>JAWSVE010000001.1:0-369890 GCA_033852115.1 Cellvibrionaceae bacterium | reverse complement strand
CTGCACTTTTGTCGCCGCTCCAATTTTTCTTTACTTCGATAGTTTAATGTTCTGTAGGGCAATGCGTCCTCGGTTTCTATTGTGCTTCGTAGGGAAACGAGATTACATGGGTTACGTCTTTGTGCTCCATGGAGTCTTGCCGCCGCTGAGACCTTTTCTTTCGTTGCTTAATCCTTTCTATATGTATGCTCTTGATTTATTCACTCTAAGATACCGGCGCGGCTTAAGTTGGAGAGGTTGAAACTTCAAAAAGATATGATATAACATATATCAACAGTTTGAGATGCTTTGTTTATATCGAGTTTCTGTCTATTAGCGTGTTTGTCTTCTTTTGGTAATGAACGCTCGCTAAGTAAGTTGGATGTAGGTGATGGTGTTTTCCTCGTTTTTTAATAAGGTCTCTCCCCCTCTAGTTGGCGTCTCCTCGACGCCATTTTTTCTGACAGTTTTGGGAATTCGCGTCGCGCTTGAGAGATAGCGGGGAGGTCGTACTGGGTTCAGAAAATTGATGTCCCAATTCGACAACGCGTTGGCTGTGGGTATGACAAGGCACACGTGTAGTGTTACGGATTAAATGTTGGAGCATGGCATGATTAATAAACTACCGGTGACGGTTCTTTCGGGTTTTTTAGGGGCGGGTAAAACTACGGTATTGAACCACCTGCTCAATAATCGCGAAGGCTTGCGAATAGCTGTCATTGTTAATGATATGAGCGAAATTAATATTGATGCGAATACAGTGCAAAGTGAGGTGCAGTTAAATCGCAGTGAAGAGAAGCTCGTTGAAATGAGCAATGGTTGTATATGTTGCACATTACGTGAAGATTTGCTGCTCGAAGTGAACGACTTGGCCAAGCAGGGGCGCTTCGATTATTTGGTAATTGAATCAACAGGCATTTCAGAGCCTCTTCCCGTAGCAGAAACATTTACCTTTGCAGACGAAGAAGGTACGAGTTTATCGGATGTAGCTCGGCTGGATACCATGGTCACTTTGGTTGATGCCGTGAATTTCTTGCATGACTTTGAGGCGGCCAAGCAATTACAGGAAACAGGAGAGTCTCTAGGCGAGGAGGATGAACGTAGCGTTGCTGACCTGCTAGTTGACCAGGTGGAATTTGCGGATGTAATTCTCATTAGCAAAACAGATTTAATCGAGCCTGAAGAAACACAGCGCCTGTATGGCATATTGCGTGGCCTCAACCGTGATGCGGAAATACACGGAATTCAACATGGCAATGTGCCCATCGAGTGCATCGTGAACACCGGTCGATTTAGTTTTGAGCGAGCCCAACAAGCTCCCGGTTGGTTAAAAGAATTACGGGGTGAGCATACGCCGGAGACCGAAGAATACGGAATTGCTAGTTTTGTTTACCAGGCGCGCCGGCCTTTTCACCCAGAGAAAATATATAACTTCTTTCATCAATATGACTTTGAACAAGCAACGGAAAATAGCACAGCCTCAGGAAAACTGATTCGCTCGAAAGGGTATTTTTGGTTGGCCTCTCGCCCCGAGTTCGCGTGGCAGTGGAATCAGGCGGGTGGTATCGCACGCTACGCCTTTGCAGGCATGTTTTGGAAAGCCGTGCCGCAAAAGAACTGGCCGGATGATCCAGAGTATTTAGAGTCTATCCATGAGAAATGGATTGAGCCTTTTGGTGATATGCGTCAAGAGTTGGTGTTTATTGGACAGGGATTAAACGAATCTAAAATAAAAGCGCAATTGGATGAATGCTTACTCAGTGAAGAAGATGTGTTAAAGGGCAGAGAATATTGGGAAACCCTAAGCGATCCATTTCCACAAATGAGCGAAGAATAATGACTCCAATAACCGCGACTAACTAGGTTAATCAGTTATGCAAACAGCACAAAATGAATTAAGGGAGTCGGTAATTATATCATCAGACTTGGATGAGTTGACTCGGATCTATGACCCCTCATGTAATTTGGCAGTTTGGCTTCGTGAAGAAAACGCGACAGTGAGTGAATACACAGCATTTTTGGTCGCGAGTGGTTCGCAGTTTCAGCAATTCCAAAAATCGATAGCCATTTCTGCCGTTGAAAATGAGCTTGGAAAACAGTTACCCGAACATCCGGCTCGAGATTGGTTTATTGCTGACCTAATGCAAACGATAGAAATGTTCGCCTGTTTATTTGATCTTCGATCCGTAGGGTTTCGCCTAACAAAACTTGATTGCGCCATGTGCCCTAAATTTCATGTGGATAGAGTGCCTTGCAGGCTATTGCTCAATTACTGCGGAGGTTCGACCGAATGGTTGCCAAATCACGTGGTAGACCGTACCAAGTTGGGTCCTGCGAGTTTTGGAATTCCCGATGAACAACCCGGATTGCTTTCCGGCAAAGAAATGATCCAGATGATCCCTACTCGTGCTATCGCCTTACTAAAAGGAGAATCATGGGAAGGTAACGAAGGATTTGGCTTGGTACATCGTTCTCCTGGTGCAACGCCAGATAATCCTCGCTTGCTGCTCTCATTAGATTTTGCGTGAACTCAATGTACTATGCCTCTTTAATTTGTTGAAGATACGAGGAACCGATGAAGCATTTACTGGTATTGTTACTACTTACCGTCAAATCTGGAATATGTTTTTCTCAGCAGCCACTTCACCACGTTGTACATAGCCATACTGTACATAGCCATGGATCGGCCGATCTTGCTCTGGTTTATGATAGCAATCGACTTTATTTCGAGCTGGAGTCCCCGTTAGCCAACTTTTTAGGTTTTGAACACGAACCGCTTACCGATCAACAGAGAGCAGAGGTTCAACGTATATCGAGATTATTGCAGCAACCTGAAGAGTTGATTGAGTTAAGCCCCTCTTGCGAGCTAGTCAGTATAGCTATTGATTTTCCATTTTTAGAACCGGGAGATGACCAAACATCAGAGAACGGGTTTGGTAAGGCAAATGTTGATCATCAGGAAGAGGCTAGAGATGATTCTCACAAAGATGTGAAACTATCTTATCAATGGTTGTGTGCTAGTAGAATACCGCCAAAAATTCAGATCAAACTATTCGAACAGTTTTCAGGGTTTGAGGATATAAGCACTCAGTGGATCATTAACGGTATGCAAGGTTCAACACCATTGAATAAGAACGCTAATAGCCTAAAATTTTAATGGCTGATGAAGTGAGTTCAGCGTTATGCTGATAAAAATATCGGTCACCTGTTCGATGAGCTATTTAGCTCTTCCTATGCTTTTCTACACTATCGTCTTTGCCATAGGGAGCTTCAAAAACTTGCGTCGTTAAAGGCGCTTTGCTGGGTGAGGTTGCGATATGACGAGGTGTGTCACTAGCTTCACGCATTTTATTTTCGAGTGATTTGCAATGTCGGATCCGATTCGCATTAGCGCAGTACCTACAAATGTCATTACCGGGTTTCTTGGTGTAGGAAAAACCACGGCTATTATCAATTTGTTAAAGCAAAAGCGTTGCAATGAACGCTGGGCGGTTCTTGTTAACGAGTTTGGCGAGGTGGGTATAGATGGCGAGCTATTTCAGGGGCAGTTTTCGGAGGAGCGTGGGGTATTTATTCGAGAAGTCCCTGGCGGCTGTATGTGTTGCTCTTCGGGGTTCTCAATGCAGATCGCGCTTGCTCAACTATTGAATCGAGCTAAGCCGCATCGATTATTAATTGAGCCTACGGGGCTAGGTCACCCTATAGAAGTGTTGCAAGTACTTTCAGCTGATCACTATCGTGATACGCTTGAGATCCAAAAAACCGTGACGTTGGTAGACGCGAGACAGCTATCTAATCCGAAGTTCTACACGCATCAAACTTATCAGCAGCACGTGGAGGTATCGGATGTTATTGTGGGCAATAAAGTCGACCTTTACTCCAATAAGGATAAAGAAAGTCTTAAAGCGCTCTACGACAGTCATAATTCGAGTAAGACACTAGTGTTCGCGAGAGAGGGGCGTTTTGATGTTTCTCTGTTGACGGGGTGCACTCTCAATCAAGCGGCCAAGTCAGCTGGGATGCCTAGATTTCAGCTTTTGGATGATTTGGGTAAGGATTGGGCAGATGCTTTCTCTGAAACCGGTGTTGTAGAGGTTGAGAATGCCGGCAATGGTTACCGAAGTCGGGGTTGGCGCTTTTCTGCGGATCAGGTATTCAACTATGATTCCTTATTTACTTGGTTTAGTGGGCTGCAGGTTGAACGAGCCAAGGGAGTCTTTATCACCGATCGAGGTGTATTTGGCTATAACTTGAGTGGCGACGTTTTGACGGAAATTGAGCTGGACGACTGCTTGGGTAGCAAGGTTGAAGTTATAAACCCTGTTGACTAGGAGCTCACGCTCATTGATCCCAGCAATTGCTTGGTATCAGTCTAGCCGTCTGTGTTTCATGTTAGATATCTTATTTGCTACACTGCTTTTCGGTAGGCTGCTGACGTCGTTTGGTAGGCTTCTAACTCTCCTTTTGCAGATCACTGGGAATTTTATCGAAAATGGCGACTGCTAGTATCAAGACAATTTTAAAAAGTGCGGAACAAACCTGTAGCGAGACGGGGGCAAGGCTTACCGCAAAGCGTCGCAATGTGCTAGAAACGTTGTTGAGAAGTCGGCGCGCGTTATCGCCCTATGAAATTGCGGATTGTTATAAGGAGTATTTCGATGATTCGCTGCCGGTAATGTCTATTTATCGCATGCTTGATTTTTTGGCCGAAGAAAACCTGGTCCACAAGCTTAGCTCAATTAACAAATTTATCGCGTGCTCGCATATAGCCTGTGATCACACTCACGATGTTCCGCAATTTATGATATGTGATTCATGTGAGGATGTGAGCGAAATCGGTATCAAAAAAGAGATTATCGATGCTATTCGCGCTAGCCTAAAACAGGTTGACTTTACGCTGGGTACTCCTCAACTAGAGTTACATGGCGTGTGCAAATCTTGCAGTCAGCTTAAAGCGTAGACAGTACCTTTACTGACGCGTTTATTCTTCATAGATCTCTATTCGATCAACTGTCATCGTGTAAGCGGATGTGCCCAGCATCGTACTGTTAATCTCCGTTTTTACAGTTCCCTCAATCCAAAACGGGTCATATAACACATCAACTACAAGACCTTTTGGGAACTCTGCATAAATAATTTGATTCGGCGGTGGCGGTGGCAAATGCAAGCAGGCTCCAAAATAGGGAACAAGAAAGAAACTGGTTATGCGCTGATCTTCATCGCTATCCAGTGGTACGACAAATCCGGGTATGCGAATTTTCTTATCGTTAAACTCAGGAATGATTTGCGTAGACTTTAACGCGCGTCCGTAGGGTGAGTTTTTGTTGAGCTCGCCGATCTTCTCAATCGAGTCATCGATGGACCCATCTGGGATTTCGTCGATTACGCTAGGCGGGTTTAATAGAGCGACTAAATCTTCCTCTGGGATTAGGTCTACCCATTGAATAGTTTGATACTCTGAGTCTTCGCGGGCGGTGGTGTCAGCGGCCACAGCCTGATAACTGTTGTTTGGTAGAATCCACAAAACAGACACGCATAAACCTATTACTAAGCCGCTACTCATGCCGATGAATGTTTTGATCTGGCTGCGCATTAGGACTAGCCCTCAATTGGCGTTTTTGATTATGATATGTTATCACACTGTGGATTGCTTTGTGTGTTAGATTGCATCGGTCTGCGTTCGTAGCAACAATAACACCATACTTTTTAGATGTTGAATCCCAACCTACTAATCAGCAAGGAGACTTGACTTGAGCCCTTATACGCCTCCTGCCATTCGTGTGCGTGATCTTGGTTTTTCTTATTCCAGGGGGCAAAGTGAGCAGGTGCTGCGTGTTGATGATTGGCAAGTTGAAAGTCAGCAGCAAGTGTTTCTCTATGGGCCGTCTGGTTCGGGGAAAACCACATTGTTGAATTTATTGTCGGGCATGCTTGTTGCGCAAGAGGGTGAAGTGGTGGTGCTCGGTCATTCGTTGTCGTCGTTGAGTGCGGCAAAGCGCGATAGGTTCCGCGCCAACCATATTGGCTTTATTCATCAGCAATTCAATCTCGTACCGTACTTGTCGGTGTGGGATAACTTGCGTTTGGCAATTCATTTCAGTTCTTCCCAAACTAAGTTAGCCCATAGTAGAGATAATGCCACTACTTTGCTCGAACGTTTGCAGTTGCCCAGTGAAGTAATGGATCGAACCCCCACTCAACTCAGTGTCGGCCAGCAGCAGCGAGTCGCTATTGCGAGAGCGTTAATTAATCGACCGGAAATTATTATTGCCGACGAACCCACTTCTGCATTGGATGCCGATGCGAAAGATGGTTTTATTACGCTGTTGCGAGAGGTTGTTGACGAATCCAACGCTACACTAGTTTTCGTGAGTCATGACATGAGTTTGTCGACGGCATTTGATGAAGTCGTTGACCTTCGATCATTGAATACTAACGAGAAGGTGACGGTATGTTAGGGCGAATTGCAGGGCGGAGTCTATGGAGTCGTCGAGGAGCGATTGCGCTGACTATTTTTTCCATTGCATTGAGCACGGCTATTCTCTCAATCGTTGAGCATGTCCGCGTCGAAGCTAAAAACAGTTTTGGCAAAACCGTATCGAGTGTAGACCTTATCGTTGGTGCAAGGACCGGACAACTTAACTTGCTTTTGTATTCCGTCTTTCGAATGGGTAGCGCGACCAACAACATTGACTACTCGAGCTATCAGGACATCGTCAGTCATCCTCAGGTCGCTTGGTCAATTCCAATTTCATTGGGAGACTCTCATCGTGGTTATCGTGTTATGGGAACCACCAGTGATTATTTTGAGCATTTTAAATATGGACAACAACAGCCGTTAGAGTTTAGCAGCGGTGTTGCATTCACCAAAGTGTTCGGTGCCGTTCTCGGTTACGAGGTCGCGCAAACACTCGGTTATCGGATTGGAGACAATATTACACTGCAACATGGTATCGGTAGCACGAGCTTCGTTGAACACAATGAAAATCCGTTTACCGTGGTAGGCATTTTATCCCCAACAGGGACACCCGTTGATAGAACCGTTCACATTAGCTTGGCTGGTTTGGAAGCCATTCATTTAGGTTGGAGTGGTGGCGTCCAGCTGGCGAATTCCGAGGTAACAGTAGAGAATTTTTCGCTTGATGGCCCAATACTAAAAGAACTGCAGCCGGAATCAATTACTGCATTTATGCTGGGATTACGTTCAAAAGTTGCTACGTTTAGTTTGCAACGACAGATTAACAATTTTTCTAAAGAACCATTGACGGCGCTCTTACCTGGTGTGGCGCTCGCAGAGCTTTGGCAAATGATGGCGATGTTCGAGCAAGTGCTGCAATTGATTTCGCTGCTAGTACTTGTCGCTGCTTTATTCGGCATGGCCGCTGTCCTACTCACCGCGTTAAGGGAGCGAAAGCAAGAACTGTTGTTGTTACGTACATTAGGTGCCTCTCCAAGATTCATATTATTGTTTGTCGAATGTGAAGTATTGGTCGTTACTGCCGCCGGTTTGATTGCAGGCTTTCTTTCTGCGTGGTGTGGTTTGCTTATAGGGAGGCACTATCTTGAATCTGAATTTGGTTTATTTATTAGCGGTAATATGTTTAGTGTTTCTACTTTGATTGTCGCACTCTCCATTTTTGCCGGTGGGTTAATTATTGGCATACTACCAGCTGTAGCCGCTTACCGAGTGTCTCTTAAAGCGAGTCGTTAATATTTCCGCAATAACGAGTCGCGACCACTTTGCCGCTAGTTACACCATTCATCTAGCTTACCTTGCAAATTTATTTTGCAACTTGATAAATTTTTTCTTCTTGGATGTTGATCACTGATGTATGACTGATTAATTCTGGTCGATCACGTTGTTGTGTGGCGCTCAAATCTTCTTTTGAGTGAGTGACCTCGAAGCGTGAGAGGTTCATCGCACTATTTCATAGTGCTACGAAAAATAGGGGAGTTTCTCGGTGAGCTGCGTTAGGATAGGCGATTCAAAAATCTACTGCTAAGTTATCATCGATTACTTATTAGTTGGATCGCTGGCTTTTTTATTACCTAAGTCAGCCTATAAAAATATTGGGCTTCCGGTATTGCTGGATTTTTTACTCGTCACGGAGGATTTGTTGTGTCTAAGCAACTATTTGTTCGATCTCTTCTTGCTCTTTCTATTTCTTCTATTTTTTCCTATTCCGGTGTTGCTTCAGCACAGTTGATGGATTCTGACAGCGATGGTATGCCCGATGATTGGGAAAACTTTTATGCGCTTGATTCATTCAACTCTATAGATGCAAACGAAGATGCAGACCTCGACGGGCTATCGAATTTTAATGAATATATTGCAAAAACGAATCCGAAAAATCCCGACTCTGATTTCGATTCATTCCAGGATGGAGTGGATATCGAACCCACTGATCCGCTAGTAGCGGAAGATAGCGATAACGATGGTTTGCCCAACGGTTGGGAAATCCGCTTCAATCTCGACCCTAATTTTAGCAGTGATGCGTCGAATGACTTCGATTTTGATGGGCTTACAGCATTACAAGAATATCAAGCGAATACCTATCCTACGCGTCAAGATTCCGACGGCGATGGTGTTATAGATGGCCAGGATATTCGCCCAGCCGATCCTCTTTATCATACCGACTCCGATGGTGATGGTTTGCCGGATGCGTATGAAAACGCATATGCATTTTTGGATCCCTATTTTCTGCCTGATGCGACAGACGATTTTGATAGTGACCAAGTATCAAACCGCGTCGAATTCGATCAAGACACTAACCCAGCGTTACCGGATACCGATGGAGATGGCGTCTGGGACTCAGATGACCTTTATCCCACCAATGCTGAGTATGCCTTTGATACAGATTTCGATGGCCTACCCGATGCTTGGGAGCAACAAATTTTTAGCGACGCATTCCGCCCTAATTGGTGGGAAGACTTCGATGGTGACGAGCTACACAACTTAGCGGAATTCGAAAAATCAACTGACCCTCAAAATACCGACAGCGATGGTGACTGGGTTTACGATGGTCACGATCAGTATCCCCTGGATTCTCGCTACATGCGGGACGATGACAAAGATGGCATGCCATCCGAATTCGAGTGGTTGTTTGGCTTTTCAGACTTAATGGCGCTTGATGGCGGCATGGATTTAGATGGCGATCAGTTAAGTAATTCCTTCGAATTTATTTTGGGCACATCTCCTGATAATCCAGACTCCGATTACGATGGCGTCATGGATGGTGAAGACCTGTGGCCAACCGACCGTACCAAGGCGCTAGATACCGACGCGGACGGCCTTCCCGATTCTTGGGAGGTGATTAATGGTTTTGATTGGATGACACCATTTGATGCCGTATCTGATGACGATTTTGATGATCTTACCGTTCTGGATGAATACCGCTTAGGTACTGATCCACGCAAACAGGATACTGATGGTGATGGTGTTTGGGACGGTGAAGACGTTGCACCGCTCAATAATGCTTATTCTCTCGATAACGACAATGATGGCCTTCCAGTTGAATACGAAGAAGTATTTTACTTCTTAGATGATTTCAACCCAATCGATGGTTCTGATGATTGGGATGGCGACCAGCTTACCAATCGCCAAGAATTCGAACTCGGAACTAATCCAGATGCTCCCGATACCGACAACGATGGTTTTGCTGATGACGATGACTATCGGCCACTTGATCCACAAATTCGTGAGCAATTTGAATACGACGAAGATGGTGATGGGATACCCAATCAATACGAATGGGATAATGGTCTAGATGCATTTCGTGATGATGGCGAAGAAGACCTCGACGGCGACCGTTTTTCTAACCTGCATGAGTATTTGTTGGGTGCTGATCCGAATAACCCCGATAGTGATGATGATGGTGCTTATGATGGTGATGAACATTTTCCGCTTGATTCGCGCTATCGCTGGGATATGGATCGCGATGGCATGCCCGAGCAGTATGAAATGCTTAACGGAACGAATGACTGGGATACATACGATGGTGCCGACGATCCTGATTACGATGGATTAAATAACTCACAAGAATACTTCGCGGGTACAGATCCTCATCACCCCGATACAGATTTGGATGGAGTGAACGACGGTGAAGATTTGTGGCCAACAGATCGTACCAAAGCCCTCGATGATGATCATGATGGCCTGCCCAATGCGTGGGAAATTATTAATGGTTTTGATCCACTCAATTCTTTTGACGCGCAGCAGGATTTTGATGAGTTCGATGGCTCGTCGGACGGATTGACATTATTGGGTGAATACCTTGCCGGTACTGATTGGCGAAAGGTTGATACCGATGGCGATGGTGTCTGGGATGGTGAAGACGTTGCTCCGCTTAATAAAAATTATTCCCTGGATAACGACAATGATGGGCTTCCGGTTGAATACGAAGAGCAATATTTTTTCTTAAATGATTTTAACTCCTTTGATGCAACAGAAGATTGGGATGGAGATCAGCTGACCAATCTACAAGAATTCGAACTCGGTACTAATCCGGATGCTCCCGATACCGACAACGATGGCTTTTATGATGGCGATGACTATCGACCGCGTGACTCGCTGGTTCGTGAGCAATTTGAATACGACGAAGATGGTGATGGGATACCCAATCAATATGAATGGGATAACGGTTTAGATGCATGGCGTGATGATGGCTGGGAAGACATTGATGGCGACCGACTGTCTAATCTTCAAGAATATTTGTTGGGCACTGATCCGAATAACCCCGATAGTGATGATGATGGCGCTTATGACGGGGATGAGCATTTTCCGCTTGATGCCCGTTATCGCTGGGATATGGATCGTGATGGCATGCCCGAGCAGTATGAAATGCTTAACGGTACGAATGATTGGAATACCTATGATGGTGCGGAAGATCCAGATTACGACCAGCTGAATAATTCACAAGAGTTTTTTGCGGGAACCAAGCCGAACCTAAATGACACTGACTTTGACGGTGTTGTCGACGGTGAAGACTTTTGGCCTTTAAGCCCAACTAAAGCACTAGATTCTGATAATGATGGTATGGCCGATGCTTGGGAGGTTTTAGACGGTTTAGATCCAAATTTTCCAAACGATGCATTAGATGATTTGGATAGTGATGGGGCAACTAACCTCGAAGAATTTATCAGCGGCACAGATATCAATTCTCCAGATACAGACCTGGATGGTGTTAATGATGGAGAAGACCATTACCCGTTAAGCGCGCTTTATGCTTTGGATTCAGATGGTGATGGAATCGCAGATGAATATGAAAATGCGCACCCATTCGCGCTAAGTCCGCTTAATGGAGAAGATGCCAATCTCGATTTTGATTTCGATTTTCTTACAAATGCAGAAGAGTTTGTTCTCGGGACAAATCCTGAATTAATCGATACTGATGGAGATGGCTTTAGTGATAGTGATGATTTTTACCCACTAGATGGTGATCCCATCACAGGGGTTGCGTTTGACCACGACCAAGACGGTCTTCCGGAAAATTGGGAATATGAAAACGGACTAAGTGATTACAACCCGAGTGATGCTCATGAGGATTTTGATAGGGATCAGCTCACAAATATCGAAGAGTTTAAGTTGGGTAGTGATCCACTAGATCAGGATACCGATGGAGATGGCTGGCCTGATAGTCAAGATCGATACGTTCTGAATTCTTTGTATCACCAGGATTGGGATCGGGACACGCTTCCTGACGTTTGGGAAACGTTTTATGGGCTTAACCCATCTAATACGTATGACGCGCTTCTTGACCCAGATAATGATGGCCTCAACAACATCGAAGAGTTTAAAACCGGAGGAGATCCGTTTGGACCTGGTGTCGCTGATAGTGATGGTGACGGCATCGGAGACTTTGATGAAATTGCCAACGGTTTAAATCCTAGCGACCCGAGTGATGCGACGGAAGACTGGGATGGCGACCTGCTCAATAACAGAGAAGAAATTGCCGCTGGCACCGACCTCAATAGCTGGGATTCTGATTTCGATGGATTACCCGATGGCTTTGAGGTGCAATATGGCTTTAACCCTGTTGTTGATAGCGGGGAAAGTCATCAAGATAGCGACGGCGATGGTTTAACAAATTTCGTTGAGTGGAGTGTTGGTACTGACCCAACAAAGGCCGACACTGATGGGGATCTCGTTGCTGATGGCGACGATGAATTTCCATTTGATTCAAACGAATGGGCCGACACAGATGGGGATGGTGTTGGCGATAACGCTGATGCCTTCCCGAACGACGCAACTGAAGTTGCCGATAACGACAACGATGGCATCGGTGATGTGGCCGACACGGACGACGATAACGATCAAATGCCAGATGCGTGGGAATTGGCAAACAACTTTGATCCGTTATCGGCAATCGATGCGGCGCAAGATGTTGATGAAGATCGCTACACCAATTTACGAGAGTTTGAATTAGCGAGTGATCCCAATGATGTTGCAAGCCCAGGTAGCCCGTTCTTGCAATCTGGAGTTATCCAATCAGTGTCGAGTAGCAGTTGGACGACGGTAGCACTGGACCACGAATACGCTTCGATGGTTGTGGTAGCGGCGCCTGTTTATGACCTTCCGCAAGCACCGATGGTTGTAAGAGTTCGCAACGCCGTGAGTAACACGTTTGAAATGAAGCTTGATCGCGCTGATGGAAACAGCACCGAAGCGAATGCCGACGTTCACTTCACTGTCGTCGAAGAGGGTGATTACCAGTTGGCAACTCACGGTATTACTATGGAGGCTGTGAAGTACTTGAGCACTGTCACTGATCGAAAAGGAAGGTGGACCGGAGAGGCGGCGTTGTACATTAATAGTTATGTGCAGCCTGTCCTGGTTGGTCAGGTTATGTCGGCAAACGACCCAGATTTCTCGGTGTTCTGGTCGCGTGGCAGCTCGGTTAAAAATAGCGCGTCGGCAACCGATCTGTTCGTGGGTAAAAATATTGCGGAAGATCCCGACACAACCCGTGCAGATGAAACCATTGGCTATATCGTTATGGAAGAGGGTAGCGGCGAAATTAATGGCTATCTCTATGAAGCTGCAATGGGTGCGGATGTTGTTGATGGTCTCAATGGCAATGGTTACGATTACTCGCTGCAGACAATCACGGATGTCACAGCAGCTGTCGCAAGTCAAAGCGGTATGGATGGTGGTAATGGCGGCTGGGCAGTGTTGCGTCAAACGCCTGGTGCCGGAATCCTCCCTGTTGCGATTGATGAAGACCAACTCAAAGACAACGAAAGAAGCCACACCTCTGAGGAAGTCAGCTATATCGTTTTCGGACAAGAATAACGCCGCGTTTTATCCATTGCTTTTTATAGGCCCGCACAATGCGGGCCTAGTTATACATGGGCCTTTTAATTTTTAATCTGTCGCTTTTGATGTATTACTCTATAAAGTTGGCCCCATCTTATTGAAGAATTTTCTCTACCTTCTCAAAACCTAATCTACACTGAAGAGTACACGACGTGCTTCCCGTGCCGTGAAACCTCAAAAATGTCAGGATTAGGTTGTCAGTATGAACGCAAACTCTGTTCAATTTCGATTGTTTACCGCGGTATTAGTGAGCTTTTTGATTCTAATTGGTGCGGGTGTATGGATTATTACCCACCCGGATATGTCGAGTGCCTCGGCCACGTTCCTCTTGCTTGGCGCTGGTATTGTATGTCTGGTAGGCCTAATAGTCTTTATGCGCATGCAATTGAGTGGGCCGTTTGCTCACTTGATGTCCGCTGTAGATATGCTGCGCGAAGGTGATTATCGTCATAGCATTGCCGAATTACCTGGTGACGAGTTTGGTGTTTTATCGAGAACGTTAGAGCGCGTGCGGGTATTTATTGGTGGAACCTTGGACGATCTACAGGTTAACAGCCAGCATCTTACGGAAGCAAGTAAGCAGCTGGACAAAATGGCGGTCGACATTTCGCGAACCACCGTCGAGCAGAACGATCTGACTCACCAAGTGGCTACAGCGATAGAACAGATGGAGGCCGCTTCACGTGAAGTCGCTACAAATGCTGTCGAGACATCTGATACCACTAAAAATGCAGCAGAGCTAGCCAAAGAAGGTAATGGCGCAATGAGTATTGCGCAGGAAAATATGCGTCGATTGGTATCGGAGACAGAAAATACTACGGTGGCCATCAGCAAATTGGCGGATGAGTCGAACAAAGTAGGCTCGGTTTTGGATGTCATTAAAGGTATTGCTGAGCAAACGAACTTGCTTGCATTAAACGCCGCAATTGAAGCGGCCCGCGCGGGAGAGCAGGGCAGAGGCTTCGCGGTTGTTGCCGATGAAGTACGTTCTCTTGCACAAAAAACACAGCAGTCGACGGTTGAAATACAGACTATTCTTGAGAACATTCAGGCCGGCGCAAATGACGCGCTGGTTGCGATGAATACGGGGAAAACTCAAACCGAAGAGACGTCGAGCAAAGTTGAGACTGCTGATCAGCACTTGCGCGAGATAGTCAATGCGGTGTCTATTATCAATGAGCGTAATGCGCATATCGCGACAGCGGCAGAGGAGCAAACAGCCGTAGCGCGTTCGTTGGCCGAGTTGATTGACCGCATTAACACCTTGGCGAAAGAAACGTCTCGAGAAAGTACAGACGCCGAAGCATTGAGCGGTAAGTTAAATTCACTGACTAATGCCTTCAACCAAAAACTAGATCAAATGACTAAACGATAAGGTTTCACTGGATTTTAGAGCTCGTTACTCCGTGCTGACACTAAATAGTTTAGCCCGTACTGTTTTTCGATACTCATGGGGGCTAGTTTGATAGTGAGTTTTGAATAGTCGCGAAAAGTAACTGACATCCGTGTAACCGACTTTAAAGGCTATCTCGCCAATGTTTAAGTTGCTGGTCTGAAGTAATTCCTTCGCTGTGTTTAGCCTTAGTTCTTGCAAATAATCGAGCGGTGTTTTCCCTGTTGCCGCTTTGAATCTTCTATTGAACGTCCGTGTGCTCATATCGAACAGTTCAGCAAGGAGAGATACTTTTACCTCCTCGGAAAAGTGATCTTGCATCCACAGCTGAGCTTGTAAAACAGTTTCATCTGAGTGTTTGTCAATATTCCCTTCAAAATACCGCAAGCTTTCGTATGAGCGTCGAATCTCGTGTGAGAAATGCCGTTCTACGTGATGGGCAATCGGTAAACTGTATAACTTCTGGATAAAATGCACTGTCAGATCTGCAAGTGAATTCACACTCGCTGCGCAATAGATTTCACCCGCTTGTGTAATAAAGTAATCGCGCTTGAGTTTAACTTTTGGATAATGTTGGGCGAACTCGTCGAAATAATACCAGTGGGTTGTCGCGGGCTTACCATCGAGTAATCCTGCTTCCGCGAGAAAGCAGCAGCCAGTGCCAACGCCGGCGATGGTTGCTCCTCGTTCCGCTGCCTGTTGTAGCCAGTGAGTAACCCCGGGATTATTTCGAATGATTCGCTGTGGATTGCGCCATAGGGAGGGGACAAAAATGATGTCGCCAGCGGGTGCTGTTGATAATGTATATTCTGGAATGATCGGTAAACCAGCTCGCGTTTTTACTCGCCGGATACTGGTCGCTACGGTATCTATCGACAGTGAATGTTGGCCACGCTGCCGACTGTCCGCAACACTTTGAGCGGCTGATAACATCTCTGCAGGTAGGCTCGCACTGGTGGCCAGCATCTCGTCCACTAGCAGAAATTGCACGCGGTGCGTCAATGGGTGGTGACTAGCTGTCATGTAAAGCCTCTGCCGTAGAGTCTCTATTGCTTGGATGGCTATAATGCCATATAGAATGGCTGAAACGCCATCATTTATGGCCTATCTTCGTGACTAGAATGTACCCATCAGCCGACCTGTTCTTTGGTCGATATCGTTTCGATTACAGCTTCTGGAATCAAGTCTTATGTCTAATACGCGTTTACCTGTCATTGTTGGTTTTGGTGGATTCAATGCTGCTGGTCGTAGCTCTGGCCATCAAAGTTACCGTCGTATGATTTTGGAGAGCCTTCCTTCAGATCAGGTTGCTGATACGGTTGCTGGTCTTGCGACATTAACGGGTATGGTTGAGGCAATAGACGGCGGTAAATACAGCGACGGTCAGGGCAAGGAATACACCAAAGCGCAGGTGGGTGAAATTTATAAAGAGGCCATCGAAGCTGCGACGTTGATTCGACGTGTCGAGACAAGCCACTTTGACCCTGATGCGACTCATTGGCACAAGAAGATGTCGATGTCTGCAGTGGGAGGTAGCGAACTCACTTTTGAGGTGTCACGAAAGCACTTGCCCGAACCTATTCCCTCTAGCTGGACGCTCTCAGAAGGAGAGGGTGGCAAGGTACGGGTGACTCTATCTGAGCCTCTTGATATAAAAATTGACAGTTATCGTGATTTTCCTGTGAAGTCGGCCGGTCAGTTACCCACCGGGTTCGACCCCAGCGCACATTACAATTCGCGGTTTCATCCACGCGGGTTGCAAATGACAATCCTTGGCGCATCCGATGCCGTACATTCCTTAGGTATGCCGTGGGAAAAGATCGTGGATGCAGTACGTCCCGATGAAATTGGCGTTTACTCTGGAAGCGTACTGTCGCAAATGGACGAGTACAGTAACGCTGGGCTAGCGCAATCGCGGATGAAAGGCGCTCGAGTTTCATCGAAACAGTTGGCAATGGGAATGAACACCATGCCAGCGGACTTTGTAAACGCCTACGTGCTTGGAAGTGTTGGTGTCACTGGCAGTGCGGTAGGCGCGTGCGCGACCTTTTTGTATACGCTGCGACAGGGTATTGAAGATATTCAAAGTGGTCGCCGCCGCGTGGTCATGGTTGGCGCGGCGGAAGCGCCAGTGAACCCTGAATTTATGGAAGGTTTCGATGCAATGAGTGCATTGGCATCGGATGCAAACCTCAAACATCTCGATGGTTGTGACATTCCTAATTATCGAAGAGCGAGTCGTCCGTTTGGTGAAAACTGCGGTTTTGTTATTGGTGAGTCTGCACAGTATGTTGTGCTTATGGATGATGAGCTGGCGTTTGAATTGGGTGCCGATATTTACGGTGCCGTGCCGAATGTCTATATCAATGCTGACGGCTACAAAAAATCAATTTCTGCCCCAGGGCCTGGGAACTACATCACGTTCGCAAAAGCTGTGGCTGCAACGCAAGCCATTATTGGTGAGCAAGCGATAAAAGAGCGCAGCGTTGTACAAGCTCACGGTTCGAGTACTCCTGCAAATAGAACCAGTGAATCATTAATTTTTGATCGCATTGCGAAAGCGTTTGGTATCGAGCATTGGCCAGTAGGTGCGGTTAAAGCCTATGTTGGTCACACCATTGGACCCGCAAGTGCAGACCAGCTCATTGCCACACTTGGTTTATATCAACATGGAATTCTGCCCGGAATTAAAACAATTGATCGTGTGGCAGACGACGTGCATGCAGATCGCTTAGCTATTTCTAATACGGATGTTGATCTGTCTGATAATCCTCCCGTTGTTAGTTTCTTAAACTCCAAAGGTTTTGGTGGTAACAATGCTACCGCGTCAGTGTTGTCCGCAAGTTACACGGAATCGATGCTTGCTAAACGTTACGGTAAAAAAGCATTTAGCGAGTATGCCAACCGGCGTGAAGGTACTAGAGAGGTTGCGCAACAATATGTTGAAAAAGCTAACTTGGGTCAATTGGATGCGATTTATCGTTTCGGTGAAGGCATGATTGATGAATCAGAGATCCAATTTGGCGATCAGGAAATGTCCATTCCTTCTTTTAAAAATAGTGTTTCACTCGATATTCCAAATCCCTTTGATGATATGGTGGAATAAATCAGACGGGGTAAATCTTTGTTGTAACGGAAAAAGGGTGCTATGGAGCATCCTTTTTGCGTTTATAGATCAGATTCTCTTTTAATGACAAAAGCTGGGCAAAAATTACATTTTATTGCTACAGTAGAAGCAGCTCGATGTTTTATCGTTGGTATTAATTAACACTGCCCACAAACAGAACAATAATAGGACGAGTTTTCTACGTATGATCAGTGATGTCGGTGCGCGTATGTTGGTCTTGCGCAAATTAAATGGATGGTCCCAACGGCAATTGGCAAAGCGCGCAGGCGTTCCTCACAGTGCAATTTCAATGATTGAGCACGGCCAGGTGAGCCCCTCTGTAAACTCCCTTAAAAAAGTCCTTGATGGGGTCCCTATCTCGCTGGCGGATTTCTTTGCGCTTGACCTCAATATGCAAATTCGCGTTTTTTACAAAGAGAAAGATATCGAAGAAGAAGGAATAGGCTCGATGGTGCGAGCGGCTATTCAGTCTAAAGGTGAAGAACCCGTTGAGCTTGTTCGCGAAACCTATCCGGCTGGATCTGATACAGGTGATGAGCTACTCGTTGATAGCGGCGAAATGATGGGTTATGTGGTCAGCGGAGAAATTGAAGTGACTATCGGTGGTGAAGTGGACAAGCTCAAACCTGGCGACGGCTTTTATTTTGAGCGTCGCCGTCCGCACCGTTTCCGAAACCTTGGAGAAAATCCGGCAGAGCTAATCGCTGCGCTCTTGCCACCTAAGGCCAAGCAGCCGTATATTGGCTAGTGAGTCAGATATGGCTGGTCAGAGACTGATGATTTCTGACTGCTTGTCCTGCTTGCAATTCAACTCAAAACTTCTATATTGCCGCTTGGTGTGAACGATTCGCTGTTTTTTGGTCGAAATGGCAATCATTCTCATCTTCGAAGTGCGGTAGCTCAATAAACTTTTCCAGAGCTTGGCTGCCATAAGATGAGCCAAAACATCATTAGTGATTGATATAGACCTTAATGCTTCCGTAGCGAAGCTTAAACAAGCGGCTGGCTAGCCAACCGCGCCCCACCAACCAACAGTATGAGGCCAACAATGATCTACTCGGGTAATGCAATTACCGTTGAGCTGCTGGATAACCAAATTGCCGAATTGAAGTTCGACTTGCAAAACGAATCGGTTAACAAATTTAGCAGTAGTGTCGTTAAAGAATTAAGTGAAGCGATAACCGCGTTAGAAAACGATTCTTCCGCTCGTGGAGTAATCATCACTAGTGCCAAAGATGTCTTCATCGTCGGCGCCGATATCACCGAGTTTGGCGGCGTGTTTGAAGCGGGTGGTGACGCGATTGCCGCCATGTTGTCTGAAAACAATACCAACAATAATCGTATTGAAGACTTGAAAATACCTGTAGTGGCAGCGATTAATGGTTTTGCTTTGGGTGGCGGGTTTGAATTGGCATTGGCATGTGACTACCGAGTAGCGAGCTCGGTAGCTCAGGTAGGCTTTCCTGAAACTCAGCTGGGTATTCTGCCTGGGTGGGGTGGTACTGTGCGTTTCCCTCGCCTAGTGGGTGTCGACACTGCCGTTGAATGGATTGCCGCAGGTCAAAATAAAAAAGCCGACGCCGCGCTCAAGGTGGGTGCCGTTGATGGTGTGGTTGCGCCTGAACTTTTACGAGATGCCGCGCTAAATACGTTACGTTTGTGTATAGACGGCAAGCTCGACTACCACGCTCGTCGCAAGCAAAAAACATCTCCGCTACCCATCAATATGATGGAAACGATGATGGCGTTTGAAACGGCGAAAGCATTCGTTGGATCGACGGCGGGTAAGAATTATCCGGCACCGCTTGCTGCGGTGAGTACTATGCAACAAGCAGCGACTCTCGATCGTGAGGGAGCTTTAGCCGCTGAGACAAAAACCTTCGTCAAGCTTGCGCAAACGAGTGAAGCGCGGGCACTTGTTAACATCTTCCTGAACGATCAGTTACTCGGAAAAGAAGCCAAAACATGGGCGAAAAAGTCCGACAAAAAAGTTGAGCGTGCAGCCGTATTGGGTGCGGGGATTATGGGCGGCGGTATTGCATACCAATCAGCGCTCCGTGGTACGCCTATTTTAATGAAGGATATCAACCAAGCTGGTTTAGATTTAGGCTTATCAGAAGCTGCGAAACTATTGACCAAGCGGGTCGACCGAGGTCGCATGACGCCCGCGAAAATGGCCGGCGTGTTAAACAATATTGACCCAACGCTCGACTATGGTGGATTCCAAGACATTGATATCGTGGTAGAAGCGGTCGTCGAAAACCCTAAAGTTAAACACGCAGTTTTGAAAGAAGTTGAGGGCAAGGTAACTGAAGATACTGTCCTTGCTTCGAATACGTCAACAATCTCTATTGATTATCTTTCTGAGCCACTGGCGAGACCAGAAAACTTTTGCGGTATGCACTTTTTCAACCCTGTCCACGCAATGCCCCTGGTTGAAGTCATTCGTGGTTCAAAAACATCTGACACGGCGATAGCCCGAACCGTTGCTTATGCATCGGCGATGGGCAAAAAACCCGTTGTAGTAAAAGACTGCCCTGGGTTTTTAGTAAACCGCGTGTTATTCCCTTATTTCGCAGGCTTTTCGATGCTATTACGTGATGGCGCTGACTTCCAAAAAGTCGACAAAGTCATGGAGAAGTGGGGCTGGCCAATGGGACCCGCGTATTTGCTGGATGTTGTTGGCATGGATACCGCTGTTCATGCTGGTGGTGTGATGGCTGACGGTTTCCCTGAGCGCATGGCGCGAACGTTTAAAGATTCCATTGAGGTGCTTTTCGAAGCCGATCGCCTAGGCCAGAAAAATGGCAAAGGTTTTTATAAATACGAAACCGATAAGCGTGGCAAACCCAAAAAAGCCTTCGACCCTGAGGTGCTTGAATTAATTAAGCCGCATGTTGCTGAGGCGAAAGATTTCAGTGAGGAAGAAATTATCGAGCGCATGATGACACCCATGGTCACTGAATTAGCGCGTTGCGTTGACGAAGGCATTGTGGCTTCGCATGGTGAAGCGGACATGGCATTGATCTATGGCGTAGGCTTCCCTCCGTTCCGCGGCGGCCTTTTCGCATGGCTGGATTCCATTGGTGCGAAAGCGGCGTTGGCAATGGCCGACAAGCACAAAGCGCTCGGTGGTGTTTATGAGGCGACCGAATCAATGAAGAAGTTGGCTGCCGACGAAGGTAAGTATTACCAGTAACGTTGAGCTAACACAGACGAAAAGAATTTAGAGGAGAATTACCGTGGGTTTAAATCCAAGAGATGCAGTGATCGTCGATTATGGTCGCAGTGCAATGGGTCGTTCTAAAAATGGGTGTTTCCGCAATGTACGTGGCGACACTATTTCGGCAGAGATTGTAAAAGCATTGTTAGCGCGAAACGAAGCGTTGAATCCCGAAGAAGTCGATGATTTTATTTGGGGGTGTGTACTACAAAGAGAAGAAAACGGTGGGAATGTTGGCCGAAATATTTGGTTGTTAGCAAATCTTCCTCATACTATTCCTGGGCAAACAGTGAACCGCTTGTGTGGTTCCTCAATGTCTGCAATTCATATTGCTGCGGCTAATATTCAGTGTGGTATGGGCGATACTTATGTGGTGGGTGGCGTAGAGCATCTAGGCCATCTGAGTATGATGGAAGGAATTGATCCTAACCCGATGATGGGTCGCTCTGTTGCTAAAGCGGCTGGTAGCATGGGAATGACAGCGGAATACTTAGCTATGTTGCACGGCATTAGTCGTGAGGATATGGATAAGTTTGCCGTTCGTTCACATGCGCTCGCACACCAGGCACGTGAAAGCGGCAAGTTTGACAACGAAATATTCGCGGTTGCTGGTCACGATGCAAATGGTTTCCCCATTATGGTTGAGCAGGACGAAACGATTCGCCCTGAAACCAATGTTGAAGATTTAGCAAAGTTAAAACCTGTTTTCGATCCCGTTAATGGCAAAGTGACTGCGGGTACGTCGTCCCAGTTATCAGATGGTGCTTCGGTGATGTTAGTGATGTCAGCGGAAAAAGCACAGTCGTTAGGCTTAACGCCTTTGGCGAAAATTATTTCAACCGGTGTGGCCGGTGTCGACCCATCCATCATGGGTTATGGTCCTGTTCCTGCAACCAAGCAAGCATTAAAGCGCATCAATATGAGCATTGATGATATGGAAGTGGTTGAATTAAATGAAGCCTTTGCCGCGCAAAGCTTACCTGTTTTGAAAGATCTAAAGTTGCTCGATAGTATGGAAGAGAAGGTCAACTTAAATGGTGGGGCAATAGCGCTGGGACATCCTTTGGGTTGTTCTGGTACTCGCATCACAGGATCGTTATTGACCGTCATGAAGGAAAAGGACGCGACCTTTGGTGTCTCGACTATGTGTGTGGGCCTGGGCCAGGGAATCACCACCATTGTTGAGCGCCTAAATTAACTAGCTCGACGCAATTAGCACGGCTTTCTTTTGGAAAAGAAGTGCTATCATAGCCGCCCCAGTGACTGCATGAGTGGTAACTGGGGCTTTTTCGTTTTAGCTAATTTGATTTTAGAGATCGCGTGATTCCGTTAATTCATCATCCGAGCCCGCAGGGACTATTGCATAAAGAGCTGGCAACGTTTGCGCAGACAACGCTTGAGCAAAAAATAGTTGCAGTTCGCTACGACTGGAGTCCGAACTATCTCAAGCGCGGCGAGACAGAGGTGCTGGTCGCGGTTTTTTGCCTTGTACGTCAAGGAAAGCAGGTGAGGATCGGTCTGGGAGTCTTCGCAGATCATCACGGTGTCCAGGAACTAACAAGCCTCACAGAGACAAGTAGCGCGTTGATATCCTGGCTAGCCGAGCGCCAAACGCCATTTTTTTGGTTGGATCAGCCAATAGAATTGCAGCCGATTCACATTCCCAAACCCTGGGGCCAAGAGATTTGGTTTACCGGTATTGAAGAACGAGGTCAGTCTCGCGTCACTGATGGACGATATTCCATTCCGTTACCGTGGCTACTTTCAGCCTGTGGTGAATGTTGTCTCGCAAAGCAGAGCAACAATGGAAAGAGTTTTGACGCAACGCCAATTTTGCTTAAAACATTAGACCCATTACCCGAACCGGTATTTGGTGACTTATATTTCGAACTGCACGAAGAGAAACGCGAAGTCTACGTGGTCACTCATATTGACCAGCAAGCTTGGCCCGGCGGTGAGGGTGGCATACGCTTTGGGTTCTCGGTAGAGAAGCGCGACGAGTTTCCTGACGATACTCATTTTAAAAAAGCCTATCTTGCCAGCGTAAAAAAATATCGAGTAATTAGAGAACAAATAGATGAACTCGTTGATGGTTTCAGGGTTGAAGAGGGGATAGGCGTCAATGAGCCTGTATCGGCTAATCAGTCCAAGCAGTGGTTGGCAAAATTGCCCGCAGAGCTGTTGAGAGAAGAGCAAGCCCTGCGCGAAGACATGGAGTCGTTTATCCATGTGCAGTCGTTACAGCTAGGTGATGTGGTCAAAGTGCCGACATTAACTCCTCACTCTTTAATGCACGGCGTGCGCACTATTGAGTTTCAAACCCCTGTTTATGAGCGCAAAATTTTATCCTTCGCCCAAAAAGTGCTTACGCAAAGTCACTGGGATACGGATGCCGCCATGCAGCTTGCGGACCTGTCACCGGCGACGATACCCGATCTAGCGCTCATCCACGAGAAAGATGGCTGTAGCATTGAGTCGGTTGTCGAGTTCCAAGACTTTTCTGTGGAGCGAATTTGTCTCCAACCTAGCGCTACGTTTAGTTTGCCCCTAGATCATTCCTATCGCTTACTCATAACTGTTAGCAGCGGCATCTGCATTGATGGTAGCCAGCGACCGTCCGAGCAAGCTGAATTGTTACCAGCTGGCACTGGTCCTCTTTTGATCAGTAACACTTCAGCAAGTGAAGCTGTTTTTCTACTCGCTAAGCCTCATTAAATATTTGCTCAATATTATTATTGAACCTCCAAAGTGACTGTGGCACAATCTCCACCCCTTCGTTCGGGCAAGTGCGTTTTTTGCGATATTAAAGCTTGTAAATCAACGAGTTACAGAGATTCGCAAAATAATCAATCAGAGCGCAATGTCGGAATTTAGAGATCATTTAGCGGTCGTGGTGGAATTGGTAGACACGCCAGATTTAGGTTCTGGTGCCGCAAGGTGTGAGAGTTCAAGTCTCTCCGACCGCACCATATTCAAATGCTCGGGTTTGATTCGCCCGAGATCAGAAAGCCCTTTGACTCACGAACTTGATTAAGAGGACAGCATGCAGGTTTCTGTAGAGACAACGTCAAACTTAGAGCGCCGGATCACAATCGGCGTACCAGCTGAACAAATCGACGGTGAAGTGGCTAAGCGCCTACAAGATACCGCAAAAAAAGCCCGAATTAATGGCTTCCGTGCTGGTAAGGTTCCTCTTAAAGTCGTCAAACAGCGCTTTGGTGAAGGTATTCGCCAAGAAGTTCTGGGCGAAGTGATTAATCGCACCTATTTTGAAGCGATTCAGCAAGAATCCTTAAACCCTGCTGGCATGCCAAACATCGATATCTCGAAAGATACCGAAGGCGAAGGCATTGAATACGTTGCTACGTTAGAAGTATATCCAGAATTTGAACTAACAGATTTTTCTGCGTTTGAAATCGCTAAGCCAGTCGCCACTGTTGAAGAAACGGATATCGATACAATGATCGAGAATCTGCGCAAACAGGCAGCAACCTATGAAACTGTTGAGCGCGCAGCCAAGACTGATGACCAGGTGATCATTGATTACGTGGGTACCAAAGAGGGCGAAGAGTTCGAAGGCGGCAAAGCGGATGGCCAAACCCTTGTACTGGGCTCAAATAGTATGATTCCAGGTTTTGAGGACGGCATTGTTGGCATGAAAGCCGGTGATGAAAAAGCTCTCGATCTTACGTTCCCAGAGGAATACCACGCTGAAGAATTAAAAGGTGCTGCAGTACAGTTCAAAATTTCACTTAAGGAAGTCAAAGAGCAGTCTTTGCCTGAACTTGATGAAGAGTTCTATAAAAAGTTTGGCGTAGAAGAGGGTGGTGCAGAAGCGTTTCGTGCTGAAGTAAAGAAAAATATGGAGCGCGAACTTAAAAATGCCATCAAGAATAAAGTCAAAACTCAAGTACTCGATGCATTAGCAGAAGCGCAAGCGGTCGATATTCCCGGTGCGTTAGTTGCGAATGAAGTTGAAAATATGCGCAAGCAAATGTTGCAGCAGTTTGGTGCCGCAGCGGAAAAATTGGATACCAAATCGCTACTTCCTGATTCGATGTTCGAAGAGCAAGCAAGCAAGCGCGTTAAGCTTGGCCTAATCATGGGAGAAATCATCAAAGTTCAAGAAATGACTGCTGATGAAGATAAGGTGAAAGAAGCAATTGATGAGCTAGCCTCCACCTATCATGATCCAGATGCGGTTATTCAATACTACTCGTCTAACCAAGAAGCGAAGTCCAGTATTGAGGCGATGGTTTTGGAAGAGCAGGCGGTTGAGCACGTGATGAATGTCGCAAAAGTGACAGAAGAAGCGAGCGATTACGAGACTCTTTCTGCCGAAGCAAATCAACAAGCGCAATAAGCAACACGCTCAATCTGAAAAACCGCCTATTTCTAGGCGGTTTTTTTATGTCTGCAATTTGTTCAATTTATTACCAAATTGATTTCTATCTCGCCTATTTTAATAAAAAATCCATTCAACCCCTGATCTCGGCTGGCATAACCGCTAGACTGGGTTTAAGCTCATGAGCTGAAGTAGCTTTTAAACTGCCGCGACAGGCTCTGCCTTCGCCAGTCTTCCCGTTATCTTTTCCGCAAGGATCAATTGAACTATGTCGATTATAAATGAGACCGGTTTGGTACCGGATGTATCAAATGTAACAATTCCATACGTTATCGAACAAAGCGCTCGAGGCGAGCGTGTCCAGGATATCTATTCTCGTTTGTTGAAGGAGCGTGTCATATTTTTGGTTGGCCAGGTGGAAGACTACATGGCTAACCTAGTCGTTGCTCAGATGCTATTTTTGGAAGCGGAAAACCCAGACAAAGATATCAGCCTGTACATTAATTCACCGGGGGGGTCTGTGACGGCTGGCCTTTCAATTTATGACACCATGCAGTTCATTAAACCTGATGTAAGCACTATCTGCATTGGCCAAGCATGTAGCATGGGGGCATTTTTGCTGACAGCAGGCGCTAAAGGTAAGCGGTATTGCTTATCTAATGCCCGCACCATGATTCACCAGCCTAGCGGCGGCGCACAGGGCCAGGCCAGCGATATTCATATCCATGCGCAAGAAATCTTGAAAATTCGCGAACGTCTCAACGAGATTATGGCAGAGCACACGGGCAAGTCTGTGAAACAGGTAGCTGTTGATACTGAGCGAGACAACTTTATGAGTGCTGAAGAGTCGAAGAAGTACGGTTTGATTGACGACGTGATCAGTCGTCGAATAACCCCGGCATAAAATCTGCTTATAATTTGTACTGTTGGTAATTGAGGGATAAAAGTGTCCTTTTTTCCCTCCTTTTACAATGTAAGCTGGTGGTTCACGGCTAAACTTGTTGAGAGAACGGCAAAAAGCTTTGGGAGGCGCTGATTACTCCCTGGCCGTTTTGCTTGAAGTCTGTCCGGACCCCATTGGTCAGGTGGACAAGATGACGCAAATGGCACTAAAAAGGGTGTCGTGGGACTTGAAATATCGCCCTAAACCTAGCATCTTTATGTGCCAGAGACTTAGTTTGACGGAGTGGTTTAATGACCGATCGTAGTAATGACAATGGAGACGACAACGGCAAGTTGCTGTATTGCTCCTTTTGCGGAAAAAGCCAGCACGAAGTGCGGAAGCTGATCGCAGGACCCTCCGTGTTCATCTGTGATGAGTGCGTTGACCTATGTAACGACATCATTCGGGAAGAGATCCAAGAAAGTGCTAGTGAAGGCGGTTCAGACAAATTGCCGACGCCGCATGAGATCTCTGAGATTCTGGACCAGTACGTCATTGGCCAGCGAAGCGCCAAGAAAGTACTTGCAGTGGCGGTATACAACCACTACAAGCGTCTGAGAATTGGTGACAAGCAGAAAGATAAAGAAGATGTTGAGCTAGGTAAGAGTAACATCCTCCTAGTTGGGCCAACCGGAAGCGGTAAAACACTACTGGCTGAGACATTGGCGCGACTGCTTAACGTACCCTTCACCATTGCTGATGCAACTACCCTCACGGAAGCCGGTTACGTGGGTGAGGATGTTGAAAATATCATCCAGAAGTTATTGCAGAAGTGCGATTACGATGTAGAGAAAGCACAGCAAGGTATTGTTTACATTGACGAAATTGACAAGATCTCTCGAAAATCTGATAACCCATCAATCACCCGCGACGTTTCGGGCGAGGGTGTGCAGCAGGCTCTATTAAAGCTCATCGAGGGTACTGTCGCTTCCGTTCCTCCTCAGGGTGGCCGTAAGCATCCTCAGCAAGAGTTCTTGCAAGTGGATACCTCTAATATCCTATTCATCTGTGGCGGTGCGTTTGCTGGTTTAGACAAAGTTATTCGTGATAGATCAGAGAAAGGCGGCATCGGTTTCAGCGCGGAAGTGAAGAGCAAAGCGGACGGTAAGAACGTAGGTGAAACGCTCCGTGATCTCGAGCCTGAAGATCTTGTTAGATATGGCTTGATCCCTGAATTTGTCGGTCGGTTACCGGTTATCGCGACATTGGAAGAACTTGATAAAGAAGCCCTGATTCAGATCCTCACTGAGCCTAAGAACTCGCTGACCAAGCAATATGGGAAGCTATTCAGTATGGAAGGTGTTGAAATAGACTTCCGTCCAGATGCGCTCGATGCTGTGGCGATGAAGGCGATGGAGCGTAAAACCGGTGCTCGAGGGTTGCGCTCTATCATGGAAAACGTTCTCCTAGATACGATGTATAAAATTCCATCGGAAAAAGACGTCGCTAAGGTGGTTGTTGATGAGTCTGTGATAAAAGGCGAATCAGAACCCTTGCTGGTCTATGAAAATGCCGAGTCCGGCAAGTCAGCTGCATCAGCCAAAGACAAAAACTAGCACACTTCGAGTAGGGCGGTTAAATTTTAACCGCCCTAATTGTTTCTGGGTAACTTAGATGCTTAGATAACCTAGTTACTCAGGTAGCCCAGGCGGTAAGATTAATTTTGGGGATTATCTCGCCCTGACTTGTAATTCCTTTTCTGTGCCCCCACTGTAAATTCATTGCAGCGAGCCCTTTGGGCCGCAGCCTCAGTGATAAAGAGGGAAAAATGACCGAACACTCAATAACAGACAGCTCCAACCAATATCCATTACTACCTCTTCGCGATGTAGTGGTTTATCCGCACATGGTTATTCCACTCTTCGTTGGGAGAGAGAAATCTATTGAAGCTTTAGAAACAGCGATGGCAACCGATAAGCAAGTTTTGCTTGTTGCTCAACGTAGCGCCTCGGAAGACGACCCCTCCGCTGATGATATCTACGAAGTCGGAACCATCTCCACAATTCTGCAACTCCTAAAGTTGCCTGACGGCACCGTTAAAGTCCTTGTCGAGGGCGGCACGCGTGCAAAGATACTATCAGTCGACACGGAGCAAAGTTATTTTCGTGCTGATGTCGAGTCTTTAGAAAGTGAGGTCATCCCATCTAAGGAAGCGGAGCTTCTGGTTCGGTCTGCGATGACTCAATTCGAACAGTATGTCAATTTGAGCAAGAAAGTTCCGGCTGAAGTCATGACGGCGCTGACTGGTATTGATGAGCCAGGTCGTTTGGCCGATACGGTTGCTGCAAATATGTCTCTGGAGCTTCCGCAAAAGCAAGAAATTTTGGAGATGATTGATGTTAGGGGGCGACTCGAGCATTTGCTGGGTTTGATGGAGTCTGAAATTGACCTGTTTCAAGTTGAGAAGCGAATTCGTGGACGCGTTAAAAAGCAGATGGAAAAGAGCCAACGCGAGTACTACCTCAACGAGCAAATGAAGGCTATCCAAAAGGAGTTGGGTGATTTAGGTGATGAACCCAATGAAGCCGAAGACCTTGATAACAAAATAAAAGAAGCGGGTATGCCAAAAGAGGCCGAAGAGAAAACCCGTGCTGAACTGAATAAATTAAAGATGATGTCGCCAATGTCAGCGGAGGCATCTGTCGTACGCGCCTACATCGATTGGATGGTGAATGTACCGTGGAAAAAACGTAGCAAGGTACGTCATGACCTTGGTCGTGCAGAAAAAATCCTTAACGAAGACCATTATGGTTTAGAAGAGGTGAAAGAGCGGATACTGGAATATTTGGCAGTACAGCAGCGGGTTAAAAAAATCAAAGGCCCTGTTTTGTGTTTGGTTGGCCCTCCCGGTGTTGGTAAAACCTCGTTAGGCGAGTCCATCGCTCGTGCCACGAATCGTAAATTTGTTCGTATGGCGCTCGGTGGTGTGCGAGATGAGGCAGAAATCCGAGGGCATCGTAGAACCTATATTGGTTCATTGCCTGGTAAGTTGATACAGAAAATGTCGAAAGCAGGGGTTAAAAACCCGCTGTTCCTTTTGGACGAAATTGACAAAATGGGAATGGACCACCGCGGTGATCCGGCGTCAGCGCTGCTGGAAGTGTTAGATCCCGAGCAAAACAACACGTTTAATGATCATTACCTTGAAGTTGACTACGATCTTTCTGATGTGATGTTTGTCTGTACTTCAAACTCAATGAATATCCCTGGTCCATTATTGGATCGTATGGAAGTTATTCGAATTCCTGGTTACACGGAAGACGAAAAGGTCAACATTGCAACTCGCTACTTGCTACCGAAGCAAATGAAGCGCAATGGTTTGAAAGAGCGTGAGATTCATGTCGAAGAAGCTGCAATTCGTGACATCATTCGCTACTACTCACGTGAAGCGGGAGTTCGTGGCCTAGACCGAGAAGTCGCAAAAATTTGCCGCAAAGTGGTAACTGCCAATGTAAAAGCCAATTCAAACGATACCATCAACGTGACGAGCGAATCCCTCGAAGAATATTTAGGAGTGCGGAAATTCGACTTTGGCAGAGCTGAGGAAGAAAACCAAGTGGGTCAAGTCACAGGCTTAGCATGGACACAAGTTGGTGGTGAGCTGTTAACTATTGAGTCATCGGCTGTGCGTGGTAAAGGACGAATTGTAAAAACGGGTTCCCTCGGAGACGTTATGCAAGAGTCCATCCAAGCGGCGCTAACGGTTGTGCGCTCCCGCTCCAAGGTATTGGGTATTCATCCCGACTTTTTAGACCGTCGAGATATTCACATCCATGTTCCCGAGGGTGCAACGCCAAAAGACGGCCCTAGTGCCGGGATTGCGATGTGTACGGCATTAGTATCGGTGTTAACTAATATACCTGTCAGAGCTGATGTAGCGATGACCGGAGAAATCACCTTACGCGGCGAAGTATTAAAAATCGGTGGTTTAAAAGAGAAATTGTTGGCTGCCCATCGGGGCGGAATTAAACGAGTCATTATTCCAGCCGACAACGAACCAGACTTAAAAGAGATTCCAGACAATATTACTGAGGCGATGGATATCCACCCGGTTAAGTGGATTGACCAGGTTCTTGAGCTTGCACTCGCGCATAAGCCAGAGCCATTCTCAGATGAAGAGTTTCAAGCGTTAGAAGCTAAGGCTGAGTCTTCTGAATCTGAAGGGAAGCCCGGAGCCATTCAAGCTCATTGATAACGAAAAGTGAAATCGTCGCGCAATTTCGCGCGGCGGGTGCATTGATAGTTGCAATAGCGGCTACGTGATTGTGATATCAAATTGGGGCGCTTTTGAGTAACGCTTCATCCACAAGGTCGAAACTTCGGGGGTAATCGGTTAAAAACCAATCAGATATTCATACTTATTGTGTATTTGAGTAATGTCTCCTTGACCCCCTATATTGCAGTTGGTATAAATCTCCATTCAGCGCTTGGGGTGGGCTATAAGCCAGATATTACGGGACTTATAGCCGCCGAAGACCGACAACAGATTTCCATTCAAATTTTCTGGATAAAGGTTCTAGAAAACAATAATAAGGGGTGTATAGAGTGAATAAATCAGAGCTAATTGAAGCGATCGCAGCGTCTGCTGATATTCCAAAAGCAGCGGCTGGACGCGCATTAGACGCAATGGTAGACACTGTTGCCGATGCTCTTAAGAAAGGTGACCAGGTTGTTTTAGTGGGCTTCGGCACGTTTAGTGTTAAAGACCGCGCAGCGCGCACCGGACGTAACCCGCAAACAGGTGAGCCAATTCAGATTGCAGCGGCGAAAATTCCTAGTTTCAAGGCGGGTAAAGCGCTTAAAGACGCAGTTAACTAAATTAACATTAAAAAGGTCTTTAGATTCCTAAAAGCAATTTGTGAACTTAAATTAGATAAGCGTTACTTGAGAGCTCACATAAGCGACTAGAGACACTATAAACATTAAGGCGCATCTGAACGATGCGCCTTTTTTCATTGAAGCGATTCCGTTTAGATTTGAGCATAAGCTTAACGAGTTAGGTAAATTAAAATTATTTCCTAGCACGTTTTTGTGCCCAGCCGTGTTTGACATAGCAGGAAAGAAACACGTTGGGTAATAATTCGAGGTCAACATGTTACAAAGTTTGAGAGATAACCTTAAGGGTGCGGTTGCAGTAATCATCGTCGGATTGATGGTTGTGCCACTGGTATTGTTCGGTGTCGATTCGCTGTTCACCGGTAGTATTTCTCCGGGTGAGGTAGCAGAAGTTGAAGGCGAAAAAATTACAGAAATTGATTTACAGCGCGCGATAAGTGCCCGTCAAAATCAATTGCGTTCACAATTCGGAGATAATCTTCCAGAAGAATTTTTGTCGGACGATAATTTGCGCGAGCCAGTGTTGAACGAATTGATTCGTCGTAAAGTAATGGTTGTTGCGGCTAAAGATTCGGGATTTGCGGCGTCTACTGCGCGGATCAATGAATATATTTTGAGTGTTCCTGAGTTTCGCGTCGACGGTAAATTTGACGAGAATACATTCAGAAATTTACTGGCGCGTGTTGGCTATACTCCGATGAGCTACCGAAGTCAGCTCGAAGAAGATATTGTGCTGGGTCAGCAAGTGGCGGGGCTTACATCGAGCAGTTTTATAACAGACGCACAGCTTGAGCGTATGGTAGCGCTCTCGCAGCAATCTCGAAGCTTTCATTACCTAACCGTGCCACTAGCGCCGGTGCAAGCCTCTATCGAGATTAGTGATGAGGAGATCGGTGAATACTACGAGGCTAATAAAGCGGATTATCAGAACCCAGAACAAGTCGCGATTGAGTTTGTAGAGCTCAACTTGGCGCAACTGGAAGAGCAGATTGAGCTCTCAGAAGAGGACATTCGCGAGCAGTATGAGCAAGAGATATCGGCATTCGTTGCTGACTCAGAGCGTCGAGCGGCGCATATCTTAATCGAGGCAAAAGACGATGGTTCTGAGCAAGAAATTATCGCTGATGTCCAAAAGCGTCTTGCAGATGGTGAGGCGTTTGCCGATGTGGCTGAAGAGTTATCAGATGACTTTGGGTCGCGCGAAGATGGAGGTGATTTAGGTTTTACATCCGGTGATACATTCCCACAAGCATTCGAAGACGCCTTGGCAAGCCTACAGGTGGGAGAGGTATCGGCTCCAGTTGTGACTGATGCAGGTACTCACATTATCAAGTTACTTGAAGTCAGTGGTGCAGAACCACCCAGTTTTGAGGAAGATCGTGGTCGGATAGAGCGCGCTATGCGACGTGCGATGGCAGAAGACCGCTTCGTCGAGTTGCGCCGTCAATATGAAGATCTTACATACAACGTTGCTGAACTTGGCCCTGCCGCGAAAGAGTTGGGTTTGAGACTTCAGTTTGCGGGTCCCTTTAGCCGCAGTGGTGGCTTTGGCCTAGCATCAAACCCCAAAGTAATTGAAGCAGCCTTCGATGGTGATGCGCTCGATACCCGTCATTCAAGCGATGTCATTGAGGTGTCTTCCACTCACCTTGTAGTCCTGCGAGTGACGAATCATCATGAGCCGCGAGCGCTTGAACTTGATGAAGTGAAGAATTCGATTGTCGCTGACCTAAAGCGTAACAAGGCGATTGCAGAAATAGCGTCTGTTGCAGATGAACTGGTTTCTGAGATTCAATCAGGTAAAAGTGTTGAAGAAGTTGCGCAGGCCGATGAATACGAGTGGCAGATTGCTGAGAGTGCTCAGCGGAACGATCCGAAAGTTGGGCGTGATATTTTGCAACATGTATTTGCAATGGCTAAGCCCGCAGGCTCGGCGCTTGTCGAAAAAGTTGAACTTGCCTCAGGTGACTACGCAGTGGTAAGCCTCACCAGTGTGACAGACGGCAGTTTAGGAAATTTGAGTGATGCGGAAAAAGCTAATTTGAGTGACCGCTTGGCATCTAGCTGGGGGGAAGTGTCTTATTCTGCTTTCGAAGCTCATCAACAAGCTCAAGCTTCAATAGATCGTTAGGTTTACCAAAAAACTATTGCTGGAGGGTTATGGTTTGTTAACCTTCCAGCAGTTTCTTCCTGCATGCTTGGCTTCGTAAAGCGCTGAGTCGGCCGCCTCTATCCAGCCTCCTGGAGAGTTAATTTTTTCGTTCAGCTGTGAAATACCCAGGCTTATTGTGTAGGGTATTTGGGTTCCATCGTAGAATACTTCGAGGCTTTCGATATTAGCCCTCAATCGTTCGGCGAATATACCGGCACCATCTTCGTCGGCATTAATGAGAATGATCGCAAACTCTTCACCACCGTAACGACCGGCTATATCTACATCGCGTAAGTTATTGCGTAATGTTTCGGCGGTGCGGCGAATGACTTCATCCCCAGCTGGATGCCCATAGGTATCATTCACTTTCTTAAAATGATCAATGTCGAACATAACCAAGCAGCAATCACTTGGCTGTCTTTGGTTACGTTTAAACTCTTTTTCTAAGCATTCTTCCCACCAACCTCGATTGAATAATTGGGTCAAGCGGTCAGTTCGGCTGAGTTGCTCAAGCTGCGCGTTCGCATTGCGCATGCCTTCCTTGTTCACAGCGGTGTCTGTGACATCATATATTATTAAGCAAATATGATTTACGTCACCCTGAGTATCAATCAACGGCACGATGGTGCTGTTTTGATACATGTATTCTGCTACGCCCGTGATGGGTCGATAGTTTTTAAATTTGATGAGATATTGACGCTGTTCCCAAGTGGTAAAAGCTGCATTATGTAGTACAAACACCGATTCAGCTTTTCGTCGAAACCAATTTTCCGGTAGTTCGGGAAATAAGCTAAATAAACTTTTGCCCATTACGTCGGATGGCATTAATGCGCTGTGGTTCTGCATGAAGCTATTCCACAGCTCTATCTCAAAATCCTGATTTAATACCACCAAGCCAACGTCAATGCTTTGAAGCACGTCCATTAGCCAATGCAGTTCATCAAGGATGTTGATCTTCTCGGCCATAATTAATCCAATAAACAGGCGATCTTAGTGAGCAGTCTGTGAATAGAGTCTTCCGTCAATATAAGCAGTAGGTCGCAGTTGACATTGAAGTCTTCGATTCGGTAGTTTATTTCTACAACAAGTGCTTGCTTCCATAGTTTGTTGGTATTTTTTAAGAGTTCGTCAATACAAAGGTGTTGGCCCAGAAGCATTGGGGGGCCAAAACTGAACTCGACGTCTAATTGTTCTGCTAAGCCTTTTAAGCAGGCGCCGACCAGGACGTTGGCGGCATCCATTAATAGCTCGTGTTCAGTATGCTCATCTAATTCGGATTCATATTTAAACAGACTGGCTAAATCCTGAAAGCTGGCGTCATTAAAAATCAGCATACATTCGCCGGCTAATCCGCCTCCCAGAAATCCTTGGCAAACTCCAGAGACTGATTGAGGCCCTTGTAATGATTGCAAGGCCATTGCTATGTCAGACGGGCTGAGCAGCTCTACGTGGGGTATCGAGAGTACGACAAATTGATCTAATAACCGTGCTAGATGGTCTGCAGCTTGTCCCATCGCAACATTGGTTATTTCCTGAAGGCAGTCGCGCTCGTCAGCTGAGAGGTTTATTGTGTTTGCTGCATCCATTTAGGTTTTGGCTGTGTTTGTCTTGAGATTTAAGATCATTGGGGTACGATTTGATACCCAATGAGCTTAGGTGTGTTGGTTTCTTTTAAGCATAGCCAAAATGTGGGGAGTCAGCCTGTCTTTCCTCGGTTTGAGTACGAGCTCATCACACATTTAATTTCATCGGAGTGTTTGACAGTGCCGCGATTCAATCTATTACGTTTGCGCATGAAAGCGTTGGCCCTAGTTACCGCGATCTTTCTCGGTGCCTGTGGTGGGGAGCGACAAGGTGACGATTCGTTGTCGAATCAATTAAGCGCAAATGGAAATAAGCAGTGCCTTGCTCAGTTAGAAAAAATAGAAACCTCCTTAGCAAGGTTAATGCCTTCTGAGCCTTTCAACAGGGCCAGTGCCGAGCTCGGGCGCGAAACGCTATCAATAATCGATTCTAGTCTTAGGGCGTTAGCGGAAGTCGAAGCCTCTCAGCAATTGCGATATTTACAAGCTGATCTACAAGGCCGTGCGGAGATAGACCGCTGTTTACTTACCATCGCCCGTTTTCGATATAGCAAACTACATTCACCTGAAGTCTACGGCGTTATTAGTCATGTTGATGTCAGTCCTTTTGATACGGCTACTCAACATATGGTTAATAAATGGCTACAAGATATGCGTCATACCGGCGTGAATTTACCTAGAGATCAATTTGAAGTAGCGTCTGGGTTACGCGTCGGGTATGAACTCAATCGGATCAGGCGCCAGTTGCAAGCCCGATCAAAGTCATCAGGTGAAGATAAAGTTTATTTAGAGAACATAATGCAAGGATTGGGCAAGCTCGCAAGTCAGTTAGGCTATCCAACGCCGCTAGCTATGGCGAGAGAGTTGACTAGCATGCCTGCACCAGGCGCGCTGGAGGTATTTTTAGGGCACGCAAGTGGGGAGATTGACCAGTACATCGAACACCAACGCCCACAACTCAGTAGCAATATTCTCGCTGAAGATGTGGAGGATGACCTACACCAGCTTTCACAGTTACCGTTAAACAATGTGTTGGCGCTATCAGCCAGTCATCCAATTCGCCGCTGGGGTGTAAGCGAGTGGCAATTGGCTATACATCAAGCGCTAACGTCTGCTCTCGGCCTGGAACTAATCCCTTTGGCATCGCACGAAGATGTGGGTGTTGGGCATGGTTATGAAATATTTTATCAAGGTAAGGCGCTTGGCCGCGTGATATTTCATACTGTTAAGAACGGTGATGACGATGTTTCCCCTCCGCTTTTGATTGCCTCGGGCTATCCAAGCTATTCCGACCTAGGGCCAGAAGCCGCTAGTCGCGATGCAATGTATCATCTCTATATTTCGGAGCCGTCGTTAGATAAAGATTTTTCTGTAGCGCACTGGAAAGGGTTAACTGCTGCATACGGAAAATTAGTTCATGTCCTAATGGTTAACCAAACGTGGTGGTCGAATGGCAGTGATGGTCTCGATTCAGGATTGATGGTAATTAGTACCAACTGGTTTAATTGGCAGCTTTCAAGTTATGACTTTCTACAGTTTGGTATAGCGCGACAAATTAAGAAACAAGAAGATCTAACAGAAAGCTTTCAGTCTTTGCAACGTGTGATGGCTTTGTTAAATGCTCAATCCGCGCAAGATCAGATGCGAAGTGCGCGCAAGATAATTGAGCTTTATGGAAACTACAGTTCGCTAAACCCGATTGGTAGCCAGGAGTTACCTCAAGTAAACCCCGACTGCGATGGTCTTTGTATCGCAAATGTTTTAGGTTTTTTTGTGGCGAATCAATTAATTGGGTATTCAACAATTGATTCTGAGCTTTTAGAGGGCGAAGTCGTTGCGGGAAATTCGCTGAGTCAAGCAAGAAAAAGGATTAATAAAATATTCTCTGACTACAGGCTGCACCTCATGCAACCTGGTGGATCGCGCCACGCAATGGATATTATTGTTGCTTTGCCGCAGGTCGATTTGCAGGGAGCGTTAATTCTACCTTAGTCGAGATTAACGCGTACTGGGGTAAAGGGGAGGGAGGTCATTGTGTGACGTACTTTCGCTATTCTTTCTCTTTCTTTCTGCCCGTTTTGCGGCTGTTAGTGCCGTCCATAAGGCAGTGCCGTCCCAGTCTGAATCGTTATTGTTTGAATACAATGTCTTGTCGAGAAGATCCAGCTGATAATTTAGTTTTTCATCGTCAAATTGCAATTTAATATTCTCTAGGCTTGGCTGCTGAGCTAAATGCCAATGACACCGTGCCCATTGGCATAGTGCGTGTCGTGCTTGGTTTGCCTGGTTATCAGCGCAAGATTTTCGCAGCTCATTGAAGAGCTGCTTCTCATTAACCGCTTCAGGAACTGCGGTTTCATCATCATGAAGCGGATTATGTGCAGAGCGTGTGCGGGCGTTGAGCCAAGCGATAAAAAATACAGCGGCAAGCACGGCGAATAGTGCATTGCTTATCCATAAATGCAAAGGTGTTGCGCCGAACCCGTCACCCGAAATTTCGGAATTAATTTGCTCTACATTGCTGTTGTCGGCACCCGGCTGAGTGGAGAGCGCGGGTGAAGCAAGATTGGTCGCCATTGGGTTGTTCACCGGCGCTGGAGCAACCTGAATGGTTTGAGAGGGTAAAGTGGCTACTTCTTGTCTGCCAGTGGTGGTATTCCACCATGTGATGTCGATCGCAGGTAGAGTGATGTTACCTGAACGAGTAGGCACGATAGCCAGGCTTTCATGGCGAGAGCCGACAATACCGCTGGAAGATTTTTGTTCATCCAGTTGCGGCTGGTCACTGTATATTTTTATATCGTCCAGCATTGGTTCGTCAAAAGGCGGTAGCTGCGCGGCGGAAAGACCTTCGGCAATAATCGATATGCGACGGGTCAAAGGCTCCCCGACGACAAAGCGTTTTGGGTCGCTGCTCCAATGCTGTTCTAGTCTTACATTTTTTGCAGGTAGCCAGATGTTGCCAGTGTAATTATCAGGTTTACTTTCCACGGCTACCTTTGTTGGTAAACTTTTTATCCGCCGTAGAGTGCCTCGTGATGCTCTAAAAGGGTCGTTTCGCCAGCGATTGTTTACTACCAACGCATTCCAAGCGAGCTCAGGAATCGTTAATTCACCACTTTGTTGCGGGTAAACCGCATAGACCATTTCGACGACTTTATATAGCCTTCCGTTGATATTCTTGCGATACGACACTTCGCTGACGTGTTCAACTGTTGCACCATCGATGACTAAATCTTTTTCTACTGTTATTTCTCTTAAATCAACGGCGGTATGGAGTCGAACAGTGACTAAAAGTTGTTCTTGAACATATACCGCTTCTTTTTCAGTTGCGACAGTAGCAAAAATATCTCGCGATTCATTGTTGGTTGCTGTGAGTTGATTGACAGTAATTTCAATCGCATCGGTATAACTACCTGAAAAACTGAAGCTGGGAATAAGCAGTTTGCCATGACGTTTAGGTGACAACGAAATAGTCCATTCGGTCCAGGCTTCTGTACGGCCGTTGAGGCTTCGAAACTGATTACTACGTTGCTGATTGAGAATGTCGAAATCCTCTTCGAGCAGTGTTAAATCGGGTCCACCGTAACCAATTTGCTCGTTGATATGTAAAGTCAGCAATAGAGATTCATCTTCAGTAATGACTGTTCGATCGACTTCCGCAGAAAAATCTGCTGCGAAAGAAGGCAAACTTATTATGATAAGTAAAAACAGGTTTAAACACACCAACAGTGGTCTAAGTGTTGTAAATTTAAAGTACTTTGTGTTCATCGAAGTCATCATATTTGATGGTTTTACAATATAGTTAATTATTGAGTTACCAGCGTTCATAGGCCTGGTTCTCCGGCGGTTGCCACTCGCCTGTGCGATACTGTTGTCGCAACTGTCTGTGCTGGTACTCGAATTTGCGTCGTAGTAACCCGCTTGGATCATCAGGGATCTGGCGCAGCCATTGTTCCAAAGCTTGTTGTTTTTCGCTGTCGCCTTGTTGGCTTGTGAGTTCTTGTGCAACTAGCGATTGTTCTTCGTTTTTCTGCGAATCATTTTCACCTGTATTAAGTGCCGCTGTCGATTCATTCTCTTCTTCAGGCTCCGACGAATCTGAGTTGTTTATTTGTTGTTTCTCGTTATCTGACAGCGCTTGTCGGGTCGGGTCGTCGGCAGCGAGTTGTTGCGCAGCTTCTTCGTCGATTTCTCCACTACTGTTGCTGGATTGCGATTCGGCGGATTTATCAGCTAGCTCCGTGTTTTCTCTCGTGCTCTCCGGATTTTGATTGTCATTTTGCTGGCCGTTCTCGCCGGATTTCTTGCTGGATTGATCGGCTTGTCCGTTGTCCGAGTTTTCTTGCCCGTCTTTTGGCGAGCTAGAATTTCCATCTTGCTGTTGCTCGCCATTTTGATCGCTCTGCTGATTTTGGTCATCTGAGGATGAATTCTGCTGCGACTGATTTTTTAACGACCGAGCAAGCTCTAAGTTTGCTTTAGCATCTTGATGCTTGGGGTCTTTATCTAAGGCTGTTTGATATGCCTCTATAGCATCATCAATCGCACCTTGTTTTAATAGGGCATTGCCAAGGTTGTAATAATCTAATACTGACTTGCCTTCTGCGAATGTTTTCGCGGCTGCTGCGTAATCGCCACTTTTGTACTGTGCGCTACCGCGCCATTGGCGGCTCTCAAATTTTTCAGCCGCTGTTTGCGGGTCGCCAGACTCAAAAGCGGCGTGCGCTTGTTGGTCATCGGTTGCCCATAGATCTTGCCACTCAAAGGCGTTGCTGGGCTGTGGAAAGATAAATGCCACTGCAGCAATCGACAGGACCCAGCCCCTTCGGAAGGTAAACAATGCAAAAGGAACAAGCAATATCGCCAGCCAGTGGCCTTGGTCTTGCCACACATCGAATTCCCGATTCACTTGTTGGCTTTCTGATAGAGCTGCTTGCTGCCGTTGTATTTCTTCCAGACTGTCAAGGTCGCGAGTGTCTGTAGTGAGCGGTGAATAGCTACCCCCAACTGAGCGTGCTAAATCAGAGAGCCCGCTGCTATTGAGCTTGGCGATCACAATATTACCTTGTCGGTCTTTGGTGAAGCCCCCGTTTCCTGTTGGAATTGGGGCACCATCATCACTGCCGACGCCAATGACAGACAATGTATGTGGCGATCCAATGATTAGTTTTTTAACTTCATTCATCGCCTCTTTTGCAATGCCATCGGTAAATAATAGAATTTGCCCACGATGAATTCCTGCGTCGGCGAGTAGAGTTTGAGCTTTTTCAATGGCCATCTCTACGTTACTGCCTGTCAATGGGAGTACATCGGGTGACAAAGCAGGCACTAAATTGCTAATGGTGTCGTTGTCGTCAGTGAGTGGACTAACTACATGTGCCTCTCCGGCGTATGCGACAAGTGCTGTCATCCCTTCATTGCGCTGATTCAGAAAATCAAGAATTTTATAACGCGTTCGTACTAAGCGAGACGGCTTTAAGTCTTCGGCTACCATTGATGGAGAAAGGTCCATCACAATAACGACCGCAGCGGTTGAGCGATGAATTGGTTGAGGTAATTTTTGCCACGTAGGGCCAGCTAATGCGGCGGCTGCTAACACCCACGCGACAAGAAGCGCAATCAACGGCCATCGTTGACGTTGTTGATTACTGGACTCGAGGAGGTGTTGTAATAAATCCTGAGGAATGAGCTTACTCCACTGGGTTTGTTTACTGTGGCGTGTCCACAGCGCCCACCAAAGTGCCAATAACGGTAGAAGGCTAAGCAACCAAAGTGGCCGAATGAAATGAAATTCAGTCATTGGTTCGGGCCTCCGCTTTTAAACTAACGTCGATTGGGCGCGATTGACGAGTGTTGTTGGGCGTACTGCGATTTAAACCGATGGGCCAGCGTTTAGCGAATGCAAGCGCAATACTTAGCGCTAGCGCAATGGTCAAGGGCCAATAAAACAAGGCAGTGGTTGGGCGAAACGTTTCCGCCTCCTGTTCAATAGGTTCTAAGATATCGAGTTTGGCATAAATCTCTTGCAGTTCGGTGATGTCTTTTGCTCGGAAATATTCGCCTCCGGTGATTTCAGCAATTTGCTGCAGCGTTTTTTCGTCGAGGTCGGCAGAAGGGTTCATGCGTCGTGCGCCCAAGTCGCTACCAAAGATGCCTGGCACCACGAGTTCATCGGCACCTACGCCAATGGTATAAATTTTTACTTGCGTTTGTTTAGCTAACTCGGCGGCTTGAATAGGGTTCACTTCACCGGCGGTATTTGCTCCGTCGGTGAGTAGAATAAGTACGCGAGAATTTTCTGGGCGATTAAGTAATCGTTTTGTGGCTAAGCCAATCGCATCGCCTATGGCTGTTTTTTCTCCGGCAAAACCTAAGCGCGCTTCGAGTAACAATGTCTGAACAGTGTTTCTGTCGAATGTCAGAGGAGCCTGCAAGTAGGCGTTTGTGCCAAACAAAATTAAACCAAGGCGATCTGTTTGTCGACGCTCGACGAATTCACTGACGACTGCTTTTACTGCCGTAAGGCGATCGACGCGGTCATTGCCGATAACCATATCGGCAGTTTTCATACTACCGGATATATCGACCGCTAAGAGTAGGTCTCGTCCGCTGCTAGGTAGAGATACCGGTTCACCAAACCAGCGAGGTCCAGCAGCTGCGGCGAGAATACAAACCCATAGGCAACCGATTGCAATTGAGTAGAGTCGGGGAGAAGAATTAGAGGTTGAGCTCTCTATATGTTGATTGCTGAGTAAGCGATAAAAAGGTACACGGAGTGCTGTCTCGGTTTGTGGCGCTCGAGGTGCTAGCCAAATTACTATTGGAAGCGGCAGTAGCCACCAAAGCCATGGTAGATCAAACTCAAGCATGGTGACGTAACTCTCGAGTAGCGTGTTGGGTGGTTGCGGCCACCATCGATGAGTCATTTGGGATGAAAGAAATATTTGCATCCGAAAAAATGCGCAGTATGATGGATGTTGGCACTTTGTTGCGGTGATTGATAATCCACATTTTAACGCACTGGTGTAGTGGTTTTAGATCCTGATTGATGGATTCTTGATAGGGTAGTGTGGCTATGGCTTGACCCGCACCGTTACTAAATTCACTGTTCGAACGATCATCGCAAGCATCGAGAAAGCGCAGCCAACATTTTCCGGAGAGTGACTGTATGGGGTAGTGTGGGTAAGCCGTTATTGCAGTCCGTCTAAGTATGCGGGTTAGTTCAGCCAGATGCTGCCTTGCATCGCCACTAGCCTGATATTGATGCCACGAGACGTCGAGTAATGACAACGCTTGTTGGCGGTAGTGATTACCCCCTCGTCGCTTGTTGAGAAAAAACACTATTACGCCTACCGCAGCAATTATTATAACCGCCAATACGATCCACCAACCGAGTGCTATTGGCCATAAACCAATCTCGGGTGGTAGGTGGATGTCTCGCAGCTGCGCTAGCGGGTCGTTACTATTCATTCAGATTATTCAGATTCGTTATTGTCTTGACGTGGTGATTAGCTTAGTTGTTTATCAAACCGTTCTATTTTCTAAATATTTGTCTCAATTGCTGTAGTTCGTCATCTGCGGTCGAGAACATAGCGTGGTTTATCCGCAATGGACCGGTAATATGTTTAAGTGTATTGATGACGTTGTCGAATTGGGCCTGTAGCGAGTCGTTCAGATGTTTATCGTCACCTTTAATTTGAGCCCGTCGGTTGCCGTCGCTGACCGTGAAAAATCCAGGCGTATCAATACGACGTTCTAACGGGTCGAATACTTGGAATAATGTCACTTCGCAATGTCTCGCTAACAAATACAGCTGCTTGCTAATATCATTCTTTGTCTCCGTCAGGAGGTCTTGAAAGTCGCTAATGATATAGACAGCGGTGCCTGGCTTGGCCAATCGTCGTGTGTCTTCTAATAGCTGTGACAAAGAAATAGATTGATCACCAGTATTTTTATCGGGTGACTTCAGTTGATGATTAAACTGATTAATGACTTTGACCAGCTCGAGTACAGCATGTTTGCTTTTTTGGGGTCTTACGTCTTGGTGGTGGGTATCGCCAAATACCAAGCCTCCGACTCGGTCACTGTGTTGTAATGATGCCCAAGCGATTAAAACGCCAATGTGTGCAGCTAACACTGATTTGAAACAACGTTGGCTGCCAAAAAATAAACTCGAACGCTGATCGAATACAATCAATGTTGGGCGCTCGCGCTCTTCTCGAAACAATTTTGTATGCGGGACTTGTGTGCGTGCGGTGACACGCCAATCTATGGTTCGAATATCATCGCCGGGTTGGTAGACACGAACCTCTTCAAACTCCATTCCGCGACCACGAAAACGTGTTCGAGTGCTACCTGCTTGTGTCGCGAGGCTAGGTTTCAATGGCCAGAGTTTTAGATCAGCAGCAACATGTCGTAACGTTAATAACGTCTCAAGATCCGTGAAGGCGCCTTTCGCTAATAGCGCTGTCTTTAGCGCGCTTGTCTCCGCCGCTGAGTTTTTTGATCTTAATGCCTGTGCGGGATTCACCACTGGGTCACTCTCAACTTTGGTTATGCCGCTGGAACGGTATTAATGAGTTTGTCGATGACTTGGTCACTTGTGACGCCGTTTGCTTCGGCTTCAAAACTTAAAATAATGCGGTGGCGCAGTACATCATGAACAACAGCTTGAACATCGTCCGGTGTTACGAAATCCTTATTTTGTAGCCAGGCATGCGCTCTCGAACAACGGTCTAATGCAATTGTGCCGCGTGGACTTGCACCAAACTCAAATAAACTCGCTAGTTCTTCATTGTAGAGTTGTGGTTCACGTGTCGCCATGATCAATTGCACTATGTATTCTTCTACAGTTGGTGCCATGTGCATTTGCAATATATCTTGGCGAGCTTGCATCAAATCTGCTTGGCTTATAGCTTGTGAGGGTGGTGCCTCATTGGCTTGCGCTTCTTGGCGGACTAACCGCAGGATTTCCGCTTCAGCTTCCGCTTTGGGGTAACTCACTTTGACGTGCATTAAGAAACGGTCGAGCTGTGCTTCTGGTAGAGGATAAGTGCCTTCTTGTTCAATAGGGTTTTGTGTCGCCATGACCATAAATAGTTCGGGTAAGGCGTAGGTTGCTCTACCGACTGATATTTGGTGCTCAGCCATAGCTTCTAGAAGGGCAGACTGGACTTTCGCCGGTGCGCGGTTGATTTCATCGGCTAATACGAGGTTATGAAAGATGGGCCCAGGTTGGAATTCAAAGTCACCTGTTTCTGGGCGGTATATATCTGTCCCTGTGACATCGGATGGCAGCAAGTCTGGCGTGAATTGAATCCGGTGAAAGTTGCCCTCGATTCCATCGGATAAACACTTAATGGCTTTGGTTTTAGCTAGTCCGGGGGGACCTTCCACTAACAAGTGTCCGTTAGCCAGCAAGGCGATTAATAGTCGCTCAACTAACGCTTCCTGGCCGATAATTTGGCCATTCATATAGCGTCGAAGTTGGTCAATGGCGTTTGCCGGACCGTGAACGGTATTGGCTGACGTTTCCGCTGACGTAGGGTTGCTCATCAAATATTCCTTAAACTGTTATTTTAATCAGCGCCTGCTGACTGCCGTACTATTTCGCTCGCGGCCAAAATGAGGGCCATGTGCCCGTTTTCAAGCTACCGCAGCCCGTGTTGCGAGGGCTGCGCCTCACACTAAGCTGGGTTATATCTCAAGTTATTGAATTGTCGAGAGATTTTACCCTCTAGCCTAGGGCCGTAAAACCCTTATTGAGACCCTTATCGATTAAAAGTTCCCGATTGAAGCTTTGTCCCCTAAACGCTGGAATTTGCATTATGGGTTGATAGCTAGGTATAGCTCTAAAACTCGCCCAAGCCTCTGTGATGCCTGGTTTTCAGTATGGTCTATGCTAAACAGAAGGGTAGGTATTTATTGAATTTAAGGACCAGACCGTGAAAATAAGTGCACTGGATATAGAGACGGCAGAGGCGTTTGCGAAAGAGGTTAACACGCAATTTAGGGATCGGCTCAGAGAGACCGAAAATGCTGACTTTTTTACTTTCGTTGAACTGTATTTCCACCAGTACCCTCGGGAGGAGTTAGTTGGCCAAAATTGGGATGACCTATTTGGCTGCCTCTACGGTTGGTGGGAGTTTCTACAAAAATTTGACCGTTCGAGCAGTAAAGTACGGGTCTTTAATCCTAGCCTTGAAGAGCATGGCTGGCTAAGCAGCCACACGGCTATTGCGGTACTACATCGAGATGTCCCCTTTTTAGTTGACTCTATTCGCCTCGAAATAAATCGACGAAACATAGCAATTCATACAATCAAAAGTACTTTGATTTCGGTGGAGCGAAATGAGAGCAGCGAGTTGCTTAGAGTGCTTCCGGGTAAGAGCAGCGATAAGCTCCCATCAGCTGATGCCGCTCAGGGCTTAGCGGCAAATGAGTCGCTATTGTTTTTGGAGATTAATCGTCATACCGATAAACAAGCACTGCATGAGATTAGTTCAGCAATTAGCGATGTACTAAAAAGCGTTGATGCGGTGGTCAATAGTTATCATCCACTATTAGAACAAGCACAGGCCTCAATCGACAACATTAAACACGCGCGTTCACAGTGCAGCGACGATTCACTACTGACTGAGATGGCGAGGGCCGAGATCTTTCTGCAATGGATGAGAGAAGGCTACTTTACGTTTATGGGCTATGCCGAATATGACATAAAAAAAAGTAAGTCCGGAAAAGAGTTAGTTGAGAATATAGAATCTCGCATGGGCATTGCAAAATTACTTGACATTCCTGCCCGGCGCATTGATTTGAGCGAAGACCTTCCCGGCGTCAAGCAATTTTATGAATCTTCACGGGTGATAAACTTCGCCAAGGCGTTTGCCAGGTCGCGGGTACACAGATCAGCTTATCCTGATTATGTCATCGTGAAACGATTTGATAAAAACGGTAACGTCTGTGGAGAAAGCCGGTTTAAGGGTTTGTACACCGCTGAAGTCTATAATGACTCGCCGACCGCAATCCCCATCATTTCTGATAAGGTTGGTTATGTCTTTTCAAAGGCAGGGTTGGAGGTCGATAGTCATACGGGAAAAATGCTAAAACAAATCTTGGAAACATTTCCAAGAGACGAGCTGTTCCAGTCTACGCCAGAAGAATTATATGATGTAGCCATTCGCATAGCGCAAATCAATGAACGTTACCGCGTTCGGTTGTTCATGCGCAGAGGGCCGTACGGAAAATTTGTCAGCTGCATGCTCTATGTGCCGAAGGATATTTTCAATACCCAAGTTAGGCTGAAAATACAAAGCATTATTGGTGAGGTTCTCGGGGCAACGGAGCAGGAATTTACCACCTATTTCTCAGAGTCCATTCTGGCAAGAGTGCACCTGGTATTTAAAATCAATCCAAAGTCGCCTCTTGAGTTCGACGTCAAAGAGCTTGAACAGCGAATTATCGATGTCATTCGCTCATGGGGTGAGCATCTTGCGACATCTCTTGTTGAAACGTTAGGTGAGGAGAAAGGGACCCAGTTCTATAACCAGTATAAAGATGGTTTTTCTAACGCTTATCGCGAGAGCTATGACGCGAGAACCGCAGTTCACGATATTCAAATGCTGGACGAACTAAATGGCGATACTGATATTGTTATGAGCTTCTATCAGCCTATTGGTTCCGAAGAGCGATCAGTTCGATTTAAGATTTTTCGTAAAGATCACGCATTAGAATTATCAGATATCATTCCTCTGCTCGAAAATCTGGGCTTAAGAGTTATCGGTGAGCATCCATATCAGTTGCGACGTGTTGTCAGTGGAGAAAAGCAGATGATATGGCTGCATGATTTTTCGCTAGAATATAATTTGCCCACGATTATCGATGTCAACGCTGCGCGACAGAATTTTCATGAATCCTTTTTGGCAATATGGCAAGGGAAGGTTGAGAGCGATGAGTTTAATCATCTCGTTCTCGGTGCTCGTCTTAACTGGCCAGAAGTCAATATTCTGCGTGCCTACGCCGCGTATATGAAACAGACGATGTTCAATTTTAGCCAAAGCTATATCGCCAGTACATTATCTGCACACTTAGATATAACTCGCAATTTAATCGCGTTATTCAAAGCAAATTTTGACCCTAGAATAAATCAAAGTACCGATAAGGATCGCGAGCGCATTGATAGGCTTACGGATAAAATACTTAAATCTTTAGATGCCGTTGAAAATTTAAACGAGGATCGAATCATCCGCCGGTACCTGGATCTTATACAGGGTACGTTAAGGACTAATTATTTTCAGGTTGACTCCAATGGTAAGCGAAAGGAATACCTGAGTATCAAGTTTTCACCAAGAACGATCGCGGACATTCCGGAACCTCGACCAAAATTTGAAATTTTTGTCTATTCACCTCGTGTCGAAGGTGTTCACTTGCGCGGCGGTGCAGTTGCTCGTGGCGGTTTACGCTGGTCGGATCGGTTTGAGGACTATCGGACTGAAGTACTTGGATTGGTCAAAGCACAACATGTTAAAAATGCCGTGATAGTTCCTGGTGGGGCGAAGGGTGGTTTTATCGCAAAGTCAGTGATGCCACACTTCACGCGCGAAGAAACTTTTGAGGAAGGAGTTGCTTGCTACAAAACGTTTATTTCGGGTTTGCTGGATATTACCGATAATCTCATTAATAACGAAATAGCGCCTCCGGAACAGGTTGTGCGAAAAGACGGAGATGATCCTTACCTTGTTGTCGCGGCGGACAAAGGGACTGCCACTTTTTCAGATATCGCGAATGCCATTTCAAAAGATTACAACCACTGGTTGGGTGATGCCTTTGCTTCAGGCGGTAGCCAAGGGTATGACCACAAAGGTATGGGTATTACCGCTCGCGGTGCGTGGGTGAGTGTGCGACGGCATTTTAAAGAGAAAGGTATTGATATACAAAAGGATGACTTTACTGTCGTTGGTATCGGGGATATGGCAGGTGATGTGTTCGGCAATGGCATGTTGTTGTCAGAGCATATTTGCTTGACGGCAGCCTTTAATCATCTACATATTTTCGTAGACCCTAATCCCAACGCGGCAAAAAGTTTTAAAGAAAGGCAGCGTTTATTTGCTCTGCCCAAAAGTAGTTGGTCAGATTATGATGACACCTTAATTAGCAAGGGGGGAGGTGTTTTTTCCCGTTCGCTTAAGTCCATTTCAATTTCACCTGAAATGAAAAAACGGTTTGGTATTAGTGCCTCATCGTTGACGCCGAACGAGTTGATATCAGCCTTGCTCAGGTCACCCGTTGATTTATTGTGGAATGGTGGCATCGGGACCTACATCAAATCACGCAATGAAAGCCACGCGGATGTTGGAGATAAAGCCAATGATACGTTAAGAGTGAACGGGGATGAACTGCGTTGCAAAGTATTTGGGGAGGGCGGCAACCTTGGGATGACGCAATTGGGGCGAGTTGAGTTTTGTCTTAATGGCGGGGCATGTAACACAGACTTCATCGATAACTCCGCCGGTGTCGATTGTTCTGACCATGAAGTTAACATCAAAATTCTTTTAAATGACTTGGTGGTTAACGGTGACATGACTGAGAAGCAGCGTAATCAGTTACTTGCGGAAATGACGGATGAAGTGGCTGAGTTGGTGTTAGACAACAACTATCAACAAACCTTGTCGATCAGTATTGCGTCTAGTCAAGCCGTTCAGCGAATGGGGGAATATCGGCGCTTTATCAATGATTTGCAAACAAAAGGTACTTTAGACCGGCAATTGGAGTTTATTCCAGAGGATGAGGTATTAATTGAACGCCAAACAGCAGGTATAGGTTTAACTCGCCCTGAGCTTTCAGTGCTCGTCTCTTATTCAAAAGTTGAGCTAAAGGAAGTGTTGGCTAAGAGTGATTTAGCTGCTGATAGCTATATGGCGAAATGCTTGAACAAACCATTTCCAACGCCTTTACAACAACGTTTTTCTGATGCAATAGCTGCTCATCGATTGCGCAATGAGATTATCGCCACCCAATTAGCCAATGATATGGTTAACACCATGGGCTTTACCTTTGTTCAACGCTTGTCTGAGTCGACGGGTGCCAGTGCGGATCAAATTGCCAAGGCCTATGTTACCGCGCGAGATATCTTTGGCTTTCCCGAATTTAAACATGCGGTGGAAGGTTTCGACTACAAAATTCCCGCAGATTTACAATCTGAAATGTTAATTGGGATGGTGAGGCGTGTCCGTCGAGGCACACGTTGGTTTTTGCGAAACCGTCGCGGTCAGTTATCGCCGGAGCAAGAGATCAATACCTTTCTACCGCTAATGCAAGATATTTCAGCTTCTTTGCCGGATGTACTACGAGGTGATTCGCTGGTGCAGTGGAATAGTGAATATAACCGTCTAATCAACTTAGGGGTTTCTTCTGAGTTAGCCACCGCACTTGCGATGCCCACGAATCTTTATAGTGGCCTCGGTATGATTGAGGCCGCACAGCAATCGGAAACATCTGTTCATAAAGCCGCTCAGACGTATTTTATTCTGGGAGATAAAATATCACTGGGTTGGTTTGCCAACGAGGTGTCAGAAGTCAAAGTCGAGAGCTATTGGCAAGCGATGGCCCGAGAGTCATACATGGATGATTTAGAGGCTCAGATGCGGACGCTGTCAGTCGCGATTATTCGGCTGGCAGGTCCAGAAGGTGATATCGAAGAAACCGTCGAAAAATGGATGGCCTTTCACTCTACGTTAGTGGGCCGCTGGCGAGATATGATTACTGAGCTGCAAGCGGCACCTGGGACAGACTTCGCTATGTTCTCTGTGGCTTTGCGCGAACTGCTGGATCTGGCACAGGCGAGCCAGCATTGTATTTCCCTTGATGAGGCTTGTTAGGAAGAGAGGGGACAGTCACATCGGCTATGAACAGTCTTATTGTCGATATTGCAATTAGCGCCGACGAGTTTGAGCGACTGTATCAGGGCAGCGCCAAAGATGTGGTAACCCACGCTAGCAATGGCCAAACGGTAAGATTCCCCGGAAAAATACTTATACCCTATGTGACTCGCAGCGGCATTCGTGGCCGCTTTCAAATTAACTTTGACCACCGTAACCGCTTTCACTCTGTTTACAAATTGTAGGTTTATTCAGAGTGTATTGTGTTTAAGCAAGGTTGGCTTTCTTTTGGTCAATCACCGTGCTTCGGTCGACCTTCTGCAGCGATTCCGGTAAGCTGCGCGGCCTGACTTACCCTTCCGTTTAGCTAGAGGTTTGCTTCGATTCTATGTACGGTTTAATTCGCCCTTTATTGTTTAAGCTAGATGCAGAGCGTGCTCATGGCGTCTCCTTGTCCGCCTTGGATTGGGTAAATGCCTGCCATCTTCTCAAGCCTTTTGCTCCTAAGGTTCCTAGTGACCCCATCACGGTAATGGGAATCACTTTTCCTAACCCGGTAGGGCTCGCAGCAGGCTTAGATAAAAACGGAGATCATATCGATGCTCTTGGGAATTTAGGGTTCGGCTTTATTGAAATTGGTACCATCACACCGAAGCCGCAACCGGGGAATGACAAACCTCGTCTTTTTCGATTGCCAGAACACCAGGCCATTATTAATCGAATGGGATTTAACAATCTCGGTGTTGATCACCTGGTCGAAAAAGTAAAAGCGCGAAAATATAAGGGAGTCTTGGGTATCAACATTGGCAAGAATGCTGTTACGCCGGTAGAAAATGCCAACGACGATTATAAAATTTGCCTACATAAAGTTTATCCGCATGCGGATTACATAACTGTCAATATTTCATCCCCTAATACTCCCGGGTTGCGGACGCTGCAATATGGAGAGCAACTCGATCAGTTGCTTTCGATGTTAAAGCACGAGCAACAATTATTAACGGATCAGCACGGACGTTATGTACCTATTGCCGTCAAAATCGCGCCGGATATGGATGAAACGGAAATCAAACAGGTGGCTACAAGTCTGCTAGGCAGCGGTATAGATGGAGTCATCGCGACAAATACCACATTAAGTCGTGAGGCTGTAGCTGGGCATGTCTATGCAGATGAGGCGGGTGGCCTTAGTGGCGCGCCAGTGACAGCAGCTTCAACTCAAGTCATTAAATTACTGCATGCAGAACTAGGCTCTAGGTTACCCATTATTGGTGTCGGTGGCATTATGGATGGTGAGTCCGCACAAGAAAAAATAGAAGCTGGCGCTAGTCTTGTTCAAATTTATAGTGGCTTTATTTATCGCGGGCCTGAGCTAATTACCGAGGCGGCAGACGCGATAGCGTCGTGCCGCTCGGGTTAGGGTACCTAAAGTACCAGCTCACCGAATCAGTGAGCTATCAAATGAGACGATAAACGTCTCGGGATCCCTGTTGAGGAGACAGGAAATTGTTGGCTGCCAAGGGCAGTTTTAATGCGTTAGAAATCGGACTTTAGAGGTCAAAAATTGCTAATACGTTGAGCCTGAGCTGCTCGGTTGAAACCATTCCAGAGATCTTCTCTACCTTCACGCCAGCCACTTACCCACTCGTGACGAATTGGACCGTCTTGGTGGGGGCATTGAGAATGTGATCGTCCCTCAACACCTGCTTGATATCCTTTTGTAAATGCACGGTTAATTTGGTTTCGTTTTTGGCGTTTCATAAGTGTAAGTACCTCTTGTATTTATGACTTAACTGCGAGAGCTGTAGGCGATGTTGATGACATAGCGCTTATCACTCAGCAGTTGTTTTCCTCTTGCATGTTCACCAAATAAAGCGAGTGTTTAATGCTTTATAAGGTTATTGAAGATGCGAATCGGTGCATAATGTTTTGGGTCTTTAGCGGGCGCAGACCTGTGTATTGAGTATTTACAAGGTATTTGCCGCTATGCTGTAAAAGCAATATCCAAAACAATTTGGGTGCGGGCGATCACGTTGCCCCTTACTTTTTAACCTCCGTGGTTGGTTATCGTTGTTGGTTTGTTAGTGTATGAAAATCTTGGCTTTGGCCAAATAATTTGCATCATGTATTAGTTGCCTTCAAAGCGTTTACGGCAACAATTTCGGAACACGTGTTTTTGAACATGTCATCCAAGCAGCTAATATTTTGAAAACTTACTGACCTCTTGACACGACCTAATGCTGGAGGCAATTGGTCTTAGGTGGTAAAAAGCCTAAATAACGTAGGCGGTCATCTGAGAAACAAGGCGGGCTTGGCTAAGCACTCCGAAATAGGAGTTGTTCAAAAACCGAACCGCAGAGCCCCTGTTGAAAAAGTAACTTTCGTCAAAGCGGACTTCCAGTAGACAAAAAATCCTGAGGCTTGTGAATGAATTAATTGTTCTATAGCTTTAGAAGGTTATCGCTTAATGAAATATTCATCGCTAAGTCGTTGAAAAACGTCGAAGAAAGTAACGTACCCAATCGCTAGATTCACACATTTTTGAAAGAAGAATTGATAATGACTACCTCCTCTCCACTGTTTGACCTATTTGCAACGTGTCCTAAAGGGTTGGAATCGCTATTGCTCGCTGAAATTGATGCGTTGGGTGGTCAAAATGTGCGCGAAACAGTCGCTGGAGTGAGCTTTCAAGGCGATTGCACCGTGGCCTATCGGTGCTGTCTATGGTCAAGGCTGGCTAACAGAGTGCTTCTCGTGCTTTCACGAAGCCCTGTTGATGATGCTCAAGCACTGTATAGGGCGGTTGATAAGATTGAATGGGCGAGCCATATGGAGCCAGAATCGCACCTGTGGATCGACTTCAATGGTACCAGTCAGGCGATTCGAAATACTCAGTTTGGCTCGCAGCTAGTCAAAGACGCCGTTGTTGACCAGCTCAGGCAGCCTGATGGTTGTAGGCCAACAATCAACAAGAATAGCCCTGATGTAGTCATCAACGTGCGCCTGCACCGGGGGCAGCTAACTATAGCTATAGACCTTTCTGGGGCTAGCCTTCACAAGCGTGGCTATCGAGAATTCACCGTCGAAGCACCGATGAAAGAGAATTTGGCTGCTGGTTTACTCATTCGCTGCCAGTGGCCTGCATTGGCTGAGCAGGGCTATGGTTTGATTGATCCGATGTGTGGAAGTGGCACCTTGTTGATCGAAGCCGCCATGATGGCGACGGATACAGCCCCAGGGTTGTTGCGGGATCAGTTTGGTTTTGAGCGTTGGAAACAGCATCAACCCGATGTTTGGGCGGCGTTGCGTAAAGAAGCCTTTGCTCGGCACGAAGCAGGGTTAGAGCGGCCGCTAGAAGAGATTCGCGGCTACGATGAGAACCCTCGAGCTGTAACTGCGACGCAGGAAAATAGTGCCATTGCTGGTTTCGAGGGCTTGATTAAAGCAATGGTGAAGCCGCTCGCTGAATTTAAGCGGCCCACCCATAAGCCTCTCGATAAAGGCTTGGTGATAACCAACCCGCCTTATGGTGAGCGTCTTGGAGATCAAGAGAGTTTGTTGCCGCTGTACCAGCGTTTGGGAGCGGTGTTGAAGTCTGAGTTTCAAGGCTGGAAAGCCGGTGTCTTCACATCGAATATTGAACTCGCGAAAAACATGGGGCTGCGTTCCTATAAGCAATACAAGCTATTCAATGGGGCTTTGGCGAGCCAATTATTGATGTTTGACATTGAGCCGCAGTATTTCGTGAAGGATCGCGAACCTGGTGATCGAGGGCCGCGATTATCTGAAGGGGCGCAAATGGTAGCCAATCGCCTGAAAAAAAATCAGAAGCAATTGGCGAAGTGGTTAAAGCAGTCACACGTCAGCTGCTACCGGCTATACGATGCAGACTTACCCGAATATGCCGCAGCAATTGATGTCTACGAAGATCATATCCATGTGCAAGAGTATGCGGCGCCGAAATCCGTAGACCCTAAAAAAGCAGAAAAACGATTTAACGAATTACAGCAGGCTGTGGTAGCGAGTTGTGATGTTTCCCGCGAGCATATCCATGTAAAGCAGCGCCGTCGCAATAAAGGGAAACAGCAATACGAAAAGCTCGGCTCAGATCCTTTTACAGACCAATTTACTATTCGAGAAGGCAAGGCAAACTTTTGGGTGAATTTGGATAGCTACTTAGACACCGGAATTTTCCTTGATCATCGACCAGTCCGGCAGTTGGTTGCCGAATTATCTTTGGGACAGCGTTTACTCAATTTGTTTTGTTATACGGCGACTGCCACAGTGCAGGCGGCGCTAGGAGGCGCAAGTAGCAGTGTCAGTGTTGATATGTCTCGCACCTACCTGCGGTGGGCGGAAAAGAATTTTCGTACCAACAAACTAAGTGATCGTCATGAACTCGTTCAAGCGGACTGTTTGGCTTGGTTGAAGGCCTGCCGCGAGCCCTTCGACGTAATACTGCTCGATCCTCCTAGTTTCTCAAACTCCAAACGGATGGACGAAGTCTTGGATATTCAGCGCGATCACGTATCATTAATTAAGCGCTGCATGGAACTACTTAATCCAAAAGGTACCTTAGTGTTTTCCAACAATTTACGTAGCTTCAAACTAGACAACGAAGCTCTCGATAAATTTGATGTGAGTGATATTACAGTCGATACGTTGGACAAAGATTTTCAACGCAATAGCAAAATCCATCAGTGTTTCCTTATCCGCCATACGTCGTGAACACGGTTGAATAGGTTAGGTAGAAATGTCAAAACCCTTCGTTGTAAAGAGTCAATTCAAGCCCGCTGGTGACCAGGTGACTGCCATTGAAGGGTTAGTTAATGGAATCAACGCTGGCTTAGCACATCAAACGTTACTGGGCGTGACTGGGTCCGGTAAGACCTTTACCGCGGCGAATGTGGTGGAACGAGTGCAGCGCCCGACCATGGTTATGGCTCCAAACAAAACGCTGGCGGCGCAGCTCTATGGCGAATTTAAAGAGTTCTTTCCCGATAATGCCGTAGAATATTTTGTTTCTTATTACGATTATTATCAGCCAGAGGCTTACGTACCGTCTTCAGATACCTTTATCGAAAAAGATGCATCAATTAACGAACATATCGAGCAAATGCGGCTGTCGGCGACTAAGGCATTGATGGAACGAAAAGATGCGTTGATCGTAGCCACAGTTTCTGCAATTTATGGTTTGGGTGATCCAGAGTCATACTTCAAAATGGTGCTTCACCTGGTGAGAGGTGATCGCATTGATCAACGCGCCATTTTACGGCGCTTAGCTGAATTACAATACAACCGAAATGATATGGATTTCCGTCGCGCGACCTATCGCGTGCGCGGCGATGTGATCGATATCTACCCCGCAGATTCAGACCGCGAAGCGATTCGCGTTGAACTGTTCGATGATGAAATCGAAAACTTATCTTTATTCGATCCATTGACGGGCGAAGTGCTACAAAAAGTTGCTCGATTTACGATTTACCCTAAATCGCATTACGTGACGCCTCGGCAAACAGTTCTCGATGCGATCGACAAAATTGAAGCGGAGTTAGGCGAACGCTTAGAGTTTTTGCGCAAGGAAGACAAGCTCGTGGAAGCGCAACGGTTAGAACAGCGCACACGCTATGATATCGAAATGATGCGCGAGCTGGGTTATTGCACGGGTATCGAAAACTACTCGCGATATTTATCTGGTAGAAATCCAGGTGAAGCACCGCCAACACTATTTGATTATCTGCCGTCTGATGCGTTGCTAATTATTGACGAAAGCCATGTGTCAGTGCCTCAAATTGGCGGAATGTATCGTGGAGATCGTTCAAGAAAAGAAACGTTGGTTGAATACGGATTTCGGTTGCCCTCGGCGTTAGATAATCGACCGATGAGATTTGATGAATGGGAGCGGTTAGCGCCGCAAATGATTTTTGTATCAGCCACTCCAGGGCCATACGAGGAAGAGCACGCAGCGCAAGTGGTTGAGCAAGTGGTACGACCAACCGGATTAGTCGACCCAGAGATTGAGGTGCGTCCCGCCAGTACGCAGGTGGATGACGTCCTGTCTGAAATTAAGCGATGTGTAGCGCTTGATGAACGTGTCTTGATCACAGTGCTCACCAAACGTATGGCGGAAAACTTGTCTGAATATTTGGATGAGCAGGGTGTTCGCGTGCGCTATTTGCACTCTGATATAGATACCGTAGAGCGCGTTGAGATTATTCGTGACTTGCGTTTAGGTAAGTTCGATGTGCTCGTCGGAATTAACCTCTTGCGAGAAGGCTTGGATATGCCAGAGGTATCTCTGGTGGCTATTTTTGATGCAGATAAAGAGGGTTTTTTACGTTCAGATCGATCACTGATTCAAACAATTGGTCGTGCTGCACGGAATGTTCATGGTAAAGCAATTTTATATGCAGACGGCATGACAGGGTCAATGGAGCGAGCGATAGCAGAAACTGAACGGCGTCGTAAAAAACAAATCGCACATAACGAAGAACACAATATTACACCGCAAGGTATAACCAAGCGAGTGGTTGATATTCTCGAGGCGACCTATAACCCTGGGAAAGGGCCCAAGCAAAAACGTCAAACAGTTGCGCAGAAATACGCAGAGTATGATGTTGATGCACTGAGTGGGAAAGATGTCTGGAAGTTGATCGATCAATTAGAGAAACAAATGTTCGAGCATGCCAAAAACTTGGAGTTTGAAGAGGCGGCAGCGCTGCGCGATCGTATCGAGAAGCTCAAATTGAACGCATCTTAAAGGATAACGTGTTAGTTCAATTCTCTAAGAATTCGAAAGCCGATCCATTCGCTAGTTGTATGTGATTTCTCTCCGTCACGTGAATAGCTAAACAATTTTTTCGCTGAATCATTTGCAGCGCCACCACGGATAGCCCGTTTGGTGCAGCTTTCATTTTCCACTGCTTGACCATCTGTGGGGGCACCCATGTAATGCGGTTGATAGCAATCCAGTGTCCATTCAGCAACGTTTCCAGCTGTATCCATAACGGCATAACGGTTCGCAGGAAAACTTCCTACTGGAGCCGTCTTTGCTTTGAAGAGGCTGGTGTAATCTGAATCACACCCACGCTTACAGTTTGCATGTTGCTCCGGCTTTCCATTCCCCCACCAGTAATTAGTCTCGGTTCCTCCGCGGTGAATGTACTCCCATTCTGATTCGGAAGGTAAGCGGTATTGAGCGCCGGTTTGCTGGCTTAACCATTGGGTATATTCGTAGGCGTCCTGCCAGCTTACGTTGATAACTGGCCGATTGGCTCGTCCCCAATTGTTGTCGCTAGGAAGTGGTCGGCTTGTCGCTTTCGCAAACTTATCGTAATCAACAAATGTTACCTCAAATTGACCTATTGCAAACGGTGTATTAATGCTCACGGAATGTTGGGGTGAAGCGTTTGCTTCACCTTTATGACCCATCAAAAATTCTCCTGTGGGTACAACGACCAACGAGGGGGCTTGAGAGCCATCGGCCAGCGTATCCCGAATTTTGTCACCCGGTTGATAGTCAACTTTTAGTGAGACAATATGCTGGTAGTCTTCATCATTAATGTTTATCCATTGTTTCTCGGTGATATAGCCCGGGCGTGACGTTTCGATTAAATAGCGGCCGGGCTCTAATCGCATTCCTTGATGAAAGCGCTCTTTGATATTAAGGACTCTTATTCGTGCGTTGTTAGGTTTAGGTGTGACATTGAGGTGGTATGTCACCAACTCCGTGACCGTCGGTGGTTCGTCATCAGTCACGTCAGTAACGTCACTTGAGTCATGAGTGTCTACCGCCTCAGGCTCTATTTGTTGCTGTGGCGCGGGCTGTTCGACGATGGTGGGTATACTCGGCGTAGCAGGTGGCGACTCGATCGCTACCTGATCGCGACCGAGCAGCTCGTCAGCGTAGCTTTCGATGACAGATGCTGTGACATGAATAATTTTTCCCATGCCACTGGCATAAACGGAATGACGTGGCTCAATGAGTTTAGTAAAGCCCACACTGAACGCACTCCACATAACGCCCAAAATCAAAACAATGGTAAAAAAACGCGTAATGATACTAATTTGGCGTGCGCCTACCTCTTGATAGTGTGCTGCTTTTCTTACGCGAGTTGAGACCACGGTGTCGCGGGTTTCAAGGCTAGGGTCGCTGCTGAAGTAGACCTCAGTAACATTCACCTGAGGGCGCTTATAGAGGCCGCGTGAAGGCGTCCAGCGCCAGCTAAAGAGCCGTTCTGTTAGCTGCATCCACTTGATGCGCAGTGCTGCGATACTTGTGAGCACGAGGGCCTTAAACAGCGCCATGACATTCATGCTGGCGGGGTCTGTATAAGGTGTTTTTCGATTCGGGAACCCCGAAAGGGTTTCCTCTAATATATCGATAGCGGCAACTAATTCGGCACCCGTTTGAAAACGATCATTGGCATTTTTAGCCAATAATTTATCGATGAGAGGTTGTAACACGGCGTGCTGACCAGGCAACTTCGGAACAGGTTCGGTGAGGTGCTTGATAGCGATAGCAACAGACTCTTCCCCTTGAAAGGGTACAGACCCCGTCAACATTTCGTAGAGTACAACCCCTAAACTGTATAGATCTGAACGGCCGTCGAGAGGCATTCCCCGCGACTGTTCTGGGCTCATATAATGCGGGGTTCCAACCACGGTGCCCGCGTTCGTCACTTGTGTCGACGCCGACGCGGCTTTGGCGACACCGAAATCGGTTAATACCGCAGTTCCATCGTCGCGAAACAGGATGTTTTCTGGCTTGATATCCCGATGTACATAACCTTTCCGGTGTGCGACATCTAGGGCGTGAGCAATTTGGCGCAATACGGATAATGTGCCCGCCGTGTCTAACCCTTGAACCATTTTCTCATGGACTGTTCCGCCAGGAAGATAGTCCATCGCAATGTAATTCAAACCTTTGTAGCGGCCAATATCATAAATGGACACAATATTGGGGTGAGATAATTGCCCAACAATGTTGGCCTCACGCTGAAAACGCTCTCCAAATACTGGATCTGCATTGAGTACTGGCGACATGACTTTAAGTGCAACTTCACGCCCGACGCTGAGCTGAATAGCAAGGTAAACAGTAGACATACCGCCCTGGTTTATTTTGCGCAGAATTTTGTAACCAGGAATTTGCATGTGCGCGGTTTATAACCTTTCTTAGATTATTTTAATTATTAATAAACTCAATGAAGTTTGATCTATATGCTTGGTTAAAATAGATGCGACTACACCATCCAAAGCCAGTAGCACAATAAGATAAAACACAAGAGAGTAATACCATAGATACTATGATCGACGGTTGGCTTGCCCGATAAGGAGGGCAGCCAGTCTTGTAAAAATGCGATTGCTGAATGCTGCTGTCTCGGTGCTTCAACGAGTAGAAGTGTAATGTTGTCTCTACCGCCGTGATCGAGAGCTAACTTCATCAACGCGGTTGCCGCTTGATCTGTTGTTCTACTTTCGCAGAGTGTTTGCGCAATATTTTCATCGGAGACTTCATCGGTCAGTCCATCGCTACACAATAATACCCATTGGCCGCTTTGCCATTTGCCGTGCACTGAATCGACTTTTACAGCGTCAACATCGGTTGAACCGATACATTGCGTGATAATATTTTTATCAGGGTGGGTGGCGACATCTTCTTCACTAATGGCGCCTGTGGCTAGGAGCATTTGCACGTAAGAGTGGTCAGTTGTGAGTTGCTCTAACGTGCCGCCTGATTTGTCTGGCGTCCACAGATAGGCACGACTGTCTCCGACCCAGGAAACCTGGTATTCAGTCTCACTAGTTTCCAACGCGACCACTGTCGAACCCATGCCTTTCGCACCGGTGCCATTTTCCACAGCTTCTAAAACCGACTGATGCGAGCGTTGAATAGCATCAGCTAATGAACGTTCATCGAGTCGTTCTTTTTGAATGGTCTCGACAACGATTGCACTGGCGACTTCACCGGCGTCATGACCACCCATGCCGTCGGCAATAACCCAAAGACCCTGTTCGGGAAGACTTATATAGCTGTCTTCGTTATTGCCTCGCTGTAGTCCTTTATCGGTGACAGCGCTGCTTTTTATTATGGCCATTCAGGGTCCTAGATTGCGAATTAGTTCACACTTGGGCAACAATTTACTGATTGTTCTTCCGCTGTGTTGGCGTTAACCAGCGGTTCCTTTAATCTACATTTTGTCTCTAAGCTATTGAATTATCAAATCCTTTTGTTAAATTATCACGCATCCAACATGCCGCACTGGTGGTCAAGTTAGATACAAATAACAGCAGTGTAGTTCTTTATTTTCTGGCTCGAATGCTTAAACAAAGCCAATGCCAGCAACAAAGAGCTTAAAAACAGGGCGTTACTCATGCTTAAGATCCGCTTTAAAAATAATAAGCTCAATGCGGTGTGGCTTGTAGAACCAAAAGTAACCATTGGTCGTGCCAGTGGCAACGATCTTGTGGTTGATGATCCCAATGTGGCGGACGCACATGCCGAAATCACGGTGAAGTATGAAAGTCTAAATATCGTTAACGTTTCCGGTAACAAACCTGTATACGTCAATCGTAAAGCGATTAATCATACTGCGCCGTTGTCTATCAACGACGAAATTATTATTGGTAAGACAATTCTGCAAATTGTTGACCCTAAGTCGGATCGACCGGTAGCACCTAAATCTGCCAAGAAAGCTCCCCCAAGTACTGGCTGGGCGTTAAAGGCGAATAGCACCGCGTTAGCCAATCGAGTGTTTAGCATCAAAGCAACAACCGTTATTGGTCGTTCTAACGAATGCGACATTACTTTAGCTGCCGCGCACTTATCACGTCGTCACGCACAATTAACGGTGAATGAAGGTTTACTGTATGTCAAAGATCTTGGCTCGGCGAATGGGACTTACCTCAACGGAGAGAGGATAACCGAGTCTCGCGTCAACCGTGGCGACGATTTGCGCTTTGATACGCTCAGTTTTGGAGTCATTGGGCCGTCACAGGATTTGGATAAAACAACGGTTCGGCCTGCTAATCAACAGACCCCAGCGCCACAAAAGGCGGCGGCTAAGCAACACAAGGCACCTGTTCATGCTGTTAAAGGTAATACCGGAGCATTGCCGATAGCGGAAGAGTCGAGCGACTGGTCTGATTCTGACGAATTTGGCACAGATTATTCGACCCCAGAACCCAAGTCGAAGTTTGGCTTGATCCTTGGGGTTCTCATCCTCGGCATAGCGGCTGCCGTGGCGGTCGGTGTTCAGCAAGGCTTAATCACTTTTTAAGAGCTAGTGAACATTGAGGTGCCAATATCCCTTCCACCCGTGATGTGAGGCGCCACGTGGGCAATTTAGTATTAAGGTCTCCGCAATCTAGCCGATAACCCTAGCAATCGCTGCCATTTGTCGAGCAGTAGGCTCTAACGCTAGGGGATTGCCATGCACATTCTGCCATTTACACAACCTTCAGACCTTAGCCGACTGTTGTCCGGTCGAGAGGGTTTGCAGCACGCACAGCAAGGTGGCCGTCATCATCAGGCAAACGTTAACAGGCTCCATTCTGGGGCTTCTAGCGAGCATTCGAATGGGCAGGGGGGGAGCCTTCGCAAAGCGGGTTTTGCGGCTTTTGAAAAACAGTTAGAGAAAACCTACGAATTTCTTGCTAATCGTGGTGTGAAAGTAGGGGCAACGGAGTTGTTGCCTGCGACATCGGCTGAAAATGTAGCTAACAACATTCTCGGATTCATTGAGCACCGAGTGAAGCAAGACATTCAAAAGGGAGCTAGCACAGAGGAAATTTCGCAGCGTTTGGAAGAGGGCCTGGCAGGGTTTAAGCAGGGTTTTGCTGAGGCAAAGGAGAAGCTTGAGTCATTGGGGTTTCTATCGCCAGAGATTAATGAAGATATTGGCAAGACCTACGAACTCGTGACCGCCGGGATAGACGATCTGAAGGAACGCTATCTTGCTCGCACCGAGGAGCCAGAGCCAGCTCGCTCGACAGTTGGTGCCGCATTAGAGGCAGGCTTTGGCGAGGTCCGTTACGGTCAATCCAGTAGCTTTGAATTTGAAGTGGAAACAGCAGAAGGCGACACTGTTACCATCCAAGCGAGTTCAAAATCGCTGTATGTTGCGCAATACCGCTATGGTGCTTTTAACCAAGAGGGTACGAATGGTGACCATTTCAGTGGCGCATTCGAGCAATTTTCCAGTAACAGCCAAGATTCATCGCGCTTTTCTTTTTCCGTCGACGGCGATTTAAATGCTGACGAAATGTCGGCAATCAATGATTTGCTGGGGCGAGTGGAAGATCTTTCACAAACGTTTTTTTCTGGCGATGTTGAAGGTGCGTTCAATCAAGCCGTAAATCTAGGCTATGATCAGCAGGAGATTGTTGGTTACTCGTTGAACCTGCGTCAGGTAGAAGTAGAGCGCGTCACGGCAGCTTATCAGCAGTTCCTGCCCGCGTCGCCTGCTGCTGATAATGGCGGAACCGGATTTTCAAACAGTTTATTACCTGTTGGAGATTTCGCTCGCGGTGTATTGGATGCTGTTGATGCAGCTCATCCCTTTGCAGATCCAGCGCGTTTAATTAGCGATCTGGCCGGTCGTTTTGAGCAATTATATCAAGCACATGAAGAGGCCGAGTCGCCATCGCGATTCGAGCGCTTTGTTGGTGACATACTAGACGCTCTGCCCGAAGCGAACAGCTAACGCTTCATCATTCTGACGAACGCTATTTCTGCGTGTTAAAATGTCGGCTTTTTGTCGGGCCAAATTATGCAGCAATTGATACTTTATTCCACGCTAGGCTGTCATTTGTGTGATCATGCCAAGGAGATTCTTTGGCCAATTCTTGCGAACACAAATTTTACGTTATCAGAGGTCGATATTGCCGACTCTGATCAATTAATGGAACTCTACGGCACATCTATTCCAGTATTAGAATATGAAAAGTCTGGAGAAAAGCTTTACTGGCCCTTCGACGAATCCCAAGTTCGTTTGCTACTCAATTCGCGTATCTCCTAGTATTTGATGCGCTCCGCGTCGTTTATTTTTCGGCTATCGCGAATTTTTGGGTCTACACTTCAAAGTAGATACCAAGAATTAGCATTATTATGTCGAAAATACTCGCTTCCGTCGATTCTCGTACCCAGCTGGTAGGTGAAAACCGACTCGAACTGTTGATGTTCTGTTTGAACGGTCAGCAGATGTTTGCGCTTAACGTATTCAAAATCAAAGAGGTGATGAGCGTTCCCCCTCTGGTTGCTATGCCACAACGAAACCCTTTGGTTTGTGGCGTAACACACCTGCGGAATCGCACCATTCCTGTTATAGATTTAAGTGCAGCGATTGGCAGAAGGCCGATGGCGGATATGAGTCAATGTAACCTCATTGTTACTGAATACAACCAGAGCGTACAGGGTTTCTTGGTCGGCGCCGTCGATCGAATTGTGAATTTAAACTGGGATACCATCATGCCTCCGCCAAAGGGTGCGGGGAAAAAACACTACCTGACGGCAATCACTCAAGTGGACGATCGTATTGTTGAAATTCTCGATGTTGAGCGGGTATTGTCTGATATTGTGCCGTATGACACATCGGTTTCAGACGATGTTTTGGACGCGGAGTTGGCGAACCTGGCGCGCGATGCTGAGCTCAAAGTATTATTTGTCGACGATTCACCTACAGCAATGAGTCAAGTAAAAGAAACGCTGCAGAATCTTGGCGTTGGGTTGATTGCGGTGCAAGATGGTTTGATGGCGTTAAGTCTACTGAAAGAGTGGGTCGCCACTGGTGTTAACCCGCATGACAAGGTGTTTATGGTAATTACGGATGCTGAAATGCCTGAGATGGATGGCTACCGTCTTACCCACGAAATACGCAACGACCCTAGTCTGAAAGATTTGTACATTGTGCTTCACACCTCGTTAAGTGGTAGCTTTAACAAAGCAATGGTGGAAAAAGTTGGGTGTGATGATTTTTTATCGAAGTTCACTCCAGACTTATTGGCGGAGCGTGTTCAAGAGCGCGTGCGTGTGAGATTAGGTGTGAAACCAAAAGATCAATAGAATGCTTTCAGAATCAAGCGATTTCTGTAGTAACTTTCTTTTAGAGCTCTAAAAGAGCTCTATATCATCTTCGTCTTCTTGATCGTCTTGTTTGTGCAGTAATTCTCGGTAGGTGGCCAAGGCTTCTTCAACACTTGCCCCGCTGACTATTTTCTCGAACATGGCGCGCTCGCATTCCATCGAATAGCTTTCGCGTACTTCTTCTTTGATCTGTTCCCAGCTGCCAATATCGTTAAGCGAGTTTAGGTCGCTAAAAATTTTTGTCATCCTTTCAAGCCCACGAGAAACATGATCGAGTCGTTGGCTGATGCGGTCATAAAATTGGAAAGCGGTAATGGCTTCGTTAATGCGCTCGCGCATTTCTTCAGTCGTCCAGATAGGGTTGCCATCACTGTCTTTTTCAACATTGCTGCCGAGTGTTTGCCCTGCTAGGCGGGTAAAAGTGTCAGTCAGTTGTTGTACTGAGGTATTGCTCTCAACGATAGAAGTCTCTATTTGGCAAATGGCGAGATAGAGCATGGTGACAGTTTCGCGTGTATGTACCCAAGCATCGTGAGTCATCACATCTGAGGGAGCTGTTTGTGATTCTGAGCTTTGTTTGAACGAGTCCATATTCATATTCGCAGTAAATTCTATAGTGAGCGTTTAGACAGCAATGGAGTACGACTACCATTTTATTAGCTGGTTAATGCGGAAAACTGACCGCCTTATCTAAGGATAGACAACTGTCCGATAAGAGAAAGAAAATCTTGAAAATATGCATTGAAGATTTAAACCATAATCAAAATAATTTGATTATGGTTATTTTGTATTCCGCAGGGACTGTTTTGGCGGCAATAGTTCGTGTGCTTGCAGCAGTGGCGCGCTTTCGCCTAAGCGATAGCTGTAGATCAGAGAGTAGGAGAGAACATTTTGTACGTAACCGCGCGTCTCTTTAAAGGGAATGGTCTCGATCCACACATCGTTTGGAAGTTCAGAATCTGTTTTCGCCAGCCACTGTTTAACACGGTGAGGGCCTGCATTATAGGCAGCCGCAGCAAGGACGCGATTTCCGTTAAATTGCTCTAACAATTGATCGAGATAGCGGCTGCCAAGAGCGATATTGTGCTCGGGTTTAATTAAGTCCCAATACCGATACTTTATTCCATTACGTCGTGCCGTTTGTTTGGCGGTTGCGGGCATTAGTTGCATCAAGCCCATGGCACCGACAGAAGATTTGGCGTCCGCGGCAAAGGCACTTTCTTGGCGAGCAATGGCGAAAAGCAATGGGCTCTCAATATGGGTGGCTTTTGAAGCCACTTCGACTTCGCTTTGGTAGGCGAGCGGGAATCGTAATTTTAAATCGTCCCAATAACGGGCAGCTGCCATCGCTTGAATGGTTTTTCGGTGCCATCCCCACTGATCAGCTAATTTTCCAGCGGCGAGTAGCTGATCAGGCTCCATATCTTTGGTTGCGTAATACCATTCACGGCGTGCATCGCGCAGATTGCCTATCTCAAGTAATTCATAGGCACGTTGCATTGCCGGTAGATTACGGACGATATTCACCTGATCTACCGGGGAATCAACCGGTCGATTTAAGAGGGTGTAGTCTTGCCCCACAATATCTGCAGCCATAAAGCCGTAAAAGCTGCGCGTTAATGAAAGGCTTGCATAGATCTGTTTGGGAGTTGGGTAGGCTGGGTCGTCAATGCCTAGTTGCTCCATTGCGCGAGCGCGCCAGTATAACCAGCGTTCACTTTGCTGCTCTTCAGGGCTAAATAATTGCAGCGCGTTATACACTCTTTGCCAGTCTTGTTGACTCAGAGAATCGCGAACCATCCAAGCCACAAGTTCTTCACTCGAGGCGCTAGGTGCCGTAGCAAGCAACAGTTCGGCCTGAGGCATATTGCCTTGGCGGGCTAATTGAGTAATCAAATATTCTAACGTGTAGGCCCGCTCCTCAGAGTCAAAGTAGTGGCTTGCGTTGTAGCGTTCCCAGAGTGCCAATGACTTTAGTGAATCCCGCCGTGCGTATCGCCTTAACCCATGCAGAATGATTTCTTGCATTTCTGGTGTCTGGTCGGCAAAGCGACGGACGTTTTCGAGCTTTTGAGGATAGCGGTCAACCGTTTGGTAGAGTTTGGCGAGCTTCTGCATCTCCACCGGCATTTGTTTGGCGATATAGCGTGCAAGTGTTCGCTTGCGGCCGTCAATGGCTTTGCTGTGACGGTCCCAGGCCAATTCGGGGGTTAGGTACCCGGCTTCTCGCCAAGTTTTAAACAGTGGATCGCACTCGTCTGGTTGAGATTTGCCAACATTCCATAGTGTCTCGACTTCTTCTAACGCCTTGGCATCGCCAGTATTTATGCGAGCTTGAATATAGTAGCAAGTCAGTTCGGCGCTGCCCTTGGCGATAGTCGACGTCGGGTAGTATGTTCTGTAATCGTGCCAATGCCGCTGCTTGGCCAGTAACTCTAGCCAGTCTCGATCGAGCTTATCGCCGATGTAGGTGTTTTGGTGTTGTTGCAGAAAGGCTTCGACTTCTTGGTAAGGGAATAAATAAAGTTTGCGCCGAAGGTTTTCGTAGTCCAAGTACGGTTTTAGGGGGTAGCCGTTAAGTGTCTTGAGGTATTTGTTAAAGCTTTTGAAGTGCCCTTTTTTGAGCGCGCGCCTGGCTTGTTGGTATTGGCCTCGTTGCAGCTGGGTTAGGCCTGATCCACCAGGGTTGAGCAAATCTTTAGGTTTTATAGAGGAGTTTGCGTTGGTAATATGACTAACGCTCAACAATCCTGTTGTGACTAATAGCGTCGCCGCTGTCACCGCGAGCTGCTGAGCTACACGGACAGCAAAATGGCGGCTTTTCGCTGGGTTGTTGGCCATAAGCTTTTGACTATCTACTACGTGTTTTTTAGCGGCTAGCGTCAGGTTTAAACACCTAACGGCAATGTCCGCTGCATTATGTTCTAGAAAGGTGTCAAAAAACTGGCGACCACCTATCAAATTCTGGCAAAAACCCAGGAATAAAAGGCTTTGATCTAGAAAGTGCTAGCCTATCACGTGTTAATTATAGACGTGTCGTGACTAGTCGCTCGAATTTACCGTTAGGAATAAAGATATGCACGTTGGGTGCCACTAGGATGGCACCCAACATTGGAAGGTCGAAGCAGGTATTAGTGTTCTAGTCTGGACTGGATACTCTAACGGCAAGCACATCACATTTTGTACCGTGCAGAACGCCGTTAGCGGTAGAGCCCAATAACAAGGCTAAGCCTTGACGGCCATGGCTCCCCAGTACGACGAGGTCAGCATCAAGCTCTTCCGCTAGGCGGTGAATTTCGGAGGTAGGTTGTCCGATAACAACTTGCTGGTTTTCTGGGCTGATGCCAACACTTTGTGCCAGTTTTGCTAGTTGCTCACTGGCTTGTTGTTGCAGTTGCGCTTGGACTTCCGTTAGGTCCATTGGGATATCTCCTCCATAGGCGTATGCCAAAGGTTCAATCACGTGAACTAAATGCAAGTTAGCCCCTTCTGCAAGCTGCATGGCTTTAGTCAGAATTTCCGTGGATTCTTCCGTTAAATCCAGCGCGACAAGAATGTGTTTGTATAGGCTCATGAGTTATTCCTCCCCCTAATATTTATTCTTCCCTATACTATTCCGTTTTATTTGGGGTGCATAGCATTAACAAGTCAGAATCGCGCTAAAGAATTGATTTTGATTAATAAAATGAGCAAAAGGTTTGGGTATGTGGGTTTCTATTCTGATTATTGGCTTGACCATCGCGATGGTCGCTGGCCCGGTTTTTTGGCTGAGCCCTTCGGATCGTGACCGACGAATTGGTAGCCTACGCGCCCGCGCTGCGAATTGTGGCTTAAAAGTGCAATTGGTGCCTCGTGATCAACTTCGCTTGGATACGAGAGAGGATAAAGATGAAGTGGCCGTTTATTTTTTGCCCTGGGATTTAAGCCAGGACCAAGAAAAAGCGTTAGCTGTGCTAGACAGTGGAAATAATTGGCTGCTCAGCCGCCGCCCGAGCGCTCATGAAATCCATTTTCATCATCATTGGCAGTGGCTGTCTGGAAAAGCTCCGGGGTCTCTGCAAAGAGATTCAGAGAAGCTTGAACCACTTAAAGTCTTCGTTGAGTCATTGAATCCCACTATTGTAGCTCTGCAGTGCAGACCGGATGGGGTTGCAATTGCGTGGACCGAAAAAGGTGGTGTCGATTCGGTTGATCGTTTAAAAACAACACTTCAGGATTTAAAACAGATTTGTGCTCAATGCTTTTTACCTTGAAATAGGGGCATAGCTAAAGTGGCTCTGAGCCTCGAGAAGGCGTTGAGGACGGTTCATCCAAGGGTAACAAATCTTCCTCAACGGGTGATTGAGTTTGCTCTGGTGTCGAGTGAGGCACATTGGTATTGAGCTCATCTAACTTATGCAAAAGGTGTTTAGCTTCCGGCATTAAGTCCGGCGACAAGCTTGAACGTTTTTTACCTATCATTTCATTCAATTCTTTTATTAGCCTCGTGCGGCGTTCATCACGGTTTTCGGATTGTAGTAAGCACGCTTGAGCGCGCTTATAAAAGGAGAAAGCACCCATCACATCGTCACGCTGCATGCTAATCATGCCGCGTCCTGTCAGTGAAATGACTTCGACAAATAAGTGAAGCCAGCGAAGCTCGGCAATGTAATTATCGTACTCAGTTTCCGCGATATCGCCTCGGTTAAACTGCTGTTTAAGTATTCTGCCGGCTTCGGCCAGTGATTGCTGAGCCTTAGCTATCTGCCCATCGCTCTCGCGCAAGCGGTTAATTACCCGGCTACTGGCGTTGTCGGCGAGTTCTACTGCTCTACGTTGAGCGTGGGCAACACTCGCTTGGATGTGAGAAGCGGTAGGATCCAGACGCTGCATAGCGTCTAGCATTTTTAGTGCTTCGTCATAGATACGCCTTGAAATTGCTCGATTATCGACAAGGCTATCGATAACAGAGGCTAGTTCGTCTAGCGAATCGAAGCGGAACTTGAGCATTTTGACCCGTTGGCGAGCCTGCCTGGCTTTCGCTTGTCGACGATTCACCAGGCTGACGAGAAAAAGTGCGGCGATTCCGATTGCACTGAGTAGGATTAAACTTGCAGCGGTAATCATTGGCAGCTAAGACTATCAGGGAAGATAAATTAATTTTAGCAGTAATATTTGATTTGGTTGGTTTTATAAAACAGCCTAATGAGCAAATTAAAAATGATTAAAATCATAGACTTAGGTGGTGCGGGGTGGGCGTGTTTGGTAGGTGTAAAATGTTGTTAAAACGGGACGCGAACACTAAGAGAAAAATTATTTATGCTTGACCCGTCAATTTTGAGCCTTTATATATGCGCTCCCATAAAGATGAATAATACGAAGGCAAGATCGTTTTGTATGCTTTTTAGTCAGAAATTGACGGTCTTGATTGTTTTTTCAGCGTTGCGACGTCTCTAATGCCCGGTGGTTTAGCTAATCACACGTCACATGCTTTAACGCAGCCGCTACTGCAGTAGAAGGGAACTATGGGTAAATCTCTTGTTATCGTCGAGTCACCAGCCAAAGCCAAGACGATCAATCGATATCTGGGTAAAGACTACATCGTAAAATCCAGTGTCGGTCACATTCGTGATCTTCCTACAAGTGGTGGTGCGAAAAAGCCGGTCGACGCCAAAGAGAGGGCTCGACAAGCGGCTATTACCCGTAAACTGTCGCCTGCAGAGAAAGTTAAGCACAAGTTAAAGAAAGCTAAAGCGCAGTTAATTAACCGAATGGGTATTAATCCTGATAAAAATTGGGAAGCGCATTATGAGATTTTGCCGAATAAAGAAAAGGTGATTAAAGAGCTGCGCGAGCTAGCTGAAAACGCCGACACTATTTATCTCGCAACGGATTTGGATCGCGAAGGAGAGGCCATTGCTTGGCACCTGCGAGAATCCATTGGCGGCGACGATGACCGTTTTCGCCGGGTAGTATTTAACGAGATTACCAAATCCGCCATTCAGGAGGCTTTTCAGCATCCAGGTCCTATCGACCAAAGCCGAGTAGATGCTCAGCAAGCACGGCGCTTTTTGGATCGAGTCGTTGGGTATATGGTATCCCCGTTACTATGGGAAAAAATTGCTCGAGGTTTGTCCGCCGGGCGCGTTCAATCCGTAGCGGTGCGTCTCGTTGTTGAGCGAGAACGCGAGATCCGAGCCTTTATTCCTGAGGAATACTGGGACGTTTTTGCAGATTTAAACACCAAGAAAAAAGAAAAAGTCCGCTTCGAAGTTAAAAAGGAAGCCGGCAAGGCATTTAAACCTTTCAATGAGGCCCAAGCGAAAGACGCTGTAAGCAAGCTTGAGAAAGCAGAATATCAGGTCGCGACACGGGAAGATAAGCCCACACAATCTAAACCCTCAGCTCCATTTATTACGTCGACTCTACAACAGGCTGCGAGTACACGTATGGGATTCGGGGTGAAAAAAACCATGGTGTTAGCGCAGCGCCTCTATGAAGCTGGTTACATCACCTATATGCGTACAGACTCCACAAATTTAAGCAAGGAAGCGGTGGCGGCCTGTCGAGATTTTATTGTCGATAATTATGGCAAAAAATATTTGCCTGAGGCTCCCAACAGCTACAGCAGTAAGGAGGGTGCACAAGAGGCTCACGAAGCGATACGCCCATCGGACGTTGCTGTTAAGCCTACTCAGTTATCGGGCATGGAGAGAGATGCAGAGCGATTGTATACGCTAATTTGGCAGCAATTCGTTGCCTGTCAGATGACGCCTGCGCAATTCACCAGTACATCGGTCACGCTTAAGGCGGGTGACTTTGAGCTAAGAACACGTGGTCGTATTATGCGATTCGATGGCTTTATGAAAGTCATGCCGCCTGTATCGAAAAAAGAAGAAGATGTTGTATTGCCTGATGTCAAAGTGGGTGATATTCTTGATCTGGTTAAACTCGATCCCAATCAGCATTTCACTAAGCCTCCCGCGCGATATACAGAAGCTAGCTTGGTAAAGGAGTTGGAAAAACGCGGCATTGGGCGGCCATCAACTTACGCGTCGATCATTTCTACGATTCAAGATCGTGGTTACGTTCGTGTTGAAAACCGTCGTTTCTACGCTGAAAAAATGGGCGATATTGTGACGGAGCGTTTAGTTGAAAGCTTTCAAGAGCTTATGGATTACAGCTTTACCGCGAAGATGGAAGAACTGTTAGACGAAGTCGCGGAAGGTGATAAAGACTGGCGCTCCGTACTTGATGATTTCTATGCGGATTTTACGACTCAGCTGGAAAAGGCACAGAGCCCTGATGATGGCATGCGACGAAACTCACCGACTGAAACGGATATTGAGTGCCAGCAGTGCGGACGTCCGATGCAGATTCGTACCGGCAGTACAGGGGTATTTTTAGGCTGTTCGGGTTATAACTTACCGCCTAAAGAGCGTTGCAAAAGTACCATGAACTTGGTCTCTGGCGACGAAGCGGTGAATGTTGATGAAGATGAAGAGGCTGAATCAAAGCAACTCCGTGAACGCCGACGCTGCAAATTATGCAACACCGCAATGGACAGCTACCTATTAGATGAGCAACGAAAACTACATATTTGCGGTAACAATCCAGATTGTAGTGGATACGAAATCGAAAAAGGCTCATTTAAACTTAAAGGTTACGAGGGGCCTACCCTAGAGTGCGACAAATGCGGTAGTGAAATGCAGCTTAAAACAGGGCGCTTTGGTAAATACTTTGGCTGTACAAGCGATGACTGTAAAAATACCCGCAAGCTATTGAGAAATGGCGAAGCGGCACCGCCCAAAATGGATCCGGTGGCGATGCCAGAGCTTGCCTGTGAAAAGGTTGATGATACTTACGTGCTGCGTGACGGGGCTTCAGGTTTATTCTTGGCTGCAAGTCAATTTCCGAAAAACCGCGAAACTCGTGCACCACTGGTCGACGAAATTTTGCCTCACAAAGATGAAATCGATCCAAAATATAGCTTTTTATTCAGTGCGCCTACCGAAGACCCAGATGGGGTAAAAACGGTTATTCGCTACAGTAGGAAGACCAAGGAGCAGTACGTACAGTCGGAAGTTGAAGGAAAGGCAACGGGCTGGAAGGCGTTCTACGAGGGCGGCAAATGGGTTGCACAGGGCACTACTGCCAAAACGAAGGCCAAGGCGAAGCCAAAAGCAAAGACCGCAGTAAAGAAAAAAGTAGCACCTAAGAAAAAAGCCAGTGCGAAAAAGAAATAGCCAGGGTACTGAGTTCGAGTTTTAGGGGTTTAAATGATATCAACACTGGTTAACCAACGGCTGGCTTTTGTCCGTGTGCAGCTGAGAACAGCTGAACCAACACCGGACCCTGATATCGAACAGCGTTTACGTCAACATGCGGCACTTGATGCGGCGATATTGCAGCTCCACAAAGCCATCGTATTTTTCTTGGCTGAGCTGAGTGGAGAGTCTAAGCCTGAAAAGTTGCTTGCGTTACCCGAAAACATTGGCAGTGTTATCGCGTATTTCTGTGTTGCACATCCTCATAGCAAAGAGTTGCAAGAATGGCAGAAGCTCTCGTCACAAACAGATTCCTGGTTGAGCCTCTTGATATCGCTCGAGCGTGATCCTCAACGCCTTGGTAGCTTTCTTAATGGCAATGCTCTCTCTCAACCAGTGCAGACATCTGCGACACCTAGTTTAATTGCCTCAACCTCGCTTGATACGCGAAACAATACCGATGGGCTTTCGATGGTCAAAGGCTTGTTGAGCGAAGCCCAGTCTTTGATCGACGCTCAACGCATACATTGCGCAGAAGAATAAGTTCTAACCAAGCACTACCCGGTTGTTAAAGCCTTATCTGTCACATTTCTCTGACTATTTCAAAACAGCACTCCATGCGCGCGTTAATTGGATGGTAGAATTTGTCTACCCGCTGGGGCCGTGAGTAGGCTGACCTGTCGCTTTTGAAGTTTAATCACGACCTTTGATCGACGTTATTCAGTATGCTGTGACTGTTTGGGGGCTTTAGTTGTCGCGTTCGAGTTTTTAACACCGCGAAGGAATAATAGAAACGGGTTAGATGTTTACACCAGAGGTAAGCACAGCTGTACCATTTGGAGAAAAAAATGACTAAAACATACGAAATCGTAGAACTTCCTAACGGGGATGTTGCGCTGCAGCGAGAGGGCGAAAATGATGCGCAAACACTGGTTACAATACGATTTTCAACAGAACTAGTACGCTTCCTTGAGGGGGATAAGTTCTCTATTGCGAAAGTGATGATGGAGGCAGGCCTAGAGAGAGTGGCTGAGGTTGCCAATCACTATGCGGCGATCACCAGTGATGGGGCAAAACAGGTCGAGTTGGGAATTGAATCTACAAGCGAAGAGAATGAACAGCAGACGTCTTTGTCGGATGCTAAAGAATCGCTTGGAACATCGACTGAACCAGAAGTTACTCCGCAGAAGGGTGCGGATCAGACTCAAATTAAGGGCCTCAAGCGCAGTAATAGTTTGGAGAACGACAACGATAATAGCGAGAGTGGTACTGACATGAATTCACTCGCCATGGAGTCACATTTGGTTCATTAACTTATATCTCACGATGAGTGTTGATAGATCATCACTCATAAAAGATGTGGATGCTGTCGAGACTCTAATCAACGTAGAGTTGTACGCGAATGGCTTAAAAGGTAATTTCCTTAGGATTACGTTCCACATAACCCGCTCTAGTTTTCCACTTGTCTTACACCGCTTGTGAATTTTCAGGCTGTAAGGCAACGTACTTACCCTTGAAGCCCGTCAGCAACATTTCCTTGGAAAAGTTTCTATAGAGCGATATTGGATTACTGATACTATGCTGCAGCGTTTTGTATTTCGGGACTGAAATAATCAACCTGCTGCGATGGTATAGAAATAAGCTGGTTAATGAGTAAGGCTCGCGAGCTTCCTTTCTGCGCGGCCTGTTCGAGATGGTTTTTTTCTTGAGATGTGAGATTAGTCAGAGCAGCAATCACTGTCATACTATTGCCCAGCGCCAATGCCTCCCAAGCGGACCAAAGTGCATCATCATTACAATCGACACGAATGATGCGGAGATGTTTACTATTCAGTGTTTGCGAAGCAAGCCAGCGCGCGGTCAAAGAATCCACGATAACCGTTACCCATCGAGATTGATCGAGATCATCGTCTGCAGTAGTTAATGCGCTTGTTATAGAACTCAAGAGACAGTGTCTATAAACACTCAGTGACAGTGATTGTTGCTGAGTGTTGAGTCGGGGAAGCTCTATAGAGAGCGATGTCACGGCGTGAGCTGTCGCATGGGGAGACAGCTGCCCCTGTGAGTTAGAAGCATGATAAGCTGCGCTAGCCAGATCCTCTGGAAATGATGCTGTTGTTTCAGAAAGCTGCTGTGGGAACATAACGACGTTACCTCTGATCTACCTTGCTTTTCAGCGAAACTATTCGCCGCGACGAATAATCCCGACGCTTAAACCTTCGATTTCGAAATCGTCATCTTTCAGATTGACCTCGATCACATCAAAATCAGCGTTCTCTGGCACAAGCTCAACTTGTTGCTTATTTCTCTCTCGACGAAAACGCTTCACAGTGACTTCTTCGCCAATACGAGCGACAACAATCTGTCCGTTGCGAGCCTGATTGGTTTTGTGAACGGCGAGCAAGTCACCATCAAGTATCCCAGCATCTTTCATGCTGTAGCCTTTTACTCGTAACATGTAGTCAGCTTGGGGAGAGAAAAAAGAAGGCGAAATATCACAATAGTCTTCAATATTTTCCTCTGCCAAAATGGGGTTGCCTGCCGCGACCCTGCCGACGACAGGAATTCCTGATTCGCTTTCGGGTAACCGAATGCCACGAGATGCACCTGGAACCATCTCGATAGCACCTTTGCGTGCAAGTGCGCGTAAATGTTCTTCAGCGGCGTTGGCAGACCTAAAACCAAGTTCCTCTGCAATTTCTGCACGAGTAGGGGGGTAGCCTGTTTCTTCAATATAATCACGGATTAACTGCAGAACTTCTTCCTGGCGTTCGGTAAGTTTAATCATGCTATGTCCTCGTGCTGGATTGCATTTACGGTGTCAACGCAATCCGTCTGTGCCGTCAATGGTATGTAAACTGTATGTGTTTATCCTATACAGTCTGTTGGTATATACAGTACATGGCATTATATACAGTGTTAATGCCAGTGCAAGTGTTTTATTTTTGCGCGATTTCTCTGTTGCTGTAGGCGGCTCTTCGTTAAATCCGTCATTTCTGATAGCCAGCGCGCTGTAACTTGTGAGGAGGTTGGTATATGGTTACGACCTCTAAATATACCCAGCAAGTTGCTCACGAGGACAATCAACCATGGCAGTAAGCTTAGCCGGAACCCCTTTAAAGCTCGGCCCAGTAATGGTCGACCTGATCGGAACCGAAATAACGGAAGATGACAGAGCCTTGTTGTTAAACCCATTGGTTGGTGGAGTGATCTTCTTTGCGCGCAATATCGAATCTAGAGAGCAAATTTTCGCTCTGGTCTCTGCCGTGCGTGATATTCGACCAGAACTTTTGCTTGCGGTTGACCAAGAGGGAGGACGAGTACAGCGCTTGCGTGACGGCTATACACGATTGCCACCCATGCAGGCATTTCTTCCTCTATATCGAACCAATCAGGAACACACATTAGGCTTAGTGAAGGATTGTGGTTGGCTAATGGCTAGTGAAGTGTTGGCGACAGGAATGGATTTTAGTTTTGCCCCAGTGCTGGATGTTGATGATGCTTATTGTAGTGTCATAGCCGATCGCTCTTTCTCAAATAAGCCGGAAGAGGTGGTAGAGCTCGCTAGTGCGTTTCTGGCAGGAATGCATGAAGCCGGTATGGCAACCACTGGCAAGCATTTCCCAGGACATGGCAGTGTGGTGGGGGATAGTCATCTTGAGTTGCCTGTCGATGATCGACCGATGGATGATATCAAAGCACGAGACCTGGTGCCGTTTATGCGTTTGCAACATGAACTCGATGCGGTCATGCCCGCTCATATTGTGTTCTCCGACGTTGACCCCATGCCAGTAGGGTTTTCTTCAAAATGGCTGCAGGAGTTTTTGCGAGGTGATTTGGCTTACCAAGGGGTCATCTTTTCAGATGATTTAGATATGGCAGGTGCCCGCTCCGCAGGTAGTTTCACCGATCGCGCACGGCAAGCGCTTGCGGCAGGCTGCGACATGGTGTTGGTGTGTAACAATCGTGACGGTGCAAATGAAGTTGTAGCGGGGCTTGAAGGTCAGGCGTTGGAGCCGAGCCCCCGTTTGGCCTCTATGAAAGCTCGACAAGAGGTCTCCTGGGCAGAACTGTTAGCGTCCACACGTTGGCAACACGTCCGTGAATCATTGGCTGAATTAACACAACAAAAAGAAATTATTTAAACCTACACTCGGCCAGGTGTATCGACAATATCTCATTAAAGCGTTAAACGAATAGTAGGAAAGGCAGGATGTTAGAAGAGTGGCTAAAGCAGTGGATTCCAGAGGCGTATCTCTGGGTAATGAAAGATTTTCTGGTGGTGTTTACCACGTTGATTGTCGCGTACATTGCCAAGGTTGTTTTAGATCGGATTGAGGCGCGAACCCAGCAGACCAAGACCTTGTGGGATGATGCACTGATTAGCTCTGTGAAGCGGCCGCTAAAATGGTTTATTTGGCTTGTAGGGTTGTCTGTTGCTATCGAGTTTGCAATAAAGGAAACGTCTCCAGAGTTAGTCGATATTGTAGATGCCGCGCGAAAGGTGGGGGTCAACGTTATCGTTACCTGGTTCTTAGTGCTTTTTATTCGCAAAGCGGAAGAAAATTTAACGCAGCCAGAGTTTACAAAAAATAAGCCCATGGATATCACGACGGTGACAGCCGTTGGAAAACTACTGCGGGTTTCGGTCATCATCACCGCGGTTCTTTTCGTGCTACAAACTTTTGGCGTTAGTATTAGTGGTGTATTGGCATTTGGTGGGATCGGTGGTTTGGCCGTTGGTTTTGCAGCGAAAGACTTGTTAGCTAATTTCTTCGGCGGATTAATGGTATACCTTGACCGGCAGTTTTCGGTTGGCGAATGGATTCGTTCGCCGGACCAAGAAATCGAAGGCACAGTTGAAGAAATTGGCTGGCGACTAACTCGAATCCGCACGTTCGACAAACGCTTATTATATGTGCCGAACTCAACATTCACTCATATTTCGGTTGAAAACCCCTCACGTATGACGAATCGTCGCATTTACGAAACAATTGGCGTGCGTTATGACGATGCCAGTAAATTACCGGGAATAGTTGACGATGTGAGGGCGATGTTAGAAGGTCATGAAGACATTGATCACTCTCAAACGTTAATTGTTAACTTTAATAGTTTTGGTGCTTCATCACTCGACTTTTTTGTTTACACTTTCACAAAAACGACGAACTGGATTGAGTATCACGAGATCAAACAGCGCGTGTTATTTTCAATATTCGATATTATTGAACAGCATGGTGCCGAGTGTGCGTTCCCCACATCAACGTTACATGTTCCTGAAGTCGTGAGACTGCAAGGCGTTGTCCCGGAAAATACTAGCAAGTAGACGTACCGCAATGAATAGTGATCAATTCGAAGCCATTCGGCAAAATGCGGAGCTACTTTGGCGACGTGACCAGATAGAGAATGCTATTGAATGTATGGCCAAGGATATAACTAACGACTTTCGACACTCTAAGCCCATTCTTGTCGGGGTGATGAACGGGGCGTTACCTTTTTTCGCTCGGCTTATGTTATCACTGCGTTTTCCTCTAGAGGTGGATTACCTTCATGCAAGCCGCTATGGCGATCAATGTGTTGGCGATGAGCTATCTTGGACAGTTGAGCCATCAGTGTCATTACAAGGCCGCGACGTTATCATCGTCGATGATATCTTAGACGAAGGTATTACTTTGGCGGCCATTGCTGATTATTGTCGACGCGGCGGTGCAGAAAAAGTTGCGACCGCGGTACTGGTAGCGAAGCCTAAAGAGAAAAATGAACACGTGTTAAGTGCCGACTATGTCGGTCTTGAGGTGCCAGATAAATTTGTCGTTGGTTACGGTATGGATGTGGCGGGGTATGGTCGCAATCTTGAGAACATCTATGCTCTCGATGATCAATTACAGTCGCTATTGCTCTCTTAGTCGGCCACATTGGTCGCCTGTGGTAATCAGTCAATTGCTGGCTAGTCAATATTCTATAGATAGAGGAGTAAGCGTTAGCACGTTTGCTGCCCGGTAAACACATTAAAGAAAGAGGTATCGATGAGTTTTTCACTTGAGGGCAAAGCTTTCGCCGTCATTGGTGGGTCTGGCTTTAATCAATTTCCAGAATTAAACATCCACGAAACGTCCGTTATTGAAACACCCTACGGGTTGTCTGCGCCTGCGGTTTTTGGAACATTAAGTGGGTCTGATGTCGTCTTTCTGCCGCGTCACGGCGATGGTCACGCGCTACCTCCTCACCGGATTAACTATCGAGCCAACATGTGGGCTCTTCACAGCGTAGGTGTCGCTGCTGTTTTATCGGTGAACGCGGTCGGCGGAATCCGTTCGGATATGCAGCCAGGGTCTCTAGTACTGCCCGACCAAATCATCGACTACACCTATGGGCGGGAGCACACATATTTTACTGGCGATGAGGCTGGTGTTGAGCATATTGATTTTACAGAACCCTTTGATCCTAGCTGGCGAAGTGCGTTGATACATTTAGCTGAGCGAAATCAGCACGAACTCATTGCGGGCGGCGTTTATGGTTGTGCTCAGGGCCCACGCTTAGAGACAGCAGCGGAAATTAAGCGCTTTGAGCGTGATGGGTGTGATTTAATCGGTATGACTGTGATGCCGGAGGCGGCGTTAGCCCGTGAGTTAAATCTGCCTTATGCCTCATTGTCTGTGGTGGTGAACTGGGCCGCCGGACTGAGCCCAGGAGCCATTACTCTTGAAGCAATTTATCAGCAATTGGAGAGTTCAATTGAAGATGTTAAGTCATTCGTTGAAGCCTTTGCCCGCTCTGTAGGAGATAGCCCGCCCCCTTAAATTTTCTCAAACAACTTTTCGCTTTTTGGTAAGTGTTGGTTTTTATAATGATGAGTGGTGTGCCAAAAACCACTTACGCCGCCATTTCGCTATTTGGGTGTTATTTTTTGTTAACTTTGACTACGAAAATAGTGCTGTTCGCTTCCCTATCATTTTACTAATTTGAATAAAATACCGGACGTTTTCACCTTCGATGTAGAGCTGTCTTGATTTTATTGGGGCTTGTTGCTTGTCACTAAGCTAACACGTTTTTGCGTAAAACGGTTTCTAATATGTCCTGAAGAGTAAGGTCTTGCTGGCGCGCATTCTAGGCAAACGGGAGTGGACAACAAAGGAATGTGACGGTTGTTAACAATAGCGCACATGATAAAAAATCAACGAGGTTAGGCAGTATGGAAGATCGAAACCGGGGAACGGTTAAGTGGTTTAATAACGCAAGGGGTTATGGGTTTATCACTTGTGGGGAATCAAGTTCAGATGTATTTGTTCATTATCGTAACATTCGTGGTGATGGTTTTCGTTCTCTCAATGAAGGGCAAGAAGTTGAGTTTGCTCTTCAGGAAGGGGAAAAAGGGCTCCAGGCAGAAGATGTTGTCTGTGTCTAAATAGCACGCTTGCTGATAGTCAATTTATTGATCGATAAAAACAAAAAAGGCCAGGAATTAATTCCCGGCCTTTTTTGTTAATGGCTTACACTTATTGAGGCTTAGTTAGGCGAAGAAATGGGTGGGTTTTGTTCTGCACCTTCGTCTTCAGCTATCACGTCTTCTTGTACATTTTCAAGTGGATCATAGGGTGTGAATTGGACGAGGATGCCTACTAACGGATGATCGATGTAGTGCAGTTCATTACTTCGCATGCGTCGAGTCACCTCGACAGGGGCTATGTTTTTCACTACGTATGATTTTTCTACCAAAGAATCGAATTGGATCTCGTTATTAAAACTTTGATTGAAGCCACCAGTGAACCAATTGTTTGTACTTAAATCTTGAATGGGACGTTGCCGATTTGGTGGCCAGGGTAGTTCTGGCCATTCACTCTCTTCGCCAAAGTTTGTCGCAAATTGGGTGAGCCAAAGGTTGGTGGTTAAGTGCAGGTAACGCTGCAACTTGAGCTCGATACTGCCTTCCAACTCATGGTGATGATCGAAGCGGTCACCAGCGCTAATTATGATGCCTCGCTCTTTTTCACGTTCAACAAAAGGGTGATGCCAGCCGCCATGAAATAATACTCGGTAATGGTTATTGCGTTGAATTTTTTCAACCTGTTCGGAGAGTTGTAGCTCCTCTGGCGCAAGTAATATCAATGGATCATCACCAATGATTAACGCTGGAGAATCGTTTTCAACGCCATCGTCTTCGTTGTTGAGGACAGGTTCACTGGCTGGATTATTGTCGCCGTTACTTGCGGCAAGCGACATTGCACTGTCATCGCTGAGGCTTTGAATTTCTTCGTCAGAAACGAGTGGTTCAGGTGCTAGGCTTTGGGGGATGAGGCTGCGCCACTCTAATGGATATGACATGCGTATATCGTTACGCCACTGCTCCACTGTATGATCGGGGTTGCCTCCTTGACGAAAGAGGATCAGTTCGACTGTGTACCAAGTAACATCTGAAGCCTCGCTTTCCTGTGCATTTACAGAGCAAGACAAGCCGCCGACAAACAGCGGAAGAGTGAGGTATCGTAAAAGCGATTTTTGCAACATTTAAGCGGCCTGTGATTTTTGCGACAGTCTGTCGAGTAATTGTTCGATACTGGCAAAGCGTTGTTCGATAGTGGCCATTTCGGCATTGAATTTCAAATGGTTTGCGCCACTTAATTGGTAATTTTGTGGTTGGGTTTGCACCAATTTTACAATGGTCAAAGGATCGATGAGTGGTTCGCTTGAAAACTCGATACGTCCGCGTTCCACCGATGCTTCAATTTTAATGATTCCCAGGGTTTCTGCTCGCAATTTTAGCTCACTGACATGGAAGAGGTTTTTGGTCGCATCCGGAAGGAGGCCAAAGCGGTCAATCATTTCAACTTGAAGCTCTCGCAGTTGATCGCTATTTTGAGCGTTTGCAATTCGTTTATACATGATTAAACGGCTGTGGACATCCGGCAGATAGTCGTCGGGAATCAACGCCGGGAGGCTTAGATTCACTTCAACATTGGTGCTAGCGGTTAGATCCGAGTTGATGTCCTTGCCAGCCTTTAAGGCCTTAACTGCTTTATCTAGCAATTCCATGTACAGTGAGAAGCCAATACTTTCTATTTGGCCGCTTTGTTCGTCGCCTAAAAGTTCGCCCGCGCCGCGAATTTCCATGTCGTGTGTTGCCAGCGTGAATCCTGCACCTAAATCCGAGGTGTTCGCGATGGCCTCAAGCCTTTTGACTGCGTCACCCGTCATTTGTTTTGGCGGAGGTGTTAGGAGATAAGCATAGGCTTGATGGTGAGATCTACCAACCCGACCACGCAACTGATGCAGTTGGGCGAGACCAAATTTGTCGGCTCGATCAATAATGATGGTGTTTGCATTTGGAACATCAATCCCTGTTTCAATGATCGTACTACAGACCAAGACGTTAAAACGCTTATGGTAGAAATCGCTCATCACTTGTTCCAATTCGCTTTCGCGCAATTGTCCGTGACCAATACCGATTCGCGCTTCGGGCATTAGCTCTTGCAGTTCCCGTGCAGTTTTTTCAATTGACTTGACTTCATTGTGAAGATAGTAAACTTGACCACCCCGTAAAATTTCTCGAGCGATCGCTTCCTTGATGAGTCCATCATCACTTTGACGCACGAAGGTTTTTACTGACAGACGCTTTGCTGGCGGTGTGCTGATGATTGAGAGGTCACGCATGCCGGCCATGGACATGTTTAAGGTGCGAGGTATGGGGGTCGCGGTCAATGTGAGGATGTCCACTTCACTGCGCATTGCTTTGAGTTTTTCCTTTTGCCTCACGCCGAAACGGTGTTCTTCGTCGATGATTAAAAGGCCAAGCTCGTGATATTTAATGTCACTTTGAATTAGTTTGTGAGTACCGATAACAATGTCTACGTTACCTGAGGCTATTTTAGCTTGAACAGATTCCAGCTCTTTGTTGCTGCGGAAGCGAGATAGCACTTCTACATTGACGGGCCAATCGGCAAAGCGATCTTTAAAATTTTCGAAATGCTGTTGAGCTAAGAGTGTGGTTGGTACCAGTACAGCCACTTGCTTCCCGCTTTGAACGGCAATAAACGCTGCGCGCATGGCTACTTCGGTTTTACCGAAACCCACATCACCGCACACCAATCGATCCATTGCGTTGGGTGATAACATGTCACTGCGGACTGCGGCAATGGCTTGTTCTTGATCTGGTGTTTCTTCAAACGGGAATGCGTTTGAAAATTTCTCGTATGCATCGCCAGGATTATCAAATTGATAACCCGGTTTCACGGCGCGTTGTGCGTAGATGTCCAAGAGTTCGGCGGCAACATCGCGAATTTTTTCAGCCGCTTTGCGTTTCGCTTTGGCCCATTGATCACTGCCTAAGCGATGCAGTGGTACAACGCTATCGCCGCTACCAGAATAGCGACTAATTCTCTCCAAGCTCGCAACTGGAACATACAGCTTGTCGTTACCGGCATACTCCAATAGTAAAAATTCATGAGACTGACCTTCGACTTCAAGGATCTCCAGGCCCTGGTAACGACCAACGCCGTGATCGATATGGACTACGGCTGCACCAATACTTAACTCAGTGAGGTTCTTGATGACTTGATCGGCATTATCCTGCTCGCGTTTACGGCGTCTTTGTTGTTGAATTCGCTGGCCGAATAATTCGCCTTCAGTGATGATGGCGATGTTGTCTTCCTTCAGCCAGATACCTCGACTTATCGGTTCGACAGTCATTGCAATGTCGACCTTGTCGCCAAGAAATTCTTGCCAGCACGACATCGCTTGAGGTTTAACGCCTATGCGCGCGAGTAACTCCAGTAGCGTTTCTCGGCGGCCCGCTGTTTCCGCACAAAATAACACTCGCGTGTCGGTCTCCAATAAAAATGCTTCTAGGGCGGATAGAGGGTTGGTTGCTCGGCTATCAATACTTAAATTAGGAAGTGCTGCGGAACTAGATTGGAGTGCACCACGGAGTTCGTTATTGACGTTGATTCGCGGATATTCTTTGAGTTTCGCGAAGAGCGTATCGTTGCCGAGAAATAGTGAGGAGGGCGGCAGGATAGGGCGCTCGATATCTGCACAGCGGCTGTCGAATCGACGCTGTGCTTCTTGCCAAAAGTGGTCGACGGATGCCTCTATATTACCGCAGGTAAAAATCAGTGCGTTCTTTGGCAAGTAGTCGAATAGAGTTCCGCACTGTTCAAAAAAGAGGGGTAGGTAATATTCGATGCCTGCGGGAGCAATGCCTTCGCTCACATCTTGATATAGCGGGCAGCGCCGGTGATCGACATCGAAGTGCTGATGCCAACTATTGCGAAAGGCGTTAATTCCGTCGCCGTCTAGCGGATATTCTTTAGCGGGAAGGAGCCGAATACTGTCAATCTTTTCTACGGTTAGTTGGTTCTCGGGATCGAAGGTGCGGAGAGTTTCGACTTCATCGTCCCACAAATCAATTCGGTAGGGCTGGTGGCTTCCCATTGGGAAAATGTCGAGTATTGACCCACGTACGGCGTACTCGCCGTGTTCGTAGACAGTGTCGACATTGCGATAGCCCGTTGCCTCCAGCTGTCGCGTCATATCTTGCAGCGTGACGCTATCGCCGGTGTTTATGATCAGGCTTTGGTGTTGGACATACTCCTTTGGGCAGAGTCTGTGTATTAACGTGCTGGCGGGTACTACCAATATCCCTCGTTCTGTGTGAGGAAGGTGGTAGAGGGTGTTGAGACGTTCAGAAATAATGTCCTGGTGTGGTGAAAAGAAATCGTAAGGTAAAGTTTCCCAGTCGGGTAGATGAAAAATTGGCCAAGGAGGGGAGCTATCCTCCTGACGACTGTAGAAGTTGATTTCTGCTTCTAGTGTTGCGGCACTTGCTGTATCTGCAGTAATCACAACGGTCAAATTGGGTTGCTGCTCGGCGGCTTTTACAATGGAAAGCGCGAGGCTGCTGCCCGCAAAATCGCCCCAGCGTCTGTGGTCAGATGCTTGTTGAGGAATGTCTGGCGTTAAAGGGTTGATCGTTGTCATTACGTGTAATAGCTGCTGTCTTGGTGGGGGTGGTTATGTGGCCGGGTATTGTAACGGTTTTGAGCTTTATCGGTAGGTCAGGGGTGTCGCTTTTACGGGATGATACGGGGATTTAATGCTACCCGTTAGGGTGCGAACCCGGTTCTTTGGTTACTCATCACTCAGGGGCAGACTTCGGTCATCTAAAGTGGACAAATTTTTTGCAATCTAGTGGGCCTATCGGGATAATGGCGGCCCCCAGAACCTGGGTGACGGGCGCGGGGAAGGAATTAGAGTTCATCATTGAGAATCGAGAGCAAAGGTAACGACACGTGAATCGACCAAAACCGGAAGACTACTTTAAAGACTGGAAACAACGTGAAGCACTCGCTGAGGCCATGATCCCCATCATCGGTAAGCTCAACCGAGATCGTAACGTGAACATCTATATGTATGGCCGTTCGTTGGTGGCCCGTTCTGTCATCGATATCATGAAAGCGCACCGTCGTGTTCGCCAGATTGAAGAGAATGAACTGTCGGAATTCGAAACCTTTCCTATCCTCGAAGCCCTTAGCAAATTAGACCTTGGTCACGCCCATATTGACCTTGGTAAGCTCGCTGTCCACAACATGAAGGCCAATAATGGTGTTGTCGATGGTATTGATAGCTTTTTGGACGCGGAGCTAGCCAATCTTGTCGGTACAGCCGGCAAGCCAATCCCCGAAGCGCAGGACATCGTACTATACGGTTTTGGCCGAATTGGTCGCTTAGTGGCGCGCCTGCTTATTGAAAAAGCGGGTAGTGGCGAGGTGATGCGAGTCAAAGCTATCGTTGTGCGCAAATCGAAAGCCGACAACGACCTGGAGAAGCGCGCTAGTCTATTACGTCGTGATTCCGTGCATGGTTCCTTCAAAGGTACTATCCGAATTGATGAAGATACCGATACCTTGGTATGTAATGGCAACGAGATCAAAGTGATCTACGCTAACTCGCCAAGTGAAGTGGATTACACCAAGTACGGTATCAACAACGCTATCGTGGTGGATAACACTGGTGTATGGCGTGACGAAGCCGGCTTGAGTCAGCATTTAGAATGCCCTGGCGTATCGAAGGTGATTTTGACCGCACCGGGTAAAGGTAACTTGAAAAACATCGTTTACGGTATCAACAATGGTGAGATTCAGCCTGAAGACAAGATCATATCAGCGGCATCTTGTACTACCAATGCGATCGTGCCTGTATTAAAAGCGATCAATGATAAATACGGCGTAGAGCATGGACACGTAGAAACTGTGCATGCTTTCACCAACGATCAAAACTTGATTGATAACTTCCACAAAGGTGAGCGCCGTGGTCGTGCAGCGCCTTTGAATTTGGTCATCACCGAAACCGGTGCTGCGAAAGCTGTGGCTAAAGCGTTGCCAGAACTTGGTGGCAAGCTCACCGGTAATGCGATTCGCGTACCTACGCCTAACGTGTCGATGGCGATTCTTAATCTACGCCTCAACAACGCCGCCACTAAAGATGAGTTGAACGCGTACATGCGCGAGGTTGCTCTACATTCTGATCTTCAGCGCCAAATTGATTACACCAATTCGCCGGAAGTTGTATCGACGGATTTTGTTGGTTCACGCCATGCGTGTGTTTTCGATAGTCGCGCAAGTATCGTCGATGGTGAAAACTGCGTGCTCTACTGCTGGTATGACAACGAGTTTGGTTATAGCTGTCAGGTGGTGCGCTGTTTAGAGGATATGGCGGGCGTTAACTACAAGATGTATCCGCTTGAGGAAAATGCTTGATCGGTATTTCCGTGACAGTGGAATTAAGGAGTGGGTATAGTGCCCGCTCCTTGTCGATTTTATAGGCGTATATCGTCTTTGCTCTGTTGGCGCATGAATTCCCTTCGATAAATAGTGAATTAGACCTGGAAAGGTTTAAGCGTCATCTTTATAATTGCGCCGATTTTTCTTTGGGGTGGGTCCGGTATCCCCGGCATCGCCTACACTTGGTGAAGTGGTCTGCCGTAAACCCAGTGATGTACTACACTGGCGAAATAAGGTCTGTCACTTTATCAGCACTAAACTAGGCTCACGTACCTGTGTGCCTGTGACATCAGGGTAAGCAATCGCAAGCCCGTTTTATCCATTTAAATTAGGCTAAGACGTATGATCCAGATCCGTCAGGGACTAGATTTACCTATATCGGGTTCTCCCGAACAGTCCATAGCCCCAGGTAATCCCGTTCGCTCAGTGGCCGTTGTTGGACCAGACTACAATGGTATGAAACCTACCATGGCTGTCGCTGTGGGCGATAAGGTTAAATTAGGGCAAGTACTCTTTTCCGATAAAAAGAACCCAGGCGTTCTATACACTGCACCTGCTGCAGGTGTTGTATCGGCTATTCACCGTGGCGCGCGCCGTGTACTCCAATCGGTCGTGATTGATGTAGAAGGCGATGAGCAAGAGTCATTCGACAGCTATAGCGCTGATCAAATCAGCGGACTGAATGCCGAATCAATTACCGATAACCTGGTTAAGTCAGGCCTATGGGTAGCTCTGCGCACACGTCCATTCAGCAAAGTGCCAGAGATCGGATCTAAGCCGAGTTCAATATTTGTGACGGCGATGGACACCAATCCGCTAGCTGCCGATCCTGCTGTAGTAGTTGCTGAGCAAAAAGAGGCCTTTGACGCTGGTTTGACGGTACTCGCTCGCTTAACAGAAGGTTCAGTGTATGTCTGTGCCGCGCAGGGTGCGGATTTAGGCGTAGCCAACTCTGGGCAAGTATCTGTGCAAACGTTTGCTGGGCCTCACCCAGCGGGCAATGCCGGCACGCATATCCATTATCTAGATCCTGTCAGCGCAACTAAGACCGTATGGACTATTGGATATCAAGACGTTATTGCGTTTGGTAAGCTTTTCCTTACTGGCCAATTATACGTTGATCGCGTCATCTCATTAGCAGGGCCGCAAATAGAAAAGCCGAAGCTCGTGCGCACTCAGCTGGGTGCAAACCTCGAAGAATTAACGGCTGGTTTAATGAGAGACGGTGAAAACCGTGTTATTTCCGGCTCTGTATTTGGTGGTCGTAACGCCTACGGTCCGTACGCATACCTTGGACGTTATCACAACCAAGTGGCTGTGTTGGAAGAGGGCCGCGAGCGTCCGTTTTTGCACTACATGCGAGCTGGTGCAGACCGCTTCTCGAAAATGCCTATCTACATATCCAAGCTTTTCAGCGGAAAGCGTTTTAATTTCACAACGTCAACCAATGGCAGTGAGCGTGCGATGGTGCCAGTGGGTGCCTACGAACGTGTTATGCCTCTTGATATTTTACCAACCCAATTGCTTCGTGCATTGATTGTTAGTGATACTGAGGTCGCTCAAAAACTTGGTTGTTTAGAACTAGATGAGGAAGATCTTGCCTTGTGTACCTATGTTTGCCCCGGTAAGTACGAATACGGTCCCATCTTGCGTGACAATCTCACTAAAATTGAGAAGGAGGGGTAACCGTGAAAGCATTACGTAACTGGTTTGACTCTCTAGAGCCGCATTTTCACAAAGGTGGAAAGCTAGAAAAGTGGTATGCACTTTACGAAGCGGTAGATACCGGACTTTTCCAGCCTAACGAAGTAACCAAAACGACTTCGCATGTCCGTGATGGCATCGACCTTAAGCGTATTATGATTACGGTATGGGCGTGTACATTCCCAGCAATGTTTTATGGAATGTACAACCTGGGCTTTCAGGCAAATACCATCATGGAAGCGCAAGGCATTTTGTCCACGGGTGATTGGCATGCGCCATTGATTGAATTGCTCGCGGGCTATGACCCAAATAGTATTTGGGATTGCTTATGGCACGGTGCGGTTTACTTTCTGCCAATCTATATGACGACCTTTATCGTGGGTGGCTTCTGGGAAGTCTTATTCGCGATGGTTCGTGGACACGAAGTAAACGAAGGCTTCTTCGTCACTTCAATTTTGTTTGCCTTAATTTGTCCCCCTGATCTGCCATTGTGGCAAGTAGCAATGGGTATTAGTTTCGGTGTTGTTATCGGTAAAGAAGTTTTCGGTGGCACCGGCAAAAACTTCCTTAACCCTGCTCTAACCGGCCGAGCGTTTTTGTATTTTGCTTATGCGCCTTGGATGTCTGGTGATAGCGTATGGACTGCGGTTGACGGCTTTTCGGGTGCGACTTCACTGTCTGTTGCTGCTTCGCAAGGTGTGGAAGGGCTGGAGTCCCACATTGGTTGGATGAATGCATTTGTGGGCAACATCCATGGTTCAATCGGCGAGACGTCGACAATAGCGATTTTGCTAGGAGGCCTTGTCTTGTTAGCAATGGGTATCGCTTCTTTCCGCATCGTGGCTGGCGTAATGATTGGTATGGTAGCGACTGCGTTGTTGTTCAATGTGGTCGGCTCTGAAAGCAATCCAATGTTTGCAGTGCCCTGGCACTGGCACCTTGTAATGGGTGGTTTTGCGTTCGGTATGATGTTCATGGCAACTGACCCCGTTTCTGCATCGATGACTCACGCTGGCCGTTGGGCTTTCGGTATTCTTATCGGTGTGATGGTGGTGTTGATTCGCGTAGTGAATCCAGCGTTTCCCGAAGGCATCATGCTCGCCATCTTGTTTGCCAATTTATTTGCACCACTGATCGATCATGTCGTTGTGCAAGCCAACATTAAGCGGAGGTTAGCGCGTGTCTAGTAATAACGATACGATTTCAAAAACCTTTATCGTTGCTGTTGTTCTCTGCCTGGTGTGTTCGGTCATCGTTTCGGCGGCGGCAGTACTATTAAGACCACAGCAAGAAACGAACAAGGCAGCATTCCTAAAACGCAATATTCTTCAGTCTGCGCATATGTACGATGCGTCGAAGCCCGTCCAGGAGCAATTCGAGCAATTCACAGCACGTATTGTTGATCTTGATACGGGTAAATTCACTGACGCGGTTGATCCTGAAAGTTATGATCAGCTGATCGCAGCGAAAAGCCAAGACATGTCGGAATCTATTCCGGGCGACGAGGATATCGCGAAGTTAAAACGCCGAGAGAAATATGCTGAAGTGTATACGCTCGAAGGTGACAACGGCATCGAGTTGGTTATCTTGCCCATTCGTGGTTACGGACTGTGGGGAACCTTGTATGGTTACCTCGCGCTGGAATCTGATGCTAATACAGTCATTGGTTTGTCCTACTACGATCATCAAGAAACACCTGGACTCGGCGGAGAAGTCGATAATCCCCGCTGGAAAGGCTTGTGGACTGGTAAGAAGTTGTATGAGGGCGGCGATCTAGCGCTTCACGTACAAAAAGGTCCAGTGGAGCCTTCTGATCCTCGTAAAGAGTACAAGGTAGATGGCTTAGCTGGCGCGACGTTAACAACTCGCGGCGTAGATTTAATGTTTCAATATTGGTTGGGCGAGAATGGATATAGCAAATTCTTGACTAACCTAAGACAGGGGAAAGCGTAATGAAAGCTAAAGAACTCCTCTTCAAACCCATTTTTGACAATAACCCGATTGCGTTACAAATCCTGGGTATTTGTTCTGCGCTGGCGGTAACGGCTAGCTTACAAGTCACAGTCGTTATGTGTATCGCGCTAACCACCGTAACGGCATTCTCAAACTTTTTTGTGTCGTTGGTTCGTAAGCAGATCCCTAGCAATATTCGCATTATTGTACAGATGACCATTATTGCTTCTTTGGTAATTCTGGTGGATCAAATGCTCAAAGCATACGTTTACGAAATTAGTAAACAGTTGTCTGTATTTGTTGGCTTGATTATCACCAACTGTATTGTGATGGGCCGAGCGGAAGCGTTTGCAATGAAGAACCCGCCGATTCCTAGCTTTTTAGATGGGATCGGTAACGGTTTAGGTTATAGCGTTTTACTACTTGTTTTAGCCTTCATCCGCGAACTGATTGGCGCCGGTAAATTATTTGGAATTACGATTTTGCCAACGGTTAACGACGGTGGCTGGTATGTTCCAAATGGTCTCTTCCTGCTACCGCCTAGTGCCTTCTTCCTCATTGGCCTCATTATTTGGGCGCTGCGCTCGTGGAAGAAAGATCAGGTTGAAGCGCCTGAATTTAGAATTGCCAAAAACACTCGCCCTCAGGAGGCTTAAGCGATGGAGCATTTAATTAGCTTGTTTGTTCGCTCCATATTCATCGACAATATGGCGCTGATGTTCTTCTTGGGAATGTGTACCTTTTTGGCTATTTCCAAGAAAGTAGATGCGGCGATCGGTTTAGGTATTGCCGTAGTCGTTGTGCTTGGTATCACCGTGCCGATTAACAACTTGATTTACAACTACCTGCTGGCAGATGGCGCGTTGGCGTGGGCTGGCTTCCCTGATGTTGATCTAAGCTTTTTGGGCTTAATTTCGTACATCGGCGTTATTGCTGCGTTGGTACAAATACTCGAGATGTTTCTCGACAAGTTTGTCCCTGCTCTATACAACGCTCTTGGCGTATTCCTCCCGCTAATTACAGTGAACTGCGCAATCATGGGTGCTTCATTGTTTATGGTAGAGCGCTCATACAACTTTTCTGAAAGTGTAGTGTTTGGTTTAGGTTCAGGGGTCGGTTGGGCTCTCGCGATAACTGCATTAGCGGGCCTTCGTGAAAAAATGAAATACAGCGACATTCCCGACGGCTTGCAAGGTTTAGGTATTACCTTTATCACGGTAGGCCTTATGTCTCTAGGGTTTATGTCTTTCGGCGGAATTGATCTATAGGTAGCAACCATGAATGAAGTATCACTCGGTGTAGGCATGTTTACAGCGATTGTTTTATCGCTGGTGGTTGTGATCTTGTTTGCCCGGTCAAAACTTGTAAATAGCGGTAACGTAAATATCGAAGTGAATGGTGAGAAAACCATTACTGTTCCCGCTGGTAGTAAATTGCTCAACACCTTGGCGGACAATGATTTGTTTCTTGCATCAGCATGCGGCGGTGGCGGTTCGTGTGCGCAATGTAAATGTGTCGTTAGCGAAGGCGGGGGTGCGATGTTGCCGACCGAAGAAGCGCACTTCACACGTCGTGAAGAAGCCGAAGGTTGGCGTTTGTCTTGTCAGGTCCCTGTTAAGCAAGATATGAAAATCGAAGTCCCTGAAGAAGTCTTCGGTGTAAAACAGTGGGAATGCGAAGTTGTTTCTAATCCCAACGTTGCGACGTTTATTAAAGAGCTAACACTGAAGTTGCCAGAAGGGGAGAACGTAGACTTCCGTGCGGGCGGTTACGTTCAGCTTGAGTGCCCTCCATACGATATTAAGTTCTCTGACTTTGATGTTGAAGAAGAATACCGTGGTGATTGGGAGCGTTTCGGGTTCTTTAATCTAACGGCGAAAAATAACGAACCCGTTATTCGTGCTTATTCTATGGCGAACTATCCTGAAGAACGCGGAATGGTGAAGTTCAATATTCGTATTGCTACACCACCTCCTGGTTCCAAAGGTATTCCACCCGGTGTTATGTCGTCTTACGTATTTAACTTAAAGCCAGGTGATAAAGTAAAAGTTTATGGCCCATTTGGTGAGTTCTTCGCGAAAGAAACCAAAAACGAAATGGTGTTTATCGGTGGTGGTGCTGGTATGGCGCCAATGCGTTCACACATATTCGATCAGTTGAAGCGCTTAGGTTCCGATCGCAAAATGTCCTTCTGGTACGGTGCTCGTTCACTTCGTGAACTGTTCTATCAGGATGAGTACGATAAACTAGCCGAAGAGAATGAAAATTTCTCATGGCACGTGGCTATGTCTGACCCTCAACCTGAGGACAACTGGACAGGTCTTACTGGCTTTATTCATAACGTCTTGTATGAAGAGTATCTGAAAGATCATCCGGCACCAGAAGATTGTGAGTACTACATGTGTGGGCCTCCCATGATGAACGCTGCGGTTATCAAAATGTTGAAAGACCTCGGTGTCGAGGACGAGAACATTCTGTTGGATGACTTTGGCGGTTAATAGGCGATTGCTTTAAATAATGGCCAGACTTGTATTCGGCATTTCATTAATAAAAGCGAAGAGAGCACAACTCTCTTCGCTTTTATTCGTTATGGCTGCCCTTTCTTTTGTAGTGTTGACGGGGTGTAGTGACGGACCGGCTACGCTTTCCTTGTCCGGCCAAACCATGGGCACCAGTTATCATATTACTCTCTTACCAGGGGAAAAAAGCCGATTACCAGAGGAAATTAAGAGCATTATTGACGAGCGCTTGCGTCGCGTGAATCAAGCAATGTCGACTTACATTCCTGACTCAGAGTTAAGTCAGTTAAATTCGACGATAGACCCCGGCTGGCAATCCGTATCCACAGAGTTGGCTACAGTTCTCTCTGAAGCTATTTTGGTGGGGGCAATGACCGGTGGTGCGCTCGATGTAACCGTCGCGCCCTTGGTTAATTTATGGGGCTTTGGTCCGAGCCAAAAGCCAATTGTTATACCGACCGATATTCAAATTGCCGCTGCTCGCCAAGATGTCGGCTACGAAAAGCTGCAATTGCATTTGTCTCCACCTGAGTTAAAAAAGCCTAAGGGGCTTCATATTGATTTATCGTCGATTGCCAAAGGCTACGGCGTTGATGTTGTGGCGGAATTGTTGGCAGCATACGGAGTCGAAGATTATCTTGTGGAAATTGGTGGTGAGCTGCGAACAAAAGGGGCGAATCCGAAAGGACAGCCTTGGCGTATAGGCATCGAAATCCCCTCACCAGTGCAAGGTGGTGTTCAGCAGGCGATTAGCGTCAGTGGTAAAGCGGTAGCAACCTCAGGAGACTACCGAAATTTTTATGAGGAAGACGGAGTCCGCTATTCGCACATCATTGATCCGCGCACCGGTAAACCCATAGCCAATGCGCTGGCGTCGGTTACGGTCGTTGCCGACACGGCGGCATTTGCAGATGGGCTTGCGACAGGTCTATCAGTGATGGGTGCGGAAAATGCTTTGCGCCTAGCGGAAGAGCAGAACCTGGCTATTTACGTTATTATCAAAGAAGGCGATCAATTTATTACCCGGTATTCGAGCGCATTTAATCGATACCTGAAGGCTGAAGGATAAACCTGTCAGTCGAAGTTAATGACTAGCGTTGTGCTAGAAAGAGAGAGTTTTATGGCTACCTTTGTGTTTACTTTAATTGTGTTATCGCTCGTAGTGGCAGGAATGTCGATTGGCATTTTGTTGGGCAGGAAGCCAATATCTGGATCATGCGGCGGTATGAGCGCGCTAGGCATTGATACTAGTTGTGATATTTGCGGCGGTGACCCCAATAAATGTGAAGAAACGAATGCCGACGATGAAGTTCGGGAGCAGAAAGAATTGGCCTACGATGCTTCCCGTAACTCGTAATGTTCGTGTTGATTGAGCAGTTAGCTTTGGATGATGCGTATGGATTATGATGTTTTAGTCATCGGCTCCGGCCCAGCAGGTGAGGGTGCCGCAATGGCCTGTGTGAAAAATGGCAAACGCGTCGCCATGGTGGAAAGTCAGATGGCCGTCGGGGGCAACTGTACTCACAAAGGCACTATCCCGTCTAAAGCTTTGCGTAACGCGATAAAGCAAGTTGCTAGATTCAATACTAATCCGCTTTTCAGAGCTATCGGCGATGCACGTGTTTTAAGCTTTCCGAAAGTCGTTGAATCCGCATTGCATGTCATACCTAAGCAAGCCGATATGCATGCACGGCATTTCACTCGAAACAGAATCACTATTTTAAAAGGTTTGGCCAAACTGGTTGACCTGCATAAAGTCGAAGTCGAGTATGAAGATGGTGTGCGAGAAACCTACACGGCCGATAAAATTGTTATTGCTACCGGCTCGCGACCCTATCGCCCGGATGAAGTGAACTTTAATCACCCTCGCGTATACGATAGCGATACTATTTTAGACATGGCGCATACTCCACGCACCATGATTATTTATGGCGCTGGTGTCATTGGATGTGAATATGCCTCTATCTTTTCTGGTATGGGCGTTAAAGTTGATCTCATTAACAGTCGCGATAGATTGCTATCCTTTTTAGATGATGAAATCTCCGATGCCTTAAGTTATCACCTTCGCGATAATAGTGTGATGGTAAGGCACAATGAAGAATTCCTAAAGATGGGCGATGACGCCGATCGCTTGGAAATTTATCTGAAGTCTGGCAAACGTTTACGTGCCGATGCGTTGTTATGGTGTAACGGCCGCAGCGGCAACACCGATACGTTAGGCTTGGAAAACGTTGGCTTGGTTCACGATCACCGCGGCCAAGTATCGGTTAACGAGCAGTATCAAACTGGCGTAGATCATGTCTATGCTGCCGGTGATGTGATTGGCTGGCCTAGTTTGGCGAGTGCATCATACAACCAAGGGCGAGTTGTTGCCGCCGCGATATTGGGTGAAGAATCAAAGCCAATCACTGAAACCCCGACGGGCATCTATACGCTTCCAGAAATTAGTTCGTTAGGTAAAACGGAGCGTGAACTCACCGAAGCGAAGGTTCCATACGAGGTAGGGCGGGCATATTTTAAAAACACCGCGCGTGCTCAGATTAGTGGTGACGAAGTAGGCGTTCTTAAGTTGCTGTTTCATATAGATACCTATGAAATTTTAGGCATCCATTGCTTTGGCGCGGAAGCATCTGAAATTATTCACATTGGCCAGGCCATCATGAATCAAACCGGTGACGCCAACAATATTCACTATTTTGTGAATACCGTCTTTAATTATCCTACCATGGCAGAAGCCTACCGGACCGCGGCACTGGAAGGTATTAATCGTCTAAACCGCTATTAACCCTGAATGATTGAAGTAAGCGCGAAAGCCGTGAGTGAAGATACTCGCGGCTTTTTTGTGCATTTAAGATCAAGAGATACTCAATCGACGATAACTCGGGTTAGGAGAAAAGCTTTCGATTCTCTTTCATCAGTCGCTTCAAGGCTGTAGGCACTTAATGTAGCGGATATCGAATGAGCATCGCCTCAATGTTATGTGATAACTGAGACCAGCTTTTGGCGTGTCGAGTATCACTATCAAAGTAAACACTGATAGCAACTGTATAGTTGTGCAAAATGTAGGGTTTTTCTTGTTTGCGCGCAGCAAATAGAAAAGGAATATGAGGTATATTTCTTTTAACAACAATAAGTTAGCCTATGAATCAAAGATGAATTCTAGCATAACGAGCGGTGCTCAACGCAGTCGGTCGCTAATGATCGACCGCAGGGCTGAAAAAGCCGGCAGTTCAGCGAAAAACTGAGGGAAAAGTTTAATTAGATACGCTAAGCTTCGGGAATCTAATGAATTTTTACTAGAAGCTGATTGATATCTAGGCGTGTTTAACTGGGCGTCATTAGTTGAGCCTCTAAAGTTGAGCCTCAGGTCCGCACACTAGAGGGCGCAGAATCCTCACCAGGCTTTGGTCGCCGCTTTCGATCTAGCTCGCAGCCTAATCACCACTATCATTCGTTTTAAGGAAACTGTTGTGACGCAAAGCGCTAAAGTGAATTTAACTTCCCTTAAGCTGGTTCACGATGAATTAGTTGCCACGATTGAACAAGCCGCGTCAAAGCTGGAACAGTTTGTCGGCGATATGAATAATGCCGAACTGCTGCAAGAGAGCATTGAAGGTATGCAGCAAATTAGCGGTACATTGAGTCTATTGCAGCTGCATGGCGCTGATCTGCTCGCAAAAGAATTGCTCGCACTCGCCAATGAAATTACGGTCGGCGATGACGGCATGGAGCATAAGCTCAGTGTCCTCACCAGCGCGTTTTTCATCGTCCCACGTTATATTGAGTATACCTTACAAACTCATCGTGCCATTCCCGTATTACTGATCCCCTATATCAATGAACTTCGACAAGCAAGAGGTATTAGAGCTTACGAAGAAAGCTACTTTTTTGAAGTGGACTTAACCCGCGGGAAAAATTTGGCAGGACGCAGTAGTGCGGTATTGAGCGAAGACTTATCGGCACTTGTACGGCGTTTACGTCATATGTACCAAGTCGGCTTGCTCAACATCATGCATGGTAAATTGGTAAAACCCTCGTTTGGGATGATGCAGCGTGCCGTTGAAAGGTTGTCGGCAGTATGTGGTGGTCGACCCCTCGATACGCTTTGGCAAGTGGCGTCGGTTGCATTTGGTGTAATGGGCTCCGAACAGATGGAGGCTAACCGCGCGCGTAAATTACTCTTTGGTGCAATCGACCGCGAAATCAAACAACTTCAACAGAAAGGGCAGGCAGCTCTCGATAAAGAGCCTCCCAAGTTATTGGTAAAAGATTGTTTATACATTATCGCTTCCTCAGGTGCTTCTTCTGAGGAGGTTAACAACATTCAAGAAGTCTACGCTTACGAGGCTTTAGGCTATACCGACAAAGAGTTAGCCCGGGAACGAGAGGCGTTGAGTGGCCCAAGTGCGACTACTGTTAATTCTGTCGCGGCGGTACTGAAAGATGAACTCAATTCTATTAAAGATGTTCTAGAGCGCGCGTCACAGAGTGGTGTAGAAGGCATCGATGACATCGACCAGTTAGTGAGTACCCTTAACAAAGTTGCAGAAATTCTCGCCGTTGTTGGCTTAACAATGGCCAGCAATGCGTTAAAAGATGAAATTAAGCACGTAGCGACGTGGAAAGAGTCACCACAATCGGCTGACGCAAAAGGCATGATTGATCTCGCGGACGCAGTCCTCTACGTCGAAAGCACAATTTCTGGCTTAGAAATGTCCAATTTATCGGATGATAAGCTCAACCGTGCAAATTCTATCGCGCGAAAAGAAGTCATCGCCTCTAGCCAATTAGCTGAAGCCGAAATGGTTGTGTTGAATGAAGCGGAATCCGGTCTAGCCATGATTAAGCGAGCACTCAACTCTTTTGCTGATTCAAACTACGATCGTGGCCACATCAAAAATGTTGCAGCAACACTTAATAGCGTGCGTGGTGGCATGGCGGTTTTGAATCTACAGCGGGGCAGTAAAGTTGTAGCCAGTTGCGTTGAGTTTGTAGAAGATACTTTGCTACACAATGATCAACCTGCAGCGTTGCAACATCTATTAGAGACCTTTGCGGATGCGGTAATTGGCCTGGAATATTACCTTGATGCTGTCAAGACTGACCGCCAGGCGGGTGACGCGATCTTGGAAATTGCAGAAGAAAGTTTAGAGGCTTTAGGCCACCCCGTGGCAAGTTAAAACGACCTAGTGGCAAATTAATGCATCGCTTTATCTCCGGTAAACAGTTTGCAGTAGATCAAACCACGTCTAACCCAACACCTTACTATGTTGTACTGGGGGAAGGGGACACTTTGTTGGCGACGGGGGATTTTCCGTGGCGACCTCTATCTGAGCCGCAGTGGCGATCACTGGATATACCTGCGTCAGCCCAACATCTTCTAGGTGGTTATGAAGGCCATCCTTGTTTTGCGGTTAAGATTGATACCCTGTCGATGCCACCAGAACCTTTTCATTGGGTTGGTTTGCGCCAATTGTTGTCGGCTCAACGAATTCTAGACGATGAATTTGGGATGGTCGGTGCAGCGTTGCAAGTGCTGGACTGGGAACAAACTCACCAATTTTGTAGCCGCTGCGGCTCGCCAGTGGGCGAGCACTCGAGCGATAGAGCCAAGGTGTGCGGATCTTGTAAAATTCATTTTTATCCCCGCATCTCGCCTTGTGTTATCACGCTGGTGTCGAGAGATGATCATTGTTTGTTGGCACGACACAATCGAAGCCCGTCTAATTTTTATAGCACGCTTGCAGGTTTTATCGAAGCGGGAGAGAGCGTGGAACAAGCGCTACATCGCGAGGTGGCAGAAGAAGTTGGGGTCTCGGTGAAGAACATTCAATACTTTGCATCACAGCCCTGGCCTTACCCCGGACAGTTGATGTTGGGCTATACGGCAGAATACGATAGCGGTGAGATTAAGGTAGACGGTGTGGAAATTGCGGACGCGCGATGGTTCAAATTTAACGAGCTGCCCCCTGTCCCTCCTACTGGCAGTATTGCAGGGCGGTTGATACAACGCTTTGTGGAACAGCATCAATAAAAAGGGATAACTATGTTCTACACAATTTTTTCAGCGGTTATTACCCTTCTCGGTGTCGTCCTCGTACTCTTGGCTTTAAAAGTGCTGGTTCGCAAAGGCTGGCTGCTAGGCTGGTTACGCGGTATGGCGGGGGTGTTGCTGGTTTTTGGCGGCGTAATAGTAGTTTTTGGCGCGCTCGACTTGTATAGCTACAAACAATTGGTAGAAGAGGAATTTGTGGCGACGGTGAGTTTTGAGCAGCTTGAGACTCAGCGATATACAGCGATACTGGTAGATAGCGATGGCTCTGAACAACGTTACGAATTGGCCGGTGACCAATGGCAATTGGATGCTCGGCTGATCAAATGGCCAACGGCGCTACAAGGTGCCGGTGTTAAACCTGGATATCGCTTGGATCGAATCAGTGGTCGCTATTACTCCCTCGAGGAAGAGCGCAACGCTGAGCGGACAGTTTATGCCTTGAATGAAAGCGCCATGGGTATCGACATTTGGGAGAGCTTCCGTGGTTGGGGTTCTTTTCTCAATATCATTGATGCGATATATGGCACGGCCACATTCGTTCCCATGACGGATGGCGCTGTCTATGAAGTACGCTTGTCGAATACGGGTCTCCTTGCACGGCCACTGAATGACATCGCGCGTACGGCCCTCTATCAATGGTCTGAATAAGCGTAAACGTTACGCACCTCCATAGGATGGTAAACGTTGTGTAATACGTTAGAATGATGCGCTGTAGGCTCGCAACCAACTGGATAATTCTAATAATGGTTGCTTGCTAATCGCACGTTCACTTAAGACTATTAACGCAGACAGACCCTTCATGGAATATACCGCAGATTTTCTCTCCAGCTATGGACTCTTCCTAGCCAAAACACTCACAGTCCTTGTCAGTATTGCCATTATTATGATTTTGGCGTTTGCCCTTGGGCAAAAAGGGCACAAGCCGCAAAAAGGTCATATTGAAGTTACTAACTTAAATGATCTTTACGACGATATGAGCCATACCCTTAAAGCTTCTGTGGTATCCCCTGAGCAAGAAAAGCTCGATGCAAAAGCTGCCAAGAAAAAAGCGAAAGCAGAGAAAGCTGAGCGTAAAAAGCAGATGAAGTCCCAGAAGGCCAAAGCGTCGGAATCAGACAGTACGGCTGAGACAGCTGATGACACCGCACGTAAGCGCGTCTATGTGGTGAATTTTGATGGAGATGTCAAAGCGTCGGCTACTGACAACTTGCGTGAAGAAATTACCGCTATTCTCAGCCTTGCTAGAGAAAAAGACGAAGTCGTCATGCGTCTCGAGAGCGGAGGCGGTATGGTACATAGCTATGGATTAGCCGCTAGCCAGCTGCAACGAATTACTGAAAAATCAATTCCGTTGACGGTCTGCGTCGATAAAGTTGCGGCCAGCGGTGGCTACATGATGGCTTGTGTGGCGGACAAAATTATTGCGGCGCCGTTCGCCATTGTGGGATCGATTGGTGTGGTGGGGCAGTTACCCAATTTTAATCGCCTACTGAAGAAAAACGATATCGACTTTGAGATGCACACGGCCGGAGAGTACAAGCGCACCTTAACCGTCTTTGCGGAAAATACCGACAAGGCACGAGAGAAGTTTGGTCAAGAGTTGGAAGAAACTCATGGGCTGTTCAAAGAATATATCCGAGATAACCGTCCAGAGCTTGATGTTGAAGCAGTCGCTACCGGTGAAACATGGTATGGCAAGCGAGCGCTAGACAATAAGTTAATTGATCTAGTGCAGACAAGCGATGCCTATCTCACAGGGCAAGTGAAAGATGCTGATATCGTAGAAGTGCAATACCTGGTGAAAAAGAGTCTTCAGGAAAAAATTGGTTTTGCCGCCCAACACGCGATGGACCGCCTATTGTTAACATGGTGGGAGCGGGCGAATCAGAGCCGATTTTTTTCATAGGTTCTAACAACATTTGATTTAGTGATAGGTAGGAAGTGAAAAACTATGAGTGACGACGTCTTTTCCGCGCTTTGGGTTGAATCAACGGCAAATAGGCAAACGGTACAAAAAGTCGTCGAGCGTAACGTAAGTGATTTACCCAAACACCCGCTGTTGGTTGATGTTCGCTACTCTTCACTGAATTATAAAGATGCGCTTTCTGCCAACGGCAAGCCCGGTGTCACCAAGCAATACCCACATACGCCAGGTATTGATGCCGCTGGTTACGTTATCGAAGACACCAGCGGAAAATTTCAAGTGGGTGATGCCGTTATTGTATCGGGCTATGATCTCGGCATGAATACGCCCGGTGGCCTAGCCCAACGGATATCCGTCCCATCTGACTGGGCCGTACCTCTCCCCGATAATTTGTCGATGTTAGAAGCGATGACTATCGGCACGGCTGGGTTTACTGCCGCACTGTGTGTACAAAAAATTCTTCGTATGGGCGCTAAAGCCGACGATGGTCAAGTCATCGTGACAGGCGCCACCGGTGGAGTGGGAAGTTTCGCTGTTGCGCTGTTAAACCATCTGCAATTTTCGGTCGTTGCGAGCACGGGCAAACTGGAGCAAAGCGAATGGTTATCAAGCTTAGGGGCGCAACAAATTTTAGATCGTGCAAGCTTAACGGAACTCTCGGACAGACCACTGGCGCAGCCGCGTTGGGCGCATGCCATTGATTGTGTGGGTGGAGAAATTCTTAATAACGTTATCAAATCTCTTCAGTACCAAGGTAGCGTCGCCATTTGTGGTATGACGTTGTCTCCGCAGCTGAACACGAATGTATTTCCATTCATATTACGCGGTGTCAATTTGCTTGGAGTGGATTGTGTTGAATTGCCTCTTGCCGCAAAAGTGGCGAACTGGGATTTGTTGTCTGGCGAATTCAAACTGCCCCAGCTTGAGACTATGGCTGAGTTGATCCGCCTTCAGGAGGCGCCCGAGTACCTTGCTAGATTGTTGAATGGCCACGCCCGTGGTCGATATGTTGTAGATCTAAGCTTGTAGTCGCGCTATCGCGTCCTCAGGATTGAGATTTTGTGTTCATTTCTGGACCGGGTTTAAATAACTATTCAATATAACCCTGTCGAAAAAATGTCATCTAAATGTGTTTGCGGCCGTTCCACGGTTAGAGGCTACTAACTTTTTATGCACAAATTTGGTGTGTGCACGGTGGAAGACCCAAATTCGACTTTCTCTTCTTTACATATTGTTGTTGACATTTATAACCTATTGAAAAATAAAGAAAAATATACCGAGAGTAAATTTTAATCAATTTGTAACACCCCCCGATAAAATGGGCCTTTTCCCGGTTTTGCACCTCATTATCCACTGACTTATCCACAGATTTTGTGGAAAATTCCACATTGATTTATGGCTGAACAATCCGTTCAATTACTGGGCCGCAGGAGATGGGCTAACGCTGAATTCGTATTGGACCCCGTTGAATAAGTGGAGATTTGTGCTTTAAGGCGACACGTGTTGTCCCGGTGGGCCCCTGTTAACGGTTACTTGTTAATGATTCTAATAGTCATCAACCAGTAATACGCCGTAGGGACTAGGAACAAGGTAACGACAATTGCGCTAAGCATTCCGCCGACCATGGGGGTGGCAATTCTACTCATTACTTCCGATCCGGTGCCTGAGCTTATCAATATCGGCGCTAAGCCCAAGACGACTGTTGCTGTCGTCATCACTATCGGGCGGACGCGCCGAGTGGCTCCGGCTAACACCCTATCCCGAAGCTGTTGATCGGTAACCTGCTGAGGACTCGCTTTGAGTTGAGCATAGACGTCGGTTGTCGATTGATTTAAATACATCAACATAATTACAGTCAGCTCGACGCAAACACCAATGAAGGCAATAAAACCCACGCCAACGGCGACCGAAAAATTGTGCCCGAGTGCTGCCATCATCCAAACCGCCCCGAGTGTGGCGGTAGGTACACAGGCAAGTGTGACAGCGATCTCCGTGAAGCGTTGAAAATTCAAAAATAGCAGTAACACAATAATGGCGAACGTCAGCGGCACAATGTACAGCAAGTTATTTTTTGCTCGCTCCATGTATTCAAACTGTCCGCTCCACTGCAGGGAATAGCCTGCGGGAAGCTGGAGTTGTTGTTTAACAGCGGCCTGGGCAGCGTCGACGTAGCTGCCGACGTCGGTACCGTCAATATCAATCAGCGTCCAGCCGTTAATTCGTGCATTTTCACTTTTAATACTGGCAGGCCCATCGGCAATACGGATACTTGCTACATCACTGAGTGCGATGCGAGCACCGCTTGGCGTTACGATGGGTAGCAGTTCAAGTGCTTCCGGTGAATTACGATAATCTTGAGGATAGCGAAGACTAATAGGGTAGCGTTCTAAACCCTCAACGGAATAGGTCACGTTGGTACCGCCAATGGCGGTGGCGACAACTTGTTGTACATCGGCAATATTCAAACCATAGCGAGCGGCGCGCCCACGATCGATATCTACCTTTATATAGCGACCACCGGCAACCCGCTCGGAATAGACCGAGGCTGTGCCTGGTAGTGTCGACAGAATGGATTCCAGTTGTTGACCGACGCGCTGTATGATTTCAAGATCCGGTCCAGAGACTTTAATCCCTACCGGTGTTTTTACTCCAGTGGCTAGCATGTCGATACGTGTTTTGATCGGCATTACCCATGCGTTAACCATACCGGGTATGCGGATCAGTTGATTGAGTTCCTGGCGCAAGGATTCCGGTGTAACGCCTTCACGCCATTGATCGCGGGGTTTAAGTCGAATAAAAGATTCCACCATTGTTAATGGTGCAGGATCCGTAGCGGTTTCGGCGCGACCAATTTTCCCCATCACTGACTCGACCTCGGGTACAGTCATGATGAGCTTATCGGTTTGTTGTAGTATTTCTCTGGCTTTACCAATAGACACACCAGGGTGCGTGGTTGGCATATACATCAAATCACCTTCATCGAGTGGCGGCATAAATTCGCTGCCGATATTTTTAATCGGCATAAACCCCACGATAGTGATGATGAGCGCGAACACCAAGGTGATCTTGGGAAAGCGCAATACCGCACGAAGTGTCGGTTGATAAAGTGTAATCAAAAAGCGATTCACGGGATTCGTGGCTTCGGGTCGGATGTTGCCACGAATCAAATAGCCCATTAATACGGGTACAAGAGTAATGGCTAAAATGGCTGAGGCTGCCATGGCATAGCTTTTGGTATAGGCCAGGGGGCTAAACATCCGGCCCTCCTGTGCTTCCAGCGTAAATACCGGCAAAAAGCTCACCGTAATGATCAGCAAACTAAAGAATAACCCTGGGCCTACTTCGCTCGCTGCCTCGGAGACGGCTTTCCAGCGATCAGTGTTATTCAATGTTTTCCCTTCGAGGTGTTTATGTAGGTTTTCTATCATCACAATTGCTCCATCGACCATGGCTCCAATTGCAATGGCAATCCCCCCAAGCGACATGATGTTGGCGGAGACACCTTGAATATACATGACTATAAAGGCGGCTAAGATGCCTACTGGTATGGAGATGATGGCAACCAGTGATGAGCGCACATGGACTAAAAAGAGTGCACAAATAAGAGCAACTACAAAAAACTCTTCCAATAACTTTTGCCACAAATGATTGGTTGCGTTTTCGATGAGGCTTGAGCGGTCATACACGGTGACAACCTCCACACCTTGAGGCAGGCTATGGCTCAAGGTGTCGAGCTTTTGTTTGACGGCATCGATTGTTTTCTGTGCATTTTCACCGAACCGCATCACCACGATACCGCCGACAGTTTCGCCCTTACCTTTCCACTCCGCAATTCCACGGCGCATCTGGGGGCCTAAGTTAATCTGCGACACATCTCTTAATAAAATGGGACTACCATTTTTGTTGATGCCTAATGGTATATTTTCTAAATCGCTGACTGATTGAATGTAGCCACTGGCTCGTACCATATATTCTGCTTCGGCCATTTCTAAAACCGATGCACCGACTTCCTGATTGCCGCGATGAATCGCGGTATGAATATGGCTTAGCGGAATACCAAATGCACGTAATTTTTCTGGATCGACTTTGACTTGGTATTGCTTGACCATACCGCCGACAGTTGCGATTTCAGAGACGCCCGGTACGGTTTGTAATTCGTATTTTAAAAACCAGTCCTGCAAACTGCGCAATTGACTAATGTCGTGTTGACCAGATTTGTCTATTAATGCATACAAATATATCCAACCAACACCCGTGGCATCTGGACCAAGTTGTGGCCTAGCGCTATCTGGCAACGTGGGGGCCACCTGGCTGAGATACTCGAGTACACGACTGCGCGCCCAATAAAGGTCGGTGTCGTCATCAAAAATAACGTACACATAAGAATCCCCAAAGTAAGAAAAACCGCGCACGTTGACTGCACCGGGTACGGACAGCATTGCTGTGGTGAGTGGATAAGTGACTTGGTCTTCTACCACTTGAGGTGCTTGACCCGGATAACTGGTTTTAATGATTACCTGGACATCAGATAAATCTGGAATGGCGTCAACCGGTGTGTTTTTGATGGCGAAAATACCTGCGCCACAAAGTAGTGTGGTTAGAATCAAAATTAACACGCGATTGTGGATTGACCACTGAATAATAAAATTAATCATAGCCACTCCTAATGATTCGAATGATCAGTTGGTGAGGCGGCTTCTACTCCGTCATGTTCATTCGTCATTTTGTGCGCGATATTGGCAATCACAAATTGATTCGATGCCGATTCATAAATGTGCAAGCGCACATGCATGCCGGGTTCAATGTGTGAGACGTCTAGATTGCTGGCTACTGAAAAATCCATTTGCATGCGTGGTTGATTCCATTCACTAATGGCTTCATGGGTTGCCATGATTCTATTGTTGTCGATATCAATTTGCTCGATGGTGGCATCGACCCATACGAGGTCGTTGTGCGCACTGTGGTTCATGCGAGTAAAGTCGGAGTGAATGCTGGATTCTGAATCCAGTAAAAAGTTCGCCGAGACAACGACTTCATCGCCTGATGACAGCCCGTTAAGAATTTCGATATGTTTGTCGTCGGACCTACCAGTTGTAACATTGACTGATTTAAAGCGTCCTTCACCCAACGCTAGCACGATGCGCTGCGATGACCCCGTACGTATGACGGCATCACGCGGTGCGAGGAGGGTGGGGGATTGGTCTTCGCTGTGAATAATTACTTGCGCAAACATGTTGGGTTTTAATTCGCGATCTTTATTGTCAAAGCGCATGCGAACTCGCACCGTGCGGGTGGTGGGTTCTAAGGTGGGATAAACGTAATCTACTCGACCTTGCCAAACCTTGCCTGGCAAATAGTCTAATGAAATAGTGACTGCAGCACCTTCGTTGACTAACGCTGCCTGACGCTCGAAAATTTCAGCTTGAATCCATACTTCGTCGAGATCACCAATCGACATCATCGTTGTGCCCGGTTGAACATAAAACCCTTCGCGGATGAGTAAATTATCCACGACTCCATTTTGCGGCGCGTAGAGCGTTACCGTTTGCTTGACGTTACGATCTTTTTTCAACGTTTGAATGGTGGACTCAGGCACTTGCAGTGCGCGCAAACGCTCTATCGCAGCTTCAACCAAGCGCGATGAGTTGCGTTGAAGTGCTTGGACTAAATCTTCTTGCGCGCTTACCAAGTCGGGCGAATATAAGTCATACAATTTCTCGCCTTTAATCACCGGGTCGCCTTCGGCTTTGATATACAATTTGTCGACCCAGCCCGACACGCGAGGGTGAATATGGACTAATCGATCTTCATCGTATTGTACGTATCCGACAGTTTTAATATCACTTTGCAATAACTGCTCGCTGATAATCGTTGTGCGTACGCCAAGGTTATTCACGATGTCGGGGGAAATTTTTACTACGCCGACATCGGTCTCGTTATTTGATTCGTCATAGACGGGAACCAATTCCATTCCCATAGGCGAAAGGCCTGGCTCATCGCGTCGGTAATTGGGGTCCATCGGTGCGGCCCAGTACAAGGGCTTATTGAGGGCATCGCTGCTGTTGAGAGCGCTTGATACCCCCTTATTAAATGAGGGGGTTGCGATTAGTGTGATGGCAATACCCAAGCCAATACCCAGAGCAATTAATACGGCGTTTTTTGCAAGCAGATTCATTGTGTTTCCCACGCTAAGTTATCTCCTGCGCATAGCACAGAAAGCATTAAAACCTAAGAGATTTCAGGAATTGCGGGCGCAACTATCCTGTCTTAGCCAGCGATGGGAGGACGAAAGGGGGTATTGTCGAAGGAAGGGTGGATCGATGACGGTAGATCGGTAGGCACTTGTTTTGCAGAGCCTAAAAACACTTGGTCTATGTTAGCGGCAGCAACCGCGCTGAAATGGAGGGGGGCGCACTGTTCACTACAATCGATTTGGCAGCAATCATGTAGTTGGTTCGATGGAGAGGGCTCGTTTAGTGGTGGCTCAAGCATATCGTTTGCCGCATGATGGTGACTATGTTGTGACACCTGTTGCGACATGTGTTGCGACAAGTCTGAATCGCTGGTGGTCACCGGCATATCGCTACAGGCAGGCAGCGCAGCGGCCATCACATCAAGTGTGAAAAGCAGCCAGCAAAACATTGCAAACACATGTTTATAGCGTGTCATGTACAGCGCGCCATTTTATAGAGCCTTTATTTTCAGATCCTACAAGGACCCGTGAAGAGGTTTTATCCTAGTGAATAACGATTAGCTTAGAGTATAGGATATGACCGCGGGTTCCAAGTTGGGGGCGCATTTTAATCAACAAAATTTGGTCTGGGTCCATATCGCCTAGCGGGTTGGCTACGTATAATCGCGGCTCTAAGTACACAAGTAAAAGAGATAGACTACATGAATGACAATCAACCTGATCAGGAATTTTGGGACTTAGCCGATAGCTTCATCAACATGGCGAATGAACAAATGGAACACTCAGACCCAGGTAAAGTGAGTTCCGCGATCTTGTATGCGGCTGCCAGATTTAATGCATTTATTGTCGCGAATACCACCGAGGAAGATTTTGAGAGTGAGAAAGCCGGTGCGCTTCGTTATTTCACCAAGCAGTACCGAGTGATGTTAGAAGAAAGTTTAGAAGACTTCGAAAGTGAGCAATAACGTTAACGAAGCGTCGAGTGTTACATCCTTGAGGCATTTCAAGGACGTAACACTTCTGCCCATGTAGCTGATTGAACGACTCTAAAAGTCTATCACTGGATATGACGTTAGAGTGATGCTGCCACAGTCGCGCTCTGGTTAAAACACTGTGTCGGCATTCGCCGAAAAAAGCGTTTTTATCTCGCGGCTTGTGGAAAACTAGGTAGTTTATCGATGTCGCGTGCATCGTGCTGAATAATTACCGTAGCGTTCAAGTTCTTAGCGATATCCTTAAATCGGTCAAACGATGCGAGAGTATCAGCGCGATTAGTGTTAAAACTGGGTACACGTTCATTATCATAATTCTCGTGGAAATGTGCTAAATCACCACTGAGCAACACATACCCCATGGTTTTTAACTGGACTAACAATGCAGAGTGCCCTGGTGTGTGGCCTGGCATGCCTAGCATGATGACCGTTCCATCACCAAATATATCTTTGTCTTTGGCGACAACGTCGACTTTGCCATTTCCGTCTACCCAATGTTTTACCGGAGCTGCATTGGCCATTCGATTGGGTACTCGTCCAGAAAGTGCATCCCAGTCGCCCTGTCCCACGAGCAAGGTCGCATCGGGTAGTAAATATGATTGCCCAATATGGTCCCCGTGATAGTGGCTCAATGCTAAATAATCGATTTGATTGGGCTTAATATTGAGCTCACCCAATAGTGTAACAAGGTTCTTTTGGGGGGCGCGGGGACTGCCATCATCTGGATTCCCAGCATCCCACATTAGATAGTTTTCCCCGTGTTTGATGAGATAACAGCTATAGGTAAATTGAATTTTTGTATCGCGGTAATCGTAGGCGTCGGAAAATCGCGAAACGTTAGAAGGTTCTGGGGCAGAACCGCAATCGAGCCGGGTTAGTGATATCTCGACAGTGTTGTCGCTCAGACACCCTGCGCTAAAAACACAAGCGGCAGCGAACATTAGTAACCTTTGCATGTTTTCACTCCTTTTTATTTCGTTGTTATGTTTATGTGGTGGACCACAATTGGCTTAGTAGATCAACGTCGCTCAGTGGTAATGCTGCGATCATTTTTTATCTGAAAAACTGATGCCCAATTGTTTTTCAGCTGCAATAATAAGGTCTTTATCAAGTGGTGGCGCTGTAAGGTCGACGCCCTTTGATAGTGTATCGACGACAGTTTGCATGACGCTTAGGCGAGCGAACCATTTTTTGTTTGCAGGTATAACACACCAGGGGGCTAATCGTGTGGATGTGTTGCGAAACATGTCGTTAATCGCGATTTCGTATTCGGACCATTGTTGCCGATTTCGAATATCATCTGCCGTGAGTTTCCAACGTTTTACCGGGTCTTGCAATCGCTGTTCAAAGCGTTTCAGTTGTTCGTCGGCGTCAATATGTAAAAATAATTTTACAATACGCACGCCATCATTAATGAGTAGGCGCTCAAACTCGTTTATTTCTTGATAGGCGCGCTGCCATTCAGGATCGCTCGCGTACCCCTCAACTCGCTCAACTAGTACACGACCGTAATAGGAGCGGTCAAACACGGCCAAGGAGCCTGCCGCAGGCAACTTGTTAAAAAATCGGTATAAATAGTGTCTACTTTGCTCTTCTGCTGAGGGCGCTCCAATTGGGTAGACGTTGATGCTGCGCGGGTCGAGCTTTTCCGTTAAGCGCCTAATCGCGCCACCTTTTCCAGCAGCGTCCCACCCCTCGAAAACAATTAATGCACGCAACTGTTGGTGAAAATAGGCTTGTTGAATACGTAGCATCTCCCATTGAAGTAAGTTCAAACCGGACTCGTACTCCGCTTCAGTGCAGCAAGCGCTGAGGTCGATATCGCTGAGTTTCGGTGGTTGAGTTTCAATATCAATCGGGGATGGGGCGTTTGTCATCGAATGAACTACCTTAGCTGAGGTGTTTAGCTGTATGCCTCGTGATAAGCGGCAGCAGGTGGTGGGTGCGATGGAGCGAGAAGGAAGTCGTTAACATAACGTTAATCGGGTGAAAGTTGTCACGGGTCTCGATGAATTGGTCGGAGCGAGAGGATTTGAACCTCCGACCCCCTCGTCCCGAACGAGGTGCGCTACCAAACTGCGCTACGCTCCGTTGCGGTTATTCTAGCTTACGTCGAGTAAAACTGTGAAGGCTTCAGTATCGAAGTAATTTGAGCGTTAATGTTAAATTCTGTGTGACATATCCATGTTAGGATTGTCCGAAAAGGTATCGATTCACTACACCGCTGTTGGAGTATACATCTGATGTGGAGAACAAAGTTGACTAGCCTACCGGCTAAAGAACAAGCCTTACCGGGGCGCTGTGAGGCAATGGCGGTGGAGAACAAGCATTATGTTCACGGTCGGCCGATTCAACCTCCATTTCCGCAAACGTGCGACTCAATTGTTGTTGGCATGGGGTGCTTCTGGGGTGTAGAGCGTCTTTTTTGGGCTTTACCAGGAGCCTATACCACAGCGGTGGGTTACGCCGCTGGCTTGACACCCAATCCAACCTACGAAGAGGTTTGTACGGGGTATACAGGCCACAATGAAGTTGTACTGATTGTGTATGACCCGGCTGAGTTAGATCTCGATCGAATACTGCAGGTGTTTTGGGAGTCTCACGATCCAACACAGGGAATGCGTCAGGGGAATGATCGTGGTACTCAGTATCGCTCTGGTATCTATACCACTTCCCGTGAACAGTACCAGGCTGCCGTAAACTCTCGAGACCGTTATAAGCAAGCACTGAATGTACGAGGGCTAGATGAGATTACGACTGAAATCATGCCACTTGAAACGTTCTACTATGCAGAAGGGTATCATCAGCAATATTTAGCCAAAAACCCCGGAGGTTATTGCGGTCTTCAGGGTACAGGTGTTTCCTGTCCATCTTCGTAAGTTGAGCGCAGGCTGGGAGATAATTAGGCAGCTAGTGTCATATAACTCGGCGGCTTATCGCTGCTAAAATTTAACCGCTAGTGCAGTCGTTCAGTCGGAGGCTGATAGTAAGACGATATAAATAAATAGAACTATTAGACAATAAATAGACAACTCATTTTATAAGGAAGACCGTTAGTGAAAGCATTGAAATTGAGTGTGGTATTCGTCGCGTGCATCGCTTCGATAACTGCATGTCGCGGGGTTGACACTAAAGATACCCGTAATGATGGCCAAGGTGAGGTTTCCGTTTATATTAGCAGCTCCCCCATTGATGACCGCAATAGGGTCGATTCAGTAAACCTGCTGATCACTGCCTTACGTGTGACACCGACGGGTGGTGTTCCGATTGACATTGATATTGAACCTGATATCGCTGTTAATTTAATGGGGCTAGAAAACGGTGAAACAGAACGATTGCTCGATGAGTATTCTTTGGATATCGATAATTACGAATCCGTTGAGCTAGTGCTCAGTAGCTTTGATAACAACGTTGAATTTGAAAACCAAATGTTCGATTTATCTGTAAAAGCCGGTTTTGAAAATAACCTAACTAGCAACGTAAATTTTGAAATAGAAGATGATTCAGAGTATGAAATTACTATCAATATCGACCTCTATAAGTCTCTACAGGAAGATGCTAGCGTAGATCCGCAAGTGTATTATCTTTTGCCTGCCTTACGCCTGGTTCGGAATGAACGCTCTGCAACGATTACTGGGCAAGTCGATAATGCTCTTCCTGAAGACTCATCCTGCGACGACAATGGAGTCGGCGACGACGAAGGGAATGCAGTGTATGCTTTTTTAGGCGCTGGCGTGACTTTTCAAGATATTCAGCAAAATAGTGGCGACCCTTATGCGGTTGCTTCGGTCATCAAAAGCACTACGGGTTATACCTACAGCCTGTACAATCTAGAACCTGGCACCTACACCTTGTTTTTTACCTGTGATGGAAAATTAGATGAGCTCCAAGCAGATAATGAAAGCATTATGGCTCGATCTGATGCGGAAGAAATACAGGTAGGGTCGGGCGAAATTGAAACAGTAAACTTTATTGATTGACCGTTTTCATCTACTGTGATGTTGCTGCGCATCTGTCTAGTCGGTGTGCAGCTTTTACCCCCTATTTTTTAGTCCTCTAGTATAAAATCCTATCTGTGCAATTCTAGTTTTCATAAAAAATACACACCCAAAGGATGAATTTCTCCTACGCTTAATAATGATTTAGGTGTAACACCAATAATATTGGGTAAATGCGTAGGTAGATATCAATGGTGTCCACGTGGTTTGAGCGTTCGTATCGAGCCAGCGGTCTTGTCGCTAGCGTCTTTCTTGGGCTATGGATCGTTAGCCATTCCGCCATGGCAAACGAAGTTCGCTTCGTTGCGAATGGTAAAGCGTACCACTTTGATCGAGAAACGCCTTACAACGAAAAAAATTGGGGGGCGGGTATTAATGTATTGTTCGACGAGGGGAAACCCGTCCAAAAATTTGTCACCTTTAATACCTTCAAAGATAGCAGAAACCACACGGCGAACATGATTGGCGGTGGTATTCAGCGTCGATTTCAGTTCGAAGCGCTGGAAATTAAAGGTAGAGTCGATGCTGGCCTTACTGCATTCGTTATGAGTCATGAAAGCTATCGAGATGGAGCACCATTCTTAGGTGTCTTACCGTTTATATCCGTCGGAACAGAAGCCTTGGCGATAAACTTTGTATATATACCAAAATTCAAATCGAATACATCACCTCTACTGTTTATGCAGTTCATGTTTAGGTTCAACTCAAGGTATTAAAATTGCCGCATTCGCATAACTCCGGTCGCGTTAAGTTATCCAGGGTTCAGCTTGGAGGCCATATTGCGTCTGTAGTCTTTTGACGTTAAGGTTTCTGCAATAAATAATAATTTCTTATTGGGGATCTGAAATCGATGCGTCTTTGCTCTCTTATATTGATAGTTCTTACACTTTTCCCTCCTTTTGCAATAGCGGTGGATATAGAAGCGCTATTTTCTAGGCCAGAAATTACATCGGTTAAAATATCGCCAGATGGTGAGCACTTTGCACTGAGAATTTTCAGGGATGGAAAGCATGGGCTAATGTTTGTCGAGCGAGATGGATTCAAAGCAACAGGGGGCGGTTTTCTACCTGGTGGAGAAGAGGTGGGAGATTTTTTTTGGGTAAATAATGAACGAGTTGTGATCAATTTGCAGCAATTTAACCGATTTGAAGAGGCGCCAAGGTTTTACGGGGAGCTTTACGCTATTAATCTTGATGGAAAAAAAGGCGAGCTTATCTTCGGTTATCGTGCCGGACGTGAGCGAGTGGGCACTGCAGTTCGACAAAAGAAAGAAGAGAGAGCCTGGGCTGAAATTATTGATTTATTGCCAAATGATCCAAGGAAAATACTGATTTCTTATACTCAAGCCTCCTATTCTCGAAATAACGTGTCGAGAGTCCAGTATCTTGATGTATATCGAGGGTTTGATAAAGATACGGGAAAGTCTTCTAAATACCCTGAGGCGAGATTTTATACTGATCAGCAGCACGAGCCCCGAATAATTACGAGCGTGCGTGCAGATCGTACTGCTCATATTGAAGTGAAGATGGAAGATGGCAATTGGCTTGAATTAGAAAACGGCACGTTTGGTGACGCTTTTGGCCCTTTAGCTGCTGATCCATCGGGGAGTTCATATTTTATTTTTGACGATTATGAGACAGATAAGGCTGGTTTATTTAAGTTGTCACTAGATGGGAGCGGATACGAAAAGCTATTTGTGCATGATACGGTAGATATAAAAAGGTTTATTTTTAATCAAGATCATAGCGCAGTTGTGGGTATGATGGTCTATGATGGTTACCCTAGTTATTTAATGCTTTCGCAGGAGGATGAAAATGCGAAGGTATTTAGAAGAATGTTAGCGTCCTTTCCAGGGGCAGTCGTCAATATTACTAGTAGCAGTAGAGATAACAAATATTGGATTGTTTTAGTGAGTTCTGATGTCGAGCCCGCAAGCTACTATCTCTTTGATAAAGAGAATACGAAAATGAAATTTTTATTCAAATCCTACCCTGAGCTAAGTACCCAAAAATTAACTAAAATGGAAGCTATAAGTTATGAATCTTTTGATGGCCTAGAAATACACGGATATTATTCGCAAGCTCATAATGAGAGTGGTAAACCATCACCGATGATTGTTTTGGTTCATGGTGGACCTAGAATTAGAGATTATTGGGGTTTTCACCCACAGGTGCAAGCTTTAACATCCGCTGGTTATTCTGTGCTTCAGATAAATTACCGTGGCTCAAAAGGTTATGGGAAAGAGTTTTTGCATGCCGGAGATAAACAGTGGGGAAAAGCAATACAAAGAGATATTATCGCAGGTACTAAATGGGCAATAAAACATAAAAACGTGTTGGAAGAAAAAGTGTGCATAATGGGCGGAAGTTTTGGTGCCTACTCTGCTTTCCAAAGTGCCTCATTAGAGCCAGACTTATATAAATGTATTGTTGCTGCAGCTGGTATTTATGATTTGGGATTGCTATATACCAAAGGTGATGTTAAAGATTTCTATTGGGGAGATGAATATTTAGAAGAAGTTATTGGCAACGATATTGAAGAGTTGAAATCAATATCACCTGTGAATTACGCTGAAAAAATCAAGGCTGATATTTTTATTGCTCACGGTGAAAAGGATTCAAGAGCGCACTATGAGCACTACAAGCGTATGACTGAGGCAATGGATGAGGTGGGACTTGAATACGAAAGTTTCGTTATAAAAAAATCCGGTCATGGTTTTTATAGTAACGAAAATAGAATTTCTTATATGAAAAAAGTAATTGCTTTTCTGGAAAAAAATATGTCTTCTAATTAGTTAATAGCGTTATTCTATACTCAGCAAATAAATTCCTGTCGCCAAAAAAATATTTTGGTGGCAGGAATTTAAATCTAGGCGGCGTCCGCCTCCTGAATCGATTTGTCATCAATTTCTCTAATAATATGATCAAATGCCGACAAAGCGGCCGTTGCCCCAGATCCCATGGAAATAATAATTTGCTTGTAGTGGCTGTCAGTGACGTCGCCTGCAGCAAATACTCCAGGGATCGAGGTTTCCCCTCGTTTGTCAACGATGATTTCACCTCTTTCGTTGAGTTCAACGGTATCTTTGAGCCAATCCGTATTGGGTATTAAGCCTATTTGCACAAAGATGCCCGCGAGCTCTAGTGATTTCTCTTCGTCTGTTGTGCGATCGGTATAGCGAAGTCCAGTGACTTTTTCTCCATTCCCGACGACTTCGGTGGTCATTGCGCTCTTAACGATATCAATATTCCCCATCGACTTGGCTTTACGTTGCAATACCTCATCAGCACGTAACGTGTCGGCAAATTCTAGCACTGTTACGTGATCGACAATCCCCGCTAGGTCGATGGCCGCTTCTATACCAGAGTTTCCTCCACCAATAACGGCAACTTTTTTGCCTTTGAATAATGGACCATCACAGTGTGGACAGTAAGCAACGCCTTTTCCTCGGTATTCCTTCTCGCCGGGTACATTCATTTCTCTCCAGCGTGCACCCGTTGCCAAAATTGCGGTTTGTGTACGTAGGGTTGCGCCGCTTTCCGTGGTGACCTCTATCATTCCTTGGTCGTTGAGGGATACCGCACGTTGCGTGTTGATTAGATCCACATCGTATTCGAGTACGTGCTGCTCTAGGTTTGCAACAAGCTTCGGGCCTTCGGTTTCCTTTACGGAAATAAAATTTTCGATAGCGACAGTATCCATTACTTGACCACCGAATCGTTCCGCTACAATACCCGTGCGAATACCTTTCCGCGCAGCATATATGGCGGCGGATGCGCCTGCTGGTCCTCCTCCAATAATCAAAACCTCATAAGGGTCTTTGTTTGCTAGGCTTTCGGCAGCACGTTGATGCGCGTTGGTATCAACTTTATTTAAAATATCAGTTAATGACATACGACCACTCGCCAGTGGTTCGCCGTTTAGGTAAATTGCGGGTACAGCCATTATATTTTTGGCTTCAACCTCTTCTTGAAACAATGCACCGTCTACCATCGTATGCGAAATATTGGGGTTCAAGGTGGCCATTAAATTTAATGCTTGAACAACTTCAGGGCAATTTTGGCAGCTAAGCGAGATATAGGTTTCAAAGTGCAATTCAGTTGATAACGATTGAATTTGCTCAATTTCTTCAGCGCTTATTTTGGGTGGGTGCCCGCCTGTTTGAAGTAGCGCTAACACCAAGGATGTGAATTCGTGTCCCATTGGAATGCCGGCAAAATTTACTCGTGGGGTCCCACCTTTTTGAGCTATGCCGAGATTCGGTGATCGTTGAGATTGGCTTCCATCTGTCACAATGGATACGGCGTCGGACATCGATGCGATTTCCTCTGCAAGGTCGGAAAGCTCTTTTGATTTTTGATCTTCGCCGGTACGCACATGCAGCTCAATCGGGTGTACGATGTGTTGTAGATAAGCACTTAATTGCTGTTTTAATTGATTGTCTAACATGGGTACTCCTACCATTATGTCGGTTAAGAATTGCGCGCGATTGCGACACGCAACCGGTGTATTCGACGACACACCGCAGGGCGGTGTGCCTCTTTAGCTATTGCCGTTAAATTTTCCCCACCAAGTCCAAAGAGGGGGCAAGTGTTTCAGCACCTTCTTTCCATTTCGCGGGGCATACTTCACCTGGATTAGCGGCGATGTATTGTGCTGCTTTTACTTTTCGGACTAATTCGGATGCGTCGCGGCCAATGCCTCCTGCATTAATTTCTACGACTTGGATTTTTCCTTCAGGATCAATCACGAACGTGCCGCGTTCCGCTAAACCCGCTTCTTCAATCATGACACCGAAGTTGCGGGTGATTTGGCCTGTGGGGTCACCGATCATTGGGAATTTTATTTTCGCAATGGTTTCGGAAGTGTCATGCCAAGCTTTGTGCGTGAAGTGAGTATCTGTAGAGACTGAGTACACTTCGACTCCGCGTGATTGCAGCTCTTCGTAATAGTCTGCGACGTCTCCCAGCTCGGTGGGGCAGACGAAAGTAAAGTCAGCCGGGTAAAAGAACACAACGGACCATTTGCCTTTGAGGTCCACGTCGCTAACATCGACAAATTCACCATTGTGGAATGCGGTCGCTTTAAAAGGTTTGATTTCAGTATTAATGAGTGACTGTGACATGGATATCTCCTGGTTGAGTCTTGGGTTAATTGGGTTTTTCTCTAACGGGTTAAGATAGGCACATCTTAGGGAGTGCTTTGCGCTTGATGAAATCAATATAATCAAAGGGTTTAATAAAAAATATTAATCGGCCGTATCTGCCGGTGTATTACGGTTCTCGTGACAGTGGGAGCGGGGTATACTCGACGACATAAGCCTTTACTTTGCAAAGGCCATAAAATCTATGAAATTCAATCGATTAGGGATTTTTAGCGTGCTATTAACAATGCATCTACTTCGACAACGCACGACAATCATTGAGAGAGTTGCCCTTTGGGTGATGTTGATGTTGTCGATTCCAGTCAAGTCCTACGCATTGGAGCTTGAAGGGGACTGGGTTCAAGGTCAGATGCTGATTGGCCAGGTTACTCCCGGTAGTTCGGTGTCCTTTAACAAGCGTGATGTTCGGGTTGATAGTGATGGTGTATTCGTTATCGGGTTGGATAGGGATGAGCCTGCTTCTGTTGAAGTGATAGTGACGTCTGTTGACGGCTCTAGTGAGCGTCACTCATTTTCAGTTCAGCAACGTGAATACAACATTCAGCGGGTTGAGGGCGTTCCTGCAAAAACAGTTAATCCCCCCGCTGAAGAAATTGCCAGGATTAATCGAGAAAGTGCATTGACGCGGGCTGCTCGGCGCAAAGACTTACCGAGGAGGGACTTTTTGAGCGAGTTCCAATGGCCAGTGCTTGGTCCTATTAGCGGAGTTTATGGCAGTCAACGCTACTATAACGGTGAGCCGCGGAGGCCGCACTATGGTGTTGACGTGGCGCGACCGACTGGCACGTTAGTGGTTGCGCCAGCTGGCGGTATCGTCACTATGGCTCACGAGAACATGTTTTTTTCGGGAGGGACAATGATTCTCGATCATGGCCATGGTATATCGTCTAGCTTCCTGCACCTCAGTGAAATACTCGTTAAGGAAGGCCAGGAGGTGGAGAGGGGCGAACCGATTGCCAAAATAGGTGCTACCGGTAGGGTGACCGGGCCACACTTAGATTGGCGGATGAATTGGTTTACATCGAAAATAGACCCCCAATTGTTGGTGCCGCCGATGGCGGAGGTTATGCGGCAAGACCAATCGCAGTAGATCGCGTTATACTCGCGTTAAACCAACACCTATTCGGGCAAGATCTAGGTTAGTAACAGGCTTGCGCTGCAATACAGATTTTAGGCAGAAGAATGATTGATCAAAAATTATTAAGTATTTTGGTTTGTCCCGTGAGCAAAGCACCGCTTGAATATGATAAAGAAAAGCAGGAGCTAATTTGTTGGGCTAGTAGTCTAGTGTACCCAATTCGAGATGATATTCCGGTAATGCTGGAGAGTGAGGCGAGGCCGATTACCGCCGAAGAGCGCGAAGCACACGGTCGAGCCTAGCTTTAAAACCTGAAATTGCCGCATACCTATCGTTATTCCCGTTAGCTCCTCCAGCCGGTGCCGAGCTAAGTCCAGAAAGGATCAATGTACCATGAGCGAACCCAGCATTTTTACGCGTATTATGAACGGAGAGATTCCGTCGGAGACGATCTACGAAGACGACCATTGCATATGTATCAAAGACATTGCTCCCAAAGCGCCGACCCACGTACTTATCATTCCGCGTAAGCCGATTCCCCGCTTAGTCGATGCAGGGACTGAAGATCAAGCACTATTAGGTCATCTAATGGTGACTGTCGGCAAAGTAGCGACGCAGTTAGGTGTTGGTGATGCGTTTCGTTTAGTAATAAATAATGGCGAAGAGGCTGGTCAAACCGTCTTCCATTTGCACATGCATATTCTTGGTGGCAAGTCGTTTAGTGAGGGTAATCTAGGCTTCTAAGTCGCCTCTTTGGCTTGCAGCGTTCGAGCTGTGTGCGTAAAAGCCTTTGTGGCTTTTGCGAGGGAAGCTGGTAATTGGATAGTCTGGGGCATCACGAGTCCTAAAAAGTTGACCCAAAGCCTGGCTGCCCAAGACGTCATTGACGCTATATAGTCAGTGCAATGCTGATACAGATGACCATGACGAGAATAAGGCCGCCAACCACCAAGCCGACTGATTTTAGTGTTTGGGCATCGCCCGGTTGTAAACTTTCGCTACTCATAAACTATCTCCGTTGTGCCAATTTATTATGGATTTGACTACGACTTCGATACTGCGTGAAGCGGGGAATTCTGAGTTTTCACTCAAATTCTCCGGTCCAACCGTATAAGACGGTGTAATTTTGGTCAAGCACGTACTTTTTATAAGGAAATAACCCTCTATAGCCTGTATATATCGCCTAGATAGCTTGTTTCTCAGAGCAGTAATCCCTACCATTGCACACATTTTTCCCAACCTGCAGAGGCGTCCCGAAAAAGGGATGTAAGCCTTTGATATCATTTGGAAGTTACGTATGAAGAGCGCCGAAATTCGCCAAGCGTTTTTAGATTATTTTGCTAAACAGGACCATACCGTCGTACCCAGTAGTTCACTGGTTCCTGGCAATGATCCCACTCTGCTATTTACTAATGCAGGTATGGTGCAATTTAAGGATGCGTTCTTAGGTTTAGAGCAACGCCCGTATACACGTGCTACCAGTTCTCAACGCTGTGTTCGCGCAGGTGGTAAACACAATGACCTGGAAAACGTAGGCTATACAGCGCGCCACCATACGTTCTTTGAAATGTTGGGCAACTTCAGTTTTGGCGACTACTTCAAAGAAGACGCGATCCGCTTTGCTTGGGAATTTCTTACCGAAGTACTCAAACTGCCGGCTGAGCGTTTGTGGGTCACAGTACACATTTCTGACGATGAAGCTGCGGACATCTGGATAAAAAAAATGGGTGTCGATCCCGCGCGTTTTTCTCGCCTTGACGAAGACAACTTTTGGCAAATGGGGGATACCGGTCCCTGTGGCCCGTGTTCTGAAATATTCTACGATCATGGTGAGGATGTGCCTGGCGGACCACCAGGCAGTGAAAATGACGACCTTGATCGCTATATCGAAGTCTGGAATTTGGTCTTTATGCAGTATGAACGTCAAGCTGATGGTAGTTTGAAAAATTTGCCCAAGCCCTCGGTTGATACTGGCATGGGGCTAGAGCGTATTGCCGCGGTTATGCAAGGCGTTCACAACAATTACGAAATTGATTTGTTTCAAGCTTTACTGAGCGCCGCTGCAAAAGTCACAGGCACCAAAGATTTATCTAACCAATCACTTCGAGTCATTGCAGATCACATCCGTTCTTGCTCGTTTCTTATTGCCGATGGTGTTATTCCTTCTAATGAAGGCCGGGGTTACGTGTTGCGTCGGATTATTCGACGAGCTGTTCGTCACGGTAATAAACTTGGACAGACCGAGAATTTTTTCTATCAACTGGTTGATGCTTTAGCAACAGAAATGGGCGAAGCGTATCCAGAACTTATTGAACAAAAAGATCTCATAAAAAAGGTTCTATTAACGGAAGAGCAGCAATTTGCAAAAACGCTGGAAAAAGGCATGGCTGTTTTGGAAAACGCCTTGGCAGAATTATCTGGTACAGAAATCCCGGGCGAGGTGGTTTTCACGCTGCATGATACTTATGGCTTCCCCACTGATCTAACCAATGATATTGCGCGTGAGAAAAGCTTAACCATTGATATGGATGGTTACTCACGCTGCATGGAGGAACAACGTAAACGCTCTAGCGAAGCGGGCCAGTTTGGTATTGATTACACAAAGTCACTCAAAGTAGACGGCGTAACAGAATTCACGGGTTACGACGCACTAAGTGACAACAGTACTGTGTCACATATTTACCTGGCGAATGATGCGGTGTCTCAGATAAATGAAGGTGACGAAGCGGTAATCGTTCTAGATAAAACGCCTTTTTATGGAGAGTCCGGTGGCCAGGTCGGAGATACAGGTTACTTGATTACTAGTGGCGCAAAATTTGAAGTGCGTGATTGTCAAAAGTCGGGTTCTAACCATTTGCACATTGGTAAATTACTTTCTGGTTCTTTGGCGGTTGGAGAAAAAGTATCAGCGAATGTTGACGATGATGTGAGGCGAGCAACAGCACTCAATCACTCGGCAACTCACTTGTTACATGCGGCATTACGAACAGTGCTCGGCGAACATGTGACGCAAAAAGGCTCGCTTGTGGATTCGGAGCGTCTACGTTTTGATTTTTCTCATTTGGAAGCCGTAACTCAAGCCGAATTAAAAACTATTGAGCAGATGGTGAATCAACAGATTTTAAAAAATTCATCTGTTTACACAGAATTATGTGATATGGAAACCGCGAAAACAAAAGGTGCTATGGCGCTTTTTGGAGAAAAATACGGCGACGAAGTACGTGTTTTGAGTATGGGGGATGGTTTTTCCGTTGAACTTTGTGGCGGCACGCACGTATCGAGAACAGGCGATATCGGTTTAATGAAAATTCTGTCCGAATCAGGTATTGCCGCCGGTGTTCGGCGTATCGAAGCTGTAACTGGTAGCACCGCACTAGCGTATATAGACCAGCAACAATCAACGTTGGATACTGTTAGCTCATTGGTGAAATCTAATGCCGATAGGGTAATTGAAAAAGTTGAGCAGTTGATACAGCAAAACCGACAGCTTGAAAAAGATATGCTCGCCCTCAAATCCAAATTGGCTAGCAGCTCCAGCGACGACTTGGTTGCTCAAGCGATTGATGTGAACGGCACCAAAGTATTGGCAGTGGATGTTGAGGGTGCTGATGCTAAGTCGTTGCGCGATATGGTTGATCAGCTCAAGAATAAGCTTGGTGAGTCAGTTGTTTTGTTGGCTTGTAGTGATGGAGAGAAAATTTCTCTAGTGGCAGGGGTGAGTAAGGGTACAACCTCTAAGTTGAAAGCCGGCGATCTTATGCGTGAAGTAGCACAACACGTTGGAGGAAAAGGTGGTGGTAGACCCGATATGGCTCAAGGTGGAGGCAGTGACGTCGCTGCGCTTCCTCATGCATTAAAGGCAGCAAAGGAATGGATATCGGAAAGACTAGTTTAAATAGTTATAACAGTTCTGAGCAGTGTCGATTGATACTGGAAAGAGCTCGAATGTTAGCGCTTTGCTAACTATAAAGATTCGTATTTCTAGCTTAACTTTTACGGAGTTTTGTTGTTAAATTGGCGCCCCCTTTTATGTCCTTTCGACCAGGTAGTTCAGGCTGCACGTATACATAAAGTGTTTAAGGAGCAGGTTCTTTTGGCTAGTGCCTGAAAGAGCCTTTTATTGTTGTTAGTAATTTTAGGAAAATTTGAGCATGGCATTGTATGTTCAAAAGTACGGTGGTACTTCAGTAGGTACGACCGAACGAATTGAAGCAGTCGCGGAGCGCGTTGCACGATTCAAGTCTGATGGCCACGATATGGTGGTTGTGGTTTCAGCCATGAGTGGTGAAACCAATCGATTGATCGCATTAGCAAAAGACATTCAGGACGATCCAGATCCTCGTGAAATGGACGTACTTGTCTCCACTGGTGAGCAGGTCACGATCGCGCTTTTATGCATGGCGTTAAAAAAGCTCGGTATCGATGCTAAGTCATACACTGGTGGCCAAGTACGTATCCACACGGATAGTGCTCATACCAAGGCGCGCATCCAGGAAATCGATGTTGAACGCATGCGTACTGATCTTTCCCAGGGACGTGTCATTGTTGTCGCGGGTTTTCAGGGGATGGATGCAGACGGCAATATCACAACACTTGGTCGAGGCGGCTCAGATACCACAGGTGTTGCGCTTGCTGCGGCACTTGAAGCTGACGAAGCTCAAATTTATACCGATGTCGATGGAGTCTACACAACAGATCCTCGGATGGTGCCTAAAGCTAAGCGGCTAGAAAAAATTACATTTGAAGAAATGTTAGAAATGGCGAGCCTTGGCTCAAAAGTATTGCAAATTCGCTCGGTAGAATTTGCAGGCAAATATAAAGTCCCACTACGTGTTTTATCGAGCTTTGAGGATGGCCCAGGCACGTTAATAACCCTCGATGAGGAAGATGATTCTATGGAGCAGCCCCTGGTTTCTGGGATCGCGTACAATCGCGATGAAGCAAAGATTACGGTTAAAGGTGTGCCGGACATCCCCGGTGTCGCGTCCAAGCTGCTTGGACCTATTGGTGATGCGAACATCGAAGTCGACGTGATTGTACAAAACGTCGCAGCAAATAATGCAAATGACCTAACCTTCACTGTGCATCGCAATGATTCCGCTAAAGCCGTGAAAGTGCTCGAGCCGATCGCACATGAGATAGGTGCTCAAGGTGTCGAGTCAGACGATCAAATTACTAAAGTGTCTTTAGTGGGCGTCGGCATGCGATCTCACGCTGGGGTAGCTGCCAAAATGTTTAATACCTTAGCGGAAGAGAATATTAATATTCAGATGATAACTACATCGGAAATCAAGGTGTCAGTTATCATTGATGAGCGTTACCTAGAGTTGGCTGTACGCAGCTTGCATACCGCATTTGGTTTAGATAAGAATCTTGAAGATTAATGTAGAATTTGGCGCCAAAGTTTTGCAAAATGATGACTTTGGTGCCAATTCGCATAGACGGTAACGCACGTATCACTATAAGAATTACCGATATGCTAAACCCTTTCTTTTTAAGGTAGCGGTCGATATTGCTTAAATATCCAGCTACTCTTAAATAACTGGCGACAGGAATAGGGAAGGGTTCTTGTAGAGCATATACAACGAAAGCTCTGCTTCACAGGATGACCTAAGGAGATAGATGCAATGTTAATTTTAACCCGCCGTATCGGCGAGACCTTGATGGTTGGCGATGAAGTCACGGTCACGGTCCTCGGTGTGAAAGGCAATCAGGTGCGCATTGGTGTCAATGCCCCCAAAGAAATTGCCGTACACCGCGAAGAGATTTACCAAAGAATTCAACGTGAAAAGCAAGACGAGGGAGGCAACAGCTCTCGTTAAGCGACGCGATGTTGATATACAGAAGGCAGTTCTGCGGAGCTGCCTTTGTTGTTTCTAGAGTATTTAAAATTCAATTGATCAAAACTTGTTAAACTATTGATTTTATTGCGCAATAAACTTTGATTTTTAGCGAGATATGGTATGATCGCGCTCCTTCGATAGGGCGACAGATATGCTCTATTGATTGTACAAATGATTTCCAGTGAGGTGGCCGAGTGGCCGATTCGCAGCGCCAGTGGAGAGAGCGTCGAACAGGCGACCCGAAGGGCGAGGAGAGCAGCGACGAGTTACGCGCTCCCCAAAAATAAAAAACAGCGCCGACGTGAAGTTCAGTTTGGCTCTGCAAAATAGACAAATAGAAACGATTTCCGGTGAGGTGGCCGAGTGGCCGACTCGCAGCGCCAGCGGAGAGAGCGCCGAACAGGCGACCCGAAGGGCGAGGAGAGCAGCGACGAGTCACGCGCTCCCCAAAAATAAAAACAGCGCCGACTTGATGTTCAGTTTGGCTCTGCAAAATAGACAAATAGAAACGATTTCCGGTGAGGTGGCCGAGTGGCCGAAGGCGCTCCCCTGCTAAGGGAGTATCGGGGAAACCTGATCGAGGGTTCGAATCCCTCCCTCACCGCCATTAATTAGGATCAAGCCAGGCATAGCCTGGCTTTTCTGTTTATGGCTCACGGTCGCAAGATCCAACGCAAAATCATCGATTTCGGGTGTTCAAAACGTACGAAACATGTTGCGCGAAAAACACCTTCAACGCCAAGCAAATGGCCAGGTAATGCACGAAGCGACGATAAATCGTCAGGGCAGACGTTTTGAACTGCTCCGCTGGCCGAAGGCCGGGTGGCAGGACGGGACACCACCCACAAAAAAGCCGCGATAAACGCGGCTTTTTCGAGAATTAACACACTAGGTTTTAACGCTCTAGATACTTCAACTTCCCTTCAACGCCATCCCATTCTTCAGCATCGTCTGGAGCGTCTTTCATCTCGGTAATGTTCGGCCAGACTTCGGCGAGTTCGGCATTAAGCTCCAAGAATACAGCTTGATCAGCGGGAAGCTCGTCTTCTGAGAAGATGGCATTGGCTGGACATTCAGGCTCACACAAAGCGCAATCAATACACTCATCGGGGTGGATGACTAAGAAGTTAGGGCCTTCGTAGAAGCAGTCTACAGGGCAAACTTCCACACAATCTGTGTGCTTACACTTAATACAGTTTTCACCGACCACAAACGTCATTGTGTGAACTCCCATCGAAAAATTGAGGGCCGCATTCTAGCAGAATTAAATAAAGGATAAAGAGCCTTGCGGTTATATCTTTATATCCTTGTTTACTAAAGTTTTTTCGCCATTTTCTGCAGTTGGTACAATTTGTCTAATGCTTCCCTTGGGGTTAAATCGTCTATCGACAAGGATTCGAGCATACCCACTACAGGGTTTGGTGCAGGTGCGCTAAACAGCTCTGATTGAGACGGGGGCCCATCAGGTGAGGTCATGGGCTCAGTATCAGGCAATGGGGTTTGCTTTGGGGGCGAATTTACGGTGTTCGACGATGCCTCACTTTCGAGGTTTTCAAGCAACTGGCGTGCGTCACTTAATACGGCCTCTGGGAGTCCTGCAAGCTTGGCCACTTGGATGCCGTAGCTTTTATTCGCCGGCCCCGGCTGCACATGGTGGAGAAACACAATGGAATCGTTGTGTTCGGTCGCATCGAGGTGAACATTGTGAATCGCTGGGTTTGATTCGGCGAGGCTCGTTAGCTCAAAATAATGTGTTGCGAAGAGGGTGAATGCCTTGCTCTGATTGGCGAGATGATTGGCGCATGCCCAAGCGAGAGCTAGTCCATCAAAGGTGCTTGTTCCTCGACCAATCTCATCAAGCAGTACCAAGCTACGGTCTGTGGCATTGTGCAGAATATTTGCCGTTTCCGTCATCTCGACCATGAAGGTTGAACGCCCTCCTGCGAGGTCATCCGATGAGCCGATTCGGGTAAATATTCTGTCTACCATCCCGATGGTCGCCGATTCAGCAGGAATATCTGAGCCGATATGTGCTAACAGGGTGAGGAGGGCGGCTTGGCGCATGTAAGTAGATTTACCACCCATGTTTGGGCCGGTGATAATGAGTGTTTCGCGCGCACTGTTAAACTCTAGATCATTGGGAATAAATGAGTCATCGATAACTTGCTCCACAACGGGGTGGCGCCCGGATTTAATATCAATACAGCGGTCGTGAATAAGCGTCGGTCGACGATAGCTGAGCGCGTCAGAGCGCTCAGCCAATGTGGTTAGTACATCGAGTTGCGATACGCCAGCAGCGGAAATTTGTAGCTTGATTAGTGATTCATTAATGAGTTCGACTAAGTCATCGTATAACGCTTTTTCGCGCGTCAGCGCACGCGATTTGGCTGAAAGTGCTTTATCCTCGAACTCTTTGAGTTCTGGTGTGATGAAGCGCTCCGCATTTTTAATGGTTTGCCGACGAATATATTCGGCAGGTGCCTGAGCAGATTGCCCTTTTGATATCTCAATGTAGTACCCGTGGACGCGGTTGTAACCTACTTTTAACGTGCTAATTCCGGTTCGCTCTTTTTCCCGCAGCTCTAAATCAACTAGGTATTGTCCCGCATTGGTACTTATGTTCCGAAGCTCGTCTAACTCACTGTCAAATCCATCGGCAATAACGCCGCCATCTCGAATTACTACGGGTGGATTTTCGACGATAGCTTTTTCCAGCGTTGTTACTAACTCTGGAAACGTTGAAATATCTGACGCTGTTTGTTTTAACAGTGTAGTGTCAGTATCTTCTAGTAGGCTTTGAATTTCTGGATAGGTAGCAAGGGACGAGTATAACCGTGATAGGTCACGTGGGCGTGCGGAACGCAGTGCAACTCGGCCCAATATACGCTCCATATCGCCTATGTGTCGCAATGCGCGATGTACTTGTTCGAATTGATAATTCTTTTTTAATTCCGCAATCGCATCTTGGCGCTGAATTAATTGATCAAGATTACGCAGTGGCCGATTTAACCAGCGACGTAGCAATCGTCCACCCATTGCTGTAGCGGATTTATTGAGTACTGCAAATAGTGTGTTTTCTTCTTCACCTGATAGCGTGCGATCTATTTCTAAATTGCGCCGGGTTGCGCCATCGAGTGTGACAGTATCCGCGCGGTTTTCATGATTGATTTGGGTGATATGTGGCAACTTTGTGCGTTGCGTTTCATGGGCATAGGCAAGTAAGCACCCCGCAGCACAAATTGCTGTTAGTAAGTGTGCGCAGCCGAAGCCGTTAAGGTCTTGTGTTTGAAATTGTCGCGTTAATAAATCGGTAGCGCTGTCTAGATCGAATTCCCACTCCGGTCTTGTGCGAATGCCTTTGCGAGGCTTTAAAGCGGCGAGTTGTGGGAAATCAGGTGGCAGTAACAACTCCGCAGGGTTTAAGCGTTCAATCTCAGCACTGACTTGCTCTTCACCGACTACTTCCAAGACACGAAAGCGGCCACTGCCAATATCTAAATGCGCAATACCAAACGTGCCATCTTGTTCGTGTATCGCGACGAGCAAATTATCCTTGGACTCATCAAGAAGCGCTTCATCGGTTAAGGTCCCGGGGGTAACAATGCGCATTACCTTGCGCTCTACCGGCCCTTTGCTAGTCGCAGGATCGCCGACTTGTTCGCAGATCGCGACGGACTGTCCGAGTCGTACCAATTTTGCCAGATATCCCTCTGCTGCGTGGTAGGGCACTCCGGCCATGGGGATGGGTTCTCCGGCGGATTTGCCACGCGCAGTCAGGGTGACGTCTAAAAGATCAGAGGCTTTTTTAGCATCGTCAAAAAACAGCTCATAGAAGTCGCCCATTCGATAAAACACGAGTTCATTGGGGTGCTCAGCCTTGATCTTCAAGTACTGCTGCATCATGGGTGTGTGCTTTTCTTTTGGGGTAACTTCTTGATTCATAAGAACTTATATTATTTTGGGTGGCTTACTAACAGGCGCGTATTCTACGGCACTTGTTGGCTTTACCCAAATAAAATAGGCCTTTGAAAGGCAAGGTGGTTTCGCTTGCCTTGAATTTATGGAACGTTTACAGCCAGTATTGATGACCGTTGAGATTCATTGCCTAGTGCGTCTACTGCGGAAATTTGATAGTTAAATGTACCGTTAACTGCAGCAGAGTCAGTGAAGTTATTGACATTGGTGTTAGCGATTAACGCTCCATCTTTCCAGACTTTGTAGACTATGGATAAAGTTGCCGCTTTAGAAGGAAAAGGGTTTAACGCATCGGTTGAACTATTCTCTTTATCCCAGCGGTCTAAAACGGGTAACCACGTTAATTCTACCCTGCCTGCTTCATTACTGAGGTTAGATAGTCCCAAGGGAGTGGTGGGAGGCGTGATGTCTGAACGCCATTCATTGTTTTCTGCCATCTCGGAGAACACGGATGACAGGCTTTCATCTTGGACATCTGCTGCATAGATCTCTACGTAGTTCATGAGATATCGCCCGTAGTTCTGCGCTGTGTTATTTGATACGCCAATAGTCAGTGCTGAACTAAGTGCGACATCCGGTGGCGTGCCGTTATCGGCGACCCGACAATTTCGGGTAGCGTCTCCGGGGCAACCTTGAACATTGAATACCATTTGTGCACCTAGACGTGGCCTATAACTCGAGATGGTTTCCCACAGAGAGCCTTCTCTTGGAGGGTTTTGTTTTGCATTTAAATCCTCTCGCCATATACCAACTCGATTAGGGTAATGTTCTAACGCCCAGTCTGCTGCGAGCGTTGCAACGCAAGATGATTTACCACAACTCAACTCTGTACCATCAAACTTCAGATCACCCACTGACAGCCACAGTACTTTATCGGGAAAAGCTTCCATGAATACTGCAATACCTTCCTTGACTATTGCGAGCATAGACTCGGCGTTAAATCCGGCCTCTGCCCAGGTGATTGGCGTTGTGCATGTGGCGTCTGAAAATAAATCCTGGAATGCCAAACCGTAAGCCCAATTACGCGTCGTCATATCGCCAGCTCCAATGACATAACTTATTGCATCGTTTAATTCTGGATTTTCGTTTAGGTGTCGTCCTAGTGCATGCAACATACGGTAGTAGCGGCTGCGGTAATTTTCATCAAAAGGATCTGCAATGCGACTGCAATCTCCTAGTGTGCCACCATTGGGGTTAGCATTGGCGCTATAGAATACTCTTTCTGGTCTAGCGAGCAGTGGTTCATTCAATGACTTGCTGGCAGGAAAAATGCTTACGGAGGCTTTTTTGTTTACGGCTCTAATCACGTCTAGCGAATTGGCAAGTGGTGAGAAGTCGTACTCTCCAGAGTCATTCTCAAAGCTTGGCCATGAAAATCGGAGAGCGACCCCCTCCAAAAATTCCGAGCCGGATGAATTTAATGCGGGGTGATCTGATGAGATCACTTGGTCAACTGCATAGAGAATATACCCTGCAGCGTGCCACTCGACGGGTCGCGTGTTGAGGTCATAAATCGCAGTATTCGTTGGTGTCGATACCTCCAAGCGGTACCCGAGATTGGGGGTGAGGTCATACTCCGGGTCCACTAGAAGTTGCCCCGTTGTGCTGTCAAACGAAAATTTAGTTCGGACTATCGAATCTGTTCCTGTGTTAGTGAGGTATACGCTGACGTTTTGCAGATCTTCTAATGTTAGTGCCGTTGGGACGGCGAGAATTGAGCCTATGTGCACCAAGTTATTTGTATTGCTCAATAAATGAGTGTTGAGTGAGCTGATTTGGTTTGGGGATTCTGGTTCGTTGTTTTCCCCGCCAATGTCGATTAGATCGTCATTTTCGTCAAAATTTATACCATCGTCACCGGGGTCTGAAATCGGGTCACCATCTCCAGTCTGATTCTGCCCCCCGCCATCACTGCCTCCTGAGCCACATGCAGCGAGACATAACGTCAACAATAAACTAGCTAAACAAACAACTTGCTCCATGCAGGCATAGTGATCTCCAGGTAATTTTAACGAGTAATAGGGTTAACGAATGACAGGGCTAATTGGTTGACATTGAACGATCATTTTTCTAACTCCGGGCGGTTTGCTGTTAACTATTCGAATACACTGTGGTTTATTAGCTCTAGATGAATAATGCGGCGACACGCTCCATGTGCTCCGGTACACCAATTTTTCTCTCTTAATAACTCTTTACGGAAAATAGAAGAAAAAGGGTCTATTTATATTAGAATGTGCTAATATACAATTGTCGTCGCAAAACATAATCGACAGAGCGGCAAGGTATATGTCTCCTAGCCCTGTATTCGTCGATCCCACACGAATAAAAACCGCGAAGCGGAGGAATGCATATGGCTACTGTTGTGGTGATGGGTGCAGGTCTGGGGGGGATGCCAGCTGCCTATGATTTAAAGAAGGAGTTGGGTAAAGAGCACCGAGTAATCTTGGTAAACCGAGATGAGTACTTCCAGTTTACCCCGTCCAACCCATGGGTTGCGGTAGGTTGGCGCACGCAAGATGACGTCGTTATTCCAATAGAACAGCACACCAAAAAGCGCGGTGTCGAATTTATCGCTTCTGCGGTTGAGCGGATTGATGCGGACGCAAACCAATTAGCGTTGGCGAACGGCGATACTCTCGATTACGACTATTTAGTGATTACGACAGGGCCAAAACTAGCGTTTGATGAAGTCCCCGGATTAGGGCCCGAAGGTTATACGCAATCGATATGTACGACCCCCCACGCACGAACCGCATTCGAAAATTACCAAAAATTTCTTGAAAACCCTGGTCCAGTCGTCGTCGGAGCCGCTCAAGGAGCAAGTTGTTTTGGTCCGGCTTACGAATTCGCATTTATTCTCGATTCTGATTTACGCAAACGAAAAATTCGCGACAAAGTGCCCATTACTTTCGTTACCAGTGAGCCCTATGTAGGCCATATGGGGTTAGGGGGCGTAGGTGATTCCAAAGGCTTGCTAGAGTCTGAACTGCGCCAGCGCCACATTAAATGGATTACAAATGCTAAATTGGACGAAGTTACCGGAGACGTTGTTAAGGTCACAGAGCACAATGACAAGGCCGAGCCCATCAATACACATGAGCTACCAAGTCGCTTTAATATGTTTATACCCGCGTTCAAAGGCGTAGACCCTGTGGCGGCAGTGGAAGGGATGGTGAATCCGCGAGGCTTTGTACAAATTGATGAGCACCAACGGAACCCCAAATACCCCAATATTTTTTCAGCTGGAGTGTGCGTTGCCATTCCGCCAGTTGAACCCACGCCAGTACCGACAGGTGCGCCAAAGACAGGTTACATGATTGAGTCGATGGTTACCGCGATTGTTGAAAATATTCATGCCGACATTCACGGAAAAGAGGCGACGGCAAAGGCCACCTGGAACGCTTTGTGTCTTGCGGATCTGGGAGATGATGGCATTGCTTTCGTGGCGCTGCCGCAAATACCTCCTAGAAACGTGACCTGGGCAAAACGTGGTAAGTGGGTTCACCTTGGAAAGATTGCTTTTGAAAAATATTTCATGCGTAAAATGCGCACGGGCAAGACCGAACCGATTTATGAGAAATACGTATTGAAAGCCTTGGGGATTGTTCGCCTGAAAGATTAGTCAGCTTGTTATTTTTGCATGTCCTTAAACAGGTAGCTTTAGGCTATCTGTTTTCGTTTCGCTCGTCGCTCAGTTAAAGGTGAGCTGTAGTTCGTTCCCTTGTTGATTACACGGATAGTGTCAATATTTCACTTTGTAGTACTCACTAATAATACGGTATTCGATCAGCGCTACTTGTATTCACAGATTTCGAAAGCGCGAGGGCGTACGCCCTTTGGCTAGTAGTCTCCCTCGATATCTTTGCTTATGATGCGCAAGGCAGATATGCGCATTGCGGGGGTATATCGGCAACAATCAAATGCCGTGAGGAACAATAAATGAAATATTTAGCGTTGCTATTAAGCTTTATCCTGTGTGCGTGTGCTGAAAAGCCTCAGCCGCACCCCAGTTTTGGCGAGTTTCGGGCCGTCGAACATGACTATGAAACCAAGTCAGTGTCTTATTTGGATCAAAATTGGGACAACACGCAGCGAAAGCGATTTTGGTATACGTCACAAGGCTCCCGCTTTGTGCCTTACATGTGGTATGCCTATCTAGAGCAAGCGGATTCTCAAGCATGGTTTAATGAGCCAGAGCATATCGAGTCGATGCGCTACATTCCCATGTCTCGTTCTCCTGAAAATCGAGGCGCGTTGCCGCTGGGTTTTGCCGTCACAATTGATAAGCAAACACAAGATGCGTGGATGGGTTTTACCTGTGCCGCTTGTCATACAGCGAAAGTTGAATTCGAGGGGCGCCCGTATTTGGTCGAAGGTGGACCGACTATGGGGAATTGGCATTTATTTTTTTCTGAGTTAATTGGGGCTCTGGAGGTAACCTATCGTAGTGGCAAAGAGGATGGAGCGAAGTTCGCCCGCTTTGCAAATAATTTATACGGGCCTGAAAAGAATACAGAATCTATGCGTAGCGAATTACTGCGCGACATGAAAAATGTCATCGATTATTTAAATAGGCATGAGCGTATCAACCAAGTCGGTTCAACGCCTGGTGAAGACCACTACGGCTTTGGCCGGATTGATGCGTTTGGCATAATTCAAAATGCTGCATCAGTGCTAGCACTAGATGATGAAGGTAATATCAATGAACCGAATGCACCAGTGTCTTATCCGTTTTTGTGGGGGGCACACCAAAGTAATGTCGTGCAGTGGAATGGCGCGTTACCGAATGATGTGTTTCTTGGTCCTCTAGCACGTAATTCTGGTGAGGTTATCGGAGTACTAGGCCGTTTAGCTATCGAAGAAAACCCGTGGTGGTGGAGTTGGGTTCCCGGTCAAAAATTAAAATACCAAGGCAGTATTGATTTTGCGAACCTGGGTGATATTGAAGTTCTTCTGCGTGATTTGAGATCACCCAGTTGGCCCGGCGAAATTGATCACGCGCTCGCGGAACGCGGTAGAGAAATTTATTTTGACCAAGAAATAGGGTGCGTGCGATGCCACCAATATGTCCCGCGCGAAAATGAAGGTGAATTGTACAAGGCTAACTTGATACCTGCTGCCATTGTTGGGACTGATCCACTGATGACGGAGCAAGCCAATAGTCATATGGCTCGCAGCGGTATTTTAGAGGGGCAGCGTGTAGCTATTTTAAAAGGCCCTAAGTTTGCTGAGATAGAACCAGCGATTAAATTTTCTTTTAATGGCACGTTTGGTTTAATGCTAAAAGAGCCGGTTACCGTTGTAAAAGCTGGGCTAAAATCTGGCCAAAAAAGTTCTTCCAATCTGGAACCTTTAATAAGCGAACCAACTAACGACGACCAGGCTGAGCTAACACTTGAACGAGCGTTTAACGATTACATCCAAGCAACAAGCACCTTGCAGGCAGAAGGCCCAGTCTATAAGGCGAGACCACTCACAGGTATTTGGGCGACAGCTCCCTACCTTCATAATGGTTCGGTGCCGAATTTACATGCGCTGCTGCAACATCCAGATGATCGACCTTCGCGATTTTGGGTTGGCTCTCGAAAAATTGATACAGTCAACGTAGGCCTAGTGTCACATGAAGGCTTAGAGCAATTTCAAGTACGAGATGAGAATAATAGAATTATCCCCGGAAACAGCAATGCGGGGCACGATATGGCCAGTGGATTAACAGAAGAGCAAAAATTAGCATTGCTAGAATTCTTAAAAACGCTGTAGAGACTCAGTCCTATGCATCTTTGTGGTCATCGCCATCAATAGACTATTTGATAATTACTTAAGGTGGCTTAAGAAAAATTTGCTTTTAATCGAATAAGCATTGGGTAGACTTCGGTGATATTTTCAATATTCAAGGAGCAGCGATGAAGCTTAATAATGTAGTTATTGTTGATGGAGTGCGGTCTCCTTTTTCGTGGGGCGGTCGTGGAATGTTTGAAGCGACTCGGCTCGATGATGTCGCCGCTCACGTGGTTAAAGAGCTGATGGCTCGCAACCCTAAAGTGAAGCCCACCATGGTAGAAGACTTTGGGTTGGGGCATGTCGCGGGACAGCCTGACTTGTCCAATGTAACTGTCATCAAACGCCTTTCAGGTTTGCCTGTAGAAACCACTAATTTCGTGACCAATCGCCAGTGTGGCTCTTCCATGGAGACAATGCAGCGTATTGCTATGTCGATTATGGTTGGCGCTAGTGAGTGTGGTATTGCGCTCGGTGTCGAGCGATTGGGGCGCTCGTTGGTCGGTGGTCGTCCACAAATGGAAACCACTCGCGTAAATGAACCGAACCCCCGTGCGATGGAAAAAACGCAATTACAACGGGATATGTCAGAGGATCACGATAAGTATTTTTCTGTGCCAATTCCGGATGCCATTCTAGACTCTCCACCTTCCCAGCCAATGCCGCAAACCGCGCAAAATGTGGTGGATATGTATAACCTGACACGTGAAGAGCTGGATCAGTTTGCAGTCAATAGTCATAAAAAATTGGCGGCGGCTTACGATGCTGGCTTTTACAAAGATGAAGTCATTCCAATGGAAGTGGAAAAACCCATCTTTGATGAAAACAAATTGTGGGTACCGGAAGAAAAAGGACCGATGGTCACTTTTGATCAAGATGAATGCTTGCGTCGCGAATGTAGCATGGAAGGCTTAGCCAAGCTTGGCCCGATTAAAGGCGTGGTGAGTTTGTTGGGCAATGAAGTGCATGTCACAGCCGGAAATTCGTGCCCAACCAATAGCGGCGCGTCTGCATTGTTGTTGATGAGCGAAGAAAAAGCGCTTGCACTAGGTTTAGAGCCAATTGCACGAATTGTAGGTATGGGAGTGGGTGGTGTTAAAGGGCAGCTAATGGGTATTGGCCCAATTCCTTCAACGCATAAAGCGCTTAAACATGCGGGCATTACAGCTGCTGAATTAGATCGCGTGGAGTTTAATGAAGCCTTTGCGGCGCAAGTTATTCCTTCTGTGCGCGAACTCGGTATCTCAGAAGATATTGTCAATGTTAATGGTGGTTCGTTAGGTATTGGTCATCCATTGGGCGCGACTGGTGCTCGCCTTGTGATGACTGTGGCTAAAGAATTGCGCCGTAGTGGTAAACGCTATGGGTTAGCGACACAATGTATTGGTTCGGGTGAGGGTATATCGACTATTGTTGAAGCACTCTATTAAGAATAAATGCGGGCTGCTAGAAACGAAAAAACCGTGGCCGAATTGGTCACGGTTTTTTTTGTTTATATAAAACTGGACTAAAACCCTTTCAATGTCGCATAGCGATCTCGATGAAACGAGGCGTTACCTAAAAAGTGTTGCGCAACACGCGCGCGTTTTAGGTAAAAGCCAATATCGAATTCATCGGTCATGCCGATACCGCCGTGCATTTGAACACCTTCGTTACTGACTAAAAACATCGTGTCAGAAACTTTGGCCTTTGCAGCACTCGCTAACTGTGCAATTTTTTCAGCGGGTTCATTTTCATCAAGTGCTTCAAAACCGCGGCGGACCATTGAGCGACATAACTCAATATCACTGTACATAATGGATGTGCGATGTTGTAACGCTTGGAATGAGCCGATTGCAACGCCAAACTGTGTGCGATCTTTTAGGTATTGCACGGTAGTTTCAAACACTTGTTGCATGCTCCCGAGCATTTCAGCGGCTATACCAAGACGTGCGATATCCAATGTCTTCTCGATGGCCTCACCGGTATTATCTACGCCATTTAATACTTGATCAGCGGTAACGCCAACATTGCTAAATGTTACTTTGGCGTTGTTGCGGTTATCCACCATGTGTAAGCGTTGAATGTCAACGCCAGGGGCATTGGCATCCACAATAAACATACCGAGTTCGTTATCGCCTTCAGTCGTACGAGTGACAACGATAATTTTATCCGCGACATGTCCATCCAACACCATGACCTTCTCGCCGTTGAGGGTAAAACCATCGCCTGAGGCTTTAGCAGAAAGTGCCGTTAATGCTGGTGCGTGAACGGGTTTTTCGTCAATAGCAAACGCAATCACTAACTCACCTGATGCAATTGCAGGCAACAATGTTTCTTTTTGTGTTTCTGTACCCGCTTCATTAACAGCAGTGGCCGATAATAAAACTGTTGAAATAAGCGGTGAGTTAACTAATGTCTTTCCTGTTTCTTCCAAAACAACAGCAAGGCCACCATAACCAAACCCAAAACCGCCATAAGCTTCTGGGATCGCCATACCCGTCCAGCCGAGTTCTACCATTTTTGCCCATAAGTCTTTGTCGTAGCCTGTTGCATCTTTGTCGTCTCTAAGGCGCCGCATGACTGAGACTGGTACTTGTTCTTGGCAAAATGCGCTTGCAGACTCTTGTACCATTTTTTGATCTTCATTTAGTACTAAGCTCATTATTTTGCTCCCTTAGACTTGTCTAGGCTTGCGACCATGCTAGTCATGTCAGGCAAACCAAGCACGCGTTTCGCAATCACATTGAGTTGTACTTCTGACGTACCACCTTCAATGGAGTTACCTTTTGAACGGAGCCACTGACGAGTCACTGATAATTCTTCACCTTCAAAGCCGTCACCTTCCCAGCCTAAGCCTTGATTTCCCATGACTTCAACCATTAACTCCAAGCGCCGTTTATTTAATTCTGTGCCGTAATATTTCAGCATTGACGAAGTCGCATTGGGTCCGGCACTTTGTTTGGCTTCTTCGATAGAACGTCGAGAGGTATAGGCGAAGGCTTCTGAATCAATCATAAATTGTGCGATACGATCGCGAAGGCCTGCGTCGGTAATAGTTTCTCCGTCGCCGCTATAGGTCTTAGCCGCTTCGTCTAAGGTTAAGGCTTTTGCACCGGGTCTTGCTCGACCAAGACCAAAGCCAGAGATCATTGTGCGCTCGTGTTGCAGCAAACGTTTGGCAATTGTCCAGCCGCTATTAAGCTCGCCAACTAGATTGGTTGCTGGTACACGCACATTATCAAAAAAAGTTTCACAGAAAGGCGAGGCACCGCTGATAAGTGGAATGGGGCGCGTGGAAACGCCGGGTGAGCCCATGTCGAACAAAATGAAACTGATACCCGAATGTTTTGCAACAGTGCTATCGGTTCTAACTAGACAGAAAATCCAATCAGATAAATTTGCGTAGGACGTCCAAATTTTTTGGCCATTGATAATAAAGTCGTCGCCATCGCGTTCGGCTTTTGTTCCCAGTGCCGCTAAGTCAGACCCCGCGCCTGGTTCACTATAACCTTGGCACCAGCGTATTTCGCCACGGATGATTTTAGGAATGTGCTCCATTTTTTGTTCTTCACTACCGTACTCTAAAAGCACCGGCCCCAACATACTAATGCCAAAACTATTTAGGGCAGGGCGGGCTTTAATACGAGCGAGCTCTTGTTGGAGAATAATATTTTCTTCTTTAGATAGGCCGCCGCCACCGTAGGCTGAAGGCCAGGTAGGGGTGGTCCAGCCTTTTTTGGCCATGCGATCGAGCCACACCTTACTATCGGGGTTTTTGAAGGTGGGGTTGCGTCCACCCCAAACCACTTCATCTTCAGGCATAGGGGTGCGCATAGAAGCAGGGCAGTTCTCTTCTAGCCAGGCGCGGGTGCTTGCGCGAAACTCATCTAATGTAGCCAAGGTATCCTCCTCGTTGCTATCAGCAAGTGCAGTCAATATGTTTTGATTGAAGAAGCAATGTAAAGAAATTGAATCGAAAGTCTATGATATTGGTCATGCTTTCTAATCGCCACTAAGGTTAAATCATCGTAGAGAGGATAGCTTGCGAGAAACGTTAAGAACCACTAAGAGTTGGTTGATAACCTATAATGATCGCGAACGGTAGCAGGGGAATTCACAAAATCGAGTTGATGAGCCGCTTTAGCGACTCATCAATTAGCTATTAACGAGTTTGGCTTGGCGTACAAAGATCGGTTCCAATAGGGCAGGGGGTTTCCGAAATACGAATATACTCTTCAGTGATGCCGTATTGATTTACAAATTCTATGCGTAGATACCCCGTAAGTTCCTGATTAATTTGTCGTACTTGACGCGAAAATCTATGGTCAATCGTCCCTGAGCTTTCCAGCGACCCTGGTGCTGTAAGATCTTCACCTAGGTAATAGATGCGGTACTCATCTGCACCCTGCCAATTTATCCATTCAATGATTGTCGCAAAGAGGTCACTATCATAAAAGGCAACTGTGATACCTGGGATCGGTGCTTGGCTATCAATAAATTCAACCGTCTTCGTTTGTTCTACTACGATATCGCCGCTTTCATCAGAAAGGGTCGCTGTAAAACTGACCGGGCTAGCATCATTGATGGAGTATGTAATATCTCGATAAATGTTTCGACCGAGAATTAATGGTTGATCTAAAATGTCAGAAGTAATTGTTATCGCGTCAGTACCAACGAACTCGGCACCCACTTGAATTGTATTGGTGATAATCTCGTATCGACTGATGAGGCCGGTTTTCGTGAAAACGGGACGTGCGGTTGGTTCGAAATAACGAAATTCTGGTTCTGAATTGCCAAAGTCAAACAATGCTTCAACGATATCGTTTGAACCGCAACTCACAACTTCTGATGCGCTCTCGCCATCTGGCGATATTGCTTGTACGTTAATCATGTAGCCGCGAATGATTGAGTGGGATAGTGGGCTGCCATTATATCTCCACAAACGCGTTCTAGCAGAAGGTGGTAGGCCCGCGAGAAAGTAGCGAAGTACATACGTATACGTTTCTCCAACTTCTCCCCCTAACATATCTAAGTTGAGTGTGCAGAAGGACGTGCCGTTACCACTGCCTCCGTTTCCACCACCACTGCCGTTGTCTCGGCGACCTAAACCTGGAGGATTTATGTCTGAATTAAACGTAGTAAAATGCGAGGTAGAACCAAGCAATGATAATCCGTGAGGTGCCAATGGATTTTCAACTACAATTCCGTCGTTTACACGCAGCCAAATACCTGTGTCTTCATCTAAATACCAAATTGGAATTACATCGCCCGGCTCTAGGTCTTCGCCATTAACGTTTTTATTGGAAAATAATGGCAGTTTTAATTGTGCTTCAAATCCATCTCTTAGCTGTAGTTCCTCACCACTTTGATTGTCATGAAAAGTGATATCGACGACGCCATACGAAAATAGCTGTTCTTGTTCATCGACTGGAGTGTTTTCATCCAATGCTCCAAAGAAACTACCAGGAAACGCATTGAGAGCAATTCTATCGCTGGTATCTATGGGCGTTACATAAGCCGAGATTTCTCCTAAGACAACGCTACCATTGCTATCAACGAGAGACTCGGCAGGAATATCGACTGAGATTCCGTGAGTGGTTTGCAGTGTGCTACCGGTCATGCCGTTGAAAGGGATGGGGTCGCCACGTTCAATCAGGGTAACTGAGCGATGCTCAGGATTAAGGATGCCTTCAAAATGCACAAGTTGTCTGAGGTAACCACTTTTGCTTATTTTTATCACACCTTCATCGTCGCTGGGTTTGACGCTGACAGTAAAGCCATTAATGCCTTTGCTTGTGGGGGCTATTTGGTAAGTTGAAGACTCGAAAGTAATGTCATCCAGCAATAATCCATTGGTATCTACCACGGCAAAAGTCACTGGGATATCTGCGCCATAAACAGTCACATGGTCCAGCTGTGTGGACGTATCTTCACCATCTTCGCTTATGACGGTTAGGCTAACATCGTAAACCCCAGGTTCTTCATATAGGTGTTGAGGGTTTCTTTCATTGCTTGAATTGCCGTCGCCAAAATCCCATTGCCAGCTTGTGATTGCGGAGGAACCATTGCTCGAGGTATCGATAAAATCGACACTGAGTGGCGCTTGCCCAGTTTGTATTGATGCGCTAAAGCTCGATTCGGGTAATGTGGTTGTTACAGTTTCTGAGGGTCCATCATCATCCGAATCAAACCACGGGCACCCGGTTAAATTGAGCAGCACCGTGACTGATAGCATCGCAACAATCACGCGGTAGCAGGTGGAGCGGGAATTTTTTAAGCAAGCCATAAACGCTATCCTTCAATGGTTCTAGTCTCAAAAGAGTTGCATACGTTTGAACCTGCACTTTGGTATTCCAAGCGATGGTTAGCCGTACTGCTTCTTTCAACAAGTGATTAAAAGTAAAACTGCTGGTAGTCGATGAGCACGCGAAACTACTGGCGAGAACAATAAGGCTAATCAAAGGGGTGGGGTATCCCTTATTTTGGGGAGTGTTTAAAGCGTCATGGATGATTTTGTCGAGAAATTGTCGGTGTACTCGTCATGATTAAGACGAGGCGGAGGCGCTTATTCAAATTTAGTAAGAAATGAGTTGATCTAGCCGACTTTTAGACAATACTAAAACAATAGTCCTTATAAAGTATCAAAAGTGAACGACTTTTCGTGTGAGTTAAACATCAAGCCATCAACTTATTAGCATTCTTATGGATAGATGTGTGTCGGATAATCAATTAGCGCTGCGTGATGTAGGGTCAAATGGCTTACAGGCAATTCGTGGAGCGTTCGAGCTTTCGGCGTCACTGATACGTTGTGGCGACTATCACTCGATGACCAATACTCTACTTGGTTTGGTTGGAAGCATGCCTGGAGTTATTGAAGCCTCTGCTTACGAGGTCTTTATCAGCAATCCCTGCAACACCAACCCCTGCAACACCAACGCCGGTAACACTAACGAGGACGGCGGCGGGGGAGATGTGTTCTTTCGCCGATTTCCTCTATCCCTTGAGAAAGTTGTCAACGACGAGAACCTTGATGTTCTTCATCGCTTGATCCATACAGACGAAACTGTACTCTTTGATTGCCTTGTTCACGGAAGCAACTACATATTGCTGAATGTCATAGACGGGGCGAGTCCTCGCCGAGCAGTACTCATCAAAGGTCAGTTAAGCGAAGACTATAAGAGCATCCTGTATGGCCTGTATTCTGTATATGCCTCTCAAATTGCATTATTAGACCGTAAAGAACGGGACTCCCTAACCCAATTGCTAAATCGTCACAGCCTAGACCATATCGTTGATCAAATCGTTACCTATTACAGAGGAAGCCCTCTGGCCTATGATTCACGCAAGGCGTCTTGGTTGGTGATATTTGATATCGATCACTTCAAGCATGTGAATGATACGCATGGTCATCTTTATGGTGATGAGGTTCTAATTCATTTCTCCAACCTAATGAAAGAAACATTCAACTACTCTGATTTTATTTTTCGCTATGGTGGAGAAGAATTCCTAGTGATCCTGAATGGCGTTAGTAATGACGCAGTGGAAAAAGTATTGGAACGATTTCGCTGTGCAGTAGAATCTTATCCATTTCCTTTTGAACATGTTACGGTAAGTGTCGGCTATACGCGCTTTGATGCTAATCGAACATTGCACTCCCTGCTTGAAGAAGCCGATAAAGCTGTTTATGAAGCCAAAAGTGCGGGTCGCAATTGTGTTCAAAACTTTTCTACTATTGCAGATAAATTTACCATTCGACGTGACGATGATATTGAACTCTTTTAATCACTCGCTTACTTAGCTAAGTTACATTCCCTTCTCTGTACTCAAGCCACGCACAACCATTCGGCGTACAGTCTCTAATCTACACTATCGTTTATTAGCTCTCCTGCACATCAAGCGATAGTGTTATATTTGCGCTGTGTTTTATGGAGGCTCATCTTTGATGTCTGACTTACAATTGATCTCGGAAAAAGCAGTCACCGATCTAGCCGATCATCTAATCGGTCGTCGATGGTGTGTCACCACCGCCGAATCATGCACTGGTGGGGGCGTCGCCCACGCTTTTACAGCGGTACCGGGGAGCTCTACTTGGTTTGAAGCGGGCTATGTCACTTATAGCAATCGTATAAAAAACAAACTGCTTGGCGTGCATCAGGAAACACTGGAAAGGCTGGGCGCTGTGAGTGAAGCCGTTGTGAAGGAAATGGTCGCGGGGGCTCTATCTTTAAGCGACGCAGAAGTAGGTGTTGCAATAAGTGGTATTGCTGGGCCGGACGGTGGTTCACCTGAGAAACCGGTTGGCACGGTGTGGTTTGCGTGGCAGATCAAGGGGCAGTCCCCAGAGGCCGAGCGATGCTTCTTTAAGGGTGACAGAGACCATGTGCGGCAGCAGGCAATTGAGCACGCTATCAGCGGCCTGAATAGTATCTTACTAAAAACCCCTGTATAAATGCTTAGCACTGTTTGCGTATACAGTAAAAATACTGTATCGTAGCCTGCAACTTACAACGTAGCCCTGTATGTCAGAGGTTTGGGCTGCTTCCAGGCTAAAAACAACTCCGGTCGCGGATGCCTGGACACAAATATCAACCTATTTTACCTAATTAGAGGTGAGTCATGGATCAAAACAAGGAAAAAGCCTTACAAGCAGCACTGGGTCAAATTGAGCGTCAATTCGGTAAAGGGACAGTGATGCGCATGGGAGACCGAGAGAAGGTCAATATTCCTGCGATTTCCACTGGCTCACTGGGGCTCGACGTGGCCCTTGGCGTGGGTGGTTTACCTCGTGGTCGTATCGTGGAGATTTATGGCCCAGAATCATCGGGTAAGACCACACTGACTTTGCAGGTTATTGCCGAAGCACAAAAGACCGGGGGTACCTGCGCTTTCGTTGATGCAGAGCACGCTCTCGATCCTATCTATGCGGAAAAACTCGGTGTAAACGTTGATGATTTGATTGTTTCTCAACCAGATACTGGTGAGCAGGCGCTAGAAGTTGCGGATATGTTGGTACGCTCTAATGCTGTTGACGTACTTGTTGTTGACTCAGTGGCGGCGCTAACGCCAAAAGCTGAGATCGAAGGTGAGATGGGTGATCACCACGTGGGCTTGCAAGCGCGTTTGATGTCGCAAGCACTACGTAAAATTACCGGTAACATCAAAAACGCTAACTGCCTGGTGATCTTTATTAACCAAATCCGAATGAAAATTGGCGTCATGTTTGGTAACCCATTATCTACTATTGAAGAACTATACACACCCACTAAATCCCTTGCTATTATTGGCCTTCAGCCCGCAAATGACGGTCTGTACAATTCTCACCTAGCTTCAGCAGCCTAATATAGCCAAAGCGTTGTTGTGAGTCGTCTAAAAATACTTTAATTTTTTTGGTAGGAAATAATTATGGATGCGAATAAAGAAAAAGCTTTGCAGGCTGCATTAGCTCAAATTGATCGGCAGTTTGGTAAAGGAACTGCGATGAAATTAGGTGATAAGCCTATAGAAAAAATACCTTCGGTATCAACAGGTAGTTTGCCACTTGATATTGCTTTGGGAATTGGTGGTTTACCTTACGGCCGAATTGTTGAAATATATGGGCCGGAGTCATCTGGTAAAACGACTTTAACATTAAGTACCATTGCGCAAGCGCAGAAGCAAGGCAAGACATGTGCGTTTATTGATGCCGAGCATGCACTAGATCCTGGTTATGCGCAAACATTGGGAGTTAATACGGACGATCTTATTGTCTCGCAACCAGATACTGGTGAGCAGGCGTTAGAGGTTACCGATATGTTAGTACGCTCGGGTGCCGTTGATGTTGTAATTATTGACTCTGTTGCTGCTTTAACACCAAAAGCAGAAATTGAAGGTGAGATGGGTGATCACCATGTCGGTCTTCAAGCGCGATTGATGTCGCAAGCACTGAGAAAGTTAACAGGCAATATTAAAAATGCAAATTGTCTAGTGATTTTTATCAACCAAATCAGAATGAAGATTGGTGTTATGTTCGGAAACCCCGAAACTACTGCGGGGGGGAACAGCTTAAAGTTCTATTCTTCTGTTAGATTGGATATTCGTCGAATAGGTTCTGTAAAGGAAGGTGACGAAGTTATTGGTAACGAAACACGGATCAAGGTCGTTAAGAATAAAGTGTCTCCGCCATTTAAGCAATGTGAAACACAAATATTGTATGGCCAAGGATTTAATTATTTTGGAGAGCTTATTGATTTAGGAGTAAAAGTTGGATTGATTGATAAGGCAGGTGCTTGGTATTCCTATAAAGGCGACAAAATTGGTCAAGGCAAAAAGAATGCAGCGGTGTTTCTTGAAGGGAACCCTGCAGCCGTTGAGGAGCTGGATAAGGCGATCCGAAGTGAGTTTTTACAGGAACCCGAGCCGAAATCGTCTGAGATTGAGGTTGGAGAGTTAGAACGCTAAACTTGTTTTGTAATGAGTTCCCTTCAATTAAGACACCCCGAAAAGGACTTTGATCTCGGGGTGTTTCTCCCTGTTGCGGGCAATCCCTTTGTTGTCGCTATTCAGTCTAGTTGCAATGATGTCTCACAATATTCGATTTATCACTTTAGAAGTATTTGCTCTTCCATAAAGCTTCTTTTTAATGAGCTAGAAGAGTTAAATCCAGAACTTTTAACTGAAATACAGTGTGGATTAACCACCTTCGGAAAAAAATCATCCTGGATGAAATTTGTTGCTTTAGTTTATTGGCGTCTACAGGGGCAAAATTTATCCTCGTCTGGAAAAAACAAATACATTTCAGGTTTGAATTACGTTTTTCTCCGTCTTCAAAATGATGGTTTTATACCTAGGTTTAATGCTTTATCAACATTTAAAATTGAAAAGAAAGTTTCAAAGTCGTTGCTTGATTTTTGTTTTGATGAGTATGAAATATTCGGATGCGAACCTGAGGGCGAAGACGTAGACGAAATTGGTAAAATTGTTGAGTCGTTGCAGTATGAGTTGGGTGATGTTGGTTCTGAAAATATTGCTGACCTATGCGCCTGCTTATTAAAGAATAGATTGACTGTGATCCGCTCAGAAGCGGAAAAGCAATTTATTCGCTGTGGAAATCTTAGGCTTTCAGGGCTCTTGTCGATTAGAAAGTATCGTTATTTGCTTCCTGTTGTTGATCAATGGTTTGCTTGGCGTAAATCTAGAGATACTGGAGCTACTAATCCTTATAAGGATAATATTAATCAACTATCGGATGAACAATGGTGGGGAGTCTATCTAGCTTGGTGCTGGTATCGGAATGGAGGTGTTGAGCCGAAGTCTGGTGTATTAGCCTCAAGAGAATACAACATGATTAGAAAGCAGTTTTCGAGTCGAAAGGATCGCAGAGCTGACTTGGCTACAGCGGAAGCAATAGGTTGTAGCATGGAGTTTATTGCCTCAGCGAGTATTTTGTTAATTCATGATCTCGTTGCAAATGTTGATTCAATTCGCAATATTGCCGTGGATGCAGATAGCGTAACCGATTACGGAGCTGTTGATATTGAGTGGGTAAAACCGAGAGCAAAAGGATTGCTAACGGCTATTGACTGTAGAGAGAGGGAATACTCCCCAGCAAAAGTTATAAGAATTATTAGACGGGCTACGACGCGCTACAGGAAGTTAGCAGCTAATCATTTTCGAAATCAATTGTTTTTGCATCACCACTCAGCGAAAGGCTCATCCAAAAAAAATTATAACCAAGAGCATGTTACGCCTATGGTTCCAAGTTCGTTCACACTGCTGAACTATATTAAAAAGATAATTCATGCAGCTTCGGGTGGGCTTTGGGGCGGAACAGCACGATCTATCCGCGTTAGCTTATTGCTATATAAAGGGCTGACTGGAGGACTAATTGCTGTTCAACAAGCCGCACAGCATAACAGTATTCGTACTTCAATGTTGTATTCCAACTCTATTCCAATGCGAATGGCTTTTGATCAGAAAATGCGAGAGTTTAGAGAGTGGCTTCAGGTTCTCGTTACGGTTGATCTTGAAGATGTGCCGATTAAGCTTGGCCTTGATAAGGATCAATATGAATGTAATAAAAATAAAATCATAGCGTCACAGTTCGGTGGAGTATATTGCCGCGATCCAAGAGCAGGAATACAGCCCGGAACCCAAAAAGGAGAAAATTGTGGCGCAATTAGCAAGTGTATGACCTGTGGCAATAAAAAAAATCTATTTGTTGTGACGGAAAATAATATTGTGCAGCTATTGCAATGGAATGAGGCATTGAAAAAAGCAGACGAAGCAGGTGAAATTAATGTTGTTGAGGAGACTGACTGGGCTTTTTGGTGCGTATTTATTGAGGTTGTTTTAGAAAGGCTATATCAAGGGGGCGAAAGATATAGAGCGCTTCTGCACAGCGCCAAAGTTAAGCTCGATTTTATGGAAAATCCTTACCTTCGTATTGATTTTGGTGGGTTATGAGTAATAGCTCATCGATCATTTACCGGATTCTAGATGGTTCGCCACACAGTAAGGACATATCACAAAGGAAATATGATTGGTTACAATCGGAATACTCTGGGTTAACTTGGAATATACGCGATCCGGAGAATCCATCGAGCCCTATAACAGAAACCCTGAGTTTTGATGGCCCCCTGATTGGTGGCGGACGTTTGTCAGAAATCGAAGGGCTAATGGATGACTTAAAGCAATCTTTGGTGCTTGCTGTTGAGTTTTCAATTTTTAAAAAGCACGCAAAGATACGCAGTTGCTCTGCTATGCGGCATCACCTTAACGCTCTTAAGCGTGTTTTCAATGAAATCTATGATATGGACGGATTTTGTTGGTCGGAATGGACAAGGGGAAAAAGTCAAATATTGATAGAACGGTTAAAGAATAAGCCTTCAGTATCACAAAGCTACCTTCCTCGGTTAAAGGAATATATTAATAATGTTGGGGTTGCCAATCTTCCTGTTCGAAGCTCTAAGTCCATTAACAAAATTAATTATGAAGTTGTTTATGACGCGATTGGTATAAATAGGTTTCATGCCCAGCGTAATCCCAATATTCAAGAATACTGGGATCGGGTATATGAGATGTACAATGATCAGTTGCCGTTGAAAAAATTACGCCGTGACAAGCGTGAGTCTCGAGCAACAGCCTACCAAAAGACTTTAAGTCGGGATTACTATCACGATATTCTAAGAGCAACGGAACTGTATCAAGAGCAGACATATTTACTGCCAAATCAATTCGTCAATGCAAGCATGATTAAGCTTATTGGTGATTCTTATGAGGCATTGAATCTTTCAAATCTAAAACCCGCTAATGGATCTCGGACAAGAAATATTCCTGTCCCATTATTTCTGAAATTAGTTGATGCTTCCATTCGGTACATTCTGGATTATTCAGAAGCACTTTTTGATGCAGAAAAAATATTAGCTGAAAAGCATGAGTGTTACACAAAAAGACTCGGAAATTACTTGGCGGGGAAGGAGGTGAATGGAATTGCTAGGGAGATGGGGATGCTGGTTGAAGGGCGGTATTCGCCTTTTCCTTTGGCTTCTTATAAGCACTACCAAGCCCGTGAAGAGAAAATTTCGCAAAAAGATTTGAGTGATTTGTGTTCATTGCTTGATGCCGGTCTAAGCCCCAAGCAAGTGAGAGATCGACTAGGGCTGTCAAAAGGCCAATTTGATTACCGATCTAAGCGCGCTCGTAAAATACATAATTATAGTCGTGATGTTCCTCATACAGGAGTGTCCTTGCAGAAGGCTCTCTACCAGTTTTTACCACTGAGTTGTTTGGTTGTTATATTCGCCTTTTCTGCCCGAAGGGAGTCAGAGGTATTTGGTATGACCACGGATTGTTATAAAAAATTTTATGATGGATGGCGAGTCAAATTTTATGTTGCTAAGAGTCGACGCCGCCATGAGTGGTTTACAAGTGTTCCGGTAGTTATTAAGGCGATAGAGATGCTTGAGCGATTAAGTGAGTCGGGGCGTCAAGTCTCGAACAGTGATTCCTTGTTTTGTTTTGATGATACCTTTAATCGATCTCCGATTAATATGGATCGACTAAATATCGCGATGGAGTCATTTTTGGATTTTATAGGAGTCGAAAAATCCGAGGGTGGAGAAAGGTTTAAGTTCAGTGAACACCAGTTTCGCCGATTCTTTGCCGTTATGTATTTTTATCGATACGAAAAGCAGGCTGATCTAGAAGCCCTGACGTACGAACTTCGCCATGAAGATTGGTCAAATACAGCGGTTTATCTGACTGAGCAAGAATGTGGCCGTATTTTTCGAGAAGTTGAAAAAGAGTTTATGGCTGAGAAGCTAGTGGGTATGCTGGGGGCAGAGGGTGAAACTCGAGGCGTATTGCGTGATTTGAGTGATAGAATTAAACAAACGATCGATGTTGTCCCTGAAAATCGTTCAGTAATCGCGATGAAGTATATTGAAGAAAATTCATTAAGAATGGATTTTATTAGTGAGGGGATTTGCTTTGGGAATACACCAAGGCGCTCAGAGTTAAGCAAGTGTTACAGCGATGGTTACGTAATGTGTCATCGCGCATCCGAGGAAATGTGTGATGGGTGCCCAAACTTACTACCAGTCGAAGATATTAAGAACGATAGGAGTGTGGCTGCAATGCAAACCCCTGAGTGTGATTCGTCCTCAATATTGGAGGCCGCTATTAAACTTTCTATGGGCGATAGAAAAGTAGAGGGTTAAATGAACGATCATAACCAGCAAAAAAGTGATGACGCAAAAGAAGCCCTATCAAAGAAAGTTAAATATTTAAAGTCGGTAGTGGATGATCGATTGAAGAAAAATATTTCTTGTGATGGCCTCCCTCGTAGTGTTAGCGACTTTTTGATTTGGTCAGAAGGTGGGGTAAACGTAACTAACGGAACTTATTTATACAAGGAGCGTAATAAAGAATTTCTAAAGCAAGTCAAGTCTTTGGTCAAAAAGGTAAAAACACCTAAGGCAACCGTTGGTAACACGATTAAAGGATTGAAAGAAGAAATTGAAACTTTGAATTTGCAAGTTGCAGGGTTAGTTGATGCAAATAGAGATCTTAGAGTGAAGTTAAATGAACAGGATAGAAAGCTCAGGCAATACGAGAGGAGGCTCTGTGCCGGAGAGGGGGAGTGTAAGTGTACGTTAGGATAAAAGGAACAGAAAACTTTTGTCACAACGGCAAGCCGCTACCCGAGCTTCCCTTTATTGTGGACCAGGCAGGGAAACCTTTTGATGAGCTGAATGATTATATCTTATATTTGGCAGGTACTCAGGATAAAGATTTGGATAATACTGTACGGCTAGCAGTGCTACGTATTTTGGTGGTCCTGAACAGGCTTGGCATGGGAGATTCAGGATTTCAGTGGCGTCACGTGACAAGCTCTCATCTTGAGTTGCTAATGAATACTCTAAGGTTAGATGGACATAACAAAAAAAGCCTGCAACAAGGCACGATCAATAGTTATATCAGTACCTTTATTGCTTTCCTTTGGTGGGCAGAAAAAAACGGGATTTGCGATGGGGTTATAGGTATTAATGATATCAGCGTGTCTGAACGTCTGTACCAGGTGGCGCTTGAACCGTCTTTTCAGAGAGGCAAGCAGTACAAAATACCATTTCTGCTTTCTCGAGGTAAAACGAAGCGAGGGAGTATAAGGAAAACGAGTTCTCGGAATGCGTGGGATAAAGCGATAGATTTGGTGACTCAGTTTGACGCGGATGGATTAAGTAATCAAATGGTCGCAAGGTTTCACCGAGATGAGATGATTTTAAGATTATTTTTAGAAAGCTCATTGCGTCGTATTGAGATGATTCATCTGACGGTGGGGCTTTTTACTGAGCCACTTATTCCTGGTGAGCGTAAGAAGATTATTACCCTGCCCAAGACCAAAATATACGATGTTAGGGATGTTGGTATTCACTCGGCTTTATACTCTGATATTCAGACGTTTATAGCGACTTCAAGGAGAGAATTGGTTCTTGGAAAGAAGAAGTCTGCTGCACTTATACCCTCCTTGAAAACGGGTAGTTTTTTTATGCCCAACTCTATTACTAACTTGTGTCGACAATTCGGCGTGACACCTCAGGACGGCAGGGCTCAGGGGTTAACAGAGCGATTTATTGAGCTAATTGAGCTGGGTGTTTCACAAACTACAGCCATTTTGACCGTGAGTCAGGAAGCTGGGCACAAAATAGAAAATCGAAATGCAGGTAACATCTTTCTTAAATACTACCTTAGAGCTGAACGGATTGTTGCGCGAGCAAACGCAGCGCGTGATAAAAAATTGAGTTTAGAAGAGGAAAACGTTGCTTTGAGGCAAAGCTTAAATAACGCAAACGCAGAACTCAGGAAGTTGGGACGTGAAGCTGTGGAGGTGCTGTGAGTATACGAAATAAAGCGCTAGATTTATTGGCTCGTAGAGAGCACTCTCGGACTGAGTTAAGAAACAAACTACTTCATCGCTTTCGGAATGAAGAGCAATCGATTGATACTGTTCTTGATAAGCTAGAGAATGAAAACCTATTATCCGATCAACGCTTTACAGAGATGTATATTCGTGGGCGTGTGGCTAAGAGCATTGGGCCCATACGAATTATCTCTGAGCTTCGCCAAAAGGGTGTTGATGCATCATTAGCCGAATTGGTGCTCGCCGATTTAGGTGTGGAATGGTGCGCTGCTTTGAAGGCGTTATCATTCCAAAAGTATGGTGAAACAGTAGCGCAAGATGATAAAGAAAGAGCCAAGCGCATTCGTTTTTTTCAATACAAGGGTTATTCGCCTGAACTCATTCGTGAAGTTGTTAGTTGGTGAATTAACTTTGTCGCCACCACTGAATCGAAAGATTTGTTTTCGCTCTTCGTATTGAAAGTAGTCCACCGATTATCCAGCCTACACATATAGGTCCTGCTAAAAAACCAAGTGCCATCGACAACAGCATCCATCCGGACTCGAAATAGAGGGTCACGGCTAAAAATATTATAAAAAATGCCCCTCCTATTAGCCCCATTTTAACTTTAGTTTTACCGAGATCATAGACTTGTTGTCTGGTCTTTCCCGTTGAACTACCCCAGCGCGCGCCGCAGGCAGCACAAACAACGGCATCGAGAGGCACCTCGGTTTTGCAGTGGTCACATTGGCCTTGGTGTTTATCTTCAGGTAATTTCAAAGGTCTACTCCTATCTTTTTGAAACAATTAGGTTGAGCTGTTGAGAATCGTGGGTTGAATTATTTGCTGCTTGAAGCGTCCGAAAAAGTCGATCGTCATATTGTATGTGTCGGATAAACTTGGGTAGATTCCATTGGTTATATCCGGTGATGATGTATTCTCATTAAGAGGTGACCCGTCCAAATCGAATGGAACGTGTAAAAGCACTTCATCGATAGGTGGATAGTTAATCCCTAGTTCGTCGTTAGGTTCGTTACTGGTGCATTCGGTGAAGGATGTTTGCTCTTCCATTACGTCAATGGATACGGTGTGTTCCTCGGGAACGTCTTCCGCTACGCGTTGTGCAAATGCAATTAGGTTGGGCTCTGCTGGCATAAATAGGTATCCGGGAGAGTCATGCTTTCCTGAAGAGCGGAGAACCCTTCCAAGCACTTGACGGAAGGCGAGTTCAGTTTTTATTCTGCTTAAATGGCAGCAGACACGAAGTCGAGGAATATCTGTACCCTCGCTGATCATGCCAACGGAAATAATCCATTTTTGAGTGGAAGATCGGAATTGTTGAATAATATCTTGAGCGTCGTCGTGTAAGTGAGTTACGACAGCACTTTCATCACCTGTAACCTCTTTGAGGGTTTTAGAAATTTTTAACGCGTGGTTAATACTGGCTGCAACGATTAGAGCACCTGCGTCACGGTTTTGCTTGCGTAAAGAAGATAGCTGGGCCGATGCCTTTTTGATGACTTGGCGAATGAGGCCGGGATTGTCGAGTATTTGCTGGTAGCTGCAAGTCGACTCGCTAAGTAGTGATTCAAACGAGTTATAATAGGACTCCCTACCATTTTCTCGTAACGATATCTTCTCGTTGTCGATGGCTATAATTTTAGGGGCTCTACAAACATAATCTTTAATGGCTTTATTTAAACCGTAGCTATAGTCGCAGTTGACTTTTCCTTGCTCACAATAGTTAGAGAGTGCAATGGGTATGTTATCTGAACGCCAAGGTGTGCCGGTCAACGACAGCGTATAGGTTGCTCTACCTTGTATGGAGTTAACTATTGTTTGCCCCCAGCTATTGCCGTTGCCAAACGCGTCGCCGGCACAGTGGTGTATTTCATCAAAAATGGCCAAAACACGGTATTGAGAAAGAATTTCCCAATAGCTTTGATCAAGGCTTAGCATTGATTGATAGGTCATTACATGACCCTTGGCACCTAGCCGTCCGTTAATGTGATGTCCAATATGTTTTTCGAGAGAGTGCTGTAAGGCAGTAGCGATATTAATCGACGGTGAAAAACAAATGACCAAGTCAATCTCGTTGGATTGAAATAACTGTTTCGCCAAAATTGATGCCATGAGCGTTTTGCCCGCACCGGGGGTCGCAAGACAGAGAAAGTGTGATTGTCCTTGCGCATACTTTCGCCGAATTGCAGAAATCGCCTCTGCTTGCCACTTACGAAGCTTTAGCACTGCTCAGGCGCTTTGATAGAGATAAGTGTTTCGAGAGCCTTGATCTTGCCAAGGAGGATGGCACTGCGCTCCCTCGCTCGGTTGTAGAGCTCTTGAGTCTGTATTTTTAGCCCTGGATGAGCAGTGCACAGGGCGTGATATTCTTCGGCTTCCCCAACGGCACAAAGCATGTCCGATCTATGCTGGCTTAACCTTTCTGATAACTCTCTTATGGCTGTAGTAACGCTAGGCTTTTCTGGATCATCTTGTTTCCTGTGTTGGCGTTGCTTATTGGTGCTCACTTTAGGGGAGACTTTTTTATTGTCGGCGCTCTCGCTAAAACGCTTAGTGAGCACATAGGTTGGCCAACCACCTTTCTTGATTTCGCGACTCATTAATTCAGCTTTCATCATTCGAACCATATTTCTATAGACGAATTGGCGTGCTGATTTTTTGTTCGAATGTTTGCATGCCTTACTTTCTAGGTAGGCTGTTGTCAGTTGGTCTACCGTAAATTGCTGTTGGGTAAAGGATCTGAGGACAGCAAGTAGCTCAGGCTTGATTTCTATGGTCTTCATCTACTTCTTAGTGTCTATGTCTTTTGGTGTCTCGAATTTCGCGACATTCTATATTGTCTCTATCATCGAGACAATGAAAACATCTCCTTATTCACCTCACTACGATAGATTGCGCGCTTGGATGAAGCAGAAGCGTGAAGACAGTGGTCTATCTCTTCGAGCTGCATCTATTAAGATGGGGAGACATCATTCTGTGTTGGGGAAGATGGAACAGGATAGACGTAAAATAGAGATATTAGAGTTTATCCAATACTGCCATGTCATTGGTGCTGACCCACAAGAAGGGTTGGAAGTGATGATTCAGTCTATGTCGAGTGAAAGCCGAAACGTAGATGCTTAGATTTATATAGTTGTCAAAATCGACAACAACGGATTTTTGAGCGTATTAGTCGCCGAGCCCCTGAGTAGATAACTTCTCGAAAGATTTAAGCTTGCTAATCCACTTCTTCGGCAAAGGTTCTTCTTGGAGTTGTTTAAGAATCCTTGCCATTTCTATACTGGTAATAGACAACCGGTTAAACGCAGTTTGTAGATCCTTCATCTCAATCGCATCTGCGTTTGTTACGTAGATCGCTCGCAGCAATACACCTAGAGCTTGGCCAGAAAACTTAAGCTTTTTACTAGAAACTCGGCGAATAAATAACGTAGCGTTCCCGAATGTAAATTCCTTTGTAGGCCCATCACTCCAATAAACAGTTCTGACCGGTGCTTGCGTTTGAAAGCCAATTTTATAGGCTGCTTCGACCCCTTGGCTGACTAGGCGATACCGACGTTTCTTTGCCCAAAGCTTGGCGATTTCATCTGGGTTGGTTGTGATGACAATGCTTGGGACGCTCGGAAGTGGTTTTGGTGCTGCATACATCCCCTTGTTAACGCGAACGACTTTGCCGGCTCGGACAAGCTTACCTATCGCTTTTTGAACAGAGCCCTTGGGCGCGAGCTCGTAGAGTTCGTTTATGTAGAATGGGGTGCCACGTTCGAGGTTATCAATGTAGTGAAGGACAATATCTTGTGTGGTCATGTTTGCCAAAAGTTCTATGTACCGAGTTCGTGTTGACGGTGCAGTATAAGACATGCATTGAATAGCAGGGTGTTGAGCCTCAGAAAATGGTTTGCTTGAAGCGGTAGGGTAGGTACAAGAAATACCTACCCTACCGCTGAGAGGACGTAATTTTATCTAATTTGTCGAGTCGTGCCCGAGTTTGAAAGTGACAATCAGTGAGTGGATTGACGTAGACCGGTTACGTGATATGTAACATGACTTAAGTCAATCTATACCTCTTGCTCGCTGGGCAAATTCGATACGAAATGCTATTGTTAACGTTGTAATCTAAGTTAAAGATGAATATGAATTCGTTCCGAACCAACAAAAACACCCGCAAATGGGTGCTTTTCGCACTATTGACCTTCTTGGGTCAGGTAGTGTTGGCGGACGTGCAATCGAATATGATGTTTAGTAATACAGTCGCTGACATTGCTCTTCAGCCTGCCGTAAGCTCGACATGTCATGGTGACGCAGTTCACCATCCTGAGGCCGCAACTCACACCTCTGAAACGGTCACTAGTGCTGATGACGAGTGTTGCGATGACGGATGCCCGATGACAGCATGCCACTCTGTCAGCGCGATTCTAACTTCCGTTCGACTTGAGACTCTCGGGTTTCGTAATCAATCTTCTTTCTTTTTAAGTCAGGCAGGAGTCATTAAGCCTACTAGCTCTCTCTACCGTCCTCCCATTCTCGGCTAATCACACCCTAATTGCGTCTGAAATAAGACGTTTTTAAAGCCGAGGATCCCTTTGATCCTCATATTTAATCATTTCCGCAAGCGCTGTTGCTCGTGGATCTTAGAGGATTAAACAATGAAAGCTGTAACGCTCAGTATCCTTTCAATCATATTTATGGCCCTGGTGGCCTGTTCCGAATCGTCAGCACCTGAATCGTCAAAGGCGACACAAGGCATCGCAATAGAAGTATTTAAGAGCCCAAGCTGCGGGTGTTGTGGCAAATGGGTTTCCCATATCGAAGAAAATGGTTTTGACCCCACCATCCGCAATCGTAACTCCCTCGATGGCATCAAAAAGAACCTCAATATTCCTGCCAATATGCAGTCTTGCCATACCGGCGTGACCTCTGATGGGTATTTCTTTGAAGGCCATATTCCCGCCAAGCATATCACTGCATTTATAGCCAATCCGCCGGAAGGTGCGATTGGTCTGGCGGTGCCGGGCATGCCCGCCGGTAGTCCAGGTATGGAAATGGGGGACCGTTTCACACCCTATGAAGTGTTATTGGTAAAAGCTGACGGCAGCACGGAACCCTTCGCCACGGTGTCCAGCCTAGAGGAGCAATATTAATGCACTTTGACTACAAAATTTGGAGGCCCATAGTATGCGCCTCGCTGGTTGCCTTGTCGGCAAACTTAGCACAAGCCGATTCATACTCGCTTGAAAATGCAGTGACAACAGCCCAACGACAAGACCCTTGGGTACAGGGAAGTTTGAAGCGTCAAGAAAGCCTTGATGCGCTGAGTGTTGAAGCGGGCTCGCTCCCGGACCCCTCAGTCAGCTTGGGCGTGGCAAACCTTCCGATAGATACCTTTGATTTTTCTCAGGAGGGCATGACGCAATTTAAAGTGGGTGTGAGCCAAATGTTCCCGCGCGGTAAAACGCTCGCTCTCAAGCGTGAAAAGCTACAAAAGTTGAGTGAGATGCAACCCCATGCGAGAGCGGATCGAAACGCGCAAGTTGCCGTAACGGTTGCTCAGCTGTGGCTGGATACTTACAGAAGTGAACAGACAATCCATCTGATAGAGCAGGACCGGGGGCTTTTTGAGCATCTGGTCGACGTGGCTCAATCTAGCTACACCACAGCTTCCGGGAGAACGCGTCAACAGGATCTTGTCAGGGCACAGCTCGAACTGACTCGGCTTGACGACCGCCTCACTCGTTTATATCAGCAGCGGGATATGTCGCTCGCTAAGTTGGGTGAATGGTTGGGCGACCCGGTCATCAATATTTCCGAAAACGAGAACTCAGAAAGCCTCATTGAACTGAAGGCGCCTGGTTTGTTAAAAGAACGTGATCGCTCGACGAAGCTTCGTCAATTGTCAGACGTCTTGAGTCGCCATCCCAAGATAAAACGCATTGACCAAAAAATTAATGCGTTTGATTCCAGTGTGAAATTAGCGAAGCAAAGCTACAAGCCGCAATGGGGCGTTAACGCGAGTTATGGTTATCGGGATCAAACACCCATGGGCGATGATCGCTCAGACTTTTTTTCTGTTGGTGTGAGCTTCGATGTGCCGTTGTTTACGGGTAAGCGACAAGACAAAAAGGTGCAATCGGCTAATGCTGAATTAGAAGCCGTGAAAACCGAGCGAGCGCTAGTACTGCGACAATTGAAAGCTAGCTATGACTCGGCAGAAGCCATGTACCTCAGGTTAGTCGAGCGCAAGTTTTTATTTGATTCCCGTTTGCTAAAAGAAATGGCCGAGCAAGCAGAAGCGTCTCTTTCCGCTTATACAAATGACGACGGTGATTTTGCTGAAGTCGTGCGTGCGCGTATTGCCGAACTTAATGCACGGATAGAAGCATTACATGTGGATATCGACATGCAAAAAAACATTGCCCAGCTTAATTATTTTCAGGCGGGCACCCCATCTACAAAAGAATCTAGCCACGCTGCGTTTGAGTGAAGCGCAACGATAGGAGAAAAACATGAATACATCAGACATATTTAAGCCCGCAACGCTTGTTGCTGCAATCTCGGGCATCCTTGTAGGCGGCCTACTGACTGTCTCTCTTGGTGGTGGAAACAGCGGTTCCGAGACGTCTCCGGGGGCTAAACAAGAACCCTTGTATTGGGTGGCGCCGATGGACCCGAATTATCGACGCGATAAACCGGGTAAGTCGCCCATGGGCATGGATCTTATTCCAGTCTACGACGAAGGTGCAAAAGCCAATGACGAAGGCCCCGGAACAATCAGCATATCACCCGACGTGATTAATAATTTGGGGGTTCGTACCGGCTTGGTTGAGCGCCAGCCACTTCATACGGAAATTGTCACTGTCGGGTATGTTAAATACGATGAAGACAAGTTGATCCACATTCATCCTCGAATTTCTGGTTGGGTGGAGAAATTATACGTGAAGGCAGCGGGCGATCCGGTACAACAGGGCGAGCCTTTGTATTCACTTTATTCACCAGAATTAGTCAATGCACAAGAGGAGTTGGTGCTCGCACTTAATCGAAAAAACACACGCTTAATTGAAGCTTCGGAAGACAGGCTTAAGGCCTTACAAATCCCAGATGAGTCAATTAAAGCGCTAAAGCGCACCTTAAAAGTTCAGCAAACAGTGACGTTCTACGCACCGCAAACTGGCGTCGTAGATAATCTGAATATTCGGGAAGGTTTTTACGTTAAACCTGGCACGACGATGCTCAGTATTGGCGCATTGGATCAAGTATGGGTAGAGGCAGAAATCTTTGAACGCCAAGCGGCCCTCGTTAAAGCCGGGGATCCTGTCACCATGACCTTGGACTACCTACCGGGTAAAACCTGGTCTGGTCAGATTGATTATATCTATCCAACTCTGGACAGTAAGACACGCACTGTTCGTCTTCGTTTACGTTTTGAAAACCCAAATTTTGCTCTCAAGCCTAATATGTTTGCGCAAGTCGCTGTGCACTCCGACAGTACTGAGCAATTACTTGTTATCCCTAGGGAGGCACTGATTCGTACCGGTAGTCAAGATCGAGTGGTGTTGGCCTTGGGTGAGGGTAGCTACAAATCGATTGCCGTCAAAGTAGGCCGTCAAGACCAAACGATTGCCGAAATCATCGATGGCCTGAGCGAAGGAGATAGGGTAGTGACATCAGCCCAGTTCCTACTCGACTCTGAATCCAGTAAAACTTCTGATTTTAAGCGGATGCATCACGGCGACGGTCAGCCAAGTTCAGTCTGGGTAGCCGCAACAATCGATAGCGTAATGTCGAGCCACCGCATGGTGACCGTCAAGCATGATGCGATTGACGCTTGGGAGTGGCCAGCAATGAGCATGGATTTTCAGGTTAACCCAAAAGTAAATTTTGAGGTTTTAACACCTGGCACTCAGCTACATATGGAAATTACCAAGCTCGATAGTGGGCAGTATGAAATGACTGGCACGCATATTATGAATGGCGAAAGTGATGAAAGCATATCTCCGGTAGTTGAAGAAAATGTGGACCACAGCCTAATGAATCACGGTGAGATGAATCACGATGAGATGAATCACGGTGAGATGAATCATGGTGAGATGAATCATGGTGGTATGAAAACTACGGTTGATCACTCAAAGATGGACCACTCCAATCACCAACAGCATTCAGGCGAAAAGGAGTAAAGCATGATTGAATCCATTATTCGATGGTCCGTTGTCAATCGTTTTTTTGTGCTACTAGCGACAGCTATACTGGTTGGCATCGGGTTGTTTTCACTAAAACGTACACCTGTGGATGCGATTCCCGATCTCAGTGACGTACAGGTCATTATCAAAACGTCTTACCCGGGGCAGGCGCCTCAGGTTGTTGAAGATCAAGTGACCTATCCACTTACCACCGCGATGCTGTCAGTGCCTGGTGCAGTCACCGTACGCGGCTACTCATTTTTTGGTGATTCGTACGTGTACATCATTTTTGATGAGCAAACGGATCTCTACTGGGCGAGAAGCCGCGTCTTGGAGTATCTGAGTCAGGTGGCGCCTTCGTTACCCTCAGCGGCGAAACCTCAATTAGGCCCCGATGCTACCGGCGTGGGTTGGGTCTACATCTACTCGCTCATTGATCGAACGGGAAAACACGACCTAAGCCAGCTCCGAAGTTTGCAGGATTGGTTCTTGAAATACGAACTTCAGACGGTTCCAGGTGTTTCTGAAGTCGCAGCAGTTGGAGGCATGGTCAAGCAATACCAAGTGACTGTAAACCCTGAAAAATTGCGGGCTTTTGATATTCCCTTGTCCCATATCCAGATGGCTATTAAGCGAGCAAATCAAGAGGTCGGTGCATCAGTCGTTGAAATGGCTGAAGCTGAGTACATGGTACGAGCCTCAGGTTATTTACAAAGTGAAGATGATTTGGCCAATATCCCCTTGGGCGTGAACGAAAATGGGACGCCATTGCTTCTGAAGGACGTTGCGGATATTGGTCTCGGACCGCAAATGCGCAGAGGGATTGCCGAGCTCAATGGCGAAGGTGAAACGGTGGGTGGTGTTGTGGTTATGCGCTTTGGTGAAAACGCCCAAACCACCATCGATGGTGTCAAAGCTAAGCTTGAGCAATTGAAACAGGGCTTACCTGAAGGCGTGGAGGTTGTCACTGTTTACGATCGATCTGGCCTGATTGAGCGCGCGGTTGAAAATCTGTGGCACAAACTGCTTGAAGAGTTTGTAGTTGTTGCGCTCGTGTGTATGGCCTTCCTTTTTCATATTCGCTCATCCCTAGTGGCAATATTCAGTTTGCCGGTGGGTATTCTGACGGCGTTTATCATCATGCATGCTCAAGGTATTAACGCCAATATCATGTCTCTCGGAGGGATCGCGATTGCCATTGGCGCCATGATTGATGGAGCAATTGTCATGATTGAAAACATGCATAAACACATGGAAAAGACGCCATTGACCAAAGAGAATCGTTGGCAGGTTGTCGCGGAGTCGGCCTCTGAGGTTGGGCCAGCGCTGTTTTTTAGTTTGCTGATTATTACAGTGAGTTTCGTTCCTGTATTTACTTTAGAGGCTCAAGAGGGACGGATGTTTAGCCCACTTGCCTATACCAAGACCTATGCAATGGCCGCGTCCGCGGCACTGGCAATCACCTTGGTGCCGATACTAATGGGGTATTTTATTCGCGGTCGTGTTCTGCCGGAACACAAAAATCCCATCAATCGTTTTTTAACGGCGACGTACATGCCCGTGCTGAAAAAAGTGCTGGCGTTTCCAAAAATGACGCTGGTGATCGCACTGTTGCTACTATCGACTGTCATGTGGCCCTTAGGGAAAATCGGCAGTGAGTTTATTCCGCCATTGGATGAAGGTGACTTGATGTATATGCCAACCACGTATCCAGGGATATCAATCGGTAAAGCTCGAGAGTTACTGCAGCAAACCGATAAGCTGATTGCCAGTGTGCCCGAAGTAAAAACAGTGTTCGGCAAGATCGGGCGAGCGGATTCTGCGACCGACCCCGCACCGCTCACCATGATAGAAACCTTCATTCAATTAAAACCACAAAGCGAGTGGCGAGAAGGTGTCACCACGGAAACGCTAAAAAAAGAATTTGATGCCTTGGTTAAACTTCCAGGTGTCACAAATGCTTGGGTGATGCCCATTAAAACGCGCATCGATATGTTAGCCACGGGCATTAAAACGCCGGTGGGCATAAAAATCGCGGGACCGGATTTAACTGTGATACAGGACATCGGAAAGCAGTTGGAGGTAATTTTGAAAGATGTGCCCGGTACGGCATCGGTTTACTCAGAGCGCGTAGCGGGCGGGCGCTATCTCAACGTAGATATTAACCGGGCTAAAGCTGCGCGCTTTGGGTTGAATATTGCGGATGTTCAACAGGTCATTGCGTCGGCGATTGGTGGCATGAACGTCACGCAAACCGTGGAAGGACTTGAACGTTACCCTGTTAATATTCGGTATCCTCAGTCGTATCGAGATTCGCCCCAACAACTTGCGTTACTGCCGATTGTTACGCCCAGAGGTGAGCGGATAGCCCTTGGTGATGTCGCGGATGTAAGGATAGAAGATGGACCTCCAGGTATAAAAAGTGAGAACGCCCGCATAAATGGTTGGACCTTTGTGGATATCGATGGCATTGACGTCGGCACTTATGTTGTGAACGCTCAGCAGGTAGTTGCGGAGCAGCTCGAATTACCCGCAGGCTATTCGGTGGGATGGTCAGGACAGTATGAATACATGGAGCGTGCCAAAGCAAAACTGACTTACGTCATTCCGTTAACGTTGGCCATTATCGCCATATTGCTGTTTTTGAACTTCCGAAGCTTTATTGAAGTGGCTATTTTGATGGGGACATTGCCATTCGCCCTGATTGGCAGTATTTGGCTGATGTATTTTGAAAGCTTTAATTTCTCTATCGCCGTTGGCGTGGGGTTTATTGCCCTCGCCGGTGTCGCCGTCGAAATAAGCGTGATCATGTTGGTGTACCTGAATCAAGCATGGAACCGAGCAAAGGCCGATGCTGAGGGAGACGTTTTGTCACCTGAAGCACTTCGACAAGCGGTTATCGATGGGGCGGGTCTTCGTGTTCGGCCAGTCATGATGACGGCCGCGGCTGTGACCGTCGGTCTGCTTCCGATTTTATACGGTTCAGGCACAGGTTCCGAAGTGATGAGCCGGATTGCCGCGCCGATGGTTGGCGGAATGATCAGTGCGGTGTTTTTAACACTGTTGGTATTGCCAGCCGTATATTTCTTATGGAAGAAGCGTGTTTCCTAATCTCGCATGCCGGCACCTGATTGGCTATGTCGGCATTTTTTAAACGTTAAAAAGGTAAAGCTACTATGAAAACTCAAATTATTAAGATCGGTGTCTTGTTGGCCTTTGTTTTAATTCTTGGCGCTTGCTCTTCCTCCGCCTATCACAAAGTGTTAATGAAGGGGAAGGTTGTTAAGGTGAATGACGGTGAAGTTACGCTATGTATTGGCAGTCGTGAAGGGGCTAAAGTGAACGATGAATTCCGTGTTGTACGCTCTACTTTCCGTACAGCTGTTGTTGAAGAGGGAGAGTCTGACTACGAACTTATTGATGTTGGTCATGTTGAAATCGTAAGCATCGTTGATGAACACTATGCGATCGCTAAAGTGATCAAAGGAGATATCAAAGTTCACGATATTGCTGAGCGAGCTAAATAACACGAAACTTAAGCAATGGGTGCCTCATACTGGGCGCCCATTGTTTTCATTTAGTTGAGTGGCTTACATAATTGTAATGAGGGTGTCATGTTTGTGTTGGTTGCCGCTATCTACTGTTGATTTACAGTGCTCTTCTAAACTCACTCGAGACGATGAGGGGCGACAGTAAACAATACAAGGGTAAGGGCGGACTAGTGAAAATAGCATATTTTGGGGATGACTTTTTTATTAATTGCTTTTATATGCTGCGAAAATTCGGACATGAAATAGCGTATGTATTCGTTTGCGCAGAAGAAGGGTATGGAGACAAGTTACTTGCACTGGCGAATGCTGAAAACATTCCCATAAGATTCGATAAGGTAGAGGCTGGGTTTGTAGATAAAATCATTTGTGAAGAGAAAATTGATTGTGTATTTTCTGCTGGTTACGGATGGAAAATCCAATTTGATTATGATGCTGTCATGTCACTGAATATTCATCCAACGATGTTGCCATTAGGGAGAGGGCCAGATGCGGCTGCTTGGGTAACGCTCAAATACAGAGAGGGTGCAGGTGTTACTTTCCACAAGTTGAATGGTACCTTTGATGCGGGTGATATCTTATGCCAAAGGTCAATTCTGTTAGAAGAACAGGATGGTTGGGAATTGTACATGGCGAAGGTCCAGATTGAGGTGGCTTGGGCTCTTCCTGAGTTGCTAGAGAATTTTTCCGAACTTTATGAAAAAGCAATTAGTCAGGAGTTAGGCGTTAATTGGCCACCGGCTACAATAGCTGAGCGATTAATCGATTGGGATATGACTCAAGATAAAATCAGAACCATCACAAAAGCGTTTGGTCGATGGGGTGTGATTACAATGGTGGGCGATACGTATTTACTCATTAATGATCTTGAACTTAGCATTTTTTCTCATCGTTTCCCGGCGGGAAAACCATTAAGCGAAGACCGTTATGCTTTCACTATCGCGACTAAAGAGGGGCTCGCGTTTTTGGCTAAAAAGAATATTCTTCGGACGCTTGACGTTACTGAAGTGCGGAATCTTGGTTTATCAATTGGCCATTGATTATCTTAATGAGTATTGATCCATCGTTGGTTTACGTATAACGGCTTAATGGTTTAATGGTAGGAAACGATACCTATTGGTATCGGTTATTTGGGCGTCACTTGGGGCTGGTTACAACCGGAAACTGGATGGCAAATTCTGTTACCCCTCTTTCACTGGTGCAACGTATAGTACCTTTGTGTAGATCTATAATAGCTTTCACAATGGCGAGTCCCAAGCCACTGCTGCCTGAGTTTCGGCCACCCTTTGCTTGATAAAAACGGTCAAAAATTCTGTTGATTTCACTCTTCGGAATTGTATCTCCCGTATTGCTTATGGACAGCATTGCGCATGGTTTGTCACTGCAATGTTGAATATTAGATTTAAGCCGAATCGTAACGGCTCCTTCTTCCGGCGTATGCCGAATAGCGTTCGATACCATATTGTTAAGGGCGCGTCGAACCATGTTTTTCTCCCCATTGATACTCACCGGATCCAACGAAACACTTAATTTAATCATCTTTTCATCAATAAGATCACTAAAGTAGTCGATAATGGAAAGAACCTCGAAATCGAAAGCAATAGGCTCTCGGACAATATCAAATTGCATGTTATCTGTCTTTGCCAGCCACAGCATGTCGTTGACCATTCCTGTTAAACGCTCATACTCTTCAAGGCAGGAGTATAGTGTTTCTTTATACTCGTCATTCGTTCGTGTTTTGGTTAGCGCAACTTGTGTTTGCACGCTGAGATTGGCTAGGGGGGTACGAAACTCATGGGCAAGATCGGCTGAAAAATTGTTGAGCGTATCGTAGCCTTTTTCGACTTTTGTCAGCATCGCATTAAACGCACAAACAAGTTCTTTTAGCTCGACTGGCGTGTTTTTTATCTGCAAACGCTGGTCTAACTCACTGGCGCCGATGTTGCGGATGTCTTCCGAAATACGGTGAATTGGGCTAAGTCCGAGCCGTGTAAAATAGAAGATAGCCACAGCGCTGACGTTACACAAGACAAAGATGATGAGCCACAGTGCTTGTCGAAAATCTTTTATAAAATGATTGTGAAAGTCGAGCGAGGCGCCGAGAATTATGACGTAGCTTCGATTATTTACCTGACGAGATAAACGCGTAAGGCGGTACTCATGCCCCATAAATACGGCATTAGACAGGGTGTTGGAGCTCAAATCTTGATAGCTTGTACCAATGGTTAACGCATATTCTGTGAGAGTCTTGTGGTTGCTATATACAAGATGATCTGGGTATATATATACACCAAAATGGATGCCATGATGGCCGGCAACACTTGATTCTAAATGAGTACTCAGAGTAGGAATGTCAGCGTTTTTCAATTCCAGCGTATCATCAATCGCCATGAGGACCACTTGTAGCTCGTCAGTATCCTGTTCGATAAAATGGCGTTTAACGGAATATTCAACTATAAACCCCAATAACAAGAAGCAGACCAATACGATGCCACCAACGGATGACGCCGTACGAAACGTAATAGAACGCGGCAGCTGATTAATCATTAAGAACATCTAAGGTATACCCCATGCCACGTACCGTGTGAATCAGTTTTGTTGATGCGGGGTCGTCAATTTTAGCGCGCAAGCGTCGTATAGCAACATCGATTACATTGGTATCACTGTCAAAGTTTATATCCCAAACGTGGGATGCAATCAGAGCTCTAGTCAGCACTTCGCCACGCCGACTGGCGAGAAATTCCAACAATGAAAACTCCTTTGCGCTTAAAGCAATACGCTGACCAGCACGATGCACTCGCCGCTTTTTTAGGTCGATATGCATGTCATCAATGTCAATGGTCTCTGACAGCGGGGCAGCTGTTCCCCGGCGTAATAGAGTTTTTACACGGGCTAGGAGTTCGGGAAAAGCAAAAGGTTTAATGAGGTAATCGTCACCGCCAAGCTCGAGGCCCTTCACACGGTCATCGATACTGTCTCTGGCTGTAAGGAAGAGTACAGGCGTTGTAATAGCGGCTTCCCGGAGAGCAGTCACCAAACGAAACCCATCAATATCCGGCAGCATAACATCCAGAATGATGATGTCGAAGGCTTCGGTTTTCGCGATGTGGTGCCCATCTAGCCCGTTATCACACCAATGGACATTGTATCCGGATTCTGAGAGCCCCTTTTGTACGTATTGGCCGATCTTTGGCTCATCTTCTACTACAAGTATTTTCATAGGTTTATCTAGCGCTGCCTAAAGAAATTCAAGGGTACGCTGTCCTCTCCATCCTCGCGAGTGACATTACCAAATTGTAATGCAGTCGTAATCGGTTTGTTGGGGGGAGTGAGCTAAATTATAAACGATGAATAAGGCCCCCAGATAACCATCCATTCTACTGAGTGTAGGATCGGAATTGAGGTGGGGAGCAGTAAATCCAATCATGCGCAGAGAAAGGCTGTTGTTATGTATAAAACTATTACTCATGTTGCCGCTTATGGCGCACTGATCATTTTGCCAACTTTTGTGCTGGCTCACGAAGAGACTGAGCATGGAAAAACTGCCGAGTCTCCCAGGTGTGAAGCGATGAGCGCCATGGATCATAGCAAAATGAAAAAGGGTGACCCCGTGATGCAGGCCATGATGAAAAAGTGCATGAAAACACACGCCAATCAGCCGAAAAAAGAAATGGAGGCGTCACACCAACAGTCAGCGAATCATAAAAAAGAGGATTCGCACAATCATTAATTATTCGTGGTAACTAGGAGCTCAACTCTTGTGAAACGCGTTTTATTTGCGGTGATATTTTCATTCGGTTTTGGTGGGGTAGGCTACGTGGTTTTAGGCCTGTATCCCATCGGGGCAGATGTACCTCACACCACGCTGACCTACGGTCTACTTGAGTTTGTTCGTGAACGTTCGATTTCGCGCGCATCTCAAGATATTGAAGTGCCAAATCTAGAAAGCCCGGATTGGTTATTACGCGGTGGGGCGGACTACAACGATATGTGTGCCTCTTGTCACTTAAAGCCAGGAAAGGTGGAATCTGATTTGAGCGTTGGACTGTACCCTAAGCCGCCAAATTTAAGTGTAATACACACGGGCCATACATACGACGCCCCGTCTGTAGAGGGGCAAGCTAGGCGCCAATTTTGGATCATTAAGCATGGAGTTAAGGCTTCAGGTATGCCTGCGTGGGGACCGACGCATAGTGATGAGCGTATCTGGGCGATGGTGGCCTTTTTGCAGCGATTACCAGAGCTGGACTCAGAGCAATATCAGATCCTAACCGCGCGAGGCGAAGGCCAGCATGAGCATCATTGATGAGACCGGGATTGCAAGGTATGAAACGGTTGAAAAGATTGAACAAATGCGAGCCTTATCCCCGTTATTGAATGCCCAGCTTGATGAAGAGCGGTATCTTTTTGCGCATGCAGAATTTTTAATGCGCTTTTCAAGAGACAAGAATACCGTGAGCGCTGTGCTCGATTTCTGGGCAACGACTTCTGGTATAGATGTTATCGCAGCCTACAGTGGAAACCATAAAGTTGGGTTTATAGCGACTCAGGTTAAGCATGATGTTTATTATGGGCAAGAGATCAATATGGCCGAAATAGTTTCCGTGTACGTCATAGGAATATTTCGAAGAAAAGGCGTTGCCACCAAACTCCTATCACTGGCTAGCACGCGCTTATCGAGGCAAGGCGTAAGCTTGATGACGATTTCTAGGCCGATAGAAAATAATGTGTTGAGAAATCTTTATAAAAAATTCGGTGTTGAACTCGTGTGCGTACACACTCAAAAATTATTGACATCTAAGTATAGTGAGCGATCAGGTAATGATGGAGAAATCATTGAAAACAAGTATTGATAGTTACTGCAATTCTGCATTGCGCCTTGCACTCTTTGGTGTGTTGATTATTGGTGTTTCTAGCAATACCGCTTACCCACATAGTGGTCTTGATCAAAATCGGGAATTGAAAAATCTATCGACCCAGATCAAATCGCATCATGCTGAATTTGAATTAACCTCCGACCTAAATAAAAAAAAGAAACACCTTTCTCAACAAGTAAGAGGAATAAGGTCAACACTATTGCTATTAAGGAATGAGCTATCAGGAACTCGCGCAAAAAATTGTATTAAAAAAGAAGGTGAAGTCGATTATTTCAAAGAGTTGGGTAAGGCGCTTAAAGCGACTAAGAAAACGTTGGATCAATTAGACGAGGTTATTTAGTAAGTAAGCGTGAACAGAGTGGTAGTTTAGTGGTGCACTACTTTTCTGCTTTTTTACAAAAGGTGTTTTGTATTGAAACACGCTGATTTTTGAGCTTGACCTGACGGCACTGCCAAATTGTGATGAGTTAGAGTAATCAATGAAATTGACTCGAGGTAAAGCAATACTATTAGCATGGGTGCTGTTGTTTCAGCCCACACTCTCGCTCCTATCCAAAACTGCGGCGAAGCACGGATATTCACTGGAACACCAGTATGTTGCACAGAATGTACATCATACAAGTCGTGGCCAGCCTGAAACGCTAAGAAATATCACTGCTCACAACGCCGATCCATGTGTTAATGGTGACGTGAGCCTCTGCCAATGTGGCGCGTTTGTAGTACCCGCTGCGTTCTCTTTCTCTTTCCTTTTCGATCCTACCGACCCAGCCAACCTGTTTCTTTCTCGAGATACGTTAGCCGCACACAAACGGCTATTAATTCGCCCCCCCCATTTTTTCTTAAACTCTGGGTAAGTCCGTCTGTCGTTTGTGGTTTTCTGTGGATGAGTCCCCCTAAATTCCACCAACTCAAGCTCGACGTGTTTCACAAGTATGCGCCCTACATCGACAACGGTCCCTCTTAATTATTAGGAATCAATCCTTCAAACATTTTTTTGTGAACCAAAGAGTTTCAACTGTGATGAAAAAAAGGAGAAATTAAATGACTATAAAGTCTTTTACTGCAATAACATTTGCTGCGTCGTTTTCCCATGTCGCAATGGCAGCCGAAATTGACCGAGAACGGTTTGCTCTTGGTGGCTATGGCGATGTGAAATATGAAACAACGGAAGCGGAAGACAGCAGTGCGTACAGCGCGCGCTTTGTCCCCATTTTTCTATTCAGCCTCAACGACAAAATGCACGTTGAAGCTGAAACTGAAATTAGCATTAACGCAGAAGGTGAAACTGAAGTTGAGTTGGAATATGCCGATCTTCATTATTTTCTGACCGACACCACCACGATTACAGCGGGTAAATTTCTCATCCCGTTTGGTCAATTTGGGCCCAATATTCACCCAAGCTGGATCAATCGTTCGCCGTGGACCCCAGGTATTTATGGATCGCACGGCAGCAATCAAGCGATGGAAGCCTTGTTGCCGATATTGAGTGATGTGGGCGTCGCCGTTCAGCAAACCATTGTTCTGGGTGGCCATCAAAAGATATTTATCGATCTCTACAGTACCAATGGTCCTGGAGTGGAGGCCGACGATCACGCCGAAGAACCTGTTGAGGGTGAACATCAAGAAGAAGAGAGTGAACACGCCGAGTTGCCTGAACTTGCCTTTGAGGCTACCAGTGGTGACAACAATAAAGACAAGGCATTTGGTGGTCGTGTCGCTTACGCCATGCTGCCAGGCCTCGAACTTGGCGCATCCTACTATAGCGCCAGCTATGACGAAGAAGAGTCATTAGACTTCCGGGCCCAGGGTGTCGATATCAATCTGATTGGCTCACATTACCTGCTGCGTGGAGAGTACATTGAAACGCAAACGGATGGGCGCGAGGAAGAAGACGGCGAGAGTGAAACTCATACCTTCAAGCGCGATGGCTGGTATCTGCAAAGCACTTTTCAAACGGGAAAACTTTGGCCATCGCTTTCGGGTACGGAGTTGGTGCTCGAGTACGCCGAAACCAACAAGCTGGCAGAAGCCAGTCGTTGGATGGTCGGGGTGAATTACTGGTTGGATGCCCGCTCGGTGATCAAAGTTGCCTATGACGATACCGATCTCGAAGAGGGAGAAGACGATCAACGTTTTGCCATTCAATTGAGCTATGGCTTCTAGGAGAGACCACTATGAAACAACTTATAAATCGCACTCCTTTATCAACAACTTTCATGTCGATCCTGTTTTTATTGATGTTTAGCGCACCTTGGGTAAGCGCTGAACCATCACGGATCAACGGCGCGGAGGTTTTTAATAACAATTGTGCCCGCTGCCATAACGCACGTTCACTTGATGAATTTTCATTGCAAGAGTGGGCGGTGATTATGCCGCACATGCGTGAAAAAGCGCACTTGACTGGCAAAGAAACCGATGCCGTGATGGCATTTATTACCCTCGTGAAAAGGGGTGAGACCAAAAGCGCTAGCGCAAAAGAGGGAGCTCTCGTTTTAAATGGTGAAGCGCTGTTTAACAAATACAGTTGCCAGGGTTGCCACAGTGTTAACGGGAAAGGTGGGACAGTGGGGCCTGCTTTGGACACCACAATAGCGGATAAAGGAAAAACGTATTTTCATCAAAAGCTAAAAAACCCTCAATTTAATAATCCGGCCTCGCCGATGCCAAAAATGCCGTTATCGGATGATGAAATTGAAGCCTTGGCTGATTATCTATCAACATTTTAATCCACTTAATTAACGAAAAAAATACAGGAATAGCATCATGAAAAAACACATCAACCATTTCGCCATTCTGTCATTGACCACGTTGGCAGTAGGGTACGCATCATTGACGTTTGCAGAAGACAAAGCAACGCATAAGCACCATAAAGCCACCATGCCAGAAGCGTCACACCAGGAGTATATGGAAAAACAGAAAAACGAAGCAGCACCGAGTGATAGCGACAAGCAAACGGTCAACAAGCACACCATGCGCAATGGTGCTCAGATGCAAGGGAAAACCCATCGCGAACACGCTAACCGTGAAAAACAAGAGGACCTTGTCGATGCAAGCAAAGAAAAAAAGAGCCATAAACACCACAAAATGACTATGGAGGGTGAAAAACATAATCAATAAGCCTTGACCTGTGTGTTGGACACAGGTTTATCGTGAAACTTAACGATTAGACCTAGGTTTAACACTTGGGTCTAAGCTGAAATATTTGGATTGGACAGGTAACGCCATGCGAGTCAAAGATTTAGCCAAGATGCTTAAGGTCAGCGCTGAAACGGTGCGGTTCTATACCCGCAAGGGCTATTTGTCGCCGACCAAGAGCCCAGCGAACGGCTACAAAGAGTACGGCCCTAAAGATCAGGCTCGTATGCGTTTTATTTTGAGCGCGAGGGCACTCGGTTTTACGGTCAATGATATCGGTGAAATATTGGCGGTGGCGGATAAGCAAAATGCGCCTTGTCCAGTAGTGCGAATGCTGATTGAGCAACGCCTGATGGAAACTGAAGCGCAATTTAAAGCCACCGAAGAACTCCGTAATCGTATGCGCACCGCTGTGCGCGAGTGGAGTGGTTTGCCGGATGAAGAACCCACCGGACATATGATTTGCCATTTGATTGAAAACTTTACCAAAAACACCACAGGAGGCGAACGCAATGAGTGAATCCACCGTTACTGACAATCATTGTCATTCCGAACACCCCGAAAAACCGCGTGCGGTACAACCCGTGACCTCGGCGGTTACTGAACTCATTATCGACGGTGCTGGATGCGCCAGCTGTGTAGGCAAAATCGAAGGTGCGCTCAAAGCGGTATCCGGGGTGCAGCAGGCTGAAATGAACTTTGCGCAACGCACCGTCAGTGTTTCAGGTACGGCACCCAATGAGGCATTGATTCAGGCAGTAGAGCGCGCGGGGTACAACGCCAAGGTCAGTTCCGCCGAGTCAGATAGTGATGAACTAGACGAAAAAGAACAAGCCGATCTTACCTACTACAAAAAGTTGATGCGAGAGACCTGGATTGCCTTGGCTCTGGGTGCGCCGTTGATGGCCTATGCGCTGATCACCGGGGAGATGAGTGTCAATACCACGACTGAGCGCATCGTGTGGCTGATCATCGGTATTCTAACGCTAGGCGTCCTACTCGCCAGCGGACGTCACTTCTTCGTCGGTGCTTGGAAGTCATTTCTCAATCACTCCGCGAACATGGATACATTGATTGCGTTGGGTACTGGCACGGCGTGGCTGTATTCCATGGTGGTGGTGTTTTTTCCGGAAGCGGTGCCTGCTCAAGCCCGGCACGTCTATTTTGAAGCCACCGCCATCATTATCGGCTTGATAGATTTAGGTCTGGCGCTGGAGATAAAGGCGAGAGGTCGTACCAGTGAAGCCATTAAGCGTTTGATCGGCTTACAGGCGAAAACGGCACGCGTCATTCGTGACGATCAAGAAATGGATTTACCCATTGAGCACGTACTGCTGGATGACCTTGTTCGCGTCCGCCCCGGCGAAAAGATCCCCGTCGACGGTGAGGTGACGGATGGGCACACCGCCATTGATGAGTCCATGTTGACGGGTGAGCCCATGCCTGTGGAAAAAGCCAAGGGTGACGAAGTGGTCGCCGGCACACTCAATAAAACCGGCAGTATTGTATTTAGGGCAACGCGGGTAGGAAAAGACACCGCGTTGGCGCAGATCATCAATATGGTCAAGCGCGCCCAAAACTCCAAGCCACCGATTGGTCGATTGGCCGATGTTATTTCAGCGTTTTTCGTGCCGGTCGTCATGATTACCGCTGTCATCAGTGCCTTAGCCTGGCTCAATTTTGGCCCAACGCCAGCCATCGCCTTTGCCATCGTGTCTGCGACCACCGTACTCATTATCGCTTGCCCATGCGCTTTGGGATTAGCGACGCCCATGTCGGTGATGGTCGGTGTAGGAAAAGCCGCGGAGGCTGGTGTCTTGATTCGCAATGGTGAAGCCTTGCAAACCGCCTCCAAAATTACCGCCATGATTCTCGATAAAACCGGCACGATTACCTTGGGTTCACCCAAGGTAACCGATGTCGTCGTCGTGAAGGGGCGAACTGAGCACGAAGTATTGCAGTTAGCCGCCAGTGTGGAAGCGGGTTCAGAGCACCCATTGGCGCTGGCCATTATGGAAACCGCACAAGAAAAAGCGATCGAGCTGAGTAAAGCGACGTCCTTTAACGCGATTACCGCAAGAGGTGTCGAGGCTGAAGTAGACGGTCGTCGTGTGTTATTTGGTAATGAAAAGCTAATGCATGAACGAGACGTCACTTTGAATGTGGAAGGAGACGATTTTGTTCAAAAGGCACAGTCGTTGGCGGCTGACGCAAAAACGCCCATGTACTTCGCAATTGATGGCAAGTTGGCCGGCATTATCGCGGTCGCCGATCCCATCAAAGAAGACTCCATCTCGGCAATTCAGCGACTACAGAAAAACGGTATTCGTGTCGTCATGCTCACGGGGGATAACCGCGATACCGCCAAAGCCGTGGCGGCAAACGTGGGTATATCGGAGTTTATAGCCGAGGTGTTGCCGGAGGATAAAGCTAAGAAAGTACAAGAGCTTCAAATGGCCGGGGAAGTCGTGGGCATGACGGGGGACGGTATCAATGATGCGCCTGCACTGGCCTTAGCCAATGTGGGTTTTGCCATTGGCACTGGCACTGATGTGGCCATTGAAAGTGCCGATATCACGCTGATGCGTGGGTCACTCCATGGGCTGGCCGATGCCATTGCCGTGAGTAAAGCCACACTGAGAAACATCAAACAAAACTTATTTGGCGCCTTTGTCTACAACGTCGCCGGTGTACCGGTAGCGGCCGGCATTCTCTATCCCGTGCTTGGCATATTGATGAACCCGGTTATTGCCGGTGCGGCCATGGCGTTCTCGTCACTCACGGTCGTGAGCAACGCCAATCGATTGCGTTTATTTAAAGCCAAAGAACACTAATACACAGCAACACTGAGGAGCGTTCAGATGTTAATAATCAATATAGCCGGCGTGATTTTAATTGCGCTTATTATTTGGTGGTTTTGGTTGTACAAACCCAAAGCAGAGCAGGTGGGTAATGATGACTTGGTGGTCGTTGTCGAAAACGGCGTGTATAAACCGTCCCATATTTTGATGGATGGTAACGATGCTCACGGCATAACGTTTTTACGCAAAGATGCTTCACCTTGTGCTGAAACACTCTTGATTCCAGAGTTAGAAATCAGCGAAACCTTACCGCTCAACAAGCCAACAAAAATACACATCCCGCCATTAAATGCAGGTGAATACGCCTTTCATTGTCAAATGCAAATGTACAAAGGAACGATCAAGGTGGAAGGAGACCCATCATGAGTCTATGCAAAGTCGTCGCGATTTTCGATAGTTTCAATGAAAACCACTTTTTTAGGGGGGCAATCATGCGAATTAACTCCGTAAAACTGGCAACCGCCACGGCAGTTTATGTGGCCGCGGTGTGGGTGTTGTGTTCCGTTGCTATTGTCGTTGCACCGGACGCGTTGCGCACGATATCGGGCGCCATGGTGCATCTCAACCTTTCTCAGTGGGCTTGGGATATGGGGCTGGACACGTTTGTTGTAGGCCTGTTGGCCTGGACACTTTTTTCATGGGTGACGGTGTGGAGCATCGTGACTGTTTATCAACGTTTGCTTGGAGGGTCAACTTATGAGTGATCAAAAACAATCTTTCTGGATGAGCCCTAAGGGCTTCGCTGCGATGGGGCTTATTGCCTCAGTGTCTTATTTTGTACTAATGGAGCATCGCCAGCACTTTTTTCAGTGGTTACCGTTTCTCATTATTTTATTGTGCCCGCTGATGCATATATTTATGCACGGTGGCCACGGCCATAACCATGGTGGACACGATGATCATAACGGAAGTTCGGAAAATGAATCGGAAGCATACAAGCGTGGCCTGAAAGATGGGCAAAAAAATTCCAACCAACACCACTCACATTAGGAGGTGGATTATGCACGGCGACTCTTCTTACGGCCTATGGGTTTTAGTCATTTTAAACTCGGCCATTTTTATTTTTTTCGCGTTTAGTTTTGTAAAACCAAAAACGAAAACGGACTGGCGGAGCCTTACCGCATTCTCTGCATTTATCGTAGCGTTATTCACAGAAATGTATGGGTTCCCACTGACCATTTATTTTTTATCCGGTTGGCTGGCAGAAAATTATCCTGGCGTGGATTTTCTTGCGCACGAGAATGGCCATTTGCTCCATACGCTATTTGGATTTGAGGGGAATGCGCATTTTGATCCACTGCATATTGCCAGCAATGTGCTTATTTTCCTGGGATTCATTTTACTTTCCTCGGCGTGGTCGGTCTTACACAAAGCCCAACAGACGCGGTCACTGGCATCTACCGGCTGGTACGCGCGCTGCCGTCACCCGCAATACATCGCATTTATCATGATTATGTTCGGATTTCTATTGCAGTGGCCGACGATTCCAACCGTTGTGATGTTCCCAATATTGGTAGTGGTCTATGTGCGTTTAGCAAAGCGTGAAGAAGCCATTGCGCTCAATGAATTTGGTGATGAGTATCGCGCGTATATGGAAGTCACACCAGCATGGCTACCAAAATTTAACAGCGAAAAAATTAAAACAGCTTGAGGAGATAACATGAAATTTATTACAACGTTTGCGTTAGCATTTTTGGTTAGCGCTTTTACCTACGCACAAGGTGGTCATTTGCATGGAGGCAATTCAATTGACGGGAACAATCAAGCGCATGCTATGCAATGCGGAATGATGGATAAGATGAGTCACGAACAAAAAATGGCGATGCAACAGCGCATGAAGAAAATGAAGTTAACAATGAAAAAAATACAGTCAGAAAAAGACGTAAAAAAACGCGAAGTACTGATGCAAGAACAAATGGCTGACATGCAAGCGTGTATGAGCATGATGGAAAAAATGATGGGCGAATCTCCCATGGGTCACGAACATAAGGGAAGCTGACCTGAGTAGTTAATTTTATCTCATGTGCAGCAAGACTATAACTGTCAGGCTGAGAATAAATGAATAAACGAGGAGTTCTATTATGAGTAATAACGAGCATCGACTCGGTGTGTCCGAGGTTAATCTCGTCGTGCGTCATCTGAAATTAGAAACGGCCGAGAACGACAGCGTTGCGAAAGCCGTGGCTGAAATTGATGAAATATACGGCCTTGACTCCGTGTCCTTTGATGAAAAATCACATGTGCTTAACGTTGCCTATGATGCGACACGTATTTGCATTGATTGTGTCGAGGAAGTTCTCGAGAAATATCAGGTCCAGATTAGTCATGATTGGTGGACGCACTTTAAAGAAGGCTATTACCGCTTTGTGGATGACAACATCAAAGAGAATGCCAAAACTGAACCATGGAGCTGTCATGGCAACGTGAACCAAGCACCGAAGCGAAAAAAATAGAGCGTCGATGCGGGAGGGGAAGACATGTTAGATTATTTTGCTCATACGCCACGTGTTGCCTATCTCTCAATGGAGATCGCCTTTCACGAAGACTTGCCTACCTACTCGGGGGGCTTGGGTGTGCTCGCAGGTGATTCGATGCTGTCGGCCGCGGATTTGGATTTACCGATGGTGGGCGTCACGCTGGTCAGCCGTGAGGGCTATTTTCGCCAACATCTTGATCGCGACGGCAGTCAATCGGAGTCACCGGAAACGTGGGATCCCTCCCAGTATGCCACGCGCTTGCCCGCGAAAACCTCTATTCAATTACAGGGGGAAACCGTATGGATCGGTGCGTGGCTCTATGAATTGAAAGGGCATATGAATGGTTGTATCCCGATCATTTTATTGGATACGTTTGTCGAGGGGAATTCGTCTGATAATCAGGCCTTGACACATCGCTTGTATGGGGGCGATGCGCACTACCGTTTGAAGCAGGAAGCGCTGCTCGGCATGGGTGGTGAACGAATGCTCCGCGCGCTGGGTTTTACAATCTTTCGCTACCATATGAACGAAGGCCATTCCGCGTTACTGATCTCAGAATTACTGAAACAGTATCGATTTTCATCGGAGAATATGCGGAATAGTGAATATTCGTCCGATATTCCACGTGTAAAAAAATTGTGCTGTTTTACCACGCATACACCGGTTGATGCTGGGCACGATAGGTTTGACTACGCGATGGTTGAGGCGGTATTAGGAGAAGAAGTTGACCTCAATACCGTAAAAAAGCTGGCTGGAGACGAGTGCTTAAACATGACGCAGTTGGCTTTGAATGGAAGTCAATATATCAATGGCGTCGCCAAAAAACATGCGGACGTGTCACGCGATATGTTTCCAGGCTATCGTATCCATGCAATTACCAACGGCGTGCACCCACATCGCTGGGTGAGCCCATCATTGGCGGAAGTATTGGATACCTATTTACCGGGTTGGTGCCACGAGCCTGAGCTGTTACGCAACGTTGACGGTATCCCAAATGACGCGCTTTGGCAGGCGCATCAGTTAGCGAAACAATCCCTAATATCGCATATCCAAGAGCAACAAAAAACAGCACTTCAATTGGAATTGCCGATCTTAGGGTTTGCTCGCCGAATGACATCCTACAAACGTGCGGACTTACTATTTTCCGATATTGATCGACTGGTTCAGATTGCTGAGCGATATCCTTTTCAGATTGTTCTGGGAGGGAAAGCCCACCCACAGGATCATGAAGGAAAGCATTTGATTCAACAATTACATATTGTTGCAAAGACCGTGAAAAACGTGCTCCCTGTTGTATTTCTCGAAAATTACGATATCGCTCAAGCCAGGCAATTGATCGGCGGTTGCGATATTTGGTTGAACACTCCACTGCGACCATATGAAGCATCTGGCACGAGCGGGATGAAAGCGTCGATTAACGGTATAGCCAATTTGAGCGTGCTCGATGGGTGGTGGATAGAAGGCTGTGTTGAAGGAAAAACCGGGTGGGCCATCGGTGGTGTTTCCCCGTCAGAAAATGGCAATGATGCATTGAGCCTCTATCAAAAGCTAGAGCAGCAAGTATTGCCAATGTATTACGACTGTAAGCTTGACTGGATCCAAATGATGAAAACCTGCATCCAGAAAAACGGTACCTATTTTAATAGTCATCGCATGATGCGTCGTTATGTCTGTGAGGCCTATTTGTAGATTGGCATGGTTTAAAGAACGAAATTAATTGAGGACGATTTGATGAAAAATATTGTGTTGTTAGGGCTTGTGACTGCCTCACTTTTTCTTGCTGCATGTTCGCAAAACCCTTTTTATCACGAGCATTTTATGCGAGGGCATGTGGTAAATGTGAGCGATGATCAAGTTCGAGTCTGCATTGGGAAAAAAGATGGCGCAGAAGTATCTGATGAGCTGAACGTTTATCGGGTCGTTGTATCGGGACAGGATGCCTCAGGTACTGATATCTATGACAGAGAAACGGTCGGCAAAGTCAAAATTACGCGTATAACAGGCGAACATTTTGCTGTTGCAAACGTGACAGAGGGAAGTGTTAAGAAACACGATATTGTGGAGTTTTCGCCATAAGTATCGAAACCCATCGTTTTCTAACAGAGTAAGGTGAATCGTGTGGATAAAACCATTCCCAATGAAAAACGACGACGTTTTTTAAGTCTTGCCACCGGCTTTGTCGCTGGCGCCGGCGTGGTCGGAGCCTCAGTCCCTTTTATCGGTTCCTGGCAGCCGAGTGCGAAAGCAAAAGCCATTGGTGCACCCGTGCAAGTCAATGTCGACAAAATTGAACCAGGGGCAATGGTGAGTGTGGCATGGCAGGGGAAACCTGTGTTCGTGTTGCGCCGGTCGGTGGGCATTCTTGACATCTTATCGACTGCTGAGCATCTGAGTCAGTTACGCGATCCCGCTTCGGATGTGAATAACCAACCTGAGTACGCCAAAAATGCGGCTAGAAGTATCCGCCCCGATATCTTGGTGGTGGTTGGGATTTGTACGCATTTAGGCTGTGTGCCTGAGTATCGCGAAAACGGGATGATCAATGTGTCTCATGGCCTGTATTTTTGTCCGTGCCATGGCTCGAAATTTGATCTCGCGGGTCGTGTGTATAAGAGCGTTCCTGCGCCGACCAATCTCATTGTGCCACCTCATCATTATATCAACGACAGTATCGTGGAAATCGGTACCGATAAAACCAGCTAGGAGTGTCTCATGCCACAAGCACAACAAGAGTTACCCGATATTAACTTATCGCCAAAAACCATTGTAATAGTTATTGTCGCCGCAGTCCTAACTTCTGCGTGCAATTCTCTCACTATAAACTCACGATCTTAAGGCTCCATTTTAAGAGCCTGTATGCGAGTTATGGTCACACTCTGTCGACTTATATTGAGATTACTTACAGCATTGCTGGTTTAGCTGAATCGGTGGACATGGCACCGTTCCATAAGAGCAGTACACGCAGCAGTCTCCTGGCTTCGGGCTTAACAGCGAGTGGCACGACTTACACTCATAAAACCACTGGCAAGCATCGGTAGGCATTGTTTCCACTTTCTTAAAGCCGCACTCTGGGCATGTGATCTCTGAGTCTGCTACGAGTGGTTTAGTCATTGGTCGCTTCTGACTTTAAAGTAGATGGAAAGCCAGCACTGGTGGTTGCCGAGATTAACTCGTCAATAGAAGTGGCCGTGTCTTCGAACTTCACCGTTGCAAGTTTGGTTTTATAAGTGACCTCGACAAAATGCACGCCTTCAACTTTTTCCAATGCTTTTTTCACTGTAATCGGGCATACCGCGCAATTCATGGAGGGAAGGCTCAGTTCAACTAGCTGTTCTTCTGCAAATACGCTGCCGATCGAAAACAAGCTTAATAAAAAAACGGTTAACTTTTTCATGTGAGTACCTTTCTATACAAATAGTGGAATCCAGTATGGGCTTGCCACAAAGCCAATAGCAGCAATAAGTGATACGACAAACAGGATCTTGCGATTTCTTTGTGTTTCAGGAATCGCGCATGCTTCCCCAAATTTGCAATTATTGCTTCCTGTTGAGTCTGGTTTGAATAATTGCCAGCCTGCCCAGCCAAATAACACAATGACGGCGGCGACAAATAGGGGGCGGTAGGGCTCCAGGCTAGCCAGGTTGGCGATCCAGGCGCCACTCACACCAACTGACAATAATATCAGTGGTCCAGCACAGCAAAGGCTGGCACCGATAGCGGCGCCAAGGCCCGCCAGCATTGACCAAAGTGATTTGTTCTTGAGCACTGCTTTTGCCCCTATTCAGGTTGAGATACCGTAAGTGTATGCTCCGTACTTAGGTACGGAGTCAAGGTTATAGAGGCGGTTGTAATGAGTCGATAATGGGGCAATGGCTTTTGTCGTCATTCTCATGACATTGAGAGAGTAGTGCTTCAAGTGCATTTTCTAAGCGTCTTAAATCGAGTATTTTGGCCTGCACTTTTTCAAGTTTATTGTTTGCAAGTGCTTGGATCTCGTTGCACGGCGAGTCTTCCAGGCTAAGTAAGTGCACGATTTCATCAAGGGTAAATCCTAGTTCCTGTGCACGCTTAATAAAATGGATTCGATTGACCGTCTCATTCGGGTAGTGGCGGTACCCGGTTGTTGGCTTTGGTGGTTGTTGGATTAAGCCTTTGCGTTCATAAAAACGAATGGTCTCAATATTAATACCCAGCTCTTTCGCAAGGCGGCTGATTGTTCTGGTCATGGTTTATCGATCCCTGCACGGTTCATTGGGAAACTCTAGCTCGATGGTTGTGTGCTCTAAACCAAACCCCGATAGACGGTCAGCAATCTCGGTTTTTAATTGGATTTGACGAGTTGGTTCGATTAGCTTACTCAATTCTAAATGCGCAGTCATGACATGGTGCTCCCCATCGAGCGACCAAAAATGTAGATGGTGAATCTCTTTGACTTCCGCAAAACTCAATAGTGATTCACGAATAGTATTGGCCGTATCATCATTTGGCGCCGCCTGAAGAAACAGTTTAGTTGTGGCCCATAAATTACGAAGAACGTTGATCAATATAAAAATTGTAAAAGCAATGGAAAGAATAGGATCGAGTATGGGCCACTCGGCAAACATCAAAATGATTGAGACTACCAGTACGGCCACCCAACCCAGTACGTCTTCCAGCAGGTGCCAATTCAGCATCTGCTCATTAAGTGACTTACCTTTGGATAATTTAAACGCCGCATAGCCATTGACTGCTACTCCCAGGATGGCCAGGCCGAACATACCTTCCACAGCAGGCATTTCTGGATTAAAGATTTTGGGTATTGCTTCAGATAATACCCAAATTGAACCGATAATTAATACGATTCCATTAATCAGTGCGCCCAGTAAAGAAAACCTGCGATAGCCATAGCTAAACTTTGAGGTGGACTCCCTATTGCTCAGTTTGCCAAGTGTCCAAGCGAGACCAATCGATAAACTATCCCCAAGATCGTGAACCGCGTCAGCCATGATTGCGGTGCTGTTAGTCAGCCAGCCTCCAATAAATTCGATGATCGTAAATCCGACATTCAGGAAAAATGCCCAGGCTATTCTGGAAGTACTTTCATTGTGTTGTGCGTGGCTGTGGTGCGCATGATTGTGCATAGTATTTCACCTATAGCCAGCGACGAACATGTTGGCAATACTCACTATATGATTCCCCATGCTGCTTTGTTAAATACTCCTCTTCCAAGGCCACTTGTATTTGAATCAGCGCAATATCGAGGGCAAGTATCGTTAACGTCATTGGATTGGGGAGTAACAGAAAAAATCCGAAAGAAATGAAAATCACCCCGACAAAAATAGGATTTCTAGAGTATTTAAATAAGCCTTTCTGAACAAACTCGGTCTTTGCTTCATGATCAATTCCGATTCTCCATGACGCGCCCATTTGAGATTGTGCCGCCAGTACCCAAACTAGTGAAACAACCATTATTCCCATTCCCATCCACTGAATAGCGGCATGGTTCATCAGGTCAATCGGCCCGATAGATTGATACAGGTTTGGCAGAAAGCTATAGAGAATAAAAACCAGAATGGAAACAATAGGTAGAAATTTAAAGTACCACCCCGTAATCGATTCGGCGCCTGTCTTTTGGTTGAGTTTAAAGGCGTTGACGCCCGTTCTCTTTGTAACAACAAAATTCCTGAATATAACGGCGAACCCAAAGAAGCAAATAAAGTAAACGCCTAAAAAAATGATAATGGTATTTTGCATAGGTATAGCCCCTTGCAAAGAAGGGGCTCCTCCATTGTTATTGGTTAACCTTTTCGTTTTTATGCAACCAGTGATACAGCACCGGTAAAACGAGTAGCGTTAAGAGTGTTGATGAAATGATGCCGCCGATCACCACTGTGGCAAGTGGGCGCTGAACTTCCGCACCGGTACCAGTATTGAGTGCCATCGGCACAAAGCCCAAGCTTGCAACCAGTGCTGTCATCAAGACTGGTCGCAAACGAATCATTGCGCCTTCGGTAACTGCCAAAATTAAGTCGCCTTTCTCATGCCAAAGGTCCCGAATAAAGGCGAGCATCACAAGGCCATTTAATACCGCTACGCCGGATAGAGCGATAAAACCAATACCGGCTGAAATAGAAAGGGGCATGCCTCGTAAATAGAGCGATAAAACTCCACCCGTTAGTGCGAGAGGTACTCCACTAAAAATAATTAGTGCATCTTTAAGCGAGCCAAAGGCCATAACGAGAAAACCTAAGATTACCAACAGGGTGATAGGTACGACGATGGATAAGCGTTGGCTGGCTGACTCCAGTTGTTCAAAGGTGCCGCCATAATCCAACCAGTAGCCCGGTGGGATATCCGCTTCTTCTCGGATGCTGGCTTGTACCTCTTTAACGAAACTGCCCAGGTCTCGTCCGCGAACATTGGCTGTTACCACAACGCGGCGCTTACCATTCTCACGACTGATTTGCGCAGGCGCCGGTGAGATATCCAAGGTGGCGACTTCTTCGAGTGGCACGTAATCTCCATTTCGCAAAGGCACGGGTAAAAACTTTAAGCGATCGATATCGCGACGTGTTGTTTCTGGCAAGCGAACCACCAATTCAAAGCGTCGATCACCCTCGTAGATAATGCCGGAGGATTCACCACCAATGGCAGCGGAAATCCAATCTTGAAGTTCGGCAACGTTTAAGCCATATCGGCCTAACGCAGTACGGTTCGGTATCACGGAAAGCGTTGGTAACCCAGTCACTTGTTCAACCCGAGCATCGGCCGCGCCTTCAATTGCGTTAACGATGCCCAGGATGTCGTTGGCGGTTATGACGAGTTGGTCCAAGTCGTCGCCAAACACCTTAATGCCCAGATCCGCACGCACGCCCGAAATTAACTCGTTAAAGCGCATTTGAATGGGTTGGGTGAACTCATAGTTGTTTCCTGGGAGTTCCTCCACCGAGCGTTCTATCTCCTCAACGAGTTCAGCTTTCGTCTTGGTTGGATTTGGCCATTCACTTCGCGGCTTCAATGTCACAAAGTTATCTGCAACATTGGGTGGCATAGGATCGGTGGCCACTTCCGCTGTGCCGATACGGGCAAAGACCTTATCCACTTCAGGAAAGGATTTGATTCTCTGTTCAAGGATTTCTTGCATCTCCACGGCTTTCTCAAGACCAGTACCTGGAATACGCATGGCGTGCAGTGCGATGTCCCCCTCATTTAATTGTGGAATAAATTCGGAGCCTAAAGTGGAAGCTAACCATAAACAAAACACAACGAGTACTGAGGCAAAGCTCACCACTGCCCAGCGAAATTTCAAAGCGAGGTTAAGCAAGGGTTTGTAGGCAGATTTTGCTTTGCTGATAACGATGCTTTCTTTTTCACTGATCTTGCCATTCATAAACACGGCAACCGCCGCAGGCACCACCGTTAACGACAGCACCATGGCAGACAATAAGGCCATCACCACAGTTGCAGCCATCGGGTGGAACATTTTGCCTTCAACGCCGGTTAGGCTGAATATCGGGATGTAAACGATGGTAATAATGGCCACGCCAAACAGACTTGGGCGAATCACCTCGGATGTTGCTTCGAAGACCGTGTTTAGACGCTCGCGTAAGTCTTGCAGTCTGCCATTCGCATGCTGAGCTTCGGCCAAGCGGCGAACACAGTTTTCAACAATGATCACCGCACCATCAACAATCAATCCGAAATCGAGGGCTCCCAAACTCATAAGATTGGCCGACACGCCGGTTTTCACCATGCCAGTAATTGTCATCAACATGGCTAATGGAATGACCGCCGCAGTGATCAATGCAGCGCGCATATTTCCTAACAAGAGAAACAACACCACGACAACTAGAAGCGCGCCTTCCATCAGATTTTTGGACACCGTAGCAATGGCCTTATCGACCAGTGCGGTGCGATCGTAGACGGCTTCCGCCACCACACCTTCCGGTAATGATGCTTGGATATTGTCGAGTTTGCTCGCTACATCTTGAGCAACCGTACGCGAATTCTCGCCGATCAACATCATCGCGGTACCCAACACCGTTTCAGCACCATCGCGTGTTGCGGCGCCTGTGCGAAGTTCTTTACCAATTCCAATCTCAGCGACATCCTTGATTTTGATCGGCACGCTGTCATGTTCTGTAATGATGACATTGCCGATGTCTTCGGTCGTTGCGAGCTGACCGGGCGAACGAACTAAAAGTTGCTGGCCATTTCTTTCGATATAGCCCGCGCCACGGTTATCGTTGTTAGCTTGCAAGGCTTGCACAAGCTCTTCAATACTGACTTTGTAGAGCAGCAATTTGGTGGGATCAGGCATCACGTGGTATTGCTTGTTGTAGCCGCCAATACTGTTAACTTCTATCACGCCTTTCACCTGGGCGAGCTGAGGTTTGATAATCCAGTCCTGAATTTCTCGCAATGCGGTTGAGGTGTAGGGTTCGCCATTGGCCATGCGGGCATCAGGTTTGGCTTGCACGGTGTACATAAAGATTTCACCCAAACCGGTGGATATGGGGCCCATCTCGGGTTCCAACCCAGGCGGTAAGACACTTTTGATCGCACCCAGTCGAGCGTTAATTAGGTTGCGGGCAAAATAGATATCCGTGCCTTCTTCAAACACGACCGTAACTTGTGACAAACCATAACGTGACAGTGATCGCGTGTAGGATAGATTGGGTAAGCCGGCCAGCGCAGTCTCCACCGGATAGGTTATGCGTTGTTCCGATTCCAATGGTGAGTAACCCGGAGCAGCGGTATTGATTTGTACCTGAACATTGGTGATATCGGGTACCGCATCAATCGGGAGCTTTTGATAACTCCACACGCCCACACCGACGATGACAAAAATAAAACATAAAAGCAGTAAGCGCCTTTCAATGGCTAGGCGCAAGATAGATTCGATCATGGTGCGCCCCTTAGTGTTCGTGCTCAGCTTCGGATTTTTCGATATCGGCTTTAATTAAATAGCTGTTTTGACTGACGTACTCAGCGCTACTCTCAAGGCCATCGATGACTTCATAAAAGTGATCGTCTCCACGACCTAACACAAGAGGGGTAAAGGTGTATTCGTCGTCGTGCTTAACAAATACGCCCTGGCGTCCGCCCAGGTTTTGGACGGCATCTTTCGCAACGGCAAGGGATACGGAAAAGCGACCAATCTCTAATTGGGCTTCCACCATCAAGCCCGGAGATAAGGTCAGCTTGCTGTTGTCCAGCTTGACCCGCGCCAATTGATAAGGGGCGTCCATCGATGGCACAACATGTTTGACCTTAGATTCAATGCGTCCGTTGGCTGTCAAAACATGAACGGATTGATCTTCTGAGACCGAGGATTGTTGCGCAGGGTAAACACGCAGCTCTGCCCACACAGTGTCAAAGTTGGCGATAGAAAATAGAATTTGATCCTGAGTCACTTCACCACTGTTGGCATGCCGTTGAACAACACGACCAGAAATAGGTGAGCGGATTTTGTAAATTTTAAGGCTTTCGTTGGATTCAATTTCTGCCAATACGTCACCGGTTTTTACAGTATCGCCAATAGTAACTTGAACAGACTTAACGAGACCTTCAAAGCGTGCACGTACATGACTCAGTTGTTCTGGCCCCGAGATCAAGTTACCGTAAACAGTGATGGTTTGGTGGAGCTCTTGTGAGCCGGCGATTGCGGTAACGATGCCCACTTGTTGCGCCATGTCGCTATCGATGCGGCTGCCATAAGCTTCGCCGTGTCCGTGCTCATCTTCGTCATCATTTCCATGACCATGTTCATCATGATCGTGCTCGTCATCATCGTGATCAACATGATCTTCGTGCTTATCATGGTCACCGTCTTCATGATGTGGTGCATGTTGTTCATTGACTTCATGCTCGTGTTCGTGGTCACCCTCCGACCAGGCGTTTAATGAAAGTGCACTTAACAGAAATGCCGAAGCAAACAGTACGCCTAAAAAAGGTGTTTTGCTTTTAGGTTTGAAATAAGAAAACAAAGTAGTTAAGCCTTTCATTATTTATTCTCCTTTGTTTTTTTATTCACATGGTCATCGGCGTGATCGTTGTGGTCATGATCTTCAACGTGTTTATCTTTAGATTTCTCTTCGTGATCGACATGCTTTTCATGTTGCTCGTGATCGCCTTCAGCGTGATGTTTTTTATGGTTTCCACTTTCTTCATATTGATGGTCGTGGTTATGTTCTTCCGCTGCGTGAACATACGTACTTAAAACAAAGCTGCTTAAAATAACGGTTAGCGTCGTGAGTACTGTGACAATTGATTTTTTCATGGTCATAAATTCCTAAGGCCTGATAGTGATCAAACCTGAATAAAATGGATTGAATTATTGATTGAGGGATTCACTGGACAGCTTTTCTATCAGTGCTTGACTGATGAGTGCTGTCGATGCCGCATCGATACGTGCTTGCTTGGTGGCAAGTAACTCTTCCTGCGCCGCAATCAAATCCAGGTATCGATAGCGCCCATTTTCGTAGGCTTTACGTGTGAGTCTGAGCGCGTTTTCGAGTGCTGGAATGATCTCACTTTCGGTTTTATTCACGGCAGCGATGCTCTGCCGTCGGAGCGAATAGGCTTCAAAAAGCTGGGCATGCAAACGCAAAAGAAGATCCTGCCGCGCATAATCCACGGCGTTTCGGTTTGCGAGGGCAGCTTTAATTTCGCCGCTGTTTCGCTTTTTGGAAAATAACGGTATTGAAAGCCCCGCTGTGAACGCCGAATCGCCAGTCTCTTCAAAACGTCTGATACCCGCTCGCCAGGTCAGATCACTGCGGCCGGAAGCGCGTGCCAGCGTCACTTCTGCATCTTTGATTCGCGCCTCACTCGCAAACACCTGAATAGTTGGTGATTTCTTCACTCGCGCATACAGCTGGTCGAATCCTTGGCTTCTTCCAAATTCAAATAGACTTCCATCGAGTGAGCTAAAGGCCGGAGTGGTATCTCCCCAAAAACGTGCAAGCCGCACTTTCTGACGTTCTAGCCGCTCCACTAACGCAGCAAGGCGGATCTCAGCGCGGGCAACTGCCGCTTGAGCGCGCATCACTTCAGCTTCGGGTGTTGCCCCCTTGTTGGAACGCGTTTTGACAGTTTTTAGTAATGATTGAGATAGTGCCAAAGATTCTTCCGCTAGCTGAATGTTGGCTTGGGTTGCCAAACTCTCGATGTAGCTCGCCGTCAGTTCACCGAGCACATCCAATGTAGTGGCTTGCTGTTCCCATTCCGCTTGGTGAATTCGAGCATCCACCAAAGACATGCGTGCTTTTCTTTTTCCACCCATTTCAATAACGGAAGAAAGTGAAAGTGTGGCCTCGGGACTATCGAGTCCTTTAAATGCGCCCGAACCTGCAAAGTTTTCTAGCTCTAACTCGAGCTCCAGTGCAGGGCGTAGGGCACCCGTTTGTTTTTGAGCATTTAAAGCGTCATTTACAAACCGGTATTGATATAACTGTGGGTTTTGCGCGAGGGTCTGAGTGATCGCGTCTTTTAGTGTGAGTGGGACTAATGTTTTTGGGGCGTTGGTGCTTGCGTATCCAACTGGTGGTAGTAAGCCGCCAGCCAGAATAAACACAATCACACAGACTTTTCTACACCCGATAAGTGTAATAAATCGCATAACTTGATCCTAAATTAAGTCTAATTTTTCCGCTTTCGCGAAATTAAAATAAGGGCTTGAATTAGGTGTGTGCGATCGGAGGGCGTAAGAGCGGGTTAATGACTTTAGAAGGGAAGTTTTCGCTATAATCCGATTTGGATGCGGACGATTTTCTTAAGGCGAATCCGGAGGGTTTAACTAAAACCGCTGGGGTAAAATGGCCATGACAATGGCAGCAGTGATGGCAGTCCCTTTCTTGACCTTCTGCTCCGTCAACTAATTTATGATCAACCTCGACATCTTCGTGCGAATGTTGATGGTCGTCAAAAGTGAGGTGCTCCGTGCCTGACTGATGCGACTGATGGGCATCGGCAATCCCTGCGGCGGATTGGAACACCACCAGGGCAAGGATAAAATATGTCAGGAAACGTTTACTCATTATGCAATTCTAATTCATTCGATATGTGATTCTATTAAATGGGTTATCGCTCGATCATTTTAGCAAAAGTATGCGTCGGGCGCCGTTTTAAATAATAAACTCAATGATGACACCGATGATCACGTCCGGTATTTGAGACCCCGTCAGCGCCACAAGGGTTCCCGCAATGATCACGCCTAGCCAATACATCTTTACCTAGCCCGCTTAATCGGCTGGGAATATTTTTCATTACATGACCTGGATTCTGGAAAGTCTGGAGCGGATTGTATAAGCAACAAATACTGCAATGACCAAGGCTTGGGCAAGGACGCTTTGCCAAGTTGATTTCAGTCCTATCCAGTCAAGTTCGAAAGTCATAGGCAGGGGAGAGATTCCGATGATTGCCGCTTCCTGCAATGCGATAATACCTTTCCCGATCAACACAAATGACAGTCCAACCAATAGATAGGTGGTCACGGAGAAGAATCGACCAATCGGAAGTCTAACTGAGTAACGGATTGTTAGCCACGCTACCACCGCTAAGCTAAGTGCTCCTGCTAAGAATCCACTGATAATTGTGGGCGTTTGAGAAGGTAGCGATTGTGTTAAAAGGGCTTCGTAAAACAACACCGTTTCAAAGACCTCTCGGTAGACCGCGATAAATGCTAATAGGGCGATCCCCCAAAGTGTGCCAGACTTTAATCGCTGAGTGACCTGTTTTTGGATATAAGCTTTCCATTGTGCTGCATGACTTTTACTGTGCATCCAAACGCCCACGTAAAATAATACTGCAGCGGCAGTCAGGGCGGCCACGCCTTCCATTACCTCACGGCTGGCACCACTGATGCTGATTAGCTCGCGTGCAGCCCACCAGGTTAATCCGCCAGCTACGAGCGCTGTGATCCATCCCGCGTGGACATACCGGAGGACGTCGGCTCGACCAGAGCGTATCAACACCATTGCTAAAGCAAGTGTAACCAGAAGCGCTTCCAGCCCTTCACGCAGTAGGATGATTAAACTGGCACTAAATAAGGTTGCGTTAGATAATCCTTCCGAAGACAAAATCTGTTCGGCACTCTCGAGTTGTGCCAGGGTGGCATCCAAGCTTGCTTCTAGCTGCTCCCGGTTCTCCGCGTTTTTAAACTGCTTCCTTAATGCCATCATATTGGCTTCAATTTGCTTTCTCAGGTTCGAGTCTCGAGTATCGAGACTGCTTTCTGCCAACTCAAACCCATCTAAGTAGGCGCTCACAGCAAAGTGATTTGCCTTTTCCAATTGACCATTTTTGTAAGCAGAGCGAGCCTCTAACAACTTGCTTCGAGCTATACCTAGGGGAGAAGGGGAGTGAGAAAAAAGCCTGCTGGGTGACGCGCGAAGTTGTACAACTTTTTCAAGCTCGTCTATATCCCCATTAGCTAATTGCGTGGGGCTATTATTGATCAATTCCTCCAAGGTAACATTTGGTGATTTCGCAAACTCGACCTTAACCTCTTCAAAAGCCAAACTTCCCGCATAAAAAGCCAGCGACCAACGCTGCTCTTCGCTCAGTTGGTCGTAAGCAACCATGGCTGTTTCATCGATGCCATTGGATATCGCATCGTATAACCCGAGAATGGAACGATTCATCGCGCGCGTTCTGTCGGTAAAATCTGTGGGCGGTGGTTCTAGCCCAATACTAGTGGGGCCATCACCTTTGCCTTGGCGGCCGTGACAGGTTGAGCATTGTTGCTGAAATAGAGATTGGGTTTCAGGCTCTGGCAACAGTTGCCGAGGCAGTGTCGCTTGAGGCATTTGCTCCAATAGTTCAGAACGTAGCTCGTTACACAATTGTTGAATTACTGAAGATGCTTTCTTTTCCTTGATGGACGCTTCCAATATTTCTGCCTTGGAAACGAGTGCACTTACCTTTGATGCCTTTGCCTGTGTTATCAAGATGCCGGAAAACTCCAGCATTTCCTGATACTCCGCATTATTGATAATCTCACCACTATCGATTGCTTCTGGATAGTCCACGCCTATATATTCGGCCAACTGAGCCATCTGCCTGTAGTCTGGTATTTGTGTATTGGCAATACAATTGACCGAGAGTATTGATATCAATAGCAACATTGCTGTGTGAGCTTTAGAGCCATTAAACCAGGGAAAAAACACGATATAACCTCAGGGGTTTATAAGTGGAATGAGAATTAATCTCGATTATAAAGTCTATAGCTAGTATAGAGTCAACCCCCCCCGCTTATAGATGCCCCTCCACGGCTGAAGAGGGGGGGGGTATTTCTGCTAGCCTTGCTTAACATCTTTTCGATGTACCCACTGATACAGCGCCGGAAGTACGAGCAAGGTTAAGATAGTTGAAGAGATAATCCCTCCAATCACAACTGTCGCGAGTGGTCGTTGAACCTCTGCACCGGTACCGGTATTCAGTGCCATCGGCACAAACCCCAAACTTGCGACAAGTGCCGTCATTAACACTGGCCGTAGTCGGATCATGGCTCCGTCTACGATGGACTGGGTCAATTCTCCCGTCTCATGCCAAAGTTGACGTATGAAAGCGAGCATCACCAGACCATTCAGAACGGCTACCCCTGATAAAGCGATGAACCCGATGCCAGCGGAGATCGATAACGGCATATCACGTAAATACAGTGATAACACGCCACCAGTGAGCGCGAGTGGCACACCACTGAAAATAATCAATGCGTCTTTCAGTGATGCAAAGGCCATGACCAGCAAACCCAAAATCACTATCAGAGTGAGTGGCACCACAAGAGATAGTCGCTGACTGGCCGATTCCAACTGTTCAAAGGTGCCGCCGTAATCTAACCAGTAGCCTGGAGGGATATCGGCTTGTTCGTGAATTTCCTTTTTTACCTCACTAACAAAACTTCCCAGGTCTCGCCCGCGCACGTTTGCGGTTACAACAACACGTCGTTTCCCATTTTCTCGACTAATTTGTGCCGGAGAAGGCGCAATAGTGAGAGAGGCCACTTCTTCCAGAGGAACATAGTCGCCGTTGGGAAGAGGAACAGGTAAGGATTTAAGTCCTTCGATATCCCGTCTGAGCAGCTCGGGAAGACGCACGATCAGCTCGAAGCGACGATCTCCTTCGTATAAAACACCCGCTGATTCGCCACCTATTGCTGCAGCAATCCAATCCTGCAGTTGAATCACATTCAAACCATAGCGACCGAGCGTTTCTCGTTTAGGACTTACTGATAACGATGGTAACCCCTCAACTTGCTCCATTCGGACATCGGCCGCGCCTTCAATCTTGCTTACAACCTGTAGGATGTCTTTTGCGGTAAAGGTCAGTTGGTCCAGGTCATCACCAAAAATCTTTATTCCTAGATCTGCTCGCACACCCGAAATGAGTTCGTTAAAACGCATTTGTATGGGTTGGGTAAATTCATAATTATTACCAGGTAGTTGCCACAGCGCTTCTTCAATTTCTTCAAGTAATTCATTCTTTGTTTTTGATGGTTCTGCCCATACATTTCTGGGTTTTAGAATCACAAAAATATCAGCAATACTTGGCGGCATGGGATCAGTGGCCACTTCTGGTGTCCCTATTCGCGAAAAGACTTTATCAACCTCCGGAAACGCTTTAATGCGCTGTTCCAGAACCTCCTGCATTTCGACAGATTGTTCCAAGCCTGTACCGGGTATGCGTAGCGCTTGAAGAGCAATGTCACCTTCGTTTAATTGCGGCACAAATTCTGAACCTAGAGTGGTCGCCAGCCAAATGCTGAACGCCACAAGAAGAGCTGCACCTGATACGACCACCCAGCGAAACTTGAGTGTGGCAAGCAGTAACGGACGATAAACAGATTTGGCTGCGCTGATGACGACGCTTTCTTTTTCACTAATTTTTCCATTCATAATCACCGCGACGGCTGCAGGAACCAGCGTTAACGACAATATCATGGCAGAAATTAGCGCCATCACGACGGTCGCAGCCATCGGGTGGAACATTTTTCCTTCAACGCCAGTCAAGCTAAATATCGGGATGTAGACGATGGTAATGATGGCGACACCGAACAGGCTTGGGCGTATCACTTCGGATGTAGCTTCAAATACCGTATTCAATCGTTCACGAAGATCTTGCCGTCCACTCTGATGCTGTGCTTCAGCCAAGCGTCGAATACAATTTTCAACGATAATTACAGCGCCATCGACAATCAAACCAAAATCGAGAGCCCCCAAGCTCATTAAATTGGCTGACACGCCCGTTTTTACCATGCCGGTTATCGTCATCAGCATCGCCAAAGGAATGACTGCAGCGGTGATAAGTGCAGCACGTATATTCCCCAGTAATACAAATAACACAACAATTACGAGTAGCGCGCCTTCCAATAAATTTTTGCTTACGGTCTTAACGGCTTTATCAACCAGGCTTGTGCGATCGTATACCGCTTCCGCAATAACGCCTTCTGGCAGCGAGGCTTGTATATCCGCCAGTTTAAGCGCGACATCTCGTGCCACTGTACGTGAGTTTTCGCCAATCAACATCATGGCGGTTCCCAGTACTGTCTCCACTCCATTCCGCGTTGCGGCACCGGTACGGAGTTCCTTGCCTATCGCAACTTCTGCAACATCATCTATTTTCACGGGCACGCCATCATTTTGCTTGATGATGACCTGACGAATCTCTTCAATCGTGGCTAATTGACCTTGAGAACGCACCAATAATTGTTGGCCATTGGCTTCGATGTATCCGGCACCGCGGTTATCGTTATTTGCGCGAAGTGCATCAGCAACATCTTCGAGACTGACCTGATGGTATAAAAGCTTTTCCGGGGTTGGCATCACATGGTATTGCTTGTTGTAGCCACCAATACTATTAACTTCAATTACGCCTTTTACTTGGGCGAGCTGAGGTTTAATAATCCAGTCCTGAATCTCTCGTAACGCAGTGGCTGTATACGGCTCGCCATTACTCATGCGCGCAGACGAATTCGCTTGGACTGTATACATAAAGATCTCACCAAGGCCCGTTGATATGGGGCCCATCTCTGGCTCCAGCCCGGCAGGCAACACACTTTTAATCGCACCAAGGCGCGCATTAATCAGGTTTCTAGCGAAATAGATATCGGTGCCTTCTTCAAATACCACCGTGACTTGAGATAAGCCATAGCGAGATAAAGAACGCGTGTGCGAAAGCTTGGGCAAGCCGGCAAGAGCCGTCTCAACGGGATAGGTGATCCGTTGTTCCGCCTCCAGAGGCGAATAGCCTGGTGCCGAGGTATTAATTTGTACCTGTACATTGGTGATATCCGGTACTGCATCAATGGGGAGTTTTTGATAACTCCACACGCCAATACCAACAATCACCAAAATAAAACTTAAAAATAGAAAACGCCTCTCTATCGCGAGGCGCAAAATTGATTCAATCATAATGCACCCCTAGTCGTCGTCTTCAGCTTCGGATTTCAAAATATCCGCTTTGATTAAGTAGCTATTTTCAGAAACATATTCGGCCCCATGTTCCAGCCCTGAAACAACCTCAATGAAATTGTCGTCGGATTTCCCTAGTACCAGAGGCGCAAACTCATAAGCTTCACCTTCTTTAACAAACACGCCTAATCGTTCCCCCAATTCTTGTACGGCGTCTTTCGTCACCACCAAAGACACGTCAAATTCATTGGTATGTATTTTCCCTTTGGCAAGCAGACCTAAAGAAAGCCTTAATTCATCGTTATCAAGCTTGACGCGCGCAAGTACGTATGGTTTATCTTCAGCCGGTATTAGGTGGGCTACATCGGAACGAATAGTCTTATCGTTGATGGTGATAGAAACAGGCTGTCCCGCGCTCACTTTTGCTTGCTTTTCCGGGTAAATACGGAACTCTATCCACACAGTATCCAAGTTGGTAATCGTCAATAACAGCCGTTGTTGTGTCGGTTCACCTGGGTTCGCGTGGCGTTGCACAATAACCCCGGATGCCGGAGCGTGTATTGGATAGCTTTTTAAGCTTTCATTTGACTCAATGGTCGCGATGCGATCACCTTTTTTAACGGTATCGCCGATCGCAACATTGACTGATTTGATAATGCCGGGGAAACGCGCATAAATTTCGTGACTGTTCTCAGGCGCTTGTGTCACGCTCCCATAGACGGTAACGGTTTGACTGATTGTCCCTGCCGTTGCTTTTGCGGTAACAATGCCTACCTTGGTAGATAACTCGTCGTTAATTCGACTGATTTCTTCATATTCATCATCATCGTCGTCATCTGCCAAGGTGGATTGAATCGGCGCTAAAACGCCAAGCAATAAAAATAGTGAGAGTAAGTATTTTTTCATTGTTTTTCCTATTTGATCCACGTATCGATGGATCACTCAAATTGTTAAAAACGGTTTATTGAGAGAGCGATGCACCGGTCAACTGTTCGATTAGAACCTGGCTTATCTGCACATTCGTGGCGGCATCGATAAGGGCTTGTTTTGTAGCGAGCAACTCTTCCTGTGCGGCGACGAGATCTTGATATCGATATCGTCCGTTTTCATACGCTTTATTTGTTAGTTGAAATGCCTTTTCCAAAGCGGGGATGGCCGTGTCTTCCATCTTCATCACAGCGTCCATGTTTTGGTTTCGTAGAGACCAAGCTTCGAAGAGTTTTGCATGCAAACGCAGGAGGGAGTCTTGCTTGGCATACTCAGTGGCGTTGCGTTCAGCGAGTGCGGCTTTAACTTCACCTCGGTTTCGCTTGGATGCAAACAGCGGCATTGACAGGCCAGCGGTTAACGCAGAATCACCGGTATCTTCAAAGCGCCTAACACCTGCACGCCAGGTAATATCGCTGCGACCACTTGCGCGAGCTAACGTGACTTCCGCATCTTTTATTCGTGCATCACTCGCAAATACCTGAAGAGAAGGCGATGTTTTAATGCGCGCATAAAGCTGATCGAAACTCTCGCTCTTACCAGATTCGAATAAATTTCCATTTAGGTGACTAAATTCGGGAGATGTCTCGCCCCAAAAACGTGCCAGCAGTATTTTTTGTCGTTGAAGCTTTGAGGTCAACGCCGCTAATTGAAGCTCCGCCCGAATGACGGCAGCCTGCGCACGCATAACCTCGGCTTCAGGTGTCGCGCCTTGCCTGGCTCGTGTTTGTACGGCCTTGAACAGTGATCGCGACAGATTCAATGAGTTGTTAGCAAGGTCGATATTTGCCTGCGTTGACAAGCCTTCGATAAATACTTGGGTCAGTTGACCCAAGACATCCAATGTGGCTGCTTGCTGTTCCCAATGATTTTTATTGATTCGAGCATCTACTAGGGACATACGCGCCTTGCGCTTGCTCCCTAGTTCAATAACCGATGAGAGTTGTAGTGTTGTTTCTGCACCGTCAAACCCTTGGGTATCGCCGGTTCCTGCAAAATTTTCCACTTCGAGTTCGAGTTCTATTGCAGGGCGTAAAGAGTGTATTTGCTTTCGAGCTTCAAACATTTCAGTAGCGAAGGTGTACTGATATAGCTGCGGGTTACGTTCTAGCGTCTGGGTAATCGCTTCTTTTAATGTAAGAGCGGGGTTAGCACTTGCATAGCTAGGAGACGCGGATATACCGGCGACCAAAACTATAGCTGACAGGCAAATCGCCCGACACCGATTAAGTGTGTTAAATCGCATAAAATGATCCTGATTAAGTCAATCTATTCCGCGTTAGCGGAGTGAATAGTTTGTTTAATTAAGATCGTAAGATAGGAGGGCGTTGGAGAGGACTAGGCACTTCAGAGGAGATGCGTTTACGATAATCAGGGACATTTGTTCGTGCTTTTTGAAACGTAAAACTCAACGTTTTAACTAAAATTACGGGACAACCATGTCCATGGCAAAGGCCGCAGTGACTGCAATCGTGCTCCTCTTCAAGCGGATCAATATTGGTTTCGGGCGGATCAATCTCGCCGAGCCCAATTAGAGTATTATTAATTGAAAAATTATCAGAGCCTGACTGTGTTATCTGGTCTACATCCGCCATAGCGATACTCGACTGAAAAACCGTCAATACGAGCATCAAATATATTAGGGTGGGTTTTACCATCAGGGCTGCCACTATATTTCGATTAAAAAAATACATAATAGGATGTTAAGAATTCGCATTTAACTTGGGCACAATAAAAATTTCTGTTTCGCCATTTAATACAAAGATGAAGTCGTCGTTCTCCCCTAGTTTTGTGCCGTTAACCACTCTGCCGCCATAGGCTTTTACTTGAATGGGTGCTAGTTCTATATTGCCTTTCATCAATAAATACAGGCTATGTATCGCTGCAGGGTAAAAATGTTTTAACCAATAATTGCGATCGTTCAATAATTGAGATTCCGAAATGTTCGCAAATTGTATCGTTCGTTCCTTGCAATAACGGAAATGCACTTCGATGGAGGAATCTATGTCTGTTGAAAAGTTTTGAAAGCCTAACTTAGGTAGGTTTGAGTCCCAAAACCTTAGGGTCCAGTTATAGTCTGCGTCATTGAAATGCAGATCGGCAACATCGAGCCAATCCCCAGTATATGCGGCTGTGTTATTTAGGCGTATTTTATTGGCCTTGGCTAGTTCCTTTAAAGCATTGGTTATATCTTTGGCCGCTTGATCGAAATTGTTTGTTTTTTCCTGTACTACGGGGCTTAAATTGTCAAAAATAATGGCATTCACTGCCTTTTTTTGAGTTAAGTCCTCGATACCAATAGAAGTAATATTGTTTGGCCGATTGTTGCTAACGCAAGCGCAGAGCACGCCACTGATGAGCAATAGCATCAATGGCTTATTGATGAGTAGTTGTCGGATTGTATTGACCATATCGCGTTTAATTCAGTCGCAAGATGCGAACCGCCCCCCACATAACCAGGCCTGCTATTAATAGGCCGATGACCAAATCTGGCATTTGAGACCCTGTCACCGCCACTAGAACTCCCGCTGTTATCACGCCCGCATTGGCCAACACGTCATTGGCAGAAAATATCCAGCTCGCTTTCATATGGGAGCCTTGGTTTCGCGATTTGAAGATCAACAAGAGACAGGTAATATTCGCTATCAAGGCCACGGCGCCAAAGCTCATCATGAGCACCGAGACCGGTTCACTTCCATATAGGAAGCGTCTGACAACCTCCAATAGAACACCCAGAGCAAGTGCAATCTGCAACCAACCCGAAAAGTGAGCCGCTTTGAGTTTAAGCGTGGCCGCCTTGCCCACTGCATATAGCGACACGCCGTAGACCGCCGCATCGGCGAACATATCCAGTGAGTCGGCGATAAGCCCTGTCGATTGCGCCACAATGCCCACGCCGAGCTCAAGTACAAACATGGCCGCGTTAATGGCCAACAGCCATTTTAATACTTGATATTCACGCGTTTCATTGATTGTTGTGGCTTCCAAGGCAGCCTGAACCGCATTGTGATCTACTGACTCGAATGAGACCAAGGTTGCGCCGAGGCCAACAGACTTCAAGGCTTTTTCCACTTTATCCGCCATATCAGGGTGATATATATGCACCTTGCGTCCGGGCAAGTCGAATTCGAATACGACGGTTGCTTCAAAGCTAGCAAAAGCCGTACGAATCAAGTTCTCTTCGGATGGGCAATCCATCTTAGGAACGTCAAATACGCTCAGGTGGCTCATTTCAGCGTGAGCACTACTTGCTGCTTGCGATTCAGGTTGCAATGACGTTTCTTGACTAGCGTTGCAACCACAAGTCTTCGAGTCTTCGGTCATAAATGGCTCTTGTTTACACAGTAATGGAGAGTGTAAACTCTATAGCAACTATAGAGTCAAGGGTGGAGTTGATGAAAATTGGTGAGCTGGCAAAGCGCAGTGGCTGCTCAGTGCAGACCATTCGGTACTATGAAAGGGAGGGGCTATTGAGTTCTGCTGCGCGCAGCGAGGGGAACTTCCGGTTGTATGATAAGTATGCGGAAGAGCGGCTGATGTTCGTTAAGCGTTGCCGCAGTCTGGATCTCACTTTGGTGGAAGTGAAGCAGCTATTGACCCTTACCCAAGAGCCTGGCTCAGCGTGTGATAAGGTCAATCAGATCCTTGACCTGCATATCCAGCGAGTGGAGGATAGAATCGCTGAACTTCAAGATCTACACAGCCAGCTAATAGGGTTAAGAGGGCATTGCGCAGAGAATCGTACTGTTGAGCAGTGTGGAATAATCAGGGGGCTAAAAGCGGAAGGAGGATGAGGCAAATATTTGAGGTTATGCCCTGAGATGAACAAGAGTATGAATATTGGTGTGGTCTTGAGCTGTATCTGGTGTAGATTGATCCGCTCATGATTAATCTAAATCGAGCCTATTTGGGCCATTCGGCATTTCTAAAAGCGCCCCTGTGACCATGATTGCGCCAGCAACACACTAAACAATTATGCTGGTATGCGTGAGTATGCTCGCAGCAAGCCCATTTAATCCTATCAAGACAGCCTGACCCCTCCATTCAGACCTCTTTTTTAGTGTTCTTGGTTGAAAGCTTGAGTATACTAAGATATGTTAGTCCTAAATCCTAGGACGCGGGACGTAGAGAGGTGATGCGCTTTGAAAAGTCAAGATATATTATTGTTGCTGAAGCTTGTATCCCTACGGAAACAAGAACAGCGAATTGAGGGCGGCTCCGAAAGCAATGCCTGGCCCTCTGGCTGGCAGGACTGGGAGGTTATTGAAGAGGAGCAGTCCGCTCTTGATGATTTTCTGCTTCCAGAGAGAAGGTTTGGTGTTAATGAATATATCTCCACTCTATATACCGCAAGGAAGCTTGAGGCCGACACCGGGATAAGCAAGTCTCAAATCAATCTGGCGTTAAACCGCTGCCTCGATATTGGTTTAGCGAAAAAAGACCGAAAGCTAGGGGTTCCCAGGGCTAATGTTCGAGCCTTATTTGAATTTATTGTCTTTGGCCTTAAATATGTATTTCCTGCTAAGCCAAAAGAAATCACGCGGGGTATAGCCACCGCTTTTGCCGCGCCAGTATTGAAAGACAAGCTGATGAGCGCTGGAGAGTTTGTGCCTATTTGGCCGGACGCAAAAGGCAATACAAAAGGGCAGGCTGTAGAGCCATTATACAAGTCCGTGGGGCATGCAATAAGGCGAGATCCTGAAATGTATTCCTTGCTGGCTTTGGTCGATGCTATACGTCTAGGGCAGCCTCGTGAGAAGGCCCTTGCAGCTGACTTGCTTAAGCAGCGCCTTGGGGTTTCATGATGAGCGCACTTCCAGTTCACATCAAGATGCTCGAGCAAGTGGCTAACGCACTTGGGGAAGAGTTTCGACAGCAAATGACATTTGTCGGCGGCTGCACCACCGGACTGTTGCTCACAGATGAATATACAAAAGAGCAAGTGCGACATACGGATGACGTAGACCTAATTGTCCATGCAATGGGTTATGTTGAATTTCATAAGCTACAGAAAAGTCTTCAAGAGCGAGGTTTCACTATCCCTAGCCCCGTTCCAGGTGAGGAGTCGCCTATCTGCGCAATGCAGCTGGGTGATCTTCGGGTGGATTTCATGCCCGATGATGAGGGTGTTCTAGGTTTTGGTAATCGTTGGTATCAAGGCGCCATGGAGACCGCGGAATGCTATGACCTCACTACTGAGTTATCGATTAAACTAGTAACCCCAGTTTATTTTCTGGCTACCAAATTAGAGGCCTACAAAGGTCGAGGGAATAACGATGCGCTCGGTAGTAGAGACATCGAGGATATTCTCAATCTTGTCGATGGTAGGGAAGAGCTTTTGGGGGAGGTGCAATTAGCATCGCCTGAATTACAGCAATATATATCGAAAGAGTTAACCCCGCTCTTAAGTGACACTAATTTTGAGTACGCAGTTCAAAGCCAGTCCAAAGGGGATGAAGGTAGAGAGGCCTTGATTTTTGAGCGGTTAGAGGCTTTGGCTTCATACACCATCGATGGTAATGAGTAATGCGATATTATGGATGTTAAGTGGACAAGCCGGTGTGGAAATGAGCGCTCTCAGAACAACGACGCGATTGCATTGGGTTACAAGGGCGGCTTTTTAATTGCAGTTCTAGTAGATGCAGCGGAGAGCCGCGTGACCAGAAGAGTAACATCGAGTACTCCGGGGCAAAAAAAGCGACTTGCGGTTTTCTGGGCGGATAGCTGCTTAAAGAGAATACTTCAGCTTGAAGGGAGCTATTCTGATGAAGCGATAATTAATATGTTATCGGATCAGCAAAAACAACTTAGAAGTCTCTATCTTCATGATATTGCAAGCTATGGCATACTCATTTTGAATCTCGAGACTGGCGATGTTCAGTGGCTCTATACAGGTGATTGTCGCATTGGGTTGGTAACGTATTCAGGGGAAGCGCAGTGGTTAAATAGGCCGCATAGATTGAATGAATTCCCGTTATTAATTCCTCAAGGGCAGGGGGGCCAAGATATTAACCCATCAGCGCGTGATATTTCAGAGCACACACTGACGCAATGCCTCAATGCGCGCCGCTTTACTCGCCCAGATTTAGTGACTTCCAAAATAGACATTAAAGATCCAGAGCTAGCCGCAGCCAGTATTGTCATTGGTACCGACGGGTATTGGAGTGAGCACCTTCAGGAGGGGGTTGAAATGAGTAAGCTTGTGGATGATGCCAGCTATCTGACGATTAAATGTGGTAGGTCGGCGCTTAAAATGCAATCTGACTCGCCTAATTTATTTGTTATCTACGCTTGATGGGTACTCGGAGAGATACCCATCAAGTATTAGTTGATTCGATATAAAACTGGTCAGTTGACCTCTGCGGTGCTGGCAAGCTGCTGTGGTTCGCGGCCAATAACTATGCTGGAGGCGCGGTATGACCCAATCGCTCAGCAATTTTCTTTTGGCTGCTGGATAAAGCCTTCCAGAACGTATGAACTTTAAAGGTGTCCATTTCCTCCAGGTGTTCTTTGTACTTGTTCTTATTGAGTGCGACTTTAAAAAATGACGGACTATGATCAATGTCATTCTTGTTCAGTCGCCAGAAAACGACAAAGGCATACTTGGGGGTCAAGTATTTGTTCTTAAGGTAATAATTTAGTGCATTGCTTAAAATTTCGTTTGGTTCAGCTATTGCGAGGTTTTTAAGAGCATTAATGCACGCGTCATAACACATTTTGTCTTTTAATTTATTTAGTTTTTTCTCGGTATCTTTTGCGTTGAGAACGTTACCCTTATTATCAAATACTTGAACTTGAAACTTTAGAATACAGCTGGATCCAATCCATAGTCGGTTTCGAGTAATTTCGTTTTCAATTTCGAAGTGATATCGTAACTTTTCGTTGTCACATAGCTCGCAATCTTCATTAGGTTTTAAATGATCTTTCACTTTATCGGTGAAATGCCATTCTTTAAATGCCGCAGGCAAATCCCCCGCCATGGATAATGGCAAAATATTATCGGCAACCCGTTTGGGGTAAGTGCTCATCGTATTTCCCCTATTGTCGTTAGGTGTAGAAGGCTCCGCTAATTGTGTGTGCTCATCAAATACGTTGGCGCTAACACGAATAGTTTTGTCATCACTCAAGCCTTCAATTTTCCCCAATATTTCAGGTGGGCAAGTGTCGTCAAAGGTCAGAATGAAATCATAAATCAGTCCGTCATTACTGCTGTTTTCTTGTGTTTCCCATTCCAGCATTTCTAGGTCATCATCACTAATGCCCAGTTCCTCTGCGAGTCTGCTTTGAAGAGGTTTGCCATATTTTAGGTCCGGATCCACCCAGTCATCATTGATACTGCCGCCTACCTCTAATTCGAAGTCGTAAAAACCACGCTTTCCGGCTATACGAGGTAAAGTAATTTGAACGCCCATATCAATGGTGTCACCACAAAATGGCTTATCATCGAGAGGTTCGCCTTTGTATTGCGCGGAGGCAGTGACGATCAATTCGTCATCGCCATTATGAATTTTGACATCATCATAATATGGCGAGTCAAAGAAGCCCGCATTAGTTTCTGCCATCACGCCCGATAGCTCATCATCAATCAGTGTTTGGCTGTCAGGAAGGAAGACGTCAGTGATGTAGCTCTCGAGAGAGTCATAGAGCCAAACGTTTCCGCCACATAATCCTTCACCGGATAAAAAGTCTGAAAGAAGCTTCGCAATATTCATTGAAGAGATGAGGTCGGCAGGTAAATCGTTTAGCTTCACGCGCCGATCTTCCAGTAAGGGAAGGTCGGGAATAAAGATATAGGCATCTTCGAGCCTTTGAAGGGGATACGCTTTTTCTGCCATAAGCGCTGCATGGCTTTTATACCCAAAAAAAGCCGCCACCAGTTCTCTGGCATGTGATGCTTTTAGTTTTTCGGGGGATAGAGAAGCATGTTTTTGACGCAGAAAATCTGCGCAAAGCTTGGAGAGGTCTGTACTCATTGGAGTGATCCTTTCTTAACAATGCTGGGCTTTGGTATGTAGTAGTAAGTGTTTAATTCACTACACTTGCCAGCGGAGTTAGAAAAAATCGACTGAAAAGTAGGTAGTTAAAATTGCTGTCTTTTAGGTCACTTACAGCCTTGGCATCAGCTCCGATACTTAAGATACCAGATCTACAGGTTTTGGCAATACGGTCAACAAACAAAGAGGGCGCCTTTGAATGTTCTGTTGGGGGCTGCGTTTGTGGCTTGTAGTGGGGGGTAGCTGTTATCTGAGCGGGCGGGGTGTTGTATAAAGGTAGATGCTAAAAGCACCTACCTTCTTAGGCTGCAATGAGGCAGATGGCGTGAGTGAGTCTCATTGGCGAGGTTTTCTCTTTGGTCGCTTGTTTTATCTGTTGTTCAAGGCTGGGCTTAACTTCTTCGTAGATATGTGGCTTGACGTTGCTCGAATCTAGTGTGACCACTAAGGCATAAGGAATCGTGAGTTGCTTTCCTCCGGTATGTGATTTCAAGATGTTCGCTCTGTATAATTAGCTTTTAAAGTTGTTTTATAGGGGACTTCTTTGCGGTGGTAAAGTGAGATCTTGGATTTATCTAGCGGTCCCATGACGGCCCCGGGTCTCTGTTGCGTACTGGCGACGGCTTGAGTTTCGCTTGTAGTTTCTGTTCCAGTTGCATCGCTTGTCCAAACTCAGATAGTTTCATACACTTCGTCACTGTGCCATCGCTCCTAATACCCGCAACGAGTCCGAAACCTCCGGAACTCTTATTTGAATTCTTTTTAAATGTGACAAACTTCCTCACGTACTCAAAAAAACTATCGATATCAGTGCCCTGGCTAAGAGCATCCTCGATATGCAGTTGTTCTTCAGAAAAATACTCTTGGCATACTAAATCAATGTCTCTTCCTGAACTCTCTCCGTAGATTATTAAGTGGTGGCTGCTTTCATCAATTAGAATACCTTTTGCTTCTTCATAGTTGGTGAATTTTCGGCACTCATCTGTTAAGCATGTTTCGTCCTTTTTGAATTCAATAAGAATCCAGTTTTCTTCGTTTCCCAATATTGTGTCCCCTGCGCGCTCCTGATGTCCATCAAGGGGAGCAATAAATGCATCTAGCTCTACGTATTTTTTTACGAAATAATATTCGACCGTTTTTTCCCACCAGATAATGCTCATTAAAATTCAATTTCCCTTAATGTTGTTAACTATGTTTTGTGCAGATGTTGGGCTGTATTTGTTATGAGTTATAGGCATAGCTTACATTTCCCACTCTATGAATATGTCAGTTGTGTACGTCGTAACGGAAAGCGTCGTCAGTTCACAGTTCAAAATACTCTTTGAGCTTTCTGGTGATGAAAAGCGGTGCAGGTAAAGAGACGAAATTCGAATAATTAGCCTGAAGAATGCCAACCCTTAGTGAAGTAGTAAATTGGATGAGCTTATCGACCGGTTCATCTTCAGGTGCTGATAGTACGACAAATTCAACGGCGTTTGGCGTCGGCGTTGAGCCCAGGATTGGATCATGAAGCTTTGTTTCGTCTTCTCCTTTCCCTGGCAGTTCAATGCTGCGGTAAGTACTAATGCCACGTTTCTTTTGACTGAGTGGCTGACCAAGTGACCAATATGTTGGAACCTCTCCCATATCGACAGAATATAAGCGGCGACAGGTTGTAGGTGTAAAATAATTATCCTTGTGTTTTTCGATCAAGAGTTGTGGAGCCTGCCTACGAACTCGTATCACTCTAAGAGCGGGGAAGTCTGAGAATAAGCTTGAATCTTCTCCGACTTGGGTGTCAGACATCCACGGGGTCAATGCGCTCTTTGGGGCGCTTTCCAGATAGATGACTCCTTTGTTCTGGTTGGCTTCCTTAAAAATATTTTTGCAAAATAGGAGGTAGACTTCGTGACGAGGGAGTCTTGATTTATTTGTTCCGAGTGTGACTTTCCGGTTAAATCGCGTGGTGAGATATTGAATTGCATCTCGGTAATTGAGCCAGTCCGAGGTGACTAAAATGCGCTCTTGGTGGCAAAATCTAATCGAAGGTTGGCCGGTGTTTACGTCTATCCGTGTCGCAACGGCAATCTCAGCAGGTGTGGGCCCTGATCGCGTGTTCACTCTAATATTTGTAATGCCATAAATGAAGTGAGGCTTACTTTCCTCCTTAGGGAAATACTTAGTGACACTCTCGCTGATCGCAGGGACGATGCCATGGTGCCCAAAAACCAGATCGAAAAATGCACTCCGAATTCTATTGAGATAGTCTTTTAATTGTTTGTCTCGCTTAGTGATTCTTCGGTCGATTGGATTTAAATATTGTGTGGGTATTCCTGACTGAGCGAAAGCGATCTTTGCTGCGGGTTTGTTAATTGTATCATCTCGTCCTTGGCCTTCATAAAATTGGTCTGCTTGGATTATGCACATATCCACTTGTTGATTGGAAATGGCATTGTTAATTGCTGCGTCCCAAATATCTTTTCGAAGTTGTAATCGTTTTGCTGTAGTTAACTCTGAGCCGGGGAGGGATTTTTTTGGTCCATGCGTGTTTGCTGGTAATAGCGTGCTGATCACTTGAATGCTGTCGCCAAATAATTGATCAACAATATACTTAATAATCCCTTGTTGGCTCTGATCTTGACAAATGAGTAAAATTCTAGGGGCATTATTGGTGGGGAAGTGGTCGCGGATAATATCGCGGTTTATATTTTTCATATTCCCCACTTTATCGGCTTTTTGTTTTATATTTTTCAGTTTGTCAGGGTCACTTAAATTTTCCGCGAGTAGGGCGGTCATTTCAAACCATTCCTGACCTAACAATTGTATTGTTTCTCTTTCGTTTGGTAGAATATCGCTATTGATGGTTTCGTTGCTCAAATCCTCAGAGGCGGTTTGATCTTCATTAATGTGCATGCACAGTGTGACGAGGTCGAGATAGTTGATCTTTTTTCTTTTTAAAAACTGAATTTCATTATCAATTTTGTGAAAGCTATCCATTCTATGAAACCCGTAGGGCGCTAAGTTATCGAATATAAGATTAAATGCGTCGCTTCTATCTCGTTCTGTTACCCCGGAGCCCAACAAATTTTTCCCAGAATAGCCACCGCCATCGCTGGAGTGAGAATGGCTGACGCTAGATCGAATACCATTGATATTGAGCGTATATATTTCACTTTCATCGATTATCTCCGGTAGATCAAAGCGGTCACGCAGGGCGCTAAATGAGTCGTCGGGAAGCCATTTTCTCTCACCGTTATCCTGCCTCCTCTTCGCAATATTGAAGGTGTAAACACGCCCCTTGCCTTCATCAAATAGAAAGGCTGATGCATTTTGATTGTGCGAAAACTTTTCTTTCAGTGCTGATACCCATCGCCTGCGGCCAAAATTGAAATTGATAATTGGGTAACTGACGGTGGGCAGTGTTTCAATTGAAATTTTACAATAAAGACTAAATAAGCCCTTTTCTTGAAACTGATCTATGATTGGGGTTATGAGTTCGGCGGTATTGTTGCCTAAATCTGATCCTATAACTCGCATTACTGGCGGTAATTCGGGGAAGATAGATACGCCCTCTAAAAGTCTGGCGATATCATTTGCTGTAATAGAATACCCATGTGGGCTAAAGAGTGGTGCGGCAGTGCCATTGTTTGAGGCGCCCCAAGGCAGTAGCTCAAAGGATTGTGATTCTACAGAAAATACTAATTTTGAATCCAGCGCTGAAAATAAATTATCGCGCAATGAATCCGGCATTTCACGCTTTTCCATGAACGGTACGAGGTAGTCGTCCACCCAAGTATCAATGCAACTACTAATGGTTTCAGCAATATCACTTTGATCAATCGCGATAATAAAGGGTTCTATTTTTGATGAAGGCTTGAAGTACTTTAAGTCGTTTGTTTTTAGGCCTGAATATGCTCGTACAAGTAGCAGCCCATCTAAGTGTATTTCCAGGATAGATTTTAACGATGCTGTTGGAATGGATTGGAAGTCGTTACTTGCGGCTTCAGCGTAAGATATGATTTCCCGCATGATTGTCATCCATTGCGGCGTCCATTTTACTAAACAGGTATTTCTAGAAAGCGCTTCCGCATCTCCAGGGTAAAAAAGCGCATGTGCAACATCCTTTTCAGTCGATTTATTCGTATTCTTAGTCACTTTTGTTACCTTTGTCATTTAGGTGTTGTCGGAAAGTAAAGCTTCGGTTGTAGTTATTCCATCGAGGCTACTCTCGCTTGCGGCGTCGTAGTGCGGCGAGAGTGTTTTTACATTTCTTTTATCGTAATGAAGTCCCTGTGTTTCGCTTAGCGGCTCTAAGAAAGCGCTGTATAACTCCTCGTAAACTGAGCGCTTAATTGGATCGGTGTGATTTACGCAGGATTTTAATATGTTGATGAGCTGCACGAGCATACTGGTTTCGTTTGTATCTAGTATCGATTCATCGTTTTTGGCGGAGTTTTTAGCCCAGGCTGCATCCACAAAAAAGCATTGAACTCGGCAGCTATTTCGCATTCCCCGTCCAATAGTTTGTAGTAGCGACACGGAAATGTTAGCCGTGAAGGGTTCCATTAAATCGCCAAGCCTGCTGGCAATAAGTGGGTTGAGTAACAGCCTCCAGACTTTATCGTAGGCTTTATTACGAGCAGTCATATGATGCGTGGCAATATCTTCAAATGAAGCGTCTTCCGAGAATGTCTCGGCGTTAAACTCCTCGGATTGTTGTGCGGCAATGCTAATCAGTAGTGATAGGTCATCAGTGGAAGGGTGTGGGCGTGTCAAAAAGTACATCGTTCCTATTGCCGCGTCTCGTGCTCTCGTCCCTTTACTGAATACGATATTAGTTCCTCTGCCTATGGCGCCCATAGGGAAAATGATAAGTTCAATATTATCCATGTCTCCGAGCGCTTCGACTTGTGAGTTCGTGACGTAACCCGGGGCGCCATCGTATGCTTCCACATCCTTTACAACGGCAACTGTCTTTGAGGCCCACTCAGGATGTCGTTGGTCGATGTGTCGCTTGAGCATTTCACAGTGTTGGTAGCTATTCACCACGAATGCGGCTTTCCTTTTGCGCTCACCTGAATCGAAGCTTGTAATCGCTTTGCCTACCACGGAGTCATCAACGCCATCTTTGAGTAGGTACGATACCATTTTTCGGAGATTGCCTTCTCGAACCGAGGGTAGTGCTTCGCCACTGTATCGGAGGCATGTTCCTGGCTTTGATGCGTTAGGAATGGGCTTAAATTCAAAAAAGCTTTTGTCAGATCTTTCGTCGTTGTTGCACGCTCTGACGATATAATCTGGTACGCGGTTGATATGGTAAGCAGGGCTTTGCTCTAAATAGCTTGTAGCACTTGCTAATAAAACGGCGGGGGCGCGACTTACTCCCGGTACGGACTTGTGGAGGTGATAAATAAAGGATCTCGGAGAACCTGAAAACACGGCGTATTGTAACTTTACGCTCGACAACTCCGAGTGTTTGGACGAACGATTATCAAGAAAAAATCGCACCCCGGACAGTCTGCCTAATATATTATCTGTTGTGTAGCTTAGTAAATCGTCAGAGCAACGTTGCTCGACATGCGACGGCGTCAAAAAACCTTGCTCAATGAGAGCTTCGGAGTGGGGGGCCAGTTTTTTGTAGGAGAAAATCGTAAAAGTTACGCAAACCAGTAAGTGAACCTTTTTATCGAAAGACGGGGATTGACTTCGGTGAGCTAGTTCAGAAAGAGCTGTGCATATCCTGGTCATTCCGATGTCGCGATTAGAGCTACGTTCTTCTGTTAGCCAAATTCTGCAAGCACTTGAAAGGTTTTTAAATTGGTTTTTAATTTCCTCTTCACTAAAGTTAAGGTTTTCAGCTATACGCTGAATTTTCAATTGTTCAACGGTATCTTGTTCGGCCATATCTTGTCGATTGTAAAAAGCGGCGTTAGCTGCGCTTTCCCAAAGAAGTGTAATGGCTTCTTTTTGTCTGAAGCGACTATCGATACCCTCTAGTTCTTCGGCCAATCCGCTCTTGGCTTTATCACCACTGACAATGGCATTTATCAAGCGAGAAGAGGTAAGAAAAATGCCTTGATATTGTTTTCGGAGTTCCTCGTCTAGTTTTTGGATAGTGCCAACCAGCATATGGCTGTTTCGGCTAAAATCCATGGCCGTTAACGTAAAGTTAAATATGTTGGGGTCGCCAAGCGCATAATTATGCTCGACGGTCATTTGATTTTGGCGTTTTTGCAGGTCGGCATGAAATGATTCGGAGTCTCCTGTTAGTGTGAGCTTCGACACGCCTTGATCATCTAGCCAAGATTGAACTTGGTCTGCTTCATCAATAATTACGACATCAAACTCCCTAGCGATGTGCTCGAAGTATCGATAATGAAGCTGAGTTGCATGAGGAGGAATGAGGGTGTCAAATGATGCAATGTGGCCTAGCCAGACGTTCACATCAATAAGTTCTCGGGATGCTTTGTGATAACCACACATCCCCCATAGAGGACAGAGGCGGCTGACAGGCTTGCTCGCACTACCATCTCGACTCTTTGTTCTTTCTTTTACCTTGCCGCAAAAGTTACGTGTTGGATTTATCCCATCTTCCATTGCATCGGTAAAAGCAGGTAATACACAATGCGTGGAAAAGTACTCGCTTCCTGCAAATTCTTTTGCGAAGCCTTTTAGTGGGTCTGCACATGCAATTGTTTCGGCGATATTATGAGCGTGTCGGGCTCGAGTGGATTGGCTTTGTCCAGTTAACAGGCCTGCAGCCACATCGTAGTCTTTTAAGGCTGTCAGGTATTGACGGCTGACTTCTACAGATGGAAATACAACGGCCGTTTTATAGTCTTTTCGTGAGAGCCATCGCGTTAAGCACATTAATAGCGTTGTCTTGCCGGCTCCTGGTAGTCCAATGAGGTGTTTTAAACCTGCAAGTTCAAGGGTATCTGCGCGAGAAAAACCGCCGTTTTCCTTGGGTTTTTCTAATAAGATGTTCTCAAGCCGTGAAACCCAGTTACCAGGGCGTCGCGAGTGCTTTACGTCAAGTAGATCCATCTCTGTTGCTTCTTCGAATAACTCTGCGATAGGGATTTGAATAGGTCCGCTGGATTGATTGCTTATATTATGTTGCGTGTTTGAAAGGGTGCTCGGCAAATCTTTAATGTTGTACGGACGTTTAATACCGATATCGTCTACCTCGATGAACAACTCTTTATCGGCTTTTGCGACACTTTTTCCGTGCTTTGAAAATTCGAGAGGTTTTAGCAAAACTTGTTTGGCTTGCTCGTATTCGGGTGGCATTAAATCCAGTAGTGGTTGGAAGGTCAGTGTCTTTTCATCGATATTAAACAGTCGTTGGTCGCTCGTAGTCTCACCGCTTGTATAATGTTCATTATAACGGACAACCGCTTTTTTAATTGCTGTTAGGTTAGAGAAGCGCAGCATTAATTGGCGAATATTGAAGTACGCGAACTCATTCTCTTGGGCGACAGAAGAGGAGCGAAGTGAGTGAAACCCAGACAGTAATAGTGGAGCTAAGTTTAAATCACTTTTCCCTGTGAACTCATTAATGAATAGGCAGAGCCAATTAATTTTGTCATTGCCTGTCCAGATGTCGATTGATTGTTTCATCGCTCACTCCTTATCATATTTTTAACGCTTGATACGGACATGAACTCGATGGGAATTTCGTTGTTATAGTATCTTTTTAGGGTGGCGAGATAATCTCTGTGGCGAGATATCGAGGTGTCACTGACAGCAATAATCTTCTTGGTGTATCGGTTGAGACGTCCAATGGTTCTGTTAAGGGCGTTCGCTAATAGGTATGGGCTTGAATAAGATTTTACGTCAATACCGATATCATATCCGTCAATTGAGATATCGCAGGCATCACTCTCAGGGTATAACTGAATCTCAGTCTCTGGCAGTAGTTTTCTTGCCAACTCATATACCGCTAGCTCATCGATTGAAGGGCCAAACCAAAAAGAAAGTAAGTGAGGCTTTAAAACAAGGCTATCGGCTTCGGGCTTGCGGCCGTCAATGAGCGGTATATGCTTCCCATAATCGGGGCATTGTTTAATCGTACATTTTCCAAGTTTTTCTTCGACCTTGCGGATCGGCGCTCCGCATTTGGGGCATAAATAAAGTCGCTCATCAATCAATATGTGGCTTCCTATCGGGGAGTACACTTCTCGGGATAAAAACTGTTCGATCTTTGCCATTGAGTGCTTTTTGGCGTGAGCAGCAATTTCACGCCCTGTTGTGACCGGTTTTTCACCAATGAACCGTCGCACTGACGTGTAGACTCTGTGTTTTTGTGTTCCAAAGCCTGAACACAGCTGAGTTAAAAGCTCAAAACTGAACTGCTCTTTGATATTGGCTTCATTACCGCCGCTGGCAAGTTCTACGCAATCCTGAGTTGGGCACCGATGGTCTTGGTCAATTAGATTGACAGAACCTAGCTCAAAATGTGCGTCTTTAAATGCAGAGAGAGCCCAGGAGGCATCGTTAAAGGGCAGTTTACAGAGCGTTAATGTGTCATGAATGGACGCGAAGGAGTCCTCTTTACCCTCCTCAATGCAAAGGCGCCCCAGTAGTCCCATAGCTCTCTTTAGGTTAAAGGGGATATCGTTCCCGTTTACAATTTTGTGCTCATCAATTACGCGGTTAAAACTGTCACAGACTCCAATTGCCAGCATTTGTACAGCCAGCTCTGGGAGAGGTAAATCAGGGGTTACATTAAAGGCTTTATCGTTTAGCTCGTTCGGCTTTAAATCTTGGGCGGCAGGCGATGCACTAAGTCCTATGGCAGCATCGGCTTCGATTTCCCCGTATGCGACTTGTGTGAGGGTCCATTCATCAACATTGGCTATCAGTTGTGCCAGTTGGCTCACAGTCCATCCGTGTGAAATCAGTTTTCTTGCTGCTAGGCATTGTGCCAGATGAAGGTAGCCATACTTTTTACCGTTTGCGGGCGAGATGACCCCTTTGCCGCGGTAATAAATGAGCGTTCTTTTAGTGATGGGTTGGTCGCCCGGAATTAGGAGAGGGCTGAGTTCGCCAACAAGGGCTACTAACCCGTCTTGTGATCCGCTCCATTCAGAGTATTGCGATAATTCAATATTCATATCTAGCCATAAGAAACTACAGTGTTAGGTGTAATATTACACTTATAACTGTAGTATTCAAGGTCTAAACTAGAATTATTGCAAAATATTACACTTATTACTGTAGTATTTTGGCGTTCTGGTCGTGTGGCAGGTCAGATTGATAGCAGTCGTGACATATTGTTTGCAAGTTTCATCTGTTCAATTGTAGAGGTGTCAGGGCACGCAAGCGTCGGGTTTCCAACTGTGATTACCAGGCATTGGCCTCGAGATATTGCGACGTTGGTGCGGTTGCGGTCGTAAAGAAACTCTAACCCTCGTGGCGATTCGGATGGTTCACTTGAGCACAGGCTGTAGAACACAATAGGAGCTTCTTGCCCTTGAAATTTGTCCACTGTCCCCACTTTTGCGTCCGCACCTAATAGCATCTGAAGACGATTGACTTGGTGGTTATAGGGGCTTAGGAAAAGCATGTCATGGAGAGTGATCGGTCGAGTGACTCCATTTTTGTCTCGATATTGGCAGTTCATCAAAGCTTTGGATAGCTCAAGAATTTTTTCGGCTTCCTCGTCACTAGCTTGTTGGTTGCCGGAGTGTTCAACTGAAATAAACTGGACGCCTGCGCTTTTTAGGGGTGGGTTGCATTGGGTGTTACCTATTAGGAGCTCTTGTGTATCGTTTTGTGGTTCTGTGAGTAGCTTTCCCTGGTAAAAGGCTGGACTGATAAACTCGTTAATCTTGGAGTGCATTCTGAAGCTCGTTCCGAGAAAAATGCCCATGTCATTGTCTACGATAGCGGTATCGCCTAGCGCGTAATCCAGAATGGATAATCCGCTCTCGGCAGGATGTGTTCCTTGCGAGGGCTGGCTTAGCTGCATTTGGTCCCCCATTAATATAAGGTTATCTGTTGCACGACTCATTCCAACGAGGCGGGCCATGGGGACTTGTCCGGCTTCATCAATGAATAGATAGTCAAAAGTATTGATTAGGTCAGATCGACAGAACCCCCACGCAGTGGTGCCGATGACGACGCCTGGGCCAGCTTTGTCAGCGAGTTCTCGGCTTGTCAGGATCTCCACCCCAGCTTCTTGTAATTCTTCTCCGGTATTTTTGGTGGCGTAGGTCGCCGCAGCGATTTGTTGTTCTTTACAGTATGTGGCAACGCCGCAGAGAAGGTGATTAATGGCTTTATGACTATTGCTGGAAATGCCCACGCTCTTGCCTTGAGAAAGTAAGTTGGCAATAACATGTTTTCCGGTATAGGTTTTTCCTGAGCCCGGCGGGCCTTGGATTATGAGGTAGCTTTTATTGAGATTGTTGATTGCCGTTATGGTTTCTTTTAGTTTTTCGTCGGGTATTTCGCTATGGACTATGTTTCCTCTGCAGCCCTTAATATTGGGTTTTCTACGAAACAAATAGTCTGCTATTGCGCTGTGCTTGGAGTCGAATTCGGAATCGCTTAACGTGTTGTAATCATTGATAACGTCGTCAATGGCCTGAGGAATTTGGCCGGGACTTATGTATTCATCGGGAATGAGAGTGATAAGGGGGGCTGGATCATGGCTGGCTTGAATGACAATGAGGCCGCTATCAAAATCTGACTGGTCTTTAATTAGATTTACTTTCCTCTGTTCGGGTTCAAGGAGGTAAAGTGAGGCTAGGCGAGGAGGCTTGAATTCTTGATCCACGCTCATCTGGTATTCGTATGCCATGTTCCTTGACCTGGCTGTTGGCTTGAACGGTTCTCGATCGGTGCGGTGACACATTGCCAGGCAGTCCATATCGTCCAATAATTCATTGTGCTCCATACCTAGGCGATCGAAGAGGCGCCAGTAGAGTGGCTTTATTTCTCTTCGGTGGAATTCCAGAGACCATGCAAGATTCTCGGTAACGCTTTTTTGGGGCTCAGGCTGCAGGTGGACTTTGTCCAAGAGTTCGTCTCTTAGAGTGCTTCTAGCAGTGACCTCTTCCGAAATGTCGGGCTCAACAGTTTCTGTTGTGCCCATATAGGGAATGTTGTGTTCTGCTTGTTGCTTTCGAAGCCAAATTGTGAGCTCTTCAGTAGAGTTGCAGTCATCGATATTGTAGTCTCGGATATCTCGAAGTATTTCTGATTCTTGCCAGTTGTCATTTTCTAAGCCTGCTCTATGGAGTGTTTGCCATTTTTCATAGACAACTACGGAGTCGCCGCCAGATTCGACCTCTGTGTCACGCTGCCCGCGATAAAGATGCTCGATGTTCTTGATGGAGTACCTTGGCTCTCCTACGACTAGTCCATGTATTACTATTTTGTATAGGTCAACAAATACATCATTTCTTAGTAACTGGTCCAGTTCATATTCGCAAACCCCGTAGCGCCCCATGAGTTTTCGGCATGCTGCAATTTCATAATTTGCGTAATGATAAATATGCATTGCAGGGTCAGCTGTCCAGCGTTTGTAAACCCACTGAATAAATGCTTCAAAGGCAGCCTTTTCTTGGTCGGCGTTATGAGCCCAAAAATCTCTGAACGCTCTATTGCCAGATTCATCGTAATAGGTGGAGCCCCACAGATATTCCAGTCCACCTTTAGTAAGAGGGTATCCCTCGATATCAAAAAATATATCCATTGCTGAGTGTGGTGGTAGCAAAGTCAGCCCAATATGAGTTTGCTGCTCAGAGTGTTTGATTTCAAATTGTGGCGGAATACGACCGTTAGTTTTTAGTTGTAGGCTGGCTTGCTTCTTTAATTTTTCAAAAATATCTACTTGGATACCGTTGATTTCAGAATGGTGAGCGGATAATAACTTTTCTCTGCTTTCTACCCCAGCGGCACAGAGTTTCTTGACTTGGGTTCGAGTAATGTTTGCGATTAAAGAAACATGATCTCGCGCTTTTAGTTGTTCAGTGGCAAATGTTTCCCAGCGTCCAAACATTTTAGAGTTCGCTGGGTCAGGCATATTGTTTTCATCAAATTCATCATGAAATCGTAGGAATCTATCCTTTAGGGCAAGGTAATAGTGAAAATAGTCATCCACATAAAGACGCTCTTGTTCGCCCGAGCCCAATACAACAACGAACGAATCTGGCTTGATTACTTTGGTGGTGGTAAGTATATCTGTGTAGCAACACAATTGAATGATGTGGGCCGGCTTGATAGTTGATGAAAGCTTTGTATCCCAAACTTCGTAGTAACTTTGTCCGGATGAAGTGCTTTTTTTAACTAAAAAGTCAGCAAAACCTCTAAATGGACCACTTTGTAGCGCGGCTTGAAAAACAACATCGACTTCCCTATCTATAGCGTCGACGGTGGCTTGGTGTTTTAGGTTGAAGGGTACATGCTCTTCTTCGGAGATAAGCTCGTCGGTAATCTCTTCAACATGAAGTCCCTGATTTATTAGGTCGTCGAGCAGATTCTGTTCGTGCTCATAGCCTTTCTGAGACAGAGACTTTGTCATTTCAGATTCAGGGTCTTTCTCTGGAGCAGACAGTGGAGATTCGACTTCAAGGCGCTGCATCCAAGATGCAAACGGGCTTTTCACGAAAGTCGTTAGGTCGGTTGGAGAGAAGAATAGTTTTCCGGCTTCTTTATACATTGGGTATGGTTTTAGCCTTTATCTAGTTTTTAAGGAAGTATGCCCTGTTTTTTTGTAGAGCGTAACAAGTAGTAATGAGGAGTGGCGCCACCTTAAGGGGGCAAAAAGGCTTTTGGCGAGCAAGATATTTGTGTGGCATCGCAACCACCTCTCTTACGAGGGGATTGGCTTGACTGAAAGGGGTGCCGTCTTGTATTGGTTTACAGGAGTGACCATATAAATGGTACTAATTGGTAGGCTGCAATCCCCATGAGGCTTAGTTGAACAACAGCAAGAATTATGGCGTGGTACTGTACTGATTTATACCCGAAATATATGGATGCACCAACGATAAGGCCAAGTCGTATAAGTTTCGGCCATTCTGGGCTGCTGAAGTAATAGGCTAGCAGCCCACCTATAGACGCTCCGATGATCATAATTACGCCAGCAGCATGCTCAAAAACATGTTGATCGTATTCGTGCTGTGAAAGGTAGCTATTTCCCACTCGGTATCGTGCCATATCAAATGCCTCTTGTTTGAAAGTGAGATGAAACCGTGACACGAATAAATAGCCCGTCAAATTTGGATCGATTGGTCGGTTGATGGTGGATTTCTTTTGGGTAAGGAGTTTTACTTCGTCGATGCGGGTGAGTATTCTGGGTGGGGTTGTCAGCGGATTGTGGTTGGTGTGTGGATACTGATGATTGGGTCTGTACAGAATGTGACGTATTTCTCAATAGTAGATCTAACCCAGAGACTACTACTGGTGGTAACGCTTTGAAGTTCTACTCTTCAGTACGTTTAGATATTCGCCGCATTGGCTCGGTCAAAGATGGTGATGAAGTTACTGGTAATGAAACTCGCGTTAAAGTTGTTAAAAACAAGGTCGCACCGCCCTTTAAGCAGACCGAATTTCAAATCTTATACGGTAAAGGCATTAACCATTTAGGCGAGATTATCGACTTTGGTGTGCAGCTGGGCCTTGTTGAGAAATCTGGTGCATGGTACAGCTACCAAGGAACTAAAATCGGTCAAGGCAAAAATAATGTGGTTCGCTTCTTGGAAGAGAACCCGGAAATTGTGCAGGCGCTAGAAACTAAAATTCGTCAAGAGCTGCTTGGTGAAGGCTCTGAGGGTGAAGCGGCTGATGATAATGTCGTTGAGCTTGAAGCCAAGTAACTGTTTATTTTTCTCCTTTTAGTCCTATGACTAAAACTCTGGCCACGACTTCCGAGTCGTCTACTGGGACAGCGTCGCTCGGCGCTGTCCGTTTTTCCGCAATGAATCTACTTGCGCGTCGCGAGCATTCGGCTCAAGAGCTGTATCAAAAACTCCAAAAGCGATTTCCTAGAGATCTTTCCTTAATTACCGAAGCAATTAAGCAGCTCCAGTCAGAAAACCTGCAATCAGATGAGCGGTTTGCCGAAGCGTTTGTAGCATCGCGGGTAAGGCGAGGTCAGGGGCCAAACCGAATCGGTATGGAGTTGCGTCAGCGTGGTGTTGAAAAAAGCGTGATAGCGATGAATCTTGAAGCGTTTGATCCGTCTGAATGGGTGGCGCTAGCGAAAGATGTTTGTGCTCGTAAATATGGTGAAAACGCCACTCAAGATAGAAAACAGCAAGCGAAGCAATATCGATTTTTGCAATACCGTGGTTTCTCTGCAGATCATATTCGAAAGGCGCTCTCATGAGCTTTCGGTGCTTCTCTCGTAATCATAGGCTGCGTTCGTAATAGACCATCATCAATTGATTCTGAACTATGCAATGTGACGGCCACTTTTGTACACTTTCGTACTGCTCTTATGTCTAAGGTATAAACGTCCTAACACATGTTGAAACGAATGGGTCAATAATGACATCGTATTATCGCGACTTATTTGGTCATTACCGCTTTTCGAATACTTTGCACACCACACAATTTTTCCATGCGCGATGCGTACGCAGCAGCTACATAACTCATTTGTTCATACCCTTGTTCAAGGGCATTCACAATGGCTTTTCCTCTTTCTAAAATTCGTTCATCAGCGTTGTTTGTGTTAACTAGTGACAGCTTATTTTCTGCAAAATGTGCCAGGGTTAAGTAACGAGGGTCGCACATGTCGAAAGGGCAGTGTTTAAGTGTTCTTAGAAGATTTTTACTACCTTCGCTAACTTTGTTTGATAATTCCTTGGTCTGGAGTTGGTGGTGTTGCGAATATTTCTTGGGCTGGTTACGCAGAAGAAGAGAAAACTCTATTAAATATGTACGGAGCTGAGTCACTTTATTTCCATATTCGCCAATCTCGCGGAGACTTTGGTGAAGCTTTTGAGTAGTTGCGTGTCTTTGAACATCGAGTAATAGGCCTAACGCGAGCCGTTCTCCCATTAGCGCATTTTGCTGGCCGAGCTCAGTAGTGAGCTCTTTAAAGTCAAATAATACTTTTTTGAGATACTTCTCTTGTTCAGTGCCCGCGATATGCGTTGTTTTAGTTGCTAACTCAATTCCGCTTTGTTTTAGTTTGTTTGAAGCTTGTAGCTCTGCAATTTGCTGGACCTGCTTATGATGTGTTTCGACATGGTTATTCCGGTCAGGAGAGGCGAAACGAATACGCTCAATGCAGTGGTCCAACTGCTTCATTACTGCGTCACTATGGAGGTTTTTAAAAGAGTCAATAGACGGGAGTCTCCAGAATTGCTGTGTACTAAACCAGTGGCTAAAGTATTCGTCAGACAGTGCTTTTAGCTTACGTTGTTTTTCTAAGTTGGCTCTAAAAGACTTGATGGTAATGAGGTTTTCTTTTTTGATTTTAATGCCGTTTTGGTAGAGCAGTTCAGCTGTTAATTGTGCACTGTATTTTGATCGTCCTACTAGCAAATTTCGAATCGGAAAATCTTTGACAATGATACTGTTGGTGGCTTCGACCGCACTCATTTCCTGAGTGCTTGTAGTTTCCGTTGACGACTCCTTCAATAGGAGTCGAGCAAACTCGGGTATGTCATTGATAAATTCGTTGGATGAATTGTTTTCTAGTAATTCTTCTAGCGCCAAGCGGTAAAATATATCGGCATTCTCTAGCGTCTGAGTGGTTAATTGCTGTTTTTTAGAGCCTTCTACACAGGCTTGGAACTCTTTTGTAAAGCGCGGTGGCTCGGCTAGTTTTTTCCTGAGGATGTTGGTCGTCAATTTACTATAAGCCCTTGGGAAAGACTCAATGCCCGAAACAAGTTGCCCAAGCCTTGTAGCGGCTGTTGATATGCTTGGTGTATTTTGAGCAAGTTTAGATAGGCTGTGGCTGCTAACCGAGGTGTTTCGTGAAAACTCGAATAGCAGATTAGTAGCATATTGCTCTAGGATACAATTATATCGAAGCGCTGGAACACTATACCTAGCACATGTGGCCGCCAGGTACCCGCAGAATTCGCGGGCGCTAAAAAAACGTATGTGCAGAGCGTTAATAGATAACGTGTAACCGGTGTCATGCTTCGAGCCGATGCGTAATAGTTGCTCCCGAGGAGATTCGGTTTCGCAGCGCATGGCATACGAGAAATTTGGGTTTGGCGGCAGCACTAAGTTGATTGATGCGGGTGGTGTAATGCCTAAGATTTTGCAGCAGATGGTAACTAGAGCAAAAAACTTGGCTTCTTCGTCTTCCTTCAGAAAAATGCTCTCAACAGGTGCCGCTTGTCGACTCCAAAGCGGTGTTAGCAGGATAAAAATGATAGCGCCTGCGCAGCAAGAGAGTACTCCTGCGCTAATGATTGCGAACAAAATACTGAATTGGCTCACTAGCGTAAAAAGACTATAAACACCAAAAGCGGACATTACCGTTAGACCGGCGATTAATATTGGGTAACCAAGGCAAATGCTCATCAGGGTTATCGTGTGGGATAAAGCCGCGAATCTTTTTGACTGCGAGGTGCTGTGCTTTATGGCACCTTCCTTTGGAAGCTGAAATAGGGTTTTAATTTGCCTTAACGCGGTTGCTAGGTCGGGCTGCTTGGCTGGTTTTTTACCCTCTAGTTTTTTCCGTATGGGTTCAGGTCGACGCAGAGGCGTGACGTTGCTTCGGGCCGGTTTTGAATTCTCTTTTGGTTTGGACGGCTGTTCTTTGCGAGCCTTGTGTGCGCTGTCCGCCATGTTGTGGACGTTCGCGGTACTCGCTAGTACGGGTTCTTCGTTTTCTTCGGGTTTAGTTGGGGGGTCGATAAAACAGTCTAGACCAAACTCTCCCAGGCGGTCGCAGATCTTAATTGCTTCATCGTATTTTAAGCCGTTTTTTAAGGTGATGGCGTTATTCGATGTGAGTTTGGTGAGGAGTTGCGGAGACACTTTAACAGAGTGCAAAAACCTTTCTACCTCTGATTTAGAGTCTTCTGTGGAAGCTGAATATTCTTCACAGGCACCTTCAAGAATTACGCTGAATTGCATCTTCATTACCAACAGAGTGGGTTGTTTGGGGGTAAATTGGTCAGACAATCGTCTTGGAAGAATAGCCATAAACGCCGAAAAATATGTGCGCCTTATCACAGAGTTCTGGCTATTTTTTCGGCGTGAGACGTACCACTCAGTTTCAATTGTGAGCAGTTAACGATCAGGAGGCGATTATACGATGCCCTCAAGTGACGCATTGCCAAATGCTCGCGGGAGGTAGAAGTATTAGAGACTGGCTACGTTTACCTTTATAATCCCCGCCCATTTGCGGGAGCCTACGCTCCGATACCTTTGATTTCCCTTAGGAGTACAACGTGTCGAATAACATTCTTATCTTGCCTGGTGATGGTATTGGTCCCGAAATCGTTTCGGAAGCTTCCAAAGTTCTTCGCCGGGTAAGTGAGCTTGAAGGCTTAAACCTAACGTTTGAAGAAGCTCCTTTGGGTGGGGCGGGCATTGATGCGGTGGGCAAGCCTCTTCCCGATGAAACGCTAGCCAAGGCGAAGCAGGCCGATGCTATTTTAATGGGGTCTGTTGGCGGCCCTAAGTGGGACAATATTGAGCGCTCGATTCGTCCGGAGCAAGGATTGTTGCAGTTGCGATCTGGTTTGGGTTTATTTGCGAATCTGCGTCCTGCTTTGCTCTATCCGCAACTAGCCGATGCGTCGTCCCTCAAGCCTGACATCGTCAGTGGCCTCGATATTATGATTGTTCGGGAGCTAACGGGTGGGATTTACTTTGGGCAACCACGAGGAATTCAGACCCTCGAAAATGGCGAGAGGGAAGGGTTCAATACTTATCGCTATGCGGAACACGAAGTTATCCGTATCGGTCGAGTGGCATTTGAGATGGCGCAAAAACGCGATAAGCGTGTGTGCTCAGTAGACAAAGCCAATGTGTTAGAAGCCACTATGTTATGGCGAGAGGTGATGGACGAACTAGCGAAAGAATATCCTGATGTCGAGTTGTCTCATATGTATGTCGACAATGCTGCAATGCAGCTCGTGCGAGCGCCTAAGCAATTTGACGTGGTAGTTACTGGCAACATGTTTGGCGATATTTTGTCTGATGCGGCGGCAATGTTAACGGGTTCAATCGGGATGTTGCCGTCTGCCTCGTTAAACAGCACTGGTTGCGGGCTTTATGAACCATGTCACGGCTCAGCGCCCGATATTGCCGGGCAGGGTATCGCTAATCCGCTTGCCACGATTTTATCTGGCGCCATGTTATTGAGATATTCCTTAGACCAGCAAGCGGCCGCGAACCGAATTGAGGCGGCAGTGGGGCGTGTTCTTGATCAGGGCTTGAGAACTTCGGATATCGTGTCTGATGGTTTCAAGGCTGTGTCAACGGTAGAGATGGGTGACGCGGTTGTCGATGCGCTTTAATTGATAAATCATTTTGAGAGCGTGTCATTACCCTGCAAATTAACAGGCTGGTGTTGTAAAATAGTCAGTCTGATTGAAAATTGTCCGTTGGCCGCTAAAAGCGGTCGTAACACATAGTGGAGTTGTAATGAGAGTAGGTTTTGTTGGTTGGCGAGGAATGGTTGGCTCCGTTTTAATGGAGCGAATGTTGGCTGAGTCCGATTTTAAAGGTATTGAGCCAATTTTTTTCACCACATCTAATGTTGGCGGTGAAGGCCCTGCTATTGGTGTTGACATTCCCGCCCTCAAAGACGCGACAGACATTGCTGAATTAACACCGATGGATGTCATCGTTACCTGCCAGGGAGGGGATTACACCCAAGAGATTTATCCAAAACTGCGTGATGCCGGCTGGAAAGGCTATTGGATTGATGCTGCATCAACGTTACGCATGAAAGACCAATCAATCATCGTGTTAGACCCTGTGAATCGTGATGTCATCGATCAGGGCTTGCGAGATGGTGTGAAAGACTTCATCGGTGGAAATTGCACCGTCAGTCTCATGTTAATGGGGCTTTCTGGTTTATTTAAAGAAGGCCTAGTCGAGTGGGTGTCGGCAATGACCTACCAAGCCGCGAGCGGTGCTGGAGCCCAAGCTATGCGCGAGTTGATCGCTCAAATGGGTTCAATTCATGGCGCGGTTGCGGAGGAAATTGCAAATCCAGCGAGCGCCATTCTAGAAATTGATCAAAAAGTTCTCGCGACCATGCGTGCTGACGAGTTCCCAGTCAGTCAAACGGTCACTCCACTCGCGGGTAGCGTGTTACCTTATATTGACCGCCAACTGGAGAACGGTCAGAGCCGTGAGGAATGGAAAGCTCAGGCCGAGACCAACAAAATCCTTGGCATTCAGCAATCACTGATTCCGATCGATGGTGTGTGCGTGCGTGTCGGAGCAATGCGGTGTCATAGCCAGGCTTTAACAATCAAACTTAAGCAGGATGTACCGCTCAGTGATGTCGAATCGATCATAGCGAATGCCAACGACTGGTCCAAAGTTGTACCCAATACGCGTGAAGCGAGTCTTCATGACTTGACTCCAACTCGCGTTACTGGGGGGTTAGAAATACCCGTTGGTCGACTCCGAAAAATGGCAATGGGGTCTAATTACTTATCTGCGTTCACAGTGGGCGATCAGCTGTTGTGGGGCGCTGCCGAGCCCCTTCGCAGAATGTTGAATATATTGCGCGAGCAGTAATTTTCCATTTGTAGAGTTTACCGGGTGCCCATGCGCGATCATGGCACCCGGTTTTTCGTTTTATGGGGAAGAATCCCCCTGCATAGCCTCATTAGCTGACGGCTATATATAACAGAGAATATGGTTATGGCTCATATTGCTATTATTGGTCCCGAAGCCGCAGCGGCGCAGGTGTTGGTCGATTCTATTGAAGAAAGGGGTGTTGATTGCGAGGCACTGACATTATTAAGCGATGCGCCATATGATGCCGAGGAGCTAACCTACCAAAAGCGTAAACTTTTACCCCAGGCAGTGGTGGATTTCGATTTTGGTCAAGCCGACATTGTATTTCTCATGGGGGCTGTAGATGAGAGCGTGATTCAATCTGCCCGGGGCGAAGCATGCTATGTCATCGATTGCCGGGCAGATGTTGCGCGAGATGGCGTCGAAGCTTCACCTGTTATTCCTGACGTAAATGCGAGCCTGTTAGCTGATGTAAAACCGGGCGACATTGTGCGAGCCCCTTGTTCAAGCAGCGTAATGCTATCTTTAATTCTAAATCCGCTAGGTGCGCTAGCGGCCATTCGATCCGTGTCCGTTTGTTGCCATCTTCCGGCAATTCGTCGCGACAAAGAGGGAGTGGATGAGTTGGTAGGGCAGACTGCGCGTCTTATGAATGGCTTGCCAGCAGAGAAGAAAATTTTCTCGGAGCAAATTGCGTTTAATGTACTTCCGGGTGACTCGGTTCGGGATGAACAAGGTAACAGTATTGAGGAAGCCGCCATTACATCGGATGTGCGCCAGGTGCTAGGACAGGAGGCTATGCTGCTTTCTGCTACATGCCTCCATGTTCCCGTGTTCTATTCGCAATCCATGGTCGTAAACGTTGAGTTTGCCGAGCCTGTCAGTGTCGGTGCTATTTCATCATCTCTCAAAAAAGTGGATGGCGTGAGGGTGTCTAATAGTGCTAAGACGGTGCCTACTGCGGTGAGTGACATGCTTTCATCTGGAGAGCTAGTGATCAGTAGAATTCGCCAAGTATCTGGTAGCGATCGCCATTTTTGCCTTTGGTCGGTCGCTGATGAGCTCCGTAGAGGTGTGGCTGTGAATGCTGTACAAATTGCAGAAATATTGATAAAAAGCTATTTATAATGAATACTTACGACGGATAGTGAAGAGATATTCTAGCTTTCCGCTCTAATTTTATATGCATTTTAAAGCAACTCACATTGGTGAATCTGCTAAAACTGTTCAGAGCTTTTGCTAAAAGCCGCACTTTCAACCGAAAATTGGTTGTAAAACGTGTGCGGTTCATCGAGCTTCGCGGCAGTTTTGAGTGGATCCATACTGTGAGTGAGTGTGAATCGCAATCGCGGTTACACAGGAAATAGTGGTATAGGGCAAGGGCAGGGCGAGACCTGCAGTGTCAGCCGCTGGGGTGAACGATAAAGGAAATTCCTATGCATCTTCGAAAACTGACGCTCGCCATTAGCACAGTTGGGGCAATGTGTGCCAGCGGGGCCTACGGCCTAGGTTTGGGAGAGATTACTCTTAACTCCGCGCTCAATGAACCATTGGACGCAGAGATCAAGCTGCTTCAGGTGCGAGACCTGTCTGAAAGCGAAATTGTCGTTGAGCTAGCTGATCGTTCAGATTTCGCACGTGCTGGTGTTGATCGCGTCTTCTTTCTTCAAGGCTTAGAATTCGATGTTGATATGGATAACCCGGGTGGACCGGTTGTTCATGTAACCTCAGACCGTCCTGTTCAGGAACCATTTCTTAATTTTTTGGTGAAAACGCAATGGCCTAGCGGACGTTTGCTGCGAGAATATACTGTACTTTTAGACTTGCCCGTTTTTGAGCGGGCCCCGTCTCAGCCTATTCAGCCAGCCCAAACTCAGCGCCCTGTTGCGCAACCTGCTCCAGCCCCAGAACCTGTCGCACCAGCCCAAGCGCGCCCGTTGCCGGCTCCAGTTCAGGCAACTCGGGAAGATGTTGCTGAGCCAACTGCCGCTAATGAACCCCCTCGTGCTGCACCTGAAGACGATTATGTAGAAGAAGCACCAGCTCGCACCACCGTTGTTCAAGCGACGCCTGCTCAAGAACCTGTTCGTTACGGTGACGACAGCTATCAAGTGCAAGCCAATGATACCTTGTGGGAGATCGCGCTGCGTACCAGACCGAGCAGGAGTTCATCTGTCCAGCAGACGATGCTTGCGTTGCAGCGTTTAAACCCTGATGCGTTTATTAATGACAACATTAACCTGCTGAAGAAAGGGCAGGTTTTACGTATCCCAAGCCAGTCTGATATAGATGCATTGTCGCTTTCTGAGGCTGTTAGCGAAGTTGCCTATCAAAACAATCAGTGGCGTGGATCCGATTCATCTGTGGGTGCTCAGCTTGAGGGCGCGAGTACTGAAATTAGTTATGACGACGAGCCATCGGAACAGCAAGGCCAATTGCGCATTGCTGCGCCGAGTGACAGCGCGTCTGCCGCATCACAGAGTGGCGGTGGTGACTCTCTCAACCAAGAAATCTTGGAAAACGATCTCGCGATTAACATGGAGCAACTTGATTCAGTTCGCCGCGAGAACGATGAGCTTAACGAACGTGTCAGTGAGCTGGACGACCAAATAGAGACCATTGAGCGCCTTATCGAGGTTAGCAATGCAGAGCTAAGCGAATTGCAACAAGGCATCGCGCAAACAGATGCTGTTGAAGCTGCGGCCCAAGATGAAGTAGCAGATGCCGCCGAGTCTGATGCGGAAAGCACGGCTGAATCAGCGACTGAGGATGATCAAGTAGCAGTCGAAGAGGCCCCGGTTAGCAAGGCGCCCGTTATCCGAGCAAAACCACCAGAGCCTTCTCTCGTCGATACCCTAATGGGATACATCTGGTATGTGTTAGCGGGTATTGGTGTGCTCGTGGCGATCATTGCATTTGTAATCTTCCAGCGTCGTACCCAGCGTGAAATGGAAGAGTTTGATTCATACGATGACACTGAGTTTGTTGATCAGGAAGATTCTCTAGATGATGACTTTGGAGATCTCGCTGATACCGAGTTTGATACCGACGAATTTGATCTCGCGACGGACGAATTGGATGAAGAGGAAGAGCCGCAAGAAGAGCAAGCGGCACCTGTCCAATCTGAGACTGGAGATGCTGTCGCTGAGGCGGACATCTATATTGCCTACGGTAAGTTTGATCAAGCTGAGGAAATGCTAGTTAGAGCCTTAGATGATGAGCCAGGTAATACTGAAGCGCGTTTGAAACTCCTAGAGGTCTATGCTGAGACCCGTGACGCTGATAAATTTGATGCCCAATACGCGCAGGTTGTTGCAACAGGCGATGCGTCAGCAGAACAAAAAGCGGCTGATCTTCGCAATACGATACCCGGTATCGCCGCCTTTGTTGGGGGCGCAGCGGCCGTTGCTACTGCCACTGATAGTGATGTTGAAGACTTATCAGGTGACTTAAATTTCGATGACTTAGACCAAATCGATGAGCCTGAAGAGGAAAGTGCTCCAGACGAAGAAGCTGATGATTTTGATTTTGGTGACCTCGACCTAGATTTAGACGCGGGTACGGAGTCTGAGCCACAAGACACCGCTGAGCCAGTGTCCGGAGACGATACAGAGTTAGATTTTGACTTCGACCTCGGTGATGAAAATTCCGACGATACGGAAGCATCGGCTGAAGACGATCTCAGTTTTGATTTAGATCTCGATGAAAGTGGCTCGTCAGATGCTGATACGGATACTCTCGACTTCGACCTTGATCTAGACTCCTCAGAAGAGCCCGTCGCCGCTGAAGAAACGAAGGATGATGACCTCACTTTTGATTTTGACCTCGGGGAAAGCGCTGAGGAAGCAGCAACTGATGAAGACGACTTAACGCTTGATCTCGATGGTGCTCTGGATACGGAAGAGCTATCTATTGAAGGTTTTGATACTAACGAAGCGCCGGAAGGTGACGGCCTAGAGTTGGGTGTTGAGGCTGATGACCTTGAGATTGAAAACGACGAGGCGCCTATTGAGTTCGACGCCGCTGACCTCGATTTAGGTGACGATAGTGTCGATCTTGATATAGCTGAAGATGACAGTGAAAGCGCCTCTGAAGAGGATGATTTCCTTGCTGACCTAGAGTTTAGCCCCGCTTCTGATGACGACGCAGAGCCTCAAGCTGAAACTGCCGATAGTGAAGATAGTGACGATTTGAGTTTCGACTTTGCTAGCGACGAAAGCGCCAATGCGCTCGACGATGCCTTTGATCTTGAAAGTGGAGATGTTGATCTTGCCGCGTTAGACCAAGAAATGGATGCATTAGTTGGTGGTCTTGATGACGACGATGACCTTGATCTAGAGGTTACACCTACAGAAGTTGTCCCCAAAGTGTCGGCTGACGATATTGGAGATAAGGCAGCGCTAGACGGAGATGCCTCAGGCGGCGAAACTGCCACTGACTTGGATGATTTGATTTCGCTTGATGATACTTCGCTTGATGACTTGGCGCTTGGCGATCAGGACGGCGCTGCAGACGATTTTTCTGTTGATGACTTAACGTTTGACAGCGACGATGATAGTGCTGACGACGATATGGACAGCGAATTAGACTTCCTTGCTGATACAGACGAAGTCGCTACAAAATTAGACTTAGCACGTGCCTATATCGATATGGGCGATAAAGATGGTGCGCGAGATATTCTCGAAGAAGTCAGTAGTGAAGGTAACGACGAGCAGAAGTCTGAGGCGCAAGAGCTGTTGGGGCGGTTATAAGCTGCTCCTCAATCAGGCTAATCGACTTCGACCTTAAATCGTTAGACAATACAGAAAGCCCTGCTCTATGAGCAGGGCTTTTTTGTTCTAATAGATAATCCGTTCTTAACGTGCTGTAACCCTAATGACAATTTACTCCCGCAATTGTGAACTAAAACCTGGAATAGAATTCCCTGATCATATGCAGCGCATGTGTATTGGTATTGAATACAATGGCACTGCATTTCATGGGTTTCAGGTGCAGAAATTTGCTGTTGATACAGTGCAAGGAGCATTGCATGAGGCTCTGTCCTGGGTTGCTGACGAAAGTATTACCTTGGTCTGCGCTGGGAGAACCGACGCTGGTGTTCATGCCTCCAGTCAGGTGGCGCATTTTGATACCCTGGCTGACCGGCCACTAAAGGCCTGGTCGATGGGGGTTAATGCACGTTTGCCCGCTGGGGTCAGTATTAAGTGGGCTATGCCTGCGGTACCAGCATTTCACGCGAGGTTTAGTGCAACGGCGAGAACCTATCGGTATGTCATCTACAACAATCCTAGTCGGCCAGCGGTTTTGTCTAAGCTAGTAACGTGGTTCAAGCGTCCGCTTGATCACGATTCACTGCAAAGCGCTGCGGCGTGTTTGCTCGGAGAGCATGACTTCAGTGCGTTTAGAGCGTCTCAGTGCCAGGCGAATAGCCCGGTAAGGCGAGTCGAGTCACTCCGTTTTGCGGCATTTAGAGACTTTGTTGTCATAGAAATTAAAGCCAATGCATTCTTGCACCATATGGTTCGAAATATTGTCGGTTCGCTACTCGCTATTGCGGCGGGCGATAAACCTGTCAGCTGGATGAAAGAATTGCTCGAGGGGAGGGATCGCCGCTTAGCTGCTGCTACGGCACCAGGCGACGGGCTATACTTGGTGGCTGTCGATTACCCAGCAGAATTTGGCATCCCCGACACCCCGCCGGGGCCAGATCTTGTTCCAGAGCAACTGGATTGGCAAATTGTAGGCGATAAATAGGCGTCTTTGCACGGGCACGATGACCGAGGATATCCAGACAGCAGCGCCATCATCTGTTATTATCAGCGGTCAATTTTGGAAAGATTTTCCTTCGGTTGAGTAGTACCCTTCAAGCACTGGTCAATCATATACATATAGCCTTTTCCTTTTGGTAAGCAATCAAGCAATGTCTAGTTTCGCGCGTGTGAAAATTTGCGGTATAACATCAGTTGCCGATGCAATGGCTGTTGCGCAAACAGGTGCCGATGCGATAGGGCTTAATTTTTACGAGCAGAGTCCGCGTTATATTTCTATTAGCACTGCCCAAGAGATTGTTCGAGCAGTTGGGCCGTTTGTGTCTGTCGTTGGACTGTTTGTCAATGCGTCGCAAGAGCGTGTCAGTGAGGTGGCAGCTTCGGTCGATTTAAATATGCTCCAGTTTCATGGCGATGAAACAGAAGCCTATTGCTCGCAATTTAATCTTCCTTACATTAAAGCTCTACGTGTCCGGTCTGGAGACCCCAATGCATCCCTCAGCGAGGTGAGAGCTGGGGTGAAAACAATAGTGTTGTCTTACCAATCCGCGAGCGGCGTTTTATTAGACGCTTACAGTGAATCGGCATACGGCGGCACTGGTGAACAGTTTAATTGGCAAGCGGTGCCCGAGTTGCACAGTGGCCGTTGTGAAAATATCCCGCTAATCCTTGCCGGCGGTTTAACGGCCGGCAATGTGGGGGAGGCTATACAAGGTGTGGAACCGTATGCAGTTGATGTCAGTAGCGGCATCGAAATCTCGCCGGGGATAAAAGATTTAGACAAAGTACGCGAATTTGTAATCAATTCGCACGGCTGGTGCGTAGACCATTGACTTCGCCGACGAACATTATCGGCACCTAACCACTAGGTTAGACAACCAAACACACAGTAAATGACATTTGAAAGAGGCTCGGATGACCGATAAACCCGATTATGCAGCAATTCCTGACACCACTGGCCACTTTGGGCCATACGGTGGACGCTTTGTTGCTGAGACCTTGATGGATGCACTCGATCAACTGACGGAGTTGTATGACCGTTTAAAAAGTGATGAAGAGTTTTTAGCGGATATTGATCGAGATCTCGCGCATTATGTTGGTCGACCCTCACCCCTGTATTTTGCAGAACGTTTAACTCAAGTGTGGGGCGGAGCAAAAGTTTTTTTAAAGCGCGAAGACTTAAATCATACTGGCGCGCACAAAATTAATAATACGATTGGTCAAGCATTGTTAGCGAAGCACACAGGTAAAAAGCGCGTGATCGCTGAGACTGGTGCAGGTCAACATGGTGTGGCGACGGCGACGATTGCTGCGCGACTTGGCTTAGAGTGCCAGGTATACATGGGGGCTGAAGACGTGAAGCGCCAGGCACCCAATGTTTATCGTATGAAGCTGTTGGGGGCTGAAGTAATTCCCGTTCACTCAGGCTCAAAAACTTTAAAAGATGCCATGAATGAAGCGATGCGTGACTGGGTTACGAACATCGATGACACCTTTTATATTATTGGTACTGTTGCGGGGCCACACCCTTATCCTTTACTGGTGCGAGATTTCCAAGCAGTTATTGGTCGCGAGGCTCGAGCGCAGTGTCTTGAGCAAACGGGCCGTTTACCCGATGCATTGATTGCATGTGTTGGTGGCGGCTCAAATGCGATTGGCTTGTTCCATCCCTTTTTGGCTGATGAGTCAGTGGCGATGTATGGAGTTGAGGCGGGTGGCCTTGGTATTGAGACTGGAAAACATGCTGCACCGTTAACCGCAGGAATTCCTGGTGTACTTCATGGGAATCGTACCTATTTAATGGAAGACGAAGACGGACAAATTATCGAAACCCATTCTGTATCCGCCGGTTTGGATTATCCAGGTGTTGGCCCGGAGCATGCCTGGTTAAATGATATTGGTCGCGTTAATTACGTCACTATCAATGATGACGAAGCGCTGGCAGCCTTCCGGCAAACCTCTCAGGTTGAAGGTATTATTCCCGCGTTGGAGTCTAGCCATGCAATGGCCTATGGCGCAAAGCTGGCACCTACTATGGATAAAGAGGATATTTTAGTAATTAATTTATCGGGTCGCGGAGATAAAGACTTGTATACCGTCGCCGAACTTGATGGCGTTCAGATTAGCTGATTACCAATTAGATAAAGACATTGTGCGGGAATAATTTACATGAGCCGAATTGAAGAGCGCTTTGCAGCACTAAAAAAAGAGAACCGTAAAGCGTTAGTAACCTACATCGTGAATGGCGATCCAAGTTTGACCGCGACCTTACCGACTATGCATGCTTTGGTAGAAGGCGGGGCGGATATCATTGAATTAGGTGTGCCGTTTTCAGATCCGATGGCAGACGGCGGTGCGATTCAGTTGGGGCATCAACGAGCACTAGAAAATAAAGCAAGCTTGCGCTCTAGTCTCGCTGTTGTTGAAGAGTTCCGCAAAAGCAATAAAGATGTTCCCGTTGTTTTAATGGGTTATGAAAACCCGATTGAGCGCATGGGCTACGAAACGTTTGCAGCCGAAGCTGAGCGAGTGGGTGTCGATGGAGTGATTATTGTAGATCTTCCACCGGAAGAGGGCGCCGCACTAAAACAAGCCTTGGCCGACCGTTCCTTAAATATGATTTACCTAGTTGCACCGAGCACGACAGAAGAACGCGCGAAAAAAATTATTGCTTGTGCCAGCGGGTTTTTGTACTACGTGTCAGTTAAAGGTGTTACCGGCTCTAGTACTCTCGATACCGACGATGTGAATGATAAATTGAACGCATTACGCGAACTAACTGACTTACCGATTTGCGTCGGTTTTGGTATCAAAACTGGAGATTCTGCGCGTGCAGTGACACAAATATCCGATGGCGCAGTGGTTGGCAGTTTATTTGTTGATGCCATGGGGCAGCGGGCATCTAAAGCCGACGATGAAATTGCGGCGGCAGTAAAAGAATTGGTTGCACCTATCCGTGCGGCGATTGATAGCTAGTGTTTTGAGCGCCTGTCGTTGATTCAATTGTCAGTATAAATTGGTATCGGTCTCACTATGCGAAAGACCCTGTCGGATTGGCTTGGTTGGCTAGAGTCATTGCACCCAAAAGATATTGAGTTGGGACTCGATCGCATTTCGATCGTTGCTAAACGTCTCGACATATTTACTCGTCTTAAGTCGAGTAATACCAAAGTTGTTACTGTTGCCGGGACTAATGGAAAAGGCTCCTGCGTGGCAACCATGGAAACGTTCGCGCTAGCATCTGGCCTCACGGTGGGCGCTTATACTTCCCCCCATTTTTTGCATTTCAATGAGCGCATTCGGGTTAATGGTGCAATGGTGTCGGATGATGCCTTATTGCGAGCATTCAACGTCATCGAGCGTGCCCGCGAAAGTGTTTCATTAACTTACTTCGAATACACGACCCTCGCAGGCTTATGGATATTTTGTGAGGCAGACCTTGATATTTGGTTGCTCGAAGTCGGTCTAGGAGGGAGGCTCGACGCCGTCAATATCATCGAGCCTGATGTTGCTGTGATTACGAGTATTGCCCTGGATCACCAAGATTGGTTAGGTAATGACCGTGAAACAATTGGCCGAGAGAAAGCCGGCATCATGCGCGCCGGGGCTCCCGCAATTTGTGTAGACCCAGATCCACCAAATAGTATTGCTGGCTACGCTCTTGAGGTTGGCGCTAGGTTGGTCTCTGCCGGCAATAGCCTGAATTGGTCTACGGACGATGTGAGTTGGCAATTTAGCATCACGCGGGATCAGGCCGACCTGCGGTCAAACAGTGATTACACTAGTCTCCCCATTCCCTCTCTACCTATGCCGTCAGTTGTTGCAGGGTTGCAGGCCCTAGCTTATGTCGGGGTAACCTTCGATAGAGACCAGGTGAGTCGAGAGTTAAAACGTTTGACGTTAACCGGCCGGAACCAGCAGTGCTGGGTATCGGGTAGGCGAATTATTCTCGATGTTGCTCATAACCCAGCGGCTGCAGAGTTGCTTGCAACGCGTTTATCGACAATACCAGGTAGTAAAGCAGCGATATTTGCAGTGATGGCGGACAAAGACATCCCCGGAATCTGTCGTCCATTATTACCTCTCATAGATCAATGGGTGGTGGCGGGTTTAGAAAACAACCCGCGTGCAGCAGCGTCTGACGATTTGCAAAAGCAGCTAGCGAGGGAAGGGCATGCAGTTGATCGCTGTGATACAGTGCGCCAAGCGTTTGAGCGCTGTATTCGAAACACACCGGCAGGCGATACAATTGTAGTGTTTGGCTCATTCTATACTGTGGCAGAGGTGTTATCCGTCATCACAGCGTTTTCAAGTGAATCAGGAGACCTTAATGGATGATGGTTTAAAGCAGCGACTAATTGGAGCCGTTGTTCTTATTGCGGTTGCTGTAATTTTTGTCCCAACTTTCTTGGACAGCGGCGGGCGAAGGGTAATAGATCTAGCAACCAAGGTGCCTCCAGAGCCAGTGGTCATCGCAGAGCCACTCGAATTGCCCCCGCCTGCACCGCCTCAGGTGGTTCGACCTGCTAAACCGCTCGATGAAAATTACGCCCATCCCGAAGCCGAGCTAGAAGCGGATATAACACCCGCTGAAACCAGCACTAAAAGCCTGGCCGATCGTGTCCCACAGCGGGCACCCGATATAAGCAGCAGTGGTGTCCCTACTGGCTGGTCTATTCAGGTCGCTAGCTTTGCTGACGGCAAGCGCGCTGACGCGTTTTTGCAGTTGGTCAGGGATAAAGGGTTCGCCCGAAGCTATGTTCGTCAGGGCGATGTGGCGGGGAAGCCAGTCTATCGAGTATTTGTTGGTCCAAAGTTAAGCAAAGAAAAGGCGCTCGAAGAACAAGCGACGTTAGAGCGGGAGCTCAAGGTTGATAGCTTATTGGTTAAATTTGCGCCTTAATAACAGCTGTATGCGAGAAATTAGTCAAAGCGGCTGTCGCGAATTGATTCATTTAGCGATTGTCAGTAGCATACCGGCTCACTCAACATGGGTTGTTCTAGACCCTTTTCATGAGACGCCATAATGAACTGGGCCGACATAGCCATCCTGGTAATTATTCTCATTTCCAGCTTGATTAGCTTGAAGCGAGGATTCATTAAAGAGGCGCTATCTCTGGCCGCTTGGGTGGCCGCTTTCGTGGTTGCAATTCTGTTCAGTCGTTCACTGGCAACCCTGTTTGTCGATACCATTGCCTCGCCATCGCTTCGAGAAATGGTTTCCTTCGGTATTCTGTTTGCTGCCACATTGGTTGTGTCAGCCATGGCTAATTATCTCATCGGCGAGGTGGTGCGAATGACCGGCCTTGCTGGCACAGATAGAACGTTTGGCATGGTGTTTGGCGCTGTACGCGGTGTGATTGTCGTGATGGCGTTATTGTTGTTAGTGCCTCCCATCTTACCTATCGATCAAGAACCCTGGTGGCGAGAGTCATCGTTAATTCCCTATTTTTTATCGATGGAAGGTTGGTGCAGACAGTTGGCGAGTACTGTTATCGAAATGGTACAAGGGCTATTCTCTTAAAGTAGATTTTAGGATTGGGTTGGTGATCGACACTGTCCCGGTCGATATTGATCAAAGGTGATTCTTATATGTGTGGCATAGTCGGTATCGTAGGTAAGTCCGATGTTAACCTTCAGTTGTATGATGCTCTGACGGTTCTTCAGCACCGTGGACAAGATGCAGCCGGGATGGTGACCTGCGGAGACGGGAAGCTTGCGCAGCAAAAAGCCAATGGCTTGGTCAGCGATGTTTTCCGAACTCGTCACATGCAGCGCTTGTTAGGCAATATTGGCATTGGTCATGTTCGTTACCCTACTGCTGGCGGTTCAGGACCAGCGCTAGCACAACCTTTTTATGTTAACTCGCCTTATGGTATTGCGCTTGCGCACAATGGAAATTTAACTAACTCGAAAGAAGTTAACGAGCACTTATATAAAACCGATCTTCGCCACGTCAATACTGATTCAGACTCTGAGGTGTTGCTGAATGTCTTTGCCCACGAATTGCAAGCGATGGGTAAATTGGTACCCACAGAAGAAGAAATTTTTAAAGCAATCGAAGGGTTACACCGGCGTGTACGCGGTGGTTATTCAGCCGTTGCACTGATTGCCAATTACGGCATTCTGGGTTTTCGCGATCCGTGGGGTATTCGGCCGTTGGTTTTTGGAAAACGACAGGGACCAAAAGGTGACGAATACATGATCGCGTCTGAAAGCGTTGCTCTCGATGTGCTTGGTTTTGATCGTGTACGCGATGTGGCTCCCGGTGAGGCGGTGTACATTGATATAAACGGTAAATTACATACACGGCAATGTGCTGAAAAGCCAATTCTTCGCCCGTGTATTTTTGAGCAAGTATATTTCGCGCGCCCTGATTCCATTATGGATGATGTATCCGTGTACAAAGCGCGTTTACGCCAAGGTGAAAAACTTGCCGAAAAAATTCTGCGTGATATGCCGAACCACGATATTGATGTGGTTATCCCTATTCCTGATAGTAGCCGGGTAGCTGGGCAAGCGTTAGCGCAACATTTAGGCGTCAAATTTCGTGAAGGCTTAGTGAAAAACCGCTACATTGGTCGAACCTTTATCATGCCTGGTCAACAACAACGCAAAAAGTCGGTTCGTCAAAAACTTAATGCGATTGATTTAGAATTCAAAGGCAAAAACGTGTTACTGGTAGACGATTCTATTGTGCGTGGTACTACCTGCCAGCAGATAATCCAAATGGCTCGAGAGGCGGGAGCAGCGAAGGTCTATTTTGCGTCCGCTGCACCGGCAGTTAAATATCCTAATGTGTACGGCATTGATATGCCAAGCGCCTCAGAATTAATTGCGCATGGGCGAACGACCGAAGAGGTATGCCAAGAAATTGGAGCGGACTTATTAATCTATCAAGACTTAGATGATTTAATAGCGGCTTCGCGCGAAGGTAACCCAGATATCGATGCTTTTGAATGCTCGGTGTTTACTGGTGAGTACATCACCGGTGATGTCGACACCACTTATTTGGACCGCATAGAATCAGAGCGAAACGATAAAATTAAGTCATTACGCCGCCAACAAACGGTGAGCGATAACGAAACAATTATCGGTTTACATAATGATGCATCCGAAGCAGGTTAAGTAATACGATATACGATTCAATTAATTGATTAAGCAGTTGGGAAGCAAGATGAGCCGAGATTCGGACGCACAAACATTTATTCTGGATGGGGAAATAGACACCATTGCGGTACGTGGCGGGCAAACCCGTTCGCAAGAAGGTGAGCATGCAGAAGCGATGTTTTTAACGTCAAGTTATGTCTTTGATTCGGCTGCGGATGCTGCCGCACGTTTTGCTGGCGACAAACCTGGCAATGTTTACTCGCGTTACACCAACCCAACAGTGCGAAATTTCCAAGATCGTATCGCGGCGTTGGAAGGTGCCGAAGCGGCCGTTGCTACTGCGTCGGGAATGTCGGCCATTTTAAGTACGTGTATGGCGTTATTGCAGTCAGGTGATCACGTTGTATGCTCGCGCAGTGTTTTCGGAACAACCACCGTATTGTTTACGCGTTACATGCAAAAGTTTGGCGTTGATGTAACACTTGTGCCATTGAAAGACTATGCCGCATGGGAAGGTGCCATTACTGATAAAACAAAATTCTTGTTTTTGGAAACACCGTCTAATCCGTTGTGCGAGGTAGTGGATATTCAACAAATGGCAGACCTTGCTCATTCGCGAGATTGCCTGCTTGTAGTTGATAACTGCTTTTGTACTCCAGCGCTTCAAAAACCGCTGTTATTCGGCGCTGATATCGTCATCCATTCGGCGACAAAATATATTGATGGCCAAGGGCGTTGTGTCGGCGGTGCGGTAGTTGGCCGGCGCGAAGAAATGGATGAAGTGCTTTCTTTTTTACGTACTGCCGGTCCAACTATGAGTGCATTCAATGCTTGGGTTTTTCTCAAAGGTTTAGAAACCTTGAGGCTTCGTATGGAAGCACATTCCAGCAATGCGCAGAAAGTTGCCGAGTACCTAGCCGTACATCCCAAGGTAGAGCGAGTATATTACGCTGGGTTACCTAGCCACCCCGGCCATGATCTTGCTAAGAAACAGCAGAGTGGATTTGGTGGAGTGCTATCGTTTTGCGTGAAAGGCGATCAGGACGCGACATGGCGATTCATTGATGGGACGTCTATTATGTCTTTAACAGCCAATTTAGGTGATGCAAAAACCACCATTGTTCATCCAGCTACCACTACTCACGGCCGCCTGTCGCCGGAAGATAAGAGTGCAGCGGGAATTACTGAAAATTTGGTGCGCATCGCGGTAGGCTTAGAAGATCCCGCAGACTTAATTGCAGACATTGATCGCGGTTTTGCCCGTGTGTAGAGGGTTATCGTTTTAGCATCGCGCCATTTATCTCCACACATAGTCGCAACCTGGTTATCGATAGATGTGCTGAGCCTGCCAACAGTCTTAAGCATCGTTCGATTATCCTATGAAAAAAGCAGTAGTAAAAAGCGGCGACACTTACAATACCCTCAATCAAATAGTCGAGCAGATCGGTACAGTCTTGTTGGGCAAAGATGTCCAAGTGAAGCTTGCCTTGGCCTGTTTGCTCTCCCGTGGCCATTTGCTCATCGAAGATTTACCCGGAATGGGTAAAACTACCTTGGCGCATGCTGTTGCAAACACCTTAGGCTTAGCCTACCAACGCATCCAGTTTACTAGCGATATGCTACCCGCAGATATCCTGGGGTACTCTATTTTCGACAAGGAGACACAGCAATTTAATTTCCATCCAGGCCCGGTATTTTCTCAAGTGTTATTGGCCGATGAAATTAATCGTACCACACCCAAAACACAGAGCGCGTTACTGGAAGCAATGGAGGAGCGCCAGGTAACTATTGAAGGGGAGACCCGTGCGCTGCCTGATCCATTTTTTGTCATTGCCACACAGAACCCTTCATCTCAATCGGGTACTTTTGCCTTGCCGGAGAGCCAACTTGATCGTTTTTTGATGCGGATTGAGTTGGGTTATCCCGATCCTCGCGCTGAACGAACCTTGTTAGAAGGGCTTAATCCCCGCGAAAAGCTCGACACACTTGCACCTCGCGTGACGCTAAAAGAGTTTGCTAGCTTACAAGACCAGGTTGATGGCGTCATGGCGTCCGATGCGTTGCTCGACTACGTGCAAAGAATTATAAAATATACCCGCACAGCGCCTGAGTTTGGTTATGGGTTGTCTCCTCGAGGTGCTATTGCGTTGTTACGGTCAGCAAAAGCGTGGGCGTTAATAGATAATCGTCAACATGTTATCCCTGAAGATATTCAGTCTGTTGCGCCGGCAGTAATCGGTCATCGTGTGCGCGATGTCGGCGATTATGGGGAGAGTCACGGCAAAGCCCTGGTGGATAGACTTCTTAATGCGGTAGATGTATTCGCATAAATTTGCCTTTCAAGCTAGCTGCATTAACGAGTTGATAATGTTCACAATGATACAGCGCTTAAAGCATTTTTTTCAGAAGCGATTTGTCCAATGGGCAAACAAACGTATTCCTATTTCCAATCAACATACCTTTAGCCAAAAAAATCTTTTCATTTTTCCTTCGATGCAGGGCTTTTGGTTCTTGCTGGTGACACTACTTCTTTGGCTGCTGGGGACAAATTACGAAAATAATATCGTGCTTAGTTTGGCTTTTTTACTGACAACATTAATGGTCGTCACGATTTTACATTCGTACTCAAATTTATCAGGCCTTAGCATCGAATTGCAGGGCGCGTCCCCCGTTTTTCAGGGGGAAATAGCAGAAATAAAAATATTGCTTACCCGAAACAGCAAACGGATCCGGGAAGATATTGGGCTGGCTTGGGAAGAGAATGACCCTGTACATACAGAGTTGGTATCAATTATAGAGCGGACTGTGTCGGTAAGTGCCAGCGCCGACCAAAGAGGTTGGTTTAACCCAGGGGTGCTACACGTAAAATCCTATTTCCCGCTCGGATTGATACGTTGTTGGGCTCGTCTTCGTTTCCCTCCCGCTGTATTGGTCTATCCCAAACCGGTAGACGCAGGGCCTTTGCCACCATCAATGGCTATTGCTGATGAGGGCGTTGAATCCGCTCGTGTGGGAGCAGATGAGTTCGTCGGTTTTCGTGAATATCACGTCGGAGACTCGATGAAGAATGTCTCATGGAAACATTTCGCTCGGGGAATGGATGTGATGTCGAAAGAATATTCGGCTTATGTTGATCAGCGTTTATGGTTGGATTGGGATTACCTCGGAGGGATGGATACTGAAGCGCGCTTGTCACGTTTGTGTTATTGGGTGTTAGAGGCGTCGAAAGAGAGACGCGATGTTGGACTGCGTTTGCCCGGTATCGAGGTCAGTCCTGCGCAAGGGTCGCAGCATATCGAAAACATGTTACGCGAACTCGCGCTGTTTCGAGCTGGTGAAGCAAACGGGAACGTAGCGGAGTCGTCCACATTATGACGCCTTATTTTCAGTTATCGCGTGCCAGTTTTGTTTGGTTGTTGGTGAGCCAATTACTGCTGATAGTGCCACATCTAGGTCGTCTTCCTATTTGGGTTATTGCAGCATGGTCTGTTGCGGTTGTGTGGCGAGTACAAATATATCGTGGTATTTGGGGATTTCCAAAATCTTGGGTAAAAGCGACGTTGTTGTTGGTTTGCGTGATAGGCCTGGGTGCAAGTTTTCGCAAGTTTTACGGTTTAGAACCGATGGTCGCGCTGTTGATTACTATGTTTATCCTGAAGTTGCTGGAGATGAGTAGTAAACGCGATGCGTTGTTAATTATTTATTTGGGGTATTTTGTTGTTGCGACAGAATTACTTTTTTACCAGTCGATGCTCGCAACAATCTATGTGTTCTTCTGCGTGATTCTGTTAACTACAACCTTGCTTAGTTTGTATCAGTCTGCGCACACACGACCCGCTATAAGCTTTCGCTATGCCGCGACCATGGTATTTCAAAGTGTCCCGTTAATGTTTGTTTTATTCATTACGATGCCAAGAGTTGGGTCGATATGGGCTGTTCCGCAGCCTACTAACACGGCTAAAACGGGGGTTAGTGACAGTATGGCGCCCGGTGATTTTAGCAACCTGGCTCAAAGTAACGCCACAGCCTTTAAAGTGAAATTTGAAAACGAAGTCATTCCTCTTAATTCCGATCTGTATTGGCGCGGTCTTGTGTTTTCTGATTTTGATGGGAGGCGCTGGGAACTGGGTGGTATTTCATCTTATCCTGTTCCAACGCGGCAATCTGCTAGCGCGACAAGGGATGAACCTTTACTTCAAGCTGACGGCAAGCTAATTCGCTATAATGTCATTATGGAGCCGACTCAGCAGCATTGGCTTTACGCTATTCCTACTGCTCGTTCAAATGAAGAGGCAGTTCGTGTTACCGGTGACAATCGTTTGGTCCGTCGTAAACCTATCGGGACAAGAATAAGTTATTCTGTGGAAAGTTATTTGAATTTTGCATTTCAAATGGACTCTTTGCCCAGCCATATTCGTCGGCGTAACACCTATTTGCCCGACGGATTCAACGCTGAATCCATTGCAACGGCCCATCAATGGTTAAACGAGGTAGGTAACGATGAAAGAGCCTACATGCAAAAAGTCCTTAATTATTTCCGCTCCGATTTTGTTTATACATTATCTCCTCCATTGTTGGGGCAACACTCCGTTGACGAGTTTATGTGGAAAACGCGTCGGGGGTTTTGTGAACACTTTGCGTCAAGCTTTACAGTGATGATGCGCGCAGCTGGTATACCAGCGAGAGTGGTTGCAGGTTATCAAGGCGGGAAGTGGAATCCTTTAGAAAATTTTTTGCGAGTATCACAAGCGGATGCGCACGCTTGGTCGGAAGTTTGGTTTGAAGGCGAAGGGTGGGTGAGAGTTGATCCTACCGCTTGGGTAGCGCCGAATAGAATTGAAAGCGGGATAGACGCCGCGTTAAGCGTTGACGAAGTACCTTTGCTCACAGGCACATTGTCACTCGAGCGTTTTAGCCACCTTTCCTTTATCAATAACCTTAAGTTGAGGTTAGAGGCTATCGAATATCAGTGGCAGTCGACGGTGATGGGCTATAACCAAGAACAACAGACTGCTTTTTTACGCCGGTTGTTGGGAGATATCACTCCAATGCGCATAGCATTGCTACTCATTGGCTCGGGGGCAGTTATTTTGGCCGCAATCGGAGTGAGCTTGTTGATCTCAATGCGTCAGCAGCGAATGACATTGGCTGATAAGTATTACCATAAGTTTTTAAAGCGCCTTTCAACGCTGGGAATTGAGAGGGGGAAAGGAGAGCCACCGCGGACATTTGCTCGACGCTCAATGTCTGCCTTACCGGATCAGGCAGACTGGATTGAGCAGGTTTCAACCGCTTATGAAACGTACACCTATCAAAATGACGCCGCTCAGCTGGAGGTGCTGCGTTCGCTAGTCAATCGATAAAGTGCCGATTGACTGTCTGTCGATTCAGAAAATTCAATTTTTGAGCTGTACGCGCTTCCGATTTTCGTTATTATTTGTGCCGCAAAATGGGGCGAGTCGATGGCTAGTTTTTGAGCTAGGCAACTCTCTATCCTCTAATTTGTAATTAATATAACAATACAACGATCAGAGCTGCCCTCGACGGTAGCCAAAGATAGACCATTGCTTGGAGAGAGCCCCATGAAAAGAACGTTGGTAACCTTACCGACGGCGGCGTTGCTCGCGCTGCTGATCCCGACAACTGCACTAGCCGATACATTAGACACCGGCAACACAGCGTGGATTTTGACATCTACTGCGCTTGTCTTATTTATGACTCTGCCAGGCTTATCCCTGTTTTATGGCGGTCTTGTTCGTAAGAAAAACGTCTTATCGGTGTTGATGCAATGTTTTTCTATTGCCTGTATTGCGTCAATCCTGTGGTTGCTGCTCGGTTATAGTTTTGCCTTTGGGACTGGCAATAGCTTGATTGGCGATTTTTCCAAGGTGTTGTTTAGCGGTATAGGAGAAGATACCTTATCGGGAGATATTCCTGAAAGCTTGTTCGCTACGTTCCAAATGACCTTCGCAATAATCACGCCGGCACTCATTGTTGGTGCGTTTGCTGAGCGAATGAAGTTTTCCTCGGTTCTCATATTTAGTTCACTCTGGTTGATCGGTGTGTATGCACCTGTCTGCCACTGGGTATGGGGCGGCGGCTGGTTGTCAGAGCTTGGCGTGCTAGATTTTGCGGGTGGGATTGTGGTCCACATTACAGCCGGTGTTGCCGCACTCGTGTGTGCTGTTGTCATTGGTAACCGCAATGGGTTTCCAAAAACACCTATGCCTCCACATAACCTGACCATGACAGTCACGGGTGCTGGCATGCTGTGGGTTGGCTGGTTTGGGTTTAATGGTGGTTCCGCTCTCGCAGCTAATGGTGACGCAGCGATGGCTATGTTGGTTACCCATTTATCCGCAGCGGCTGGATCTCTTGCTTGGGTCGCGATGGAGTGGAAGAAATTTGGTAAGCCAAGTGTGTTAGGTATTGTCACTGGCATGGTAGCAGGTTTGGGGACCATCACGCCTTGCTCCGGATTTGTTGGACCAGTAGGGGCAATTGTTATAGGTTTGTTGGCGGGTTTGGTCTGTTTTGCGGCGACTCAGTTCATCAAACGCAAGCTAGTAATTGACGACTCTCTGGATGTCTTTCCAGTCCATGGCGTAGGCGGCATTTTAGGTAGTCTTTTAGTGGCATTCTTTGCATCTGACCAGATAGGTGCTTTCAGTGGTCAAGGATACGCTGAAGGTATGACCATGGGAGGTCAGCTTCAAGCGCAACTAATCGGTGTTGTCGCGACTATCGTATTCACCGCGGTGGCTACCTGGGTGATTCTCAAGATCACCAGTGTATTGACCGGTGGTATTCGAGTCAGTGCAGAAGATGAGACCCAGGGGCTGGATGTGGTCTCGCATGAAGAGTCTGGGTATAACTTATAAAGCTTGTTATCGCGTAGTCACAAAAAAGGCCATCATACGATGGCCTTTTTTGTGAGTAAGTTGTGTCGAGCGCGTGGTAACGCCGCCGCTATATTTTGAAGTATTCGCGGTACCAGCTGACGAATCGGTTAATACCATCAACGACTGATGTATTGGGCTTGAAACCGACATCATTTTCTAGCGCTGAAACGTCAGCACATGTTGACGGAACGTCCCCTGGCTGCATATCCATCATATTCTTGATAGCAGGTTTTCCCACGGCTTTTTCGATTGCTTCGATGAAGTCCATTAGTCTTACCGGTGTGTTATTTCCAATATTGTAGATCCGATAAGGCGCATAACTTGTCGAGGGGTCTGGATCAGTCCCGTCCCAATCAGAGTTTGCAGTGGCAACGTTGTCTAGAGTCCGCACGACACCTTCGACTATGTCGTCAATGTAGGTAAAGTCACGGATCATTTCGCCATGGTTATAAATATCGATAGGCGAATCTTCAATAATTCCTTTTGTAAACTTGAATAGGGCCATATCGGGGCGGCCCCAAGGGCCGTAAACCGTAAAGAAGCGAAGCCCTGTGGTCGGCAGGTTGTACAGACTAGAGTACGAGTGCGCCATTAACTCATTTGCTTTTTTACTGGCGGCGTATAGGGCGATTGGGTGGTCTACATTGTGTTGTTCAGAGAATGGTTGAGCTTTGTTCGCACCATAGACAGAACTTGATGACGCGTAAACAAGATGTTCTACCATGTTATGGCGGCATCCTTCTAGAATATTGCAAAAACCGACAATATTTGAATCTATATAGGAGTGAGGGTTTTCAATCGAGTAGCGCACGCCAGCCTGTGCCGCAAGGTGTACGACTCGGTCGAATTTTTCTTTGTTAAAAAGAGAGGTCATACCTTCCCGATCAGCGACATCAAGCTTTACAAAGCTGAAGCTTTTATGTGGTTCAAGGCGGGCTAGGCGATCTAATTTTAACTGCACGTCATAGTAGTCGTTCAAATTGTCGATGCCGACAACCTGGTCTCCGCGCTCAAGTAATTGGTGGCTGAGAGTAGATCCAATAAAACCAGCAGCGCCAGTTACTAATACTTTCATTTACAATCTCCAAATGGTCATGCCTGCTGCGGCATAGTCTTCTCGGTTCAAAATTCCTTTTACGTCGAATATTAACGCGTTAGGTTTTAATCGTGCTGCTAGGTTCGCTGGTGAGAGCGATTTATAGTCATCATGAGCGGTTGCTATGATAACCAAGTCCAGTTGATTGATGTCATCCCACTCGCTGAGCGTTAGACCATATTCTTCAGTGGCCTCTTTTGGGTCAGCCAATGGATCGTGGATTAGCGGGTTGATCTCATAGCTGGAAAGCTCGGAAACAATATCCATCACTCTGGAGTTCCGAAGGTCGGGGCAGTTTTCTTTAAAGGTAAGGCCAAGAATCGCAACGCGGCTATTACGCACGGGAATGTCATTTAACACCATCTTTTTGATGGCTTCGGTGACTATGTAATCACTCATTGAGTCATTAATGCGACGCCCTGCAAGAATTACATTAGGTTGATATCCTAGCTGCTCTGCTTTGTAGGTGAGGTAGTAGGGGTCTACACCAATACAATGACCTCCAACGAGCCCTGGTTTAAATGGAAGGAAGTTCCATTTGGTAGAGGCTGCTTGAAGCACGTCAAGCGTGTCAATATTCATACGCTTGAAGATAACAGATAGCTCATTCATCAACGCGATATTGAGATCTCTCTGTGTATTCTCGATCACTTTGGCAGCCTCGGCCGCCTTAATTGATGGCGCTTTGTGTATACCCGCTGTCACAACGCTGCCATAGACCTCAGCGATAATATTGAGTGTCTCTATTGTTTGACCCGAGACTACTTTGGTTATTTTGGTGAAGGTATGCTCTTTATCTCCTGGGTTGATCCGCTCTGGTGAGTAGCCAACGGTGAAATCTACGCTTGCGGTCAAGCCGGATTCCGCTTCAAGTATAGGTAAACAGTCTTCCTCCGTTGCTCCAGGGTAAACAGTAGACTCGAATACAACGATGTCGCCCTTTTTAAGGTGTTTACCTATAGTCCTCGAGGCGCTCAGTAGGGGACCAAGATCTGGTTGCTTGGTGCGTCTGATAGGTGTAGGAACTGCCACTATATGAAAGTCCGCCTCACTTAAGTCTTGCGCGTCACTGGTGAAGTGGATGTCTGCTGCTTGAAGTTGTTCTGGTTCTACCTCGAGGGTAGAGTCTTTGCCCTCACTAAGTTCTCGGATTCGATGCGTGTTGATATCGAATCCAATAACGTGGTGGGTTTGTCCAAAGGCAACGGCGACAGGAAGTCCAACATAGCCGAGACCGATAACGGATATTTTTCTGTTCACTGTATGCTCTCTTGGTCAGAGGAGGTAATCAAGGCGGCGACATTATGACATATTGCATGTGACTGTGCGGAGCTTTTAGTGCTGCGGTGATTTCTGCGAAAGAGGTGCTCAGTCGGGAAGCTATGAGAAGGATAAATATTGAATTTTAATTATGGGTAAGTTAGATTACGCGCGTCTTATGGATGAGTTCAGATACGCAGCTGCTTTTTCAGGGAGTGGAAGAGGCAATCTTATATTCCTATCTCTATTTTTCTATCTTAGGTGCACCCGAAGCTTCAACTTAGATTGAGCTTCGTTTCATCGGCTATCAAAGCCCTTGTGTCATTCGTATAAAGATTTAAGTGCATAGTGTGAGTATATTTCTCTACGCAAGTGCTTAACCAATCATTGCCATGCCAACAATATTTGAGAGGTTTTGTTGGGTGGAAGATAAGCATTGCTTACGTTTTCTGTTTCACCTGCCGCGGGCGCTTATTCCGTCACAGTGATATCGGCATATTTTGTGACTTGTATCACAAAAAGCTGGTTGGGCGAGCGTTGCTCTCTGTCGGGTGGATGTTGATTTTGGTGTCGTTGCAGATGTCCATTATGTGATAATATTCAAGGTTTCTGCTGGTGATTCCAGCCACTGCAGGGGTGAGCTTCGGTTAGCTGTAATTGGGGTAAATTGGAGTACGCTCACCACAGCTTAAAGTAAATAGATTTCAGCGACAGGCAAAGTTTGCTTAAAGTGCTAGATGGTTCACTGTATAAATTGCAAGCGGGGCTCTAGCGGAAGAGGCGTTTGAGATACACACCTTATTAATGACCTTTTATGGATGGATTGGGAGCATTAGAAAAGTGCTATATAGCTATAACAAAGTGAAAACTATATTTTTATCGTTAACCGCTATAGTGGTTTGTAGTCTAGTGGTTGGCTGTTCGAGTACGCCTGATGACATGGCTTATGCGCCGCAAAAGAATGCTGTGCCGGTGTTATTGGTCGACCAGTATTTGATTGGGGTCGATGACCAAATACAGGTGAGCGTTTGGAAAAACCCTGATTTATCCATTACGGTTCCTGTGCGCCCAGACGGCCAAATATCTATCCCTCTTGTTGGGGAGGTGATGGCTGGAGGTAAAACGCCAAAAATGGTCGCTGACGATATCACACAAAAACTTTCCGCCTACATTCGTGACCCGCAAGTTGCCGTTATTCTAGTGGAGCTAAGAAGCCATGAGTTTCTGTCTCGAGTACGGGTTTCTGGTGCAGTTAATACTCCTTCCTCTTTTCGGTTTCGGCAGGGGATGACGGTATTGGATTTGGTGTTGGAGGCTGGAGGTCTGAACGATTTTGCTTCAGGCAACAGTGCCAAGCTGTATCGGCAAACGGAAGAAGGGGTCCAAGCGATCTCGGTGAAGGTTGCTGATATTCTGAAGTCCGGGAAAATGGATACAAATTATGCCGTGGAGCCTGGTGATGTCCTGACTATTCCTGAGCGCCTCTTTTAATCTAAGTTTTGTCGTCACGCTCCAATAAATTCGATCAAGCAGGTACATCTTTGAATGAACGCTGAAATTTCTGAAATATTATCGTTGCTACGGCGTGAAATCTGGGATAAGAGACGCGTATTTGCAGCACTGTATTTGATTACTAGTCTCGCTTTTTTAGGTGTGGGCTGGTTTTGGCCAAAATCTTACACCTCTTCAAGCGCTATTCTTGTTGATCAATTTAATATCCTGCGCCCGCTAATGGAGGGGACGGCAGTAACCACTGACGTGGTTGATCGAGCTCGAATCGCCCGACAAATTATCTCCAGTAGAGGCGCGATGGAAGAAGCATTGGTAACGTCAGGGTGGGTAACTGAAAACTCTACTGAGTTAGAGAAAGAAAAGGCAATTGTTGCTGTAGGCAAAATGGTCGAGGTCAGAAATGCTGGACGAAACTTATTAAGTATTGCGGTAAAAAATGCTGACCCTGAGGTTGCTTACAAAACGGCTAGTGCGATAACCGATGTTTTCATCGAGCATAGTATTTCAGCAAAGCAGAAAGAAAGTCAGGACGCCTACGATTTTATTAACGGTCAGGTCGAAGAGTACCAAGAAAAATTACAGGTTGCTGAACAAGCCCTAAAAGATTTTCACACTGCGAATGTAGATGCGCGCCCAGGCTCACAAGATGAAGTCAATGGCCGAATCATGGAACTCCGTCGGCGAATGGAGGCAACGCAGTTGGAAGTCCGGGAGCTGAAAATCCGTAAAGAAACTCTTCAGAAGCAACTTTCTGGTGAGGCTGCTATTACTGAAAATTTAACTCGTGAAGGACAATACCGAGAAAGACTTGCGGCGCTTGAAGAGCAACTAAGCACTCTGAGACTGAGCTATTTAGACACATACCCTGATATCGTTAGAATCAAAACTCAGATCGCAACTATTGAGACGGCGCTGCTTAAAGAACAAGAGTCAAATGCCGGTTTAAGTGTGGCTGATAAAGAACGGGGTATTTCTCAAGCTGCTACAACCAGTCTGCTATATCAAGAGTTAAGAAGCCAGGCGTCGGCCGCGGAAACGCAATTAGCGTCGTTAACTGCTCGGCTTGAGGAAACCAAGCAGCTATTAGCCGTAGAAGAAGAACGAATAATCCGAATTAACGATGTAGAGGCAAAATTAGCTCAATTGACGCGGGATTATCAAGTAAACCAGGAGCTGTATCAGTCATTGCTGCGCCAACGTGAAAATGCTCGCATTTCGATGAATATAGACAAAGAAAATCAAGGTATGACTTTCAAAGTTCAAGAGCACGCTGCGCTGCCTTTGACGCCGGAAGGTATCCGATTTGCACATTTTCTCGCTGCAGGCGCGATTTTGAGTTTTATGCTCCCATTGTGTTTGATTTATGGCGTTACCTTGATAGATCAGAAAGTTCGTTCTGAAAAATTGATTACAGAAGGAATGGGGCTGCCAGTTTTAGCGTCCGTTTATCACGTCAACACTCCAACTGAATACACACTAAATACATTTAAAAAATCGATAATACTTTTTGTGATTTTATTAAGCTGGGCTCTGTATGGGTACGCTGCATGGTTGAGGATAGCGGGTTAAGTTATGAGTAAACTAGAATCTGCTTTTTCTAAAGCGTTAAGAGAGCATGCGCAGAAGGAATCGGGTGGCGTAGACCAGCATGCAGCCGCAGATAATTTGGCCGCTAGTGATAGTCAGCCCGTTTCCGAAGAAACGTCAAAAGCCGTTTCTAAAGCACGCATGAAAGATATCGTTTCGGCAAAATCGCAAATTAAAAACATGTCTCACCGCTTGTTGCTTTCTGAAGAAGAGATGGCCGCAAAGCGGCTCATTTATCCTCGTATGAAAGATAAAGAGCTTCTCAATATCTACCGAAATTTGCGAACAAAATTGCTTGCATCGTCAGCGTCCAGTAATTTTACGACGTTAGTTACATCGGTTGTATCAGGCGGAGGAAGCAGTTTAGTCTCCGCTAATTTGGCAGCGACGTTTGCTTTTGATGAAGGAAAAACGTCATTGCTGATAGAGGGGAATGTCCATACGCCGTCATTAGCGGGTTTGTTTGAACTGGATAATGAAAAGCCCGGTTTGATGGATTGTCTAGAAAGCGAAGAGCTCCATGTTGCTGACATTCTCTATGAAACGGGTGTGCCGCGTCTAAGGTTTATGCCAAGTGGAAGGTCGCAAGAAAACTCAGCCGAATATTTTACATCTGAAAAAATGAAAAGTGTTATCGGCGAGGTGGTTGAGCGGTATCCAGAGCGATACCCGATTATAGACGCTCCTAGTATTAATGAATCTGCAGACGCGCGCATATTGTTGGAGTTGTGTGACAGAGTAATTTTAGTTATCCCATACGGGCTATGCACTACTGATCAGATTAAGGCTGCTGCTCAAATTATTGGCAAGCAAAAGCTGGCAGGTGTGGTTTTAAATCAATTCTGATTTGGTTGGTGAAGGACTAATGATAAAGGGCTTTTCGGTTGTTGTTGTCGCTATCTTGACACTGGTTTTCCCGTTGGATTCTAAAGCTCAGAGTTATGGGTATAGCTTTTTTTCAAGCGTTGGCTATTCGGATAACCTGGCCCAGCTTCCCGTGTTGGGAGGAGGGCAAGAAACTGAAAGCGGTACGGTCACTACTGCTGGCGTCGAGTTTAATTTTCAGTCAGACCCTAATGTAGAGTTCGTTACATCGATTGATGGGGCTTATGCTCGAAATTGGTATTCGCTAGATGAGCTTACCTCTGATGATCAGCGAACACTGAATCTAAGTGGTGTGTACCAACCTGATGATACTAACTTTAGATTAGGGGTTTTCGATTCATATCTTCAGGTGGCGCTGGACCGGGAGTCTGCCCAGACAGTTAATAACCTCAGGGATATCAACGTATTTAGTGTTGTGCCTAGCTACTTCATTCTTATATCACCTGTGTCTCGAATCAACACAGAGTACAGATTTTCCAGTATTCGAGATAAAGAGGGTGTGACGTCGAGGGACTTCGATATTTTCACTTTGGGCTATGAGAGACAAGTCAATTCATACCTGTCGCTTCTGGTCAATGCTAGAAAACAAAATACTGAGCTTTCAGATACAGATCAGGAGTTTAAGCAAGAAGAGGGTTTTGTAGGCATCTCTGGGCGCGGAGGCATTACTAATTTTGTGCTTGAATATGGAAGGCAGAGGATTCTCAATGACGGAGGCGTAAATGATGCTTACCAGTCTTCTGCTCGCTTTTCACTCATTCGTCAAATTAATTCCTTTAGCTCATTGACTGCTGGATATAGCCAGGGCTTTGGGGATGCACTAACAGTTGATCTTGATAATACATTAGTTAATGTATCGGCGAATGATCAGGCCGGTTTTTCAGATGGCATTGTTGTCGAAAAGGCACTCAATTTTCGATACACCTATGTGAAGCGAAATTTACTATTGGATGTAAATGTCGGTGCGCGAACTATCAAAAGTGATGAAGACGTTCAGGGTAATCAAGGCCTGTTTGACGAAGAACGGACATTCTTTAATTTTTCACTCTCTGACCGTTTTTCGAATACCGGTGGTGTGTCAGCGTTCGGTTATCAGGTGCGCTATTTCTATAGCGAGGATGAGTTTAATCTTACGGATCAGACCCAGGATACTGGGTCGCTAGCGCTTAGGCTCACCTATTTTGCTTCCTTAAATTTTGAAACTTATATCGAGTTGAATTCGCGAGATGCTTCAGGCGAAGCGGCGAACAACAATTTTGACGAAAGGGGTGGAAGAATTGGTTTTGTGTATACCCCATTAATTCGTAACTAGGGAATTGCCATGTATTTGGAGCATTTTGGTTTTGAAGTCGAACCCTTCGAGATCGCGCCTAACTCAGAGTTTTTGTACCTAAGTCGTGGTCATAAAAAGGCGTTCACGTATCTTAATTATGCGTTGTGGAACAAGGATACATTTACTCTACTTACTGGAGATATCGGTTCAGGTAAAACAATATTGCTCCAGCATTTACTTAAGACTATGCCAGCGAGTGCTGAAGTTGTTACGCTTTACCAGACACAGTTATCTCCGTATGAGCTTCTTTATGTCATTGCCGAGCAATTGGGGTTGGTTTCGGGAGAGCAGGTCCCTAAACCCAAGCTATTTCAGTTAATTAATGACTACATCCTGGACTCTCAAAAAAATGTTGTTTTGGTGATTGATGAGGCTCAGCGCTTTTCACGCGAAACTTTAGAAGAATTAAGGCTTTTGGCAGGTATTGACCTGCTTAAGTCCAAGACCAATATCAATATAATCTTATGTGGCCAGCCAGAGCTAAAACAGATTGTAGAAAGTGGTACGCTGGAACAGTTGAATCAGCGGATAAAACTGCGCTTTCATCTGACACCATTAGATTACAATGAAACTAAAGAGTATGTTTCATTTAGGGTTAAAAAAGCGGGCCAAAAACTAGAGATTTTCACTCAAGATGCGGTCAAGAAAATTTACGAATTAACGAATGGGTTACCTAGACTCATCAATGTTCTGGCAGACACCGCGCTAACTTGCGGGTATGCAGATGGTTTCTACGCGATCTCATCCAAGCAGGTTTCTGAAGCTGAAACCGAATTGGGTTGGGATACGCAACCCCCTAGGCTTTCGAGAGAGGAAGCAAGGAAGGGCAACAACAATATTGTTGAGTTGCAGCGGTCACCCCAAGAATCAGCTGTTAGGAATGATCAACTAGAAAGCACGCTAGGTGCAATTGAAAAACACTTGGCAGATATAGCAAATAGTTTAAGAGAAATGAGTTCGAGAGAGGATGTCGGCTCTCCTGGAAAAGAAGTAAATAGATAGTCAGTGATTTAATAGTCAATGTTCTATAGGAGTAGATCAGATGACAAGAGGAAAGGATAAAGCGATGATTCGGCCTTTCGAGGCAGAGCTGAATTTCGCTTCTCGCTTGCTAGATATGGCCATAATTGGTTTTAGTTTTTGGCTCGCGTGTTACATTCAATCCGAAGTGTGGCGCAATGAATATACGGTGGGTGCGGTAATTGCGGGCATCGTATTTTACTTAACAGCTCAAATTTCTGGTCTATACCGTGCAGCACCTAGCGGAAAGATGTTTACACTCGTTCAAAGAGTCGCGCTTGCCTGGGGCGCCGCTTTTCTTGTTGTAGTTCTTTACGCCTTTGCCTCCAAAACATCAGAAGAGCACTCGCGTAGGGTGATGATGACTTGGGCGGTTATTTCACCAGTCGTCCTTTCAATCTGGCGTGTAATTGCCGAAGCTTTATCTCAAGAAGCGCATAGCCGAGGGTATAATGTAAGAACGACAGCGATTGTTGGAGCTTCTGCTTTAGGTGCGCAGTTGGCGCAAAGTATCAAAAACTCACCCTGGATGGGGTTAGAGTTGGTAGGTTTTTATGATGATCGGATGTTGGACCGGCTCGATCCAAACAGTATTCGATTGGGCGGATTAAAAGGTAATCTTAGTGCGCTTGTAGAGGCAGCGCGAAATAACGAAGTGGACCATGTATATATCGCGCTTCCACCGCGAGCAGAACCACGAATTGCAGAACTTGTCAGTCGTCTCTCAGATACTACAGCATCCGTCCACTTAGCGTACGATTTTGGCGGGTTCGATCTGTTGCGTGCGCAATGGTCCAACATTGGCGATATTCCCGTTATGAGTGTCGTTGATAATCCTTTTTATGGCGTAGACGGAATATTAAAACGAGTTGAAGATATTTGTATTGGCTCTGTTATTTTAGCGATGATTGCCATTCCGATGTCTATTATTGCAATTGGCGTAAAGTTAAGTTCTCCAGGCCCAGTGTTTTTTAAACAGCGCCGATATGGTCTTAATGGCGAAGTCGTGAAGGTGCTAAAGTTTCGCACAATGACGGTTTGCGAAGATGGTGACAATGTTGTTCAGGCGACTAAAGGTGATCAACGTATTACCAAATTCGGTGGTTTTTTACGCCGCACCTCGCTGGATGAGTTGCCGCAATTTTTGCAGGTTGTGGGTGGAACCATGTCAATTGTCGGTCCGAGACCCCATGCCGTTGCTCATAATGAAGCCTACCGGTCTCAGATTAAAGGATACATGCTGCGTCATAAAGTGAAACCAGGTATTACAGGATGGGCGCAGGTTAACGGCTGGCGAGGCGAAACAGATACGCTTGAGAAAATGGAAAAGCGTGTTGAATACGATTTGGATTACATTCGTGGATGGCACCTCGGTTTTGATTTGAGAATTATCTTTCTTACCATTAGGCAAGTTGTTATGGGGCATAGCAACGCGTACTAGAACCTTATAAGTTATACATTAAGCCCAGTATCACACTGGGCTTTTGGGGCGCTTGTTCTAAACCTCCGCATTCGACTAGACCTCCACCTATTTTGAACATTTTACTGCTTGAGCTTAGATAATGAGAATTAACCTATTCGGTATTCCTATAGACAACTATTCAATGTCCCAGGCTGTTGAGCGTGTTTCCTCTGCTATTCAATCGAGAGATCAGCTTCATGTCGGTGTTGTTAATGCCGCGAAAGTGGTCAACATGCATAGAAACCCTGAACTTGCTCAAGACGTACTTTCCTCTGATATGGTTCTCGCTGATGGGGCTTCTGTTGTATGGGCTAGTAAGTTGTTAGGCTCGCCCCTTACAGAGCGTGTCGCAGGAATTGATTTAATGCTGGAGATTCTTGAAAAAGGAAATTTGTTAGGTTGGAGGGTTTATTTCCTTGGCGCAACTGAAGAAATTTCAGAAAAGGTAGAACGTTTTGTAAAAGAAAACTACCCACATGTAGTTATTGCAGGGAGAAGAAACGGTTATTTTACAGCTGAAGAAGAAGAGAGTATTGCTGATTCAATCGGTGAGTCAAAAGCCGATGTTTTATTTGTCGCGATAACTTCCCCCAAAAAAGAAAAGTTTATGGCCGACTGGGCCAAAATTATGAACGTCCCGGTCGTGCATGGTGTTGGCGGTTCTTTCGATGTTGTTGCAGGTAAAGTAAAACGCGCGCCAGTTTTATGGCAAAAACTCGGTCTTGAATGGATGTATCGACTGTTGCAAGAGCCGGGTAGACTATGGCGTCGATACTTGGTAACCAACTCATTATTTTGCTGGTACCTGTTGATTGCAATCGTTAAACGATTGTTGCCCACCTCAAGTGCTCAATCAAAGGAAAGTTGATGAAAACTTTCCTATTGAAGCTATTATCAAGAGTTATATTGTCAATTAGTTATCTTCTACCTATTGTTGTTCGTTTCGTGATGAGACCATTTGCGAATAATAGGTGGGATCGACAAAGTTGCATCGTCGTAATAGGTACTTTTCACAACCCTAATTGGTTCCATGCGCATGTGGCTCCTCTTGCAAAGGCTCAAATTGGTGAAGTGGTTTTAGTTACGGATGATGTCGTTGATAGCTTGGACAACTTAGTTTATGCCTGTCCTCCTAAATGGTTATCAAAAGTTATATCAAGAGCGGGTGCCAAATTTGTTTGGTCGGTCTACGTAGGGTATAAATATCGTCCTGATTTATTTATGGCATATCATATTTATCCCACAGCCCCTATAGCGGTATTTTGCGGCGCGTTATTTAACCGTCCGGTATGTTATCAAGCGACTTCTGGCTCCAATGAAATAGAGGGCGGTGGTTGGAAAGCTGATAATCGAATATTAAATGCGTTGTCCCAACCTAGCCATTTTGTTGAGCGTTTGGCCGAGAGGCTGGTAAAGCACATTGATCTAATCGTGGTGAGGGGAGAGGGTGCGAAACAGTATTTTCTTGAGAAAGCTAAACCTACTGGCCAGATTATTATACAAACAGGCAGCGTGATTGTTCCCAGCGATAGAGCAAGCTATCAGGAACGGTCTTGCGATATTATTTATGTTGGGCAACTGATCGAAAGGAAAAGGCCTCAGTGGATTGTCGATATTGCACGTCACCTCGTTACGCAATGTCCCAAATTGTCGATCAATATTGTTGGCGACGGCGAGATGCGTCAGGAGCTTGAAGCCCTTAGCGCAGAATATAAGTTGACCGAGAATTTGCATTTTCTCGGGCAGCGGAAAGATGTTGAAAGCCTGTTGGCAAATGCAAAGGTGTTTTTACTCACTTCCCGGTGGGAGGGCGTGTCAATAGCAATGTTGGAGGCGCTGGGTTCAGGTACGGTTCCAGTAGTGTCTAACGTGGGTGATTTAAAGTCAGCGATTAAGCAAGGTAAAACGGGATATTTACTAGATGGAGAAGCAATAGAATTTGTTGAGCCTATTGCTAAATTGTTGTCTGATATCGAGCACTGGAATAGTTTGTCCTCGGCTGGCTACGACTGGGCAGCGCAAAATGTGGCTCGAGATGTTGTGGCGGGGAAATGGTTCAGAAATCTGAACCGAGTTATAGAACAAAAATCCGGAAGTTCTTACCCGGGTGGCAAGGAGGCCAGTGGGGGATGAAGAAAGCAATTTTGTCTCGTATGTTTCAGTGGTTGGGCATTAATTGGTTGGCTCGCTACTTGACACGGAACAAATTGGTAATCTTCATGTTGCATGGAGTTGCGGCACCTACAATTCACGACAAATGGCAGCCAACTTGGCAAAGAACCTCGCCTGAACAGTTGGAGCTTATTGTCAAAGCCTATCAAAAGCATTTTACCTTTATTTCTTTGGAGCATGCGGTGGCGATGCTACAAGGCGAGGTTCAGTGGGTTAAAAATGCTGCAGTTCTTACTTTTGATGATGGCTATAAGAACAATTTAACTAAAGCGTTACCCGTACTAGAAAACCTTCAAGTCCCAATGATCGTTTACCCAACGCTTTCAGCGGTGGAACAAAGAAAACCATATTGGATTGATCGGTTAGACTTTGCTCTTCAGCAGCTCGATAAGAGCTGCGTAGAATTACCCTGTGGGGCGGATTCAAAGACGATTAATCTTAGAAGTCGTAAAGAATTATCTTTTAGCTATCAAGCATACCGTTTAGCATTGAAGGGTGCCTACCAAAACGATTATCAAATGCTTGCCGACTTAGATAAAAACTGCTCGATGCTTGAGAGTGAAAGTGGAGCGTCACTAGAGCAAGTGCTAGATGGTGATGTATGGAGTGACTTGCTTCAGAAGGATGATCTACAGGTGCAGAACCCTTTATTAGATTTCGGCAGCCATACTGTTTCACATATACGAGTCACTCATGTTTGTACCAGCGAGCTAATTAAAGAGCTGGCGCAGTCAAAAGAAACTCTAGGAAAGTACATGGGACGGGAGTGTAAACATTTCTGCTATCCCAATGGAGATGCTTCTCGAAATACCGCTAGCCTTGTGCAGCAATGTGGATACAACTCCGCTGTCACGACTCAACAAGGGCTGAATAAACTTGGAGATAATCTATTTTTACTCAGACGCCTGCCGTTTCCTCATCATGCCAAAAACCCACTAGAAGCTTTATTCCATCTGTCCACGAAATTACTAAGATTTAGATCTAATTAACTTGACCATATTATGACGACCGAAAAACCCTCTATATGTTTTATCGCCCACAATGCATACGGTGTACTTGCGTCAAAGGATACCGGCCATGCTGGCGGGATCGAGGTGCAAGTTCCACTCATGGCGAATTGGTTCGCTGAAAAAGGTTATCGCGTAAGTATGATTTGCTGGAGTGATTACTTTTCAGGTGACCACGATGTAGGAGGAGTCAAGGCGATTGGGATGTGCAAAAAAAATGAGGGGATTCCAGTGTTTAGATTTATCCATCCCCGCTGGACAAGTTTTGTAGGTGCTTTAAATAGAGCCGACGCCGATATTTATTATTATAACTGTGGCGATTTGGGGTTAGGGCAGCTGACGCTTTGGGCAAAACGCAACAACAAAAAAGTAATGTATTCGATTGCAAGTGACGAAGATTGCACGAAAGAACTCCGGGGTTTGCCACAGATCAGGGAAAAAATGTTGTATAAGCTCGGCGTGAAGATGACGCAGGATATAGTGTGTCAAACCGATCGTCAAAAACAGCTTTTATTACAGAACTACAACAAAAAAGCGACAACGATAAGAATGCCAAGCCAAGGTTTTCAGTCGACTTCTAATATAGAAAAAACAACAAGCTCTGACAGGCCTATGGTTTTGTGGGTTGGGCGTATTAACCCTGAGAAGCGTTTGGAGTGGTTGCTTTCCGTTGCTGAAAAAATGCCGCATGTGGATTTTAAAATTGTCGGGGCAGCGAATACAGATACTGAATATGCAAGGTCATGCGTAGAGCGGGCGCGTGCAATATCAAATGTAGAATTGTGTGGACGTGTTGCGCATGAAGATATGGGTAAATTCTACCATTCTGCCGATGTACTATGTTCGACGTCAGTTTATGAAGGTTTTCCGAATGTTTTTTTAGAGGCTTGGAGTGTTGGTGTGCCCTTGGTGACCACATTTGATCCAGATGGTGTGGTTGAAAAGCATAGGTTAGGTGAAATAGCTGACTCTGTAGAGTCGTTATACTCAAAGCTTACCAGTGCTCTAGTTCCGCAGAATCGTGCAAAATATTCAAATAATGCATCAGATTATTTTAATAACTTTCACCACGTGGACAAAACAATTTCGCAATTTGAAAAGCTAATGTTAAAGATGGTAAGTGATAAAAATTACCAGGAGGAGATGAGCAATGTCTAAGCCGGATTTCTTGGGTATTGGTGCCGCTCGTTCTGGGACAACCTGGCTCTCAGCGCAACTTCAGCAACATCCTAATGTCTGGATGCCGCGAAGGAAGGAACTTCATTATTTTACTAGAGATCCGAGTTATCTATCTTCGAGCTACTTGAAGGAGGGTGGCTGGATAAATCGATTATTTTCGTTTGATCCAGACTTTAAAAAGTTTCGCTACAATCTTATCAAAGCCATGGGGAGGAATATTGTTTCCCCTAATTCTCAACAGCTATCATGGGATCTGAAGTATTATTTTCGTAAACCAGGCAATATGTGGTACAAGAGTCTTTTCGATGTGCCAGGAGAAAAGGTAACCGGTGAGATTACTCCCGCTTATGGCCTGCTTAACGACCAAGGTGTTAAAGAGGTTGTTGAACTGTTGCCTGATATTAAAGTGTTTTTTATCTTGAGGGACCCAATCGAGCGAGCATGGTCCACTATTCGATATCATGAGAAACGTTACGGCAAAAAGCTAACGGATATGTCAACGCAAGATATTAAGGATTATTTGTCATACGCAGCAATCACTGAAAGATCAAATTATGAAATGGTTATAGAGCGATGGGAAAAGATATTACCCGATAATCAATTTCTTGTTCTTTGGTATGATCAAATTGTAGAAGAGCCAAATACTATTCGAAAGTCGCTTTTTGACTTCGTGGGAATCTCGACTGAATTGCTCAGTGACATCACTGAGAACAAGCAGGTCAATGCCTCGCTTGACAAAACTATGCCTTCAGAAATAAGAGAATACTTGGTTGGCGAATACAAAGCGTCAATTGAGTCTTTAGCGCGGAGGTACCCCAATAGTTACCCAGAGCGTTGGTTGTCGCAACAGGCTGAATGTATCAACTCATGAGCTTCAGAGTGGCCCTATCATTTTTAGTTAAAAAAGATAGGGCCATCTACCAGATTCGAGTTATAGCTTGATCTCGAAAAACTAATTAGCCCAAATGCCACGTGTATCGATGACGATTTTCTCAGTCATCTTGTTAGCGGAAATAAATTTGAATGGCTTGTGATCTACTAATACAAGCATGATGTCTGCTTTAGTCAATGCGACGTCCATGCTAGTAAGATCAACATTTTTGCCTTCCAACTTTTTGGGTAATGTGTGGATATTCGGTTCAACCGCTAAAACTGTGCCGGGATGCATATCAGCGAGCTCTAAGGTGATATCTAATGCAGGGCTCTCGCGTAGGTCGTCGATATCTGCCTTAAACGCTAAGCCAAAGCACGCTAAGTTCAAACTGGCAGCTGTTCTGTCAGGGTTTTTACTTAAAAATTCAGCAATAGCAATTTTGACTTTGTCGAGAACCCACTTTGGTTTTCCATCATTAACATCTCGTGCAGATTTTATAAGTCGAGCTTCATCTGGTGATTGGCTAATAATAAACCACGGGTCTACAGCGATGCAGTGGCCGCCCACACCGGGCCCTGGTTGTAAAATGTTCACGCGGGGATGTCGATTGGCTAGCTGAATGAGTTCCCATACATTGATGTTTTGTTTGTCACATATGATGGAAAGTTCGTTCGCGAATGCAATGTTGACATCACGAAACGCATTTTCCGTGAGCTTACACATTTCTGCTGTGCGAGCATTGGTTAGAATGCATTCTCCATCGACAAAAATATGGTAGAGCTCTGCGGCAAGTTTAGAGCAAGCAGGGGTCATGCCGCCAATGATGCGATCGTTTTGTACCAGTTCTCGCATCACACGCCCGGGAAGTACGCGTTCCGGGCAGTGAGCCACGCGAATATCAGACAGTTCGCCTTTTTGATGAGGGAAAGTTAAGTCTGTTCGTGCTTCGGCAAGCCAGATCGCTGTTTGTTCCGTTGCTCCGACGGGAGATGTTGACTCTAAAATAACTAAGTCGCCTTTTTTCAATACAGGAGCAATTGATTCACAAGCTTTTTGTATGTAGCTTAAGTCGGGTTGATGGTTTTCTTTAAATGGCGTAGGGACGGCGATTAAGTAAGCATCAGCTGCTTGTGGAGTCGTCGTCGCCGTTAAATAACCTTGCGAAACGGCGGCGTTGACCACTATATCTAATTCTGGTTCAACAATATGAATGTCGCCGGCATTGATGGTGTCGACAGCCATTTGATTTACGTCCACACCGATTACTTTTTTACGGCGTGCTGCGATTGCTGCTGCTGTGGGTAGCCCGATATAACCAAGTCCAATGACCGAGATACTTTCAAATGCCACGATAGTTACTCCATATTTAATTAAATTCGAATAAGTTGAATCAGTTTACTTGGCGATTGCTTTTAGTGCTTCAAGAATGCGCGGGCAGGCTTGTCCGTCACCATAGGGGTTGTGCGCCTTGCTCATGGTTTTGTAAGCAACTGGGTCTGTTAGCAAAGTATTCACTTCTTGTGTAATTTTTTCCACATCCGTCCCCACGAGTTTAACTGTTCCTGCTTCGACAGCCTCTGGTCGTTCGGTTGTTTCTCGCATAACCAGAACGGGCTTACCGAGAGACGGCGCTTCTTCTTGAATTCCTCCCGAATCGGTCAGAATAATGGTTGCACGATCCATTAAGTAGACAAAAGGAAGATAATCTTGAGGTGCAATAAGGTGGACGTTGGGTAATCCTTTGAGTAAACGGTTGACCGGTTCTTGCACATTGGGGTTGAGGTGTACTGGGTACAAAATTTCAGCATCTTGGTGGGTTTCTGCAATGGTTTTTAATGCAGAACAAATCCTTTCGAAGCCGCCGCCAAAACTTTCCCGACGGTGCCCAGTGACCAAAATTAGCTTTTTGTCTTCATCTAAGAAAGGGTAGTTTGAAGCTAGTTGTTGGCGTTGATGCTCATCATTATGAATACTTGCTTGAACCCATTTAAGCGCATCGATGACGGTGTTACCAGTAACGACTATATGGTCTTCGTTTACACTCTCAGCTAACAGGTTTGCTTGAGATTTAGCCGTTGGGGCGAAATGTATACGCGTAATTGCGCCAGTAAGCTTGCGGTTTGCTTCTTCGGGCCAGGGGGAATAAATATTGCCGGTTCTTAAGCCTGCTTCAACATGCCCAACTGCAATTTGTTCGTAGTAGCAGGCTAACGCAGTTGAAAATGTCGTCGAAGTGTCACCATGGACTAGTACAATGTCGGGCCGGAATTCTTGGAGAACAGCGCTCATTTTCTGGAGAATGTTGCCTGTTATTTCACCAAGTGTTTGTCCTGGTTTCATTATATCTAGGTCATAGTCAGGTGTGATCTGAAACAAGCTCAACACTTGATCAAGCATTTGTCTATGCTGGGCTGTAACACAAACGCGAGCATCAAAAAAATCGTCTGATGCAAGCTGGTTTACGAGCGGGGCCATCTTAATGGCTTCTGGGCGGGTTCCAAAAACGGTGAGTACTTTCATAACTACGATTATTCCTTTATACAAGCACCATATTGTAGAGGAACGACTACTTAGATGCTATGTCATGAAGTTGGAGATCGAATTAATTCATTAAACAGAAGTTCTACCATATTTTTGCTACAATGCGCGCCGGTTTCTGATGCCGGGTGTGCTTTGTCTGACGAGTTAACCTGTTTCCTCCGGTCGCGCCCAGGGGCACCTCAAGAGCTAGAACTTTACCCGGGCTAACCTCTTGGCTAGGGTATCGCTCACCGAGAGCAAGGAAGCACAGCCTGAAACTAGGGATAGCATATCGTTTGTTACCTATTGTCATTTTAATATTGGATATTTTAAGTGCTCAGCGATGAGGCTCGAGCGGAAGGGTTTGCTATGGGATCTATAGGTTGGTATGTCAATCGTCTGCGCAGTATGTCTCCAGCAGAAGTTGTTTGGCGAGTATCAAGTCTCACGAAAGCTGTAATAGAGGCGGGCAGGGTCCAGTTGGGAGTATTGCCTGCGATAAAGCTTCGTCAGGGTGCCACAGTTGATTCGTTTATCCCGTCTATAAAGCTGGTAGATTATGACCCCCTACAAGAAGATGCAGGCTCATCCTACCAAGACGACTGGAAAACCAGTTTGCTAGACCGAGCAAATAGCATTTCTGAGGGAAAGCTTTCATTTTTTGATCTTAAAAACGCAGATTTTGGCCAGCCTATCAATTGGCATTTGGACCACTCAGCAGGCCGTGTCGCGCCTGTTCGGCATTGTCTGTTCGTTGATTATAGGGATTTCGAGACGAATGGTGATTGTAAGATGGTTTGGGAGCCAAACCGTCACCATCATCTTGTTGTTCTGGCTCGAGCTTGGCGAGTGAGTGGTAATCGGCGTTATCTCACCGCTATCCAAGAACAGCTTGAGTCTTGGTTTGATCAGAACCCCATCGGTAAAGGCATGAATTGGAAAAGCCCTCTCGAACTTGGGGTTCGACTCATTAATTGGGTTTGGGTTTACGATCTCTGTGATGCGACTAAAAACTTTAGCGTTGAGTTCAGATCACGGTGGCTTAACTCAATTTTTTACCATATACGTGATGTTGCCTCAAAGTTCTCAGAAGGTTCGTCGGCAAATAACCATTTAGTTGGAGAAGCCGCTGGCGTATACATCGCCGCGTCATACTTTACATTGTTCGCAGAAAGTGATGCTTGGCGTAATCGTGCCTTTGATATTCTCGAGCGAGAAATTACAGCTCAAACCTATCCAGATGGTTGTACGCGAGAGCATGCACTTGGTTATCAATTCTTCGTTATTCAATTCTATCTATTTTCTTCAATCGTTGCGGACAAAGTTGGCCATCCATTTTCTTCTGGTTATCACGCAACTCTAAAAAGTCTCATCAATTTTGTAGCACTGATAGCGAGAGGAGGAGATCAGCTTCCACTTTTCGGTGATGCTGATGATGGGTATGTTTTGGATCTTGGTGATTCACAACATTCAGTCTCGGCATTAATGGCTTGGGCTGCACAGTATTACAAAGATGAACAATGGCCACTCGTGCCGTCGCAGCAACATGAATCGAGCCTTTGGTTATTTGGAGCTCATCCAAGAGCAGGTAGTGTTATTTCCAGTCGTTTGGAGTCAATTGCTTTTAATGAGAGTGGCTACTACCTACTACAAAGCGGTGATCGTCAATTGGGTAATGGTGCTAGCGTACTGGTCGACTGCGCTGATTTGGGCTATCAGAGCATTGCGGCGCATGGCCACGCGGATGCTTTGAGCTTTACGCTCAGGCTAAATGGTACTGATGTCTTTGTTGATCCAGGAACTTATGACTACTTTAGCTATCCAGATTGGCGCCATTACTTTCGTAAAACGAAAGCACACAATGCCGTGGAAATCGACGGTCTAGATCAATCTACAATTCTCGGACCATTTATGTGGGGTGATCATGCGCAGGCGGAGTGCGAAGTGTGGAACGTTGACAACAACTGCACCCAATTTGTAGGAAGTCATACCGGGTATCATCGCCTAGCCGATCCCGTCACTCATAAGCGCAGCATAGTACTAGCTAGTCATGACAACCTGCTTTCCATTACAGATGAGTTTAGCGCGGAAGCATCTCACCAGGTTCGGTCCTATTTTCATTTGTCGGAGTATTGTGAGGACGTTGTGGTCAACCAGCATTCTGTTTCGTTTTCTATTCCAGGGGGTGCTGTTGTTATGGAGTTTGGTGAGCATGTCTCAGCGAGTTGTTTTCATGGAGACGAAAGTAGGCTTGGCTGGCTCAGCCGTGGGTATCACAAGCGTATTCCTATCCATACAATAATGTTGGCCACAAGTATTCAAGGAAATGCATCCAATAATGTTCGTATCAGCTGGAAATGGGCCAGCACGTAGCGGGAGAAGAAGGAAGTCTATGCAACATTCGCACGATTTATTTAAAAACAGCTACATGCTTAGTCTCGACTACGAGCTGTTTTTTGGATCCCAGACTGGTACAAACGAGAAAAGTCTTTTTGAACCGATTTCACATCTGCTTGATGAGGTGAGTGAGGCGGGGTGTCGGTTGGTGCTTTTTGTTGATGCTGGTTATCTAGAAGCTTTGCAAAGAGAAGGGGTTTCCTATCCACAGTTATTGCAACAATATGACCAAATATCCGAGCATTTAATCAGTCTGAGCAGTGCTGGGCATGATATTCAGTTACACATTCATCCTCACTGGGAAGATACTCATTACAACGGTAATGCTTGGAGTGTGGATGTAAATCGATACCGTCTGCATGCGTTCAACCCTCGCCAGAGGCTGGATATTGTAGCCCGATATAAGGCTCAACTTCAGAGAGTAGCCAAAAACAATATTTTTGCCTACCGGGCAGGGGGATGGTGTATGCAGCCATTTTCTGAGATATCAGACGCTTTGATTCAGAATGGAGTATGGCTAGATAGTACCGTTTATTACGGAGGCTATTCTGATGACCCGCTCAGATGGTTCGATTATAGAGAAACGCCTGTTAATCCATATTGGAGTTTTTCTGACGATCCAAATAAAATCGATACCTCCGGCAAGTTTATAGAGCTACCAATCTCAAGCCAAATGCTCTCCCCATTATTTTTCTGGAAACTCGCTTTTTCTAAAAAATTTAAGCGAGCGGAGAATAAGCCGTTTGGTGACGGAAATGTCATGCAGGCGAATTCTGGCTATTACCTCTCGAAACTATTTACAAAAACGTATTCACCGGTGTCTATTGATGGGCTTAAATCTGGTCAAGTGCCATCAGCGTACAAGAAGCACCAAATGAGAAGAGACGATGCGGTATTTAACATAATGGGTCATCCAAAGTCTTTGACGCCGTACTCCGTGCGTGCATTCGGAAATTTTTTGAGGAGCAATGAACATTTAGTATGTCGTGTGCTGTCAGATTTTGAAGAATTAAAACCATTCTAATCGAAATATAAGGCACAACGTCTTGGTGAATCTCAACGCTACAGCTTTCGGTGGAGAAATGCGAAAAGAAAAGTCTAAATTACTATACATTTTGTCGCCAAGTTATTCTGGCTCAACGTTGTTGACAATGTTGCTTGCTCAGCATGCTGAGATTGCCACTATCGGCGAGCTTAAAGCAACATCTCGAGGAGACCTTGATAATTACTTATGCTCTTGTGGGGCGGCGATGAAAAGCTGCTCATTTTGGCGAGAAATAGAGTCGCGAGCTGGTCGTGATGATATTGCATTCACAGTCGAAGATTTTGGGACGCATTTTAAAGCGCCCGATCGATGGTGGGGAAGGATATTGAGTGCGCAACTTAGGGGAAGGGTCTTCGAGAGCTTGCGTGCACTCCTAATTAAAGTTATTCCCGGTTTGCATCGCGAATGGATGAAAATTCTAGAGAGAAATCGATATCTTATCGATCAAGTACTTCAATTACAGTCTTCAAATATATTTTTGGATGGTTCTAAAGACCCGAATAGGCTTTTGTACTTTGTTCAGTCGGGGCATTGGGATGTGTACGTTATCTATATGATTCGTGACGGGAGAGCTCAAGCTCACTCGACGCGCCGTAAGGAGCGACACGGGATGACTTACGCACAAGCTTCGAAAGACTGGCGCTATACCGTTCAACAGATGAATGAGGTAGTTAAATACCTCCCTGGAGATCGCCTTCATAAACTCAGGTACGAGGACCTATGTGGCGACCCTAATGCGATAATGAATGATATCTGGGCGTGGATGGGGGTTAATCCTCTTGATCAAGACTGGACAGATGTCGATCTCAAACAAAGTGAACATCATATACTTGGCAATAATATGCGAACTAAAGAGCGGATAGCCATTCGGTATGATGATTCTTGGCAAACAGAAATTGAAGCACATGAATTTGATACCTTCGAGAAAATAGCGGGATTCGAAAATAAAAGCTTCGGCTACAACAAACAGCAATAGATAGTGGGTATTAAATAATTTATGGGTGATGTTACTGGGCGCAAGCAGTTAACGAGAAATGTTGTAGTTGCTTGGGGAATGCAGTTGTTTGTGCTTGTGGTTGGGTTTCTCGTACCTAGGAAAATAAACGATAGCCTCGGGGCTGACTTGCTTGGTATTTGGGATCTCGGCTGGGCAACAGTTAATTATCTTTCCGTTATGAATCTGGGTGTAGGCACCGCAGTGATGCGTTACGGCTCGAAATATCGAGCGCAAGGAGACATCGAATCATTTTCGAAAGTTTATACCGCGTCTACAGTATGGCAGTTAGCCGTTTCAGTTTTAACTGGGCTGGTAGCGACTATCTTTGCTTTTACGGTTCATTTATGGATCGAAATACCTTCAACTATATCGTTAATTCATGCTGAGCTTGCGTTGTTGATGCTTGGATTAAGCTTGTCGGTAAATGTACTGTCAAATTCTGCCGCTGGCGTACTGGCCGCCCATCATCGATGGGATGTTACTCAATCAATCAATGCTATTAATGCTACTGCTCAGGGTATCGCGGTTCTTGGGGTATTAATCCTTGGCGGAGGGCTTGTGTGGATGGCGGCCTCGGTGCTTACAATTGCTACATGTACCACTGCAACGCGGTTTATATTCGCTACCATTCTAGTCAAAGATGTACATATTGCAGCGAAATATTGGGATGCGAAGGTGGCGTTTTCAATGCTATCGTTTGGTTCAAAGACCGTTGTCGGGTTAATTCCTCAGATCATACTATTCCAGTCTACGGCTATGTTGTTAACGGCTTTTGCCGGACCTGCCGCTTTAGCGATGTATAACAGAGGTGTTGCTCTAGTAAGGCAAGTAAGTTCAGCGGTGAAGCGAGTAGCGATAATGTTTTTGCCTATATCGGGCAGTTTGGTAGGCTTGGACAGAAAGGAAGAAGCTGTAGATTTAATTGTTCAATCCGGCCGTTATGGAGCAGCCGTCACAATACCGTTAGCGGTTATGTTCATTTGTTTTGGAGATCTCATCCTGCTGCTATGGATGGGCGAGGGATACGACAACCAATTAATGATTAGTCTTTTGGCGATTGGGATGTGCCTCGCCTCATCTATGTCTCCCGTTTACAGTGTTCTTGCGGGATTAAATGCACATGGAAAAATATCGATATATAACTTTTTTCTTAGTGTTGTTGCGCTAGTTGTTGTTGCTACGGTGATTAGCATTTATTTTACTTGGAATATGAATTCAGCAGCAGCATTGGTTGCTATCTGTTGGCCTATTGGCAATGGAATTGTTATCCCGCTATATGTCCAACACCGTTTTAATATTAGTGTATTCACCTTTGCCAGTAAGACGCTGATAATCGCGCTACTCTGCAGTACTCCGGCGATAGTCTTATTTCCAGTGGGACGCTACTTTTATGTGTGTAATGGCTCGTTTTTATTGCTTGTCTCAAGTGTCGTTTTAGCAGGGTTAATTCAGGCGGTATTTTATTATAAGTGGATCCTGTCTGATTTTGGCCGTGAACAAGCTCGTAAAATATTTTTTTCGCTGCTCAAAAAGTCCGGTTTGAATAAGGTGCGCAGGAGCTAAATTGAAAATGAAGATAATTCTGGTTAGTCGTTTCCCGAAAGATGCTGATAATCCTCGCGGGGGTGTTGAGACAGCAACTGTCGGTTTAGCAAAAGCATTGGCGAGCCTCGAAGGGAATGATGTTCATGTGGTTACCTTGGAAAAAAGTGTGAAGCAACCTATCGTTGAAACACATGGACGTATAACCGTGCATAGGCTTAAGCGCTCGAGGTTGCCAATGATTATCGATGTATTCAACGGCCCTTCAAGCAAGAGACTTAGAAAATATTTGTATGACTTGTCACCAGATATCGTCCACTTTCATGAAACTTGGGGGTTTGGCTCATACTATTTGAGGCTGCCAAATGTTTTTACGGTACATGGGTTTGATAGTCTCAATTTACCTGCTGAGAAGAGGTTTGGTTGGAGGCTGCGCGCAAAATTTTGGGCTTGGATAGAGCGCTTTGCTATGAGTAAACAAAAACACCTAATTTCGATTGCCCCCTACGTTCGTGAACAAATCGAGGTGCTTACTACGGCGAAGATCTACGATATTTGGAATTCTCTAAATGCAAAAGTGTTTGAGGTTTCTAGGTGTGAAAAATTTCCTACTATTCTCTTTTTGGGTTGGCTAAATTCAAGAAAAAACCCAGTAGCACTTGTAAAAGCAGTCTCTCTAATCCACCAAGATTTTCCTGATTTAAAGGTTCGTTTGTGTGGAGAGGCCTCTGATCCGCAGTATTATGATGAGCTAAAGCGCGAGATAGCTGGTCATCAGTTACAGAAGATTGTAGAACTTCCGGGGCGCGTTTCCCAGTCCGAAGTGAAGCAGGAACTTGGGCGAGCAACTGTTCTCGTATTGCCCTCATTTCAAGAGAATGCGCCAATGGTTATTTCTGAAGCTATGGCCGCAGGTGTACCGGTTATTGCCTCGAATCTATGTGGCGTTCCCTATATGGTGCGTAACAGGATTTCGGGTATATTAATAAATCCAGAGTCTATTTCTGAAATTGGTGACGCAATCAAAGAAGTTTTATCGGATTCATCTCTTCGACGGTCTCTTTCTGAAAATGGCAAGATTGATGCGAGAGAAAAATTTCATCCAGATTCAGTGGCTGATGCGACGATGCGTTGCTATAAAGAGGTGATTTCCTCCTATGGCTGATATAAGACCTAAACCAACCTTGCTCTATATCGTTGGGATGGGCCACTCTGGTTCAACTCTCCTAGAGCTATTACTAAATCGAGTAGATAATGTAGCTTCTATGGGAGAAATTAGTTTGTTCTCTCTACAGCTATATAGAGATGAAAAGACTCGATGGGTTGGTCAATGCAGTTGCGGCCAGCGCCCAAATCGCTGCCCTCGTTGGGGCTCCGTTATTAAGGCGATAAATGAAAAGAATCAGACTGATTTGATGGTTAGCCCTTTTTCTTGGACTGTATCAGATTTGGGGCTGGAAGAGGAGTTCGGTAAGCAAAAGCTTTTCACCTATTTTAAGTACAAAGCGACCCGTTTTCTTCGGTCTTCTGCTTATAAAAACCGCTCTCGATTACGAGTTATATTTGATCTATTTACTAGATCGCGAATAGAACGAAGAGACGATCTTATCGATTTTTATGCAGAGGATGCGGGCGTTGATTTCGTAGTTGATGCTTCAAAAGATCCGATAGAAATGAGAGATATTGTCGAATTCAGTAGGCTCAACCCTAAGGTGATTTTCCTAACCCGAAACCCAATGGGGCTAGCATGGTCATCACTGCGAAACAAAAATCAGTCAGTGGATGTAACCGCAAAGACTTGGGTTAGACTAAATGAACGAATACTCGATTTGTTGAATGATGTTCCAAAAAGCCAATGGATACATGTCGAGTATGAAGAGCTGTGTCGTGATCCCGAGCTTGTCTTGGAAAAGGTGGCTGAATTTGCTGGGGTTTCGCCTTTTCGTTTGACGACCCCTGATGACGAGTTTCTTAAACGACATACAATTGCGGGAAACAAACATCGCTTTAAGAAACTCGCTGAAGTGCGAGAAGATCTAGAATGGAAAGAAAAGTTGACCTTGGAACAGCAAAAACGAGTAAAGACTATAGTTGACCCTCTGTTTATTCGATTAAACAGCTAAATAACTATCTTCTCAAGACGAATATATCCCGAAGATAACAAATCATGAAGCTTGCACTTATCTATTTACTATTTGCTTTCTTTACTGTCTACGCCTGGCGAGATTGGTATAAAAGTGCTTGCGCATTAGTTTTTTTAATGGCGTTCATGAAATGGCCAGATATCCCGCGCACTATGTTTGGTATTCCTGGGCTAAATTTATGGAATATTTTGCTTGTGAATGTCGTAGGGGCATTTATTTTAGCCCGGAAAAGAGAAGGGTTAGTTTGGGACATGCCCAAAGCCATTACGTTTATGTTGGTGGTTTATTTTCTGCTGATATACATATCGACATTTCGTTTGATGAATAATATGGGGCCTCTACAGGAGTTTTATCAATTTCTGGGCTTGTCCGCTCCGTCGGGTACAGATCTAATAAAAGACAATATTATAAATAGTGTCCGGTATTTGGTTCCTGGTTTCTTAATTTTTTACGGGTGTAATAGCGAGCAAAGATTGAAGTTGGCGGTCGGTGCTATGCTACTGCTTCATATGCTGCTTGCACTTCAAGTGATTCGCTGGATGCCAATTACGGATATTGCCAATGCCGATGCGTTGAATGATCGCGGCCTACGTGTGCTAGGGAACAAGGTAGGTTATTTTAAAACAGACCTAGCTATGATTTTGGCAGGTGGCTCGTGGATGTTTGTTTGTTCGAGTATGCTATTTACTAAGTACCGATTGTTTCTGTTGGGCGGTGCTGCTATTTGCTTGTTAGGTATGGCACTCACCGGGGGGCGTGGAGGCTATATTGCCTGGGCTGTTATTGGGGCTATTTTCGCTTTATATCGGTGGCGAAAGTTGATTTTCATGGCCCCGTTCGTGGTGTTGGCTGTTTTCGCGTTTGTGCCTGCGGTAAAAGATCGACTGTTCGAAGGTGTTGGTGGTGAAGCTAATGAGCAGCAACAACGTCGCTTAGAAGCTGTGAATATGGCGGGTAGTGAACATGACTTATATTCGATCTCTTCAGGGCGTTTGGTGGTTTGGCCTGTTGTTATAGGTAAAATCGGAGAAGCACCATTTTGGGGTTATGGCCGAAGGGGGTTTGTTACCAGTGGCGCAGGCTTGTATGTAGCAGACGATCTGAATGATCCTACCTTTCCCCATCCACATAATGCGTATTTGCAGTTCACTATCGATAATGGACTATTAGGCGCAATTCCCGTCTTCTTGCTATTTTTTCTAACGGCAAAGCGAGCTGTTAGAATGTTTGGTGCAAAGTTAAACGCTGCGGCATCGGCGGCAAGTGGGGTCGGAGCTAGTACATTATTTGCTTTTTTAACCGCTGCGATATCTGCCCAGTATTTTTATCCAGTAGAAAGCTCTGTGCCATTATGGGTCGGCATTGCACTTATACTTCGGTCCGCAGTCGAGCTTGATAAGTCAGAAAGTTGGCTCAAGCCAACCGGAACTCAAGAATTAAGCTCAAAGGAAAAGTCCTTGAAAATACAGTGGGATGATTAGGTTCAGAACATTACAAAAAGTGCTCAAATGTAGAGCTACCAATGTGAGTTGGTTGGCAATTTACAACATTGCAGAAAGCGAGTTTGTGAAAGGCGCGGTAACTCACATCTGCTCTTGTCAGAGTGGGCTATTGTGTCAGTAGGGTATTGTATTTATTACGGGTTTTTCGATAAAACGTTTGTTTCTGAATTATCTAATTTGGTGCATAAAGGGTTATGAGTAAATTTTGGGAGAGTTTGATGTTAAACAGCCGGATTGCGAAGCTAATTACCAGCTCATTGGCTCCTATAATATTTCCTGTCAGTGCGTTAGCGCTGCCGGTTGGCATTCCTGACCCGGCAGGATCTGTGCCTTCAGCAATAATGCCTTCCTTGCCAACGGCAGCCAATCAGATTCAAGCGTTCCCCTATGACCCGATTGCTATACCAACACCTAGTTGGTCTGATAGCCCGTCCCAATATTACGTAGACTCATCAGATTCTTCGTGTTCAAACGCTTCTAATAATGGTCGAGGTAGCCCGGTAGCCCCTCGATGTGATTTACCTGGAATCTCGGGTAGCCGCTGGACGTTAAGTGCGGGAAGCCAGGTTTTCGTAGTAGGCGATGGTGCGACCTACGGGAATAGCGGCGACTTGCAAGACATTACGATGAATGGAACGGCTTCGAATCCGATATGGATCGTTGGGGTTGGCGATACCGCGCCGATACTATTGTTTGATCGCTTTTGGTTTTCAGAAGGTTCACACGTTATATTCGATACTGTGCATTTCAAATCACCGACTGATGATTTTATTATGCGATGGGACGGCTCAACAGCTCCTGTTGAGTATTTCACGTTTCGGCATATTAAATGTTCCGGTTCGGAAGGAACGCATTCGGGGCAATCTCGACGCTGTTTCTCGCTAGGTGGAACAGAGGCAAACCCCACCCAATTTTTTGTCTTCTACGATGTAGATATATACGGATTAGGCCGTTGGCAAGACGATCGTTCGACGTCAACAGACATGCATGGTATGCAATTCAATCGCTGGACCCGTTATATCTGGCTGCTAGATAGCCGCCTTGGACATCTGCAGGGTGACTCAATTCAGTGCGCGAATTCGAGCTGGTTTGATTACAACTATGCATCGCGACCCCACTATATTTATATTGGTGGGAATGAGTTCTACGAGAACTATGAAAATGCGTATGATCAGAAGGGCTGTTATCACGTTGTATTCTCGGAAAATCATGTTCACGACTTCTACAACTCGCAAAAAGGCGCCAACGCTACAGCAATCATCACAGAGCAGGACAGTGAAAGTGATGTAGGTGGCCGCTATACGTGGTTTATTAACAATCTTGTGGAGCGAAGCGGAACCGCATTTGCTGCAAAAGCGACCACAAGTGATGCCTACATTTTTATGCTCGGCAATATTATTCGTGATGTTAGTAGTGCTGGGTTAGCGTTTACACAGCGCTGCTACAGTGGGGGGAGTTCCGGGGAAACGTGCCCATTTGGTATGACTTTCGCCCAAAACACCATGGATTGCGGTTTGAGTGCTAAAGCTATTACAAATGTTCAAAACCCTTCTGGAAGTGATCAGAACGTAGAGATTGATGGTAATGTTTTCTACAACTGTGTGGATGGCAGTGAGGATTCTCCGCACAACTGGGAGACCTTTTCAGAAAGTCCGTTATTTTTAAGTCACACCCAGAACGCCCATTATCGTACCAGTGGTGGAAATATTAACTTGGTCACCCGTCGTTATGACGTTTTGAGCGGCAATGTCTTTAATCAGAATATCCGTTTTGGGAATGCAGCGGGCGGTGACTATACTCTTCAAGAAGGCTCACCTGCCATTGGCTTAGTGGCCGATGAAAACGATGCTTATGGGCTGTTTGAGCAAATGTACGGCTTGAGTATTAGGAAGGATTACTTCGGAAACACATGGAGTGCGGGTGACCCTCTAGACGCAGGGGCTTACCAAGGTGCTGCGACACCGTTGCCAGATACACCGACTAATCCTACAGATCCCACAGATCCCACAGATCCCACAGATCCTACAGATCCTACAGATCCTACAGATCCGACAGATCCCACAGATCCGACAGATCCCACAGATCCCACAGATCCCACAGATCCCACAGATCCCACAGATCCCACAGACCCAGCTCCTGTAGAGCAATGTGAGCCTGACGACAATGGCCCTCCCTCCCTCAAAAAAGCCGGTTAAGCTTGTTTATCCCATTCATTAGAGGGTTGATAACCCTCTATCAGTTCTACCCCCAACATATCGTCTGCTCCGTACTGAATAGAGTTTCGCATTCCGTTGCGCAGCTGCTATGATTCCGCAGCCTTTCTGTAGTCGTTCGCAAAATAAGCCATGAGCAGCTGCTGGATTGACGACCCTGTCACACTTTGGGGGCAGCGACTCAACGTAGATTGGAAGGCTTTGCAAAGGCAAGATACTGACTATCGCTCACGAAATGCAAAACGCCGATAAGTTGTGTTTATGCGAGCCAACTAATAAGTCAATATTGGGTATTTTGGATGTCGTTGCGATACAGTCGAAGCTTGCACATTTGGTTTCTAGTACCTGTTTTCATTGGTGCAGATATTGACATCGTTTAGTTTAAAAATTTACCGTTTGTCGCTGCCTGCTGACCGTTTAGGATCAGAAACTTCTGCTCGAAGTTCAATAAAAATTTATGAAAGATTTTGTCGAATAAATGTTAGATGTTTACGGGTTGGTATTTGATTTTCAGGGCATAAAAACCCGTATTTTTAAGGTTAAAAGCGATCCACTCTGATAGTAGTGATCAAAAAAATGCACCTCGAATGGTGAATTAAAGATCGCAAAACCTAAATCATTTGCACCTGGTTCCGAACATATTGCGACCCAGTCCTCAAGGCGAAACATTAGTATTGTGAAAGCACATCAATCAGAAATTTTACTGTTATTATTTAATCAACGTAATGGTGAATTTTTGGAGTACCTGTTTTGAATAACGTTCCGGCAACAGCTACAAGAGCAAAATCAAGCTTAAAGATGGCAGCCCTGTTAATAGCAGGCGTTGTTGGGCTTGGAGGCTGCCAGAAGGAAGGGGAAACGGACTCTGATGTGGTTCAACGACAAGGCGCAGATAATCCACCAGCGAATGTGAGCCCTTCACAGCCCGCCATTTTTGTGGCAGACGGAGAGTTTGACGGTATCTATCAGATATACACACAGTTGGGTGCAGCAAGCTCTCAAGCCGTGTATGAGCCATTAGCTGCTTGCGGCAATGTACAGGGCGTTTCCTGGACTCCAAACGGTGAAACGGTCATATTTACGACCGATAATGACCAAGATGGCACTCCCGAGTTGTATAGTGTGTCTTTCGACGGAGATGGCCTCACTAAAATTAGCGGCATGATGAACGGTTCTGTCGGTGTCGGTCAGTTCGCAGTTTCACCAGATGGGGCAATGGTTGCATTCACTGCAGACCAAGATACAGACGGTGTCATTGAAGCCTATACAGTGCGCATCGATGGAAGCGATCTGAATAAATTAAACTCTCCTCTTGGTGCTCAGCAGCAAGTCACGTGGTTAGGCTGGGCTCCCGATAGTACCACTGTTGCATTCATCGCTGATCAAAACACTCAAGGGGTGTTTGAGCTATTTACCGCTACGCCTGGCAGTAGTGGGGCTCCAACACGACTAAACTCGGCGTTAGTAGATAACGGCGATGTCGTCGAAGCTAGATGGACACCTGACTCTAATCGCGTTGTCTATTTGGCTGATCAGGATAACAACAACCAATATGAGTTGTTTTCTGTGGCACCTAACGGCGGCAACCGCGTGAAATTAAATGGCGCCCTCGTTTCCGGTGGAGATGTCAGTGAAGCGTCATGGGCAATCTCTCCTGATGGTTCAAAGCTAGTCTATGCAGCTGATCAAGATGTAAACGAGAGATTCGAACTATATTCTGTCGCAATCAATGGCACTGGATTGGTAAAACTGAATGCCCCAATTGCAGGTGAGCAGTTAGTTAAAGATTGGATTTGGTCTCCTGATAGCCTTAAGGTCGCCTACGTCTCCGATGGTATTGTAGAAGGGCGATTTGAACTTTACGTCACACAGTATGACGCTTCAACTAGACGAGTTCTAAATTTACCTCTGGCTCAGGATGGTATCTTTGAGTCTATTGAGTGGGGTTTGACAAGTGACGTTGTTTATTATGTCGCTCACCAAGAGGCTTTAGGAAGGGCGGAACTATATCGAGCGACCATTGATGGTTCTCAAATTATCAGGCTTTCTGACCAAATGGTTAACAATGGCAGCATCAGAAACGATGGAGTGTACGCGAAGCTTTCGCCGGACGGTGCCAAGGTCGCATACTTGGCTGATCAGGATGTTGATCAACTTTTTGAACTCTACGTGGTAAATTCAGATGGCTCAGGGTCATCGACGAAAGTTAATGGCGTCCAAGTGCAAGGTGGTGACGTCATCGATTTCAAATGGTCTAGCGATGGCGCAAACCTTTTGTACGTTGCCGATGAAATAACAAATCGTAAAAATGAATTATTCCGAGTGAGTGCAGACGGGCTGGTACATGATCGTCTTAACAATCAGCTTGCGTCCAGCGGCGATGTCTACGATTTTAACTGGGTCAATTGATTCTCTATTTTAAATGGATGTTATCAATGTAGATGTATTTTTCTTCGGACAGTCGAGGAGAAGTAAATCGTATGTTTTTAACATTGCTGATATCTAGCTCTCGGTTTTTTGGTGCCTTAATTACCTCACTAAGCGCAAACGTGTACTGGTTTTGACCAGGCTTAATAACCAGCTCAGTCCTGAAGCGGTCACTATTCCAAAGTTCCCTGTCAAATAAATTATCTTGAATATGAAAGAGTAAAATTAGATTCGACTGATATGGGTTGAATATGTCGAACTGAATCGAGTCATATCCACGCCAATCAGAATAAATCTTTGAGAGCTCGAACGTTGTGAAGCGGCGTGCTCTCAACCTAAACCTCCCGGATTGAGCCCCTTCTGTTGCGTGTTCTACAGATTTATCAACTCTTCCTCGCCACCGGTCAAATTCTAGTTCAGTTTCAAAATTCGCAATGACCGGCATTTGTTTTACCACTTTGAGTATGTCAACAATATCTAGCGACGTTTTGCCCATCACGGTTATAAGCATTGCCGAAGCGAGAATCCTTCCGATCCAAGTGAAAACGTTTGGCGCAGCTAACCAAAAAATAACTAGCATAGCACCTGTTAAATTCATGCCTACGTCAATCAGGCTGGCACTTCTGCCGATGTTGGCTTGTATGAATTCAATAACAATACTTACAACAAGAACGGCGAGGGTATATCCGAGTAACTTAGCCCAGGTGTTGAGTCGAATTAGGAGGCAAACAAAATAGGAAATAATAGCGAAAAACGGAATATGACCAAGATTCCAGATCTCGTCCCAAATACCGGTTGGTTCGTGAATCTTTGGTCTAAGAAACAACAGCGGCGTAGTAACAATCAACAAGAATCCGAAGATATAGGAATAGAAGGATCGAGTGGAGCTGCGGGAAAGTGTATCCGTCATAAGAATAGAACTATATAAATTAGCCGGGATGCGCTAAGAAGCTTTTATGTTATAAATTCAAAATTTAACTCACCGGGAATGCCATTGTAAGACATCACATAACGTTTTATAACGTGCATTCGAGACTACTGCTTGCAACCTCGTAATAATTCTTTGAAAGATAGGCTGCGAATATGACCTTGAATAGCGCGAAGCTGGTGCATCGTTTGCCTTAGTTTCCGCAAATCTACCCCGGCTTTTATATCAGCTTTAAAGATTGCTCTGAGCCAATGAGTAATTCCGACGAAAAGACCCTTGCTTTCTATATAACTACAAAAGGCTGGGACAGGAGCCATCCAAACTCGCCCTTCTTGGTGCAATGAATAGGGTGCTGTCTGCATGCCAAGTAAAGTTAGGTAGAACTCTCTTATTATGTCTGTTTTTGCTGATTGGCTTATGCTGTGCCATCGTCCAATACGAGGATTTACTTCGATGATTTTATATTTCTGGTCTCTGTGGTCGAATTTGAATTCAATATCAGCTAGCCCGGAGTAGTTAATTGCTTGAATAAATTGGAGACCGTTTTCAACGATTGGATCATTCCATCGCATTGTCGCCAGGGTTGTGTTTCCTCCAATCAGAGGGTGTTCTAGTAGTTTCTGGCCCACAAAATATGAATCAGATGGTTTGCCGTCGACTCCAAAAAAACCACCTAAAAACCATGTGGATGTTGAATCTCCTGGAATAAACTCCTGATAGAAAACGGGTTGTCCTAATTCGAATACTTTTTCACCTAGTGTATGTAACTCAGCAATAGTATTGATCATGAGTACTTTGGGTACAATCGACTTGGGTAATGCCCCGGAGTAGTGTGGCCTGACAATGCCAGGCAACTTAAGTTGATTCGTAACGGTGTCAATATCTGTTTTGTTGTAAAAGACATGGGTTGCAGGAATATCAATTCCTTGTGCCTCACAGTATTCAAAGAATTTAATCTTATTGGCACAAATTTTAACGATATCTTTTGAAGGGGTAACACAATGAAAGCGTGTATCAAGTTCTGTTTCGGAGAAAGCCAGTAGCACACTATAAATGTCTTCAGATGAAAATATAATGCCTTTTTTATTCTTTTCTATATTTAAATTTAGATATTGAATCAGTTGGTTAGCCAGAGCAATGAGCATAGGGTTGTCATAGGTGTTCTCACCATAATCATCCTTTACTTCTAATGTAAGTTTGACAACTACTGTGTCGATACCCAATTTATTTAGGCTAAGTAGCATGTCATCGCTATTTACATTCTTGCCAAGAATAACTGCAATAGGCAGGTCATTTTTAGCCTTGGAGGAATGGATGAAATGTGAGAACGCATTACTCATGGTAGTCTACTAGGGCTGTTAGAGAACACGATTCTTGATGTTCAGCGCGTAGCGAAAGCTAATTTTTTTGTTTCCTGATTGTTCGTTACGAGCGAAATAGATTTTAAGTCCCAAGATCGAAACAATGGTGATACGCCAAATGATCTCGTAGCCGACTTTGAGGTGCGTGTTAAGCGACATATCATTGTTTGCGTCTGTTTCACCAAATTGAGTTCTATAGCCTTTTGTTAGGTAATCATTTCTTATAGCGCCCATAAGGTAAGGAAATAATCCGCGCATTCGATGCTCTGGCTTTACGTAGCCATCGAAACACCATATTGCATCTGTAACCCCTGAATAAAATTTCCATAGACTATTGGTGTTAAAATATTCCATTTGCGGCTCTGTAACCCACAGGTGTGCCGTCATTTCGCCATTTTTTAGCGATACGTAGCATTTCTTATGGCCTTCAGCAAAGCGTCGTTTGAATAATTCTGCGCTCTCAGGAAAGGTGGCGCATAACTGCGGTACGTCCTTGTCCTGAACAATTTTTATATCATGGTCACACATCTTATTGACCAGAGTGTAGAGTTTATTAAATTTTTCTGTATCAGTTAATTCGAAGACAAGTTGTGAGCCGATATAGAGGATCGGGTTGCCCCGTGGAAGAAGTCTCTTTCGAAGGTAGTTCCAGTCCCCGTCTTTAATTCTTTTCAATAACTTGGAAACTTTATTTGACATGGTCGTATCATCTTTCGGTTGATAATTTTAAGGATTAAAAATCTGTTCAGGGTTGGTATGAGCTATTTGTTTTATTTTGTCTAATGCCTCGCCAGACTTATTGGTATACGCATGTAGCAAATGAACTAAACCGTGCCACATCGGATAATATGAAAAGTCTGAGCCATAGACGATTTTGGATGATGGTATTCGGTCGATCGCCTCTTGCACGATTGGGTATGCCAACCCGGACGTGTCAGTGTATAAGTGGTCGTGAGTTTGCAGCAGCGCGGCCAGCTGGCTAAGTTGTTCGGTAGGTAATGATTCTGCTTTACAACCGTAGGCGCCTAAATGGGCAATAATAATTGGGCTAGTATAATTGCCCCAAGGAATAAGTTTTAAATAATCAATTTTTGCGTGGTAGGCGCTATCATGGCCATGTAAGATTGGACTGCAGCCACCGTGTATGAGTGCGGGTAGTTTTAGTGCGGAGCATGCGTCTAGCATACTTTCAATGCGCTCCTTTCCTTTTGTTTCTTCAATGCTTATGTCTGTTAGATTCGGGTGTATTTTTAATATGCGAATGGGATGAGTGTCTAGAGCGTTTTCAAGGTGGGCTTTAATATCGCTCGTTTCTACTTCAATAGGTACGCAATATCCGAGTAAAAGAGAACTATTTTCGTTAGCGAAAGCCTGATGAAGATTCCAAAGCCTTTGAAAGTTTGTGTCGGGTCGTGACACCGGCAATATGGCAGCTTTAGATACCCCGCATAGACTCATTTGATCCAGGTATACGCGTGGGCCGATATGCTGGTATGCCCGATTGAATCCTATTTTGCTAACCTTGTTTAAAGTTTCCTGGTTGCTATTTAATGGAGGGTGAACCAATCTTAGCGGCGACAATTTAGGCTCTTTATAGGCGGTCTTGCTCGACGAGAGTAAATCGTTTGAGATTTGTTCGTACTCGATTTCATCAAAGATGATTTCAGTCGCATGGGTGTGAATATCGTAGAGGCAATGTTTCTTGCCAAGCTCTTTTAGTTGGTCAAGATATGTCGTGACTTGCTCTAAGCTAAGTGAACTCATGATTTTTCAAATAATCTTTTACGTAATAGTGCCGTGTCAGTTTTGCCTCGATCCGTTAAGGGGAGGGCGTCGAGTAAAAGGACATGTTTAGGCTGCATGTATTTAGGAAGTGATTGCATTAAATACTTCCTTAGTTCTTTCTCGTCGAGTTTTTCGTGTTGTTTGACGGTGTAGGCGACAGCGATTTCTTGTTCGCCTGAAGGGTTCTCTACAGCGATAGCGGCAGCTTCAGACACCTGTGTTTGTGTTAACACTCCCGCAGCAACTTCGCCTAGTTCTATTCGGTATCCTTGAACTTTAATTTGATTATCTTTTCTCTCGACGAACGCTAAATTTCCGTCTTCTCGATAATGGCCAATATCACCAGATTTGTAGAATCGTTTTCCGTTGATTTCTAGGAAAGCATTAGCTGTTTTTGTTTCGTCGTTCCAGTAGCCATCGGACAAGCCCGCACCGCCAATGAATATCTCGCCATTTTCATTGGTACTACACGGTTCACGTTGTTCGTTGAGTACGAGTATTTCCGTTCCTTGTCGAGCTAAACCGATGGGCAGATTGTCACTGGCTGCTGGAGGCGACTGCACATGATAACAGCTGCTAACACCTGTTGTTTCTGTTGGCCCGTAGGCGTTGTAATACCGCGCATGCGGTACCAGTTCCATCCATGCCGCGAGATGATTGTTGTTAATTTTTTCACCGCCGAATAGAACATATTTTAGGCTGAGCAATTCTTGGCCATCCAACGCGCCCATTTTCACGATGTAATGAAGTAGAGATGATACGCCCTTCCAGTGTGAGATCTTTTGTTCTTGTATCAACTGTACCAACAATTTTGGAAACATTAGGTGTTTGTCATTAGCGATAACGAGCGTAGCTCTCGCTAATAATGTTGCGAAAACGTCGAATACGGACATGTCGAAATAAAAAGGAGCGGTGCACAAAACGTTTGAATCAACGGTCAGATCAAAGTGGTTCGCAGCCCAGTGCGCGTAATGCTCTACAGCTGTTCTCGGTACCGCTACACCTTTAGGAGCCCCTGTAGATCCCGAAGTATAGAGGAGATAGCAAAGCCCGCTATTCATACGTATTGCACGTTCGATTCCATCATTGCCCGGCGCGTCTAAGTCGATAAACTGAAGGCCTTGGAATAGAGATTGCCCTTTAGTGTCAACAATCGCCACTTTAGCGCCAGAGTTTTCTGCGATCACTTGGGCGCGTGAAGCTGGAGATTTTTCAAACACTGGTACGTAGCTTGCCCCTACAGATAAAACACCTAAAATGGCCGCTATGTAGTGCGCTGAACGACTGCCACATATGATAACTCTATCGTTAGGTTGTACTTGGAGCTCTTCGAGCTGAAAGGCAAACTGCTCAGAGAGCTTTTGTAGTTGTGGGTAGCTAACATTTCCATGTTGTGGGCAGACAATCGCCGTAGATTGGGGGAGATTATCTAATAGTGCATTATTTGCCACGGGAATCCCTTTTTATAGTCCAATAAGGCGGGCGATAATATTTTTTTGAATTTCAGATGTGCCTGAATAAATGGTTGATGCCATGCTATCCCGCACATCGCCTTCGGCAGGGTACTCAGTCATGTAGCCATATCCTCCGCGGATTTGAACTGAATCAAGTGCGGCAGCTTTGAGTTTCTCGCTTACTACTAACTTGCAAATGGCACTTTCAAGCATCGCGTTCTTACCTGAGTCTATCGCATTTGCGGCGTCTTTAACGACTAGTTTTGAGAGGTGATGGTTGACCTTCATATCGGCAATTTTATGTGAAACCGCCTGATATTTTGCGATTGCCTGGCCGCCTTGATGCCTTTCATTTGCGTACTGTATGCAGCCCTCTAGAATTTTTTGTTGCTTTCCAACCATGGTTGCAAAAAGAATCGTTCGCTCCCAAGACATAACGCTATTAGAAATCGCATCTCCTGCACCAGGCTTTCCAAGGATCTTACTTTCAGGGACTATACAGTCGTCGAAAAAGAGTTCTCCATTTTTGAGGCTATGTAAGCCCATCTTTTTCATTGCCTTGCTTTGGTTCATGCCCTGGAGGGGAGGGTCCATGATGAGGCAGCTAATGCGCCCGAAACTCTTGCGTTGCGGGTGAGTAACGCAAAATACTAGGACTGAAGTCGCTATTGGCCCATTGCTTGTAAAAATTTTGCTACCTTTAACGTGATAGTTACCACTGTCATCTAAAAGGGCTGTGGTGGCCATTTCACCAAGAGCTGAACCAGCATTCGGTTCTGTAAGTGCTTGAGCCATTATAAGGCTGCCGTCGCAAATTTTAGGGAGGTACTCAGCCTTTATTTCGTCGCTGCCAAACTTATCGATGGCAATGCCGCAAAGGATTTGGGTGCAGGCTGCATGTAAAAGGCCTTGATCATCCATGGCGTAGCCCAATGCTTCGAGCACATCGCAAGTCTCCTCACAGGAAACACCCAAGCCGGAATGTTCCTCAGAGATCGGCAAAGCAAACACACCAAACTCTGCGAGTTTTTTCCACCCGTCGAAAGGGAAGTCATCCTCGTTGCAGTTCAGGTTATTAATTTCGTTTTGGGCGAACCGAATCGCCTGATCGGAATTTATATTCATGGTTTTCTCGGTCTGAAAGATATCCGTGACCTGGCAATTATAAGCACTTGAGCTCTACAGAAATAGAGTCTCATGTATTTATTGGGGGCCTGAGGTAAGTATCTACAGCTAAAGCCGTCGAGAAGCTCAACTATCCCTTGGTTACGACTTGTACAATAGCGTCGACAGTTTCAAAGTTTTCGGGCGTTAGGTCGTCAGGGTCAACAGTTACATTGAATTGCGTTTGTAGGAATTCTGTAAGGAGGACTATAGATAATGAATCTAGAATCCCAGAATCGAGGAGGTTGTCTGAGGACTGTAAGTCGTCAGGGGCAGTTTCTGAAAGTTCAGTCTTGATATATTCGAGGATTTGGGGGGCAAACTCCATATCGGAAATTTCTCCTTTCAAATAAGCGTTCAAGGGGTAAATTGCTTGGTCAATTGGGCTTTAAAATTCCGGTTTTGTTTGCGATAAGCTTGGTTGTGTTGGGTTAATGAGCGAGCACGAGAAAGTCACCACAAAAGCTACGGAATAAGGGCCGCTATTCTGTGGCATTGGTCTCAGCTATGCAATAGCTCGCGGTCTGGAGACGAGTGGTAAGCATCGCTTACCTATTATTGAAATCGATTGGAGTGGGTTGGCATAGATCTTGGTTATTTTTGGCTTTTAACTGTGTACAATACGGCGTGTGATTGAAACCGTGTTGGGTTTCTTTTCGTAATGAGTCTACACGGATGGTTGAACTTCATGCACGCACTACTTGTCCGATTGATCGACCACTGCTGCATTCCAAACTACTCCCCGTGCTTCGAAAAATGATGATATTAACTGTTGGTAGCGATATACAGCCTACCTAATTGTGTTTACTAGGTGTTAGATATGAAAGTCTTTAATAAGGATGCGACTGCGTTTTCAGCTCAGTACAGTAAAGAGAGATACGTAAATATTGTTGGGGGGGTTACTCCTGAGTTCCTCGATTTTGCTCAAACCTTCGCTACACAGAAGCAAAATAATCGAGAGGGCATGGAAGAGTGGGAGTTTAAGGGTAAGAAACAGCAGTATCTTTTTGAATTTGCTGATGGTGGTTCATGTCCTACTGAAGTACTAGATTTTGTTGCGGATGTTGCTGGTTACCCTCGCGGCAGCATAACACTATGTGAGAGACACATTAAAATTTATGAGGATGTGGCGAATACTAATCCGCCACCGCACAAAGACCGCGTGGCCTCGCAGATCACGGTCGGTATTCCGTTAAAAGTGCCAGCTAATTCCTACATTATTCTCTATCCCAATGATGAACTGACAATCAACCCGTTTAGTTCGACGGCGCTATGGCGCTCCAGTTTAGATGAGGATCAATTGCCGGAAAATGTCCTTAAGGGCCTTGAGCCGGTCTCTTTGGATGTGCAGCCAGGTGACGTTGTTTTCTTTGAGGGCAATTCTATCTACCATGAACGCGTCAATCCTGCGTTCACATCGTTGCTGTACCTTAAATTTAACGCAATCGACTTAGATCCTATCGGTGAAGATGATCGCACTATAACCCAGTTTGATCGATCTCAAAGCCTCCTGAAGACGAGTTCTGACGAGGAATTGCTCTCCTTGGGTTTGTCTGTATCACCGCGCTTAGAAAACGTGCGTCGTTTATACACTCGGCTGAATTGGAACGAAGTCATACAAGCGAATATGGTGGGGGAGAAAGAATTTACCCTAACTGAGTTTGAATTCTCGCTTATTACAAAGCTCGCCAAAGGCGACTCAGTTGCGCAACTCTTTGATCGTTTAGGTGTTCCTAAAAAGCACCAGCTCTCGACAGTTGGCACGTTACGTCGACTTATTAAACTCAAGGCAATCGATCTGCTTGATTAGCGATTGAATTTAAAAAAATATTTTGCACACTTAACTTAAGCGAAGAATAAAATGAATCAGCGACCACAATCCGCAGAGATGACTCCCGGGCCTGGATTTCGGATAACAAGCGACTATCCGACTCTTTCTCGAGAGCTTGTAGAACACTATAGTAAGTTTGAAACGCCTGATATTTCTGACATGTTAAACCGTATGTATACCATGTCATCCGATATTAAAAATTTGGTGAACGATAAACCTTTATGTGGCGTGGCCTGCACCGTAAAAGTATATCCTGGTGATAACTTAATGGTTCACAAGGCGTTAGATATAGCACGGCCCGGCGATATTATTGTCGTTGACGCTGGCGGCCATACTGGGAACGCTGTTTTTGGTGATATGGTCGCTACTAAGGCTAAGCATCGAGGCGTGGCGGGATTTATTATCGACGGATTAACTCGAGATTTACCTGGCCTAAAAGAAGTTGGGTTGCCGGTATACACAATTGGAGTGAGCCCCATTGGGCCGCTTCATCGTGGTCCTGGAGAGGTAAATCATCCGATTAGCTGCGGTGGTATAGTGGTTAAACCAGGTGACTTGGTGGTGGCGGACTCAAACGGCGTTGTTGTTGTCCGAAATGAATTTGCTGAGTCCATTCTCGGAAAACTGGTTGAACGGCAAGCGTCGCTAGAGGGATATATCGCTAAACTTAAAAAAGGCGAGTTCTCGAACGAATGGGTGGACAAGCTCCTGAATGACAATGGTTGCTTTTCGGAGTAGGCATCGTCGTCAAAATGGTAAATTCAAAGTTTCAAAAATTGGCTCTCCGTGTTGAACATTTCATACAGAATGCTAGCCCTGTTGAGCGCCGGTTGCGTCAATTTAATAAATCCAGACAAAAGCTATTTTATAAGGATTTTTGGGCGAAGCCTTCGTCTAATATTGGGGCGAATATTGAATCGCTGGGTTACGGGTATGAGCGCATTACGTTGGGGGATCGTTCAACCATTGTGAATGGCTCTGCCGTCATGCTTGATGATCATTTAACACTTAAGATTATGGGGCATAAGCCTTTAACCTATAAATTGTTAAGTGAAATTGGTTCAAATGTTCCTAAGCATATTTTGGTTGATACCTCGAGTGTGAGTAAAGCGTATAAGTTTTTATCTGATCACGAAGGCGCAATCGTCGTAAAGCCAGCTTTCGGGACGGGAGCTGGAAGAGGTGTTACGACCCGTGTTAAAGGCCCCAAAGAGCTCAAAAAAGCGTTAAAAAAAGCAGCGTACTACAACAACCAAATTTTACTTGAGGAACAGCTATCGCTAAATAGCTATCGGCTGCTGTATCTTGATGGCAAGCTTATAGATGCGGTAGAGCGTCAACCGCCCAGCATTGTGGGGGATGGCAAAAGTTCCGTAAAACAACTGTTGGAACAGGAGAACAGTCAAAGAATTAACGATACTCAGGTTAGAAGCCTTTTTTTAGTCAGTCGTGATTTAGACTTAGAGCTTAGTCTGGAATGCCAAGGCTTATCTCTGAAAAGTGTTCCAGTGAATGGTCAATACGTGTTCTTGAAAACAGTCATAAACCAAAATAATCGTTTCGAGAATATTTGCGTACTCGATGCTGTGCACCCGAGTATTGAGAGCAAAGGTAGCCAAATATGTAAGCAGCTTGGGATTGCTTTAGCTGGGGTCGATTTAATGGCTCCGAATGTAACAGAACCATGGAGTTCGGCAATGTATATTAATGAAGTGAATACCACGCCTGGTCTACATCACCATTATTTAGTATCGACGTCAAGAAACTCTAGTCAGGTCGCGGAAAAAATATTAGGAAAACTATTGTCAGAGGATGCATGACGTAATGAAACAAGTTTTACTTTTGGGGGGGCGGAAAATACGCTTGCGATAGCTCGAAGTCTCAGCAGTATAGGGGTTAAGGTTTCTATCTCATCCGATGAAAAGTCGGGTGCGAAATATTCTAGGTGTTGTAGCCAGTTCTATTCACCTGGATCAAATCAGGATTTGCCAAGTTTATGGCGAGAAATCCTTTTGGAAAACCCTAGAGAGGAATTGGTTGGTCGAGTGGTACTTTGTTGTAGTGATGAGGCAATAGACTTCGTGTCTAGAAATCATGAAAAGCTTTCGTCTCAATACCTGCTGGAAATTAATGATCCGGACCTACAACTAAGTTTGCTCGATAAGTTTGCTACAGTTGAAATGGCAAAAAAAATAGGTATCCCTACGCCAAGCTGCTGGGCGCACATAGAGAGTGACCCATTTTATCGCAGCATAGATATACAGTTCCCAGTTTTGGTTAAACCTATACATTCCCACCTTTATAGGAAGGTTTTCAAATTCAAGCTATTACCTGTTGAAAATAGGGAAGAACTTGAGGCTCACTTAAAGGAGGTTTACTCAAACGGATTGGAAGTGATGATTACGGAATATGTTCCTGGGCCGGATGACTTGTTGTGTAGCTATTACACCTATGTTGATGAGAGTGGGAAATTTCTTTTCGATTATACAAAGTCTGTTATACGACGATTTCCTAAGAATTTTGGTGGTGGCTGTTACCATATTTCTAAATGGCAGCCAGATGTCGCTGAGTTAGGCAAACGGTTTTTCGAGGGGATAGGGTATAGAGGTCTAGGCAATATAGAATTTAAGCGAGACCCTCGAGATAATACGTTAAAGCTCATCGAGTGTAACCCGAGGTTTACAGCAGCCCATGAACTTCTGGTTCAATCAGGTATGAGTACTGATAAGGTTGTATATTCGCATTTAATGGGCCAACCCGCTAACGCTCCGACGACATTTAAGGATGATAAGCGTCTAATTTATTTGTGGAGGGACTTCAGTTCATTTAGGCAAAGAAAAGCACTGGGAGAACTGACCTTCATTCAGTGGATTAAGAGTATAGCTGCGCCCCAGGTATTTCCGTATTTTCGCTTATCTGATCCGCTTCCCGCTGTTTATCAATACGTAAAAATCATTTCTGGTTGGTTTAGGCGACGCTTAGGCTAATGGTAATTTCACAACGTTGCTCATATTCAGATCTTTTGGCATTTACTTACAATATCCTTTGTAGCGCTGGCGTTGTTGAGCCAGAAGCAAAATCGGTATCTGAGTGTTTAGTATGGTGTTCAGCGGCAGGGCTTCCGAATCAAGGCGTTTGGCGTTTACCCGTTTTATTGCAAAAGCTGGCGTCCGGTGGAATCACCTCCCCATCGAAGTGGCTAGTGCGTAAAAAAATGCCGGCTTTTAGTTATATCGATGGAGGGGCTGGATTTGGTCATTATCTTTGTGCAAAAGCTACTGTCGAAGTGTGTAAAACCGCTAAAACTCAGGGAATTGCTGGCATTGCATTAAGTAATAGCAATTTCTGTGGAGCCCTGGGGTTTTATCTTAAACTCGCAGCTGATAACGACTGTGTGTTGTTTGTCTTTTCTAATTCGTTCCCCAAAGTCGCCCCTTATGGTGGAGTGAAAGCGGTTTTAGGTACCAACCCTCTCGGCGTGGGTTTTCCCGGTATTGGAGGGGAGCACCTAATAATTGATATGGCTACGGCGTCGAGTGCGGGTTCGACCATAACCAAAGCGATTGAAAATGGTACAAGCTTGCCGGAAGGTATAGCGGTCGATTCTAAAGGAGAGGCGATTACAGATCCGAGGCTTGTGGATCAAGGTGCATTACTGCCTTTTGGTGGTGCTAAAGGTTTTGGGTTGGCGCTGATGGTTGAAATGCTCGCGGGCGTTTTAACAGGCTCAAGTCTTTCTAAAGAAATTGGCTCGCTCTATAAACACCCTGAAAAGCCTGGGGGTAATGGTCAGCTTTTTATCGCTATTTCACCAAGTTCGTACATTGATAGCGAAACCTATGAAAGCGGATGGTCTAGGTTGCGTGAGTATTTGCTGGCAGATGGCAATGTTCGTTTACCGGGTGTTCAAAAGATTTCTAAAGAGGTTGAGTCGCATACCAAGGGTGTGGAGTTAGACAAAGCAACTCTTGACGCCTTATCAGATCTTTCGAAACAACACGGCGTGGCACTTCCGACTTTTATTTAAATTTGGTGATCTGGCCTTTTCAAGCAACAATGAGTATTTTCTCCTGGTCGGGCTTTGCTATATAGCATGTGACAGAGGATAATACCCTTCGTTATTTCGTAACTCATCAAAGTGCCCGTATTTCTTATGGTTAATGTTTCCTTCAGCGAATCCGCTCAAGTTTATCTCAAAGAGCTTTTAGATAAACAAAATACCGATGGCATCGGTATTCGTATGTTTGTTTCAGACCCTGGTACACCAAAAGCGGAGACCTGTATCGCTTACTCTCGTCCTGGAGAGGAGAAAGAGGATGACGTGGTGATGGAGCTGAAAGGCTTTAATGCTTATTTTGAGCCGCGCAGTATTCCCTTTCTTGACGAAGCATCAGTCGACTACTCGCCAGACCGTATGGGAGGGCAGTTAACCATTCGGGCGCCCAATTCGAAGATGGTCAAAGTGACCGACGATAGCCCGGTAGAGGACAAGATCAACTACGTGCTCTATAACGATATTAACCCAGGGTTGGCGGCCCATGGTGGGCAGGTGAGCTTGGTGGAGTATACCGAGGATGGTTTCGCTGTATTGGAATTTGGCGGCGGCTGTCAGGGGTGCAGCGCTATCGATGTTACATTGAAGGATGGCGTCCAACGGACCCTGACCGAGAAGGTGCCTGAAGTTGCTGGGGTCAGAGATGTGACTGACCATACCGTCAAAACCAACGCGTACTACTAACCCTCTTCTTAATGTTGACCCTGCCTAATGCGGGGTTAGCTTAGCGCCCTGTTCGATTAGTTATCAAGTGGGGTGATAGTAAATTCGCGTAACTCGGCTTGCTGGCAAAGTGCTTGGTATAGCTGTTTGAAGCGTCGGCTTTTAAAGGTGCTGATGGTCGTCTGAAGTTGTATCTCATGCCCCCCTTGTCTGGATGTGTAGGCAAAGCCATTCCCCTCTAGTCCGTTCTTTTTCAGTAGCTCTTTAATTTGACCCTCGATGTCTAATACATCAATTTCAGCGACAACAGCTAATTTAGCGTAGCGCCTGGTGGGAATGGTTTTTTCGACCCAGCGGAAAAGAGAAAGGGTGATCAACGTAAGTGCTACCGCGAGTATGCCAATAGCGTACAAGCCCGACCCAATGATGATACCTATGGCGGAAGTAATCCATATTGACGCTGCCGTAGTGAGTCCGCGGATACTTCGTTTATCATGGAGAATCACCCCCGCGCCTAAGAAGCCTATACCTGTCATGATACCTTGGGCCATGCGCGTTGGGTCGACACGCAAAGTATCGATTTGGCTGCTGGGTACGATGAGCCATTGAAACTGCATCAGCAGCATCAACAGGGCGGAGGCCAAACAAACTAAAACGTGTGTTCTGAAGCCGGCTGCCCGGCCATTATACGCACGCTCTAACCCGATTAGCCCGCCAGCAGTAGTAGCGGCAAATAGTCTTAAGCTTCCTTCTATTAATTCGGCATCCATACATTAACTATAATCCAGGTTGCTGAAATGTGTAGGGCTGCTAATAAATATGAAGTTTTGGGAACAGTAGGGGCTAACGCTAACTGGCTCCATTAGAGGAGTAGCGGGAGTGTGAGATTTTGATGGGTAAGACAGTAGCGCTTGGCGCCACCATCTTATAATACGCTTGGGAACGACTTACGCAGGTTCAACGTTCTCGGCCTGCGGGCCTTTTTGGCCTTGGCCTTCAGTGAAGCTGACCTGTTGCCCTTCTTGCAGGGTACGGAAACCTTCGCCCATGATGTTGCTAAAATGCACAAAAAGGTCGGGACCACCATCACGGGTGATAAAACCATAACCTTTACTTTCGTTGAACCATTTAACGGTGCCGGTGAGCTTGTCAGACATTAACTTAACCTTAAGATAAAAAGACTGCAAAATGCAGTGTATTGCACGACGCCAACGTGTATCACTCGAGTTCCACAAAAGTGGATCTCAACTAGTACAATTGGCCACCCCGCAAGCAGTTTAGAGCGCCTAGAAATCGAGATCAATAGTAAAATGGTGCCAGGGTGTATAAATCTATCGTTAATATTAGATTCATAATGTGCGGGTAAGTCGATTCGCGAAAGCTGGCAAATTGTAAGACGACTGGTATATTTGTGGCTCGTTAAATTTGCGTTTTTGCGGCGCTGATTTTCGTAGCAAAACTAACAAGTTGGCTAGGGACGTGAATGTATAAAATGACGTCCCCCTTAGCTTAGAGATTTCATTTAAGGAATTACTTTGGCGATTCAATCAGTCGGCAGAAAGCACGTATTACTGACCGAAAAAGAAACGCTATGTTTTAAAATAGCATGTCGTTATAAAAGGCGGGCGTTAGCAAGGGACTTGTTTGACCCCAGGTCGGTTACGCCAGGGTTGTTGTCCCGTTTACACTGGTCGAGTAACATTTTGGTCGCCTTACTCCAAGCACTTATCGTGCTATGCCTTCTTCCACTTATTGTATTGAGCCTCATTGTGAAAGCGCTATTTCATTTGGTTGCTTTTCCGTTTAGGTACTTTAGCACGTTTGTTATTCCTGGAGATTTAGCGGCTCCGGGAGAGAAGTCTTTAGTTGGTATCCATAACGCTTTCGCGAAATATAATACCTTGGGAATTGACGATTATGTTGATTGCATGAACGAATGGATAACGGTTTTGTTTGGAAAAGATGCCTTAGAAAAACACAATCTGTCTGGGTATCTTGAGGCAGAAGTCTCTCGCTTGCGCTTCGAGCGTAAGCATCAGGCGGACTCCGAGTTCGCACCTACCGTTAGAAGCTTATTGGCCAACCGACGTGAGCGCCTTTCGCGTGCTCTGGGCCATTATGAGAACCCGTCCGTTCCTCGTCGTAAGGCGGGAACTAACGCATAAAGGCGATAAGTGCAGCCGTTATTGCTACGTTCAGTGATTCAATGCCATTTTGCATTGGGATGAATAGTAGTTCATCGCAAAGCTTTCGGGCAGCGGGTGACATACCGTCCGTTTCGTTGCCTAACACATAGACTTCTTTCTGTTGTTTGTGCGCACTGTTGATGGGCTGACTATCTTGCAATGCAAGGCCAAATACGCACGCTCCATTTGCTTTTGCAGACACTAAGCCCGCTGTCATTTGTTCGCAACGAAGAATAGGGGCTCGAAACAGAGTGCCCGCACTGGCTTTAATTACTAATGCGTCGAGTTTGGCGCAGCCTTTCTTTGGAATAAGGATCCCGTCGACACCACCAGCGCAGGCGGCGCGAATAATCATGCCAACGTTTTGAGGGTTGGTAACATTCTCGAGCGCAATAACTTTGTAGTGGTCATGCGCGTTGAAAAAGTCTTCAGCATCACAAAAATTTGTCGCCAGAATATCGGCAGCTACGCCCTGATCTTGCTTTTTGTTTTTAGAAATTCGAGACAGCGCAAGTTTATCGTGGGTGGCGATTTCTATACCGCGCTGCGCACATAAGTCTTTGATATCTTTGATGATCCCACTGGGCTTGTTGCTATCGGCAAAATGGACCTTGTGGAATTCGATAGAAGTATCTTGCAGGGCTTCGAGAACAGGCTTGCGGCCGTAAATAGTTAATAAATTTGCAGGAAGATTTGTCACAGTCACTAGGCGGCCGTATTCGCGGGAGAGGGTGGAAGCAAGAAAGGTGGGCTTTGTTGAGTGATCTGCTACTTTCGCAAGTAGCAGTCTTCGTCATTTTCAAGTAGCGCTTTCAATATATGAGAGCGATTAATAAGGCCGATTAACTTACCGAAGTTATCTACCACGGGATAGTTCTTGGGGCGCTGTGCTGTCATGTTTTCTGCCAGCTCAACGATGGAGGTTTCCGGGGTTGTTGTGATGACTTCGGTACGCATAACTTTGGTAACTGGTGAAGGCTCTTCACAATAGAAAGCGTAATTGAGTAGCTCTTTAATGCAGTCTTGCTCGGAAACAAACCCGACTAATTTGTGTTGTTCATCAACGACCGGCGCACCGTGAACTTTTGATTTAAGCAGGCTCTCAACTGCATCACGAACATTGGCGCTAACGGGAATTGCGTGAGGATCATTATCCATATAATCGGTAACTAAAATAGATGAGCTCATAAGATATCCAGTGCTAATTAAGGGCCAAACCCGCGAGTTAAACTATCTCTAAACTACCGTGATATAGGATGGCCAATCAAGCAGTTTTTAACGGTCAGTACGATAGTCGTTCAACGGCAAATCGTTAAATAACGCTCAACTGCAGGCCTCATACCGAAACGCAGGGCGTCAACGGTCAAAGCATGGCCAATTGATACCTCTTTAAGGCCAGGTATTGTCGCGAATTGAGGTAAATTCTCCAGGTTTAAATCGTGCCCCGCGTTGACTTCTATGCCTTGCTCGCCAGCGAACTCTGCAGCTTGGCGATAGCGTGTATAGAGGGTGTCAGATGAGTCGTTATCAGCAGACCACTGCGCTGCGTACGGGCCGGTATAGAGCTCAATTCTCGCGACACCAAGTGCTTTAGCGCGTGCGATTTGGTCAGGGTCCGGATCCATAAATAGACTCACCCTAACCCCCATTTCGTGCAACTCTTCGATGATCGGTAATAGCCTGTTTGCATCTTTGGATAGATCAAAGCCGTGGTCAGACGTCAGTTGGTCATTGGAGTCCGGCACTAGCGTGCACTGGTGCGGTGATGTTTCTTTTACCAGTTCTAGCAAACCAGGATAACTCCCTTGAGGTTCCGCGAAGGGGTTACCTTCTATATTGAATTCGCAGTTCGGATACTCTGACACCAAGCTAGCAAGTGCTGTGACGTCAGTCGGTCGGATATGTCGTTGGTCTGGGCGCGGATGAACGGTTAAACCATCGGCTCCGGCTTCTAGCGCAATGCGCCCAAATTCCACGACACTGGGATAATTTCCTTCGCGCGAATTCCGAATGAGGGCGATTTTATTGAGGTTAACACTGAGTGCTATTGGCATTGAAACTCTCTCGATTGGCGCTGGCGGTGGTATTTATTCGGTGATGTCAGTGCGCGAAACACTGGCTTTTAATATACGGACCATATCGTTTGGCGCTTCTGGAAAGGTTCGGTAGCGCCCCCGAGGGATAGCGACGATGGCGTCAACGACGTCCATGCCGTCGATGACTTGTCCAAACACAGCGTATCCAGGGTTATGTTCGCTGTGATCCAGGGTGACGTTGTGAGCGAGGTTAATAAAAAACTGCGATGTCGCGCTGTCGGGGTCTGGGGTGCGCGCCATTGACAATGTGCCGCGGGTATTGGGGAGGCCATTGCCCGCTTCGTTAATGATGGGGTCCGCCGTTTCTTTTTCAACGAAGTCGAATGTAAAACCGCCGCCTTGCACAACAAAACCTGGCACTACGCGGTGAAATTGAGTTCCGTCGTAGAACCCCGAATTGACATAGTGAAGAAAGTTCTCAACCGTGATGGGGGCTTCTTTTTTAAACAGTTGAACGGTAATTGTTCCTAAATCAGTTTCAAGTGAAACAATGACATCATCTTGGGCTGGTTCTGCGTACAGCGAAGGGGAGATTAGCAACAACAAATAAAATGACAGAACTGCTCTCAGGTTATGCGCTATACCAATGGAAAATTTGCCAGTCACTTTCTTAGGCCCACTCTGAATAGCTACGACGCATGCGTATTTTTTGCAGAATTAATGTGAGAAGTACACCAATAATGACAGCAATTGCACCGTACAAAAACCAGGTTTGATTTGAGTTGTCACTAAGGCGCTCATTCTCAGCTTTTAGCACGTCAATTTCAGTATCGAGGATTTGACGCTGTTCCATCAGTTGCTTGTTTGCATTATTTAGCTGGACGGCGTTGGCTGAAATGCGTTTTAGTTCATCGAGCTCACGAGCTAGTTTTGCCGCGAGTTCTTGGCTTTCTTGTAATTGGGCGCTCAGCGTCGCATTTTGCTGCTGTAACTCTGAAGAGCTGCTATTTAAGTTGTTTTGCAGTGCGGTAAGTTCAGCAATTTTTTTGCGGGCCTGGGCCAGCAAATCTCTAGCGATAGGCTCAGCCTGAAGGTATTGAGTGCGAACCCAGCCTTCTTCTCCACTGGCGATGCGTACCTTTGCCCAATCTTCGGTACTACCGGCTTCGAGAATCTCCATGCGTGTACCGCTACGTAAAAACTTGGTAATTCGGTACTGATCACCCTCTCCAGAGCGAAGGTTGATTCGAAGCTCATCTGAAACATAGCGCGTTTGCGCTTGGGCGAGGCTGGCCAAAGTGATGCATAGCAGCATGAACACGTATTTCATTATGGGTTGCCTTAGGTTTAAACGATCACGTTATTGGTTTTGTATTACGTCTTGAGAATGGGCAGCAAATTAAGCTCACCACGCGACAGTCGACAGACGATTCGTAAATTATAACCCTAACTGGATTGAGGATACGAAACGCTATCTGATGAATGCGAACTCCCTCACGGGTCGTTTTAGGGTAACACTTTCTTAAAAGGCTTAACGGTTACTGTTTGATAAACGCCAGCAGCGACATAGGGGTCTGCGTCAGCCCAGGCTTGAGCGTCCTCAAGTGACGTAAACTCCGCAACGACTAAGCTCCCCGTAAACCCCGCTTCGCCGGGTTCATTACAGTCAATGGCGGGATGAGGGCCAGCCAGAATAAGCCTGCCCGCGTCTCTGAGTATGTGCAGACGCTCGAGATGTGCAGGTCGTGCCGATTGTCGTTTGTTTAAGCTGTTATCGATATCTTGGCTAATAATGGCGTAAAGCATAGGGACCTAGCTGTTTGTTTGTGTATAAAGTTGATCTAAGTTATTCGACGTTATGCAGGATTTCTTCGAGCTTCAATCCTGTGTGTTTGCGAATGGCATTAAAGGTATAAACAGCGGCAATAATCATGACAATCATTGCCGGAACAACGTTCACTGGGTAGCTTAAAGCAATCATCCGGCCTAGTTCTACATTAAACGCCTCTGTTCCAGGAGGGCTTACAAGAACCACTTTCGCCAAAACATAGTTTGTTGTGGCAGAGGTAAAGAAGGACATTGCCAAGAGCACAGAGGCAATCACCAAGCTACGTTCAAATAGTGCTGTTGTTTGCTTTTCATGCAACGCTGCATTGATGCGGCTAACCTGCATGATCTTTTCATTGTAGATAAATGTTTTCACCAGAGGGTAAGGTGTCTTAAGCGAAATAATCGTGAAGAGCCCAAGCGCTGCAGGAATAGCCGCTTCTTTGATAGCAATATATTTAGGGTCAATTTCAAGCAATCCCATGCCGCCGGTCAAGGCAACAGTGACAACGCCAATAATCGAAAAAAAGTTGACCTTGTGCGTGCCGATAAAATCCTTGCAGCCATAGATAATGGGGAAGGAGAGCGCCACCACGAGCGCCCATTTATTACCCAAATACTCTTCTTTAGAGAGGTAACTGAGGACCACAGTAGGGATGATGATATTGACCAAGAGTTCAACAAATAGGCTGCTACCGGATGGGCGCTCTTGGGTATTTGGGGACGAGTTTGCAGGTGTAGAAGACATATAAAACGCTTTGAAATGAGTTGATAACGGGTGTTATTGGTATAGCTAATCGTACTTTAAATGGTGTGGGCTCTATAATCTTGTCCCATCTTAATCCGCTAACCGTTAGACTGCTTGAATGAAAAATTACTTCGACCTTCACACGCACAGTTCTGAATCAGACGGTATTCTAAACCCTGAAGAATTGGTGTCGAGTGCTAAATCTGCCGGCATCGAGTATCTCGCATTAACAGACCACGACACGGTCTCTGGTATTCAGCAAGCTAAAATCAGTGGCGAAGCGCTTGGTGTAAACGTTATTCCGGCCATAGAGCTATCCTGCACCTGGTCCGGTGTGGGAATTCACATAGTCGGTTTACATATCGATGTACATGCTAAGTCCATGGTGAATGGCGTGGCACAGCAAAAGGCAGCTCGCGCTGAGCGCAGTGAGTTGATTGCTGCTCGGCTTGAAAAAAAGGGTATCGAAGCACCACTGGAGGGGGCTCAACGACACGCGGGAGGGGACCTGGTGACTCGCCCACACTTTGCCGCCTATCTCGTTGAAAAAGGCTACGTTACCTCTATTAACGCTGCGTTTCGCCGCTACTTGGGGGCTGGCAAATGTGGTGATGTAAAGCAGTTTTGGCCTGAAATGGATGAAGTGGTTCGCTGGATTCTGCAATCCGGAGGCATACCTGTGTTGGCTCACCCCAAACGTTACAAAATGACCAATACAAAGCGACGCCGTTTGGTGGAGGTGTTTTGTGATGCGGGAGGGCAAGCGTTAGAGGTCATATCTGGATCGCAAACAGCGGATGAAACACGCTATTTGGCCGATTTAGCAGAGCATTTTGGTTTGTATGCTAGTGCAGGCAGCGATTTTCATAACCCAGAGTGGCCGTGGCATTCACTAGGCGGATTTGGCAAACTACCGCCCCAGTGTAAGATGGTACCGCTCAGTTAAATTCACCTTAATCATCACTCGATTCTGGCGCCTGGCCGTTGGACGAATATGTAGTATTTGAGGATTCTCTTTTGGCCCAGTTCTTCCAAATTCATCCCGAAAATCCACAGCAACGCCTTATCAATCAAGCCGTTGATATTATCCGGCGGGGAGGCTTGATGGCTTATCCGACGGATTCTGCTTACGCGCTTGGCTGTCATATTGGCGACAAGATGGCTCTAGATCGCATTCGCGCAATCCGCCGATTAGACAAACATCATAACTTCACGCTCATGTGCCGCGACCTGTCGGAGTTGGCTACTTACGCCAAGGTCGACAACTTAATGTTTCGTTTGATTAAAAAGTACACACCGGGGCCCTTTACCTTTATTTTGGAGGCTACTTCCGAAGTGCCTCGTCGGCTGAAGCATCCGAAGCGCAAAACTATTGGCATGCGTGTACCCAACAACAATATCGCTTTGGCACTATTGGAAGAGTTACGGGAGCCACTAATGAGCAGTACATTGTTGTTGCCTGGTGACGAGTACCCTCTAACCGACCCTTACGATATCCGCGAAAGCCTCGAGCATGAGCTAGATCTAGTGATCGACGGCGGCTTTTGCGGCATGGAGCCGACAACGGTGGTCGACCTCACGGGAGAGTCCCCCATCATTGCGCGTCAGGGCTGTGGTGAATTTCTAGATATTTAATGTGTATCGCTTATAAATCACATTCAAATTGATGCATAACATTCTGAAAATAAAAGAAAATATTAAACTTAAAGTAGATTCTATGGTGATATTTTGCTGTTGTAATACGGTGTAATTCACTATAATCTCGCCCCTCCAGTCCCCCTGTGAAGGGCCGGTGATTGAGGCGGGGAAACCCCACTCATTTCTCTCCGATTAGTCACAATTAGAATCATAAAAGGTAGTTTGCGTGGTCAGCGAAAATGAAGATGTTGCTGTAGTTGAGCAAGTCGATTCAGATGGGGCTTCTGAGACCTCACCCGAAAGCGGGAGTGCGCCAGCTGAAGCCAAGCAAAAGCCTGAGCAAGGTGAAATGCCTTTTGCCGTTGTTGAAGGCAAGGCCGTCACAGAGATTCCGAAAGACCTTTATATTCCACCAGACGCGCTTGAAGTGTTCCTTGAAGCTTTTGAAGGTCCGCTCGACTTACTTCTATACCTGATTCGTCGTCAGAACATCGATATTCTCGATATTCATGTAGCGGAAATCACGCGTCAGTACATGGGGTATGTAGAAATGATGTCTGCCATCCGATTTGAATTGGCAGCTGAATACCTCGTGATGGCAGCCATGTTGGCTGAAATCAAATCACGTATGTTGCTGCCACGCTCCCAAGAAGCCGAAGAGGAGGAAGAAGATCCTCGGGCGGAGCTGATCCGTCGCTTACAAGAGTATGAGCGCTTTAAAAAAGCAGCTGAAGATCTCGATGAAGTTCCACGCACCGGTCGAGATGTTTTCCAGGCTAGTGCCGAGCCGCCTCCGAGTGAGATTACCCGGCCTGAACCTGATGTCGATATGAAAGAGCTATTGATGGTGTTGGCCGAAGTACTCCGTCGCGCTGATATGTTTGAGAGTCATCATATCGAGCGAGAAAAATTATCTACCCGCGAGCGGATGGGGACGATTCTCGATCGCCTAAGTAACGGTGGATTTGTGCCCTTTGTTAGCCTTTTTACCGTCGAAGAAGGCAAGCTGGGGGTGGTTACGAGTTTTCTCGCGGTCATGGAGTTGATTAAAGAATCTCTAGTGGAAATTGTGCAAAGCGAGCCTTTTGGCCCGATTCACGTTAAGGCCCGTTCAAAACCATACCAAGATGAAGGCGAAAGCGCCGAAGACATTCAAAACGAAGTTGAATAAAGACCTATGGACGAAAAATTACTACGCAAGATTATTGAAGGCGCATTGCTAGCAGCGGGTACTCCCCTCAGCGTGAAAAGAATCCGCGCCTTGTTTGAGCCGGTTGAAGGTGCCGAGCTGGAGCTGGAAGAGCAGCCAGAAGTTCCAGGCAGCGAAGAAATTTTGGCCATTCTTCAAGATATTCAGGGTGACTATAAAAACCACGGTTTTGAATTAAAAGAATTGGGCAGCGGTTGGCGTTTTCAGGTTGTTGAAGAAACGGCACCGTGGATTTCAAAGCTGTGGGAAGAAAAGCCTCAGAAGTATTCACGTGCTTTGCTAGAAACGTTATCACTGATCGCTTACAGGCAGCCTATCACTCGAGGTGACATCGAATCTATTCGTGGTGTGGCCGTGAGTTCACACATTATTAAAACGCTGACGGAGCGAGAGTGGGTTAAAGTTGTTGGTCATCGTGATGTGCCTGGTCGTCCCGCGTTATACGCAACCACCAAACAATTTTTGGACTATTTCAATATCAAAAGTTTGGATGAGCTACCTAGCTTGCAAGATATTCAAGACCTTGATGCTATCGATTCTGAGCTTAACTTCAACGGTGAAACCCCCAATACTGAGCAGCCTGACGCCAACGAAAATGCAGCATCAAATCTAGATGCTCAGGCCGAGTCAGTGTCGGAAAACGATCAAGACCCAGAAGCAAAGTCGCAAGCAGCTAACGACCAATCTGGTGAGCCAGTAGAAACAGAGGTTGAAGAAGCCATTGTAGAACAGGGCGCTGATTTTGAAGCAGAGGATCAAGATCACGGTGCGGAGCCTGCATCAGAGGCACAAGATGAAGAGCGAGATGAAGTTACGGAAGCATCTGGCGATAGTGAAGAAGAGCCTGAGAAATCAAACGTTATTCAATTTGAGCCCTAGTTATGGTTGTTAGCCCAATAAGGCTGGCCCATAAACAACCAACGCTACAGTAAAACCAACCTACCACTCCCTAGTTGTAATGTATGAGCGACACAAACGAGACACAAGACAAAGCCAATCCTAGTAGCGCCGAAGATGAAAAACTTCACAAGGTTTTAGCGCGAGCAGGTTTTGGTTCGCGTCGAGAAATGGAAGCGGCGATTACTCAGGGACGCGTTAAAGTGAATGGGGAACCCGCAAAACTCGGTGACCGGGTGACGGTGACGGATAAGATAATTTTCGATGGTCGAGTTGTTAAACGCGAAGAAGCTCAAAAGCAGCGTTTACGTGTGATCTTATATAACAAGCCGGAAGGCGAGATTTGTTCGCGTCGAGATCCGGAGGGGCGGCGCTCAGTGTTTGATCGTTTGCCGCGCTTAAATAAAGGTCGGTGGATCTCGATTGGCCGTTTGGATATCAATACAAGCGGACTTTTATTATTTACCAACGACGGCGATTTTGCTCATAAATTGATGCACCCATCCTCTGTTATTGATAGAGAATACCTTGCTCGTGTCTATGGTGATGTTACCGAAGAAGCAATTCAACGTCTTCGCGAAGGCGTTTTGTTGGAAGACGGTGTAGCGAAATTCACCGACATTTTGCCATCGGATAATGACCAAAGTGGCCGCTGGTATTACTGTGTGGTAATGGAGGGGCGGAACAGAGAAGTTCGTCGCCTATGGGAATCACAAGGTCTAAAAGTGAACCGTCTTAAGCGTGTGCGTTATGGGAATATATTTATCCCCAGTCATGTACGCGTGGGTCAATGGGTTGAGTTAAATGCCCGTGAGATTGCCGAGCTAGCACAAACTGCAGGCTATGACATGCCTGAAAGTACGTTACCGTTTTCACCAGAAGAGAAAAAAGCTTTTTTACGTCACGAAAGAAAACTGCGGCGTAATCCAAAAGGGCGAGGAGGTCGTTCCCGGTAGCGCGGGCTCTTCAGTTAGCTTTCACATGTCTCATTGTGCGATTCAGATGCGACTTGGTTGCGACCTCTTTGCTTAGCCAAGTATAGCGCGCGGTCGGCGCGGTCAAACATTGATTTAACATGCTCGCCATTTTCCAAGCTACTTACACCGATGCTTACAGTGACGTTTAGCGCGTTACCTTCTATCTCAATGACAGAATCTGCAATAAAGTCGCAGATGCGCTTTGCAATTAATCCTGCGCCTTGATTGTCTGTTTTGCTGAGAACCACAACAAATTCTTCACCACCATAGCGAAACGTCAGGTCGGAGTCTCGAATAATGGCTTTAATTGCACCCACGATATTTTTGATGACTTGGTCGCCAATTGAGTGGCCGAACTGATCATTGATGGTTTTGAAATGGTCGATATCAATGACTAGTAACGACAGGGCTTGGTCGTAGCGTTCCGATAGCTGCAGCTCCCGACGAAGAGTGTTGTCCAGTGCAATACGATTACCAGCGCCAGTCAGCGGATCCAGCATTGCAAGTTTAAGTGCCTGTTGGTAGCGCATGGCGTTGCGCAAAGGGTATATGAGAGTGCTCAGCGCGATTTCGACAAACTCTAGATCTTCTTCCGTAAACTTTTTGGCCCTGGTGACGACGAGTTGCCCCAGCTTCTCTTTCTGAACGCCGATATCATATTCACAGCTGTGGCGAGCGTCGCGCCCTAAAGACAGCTCTATCCCGAGAGCCTCGTTGGTGTAGCTAACGCTAGCTGTCTTCAATTTATCGCTCAACCAGTTCGCGAAAATTTTTAACTGCTCTTCATACTCAAGTGTCGCTTGTAGGGCTTGCCCCAATTCAATTCGAAGTTCTAGCGCAGGAAGCTGGCTTGCCTGGGTTGAGATATTTGCCGCTTGGTTGGGCTTTTTGTTCGATATTGACTGTATGGATGGCATCGTCATCATTCCTAAAATAAGTCTGGTTTGATGATCTCTCAGGGTAACACTCAGAATTTTGACAGATCACCGTTTACGAAGACTTTAATGCGATTTGCGTGCCAAGCATAAAAACACTGTAAAAACAACAACTTAGTGTTGTTTGCGGGCATCCAATAGGGGCGGGGCAAAAAAATTGACGCGAGCTTACTTAGCTTGAACGCTTAGAAAAGCTCGCTTTTAGGCAGGTTTATTTCGACGCAGAGGCCACTTTGATCAGGCCGATTTTTGGCTTTGATGTGGCCTTTATGAAGTTCGACTGTCCGTTGAGCAATACTCAGCCCTAATCCGTATCCACCGCTGGAACGATCACGAGCCTGATCCGTGCGGTAGAAGGGTTCGAAGATGTCATTTAGCTCTGCTTCGGCAACACCCGGGCCCTGATCGCAGATAGATATCATGTAGTCTTCGCCTTCGCTTTGTAGCTGGATATCGATCTGGCTGTTGGCCTTTGTGTAGTGAATTGCGTTGCGAATGATATTTTCAAAAACGCCGACTAATGTATTGCTGTAGGTTGCAACTAACGCTTCGTCGAGTGATGTTTCAAAATGTAGGCGTAACTGTTTTGGTTTGGTTTCTTCTTCAAAATCATTGACGACTGTTTCCAACAGCGCTTTAAGGTCAACCACATCGTCCAGATCCCATGAGTCGATCTCAGTTGTTGGGAACGACAGAATGGTGGTTATGATATCGTTTAGGTAATCCGCCGCTTTGCTTGCTTTGTCGAGTTCGAGTTTAACCTCGTCGCTACTTTTTTGGTGGGCGATTCCCAAAGCAAATTGAATTCTTGCCAGTGGCGAGCGCAATTCATGGGACACGTCTTTAATTAAGCGCTTTTGTTCCGCCATTGAGCGCTCAAGACGAGCTGTCATGTTATCGAAATCGCGACTAAGCTCGGCAATTTCATCGTGGCGTCTACCAAAGGTGGGGCTTAAGCGTAGGCCCAAGTCACCTTTAGCGACACCATAGGTCGCCTCGCGAAAAGCACGGAAATCACGTGTCATATGATGAGCAAAGACAAAGCAAACTGAACCGGAAATTAATATAGAAATTAAAAAGAATTGCCAGTTGTTAATGACATAAAGCTGCCACAATACTCGCCGACCATAGAAGGGGGTTGAAAAGGAAACGATACGTAGATTGTTGCCGTCGGGTAGCAATATATAGCGGCCTGCGTAGCTTTGTTCATCACCACTGCTTTTGTAAAAGGGTGAGGTGAGGCTTATTTTACCGAGTATTTCATCAACTTCTGGCGGTATTGGTCGTGCGCGTAAGTCGTAGCCATATTCATCGACAATGAAAACACGTTGAAACAGCCAGTCCGGTGCCTCCGCTACACCCGTTCGCAATATATCTAATTCCCAGTGGATTAACGAATCTACCGTTGCGTGTAAACCACGAACCGCGAACTTGTCATAGGGGTTGTCTTCGTAGCGAACCAGCGCGCGGTTTGGGTTTAAATCAAACCAGTGCGCCCAGACATTGTGGAACAGAATAGTGACGATATTGATTAGCCAGAAGCCAATAAATATTCGCAAATATATCCTAGTCATTTTGCTCGCTAGTGGTCAGCATATAGCCGGCACCACGAATATTGATGATCAAATCGCGGCTAGCACCATTCGAGGCGAGTTTCTTGCGAATGTTGCTGATGTGGACATCAATACTGCGATCGTAGGGCGTTAACTTTCGGCCTAGGGCTTCTTCAGTGAGCACATCTTTGCTGATGACCTGACCGGGTGAGCGCATCAACCACTCTAATACCGCAAACTCAGCGCCGGTAAGCGTCACTGCGTCATTGTTGTACTGCACTGTGCGGCTGCCCAGGTGAATTCGTAGATGATCAACGCTAATGCTGTCGTCAGATTTTGGCTTACTTTTTTCTTCGCTGCTGCGTCGTAAAATAGCTCGCAACCGTGCGACCAGCTCTCGTGGGTTGCATGGTTTGGCCAGGTAATCATCAGCCCCCAGTTCGAGGCCGACAATACGGTCGACTGTATCGCCTTTGGCGGTCAGCATCAAAATGGGCGTCTTGATGGTATCGCGCAGTTTACGAAGCACCTCAAAGCCGTTGAGGTTAGGAATCATGACGTCTAGAACGATGACGTCGAACTCAGTTTCCTTGGTGGCATCGACTACTTTCGCGCCGTCATGGACCATTGAGACATCAAACCCTTCTCCTTGAAGGTAGTCGCGGAGCAGATCGCAGAGTTCTAAATCATCATCAACTAAGAGAATTTTGGGCATAGCGCTTTGGTGCCTTTTTATGATTGTCGGTTTTATCGGGTCTTAGTCTAGGTGGGCGGCCGTGACCAGTCGTCCAACCTCCTATTATTATGGTGTTAGCGTCCTATTGTAAAGCAGTGGCAGAATTCATCCAGGTAAGATTTTCTGGTCAATTGCTAAGATTATCAGTCTATTAGGAGAGATGAGTTTGCCTACATGGCCCATAAAGCGAGCGTCAGGCGTAAAAAAGGCCACTGTGAGTGGCCTTTTTTGCAGATCATCGTGACTTTATCGCTTCTTTTAGCTTGTCACGCATTTCGCTGAGGGTGGAATGGGTTGTATCCCAGTCGATGCAGGCATCGGTAATCGATATTCCGTACTTTAATGCGCTAATGTCGTCGGTGAGCTTTTGATTGCCGGCCTCGATGTTACTTTCGACCATCAAACCGATGATGGACTTGTTGCCCTCTAGGATCTGATTGGTCACATTGCTCATAACTAGCGGTTGCAACTCATGATTCTTGTTCGAGTTCGCGTGACTGCAATCAACCATGATGTTGGTTGAGAGGCCTGCGTTTTCTAACGCTTTTTCTGTCATCGCAACGCTCACGGAATCATAGTTAGGCTTGTCATTACCTCCGCGCAGAACGATATGCCCATAGGCGTTACCGCGAGTATGCGTAACAGCAACACGCCCCTCAGTATTGATGCCGAGAAAACGATGCGGGCTGGATACTGACTGTAACGCATTAATCGCAACGCCGAGGCCACCATCAGTGCCATTTTTAAAGCCAACAGCGGACGATAAACCGCTCGCTAACTCGCGATGGGTTTGAGATTCGGTGGTGCGTGCACCAATGGCAGACCATGACACCAAATCCTGTAAATACTGTGGTGAGATTGGGTCGAGTGCTTCGGTTGCTAGTGGTAGGCCCATTTCTGCGATATCAATTAGCAGTCTTCGACCGATTCTAAGTCCGTCTTCGATTTTAAATGAATCGTTCAAGTACGGGTCGTTAATGAGACCTTTCCATCCAACAGTGGTACGCGGCTTTTCAAAATAGACGCGCATAATAACCAAAATAGTGTCCGAAACCTCGTCCGCCAATACTTTGAGGCGCTTAGCATAATCTTTGGCTTCATCTACGTTGTGGATAGAGCAGGGGCCAACCACAATCATAATGCGAGGGTCTTTGCGGTCGAGAATGTCGCGAACCGCTTGTCGGCCTGCAAGCACTGATTCTAGTGCAGCGTCCGAGAGTGGCATCTCTTTTTTGAGGTCTTGCGGTGTGAGCAGGACATCTTGCGAGACAATATTGAGATCTTCAACAACCTGTGTCATTTTCGTTACCAATTCTTTTCTTATACCTGCAGAGTCATTTTCTGCGTGGGCTGAGCATTCTAAAGGAAAATGCAAAGCTTGTGCGATTAATTATCAAGCCAATACCCGATAGTTTGAGTTAATTGTTGGTGATTTCGTGGAATATACCCATTAGTGGGAAGTACAGTCCTTGTTTGGTTGGATGGGCAGGATCTAACTGTGACATAAGCGTCGCGTAGCGAGCCAATTGCGTTCGGTACGCGGCGACTTCCATTGAGACAAAATCGTCAACCGATTGGTTCGGTGCTGGCTCGCTCGATTTATAATCTACTACCCATCGCGTACCGCCATCGACAAAAGTGCGATCAATGCGGAACTCTCTAAAACCGACGTTAGGGTCGAGTAGTGGTAGTTCCGACGCGCTTTGTTCATGACTATTATCCAGTAGCCAGCGTCCGGTTTGATCATTGAGCATGGTGGTCAGGGCTTGAAGGATACGTTTACTCTCTGAGCCTGCGACTTGTTTTTGTATGCCCAACTGACGAAGCTGCAGTTCCCAAAAAGGGAGCTGTTGTGCAAGCCTGGCCATCGTCCAACTGTCGACACCCGATTCTGTGATGTGCTCAATGGCTTGGTGCAGCACTGTGCCTACATAGCGTTGCTGGCGCATGAGTAACGCATCGGCAGAAGGGCGGTTTTGCAGCGCTAATTTGTCTTGCGGACTGGTGGTTGTCGCCTCGGTTGCGACGGCATTTTCGATTGCCGTGGATTGTTTGAAATCGGCTAAGGTCTCATTGCGTGGAATCGGTGGGGCAAACCAATTTGATTTGAGTCGAAGAATCTGAGTGTGCGGCATTACCGTGTCGTTTTGTTCCACATCGCCAAAGGTCAGATCCATATCATGTTCTAGCGTTGGCCAAACGTGAGACAACAGTGACCTGTCAGAGGGCGGTAATACTTTTAAGCCGTCTTTAGTTTCTTTTGCTTTCAGGTTGGCACACAAGTGGAGGTGTTTTACGGCTCGCGTACAGCCGATATACAGTAACCTCGCCGCCTCTAGTTGTTGGCGCAAGGTGAGTTCGCGTTTTAAATAGGTGTACACGGCATCGTCTTGTCCGGTCGCTTTCACCGGACTCATTAATAAATGCGAGTAGCCTTCGGTATCCAAAAAGTTGTGCCACAACAATAGACTGTTAGTATCCGCGGGTGATTGCTTCTCCAAACTTGGAAGAATTACTACATCAAATTCCAACCCTTTAGACTTGTGAATGGTCATGACCTGAATGCGTGATGACTCATCAGAGTCGTCATAGAGTTGTGCTAGTGCCTGGTCAAATTCATCCCAATCTCGAATGCGCCCGGCATGATCATATTCAGCCAGTAGGGCGAAGAAACGTTGCGGACTATGCTTCTCACTGGGGTTCGCTATCGTGGCTGGGCCGCCAAGCGCTAACCAAATGCCTTCAATCCAATAAGCGAGCGGTTTACGCCTTTTTTCTGCAAAAGCCTCTCGTAGAACAGTGGCTAAACGCGCAATGCAAGCTTGGCCCTTGGTACTCAACGGCAAGCTATCGTGATTGAAAATCTGTGTGATGAGCAACGGGAAGTTCCCCGATATTTCCCCTAGCTCTGTTGACTCCGGTTGATGATTCGCGAGTACGTGCAAGTCATGCATGTCTAAACCGCACCAGGGGGCGCGTAGAATTGATAGCCAGGCAATACGGTCGGACGTATCGAGCATCGCTTTTGTTAACGACATTAAATCAACGATTGCCATGCGATTCGACAATGCATCCACCGCAGTGGATTGCCATTGTAGATTAGCATCACGCAGTGCATTGAGAATAGGCGGTAGTTGATTACGGTAGCGGACCAATATTGCAATACTGTCGCTTTCGGATGTCTCTAGCGCTTGCTTGACTAACGTCAATACATGATTAGCTTGATCGGATTCATCGCATTGCACAAACCCTTTTACAGCGATCTGCGTGTCGCTTTGTTCGGAATGAAAATGATCAGCCAATTGGTAACTAACGGCGCCGCGGTTAATATCATCTTGCCGCGGTAAGGCAAATTGGAAGTGCTCGTTAACCCACTTAACAATTGAACCCGACGAACGAAAATTTACCGTGAGGTCTAGCGGCGTTAAGGCCACTTGCCCAATACCATGACGGCGAGCATCCAAAAATATTCCTACGTTGGCATCGCGAAAACTGTAGCAACTTTGCATCGCGTCACCGACTACAAATAAGGTGCGGCCATCGTCAACTTCCCAGCCCTGGGTGAGACGTTGCAGTAAGGTTAGTTGTGGAAGGGAGGTATCTTGAAATTCATCCACCAAAATGTGGCGGATTTTGTAGTCGAGTTTTAATGCGAAATCGCTGGGCGCATCGTCATCGCCAAGCGCAAGTAAAGCGGCCAAGGTGATTTCATCGAAGTCGGCAATATTGCCTTGTTGGCAGACCAAACGGAACTCAGCGATAAGTCGTGGTAATAGTCGCCCGAGAGAATCAAGGACTTCCCATTGCTCGGCTGACATTTCCAAGCTCGGCGCGGCTTTAATATCTTTCACGTAAGCCAGTAAGTTTCGGCTATTTTCGTCAGCGGCAAGCTCCTTAAGCAACGCCAGCATCTTCGCTTTTTGTACAGCTTCAATGCCGTCTTTATTGCCTTTAGCGGCGGGAGGGAAGCCTTGGTTTTTATTGAGCGCTTTTCGCCACCCTGTGGAAGGTAGTGAGTCGCCGCCTGTCGTTAGTAATTGGCTCAGTGCTTTCCATTGTGTGAGCAGGTCTGACGAAGGTGCTTGATAAAAGTTCACATTTAACAGTGACGCAATTGGCGACTCTTCACCGACTTTACGTAATTGTTCTGCTGCGTAATGGGCTAAATCATTGAGGTCACCTAGCCATGGTGTTAATTCTCGTTGTAATTTGGCAATAGTTTCTAGGGCGATAATTGATAGGCATTCGTTTATATCGCTGTGACTGTCATGCTGATGGTGCGTAGCAAGTAAGAGGCTTATCCATTGGTTACGTTTGCTTAACAGCTCGATCAATAGGTTTTCTAGGTTGCCCATGTTGTTGTCAAGATGAGACAGAATGCGCGCTATATCTTGCTGTGATTGTTGATCGCCTTTAAAGATACCAAAAAATTGCCGCACCGCTTTCCGGTAAAGCGGTTGAGGGTTATCACTTGGCGATAAAATGCTACTCAAACCGGTATCGAAAGGCAGTTGTTTGACAAGTGATTGGCAAAAGCTGTCAATGGTTTGAATGCGTAGTCGATGCGGCAAGACCAACAGTTGCCAATGACATTCTTCGTCCTTTTCAAGTACTGTTGTAGCAAGGTCAAATGTTAACGCTGCATGTGGGTCGTCTGGCCTTGTAGAATACTTGGCGTCGCGAAGCGCTTCGATAATACGATGACGCATCTCTTGCGCGGCCTTGCGTGTAAAGGTAATGGCTAAAATATCTTCCGGGTTTTCGCAGATGGCGAGTAATTTAAGAATACGTTGGGTGATCAATCCGGTTTTGCCCGAACCGGCTGGCGCAGAGACAATAAATGACGAGGTAATATCCAACGCCTGTTGCCGCGCAGCAATATCCGTCACGACGTGTGCGGTTGATGATTTATTATGTTGGTTGTTCATTGTCTGTATCTATTATCATAATTGCGCACGGCGTTAATCTCGATTAGCGAGATGATCGTTCGAGAACGCAACAAATTCTTGTTCATTGTGACGAGTCAACGGTGTGTAGTCCTCATTAGAAATATCCGGCGCCTTAGTCGCGTATATTACTGCGCAGAGCCCTTGCTTAAATTCGTCGGCTAATAGCTGCAGTTGCTCTTTATAATGCCCCTCGACTTGCTCCCAGGTTTCAATAACCTGGTTTTGCCACGTTAAATCTTTGAAAGCTTTGCTGGGCGATCTTAATGAGTTAATACCTGGGCTGGATGAAAACTCTGCTACGCCAGTGAAACCTAAATCTACCGTGTGGATATTCGCAAAGCTAATGCCACGGATATTGCCGTCGTAAGAGGCTAAGTAAAGCGGTAATTGCGGTTCTTTTATCCGTGACGAATAGAGAGCACTTTCATTTTTGCGACCGGTTTTGTAGTCGATCAATAGTAGCTCATCGTTCAGTTGATCAATTCTGTCAATTCGTAATTTGAAGGTTAGGCCGCCAAACTCTGTAGTAAAACTGTCCTCCAAGGATTTGATAGAAAACGGTTGTCGTTCCTTTTCAATATCGAGCCAGCGCAATACCAATGAGGTAATACGCTGCTTTTCAATGCCGTAATAGAAATCACCTAACTCTACAATATTTCGCTGATAACTAAAGTCCATGGCTTCGTCGACGCACTGACGTACAAGTTCCTCAATAGCCTCATTTTCGAGTTGCAGTAAATTTTCTTGATTTTTTGTAGTAAGCCAAAATAATTCCAGTACTTTGTGAGTGACGTTACCTTTTTCTAATGCGTTGAGACCAAGCGTCAGTTTGTCGTAAGGCCGCGCACCCAAGCGATGTTTGGCAAAACTAATAAAGGGGCACAGAGCTTGCTGTTTGAGAATATCGCTGCCTCCACGCACTGGTTGCCCCGGAATAGGGGTGAATTGTGGCCCGTGTTGACAGTCTACCCATTCGTACACTGAATCTTCCAATTCACAAAGTGACTCGTGGTGTTGTTCGAATAGGCTAGTGGTTGACTCTAGAATATCGTCGATAGAACCGTTAGGGAGATGATCTATTAACGTGGATGCTGGTGTTGCCACTTCATCCCGTTGTTCAGAAAAGCTGACGACGATCTCCGGCGCAGAGCATAACAGTTTCTCAGTGACTGATTGAGCGTACTGAACTTCGCGCTCTACAGAAGCGCGCGGTAACTGGTAATGGCGTTGAAGTGCGATGGGCAATAATGGATTCGGTACAGGCTTGGTTGGCCAGCTTTGGTTATCCATTCCGAGAATCCAACAATGATCAAATGCTAGGCCCGCACCCTCTAAGCTACCTAGAATATAAATAGGTGATTCTTTCACTTCGGCCTGGAAATGGGTTTGCATCGCCATGCGTTGTAGTATCGAGCTAATGTCGGCGTGGCTATAGTTTTTACCACTTTGATCCAAGGTGCCGAGTTTTTCTAGCAGTTGATACCACTGAGAAACCTGTTGATATTCGATACTGTCTAAACGGCGAGTGCCAGGCCAGCCGAGCAACTCTAATAATGACTGGATTCGAGTGATCCAGGTATTGCCATCACACTTGTCGCTATGTTGTCGGTGATAGTCTGCGGCTTGCTGTAATCGCTTAGAGAATTCATTTGCACTGTGAATGTCTGGAGCTTGAGGCGTGTTTTCTTCGGCAAGGTGATGCACGTATTCGCGAATACGTGCACCTCGAACGTTAAAACTTTGCTGTCTTCGAATAAAAGCGCGTAAACGTGAGCGTAATAACAGCTCTTCATCTATATCACCGAAAAATGGTGAATCTAAAATAGCTAGCCAATCGTTAGTGTCGAGGTATGTAAGTCCGATTTTTAAGAGTAATAGTGCATCGCTAATAACCGGTGCACTGGCTAAAGGGAAGCCAGCAGAGATATTAAATGGCAGAGCATAGCGTTTTTCTGTTGGATCGAAAAATTGGGGCTCAAATACTTCAACAAACGCGCGCTCAATTTGATCGCGTACTTGGCCTAGCTCAGGCACCACGATACCAATGGTGGCTTCGGGGTTTTGTCGCAGTTTTTGTTGACTCCACAAAGCCGCGTAGCGTGCTTCTGTCCCGAGATTTTTACAGCCGATTTTTGTGCAATGTGCTTGTGTGATGGCTTTGGGGATAGCGGGTATTTTTCTGACCGTAGCGTTATCGACTAGTTGTTGTGTAACAGGGGCTAAATCATCGAAACCTTGTAAACAGAGCGCGTCAATTTGATCGAGTTGGCCGAGTTGGAAAGCGTCACGCAAAATGCTATGTCGATGCTCTCGTGTTATGGCCTGAGCTTTATTTAAGGCGTTATCTAACTCAGTTAACCATTGGTGTAGCGTCTGTGAATCAATGGTTTGCCATCTTGCATCGTTGATTAGCTCATTCAGAGGGATTTCCCATAGCAGTAGATAACGATACGCCTGCAAGAGCTGGCCAGCCAAAATTTGATAATTTGCTCCGGGTGACCCGAGAGAAGATTGCTTTAATATGTCTACGCAGAGTAATTCCAATTGAATATCGGAATAAATTAAATGTTGTGCGCTAGGGTGTGCTTGATAAATTAATGTCGACCATTGCAGCTGAATCCACTCTTCAAGCGAATAAATAGGCGGTGATGGTTGTACTTTACTGGCAGTCGCTTGACTATAAGCCAACCGCATTTGGTTGCGGAGGCGATTGTTTGGGGTAAGTACGGTGGCACCAGCCTGTAGATCGGTAAGCAGTTGATCAATGTGAAAAAGTGCTTTTGGCATTAAATCGTTCCAGGGCTAGTGAATTCAGAGGTGAGGCCACGAATTATTATGCCACGCTAACAATCTCGATGTTACTGGAAAGCCGGTGGCGAAGTGTATCGTGCAGGCTATGAATGTCGTTGCTGTCTTTTGTGAATACACTTCGATAGGTCGGTGCAGTTAAAGGCGTATGTTCAAAACCGGCTTCTTGCAATAGAAAGTCAACGCGGCGTGCGATGGCTTTGCCTGAATCTAACCATTGCACATGTTGATCAAAATGTTGCGAGAGTTCAGCCTTAATCAGTGGGAAATGCGTACAGGCGAGCACAACGGTATCAAGCTGTGGCAGTAATGGATGCGTTAAAATAGGCGACAGCGCGGCCTGAATGCTATCAGCACTAGGTTGTTCTCCGCGTAAAAATGCCTCTGCGGCCGTGACTAAATCGCCGCTACCCAACGCAAGCACTTCACAATCACTGGCAAAATTGTCGATCAATTCTTGCGTGTATCGTCGCCTCACAGTCGCTGGAGTGGCAATTAGGCCTATGACCTTTGATTGGCTATGTTCGGCAGCCGGCTTAATTGCAGGTACTACGCCTACAATGGGCAGTGTATGTGTCGCTCTAAGGCTTGGTAACACGACGGTGCTGGCGGTATTGCACGCGATGACGATGATGTCTGGTGTGTATTTCGCACTTAGCGCGTCAATAACGCTTGTGACTCGCGCTATTAACAAGTCATCTTCTTTTATGCCGTAGGGGAAAAAGGCATTGTCAGATGCATAGGTAATCGATACGTTGGGAAGAGTTTGCCTAATATCGGCAACAATACTTAACCCTCCGACACCAGAGTCAAAGACCAGGATATGCGGCGGTTGCGCGGCAGTCGATTTAGGCACGTGCAACCGGCTTAACGAGGTGACGATATTTCACGGGTTCTTTAATGAATGTTTTTTCACCACCAATGGCAAACGCTTCAGACAACTGTTCTATGGCCTCGTTGCTGCCTAGTTCGTACAAACATTGGCCCAAACGTAAATGGGTAAAAGCACTTCGGTCAGTTTTTGGGCACTTTAAGGCAGAGCGAAGGGCTTCGGTGCCTTGCTGGAACTGTTTGTTGCGAAAGTAGCCATCGCCAATTGCGGTTAGTATCCAACCGGCTTCTTCAAATTGCGGTTGGGGTTTGGGCACTAGCAGCCAAGCTTGATAGAATAGGCGTAATGCCTGGGGGTAATCCGCTTCATCGTAGCGTTGATAGCCTTCAAAACAGAGGTCTTTGATTTTCTGCTGAATGCTGGGGTCAAGAGATAGAAGTTGGGACATGATGAAGCCGTTTTGTTGTTTCCCGGTGGGGCAGAATCCTAACATAAACGCAGAGTGAATCCAGCCAGTGAATGACGTCGTTTCCACGCTAAACCCTTTGATTATCTTAGCCTTAGCTGTCGCGACGGGGGGGCTCCTTGGCGCGGTCATAACATCGATTATCTTTGGGCGCCGCCTAAATCAGCACGCAAGCCAACATCAGGCGGCAATGAACGACCAACTCGCACAGGCTCAGGTTTTAAAAGAAGAAATTCACCGGTTAGAAAAACAGATAGCCTCTGATCAAGCGGCCATTGCGCAGTTCGCCGAGCTTCGCCAAAAGCTCGAAGAATCCCAGCGTGATGTGCATCAACTAGGTCGTGATAACGCCACCCTTAAAACGCAACTTGAAGTAGAACAGCGTCATTTTGGCGAGCAGATGTCGCTGTTGAAAAATGCCAAAGAGCAACTCACTAAAGAGTTTGAAAATCTCGCCAATAGTATTTTCGAGAAGAAGCAGTCCCAGTTTACGCAGTCCAGCCAAACGACGCTGCAAAACACACTCAACCCGCTCAAAGAACAAATTAAAGACTTCAAACGGCAAGTCGAAGATGCCTACCACAAAGAAAATGCTGAACGTAATAAATTGATCGGCCAAATTACCGAGCTACAAAAGCAGACACAAAAAATAGGCGAAGATGCCGTCAACCTGGCAACCGCATTAAAAGGCAATAACAAGGCCCAAGGGAATTGGGGTGAAGTTATTCTCGAACGTCTGCTGGAAGAATCTGGTTTGCAAAAGGGAAGGGAATACGAGACTCAAGTCAGCCTCAAAGACGAAGATGGAAAACGCCGCAATCCCGATGTCATTATTCGTTTGCCCGAAAATAAAGATATCGTGATTGACGCGAAAGTCTCGCTACTTAGCTACGAAACCTATATTAATAGCGAGAATGATGAAGAACGAGCGGCCGCATTAAAAGGCCATGTCAGTTCGCTTAAAGCACATATCGATGGATTAAGTAAGAAAAACTACGAAAGCCTCGATAATATCCGTACGCTGGATTTCGTGTTTATCTTCATCCCGATTGAAGCGGCGTTTATGGTGGCCCTAGAGCAAGAGCCGGGAATATTCCAATATGCGTACGATAAGCAGATTGTGTTGGTTAGCCCGACTACCTTGTTGGCCACATTGCGTACCGTGGAAAATATTTGGCGTTACGAAAAACAAAACCGCAATGCCGAAAAGATCGCCAATATGGCGGGTGGGTTGCACGATCAATTCTCCTTGGTAGTCGACTCGCTAGAAGAACTTGGCCAGAGTATTGGTAAAACGCAAGAAGCCTACGACAAAACTCAAAAACGCCTACAGAGTGGCCGTGGTAACTTGTACAAGCGTATTCAAGATCTAGAAAAGCTGGGTGCAAAAACAAAACGGCAGCTCAAGCACATCGATCCAGCGGATGGCCACCTGGTGGAGTTTCACGAGGAAGAGTCAGCGAGTGAAATTGATCCTGATGAAGCCAAAACCACTGAAGCACAAGAAGAATAAATTTTTGCCCAGTTTATTGATTGACCTAGTTTATTGACGTGTTGTCGTGACTACCGCCTCGACAACAGTACACCCGCTTCCATATGATCGGTATACGGGAATTGATCAAAAAACGCAGCGCGTTCTATTTGATGAGTCTTGGTTAATTCTTTGAGGTTGTCCGCTAAGGTATTCGGGTTGCAGGAGATATACAAAATTTGCTCGAAGCCTTTCACGAGTTCAACCGTGGCATCATCAAGCCCGGCGCGTGGCGGGTCGACAAAAATCGTCGAAAATTGATAATCCGCTAGATTTACATGTGACAAACGCCTAAAGGGTCTGACCCCAGCGATAGCTGCTGACATATCTTCGGCGGACATGCGTGCAAAGGTAATGTTATCGATCTCGTTACGTTGGCAGTTCTCGGTCGCTGCGGCCGTTAACGGTTTCGAGATTTCTGTGCCTAGTACCTGTTTGAAAGCGCGTGAAAGTGGCAGAGTGAAATTGCCATTGCCGCAATACAGCTCCAGCATATCGCTTTGTTTGTCTTGAGAAATTGGGCTGTTTAGCACGCAATCACTTGCCCAGTACAACATTTTTTCACACACAGGGCCGTTTGGCTGTGAGAAGCAACCCTCTAACTGTTTGTAGTGAAAGGGCTGGCCGTTGATGTCGAATGTTTCGTTGACAAAGTCTTTATCTAGCACGCGTTTCTGTTTGCGGCTGCGGCCAATGATATTGATGCTCAACTGTTCCGAGAGGTTTCGGGCATCGGCCTCCCACTCATCAGTTAAAGGCTTGTGATACACCAGTGTTACAAGCATATCGCCCGCTAGTGTCGATAAAAATTCAACCTGAAAGAGTCGCTGCCGCAATAGCGGGTTTCGTTCGATTGCTTTGATCAAATCCGGCATCAGTTTATTGATGGCTAGGCCCGCGATGGGGAACGTATCGATGCAGGTGGGAGGGTTGCCTGCACCTTGGTCGTAAACTGCATAGTGTGAACGGTCGTCTTGATGCCATATTTTAAATTCCGCGCGCATGCGAAAATGTAATGCAGGTGAAGCAAATGCTTCAATCTCATCTGACTGAGAGTTAGGCAAAAAAGGGGCAAGTAATTCGCGGACTTTATCTTGCTTTTGCGCAAATTGTTTGTCGTAATCGGCGGGGTTTGGCGCAACGGCAATCATACGGGTTGGTTCCTGAAAAAAGAGGAGCTAAATAGTAGCAGCTAAAAAGTAGCGGTTAGAGTAAAAAATAGCCGCGCATTGTATCATGATCTTTATTGGCTGGTTTTTAGATTAGGGTTGCGAGCCTAGAAATTTTGAGGATTTAAAATGATTACACAGGTCAGCGTCTCGACGAGAGGACAGGGCTTACATGATGTTACCGCGAAGGTATCCTCGGCGGTTTCGAAAGCTGATTTAGCGGAAGGGCTAGTGACGTTATACATACAGCACACCTCGGCAAGCTTACTAATTCAAGAGAACTGTGATCCTAGTGCAAAAAATGATCTGGAAAGCTGGTTGAATCGTTTAGTCCCTGAAAATGACCCACTTTATACCCATACGATGGAGGGCGCTGATGATATGCCCGCCCATATAAAGGCTACACTAACTGCCACCTCGTTAAGTATTCCTATTATTGATGGGCAAATCGCCCTCGGTACGTGGCAAGGAATTTTCCTTTGGGAGCATCGCCATGGGTCTCATCAGCGCCGCATTATTGTCCACATGGCTTAAGAAACCGCTTGGCGGGCCCACGTTTTTTACTCCAGAGGAGTCGCACTGCACTTGCTTTTAAAGATTATTTTGCTCGCGAATATTAAGTCAAAAAACCTTAAAGTTCTAAGTACAGGTGTTGCTTTTTCTAACTGAGGAATCTTGATAGCTTGAGACAACCTAGTTGTCTTAGCAACTATCCGTTAACACATACATTAGCCTCATTCTCAACGCGTCTTTTCGGCACCCCTTAAATTCACCTCCTATAATTCCTGTAGTACTTATGGGATAGCTCCACGTTGATGTAAAACATTAAAGATACTAAAAATCTGTTCGAAACCGAGCGTTAAGTGAGGTGAGCTGTGACAAGATTGATGGCGAAGCTGGTTCTTTGCTTCATGTGCGTTTTGTTTGTTGGTTTTGCAATATTTATTCAAATACTAGAAGAAAAAATTAATCTAATTCCCGAGGCCCCAGTGGCATCTGTTGTGGGTGTGCCAGAGGGCAGTTTAACTGCGAGTTATCTTCCCGCCTATCAAAAAACGCACCCGCGTTTAAGTGGTCGCCCTGAAGAAACCTTCAGCTTTCCTATCGAGCTGGGTGAAGTAGGCCCGGTAGAACCATTGTTTGCCGGAACGAACCAATACCCATTTTTATGTGGTAATAATCGGCATACCAATGCTCAACCCATAATAGACAATGTTGATGGTATTGGTGTGCCGGTATTTGAATCATTGGATGCTGAAGAGCTTAAGGTCGTCGGCTATAGCAAGGATTGCTTGCATGCGACAGAGGCCAGCTATTTGTATAACAAAAAAGGTACAGATCGGTTTTATCCAATAGAAGAGGCTGACAACGATATCGAGCAGGTGATAATCAACGGCGAGTGGGTTGATGCCATTGTGAGAGTTGAATCAGGAACCATTAATCGTTTTCATTATATTATGGCTGTGCTTGCAGACCCCAACGAATCAATTGAACGACCCACGGGTAGCCGATGGAATAAAAAACTCATTTATCAATTTCGCGGTGGTGTGGGCATAGGAAAGCGCCAAGGAAAAATTCGCCCCAATGATGTGTTAAAGCGTCGCTTTGAAGAAATTAAGCAGGGTTATGCTGTGGTGTATTCCAGCGCGAATCAAACCAGTAATCACTACAATTTGTGGCTTGCCGAAGATACGGCGGCACGGGTGAAACGACAATTTGTGTCGCTGTATGGAGAGCCGCTGTACACCGTCGGGGTTGGCGGTTCTGGTGGCGCCATCCAACAATATATCATTGCCCAAAATAACCCCAATATTTTAGATGCGGCAATTGCCTTGTATGCCTATCCAGACATGGTGACACAAACTATTCATGTGATGGATTGCGAGCCGTTGGAATATTATTTCGATGTCACGGATGGCAGCGATCCTCGTTGGCAACAGTGGGAAAACCGTAGTCTAGTCGAAGGTATGAATGCCGATTCCACTGCGAAAAACCGCTTTAATCAAGTGATGGCATGGGCTGGGTTGCTTCAGGGACGAATGCCAAGATTTGAAGACGGCGCGAGTGAGTGTATTCGCGGTTGGCGAGGGTTGACCCCACTAGTTCATAATCCAAACTTTGTTCACTTCCATAAAAGTTTTGCGGAACCGATATCGAGCCGCGTGAAATGGACCCACTGGGATGACTTAAAACACTTTTATGGTGTCAATCAGAATGGCTACGCCAATAGCACGTGGGACAACGTTGGCGTTCAGTATGGGCTGGAAGCATTAAAAGAGGGGCGATTAACGCCGGAAGATTTTCTTCACCTTAATACTCATGTGGGTGGCTGGAAAGAACCGGAGAACATGCAGCAAGAAAAATTATGGCTCTTAGCCGGGTCGATGTTTCCTGTCGACTTATCCTTCTGGAGTCACCATAACATGCATCATAGCGGCGATGGCGGTGAAACCCCTGCGCAACGAACCAAAGGTAACGTGGAGGCTATTGCGGGTGCGTACCGCAGCGGTCACGTTTTTATAGGTTATGCAGATATTCCTATTCTTGATGTTCGACATTATCTCGATGGTGAGCTGGATATGCATCATGCAACAGCCTCATTTTCAGCCAGGCTCCGTTTAAAGGCAGGCCAGGGCTATGCCGACAACCAGGCGATTTGGATGGCACATAAAGACTTTAATCCGCAACCGCAAGCATTTAAAAGTATCGATGAATGGATGACTAACTTAAAGCGCAACCCTGATGCTGGTGTCATTGCGAATAAACCGATGTCCGCAAGTGACAGGTGTTTTGATGAAACCGGCGAAGTGATTGCTGCTGGGCGAACCGTATGGGATGGTGACTGGAATAATCGTCCGAAGGGACGCTGTATGCAAGTGTATCCCCGCTACAAAACATCGCGCGAAGTCGCAGGCGGGCCGATTACAAGTGACGTGTTTAAATGCCATTTGCAACCCGTGAGCGTCGCGATGAATTCAGGCGTATACGGCAAAGTGAATATGCAACCTTATCTAGAGGAATTGCAAACAACCTTTCCTGATGGGGTCTGTAATTACGCGTTGGGCGATGCCGGTAAACCAAGTGATATGTTAGATTTTTCACGACGCTTAGCGGCTAAATATGAGAAGCCTAAGCAAGCCGATCAATTAGCGTCGCCGACTGAAAAACGTCGGCAATCGATCCAAGGCCTCAATATCTCAAGCGGAAATGCGAGTGAATTATACGAAGCGACCAGGACGGTAATTAAATGATGGCGATTAAATAGTATCGCTAGACTCTACAGCCGAGTTGTTATGACCTTCAGCAAACTGTGAATGATCCGCTTCATTGATGGGGAGTGTGATTTTAAAGGTAGTACCTTTAGATAGTTCCGACTCGACTTCAATTTTTCCATCGTGGTGTTCCGCGATGATAAAATACGACACAGACAACCCTAAGCCCGTCCCTTTTCCGACATCCTTGGTTGTAAAAAATGGCTCGAAGAGATGTCGCTTGGTGATTTCATTCATTCCCGAACCGTTGTCGCTAATAGATATCACGATATTGTCATCGAGTTGGTCGAGGGTTAACGTAATGGTGGGAACCTTCGTTGCTATTTCGGGATCACTCTCGAGGGCTTGGGCTGAATTACGTAGAATGTTCAAAATCACTTGCTGAATTTCGGCCGCGGAGCAGGGGACACGAGGAAGGTTGTCAGAAAATTGTTTGATGACTTCAATCTTTCGATTGCCGCTAGCAAGGTTCATGTAAAAATGATTATCTGAAAGCTCCAAGCTATGCTCAATAAGTTCGCGGATATTCACTAAGCGGTGTTTAAGGCTACTCGCTCGAGAAAATTCCAGCATATTCGTAACGATATGAGCGGAACGTTCGCCAGCGTCTCGAATCCCGTCTAAAAATTTATTAATTCCTCGCGCCTCAAAATACGTTTGAAGCTGCGCTAAGGTAAAGCCACTGTGGGAAGCCGCATCGGTGTTGGCGGGAATGTCGGCCGAGGTCCTTCTTACTATATTTTGTACACCGTGCAAAATCGCACTGAGAGGGTTATTAATTTCATGAGCCATTCCAGCCGCTAGCTCTCCCAGACTCATCATCTTTTCATTTTGAATCATCATATTTTCAAACTTAACACGCATAGTCACATCGTCTATACGCACTACAGCGCCACTGACTTCCCCAGATAAAAGAGGATAAATAGTCAGGTCGGTATAATTTACCTGGCCTTGATTATCGCGCTGTTGAATCCCTTCTTTTGTTTGCGATATGCCCTGGTCAATCGCATTGCGCACCATTTGCAAATCAATGTTGATCGTTGGGGAAACATCCTCAATGGATCTACCTAGAGCGTCTCTCGAATTAATCCCAGTGGCTTGGTCGGCAGCGGCATTCCATTGCGTAATCGTGCCTTCTCGCGTTAAGCCGATCAGTACAGAAGGCATAGAGTTCACCATACTTTGCAGGTAATCCTGTGTCTCCTGTAACAATTCCTCGGTGATTTCGTGCTTGGCGATTTCTTCGTAGAGCTGGTTGTTGATTGCTCGGAGCTTGTTGGTGCGCTCGACAACGCGCTCTTCTGATGCCTTTTGAGACTTGGCGAGTTTTTCTTTGGCTTGTTTATTTTTGAGGCGGCTGCGTTGCAAACCGGCTATTAAGATAGACTGGATGATCAATAGGGCAATGATGACGCCTAGCATTACATTGTCATTCCCCAGCAACCCGTCAGATTGCGCAAAGCAGGGGGATATAGGCGTGAAACCGATAATCGCTAGCACACACCAAATGGCTTGGCGTGTTCCACGCATTTGGCGAGGCGTATTGGCTGCGCTGCGTCCAGCGCAGGTAGGCGGTTGCGAGATCGGCACGGGTTCAAAAGTATCCTGCTGATTAAGTGCCCACTATTGTAGACCTAAATGGCCCGATTAGCAGAATAATTGACGTTTCCAATCGGTTAGCAGGGCAAAGCCGATACCTCGACTAAAAATGGCTATTTTTGCTCCAGTTTTGACGTGTTTTTGACCAGAAACTGTCTAATTATCAATGAGATAGTGCCAATTGAAAGAGTTACCCCAAAAACGTTTGACATGCCTTTTAATTCGAGTAGAATGCGCAGCTCTCGACAGGGGGTGGTTAGCTCAGCTGGGAGAGCATCGCCCTTACAAGGCGAGGGTCACAGGTTCGATCCCTGTACCACCCACCAATTAAGTCGAAGAAGTTTGAGTGTTGCGGACCGGTAGTTCAGCTGGTTAGAATGCCGGCCTGTCACGCCGGAGGTCGCGGGTTCGAGTCCCGTCCGGTCCGCCAATCTCAAAACAAGAACGAAGCCACCATAGGGTGGTTTTTTTATGCCCGAAATTTGTGGAAGAGACGGGGCAATGAACCCGCGACAAACGTGGAAACGTTTGGAACTAGGAGCGAAGCGACGCAGCCCGTAGGGCGAAAAAAGCGTAGGCCGCTTTTTTCGTTCAACCGGACTTATGTTCGTCTTCTTTAAATCCCGTGTTGCAATTCACTGCGATCACGTTACTCCGCCAATCTCAAGAATATATAGAAGCCACCTAAGGATGGCTTTTTTTGTACCCGTCAATCTTACAAGCATGCATAACCAAATATTCTCTAGCTGCTCGGGCCTTCCTATTTGGTCGAACGAAACTATTTGGTAGCTCGGTTAAACATCGACACGGTATCGCGTTTTTTTTGCTGAAGCTAACTGGGTTTTTTAATGCCATGTTGTGAGAGTCGGTAGGCGAGGGTAGAAGGTTTTATACCGAGTAACTCAGCTGCGCCATCGGCGCCTGAAATTTTCCAGTTGGCTTTTTTCATGGCATTGCGGAGATTGGATTTTTCCAGTTGCATGAATTCTTCTTCTGTTAGAACACCGACGTCAGAAAACGTTGGCTCCAGAGGGGCTGCGTCTTTTTCTTCGTCAGCTTGTAGTGCTAAATCAAGCTTTAGTTTCGTCATGCCTGTGGATAGGATGACGGCGCGCTCGAGTACATTTTTTAATTCTCGAATGTTGCCCGGCCAATGATGTTGTTTCAGTTGAGCCACTTGCGCTTGGGTTAAGGTGAGTGGCTTACGCCCGAGCTGCTGGCAAAAATTATTCAAAAAATGCTGGGCTAGGGGGGGGATATCGGCTGTACGCTCTTTTAATGGCGGGACTTCCACGGGGAAAACAGAAAGCCGGTAATACAAATCTTCTCTAAACCGCCCTTTGCGCACTTCTTCAGAGAGGTCGCGGTTTGTTGCGGCAATGACTCTTACATCGACTTTTAGCGTGTTTTCATCGCCTACGCGCTCGAATTCATTCTCTTGTAATGCGCGCAGCAGTTTACTTTGTAGGTCTAGCGGAATCTCTCCCACTTCATCCAGGAATAGTGTGCCGTGATTGGCCAGTTGCATTTTTCCAACACGATCGCGGTGTGCTCCCGTAAACGAACCGCGGACATGTCCAAAGAACTCACTTTCGAACAATTCTTTCGGGATTGAAGCGCAATTCACTTTTACAAGCGGGTGCTCACAGCGATCGCTGTGCATGTGAATCGCACGAGCAACCATTTCCTTGCCGACACCTGATTCACCAAGAATCAATACGCTGGTTGGCGTTTTTGCGACAGCTTCGATTTGTGACAGGGTGCGCTTAAGAGCCTGGCTTTCTCCGATGATTTCACCGAAATTTGCTGTGATATTAATCTCGTCGCGTAAATAGTCGCGTTCTTGTTCGAGTTGTTCTTTCAGGTCTTTAATTTCTTCAAATGCTTGTTCTCGCTCTTGCTCTGCTTTCACGCGTTCAGAAATATCCCGAAAAATACACACAGCACCTTTCAGCTCGCCGTTTTCCCAAATGGGTGTGCTGACGTATTCGACGGGTACGGCACGCCCGTCGGAGTGCCAAAAGACTTCGTCATCTACCTGGTGGATCTCTCCGTCTTTCAGTGCGGCATAGACCGGGCACTCTTCTCGAGGATAACGACTACCGTCTGCGTGAGAGTGGTGATGGAGGTCGTGAAGTGGGTTACCAATTAAGTCGCCTTCATTCCAGCCGAGAATGCGAATTGCTGCTTCGTTGACAAAGGTCGCATTGCCGTTGCAATCCAGTCCATAAATTCCCTCGCCGGCGGCGCCGAGAATGAGTTCATGAAGGTGTTGCCAGCTCGATACGCCGGGTGGAAGTGTGCCTGTTGTGCTCATAACGGGGTGCTCAAATTTTGGGGAAAACGAAGAGCTAGGTTAACAAATATTTGTGATTGCGTCCTCAAATATTTGTGAAACTCAAATATTTGAGAGCGTGAAAAAATCTAAGTCATTGATTTATAAGGAAATAAAAGTTGGCACGATTGCTGAAATAGAGTGCGTGTGTTTATCGAAAATCACATTCATTAAATCGGTAAAGCTGCTACTTGATTGCGTTAAAAGCAATCGTGCTATTGAAGCGCAGATCTAGGACAGCTTTCTTAACCAACAAGTTTTAGGGAGTTTACAAAATGAAAACATTTAGATCATTAGTTGGAGTCGCTTTGGTGACCGTTGCCTTTGGTGCGACAGCCGTTACTGAAACGACAGGTGTTCAACAATTATTCGACGCTGGAGCAGGTAGCAATATTCAACTTGCGTACTTTGATGTGAAACAGAGTGGTGGGCATTTTCATTATGAGCGCGTCTCTAGTGGCAGTTCTAGTGCGGCAAAACAAGACCAGCAGGCGAGCACATGCAGTCTTTATCAGCACGCGCCTAAGCGTTTGTCGATCTACAAAAAGCGATACTGCGAAATCAATACAGCAGAATCTTAATTGTATCGAAAGTATTCGAAAGATCGGTTTTTTCTGAATCTTTCAAAAAGAACTTATTGATGTCAGGTGGCCCTGCATTGATAGGAAGCAATGGGTGAAGAGGGCATTTTAGGCTCAACACTTTTTTAACACGATTTATTAATTTAACTCTTTAAGGAGAACACAATGAAATTATCTACCACTTTGAAAATAGCAAGCGTAGCGATCGCCCTGTTGGTTAGCAGTTTGAGTTTTGCTGCATCAGTAAACATTGGTACTAATGACGTGGCTATCCATGGCTACGACCCTGTAGCTTACTTTACTAAAAATAAACCTGTTGAAGGTTCTGCAAAATACACGGCGACTCATCAGGGCGCAATCTATCGCTTTTCAAGTAGTGATAACCGGGATCTGTTTAAGTCTGACCCAGAGCGTTATGCACCACAATTTGGTGGCTACTGCGCAATGGGTGTGTTTTTAAACAAAAAACTAGATGTTGATCCTGCTGCATTCCATATCGCAGACAACAAGCTGTTCCTTAATTTGAACAAAGCTGTTCAGAAAAAATGGTTGACTGATGTTGACGGTCATGTGAAGGCGGCTAATCGCGTTTGGAACGGTATCGAAGCGCTACCTGTAGCAGAAGTAAACGCAGAAGAGTAACGGTTAAGTGCCCACTTGGTAGAGTCATTCAAGTGGGCACTCGGTTGCAATCGCTTAATGTGAAGCGAATTGATACGCGCTATTTATCAAACAACACAACGTAATTTTGGAGTAAACCATGACAAGTAAACAACGTATTGCCTCGGCAGCGCTAGCTTTAGCCTTAACAACACTCGCTACAGCACCTGTGCAAGCGGCTGGAAAAGAAAAATGCTATGGCATTGCAGAAGCCGGCCAAAACGATTGTGGCAATTTAGCGGGTACCCATTCCTGCGCCGGACAATCTACCGTTGATAATGACCCGGGTGAGTGGAAGTTAGTCGCCAAAGGCACCTGTGAAAACATTGGTGGAATGTTGAAAGCGGAAGCAAAAAAACGCTACGAAGAAGCAAATTTAGCCAAATCGTCTTAATAGCGTTATCGCTTTATAGATATTGAAAGGGAGAAATAAGATGCCTCGACCATTAATACAGTCATCATTAAAAACTGCACAAGCCCCTGCAGTTGGAGTGGGACTTCGCCATGCTCACTACCAAGATGCTTTGGTCGAGGCATCGCCTATCGATTTTGTGGAAATACATGCGGAAAACTTCTTTGGGCAAGGCGGAATGATCCAGAATGTACTGGAAGATATTGTTTCAACCTATGATGTTAGCTTGCATTCAACGTCGTTAGGACTGGGGTCCGCGTCCGGGATTAATGTCGCGTACTTGACACGCCTAAAACGCCTGGCAGACCAAATTAACCCACCTCTAATTTCCGATCATGCGTGTTTTACTTGGGCGCGTTGGGGGGAGGGTACGATTCATTCCGGTGATTTGTTGCCTTTGGAGTTTACTCCCTACGGTTTAAAGGTTTTAGTGGAAAACGTAGACAGAGTGCAGCAGTTTTTAGGCCGGCAGATCCTTGTTGAAAATATTTCGACGTATTTAAAATTTAGTCGTAACCAAATAATGGAGACCGATTTTCTTGTGCAGCTGGCGGAGAAAACGCAATGCGGCTTATTGGTGGACCTTAACAACATTCTCGTAAATGGCCATAACTTTAGTGATCAGTCACCTTTAGATTATGCAAAACAATGGTTGAAGAGCATACCTGTAGAGCATGTTGGTGAATTTCATTTGGCTGGTAGCACACCTGCGCCAGAGGGCGAGATGTTAATTGATGACCATGCAATGCCGGTCTCTGACGATGGGTGGTCGCTCTATGAATTTGCGAGTCAGCGATTTGTTGATGTTCCTGCTCTAATCGAGTGGGATAACCATCTTCCGTCATGGCAAACCTTATTGCAGCAGGCCGGCATCGCCCGCCGTGTTCACAGCAAGTATGAAGAAGAGGGAGATCAGCTATGTTACTCAATTCGGTAACGCTTGAAATGCGACAGCGGGAGTTGGTTGAAAAAATACTAACACGTTTTGAGCCGTCAATAGTGTCTCGTATACAGGATAGGCAAGGTCTTTCTGTATACCAAAACAACCTTCTATTCACGGCAACCAGAGCGCTAAGTATTTGCTATCCAGTGGTTGAACAGTTGGTTGGTGAGCAAGTGATGTATGCGCTAGCCAATATGCTGTTGCAACAATCCCCGCCTGCAACGGGTGATTGGGCTGATTGGGGAGAAGGGCTTGCGAGTGTTTTAGCCTCCTCTTCTTTGGCTCAGAGTTATCCATTTCTTGAAGATGTTGCCGCACTAGAGTGGATGGTACACCAGTCCGGGCGTCAATTTGTCGAGCCCATTTCTATGGCAGATCTCGATACGCTGCAAGCTGAAGGTTTTATGAACGCTCTATTAGAGTTGCCTTCTTCGGTGTATCTGCTGGAAAGTGAATACCCCGTGGATGCAATTAGAAAAATTCACCTCATTGAATTTTCAAGCGAGGAAGAGAGGGCGCAGGAATTTCAGCGCCTGATTGCTGGCGAGCAGAGTGTTCAACGGTTGTTAGTGTATCAAAGCAATCTTAAACCAGAGGTGGTGAGATTATTTGATGAAGATTTTTATTGGATGAAGAGTATAGAAGGGAGAATGAGTGTGAATGAACTTTTAGATCAGCATCCAACTTTTGATTTCGTACAGTGGTTCTCGCGAGCAGTCCATGAGAACTGGGTGCGTATAACCTTTAACCCTTAATTTATTGGAGAGATAGATGACTAATTTCATTTCAAAATGTTACGCCATATATAAGTTGGGGAGCTACTCCCTGAGCAAAATTCATGTGGCGGCGGCTCTGGCGGCGCGTATTTATATCGCACAGGTTTTCTTTAGTGCTGGCCTTACGAAGTTACGAGATTGGGATACTACTTTGTTTTTGTTTGAAGAAGAGTATCACGTTCCATTGTTGCCCTTCGAGTTGGCGGCCTACCTGGGTACCTTTGCAGAATTGGTTTTTCCTGTATTGCTAATTGCAGGCTTTATGACACGTTTTTCAGCTTTGGCCTTGTTTGTGGTCAATATCGTTGCCGTTATCAGTCTTGCTGAAATCGCTCCTGCAGCGTTATACCTTCATATTGTATGGGGTTTGTTGTTGGCGCAATTGGCCATTTATGGCGGCGGTTTGCTGTCAGCAGAAAAACTCGTCCCGCGCTTTTTTAAAAGTCACAATCATTCATCACTTGCGGTGAATGGAATTTAAATCGTCAACAACTAAAGGAGACAAATCTTACATGGCATCCCTTGAACGTCAGCAATCGATTACCAAGCGGCCACCGTTGCCACCTTTTACTTCTGAGACAGCTGCACTCAAAGTGAAGGTGGCGGAGGACGCATGGAACACTCGGGACCCTAAACGCGTAGCACTAGCGTATAGTGTTGATTCCGAGTGGCGCAACCGCAATGAGTTCATAACAGGCAGGGAGCAGATAGAAGAGTTCTTGACCAGAAAGTGGAATACGGAACTCGACTATATATTGCGAAAGCAGTTGTGGTCTTTTACGGATAATCGCATAGCAGTGACATTCGAATACGAGTGGCATGACGCTGATAACCATTGGTTTAGGTCCTATGGCAACGAGCTATGGGAGTTTAATGCTGATGGGTTAATGAAGCGCCGTATCGCAAGTATCAACGACTTGGCAATCAAAGAGTCTGAACGAAAGCTATTAGGTTGAATTGGATAGCTGTATTTACCGATAACATTCGGCTGATAAGCATGCTTGTCCCCATCAACTTAATTGTTGTTCTTGTTACATTATCTGTTTAGTGTCCGATGTGATGAGGCTGCCCCTAGGGTAGCCTCATTTTTTATTGCTGGTGTCATATACCCTGGTGCTAGCCCTTATCTAAAGCGTCAAAAAAAAGAAAATCTAAATCATTTTTATTTGGGGTGTGTCTACATCGAAAAGTACCCTATAAATGCCATAACGCTTTGATTTAATGATAAAAACTACCCGTTTCTTTTGACATTCGCCAAGCAACAAACTATGTTATCGGCCAGTGTTCTAGTTGGGTGCTATCTAGGTCGATGGTGCTGACATGACATCCAAATACTGACTTTTAAAAGGGCTAAAGCAATGAAGGGTGACGCTAAGGTTATCGAGTATTTAAATCGCGTCTTAACGATGGAGCTGACATCGATTAATCAATATTTCTTGCATGCGCGGATGTATCGCAATTGGGGTCTCGAGGGGCTAAACGAGAAGTGTTACAAAAAGTCTATCAAAGATATGAAACAATCAGACGAACTGATCGAGCGGGTACTCTTTCTGGAGGGGCTTCCCAACCTTCAAAAGCTCGAAAAAATCCGTATCGGTGAGCATACTGAGGAAATGCTCGGTTGCGATATGACGTTTGAGCTAGAAGAATTAAAGTTGTTACGTGAGGCGATTCAGGTCTGTGAGCAGTGTGGCGACTTTGTTAGCCGCGAAATCCTCGAAGAGATTTTAGAGGATGAAGAAGAATACGTAGACTGGATTGAAACCCAGCAGTACTTGATTGCTAACACCGGGCTTGAGAATTACTTGCAATCCCAGGTGGGTTAGCGTGGCAAAAAGAGTTGGGTTTTTGTCGCTTACGTCACTGTAGAGGCGTGTTTAATCTAGGCGTTTAATCTCACCTCAAATTTTCAACACAGAATATAACTAGGTAAGACTATGAAAGGTAAAGACACGGTTATTAAAGCACTGAATGGGCTATTGGCGTATGAGCTGGCTGCGATCGATCAATATTTTATTCATTCTCGTATGTATGATGATTGGGGGTTAAGCAAGCTCTTTGAGCGAATCAACCACGAGGTTGAAGACGAGCAAGGCCATGCCTCAGCTTTGATCGAGCGTATCCTATTCCTCGAGGGTACACCTGACATGGTGACCCGTATTCCAATCAATGTTGGTGCTGATGTACCCGCTATGTTGCAAAGTGATTTGGATGTAGAGATAGCGGTCGATAAAGCGTTGAAGGATGCTATCGTGTTGTGCGAAAAAGAAGAAGATTTTGTGACCCGTGAAGTACTTAATAAGTTACTCGAAGATACTGAGGTTGATCATGCCTGGTGGCTTGAAAAGCAGTTAGGCTTAATACAGAAGATCGGTTTGCCTAATTATCTGCAGTCGCAAATGTAGCTCTGTCGCTTCGTTTAGGGAGTGGGTCAGGTTGTCATGAGCCGCTCCCATACCACTCATGGTTCTTAAGTAGCACCATAGCGCTAGCACCGCCTACTACTAACACCGCCTCCTAGAATAGGTTTTCTGAGCGTCTTGCTTTCTATTTGACGCGTCTCCCAAAATGAACTTTCATTAAACAATCGGGTCATATGCTTTGTGGGATCCGATGTATCTGTTTTGTCATATATTTGACTTAATTAACTTGGATAATCACGGAGTAGTTTTTGAAAAGGAGTTAATCATGCAGGACTACATAGAAGAAATCTTAGATATACAATGCGTCGACTATGACGATGAAGACGAAGCCTTAGACGAGTTAGTTGAGGTCTAGGCTTCTTACACCTCCTCAGCCTGCTGGCTGAAGGGGTCTCCCCCTTCCTTGACTCACAGGCCTTCTGCCGAACCCAAGCACCTTATAATCAAGTACCTTATTCCCACCCACCTTCCATTTTTTGTTTTTTGCGCGCTAACTTCTAGACTTAGTGTATAGGCTCTATTCAGTCCCTTTTGGGTTTGCGGTCAACCTGATGTTTTCACTCTATCGGTAGGGAATCCCTAGCAATCCTGAGGTGCGCAAATTGAGGATTTTTCGCTAAAACTGGCGATCTGTTCACAGTGGTAGGGGCCGTTGTAGCCGATAATAATGAAAACTGAGCCATTTAATATTCTTCCGTTGTATCACTAGAGTTGTATCGCTAGATCAGAGGTGTCAGACAGGTGTCGACCAACAAGGAAACCAAGCATGCTCAAGTATGAGAATGAGTCTTCAGAAGCGGTGTTATTTGTCCGCGACGGCGCTATTAGCCGTGAGATGCTTTATTCCGAATTTGAGGCGGTGCTCGATGGCTATGTTCCGATGCTCGATGTTGCTAACCAAGATGCTCGTGCGGTATACCTGCGTATAGACGGTAGCTTAAATATTACAGCGGCGGTGTTCTTCAATATCAATTTTGATGAGCAGGGTTTTGCTGACAAGCGCTGGAATGTGCCGCTTCAGCAGTTTGCCGATAATTCCGCACGAGGCCCTGACTTGGGTGCGGGTGCCATTAAATTAGCATGCAGAAGTCAGTGTGCCATTGCTTGGCACCAGCAAAACTTGTGGGACCCTGAAATGACGCCTGGGGCAAATACCTTTGTCCTGCTCAAAAAGGTGATCAAGCATAACCGGCTTGGACTCAGTTATGTTGAACCTGTTGAGCCGCCTAGCGCGCCTATCGCTCCCTCTTCAGCGCAATTTAGTGTGAGTCACGAGGATGCACGGGCGATCGAGCAACGTGTTTCTAAACAGTTGAAACGTAAATTGGAGCAAGAGTTTAGGGATCACATGGCGCGGCTGTTGAAAGAACAGCGTCTTAGAATACTCACGTTGAACTCCAAGCGTCAGCAAGAAGTCCATCAACTCCAACTCCAACATCAAACCCGTCTCGCTGATTTGCGAGAGCAGATTAACGCAGCAGAAAAAGAAACGTTGCTGCAAATCCAGAGAAACTCAGAGCTAAAAGAAATTGTTGACGGCCAAGCGTCAAAGATCGAAGGTTTGCGCGAATACTACGAACACAAGCTCAAGAGTGTAGAAAGTGGTGGTAGCGCCGAACTTCAAGCAATGAAAGAGGGTATCGAGGCCGAAGTCCAAGCGAAAGTTGAGGCGGCAACCCTGGAAGTGAAAGAGCAGCTGCAGATGCGTGAAATCGAGCTAATGTATCGCGGTGAACAGGAGAGTAGTTATCAGGATGAAATTGATCGTTTGCGCTCCGAAAATCAACGCTTGTTGGCCAATAGCAGCGAGCAGCTGTTAGAAAAATTGGAAAGGGCGGGATTGAATTTTGTGGCATACCACCCCGGTGCCGGCCATCTCACGATTCCTTTGGCAGATATGTCGAGCTATTTGGAAGACCCTATCGCTTTTGCCGCTAAAAAATGCGGTGTATCTAAAGCACATTACAAAGAATGGCTTGAGCATTATCAATCACCACGTTGCCAAGCTATTCAGGCCCGTGGTGAGCTTTGTGGAGATCTCATTGATCGAGTGCCTGCGCCTAGCTTGTTTCATGCGGGTGAAAATGATCGTTGTGATCATCATAAAACCTCTCCGACTGAAACACTCAAAGCAGTGCGAATGTAGCTTTAAGTTCGATTGTAGCTCCCTGCTGACCCACCATTTTTGCCTAATCAACTACTTGTTGCGGTGCTCTGCTAGCCGAGCCCGTAGCCGTCTTTAAGCAAGTATATGCTGAAAGCATAATGCTAGGTTCGTCTCATACTTTTGTTTGAATTTGCGTGGTCTTCGCCGAGACTCCATGAAAATGGCATCAAAGCTGCAAGTTTGTAAAACAATAAAGTGAGACGCCCGTTAAAGCCAGAAGTGGCGACGAGCGGTTCAAAAGAAGTGCCCAGGTAACTAACCATATGGGCTAATAGCTGACAGTTTTGGTCACTTTGTGTAGGAGACGAAATCTCCACAAGTGATAGTACAGGTGCCAGCGTTACCGGTGGGTTTGAGGTGAGGTCATGAAGAATTCAGCAATGACGGAAAACAGGATTGTGAAAGAAAGCGCTTATGATGGTGGCGAGCGACGCAGTATGTTGCTGGAAGACGCACAAGCTGAAGCAAAAGACTCCGCAAAAGAGCTCGATATCGATATTGAGTTAGCGCAATCATTGGTGCCGCTCAACTCGCTGACGGACACTCACTTAACCGAGTTATTACATAACAGTGCGGTTGAGGTCGTGTTCCGCGGCCAGGCAATTTTCGAGTCAGGTAGCTATGACCGTGAACACATTTATCTGTTGTCTGGCGACGTAGAATTACTCGACAACCATAGCGATGCCACGTTGGTTCGCGCTGGCGGCAGTTTGACTCCCTTGGCGCATGAGCAGCCTCGCAGTTGCAGAGCCATGGCTAAGTCAGATTGCAGTATTCTACGCGTTGACAGTGAATACCTTGATAAAATGCTCACTTGGAGCCAGGTGGCAGAGTATCTTCTTCTCGATATTTCGTATCAGCGTGATTTGGATGAAGATGCCGAATGGATGATGACGATTTTGAAGTCGAATTTATTCTACAAAGTTCCGCCCACAAATGCCCCTGTGATTTTTGATCGTTTACACACAATGCTAGTTTCACCGGGAGAGGCGATTATTCGTCAGGGAGAAATCGGTGATAATTGTTACTTCATTAAACAAGGTGATGCTGAAGTTAGACGCTCGCCTGATGGTATGACTCCGCCAGTGCATATTGCTGACATAGGCGCTGGGCGGTGTTTTGGTGAGGATGCGTTGGTCAATGAAACTGTTCGTAATGCGTCAGTTTTTATGAAGAGCCACGGTGTGCTGATGTATATCACCAAGCGCGATTTTCTAAAGCTTCTGAGAGAGCCTAAGGTACCCACGGCAGATGTTGAAGAGACGGCGCAGTTGATTGACGACGGCGCTATTTGCATTGATTTACGTACTGTCGAGGAGTATGACGAGGGCCATCTTGAGCACGCTATTAATATCCCGCTGAATTTGTTGCGTATCAAAACGCGGCTGCTGGATAAAAATACTCAATACGTTCTTTATTGTGATACGGGGCGACGCAGTAAAGCTGCAGCTCATCTGCTGAAGAAGAGCCGTTTTAACGTCGTGGCTCTCGAAGGTGGCTTAAAAGAGGCCTCTAAATCACGTAGTTTATCTTTCAAAGGTTGCACCCACGGCTACATCCTCCGAGATGGGCAGGTTCTCGAAAACCAAGATTAGCTTACTCAAACCGGCTACATCGAAGCAAAAGCGGCGCCCAGAGGGGCGCCGTTTTACGTTGTATGAGGCCATGCTGTCCTTTTTCCTGGGCAGTATCCCCCTTATAATGGCGAACCCTGAATCAACGAGTAGTACTTATGTCAGAGTTTGCCTCGATAGGCATTATTGGCCGCCTGGATAGTGAAAAAGCGGTGTATAGCCTAAATCGCCTTATAGATTACCTCGTTGCCAAGCAGCTCAACGTAATCCTGGAAGAGGGCACTGCCAAGGTACTCCCCAATTGCCAACTGCCTACCGGAGATAAGTCGGTGCTGGGGAAGCACTGTGATCTCGTTATGGTAGTCGGTGGCGATGGCAGCATGCTATGGGCTGCGGGTGATTTGGCCCGCTATAACGTGCCATTACTTGGCGTAAACCAGGGTCGACTCGGCTTTTTAACAGATATTACCCCAGATCATATTGAAGATTTGGTCGGCGAAGTCTTGTCCGGCAAGTACTTAATGGAAACGCGCTTCATGCTGGGCATGTCAGTGCTACGGAATGGCGAAACCATTGGTACCGGACAAGCGCTCAACGATGTTGTGATTCACCCCGGTAAATTCATACGGATGATTGAGCTCGAGCTCTATATCGACGAGCAGTTTGTTTACAGCCAGCGTTCTGATGGCATTATCGTTTCTACGCCAACCGGTTCCACGGCCTATTCGTTGAGTGCAGGCGGCCCATTGGTTCACCCGCGGATGGATGCCGTCGTGCTAGTACCTATGAATCCCCATACACTTAGCAGTCGCTCAATCGTCGTGGATGGCAGCAGCGAAATTAAAATTATCATTGGCGAACATAACACGGCGAGGCCTCATGTCACTTGCGATGGTCAAGATCAAATGGTGACTGAACCCGGTGATGAAATTCATGTCCATAAACATCCATGGAAACTAAATTTAGTTCACCCCATTAATCACAATTTTTATGAAACCTGCCGTTCCAAGTTGGGATGGGAAAGTCATTTAACAAAGTAATTGACCTTGAAGCACTTTCGAGACGCATACGGCAACGATTGGTATTGGGCAGCGGCTATTCCATTGGGTGTTGACCTGACACCTGTGCTCGGCTATTTACATCAGCAGAACGTGACTTATCGTGTGATGGAAGAACACGGCGAGCAAACACTGTGGTTAAGACAAGAGGGCTTGGTTGATAATGTAGCGGAATTTGTCTCTCGCTGGCGCGATGGCGAAGTTCGTATCGAAGTGTCAAGCGAGCCGTCACCAGATAGCGCGCCGAACACTTCCCAAAGCCATACCGCATATGTTGGCCAACCACGATTAATCGATTTAATGTTAAGCTCGCCCATAACCTGTATAGGTTTGGCCTTGTGCTTTTTCGGCCTCATTGCTGTTGAGTTTTCTAACGTCATGCCATTTTATCGATGGCTAATTTTTGTTGACCCAGAACAACTATGGCAGGGCGCCATCGGAGATTTTGTCGTTCCGTGGCATCAACCTTGGCGTTTTCTCTCTCCCATCTTTATTCATTATGGTTGGTTCCACATTTTAGGTAACGGGCTATTTCTTTGGTATTTTGGTATCCGTATCGAACGTGTATTAGGTAGTTTTCAGTTTTTCGTCTTAGTTATTTTGATGGGTGTGGTGAGCAACATTGGACAATTTGCGTGGGAGCAAAACCCCCACTTTGGCGGATTTTCTGGCGTTAATTACGGGTTTATCGGCTTCATCATTATGAGGCAAATTACCAAACCGCATCCTTTGCTGGCGGTTCCGCCTGGTATCTTAGTCGTGTCTTTAGTGATGCTGGTTGCGGGTATGATGGGGGTTGTCGATATATTTATGAATGGTGGCATCGCCAATGCTGCACATGTGGTCGGTTTATTGATGGGGTTAACCTGCGGGTTTGTATCGGCCATCAATAGTCGAGCCAAGTGATTATAGAATTTAATAGAGGAATAACCATGGATTTTCAAGCGCTGCTAAAGTCGATAACGCCTGATGTGTATGACAATCTAAAAACAGCGGTAGAGATTGGCCGTTGGCCCGACGGTCGTCAATTAACTGCCGAGCAGCAAGGGTTATGTTTACAGGCTATTATTTCTTATGAAAACGAACACCTGCCGCCGGAGCAGCGAACGGGTTACATAGAACAGAAAGCACATACACATTGCGGTAGTGATGGAGACGAGAACAGTGAGCAACCGATAAAGTGGCAATAGTCTAGGTTCACACAACCTAACGATACGCAATCCAAACCTGCTAATGGAGTTTTACGTGAGAGACGCATCACCACAAGCGATTCATCTTAAAGATTACAAACCGACCGCATTTCTGATTAAGAGTACACACCTCACTATAGACCTTGGTGAAGAAAATACACGTGTGACATCGACTTTAGAGATTGTTAGAAACTGCTCAGAGGACGCGCCGGAAGATAAAAATTTATGTCTTCATAGTGGAGGTTTGTGTCTGGATGCAATAAGTCTAGATGGTAAAGAGCTTGGTGAGGCAGACTACGAGTTGACCAGTGATTCTCTATCTGTCCGCGATGTACCAGAGTCATTCAGTTTGGTGACAACCACGACAATAAAACCGCAAGAAAATACCACCTTAGAAGGGTTATATAAATCACAGAAAATGTTTTGCACGCAGTGTGAAGCGGAAGGGTTCCGAAACATCACGTTTTACCTCGATCGCCCGGATGTGATGAGTGAATTCACTACGAAAATTATTGGTGATAAAACACGCTATCCGGTGTTGCTGTCAAACGGTAACCTCATTGGAGAAGGCGATCTGGAAAATGGCCGCCACTGGAAGGAATGGCACGACCCGTTCAAAAAACCTTGCTACCTATTTGCTATGGTTGCTGGTGACTTGTCGGTTGTAAGAGATAGCTTCACAACGATGTCCGGCCGCAATGTCCGTTTAGAGATATTTGTCGAGAAGAAGGACCTCGATAAATGCGATCATGCAATGCGTTCGTTGAAAAATGCCATGAAGTGGGACGAAGAGGTGTATGGAAGAGAGTACGACCTTGATATCTTCATGATTGTGGCCGTGGATGACTTCAATATGGGGGCGATGGAGAACAAAGGCCTCAATATATTTAATACCTCTTGTGTATTAGCGAAGCCGGAAGTCACTACCGACCTGGCTTTCCAACGCGTAGAGGCGGTGGTAGCCCATGAATACTTTCATAACTGGTCTGGCAACCGAGTTACATGCCGCGACTGGTTTCAGTTAAGCCTTAAAGAAGGCTTTACTGTGTTTCGTGATGCAGAATTCTCTGCTGACATGGGCTCGCCCGTAGTAAAGCGTATTGAGGACGTTACCTTACTTCGAACAGCGCAATTTGCTGAGGATGCTGGTCCAATGTCGCATCCAGTACAACCTTCATCGTTTATTGAAATTTCGAACTTCTACACCTTAACCATTTATGAAAAGGGTGCAGAAGTGGTGCGCATGATATACAACTTGCTGGGCAAAGAATTATTTCGTCAAGGTAGCGATTTATATTTTTCACGGCACGATGGTCAAGCGGTCACTATTAATGAATTTACCGCCGCGATGGAAGAGGTGTCTGGTCGAGATCTCACACAATTTAAGCGTTGGTATACTCAAGCAGGAACGCCGTCTTTGATGGTATCAGACCATTACGACGTTGAAAGTGAAACCTATTCACTGATTGTAAAACAGTCTTTGCCTGAGACACCTGACGGGTTAGAAAAGCTGCCTCAACATATTCCCCTTGCGATAGGGTTAATTGGTAGCGATGGCGAGATAAATACGGAACTCAAAGGAAGTGACGCAGGCGCAGTGGATCATCATGTCCTCGAGGTCACTGAAGCAGAGCAACGTTTTGAATTTAATGGCGTAACGGAAAAACCGGTACCGTCTCTATTGCGAAATTTTTCCGCCCCGATTCGCTTACATTACGATTATTCTCGTGATGATTTGATGCGGCTTATACAAAACGATACGGATGGTTTTGTTCGTTGGGATGCTATGCAGCAACTGGGTGAACAGGTCATCGATGAGTTAGTCGTAAGCTACCCCAATACATCGAGTGTTGAAATCGATTCTAGGCTTATCGAAGCGTGTCGCGCAATTTTAAACGATACCTCAATGGACTCCGCGATGGCGGCGCATCTATTGAGTTTGCCGAGCGAGGCTTCGTTGAGCGAAAAAGCCTCCTTAGTCAAAGTTGATGCAATTCATGCCGCTCGAAGTCTTGTCCGTCAAAATATAGCGACTGCGTTGCAGCATGAATTAGAAGCAACTTATCAGCGCTTGGATCAAACGCTGGCCTACGAACCGAGCGCGGAGCAGATCGCGCTGCGCAGTTTAAAGAACGTTGTTCTTGGTTATCTGTCGTTACTACCGGCGGACAAGCATTTGGATCGTTGTATTTCTCAGTATCATTCTGCTAATAATATGACGGACACGCTGGCTGCTTTGTCCGCTGTGGTCAATAGTGAGCACAGCGGTGCGAGTGAACAGGCCGGTATTTTGCTCGACAGTTTTTATCAGCGATTTGCCAATGAGGCTTTGGCCGTTGACCAATGGTTAGCGATTCAAGCAGGTTGTCAGAAGCAGGGCGCTTTAAACAGTGTCATGCAATTAATGCAGCATGATTGTTTCGAAATGACTAACCCTAATAAGTTACGTTCTGTGATCGGTGTTTTTTGCAACCAAAATTTGGTGAACTTCCATCATGCAGACGGCAGTGGATATGAGTTTTTGGCCGACCAAATCATGACTCTGAATGCTCAAAACCCGCAAATTGCTGCCAGATTGCTCACTCCGCTGACGCGCTGGCGAAAATACGATGACTGTCGCCAGCAACACATGATTAGTCAGCTGCAGAGAATCAAAGCACTACCTAACTTGTCTAAAGATGTGTACGAGGTGGTCTCAAAGTCTCTACCCACATAGCCGCTATAAAATCCACGATTTTAATCAGCCTTTTATTCTGCTTGAGTCATTTTGTTGTTCTACACTGAAGAATGAGTCCCTAATGGTAGGGGCTTATTTTCATGGAAGTGTTGGGAATGGCAACAAAAGGGTTAAAGTCCTGGGTCAAACGATTGAGTCAGGTGGAGTTACCTGTATTAGCGGGTGTCGTTAAGGAGCTCAATGAGCTGACTGGTAGCGATGATGTGGATGTTAATCAGCTATCAGAGGTCATTCTGAGGGATGCAAATCTAACGTCTCAGGTGCTTCGTATCGCGAACAGTGCGCACTATAACCCTTCTAGCTTTCCAATTAATACTGTCAGTCGCGCGGTCGTGCTTATCGGCTTTACTGGCGTTCGCGCTATTTGTATTTCTTCAATGGTGATCGACTCTTTATTGGGTAATGAACCACGTGAACGATTATTGGAAAGTATGGCTAAAGCGTTTCATGCGGCGGTGCAATCTAGAAGTTTAATTCGCCGCACTAACGATGAAGTGAAAGAAGAAGTGTTTATTGCTGCACTGCTATATCACCTGGGTGATATGTCATTCTGGGCTTGCGCTGGAGAATCGGCCGACGAGCTTGATGCGGCGTTACAAAAAGAGGGTATGTCCGTTCGCGATGCAATGACAGAAGTATTAGGGACTTCGTTCAAAGCGATAACGCGAGAACTAGCCAATATTTGGAAGTTGGGCGATACCTTACGCGAAGCGTTAGATCCGCCCAAAACGTTGCCGCCTCGCGTTGTTGCTGTGCTTATGGGCGAAGAAATTAGCCGCAATGCAATTAAGGGGTGGGATTCTCAGGAAATGGGCGAAACTCTTTACAAAGTTGCTCGTTTTACCGGTCTTGATTTTTCCCAAGCAAAATCAATGGTTAAAGAGGCGGCTGATGAAGCGGCGAGTGTGGCGTTAACTTATGGCGCCTCACGGGTATGTCACCTCATTCCGGGCAGCAAACAAATTGAGCAGGCTGCGCCAGAGGAAGATCTACGGATACTCAAATCAGACCCGCAAGTGCAGCTCAGTATTTTGAGGGAAATGTCGAATGCAATTTCTGAAAACCTCGACGTTAACACTGTGCTGCAAATGGCATTAGAGGGGTTGCATCGGGGTATTGGTTTGGAGCGTGTGATCGTCTCATTTATCCAAAAAAATACGATGTTTGCGCGCTACATTCTTGGTGAAGGTACTGAAGATTGGCGAGAAAGATTTAATTTCACTATAGGCCCGCACGACGACAACATATTTACCTATTCGATAAAGGAACGTGAACCGGTTTGGATCACTGCACCATTTATCGAAAGACATAAGCATCTTTTATCCCCCGATATTGTTGCACTGCTTGGGAAAACGCCGTGCTTTATATCTGTTATTTCGATTAAGGGTAGGGATGTAGCGTTATTTTATGCAGACAGAAGTGACTTTGGTGGTAGCTTGAACGATCAACAATTTGAAAGCTTTCGGCACTTTGTGCTGCAAACGCAATCGAGTTTAGAGTTGATCGCCAACAAAAAAAACTAATAATAAGCTACACGTCTGTGGTTAGTAAGCTCGTGTTAGGTCGACCCACAACGTTAGATTTTGGCCAGGGTGAATATACTTGTTTTTAGAGAGCGAGTTCCAACTGGCGATGTCATTGACGCTGACTTTAAATTTACTTGCGATACGAGAGAGAGAGTCTCCATTGCGCACACGATAAGCCACTTTTCTGACGAGTGGTGATTTAGTGTTGTTTGTTTTGGCCACAAAGGTAGTCGAGTTTGTTTTTGCGTTCGACCATATAACCAATTCCTGTCCTATGCGCAGAGGGTCTCTCGGCGCCATACCGTTCCATTTGGCGAGCGAACGCACATTGACTTTATGTGCTTGCGCTATTTCCCATAGGCTGTCGCCTGCTTTAACACGATAATTTACTTTGGATGTTCCAGGCTTACCGGAAGATTTTTCCTGGGTACGTGCGAGGCGCTCTTTTTCACTGTAAGCGTAGTGGTCCGATGATTCCGTAGCCATTGGGATTAGCAGGCGTTGTCCTTCGCGGATCAAATTACCTTTCAGATTATTCACTTGCTGAATCACCGCCGGAGTAGTTTTAAATTTCTTGGCAATACGCAATAGCGAATCGCCACTAACGACGCGGTAATTTTCCCATCCAAGGCGTTCCTCCGGTGGGTATTGCAGTAAGTTGTTTCGAAATAGGTCGGCGCTATCAACTGGCACGAGCAGCTTATGTGGTCCACCTGGATCAGTTGCCCATTGGTTGTAGGCCGGATTGAGGTAGTACAGAGCATTCATCTCGATACCCGCCAACTCTGCCGCTTTAGCTAAATCAATTTGAGAGTCGACATTAACAATCTCGTAAAAAGGTTTGTCTTCGACAGGGTGAAGCGTGATCTGATAAGCGTCGGGGTCCATGACAATTTCGCTAAGCGCCAATAACTGGGGCACATAGGCTTTGGTCTCTCGCGGTAATCTAAGGGACCAGAAATCGGTGGGCTTGCCTGCTCGGCGATTGCGGCGAATGGCTTTTTGAACGTTACCCTCACCGGTATTGTATGCCGCTAAGGCCAGTAGCCAATCGCCGTTAAAGCGCTTGTGAAGGTCCGTGAGATAATCGAGAGCGGCATTGGTGGAGGCCTCGATGTCCCGGCGGCCGTCATACCAGTAATTTTTATCTAAGCCATAGCGGCGACCGGTGGCGGGAATAAACTGCCACATACCCGAGGCGCGGCCATGAGAGTAGGCAAACGGGTCAAATGCGCTTTCTACAATGGGCAGCAGAGCCAGTTCATAGGGCATGCCACGAGCTTCAAGTTTCTCTACTATGCCGAAAAGGTAGCGGTTGCCTCGCTCAGTGACCCTCGCCATGTAGTTGGGGTGTTTTGCGTACCAGTTGCGGTGGTTATCGATGCGCGGGTTAGGGGTGTACTGGAGCTGATAACCTGCCTGTAGTCGGCTCCAGAGGTCAGCATGTTTTGCACCCGCGTACTGCTCAAGCTGTACTGGGTCTAGCAGGCAGTCTGGATCTGCTAAGAAAGATATTTCTTTACTAAGCGGTTCAACGTTAGTAGAGGCTAACCCCTGACCCTCAGTGACAGATCTTTCCGCCGAAAATTGTTGTAATTGGCTGCAACCGCAGAGGAGAGCAAATGTGGTAAATACTGCTAAAAATCGCATGGTAAGGGACTACTAACCTTTGTTGCTTTTGTCGTGTGAATCAATATTGTCAGGATTGTAGGTGCCTGAATAATGCCGGTCAATCATAGCTGTCTAGGCAGCTATGACCATTCAAAAGTTCCAGATTGCTGCACTGCTTGCCGTTTAATTGCAATTTTGTGACACCTTCTAAAGTGTAGTTGCCTACCGGTTAGAAGTTGTCTTTCCACGCTCTCACGGCTGCAAAAACACTCTCGCGATCATTTAACGTTTCACCGGCATGCGATGATGCTTGTTCCGCAACGCTGGATTGGTCACTGCGTAGAAATGGGTTGGTGGCACGTTCTAGCGCGATGGTGGTGGGTACGGTGGGTATGTTCTTATCACGTTTAGCCTTCTCGGTTTGTAAACGCTCTGCGAGAGGCGCATTGTCGGGCTCAACTGCTTGGGCAAAGGTGAGGTTCGCCATTGTGTATTCATGGGCACAATACACCTGGGTATTGTCAGGAAGCTGCGCCAATTTATCGAGCGATGTAAGCATTTGTGCAGGGGTGCCTTCAAACAAGCGTCCACATCCGCCGGCAAATAAGGTGTCGCCAGAAAATAGTACAGGGGTGTGTTGGCCATTCCCTCCGTAAAAATAAGCCAAGTGGTCTAGGGTATGGCCCGGAACGCTGTATACCTCAAAAGTGGCGCCGGCGATTTCTATTGTGTCTCCGTCTCCAACTGGCTGAGTCACTGCCGGTACACTGCCGCCAGCCGGGCCATAAACAGGGACATCAAAGGTTTCTAGTAATAAAGGAATGCCGCCGGTATGGTCCGGGTGGTGATGAGTCACAATGATACCGCTAAGGGTCAGTTGATGTTTCTCCAGCGCCTCAAGAATGGCATTACCATCACCCGGGTCGACGACATAAGCACGTTGGTCTGGAGTAGTGATCAACCATAGATAGTTATCGTTAAAAGCGGGTACGGGAATAACGTCAAACATTCGGGTGTCCTTTATGTTGTCGCTCGGGGCGTCGATCTAGCAATTATAATCGATGTGATTGTCGTTCTAGATGAGAAGCTGGATAATGGCGGCTTAATGTAACAAATGTCTGCCAAAAGTCGACCGTCTAGCACTCGATTGCGCCAAGGATTCAAACGACGAGTTAACATTCAAAGTTGTTCCCGGTTTTTGCCAAAGGAAAGTTCGTGAGATCGCTTATAAATCACTCAATACAATGGGCTCGGCAACGTCTCGGTATGAAACCTCTGGCGCAGTCAGTACCGGAACTCGAACAGTGGTTGTCGGGGGCCTTGGGTCGGGCGATCTTGGCTGAAGAACAACAGCAGATTGATTCGGCATTAAGTAATCTATATGGCTTCCATTTGTTACAAATGTCTATTTCAAGCCAGATTGATTTATCCAACGCGTCTACAATTCAGCATCGCTTTTCGTTAAACCCGGTAGCGTCGCGTGTTTCACATGGCGGGAGTAGAGGCAGTCAAACTCAGGCTGGCGGTGGATTGTCTCGCGGGCTTGCTGAGGTTGAAAAAATTCCGCTAGACCGAGAAAGTGTTGACGTCGTGTTGATGCATCACGTGTTAGAGTTCACCGAAAACCCTCATCAGCTATTGCGGGAAACAGCCCGTATCGTGATTCCTAAGGGATACGTTGTCATCGTGGGGTTCAATCCGTTTAGCTGGTTCGGTGTGTTTAAGCCTTTTGCGAGAATTTTTTCTAGAAGCACTCACTGGCGACACCACTCCTTACGCTTGGGGCGTGTGATTGATTGGCTAAGGTTGCTTGACTTTGAGCCACTATCAATCGATAGAGGTTTTTGCCGTTGGCCGATAGATCATTCGAAATTTATTGAGAAAACACAATGGGCTGAGACGTTAGCGAGAAAGATGCGGTTGCCCATAGGTGGATTTTACGTTGTTGTTGCTCGAAAAGATGTGGTTGGAATGACACCGATAAAACCTAGCTGGAAAAAAATAAACCCCATTGAAACACTGGTAGGAGTGAGACCGACTACGCGAGTACGGGAAAGCTCAACCGTTAAAAAGCAAAAACAATTACACTAATTTGCCACACATAAGCGAGTATTTTTTGAAGACAGTTGATATTTTTACAGACGGCGCGTGCAAAGGTAATCCTGGGCCGGGCGGTTGGGGAGCTTTGCTGCGATTTAACGGCACTGAAAAGCGTCTTTATGGTGGAGAAAAAAATACCACCAATAACCGTATGGAGTTGCAGGCAGCAATTGAAGCACTCGCCGCTCTAAAAGAACCTTGTTCGGTTAATTTAACCACCGATTCCCAGTATGTTCGCCAAGGCGTGACAGAATGGATTCATAACTGGAAGAAAAACGGTTGGCGTACCGCCAGCAAAAAACCGGTGAAAAATAGTGATTTATGGCAATCCTTAGACAAGGAAAGTCAGCGTCACCAAATAGAATGGCACTGGGTAAAAGGACACAGTGGTCACGCAGAGAATGAAATTGCGGATGAGCTGGCAAACCTAGGTGTAATCGAAGCTGTCAAATAAGAACACTAAAAACGATCAAACTCTGGAAAAACAATGCGACAAATAGTTCTTGATACAGAAACCACCGGCTTAGAACCGAAAGATGGTCATCGAATCATTGAAATTGGTTGTGTGGAAATTATCGACCGAAAATTAACAGGAAATCATTATCACCAATACATTCGTCCTGATCGCGAAATTGACGAAGCGGCGGTTGAAGTGCATGGTATTACAACAGAATTTTTGGCCGATAAACCGTTATTTCAAGAGATCGCAGCAGAGTTTATGGAGTTTGTTCGCGGCGCGGAGTTGGTGATACACAATGCACCGTTTGACGTCGGGTTTATTGATCATGAGTTCTCGATGTTATCGCCAAAGTTAGCGCCAATCGCCGAGTCTTGCTCAATTCTAGATTCGTTAGTATTAGCGCGGACTAAACATCCGGGACAAAAAAATAATTTGGATGCGCTATGTAAGCGCTACGATGTTGATAACTCGCAACGGGATCTCCACGGGGCACTTCTCGATGCTGAGATTCTCGCAGACGTCTATTTAATGATGACTGGCGGCCAGACTGCTTTAAGTCTTGGCTCGGGCGATAGTCAAGGAGGGCAATCGCAAGCGTCTGCAATAAAACGGCTACCGACAACACGAAAACCGCTACCCGTCATTGCAGCCTCTGAAGAAGAATTACTGGCTCATGAGGACAAACTAAACAGTATCGAAAGCAGTGCAGGAAAAGTATTGTGGCGAACAGCGGACTGAACCGATGTAAAATTAAGGTATAACAAAAAGGCGGTGTTCTCTCAGCACCGCCTTTTTAGGCTTTGTATGCTAATAATTGAGTGGGCTAGCACAATAGCCGCAAACGATTACTCAACAACCGTTGCTTGCGCAGCCTCTGGGGTAGGGCGCAGTACCGAATGGAGTACTCTGTCGTATTCGAAATATACGACAAAATCTTCGTAAACCCAGGAAGAAATGGGCGGGTTACCAACCGCCGGAGTCCAACTTTGTGGTAGGCCGTATTGCGCTTCAACGTCAGATTGTTTCATACCGGTTTGTGGTCGTTTGACACCTTGGCGAGCTTGACCCTGCTGTCCCACAGGTACCTCAATCACTTCGGCATAAGTTGGCCCAGCTAATAGGCCGGCACAGGTAAGAGCCATGGCTGCACAAAAAGTCACTTGTGATTTAACGCTTCGCATATTCATCGTATTCACCCTAATTACATTGTCGGCAATGTTATGCCGACTTTTCTTGTTTCGCTTTGCGTTGCGATTCCATAATTTGTTTTGCGAGTATCGCTTGTTGACTCGATCCAAGCCTGTGGAATTTGGCTGCAATGTGATATTGATCAGATTTTTCTTGTGCGCAACGAGCAACCTGAGCAAAGGTTACCACGCCCGCGTAGTTAGGTAAAAAGACTAATCGCATGGCGATGAAGCTGTCTTTGTAGAGAGGCGTTTTTGATAGGAAGGCGATACCGGCTTCGCTGATATTGATGCGACTGGCAATTTCTTGCTTAGGTGTACTCTGAGCAATGAAGTGTCGGCCTAATAGGTCGATTTTACGATTGAGGATTTTAAGGTAGCTGGCGACTTCCTCATTCATTTTGGCCAAATGCTGGCTTTGTTTCGCTAGCTGTTGGTCGAGACCATTAAACTCTGCAATGAGTGCAAGTGGCAAGGTGTTCTCAAACTGTGACTCTGCGCTATCACGTTGCGCTGAAAACGATTCTACTGGCTTGTAGTCCAGCAGCACTTCTTTATTCACCCGGAAAAAACTGCGTCTTTCCTCAGCCACGCGGAATACCTCACATTTAGGGATTAGATAAGTGATTTGGTTAAATGTTGCACAAAATTGGCGGCCCTCGCAAAAATTAGACGCCGACTATCCTAGTCAGTATAGTCGCAGACCAATTATTCGCTGACTCAGCTGGAGTAGTCGTCATGCGCACATCGGTGCCGCTGCTAATCGGTTTACGTTACACGCGCGCAAAGCGACGAAATCAATACATTTCCTTTGTATCGGGGTTCTCGCTACTCGGTATGGCTTTGGGCGTCATGGCCTTGATTATTGTCTTGTCGATCATGAATGGGCTCGACAGAGAAATGAAACAACGGATTCTACGCGTCGTTCCCCACGGGTTTATCACTGGAGAGCGTCCCATCGCTGATTGGCAAACACTTGCGGAAAGTGTCAAGCAGCATCCGCAAGTATTGGGTGCTGCCCCTTACGTCGGTGGTGCCGGCTTACTCAGCCAGGATAACCGTAGCGAGTGGTCAGAGATCCAGGGAGTCTCTCCTGAGTTTGAATCGGCTGTCTCACTCATTGAAGACAATATGATTATCGGTAGTCTAGAAGATTTGCGTCAAGGGCAGTGGGGTATCGTGTTAGGCAGAACCCTGGCGCGGTTTTTGGGTGTGTCTGGCGTCGGTGATTATGTCACGCTAACAACACCGCAGTTTACCTCAACTATGTTAGGGCCGAGCCCAAGAACCAAGCGATTTCGAGTCGTCGGTGTTTTCGAGGTCGGCGCCCAGGTGGACAATGGCTTGGCGTTGATAAATGTCGATGATGCTAGGCGGCTGTACCGTGTCGGCAATGGTGTGCAGGGGCTGCGAGTGAAGGTAACCGATATCTACCAAGCTGGGGCTGTCATGTCGGAGCTTAGGTCTCAACTTCAGTCACAACGACCAGGCAAATTCGAAGTAACCGATTGGAGCGCTACGCAAGGTAGTCTCTTTCAAGCGGTCAAGATGGAAAAAATTATGGTGATGGTCATGCTGATGATCATTATTGCCATTGCCGCGTTTAATATTGTGACAAGTTTGGTGTTAATGGTTGCCGATAAACGTGGCGATATTGCGGTTCTGCGAACTCTCGGAATGACATCGCGGCAAGTCATGGCCGTATTTGTTGTTCAAGGGAGTGCCACGGGGTTTATCGGTATTGTCATTGGCACAACTCTGGGGTTGTTAGGAGCCTACTTTCTCTCAGACATTATTTCAGCAGCGGAGTCACTTGCGGGAACGAGCGTCTTCGATGCCACTGTGTACTACATTCCAACCTTACCATCACAAATTAAATGGCAGGACATAGTGACCGTATCGAGTGTCGCACTGTTATTAAGTGTCCTCGCAACACTGTACCCGTCTTACCGAGCGGCGAATATCGAACCTGCCGAAGCGCTTCGGTACGAATAACACGAGCATTAGAACTATTGAGCAATGACATGAGCCAGCCAACGACTGTATTAGCCTGCCAAAATTTATCTAAGATCTACGATCAGGGCGATCTGCGGGTTGAGGTGCTGAAAAATATTGAATTTAACGTTGTGGCAGGCGAAATGGTCGCCGTTGTTGGGTCATCAGGTTCGGGTAAGTCAACATTACTTAATTTATTGGGAGGCTTGGATACGCCTACAAGCGGCACCGTTTTGCTTGGTGAGCAAGATATCTATCAATTGAATGACAATGCTCGTGGACGGCTGCGTAATAGCAATATGGGCTTTGTTTATCAGTTTCATCATTTGTTAGCCGAGTTCGATGCTTTGGAAAACGTCTGTATGCCATTGTGGATTGGTGAAATGGATAAAACCATGGCCGAAGAAAAAGCCAGAGCTATGTTAGATAAGGTTGGCTTAGCACAGCGTATTAAACATAAACCTGCGGAATTATCTGGTGGTGAACGTCAACGGGTAGCCATTGCGCGTGCATTGGTAACAGAGCCAAAAGTTGTTTTGATGGATGAGCCAACAGGCAATCTTGATAAACACTCCGCACGTGGAATTCATGACCTCATGGCTAGCTTAAATGCGTCTCTCGCGACGAGCTTCGTAGTTGTCACCCATGACGAGCAATTCGCGCAGCAACTATCACGCGTTGTTGTATTAGAAGATGGCCAGCTGAAAGAGTCCCAACTCGCATGAATTTAAGCGTCTTTATCGGTCTTCGCTATACCGGCGCGCAGCGCAATAATCAGTTGGTGTCGTTTATATCGGGGATATCCATTGTGGGTATTGTCGTTAGCGTTGCACTGTTAGTTGTGGTGCTTTCTGTGATGAACGGATTCGACAAGGAACTGCGTGAACGTATTCTTTCCGTGTTGCCGCAAGGGGCTATCTATCACTCTACAGGCGTTGAGGATTGGCAAGCGTTGCGTTCACACTTGAATAGTCAACGCGGTATTGCCGATAGCGCGCCATTCGTGCAACTAGCGGGAATGTTAAGTTATAAACGCGAGGTAGGTTCTGTCTTACTTTACGGCATAGATCCAAAGTATCAGACGAAAGTGTCATCGCTAGGCCAATACCTCGAAAAACCGATGGATGAATTACTCCAAGATAAATCCATTTTGTTAGGTGTAGAGCTGGCAAACAAACTTGGACTCGAAGAGGGTAAGCATGTGCGCGTTATCATCCCTCAAAGTGAGTCGATGAGTGCAACACCGATTATTGAACGTTTTACAATTAGTGGTCTAATCCGCACGGGTACTGAAGCCGATCAGCATTTTGCCTTAATTAATTTGTCCGCAGCCCAGGCGCTAGCGAAGTCAAATGGGCGTGTTACTGGCATGTGGCTGAAAGTAGATAATCTCTTTGAAGCGCCTTACACCGTTTACAATGCGGTCCGAAGTTTACCCAGAGGATATTCGAGCACTGATTGGACTCGCTCTCAAGGCAATCTATACCAAGCAATTCAGATGTCCAAAAAAATGGTGGGTTTGTTGCTATTTTTGATTATTGGAATCGCGGCTTTTAATGTTGTGTCCACGTTAGTTATGGTGACAGTGGATAAGCAAAGTGACATTGCAATATTAAGAACCTTGGGTGCAACCAGTGGCCGTATCATGCGGATATTTATGGTACAGGGGACACTAATTGGCGTTATAGGCACTGCGGTTGGTTTGGGGTTGGGAATATTGCTAGCGTCGTTTGTTCAGGAGTTTGTTGCCTGGCTTGAACAATTAATAGGCTTTCAATTTTTGCAGTCAGATGTCTATCCGATCAGTTTTGTACCGGAGGAAATTCGGTTGCTAGACCTATTGGCTATCGGTTCGACGTCGCTAGCTTTGAGTTTTCTCGCCACGCTGTACCCTGCATGGCGAGCTAGCCGTATAAAACCTGCCGAAGCATTACGCTACGAGGTTTAACGATTATTTTGCCGTGCTCGGCGGCGCTTCTCCCAGTTTCGCATTACCGTCCAGTACCAAAAAGCCTGCATGCAAAGGTAGCCTAGCGCGCCAAAGAGGATGCCGCACATTAATGAACCGGTTAATAGCGGCTTCCATATTTGTAAAAACTCGTTGTTAAACCACGTCCAGGTTAATTCAATCGAAAAGTCCACCTCGGGTTTATCTAGCACCCACCGGCCAATTTCATACGTGGCATAAAATATCGGCGGTATTGTAATTGGGTTGCTAATCCACACTAGCAGAACCGCGATTGGTAAATTGCACCGAAAGATCAAAGCCAACATGGCGGCGACGGGTGTTTGGCCAAAAAACGGTAAGAACGCTGAGAATATACCAACAAAAACAGCCACTGAGACGGAGTGTCGGTTAAGGTGAAATAAGTTGGGGTCGTGAAGCAAGACACCTAGAAAACGCAATCCTGGCCGCTCTTTAAAAGTAGCCGCGTCAGGAATCCAGCGTTTAATAAATTTACGAGCCATGGAGTAGAAATTGTCACTGCCTGTTTCGAGGGGCGCCATTATGCCTGCAATGGCACAAAGAGGGTAGGGCTTTGACTGACGCGTCCCGCCTATCGGTAATTGGAGTATGTTCCTCATCCCTTGAGATACAGGTTGAGCTATTAGACGGGGAGGACTAGTTCATATAATAATAGTCGCTTCGTGCACTCATGTGACCCAAGGATAGGAGATCATGTTTATTCTCATTGGCTGTGTCGGCGTTATGCTGGCCAGCGTGCTTCCTACTATTGCTTTCCCATTGTGGTGGTTAGTGTTACCACTGCTGCTAACGATTTGGCATCGCTATACACGTTGGTTTTCATGCCTTTTAGTCGGCCTTGTTGTCGGCGTGTTGTTAGGGGATCGGCTGATTTCTAATCAGTTGCCTGAACGACTCGAAGGCGAAGAAGTTGTCATAACCGGCTACATCAGTGACTTACCTCAAGACAGAGGCCGCTATCAACGTTTTGTGTTTGAGTTACAACCTTCAGAGCAAGAGCCTACAAAACAACAATCCACAGTACAGCAGCACGGAGAACTACGACTCCCTAGTAAGTTGTTGCTTAATTGGTACGGCGCTCCACCTTTAGCGGTAGGTCAAGAATGGAGGCTGGTGGTTAAACTGCGGCGACCTCGTGGATCGATAAATGATGGTGGCTTCGATTATCAGCGTTGGTTGTTAAGTGCGGGTTTTGGGGCCACAGGCTACGTTCGAGACAATGATCTGAATAGTCTGCTCGGACCTCCTAACGGGTACCGGGTGTCGCGGGCCCGCGAACACGTAAGAGCCTGGTTATCGGCGATTCCCGATGTTGAGCACTCATCATTGTTGATTGCACTCGCCGTAGGGGATAGTTCTGTCATCGATCCGGCGCAGTGGGGTTTGTTAAGAGATACAGGGACGAGCCATTTAATGGCAATCTCAGGATTACATGTTGGATTACTCGCCTTGTTCGGTTTTGCTGCCGGTAAACTGATACGTCGCTTTGGCTGTTGGCTTCCTATGCACAGTGGACGATGGTTGTGTCAGTTGCCTAATTGTCTGTCAGTGTTATTCGCTGGAAGTTACGCGATGTTGGCCGGGTTTTCTTTGCCGACGCAACGCGCACTCGTGATGATTATCGTGCTAAATGTCGCGCTAATACTGAATCGTCGAGTTGGTGTCTTCAGACCTTTATTGGTGGCATTGCCCGTGATTTTGGTGATTGACCCATTGGCTGCCTACGACCTCGGGTTTTGGCTGTCGTTCGGTGCCGTTTTAGTCTTGCTTTACGGATTTAGTGGACGCTCAGCTATCAATGCGTTGCCAGGAACCCGCGATTCGCTTCCCGTTGGCGATAATACCCCCAAGGTTACCGAGCGGTTCTCGGCGCTATCGGGCATGCTAAGCCTAGCGCGCGCTCAGGGGCTTCTGCTTGTTGGCTTAATGGTGCCTTTGACGCTATTAAACCAGGCCATTACCTTTCTCGCTCCCATCGCCAATATTGTTGCGGTTCCGGTCGTTTCGCTATTGGTGGTTGGACCTTTGCTGTTAGGCATAGCACTACATTTCCTTTTGCCGGACTTCGCAACGAGTTTAGCGGTGTGGCCAATTAAATTGGCCGATGGTGCCTTAGATCTTGCCCTACATTGGATGACGTTCACGCAAGAGCTTACCGCTCACGCCCCTATGTTGGATGCTCTGGCACTCAAATCCCCGTCCTGGATAGCGATAATAGTGGCGGTTATAGGCGTTTTTTGGCTGCTGGCGCCCAGAGGCGTGCCTCATCGATGGCTTGGATTAATACTGTTGATGCCTATGTTTTATCCGCCGCCAACGCATCGATCACCCTTAGCCGTGCATGTCATGGATGTGGGGCAGGGGCTAGCGGTTATCGTTCAGGTTAAAAATCATACGTTGTTGTTCGATACAGGGCCGAAGAGTAGCGAGCGTTTTAATGCGGGGGAGGCGATTGTTCTGCCTTTTTTACGTAAACAGGGTATTGGTTCTATCGATACTTTAATCGTCAGTCACGGCGACAATGATCACGCTGGTGGCGCGCCATCATTGTGGAATGCATTGCCCATTGGCGAAATCATCGTTGGGGAGTCACTGTCTGCGGCTGATCCGTCCACTGCCCCGGTCACAAGCTGCGATTCCAGCCGATATTGGCGATGGCAGGATGTAGACTTCTATTTAATAGAGCCACCTCGCGGTGTTGCAAAAGATACAGAAAGTAATGACCAAAGCTGTATTTTGGCAATTTCCTACCGCGGGCAGCGTATTATCATTCCCGGTGACATCAGTAGCCGGGTTGAACGAAGTGTATTGGGGCAGCCAAGCTTCGCCGGTCCTGTCACGCTGCTCATAGCCGCACATCATGGCAGTATCACGTCGTCCTCGAGACGATTTGTCGAACAGCTATCGCCTGATCACGTTGTTTACAGTGCAGGCTACAGAAATCGGTATAACCACCCACACCCCAAAGTGGTTGAGCGGTTCACTCGCGTGGGTAGTGCACAATGGCATACTGGGTATACTGGTCAGCTAAGCTTCATTTGGGACGATAGCGGTAGGCTGGCGGTACGCGCACGCCGTGAAGATGCGAAACGTTATTGGTTTTTGTCATCTCGATAACGGAGCAGTGCTGGCAAGTGCTTGATTTATGATAAAGTATTGCCCGCTTTAGCAAGACCGCTAAAAATAAGAATTGTTGTAGGAGAAGCCAGTGTTAGAAATTATCATGGCCGGCGGTTGGTTGATGATACCGATCATTCTTTGTTCTCTCGCTGTTGTAGCGATTAGCCTTGAACGATACCTTACCTTGAATCCTTCGCGGATAGCACCGCGCCACTTACTAGCTCAAGTATGGGGGTGGATAAAAAACAATCAGCTCGATGGTAATAAAATTAAAGAACTAAAAAATACCTCCGAGCTAGGTAAAATTCTCGCCGCGGGGTTGAGTAACTCGCGCAGTGGGCGCGAAGTCATGAAAGACAGTATCGAAGAAGCGGCCAATCAAGTGATTCATGATATGGAGCGTTATCTTGGGGCGATGGGGACGATAGCCGCAGTAACGCCGCTACTCGGTTTGCTTGGTACTGTTGTCGGCATGATCGATGTTTTTAACGAAATTATGTTGCAAGGAACAGGTAATGCAGGTGTGTTGGCGGGCGGCATCAGTCAAGCGCTTATTACTACCGCAGCAGGTTTGTGCGTTGCAATTCCAGCGATGATCTTACACCGTTTTTTCCAGCGCCGCGTCGATAGCTTAGTGGTGGTCATGGAGCAAGAAGCCGTTAAATTGGTCGATGCGCTTCACAGCGATCGCCGTGTTGATGTAAAAGCCAAATAACAACGAGAGATACCGTTTTGCATTTTCGTCGCCAGGTTCGAACCGAAGAGGGTATCAATTTAACGCCGCTGATTGATGTGGTGTTTTTATTGTTAATCTTCTTCATGGTGTCGACTACATTTACAAAAGAAACGCATTTAGAAATCGACTTGCCGGAAGCAACAGGGCAACCTGTTGCGGAAGAAAAAAGTCAAATTGAAATTATCATTAATAGCGAGGGCGGTTTTGCCGTCAACGGCCAGAGCTTAATCAATAAGAAGCTTTTGACGCTTCGAAGCGCGATTGAAAAGGTCTCTGAAGGGGATAACCAAATCCCCATTATTATTACCGCTGATGCCAACACACCGCATCAAGCCGTCGTAACCGCTATGGATGCAGCGGGGCAATTAGGCTTTGCGAAGCTAAGTATTACTACGCGAAATCCTGCACAAGATGATGACGCGTAATCAATGTCAGAAGGCCCACTACAGTCTTCCTCAGTAGGCCTTCTACCATTTCTTCAAATTGCAATCGAGTTAATGCGTGTCTAGCAGCCAAGAAACATTTGCCAATACACTTTGGTATGGAAAATATCGCTGGCTTGGCTGGTTGCTATCCCCGTTATCACTCGTCTTTTGGTTCTTATCTGGGTTACGTCGACGGCGTCAGCAAGCAAAACAGGTTGCTAGCCCGTTTCCGGTTCCCGTCATTGTTATTGGCAATATTTCTGTTGGGGGTGTAGGGAAAACACCACTCATTATTTCATTGTGCCAGCAACTTAAAGAAAAGGGCATCAATGTTGGGGTGGTAAGCCGCGGTCATGGCGGTCATTCCCACCGATACCCTTTGCGCGTTAGTACAACCGACAACGCCAGCGAAACCGGAGATGAGCCTCTACTGATCGCCCAACTAACAGCTTGTCCCGTGGTGGTCGACCCAGACAGAACCGCTGCGGTAGATCTTTTAGTGTCTCAATTCGATGTTGATATTGTATTGAGCGACGATGGTATGCAGCACTATCGTTTATGGCGAGATAAAGAGATTGCGGTTATTGATGGTCGTCGAGGTTTTGGCAACGGGCTTGTGTTGCCTGGCGGGCCATTACGGGAAACGTCATCGCGGCTCGCGTCTGTCGATGCAGTCGTTGTGAATGGTGAGCCAGCTTCTGACGTGCTAAAACATCTAGCAAGTTATACCAATCGCGTGATGCTTTCACGTGTACAACCCATTCAATGGCGAAAACTAGAATGCCCTCATGGGCAAAATACGCTCAAGCAAATCGCTGTAACGCTCGATGATAACCCGCTTCAAGGTCGTGTTCTGGCCTTTGCCGGTATTGGTAATCCAGGGCGCTTTTATTCTACCTTGCGACGGATTGGTTTGAGTGTAGATGAAAAAAGTTTTGCCGATCATTACCATTATTGCGCTAGTGACATTTTGACAATGGCAGAATTGGGTTTGCCTTTGGTAACCACGGCAAAAGACGCTGTAAAGCTAGCACCTATATTAGAAAGCACTCAGGAGTTAATCGGTTTGCCGATTTGGGTGTTGGATGTCGGTATGAAGGTGCCCGATAATTTACTCGATGTTATCGTTGGTAATGTTGAAAAAGACGAGCAAAAGTCGAATTATAAATAGTTAACTTGGTCCTAAATATGCCAAATGAATTTATTGTCGTTATTCCTGCGCGTTACGCTTCCTCGCGGCTTCCAGGTAAAATCATTGCACCGATTGCAGGCAAGCCGATGGTTCAGCACGTATTTGAGCGCGCCGCGAAAAGTGAAGCAAGTCGTGTCGTTGTTGCGGCAGACGATCAAAAAATTGTCGATGCGTTATCAGAATATGATACTGATGTTGTGATGACATCGGCAGATCATCAATCGGGTACTGACCGCTTGCAAGAAGTCGCAGCACAATTAAGTTTGAGTGATGATGCCATTATTGTGAATGTGCAAGGTGATGAGCCGCTAATCCCGCCAGCGGTCATCAACCAAGTAGCGACTAATCTAGCTCAAGATCAAAGCGCCGAAGCCGCAACACTTTGCGAAGCGATCACCGCTGCTGAAGATTTTGTTAATCCAAACGTAGTGAAGGTTGTTTTCGGTGAAAATGGGCATGCGCATTATTTTAGCCGTTCACCTATCCCTTACCCTCGTGATGATATGGCGAACCTTACTAGTCCTGCATGTTTGCCAGCGAGATGTTTTCGGCATATTGGTATTTATGGCTACCGAGTAAAGTTGTTAAATGATTTTGTCTCTTGGCCAATGGCATCACTAGAGAGTATTGAAAAATTGGAGCAATTACGAATATTGCATAACGGCGGCGCTATTCACGTCGATGTCGCTTGTCAGCCAGTACCTGGCGGTGTTGATACGCAACCGGACTTGGAGCGTGTACGCCAGCGTTTTGAAGGTGACTCAGTTGGTTAAGGTACTATTTGTTTGTTTAGGTAATATCTGTCGTTCGCCAACGGCACATGGCGTGTTCCGCCATAAAGTCCAACAGGCCAACTTGCAGCATAGGATTGCAGTGGATTCAGCAGGTACCGGCGATTGGCATGTTGGTCATGAGCCTGACGGACGCGCTATCGCTGCGGCGAGCCGCCGCTCTTATGATCTAACGGATCTTCGTGCGCGGCAGGTTATACGTGAAGACTTTGATAGCTATGACTATGTATTAGCGATGGACAACAGCAATCTGTCACATCTATGCCAACTACGACCTAGCCATTACAGTGGACATTTGAGTTTGTTCTTAGATTTTTCTGAAGGACAAAGCCATCGTGAAGTACCCGATCCTTACTACGGAGGAGAGCAGGGTTTCGAGTTGGTGTTGGATCTCATAGAAAATGCGTCGGACAATTTAATTCGACACATACAAAAGAACCACCAATAGACAGCTCGTGAGTATGATGCACCATGACTAACATCGTTGCCTTAAATATCATCACGAATTTTTCATTAGATGAACTAAATACCCTAGGCGTGCCTGCGACGGCTGGAAATTATGTCAAGGTAACGACTAAAGCTGAGTTAAAAGAAGCGCTTAAGCTAGCGAAAGAACTAAATTTGCGTGTGTTAGTTCTCGGTGGTGGTAGTAATGTGGTTTTGCCCGAATTATTCGTTGGGCTAGTTATCCATATCAATATCAAAGGCATTGAGTTGGTACACGAAACCAATGATGTGGCGTGGTTGCGGGTGGGCGCCGGCGAAGTTTGGCAAGATCTTGTTGATTATTGTCTTAACTTTCACTATTGGGGTTTAGAGAATTTATCGTTGATCCCTGGAACCGTTGGCGCCGCGCCTATTCAGAATATTGGAGCATATGGTGTTGAGTTAAAAGATGTGTTTGTCGAACTAAAGGCTGTTGAATGCAATTCGATGCTCGATGTAACCTTTACCGCTGAAGGATGCCAGTTTGGTTATCGTGATAGCGTTTTCAAGCAGCACTTAAAAGACCTCTACATCATCACTGACGTAACCTTAAAGCTCAACAAGCACCCCAAAGTGAATGTCGAATATCCAGCCCTTAAATCGACCTGTGAACATCTATCGCCCGCGGAGATAACACCGGTTAAAGTTAGTCAGCTGGTGAGTGATATTCGTCGCAGTAAATTGCCTGACCCAAAACGTGTGCCTAATGCCGGTAGTTTTTTTAAAAATCCGTTCGTATCCTCAGAAAAATATCGCGAACTGCAAGAACGCTTTCCCGATATAGTGGCTTATCCCGTTGCAAGTTCTGACGACTCAAACGGATGCAATATGAAGCTTGCAGCCGGTTGGCTGCTCGAAAAAAGTGGCTGGAAAGGGCGCATAGACCATGGCATCGGAATGCATAGTCAACAAGCGTTGGTGCTGATTAATGAGGGGCATCGTGCGAGTCGCCACATTATTGACTTTGCACAGCAGGTCCAGCGCTCCGTTGACGATATGTTTGGTGTCATGCTGGAGATTGAACCGAGGGTTTATCTTGATTGAATTGGGCGTTTCGCTTGGTTCAACCCGTGGTATTTAAACGTGCAAAACGAATTGTTCAACAATGTGGGTCCAGAAGTTATTCGCCTAAATGGGGGCGAGTTATGGTACTTCCCTAATTGGTTAAGTGATGCCAAAGCGTCTTTATATTTTGATCAATTAAAACGCCTGACACAGTGGCAGCAGTCTGAAATTCGTGTAGCGGGCAAACGTGTCCTCATCCCAAGGCTAAACGCGTGGTACGGCGAGCCTGAGGCTAGGTATAAATACTCAGGTATACAATTTAAGCCACTTCCTTATACCCGTGCTCTTCGCGCTTTGTCAGTAAAATTATTTGAAACCCTTGCTGATAATGTTGGCGGTGATAACTTTGAGCCTAATAGTGCATTGCTGAACTTGTACAGAGACGGAAACGACAGCGTTGCGTGGCACGCGGATGATGAACCCGAGCTAGGGAGCGCACCGACGATTGCCTCAGTGTCTCTTGGTGCTGAAAGACAATTCCTCCTCAAGCCAAAAAATAATCGCTCGTTAGCGAGTCAAACCCATACCCAGCCAATAAAAATAACCTTGGTAAATGGTTCGTTACTACTGATGCGCGGTCCTTTACAGCGCCATTGGTTGCATTGCGTGCCAAAAGAAATGGGTCTGACTCAGTCTCGATTGAATATTACCTTCCGCCAAGTCCTTTATTAGCCGTATAATTGCGCGCTTACTTTGCCGTGTGTACCAAAAGGATGTTCGCTCAGGCCTCTTGGGAATTTATTGGTACGTTAGTGGCGCGGTTTCTATACATTTCAGTGTTCCATAAGATGCTTTAGAATAGCCATCTATCCAAAGTGCGAAGGGTTTTGCTTGCCAAAGAGCTGCACCTCAACGTACTTTAAGAATTGTACGGAAGCCCTAACCGCAGGGAGATAAGAAAAAAGCGTACCGGTATCGATGCAGATGCCACAAAATTCGGGGACAACAATGCTGACGAAAATCTTAGTGGTAGACGACCACGACCTGGTGCGTATGGGGATTTCCCGCATGCTCCAAGACGTGGATGGCTTCGACGTAGTAGGCGAAGCTAAGAGTGGGGAGGAAGCTTTACAGCTTGCTCGTACGCTCAGCCCTAAGGTCGTACTCATGGACGTCAAAATGCCAGGAATGGGCGGTTTAGAAGCGACCAAAAAGCTCTTACAGCTCGATCCAGAGATAAAAATTATCGCTGTCACCGCCTGTGACGATGACTTGTACCCAGAGCGTCTAATGAAAGCGGGCGCAATGGGCTATATGACTAAAGGCGCTCAACTTGATGAGATGATCAGTGCGATAGGCTCAGTGTGCCTGGGTAAGCCCTATATGAGTAACTCGGTTGCACAACAGCTTGCGATGAAAAACTTTTCTAAGCAAGGTGCATCGACACCATTCGAAGCGTTGTCAGAGCGTGAGTTACAAACGGCAGTGATGATTGCGAATGGTCACAAAGTACAATTAATTGCCGACACGTTTTGCGTAAGCCCTAAAACAGTAAATAGTTATCGCTATCGCATTTTCGATAAGTTAAAAGTCAATAGCGATGTTGAATTAGCCTTGTTAGCCGTGAGACACAATGTGCTCGATTTAGAGAGTGTTGGTGAGCAATAGCGGTTAACGCCGTTATCAGTCAACTTCAAAACGCCCAGCAGAGCTGGGCGTTTTGCTATGGGGCGAAGAGCAACAATAAGTGATACGATAAGCCCAACCCGCGTAACAGCTTTGCAAAGACCTACTATGCCCGCTAGTGATCAACCTGCGTTTGACCATACCCAATTTTTAAAGAATCTCACGCGTCAGCCCGGCATTTATCAGATGTTTGATGGCGCAGGTAAGATTCTCTATGTCGGTAAAGCGAAAAATTTAAAAAATCGGGTAGCGAGTTACTTTCGCCAGACGGGTCTTGCACCTAAAACCCGAGCGCTAGTAGAGAAGATTCACGAAATTCAAGTCACTGTGACAGCCAGTGAAATGGAAGCGCTGATACTCGAACAGAATTTAATTAAGTCGCAGCGTCCCCCCTACAACATTCTGTTGCGTGATGATAAATCTTATCCGTATATTTTCGTCAGCGACTATCTAACGTCTGAGCAGGGTGGTGATCTTGTCGGTCGATTTCCACGTATTGGCTTGCACCGAGGCTCCAAACGGCGAAAAGGCCAGTACTTTGGGCCATACCCCAGTGTGGCAGCAGTGCGCGAAAGCCTTAACTTTTTACAAAAAACATTTCGTATTCGTCAGTGTGAAGACGGCGTGTTTAAAAATCGCAGCCGTCCCTGTTTGCAATACCAGATTGGACGATGTAAAGGCCCGTGCGTTGATATGGTTGCAGAATCTGAATACGAGGAAGACCTGCGTCATACGGTCATGTTTTTGGCGGGTCGCAATGATGAATTAACCCAAGAGCTGGCCGCGTCGATGGACCAGGCAGCGGAACAACTTTCCTATGAAAAAGCTGCAGCGTATCGCGATCAAATTGCGTCACTTAGGACGATACAATCAGAGCAAGTTGCTGAGACAGGGTCAGGCGAACTCGACGTCATCGCTGTTGCCCGCGATCAGGATAAATTGTGTACCCATATTTTGTATGTGCGCCAGGGTCGTGTATTAGGCAGCAAAAGCTATTTTCATGATGAGCGTTTATCGCGTACTGACTCGGAGTTTTTGTCAGAGTTTATTCCGCAATTTTATTTAGGTTCGAAAACTCGGGAAATTCCGGCGGTGATTGTTACCAGCAGTGATGTTGATGATCGAGAACTGATTGCGGCTGCGCTCAAATCTCAGCGCGACCGCAACGTATCGATAAATTATCAAGTTCGAGGGCAGCGCGCGAAATGGTTGGAACTCGCGACACGTACTGCGGCAGAAAACCTACGCTCCCATACGCAAAGCCAACAAAGCATGTTGAAGCGCTACGAATCGCTACAGGATGCTTTGGAGTTTGATGAAATTCCCAAGCGATTAGAATGTTTCGACATTTCCCACTCTAGTGGCGAGTCCACCGTTGCATCTTGTGTAGTATTTGATCATGGCGGTGCCGTCAGCTCAGACTATCGCCGTTTCAATATCGAGGGTATCGTGGCTGGCGACGATTACGCTGCAATGGAGCAAGCAATACTTCGTCGCTACACACGTTTAAAAAAGGGAGAAGGCGTTCTGCCCGATATCTTATTAATTGATGGTGGTAAGGGGCAGCTCAATAAAGCGAAAGCCGTGCTTGCCGAATTAGGCATTGATAGTGTGCGGTTATTAGGCGTTGCAAAAGGTACCACCCGTAAAGCAGGGTTCGAAACCCTGTTCCTCGATGATGCCGGAAACCCTAAAGTGATCGATAGTGATTCGCCGGCGCTTCACCTCATCCAAGCCATTCGCGACGAGGCGCACCGTTTTGCCATCACAGGCCATAAAAATTTGCGCGATAAAAAACGCCGTACCTCAGTGTTAGAAGATATCCCAGGCGTTGGGGCGAAACGTCGCAAAGAATTGCTGAGGCATTTTGGTGGTTTGCAAGAGGTGAGAAAGGCGAGTGTGGCAGAATTGGCCAAAGTGCCTAATATCAGTAAAAAAATCGCCGAAGATATTTACAGCGCACTGCACAGCTAGTACTTTGCACGCTCAGCCGCACCGCGGTTAATGGGCGCAAACAGCGAAAGCCCCATGCAGTACCGAGGAGAACCACCCAACCATGACACTCGCTAATCAGCTCACGTTGCTCAGAATCGCGCTGATCCCATTATTTGTGCTCGTTTTCTACACGCCTTTTGCTTGGCATTACTTCGTTGCAGGGCTCATATTTTCATTGGCGGCGATCACTGATTGGTTAGACGGCTATGTGGCTCGTAAATACAATCAGAGCACACCGTTTGGCGCTTTCCTTGACCCTGTCGCCGACAAGCTGATGGTCGTGGTCGCCTTAGTACTGCTAGTCGAAGTACATGCCTCACCGGCCTTCGCAATCCCGGCTGTGGTGATAGTAGGGCGGGAAATAGTCATCTCAGCTCTTCGAGAATGGATGGCAGAGCTTGGCAAACGGGCCTCAGTGGCCGTGTCGTATGTTGGCAAGGTCAAAACAACCATACAGATGACCGCGATCATCGTATTGCTCGCATTTGGTGATCTGAACAACCAATATCTGACGGGTATCGGCTATGTTCTACTCTACGCAGCTGCCATTCTCACCCTATGGTCCATGCTGATTTACCTCAAAGCCGCATGGCCCGTACTGATGCCGAAGAAAAAATAAGCATTTCGATCAAAATAACGCGTACTAACACCAGTAAAAGTCAGAAATTCCCCGGTGATCTGAACATTCAATCACCAGGGATTAAATCCAGAAAAAAGCTAGGAAAATCAGTAAGGTTTCGCTAAAATGCCGCGCTCTTTAGCGAAGCAAGCAATAGGCTTCTAAAGATGTGGCTAGGTGGCAGAGTGGTCATGCAGCGGACTGCAACTCCGTGTACGCCGGTTCGATTCCGACCCTAGCCTCCATATTCCTCACCACGCGCGAGCGAGGTGAAACCAGTAGGGCAACAATCTCTACTATAAAAAATTACTTCCTGTTGCTCAGGGGGTGCGATGTGCAGGACAGCACGAGTGCCGTGAAAGACAGGACGTCTGAAAACGGCGAATTGGCGCAGTGCGAAAGCGCTGCCAGAACTTCAAGTAGGGCACCAATCTCTACTATAAAAAATTACTTCCTGTTAGCCCGGGTGGTGGAATTGGTAGACACAGGGGACTTAAAATCCCCCGACCTTAACAGTCGTGCCGGTTCAAGTCCGGCTCCGGGCACCATTTTTATAATAAAATCAACAGCTTATAAAGGGTGTTGATTTTAGTTTGGCGAAAATCGGTCAAATTTACGCCTTACACACGACTTACACAGTTTTGCACACTTTGTGTTACTCTTCAGAGTGACCGATTTTCTATAAAGTGTGTAAGACAACTATGGCAAAGTCTAACTACGAATACCGCGCCTTTAGGCATCCCAGATTCGACGCAATCACCCTCTACAAACGAGCCGACACGGACAAAGCCCCGTGGCAGTACCGGTTCTATATCTCGCAGAAGATGAACAACGGCGGTAAGCCGATTAGCCCCCGCAAAAGCACCAACACCAGTGACCGGCAAACCGCCTTAGAGTTTGCAGAACGGCGCTATATTGAAGCGTTAAGCGAGACCAACAAAGGCGAACAAGTCACCCTGAGTGGCAAACCAACGCTGAATGATGGTTTCGAGCGTATCAAAACCCACTACACACAAAAGATTTCCAGCGGTAATGCCAGACCCAGCACGTGGGCAAACATTGAGAAATACTATTCAGGACAGATTGAACCCTATCTTGGTAACAAGCCCGTTGATAGTGTCGATGAAATTGCATGGAATGACTTTCTCGGTGATTTGCTCAAGCGTAAACCCGATTTACGCCCCGATACCATACGCTTGATCAAAGGTGCGCTACGTGCCGCGCTTAAAGGTGCAAGGATGAAAGGGTTTATTAAGGCTGTGCCAGACCTTGGTAACGACTACAGCACAACCAATAACAAAACCCGGCGTATATGGTTTGATCATCGTGAACAGGATCAACTATTGAAGATTCTGGATGACAATGTTGAATCCAAAACCCGAAAGTCTGACCTATACAGTGCAGAAAGTTTGCGCGACTACTGCCAAATGCTGTTGTTCACATCAGTTAGACCGGGTGAACTCAATGCATTGCGTTTCTGTGATGTTAGCGTTGATCGTCAACGGGTTGGAAACCATATTAAAAGCCGCCTTGTTATCGAGATTCCGCACGTTGAAGGCGCTAAGATGGGCGCACGTGTTGCTATGGGAATACCGGGTTCCACAGAGGTATACAATAATATTAAGCGCCGCCGTGGCTGTGATGATGATTCAAAGGAATTGCTGTTTGATCAAAAGCACCATTCAAAATTTCGTGAGTTACTGGAAGAACATGATTTGAGATTTGATAAAAACGGCAATAAGCGTGACTTTGAATCATTGCGCCATTCGTTCATATCGAACCGGTTGCTTGAACAGGAAATGGATGAATTTGAACTCAGTAAATGGTGTGGGAATTCAAGTAAGGTTATTCGTGAAAATTATGCGCGGCACCTTGTATCAACGCACTATGATGCATTTAAAAAATACCATGCTAAAAAAGCCAAACAAGAAAAGGCAAAAGCTGAACTACTGAAAAATGACGATGACCAATTCTTTGAAAACCATTCACCAGTTATGGATAGTTTTGAACCGTCCGAATTAATGGAACTCGGTGAAAAGCTCGACTTTGACATAAAATCCCGTGACGCTAAGGAAGCTGAAGAGTTTCAACAAGGAATGACTCTCATAGAAAAAAGAGCGTTGACATATTTCCGGTCTAACCACGATGAATACGGGGGCGAATAGTCGCCCCAATAACCCCACTTTACAGAATGTCGTTCGCCAGTTTTTCAAAGTCTCCCTTGATGTCGGTAGCCCGTGGCATTTTCTTGGTTGCCTGAAGTTTACGAATTTCAGCGTCAACTTCCCGATTATGCGCGTAGTTGTCAATAAGTCGTTTTGTGCGCTCACTGGCTGCATGGTGCTGTTTCTGCTTTTGGTCAATTCGGTGTTCTTTGGTGCTGTTGATCATGGAATTGATCATTCCGGCTTCAAATAGCGGCACCTCAAGGCGCTGCATTAGCTTGTGGAAATCAATTTGAAACTGATATTCACGGCAATAGTCAACAATCTTCAATAGCTCACCCCATGATAATACAGCGAAGGTGTCTGAGTGATTCATGCTCATGTATTTCACAAGCTGTGCCCATTCGTTGGCGTCTTTCTGTTTTAGTTCTTTCAGGTATTTCTGCATTTTAGTTTGCCCCTATAGTTTTAATTTTTGTTTTCAAATCCGTATGCCGTGTACATATGCGCTTTACCCGCGCCACATTGACCGCTACTTGCTGATACAACTTATCAAGCGTTGATTTATCATCTTGCTTGAGTGCGCGTTTTATATCGAAAATGAACTGTAATTCGGCTTCGTTGAATGGTCGCAAAACCGTTTCAATGTATTCACTCGGTTCACCGGCAAGTTGATTGTTGAAATCGTTCAAATACATGGCAAAACTGACAAGCTCACTCCAGCGGTATCTACAACCAAGGAACTCTTTTTTTCTTCCCAGAATGTTCAACTCACGAACAACATTGTCATAAGCTGGTGTTCCTTTGATGGCTTCAAGATGTTTGATCATTGCTTACCCCCATAATTTTTCGGAACACCAATGCTTTGTAGGCGCTCATATTCGCGGTATTTCTGCTTGATTAAGGTGTATGCAGTGTTTAGCAAACTACGGTCTATTGGCTTAATATCAGGCTTGGTGCTCATTCTGGAAACCAGCCTTAAAACACTTTGCCATTTTTCATGGCTGTCTAAGGGGTGATATTCGGTCATGATGTCATTAGCCAATTGTTGAGCGGGTTCATTCTGTGTGTTCATAGTGACCCCTTCATTATCTCGATGGCTTTCAACGTCACGGCTTTTTCTTCAACAGACGTAAAAGTGTTATATGAGCGCACACGCAATTTTCCGAGAATAAAGCGGTCACTATGGTGACATTGCAATTCTTCGATATAGCGCCGCGCCTTTTGCTCAATCATTGCTGCGTCACGGCTTCGCATATCCAAATAGGATTTCATGATTAAGCCCCTTGAATAGATTCAATAGCGGCTTGAATTACCGACTGTTGACCGGCTGTCAATGCGTGGGTTTGCAAAACGTTTTGAAGTGTTTGCAACAATCGGGCGTCAACGTTCGCGGCTTGTGCGTCAAAGTTTTCCAACGCGGTGATTAACTCAGCGTCACCGTTGATAGTCACAGATAGTTCAGCATCGCCGTTTCCGGCTTCTGAGGCGTCGATTGTTGCGGTTGTATAACCGGTTCCGGCATTGTCGATAGATACGGCTGTAATCTCACCGCTACCGCCAACAGTTTCAACGGTGACGACAGCGCCGGAACCGTCCCCGGAAACTGTTAGAACGTCCGAAACTTGGTAGCCGGTCCCGGCGTTGGAGATGCTTACGGACTCGATACCGTAGGCATCAAGAATGGTTTTAATCTGGTCAGCGTACAGGGTGGCGGCTGGTGCAATAAGTGGTTTCATTTTTGTTTTCCTAATAGGGTTGTTTCTTGTATTTATACATTTGCTTCACAGTAAAAAGTGAAGTGGTGGCAGTGAGGAAAACACCGGTATTTTTGAATTATTCGTTTTTGGGTGGTTTAGGGGAAGAAATTCACGCGGCTATGATGGAAGCAACGTTTGTTCAACGGCGTTGAATTTAATCAATTTAATATTTGACGGAGAAACACCGAAAATTCACGCGCTTTTCTGGTTTTTAGGGTGAATTCTGGTAGTGATCTGAGGTGTTAGGCTTTCGGTAGCTGGAATTTAGACGAAAATTCACATCACTTTTTAAAGTGAACGTTTTAGAGGGATTTTGCGAAAATATTTTTCACGCGGTATGCAGGGTTCAACAACGGTGAAAATAGTGCTTTCTTGAAGGCTTCTATGCCCTTTGTCTGGAAGACATGACAATTCAACCCGGTTCAATATCGTTTCCGGCAATGCCAGACCGTGAACCACTATAAGTCTGTTGTTAAATGCTGTCCGGGTAAGGCTCTTGAAGTTGATAACCTTGGTGAGCGTCATTCAGTTTGTTGATTGCGGCAAATGTTGCATCAAGTTCAGTTTCACCAATGGATGCTTCGTTATGTAATTCAGTGCGGGGGCTTGTGAGGTATTTCATAATTGCCACCGCTTCACCATCATTAGACATGTTGGTCCTATTGATATACGAACTAATTTGAACCTTTATAAAATCACCTGAAGAGTTTTTATATACTGCCGTGTATTCCATGAGGCGCACCTGTGGTTGAAGTCTTCACTCATCATAGACCACCATTTCCAACAGTGGCGGCATAGCGGCACTCAATCAAACTCAATAGCGCGAAACCTCGAACTATTTTCACTCAGATACACAGTGGTGTTCTGTAGGTTACGGTGCCCCATGAAGTGCTGAATGGTGTGAATGTGAATATTCTGGTCTATCAAGTCGGTGGCGGTTGCGTGTCTGAGAGCATGAAAATTCCATTTAATACCAAGTGCTTTTTCACTATAGGCGCTAAACATTGCCCCCAGTCCCTTCACACTAAGTACCGTACCGCGCTCTGTATTGAACACATAGCCGGTTTTGGGCTTACCCTGTTCACGGTGTAGCTTATTGAGCAAAGTGATTTCCTTGCGGCTTACAATCGGATGAGTGTTTGAAATCCCGTTCTTTTTCCGGTTCACCTGCACCTGTCTGGCTTTGAGGTCTATGTGTTGCCACTGAAGCCCCACAAGCTCACTTGCACGTAGACCATGGTGATATGCCATGCGAACGGCTAATTCATCCCTAATCGGGTAGCGAGAGCCTGAGCGAATGGCTTTGCATGTGGTTTCAATCTCATAGGCGTGAAGCTGTTTGCGTCCCCGTGTGGTGTCATTGGCAGATCGCGAACAGTTGCCAGTATTGCCAACTTTTGACATTACAGTGATTTTTGACCGGGCTTTAGTTTGCTGTAAAGGGTGTTTTTCGGGCTTGGAAGGCATAACACTTTTTACCTTATGAACTGAAAGGTAAAAAGTATATCAGGTATGGTTAGGGGTGGCTCATCCTTGAGCCGGTCAACCTATCTGAATGTGAGCAATCGACCGCGCTACTGTAGGCTTAGGAACCATCACGGTGAGTACTCATTGGTATATAGCCTGATTGGATTTGGTGAAAATCGGCACCTATTGACCCAAAATAGCTATCAATAATAAAGCATTGATAGCTATTATCAATAATTGACCGTAAGTCATTGATTTTCCACGATGTTGAATTGATTCAGCTATAACATATTGATTTTATTGTATTTTTTATTGACCGGTGTTGTGGTTGGTGGTAAATTAGCCACCATCATAGTTGTGATGGCTGGGGTGTTGTAACAAGCTCACAGCAGCACTATGAGCACACCACATCCGAGGATTTACAGGATGAATAATCAACTATCAGAACGACTTTTAAGCCCCACCGTCCTACGCGAGTGGTTCACAGACCTGCTCACAGATGACGACCTAAGCGAACCTCTGTTTATACGCACTGAACTATCAGAACTCTACGCATTCGCTCAGCGACACAGTGCCGAACTACGGCAAGGCTCGAATATTTCAGAGCAATTCCTAAACTTTTCAGGCGATCTCACCCAAGCGGAATTCCGAATCGTTGCCCTGTTCGCCATGGGATTCGAGAAGGACGACCCCACAGTAGCGGCACTGTATAGCACATGTGTTGAGGCTACTGACCGGTACATCAGAAAACAACTGAAGCCCTACGGTATGGACTGGCTCAAGCCACAGGTTGCTTGAGCGCGGTATAGCCACCATCTAACCCGGTTGGCAGTGTTGACCGGGTAATTCACTCAAAATCAAATTTTTACGGTTGAATGACCGTGTATGAGTGTGCGCGTTGCTATATACCTAATAGGAAAAACAATTTTTTGAGGTATTGAACCATGGCTATCAAACGACAGGTGCAAACATTTTCACTATCCATCCCATTGGTTGAACAGGTGAAGAAGTTCAGCAACGACAGCGGCATACCGCTATCGCGCATTTGTGATGCGGCATTGCGTGAATGGATGAATAAACGCGGTGAGACTTTAAAAACTGCGAATTTAACAGTGATGACCGAGCGCGGATAAAAAAGCCCGGTTGATGGACAAGTTCAACCGGGCTTTTTGAGCTTCACTAAAAACAACAAGAGAACCAAACTAATTTCCACTTGAGATTTTTACATCATGCGACTGAATCAAAATCAAATCGGCTTGGAAAGAACCGATAAAACAAAAGTAAATCAGCATGGATACAGATATTTATACAGATAGAAAAACCCGCCTAAATTTCACTAACGGATGTTGCGGAAGTGGAAAAAGTCGCTCTATCTCTGAATTGATAGCAAAACGCTCATCAGTTCGGGTACAGGTTTGTGTTGCCCTCACTGTCGAGCTGCTAAAACAGTGGCGTGAAATGTTGGTTCACGCTGGTTGCCCTGAATCTCGAATAACCACTATTTACACTGAACAACCAAACTGTGATCCGGTAACAAAACGAATCAACCAATGGCTTGATAATCATCAGGATTACCCCGGAATTTTGCTCATCACTCACAAAGGTTTTAACCTGATTTCAGAACAAGACCACCACCTTGATTTTGGGTTGATTTCCAAGGATGAAATAGACCTCTACATTGACGAAATGCCCAGTGGTTTTCATATCTCAAAACTGAAAGCTCACAAAATACCCGATTTAATAAAGTCGCGGTTGAAGCTTGGTCAACGTGTTTCAAAATGTGCCGATGGCGATTATGTTGCATTAGTTGAGCCGGTTTCCTCAACATTGTTGCAAGAGGAACTAAAAAACGAATCTCATCTATTCCCTTCGGATAACAAAGACCTTTCACGATTCGCGAAATTAATGCACTCAGTGTTAGATAGAAAAGAACGAGTAATGATTCTTGAATCACAGTGGGAAAAAATCGGTTCGTTTGTTGAGCGTGATGACAAATCTGGTGCAGCCACTGAATTTTTAATATTCCAGAACCCGGCACAGTTTTGCGGTTATCACTCGGTGAACTTCATTAGTGCCGATGTTGAGACCTCTATATTTTCCGATGTTGTAAATTATCGTCATGGCTTCAAGTGGAAAAAACTCGCACTGCAACTGGTGAATGATGGCAACCATACGCCAGAAATGTTGCAGAGGGTGAAGATATACCACGTCTTGGATGATGACGAACGTTTCAATTCAAAAGAGTTTTTGAAAAACAATGGTGATTTTGTTGATAGCCAATTTGTTGCCGGACTAAAAACAATTGGTTCTAATAAATTTGGCATTTGTTCCAACAATTTCAGGTTGGTTGAGAAGATGTCGGATAGACCAATATTCGCAATTGGTGGTCACGAGGAAATCAGTTCGAAATCGCATGGGATGAACAACTATTCCCATCTTGACGCACTGGTGTACGACATCGCAATCAATATGAGTCCAGTGGTCAACAAAATGATGTCCTCATTCGGCATTGATACCTATCAGGACTTCAATGTGAACACCTTGTACCAAGTGGCAATGAGAACATCACTAAGAGACCCGGTGGCAACCAATGAGGTGAATATTCTTGTTGTTGATAAACGTAGTGCCCATGGATTGGCTGAAAAACTTGGTGGTGGTCAAGTTCGACCTATTAGTGACCTCATTGGAACTCATGGAGGATTTCAACACCAGTTGGAACAGCCAATAATAGAACCGAGTGGCGAAGCCACGAGCCGCGAAGCGCAAACATTGGCGACTGGTGTTGAAGGTGCCGGGGGACAAGCCCCCGACACGTCCTCATTGGTGAGAAATGAAGATTTCCAAATGAGAATCATTCCTAATGCACCAAAAACGAGGAGTCTTAATATTTCTAAGGCTTCCCCATTTCGGTGCATTGCGAACCGTTCTCATTTAGATGCCGGTTGCAGTGCGTCATTTTTCACTACAAAACCACTAAGCCGGAAACTTGATATAAACCGAGTTAATGACACCTTTGAACTGAAAAATTCGTTTATTCATAAGTCGAAGGACAAAATTGCTACTCACTTTATCCCCTGCAATTTCCAATATGTTCACCACCGGTCACGATGGAAGCGAGACCGCATTGAGTTTGTTCAATCCAACATGGCAGTGTTTGAGGTGTCAAAAGCCGATTTCAAAAAAGATGAACTACTAAAATTGTTTAATCCCAAACGTGGAAAGAAAGCATTTCTACTCGGTGAGAATTCAACACACTTCCAATTGGTGTTCCTGCTTAAAAAAGCTGTGAGTTCATCGAGTGAATTACAGGTTTTAACTACGCCAATTTCCGAAATTTTAGGGAATGAGGTTGCTACGGTCAGTAAATGTGAGTTCTTTGACTGTTATGAAGAATTCAATTGTGGGAAAAGTAGAGACATTATTCGTCACGGACTATAACACCTGTCTAAAGAAAAGCCCCCACGGTAAGGATACGGAACCGTGAGGGCTTTACCGACCGGGAAATGTCACAAAGCCCGGTCAATCATCAGTGAGCCAACCAAGGACGGGGGGAACCGCCCGAAACTCTCACCGGCAACCACCGTCGAATGGGACGAAACAACCGTGGTTACAAATATATTTATACGCTTTTAAAATAAGGAAAATTTGTTCACCTAAATATCGATACAACCATAATCAAAAAAGGTGAACACAATGACAGACGAAATATTTCCAGTAGACGCAATCGAAGCTAAAAAAACCAAATTTATCGAGAGTGCAAAGCAATCAATACTTTCCCGGCTGCGTCCCATAATCGAATACAAAATTCGTGAAACCATCGCGCCCGAGACAATCACCGATGAACATGAGTTGAATCAATATTACGTTGACGAGGCGGTGAACGAACATCAAGCCAGTGGTAAAATGAACCCCTACAAGTCATTTTCTGATTTCGCTAAAGAACATCGTTCGAATGGTGGTGAATAATGGCATATCCAGACCCACCGAAATCAAAAAATTTAACCGTCACACATTTACGCCCGGAATTACACAACCTTTTTATTGCCCTATCTGAAATTGAAGGTTGTTCCCGTGCTGAACTTCTTGAGGCGCTTTTATTTCCCTTCGTGAAAAACTGGATAGACCAGCGAGAACGCAATCTTAATACCGATAAAGAGGTCATGGAAAGCCTACACCATGCCATTAACGAAGCGTTTATAAATCAGACGGTCAAGAAAAATTGCAGATACATTTTGCACACAGCATTACCCGATGATGAGCGTAAAATGGCAAAAGATAGAATGTTGAGAAAATAGCTATACCTCAACATCAATACCGGATTGTCTTGTCTTACCTTGCAGGTCCATCAAGGCATTTAATCCGGTTTCGTAATGCTCTAACGTCCTCTGATTAATTTCAGTTTGTGGAAGTGATTTTTGAAACTCAATTGACTTTTGATAATATTCAATAAAATTAATTTTGTTGTCATACACTGCATCCACTTGCGTTTTAATGTCTTTGGTAAGGTCTAAGCCACCTTCAGGCACTACGAGGGGCGGCAAATCCATCTTTATTTCACCGGCTTTCCATAGCCGATCAAATTCCCTTCTGGACATATTCGTAAAGTCATAATTCTGAGGTAAGTTGTTTGCTGCACTGGCGGCAATTTCTTTCCCTTCGGCGGCAACGTTTTGCCTACTCACCGAATTTGTAGACTGCACCATCGTCGTATACAGGTGATTATTCGCCGTAATTTTCATGTTTCAAGCCCTTGGTTCGTAAAAACCATTTCAGCAACATTAGAGATTTGCAATACGCTGATAGTTTCGTACTTGCCGAATATTCAATTCGTTATCGATACTGACATGATAGAGATCACCCGACCTAAATGCTGATTTCGTAGCCGGGTCGCCAATAGCACTGATGTTTTGCTCTTTCTCTTCAGTGAACCACGCAGGAACATTCTGATTATTCGCTATGATTTGATACGAGTTAATCGCCACCCCACGTGAATTCTTTGTATTCATATGTTCTTTGAAAGCCAGATTGAACACGTCAAATGCATTTCTAATGCTACTCTCATTAATCTCAAAACCTTTGTCACTCCAAGCCTTCAGTTTTTCATCACCACCCAATAAAAGCCGCCCAAGGCTTAACACGTTATCATCACCCGTTAGCAGTTCTGACGTGATCGTTACTTTGTCACCTGATGCTGAACCATTGGCAGTGCTTTGCCGCTGTGTGGTAAATTCTTGCCGATTAGTTTCTGTTCTTTGCGGTGAGACACCCACAACGTTGGAATTCAGATTAATCATATTAAACAGTACCAGTATGTATATCGGGATGCACAACTTGACCAAGAGTCTATTTGATTAAACCGTACAGCAATTACCGAGCCATATTAATTGGCATGTAAACTGCTAAACCAAAAGCAAAAACATTCAGGAGGTTTTTATGACGACCATTAACACAGGAATCAGCATAAACAGCCCCAGCGTTAGACAGATTGATACATCTAAAATCATAAAGGTTGACCTTTCCGACAAGGTGAAAATTCCTAACTTTGAACCTCTCAGTCTTGACGAGCGACAACGACAAATGGACGCTCAAATCAGTGTTAACCAATCCACTGTCATAGAGAAAAACGGGGAAGTCATCGCTTCATTTGGTGAGAATGGATTTAAGTTTTTTCAAAAAAATAGCGACTATCAACCCAGCTTTGCTAATAAATCTGAAGACCAGATCATAGAGTCATTGCAACAAAAATACGGGGCACTTACCGTCAACAAATACAACCAAGGACAGGGACCAACGGCAGGTGATATATTTGAGAGAATACACGGCTACCCCGTTCCTAAACTTGTTGACTATACTGTTTAACAATTATCGTACTGTTATACAGGTGTCACATGAAAATAAAAGACCTTACTGAATTTACAAAAAGTTTGAATGAGAGTATCAAGGTTAAAAACATAAAAGGGAGTGTAACCAATAAGCGCCTATGCAGCCCTTGTGGATCATGGATTAAACACTGGGAAAAGTTAGCCAACAAAACCAATAGTGGCTGTGGTGTGCATGGTTGTTCAACAAAAACCAAGATAGAAGGCGGTCACGTAATCAAATGTGACAGTGACGATGATAAACACTACATAATCCCGCTGTGTGACAAACACAACAACGGACCAGACGGTGAGGAATTTGAGGTAATTTCGGGTGATTTAATGTCGGCTATCGAGTGCAAAAATTAAAAGCACAGGGGCGGCTATCAGCGGTGAGCCACAATCAGGGCACACGGCATGTTCAAAGCCCTCTGACACTTGATCAATATGAACAACGCACTTTATACGGTTATCCCAGCCAAGTGTGAATCCTTCGTTACTCATTCTCGGTATTGCTTTTCTTTTGAAACAGGAGGTCTATATCTTCGTCAGATAGTTCAAGATTAAAGTTGGTAAGCTCCTTTGATAAAAATGTTTCAAGATTGGTTGTCGTCACTTCTAACCGAATTGGGGTTAAGAGTCCGAACAGATCAATATTCATTTTTACCTTTTCTCTGTAGGGCATCGTTACAGTGATCATTTGCCCCGGTTTCAGCTCCAAGCCTTCCAGTTCTTCACCGCCAATGGGTCTATGATATTGAATAGCGCCGCCATGACCAGAAACAAGTTGGATTTGGTACAGATGAACAACAGAACGCCCTGAATTAATAATTTCAAATTTTTCTGGTTCACCCTTAACTGAAAATGGATGCTTTGGAATTATTAAAAGTGATTCACGTAATGCTTCTTCTTTGTCTGATTGCTGAAGATGTATCGCAGTAACTGAAACTAAAATAGCTATTATGGATAGAATGGAAGTGACGTATTCAGACTTCTTCAATCTAAATTTCCCCCAAAATATTTTAGTTAAGTGTTAGAAGTCATAGACGGTTACGGATATGTCTTTGCTAATAAGCGTTCTGTTTATTATCGGTTCAATCTCTTGCCAGTTTCCACCAGCTAAACCACAACCAATCCGTGGCATGTGGACAGAGGCTTTGTTTTGAGCTGCAAAATCGGCAACTTTCTTCAAACCTTCTTCAATGGCTTCATACCTGATTGGCGGTAATGCCGATTTGCTACGCGCCGTTTTGACACCGTGCTGACCAATCAAGTTAGCTACGGTTAAATTACTTTCAACCAGTATGAATTGAACATCACCTAAACTTGGTTTTGACTCTTCAAGGAATGCATTTTTGTATTGTTGTTCAGGTGATTTCCAGCGTTTACTTATTGCAAGTACAAACCCCTTGCCCCATTTCCCTAAATCATTGCAAACGTGAACGATAACTTTTTTATCATCGCCCACAGGGTTTGTGGCATCGCCTTTTGTATAGTTAATGGTCATTTCGTGGCTTTTGTCCAAATGCTTTCAAATTCCTGTTTGCTGATTTCTTTAACAGTAAATTCTGATTGCGTCATGATTTCCGCAATAGTTGGGACAGGGGTGATACCTAACCTTGTAGGCGGAACTTCTTTTTGTTTTGATGCGTAAGACATTTTTCCACCGGCAAAGATTTCAACTTTTCGGGTTTCGTATCGGCTTGGGTCTAACTCGCTATAGAACTCTTTTGGTGAACCCGCTGGGCTGTTTTTCCACATTGAA
>JAWSVE010000004.1:0-74480 GCA_033852115.1 Cellvibrionaceae bacterium | reverse complement strand
CAAACCGACGAGATACTGACTCCATCTCTCTGCATTAACTCAATCTAATTGAAATATATGCTCTCGATTTTTGAGTAGGATTTTCTACGTTTTTAATTGACAGGGGGTGTCATATCAACGCCTCGGGTTGGGGCGCGACGTTAGGAGCGTCCCAGCCAACGGCAACAACCCCGACTTGTTAACTCTATTGCTCAATCTTAAAACCATAATCTTTTGGCGACTTAACAATAGCTTCGTAGTTTTCAAATACGGATTTAAGTTGGTTGATGTCTATTTCTTTTATTGCTGCAAAGGATGAATACTGAACATCAATGCAAACTTTTTGTGGAGACAGACCCCAAACCGCCACTCTTGCCCCAAGCTGCATATAGTTTGGGTGGTACGTATAGATAACATCACTCCTTTCTTTAAGCTTACAGGCTAATGAGACTATTTGCTCAGATGTATATTCTTTCGCTTCCTCAGAGTCTAGTTGACTACCTTCACTTAAATTCCAATGTGTACGGTATTTCATATGTAGAGTTAACGCCGTGGCAAGGGGCACGCGGCGCGTAGCATAGCGTGTCCCGCGCAAGCCGTGTTTTTTACGGCCGAAGCATTCTTGGCCACTTTGTTATGTTGCATTTGTAAGTACATAAAAAACGCCGAAGTAGATGCCGCACAGCCCCCAAGAAATTGTAGGCAAGCTACTGTACCAAGTTTTGGTTTCTGTCTTTGTAACTTTATGCCAAGACAGACCTAAGATAACTGTAGCAATTATGCCTGCTAATACCGTGGACGCAGAGAGCGAGCTTGCCCCGATAAAAATAGATAGAGGCCCAAGAAACACTAATAAGATTGCCAGCAAACCAGTTAGAAGTGCGAACCCAAAACCTTGGGCTGAAATACTGAGCAGCACCAACGGTATAGAACTTATTACGCCCATCACTAGCAAAATTGTAACACTCAACGTTAAATTATTTTTCATCGCCTAAACAACATAACGCCTCAGGTTGGGGCGCGACGCCAGGAGCGTCCCAGCCAACGGCGACAACCCTGATTTGTTAAGTGTATTTTTAACCAATGTGTACTGTGCCTCCGCACTTAGGGTACTGAATACAACCCCAAAATCTTTGCCCGGCATACGAGCCACGTTTTGCTATGCGTTGTCTCATAGGATGACGGCAAACTGGACAGGAAGGTAACGAGCCATTTTGCCACCTTTTAATAAGAATATAATTTTCGGCAAGCACTAGAAGTGGCTTGAATGTAAATGCAACGATGACAACGAAAGCAAAATACGCGGGGAAAGTAACTGATTGTTCAGAGTTGCCAACTAGCGAAATAGCCTTTGAAAGCTGATGAGGTACAAAATAGATAATGAATAGCGCGACGAAAAAAGCAGCCACTGACAAAATAGCAGGGCGCAAAAGCATTCTATTTCTAATTGTTTTATCCAACTCCGATTTCCCTCCGGTTACGTACACTTAACGCCAAGTGTTGGGGCGCGAACGAAGTGAGCGTCCCAGCCGCGTTTTTTGCGGCGATAAGCACGCCTTGTTAAATTTATTTATTTTCATTTATTAATTGCTCAATTTTTGCAGCGTACAACTTTAACTCTTGTGCATTTAGCTCGATACGAAATGCTTGAGTTAATACACCACTAACTGCTTGCTCGACAGGCTCTTTTAGAATACCTACAACCGAACAAATATCCATTGCTTCGTAAAGATAACCCTCTAGTTCGGGTGTGGATTCAGCTTTTTCTCCTAATGGATTCCACTCGGAGAGCACGTTAGCTATGTTGTTGATTAGTTCTTCACTCATGATTCTTGATTGAAATTTAACGCTTACAGCAGTGGCGGCGCGTCTTTTGCGCCGTCCTGCTGGCTGTACTTGTTAGATGGCCATGTTTCATATGCACGAGCGAGTAAAAATAGCGCCCCTCCAACAAGAGAGCCAGCCAAACCAAAAGCGGCCCACAGCCATTTTTTGTACCCACATGATTTCGCACGCTGAAATAGCCATGCTCCAACTGCGATATTGTCTATAAGACTGGAAAGGAGCCCGAAAGTAGCCATTAGCTCCATGAGCGTCAGTTTAGATAAAGGGAACTTCAGCAACTCAATATTTTGAACATCGCCTTTCGTTAAAAATAGATTTGCAACAAACATAATAATTGTCGCTAGAACAAACCAGATCGCTAAACTTTCTATGTCTTTTCTTAAGTCCATACTCTGGCCTTCTAACAGTTTATTCAAGAACATGGTCGTATATAGCCATGTATGTGCATATATGAACATATATTCCTATATATAGCCATTGCATGGCTACATGTAACCATATATGCCTATATATAACCATGTTCTTTAATTCGTTTATCGCGCAGATCAATCCTTTCAGGGGACGATGGATTACGTGTTAATCAAAATATACTTCCTTCCCTTTTCCACATCTATGCCTTGAACTTTTCATACTGCTCGACCGTTACAACGCTATTATCCTTCGACCTATTTTCAACCGTCTGACCAATATGAGTAAAACTGCATTTAGCTAGCACCTTCCCTGACGCAGGGTTAATCGTTAAATGCTTTGCATAGATTCTTTCAAGGTTTAGCTCGGAAAAACCAAAACCCACTAAACAAGCAACTGCTTGCGTACAATAACCTTGCCCCCAGAACGGAACACCAATCCAATACCCAATTTCCGCTGAGCTACCCGATATACCCAACAACCCAATAGCACCAATAAGCATTTCGTCATTTTTCAAAGTTATAGCGTAAGTAACACCTTCAGCACGCTGCCACCTTCCTTCATGAGTTGCAATCCAAGACTCAGCAAAACCATCGAGATAAGGGTGCGGTATATTACTCGTAGTCTCCGCTACCCGCTTATCTCCAGCCAAAACTTGTACTGCGCCAGCATCAGCTAAACTAAAAGGCCTAAGTAAAAGCTCACTTGAGTACAAAAAAGGTTGGAATTCCATTTCTTTTGTACACCTTTTATAGTTCAACAAACAATTTGGCTCTAAAAAGGAGCTCGGATTAAAAGGCTGCTAAGATACTTAGAACATCTCCGAGAAATAAATCTGTCCCCTTTTATCGAAAACTTACATCAGGTAACTCATTGAACCTCTGGCCGTGGCTGCTTTTCTACCGACATATTTACTTTACCTTCGTAAGTATTTCTCATGATACTCGCTCTCTGTAAATGCTCGACGTTACAGTGCAATTGGTAAACCATGGTATCTTCCAAGTTGACTGCCAATTGGTAACCAGTGGACAATTCGCCTGACCAACAACTTCCCTCGATGATGTATTTACCTATAGGAAGGTAAAGCAACTCATATGATCCAGACCAAGGGTTTTGCTTGACGACCTGAGTGCCTTCAAAATCATATACTCGATGTACCGATACCCAAAATGTCCGCCCTGGTTTTCCATTCGGTTCCGGATCAAACTTAAGTTTTGTTATCGACGCATCACTACCCCGCAGTACCGCAAGCGTATCGAGGTCAGCGCCTTTAGGGATATACTCTTCCTTAATATTTGCGCAAGAGGTTACGGTTAAACAAAAAGCGCTTAGTAGCGCGAACTTTACTAGATAATTATTTTGAAAAAGACTGTTACTACTTTCTTTCATAGGGGAACAACATATAGTTCTTTAGTTTATGATTTAAACGGCTAAATACGAGCGCACAAGCCCGCATTTAGCGACGCTAATACCGGAAGTAATTATTGTATCTGCTGCTGCATTTGCTGTTGTTGCTGCAACTGTCCCGTAAGCTGGATGATTCGAGCTTGCTGAGCACTGAGTACTTGTTGCTGCTGACCGCTGGTGTTGGGAAGGGCCGTGCTGATGGCCTGAGACTTCTCAATTTGCTTGTCGATAACTGCTGCATAGGTTTGATCGATCTCTTCAGCGGAGTCTTTGACCTTTGACACAACCTCTTGCCGCTCTTCTCTTGAAATATCCGGTGTTTCTGCCAGCCACAACACCTGTTTTCTCAATTCCAGGTTTTCTTTGCTCAGCTTATCGGTAAGACTCACAACGGTTTCTTCTGAATCGTTGCCAATCAGGGAGCCAATAGCATTTACTTGCTCCGGTGATAGCGTAATGGCCGTGGTGGTGATAGCGGTGCACACCACAAACACCGAAAACGCACCCTGCCAGGTAGATGGGTATGAAAATTTTTGGCCTAAAAACTCGATGGAATGCTCAGACATAATACGCTCCTTGATATTATTGGACTGAATGACGGCTTACGTTGCTAAAAATGCAAGGCAGATATTCCCCTAATCATCGCCTCATCGCAACCGCTCCGAAGACATCAATATCCTGCAAAGGTTAATTTGGCGCACAATTCCTCTTTTCGGATTACTTCGTTTAAGCCACGTTTCTCTGCATCATGATGTTTGGTAAATAATGTTTTCTCAGGTGAGACAGTTGTTGCGGCAACTACACGCGCGATCTATGTTGTTTTGGACGCGTCGGTTGAAAATCATATTGAACTAAGGGAGGCAGAAAAACTGGAAATATCATTGTGCGGTTTGTTTACGAAGGGAATGTCATCCGCGGCAACCACCCAAACACAACTGCACTAACGCCAGCGTGTGTTGGGTGGCGCATCAAATTTAGAATTCGAGTTGCTTTTCGCTAAGGTCCTCTAAATCGAGGTAATGAATAGACGAAGTATTGAAGTTTAAATCCACAAACAAGCGGCAGTAATGCTCTCCATGTCGCCAAGCCATATCAACACTTGAGTTGTTGGAGTAATTCAATTCGAAATGCCCATCAAACGCCGGATAGTTGCTGCGAAACTCCATTAAGGCCAACAAGCGCTTCACCACCGGTGTTTGAACGGCTTCTGCAATTTCATCAAAGTCGTAATAGTGGCGATTAATATCACGCAACTCGCCACTGCTTTCCATCAACTCGTTGTCATTACAGCCAGCGAACAAGCCGACGTAATACACCTGTGGAATTCCCGGGGTAAAAAATTGAATCGCGCGCGCCGCAATATAGGCATCGTCATTTTGCATTAATGCATCGTAAAACGTACAAGTGAGCTGATAGATCGCACCCACGCTGTGAATATTAGCGGCCGAACGACGCATAATGGGGTCGGCACTGCGGGCGTCAATGTTGTCAATTAACACCTTGATTTTGTCGTCTGGCAGAACGCCTTCCACATCGGGTATACAAATACCATCATGGGTATCGAGCACGGTAATCATATTGCGCGGGCACATGCGCAACCAGTTTTTAAGGTAGGTGCTGTTGGCATCTAATAGTGAATATAACAGCAACGGCGGCAAGGCAAAGCCGTAGGGGTGCATATTGCGACGGCTAATGGCGTATTGGTAACTGGTGTGGTCGTGCACTTCGGGTAAGCACTCTGCCCCATGCTTTAATGCCACTTCGTTAATCCAATCGAGGATTTGATAGACCTCTGGCTCCACCAAAAAACAGCTAGTGCCGATGCGCTTGGTGGTATAGCCAAAGGCATCGAGGCGCAGTAAGTTAACCCCACGCTGGGTAAGAAAGCTGATGTAGCTTTCCATTAGCTGGTAGGTTAGATCCGATTCGTAATTTAAGTCGATTTGATTCTCGGTGAACGTACACCACACCTTGCCTTTTGAGCCATCCGCAAAGGTGACATCGCGGAACGGCTCTTTCTCTTTACGGATGTGTATCTTGGCGAGATCGTCAGGGCTGATTTCACCAAACTTTTCAACATGCACAAATAGCTCAGCGTGTTCGGAATCATAACCCTTGGCGACAAAGTCTTTAAACTCCTCTGATTCATCGGAAATATGGTTTACCGTGAGATCGACGCAGAGGTCATATTTAGATGAGATTTTTTCGATGTCCGCCCAGGTACCAAAGTCGGGCTCGACTTCTTTGTGGGTTAGCGGCGAGAAACCGCCGTCTGCGTTGGATGGAAAAAACGGTAGGATGTGCACCCCACCGATGGCCGACGATAAATACTTTTCGATTACCGTATTCAGGTCGGCGAGATTTTTACCGATACGATTGGGGTAACAAATTAACTGTACGGCATTGCGTAGATGCATAGGCTCGACTCTTAGTGGCTAGTGTTGACGTTGTTATTTTCAAGTGCTGTTGGCTCAACCTTTACGCAACACGCCTTCGCTTAGAGTCGATCTTTGTCACCTTTTCGTCTGAATTTTCTGCCATAAAAAGTTCGACGGACCGTCGCATATCGGCCACTGCATCAAGAAAATCTTTACCCCAGTATTCAATATCGTAATGACACACGGCGTCAAAGGCTTCGTGTAAGCGGCTTTTTGCATCACTGCGGCTCATGGCGAGTGCAAAATAACAGGTTTGCGTTAGCTCCGCTGGGTCATGGGGGTTAGTCAGTACCGCACCGCGTAGCTCTGCTGCAGCACCGGCGAACTCGGACAGTACTAGCACCCCTTGGCCATCGGTCAGCCCTTGCGTGGCAACGTATTCTTTCGCGACGAGATTTAGACCGTCTCGCAATGGAGTAATCCACATGACATCGGCCATGGCGTAGTAAGCAACCAGCTCTTCAAACGGCAGAGCGCGGAAGAAAAACTGAATTGGCGTCCACCCAACACGCGCAAAGCGGCCATTAATTCGACCAACCGTTTGTTCAATTTGGCCTTGTAGCTCTTCGTAAATAGTCATACCCGCAGCGGCGGGCACACACACGGTTATCAATGTGACTTTTCCAACAAGCTCCGGATGCAAGTCTAACAAGCGCTCGTAAGCTTCGAGTTTTTCGAGGATGCCTTTGGTGAAATCCAAACGTTCAACCGATAAGACGAGTCGGGTGTTTGATAGCTCTTCCCGTAATTCTTCCATGCGCGCTTGCACACTAGATTCTGCCAGGGCGTTTTTCACCCGCGATAGATCTAGCCCCACCGGGTGCGCGCCCAAACCAATTAACCGATCATTCACTTTGATTTTTGTGGTCATCTCATCGAGGCCGACGGCACAACCGTAGGTGAAAAAGCGCGGTGCGCAATTCATACTTTCGACAACTTCAACCGGCGTGACACCTCGTGCGACATCTACAAAGTTTTCCGCTTGGCGAGGAATATGAAAACCAATGAAGTCACACTGTAAAAGACTGCCGACAATATCGCGTCGCCATGGCAACACATTGAAAACATCCGCCGAGGGGAAGTATGTATGATGGAAAAACGCGATGGTGACGTCGGGGCGCAATTCACGCAGGAAGGCTGGAACCATCCATAAATTGTAGTCGTGAATCCATACCGTCGCATTTTCTGCGGCCTCGGCAGCGGTTCTCTCCGCGAACAAGCGGTTTACTTTGAGAAACACTTGCCAGTGATCTTCATCAAAACTTGCACGCTCCCAAAACGTATGCAGCGTTGGCCAGAAGGCTTCTTTAGAAAACTTTTTATAGAAGATATCGACATCCTCTTGCGTCAGCTGAACGCGCGCGGCAACTAATTTTGGGTAACGCTCTTTATCGACATCCGTATGGGTTTCGAATTTACCTTGTTGGTGCATCGACCACGCCACCCAAGACCCCGCTTTACCATCCGCAAAGAAGCTCAATAACGTGGGAATAATGCCGTTGGGAGATCGCGGGCGACGACGCACGAGTTCTCCGTCTTCGAAAAACTCTTCGTAAGGTAGTCGGTGGTAAACAATAACTAAGTCTGATTTACCAGATTCCGGAATGTCATTCACTTCGGCATCAATGCCTTTTGGCCCTAGAAAACCAAAATGTCCGAACGCTTCGAGTATTCCACCGCAGCCGCTTAAGCGTGCATGATAAACGCGCGCTCGATTGTAGGTTGCGTCTAATAACTTGGGCTCTGATTCCCCGACACACACGCCTTTGAAACCTTGTTCATACATGGACAAGTCGTTAAGCGTATCACCTGCAACCATCACGAGTTCAGGGTCAATACCCAAGTGGTTAACTAAGTTGCGTAGCGTTTTACCTTTATTAATACCTTTTGGTAGTACGTCAAGATAAAGCTCGGCGGAATATAGCAAATCACAATCGAGCGATTCAACGATGTCTTCTAACTCGTTACTGATATCATTTTCGTTACAAAAGTATGAGCAACGTCGCTCTTGTGGTACTTCTTGCCGTTGCAACGGTGTTATGTCTGCTAGCGCATCTTCAACAACGTGTTCACCGGGCCAGAGTTTTTCAATTTCACCTTGAATCGCATGTAGAGGTTGGAGCGCCTCCCCGTCAACAACGGTACACCCCACGTCACAAATAATGTAGTCGGGTTGAGGAATGGTTGGGTCAGACAATAAAGGTATGACCGACTCTAAACCGCGTCCGGTGACGAAGACTAAATCGATATCGGGATGGGCCGCGACTAATTGATAGAGTTTAGTTCGGTTTTCTGGACTGCCGCCTAAAAATGTTCCATCAAGATCAGTGGCTAATAGCATGGCATGCTCCTGCGCATAATGAGAAGAAATGTATGAATGTCGACTGAGTAAGCCGATCAGAGAGAGGCATAACGAGACAACATCTCGTTAACAATGAAGGGGGTTTCCGCTGCGTTTTTATAACTGGCAATGTGGTATTGCACTGATAAAACATGGGTCTCCACGTAATTGATTGGGTTTTTCGTTAAAAGGTACTTATACCTTTTTCGATATTTATTGTGCTGCAGAAACCATGCCGTTGATTTTTAAGTTATTAAAACGCCCATAATAATTCGCTACACCCCCCGTATCACAAGGCTTAGACAAAATTTTATTAGCGTGAATCAAGAATCAAAATATCCCATTTTGTTGCACAAGGGTTGTGCGAAGCTGGTGAATACGAACTACTTTAATGCAGTGGAACCGCCGGAGAAATGATAGCCATATCGATAGATTGCGTGTTTTATAGTATTAAAATTACATAAGAAGCACCGATCGACACACTAAATACTGCGAATTAATGCTATTCGGCATGAAGGTATTCGCTCATCACTCTCTATTCACAGGGTTATCGAAACAAAGCGAAAACCAAGCGAATTGTTGCACCAATAAAACGCAGTTTTAATGCCTCATGCGAGCTGGGTGTGGATTCAACCACAACTTTTATCGACGCGTCTGCTCAGGTTTTTCACCAATAAGGTAAAAATACGTTGCGCTAACTAGCTGATTCCACAGCAGTTATACGCGACCCGAACACTTTCTATCGCCGTTTTGCGAACAACTGGTTCGCTAATTGCTTCAACCCCTTTACAGCCATGCGGCTCAAACCTAGAGCACTTACCGTGTAACTCTGGTTTGCCGACATGGTGTGGAGGGTATCGTGTCGAATGAGTGGCAAGAGAACATTGAGATAGCAAAGGCGTTTCGACGCACGTTGCATCAACACCCCGAACTGAGTTGGCAAGAGCACAACACAGCGGCCTCCATTCGCGAAATGCTTGATGAATTACGTATTCCTTGGCGCCCCTGCGCAGAAACCGGCACAGTTGCTTGGATCAACCCCGAAGGTAGCAAACCCGCTATTGCTCTGCGCGCAGATATTGACGCACTTCCCATTGATGAAAAAACCGGTAAAGCCTGGCAATCAACTGCGCCAGGTTGTATGCACGCGTGCGGCCATGATGGCCACACCGCCACACTATTTGCAGCGGCGCGCTGGCTTAAATTTCACGAGCACGAACTCGACCGCTGCGTCGTATTGTTATTTCAGCCCGCAGAAGAAGGTGGTCACGGCGCGCGCGAAATGATTGCCGACGGTGCGCTAGACGATGTAAGCGAAATATATGGTTGGCACAACTGGCCAGCCTTACCCTACGGCACCCTGGCCTGCCCCGACGATTTAATTATGTGTGGTAATGGAACGTTTACCATTCATCTACGCGGCGAAGGTGGCCACGCTAGTCAACCCGAGCGCTGTAAAGATCCAGTATTGGCAGCCAGTGCGATTACCTTAGCACTTCAACAAATATGCAGCCGCCGTTTGCCACCACAAAAAGCCGCAGTTGTTAGCATCACACGTATTCACACCGGCAACGCGCTCACGGTTATTCCGGAAACGGCAGATATTGGCGGAAGCATTCGCGTACCGGATGAAGAAACGCGTGCGACGATTAAACAGTTAATTACCGAGATAGCCATGCAAACCGCTGAGAGTTATGGCGTGAGTTGCGAAGTGGATCATCAAGCGCGTTATGGCGCGACGGTTAATCATGCAACGCAGGCGGCCACAGCTCGCGCTTGCTGGACAGAATTATATGGCAGTGAGGGCCTTGCCCACGGTCAACAATTACCGATCATGGCATCGGAAGATTTTAGTTACTATTTGCGCGAAAAGCCCGGCGCTTTTGCGTTAATTGGTAGTGACGATGGCAAAGGCCATGATGCGCCCTGCCACAGCCCCCATTACGATTTTAACGATCAACTCATCAGCGATGTCTGTCGTTGGTTTTGCCGCTTAACTGGCATGCGCACTCCGCCCTAGCTCCCTCTGGTTAACGACAACTTCACAATCTGTTAACTGAAGGACATCACTATGACTATTTTCGAAAAGCGCGAATCATCCATTCGCGCCTACAGCCGCGTATACCCTGTTGTTTTTAAATCTGCCACTAATGCTCGACAAACCGACGCCAATGGCAATACCTATATTGATTTTTTCGCTGGCGCAGGCGTTCTCAACTTTGGACACAATAACCCGCGCATGAAGCACGCCATCATCGAATATATGCAAAGTGACGGTGTACTTCACAGCTTAGATATGGAAACCGAAGCCAAGGCTGAATTTATTGAGCGCTTTACGGATGTAATTCTTAAACCACGTTTTATGCCTCACAAATTACAATTTACCGGCCCGACGGGGACCAATGCCGTTGAAGCGGCAATGAAACTAGCGCGACGTGTGACCGGGCGTAAAAACATTGCAGCTTTTCAACAAGGTTTCCACGGCATGACATTAGGTGCCCTTGCCGCAACAGCGAATGAATACTTCCGCGGCGCTGCCGGTGTTCCTCTCGATTATGTGAGTCACTTTCCTTTTGGCGAAGAATCTACTGATAGTGAAGCGCTACTTGCAGAGTTGCGCGAGCATTTTCTGTCGGAAGAGACTGAAAAGCCAGCGGCGTTTATGCTGGAAACCATTCAAGCGGAAGGCGGTGTGAATGTCGCAAGTAAAAAATGGATTAAGGGTGTTGCCGCGCTGGCGAAAGAATTAGGAGCCCTACTCATTGTGGATGACATTCAAGTCGGGTGCGGTCGCACGGGCTCCTATTTCAGTTTCGATGATTTAGATATTGAACCGGATATTGTGTGTTTAGCGAAAGGCATCGGTGGCATTGGGACACCCATGGCGATGAATTTAGTCAGGCCCGAATTTGATGAACACTGGTCGCCAGGAGAACACACCGGTACATTCAGAGGCCAAAACCTTTCGTTCATTGCCGGTAAAGTTGCGCTAGATTATTTCGCTGAAGGTGATCTCATGCATGACCTTAAAGCCAAAATTGATTTGATGCATTCAAAACTGAAGCCCCTGCTCGCATCTGACCCATCGATAAAATTGCGCAGTAAAGGCATGATCATGGGTTTGGATTTGGGTGACGGCGAACGTGCAGCTGCCATTGTGCAAGAGTGTTTCAAAAACGGATTAATCGTCGCCAGCTGCGGGATAGGCGGCAAAGTCATCAAGCTAATTCCACCTCTGACCATTCCAGACGAAGACCTCGTCGCCGGCCTGGATATTCTGGTTAAAGCTACTGAAATGGTAATGGAGGAAGCAGCATGAACAAACGTGATGATATGACCTTCCCACCGGAAGAATACGAACGCCGCCTCAATGAATTGCGAGCGCGCATTGCCGAGCGCCATCTCGATGCCGTGGTCATTTCTGATCCAGCGAACATTATGTATTTAACGGATTACCAAACTACGGGCTATTCGTTTTTCCAAGCATTAGTAGTTCCGCTAGAGCAAGAGCCATTTATGATCACGCGCGCTCTTGAAGAATCAAATGTCATTGCGCGTACTTGGGTGGACGTTACTCGCCCCTACCCGGATACCGGTGATGCGATTCAAATGTTAGTCGATGCGCTACGTGAATTTGGGCTGTCGAACAAACGTATTGGCTACGAGCGCAACAGTTACTTCTTCCCGGCTTATCACCAAGATGTTATTCATACCACGCTAAAAGATGCGAAGTTGCTCGATTGTTTTGGCATTGTCGAAGAGGGGCGTATTTGTAAATCCCCTGTTGAGATTGCCTTAATGAAAAAAGCAGCCTTCGCAACCGAAGCGGGTATGGCGGCCGGTATTGAAGCCTGCCGTGCTGGTGCAACAGAAAATGAAATTGGTGCAGCGATCAGCGATGGTATGTTTCGCGCTGGCGGCGAGCCTCCAGCCGTTATGCCGTACGTGACCTCGGGACCTCGCACTATGATTGGCCATGCTACGTGGGAAGGTCGCACGGTACAAAATAACGAGCATGTCTTTTTAGAAGTGGGTGGTTGTTATCGACGCTACCACACGGCGATGATGCGTACGGTTATTTTAGGTGAGCTCACCGATTCCATGTACACCGCGCAAGAAACCATGAAACACGCCTTAAATGCGGTACACGGAATGTTGCAACCTGGTATGACGGTTTCCGATGTCGATAATTTGGTACGCAATATCATCAGTGACAATAATATTGGTGCGCGTCTCATTACTCGCTCAGGTTATTCCATTGGCATTGCCTTCCCGCCCAGTTGGGATGAAGGCTACATCCTCAGCCTTAAACAAGGCCAGTCGACTGTATTACGCGAGGGCATGACCTTCCACTTAATTCCGTGGATGTGGGGCATTGAAGGTGATAAAACCTGCGGCATTTCCGATACGATTTATATCACCGAAGATGGCTGCGCCTCGTTCTTTGAAAATACCGATCGCGATTTCGTCGTAAAACCCAACGAAATAGACAGTGGCGAGTGCATTGATTTATCTAAGGCACGCAAGCCGAAAAAAGGATCGCCTAAAACCGTCGCAAGCATTAAAGAGACTGTTCAGGAGGTGGAAGATGTTAACGCCGGTTAATCCCACTACGGGTGCTCCCTTAACCCCAATTCCATCACTTTCATCAGAACAATGTAGTCAAGCAATCGATAAAGCCGTGGCAGCATTTCCAAGTTGGCGAGATACCGCTATTGAGGAACGATCCGCTTACCTGACGAAAATCGCCACGTCACTTCGCGACTACAAAGAAGACTTAGCGCTTCTGATGGCAGAGGAAATGGGAAAGCCCTACCGTGAAGGCTTAGGTGAAGTTGAAAAATCAGCAACGTGTGCAGAATACTATGCTGAACATGGTGCGGCGTTTCTTAGTAGCGAAACGCTTGAGTCCGATGCCAGCCTTAGCTATGTCTGTTACCAACCACTTGGAACTGTGTTGGGGATTCTACCGTGGAATGCACCGGTTTGGCTGGCGTTGCGATTTTTAGCACCGGCATTAATGGCCGGGAATACCTGCGTAATGAAAGCTGATCCAAACGTTCCAGCCACCGCCGCAAAACTAACCGAAGCATTTGAGCAAGCGGGATTACCGAAAGATGTGATGGTTAACTTGCCAATTGCCACTGCAGAAGTTGGTGAGGCAATTGACCACCCAGGTATCAAAGCGGTGTCTTTCACAGGATCAAGTGGCGCAGGTAAAAAGGTCGCAGCTCGAGCCGCCGCAAGTTTAAAACCGGCTGTGCTAGAGTTAGGCGGCTCTGACCCGTGTATTGTTTTGGCGGATGCAGATCTAGATAAGGCGTGTGATGTGATTACCTTATCGCGCATGATTAACGCAGGCCAATCATGCATTGCAGCCAAGCGTGTCATTGTCGAAGACAGTATCTATGACACGATGTGTGAAAAACTGTATCAACGGTTTAGCGATCTGTCCTTGGGAGACCCGACGCTGGATTCAGCAGCCTTAGGGCCTATCGCACGGAAGGATTTACAAATCAAATTGCAAGATCAAGTCACGCAAACGATACAGCAAGGCGCGCGTTGTCTGTGTGGTGGCGATGTCTCTTCTGGTGATGGCTTTTTCTACCCACCAACCCTACTGGTCGACGTAGAGCCTGGTATGACAGCGTTTACTGAAGAAACTTTTGGCCCAGTTTTATCTGTGATTAAAGCAAAAGACTTTGCCCATGCATTGGAGCTCGCTAACGATACCGAGTATGGATTGGGTTCGAGTATTTGGACGAGTGATGAGAGCAAAGCACAGCAGGCAGCTGTTTCGCTTTGTGCTGGGCAAGTGGCAGTGAATGGGATTGTTAAAACAGACCCACGTTTACCTAGTGGTGGTGTTGGGCTGTCGGGTTACGGTAGAGAGTTAGGGCCGCAGGGCATTCGGGAGTTTGTGAATGTTAAACAGGTTTGGATTGCATAGAGGTTGCGGAGAGTTTGTTGGGAATGGATAGATAGTGCCACTAGCCCGGTCTTCCAGTCGGGGGCGGTACCCAAGACACGTGGCAAGCACCCGCAAGCGGGGCCGTCTTTCAATCACAGATTGAAATCGTTCGAACAAGCGCAAAATAACATTTTGCAAACGCTTGCTCTCACCCATGTGGCTCTCCGTCGACGTCCTGTCTCCCATAAATTTATCTGGAATAAATTTGGACGCCTGCTTTTTAAGGCGCCCGCAGGGTGAAACACAGGACGTGTTTCATCAACGTCTTGGGTACCGCCCCCGGCAGGAAGACCTAGTATGATCGCCAAATTTTGGAGAGGGAGGTTGAAAGCGTTGCAGCATATTGCTTCGCAAATGCTGAACGTCAACAGAGCTGGAGTAGCACGCGTTTATTGGCATGCTTTTCGTGTGCTTGATCCGTGATAAGTATTTTGACCAAAACCATCAACTTTTCAATGTAATAATCATCTGATCAAGAGCTCATTGCACCGGATCTCATATTACAAGCACGACTCCTAGCATATGCAAGTGTAGGGGCTTCAATAAATTTCCAGGAAACCATGGCTATTAAAAACGTTGCTATAAACATAGTGGGAATAAATACAAGTTGGCCGTAAAAGCTACTACCTGCTATTCCTTTCTCAAAGTTACCAAAATAACCCATTAACGGTAAATGCACTATGTACATAGCGTAACTGTATTTACCAATCGTGGTCAGCACCCTATTACTCAATATTGCCTTATATAGGGTTCTCTCAGTGGTTATAACGGCTTGATAAACGAGCCCTGCGAAACACAACGCTAGCAATGTATACCCGATGGTGTACATCGCCGGTATATTGTATGAGGCACTCCCATATAAATAGAATAGCCCCAGAACAAAAACGACACCAATAGAAATAAACATTTTAGATAATTTTTGTAGGGTTAACTTTTCAATATTAGAACGTAGCAATAAAGCCACTAGGGCCCCGATTGCAATACTGTCCATGCGGGTAATCGTGTTCGTGTAAATAACAGAGATATGGACGTCGATCTGCCAGAAAATGATTCTTGAAGCAATAGCAGTTAGTATTACAAGAATACAAATAGTCGAAAGAGTTTTATTAGAGAATCGACCCGCTATTAATGGCCAAATCATATAGAACTGCCACTCTACTGCTAAGGTCCATAAATGGCCGCCGTAAAATAGTGAAGGGGGCCAATTCATGTTGATGAGGCTCAGAAAATTTTGCCCCATCAACCAGTAATATGGTTGATGCTTTCTAATGAACGAAAAATCACCTCTCCCGAACATTATCGTATAGCTTAAAATCAGCAATATAAATAAGAAGAAAAAATAAATTGGCAGTATTCTAAAGGCTCGTTTTATAAAGAACGATTTCATCCATCCCTGATTATTACGCGCAGACAAAATGATGTCAGTGATTAAAAAACCAGATAATACAAAAAACAAATCTACGCCAGACCAACCAAAGTCAAATACTGCAAGTAGCATAGTAGCTATACTCGATTCGGTTTGATTTGGACCAAGAATAGAGCTGTGACACAGTATAACGGCGATTATGGCTATACCCCTCAGACCATCTAATGCCGCATTTCTTGATGAACTTATATCGTGGCTTTTTTTCACTATTGTTCCATTTTTTATTACGTTGTGAAGCCGCCGAGGGAGATTCGTAACACCTCAAACAAAACGAGAACGAGAACGAGTCAGGTTCTTTTACTAGCTAAAGACCGAATATATTTGAAACGCGTGATTCCGTCAGCACCAGTCCTTTCATCACATTGCAAAAAACCAAGCTTTTGAATTACACGGATTGATGCAACATTTGATTTCCGAGCAAAAGCAACAACGTGATCAACTTCAGTGTTGAATTCGAGATAATTTATACCCAATTCGCCGGCTACTGTAGCGTAGCCTTTACCCCAGTATGACGGGTGAAGAACAAACCCTAATTCGTGTTCATTATCTTTATTCGGGAATACGATAAGCTTTCCGATTACTCGATTTTCTTTACAGATAACGTGTGAACCTATTTGTCCAGAGTACCAGATAGAAACATTCCTTAAAACGCTCTCTTCTATTCTCGATTTACTCCAAGGCCCTTTATCGAAGTTTGCAAATACTCGTTCATCGGTGAATAGCTCGATCATTGATTCAAGATCGCTCAATACCAACTCTCGGATACTAATCATATGAAAAGCCTGTCAAAGGAGACAACCCCGATTTTTTAAGCATTAGCCTCTACCGCCCAATTTCTAAACCACTCTACTGGCAACTGTACTGACTCAAAATTCAATATTCGAAGCTCTTCGATTGAGTAGTTGTTTGCCAAGTAGAGGTCCCACTGTGTTTCTACATCAGCTAGGACTGACATAATATCTTCCATTTCTTGTGGCACATCTACATCACAGCACTTATTTCAAAACTTCTCACACCATTCTGCTATTTGCTTGTGTGAATAGGGCGAATTCTTTGGCCTTGCCCCACATTCGAGTAAGACCAATAAGTTTTCTTTACTGTACTCAAATTTAATTGAATTATTTTGTTCCATGGTATAGGTTCTTAACACTTCAAGAAGAGGCGTGCGCATTTTACGCATCCGGCTTGGTTAATTTTTTAGGCGCCGATAGTGATTTAATGTATGAGTTTAGTTTATTAATACCTTCTGGAAAGTCATTCCCGCCGATTGAATTAAACCTGAATTCAATATTAGGATTACCCCAAAGCATTATATTAAAAGAAGTAAAGTCTTTTCCTCCAAGCTGAGCATTGTTAGGTCTCACGTTGGATAATACTGATAGAACCAAATCCAATATCTCTTGGTACTGCTGTTTGGTGTATTGTATTTCGTGCATATGGTTCTTTGATTGTTTATGAAATTCTTCCCAGTCATATTCATTATTATTTATAGGGCTAGGCAAATCACCTATCCATACGGCGCTTCCATCATTATTGATCACTAGGCTCGCATAATCATGACTGCCAATATAGATTTGTGGATTCACCTCATATGTAATAGTCAGCTTTTCCGCTTGCACAGTTAAAGGCAAGAGAATAAGTACAATAGAAAACAGATGTCTCATTTTTACCGCCTAACAGTTTGCTCAAGAACTTAGGCACATGTAGGCATAATGTCTACGTATACCCATGGACGGAGAGCCCCACGGATGGGTTCACAGCGCGTCTAGAAAAAAGTTCCTAGTGCACCAGCGCGACGCTACGAAGCGCATCAATTCAAAGATTACCATCTTTCGATCTCGCCCGACTCAACCACATTTCCCGACACAACAATTGTGGTAATTACATGAACATCGCTAAGTTCGATAGAAAAATAATCTGCCAAGGCCTTGGCCAATCCCAATTGCAAATCGTCCACCTTGTCCCTTGACCACAATGAAGGCAAATACAACGTCGCCATTACCTTGTACGCCTTCCCGAACTGGTGCTGGGCTTGCACGAGATTAACGGTCATATGTTCCGAGCTTACACCTGATTGTTGCGTCCACAACGCGACAACGTCTTCCGTCCCAGATACACAATCAGCCTGCACGATACAATGAGCAATAGGCATATGCTTTACGTCCCTCTACGCTCGGGCTGGACTTCGTGAATAAATATTCCATAGCCGTCAAACCGATGCGGCACCGCCGCTAGATCTAATGCGTGAGCAATATTGCCACGATGATAACTGCCATGATTTACGATATGAAAAAGGGTTTCGTTGATGGATAGCGTCCCTCGTTTACCGTCTGTGTAGGTAAACGATATCGAACGTTCACCGTCATTCAGGGTAGAAACATAATCCAAATACCAATGCGAAGACACGTCTAACCGGGCTTTTAGCTCGTCGAAGTGCGGTACCACCTTAGTATTCGTGGCAGCATGTGGCAGAGGCTTATCCTCTAATCGACTTCTAAACAATTCTTCAACTATCACAATATGATTGATTTGCTGGAGAGCAAACGCATAACTGTCGGGATAGAGTACTCTATCGATTTTTTCGACAGCCATCAGCGTACGATCATCGGCCCAGGTTTTGTATTCAAACATTTTTGTTATCATGCGGCTCACTCTCCTGCCCTACGCTAGCCTTGCATAGCCTAACGTTTCGCCATTGCTCACCAGACGTTTTTCGGCGTTTTTCCGTTACTCTACCGACGCATTTAAAAATGCATCCATCGCATCGGCTAGTTCAGACTCAGATGAACATATGTGTGTGGTGATTGATATTGAAGTAAAGAGCGGGATCAAGAATTCAATGATATTCCGGCTTTCCTGAGAGAAGGCGCGAAATAGGGAAATTTGCAGCCCCCTATCTCTAAGCACTAGAGACAGCGTTTGCAGCTTGGCGAAGTCTGAATATCGAAATTCAACATCTCGACAACCACCAAAGTCTACGACCTCTACAAACTCTGGAGGTAAAGCCGCATCATCAATCATACGACTAAAGTGGGAGATGATTTCGCCGGTTGTTAAAACGTCATCAACGCGGGTGAAAACAAACTTACTATTCTTTTCGTGGGTATATGTAACCGGCATTCCTGTGCTCTACATACATCAGTCTTATAATTGACATATAAAACCCTTTTTTTATTAGAATATCAAGCATCTTATTATTTGCCGATCACAAGACCATGGTTTGCCCTATAAAAAACATTACCGTTAATCAAATTAAAGCTCGTTGGTTAACTACAACCATCCCTCGGCTTCATTCACTTGTAACATACGTTGCCCCAATTGGTAGCCAAGTTCTCGGTAGGCTTCAAATTGGGGCTCATCAAAAAACTGGTCCGCTGTAGATTGATCTGGAAAGGTAGGGTTTGCTGTTTTGTAACCGATAAGGTCTGCCGTTAAGCCCTTCACCAAGGTTGTTTTAATATAAATCAGTCGACCTTGGCTACCATCATGATAGGTGATAGTGCCGAGGGCAAAACCGTTTTTCGCTCCGTTATATTTAGAGACAAAATAATCATCGTCTTCGCTACCCGGCAGTAAGTTCTCAAGACTGTAGTCTTTCGAGTCAAATGCTATTTGTGCTCCAAAATCTACTCGAACTCTCTCAACCAGATTGGCGAGATCAGAGAATTGAAAATCAGGATCTGCACCGCCATCCGTACAAATAATCACGTTTAGTTTACGGCGAATTAATTCATACAGTGCTAGATTCTCAAAATGACCACCGTCGGTTAGTTCAATGGCTTTTCGCTTCTCATTTAAACCTCCACTTAATACGCCACCTGTCAATGCGGGGTAGATAAAATTAGGCGGGAAGGAAAACTGCTTTCTAGGGTTTGGATGCGTAGCCCAAAAACCCAGCCGCAAATTCAATATAGACAAAACGGTTGCCACAATGCGATCGCGAGTCACACCTTTCCCGGCGACTGCATCATTCGGATTAACGGCTGCGCCGGAAATCGCCATTGCAGTCGACAAGGCCATCCCTGAACGATAGCCTTGTTTAAGATAATCGCTCGAATCACGCCAGCCCGTCGCGTCGCTACCACAATACAGCGGTGATAAAATAAAGTTGTCCCCGCCTCTCCCTCGGTATTTTGAGATCTCTGAATCGACTAATGTAATGTTGGTATTGACGATGTGATACGGCCGCTTATTCTGCTGGCACATGGTATCAATGTTAGCGGTATCAGCTTCAGTAGCCATTCCCCAGGAGTTATCCCGTACGCTATTAAGGTTTGGCATGAACGTTTCCATCAGGCGGTCACGATACATACGATGCAAACCCAGATAATTGATATTGACGCACATACTTAAAATGATGGCGACACAGACCATAACCAAGGTTAACCACCATGTAGGCGCATGCGCGAGGATAATAACTTCGGCTATCCAATACGCCATCAACGCCAAACCATACAGCATTAATCCGCCCGTTAAGATCACAATAAATCGATTCGCACGGCCGCCCGCCTGCATCAATCGCCTAATTTGGGTTACAGCACCGAGAAGCCCGGCAATAACCGATGTACTTGCTGCCGGCATACGCATATCGGCTGACGTAAATTCAACAATGATTAAGTGGACAACTTGAATGCTCCCTAACAGCGCACTACCGACACCAATCACGATGAGGTAGCCATTGCATTTTTGAACCAGCGTCCGGAAGCGATAATGCCAACTCGCTGAACCACCATTAAACCGGGTAAACAACGAATAAACGTAGCCAAAAAATAAGAACAACAAGATCGTAATAATGGATATGATAAAAAACCCGTTACCTAAGCCAAATTCAACACCCGGCCAAGCCTCGATACCACCAGGAAAAAATGAATAAAAACCGTACTGCTGAAACGCGACCATAAATGTCGTCAGCAACAATAAATAAGCGGTGAGTGAGACGAGCAACGCGCGCAGTGTATAACCAATCAGCGCGACAGACGTTAATCCTTGCCCAGGGATAAGGTAATTGCCATGTTGTCGAATGTAATCAAGAATAGCGTTCGGACGATAGCGTTCCGATGCAATTCGATTACCTGAAAACTTTTGACCTAAGGGAAAGTTATCGGGGGAGGTGCCAAAGTATTCATCTGAAGTACTCTCTTGGCGTTTCATCCAGCTAGGTATTTTCTGACTTAAGAACCACGTCAACGCTGAGCCAATATAGCCACCACCGGACACCGTTGATAGGTAATCCACTTTTTTTAACTTATCGTGCGACACTAGCGACTGCATCACACCCAACGCAAATGAAGCCGACCGAATACCGCCCCCAGAAAATGCTAGGCCGACTTTTTTCTCTCGTTCAAAGTGTGGATCTTGTGCGAGATGCTGCTCTTCACTGGTAATAACATCATCGACCTCATTGGTATAATTTTTATTGTCCGCCATATTTGCCCTTAGCGCAGAAAATCGCAGGAGATACTTACTATGAGAAAAGGTTGTTGCGAAATACTTAGACGTCCGTAGCGCTTTTACAGGCGACCACTACGTTTTAATGCCCAATACTCATTCACCAACCGGATGTGTAACTGTTGCGGCGTTGAGTCAGTAACAATAACACCTTGCTGCCGGAGACTATCCATTAGCCTGTCACGAGCGCTCAACAAGTTAGTGGTTTCGGCGAGGGTTAAGCTCGATTCAAAATCGATCACCGGCGTTTTGACGGTTTCATCAAGAAATGACTCGCGCAAGTTAGCAACCATGACAATATGTTGCTTCGCCAATAACCGGGTAGCCGCCACTACGTCTTCACGATCTTCTTCTCGAAGATTAGTCAACAATACCACCAACGAGCGTTTGCGATGCCTACTCATCAGCTCAGTACTCGCTTCCACTAAATCGCTAGTACTTGAGGAGCTATGCAAATCATAAACGGTGTTCAGCAAGGTATTGATACTTGCCTTGCCTTTAACTGGCGGAAGCCAGCGACCTTCGCCTGCAAAACTCAACAAGCCAACACCGTCGCCTTGTTTAAGTGCAACGTAGGACAAGAGTAGTAAGCTATTCAGTGCGTGATCGAAGTGGCTAAGTTCACCGTCTTTGGTTCTCATTCGGCGACCGCAATCAAGTAGAAAGATAATATCTTGATCGCGCTCATCTTGATATTCGCGGGATATAATTTTGCGATAACGCGAGCTGGCTTTCCAATCAATCTGCCGTGTTGTATCCCCTTCACGATACTCACGCAACTGCTGAAAATCCATCCCCTGGCCACGACGCTGAATTAAGTGCACGCCGATTTGTGAAATCTGTTGATCGTGCCCCAAGGTTTCAAACTGACTGATCGCCGTAAAGTTGGGGTAAATTTTTACCATCTGCGGTTGTTCTATCCGCTCTCGAAAATCCCACAAACCTAAACGCGAACGAATTCGGAAATCGATGTCGCCAAAACGAGCGGCACCGCGTTGAATAGGACGAGCAATGTAGCTCAACTGAGCGCTACTGCGCATATCCTCTTTGCGACTTTCCTCGAGACGTAGATAACGCGGAAAACCCTCCGCCGTCACCTCACTCGGGTAGTGATCAATAATCGTAATAGGAAGCGGTCGTTGGGTGCAGTTTTGAATCGTGATCGCAACTTTATTTGGCGCTCCCACAGCGAGACTATTGGGTACAGTACGGGTAGCCTGTATGGGTTGCTTTTCTCGCCACACGCTGGCGTCAATAAGTGCCGCCACGATAACCGCGGCAAAAACAAACCACCACAGTAAACGTAAACTGCCAACAATACCGTCAGGCAACCAAAATGAAGAAACACCAATGCCCAGGCCAATCACCATTAGCCCGACAAAGAGTTGTAAACAAAGCCGACTTGGCCTCATTGACGCGGAGCCTCGACAGTATCTAACAACTGATCGAGTACAGTGTCGGAAGTTTGTCCGTCAATTTCGGTATTTGCAGACAAAATGATTCGATGTCGCATCACAGGATGTGCCATCGCTTTGACATCATCGGGCAACACAAAACTGTCGCCTCGCAACAACGCATTGGCGCGTGCCGATTTTATTAACGCGATACTAGCCCGAGGACCCGCGCCTTTAACAATCGCGGTACTTTCTCGCGTGGCGCGCACCATACGAACGGCGTAGTCCATCACATGCTCATCCACGGTAATTTTAGTCGCTAACTCTTGGAGTTTTAGAATGTCACTGGGTTGCACAATCGGTTCGTTGGATTGGCTCTCCATTAAATCCCCTGTTGCTTCTTTGGCGACGGCCCGTGTCAATGCAATTTCACTGTCATAATCAGGGTAATCCATGGTGACTTTCAATAAGAAGCGGTCTAATTCCGCTTCGGGAAGTGGATAAGTCCCTTCTTGTTCTATTGGGTTTTGCGTAGCAAAAACCATAAAAGGCAGATCCAATGCGTGTGACTCACCTTCGATAGTGACTTGTTTTTCTTGCATGACTTCGAGTAAAGCGGCTTGCGTTTTTGCCGGTGAACGGTTGATCTCGTCCGCCAATAGCAGGTTGGTAAACACTGGACCTTTACGTACACGGAAGTTGCCATCGGCCATATTGACCATAGCATGCCCAGTGATATCAGCGGGCATTAAATCCGGAGTGAACTGAATACGCTTAAATTGCCCACCAAAACAACTGGCTAATGCACGCACCAGCAAGGTTTTACCGAGACCGGGGATCCCCTCTAACAACACGTGACCATTGGCGATCAGAGACACCAACACTTGATCAACCACCTCTTCTTGCCCGATGACAATACGGTTTACACGATCACGCATGGCATGTAATTTTTGACTGGCTAACTGGAGCACCGCTTGTTTTCTATCTTGCGCACTTGTAACCTCTCCGCTGCTAGCTGGCGTGCTGGCGGAGGGATTACCGTTGGCGGTGTTGTTACCGTTATCTCCGGGTATCTCATCACTCATAGCGTTTACTCTTATCTCGTCAATTTTTATCGATTGAGCTGCTGGCTCGTGCGCTGCAGCAGTTTGATACACATATAGAACTTCAATTCATCTTTTGGCACTTCCCCCATTAACATATTGTTAACCGTGTGCCGGGGTAAGTCCGTTAGTTCATGCAGTTTTTCTTCTAACAAACGTTTGTTTTTTTCATCATCATCGATGCGAAATAGATCGGGGTACAAACGCTGTACTTTGCGTTTGATCTCAGAGCGTAAGCCCTCAACTAATTCGCCAGTTAAGCCTTGCTTCCAATAGTATTCCGCCATAGTATCGATGTGCTCTTTGAACGAGCGGCGGGTTAGATGGTCGACAACGTGAATCGGCCCAAATCGACGGGCTGAATAGACAATCCACAACACCAATAGCAACAGACTGGCAATGGTGACTTCACGAAAATGCTTCCAGATGAGATCCAATAAGGTTGGCACTACCGCGCCGTATAGGAAGACAACTTGATCACTGCCGTCGGTTAAAATTTGCAACAAATGTGCGTGATCTAACAAGCCGACTTGATCGTTATTCCAAATATTGATGTCGGACATCACGGTGAGTAATCCATCACCGACATCGAGCTGCATGAATGTAATGGCTACGTCGTTTCCCGCCCAGTAAAACGACTGAATACCTTGGTAGTCTTCCGAGTCTTCGTAAAAGCTGGGATGATCAAGTGAGCCACTGCCGCTAAAGTCAGCCAACAAGGTGTAATCGATACCATTGAAGGCTAACCGTGAGAAATTATCACTAATTAGGTATGACTCTAAGCGGCGAACCGTACTGGGCACATCGCGTTCTTTTTGCAATATTTCTTGTTCTGCTTTTGCACGCTCAGCTTGCTTTTCGACTAATTCTCGGCTGCGTTCAATTTCCTGTTGAATCCTCTCCGCGCGCTCTTCACGTGATTCTTTTTGGTCATCGACAGGCTCATCAGCGTCGTCTTTATCGGGGTTAAAAAAATCGACTTGCTCTACATTGGAGTACTGCGCACTACTGAGAGGTAGCTCTTCTTCAACTTCATTTTTAGTAACATCAAAATATGATAGCAATACATCGCTTTCATCTTCATCCAAGAAAGGCGCCGCAACAACCAAGTGCCCTCCTTGCTCCATCCATTCGATGAGTTGTTGAGCTCGACGTTCATTTAAAACTGCATTGTTCTCGCGAATAATTAGCGTACCGTTATCAGTGAGTTCATCAAGTACGCTAAGCTCTGAGCTACCAATAACATTGTCGGCGTACTTTTTAACGAAACGTTCAGCCGCTAAATAAGGGTTGCGCAGCGCTTCTTGACTCCATCCTAGCGGCACCCATTCTTCATAAGGCTCTAATCGAGTCCAAATAAAGTAGCATAGCCACAACACAACAATGACGAGCAGGCCCACAATAAGGCGCGGCACCCAGGAAGAGGTTGGCTTACTCATTGCCGCTCTCCAGTGGGTTTAGCATCGGCCAACTCGAAGAATTGCGGCCACTGCCTGCACAAGGCAATGACTTGGTCTTCGCTGGGCACTCGGTGTGCGTAGGCTATAGACTGCCAAATACGCGTCAGCTTCCACATATATTCTGGAAGATTTTGGTGGGTATTTGTCGTTTCCCGTGCGGCTACGCTGGCTTCAACCACGGTGGCGCATTCCTGTTCGGTGTAGCCATCAAAGAATTCGAACGAAAACTCATGAATTAAATGTGAGAGCGTTGCCCTATACAGCAAGCTGACCGCTTCGCGAGATTGGCCCGCTAACCACAACTGTTTAACCTGAGCGATTACATCTTTAGGAATGCTGTCACGGCGAACATCTAACCCAAACAACACCTCAGGCTCCTGACGTTGTTCGGTTTGTATTGCAGGGCGATAGCGGAACATCGCCATCAAACCATTGCGATAACGGTAAATGATGTAAACCACAATACCGATCAACAAGGCCCAGAACATAATCTCGAGAGCACCGGCAAGGGTTCCAAATGCTGAACTCAGGGCTTCGAAGACTTCCCAGATTGCCAGCAGCCACTCGATTAATGTTTTCAGAAAACCCCAGTCTTCCTCGTTAAATTCAGGATCCTCAACATCCAGCGGTTTGAATCTATAGCCTTCTTTTAATTCGTAACGATTGAAGTCTTCACTGGACAACACATCGAGAATATTATCTTTGCTCTGTCGAGCAAAGGATGACTCGTTTAAGGCATCGTAGTATTGCTCGACAACCGCGTTATTCGTTTCTTGTGCACTGTCTGTTTGCGCGCGCACATCCGTGGCAGTGAAACTACCGAAGGTAATCAATAGAAAGGGAACCAGAGCGATGATCGCTTTCGGCAATTTTCGTCGAGGCGTTACGCTGACGTTAGCCTGGTGTTGTTCGAGCATATGACGAAAACGAATTTCTACATCCCACGCTTCTAGCTCTATTCTCCGCCCAATATACAGTGAAAATCCGCCAGCGACATAGAAAGGAGCCATGGCTCCCATGACCAACCAAGTCAACACATTACTCAGTAATGAGTACTCTTCCGCTTCTGCAACAAAGAAGTCGAAAAATTGCTCTTGAAACTCGACCGGTAATAATAGTAGTGCAATAGCCCATACACCCAGCATCAATATGGTTTCGATATGGACGCAGACAATCGTCATCCACAACGCGGCATTGCCATAGGTTTGGTGTAAACCGGTTAACCTTTGTGCTCGCGCTTTACCCTTTAGTCCTTCTAATACGGTCAGAGGTAAATCAAATGATCGAGAAGGACTAAAACGGCGCCACAGGATAGCGGCAAAAAAATCTGTCTTGGCGATGCTAAAAAATTGTCCTAGTAAAGATTTAAGCGGCGGATATTCACTAAACAGGGCGCGACTTAAATACAGTAACGGTAGCCGCTCCCAAATTGGCTTCAACCACCATACAACCATTAAAGCAAGCCAACTATATTTACCTCCAACTAAGCTCAACACTGCCAAAGTAATACCACTCGGCACTGCCCACAACATCCATAACGGTAAAAACCATTGGCGAGCCATGGCAAAACCAAGATCTCCCGCTTGCCAGCCATTACGAATACGTGGCTCAATGGTAATTTTACTCAGATCCATCAGTCACCCGCGCGTACATCATTGAGGCGCGACGGCCCATGTATTTTATATACCCCAACACGAGCGCCCATAACACAGCGCCAACTGATAGCTTCACCCAGACCGGTGTGGATGCCTTAGAAGACCAAAACGCTTCAATGAATGCGGCGATCAACAGCATGACGCCCGCGCCAATGACAATTTTGACGGCTTCGCGACTCGCCTCACGCAGTGAACCCAGACGCGTAAAATGCCCTGGGCTGATTATGGATACGCCGAGTTTCAACCCTGCGGCACCTGCTAGCACGATGGCTGTTAACTCGAACGATCCATGGCCGATAACGAAAGGATAAAACGTTTCGTAATAGCCCAGTTGTGTTAAATGCCCAGTCACAGCACCGAGAATGACGCCATTAAAGAGCAGCACAAAAACGGTATACACACCCAGTAGTATGCCACCTGCAAACTCGCGAAAAGCAATGCCGATATTGTTATAGATATAAAAACCAAACATAAAGAGATCGGTGTCGGCTTCACGTTCTCGCCCTAAAATTCGCCGTGATGGGTCGTACATCGACTCCATTTCGCGGACTTGATCCCAGCTCATTACGCTATAGATCATCTCTGGATTGAAGTAACACAAAACGCCAAGCATTATGCCGGGGATTAGAAACAGAATGGTGGCCCATTTAACGTATAGGCTGTTGTCATGAAGCGCACGAGGAAAGTCAATAATAAAAAATCGTAACCATTGATAACGAAATCGCGGGTTCCCTGCATACAAACGATTATGACAACCAACAACGATTCGATTAAGCCGATCAACCAAGTGAGGCGAATAACGACGTTTCTTTGCCAGCGCTAAGTGATGACAAACCAAACGGTAGGCTTCAGGCACTCGGGCAATAAATTCTTCAGACACTGGCTCTTGTTCTTTCTTTTTTCGCCAGCGCCATCTACTGGTAGAAAGCCACGCTTCGAGATCGAGCCATAAAGCCGTGTATTGCAATTCAAAATCTTGCTGTCTCATTAACCCACTAATCCACGTCCAATGCCGCGCAAGTAATCCACGCGATGCTGTTCATCCACGGGCAGCAGTGGGCCCATAATATTTGCTAATTCTTGTTGGCGTTCGGCACTGAGTTGGTTGTGCCGCTGGGCAAATCCAATCACCGCCAATTGATCTTCACGACCCATCGGGAAATTGGCAACTTGAGGTCGTGCATCCGGAAGACCGCCCAAACTGTTTTCCGTTTGGCGATAGATCACTAAAGAGCCAGCGGCGAGATCACCCAGACGCTGGAAGTGTTTAGTATTTGCCATGGTGATAATGCCAGCGAAATAGGCGATAGGCATGGCATCGGCAAAACGAATAAAGTTGCGCACAATCGACGTACCCCAACCAATCGACGTGAGGTCGTCGTTCACAACAGCAATACCCATCCATTTTTTGCCCGGTGTTTGTCCCTCACTAAGGACTTCGAATAGTACGGAGTAAAACCACGAAAACGAAAACCAAATGATTAGTAAGATGCCCCAGCCCGCAGCGCCAGTGAGTGATAGCAGGATGAAACAAACCAGTTGCACGCCAGCAATGACAAACTGATCGAGCAGCCACGCCAGGCAACGAATAACAATGCCTGCCGGTTCAGCATAAAGGTCGATACTCTCGGGTGTTTCAACACTAATTTGGGTAGAAATTTTCATGCAGAATTAAGCAGCCGGTCCTTCAACGCCAAACATATTGCGATACATTACTCCGAGGGATAAAACACACAAAGGACCTACCCAAATCATACCAATAGCCAATGGAATCGTGGCGATTATGCTCAATACGCCGATAATGAGCAGTAAGCCGAATACGGAAAACCAGCGCTTTGAGATAGCCTTACGCGAAGCTTCTAATGCTTCCCACGGACCTAAGCCTTTATCAGCAATCAATGGTATGACTAGCGCGTAGGCAACCATCAAATAAATACCCGGAAGAATAAACAACATGAAGCCGATAAAAACCAGCACGTACATGATGAACATCGCCACAATCAGGTTTAAGCTTTTATCGAAATAGCTAAAGACCGAACTCACATCGAGTGGCTGATCGACCGAGCCCTTTACGCCAAGCATCAAAAAGCCTGCGTTCATGGGAATGAAGGCAAGCATGGTAACGATAGAAATTAGAAAACTAATGAATTGAGAGGCCGTTTCGCCTGCGAACACCCCCAATATGCCGCCGACTACACCTGCTACTAAGGAGACGCCTACATAGGCTGCAAAGTAAACCAGGAAGGCGAGAAACATAACCATTTTTCTGCCGGAAACCCGCTGCCAAGCTTCCGATAAGGTTGCGCCAATTGAAAATTCGTATTCCCCCGCGATGGCTCGCTCTACCGAACCGTAGTCTCCGTTGTCCTTGCTGGTCGATAATGACGCTGCTGGAGCCGCATAGATATCGCTTTCGCCCATAAATAGATCCTTCCATTTCTTATTTGTCTTATCCTGCAAGCAAGTCGCATCATAAAGCGGTTAATAGCATCGGCTCAACTCGGATTTCTAACACGACTGACGAGCGACACCACAACGCGATGTAGCCCCTAGTGTGCAGCATAAACCGGCGAAACGACTAAAAAACAACCACCCCTGAACGAAAAAAGCTCCCAACAGGGAGCTCTTTAGTAATACCGAAAGCAACAACAGGATAGCTTGGAGTATTTTTTAGAACGGAATATCGTCGTCAAAACTATCCATGCCCGCAGGCGCTTGTTGCGGGGCCTGCTGAGGCTTTTGATTGTAGTTATTTTGTGGCGCTTGCTGTGGACGCTGCTGAGGCGCATTGTTGTAGCTACCGCCACCCATGCCAGAGTTGCCCATACCCGACGAGTCGCCTCGACTATCAAGCATTTGCATTTCATTGGCAACGATTTCAGTGGTATAGCGATCTTGTCCCGAGTTATCTTGCCACTTGCGCGTACGCAGTGAGCCCTCAAGATATACTTTGCTACCTTTGCGTAGGTATTCCCCGGCAATTTCTGCCAAACGATTGAAAAACACCACACGGTGCCATTCGGTACGCTCTTGGTTCTCGCCGGTTTGTTTGTCTTTCCAGGACTCTGAAGTCGCAACAGTGATATTGGTAACGGCACCACCGCTAGGCATATAGCGTGTCTCTGGGTCTTGGCCGAGGTTGCCGATCAAGATTACTTTGTTGATACCACGTGCCATATTATTCTCCTAAACAGTCTATTCCGGCGTAGCGCAGGGCACTTCCGTCCCTAAACGCTCCACTTTACACCAGGCGCAGCAGTCACAAAAGCGCTGACCCAGGATTTATCTGAATTTGATTTAGCTGAGACCCAATTCGGCAATTGAGTCTGACTTGAAGACTTTTTGATCCACTTTGAGATGGGCCGCGCCTTCATGCTCGACGTACCAAACTTCAGCCACACCAGGCAAAGCCAACAGCTTGTTGAGCAACTCATCCTGGCTTTCATGATTGGTCAACTTCACATGAATGTTAGCGAGATAGCGAGGCTGGGCCATGGTAATACTAACCAACCACCAGCAGGATACTAAGGCTGCACTCCCCGCAAACACACTACCGGCGCCCGCCCAACCATAGAGGTAACCACCAATCATACCGCCAAGGAACGCGCCCAAAAACTGCGATGAGGAATACACCCCATTCGCAGTACCTCGGGTGCCAGCCGGTGCGATTTTACTGAGCAACGATGGCAGAGTGGCTTCGAGTAAGTTAAACGCGACAAAGAAACAAAATAATCCAATGAGTAACACTGTCGATTGATCGTAGCCCCATGCCAATACGCCCTGCATCACAGCTAGCAGAGCAACGGCCCCGCTAAACACCCATTTAATTTGACGTTTTTTCTCGGCGATAATCATGAAGGGCAACATCACGATGAACGCTCCACCGAGCAACGGTAGATAAACCCACCAATGCTGCTCGCCAGGAATTTGTATCACATCACGCAGCAGACTGGGGAGAACCACGAAGCTCGCCATCAGCACAAAATGCAATACAAAAATACCGAAATCGAGCCGCAGCAATTGCGAATGCCGCAACACTTTGCCCATAAGCTCGCGCTGAGTTGTCACCTCATGTACTTGACGCCCAACGGGCTTAGGTACAACAAAAAATAATATAGCGAGACCAATCACCGCAAAGAGCGCTGTAATCCAGAATACCGCATCGACACCACCCGCCTTAGATACGAGCGGACCGATGATGAGGGCGACCGAGAAGGACAGCCCAATCGAAGCACCGATACTGGCCATTGCCTTAGTACGGTTTTGATCGGAGGTTAAGTCCGCCACCATGGCCATGATGGCGCTGGCGATAGCTCCCCCACCCTGTAAAAAGCGCCCCAGGATCAACCCATAGATTGTTTCTGCGCTCGCCGCGATGACGCTACCCAACGCAAACAGGATGAGGCCCACCGCAATTACTTGTTTACGCCCCCATCGGTCAGACCAAATGCCAAAGGGAATTTGTAATAACGCTTGGCTACAACCGTACGCTCCCAGCGCCAAACCCAGTAGCTGTGGAGAGCTGCCGACGTACTCGTCTCCGTATAGGGTCAGAACCGGCAACACCATAAACAGCCCCATCATCCGGAAAGCGTAAAGCATAGCCAGAGAGACAACGGCGCGGCGTTCGTTTGGTAAGGCTGTGGACGTTAGCGACACAAATGACTCAGGTAATAATTGTTTGGTTTCGAAGGGTTTTGAGGGCGGCCATTCTACCTCAATTCGCGGGATTGGCGCAGAGATTCCATAAAATGTCTTGAATAAAGCGCCAAGCATCTCGAGAAATACCGGCTATCCGGTTAGCGGTACGGTGGGAACCGTTGTGATTGCAGGGCCAGGCGGGCGCTATTAACCTAGGAACAACCTACGATCAGTGCGCGACCAGAGAACATCGGCGCTATGTTGATCCTAGTGAGCGATCAAAGCTTAGCCCACGTCGGGAAGCTAGCGAGCCACTTGGCTCACTACGATGTACACAATGGAGCAGCGGGCTGGGTATCAAGCATTAAAATAATGGAATTGAGTGAATGGCAGTAACCTCGATAACCGCTAAATCAGAAATCGCACCAGGCGTCGCCGTGTTCACACAGAGCGATGCCGGAGATCGAAAACCCCTCGCTGACGCGCTCCATTTAGGCCTCGAACGGGAGGTCAACATTCGCGTACTAGCGGACGGTGAAGACGTCAGCAGCCTATCACTGCTGATGATTGACTGCGGCTGCTACGCACCAAATCGAATTCAGGGTTGGCTCAATTCCCTTGCTCCACAAACCATTCCCCCGGTTGCGCTCTACAACACCGAAGAATCCAGCTTGCATGAGTCACTGCTTGAGTGGCCGTGTGTCAAAGGGTTTTTCTTCAGTGATACCGACGGGAAACAAATGATTGAGGGCTTGAAGCTGCTGTTGAACGGCGATTTTTGGGTTCCCCGGCGTCTCCTACATGCCTACCTCGAGCGTAATCGGCGTGCCCCAACCCACCAAATCAAGACAGCGGAGCTTCTTACGAAACGGGAACGAGAGATTCTGAACCTACTGGAGAACGGCGCGACCAATGCCGCCATGGCAAGCGCTATGAATGTCAGTGAGCACACCATCAAAACGCATCTGTACAATATTTACAAAAAGATTGATGTCGCCAACCGAGTCGAAGCCATTAATTGGTCACGACAAAACATGTCCGCGCAAGGCTAACCACTCGTCGTCGTTAGCCTCGTACCCAACAGTAATTCATCAGAGATACCGAGCAACCGCTGAACTATCTCGCTGATCCATTGCAGCCAACCAACAATCAACATTCGCAAGATCTTGCCTAAACTCGTTACAAAAGACTCTCAACATTTGATAACCACAGTAGGCGGTAATATCAGCGATTGTTATTTTGTCACCGACGATAAACGGCTGTGAGAGTAATTGTTCATCCATCATCGCCAAGCACTGATTGATTTTCGGCAGCTGCGTTTGTGCCCACTCAGGAAACTGCTGAATGGAATCTTTAAATAGTGGGTAGGTATGGTGGCCATATTCCAGAGAGGGAACAAACAACCCAAACTCCATGCGTCGCTGCCACATTTCGACAATCGCCTGCTCCTTCGAAGAGTCACCGAATAGACCACTTGGTTTAAGCGATTCTAAAAAGCGGCAAATCGCCACACTTTCGCTAATCGCGCTACCATCGTCCAGCACAAGAACGGGAATCTGACCGACAGGGTTGATAGACTTAATGTAAGCTTTATCGACCGGCCCATCGGGCAGTTGCTCTAGTTCTAACGCTAACGCCTGCTCTAGTGCAAACATCTGCACACGACGTCCGTTAGGTGCCAAGTTTTGTGTCACTAATCTCATAAATACACTATTGCCCTTAACTAAAGTGAGGCCGACTAACGTGAAGCCTACCGAGTTGGAGGGAACTCTGACAGCAATTGGTTGATGATCACATCTGTCCGTTCGCTGCGCTCTTCTGGAGTTAAATCAGACATTACTCGATACTCTGCGCTGCCGCGCCAAATAAGCTGCTGATCTGTCGCTTCATGAAAATCCACCAGCAGCATTGTTTTAGCGACATCGTCGCTCAGTGTTTTGCCGATACTAATACCCACACCGCCAAAGCCGCCGCGAGATCCACCACCGACACCGACTGAAGTGCTCACACGTGGTCCACTGCCGCTATCGGTAAAGCGTGTTGAGCGATCCACACTGATGAAAAAGTCTGGCTCACCTGACTCTAACAACACGAGGCCCTTGGCAATCATCGCTTCATTAACACTTTGCTTGATACGCTTTAAATCAAGATCATTTGGGTCAACATCGGTGCCACCAACGTCCTGCCAGCGATAAAATTGCAACTCTGTGAAATCTACACTCTCATCATAGTCATAACCTACCACCGCCGGAGTATTAGCACAGGACGCTAAGACAAGAATTACCGCGGTACAAGCACCCGTTTTCAATAGTTTAAAAAAAGCTTCCATCAGACCGACCTCAGTTAATCCTATGCGTTGTAAATTCAACGTACCACTGATAGATACCGATACATAACATACGCAACCTCAAGCCTCATTCGACAACGAATAACGACGAAGGTTGACCCATTTAAAAAAAATACCCATAAAAAAAACCAGCGGTTACGCTGGTTTTTTTTATGGGCTATTAGCCGGATCAATCGACTATTTTTTCTTTGCGTCTTTTTCTTCTTTACGCGCACCAGCCAAAATATTGGTCATCGCGTAATTGCCTTCATGACATGCATACTCGTATATTTCATCACTGGTGGTATTAAAAACCATTTCACCACGCCAAGGCTGAGTATATATTTCTGGGTCATCCACAGTAAATTCGTAGAATAACTCGTTATCGGAAATACGCGTAAGCCGCTCGGTGACTTCAGCGTTTTCAGACATATAGTACGAGGCGCTAAAGTACAAACGCAATGCTTCGGCTTCTTTAAAGTTCTTTGATTTAACAACTAACGTGTCACCATCCCACCACGCAATTGAATCACCTAGCCATTGGCTTAGCTCTTCAGGCTTGTGCTCTTTACTGAGACGAATGATGCGAGCATCGTGATTCATTTCAACCAGAATCATCACGGCATCTTCAGACTGCACAATGCGATAGTTGTTGTTATACATCACATTCAACATGGGTGGGCCACCGCTCGAACCAAAACCCACGAGACAGCGATCACCGACTGAACGAGGCTCTGGGCCATCAAAATTGGTGCGTGCTTCGGATTGCTTCGCTTTGAATATCTCCATCCCTTTTTTTGAGTATGGGAGCTGGCCGTTTTCTGGCTCGACTATCCACGAAGTACGATACTTTCCATCGATTTTCGCCAGTCGTTCACCCGATGCGACCCAAAAGCTGTTATACCCACCCACGCTGCCTTTGGCAGGTGCTCCTTCATTTGGGTCGGTTGGCTTGAGGCCAGCTTTTTGACGCGCTTCAACCATTGCCTGCATTTTAAGAGCATCTTCTTCAGACATAGTCAGAGATTTATAACGCGCGGGTCTTGTTAGGCCCGTGAGGCTCACGTTGGTCCAGACGCCTTGAAAGTCTGGCTGGCCATTGGCTAGACGCGGCGGCTCATAACCTTTTGCAAGTTTCTCAGCAGTAGATTCAGCCACTGCTGTTGATGAACAAACACCGATCGCCAGCGCAATCAAAGAAGATGTAACTGTAGCTTTGTAAAATTTCAGCATGAAGCCCCCGAAATAGAGTCTAGAGGAAGCGGCTAATCCGCAGGAGCGAAGGATATACAAGCCGCGATGAGATGTGTAGTGAGATTTGTTTAGAAAGGTTACCAAACAAAAACCATACTACTGGCTGCTTTTTTCAATGGTGTTGGGCTCAATAACATGGGTATTGGGCTTGATAACATGGCGGCTTACAGCCTCACAAAAAAGGCCAGCAATTGCTGGCCTTCATCTTTGACGCTATCACTAGGGCCTTATCGATGCGCTTCACGCACAATATAGGCTCGAATAGCTTCGGCATCTTCTGCCGTTAGCTGGCCTTTAAAAGAAACCATGCCTTTTTCAGCCAAGACGCCGTCGATGACGACTGCTTTCCAGGTATCAGTAGTCATGATGCGAGGGCTCGAGCGCAAGTCAGGAAAAGTGCCCGGATCGGCGCTGACCGCTTGCGGACCATGGCAAACGCTACAAAAACGCGCATAGCTTTGCTCTCCTTGAGCGATAAATTCGTGACCGCCGAACATTTCAGGCGGAGTAAATGTCGCTTCAGCTCGCGTAGCCACCTGGCCTTTATCAGTTGGCAGCTGCGCACCACCATCGAAGTTAAATACTAAGACGCGGGAGTTATTAGTCGATGCATCTGTTGTCGACTTTTCACCCTTTGGCAAACCTCGCGCACCGACAACAACGGCAACCTGTTGCTTGCCATCTATAGTGAACGTCGACGGTGCAGCGACGACTTTAGCCTGCACTGGAGTGGTCCAACGCTGCTCGCCTGTACGCGCATCGTAAGCACTAAAGTTACCTAACTCATCCCCCTGGAATATTAGGTTTCCAGCCGTTGAGAGAATACCTGCAACGCTGCGTGTGGTGGAGAACTCATGACGCCACACTTCTTTTTGCGCGACGGGATCCCACGCTAAGATATAAGACTTACTCTTAGGCACGTTCTTGCCACCACCCATCATCATGCGTGCGCCTTTGGCAAAGTCAGTACCCGTATTCCAGCCTTTGCCAGAAGACTCAAACTTTTCCACGGACGCGTACCCGCCCACTTGCTCCCACACCGGGATATACATTAGACCGGTCTCTGGGTTGAACGCCATTGGGTGCCAGTTGTGCGCGCCCAGTGGGCCTGGCTGAACCAACGCCGCTTTACCTGTTTTGTCGTAACGGGCTTCGGGGTTTTCAACCGGACGGCCAGTTTTCAAATCAACGTGTGTAGCCCAATTTAAAGGAGCAAATGGTTCTGCCGAGAGCAGTTCGCCGGACTTGGCATCTAGTACGTAAAAGAAACCATTCTTGGGAGCCTGCATGACGACTCGACGCTGCTTACCTTTAACGTTTAGGTCGGCCAACACAATGTGCTGTGTGGCAGTGTAGTCCCAAGTCTCACCCGGTGTTGTCTGGTAGTGCCACTTGTATTTACCGTCATCAGGGTCCAGTGCAACAATAGAAGACAAAAATAGGTTGTCGCCACCCCCTGGGCTACGAATCGCCTGATTCCACGGAGAACCATTACCGACGCCGATATACAAGGTATCAAGATCGGGGTCATAGGCCATAGAGTCCCAAACGGTGCCGCCACCGCCCTCTTTCCACCATTCGCCATTCCAGGTTTTAGCCGCTTCTTCTAATTCGGGTTGCTCAAAGCCATCGTCTGGATTACCGGGAACAGTATAAAAACGCCAGTCCAAATCACCTGTATTTGCATCGTATGCAGAAACATAGCCTCGCACACCTAATTCAGCACCGCCGTTGCCGATCAGAACTTTGCCCTTAATCACTCGAGGAGCACCAGTGATGGTGTAAGGTTTGGTGGTATCGACAGTAATTTTGTCCCAGAGCACCTTCCCGGTTTTCGAATCCAGAGCGATGAGTCGCCCATCGATGGTGCCGACGAAGGCCTTACCTTGCCAAACTGCCACACCACGGTTAACAACATCACAGCAAGCATCAACACCCTTTTTACGATCCACTTTTGGATCAAACTCCCACAGCAGCTCTCCGCTTTTTGCGTCGTAAGCTTTTACCATGCTCCAAGCGGTGGTGATGTACATAGCGCCGTCGACTACGATTGGCGTCGCTTCCTGACCGCGGCTGGTATCAATATCCGCCGACCAAGCCAGTTTTAGGTCCGCAACATTGCGAGTAGTGATTTGGGAAAGCGGGCTATAGCGTTGCTCATCGTAAGTTCGCCCATGGCTCATCCAAGAACCTGGCTCTTTGTTAGCATTGATAATTCGCTCGCCATCTACCTGTGCAGAATAAGGTGCATTCGCCGCGATGGCGTGGGTACCAGTAAGCGCGAGTCCTAACATGGCCGTCAATAGTGGAGATTTCATCATGACTCTTCTTCTATATGGTTTTCTGTGATCGGGGTATGTAAACCCGCCTAGTCTAGCCAGATTGCCCCTATAGACCAATCGTTGAAAAGCAAATAAGTGTTACTTAAATCGATGAAAAAGAGGTTTTAACTCGAGGACGGTGCAGAGCGTATTCGTTAGGAAGGCTTTTTTGGGAGGGGAGCGAAACTTAATGACGCTCACCGGCTATGTGCCACCAGTGAGCGAGAACTAGGTAAAAAAAGTGGTGTTTAGTCGCTGCCTGTTATTTGAGCGTCGCGACGACTTTAACGTCCGGCGTAACCGCAGCCGAATCGATATAGCCAACCAATCGAGGATCCGCTTTGACCGCCGCAATGACTTCGGCATCATTGTTTACCGTATTGGGTGGGCTACCTTTTCCGGTAAACACTAATTTAGACCAGTAGGCCTTAACTTGGCTGTTCGATTTGTTGAGCACCACGCGGTTAAATTCCGTTGTTACCGCCTCACCATCCCCTTGGTTAATCACCTCAACGTCTTTTCCGTCGATTTGATTCGCCTTGCCCAAGTACACTCTTTCCAGCGCTTTCACATCAGCGGCAGTAATTGGCGAATCGCTACTGACAATGACCGCTATTTCAGCTTGAGCCATAGCAGACGCAATGAGTGTTAAGATAATAATTAGGTATTTCATGATGTTGCCTCCTAAAATACAGCGTCGATAGCGACTCTAAAAAGGTTGCCGCTGCTTGCTGGCGTGTTGTCTGCATCGATATCAGAATATTCCGCTTTAATAGCTACACCGGATGTAAAGTCCCAACGCACACCGATCGAATTAGTTTTTTGATCAATTGCTGTGGCTGCTGTAAACCCATCTATAAGTGCAATCAAGCCGTCTGTTACTGTCGGAATCACCGGAATATCGCTTGTTAAGTCGGGAGCTTCATTGTCAGTCTCAGAGTGAGTGAGATGAATCATCCAGTCACCAAAGGAGTAGCCTCCAGACACATACCAACTTTGTTGCTCGGCAGCGGGGCTATCATCGACGGCAAGATCCGTGAACTCCGTAACCACCAAGAATTGTCCGAGCTCTGCTTTAATCGACAACGAAGAATAAACAAATTCGTCTTCTTGGAAAGCCAATATCTCTGCGGTATTTTGTGCACCTGTGCCCACCAAACCAACGGGCAGACTGTTGAGCGTCGCGATCAAACCACCAACCGAGCCAACACCAGGTAAGGCAATATCTGAATACCCTTCGATGGAAGTTTCCGTGCTTTGCGCACCAGCTCTAACCGTCAACCAATCGTAGACCATACTCACGGCAAAGCCGCCACGTTTTCTACTATCAACAGAAAGATCAACTCCTGAAGACTCAACTATTTCTGAAGCGCCTCCGTAAAAAAACTGACCTGTAAAATAAGCGTCTCCAAAGCTCTTTTGATAAATAAGCTCGATACCATCTTGAGTACTCCCAGCACCTAAATAGACTTCGCTGGGCGGGCTGATCCAGTGATAGGCATAGCCAACATCTAAAAAGTCTGAATACAAATAAAGAGGCGTTTGGTATCTACCTAATTTAAAGGCTAAATCATTGCTGAACTGATAATTGACATTGGCCCAGGTCACTTGAGGATCAAAGCCATTAGCTCCGTTCGCGAGAATTTGTACGGTCACCGAGACATGGTCGTTGATATCAGTGGAGGCCTGCAAACCAAGAACACTATCCTGCTGAAACGTTGCTACATCCTCATAACCGGCTAACTCGTCTCCCTCATCGGCGTCGGCAATACCGCCACCGACGCTAAGAAAGCCGTTCCACGTAATCTCTGCAAAACAAATACTCGGTAGAAAAAACATCAGGCCCATCAGTAATTTTTTTGGATACATCAGTTTCATATCAACCGCCTTGTTGGTACTACGTGAGAGTTATTTAAGTGTCGTCAATACCTTCACATCGCCACTAACGGCTCCGGCATCTATGTAGCCGATTGCACTACTATCGTTTTTGAGAGCCTGAATCACTTCAGAGTCACTATTAAACTCTTTTGGCGGAGTACCTTTCCCAGTGAAAACCAATTTCGACCAATAGGCTTTCACCTGACTATTTGATTTATTCAATAACACACGGTTGAACTCTGTCGTCACATCGCTACTGTCGACCTGATTCAAGGCGCTGACTGAAACATCACCTAGGGATTTCGATTTCCCAAGATAGAGTTTTTCAAGCTCCTTTAAATCTATCGACGACAAAGGTGACGAGGCAGCAACAACCACAGCGACTTCGGCGACAACAGCGATCGGCATAAATAATGTCATAATAAAAATTAAAAGCTTCTTCACGTCACTCTCCTTAAAAAACTGCATCGATAGCGAAACGCAAAACCTTGCCGCTGCGAGAAGGGTTGTCCGTCACCTCTGTGTCAGCGTACTCAGCTTTAAACGCAACGCCCGGTGAAAAATTCCATCGCACACCGAGAGAATCAGTTTCTTTTTCAATCTCATAGAAACCGGTAACGCCATCGACAGCAGCAATCAGCCCATCAGTTACCGTTGGAATCAAAGGAATCTTTGAAGATAAATCAGCCGCATCCTGATCTGACTCAGAATGAGTAAGGTGCACCATCCAGTCCCCGAAACGGTAACCACCCGACACATACCAGGTGTTCCCATCGGCACCTGGTCCCGATTTGTAGTCAAGGTCCGTAAACTCAGTGACGAATAAAAAGTTTCCAGGTTCTAGTTTTAGCGCAGCAGAACCGTAAATTAGTTTGTCGTCTTCATAGGCAAGATCGTCAGCCACTTGAGAAGCTCCAGTACCGACAAGCCCTACGGGAAGACTATTCAATACAGCGCGCAAACCATCGATATTATTGAGTGGTGCTGGCAGTGGCACATTCCCGTAGCCATCAACGGTCAGATGTACCGGGTTGTAACTGAGGCGGACGGTAACCCAATCAAACGCCATAGTGCCGACTAAACCCCATTGCTTTCGCCACTCGGTAACAAGATCTGTCCCACCAGTTCCACTGAGGTCTGCATCGTCACTGCCGTAATAAAATTCTGCGGTTACGTCGGCAAAAGAAAAACTTTTGTCATATACAACGTTGATACCGTTTTGTGAACTTGCGACATCAACATACACATCGCTTGGCGGGCTGATCCAGTGATAGGCATAGCTCACTTTCAAGTAGTCTGAATACAGATAAAGTGGCATTTGATAGCGGCCTACACGAACCATTAAATCGTCATTGACGTTATAGCTAATGTTGGCCCAGGAGATTTCCGGCTCAAATTCTCTACTACCTTTCGCAAGCACTTGCACAGTAGCGGTCACTTTGTCACTTAATTCGCTAGAGGCTTGCAAGCCGAGCACACTATCTTCTTGAAACGTAAATGTATCTTCGTAACCTTCAAGCGTTTCACCTTCATCCGGATCTGCTATACCGCCGCCTACGGTTAAAAAACCGTTCCAAGTAAAATCGGCAAACGCGATATTAGATGAACAGATTAATACACCAGCCAAACTTACTAGCCATTTAGTGGATTTCATAACTTACCTCTCCTTACTCTCAATTCAGCAACCTAGCCAGAGAACTGACTGGTAATTGTTCTCAAGCGATCAGCTTGGGTTACCAAGTTTTGACTTGAGCTTTCTAGTGATTTTGATTGTTTATCGACTGTTTCCGCAATTTCATCCAAATGTTGAACACGGTTAGAAATGCGTTCAGCAAGTTCTTTTTCTGACTCAACCGCATTTGCTACGCGCCCATTTATCTCATGGATCCTGGACATGGAATCAACAACGTCTTGCAGATGCGCTGTAGCGCTACTGGCCTCCTCAACACTTTTACGCGCCTCGTCCGTGCGTTTCATCATTGACTCTGCCGCTGCAGTTGCATTTTGTTGCAGTTGGGTAATTAAGTTATTAATTTCTTCTGTACTATCTTGTGTTTTTGACGCAAGGCTACGAACCTCATCCGCGACCACAGCAAAACCACGACCTTGTTCCCCTGCTCGTGCTGCTTCAATCGCAGCATTCAGTGCTAATAAATTGGTTTGCTCTGCAATACCCCTGATGACATCCAGGATCACGCCCACTGAATTTGTATCAGACTCCAAGCGTGATACTTCACCACTTGTGCTTTCGATTTCATTCGCCAACCTTTCAATAGCTGATGCCGTGCTGTTTAATACCTGCTGCCCAACACCAATCTTTTCCATCGCAGAATCCGCTTCGTGAGCGGCTGTTTTCGCATTTTCAGATACGTGCGCAATATTCTCTGTTACCTCTCTCGCAGCCTGAGTGGCATCCGCGCTAGCATTCCGCTGACTAGTAATCTGGTGTTTGGTGCTGTCAACAATTTGATTTAGTTCGCTGGCAACCACGCTGAGAGGATCAGCCGTTGCAATGACATCCGTAATGACATGCTGTAGTTTTTCAATAAATGCATTGAATGCATTGACTAGTTTGCCAATTTCGTCAGGAGTGGTCCCGGGAAGACGCTTTTGCAGATCGCCTGACCCTCGCGTCATATCCAGTAGTGTTTCGGTAATAGTGTTGAGTTTTTTGGTGACGCCAAAAGCGATTGAAACGGAAACAAACACCAACACGACGATAGTGATCAGCCCAATAAACACTCCCAACAACAATGCGAACTGGGAATTTTCATTGGTGCTATCGATGATGGCGGACAACTGCTGGGATTGTTTTCTTTCTAGCCCATTTAAAAGAGATGCGACACCTTCAAGGCGTTCCCTTTTGTTCGAGGCTAGGGTCTGAATATTTGCAAAATCGACCGTACCATCCACCATGCTTTCAGATAGGTCGTGTGCCAAACGATAATAAGTTTCAAAGGCTTCACGCGCAGCTTTAGTGTCTGACTGAATTGGCGCTACCAAGCGCCCGGCTTCTTCAAGTCGACTGGCCAAATCAGCTCTAAGCTCTTCCGTACTCGATAGCTCTTCAAGGTCACCTGTTGTCACGGCCAACTGCATTGAATCTTCAATGCTTTCCAGCAGAACAACCGTTTCTTTTACCTTCTGCAATGCAGGAAAATGCTTTGCAGTCAGCTCTTCCAGGTTCGCTTTATTTTTATTTAGAGACCAAGCGTTAGCGGCAAGATACACCGCAAAGCCGACAATAGCTGCCGCGAGTATCAATAAAATTTTGATCCTAATACTCAGGTACATAGATACACCCATCATTAACGAGAACACTTCCCTTCTCTATTAGGTATAGCTAACAAGGGGGGAAGATCAATAATTGACGGGAGCTTTCCTAAACCAATTGACCTGTAGCACTACATCAGCGTTCTTTAAGATCGCCACCTTCTTAACATCTCGTTATTTAAGCTAACTTGTTATTATGTGAGGACACCAACGAGCGATACCTAAATTACAATGGGGCACAACTCTAGAAAAACGAACAAGCAAAAAAAAACCGGCGCTAGTGCGCCGGTTTACAGGGGTTGCTTACGTTTGAAACTGAACGTTATTTAGCCCTAGTTTCCACGGTCGTTTTGACTACGCCAACAACCCGTCGGTTTGCTGCTCGACCTTCTACGGTTCCATTGTCTGCAATTGGATATGTCTCGCCCTTACCGACATGAGAGATGCGGCCAGGCGCAATATTAAAATCACTGGCTAGCATATCGGCAACCGCTTTAGCACGCCGCTCTGACAGTTGCTGGTTATATTGAGCTGCACCGCGATCATCCGTATGCCCTTCGACAACCACTGATGTCTGGGGGTATTCAGTCATAAAGGTCGCAACCGCTTCAACCTCGGAGCGATACTCGCTTGGAATCACGGCTGAATCATTTGGAAACTTGACGTTAATATTAATGGTGCGAGTTTCAGTCAGCATTTCATAGCAGCCTTTCGCATCCACTTTTGCGCCCGCTGAACTATCAGGACACTGATCGATATTATCGGCAACACCGTCGTTGTCTGAGTCTGGGATGCAGCCATCCGAATCGACAGTCGTATTGGCTGGAGTAGTCGGGCACTTATCGGCTCCATCTAGGACACCATCTCCATCACTATCTTTTTCCGCCATGACGATTGGTGCGGCGGTGCTCGGCTTAGAAGGCGAAGACGACGTTTGTCCAAGCCAAAGGTTGAGACCCAGCGTTAGCGCGAAATCAACCGTTTCGTCATCAAACCCATAGAAGGCTCGAGCATCACCACGCAAAGACACGTTACGATTAAAAAAGTATTTAACACCACCGCCGAGATTTAATTGCGTCTCCTTTGCATCGAACGCTCCCGCATCAAACTCACCATGACCGATACCCGCAGCAAGATAGGGTCGAAACGTTTCATCATCACTTAGGTGATACAAACCATCGAACCGAATTTGGTCATAGTCCACATCTAGATTAAACAGTGAGTTATCCGGGTCAGTTTCGAGAGTAAGATAATTGAATTCAATCGCCCAAGGGTTTGCAAACTGATAGCCGACCCCTAAGCCAATAAAACTTTCATCTTCAATATTTCGCTTGCTATCAAAGCCGTAATAGCCAATTTGTGGGTTTAATGTGACACCCGCGTCGAATCCATCAGCGCAGAGCGGCGCACTCAGGGCTAGCGAAAGCATTGTAAGCATTGTTTTTTTCATAGGACGACCTCCATTCAGCATCCATAAGTTGATACAAAAGTGGTTAATATAAAATCGGCTAATTAAACGAATAGTGTTTCCAGAAAATTTGAGCGGCTTTACCACAAAAAAGTAAAATAGACCCGTGATGAGCGCTGTGCCCAGCACAGGTTTCTAGTGACGTGCTGGGATGGGTAGCAAGTAATTTTTTTACTGACGAAGTTCTTGGAGCCCCTCTACCAAGCGCTCTGCCCAATGACGAATCACCAAACGCGCTTCGCGACGATTGCTGGTTCGAGTAGCCCACTGGGCGTAACCATAATCAGGCGCTGTTCGTCGATCAATCCAACGGCCTAAGATTGCGCCACTAACACTATCGTATATCTCGAGAGATATTGTCGCACTCCCTGCAGACCTGACGTAAGTTTTCGAGCGTGTCGCCGTTTGTAAATCTGGTGCCGTTACATCGAGGTTTGTCACGATGGGCTTCAATAACAATACGCCGCTGGCTGCCTCTTGGACTACCGTTAAATCAGATTTTTCACTAAGCACATCGGTCAAAATTTCTGACATGTTATCGGCAACACTACGCTTAATACGCAGCATATCCTTGTCTTTTACTTTCGTAGTTAAACTGCGCTGCTCTCGATTGTAATCTCGTTGCCAGTTTTCCTTAAATGAGACCTGGGGCTCCACCAACATATACTGACCATATTTCGACCAGTCGACATCGGGTAATAAATGCACCTCTGTATTCCGCTTATCTGTAACAACTTCCAAGCCGTCATGGGAAACAGATAGCGCCCCCTCGTCTTCTGCGGCAACCACGTTAGCCATCACCACTAAACTTAACGCGCCGAATAATACACGCGCACACGATAAAGTCTTTGCATAGTTATCATTATTCATATTTCTTTCCTCTTCTGCGCCTAAAAGTCAGCAATGAATTTCACTCTCGGCTTTGGACAGGCTTGCGGTGTTGGAGTTCGCGCCAATAAGCGCTCTCGAAAACGCAACACAATCGACAGCTTACAACGTTTATAGAAGGATTTAATAGAGAACAATTTTCGGGGTTTGGTTTGAGACCAGTCGCCAACTTTTACCATGCAACAATGTGTGCGCGGTGTTTATGCCCCTATCATAGGGCACCAGGCATGGAGGCCAGTTTGGAGCTCGCTTAACGACGAGCCCACAGGGAAGACGGCGTGAGCATGCTCACGAGATGAGAATCCTATGCTGACTGCTCGGCATAACACTTTAGCGCTTCAGATAATGAAGATACTTCGACACCCATTTCCGCCACAACTGCATCCAGCCAAGGCGCTCGCTCACAAGCAGCGACCGAAATAGGTCGGGACAATTCGGAAAACTCACCCGCCAGGCGGACAAATTCTGCAACATAGTCGGGCGGTCGCACATCCGTCGCCAACTCAACTATCGCGAACGGATCGGGGGGGGTAATGAGCTGTGATACATCGGGCATACCGATATAAGGTGAATTTGCACCCAGGCCTCCACCTGCCAACCCAGTTCCGTCACGAATCACCACGCCCTTTACGAGCTCTGGGCGACAGCCTGCGATCAACACGGCAATATAGCCTCCTAGCCCACGACCAACGATTGTCGCTGGGCCAATACTTGCCAAGGCAACGTCTACATCTGCGATCAATATTTCACAGGTGTATCCGCCTGCTCGAGGGACAGTTGATTGCCCGTGGCCGGTGAAATCTAGCGCATAGATTGGGCCCGGCCAGTTTTTATATTCATCCGGCAGGCGAGCTGGCGAGTTTTCGCCTAGGCCGTGCAGCAATAGCAGCGCAGGTCCCTCGCTGTTTTCGCATAGTATGTGCAGCGCAAGCTGAATTCGGCCGTGAGTCAGAAACTGAATGTCGTTCATTATGCTCCCTCCCGGCCTAAAAAGTTCAACACCAGCTCAGCGGTTAATGTCGGCTTCTCAATATGTAAAAAATGGCCAACGCCTTCGAGTATTTCTACCTGCGCATGACTCGGCATATATTTTTTGATGGCTTCAGGGTCTACGCCCCAACCCATCGGTTCAGATTCCGTACCGAAAAGTGCAAGCAATGGAATGGGAAAACCGGGTAACCGATCTGTCACCCAACGTGAGCGCCAAGGGCCAAAACCACCCATACGGAGCGACGGATCAATTTTCCATCGCCACCCATCTTCAGCCTCATACCCGCCGGAGTACACAATATATTGAAGCCATTCGTCGGTAAGGCGCGGGTTCATAGGCGCGCGGCGAGTGGCCAATTCTGCAACGGTGCCGGGGCGACGCGTCATATCGTGGCTACGACGTCGATCATCTAAAAACTTAGCTGCTTTGTCCTTTAATTTTATGGTGCGCTCTTTGTTTGCAACGTCCGGTAGGTTTTGCCTAAATGGCAAACCATCAATGGAAGCAAACCGTGAAAAACGATGCGGCAACGCTTGGATAATGTGTGCAAATAAACCCCCACCTTTGGAATGACCGACTACAGGGAACGGGCCCGGACTCACTGAGTTTGCCACAGCCAACAAATCGCGCTCATCGGCTTCCCAGCTATACAAATCAGCATGCTCGGAATTTCCGTGCCCTCGATGATCCCAACTAACCACTCGATAGCCTCCGTCTGCAAGCAGTGGAGCAAACACATCAAAGGTTCTGGCAAAATCAAAGCCGCCGTGAGCGAGCAGTACGGGTGGCGCACTTGCATCGCCCCATTCATACACAGCCAAACGAAGGCCACTAGAGTCAACCGTTCGTTGACGGTCAGGAACGCGTGCGCCGGGAAAAAGCACTGGTGCTTGATTGATCTTCGACAAGGCTTACATCTCCTAGTCTGTTTTATCTAAAAATAGGTTATTTCACTCTCGGTGCGGCGTCACTGAGATCACTAATGTCTTCCCAGTTTGCAGCAACATCATCGGCGCTAGCATCTACACCCAAATTAACAGCAGGGCTCTCAACGATCTTAGCTACCGAAAATGTGCCACCGGCGGCCTGCAAAATAGCACCCGTTGGCGCATCTTCGGAACATAGAAAAACTACCCCAGGGGTAATTAATTCTGGCCCGAGCTTCTCGAGGACCTCGCCGGGCATTAGATTTTCCGTCATACGCGTTGCGGCAACAGGTGAAATTGCATTCACCTTGAGGTTGTATTTTGCACCCTCGATACAGAGGGTATTCATGAACCCAACTAAGCCCAGTTTTGCTGCGCCGTAGTTGGTTTGCCCGTAATTGCCGTACAAACCAGAAGGTGAGGTCGTCATCACAATTCGGCCATAGCCCTGGTCTACCATCACTGGCCAAACAGCTTTGGTACAGTAGACGGACCCCATTAGATGGACATCGATAACCGTTTGAAAGTCAGCCATGTCCATTTTCGCAAAACTTTTATCGCGTAAAATACCGGCATTGTTGACTAACATATCTATTCGACCAAATTCACTGAGCGTTTGCTCAACCAGCTGAGCTACGCCAGCAGGGTCCGTCACGGAAGCGCCATTCGCGATCGCCTGCCCTCCAGCGGAGCGAATTTCCTCAACCACTTGGAGAGCCGCATCGCTACTACCACCAGAGCCATCCATCGCACCGCCCAGATCATTCACAACAACTTTCGCTCCACGCTCAGCTAACTCCAGCGCATGACAGCGGCCCAAACCTCCGCCAGCTCCAGTGACAATGGCTACCTGCTCTTTAAATTGAATAGTCATACTGCCTCCTAGCGCCGACTCTAAATTTAGGACGCTTCTCATATGGTTTTGAAAGGTAAACTTACAATGTGTTTATCGAAACCCAATTTACCCTATTTAACGCCCTTGGACACTTAGAAGACAAAACCTCCAAATTTGGTCCAATAAAATGTTTACTGTATATCTTTACAGTAACCGCAAAGGACGTGCATACTACTCCCACTCCTACCGACGGGTCGCCTTGGGATTACATCAAGGAGCCAGGCCAAAGGAATGGCAATCCAATTCTAGCCGATCCTCAACAATAGGTATTTTTGGACAATTCCTTGGCGACTCTCGGTGGGTGACCAACTATAATGCTTGGTTTGTTCGCAGAATGGCGTAGGTAGCAGTAGTGGATACGATTTTCGTCCGGGGTGCGCGCACCCACAATCTGAAAAACATCAATCTCGATATCCCTCGGGACAAACTAGTAGTCATTACCGGCCTCTCTGGCTCAGGTAAGTCCTCACTAGCCTTTGATACCTTGTATGCCGAAGGTCAGCGGCGCTACGTTGAATCTCTCTCTACGTACGCTAGGCAATTCCTTTCGATGATGGAGAAGCCTGATGTTGATCATGTAGAAGGCCTCAGCCCTGCCATTTCAATCGAACAGAAGTCCACCTCCCATAACCCCCGCTCCACCGTGGGCACCATTACGGAGATATATGATTACCTTCGTCTGCTATTCGCCCGCGTAGGTGAACCCCGCTGCCCAGAACACGGCGAGCCGCTAGCAGCGCAAACGGTGAGCGAGATGGTCGACCAAATCTTATCCTTACCTGAAGGAAGCAAGGTCATGCTACTCGCGCCGATTGTGCGAGATCGCAAGGGTGAGCACTTGCATGCTTTTGAGCAGTTGCGCCGTGACGGCTTCATCCGTGCTCGAATCGATGGCATTGTCGTTGACCTAGATGACACCCCGACACTTGATAAGAAGAAAAAGCATACCATTGAAGTGGTAGTCGACCGCTTCAAAGTCCGCGACGATATTAAAACTCGCCTTGCGGAGTCTATCGAGACCGCTCTACAACTGACAGATGGCATCGTCCATATGAGCTTTATGGATGGCGATGCCGATGATCGTGTATTTTCGGCGAAACACGCATGTCCGCATTGCGACTACTCTTTGAGTGAGCTAGAACCTCGCCTATTTTCATTTAATAACCCGGCCGGGGCCTGCCCTAGCTGTGATGGGCTTGGTGTAAAACAATTTTTTGATGAAGATCGTATCGTACAAAACCATGAGGCTTCATTATCAGAAGGCGCTATTCGCGGTTGGGACCGAAGAAATATTTATTACTTCCACATGCTGTCTTCACTTGCCGACCACTATGGGTTCGACATCGATACGCCCTGGAAAAAACTACGAAAAAAAGACCGCCAAGTTATTTTGCACGGTTCAGGTAATACCGAAATTGATTTCACCTACGTTAACGACCGTGGCGATGTATATTCGCGCACCCACAGCTTTGAAGGTGTTATCCCCAATATGCAGCGGCGCTATCGTGATACCGACTCACAGATGGTGCGCGAAGATTTATCAAAATACTTATCTTCACAACATTGCCCGGAGTGTGGTGGCGCAAGGCTAAAAGAAGCTGCTCGCAACGTCTTTATCCAAGATAAAACTCTCCCTGAAATCACCAATTTTCCAGTCGGCGATGCGTTCGATTATTTTACCGACTTAAAGTTTGTCGGTGCCAAAGCTGAAATTGCCGATAAAGTGCTAAAAGAACTGCGGGATCGCCTGCGATTTTTGGTTGATGTTGGTTTAAATTATCTAACGCTGAGTCGCAGCGCCGAAACTCTCTCCGGAGGAGAGGCACAACGAATCCGCCTCGCCAGCCAAATCGGTGCTGGCTTAGTTGGGGTAATGTACATCCTTGATGAACCCTCCATTGGTTTACATCAACGCGACAACGAACGACTACTGAATACACTCACCCACTTACGTGATCTCGGCAACACGGTCATTGTTGTGGAGCATGATGAAGATGCGATTCGCAGTGCTGACCACATTATCGACATTGGCCCTGGTGCTGGCGTACATGGTGGTCAGGTTATCGCACAAGGTACAGCGAAAGAAATTATGGCGACGCCTGCATCGATCACCGGGCAGTATATTTCTGGCGAGCGTGAAATTTCTGTTCCTGCAGAACGAACCCCATTTGATCATAAAAAACAATTAATGATCGAAGGCGCTAGTGGCAATAATTTACAAAATGTAAACTTGTGGATACCTGTAGGTTTAATGACCTGTATTACTGGCGTTAGCGGTTCCGGAAAATCAACACTGATCAATAATACGCTCTACCCGCTTGCCGCAACCGCTTTAAATAAAGCCACAACATTGAAGGCCGCGCCACATAAGGACATTCAAGGCTTAGACCATTTCGACAAATGTGTCGATATCGATCAGAGTCCTATTGGCCGAACACCACGGTCAAACCCCGCAACTTATACCGGTATATTTACCCCTATTCGCGAATTGTTTTCCGGCACACAAGAGGCTCGCTCTCGCGGTTACAAAGCTGGGCGCTTTAGTTTTAACGTAAAAGGCGGTCGATGCGAAGCTTGCCAAGGGGATGGTGTTGTTAAAGTAGAAATGCACTTTTTACCCGATGTGTATGTGCCCTGTGATATTTGCCACGGCAAGCGTTACAACCGTGAAACACTGGACATTAAATATAAAGGCAAAAACATCCATGAAGTGTTGGATATGACGGTAGAAGATGCGCGAGAATTTTTCGACGCCATTCCTGCTGTATCTAAAAAACTGCAAACCTTAATGGATGTAGGCCTAAGCTATATTCGACTTGGCCAAGCAGCGACAACCTTATCTGGCGGGGAAGCGCAACGCGTCAAATTGTCTCGTGAACTATCAAAACGGGATACCGGTCGTACGTTATACATTCTCGATGAGCCCACCACTGGCTTGCATTTTTACGATATACAACAGCTTCTCAATGTACTCCATCGATTACGTGATCACGGTAACACCGTTGTGGTTATCGAGCATAACCTCGATGTCATTAAAACCGCTGACTGGATTGTAGACCTAGGCCCTGAAGGGGGAAGTGGTGGCGGAAAAATTATCGGTACAGGGACACCAGAGGATGTCGCGAGTCTTGAGCATTCTCACACAGGTCATTTTCTAAAACCTCTACTAGAAAAACATGCGACAAAAGGAAAAGCGAGAAAGACAAAAACGCCCACTAAAACCAGTGGACGAAAAAAGGTTGCTCGAAAGTCAGCCTCGTCTAAATAACACGTTTTCCACGGTATTTTTTAATGTCTAGCACTTCCCCCAAACCCTCCTTCGGCCAACGAGTTGGCTTCTTAGCGTTCCGATTGTTTTTACGGGGGGCTAGCTGGCTTCCCCTGAAGGTTGCACGCGCAATAGGTAGAAGTTTGGGCGTCGGCTATTACTACACATTTAAAAGACGTGTTCACTTTGCCCGAGTTAATATTAATATCTGCTTCCCGGATTTAAGCGAAGAAGAAAAAGAAGTCCTAGTGAAAGACTGCTTTATCCAAGCAGGCATGTGGTTTATGGAAGCCGGCGCAGTGTGGCTGTGGCCAAGAGAAAAAATGCTTGGTTATGTGCGGGAAGTAAATCCTGAACTTTTAGAGTCTGTCATTGATAAAAACCACGGCGTAATTCTCGCCATTCCTCATCTCGGCAATTGGGAAATCATTGCACCATTGATCACAAGCCGTCATCAATTCGCTTGTTTTTATCTACACGACGAAAAAGTTCCTCTCATCAGCCAATACATATATCAGCAACGATCACGGAACGGTACCCTGTTGGCCCCAGCCGGACCGAAAGGCATACGCATTTTATATAAGCACTTAAAAGCTGGTAATGTCGCCGGACTACTCCCAGATCATATTCCAAGCGCCGACATGGGTGTATTTGCGCCATTTTTTAATAGAGACGCATTGACCGGCACATTGATATCATCATTAGCGAAAAAAAATAATGCGGCTGTATTATCTGCCGTTATTGTCCGCACAGATTCGGGATTTGACGTTCATTACGATCATGTAGAAAATCAACACAGTGATGACCCAGTGCTTGCGGCAAAGAGTATTAATGCCGCGATTGAGAAGGCAATTGCTATCGCCCCTTCGCAGTTCCAATGGGTTTATCCGCGCTTTAAAAAACGTCGAGACCCCAACACCCAATCGCCTTATCGTTAGAATTTTTTCAAAATAATAAATATAGAAAATTTGTTCACCCCTTTTACCTTCCGGTCTACCTACAAACTATTTTCACACCAATTGATGTGTACAACGTCAACTATGTAAGCATGTCCACACACCAACGAAAAGTAAATTTCAACCAATCACCATTTATTTCGCAAATCCGGTAATGGAAATAGACGCAAATCTTTGTACAATGCGCGCCGCCTAAAACAGGTTTCGAGCGCGACTCCCTGGTAGGCTGATTTTTCTGATGTCTGGAGGTATGAAATATTTATGTCACATTTATTTGTTAGGTGGTTTTCAAACTCTCTCATAGGGTTACTCGTTTGCGCCTCAACTTTCGCCGCCACTGAAGACGATCGAGGCGAACTACTACCTTTTACCACCCAGCAGAACGGTAAGCTTTTTTCTGTCGCCGGATCCAACACTGTTGGCGCAAATCTTATGCAAGTGCTACTCACAGATTATTTTTCTTCGAAAGGTGCTACCGATATTCAACGGATCGACTCTGAAGTTGAAAATGAATATCGAATACAGGGGCGCTTGGGCAAACGTACCATGTATGTTGACGTAGCAGCACACGGATCATCTACAGGTTTTCAATCGTTGATGACGGACAGTGCAGATATTGCTATGTCATCGAGACGAATAAAGAGTGCGGAAGCTGAAAGTTTGCAACATATTGGTGATTTGAAAAGTTTTTCAGGTGAACATGTCATCGCTATAGACGGCATCGCGGTCATTGTTAACGCTCAAAACCCGCTAAACACTCTAGAGCTAAAACAAATTGCAAAAATATTTTCTGGCGAAATTACTAATTGGGCGCAACTCGGTGGTATCCCTGGAGAAATACAGGTTTATGCGAGAGATGGGAATTCAGGTACGTGGGATACGTTTAAATCTCTGGTACTCGGTAAAGCTTACACGCTTTCACCAAAATCTCAGCGTTTTGAATCAAACGATGAGTTATCCGATACAGTCGCCAGAGATAAAAATGGCATTGGTTTTGTCGGCTTAGCTTCAGTAAGAGAGGCTAAAAGCATTTCGGTATCAGAGCAAGGCACATTGCCATTACCACCGAAGGTTGCTTCTGTTGCTACCGAAGACTACGCTTTGTCGCGCCGCTTATTTCTTTACACACCAACCACCAATACCACGCCCCTCATTCGTGAATTTATTAGTTATATCCATAGCGATAATGGCCAAGATGTTGTCAATCAGGTGGGCTTTGTCTCACAGAATATTTTGAAGATTGCTGGCGACATCGAGGAATCAGCGCCTGAGCAATATCGGCAAGTGGTCTCAAAGGCTGACCGACTCTCCGTTAACATTCGCTTTGCAGCTGATAGCGCTAGCTTAGATAACAAGGCCCAGCGCGATATTCTAAGACTCGTGGATTTTATGGAGCGTCCTGAAAATTTAAACAAGGATATTATTCTAGTGGGTTTTGGCGATGCCAAGCAAAGCGAACAACGTGCAGAAGTATTATCTAAAATGCGCGCCATCGCAGTCAAAACGGCGCTATACAAACACAAAATCGGCACCACACCTGTACAGGGCTTTGGTGCATTTATGCCCGTAGCAGACCTTAGAGGTGGTAATCGCGCAAAGAACCAACGTGTAGAAATTTGGGTTCGTTAATTCTTTTAACGAACATAGCCAGCGCGCCGTGCTCAACCTCCCATCCGGTTGAGCACTTTTACTCTATCACTTCATCGAACCGTCACCATCTAGTCACATAACTGTCATATTTGCTTTATAGGCTATACAGCAAATATAGGGTATGGCAGATAGAGACGATGCGTTTACTTGAATATGCAGCTCACTATGACTTAGTAACATTTGGCTGGCTACACCAAAGAGATAGTCAAAGGCTACTTGTCCCTATCGCCAAAAAAATCTCTTTCACCGCCGATGGATACTTTTATTCATTTTTAATCTTATACAGTTTGGTTAGCTCCCACTGGGGGCTATTTCAACTGTCAGTTGCTACCTTAGTTCTCGAGCGTATTATTTATTTCTTCTTGAAGAATTCGTGTAAGCGCAACCGACCGCCCCAGGTTATTTCTGGTTTTCAGAGCATTATTACGGCATCGGATAAGTTTAGCTTTCCATCCGGGCATACCTCAGCAGCCTTCATGCTCGCGACTCTGGTATATCTAATCAACCCAGCACTAGGTGCCTTCCTATATCCCTGGGCGGCTTCAGTTGCAGTCTCGCGCGTCGTGCTAGGAGTCCACTTCCCAACAGATACTTTGGCCGGTGCTATTCTAGGATCAAGTATGGCTGCTATAGGCTACAGCATTTTTATCGGCTAACGACTTATTTAGAACTAAAAGACAAAAAAGAGGCAGACATTGAAAGTTTTGTATGGCGTGCAAGGTACAGGCAACGGGCATATTACACGCGCTAGAGGCATGGTAAAACACCTTGCCGAATTCGGGTTAGACACCGACTTTATTTTTACCGGTCGGCCTTTGGATAAATTTAACGACATGGAGCCTTTTGGGCAATGGCAGCGTCGTGAAGGAATGACGTTTGAGGTCAAACAGGGCAAGGTTAAAACGTTTGATACTGCGCTCAATTTAAAACCTCGCCAGTTTTGGCACGATATTAATGAGCTCGACTTATCACCTTATGATTTAATTCTCACAGACTTTGAGCCTGTTACGGCCTGGGCTGCTAAGCGACAAAAGAAACCGTGTTTTGGTTTAGGCCACCAATATGCTTTTGACTACGCCATTCCGAAAACCGGCGATAACCCGTTCACTCGTATGGTGATGCGCCAGTTTGCACCGACTACCTACAACATCGGGATGCATTGGTACCATTTTGGACAACCGATTCTCCCTCCCATTGTCGACGTCGCGGACGACGTGATTACTATTGATGAGAAAGTCATAGTAGTTTATTTGCCATTTGAGTCCGTCGACGATGTGCTGAATCTCTTGCGCCCATTGTCAGACTACCAATTTTTGTTCTACGGGCATTTTACCGAGCAAACCATTGAAAACCACATCACGATGAACCCGATTTCTCGCGAGGGTTTTCAAAAGGATCTGTTGCGCTGCAACGGTGTCATCTCAAATGCAGGGTTTGAACTAGCGAGTGAAGCCATTGCGTTAGGGAAAAAGATATTAGCCAAGCCGCTACATGGCCAAATGGAGCAGCTATCGAATGCATTGGCGCTAGAGCAGTTAGGCCTCGGACAGCCCATAAAACAGCTAGACGTTGAAGCTACCCGGCGTTGGCTCAGTGAATTCGAAGCCAAACAAGTAGAGTATCCCAATGTTGCCAAAGCACTCTGTGAATGGATCTCGCAAGGGGAACTTGAAAATATACAGCCGCTAATAGAAAGCCTATGGGCGCAGACCAAAGCGCACGGTGTTGATGCGTTCAACGAGTATCCGACTACGACCTTACGCAGTCGAGCATCGGCTGGTGGCTTTTAGCCGCCAGCGCCATTAGCTTTCCCCCCTATCCAAAAACCACTTCGTTTTCCCCAGAGCCACACGCGCTTTCCTTGACTCTCTTCCCGGCTGAGGTATATTCCGATATCCGGAATCAAATGTGTTCACGATATACATCACGCGGAACAGCTTGATTTGGCTATTACCGCTACCACAGAAGAATAAGAATGAGCGAAACGACTCCAACCTGTCCTGTAATCTACATATGGAAAAATCGCCGACTTTACCTCGGCACGCAATTTGTCCCTCTTAGAGAATACGAAACCCCCGCGGATCAATTAGTGATCGCGCTGGAGGGCAAGATTATTTTTAACCCTCCTGGAGAGGCACCTATCGAAACTCGGAGTATATTGATGCGTGCTGGGACGCCCGTGTTGATGGAACACGTCGATACAACCAACGCCATCATCGCAATTTGCTGGTTAGACCCAATAGGCCAAGACTATTTCGTCAATGAGTTGTTGATGCAGGATAAAGCGCCTGAAGTTTCAAACGCTTACTATAACCACCAATACGAGCAGGATATTATTGACGCATTTCTACGCTTACGAAGCCGAAAACCAAGTGCAGAAGAAGCGGAGTCTATTCTCGAAAAAGCACTAATACCCACTGAGCATGAAGGGCAAGAGATATTTCATTTTGATCCGCGAATCATCAAGGTGATGCAACGTATACGCGAGACGGTCAAAGAGAACCTGCCAGTGAAAGTACTGGCGGAAGAAGTGTTTTTATCGGAGTCTAGGCTACTGAAACTATTCAAAAGCCAAATTGGTATACCCATTCGGCGCTACCGTCTCCGACATCGTTTATTTGTAGGGATCATGCACCTAAGTGGTGGGGCCAGCGTCACCGAAGCCGCCATTGAATCAGGATTTGCTAGCTCCGCTCACTTCTCCAAGTCCTATAGCGCGTTGTTTGGCATTCAACCAACCGGTGCTTTAATGAAACCACCCTTTGCTGAGGTCTTTATTCCCGAGAACTTTAGTCTTGATTCAGATGATAAGGAGTAACTTGATAGACAATTAGATGTGAGCTATCTGAGCAAAATAATAGGAACCGTGCTTTCGGTAACCATCTTAGACGTATTGCTTCCTACAAAAAACTGCCTAATGCGCGAATGCCCATAAGCTCCCATCACCAACATCTCTATCCTGTGAGCTTCTTGGTACTGATGCAATGCATCGGCAATATCTCCTTTGAGAACGCAACTTGTCACCGAGTGCCCATGTTGCTCTAACAATAGTTTAGCGGGCTCAAGCCGATCGGATTCCGCTTCACCAACCATCACTAGGTGCCCCTCCAAACCTCGAAGCAAAGGACTAGCCGCAACCCGCTCAATAGCCTTGTTTGCTGTTTCGCTACCATCATAAGCAAGCATATAGTTACGAGGAGCATTAAATTCTCCGACACTGACAAGGATCGGGTTGCTAGCTGCCCTAACAACATTTTCCAGGTGAGACCCCAAAGCAACTTGCCCTTGCGTATGATCTTCACCCATACGCCCCATTACCAGTAAGCGCGTTGCATGTTGCATTTCAAGTATCGTATCCAGTACGAAACCATGGCGTTGTACTTCTTCTACCTTAACCACACCCTGCTTTTGCACCCTATCTTTCGCATCAGCGAGCATGTGCTTGCCATGCTCAAGCGCTAAGCGGCTTCGCTTTTCATCGAGCTCGGTTAACTCAGACAATAGATGTTCACGACTTCCCAAACCTATCGCGCCAGATAAATTATCCTGGTCGGGCGTACTAGACTTTTCCAGCACGTGTAATAAAGTGAGTGGCGCATCAAGTCGAGTACTTGCCCATGCAGCTGCATCGCAAACGCCTAGCGCACTCGGGGAACCATCAATACAAGCGACAACATTATTCATTATTTTTTCACCTACACAGTAGCTTCTTAGTGTCCAGCCATTAACTTTTCGACTTCTTCGGGTTTATCATGAACACCAAATTTGTCGACCACAGTTGCTGTAGCCTGATTCATTCCCACCACTTCAACTTGAGTACCTTCGCGTCGAAACTTGATGACAACTTTATCCAGTGCAGAAACTGAGGTGATATCCCAAAAGTGCGCTTCCGACAGGTCAATGATGACATGTTCAACGGCTTCACGAAAATCAAATGCGCGCGCAAACTCATCTGCCGATGCGAAGAAAACCTGCCCAACTACACGATAACGTCGCCCACTAGGCTGTTCCAATAGTTCACTTTTAACCACCATAAACCGGCCAATTTTATTGGCAAAAAACAACGAGGCCAACAACACGCCAACAAATACGCCAATAGCCAGGTTGTGGGTAGCGACGACAACTCCTACAGTGACTAGCATCACAATGTTACTCGACAAGGGATAAGTTTTTAGGTTGCGTAAAGAATCCCAAGAAAAGGTTCCAATAGAGACCATAATCATGACTGCTACCAGTGCCGCCATCGGAATTTGGCCTATCCATTCATCCAAAAATACCACCATTATGATTAGCAAAAGACCTGCGGTAAGTGTCGATAATCGTGTTCGCCCGCCGGACTTAACATTAATAATTGACTGGCCAATCATTGCGCAGCCAGCCATTCCGCCAAGCAAACCGGAGCCAATATTCGCGATACCCTGTCCGCGGCACTCTCGGTTTTTATCGCTTGGCGTATCAGTCAAGTCATCCACGATAGTGGCTGTCATCATTGACTCGAGCAAACCCACGACGGCTAATCCAATAGAGTAAGGAAGAATGATCAATAATGTATCTAAATTGATTGGCACTTCAGGCCAAAGGAAAATCGGCAATGTATCGGGCAGTTGGCCCATATCACCAACCGTACGAATATCCAGGCCCACCACCATAGAAAAAACCGTTAAGGAAACAATGCAGACCAACGGCGATGGTAACGCCTTACCGATGACGGGGATCAACGGGAACAAGTAAATAATACCCAAGCCGACAGCGGTCATGACATAGACGTGCCAAGTCACATTGGTGAGCTCTGGGAGCTGAGCCATGAAGATTAATATCGCCAGCGCATTTACAAACCCAGTAACAACCGAACGTGACACAAATCGCATTAAATCGCCCAGCTTAAGATACCCGGCAACTATTTGAAGCACACCTGTTAGTAGTGTCGCGGCGAATAGATACTGCAACCCGTGCTCCTTTACCAACGTAACCATCAACAAAGCCATAGCGCCTGTTGCGGCTGATATCATACCCGGTCTACCTCCTGTAAATGCAACGACGACTGCGATGCAGAACGACGCATATAGTCCAACCTGGGGGTCGACACCGGCTATGATGGAAAACGCTATCGCTTCAGGAATCAATGCAAGCGCAACGACAGTTCCGGCAAGCAAATCACCCTTGATGTTAGAAAGCCAATCTCTTTTTACAGTTTGCAGCATGTCATACACCAGGCAGTCTAAGTCTATCCCCGGTTCGAGGAGGTGGGTTCATAGGGAGGGTAAATTTAATGCAGGCGAACCGCGCTAACGATAGGACATTGCTAAAAGCACCCCATGTCGGCTCGCAGAGGGTGCGCATCCTATCAATTACTATCGTATTGAGCAATCGTGACGCTTAGCTGATCCAGTCACTACAGACCGGTCAATATAACAGAGCAAACATCTAGACCATTTACTATAATATCTACGTCAGCATATAGTCGAGAGGCCACTATGGCGAATGCCGCAAAGCACCGGGACAACCTAGTCAATACCGCCATCAAGCTGTTTAGAACCAAAGGCTATGCAGCAACAGGGTTGAACGACATACTCTCCCTGAGTGGTGCCCCCAAGGGCTCGTTGTACCACTACTTTCCAGCTGGTAAAGAACAACTCGCATGCGAATGTTTAGAAGTTGCAGGCAATAAAGTGTCAATCACTTTAAAAGACCTTGCCAACAACGCTACTAGCCCTGAAGAATTTATTAGCGAATATTGCAGTTTGCTATCTGGCTGGATGCATGACTCAGCATTTACAGAAGGCTGTCCTATCACAACCGTATTATTAGAATGCGCGCCTAATTCACCCAATATCACAGTTTCCTGTGAGAAAATCTTTAACGAATGGCTTAGGATTATCGAATGTTTTTTGAAGAATAAAGGTAGAGGCGATACTGAAGCAGAAGACTACGCTGAGTTTATCTTGAGCGCTATTGAAGGTGCGCTGATACTAGCCAGAGTCCAACGGTCTGCCATGCCACTGGCACGAACCGCCAAGTCCCTAGCCTTATTGGTATCATAAGCAGCAGCACTAAAAGCCGCGAATTGAGCAGGAAGTAATACCCCCTATATACAAAAACACCGGCTCTCGGCCGGTGTTTTTACATAAACTGCATTGATCTTATTCAGCGGCTGATTCAGTTTCTGCGTCTGGCTCAGCAACTTTCTGGTTACGATCGACCAACTCTACATAAGCCATTGGTGCTTTATCGCCAGTGCGGAGACCGCACTTAAGGATACGTAAGTAACCACCTGGGCGAGACTCATAACGAGGGCCTAAGTCAGAGAACAATTTACCTACCGCTTCTTTACTGCGAAGGCGAGAAAACGCCAAACGACGGTTAGCAACAGTGTCTTCTTTTGCCAAAGTGATTAGTGGCTCCGCATAACGGCGCAACTCTTTTGCTTTAGGCAAAGTGGTTTTAATTAACTCGTGCTCAACTAGCGACGTAACCATGTTACGGAACATGGCTTTACGGTGAGAACTATTTCGGTTTAGCTGGCGGCCACTGTGACGATGACGCATGATTTGTTACCTTTAATATCCGATCTCTAAATGAAACGGTATTACCGTCTACATTAAGGCGCTAATTTATCGTCGTTTTTCAAACTAGCAGGTGGCCAGTTCTCTAAACGCATTCCCAATGACAAGCCACGTGAAGCGAGGATGTCTTTAATTTCAGTGAGTGACTTTTTACCTAAGTTCGGGGTTTTAAGTAACTCAACTTCGGTGCGTTGAATCAAATCACCGATGTAGTAAATATTTTCAGCTTTTAAGCAGTTCGCTGAACGCACAGTTAACTCAAGATCATCAACTGGACGAAGCAACACTGGATCAATTTCTTCTTCTTTCTGCTCTGGCTCAGCTTCTTTCTCGCCTTCGAGATCAACGAACACAGCTAGCTGTTGTTGAAGAATTGTTGCTGCACGACGAATCGCTTCTTCAGGATCGATAGTACCGTTAGTTTCTAAGTCCAAAACTAACTTATCGAGATCAGTGCGCTGTTCAACACGAGCACTTTCAACATTGTATGCTACGCGACGAACTGGGCTGTATGACGCGTCTAATTGAAGACGGCCAATCGCGCGAGATTCGTCATCATCACTGTAACGTGCATCGGCTGGCTGGTATCCGCGACCACGGTTAACAGTCAACGTCATGTTAAGCTCAACATCGGTGTTGATGTTTGCAATAACATGCTCAGGGTTTTTAATTTCTACTTCGTGATCAACTTGGATGTCTGCAGCAGTTACAGCACCAGGGCCTTTCTTGGTCAAACGCAAGGTGGCTTGATCTTTACCGTGCATGATTACGGCGACGCCTTTTAGGTTAAGAAGAATCTCAATAACGTCTTCTTGAACACCTTCGATCGCACCGTACTCGTGCTCAACACCGTCAATCTCTACTTCGGTGATTGCACAACCGGGCATAGAGGACAGCAAAATACGTCGTAACGCATTACCCAATGTGTGACCAAAGCCTCGCTCAAGTGGCTCTAGCACAACTTTTGCTCGGGTTTGACTGGCTTCGGTTACGTCAATATGACGTGGGGTTAAAAATTCATTAACAGCACTTTGCATAGCCACACCTGTAATTGATTATCCCTATATAGAGCGATTACTTAGAGTAAAGCTCTACGATGAGGTTCTCATTGATTTCAGCAGGTAAATCGCCGCGATCTGGAACGCGCTTGTAAGTGCCTTCCATTTTCGATGCATTTACGTCGATCCACTCTACATCACCTCGGTTTCCAGCAACTGCCAAAGCGTTCTGCACGCGAAGTTGCTTCTTAGCACGCTCGCGAACAGCGACTATGTCGCCTTCCTGTACCTGATAGGACGCAACATTTACTGTCTTGCCGTTTACCAAGATACCTTTGTGTGAAACCAATTGACGTGCTTCAGCGCGAGTTGATCCGAAACCCATACGGTAAGCTACGTTATCTAAGCGTGATTCCAATAGCTTAAGCAGGTTTTCACCTGTCGCGCCTTTGCGACGTGCTGCTTCTTTATAGTAGCTACGGAACTGTTTTTCCAATACGCCGTACAAACGACGAACTTTTTGTTTTTCGCGAAGCTGAACACCGTAGTCAGATAAACGGCCACGACGTTGGCCATGTTGGCCAGGCGCAGTTTCAGCTTTACACTTTGATTCGATTGGACGCACACCACTCGTCAAGAACAGGTCTGTTCCTTCACGGCGTGATAACTTACAGCGGGGTCCTCTATAACGTGCCATTCAGTGAGTCCTCTTTACACACGACGTTTTTTCGGTGGGCGACAGCCATTATGTGGAATCGGCGTCACGTCAGTAATATTTGTAACCTTATAGCCTATGGAGTTAAGCGCGCGAACGGCTGACTCACGACCAGGGCCAGGGCCTTTAACTTCTACGTCTAGATTCTTTAATCCATAGTCTTTAGCGGCTTCACCAGCACGCTCTGCTGCAACCTGGGCAGCGAAAGGAGTGCTCTTACGTGAACCGCGGAAACCTGAACCACCAGCAGTAGCCCAAGATAGGGTATTACCTTGGCGATCAGTAATGGTCACAATGGTGTTGTTGAACGAGGCATGCACATGAGCGATGCCATCGACTACGGTTTTCTTCACCTTTTTACGGGTGGTTTGCTTGCTGGGCTTTGCCATTTATCTTTTTCCTAACCTAGGCGCTACTTGTCTAGCGGGTAGATAAGTCTTTGATATAGTTACTATTTCTTAATTGGCTTACGTGGACCTTTACGGGTTCGCGCATTCGTCTTAGTGCGTTGACCTCGAACAGGTAGGTTTCGACGATGACGGATACCGCGAAAACAACCCAGGTCCATTAAACGCTTGATGTTCATTGAAACTTCTCGACGCAAGTCACCTTCAACAGTCAACTTTGCGACTTCATTTCGAATCTCATCAACTTGCTCTTCTGAGAGCTCAGAGATCTTTGTTGATTCATTGATGCCTGTTGCCGCACAGATTTGCTTTGCTGTCGTGCGTCCAACGCCATATACGTAGGTCAACGCAATTACGGCATGTTTGTTATCGGGTACATTGACACCGGCGATACGGGCCATTCGACTTTCTCCAATCAAATCTCGGTGCGAGATCGTTACATTTTCAATCTTTTAGTTCAGTTCGCGGGCTTGGCCGAGCAATACTGATCAATATTAAATCCTTCGCACCCCAAAAAGGCGCGCAAGAATAGCGATAAAGCATGAAAAAATCAACTACTTAGGCCCTTGAGATGCCTAAAAGTGCGAAATTTAGCCTTGACGCTGCTTGTGGCGAGGCTCCGCGCTACAAATTACGCGAACAACACCCTTACGACGTACCAACTTGCAATTGCGGCACATCTTTTTAACGGAAGCTCTTACTTTCATGTTCTTAATCTCTCTAGGAACTTACTTCAGGAAATTCGCAATCGCTTGGCTAGCGAGTAACACCCGCTCCGTAGCCTTTCAGATTCGCTTTCTTCATCAGCGATTCATACTGAGAAGACATTAAATGTGACTGAACCTGAGAAAAGGTATCCATCACAACAACCACTACAATCAACAGAGACGTGCCACCAAGATAAACAGGCACACCTGAGGTGTTAATGAAAAATTGTGGCAAAAGACAAACGCCAGCAATATAAATCGAGCCTACAACCGTCAAACGCGTTAACACCGAATCGATGTACTTAGCCGTTTGGTCACCAGGACGGATCCCGGGTACATAAGCACCGGACTTCTTCAGGTTATCTGCCACTTCTTTTGGGTTGAACATCAACGCTGTATAGAAGAAGCAGAAGAAAATAATAAATGCCGTAAACAAGATCAGGTAGAGCGGTTGGCCAGGGCCAATAGCAAAAGCTATATCATTCAACAAATTGCCGACTGCTCCATCACTTCCCTCCGAAAACCACGATGTTATGGTCGCAGGGAATAACAAAATACTGCTCGCAAAAATTGCAGGGATTACTCCAGCCATGTTTACCTTTAATGGTAAATGACTGGTTTGAGCAGCCATCATTTGACGACCTTTTTGCTGCTTCGCGTAATTTACGGTAATGCGCCGTTGTCCACGCTCCATAAATACCACAAACCAAATCAACCCGATCGCTGCACCTACAGTGAACAAAACCCAGAAGATATTGAGTGTTCCAAGTTTCCAGCTTTCCAGCATCTGACCGACCGCAGATGGTAGACCTGCGACGATCCCTGCAAAAATTAGTAACGAAATACCATTACCGATACCTCGCTCTGTTACCTGCTCACCTAACCACATCATAAATACCGCACCGGTAACTAATGAGATGGTCGCTATGAACAAAAATGCAAAGCCGCCTATATAAGCTTGGCCTTGGAAAGCCATAGCCATTGCGAAGCCTTGAACAGTTGCCAGTAGCACAGTGAAATAACGCGTATACTGATTGATTTTTCGACGACCAGCATCGCCTTCCTTCTTCAATTGCTCAAGAGAAGGAGTAACAGTCGTCATTATCTGCATGATAATTGACGCAGAAATGTACGGCATAATGCCGAGCGCCAAGATACTCATACGCTCGAAAGCACCACCTGAAAACATGTTAAACATGCCTAGAATGGTACCTTGTTGCTGATTGAATAACGCTGCTACCTGATCCGGATCAATACCAGGAACAGGTATATGGGTACCTAATCGGTACACCAAAATGGCGAGCAATACAAAACGTAGGCGAGCCCAAAGCTCGCCTAATCCTTTTGATTTCATTCCGGGCTGCATGCCTGGTTTAGCCATATGTGCCTCTTACCGCCAAGATCGCAGTGATTATTCTTCGACTTTACCGCCAGCAGCTTCAATCGCAGCCTTTGCACCTTTGGTTACACCAAGGCCTTTTACGGTTACTGCTTTTGAAAGCTCACCTGAAAGAAATACTTTAGCGCGTAGAGTATTCTCTCTGATGATATCTGCTTCTTTAAGTGCAGCGAGATCGATGACGTCTGCGTTCACTTTGTTCAGCTCAGACAAGCGCACTTCTTCAACAACACGGCCAACGCGTGAGGTAAAGCCGTACTTAGGCAAGCGCTTACGTAAAGGCATCTGACCGCCTTCAAAACCTGGCTTAACTGAACCGCCAGAGCGAGCTTTCAAACCCTTATGACCACGGCCTGCAGTTTTACCCAAACCGCTACCGATACCTCGTCCGACACGCTTCGCATCTTTTTTATGGCCAGGTGCTGGGCTCAATGTATTGAGTTTCATTTACTCCCCCTCTACCGCGACCAAGTAGTGAACTGTATTAATCATGCCACGTACTGATGGAGTATCTTCAACTTCTACAGTGTGACCAATACGACGCAAACCCAAACCTGCTACGCACGCCTTATGATTTTTCAATCGGCCCGCAGTGCTCTTAATTTGAGTCACTTTAATTTTTTTCTTAGCCATAGCGCTATCTTTACTTAAAAAATTAAAAGAGTGATTTAGTTAGTAATCTCTTCGACCTTCTTGCCACGCTTAAGTGCAACAGATTCTGGAGAAGCCATTGTTTTTAGCGCGTTGAAGGTTGCTCGAACAACGTTTACTGGGTTAGTTGAACCGTAGCATTTTGCCAAAACGTTCTGAACTCCAGCGATCTCGAGGACAGCACGCATTGCACCACCGGCAATAACACCAGTACCTTGAGATGCAGGTTGCATGAACACTTTGGAAGCGCCGTGGCGACCTTTCATTGGATACTGGATGGTATCGCCATTAAGATCTACCTGGATCATGTTTCGACGCGCGGATTCCATAGCCTTTTGAATTGCCAATGGAACTTCACGTGCCTTACCACGACCGAAACCGACTTTACCATTACCGTCACCAACCACAGTCAGTGCAGTGAAACCGAAAATACGACCACCTTTAACAGTTTTCGCAACACGGTTGACCTGAACCAGTTTTTCCTGGAGGCCTTCGGTATTAGGATCTTCTTTCTTGTTAAATGCCATAGTCTTTATTTAGCCTTTCAATGTGCCGTAGCCGTTAGAATTGGAGACCAGCTTCGCGAGCTGCATCAGCCAGTGCCTTAACACGACCGTGATATTTAAAACCGCTACGATCAAACGCAACTTCAGTAACACCGGCGGATTTTGCACGCTCAGCGATCAGCTTTCCAACCGCAGTTGCTGCTTCAACATTACCGGTTTGACCACTACGTAACTCTTTATCGAGTGTAGAGGCACTTGCAACCACTTTATCACCAGCACCGGTAGTCACTTGCGCATACATGTGACGAGGAGTGCGGTGGATAGTCAGCCGATTTGCACCTAACTCGCGAATTTTTGCGCGGGCTCGACGTGCACGTCGTAAACGAGACTGTTTCTTATCAATCATTTCGCTACCCTACTTTTTCTTCGCTTCTTTACGTCTTACGTATTCGTCAGCATAGCGTACACCCTTGCCTTTATATGGCTCTGGTGGACGAAACGCGCGCACTTCAGCTGCTACTTGCCCTAACAATTGTTTGTCAGCGCTCTTTAATACGATTTCCGTTTGGCTAGGAGTTTCCGCCGTTACGCCTTCTGGCAACTCATAGTCTACCGGGTGTGAAAAGCCCAACGTTAAATTCAATGTTTTACCGCTTGCTTTAGCGCGGTAACCAACACCGTTTAACTGTAAGGTTTTTTGGAAACCCTCTGAAACACCCACAACCATATTGTTGATCAAAGAACGCATAGTTCCCGCCAACGCTTTAGATTGCTTTGCGCCATCACGAGCAGAACACTTCAGCTCGGCGCCTTCTTGAACAACTTCTACACTGGTGTGAACGGTCAACGCTAAGTTACCGTTCTTGCCCTTTGCAGAAATTTCCTGGCCTTTCATAGTGATTTCCACACCACCAGGTACTGGTACTGGACTATTGGCAATTCGAGACATTTTGCTTTATCCGTTCTAAATCAGAATACTGTGCAGAGCACTTCGCCACCAACGCCTGCAGCACGAGCTGCACGGTCGGTCATTACACCCTTACTTGTTGAAACGATCGCAATACCTAGACCGCCACGAACCGAAGGCAACCCTTCTTTTCCTGCGTAGTTACGTAGTCCAGGACGGCTTGCACGATCGATTTCAGCAATAACTGGCTTGCCTTCGAAGTATTTAAGTTCGATTGTGATTACCGGCTTAGCGTCTTCACTAACGGCAACACCTTCAATGTAACCTTCTTCTTTCAATACGTTAGCTACCGCTACTTTCAATTTTGAAGCTGGGATATCTACGGTAGTTTTGCCTACTTGCTGCGCATTTCGAATGCGGGTGAGCATATCGGCTACTGGATCTTGCATACTCATAATATTTGCTCCTATGGGCAGCCTTTGGCTTACCAACTTGCCTTGACTAAGCCTGGGACATCACCACGCATCGCGGCTTCACGTAATTTGTTACGGCATAGGCCAAACTTGCGGTAAACACCGTGTGGACGACCAGTAACACGACAGCGTCGCTGTTGGCGCGACGAACTTGCGTTACGTGGTTGTTTTTGTAGTTTAACCAACGCATCCCAAACTTGATCTTCACTCGAGTTGGGATCAACAATGATAGCTTTTAGCTCAGCACGCTTAGCTGCGTATTTGGCAACTGTCTTTGCGCGCTTATTCTCGCGAGCAATCATCGATTTTTTAGCCATAGTTAATACCTTGCCGTATTTACTTTAATTAGTTGCGGAATGGGAAGTTAAACGCACGTAACAATGCACGACCTTCTTCGTCATTGCGCGCAGACGTGGTAATACAAATATCCATGCCACGTAACTTGTCAATTTTGTCGTAGTCGATCTCTGGGAAAATGATTTGCTCATTAACACCCATTGTGAAGTTACCACGACCGTCAAACTGCTTAGGGCTGATGCCGCGGAAGTCACGAATTCGAGGGATCGCGATAGAGATCAGACGATCAAGAAATTCGTACATGCGGTCGCCACGCAATGTAACTTTTGCACCAATTGGCCAACCGTCACGAATCTTAAATCCAGCGATAGATTTACGAGCTTTAGTTACAACAACTTTTTGACCCGCAATTTTTTCCAAGTCGCCAACCGCGTTCTCAAGAACTTTTTTGTCACCGACTGCTTCACCAACACCCATATTGATAGTGATCTTGGTGATCTTTGGAATTTCCATCACGTTCTTCACGCCAAGCTCATCTTTAAGCTGGGCTTTCAGTTCGTTTTGGTACTTGTCTTTTAACCTTGCCATTTCTGTAATCCAGTTTAAAAGCGTTCAATAACCGCAGTTGCTATTAGCCTAACTGCTCGCCTGACGATTTGAAGATACGTACTTTCTTGCCGTCTTCTACTTTATAACCCACTCGATCAGCCTTATTAGTCGATGGATTGAAAATAGCGACGTTTGAAATCTGTATAGGCGCTTCTTTCTCGATAATACCGCCAGCAACACCCATTTGTGGGTTTGGCTTTTGGTGTTTCTTAACTAAGTTAATACCACCAACCAATAGACGATTATCGGAAAGCACTTTAGTTACCTTGCCGCGCTTGCCTTTGTCTCGGCCTGCGATCACGATAACTTCATCATCACGTTTAATTTTGCTCATTACCTTTTCCTCGATCCCACCGGTAGCTATTAAAGTACTTCTGGGGCCAACGATATAATTTTCATGAATTTCTCACCGCGAAGCTCACGAGTAACCGGGCCAAAGATACGTGTACCTACTGGCGCTTCTTGGTTATTCAACAATACCGCAGCGTTGTCATCGAATTTAATCAATGAGCCGTCTTGTCGACGAATACCTTTCTTAGTGCGTACAACAACCGCTTTCATCACTTGGCCTTTTTTTACTTTGCCACGTGGAATTGCTTCTTTAACGGTCACTTTAATTACGTCACCAACCGAGGCATAGCGTCGGTGAGACCCACCCAACACCTTGATACACATAACACGGCGTGCACCGCTGTTATCTGCAACTTCTAGGTAACTTTCTGTTTGAATCATTGCCGGTCTCCGCTAATCTCGACTATGCCTTGCTCAAATTCTTAAAATTAAATCTCGGTCGCGCGCTCGTCGATACGAACTAGGCGCCAGCTTTTGTCTTTAGACAAAGGACGAGATTCTTCAATAGTAACTGTGTCACCAATCTTGCACTCATTTGCTTCATCATGAGCTTTTACTTTGGTAGATTTAGTTACGTACTTACCGTAAATTGGGTGCTTAACGCGACGTTCAACAAGAACGGTAATGGTTTTTTCCATCTTGTCGCTAACAACTTTACCCATCTGGGTACGCGCTTGCTTAGCAGTAGTAGACTCAGTCATTAGTTACCTGCCTTCTCACTCAATACGGTTTTAATACGTGCAATATCTCGACGAGTTTGTTTCAACTCATGAGTTTGGTTAAGCTGCCCAGTGTTTTGCTGCATACGCAACTTAAACTGTGCTTCTAATTGCTCTAACAACTCTTTATTGAGTTCTTCTGTCGACTTATCGCGAAGCTCTGACGCTTTCATCACATCACCGATCGTTTTACAAAAGTTGTACTTAAAGGCAGCTTCGCGGCCGCCAAACCAAATGCTTCACGAGCTAGTTCCTCGGAAACACCTTCCATTTCATAGAGCACCTTTCCAGGTTGAATTTGCGCAACCCAGTACTCAACATTACCCTTACCTTTACCTTGACGAACTTCCAAGGGCTTACTGGTAATTGGCTTATCTGGAAAGACACGAATCCAGATCTTACCGCCACGTTTTACGTGACGAGTCATTGCACGACGCGCCGCTTCGATTTGGCGCGCAGTTATGCGACCACGACCGGTCGCTTTCAAAGCATATTCGCCAAAGCTAACTTTTGACCCGCGCTGGGCCAGACCGCGATTGCGGCCTTTCATTTGCTTGCGAAATTTCGTACGTTTGGGTTGCAGCATCGGTTAGCCCTTTTTACTCAATCTCAGTTGGGTTATTCAGCTTTTTTGGATTTCTTTTTAGGTGCAGCTTCTTGCTGTGGCATATCGCCAATCACTTCACCTTTGAAGATCCAAACTTTAATGCCGATAATTCCATAAGTTGTAGATGCTTCGGCAGTTGCGTAGTCGATATCGGCACGCAATGTATGCAAAGGCACTCGGCCTTCGCGGTACCATTCAGAACGCGCAATCTCTGCACCACCTAAACGGCCGCCTACTTGAATCTTAATACCTTCAGCGCCTTGACGCATAGCGTTTTGAACCGCTCGCTTCATTGCGCGACGAAACATAACTCGACGCTCTAATTGAGACGCTACACTCTGTGCAACTAAAGAGGCATCTAAGTCAGGTTTACGAATTTCTTCGATATTGATGTGTACAGGAATACCCATACGCTTGCTGACTTCAGCTCGCAATACATCAACGTCCTCGCCTTTTTTACCGATCACAATACCGGGGCGAGCAGTGTGAATGGTAACGCGCGCTGTATTCGCTGGACGCTCGATTTGAATTCGGCTTACTGACGCGTGAGCAAGTTGCTTTTGAATGAACTCACGTACCGTCAAATCGGTGTATAGCTTATCTGCGTACTCATCGCTATCTGCATACCATGTAGAAGTGTGCTTCTTAACGATGCCCAGTCGGATACCTGTTGGATGAACTTTTTGACCCATATCGCCCGCTCTCTTATTGGTCAGCTACTTTAACTGTAATGTGGCAAGAGCGTTTAAAAATACGGTCGGCACGACCTTTCGCTCTTGGTCTAATACGCTTCATGGTTAAGCCTTCGTCCACAAAAATAGTGGATACACGAAGCTCATCAACATCAGCGCCTTCATTGTGCTCGGCGTTTGCAATCGCAGACTCGAGCACCTTCTTAACAATTTCTGCACCTTTCTTTGGACTAAAAGCAAGAATATCTAATGCTTCTTCAACGCCCTTTCCGCGAATTTGATCGGCAACTAGACGTGCTTTCTGAGCCGATAATCTTGCGCCGCGTAATTTAGCTGCTACTTCCATCAATCTCACCTTACGATGCGTTTAAATTAACGCTTCGCCTTTTTATCTGCTACGTGACCACGGTAAGTACGAGTGGCCGCGAATTCACCTAGTTTATGTCCAACCATTTCTTCGTTGATCAAAACGGGAACATGCTGACGACCGTTGTGAACAGCGATAGTTAAACCCACCATATCTGGGCTAATCATCGACCGACGCGACCAAGTTTTAATTGGACGACGATCATTTGCAGCGGCTGCAGTTTCCACCTTCTTGAGAAGGTGCAGGTCAATAAAGGGACCTTTTTTCAATGATCTTGGCACGGAGACTTCCTCTTTAACTTAGATCGCTCAGCTAATTACTTCTTGTTACGACGACGCACAATCATGCTATCAGTGCGCTTATTCTTACGAGTCTTATAACCCTTGGTTGGCGTACCCCATGGGCTAACTGGGTGACGACCACCTGATGTACGACCCTCACCACCACCGTGTGGATGGTCTACCGGGTTCATCGCCACACCGCGAACAGTTGGGCGAACACCACGCCAGCGCGACGCACCAGCCTTACCTAGAGAACGCAAGCTATGCTCACTGTTCGATACTTCACCCATAGTGGCGCGACAATCGGCAAGCACTTTACGCATCTCACCACTACGCAGACGCAAGGTTACGTAGTCACCTTCACGCGCAACGATTTGTACAGAGGTACCAGCAGAACGCGCGAGCTGCGCACCTTTAGCAGGTTTCATCTCAACACAGTGAACAGTACTACCCACTGGGATGTTGCGCATTGGCAAGGTATTGCCTACTTTAATCGGAGCATCAACACCTGATTGAATCTGATCGCCAGCTGCAATGCCTTTAGGCGCAATAATGTAGCGACGCTCACCATCCAAGTAACAAACCAATGCGATATTCGCACTGCGGTTTGGATCGTACTCAAGACGCTCAACTTTCGCGACGATACCGTCTTTGTTGCGCTTGAAATCGATCTTGCGGTAATGCTGCTTGTGACCACCACCAACGTGACGAGTCGTGATACGACCAGTATTGTTACGGCCACCACTTTTGCTTTTCTTCTCAAGCAAAGGCGCATAAGGCGCACCTTTGTGCAAATCTGGATTAACAACGCTTACTACAAAGCGGCGTCCAGCGGAGGTGGGTTTACGTTTTACAATAGCCATTGCAAAGATACCTATCCGTTAATTATTAGCCTAAAGACTCAAAGTTGATGTCATGCCCTTCAGCAAGACGCACATACGCTTTACGCGTATCGCTTTGCTTGCCCAAACCGTGACGAGTACGCTTAGTTTTACCTTTGGTATTCACTACGCGGACATTTTCAACGGTTACTTTGAAAAGCGCCTCAACAGCAGCTTTGATTTCTCGCTTAGCTGCATCTTTAGCTACTTTAAATACCACTTGATTTCCAAGCTCAGCAGCAATGCTCGCTTTCTCAGAAACCACTGGACCAACAATTACTTTATAAAGACGTTCTTGGTTCATGCTAGCGACTCCTCAATTTTCTTGAGGGCAGAAACAGTTACTAATACTTTGTCGAAACGAACCAAGCTCACAGGGTCGATACCTTCTACATCAGATACGTCAACTTTGTGAAGGTTGCGCGCTGCCAAGTACAGATTCTCTGTCACCTCTTCAGCGATGATTAGCACATTACTCAAATCAAACTCTGCAAGCTTTTGCACTAAGCTCTTAGTTTTTGGTGATTCAAGCGCGAAGTCTTGAACAACAACCAAACGCTCCAAGCGGTTCAACTCAGACACAATGCAACGCATCGCTGCACGATACATTTTCTTGTTTAGCTTTTGCTTGTGGTCACGCGGCTGAGCAGCAAACGTTACACCACCGCTACGCCACAATGGGCTGCGAATGGTACCAGCGCGAGCACGACCAGTACCCTTTTGACGCCATGGCTTTTTGCCACCGCCAGATACTGCAGAACGATTCTTTTGCGCTTTAGTACCCTGACGAGCACCAGCCATGTAAGCAACAATCGCTTGATGCACGAGATCTTGATTAAACTCTCGCCCAAACGCTGTTTCGGAAACACTGACTGTTCCGCCAGTTGCGATATTCAATTCCATCGTCGATTCCCCTCGGATACCTAGGCGTTAGCTGAAGCTGATTTGCGGTTACGCATTTTTACAGCAGGACGAATAATAACGTCACCGCCTGGCGCACCAGGGATAGCACCCTTAACCAAAATCAGATTGCGTTCAGCATCGACTTTTACGATTTCTAAATTCTGAACAGTGACTTGCTCAGCACCCATGTGACCGGCCATCTTCTTGCCTTTAAAAACGCGACCAGGCGTTTGACATTGGCCGATTGAACCAGGCGCACGATGCGAAAGTGAGTTACCGTGAGTTGCGTCTTGCATACTGAAATTCCAGCGCTTAACGCCACCAGCAAAACCCTTACCTTTAGAGCTGCCAGTCACATCAACGTACTGACCAGCCTCGAAAGCTTCAGCCGTCAACTCTGCACCCACCTCAAACTCTTCACCAGAGGTGTTGCGCAACTCAACCAAAGAAGCACCCGCTTCAGTGTTCGCTTTTGCATAATGACCAGCATTCGCCTTACTAACACGTGAAGCACGACGCGAACCAATAGCAACTTGCACAGCGCTATAGCCGTCAGACTCTTCAGTTTTAACTTGGGTGATGCGATTGGGAGAAACCTCAACCACAGAAACAGGAATGGAGACACCGCTATCCAAAAAGATACGTGTCATGCCGCTTTTGCGGCCGACTATACCGATAGTCATTTTATTACCTCGCAGTGCACGGGGCTCTTACCCGCTACGGCCGCCCATTTCAGAGCGTTACACAACCTATTTTATCTGTTACCAACCTTTCGGTTAGCGCTCACCAGCTTATCTTACGTGCAGCTGATCTACCTATTCTTGTAGACGGAAAGTCTTACAAACTTCTTACTAACAACCCAGGCATCAACCTAAGCTGATTTGAACCTCAACACCGGCCGCAAGATCGAGCTTCATCAGCGCGTCTACGGTTTTTTCGGTAGGCTCAACAATATCCATCATGCGCTTATGCGTACGAATCTCGTATTGATCACGCGCATCTTTGTTAACGTGAGGAGAGATCAGAACAGTAAAGCGCTCTTTACGCGTCGGAAGTGGAATTGGACCGCGAACCTGCGCGCCAGTGCGCTTAGCAGTTTCAACAATCTCCTCCGCAGAAGCATCAATAAGCTTGTGATCGAAGGCCTTAAGCCGAATGCGAATACGCTGATTCTGCATGATGTATCCAACTCCAAATCGTCAATGTCTAAAGAGCTTTCACGCGAGGGGCTCGGTGAAAGGAGGCGGAATTTTATAGAGACGCCTATTAGCTGTCAAGCAGATAGAGAAATAAATTCAAAAGAAGAGGCGATAAGGGAAATCTCTTGATATATCAGTAGATTAGAGGGCACTACGCTTTACGTAGCAACCCTCAATACAGTCTGACAATTAACATAGGGACAGACTATTCCTCATCATCCCGAGGGAAAGGCGCAAACGGGAAGGGGCGATCGTCTGTCTTGAAAACCAAGAACTCAAAGATTTGCCTTAAGTAAGCAAGCAATCCTGTAGAAAACTCATCGATATTCTCATTTGGACGGCCGAGCACCAACGAAAACAAAAATTGCAAACTAGCCACCAACCACAGCACCCACAGAGATACGTTGGCACAGATGACCATTAACACCATTACCAAGAGCCGCATCCAAATTTCAGGTGAAAGCACATTCGTCTTTAATTCTTCATCCATAACTAACAACCTTTTGATGATTAAGCGAGAGCATTGCCCTGCGATAATGCATAAAAAAAGGGAAGCAGCGCCTCCCTTTTTTACAGAAGCCCCTCCCTTAGGAGGAAAGCCTGTACATTGTATGACTATTCGATGATCTTAGAAACTA
>JAWSVE010000012.1:0-6890 GCA_033852115.1 Cellvibrionaceae bacterium | reverse complement strand
CTTTTCTTTTATAACGCTGACCTATCCCTGCGGGATACGGTCATAGTGATGCCTGACATCCGTGTCCTGCAGGTCTTCGACCCGCCGCCGTCCCTCCGGCGCCCAACATCGTTCCAGACGATTTTGTCAGGCTTCAGGCTTCTAATTAAAGCGCCTCGATCGGAAACGGTCGGGGCGTTTTACTATGTGCCGCTAAAAGTCTTACATGAGAAAACCCGTTTTTTATTGTACGGGGTTTAACTCCGGAATCACTCGCCACGTCCAGTGGCTCGGCCTTCGGCCAGTATAAAGCTTCCAAAATATGATCCCGTCAGATTTGTCCTTGTCCCTTCCTCTGCGGACCGCGGTCGTACTTATCCGATCCAGACAGATTGTCCAGCCTTCTCATCGAAGAACTCGTCTCGCTAACCCTGCACCGGTTTTTCGACTCTTATCAACAAGGCGACAATGCTAGACTTCTCCTTGAATTTCTAACAGTGATTCATCAGTGTTTTCGGTTTTCACACAACTTTGAGAAGCAAGATTTCGTTCAATAGTACGCTATTCATCACGCTTTCATTCCGTTTGCACTGATAATTTACACAATATCTACTTGGTATGCTTTAACGCGCTATAATTGTCCTTTAATGAAAGAAAAAGCTGAAATATCAATAGTTTATAATGAATTGATAATGTAACTTGGTTAAATCGGTGAAACGGCAGGTTAAAAAGAGCGCAAATGGATAAACTGGAACCCGATTACTTAAGCGATAGCCTGCTTTATCTCTGCCTTCACTATGGTATTTCAACAACCCGTGATGCTTTGGTGTCAGGCCTACCATTGGTCGACAATCGATTATCCCCCTCCTTGTTTTCTCGTGCTGCAGATAGAGCAGGGCTTTCTGCCCGTATAGTAAAGAAACCGTTAGAGCGCATGCACAGGTCTTTATTACCCAGCATTTTGTTACTAGAAGAAGAGCAGGTTGCCATTCTCGTGGGCTGGGACGAAAGAAGTGATTGCGCTCATGTTGTTTACCCGGAGCTTTCCGAGTCTGCCGTAAAAATCCCTAGAGCTGAGTTGGTCGATAAGTACATCGGTACTGCAATTGTAGCGAAACCAAAGTTTAGGTTTGATGAGAGAACCCCAGAAATCAGTCACTCGACAAGGGAACATTGGTTTTGGCGTGTATTTAAAGAGAACCTTCCAATTTATCGGGATGTGTTAGTTGCTGCGCTGTTAATTAACGTCTTCGCTTTGGCGCTCCCGCTTTTTACCATGAACGTGTATGACAGAGTGGTACCGAATTTTGCTCAAGAAACATTGTGGATGTTGGCGATTGGTGTAGCGTTAGTTATTTTGATGGACTTGTTATTAAAGTCCATGCGTGGCTATTTTCTGGATTTATCGAGCAAGCGTATAGATATCAAATTATCCGCAAAAATTATGGAACAAGTGCTTGGGATGAAAATGTCGGCTCGCCCAGCTTCCGTCGGCTCATTCGCTTCCAACTTACGATCCTACGAGTCTATACGTGACTTTATAACATCGATGTCGCTAGTAGTCGTTATAGACTTACCGTTTGTTATCGTTTTTCTCATTGTTATTGGTTGGATTGCACCGCTAATGGTTGTTCCTGTCTTGGTAGCAGTACTAGCCATTGTTTCATACAGCATTTTCTTAAAAAAGCGTATGGAGGAATTAACGGAGACCACATATCGGGCTGCAGCGCTAAGAAATGCAACATTAATTGAAAGTCTTGTCGGTATAGAAACGTTAAAGACTATGGCCGCCGAAGGTGTTATGCAACGGCGTTGGGAAAGTACCGCAAACTTTCTCGCTCGTATTGGTTTAAAGCAGCGTTCACTCGCTTTATCCAATACAAATGTTGGCGCGTCTGTTCAGCAATTATGTTCGGTGTCAGTGGTGGTGCTCGGGGTTTATCTCATTTCATTCGGGGAGTTAAGTATGGGGGGGCTAATCGCGTGCTCCATGCTGGCGTCGCGAGGTTTAGCGCCACTCGGGCAAGCTGCAGGCTTGATGTTGCAATATCACAATGCTCGAACATCCCTAGAGTCATTAGACGATATTATGGGGTTGCCGCTCGAACAGCCTAGGGATGCTAAATTTTTATCACGGAATACGCTAAAGGGTGACATTGAATTTAAAGGAGTCAGTTTTACTTACCCTGGAGAGGAAACTCCAGCATTAAATAATGTGTCCTTTAAAATTCAGCCAGGCGAAAAAGTAGCTGTTCTAGGTAGAATCGGTTGCGGCAAAACAACTTTAGAAAAATTAATTCTAGGCTTGTATGCACCTGATAGCGGAACCATTTTGATCGATGGTGTGGATATTCGCCAGCTTAACCCTGCTGAATTACGCCAACAGATAGGGTATGTCCCACAAGATGTCACGCTGTTTTATGGTACCTTGCGAGAAAACTTGGTGCTCGCACACCCGTATGCAGACGATGCGGCTATTGTCAGGGCATCAGAATTGGCGAGCCTCACAGAATTAGTTAACGCTCACCCCAAAGGCTTTGATATGGCGGTGGGTGAGCGAGGTGAGTCGCTATCGGGTGGGCAACGAAAAGCTATCGCGTTAGCGAGAGCTGTCATTCACGATCCGCCCATACTACTGATGGACGAACCAACAGGCTCAATGGATCATTCGACCGAAGCTCAGGTTACTAAAAATCTAGTTAAATTTGTCGAAGATAAAACGTTATTGGTTGTCACGCATAGAACCGCGTTGTTAGACATGGTGGATAAAATTATTGTTGTCGATGGCGGCCAGATTGTTGCTAATGGACCTAAAGATACTGTCGTCGAAGCTTTGCGTAGTGGCCGGATTGGGAGGAGTAGTTGATGTCTGCTACCGAAATTCCAAAAGCTCCTAAGTCTAAAAGTCAGGTTAATTCTGAAAGAAGCCACTCTTTTTTTCAGCAAGTTAAAGGCATGTTCATTGGAAAGTTGGGCGGTGAGGAGGACGGCGAGCTGCTAGGTTGGCAAGCTGATTCCGAAAAAGCATATTTAGAACAAGATCCCATTAAAACACGAGTAATGTTATACGCTGTAAGCGTTTCAGTCTGTCTCTTGATTCTGTGGGCAGCCATTGCTGAAGTACATGAAGTGACGCGAGGCGAGGCTAAAGTCGTACCGTCTCGACAAGTACAAATTGTACAGTCTTTAGACGGTGGCGTGCTGACTGATATATTAGTTCGAGAGGGACAAATAGTTGAAAAAGGGCAGCTGTTGTTTCAAATAGATCAAACACGGTTTGCGTCGTCATTGAGAGAAAAAGAAATTGAAATGATTGGTCTGCAAATTCGCGCAGCTCGGCTACAAGCGGTAGCAGAGGGGCAGCCATTTGAAGTTGATGCACAGTATCAAGAACAATTTCCATCAGTTGTTGAGCAGGAAATCCAGCTTTACGAAAGCCTTCGAGCGGAGCTGCAAAGTGAAACCAGGATCGCAGAAGAACAATTGAGTCAGCGTAGGCAAGAAAAGCAAGAAGTTAAGGCAAAAATAACACAATTAGAAAATGGTTTTTCATTAGCCGATAAAGAACTGCGTATGACACGACCATTAGTACAATCTGGTGCTGTTTCAGAAGTCGAATTGCTTCGATTGGAACGGGACGTCTCCAATTTGCGAGGGGAACTAAATCAAGCAAGGGCGCAGGATCAGCGTTTAGTCAGCGCAATTTCAGAAGCGGAACGTAAAATTGATGATGTCGTGCTAACCTTTACTAATGCTATTCGCGAAGAACTATCGGATGTTACAACGCGAATCAACGCGCTACGTGAGTCGAACCTAGGACTGTCAGATAAAGTAAAACAAACGGCTATACAGTCTCCCGTAAAAGGCACGGTAAAGCGACTTTATTATAATACGCTTGGTGGTGTTGTCTTGCCGGGCAAAGAAGTTGTTGAAATTGTTCCGCTCGATGACACATTACTACTGGAAGCGAGAATACGCCCCCAAGATATTGCGTTTCTTCGCCCAGGCCAGGACGCGATAGTAAAATTTACTGCCTATGATTTTGTGGTATACGGTGGTTTAGAGGGAGTGGTTGAGCGCATTGGCGTGGATACGTTGACCGATGAAGATGGAAATCCATATTACAATGTTCATGTGCGAACACTGGAGTCAAGCTTGGGCGATGACAAACCTATTATTCCGGGTATGGTTGCTGAGGTGGATATCCTTACCGGCCAAAAAACGATCTTAGCCTACATAATTAAACCTGTTTTGCGTGCAAAGCAGTATGCATTGACAGAGCGATGACAGAACACCTATTTATAACACCCACAGGAAAAGCTCACTCGCATTGGATCGAAGTATTTCCAGACTCTAAAATTCAGTTTAGTTTCTCGGAAGTCTACGAAATCAATGCGTTTTCTGTAGTGTGGGTGGAATGGCCCAAAGGTTTAGAAGAGCGTCATTACCACGAGTTGGAGAGCTTAGTCAGTACCGGCAAGCCAGTAGTTGTGTTGAGCGCAAACCCAAATGAGCAGCAAGCCAAAACAGCCGTTTCATTAGGTGCAAAAGGGTATTGCCATAGCTATGCAACCACTAGTCAATTACAAGATGTGGCGTTGGTGGTCACTAGTGGAGGCCTCTGGTTGGGGCCGGACCTAGTGCAAAAAGTTTTGTTTGGCGCTCGGGTTGCTGGGGCGCAAAAGGCGGACACAGACGTTAGTGAACGGTTGAAAGAGCTGACCAAGAGAGAACTTGCCGTTGCAAGGGCCGTCGCTATAGGTCACACAAACAAAGAGATCTCCATGTTATTGGGGATTGGCGAAAGAACCGTCAAATCCCATCTATCTATCATTTTCCAAAAGGTCCAGGTTAGAGATCGCGTTCAGCTGGCTTTATTGCTAAATGGTATAGATTTCCCTTCTTCTTAAAATATTTAGTCTTCCAACTAGTACTTTAGTACGATTTTTTAGAGGGCTCGAGCGGTAGAATCTGCTACAACTCGAAAACTCTCTAGGAATCACAGATGGCAGATTTAGCAGCAATCGCGACAGTAACCGCAATCACCGGACGAGCATTTGTAAAAGACGAGAATGGGAAAACCCGGGAACTTGCTGTCGGCGATATATTGCGAAAAGGGGACGTAATCGTTACCGAAGCGGGTAGCTCTGTGGAGTTAGAGACTGCCGATGGCGAGGCTATCGCCCTTCAAGAAGCGCAAGAAGTTACTGTCAGTGAAGATATGTCATCTCAGTCTGCATCGGACCGGCAAGATAGCGAGGTCGCTGAGTCAACAATCGAGACTGTGCTTCAGGCGCTAGAATCTAACGAAGACCTAAATCAGGTATTGGCTGATACCGCAGCAGGCGGCGGTGCTGCGAGCGAAGGTCACAGTTTCTTGCGTTTGTCTCGGATTTTGGAGACTTTAGAAACGACTTCCCTCAACTTGAGTGAAAATGACACAACGGTTGCGCCTATCCTTGATACTGATGCGGTGCAGGGTGGAGAGGCAAATTCTGAAGATACAGCGACGCCACCAACAACTCCCCCAGGTAATTCAAATCCAATACTTGGAGCAGATACGTCAGTAGATGTCGTCGAAAATACATTGGGAGTTGGTAGCTTCCCGGCAACAGATGTCGACTCAGACACCATCATTTATAGCTTGTCAGGTGCCGATGCGGCGCTATTCCAAATTGATGCCTCAGGCAGCCTCAGTTTTATAACTGCGCCAGATTTTGAATCCAACCCCGGACCTTTCGATGTCACAATCATAGCCAAGGATGATGGCGAGGGGAATTTAACGGCCTCTCAAAACATCACCGTCAACGTCACCAATGTCATTGAAAATACAGCTCCCGTCTTGGGCTCGGACGCAATTGCCGACGTACCGGAGAATTCGAGTTTTGTTGGAAATTACGCCGCTACAGATGCTGATGGCGACAACATTACATACACGCTCGGTGGTGCTGACGCAGCATTGTTCCAAATTGATTCGAACGGCAACTTAAGTTTTATTACCGCGCCGGATTTTGAATCTAATCCCGGTCCTTTTGATGTCACCATTACCGCCACTGATGATGGGGAAGGAAACCTTAGCGCTACCCAAAATATCACCGTCAATGTTACTAACGTTACTGAAAATACCGCGCCGCTACTAGGTACCGATGTCACCGTTGATGTAACCGAGAATACTGTGTCAGTTGGAAATTATGCTGCTACTGATGCAGAAGGTGACAACATCACATACTCGTTAAGCGGGGCCGACGCTGCCCTATTTGAAATCGATACCTCCGGTAACCTACGTTTTATCTCTCCACCAGATTTTGAAACAGATCCAGGTCCTTTTGATGTAATAGTAACCGCGACTGACGACGGTGAAGGAAGTCTTTCTTCATCGCAAAATATCATCGTGAATATTCAAGATGCCAGCGAGAATGGCCCGACTATCACCGTGACCGCGATTGATGTGACCGAAGAAAGTGTCGCCGCCGGTGATGTCATTGCGTCGTTCACGGCCACCGATCCTGATGGCGATGCACTGACCTACCAACTGTTAAATAACAGTGACAATTACTTTGTATTGAACGGTACGAACGTCGAATTGACCGCAGCGGGCGTCAACGCGATTAATGATGATGTGCTAAATCTCACCAGTTTAACCATTGAAGTTGAAGCCAGTGACGGTACCAATACCGCGAGCGATTCGGATACCTCAATCGTCACCCGCGTGAACGATAACGCCCCAACGATCACCGTGACCGCCTCCGATGTGACGGAAGAAAGCGTGGCGGTAGGTGATGTCATTGCCTCGTTCACGGCTACCGATCCTGACGGTGATGCCCTCACGTATCAGCTGCTCAACAATACGGATGGGTACTTTGTTCTGAATGGTAACGATGTCGAATTGACTGCCGACGGTGTCGACGCGA
>JAWSVE010000011.1:0-1326 GCA_033852115.1 Cellvibrionaceae bacterium | reverse complement strand
ACTGCATTAACTCAAAACTGTTTATCACGTGTGTTGCCGCTTACTGCTGTGCTGTTTTACACACGTGGCATTCTGACTAACCGGGTTTTAACATCAACCGGCGTGAGGACGACTTCGTTGGCAATGACCCAGATATAGGCCACCATTTCTCGCGCAATGGCTGATACCACCAAGTTGTAATGTTTTCCACGTTTCATTAATCCTTGATAGCGCCGGCACAAGCGTACTTGCGCTTTCCACGCAATATCGACAATGTCTTTTGGCAAACCCTCTTGTCGCTTTTGTAATTCAGTCGAGATGTTCGCTGCGTAGCGATAACTGTGCGCACCTTCCGTCAGCAAACGCCTTGCGCGGGTATTTCCGGTTTTAGTGAGACTGCCCACTGTTCTCTTTCCGCCGGTTGAATGTTCACTCGGCACTAAGCCAATGTAGGCCATCAGCTTACGGGGATGATCAAAGCGCGATAGGTCACCTAATTCTGCAATTAACCCAGTGGCCACTAATAAACGTACGCCACGCATCGCCTGAATGGCTTTAACGACAGGATAGTAGCGCCATTGCTTCACTTGATAAGCTAACTCCTCATCAAGGCGCTTTAATCGCGACATACGTTCGGTGATAGTTTGAATCATTTCCTGCAATACAAATTGTTGTGCAGGATGCGGGAGAATTAACTCTGTTAGCCAGCGTAAGTGTTTGAGTGACCAATTAGCCGTGCCACCGTATTGAATGTGATTGCGTAATAGAAACGCTTTAAGCTGATACTTGGCATCGTTCAGATCACGCATAGCACGCTCGCGCGTCCGGGATAAATCACGAATGGATTCATCTTCTGGCTCAGGCACATAGATGGACTTCACATCGCCTGACTTAAGATGTTGAGCCAACATCATGGCGTCGCGGCGATCGGTCTTAATCCGCACGCCAGGCTTTTTAGGTACCAGCGATGGGGCGACCACAAAGCATTGATGGCCTAGCTGTGTTAGCAGTCGATAAATCCAGTAGCCGCAAGGGCCTGCTTCGTAGCAAAAGATGAGTGATGCGCCAGGGAATTTAGACTGCATTTGCCGTGCAAACTTTGTTACCCCTTCCTTGGTGGTTCTAATGCGCCCAATAGGCGATGGTTGAGCCTTAAAGCCGTCCTCAACATACGCCGCTTCTGAGTGTTCTTTAGCTGTGTCTAAGCCTATAAAAATTATGGTATTGTTCATATCGCTAGCCTCCAGTGTTTATATGATTCCAACATATAGTATGGCTCTGGATTTCTAGCTAACCCACGATAACTGGAGGCTAGCACGCTAGGGGGTGTCATAATGTCTATGTAAC
>JAWSVE010000003.1:0-716171 GCA_033852115.1 Cellvibrionaceae bacterium | reverse complement strand
GGGGTGTCATAATGTCTATGTGGAAAAAGTGGATAGATTTATTTTATTTGGCAGTCAGTGAGATTGATTATACGAACTGCTGCTACTTACGTTCAGCATTCGCTTTTGCGATATGCTGCAACGCTTTTCCACTTCCTCCCCACAAATTAGCGAATAAGTTAGGTCTTCCTGCTGGGAACGGTGCCCAAGACCTTCGGAGACAGGACGTCGACGGAGAGCCACAGGGATGTGCTTGCCGCGTGTCTTGGGTGCCGTTCCCAGCAGGAAGACCGGGCTATTAGCACTATCTAAAGTAATTTCAAACCAACAATCTTTTCTTACTTGTTTGTCAGCACCTGCTTCGCCATGGTCGTAACCAGACTAATATAATGTTTCTTCGACCAACCACAATCCAAAACAAAATGCTCCCAATTTCTCACTGACAACAATGTCCAAAGAATATCGGTAGCCTCTTTAAGTTTAAGCGATTCAGATAAATACCCATCCCGCTTCATCGCATCAACCGCTGCTTTGCACCCCTCTCGCATGGCCACCATTCGATCATTCCACGCCGTCGCCGCATCCTCATCGGTAGCCCCCATCACCATCAGTGCTTTCGCAACACCGTAGATCTCCGGTACATATTCTCCCCAAAACACAATGTACTTCTCCAGGCGGTCGAGGCCGTCGGTGGCCGCTCTTGAAGGCGCTAGTCGTTTGTCCACATTAAGTTCGTCGCCCATGTAGCGCGTGGTGGCTACCAGCAGTTCGGTGCGGGTAGGGAAATGGAGGTAGAGGGCTTGGCGGGAGATGCCAACTTGCTTAGCAATATCGGACATACGCACACCATTGCCCTGGTTGCTGGCAAGCAACTCCCAGGTGGCGTTAAGGATTTTTTCCTTGGTGTTTAATTCGGTATTAGGATTTTCTCTTGACATGGTGTCAAGCATACCCTAACTTTACATCCTGTCAACTAGACATGGTGTCAAGTGGTTTTTCTGGAGGGTATGATGATGAAAATCAGTTCTGTATTGAGCGGTGTATTGGAAAGTGGAATGAATGGTGTATCGAAAGGTGTATTGAAAGGCATATTGGTGGTTGCTGGCGTGTTGGCCATTGCGATTGGTGCCAGTATTTTGTTGAATCCTATCGGTTTCCACGCTTCTTCGGGCATTCAGCTACCGGGTGATAGCAGCTTGCTAAGCGAAGTTCGAGCGCCTGGTGGAACGTTAATGGTTGCTGGTGTGTTGATGACGGTCGGCGCGTTTGTGGCAAGCTTGCAAACAATGGCGACTGTGATTGGTGCGCTGGTGTATTTATCCTACGGGGTGTCGCGTGTGTTGAGTATGTTTATGGATGGCTTGCCAAGTGATAGTTTAGTTGCTGCGACAGCGATCGAACTTGTGATTGGTCTGGCGTGCGTTGGCTACTTAGCGCTAACACGTCGGACGCTTTACGAGTAAGCATTAAACCATTTATCAATAGTCAGAGGGCGATAATGGGTGAGTTGATATTTTTTTGCGGAAAAATGGGGGCGGGTAAGTCTACCATGGCCAACCAGTTGGCGAGTAAGGCAGGTGCTATTTTAATCTCCGAAGATGCCTGGCTCGCCAAACTCTATCCCGGCGAGATAGACACCTTTGATGATTATCTCCAGTTCTCCGCGAGGCTGAAGCCACTAATTAAAGACCTCGCCATCAGTCTGCTAGCGTCGGGTGTCACAGTCATTCTCGATTTTCCCGGCAATACCAAAACGCAACGGACTTGGTTTAGGAGTATCTTGCAGGCCGGTGAATATCCTCATAGGTTAATCTATTTGAATGCCGATGATGATCTGTGCCTCGATCGTTTAGCTATCCGGCGCGAGGAGCAGCCAGAGCGCGCTGCGTTTGATAATGAAGCGGTGTTTAAGCAAGTAACGCAATATTTCGAGCCACCCAGTGACGACGAAGGATTTCAGGTGGACGTCATTAAACCGTAACTGTTTTCATCCGCGATTTTAAGCATAGACACAGCAGGTTAAATCTGGATACTGGTGACCCAGATTATTGACGTAAGGACATCTCATGGCAGAGCAATTTCAAACACTCACAGACACGCACATCGACTTTATTAAAGACCAGCATATTTTCTTTGTGGGTACGGCGGGTAGCGAAGGTCGAGTGAATGTATCCCCCAAAGGCATGGACAGCTTTCGCGTGCTCAATGAATCTAAAGTGGCGTGGTTGAATTTAACCGGTAGTGGTAATGAGTCAGCGGCTCACGTGTTAGAAAATGGCCGTATGACGATTATGTTTTGCTCGTTTGATAAGCAGCCGCTAATCATGCGGTTGTATGGGCAGGCGCGGGTTATTCACCCGAGAGACGCGGACTGGGACACGATGGTTCAGTTGTTTCCCACATATACCGGTTCGCGCCAAGTCTTTGAGCTGGATATTAGTTTGGTGCAAACGTCTTGTGGGTTTGCCGTGCCGTTTTACGAGCTAGTGGGTGAGCGAGATACCTTAAATAAATGGGCGGATAAGAATGGCCGTGAAGGTGTTGAAGACTACTGGCGAAAAAACAATACCCAAAGTATGGACGGTAAAGATACGGGTATTTTTGAGAGTACTTGAGGGCCGCATTATGTTCAGCGCTTTGGCAAAATAGTCATGGCTGCAATTCTCACCGTTAGCACGGCTTGCTCAAGCGCGGGCTAACGATGCCGATTTTACACCGAGCAATAATCTAAGCGGCTTGGTTTAAAAATGCCGTCGCCTGTTTTCGTTGATAGATAAAAACGGCTGCAAATAGCATTGCTCCCAGGCAGTGCCACGTGATGCCCAACGGCGTCCACAGCAGCAATCCCGCACTTAATAATAACAATGGCGCAGTGATGAGGTTTAGTTTCCTCTCTAGGTGCCATTGCAAAATCCCGGCTAACGCATACAGCCCAATCACCGACCACGCGAAAATTTCCAGCCGTTCAGGCCAGGAGCCAGTAATTAATGGCGAATAGGCAAAAAGCAGTGGCACCAGGTATAAACCTTTTGAGACTTTCCACGAAGTAATACCGGTTGCCATGGGGGGCGTGCCTGCGACCCCTGCTGCAGCGAATGCGGCTAGGCACACGGGTGGTGTCACGTTGCTGTCTTGGGATAGCCAAAAAATAATTAAATGTGCAGCGAGCAGTGTGCCAGACAGCAGCGCGGGGTCGAGTAATGTCTCGCGAATGATTTGTTTCATTTCGAGAGGCATTTCGCGCAGTGCACGTTGTACATCCCCGCCAAACAAATCAATTGTCGCCTGCACATTGCTGGGTAAGTCGCCTGCTTTTAACGCGGCTAATAAGTGTGCTTGCGTCATCAAGTCAAATAACATGGGCGCTGCCAGCGTCGCGAGCACAATGTACGACGCGGTTACGGGTAAACCCATGCCCAAAATTAATGAGGCAAAAGCGACAAGCGCTAGGGTAATCAACAAACTGCCATCGGCCCATTCAACAATCATATAAGAGAATGAATTGCCGACGCCGGTGGTGTTCACTACATTGATAATTAAACCAACGGCAACCAACAACAAGGCCGTGGGAATCATGGTGCGTACCGCATCAACACACGCTTCAATGCATTGCGGGATTGCCATAGGCGTTGCCGACAGCCAGGACGATACAATCACGGCAATAATTGAAAGCGCCGCCGCCGTGGTGGGTGTGTAGCCGATAATGAGTAGGGCAACCAAGACCGCAATCGGAAAAATAAATGGCCAACCGTCCTTCAATACAGTGCTGATTTTAGGCGCATTGTCGGTATCGGGCCTGAGGTTGAGTCGGCGCGCTTCAATCCGCACAAAAAAAGCGACGGTTAAAAAATACAGTAATGCGGGTAAGACCGATAAAGCAATAATCTGTAAGTAAGAAATTTGGGTGTAGCTCGCCATGACAAATGCACCGGCACCCATTACCGGCGGCATTAATTGCCCACCCGTTGACGCTGACGCTACCACACCGGCAGAAAACTTTGCGCTAAAGCCTGATTTGTTCATCATCGGAATGGTAATCACGCCAACCGATACGGTATTGGCAACGGCAGAACCGGATACCGAACCCATTAAGCCGCTACCAATGGTCGCCACCATTCCCGCGCCACCGGTGTAACGACCAGCAACACATTGGGCGAGTTTGATAATAAAGTCACCGGCACCCGAGCGGAGTAAAAACGCGCCGAATAAAATAAACATAAAAACGTAGGTGGCAGAAATATTGGCTACCATGCCAAACATCCCTTCACTGCTGAAATAGCTGCGATACAGGACGGTTTCTAAACTCAAGCCGGGGAATGCAAACACACCGGGAATAAAGCGCCCGAGAAATAGCATGTAGGCGAGGCTAACCAACACTAAGCAGGGCATAAACCAGCCGGTGGTGCGGCGAGTTAACTCCATGGCTAGCAAAACGGCGGCACCAGCAAAAAGGTAATCGCTGAGAATAAAATCGGCTTCGCGGGCATAGAGCGCATTTTCAAAAAGTATTAAATAGGCGGGAACGGCTACGGCTATACCAACCAATATAAAACGCAAGGCGAGTTGCCAGCCCGGCGTTTTGGTTTGATGGGTTGATGGTGGTGAAGCTGGAGAAGGTGCTGGCGGTTTATGGAAATTTAACGCACATAAAACGGCAAACCCGCCGAAGTGAATCGCGGAAAACCATAGCTCTGACAGCGACGCAAATAAATTGGTATAAACATGAAAAATCGCAAACGCGAAGGCAAACCATACTAATGGTGACCGGGGTAACGAGGAGGTGTTATTCATTGACGGTCACCTCCGGTGGTAAGAGCGCTTCTGGAATCGTTAAACCTTTCTCACGAAAGTAGCGAATAGCGCCGGGGTGTAGCGGCGCGCCCAAGCCTTTTAGGGCGCGGTCGAGTTTCATGTCGCGAGTGGCTTTGTGAATATCATTGAGTGCCGCTAAATTTTCCCAAATCGTTTTAGTGATTTGATAGACATCTTCTTCCGGCACATCGGCTCTTACCGCCAGCACGTTGGGGTGAGCGATGGACTGAATACCGGTGGTTTGGTTGGGATAAAGCTCGGCTTTCAGTGGGTAAAAATCCCAAAGTGGATATTTGCTATTAATCGCATCGAGCTCGGCTTGGGTAAAACTGAGTAGTGTCATGTCTTCACCAAGCGCGGCATAGGCGCGAGTGATAGCGCTTACAGGAGCGCCAGCCGGAATATTCATGCCGACAATGTTGCCATCTTGAATGGCGTTAGCGGTTGCGCCGTAGCCCATATAGGCTAAGTCGAACTGGTTTTGGTAATCGATGTGCAGCTGATCCAGTATAAACGCACCGGTGCGTTCGGCTCCTGAGTTACGCGCACCTAAAACAAAACGCTCACCTTGCAATTGTGCAAGATCGCTAATGGTGCCTTTGTCGACTAACTCGGTTAACAGCACAAAATGTTCGACGTTATTCCACATCGCGCTAACGCTGCGCAAATGGGTTTGCGGTTTGCGGATCGGGCCTTCACCTCGCCAAGCCCAAGCGGCAAAAATGCCCTGCAACATGGCGAATTGTGCTTGGTTGTCGCGCAGCAGTTTTATATTTTCGAGAGAGCCTGCTGAGCTAATAGCGGATAGGGAGATGCCCGCGTTGTGGCTAAGTTGCGATTTGGTCAGTGTCGCCAATGCGACACCGACAGGATAATAGGTGCCGCCTGTGGTGGCCGTGGTAAGAATGTAGGGGCGTTTAACATTAAGCTGGTCTGAACAGCTGCTAAGAAGTATCGCCGCCATCATTAGCCCGGCGGTTGCCAGCGCTCTAGCGAGTGGCTTACACATAAAAGTCCTATGGTTTTTAGCCGGTGAGAACCGAGAAGCTTATTATCATTATGTTGCGTGCAATAGAGCGCGATATTACCATAATTAGACATACCTCGCAAACGGGGTAGGGTAATAAATGATTAAGCTGAATGGTCGGGTTAGAGTTCGTTTTCGATCTCTTCCCAGCGCTGATAGAGAGCGTCTAGTTTTGCTTGGGTGTCGGCGAGCTGTTGCATGGTTTCGTTGACGGTGTCCGCCGGTTGCTCGTAAAAACCCGCTTCACTGGTTTTAGCTGACAGTTCCTCAATCAGTGTTTCGGCCGCTTCGATTTTATTGGGGAGTTCTTCCAATTCGCGTTGCACTTTATAGGACAGCTTTTTCTTCGGTTGCGCTTTGCTTGCGGCTTCCGCTTTTGCTTCCGACGCGGCCTTTTTGGGTTTGGGGGATAGGTCGACTAGTTTGCCTCCGTGATCTTCCCAGTCAGTGTAGCCGCCAACATATTCTTGAAGTTCGCCATCGGCTTCGAACACGATGACACTGGTGACAACATTATCAATGAACGCGCGGTCGTGGCTGACTAGTAGCAAGGTACCTTGGTAATTGATTAACAAGTCTTCCAGCAGCTCTAGTGTTTCCATGTCTAGGTCGTTGGTTGGCTCATCGAGTACCAGTAGATTGCTGGGTTTGCTGAACAGGTAGGCGAGGATCAGTCGGTTTTGTTCACCACCAGAGAGTGCTTTCACTGGCTGACGGGTACGGTCGGGCGTGAATAGAAAATCTTGCAGATAACTGATGACGTGACGCTGTACACCATTAATAGTGATAAATTCTCGGCCCTCGGCAATGTTGTCTATTACCGACTTTTCTAAATCCAGTTGGCTGCGTAGCTGATCAAAATAGGCAACTTCCAATTTGGTGCCGAGTTTAACACTGCCTGTATCCGGTTCGAGCTGGCCCAGTAAACATTTAAGCAGGGTTGTTTTCCCAGCGCCGTTGGCGCCAACAATACCTATACGATCGCCCCGTTGAATTAACGTGGAAAAGGGCGGTACGACGGTTTTGTCGTCGTAACGTTTGCTAATGTTGTCCGCTTCGACGACGATCTTGCCTGACTTGGAGGCCTGCTCCAGTTGCATGTTAGCGGTGCCTTGAGTTTCGCGGCGAGCTTGGCGTTCCTTGCGCATTTCTTTGAGTGCTCGTACACGGCCTTCGTTGCGGGTTCGTCGCGCTTTAATCCCTTGTCGAATCCACTGTTCTTCTTTGGCTAATTTTTTATCGAATTCGCTATTGGTTTTTTCTTCTGCTGCGAGCTGTTGTTCGCGAAAGCGCAAAAAGCCTTGATAGTCACCCTGCCAGGTTCGCAATTCACCGCGATCAAGTTCGAAAATCTCTGTGGCGATATTTTGTAGAAAGCTACGGTCGTGGGTAATCACGATGATGGTGCCTTGGAATTCGTTGAGCAGATTTTCCAGCCATTGAATCGTGGGGATATCGAGGTGGTTGGTGGGCTCGTCGAGCAATAAAATATCCGGCTGGCTAACCAGTGCTTTGGCGAGTGAAGCGCGACGTCGCCAACCGCCAGAGAGTGTGGCTAGTTTAGTATCGGCTGGCAGGTTGAGTTGCGATAGCGTGGATTCGATACGCTGCTGGAACATCCAGCCATTGGCGGCTTCGATTTTTTGTTGCACTCGCTCCAATTGTATTAATGATTCTTCAGTCGCTTCTTGTGCCAGGTGATGAAACTCTTGCAGCAAGCCACCCAGGTCGCCTAAACCTTCGGCAACGTAATCGTAAATAGTAATGTCGCGAGCTTCTGGAAGACTTTGATCGAGATAGGCAATTTTGCAGCTGGGGCTTTGCCAGTATTCGCCACTGTCGGCCTTAATTTCACCTGCCAGTAGCTTCAAAAATGTCGACTTGCCTGCACCGTTACGTCCCAACAAGCCAATTTTTTGTTTTGGCTGAATCACCAGTTCAATATGGTCGAGAATCACGTGAGTGCCAAAGGCGAGGTGGATATCAGAAAGGCGTAGCAGGGACATAAACAACAAATCGATTTAAGGGTGTGGGCTGGCTTTGTACCTGGATTGCTGTGGATTGTCCAGGTTCGTTTTGATCGAGCTAGATCAGTCTTCTGCAAAACTGAGGGTGTGGTAACGGTACGCTTTAAAGTGATGACTCCAGTGGTCGCTTGATAAACCCGCTTTGCGCTTGAGTTGTGCTAAAAACTCTCGTTTGTCTGGTAGTTGCGCCCACACGCTGGGCAAAAAGGTTGCGTGGTAGTGGCCATCCTCAATGGTGAGGCCATCTTGGTTGGCGTTTAATTGGTTTAAGAGGTCTTCTTCGCTGCTGCAGTCGATAGGTTGTTGCGGAGTGAGGACTGAGATTTCGATATGCAACGCGGGCACTTCGTCTTCCGTAACGGCTGGAAAGCGTGGGTCACGAAAGGCTGCGGCGTAAGCGTGTTCAGCGACATCAGATACCAAGGCTTGAGTTGGACTGAGGCTGCCGATACACCCGCGTAGTTGATCATTCTTGTGCAGGGTCACAAAACTCGACGCGAGAACGGCGAGCGAGGCAGGGTAATCGTTTACGTTAACCGGGGTTGCTGTGCCGCTCTGGGCTCCACTCTCGATGGTTGTTCGTGCCAGCCGCAACAGCGTTTTCTGGTCGTCTATGCTCAGTTCGAATGAGCGGTCTACGATTGAATCTCGCATCCGATGCCCTTTAGGTTGATGGCTGGTACACGAGGTAGGCGCCGTATCCTACCACTTGATCTTTATTGCCCGCCGTATCGCCGGAATTACATTGGTCGATGGTGGCAACAGTCCAATGATTGTCCGCCGCGAGTTTTAGCAGGCCATTGAGTGGATTGCAGCCACAGGCTTGTTCGCCGTTTAAGGTGTAAGACTTCGCTTCGATCAGTTCACTGGTGTGGTGATCTATTGCTTGCGCTTCTCCATAAGGGTGAAAGTGGCTTAGGTCCGAACTAATCACGATGAGGTTTTCAGGTGATTTGATGAATGGCGTCAGTAGTTTTGCGACGACATCGGATGAGACGTGGCCAACCACTAAAGGCACGAGTTGAAAGTTATCGAGTACTGTTTGTAAAAACGGTAACTGCACTTCCAAGCTATGTTCAAATTGATGGGCGAGAGCGTTGACCTCGACTTCTGGGAATTTTTCTAGCTGTTGCAGTATGTCTACGTCAAGAGGAACGGACCCCAATGGGGTTTCGAATGCGTTGGAGTTGGGCAGTGCAATGCGACTTAGCGGCACTCGATGACTTGGGCCTAATAAAATAACGCGCTTAATTTGAGATTTTCTTGCGGTGATTGCATTAAAGGCTGTGGCGGCGACGCTGCCAGAATAAATATAACCCGCATGGGGAACAACGATGGCTTTGATATCTTGTGCGCGGATGGGATCAAAATCATCGGGAGGTAATTGATGACCTTGTAAGCCGTGCACTGGTAAGGCATGTTGTTGGAATTCGTGTGGCTGAGAATTGTGTTGTAAATAATGCATCACGTCACGCTGAAGCTGATCGGGATTGTCGGAATAAAACTGTCCGGCAACGGCAGCGCGGCGTACGTTGGTTCCGCCTGCTTTAATACCGTTCGTATCGACTCTGTCTATCGTCATCGTCTTGATTCTCCAGGACGCTTTGAGCACTTGCAAAGTGAGTGTTCAGTCCCACATTAGTCTTATAGTGGGCTCGACTAGGTCATTATTCAAGTACGGCATAGTCTTGCCTGATTGAACTGAAGTGAGGTTTGAGGAGAGTTTAGCGATGGCTAGCGACTCTAACACGGTGCCACCCGCCCAGGACCCTGCACGGCACTCTACTCGGCATTCTGCACGGCACTCCACAAAATACTGGCACCGCCTGGAGGACGGGCGTGTGCAGTGTGACGTTTGCCCTCGCCATTGTAAGCTGCGCGATGGGCAAAGGGGTTTGTGTTATGTACGTGGCTGTGAAGATGGTGAAGTTGTACTTTACAGCTATGGTCGCTCTAGCGGCTTTTGTGTCGACCCCATCGAGAAAAAACCACTGAATCATTTTTTGCCAGGGAGTTCGGTACTGAGTTTTGGCACGGCGGGTTGTAATCTCGCGTGTAAATTTTGCCAAAATTGGGATATGAGTAAATCCCGTGAGATGGATACGCTGGCAGATACCGCGATGCCAGAGACGCTAGCCGTGACCGCACAACAATTAGCCTGTGATAGTGTGGCTTTTACCTACAACGACCCCATTATCTTTCTCGAATATGCGATTGATACTGCGCAGGCATGTCGCGAGCGAGGCGTAAGGTCAGTGGCGGTTAGCGCGGGTTATATAGATGATAAGCCACGCGAGGTTTTCTTCAACGAAATGGACGCGGCCAATATCGACTTGAAATCATTTAATGCCGATTTTTATCGATCGTTATGTGGCGGTGAACTCAATAATGTACTCGATACGCTGCGCTATATTCGTCACGAGACGAATACCTGGTTGGAAATTACCACGTTATTGATTCCTGGTCAGAATGATTCGGCAAGTGAGTTACACCAATTGTCTGAATGGGTGTTTGATCACCTCGGGCCCGATGTGCCACTTCATTTTACTGCATTTCACCCTGACTGGAAGATGCGTGATATTCCCTCAACCCCGATGGCGACCCTACAAACCGCCCGAGGAATCGCGCTCAGTAAAGGGCTTCACTATGTTTATACCGGCAATGTCCACGACACCCAAGGCAGTAGCACTTACTGTCCGGGGTGTGGCGCTCGCGTTATAGAGCGGGACTGGTACCAGTTAGGTGAATGGGCCATTGCGCTCAAGGATGAGGCTACCCATCAGGCAAGTTGTTGTCATTGTGGGCACCTTATTGCCGGGGTTTTTGCTAGCCAGCCTGGTGACTGGGGTAGCCGCCGTATGCCTGTGCGTTTGGCGACGAGCAATCCGCGTTAAGCGCAGCACCTTGGCAAAAAATACTTCACTACCTGTTCTCGCGGTCGTTTCATCGCGACACGTCATGCAAATCCGTTCCATTCCATTACTGTGCTATCGCGGCTATGCTAGGCGACTTCAATTGAGCTTTTGGAAAGGTAACGTGTAGGCGTGTAACTTTTGGGAAAGAGCAAACGTTATAGACGCCTATATTCACAGACAAAAATAATCGAAGACCTGAAGGGAGTCCGTAATGAACATGTTTGTCGCCAAATTGAGTGACCTTTATAGCCAGTCATTCGCACAGTTAAAACGCTTGGACTTTATTGTGCCGTTGCTACTGAGGCTTTATCTAGCCCCTATTTTTATCGTAGCGGGATTAACCAAGTTGCAATTTGGTGCTGATGTCGGCTTCTTCGCTCAGTTTGCACCAGACCCCAATATCGTTGCTTGGTTCGGTAATCCCGACTGGGGGCTGGGTTTGCCCATGCCCAGCGTCTTGGCATTTTTAGCCGCTTGGTCAGAGTTTTTAGGTGGTTGGCTACTGTTGTTTGGCTTGGGGACGCGCATTATTAGTATTCCTTTAGCCTTTACGATGCTGATCGCCGCTACGACGGCACATTGGGACAACGGCTGGTTTGCGATTGCGCCGTCAGACCCTGATACGAGTAGTGCGAGGGTACTGGATTGGGCCGGTATTCCTGGTGCTCAAGAAAGTTTGGAGAACAGTGAAGCGGTGGGTAGTCGGTTGAGTAAAATGCGTTCGATCCTCAGAGAGAATGGCAATACGGACTGGTTATTCGAAAAGGGGAGTATTGTGGTCCTGAATAACGGCATTGAGTTTGCGGCGACCTATTTCATTATGTGTTTGGCACTATTGTTCTACGGCGCAGGACGATTTGTTAGCGTCGATTATTGGCTGCGTATGAATTCGCGGCGCAAAACGCCCGCTGGAGTGCCTCAAGTGGTGGCTGCGTAAGCCCGATGGCCGGGAGCTGCGAGCAACTTCTAGCCAAACAGGCCGAATTGCCAGCAACCTGCAGCTTCCGGTGTTATAATCCCGGCGATTTTTTACTAACGACACTGGGATTTATTTTGATAGGTAAGTTATTTAAAGGTAAGAAGCCCGAAGAAAGCGGTAGTTCTGCTGCATCGTCGGGTCATGGAAAGTCAAAGACATCACCTAACAAAGGTGAAGGCTCTGGAAAGAATGCGTCGAAGCAGGGGCGTTCTAACGCTAGTTCGTCTGGTAAAGGGCCTTCGAATAAATCGTCGTCCGGTAAGAGCGGTGCTAACAAGGGTGCCTCGGCTCAATCCAAGTCTGATGGAAATCGCTCATCTAATCGTCGCCGACGGTCGCGCGGTGGCAACAAAAAGCCATGGGATATCGCTAAGTTTGCTGTCCCAGAAGTAGAGGGTAAAACGCGCTTTCACGATTTCGGTTTGCCCAACGACTTAATGCACGCGATTGCCGATCTCAAATTTGAGTACTGCTCACCCATTCAAGCGCAATCGCTCCCTTATGCGTTAAATGGTCAAGATGTGGTTGGTAAGGCGCAAACAGGCACCGGAAAAACCGCGGCGTTTCTAGTCGCGATCATCGATGACTTGTTGAACCACCCAATCGCTGAAGAACGCTATGCCGGTGAGGCTAGGGCGTTGATATTGGCTCCGACTCGTGAGCTGGTTATTCAAATCGCGGAAGACGCTAAGCTACTCACAAAGTACACAGATCTTGAGGTTCACACCTTGGTAGGTGGGATGGATTATGGCAAGCAGCAAGATAAACTACGTGAAAAATTCGTCGATATCTTAGTGGCAACACCCGGCCGTTTGCTGGACTTCGCGGGTAACCAAGACGTACATCTCGACCAAGTCGAAGTATTAGTGATTGATGAAGCCGACCGTATGTTAGATATGGGCTTCATACCTCAGATTCGTCGCATTGTGCGTCAAACGCCCCAGAAGGCGCAGCGCCAAACCTTGATGTTCTCTGCCACCTTTACCGACGATGTTTTAAATTTGGTCGAGCAGTGGACTGTAGACCCTGTGCGTATCGAGATTCAGCCAGAGAGTGTGGCGACCGATCGCGTTAAACAGCATGTGTATCTCGCTTCTACCGAAGAAAAATTTACCTTGCTGTATAACATTTTGCAGCAAGATGACGTCGATAACTTAATCGTGTTTTCTAATCGTCGGGATGAGTGCCGCCGCTTGTATGATCGTTTAAAAGCGCATGGTTTCAAGGTCGGCTTGTTGTCGGGTGAGATTGCTCAGAATCGCCGCGTTAAAACCTTGGATGGGTTTAAATCTGGCGAGCTTAAAGTGTTAGTGGCAACGGACGTGGCTGGGCGTGGCATCCACATTGATGGTATCAGCCACGTTGTTAACTTTACGTTGCCGGAAGAACCAGAAGACTACGTGCATCGAATTGGCCGCACGGGACGTGCAGGTAAAAATGGTACATCGATTAGTTTCGCTTGTGAGGACGATGCATTTCGACTCATGCCTATCCAAGACTTGGTTGGTGAGACGCTAAAGTGCGAGCAGCCACCCGAAGCGCTGTTAGCGGAAGCACCTCATGTCGAGGTTCCTAAAGAGCAGCGCCGCCGAAGCAATCAACGTCCGCGCTCACGTCGATAATCTAGCCCTTGCCTTAATAAATCAACCCGACCCTACTGAAGAGTAGGGTTGGTGATTTAGATCCTTCTATCCCGCTCCGATCTAAGGCCGCCGGAAAACTTAGCTACACTGATAAGAAATGTCCCAAAGTCAGTGTTGCTATGTCTACAAATACCACGTCCACACATCCCAAGCTCGCAAATACCGCACCGCCTAAGATATTGGTTGTCGAAGACAGCCCGTTAGTTCTGAAGATTATTCGTCACGTTGCCAATGCCGGTGGCTATGACGTCGACTATGCCGAAAGCTTTTCCAAAACTAAAGCGCTCGTAGATCAAAATCCGCCATATTTTGCTGCGCTGGTGGATCTCAACCTGCCAGACGCGCCGAATGGGGAGGTCGTTGATTTTGCGCTGCAACACAACATAAACACCATTGTATTGACGGCGTCATTCGATGAGCAAAAGCGTGAAGCACTCCTGAGCAAGGGCATTGTTGATTACGTGACCAAGGAAGGGAAATTCTCCTACCAATATGCGCTGGGGGTGATTGACAGAATTTATAATAATCAACACATCAAAGTGCTGGCGGTTGATGATTCTGATATGTCGAGGAAGTTCATTGTTAGATTGCTGAAACAGGCTCTATTTGATGTGGTAGAAGCAAAAAATGGTATAGAGGCCATCAAGGTATTGTTGGCCAATCCGGACATCAAACTGTTGATCACAGACTACAACATGCCACAAATGGATGGTTTTGAATTGGTCCAGAATATTCGCCATAAATATGAAAAATCAGATCTTGCGGTGATTGGAATTTCCGGTGAAGGCCAGAGTGCGCTATCGGCGAAGTTTATTAAGGCCGGTGCCAACGACTTTCTCAACAAGCCCTTTAACCATGAAGAGTTTCACTGTCGCATTAGACACAATATTGAGGCATTAGAGCATATCGAGGAAATAAAAGACGCAGCGGATCGCGACTATCTCACGGGCGTTTACAATCGACGCTATTTTTATCGCCGAGGACAAGCGCTGCATCAGCAAGCGACAGAAAATAGCACCACTTTGGCGGCGGCGGTGTTGGACATTGACCACTTTAAACTCATTAACGAAAAATTCGGCGTCGCCGGAGGCGATTATGTGCTCGGGGAATTTACCAAGCTACTCGAAGAGGGTTTTTCTCGTTTCCTTATCGCACGGCCTAGCGGTGAAGAGTTTTTTATCTTGTTGCCTGGTATCAGCAATGAACAAGCGTTGTCCCTGTTTACGTCGGTGCAAGAGTTGGTGCAGAACGCGCCGATATTTATTCAAGAAGAAACTGTAATCCTGTCATTTAGTGCTGGTGTGACCAACATACATCGTGATTCTTTGCAGGAGCAATTAGATATAGCCAATAGCTATCTCTATCGTGCAAAAGATGCCGGGAGAAACCTTGTTATCGGCGATGATGAGGACGAGTAGTGGTATACGTGATGCACTTGCCGTGAAGATGTGGATGTCGAGGGGTTATAGATCTGTCATCGTTTCGCTGTCCTCATAATCAAATAAGACAATCATGTCGTCCCAGCCATGCTCTCCTTCGCAGGCGATAATAGCGCAGCTTTTCACCCAGTCTCCCAATTCCCCTGATTTCAATAGTTGTTGGCGTAAATCTGTCCACAGTAGCGAGAGGTCTTCACTAAAATAATGTAGCTGAATACAGGGATTGTGATCAGGTAAGTCGATTTCGGGAAAGCGATTAACGTGTTTAGAGGATTCCAGCAGTAAGTTCAGCAGGCGCTGAGTCTCTATTTGTTGTCTCCAGTCGTCTGAGCGGTTTGAATCATTGGGCTCTGTTGAGAGTCCTGGCGGTGAAAGCTGAATGGTAAGGCAACGCATAGTGAATGGGCTTCGAAATAGCTGGGATGAAGTGAGCGAACAAGGCGCTAATGTACCTTGTTTATCACCGGACTAAAACACCTTTTGTCACCCAATGCATTTTTGTCAAAATTCGCTACCGAGCAACTTCTTTTTAATTCGTGAGAAGGAGACTTGAGTGATACCAAGAAATGAGGCGATGTGGTAGTTGGGTATACGGGTTACCAAGGAACTATTTTCTTTGAATAAACTAATATAGCGCTCGGCCGGTGTATCCAATAAAAAGCTGGCTTCCCGCATGATTTTTCGTTCTGCTAAGGTTTCAGCTAAATGCAACGCGATGCCCTCCCAGGCGCCTAACGTTTGTAACGTAGACTTGAATTCATTGTACGGGGCGCGCCAAATTGTCATATCTGATAACGATGAAATACCAAATAGGCTTGGTGCCTTATGTGCACTTGGCGCTACAGGCCAAACGAAGTTGCCTTCGTAAAAAAAATCTTTATTAAACTCGTTACCTTCCAACCCGGTGTAGTAAAGCCGAGCTATGCCGTCCTCGATGTAGTATGTGCTATTCCACAGCTCACCAGGATTAAGTAACTGCGCCCCCTTTGAAATGTGTTGCTTTTGGAATAGAGGCTCGAGGCTTGGCCATACGTTGATATAGTTTGGAAATGCTCGCTGGAATCCGGAAACGAGCTCGTGGTTGTGTAAATGTTCTGCGGCAACAGTCATCACGATCTCCTTTTGAATAGTGGTTGATATGAACTACATCGGGCAGATGGTTATTGTAACGCAAAGCGTTAAAGAAATATGACGAAAGGCGTGTTCAGTGTGCATATTTAAAAACTTGGCACCTTTTCTAACCTGGATGGCACTTAACGATTCCAGTGATTTAAGTAAATACGATTTTAAATGACAGGAATTGTTGTCATCGATTTCATTTTAAGCGACTAGTATGACACCAATACAATAGTGTTGGTGTGGCATATGTTGAATTGAATGTATGAATAGCAATATGAGTGAAAAATAAAAAATACAATTATATAAAAAACATCCCAATTTTAACCTTTGTTAATTTTATTTAGTTAGGTAATCGCTAATATCACCGCCGCCGAGTAGGTAAGTGAAGGACTTATTTTTACCAGTAGTACCCAGCGGAAAGGAGTGTGATATGAAAAGTAGTATTGCAATTACGAGTAAAGTGTTTGATTGCGCCGGTCGGCATCCCGGAGTTTATAATATTGATGATTTGCTTTCGGACGTAGAAGCTGGTGCTTTTGACCCTTCGAATGAGCAGATTAAGTTTGTGTTTGGTCAAGTTTTTTCTGATGAAGAAAAGCAGAAGTTAAAAGCGCTGCTTTCTCTTTCTAGTCATAACAATAAGTATCTCGCCACCATGTTAGAACCTGTTGCCGGTGGTGTTGTTCATAAGCGTCGTTCAGACAACTCCCTTATTAATCCCATATTGAAAGTCGGTGACAAGTACATGTGTGACTTAGTTGTTCCAAAGGGAAATGACATGGTTGCCGATCACGTCACTGGTGAGCATATATCCGGCATGGTGTTAATTGAAGCAGCCCGGCAGATGAGTATGGCGGTCATTGATAGCCGTTTCGATGATGGACGAAAGCGCTATCAAATTATCAATGAGCTAACGGCCGATTTCACCACCTTTGTTCATCCATTTGAGACTCGTATGGTCATGCATTTTGACGAGTTTCGTGCCAAGGGTGATAAGTGCTACATCGACTGTACTGTAGGGCTGTGGCAGGCAGATAGTTTGCGGACCTCTGTGCGAATGACTGGGATGTGCTTTTTACAGTCGTTTGCACAAAAAATGGAAAGTAAAAGTATGACAAAGATTTTGAGGGATCTAGGTGTCGGTAAAAGTATCGCTGATGTCGGCGATCTTATTTCTGACAGGGAAGTGGAGGAAGAGTTGTGATGGCGGTGGCCTTTTTTGACGTGGATGGAACCTTGTTAAGGCTCAAGTCAATGGTTTCGTTCTACTACTTCTATGTAGAAAAAGTATGTCTAACGCGAAGCGAGCGATTAGAAAAAATTCATGCTTTTAGAGAATACGTCAGTACCAATAAAGAACTACCTCGAGCGGCACTCAATGCGTGGTACTACCAGTTGTTTGAGGGTGAATCAATACAGTTGCTGGAATGTGTGGCCGCTCAATGGTGTAAGACACTGACCGAGTATGACTGGCTTGAGGAACCGTTGGAATATTTAAAACAACATAAAGCCGCAGGTAATCAGGTCGTTATGGTCTCGGGTTCTGCAGATTTTATCTTATCGCCCTTGGTTCGTATGTTGGAGGTTGACGGTCTGCTGGCAGCACCTGTTGAGGTGGTAGACGGCTTGTTGACCGGGCGATTAATTGGGCAACCAATGATAGGTCTTCAGAAAATGGTCGCCGTACGTGATTGGTTATCTGAAAGGGATATTGATCCAGCTATTTGTTATGGCTATGGCGATCACATAACCGATGTTGAGATGCTTGATTACCTGGGTAATTCGAGTTTGGTAAATCCGAGTAGTGAGTTGGAGAATTTAGGAAGAGAGAAGGGATGGGCAATATGCAAAGACAGTTTATCAACAATCATGTTTCAAAAAGCGAGCCAACTATGTTAATCGAAACGAAAGCAGCGTGGACACCACAGAGCGTCGCTGACATCCAAGATCAATGGAAGCACACTCTAACAGAACAAGAAATTGGCGAAATAATCAGTGCGACTGACAAGTGGGTTTTAGAGCAGCGCCCATTAGAAGAACTCAATCAAGGCAATTTTATCCTTCCTACATTAGGCGAACGCCTAAAAAATATTGCCAGTGATTTAGAAAACGGTCTTGGCTTCTATATGTTGACTGGGCTGCCAGTAAGTGATTTCAACTATGAAGAACTTTGCATTTTATATGCGGGTATGGGTACCTATATGGGTACGCCGATTGCACAGAGTGTTGACAATGAGTTGGTTCATGACGTCTATAGCAAGGGTGAAAGTCTGACTTCTGAAAAAGGCCGGGGTACACAGACCTGTGATTACTTGCCCTTTCATACCGATCGAGCGGACATTGTTGCTTTGCTGTGTCTACAACAGTCGAAAGACGGCGGCCAAAGCCAAATAGTCAGTGCAGTGTCAATTTATAATGAAATCGCGCAAACGCGCCCTGATTTACTGGCAGTGCTTTGCCAGAATTTTAATAACATTCGTGCACCTTGGGAGCCGAAGGTTGACGGGCCGACTTATCAAATACCCATCTTTAGCATTTACGAAGGTCAATTTGCTTGTCGTTATCTGCGTAACTTTATCCACTACGCACAGCAAGTAGAAGGAATCCCTGATTTAACTGCGCAGCAGATTGAAGCCTTAGATTTGGTCGATTCTCTGTGTGCGGACCCTCGATTCCGCTTAGATATCGATTTCGATAAAGGCGATATCCAATTCATTAACAACTTCGTGACTTTACATGGTCGTGCAGCATACAGCGAATACGATCAGCCCCATATGAAACGATTTTTGTTGCGCCTTTGGTTGTCGAGTCCAATTAGCCGCCCGTTGTCGCCTCTCTTTAAGCCGTTATATGGCAATGTGGCCGCCGGTAGCTTACGTGGCGGAATGCTAGCGCAAACCTTAGCTACACAATGTGAAACTGAAACTGCATAGGAGATAGGTATGACTACTGTAAAAATAGCGGATGATTTTCAACAAGCGTTAGATTGTCTCAATGATCTCTATGAAGTACCCGAATACTTTGAGATTGCGTATGCACAGCAGGTTAGCATGGATCGCCGCCCATTGTGGTGGATGCGATTTGTAAAAAAAGACGGTACCAATAATCAGTTAGAAGGTGAGCATTTAAGCTTGTTAGTGGATATGTTCAATTCTAGGTTGATGGGGTTTACCTATCTCGATAGCGAGAGCGCAAGCGAAGAGTCTCCTGATGAGTCACGTAGTAGCGATATGGCACTCAGCTTTATGTCGAAGGCTGCGCCTGATATCTATCCCAACCTCACTGTTAAGTGGGTTCAGCCCTTATCTCACGTTGCTAAAAACCCACCTCATGACTCGGCCCTTTATTTTGTTGATCAGCAGTCTGGAGAAAAGCAAACCCTGCTGGGAACAAGAGTGAAAATGGTCGACAGCGCTACGGGTTTATATGCTTGGGTTGTCGTTAATGAAAACGGTGAAGTGTTGAACTTCGAACGAGACATTCACTGGAGTACGTTACGTGGACGCCGTACAACCGAAGTATGGCTGCATGATGCGTATCCTTCGCACCCCGGTCGAAAGGTCATTCCAACGGATGCCGCTAAGCTAATCGCAAGCCTTGAAGAGTGAGGTGATAATACATGGATGTTAACGCAGTAATTGTAATGTTAGTTGTGTGCGCCTACGGCCTTTGGTTGGCCGTAGCCGTCTTCAACAACATTAGTGATTTTCAAACCAATAGAGCACTGATAGCGCGAATGGTCTCGATGGACGACATCAAGTCTGATCCAGTAATGGGGAATAATTTGCAATGGCGCGCGATGGATGGCAGACGCTGGTCACTATTTATTTTTTTACCTGTTGTTTTTTATCAGGTGTTAACGGTGGCGCAATTCGCGGTTGCTGGCGCGTCAGTGGTAGTCGATTTATGGACGACAGGAAGCATCTCCCATAGTTTGGTTACGCAAATTAATATTGCTTTTTTATTAGCGCTGATGTTGTGGTTTACCTTTCTGATAGGCGGGTTGTGGTTCGGCTATTGGATAAAAATGCCGCAAGTTCAGTCGGCACATTTGATGCTCGCGATGCTGACTTTATTCTGTATTACGTTGGTCAATATTTTGTTGCCAGCTACCTAGTGAGGACGTAGTGAGCGGCCTTCGCATTTATGCGGGTGGTCGCGTCACTTTTCGATAGAGCTCAGTAGGGTACCACTCATTGCAGCTTGCTCTTGAAAGAGCCTAAGGATTTATGATGAAACCAGATCAACGCTTTTCATGGCTGAGTAAATACGCTTGGTTACCGGCAATAAGTGCCGTTTTAATTATTGTGCTAATGGCAACAGGCGCCCAGCATCTGGGATTTAGCGGAAACTATCGCGTGTTTTTTGATAAGGGCGATACGCGAGTTACCGCTTATGACCGGATTCAAAATACCTATAGTCAGGCCGACAACATTTTATTTGTTGTTAGCGCCACAGATGGCCTCTTCACTGAGGATGCGTTGACAGCTATTCGTGAGCTAACTGAGCGCAGTTGGACATTGCCCCACGTTAGTCGGGTCGATTCAATCAGCAATTTCCAGCATTCGAAAGCGGTTGGGGATGATTTGTTGGTAGAAGATCTAGTGGGGCGACATGCGCAGCTCACGGATGCTAAAACCGATAACATCCGCCAGATTGCGAATGCTGAGCCGAGTATTGCGGGGTTGTTGCTTTCGGGCAATAACCAAGTCACCGGGATAAATCTGACTGTTCAACTACCCGCTGAGGATGCCAATGCATTACCCGCGTTGGTCGCCCAAGCCCGTGACATTGCGGATAAATTAAGATCCGATTATCCCGATCTTGAGCTACGCATGGCCGGTGAAGTGATGCTCACTAATGCTTTCATTGAGGCTACAGTCAACGACTTTACGTCCTTGTTACCGCTCATGTTCCTCATCGTCATTGTGGTAATTGCTGTTGTTCTCCGGTCAGTAGTGGCAACCGTGTATGGCGTGATTTACGCGCTGCTATCCATTGTTGGTGCAATGGGGGCCGCTGGGTGGACAGGCATGATGTTGACGCCGCCGACGTCTGTCGCACCCACCATCATCTTGACCATTGCGGTTGCGATCTATGTTCATATTTATATGACGTTCCAGCAGCAAAGGCAGCAGCTGTTAAATGGGATTAATGAGGGCCAATTACCCGCCGTTGTTAAACGGGAAGCGCTTCTGATGAGCTTAAAGCTCAACGTCAAGCCCGTTACATTGACAAGTTTAACTACAGTCATTGGTTTTCTAACAATGAACTTCAGTACCGTGCCGCCGTTTCGAGATCTCGGCAATGTCATCGCGTTTGGTGTTGTCTGCAGCTATGTTTTGTCGTTTACATTGTTGCCTGCTTTGCTCCTAATGACCCCGGCAAAATCTACGGCGACAGGATCTCCTTTTGAAAGGCCGCTAGGCTTCATGGGGCAGTGGGTATCGAAAAGGCCAACCACATTGTTTTTTATTGTACTCGCGACGGCCGTGACCTTGGGTTTGTTAGCCCCCAGAAATGAAATCAGCGAAAAATTCATTGAGCAATTTAGCCACGATATTGAGTTCCGACATACGGCTGAATACGTCAACGATAACCTTACCGGCGTGTACAACATCGAATACTCGCTTGATAGTGGCAAAGAAGCGGGTGTGTATGACCCTGGATACATGCAGTCGCTTGATAACTTTAGTCGCTGGTTGAGAAATCAAGAGGAGATCGTGCACGTGAGAACGTTCTCCGACACTTTGAAGAGACTTAATAAAAACCTTCATGGTGATGATCAGTCTTTTTACGCCTTGCCAGGAAACCGTGAAGAAATTGCACAGTACATTTTGCTCTATGAAATGTCATTGCCCTATGGTCTGGGTGTAAGCGATCAGATAAGCCTGAATAAGTCGGCAACGCGGGTGGTTGCTACCTTCGGGAACTTGTCGACGAAAGAAGCCATTGCGCTTGAAGAAAAAATAGATCGCTGGGCTAGTGAAAACCTCACCGAAATGACTGTCCACTCAGGAAGCCCGACACTCATGTTTAGTCATATTGGTGATGAAAACGTCCGCAGTATGGTGGTTGGTTTTGGTATTGGGTTTGTGTTGATCGGTATTTTTCTGGCCTTTGCCTTTAGGTCTATACGTTTTGGTGTACTTGCCATGATCGCTAATACGCTACCGATCACCAGTGCATTTGGCCTCTGGGCTTTACTGGTAGGCGAAGTGGGTATGGGTGTGAGTGTTGTTGCCGGTATGACCTTGGGAATTGTGGTGGATGACACCGTGCACTTTATTAACAAATATTTGTACGCACGGCGCACGCTCGATATGCCACCTGCTGAATCTATTACCTATTGTTTTTCGACTGTTGGCGTTGCATTGCTATGCACGACGATAATTCTGGTCTGTGGGTTTAGTGTTATCTGTTTCTCTGATTTTGCGCGCAACGCCAGTATGGCTCAAATGAATGTTATGACCATCATACTTGCACTGGTGTATGACTTTATCTTTTTACCGGCCACTATTTTAATTATGGAGAGGTTGTTCAATGAAAAATCTAAGGAAGTTCGTGAGTCAGCACGTTTTGATTCCGCTGAGCCTAGCCGCGGTTAGTTTGGTGTCGACTCCATGCCTGGCGACATCAGATTCGACCAAGGATGAAAACCTGAGTCGAGGTTTACAAATAATGAAGGAGCTTGAAGCCCGAGATACTGGGTGGGAGGCTGCTGTTGTTGATATGCAAATGACATTACGCAATGCGAGTGGAGAAGAAAGTGAGCGACAGCTGACGGTTAAATTGCTTGAAGTAGAGGGCGATGGCGATAAAACCCTGACGCAATTTAAGTCCCCTAGGGATATTCGTAATACGGCGTTTTTGTCGTATTCCCATGCGGTGGTGCCCGATGATCAGTGGATTTATATGCCGGCAATAAAACGTGTAAAACGTATCAATTCCGCCAACAAATCAGGACCATTCATGGGGAGTGAGCTTGCCTATGAAGATATTTCCTCCTTTGAATTGGAAAAATATAGCTATCGATACATTGGAGAGGAGCCTGCCGATGGCGTGGACTGTTATGTCGTAGAGCTAACCCCTCTTTACGAATATACGGGCTATTCAACCATGACGTATTGGGTAGATAAATCGCGCTTTGTGCCAATAAAAATTGAATATTATGACCGTTCGAAGTCATTGCTGAAAACACAGCATTTCGCTGGCTATCGACAGTACAATAATCAGTTTTGGCGGCCCGCTGAATCGCAGATACACAATCATCAAACAGACAGAGCAACGTTTTTGCAGTGGAGCGAGTTTGATTTTGATGTCGAGCTTAGCGATGCACACTTCAGCACTGTAGGCTTAACGAGAAGTCGGTAGGTACAGATAGTGATTGCACCTTGCTGTAGACACGCTTTAGGCTCACTTAGGTATCGACGAATTGCGTTCTGCCCGCTTTCTATTGTCCTATTGGCGTGTTGTTGCTGGAGTACCGCTCAAGCAGAACCCGTGAGCATCGCGGCAGGCTTGCACAGCAGAGTCTTTGATACCCAGGCAGAAAATGACAATGCCGATGCGGGGCTGCGTTTAAATGGTGAAGGGCGCTGGTCACTGAATGCATCAACGGATATTGCTTTCGATGTTGACGCTTTGTTGACTCAGAGGGAGCGGCGTTATGTTAATGCTCGCTCTCTATTTGCCGCTTACTATCAACCAACATGGGATATGCGTGTCGGTGTCGATACTGTCTTCTGGGGGGTGATGGAGGTTAATCATCTTGTCGATGTTATCAACCAGACAAATTATCGTGAAAGCTTTCACGCCGAAGACAAATATGGACAGCCAATGTTTGCTGCAAATATGCTGTTGGCAGCGGATACAAATATACCCTTAGCAGTAGAGTGGTACCTTTTACCTTGGACGGTTGAGAGAGAATTTCTCGACCCTGAGGTGCGTTTAGGTACCAAAGTCGTGGTTGACGAAAGTGAAGTGGCGTATGAATCTGCGCGAGGCCAGCAAAGGCTGGATCACGGTGGTCGAGTTTCTCAAACACTCGGCATCTGGAATTATGCTGTTAGCTACTTTTATGGCAACACTCGCTCACCAACACTTCGCCCCTTAGAGAGCATGGCTGGCTCAGCGACGGAATATTTTCCTTATTACAGTGTGGTACGCCAAGTGGGTATCGAATCGCAAGTAACGCTAGATCATGTGATTTATAAGTTAGAAGCGATTAACGTGAACACGCTTGATGAAAGTTATCAGGCCGCCTCGGTAGGTTTCGAATACACTCACGCAGGTGTATTTGATTCTTCTATCGATGTGGGCTACATCATGGAGTACAGTATCGATGACCGTGATGCGTCACAAACAGTGTATCAGCGCGATGTGTTTGCGGGTTTCCGGCTTGCATGGAATAACATGCAATCAAGCGAATTAATTGCCGGGATCAATAGCGACTTAGAGACTGGCAGTGATGTATTTCGTATCCAGTTTGATTCTAGAGTGGGAAATCAAATGGCGTTAAGTCTTGATGCATGGCTATTTATGGATGTTGATAGAGACGACGTAATTTACGCTTTGCGTGATGATTCTTATATTGAACTGGAACTAGAATACTATTTCTAATGGATGAGATTTGTGCGTATTCAAAATCAATGGTGTGTTTTCCGATGTTGTTGTAACAGATCATCACGGGTGATAATGCGTAAGCCCAAGTGGATAGCTAGGCATTGGTTAGCAATATTCACCTTGTTTATGATAAATGGATGTGTGGGAGGCGAAGTAATGTTAGATGAAGGAATAGAGCATACGCAATCGGGTGCTGCTGTTGTAGACAATGAGCCTGACCACTCGAACAGTGATGAGAGCGATACACAGGGTTCTCTTCGACCTGGTGCTCGTTATATCAACGGGCAGTATAAAAATACCCATCCGACTCAGGATCTACGGGACGATTTGACAAAGTTTGATGTGGCTAAGCGCTACATATTTGATAAAAATCCCAAAGCAGAACCGAAAACGTCGCTACCATTGATAGCGATGCAAAAAGCCGAGTTAGAGCAAGAGCGAGAGAATAGTCAAATACACTTGTATCGGTTGGGACACTCTAGCATTTTACTTAAGCTCGCCAGTGAGTATTGGCTTATCGATCCCGTTTTCTCCACTCGCGCGTCACCATTTTCTTTGTTTGGTCCAAAACGTTTTCATCCTGCGCCTTTACCTATAGAGCAGTTACCCAAAATAAAAGGCATTATTATTTCGCATAACCACTATGACCATTTGGATGAAGAAACTATTCGTCGCCTGAGAAACTATGCAGATTTTTTTGTTGTGCCTTTAGGGGTGAAAAATATTCTTCATAAGTGGGGTGTTTCAAAAGATAAAATTACTGAGTTAGATTGGTGGCAGAGCACAGCCGTGGGTGATGTATCGATCACTGCGACACCGGCACAACATTTTTCAGGAAGAAGCCTTGTGGATGGAGACGCGACGTTGTGGTGTTCTTACGCGATAACATTTCAAGGCCATTCGATATTTTTTAGCGGTGATTCCGGCTACTTTGACGGATTTAAATCTATAGGCGATGCTCTGGGGCCATTCGATATCGTGATAATGGAAGCGGGTGGATATGATAAAGATTGGCCCGATGTACATATGACACCCGAAGGTGCAGTTGATGCGTACTTTGACTTGGGTGGGCGCTACCTTTTACCAATTCATAATGGAACGTTTAACCTGGCTTTTCACGATTGGCAGGACCCCTTTGAGCAAGTGCTAAAATATAGCGAAGTGAAAGGGGCAATCACGTTGTTCCCTCGATTTGGTGAGCGAGTCGAGCTAGAACAACCGGGTCAATTTAGCCTGTGGTGGCGTGACGTAGAGTAGGCTTTTTCTACTATCGTTTACTTATATGGCTGTTGTCGTTACGGAGACGGCTATTCGCTACTCCACTCTATACCCATCGTTTCGGCACGTTTACGCCATCGTTGCCGAGCGACTTTCCGCAAATCTTCAGCTTTATCTCCTTCGTCGACAATTTCTAGCCCGACTAATGTCTCGAAAATATCTTCCATGGTAATGAGACCCTTCAGAGACCCATATTCGTCAACAACATATAGAATATGCGTGTTCTTACTTACAAACACTTCAAAACAGCCAAGCAGCGACAACTTATCGAGTACACCATGCATCTCGCGTTGGTATGTGCTAATCGCATTATTTCCGTTATCTCGTGCTCTTGCTAACAGTAAATCAGAGCGAAGAACAAATCCTTCGATGGTATCAGGGTCTTTGCTATAGATCGGGATGCGGGAAAATCGACTGTTTTTGTATTTGTTAAAATAAAACTCCACCGAACAGCTGGCTTGTAACTTGAACATAACCGTATTGGGCGTATAAACGTCTTCTACGTGAAGTTCGTTGAGTTTAAATAAATTATTGAGGATTCGAGCTTCAGAAGGCGCGAGTTGACCCTCCTGTTCCCCTAAGTTTGCCATAGCGGCAAATTCGTCTCGGCTAAATCCTTCGAGTGACGTATGGCTCGCAAATGACCGGGTTAATAACCGAGAGACCCAAACTAACGGGTAGAGCACTATCACTAAATACTTTAGCGTATACGCGGTAGCGGGTGCGAGTTGGCGCCAGTAGCGGCTACCCAGTGTTTTGGGAATGATTTCTGAGAAAAATAAAATCAGTAATGTCAGTACTGCGGAGGTTAAGCCAATGGCACCGCTACCAAATACTTTGGCTGACTGTGCGCCAACACCAGCGGCTCCGACGGTATGAGCAATGGTATTAAGAGACAGTATCGCAGACAGGGGAGCTTCAATATCTGTTTTTAGCGATTGCAGAATGTTTGCTGATGGTTTTCCTTGCTCATCCAATAATTTTACGTAGGCGGTGGTGATGCTGAGTAATACTGCTTCAGCGATAGAGCACAAAAAGGAGAAGCCAAGTGCAACGGCTAGATAAATAAGTAGGGCAGTCATGTTTTTTGGCAATTAGAGTTTCAATGTAAGAACAACGGACTCTAGCAGTTTAGACGAGTGCTGTGTAGTCGCCCAGTCTTTTGCTTTTTTAGAGAGTGGAAGGGCACGAAGCGCAACAATAAGCAGCGAAGCATTATTTGGGCTTGGCAGGTTGGTTTGGTCTTAGCGAACCGTAAAAATTTGTCGAGTCGCTAGCCTGGCGCCTTGACTCAAGTAGGGGGTCATACGGAGAAAGAGTCGTCCTAGTGCTTCTCCGTGCTGGTCCAAAAAGTCGCTCCCCTCAAGCCCCAACTCTGATTCATTGGCTGCGGTGAGTTCACAAAAGTCTCGTAATTCCTGGGCATTGAGGTAACGTGTCTGCCCAGTAAAACGATCTCTATAGACAGGTGGGGTGCTGATGCCAACCTGGCTGAAGAAATGCTTGCGATCACAAGCGCAGTAACAATACACCACGGACTCAGCCTGTGCTCCAATCACATCAGCGATTTTGTCTCGTTGAGTGCGATTTACCAAAGCGGCTTCAAACTCCGCTGTACCGTATGCCGCGTGGTACAAACCGGCGTCTTGTAAATAGCTGGGGGCTTCCCACTCCGCTAGCAGGGCTCGGGTGCCTGAAAGATGCTCGAGTAAATTACCATTGATGTGGGCAAAGTCCCCGGCACCAAGGTCTGCGAGTTGCTCAAATGGATCAGTTGTTTTGGCATGTTCGATCATACTGAGCAGTATATGTGGCTTTACGCTAGACCGAAATATGGCTCCAGCGCTTGCGGTGCCAAATGGTGACGAACATCGCGGTTTGAACAATGTACATAACCAGCATGCTGATAAAAATGCCTAATAGTCCATAACCTAAATGGACGCCAAAGAACCAGTAAAGCGGCAAGCGAAGCAACCATTGGTTGCCAAATGTAATTAAAAACACAGAGCCAACAGCGCCAGCACCTACCAAAGCCATTGAGAGTGTACGTCCCAGAGCTTCTATCCATATGCCGATAATCATTAACCGGAGGGGTATCAATGCCAATTGTGCCGTGCTGGGGTCTTTAGTAAAGATAGCGATAATATGATCGGCGTTAAAAAAGAAAACTACCCCCACGATTAACAATAGCCCCGAACCTAAAGAAGCGATTTCCCAGCCCCACTGCACTGCATCGTCGACGTTCTTTTTACCCAAAGCACCGCTAACCAATGTGGTGGCCGTGGTACCCAATCCGATAGCGAGCATGATAGAAGTCATCATAATCACCATGACAATTTGAAATGCTGCCAGGGGTTTTGTACCCAATAGTCCGACGATGAAAACAAATACCATCATCCCCAAAGCAAACAAAAATTGTTGAATACCCATCGGTAGTGAATAACTAATAAGCATTTTGTAGACTGTTTTATCTGGGCGGGTTGCAAAGAGACGTTTGGGGCCCACAATTGCAAGAACCAGTGCGACGTTGACTAGGAGCGCGATAGCATTTGCGAGGCTGGTACCAAGACCAGCGCCAGCGACTTCGAGGCGAGGCAAACCGAGATGCCCAAAAATGAATAAGTAGTTAAAGAGCGCGTTAAACACCAATTGAATGATTACGGTAATTAAGTTGAGGATGGGGCGTTGCATGCCCAACCAAAACCCCGCAAACGCCATCGCGCAGCCTCCAAAGACGAGGCTGGGAAATACTGTGTATAGGTATGAGCGCGCGTAAGTGACAACGGCTTCATCAGAATTAATGAAGCTAGCGGAAGCGGGCAGCACGAGGTAGCTTGCAGCCGTCACAAAGAGGCTTGCGATAAATGCTGATATCAAGCCCCCGACAAGCATGGTTGGGGCTGCATCAATTTGTCCTTCACCCATTCGCCGAGCAACGAGTAACTGTACCGCGACATTAACACCCATCAGCAGTGAAAAGACTAGAAAAAACAGATTAGCCCCTACACTAACCGATGCCAGGGCTGTATCACCTAGCTGCCCGATCATGGCGGTGTCGATTAGTCCCATTAGGTTTGCACTTAGCATCGTGCCGAGGATTGGTGCCGCGAGCGCAGAGATACGGAGCACTCGACTTTTCGATAAAAACGATGTTGAAGGGCCGATAGAGTTCGCGCTGTCATTCGACACGTTTGGCTCCTTGCGCGCATTTGATCCGTGAATAGAGAGGGCGCTAATTAACGCACAAGTAGTGTCTTTAATCTACTGGTAAGTGGATTTGTAAGAGGTGAGGCGCTTCGCTCTGCGAGAGGTTTTGGATTAAATTAAACTTCCTTACACTTGGTGAGTGTCGATGATACTAAGAGTTGGCGTACTATTTTCGCTGTTCACCAAAACCCTGGAAGATCCGTTATTCATAAATCAAGAGAGACTGTAAATGAAGCAATTGTCGAATACTAAGAATGTTGTTCGTTGGTTAGGGCGTTTATGTGGGGCCACGGGGATAATACTCGCATTGATATGTTTGATAGCACCAGCGGGTGTATGGGTAGGACTTTGGGATTTTCGCCGAGGCTTTTCGATTCTTCGTTTTGTTGATAGCTGGGGTTTATGGTTTGTCTACAGTGGCTTAGCATTGATGATGTTAATGGTGCTTACTGCGTTGATAAGCCAGCCCCGTCAGCCTTTCCTAAAGTCTGGGATTTTTGCTGCGGTGGGCTTGGCGTTGGGCGTGCTCGCTTGGATGGTGCCGCAGTCATACCGCCCTACGGAGGGGGAGAATATTCCGGCAATTCACGATATCACAACCAACCCCGAGAGCCCGCTATCCTTCGAAACCATAGTGGCCCTGCGTGGCGATAGCAGCAATACATTGGTATACGGTGGTGCGCCTGGTATGACCCCGGAAAAATTGGCAATGTTGCAACGTGAAGCGTATCCCCAGATTGTGCCTCAAACCTATGCCGAGTCAGCGAATGATACCTATCAGAGAGCACTACAGGTAGTGGAGTCGCTAGGTTGGGAGATAGTGTCGACCGATGAAGCACGCGCGCGCATTGAAGCCGTCGATACGACTTTTTGGTTTCGATTCAAAGATGATGTAGTGATCGATATCGATCCTTATGACGGTGGCAGCGTGCTGAATGCTCGATCGATTTCACGCGTTGGGCGTAGCGATGTGGGAAAAAATGCGGCGCGCTTGTTAGCTTTTTTTGAAGTGATGAAAGCCAATTAGGTACAACTTTTCTGGGTCACCAGTTCTGGTGACTCTTCTCTTTATCTTCCGTAGTATTCAAGTGCTCGTTTAAGTGTTAGCGCTCAATATAAAACGTAAAAAATAAGTAGATGGTCGTGACAATCGTATTTTCACTATGAGAAAATAGGAGGCTTTTTTTGCGATTTTTAGTGAATTATTTGGCAGTGCTGGAGAAATGTGTTGGCGGGAATTAGATAGTTCTCACGACACTTCGGAAGTGGTTAACCAGTACTTTAATCACAAATAAAAAGTAGATCAAGCAACTTTACATATTTCTAACATTGAAAGAGGCTGCGAATGGAAACTGACAAAATCAGTATTTCGATGAATTTACCCAACGTGGAATTACGTGTGTTGAATTATGGTGGGCCTGAAGATGCGCCTGTTATTTTTCTCATTCATGGTTTGGGGCTTACCTCAAATGCAACAGTGTGGGATTGGGTAGCGCCAATGCTGACTCAGGATTATCAGGTGTTTGCCATTGATATGCGCGGTCATGGACAAAGTTCTTTGCCAGCGGATGAGGACTTTTCCTTTGGAGCAATTACCAATGATATTCATTTGGCTCAAAAGCTATTGGGGTTTTCAACTGTGCTTTGTGTCGGTCATTCTTGGGGCGCAGACATTGCGTTGCAATATGCGGTCAATTTTCCTGATGCGGTAAAAGGAGCGATTGCTATTGATGGTGGTGTGCTTGGGCTAAACAAGGTGATGACTTGGGATCAAGCCAATGTGGTATTTGAACCTCCTCGCTGGCAGGGTATGAAAATGAAAACGTTTCAAGAAAGCGTGATGGAGACCTTTTTAGAGACCAGGCACCAGGAACAGCAAGCCGAAGATTTTCATCAGCTCTTTGACATCATCATGGGAAGCTTTCGCCGCAACCAAAATGGTTCCATCGAGCCAGTAATGAGTTACGAAAACCAATTGCGTGCAATGAAGTACATGTTCGAGCAGGCGTGTGACGACGTCTATTCAAGGGTGAGATGTCCTACGTTGTTCATTTCTTGTAATCCGCCCCAGCCAATAGATGATATGACCAGTAGATATATCGCATGGCGGGACACGACCTTGGATGTTGTAGTCGGTGCCAAGGCTAATCGCCGTCGAATGGTTATAGATGGTGCCATACACGATGTCATTCTACAAAAACCTGCTGAAGTTGCGGCACATATAAAGATGTTTTCTGGCAAGCGCCGGTAAATATAAGCCTCTCGATTGGGGCTTTCTGACCTTAGTATTCAGTGGATTGAATGTTCGAGAGAACAACCCGGTGTGGCAGCCGGGTTGTTAAGTAGGGGAATATCGGGCAGGATTCAACTCGACTACGCATATTGATAAGAGGGAATAATGAACCAGCTCGATCAACTCAAGCAATACACAACCGTCGTTGCCGATACCGGTGATATCGAATCTATTCGGCGCTTTAAACCAGAAGATGCGACGACCAACCCATCGTTGATCTACGCTGCAGCGCAAATGCCTCAATATCAGTCATTTGTCTCCGATGCTATTGCGTATGGTAAGGCCCAACCGGGAGAGGATTGGGTTAGCCAAGCGGTGGACAAGTTGTCGGTTAACTTTGGTATCGAACTCAGCAAGGTCGTTCCTGGTCGAGTATCGACGGAAGTCGATGCGTCTCTCTCCTTTGACTCTCAAGCCACTATCGAGAAGGCGAAAAAATTGATCGCTTTATATGACGAGGCAGGTATCGGGCGCGATCGTATTTTGATAAAAATTGCCGCTACCTGGGAAGGTATCCAAGCGGCCAAAGCGCTAGAAGAGGAAGGTATTAATTGTAATGTCACATTGCTTTTCAGTTTCGCTCAAGCGGTTGCTTGTGCAGAGGCCGGGGTGTTTTTAATTTCCCCGTTTGTTGGCCGCATTCTTGATTGGTACAAGGCCAATACTGATGAGATTTATACCGCTGAGAATGACCCGGGTGTGTTATCTGTGAAGCAAATTTATCAATACTTCAAAAAGTTTAATTATTCGACGGTGGTGATGGGTGCAAGTTTTCGTAATGTGGATGAAATCTGTGCGTTGGCGGGGTGTGATCGTTTGACAATTTCGCCCGCACTGTTGAACGAACTATCTGAGTCCTCCGATCCGTTGCCTGAACAATTATCAGTTGAGAAAACTAAGTCATTAAATTTGGAGCGCATTGAGTTAAATGAAACGACATTTCGATGGATGTTAAATGAAGATGCTATGGCGACTGAAAAATTAAGTGATGGAATTCGGCGTTTTCATCAAGATTATTTAAAGTTGTGCCAACTAATTGAAAGCAACGCGTAAAAAACAGGTGCTTACATTAATGTGAGCACCAATTTTTCCAACCGTTGTTCCCGCCAAAATGTAGATCTGGATAACACTTTAAATACTAAACGGGTAATTCTTTCGACCGACGGATTGTGTAGTATTTTATTTGTCATACACCTGCTCTATTATACCTCAACAGATTTGTGAGGTGATTTTACCTGCAACCACTATTTCTGATTCGGTACCAATTTTGGGGTGTACCGTAGACTTATCTTCTTGAATTTATACGCGGTCTCGAAAATTAAGCTCAGGGCTTAACGCATTTCGGGAAGTTTTTTCAATATGTTGAGTTATGGGGTGGATGTATCGCCATGAGAAAACACGTTATCGCAGGTTGCTTTTTAGCATTGATCCATTCGCCTTTTTCTTTTGCTGTCAGCGAAAGTTCGCAAACATCGCTAACCCACAGTCATTTAAATGGTGTCTCGATCTACGAAGAGTTACGTCGGAAGTACTTTGTGACAGAGCTCTACACCTCGGTCCCGGTCCAATCGATTACCCAATTACATGAACAGGGCGGCGAGGTGCAGTTGGAAATCAAGTTTCTGCGGGAGATGCCCACAAATAAGTTCTCACAATTGTGGGTTAGAGGCGCAGTAATCAACAATTCTGACGCGTTAATTATCCAAGAAAAAGCCAATCTTGACGCTTTTGCCAGCACATTTACCAACAGCTTCAAAGCGGGTGATTCAGTTGTTCTTCACTTTGATGGCGAAACTAACATGTCGATTTTTTACAATAAGCGTCTGCTAGCAACTTATGCATCTTTAGATTTGATGGGCGTGTTACTTAACGCGGTTGCAGGGGATGTGCCTTTGTCTTCGTCATTTAAGCGAGAACTGTTTGCCGGTGGACAGGTTGATCGTGAACTTAAGGCAGTCACGCAACAACTACAGTTAAAAGCTGCCAGTGGCGATTTAAGTGTGGCTCAAAACTAATTGATATTGCTCTGTTATCTGGGCTTCAAACTGTCTAACCTTTCTTCCAAATTTGGTCGTAGCTTCTCTGAAATAGGGGATGCTATAGCTTGTCGCAGTACATCAGGGTCTGGTTGTTTACTGTGGCGATGATGAAAAACATCTTTGAGTGTCGGATAGTTTTCGCGGTTTGGAATAAAGTCCACCGCATTGCCTCTTGATACATTCCCTGCCTGAATAACTCTAGCATACGCACCAGATCGATTGGCAGCGACAAATTCTTTTAGGAATGTTGTATCACCCATACGTGCGGCAAAAGTTGCGCAGGGTACGCGCGGCGATGTCAGCTCTAGAACGACGTTTTTGATTTTCAAGCGATCACCCACCCGAAAATCAATATTGGCTAAACCCTGCAACGTGAAATTTTCCCCAAAGGTACCGGGCGGTAGCGCCTGGTCTAATTTTTCTTCCCACCATTGATAGTCCTCTAGATGGTAACAGTAGATCGCTTGATCTAGCCCTCCGTGAAATTTCGTATTGATAATGGTATCCCCCGTCACACCGAGTGGCCCGACATGCATACTAGTGTCGCATGCTTCTTTGAATATTCCAGTGAGTTGGGATTTCTTTCCTATCGTAAGAGTTTTAGCGTCGGATAAATTGACAGAAATTAATTGCATAGTATTACTCGACTCGAGATGACAAAGGTGATGATAAACCTCAAACGGTTTCCGAAAAAGACGATTGTGATTGATATCTGCAATCGATAGATATGCACCAATTAGAGGCTGAGTGTCTGAAATTGATGCGTAACGTTGCGCGTTAGTATTGCAACTTAATCTGCAAAAGACATCAATAAATTGTTATAAAACCGAGGGTTACGAAAAGTTTTCAGGCTTGGCACAGAGTTCGCAAGATAAGTAGTGAAGGCACTGCCGGAAAATTTTGGAGCACTTGTGTTGCAGTTGTTCGGGAATGCTTTCCGCCTTTTATTGACCTTTTTCAAAAGGAGAGGATGTTATGACTTGTTCAACCTTATTGTTGTGGAGCAGCGTGTACGCATCAAAAGAGGATATTCGTAGTTCGATTGTTCGAACTTACCATGGTCATGTTTTCTGACGAAGTTTGAAAAAGTACTGAGGCAATAAGCCCCTCTGGAGTAATGCGATGCAAATACTCCAGAGGGGTTTACGAGTAAGTGGGGTTTACGAGTTAGTCATTTGCGAGTTCGTCACTTACGAGTAAACCTCATTGCTTTCTCAAACAACGTTCTGTTCTACCCGCAGTGAATTAACGTATTACTCTAATTGTTGTTCGGGATCGCTTTTACTGCGAATTCTCTTATCTCAGCTCTCTAACCCTCAAGACCTGAAGTCTATGTCCTTAAAGCCGGTTAGGTTTCCCTTCTCTACGATCTAAGCTCCCTAAGCTCATTTGCCCAAAATAGTGTGCCTCCAATCACTGCGGCTGGCATCACCAGAATATTGATTATCGGTATCATTAAGCAGAGTATAACGACTCCACCGAAACCTAATGTGCTCCATAGGCGTTGCCGAAGCAAAGATCGAAACACGCTGAACGGTGTTTGATGGTTGTCGGCAGCATAGTCGCTGTACTGAATAGCCATGCTCCATATGGCCCAAATAATGGCGAGGGCTGGGCCAATAACAGGTACAAAACTCAAAATAAATACTATTAGACTTCGCCAAAGGAAATACCATAGTTTGGTTAGTTCTCGTCCTATGGTGCGCGGGATTAACTGGCTTAGTGTTTCGTCAGGAATCTCAACGTCACTGGCAATTTCCTCTGTACGCTCAGCTAGGATGCCATAAAACGGCGCAGCGATAATATTGGTGATGGCGCTAAAGCAATAGCCGTAGAATACGGCAATCAACACGCCCAGTACGGTAATGGCAATCCAGGCAAGAAATTCTAGAAAGTCGGGAAGCCAGCCTAACAGGTAATTAAGGAGTTGATCAAAATAGTGAAAGAACGCCCCAGTGATCAAGAAAAAGACGATGGTATTGATCAAAATCGGTATGATTAAAAATGAACGGAGCTTGGGGTGCTTCAGCAAATTCACCCCATCCAAAAAATATTTAATGCCAGACGCTAGGTTGTTTTGATTCATGATTGAGTCCCAATAATAAAAAAGAGGCGTGAGCCTCTTTTTCAGCGACGTTGGATTCAGCGATTAATGGGCGCCTGCGTTTTGTAAGGCCTCTAGGTATTCTTCGCCCAGTCGATGTTGATTAACTATTGTGAGGATAGTTTGCCCCTGGGGGTTAGTCGCATTGATGTCGCGACCGGCTTCTAGAAAAAAGCCGACAAAGGTAGCGAAGTTTTCTGGAATCATACCTCTGTAAGCTTTCTCCAATAAATGAAAGTCTTGGTTGACGCCTTCTGGTGGCTCGAACGCTAAAAAGCTTCTGATGCGCTCATCGTCAAAATGCTCGCCTAACACTTTTTGTTTATCTTTCTTTAAACTCATAACGAATCTCTTTTGTTTAATCTTGGTGTTTGTATGCGCTATTGATCATTCAGTTTTTTCAACAAGATCTCATTCACCGCTTGTGGGTTGGCCTGGCCTTTTGAGGCTTTCATTATTTGACCGACAAAGAAACCCAGCATTTTGGGACGTTTTTTCTCATCTGCGCTGCGATAGTTGTCCACTTGCGCCTGGTTGTTGGCAATGACATCATCCACCATCTTTTCCAGTGCCCCAGTGTCTGAGACTTGTTTTAAGCCTTTACTTTCAATGATGCTGTCCGCATCGCCTTCACCTGCCCACATGCTTTCAAACACTTGCTTGGCAATCTTACTGGAGATGGTGCCGTCGTCAATCCGCGCTATCAACCCAGCGAGTTGTTCTGCGCTGATGGGTGATTGGCTGATAGATATCTCTTCCTGGTTCAATCGCGCCGCTATATCTCCCATTATCCAGTTCGCAGCCAGTTTAGCTTGGCCAGATAATTTGGCAGTTGCTTCAAAATATTGGGCGGTAGCGGCATCCCCTGAGAGAATATCTGCATCGTAGGCAGACAGTCCTAGTTCTTCGATGTAGCGCTGCTTTTTCGTTTCCGGCAATTCCGGTAATTGCTGGCGCACACGTTCGATATAAGCGTCATCTAATACAACGGGCAATAAGTCCGGACAGGGAAAGTAGCGGTAATCGTTAGACTCTTCTTTCGAGCGCATAGATCGAGCTTGCTTGGTGTCACCATTATAAAGTCGCGTTTCTTGACGGATGCTGCCACCGCTTTCCAATACTTCAATTTGGCGCTCGACTTCCATCTCGATAGCTTCTTCCATAAACCGGAAAGAGTTGAGGTTTTTAGTTTCAGTGCGGGTGCCCAATTCTTCCTGTCCATAGGGGCGAACAGAGATATTCACGTCGAAGCGCATAGAGCCTTGCGACATTTCACCATCACAAATACCTAAAGAGGTTACCAAGCTGTGTAGTTTTTTTGCAAAGGCAACGGCTTCTTCTGCATTACGCATGTCGGGTTCCGTTACGACTTCGATCAGTGGTGTGCCCGCTCGGTTAAGGTCGATACCGGACATACCGTGAAAATCTTCATGTAGCGACTTACCTGCGTCTTCTTCTAGGTGAGCGTGATGAATGCGCACATCTTTGGTTGAGCCACCTTCGAGTTGTACTGTGACTATGCCGGCGCCAACAATTGGCTCCGCCAATTGGGTCGTTTGATAGCCTTTGGGAAGGTCTGGGTAGAAATAGTTTTTACGCTCAAATACCGAGTGCTTGTTGATATCGGCATTAATCGCGAGGCCAAACATCGTGGCGAAACGAAACGCTTCTTCGTTAGGCGATGGCAAGGTCCCTGGCATCGCTAAATCGATGGCGCTGGCTTGTGTATTGGGTTCAGCCCCAAATGTTGTGCTGGAGGCCGAAAATAATTTTGATTTTGTGGCGAGCTGGACGTGAATCTCTAGCCCGATAACTGTTTCCCATTGCATCTGCTTATTCCTCACTCAATACCTTGGGGAGCAAGCTGATGGAAATCAGTTGCACGTTGAAATTGATGCGCAATATTTAACATGCGCGCTTCGTCCCAATCTTGTCCGATGATTTGCAGGCCAACAGGTTTTTGGTCAACGAGGCCGCAAGGAATAGACATTCCGGGTAACCCTGCAAGGTTGGTAGCAATGGTATAGATATCTTCCATGTACATGGCAACGGGATCTTTCTTTGCGCCAAAACCAAATGCGGTGGATGTCGCTGTTGGGCCAACTATGACGTCAACTTCTTTAAATGCATCCATAAAGTCTTGCTTGATAAGACGACGTGTTTGTTGCGCTTTGCGGTAATAGGCGTCGTAGTATCCCGCGGACAAGGCATAGGTCCCCACCAAAATACGGCGAATGACCTCATCACCAAACCCTTCACCGCGTGAACGTTTGTACATATCTTCCAAATCTTTGGGGGATTCGCAGCGGTAACCGTATCGAGCGCCGTCAAAGCGAGACAAGTTGGCAGAACATTCCGCTGGTGCAATGACGTAATAGGTGGGTACTGCTAAATGTGAATGAGGCAAGCTGACTTCTTTAATCGATGCGCCAAGTTTTTCCAACTCTTCGAGAGCAGCCCGCACAGCTTGTTCTGTCCCAGGGTTTAAACCTTCACCAAAATATTCTTTCGGTACACCGATTTTTAAACCGCTGATGTCGTTGTTGAGCGAAGCGCAGTAATCGGGGATTGCATGATCAATGCAGGTGGAGTCTTTATTATCAAAACTTGCCATTGCTTGCAGCATGATGGCGGAGTCTTCAGCGGTGCGTGTTAACGTTCCCGCCTGGTCGAGGCTTGAGGCAAAAGCGATCATGCCCCAGCGAGAGACGCGCCCGTAGGTAGGTTTTAACCCGGTTAAACCGCAAAGTGACGCTGGTTGTCGAATCGAGCCGCCGGTATCTGTTGCAGTAGCGCCTGGCGCAATACGTGCCGCAACAGCCGCAGCTGAACCGCCCGATGAGCCGCCAGGCACGCAATCTGTCGACCAAGGGTTTTTCACTGGACCGTAGTAGCTAGTCTCGTTAGATGAGCCCATGGCGAATTCATCCATGTTGGTTTTACCCAGCATGACAGCACCCGTCGTTGCTAAATTTTCAACTACAGTGGCGTCGTAAGGTGCTAAGAAGTTGTCTAGCATTTTTGAGCCGCAACTGGTTCGAATGCCTGTGGTGCAAAAAATATCTTTGTGCGCGATTGGTATTCCACACAATGGCGAATCATCATTGTTGGCAAGGCGCTCATCGGCAGCTTTTGCTTGCGCTAACGCGGTGTCCTCAGTAATGGTGATATAACTGTTATAGGTTTTATCCAGGCGTTGAATGCGCCCAAGAAAATGTTGTGCTAATTCAACACTGGAAAATGATTTGTCACGTAAGCCTTTTGCCAGCTCCGCGATGGTTAGGTTATGCATCGAAGGGAGTTCCTGATTCGGTGTAATTAGTCGATCACTTTAGGGACTAAATAAAGTCCTTCTTCTGTTTGAGGGGCAATAGCTTGATAGGCATCACGGCAGTTTGGCTCGGTGACGTCATCGGCTCGCAGACGTTGTTGTGCGTCCTGGGGATGTGCCATAGGGGCAACACCGTCTGTATTTGCGGATTGAAGCTGGTCGACCAGCGCCAGGACATCGGTAATACTTCTAGCAGCATCTTCGAGCACATCGTCGGCAACGTCGATGCGTGCTAAATGTGCCAGTTTTTCCAGTTCGGATTGATCCACGTGATAACTCCGGGAGTGACTAAGTGAGACGACTAGGGAGTGGTCTCATTTTCGTAATTTGCCTTCCTGTTAGCTCTATTTATGACCGCCGTGAAGCGGGTAATTGAGATCTCAGTCAGCGTTTGATTAAGGGCGCTAAACTTACCACATTTGTGCCTTGCCCTGAATCCCTAGCATTGGTAGAGTTCGCCAATTTGCACAATTATGGCGCTGGTACCATAATGCTTGGAATTTCAGGCTCTTAGAGCCTTAGTGAGAGGCCAAAAAAAGTCTTCAACATGGCAACAGTGAGTGGTTTCTGATAGTCCGTTTTGTGGCTGGGAAACTGCCGATGTTTTAGCCAATGATTGATTGGCTGGTATCAGGGAAGAGCAAAACGAGATTACTCAAAATCCAGAACAACTAAATGGCTGGTACGCACTAGCTCAGGCATCAGATTACTGATAACAATTATAGCGGAAGGTAGACTCCCTCAATGTTATTACCCAAACGCCTACGTGGCATGTTCTCGAATGATTTATCGATCGACCTGGGGACCGCAAATACCCTCATTTTTGTACGCGACCGGGGTATCGTTCTTGACGAACCATCGGTGGTGGCAATCCGTCAACACAATGGCCAAAAGATTGTTGAGGCAGTTGGTGTTGAGGCAAAACGTATGCTGGGCCGTACTCCTGGCAACATTACAGCCATCCGCCCTCTTAAAGATGGCGTTATCGCAGACTTCCAAGTGACTGAAAAAATGTTACAGCACTTTATTAAAAAAGTGCATGAAAACAGCTGGTTTCAACCTAGTCCTCGCGTTTTGGTTTGTGTTCCGTGTCTATCTACCGAAGTTGAAAAGCGTGCTATTCGTGAATCTGCGCTCGGTGCTGGTGCTCGTGAAGTACGTTTGATTGAAGAGCCCATGGCAGCCGCGATTGGTGCAGGTCTCAAAGTTGAAGAAGCAAATGGTTCAATGGTCGTTGATATCGGTGGTGGAACAACTGAGATCGCGATTATTTCTTTGAATGGTGTCGTCTATTCAGATTCCGTCCGCATTGGTGGCGACCGATTTGATGAGGCGATCGTCAATTATGTTCGCCGTAACTATGGCAGTGTTATTGGTGATGCAACGGCTGAGCGAATCAAGCAAGAAATTGGCTGTGCCTACGCAGGAAGCGAAGTCCGCGAAATTGATGTGCGTGGCCGCAATCTAGCGGAAGGGGTGCCGCGAAGCTTTACCCTGAATAGCGATGAAATCCTCGAAGCGCTTCAAGAGCCGCTGACCGGTATAGTTCAAGCAGTGAAAAGCGCATTAGAGCAATCTCCACCTGAACTAGCGTCAGATATTGCTGAGTCGGGTATTGTCTTAACCGGTGGTGGCGCGTTGTTGCGAGACATTGACCGCTTATTGACCGAAGAAACAGGTTTGCCCGTTATTGTTGCTGAGGATCCACTTACCTGTGTTGCCCGAGGTGGTGGTAAGGCAATGGACTTGATGGACAAGCACGCCATTGATTTTCTTTCTAGCTGATGTTCGGCTATGCTGACTTAACTGATCAGAATATGAACAGGAGAGTTTGCGATTAAGCCGCTCTTTTCCAAAAATTCGTCCGCGTCCACTCGCACGCTTATTCTTGCTGCGGTGGCGCTGGTACTGATTCTCTTAGGCAATTACACCTCAGTGCTGGATCCTATCCGCAGCAAACTGGGGGTGGTCTCTACGCCTTTTTACTGGGTAACGAATATTCCTTCTCGCGTTAGTGACTGGGCATCTGAGCGCTTTGCTAGTAAAGCCAAGGTGTTAGAGGAAAATGCGAAGTTGCGCGAAGAGTTACTGATTCACAAGCGCCGCCTCCAGCAAATGGCATCCATCTATGCAGAGAATATTCACCTGCAACAATTAATGAATTCCAGTGAAACGCTTAAAGAGCGGGTTGCGGTAACCGAGCTGACTGGCGTATCACCCGATCCCCTGGCACACGTAGTCATTATCGACAAGGGCTCGAACCACGGTGTCTATGTGGGGCAGCCGCTGGTGGATGCTGACGGTTTGATGGGACAAGTTATCGAGGTGCTTCCGTTTAGCAGTCGCGTCATGCTAATTACCGATAGCTCTCATGCCTTGTCAGTACAAGTGAATCGCAATGGGGTGCGCACTATCGCCGAAGGCGTAGGTGACCTATATACCCTTGAGCTACGCTATGTATCCAGTACGGTGGATATTGAAGAAGGTGATTTGCTCGAAACATCAGGGCTTGGTCAGCGGTTCCCCCGCGGCTACCCGGTGGCAGTGGTTGACTCAATTGTGCATGACCCTGGAAAGCCATTTGTCAGAGTGACTGCTAGGCCGTTGGCACAGTTGGATCGTTCTCGCCATGCGTTATTGGTATTTGTCGACTCGGCAGCCAGTGCTACTCCTTCAGGCGTGGAGGCAGCGTCAGTAGAGAGTCCAAAGGGCGAGGGCTAGGCGTGAATATAGAGACTCAGACGCACAATTACACCGTTGTTGTCTTAAGCTTTGTGGTCGCGATGTGCTTGTCTGTTTACCCGCTACCGGATTCATGGCAGTGGTTCCGACCAGAGTTTGTAGCGTTGCTTGTAATCTATTGGGTCACGGCGTTGCCGCATCAGGTCGGTATTCTGACCGCATTTATTGTTGGGCTGGCGCAGGATATTGTTGAATTAAGCGTCATTGGACTGCATGCACTGTGTCTCGTCGCAGTCGCGTATTTTTGCGTGCTTTCCTATCAACGTATTCGCAGCTATGCGCTGTGGCAGCAGAGCCTTTGGGTGTTTGTGCTGACTGGCATTCATCAGGTTTTCTGGAACTGGGCGCAAAGCTTTAGTGGGCCTAATTCAGATTCATTAATGTTTTTAACCCCGGCTTTAGTCAGCGCGGTGATGTGGCCTGTTATTTTGATTGTGATGGAGTGGGTGCGGATTCGAACGCATGTCCGTCAATACTAATCACCAGTTGTCTTTATCAATGCTCTTTTGGTCACTATCCCCAGCCGTAACTGGTATCTTTGCTCTCTTTAGAGCCTCTATATTGCTGCGAAGTACACGAATAGATTCATCGTTAGTTTGAGACCTCATCTGCGTATAATAGAATATATGGTCTACTGACAAGATCAGCATCACCGGAAAGGAAATTCAGTTGTCTCTCTACCTCGCATCCCAGTCACCGCGCCGGCAAGAGCTTCTCCAGCAAATTGGCGTTGAGTTTGAGGTGATGCCTGCGGCGATCGATGAATCCCCACTTTTCAACGAACCTCCCGTCGAATATGTGCAACGTGTTGCGGTTGCGAAGGCAGCTGCGGTTGCGTCTGCTGACTTGGAAAAGCCATGGCCCGTGTTGGCCGCAGACACTAGCGTGGTTGTCGATAGCGATATTCTCGGTAAACCCGCCGACTTCCATGAATCTTGCGCAATGCTTCGCCGCCTCTCTGGTCGATCGCATAAGGTGCTATCGGCAATTGCGATGATCGCAGGGGGGCAGCAAGAGGTTGTGGTCTCCTCAACGGAGGTCACATTCCGAGCGCTTGATACCGCATTAATTGAAAAATACTGGCAAAGTGGTGAACCCAGGGATAAAGCGGGCAGTTATGGTATCCAAGGTTTGGGTGCGGTGTTCGTAGAAAGAATTGTGGGTAGCTACAGTGGTGTTGTGGGGTTACCTATTGAAGCCTTGGTCCCTTTATTGGAGTTATTCTCAGTGCCGTTTTGGCAGCAGTCGGAATTAAATAAATTATGAGTGATGAGATCCTCGTTAACGTATCGCCAACCGAAACCCGTGTCGCACTGGTCGAAAATGGGCTAGTGCAAGAGGTGTATCTGGAGCGAACTCGCAATAAGGGCCTTGTCAGTAACATTTATCTAGGCAAGGTGGTGCGGGTGCTCCCCGGAATGCAAGCTGCCTTCGTTGATATCGGGCTGGAGCGAGCCGGTTTTATACATGCGAGTGACTTCAGTACCGATGTCGACCTGAAAGTAGATGAGTCCATCATTGATACCAGTGAAGGAAGTGAGTCTAGCCCATCGAGAAATGGATCCAACACTGGTGCTCCACCGGTTAAGGATATTCGCGAGCTAACAGCTGAAGGCAAGCCTCTTTTGGTGCAAGTTATCAAAGAGCCTATTAGTACAAAGGGAGCACGTCTATCGACGCAGATTTCTGTTTCTGCGCGTAACCTAGTCTATATGCCCAATGCGTCCCACATTGGGATATCGACGAAAATCGATGATACAGCGGAGCGTGATCGCCTCCGATCCGCGCTTGAATCGGCTCTAGTGAAGCACGATGCGATCAATACTGGTGGGTTTATTGTGCGAACTGTCGCAGAGGGTTGTAGCGAAGAAGAGTTAGCGGCGGATATTCCTTTCCTGCTAAAACTTTGGGACAGCATTAACAGCACTATTCGTACTGCGAAGGCTCCGAAAATTGTGCATGAAGACTTGCCTTTGGTAAAACGTACGTTGCGTGACTTGGTAAAACCCAAAATAGAAAAAGTACGCATTGATAGCGAACGACTGTTTAAAGAAATGTCCGGGTTCACTGAAACCTTTGCGCCGGAAATTGCTGCAAAGCTAGAGCACTATACCGGCGATCGACCGTTATTTGATTTAAATGGCGTTGAAGATGAGATCGAACGAGCGCTACAAATTCAGGTTCAGTTGAAGTCTGGTGGCTATCTCATTATTGAGCAAACCGAGGCGATGACAACTATCGATGTCAATACGGGTGCGTTTGTTGGGCATCGTAATTTGGAAGAAACTATTTTTAAAACGAATCTTGAGGCTGCTACCACCATTGCGCGACAACTCCGTTTACGGAATCTTGGAGGAATCATCATTCTCGACTTTATTGATATGCAAGAAGTCGAACATCAACGTCAAGTATTGCGTTCGCTAGAAAAGACAATGGAATTGGACAGAGCAAGGACCACCATTACTGGAGTTTCAGAGCTTGGTTTGGTTGAAATGACGCGAAAGCGTACCCGCGAATCATTGGTTCAAGCAATGTGTGAGCCCTGTGAAGTCTGTCACGGGCGTGGCGTTATTAAGACTGCACAAACTGTCTGCTATGAAATTTTTCGCGAAATTATTCGCGAGGCAAAGGTCTACGATAACCAAGGGTTCTTGGTTCTTGCATCGCAAGCGGTTGTTGATTGTTTGTTAGATGAAGAATCTACCAATGTGGCAGACCTCGAGTCTTTTATTGAACGAACAATAGAGTTCAGGGTTGAAACAATTTATAACCAAGATCAATACGATATTGTATTAGTTAAATAGTGTAGAAATTCCACCAGTTTATACAGAAATAAATCACAGAGCATTTGAGCCCAACTAACTTACATTATGATTCCTACAACACGCACATTGGTTAGACGATTCTGGGGAGTGTTTGCTTTCCTCCTGATTTCGTTGGCTGTGCTTGTGACGGTCGGTAGGGAACTCACTCCGTATGTGTCGAATTACAAAGACGACCTGGAACTCATGGTTGAAAAGGCTCTAGGTGTTGATGTTCGTATCGACTCGGTGGAAGGGTCCTGGCAGGGGCTTCAGCCAGAACTGCGTTTGCGTGGTGTGACGTTGAACAATGATGCCGGCGATCAAATATTTGCTGTAAATACCCTGCGGAGCAGAGTTTCCCTACTTGATTCTTTGATTAGCTGGGATTTAGTGATTGGAAAGTTTGAGCTTGTGCAGGTTGAGATGTCTCTTATCCAGAAGGAGGATCGAACCTGGATGTTGAGTGGGTGGGATCCACAAAAGTTGCAGGACGACGGTATTGCAAGCGACGACCCACTTGACCGCTTTTTTTCGGTCAATGAAATAGAATTTCGCGATGCTGAATTAAAATTCGAGTTTGCAACGGGTCATCACAGTGAACTTTCGTTACCGCATCTGCTTTTGCAAAATAGCGGCGATTTCCATCGTTTTGAGTCGCAAGTGGGGGTCGATAGCAACAATGAAGTTATCACGCTGGTGGTTGAAGGTCATGGTGACCCGCGAAGTATCGCCGACTTTAGTGCTAAGGGCTACATCAAACTGCGAAACTTTGAATTAGAAAAAGCAATGGCCGCCCTGCCGGGAGAATTATGGGAAGGCTTGCCCAACAAAGAGTGGCGCGAAGGGCACTTTCTGGATTTTGAAGCCTGGTTCGACATCTATCAGGGGATGGAAATTGTTACGCGCGGGAGAGTCGATGTTGGCGAGCCGCCTGTTGCTATGGATAACGAAGTGCTTTTTCCAAATCAGTCAGGAGCAAATTTTGCAGCGCGATGGAATACAGATGGTTCTTGGGAGTTAAGCTTAAGGGACGTTCTGATGGCGTGGGGGGATTACACGGCGCCGAGTTTTGATGTGTTGATTTCGTCTCCACAGCTCGGCCAACCCGTTACCGTACAAACGGCTGAGCTTGACCTGGATGTATGGCTTCCGCGCGTCAAAGAGATTGGTCTGGTGAAGGGTGAGGCGTTAGCTGCACTGAATGATCTAGATCCCAAGGGGGTTTTGGAGAACCTGCAATTACGTATTGAAGGTGCTGGCGTTGACGCAATCCGTTTGCAGACCAATTTAAATACAGTCAGTGTGGAAAGTTACAACGGCGCACCTAAGTTAGTAAATATTGATGGGTATTTGGAAGCAACGCCATTGGCTGGCTACATCGACTTGGACAGCAAGCAAGGTTTTTCAATGCTGTATCCCACGGTGTATGAAAAGCCTTTCGATCTGTCTGATGCTATAGGAAGAGTGCATTGGGATGTAGACCTTGAGAAGAGGGCAGTGAATGTACACAGCGGGTTAATAACGGCGGACAGCAAATTTGGAGAAGTTGCCGGTTATTTTTCTCTCTTCGTACCTTTCTCCTTCGGTAGTGTGCCGGAGGAATTGATTATTCAGCTGGGCGTGAATAATAGCCAGGCTAAGTTTCAGAATGAGTTGGTTCCCTATGTTGTCCCCCAAACTCTGCGCGATTGGCTCGACAATAATATTCACTCGGGGGATGTGAGTTATGGCGGATTTATCTACCGTGGCGGTTTTACAAGCAAAGAAAACCCTCATACATCATTGCAACTTTTTGTTGATGTGGCTGATGGACGAGTTAGTTATCACCCAAGTTGGCCTGAGTTAACGGATGTAGAAAGTACGGTCTGGCTAGATGACACGACGGTCTACGCTAAAACTCAGCGTGCAAAAACTTACGATACCAAGATAGCTGAAGCATTCGTTACTGTTGATGTCGAGAGTGAAGGGGATATCATCATTGAAGTAGCTGGTGAGGCCAGCGGTACGCTCGATGATGCAATCCGCTTGTTAAACGAAACGCCTTTACGCGATGCTGCCGGTCGTTATTTCGATGAAGTTCAACTGCAAGGCGATCTGTTAACGCAGCTTGAGCTGATGTTGCCTCTGGAAATACAGCGGGCGCAAGAGGGTGAAGGCATCTCTGATACCAGAACGCTGGTAGACAGCGAAAGCCAGGAAGTAGAGCAAGGGGGTGCGCCGGAAGATAAAGCGAATGCCGTAAAACCTGAAGCGGAATTTAGAATTGCAGATGGTGCCAAATATCGCATTGTTGGCAGCTTGGGGGATGTCAGTTTGCGGCATGACCCTTCAAATATCACGATAGAACAAATAGAGGGATCGTTTTCTTATCACGAATCAAATGGTATCAATAGCGATAATTTAACAGGTACTCTGTGGGGGCAAGCCTTGAGTGGGAGTGTTTCTACTAGTAACTTTTTATCAAGTTCTCAAAAGATCAGTATCTTAGCAAACGGCCGAACGAATGTTGACAACGTGGCAGCATGGTTAGATGTTGATATCCCATCGTTTATTCATGGTTCTTCTGAAGTGTTTGCAGACCTTACGTTTTCCTCGCCATCAACAACGGATCAAAGCCAGCCAGATGCAGTATTAACACTGCAAAGTGATTTGTCACAAGTGGTTATTGATGCGCCTGCCCCATTAGGCAAAATGAGTGAAGAAGCACTACCTGTAAAAGTTGAGTTGAATTTTGATGAACAAGGAATGCTCTATTCTCTGGATTATGGCGATCATTTACGAGGGAAAGTGTTGTTGCGTGATAACCAGCTCGCGCAACTAGTCATGAGTGTAAACGATCAGGCGCGATTAAAAGGGCGTGATGGTTGGTTTATCGACGGACATATAGACGCCTTAAATTATGCTGAGTGGCAAGAATTTGTTGAAGCTGTGTTGGCCTATTGGCAAAAACAACCTGGCGGAACTGGCGAAGGCCTATATCCCGTTGTCAATTTGAGTGTGGGCACACTCGATTTTCAAGGGTTTCCGATTACCGACATCGTATTGGGCGTAACCCGCCCAGAAAATAAATGGCTAGTTAACCTCGATTCCGCCACTATTGCGGGTGATATTGAAATTGCTCAAGGTGAGGCGCCAATAGAGTTGATGCTCGACTATTTTCACCTCGTGAATTCTGATGCTAATGTTGATGCGTCGGAGAGTATTGCCGCTGAGGTAGAAACGCAAGAGTCGATAGATCCGCTAGCGGGGGTTGACCCGAAGAGCTTGCCCGCGATGTCAGTCATCGTGAATCAATTTACCATTGATGGTGACGATTTTGGAAATTGGACTTTCAAGTTGACGCCAACCACGACTGGGGTTGAGGTTACGCAATTAGTTGCTGATGTGAAAAATGTTCATATAGACGGAATCAGTCAGACGGGCGCAACGATTTGGTGGGACAAAATAGGCGAACAATCGAGTTCGCGTTTCCAGGGTGTTGTCGTCAGCAAGGACCTTGGAAAGGTTTTAGAGTCTTGGGACCAACCCGCTATGGTGGACAGTGAAGACGCAGTGTTTAAGGCGCAACTCAATTGGGGCGGTTCTCCCGCGAATATATCCACGATCAATATTGCAGGCGATGTGTCGATCGCGATGCAGAGGGGCGCTTTTTCGACGGATGATAGTCAGTCGGGGGCTAGCGGCGCGTTGTTGCAACTTATTAGTTTTTTCAATGTAGATTCTTGGTTGCGTAGGCTCCGTTACAGTTTTTCTGATTTAGGCCGAGAGGGGATGCCCTATCACAATATCGAAGGTATGCTTAATTTTGATCGAGGGACTGTGAATATATATGAACCATTGACCATTGATTCTCCATCAGGGCGCTTTCAAATTACCGGCAGCGTCAACCTCGTAGATGAAGGTGTGGATGCGATGCTCACGGCAACGCTACCGGTCGGTGGGAACTTAACGTTAGTGACGGCATTTGCAGCCGGCTTGCCAGCCGCATTGGGTGTATACCTGATTAGTAAAGCATTTGAAAAACAAGTTGATAAGGTGGCGAGCTTACGTTACGAAGTTAAAGGGTCATTGAATGATCCTGAACTTAAGTTCGAGCGCGTCTCGGATAAAAAAGTTGTCGAATCGGTTGTCCCTGAAATATCTCCTCAGGAGGACGACGATGGCAGTGCGATAAACTCATCGCCTGATTCCGACGAATCACTACCTCATGAATTGCCTGTGGATGCGGCTGATGTGATCGATCATCAAAAGGGGGAGCTGGACGCGGAGAGTGATGCTTCTTCAAGGAGCGGCACCGAAGGCGTAGGTGATGCTCAGGAAGCGCTTGATGCTCAACGCAATTCTATGTATTACCTTGAAGCAGCGTAATCTCTTCCCAAAGGTTTTTTAGAGCATTGTATCCCTTAAAAACTTAAATAATTTCCGCGTGTTAGCAGGCGGCTTGCCGTTCCCTTGTTCTTTTACTGCATTGCGCACCAGTTGCCTAAAGGTTTGACGGTCCGTATCTGGGTACTCGTTTAAAAACGCGGTGACATCGTTAGAGTTGTTTTCCAGCAAACGATCACGCCATTGTTCAACAAGGTGGTGACGTTTGATAGTTCTGGTTTGCTCAGCGTCCATTTCTGCAAAACGCGCATGGATGGATTCTAAATCTTGTTTACGCATTTGCTTGCCGATGTATTGAAGTAGCCTACGCTTCGCTTCATTTTTTGCGACACGTCGATATTCTTCGATTCCCGACAACAGTTCCTCGGTAAGTACAAAGTTTGCGCGTTGTTGCTCGTTCAGGTCCGCTAAACGCTTCCCAAGTTCTTGAAGTTCATGCATTTCACGCTTGAGTTGCGATTTACTGACGTAGACTATTTCTTCGGCATCACCTTCAGGCTCATCACTTATAGTATCTGTGGCATTGATAGCGGGCTCAGCGGGTGAGTCTGGCGTGTCGGATGGGTCTTTAGTATTTGTGTGGTGAAATTCTTTCATGATTCGATAATTACTATTGACGATTAAGCGTAAAACATAGTCGCTAAACCGAGAAACGAGAGAAAACCAACAACGTCCGTGACTGTTGTTAAAAGGACGCCACCGGCTAATGCTGGATCTATCTCCATGCGTTTTAAGAAGATGGGTAGCAAGGTGCCAGCAAGTGCGGCGGCAATGAGGCTTATAATCATTGCGGCTCCAATGATTAAGGCTATATCAAAATCCTTCATCCAAAACGAAACCACTAGCCCCATGATGACGGCCCATAATACCCCGTTCATTGCAGACACTAAAAACTCCCGGGATAAAAGCCAATTTATGTTGTTGCGACCAATGTGCCCTAAGGCCATGCCGCGAATCATTACAGTGAGCGTTTGGTTCCCGGCAACACCTCCCATACTGGCAACGATAGGCATGAGAACCGCGAGAGCCACGATTTTATCAATGGTCTCTTTAAAGTTGTCGATGACTAAAGAGGCAATGATCGCAGTGACAAGATTGATACCCAACCATACAGCACGCCTTGGTGCAGTCTTCATGACGGAGGCAAATGTTGCACCTTCTGCATCAAGACCGGCCATGCTCATAAGTGAGTGATCAGCGTCTTCGCGGATAACGTCTACCGCGTCATCAATGGTAATGCGTCCTAGTACCTTACCTTCTTCATCGATCACTGGCGTTGAAACCCAATCGTGTTGTTCAAACAAGCGAGCGACTTCAATATCAGGCATGTCAGCAGGGATTGCTTCGACGTCCGTTTCCATCACTTCGCGCACCGTCATGTTTGGGTCGGTGGTCAATAACTTACGAAGAGTTAGCAGCCCTAGATATTTACCATCACGATTGACAACAATAACGTTGTCGGTCGATTGTGGAAGTTCTTCGTGACGACGCAAGTAGCGCAGCACAATGTCGAGGGTTAGGTTGGGCCGGACAGTAATGATGTCTGAGCTCATTAACCCGCCGGCCGTATCGCCAGCATATGACAGCAGCGACTCTACTCGTTCACGGTTTTGTTCGCTCATCGCCGCTAACACTTGCTGGATAATTTGGTCCGGCAGTTGTTGCAGAATATCGGCTACGTCGTCGTCGTCGAGGTCTTCTGTGACAGCGGCGACTTCCTCGGTGTTCATTTGGTTGAGGAAGTAAAGCTGGTTTTCTTCGGATAGTTCTTGAAGAACTTCACCCTCAAGGTCTTTGTCAATTAATCGCCACAGCGCTAGCCGAGATCGAGGGGGTGAAGATTCCAGTAAGTGAGCGATTTCTACCGGGCGGAGGCCATTTAGCATACGTCGCACAGGCTGAAACGCGCCGCTCTCTAGCGCGTCGGTAATCCGAGCTAGATGGGCTTGTGTTTGCGCTTTTAACTGGTCTGTAGATGGCTGCATATAAGTGAAAATCGCTAGAGGGCTTTGTCCCGGTAAGTGTAACTGATAGTGCGTTAATTTGCTTTTCGCTCAGGGCTTCGCGTAAACATGTAAGCCTTATTCTTCTTCATCAAATCGGTTATTAATCAGCGCTACAATTGCTTCCATGGCCTGCTGCTCGTCTTTGCCTTCGCTGGTAATCACAAGCTCAGTACCTTTACTTGCGGCGAGAAGCATAAGAGACATGACACTTTTGCCGTCTACACGAGTTTGTTGACTGCCGATGGTAATCTTACTGCCAAACCGACCGCAGGTTTTAGCCAGCTTTGCTGCTGCCCGAGCATGTAGGCCGAGTTTATTTATTATTGTAATTTGTTGTTCAACCATAAAAGTGTTAATTCCAAGGTCGCTTAGATCGCTTAATTGTGATCGGTCATATTTAATTCACGGTGTCTCACCAATACATTTTTGTATGCTTTACTGAAGTGTGTAAACAATTGGTTCGACAGGTAGACAGAGCGATGTTGGCCGCCAGTACAGCCAATGGCAATCGTAATGTAGCTACGATTATTTGCTTGGTGTTTGGGTAACCACCGCTCTAAATAAGCGGTGATATCAGCAAGCATATCTTGCACGTCGTCATGTCCCGACAAAAATGTTTCGATAGGTTCTTCAAGGCCATTAAAGTTCCGCAAGTGCGGCTTCCAATACGGGTTTGGTAGGCAGCGCACGTCGTAGACAATTTCAGCGTCAGCCGGTATTCCGTGTTTGAAGCCGAAAGACTCAAACAAAATAGACATTTCTGAAGCATCTGCGCCAAGTACACGGGTTTTAATGAGATCACGGAGCTCATGCAAATTTAGGCTAGTTGTGTCGATAACTAGATCTGACAGATCTGCGATGGGTTCGAGTAAGGAGCGCTCGGCGTGAATGGCTTGTTTGAGGTCTGTATTTTCATCACTCAGGGGGTGTTTTCTACGTGTTTCACTGTAACGTTGAATGAGAATGTTGTTTTTTGCATCGAGAAAAACTATCTCACATTTAACCCCTAGTGCTTCGATCGCTGTGAGAGTTTGTGGAAACTGTTTTAAGTCTTGCCAGGTGTTTCTGGCATCAATGCTGATAGCAAATTTTTGGTGACCATCACCATCGGGGTTAAGCGTCTTTATATGGTCAACTAATTGCGGTAGCAAGGAAGCTGGTAGGTTGTCCACGCACGTGAAACCAGCATCTTCGAGAAGGTGTAGCGCGGTACTCTTGCCTGAGCCGGAATGGCCGCTAATGACAATCAAACGCATAATTGAAACCTTTTAGCTCCATTAGGTTGAGCCTTAGAGTTTGCTCAAAAGGCGCTGGCCCGGTTATCGATACCGATTATTTATTTCGTTAGATATCGTTAAATACTTCGGTGGCACATTTGAATAAAGATTCATCGCTATTGGCCCGCCTGATGATATTAAGATTAGACGGATTACTAAACGCTTGCGCTAGTAGAGACAGGGTTTGCAGGTGCTGATTCTCCGCTTCGTCGGGCACCAGCAACGCAAACACGATATCTACTGGGGAATCATCAATTGCTTCAAATTCAATCGCCGTATCGAGAGTGAATAAGACGCCCACGGCATTGGCTAAGTTTTTGACCCGACAATGCGGTATTGCAATACCTTGCCCAATACCAGTAGAGCCTAGTCTCTCTCGATTCACTAGTTCTCTGAATAATTCATCCGACGAGAGTGCCGGGTAGTCTTCTGCGATTTTTTTTGCTGTTTCTTCCAAAACCCGCTTCTTGCTGCCACCAGCAATGTGGCAACAAGTGCGAGAGGGGGAGAGTATCTTGCTAATGTCCATAGGTTGGTTAACTGCTCGCGAGACGACTAGCGATGGCTACGTTGCTTTTCTTTGTGCTTAATGAGCTGTCGGTCAAGCTTGTCTGACAGAAGATCGATCGCAGCGTATAAATCTTCATTGCTAGAATCCGCAAAAAAATCTTTACCGCTAACGTGTACAGTGGCTTCTGCTTTTTGCTCCAGCTTGTCGACTGACAAGATAACGTTAACCGACGTAATCTGGTCGCTGTGTCGGTTGAGTTTGTCGAGTTTGTTGGCGACATAATCTTTAATGGAGTCGGTGAGATCGAGGTGATGGCCACTGATGTTTAATTGCATAGTGCAGCTCCTAATTGTGTAGGGGAACTCTGTCCGTTATATGACAATAATTGATTGTTTTGCGGGTCACATTACATACTTGGGGCGTTGACTCCTGTTGGATATAAGCCTCTTTGCCTAAGTAGGCGCTATGACTGTAGCGGAAGTAAGGTCGCGACAAATGTGTCGAGTTAATCGCTGGATACTTTTCACACAAGCCGTTTGCGTTCGTTAGAAGCGGGAATGTTTAGAGACTCCCGATACTTGGCTATAGTGCGTCTTGCTACTTGAATACCTTGCTCGGCCAATAGTTCGGCAATTTTACTATCACTGAGTGGTTTTTTCGGATTTTCCGCAACAACCAGTTTCTTAATTATAGCGCGGATAGCGGTAGATGAGCATTCTCCGCCGCTGTCGGTACTGACATGACTAGAGAAAAAATATTTTAGCTCAAATATCCCCTGTGGCGTGTGCATATACTTTTGCGTTGTCACACGGGAAATAGTGGATTCATGCATCCCCACCGCCTCAGCAACGTCGTGAAGAACTAGTGGCTTCATCGCCTCTGGACCATAGTCTAAGAAACCGCGTTGCTTTTCTACGATACAGGTGGCAACTTTTAACAAGGTTTCGTTACGGCTATGCAAACTTTTTAGAAACCATCGCGCTTCCTGCAAATTATCTCTCAAGAAGGTGTTGTCACTACTATTGTCGGCTCGCTTAATCAATGCAGAATAGGCTGGGTTGATACGCAGCTTAGGTGCGATATCAGGATTTAGCTTCACTGCCCACCGGTCGTCCTCTTTACTGACGAATACATCCGGTACGACATATTCGGTTTCCCCAGCGTTAATTTGTTCACCTGGGCGAGGGTTTAAGCTTTGAATTAATAAAATCGTATCGCGTAGTTCCGCTTCTTTGAGCTTTGTTTTACGCATTAATTGTTTGTAATCTCGACTACCGAGCAATGCTAGGTGGTCTTTGACGACGACGAAGGCGTCTTTTAAATAAGGTGTATCTTCAGCGAACTGTTTCAGCTGGATGAGTAGGGACTCTTGGAGGTCGTGAGCACAAACACCGGGTGGGTCAAATTGTTGCAGTCGATGTAAAACGGCATTGACTTCATCTTCTTCGAGTTCTTCCAGGCTATCTTCGATACCGTGAAATATCTCATTGGTGGTTTGAGAAAGGAAACCAGACGGCTCAACAGCATCAAGAATTGACATGGCGATGACGCGGTCTCGATCAGACATTGGCGTCAAATTAAGCTGCCACATTAGGTGATCGTATAGAGACTCTGTGACAGTACGCCGGGAGTCGTAATCGTAGTCTTCGTCTTCAGGGCCACTAGCGACAGGGCCTGTTGACGGTTGGTAGATATCGTCCCAACTGGTATCGACTGGAAGTTCATTGGGGATTTCATTATTCCAGTCTGACTCAGGGTAATCTTGCGAGTCATCACTTGAATTGGGTGCGCTATTCTCGAAATTATCGTTGTTATAAAGGTCTTGAGGGTCATTGGCGGAGTCGCCATCGGATGTACTGGTTGCTTCGCTGGTATTCTCCGAATTTGAATCAGTATCACCGCTGCCTCCATCCGAACCTGAATCATCTTCAGATATCTCCAACATTGGATTGGAATCTAGCGCATCTTGGATCTCTTGCTGTAAATCCAAGGTGGACAGTTGCAGAAGCTTAATTGCTTGCTGCAATTGCGGTGTCATTGTGAGCTGTTGGCCCAGCTTAAGTTGAAGCGATTGTTTCATAGATGACGGCGACTGCGTTGCACTTTAACTTGCCAAGCACAACTTCGGTTTGATAGTGCGAGCGTTGACAAGATCTTGTTGCTCAACCGTGAGACTTGGCTTTCCCTTAATTTACATCAGCTAAATTGTCTAGAAAGGATGTGCCAATTTGGAACCCCTGACTAAGTGTAGACAGGCTACCGCGACGCGGCAATCTTGACAAGCAATGTTTATGCCTGTGGTCAAAAAATCGCTTATTTAATGAAAATTGGTTTGTAAAAAACGCGGTTAATAGCGAATTAGACGTTGACTTGAGGCGTGTCGATAGGCCTATAGACGAAAATGTTCGCCCAGATAAACTTTGCGAACTTTCTGGTTGTTCAGAACTTGTTCGGGGCTACCCGACTCGATGATATGACCTTCACTAACAATGAAAGCGCGCTCGCAAATATCGAGCGTTTCTCTTACATTGTGATCGGTAATGAGCACGCCGATACCGCGTTCTTTTAGGTGAGTGATGATGCCTTTGATGTCGTTAACGGATATTGGGTCAACGCCCGCGAAGGGTTCGTCCAACAAAATAAAGGCAGGATCAGTGGCTAACGCTCGCGCAATTTCCACTCGACGGCGTTCGCCGCCTGATAACGCCATGCCTAGGCTGTCGCGTAAGTGGGTGATATTGAACTCGACTAACAATTCCTCCATTTTGTGGAGGCGCTGTTTACGATTGAGTTGGGGGCGCGTCTCGAGAATACTGAGAATATTGTCAGCGACCGATAACTTGCGAAAAACCGAAGCCTCTTGAGGTAAATAGCCTATGCCCGCTTTAGCGCGATCATGCATAGCAAATTGAGTAATATTGAGGTCGTCGATGAAGATCTCGCCACGCAAAGGTTTAATCAGGCCTGCGATCATATAAAAACAGGTTGTTTTCCCTGCACCGTTTGGGCCGAGTAAGCCGACTACCTCTCGAGCAGATACAGACACCGAAACATCTGAAACCACATCTCTCCCTTTATAGCGCTTAGCAAGGTTTTCGGCACGAAGAGTGGACATTGGCTACTCCGCTTTATTGTTAGATGGCGGTTGTTCGTCACTCGCGCCACGGTTGCGCGGAGGGCTAACCAGTTTGATAGTGTCGTCGCCGGCTTCTGCTTCTACCAGGGAGCTACTGACATCGTAGAACAGCTTGGCTGCGGTGATGGTTGTACCGCTTTGCTCAAATACAGCGTTACCTGAAATTAAAACTTGCTCGCTGCCCACTCGGTACTCAATGTGGTTACCCTTAACCGTTATTACGCCTTGATCGCTTGATGGCTGCTGTTGCAGTGTGGCAGGTTCGCCAATGGCAATAATTTTGTTGGGGTTATTGATGTTGCCGTGCGCGGTCAATTCGTCTGACATGATTTTCAGTGAGCCCTGAGTGACGACGACGTTCTTAGAATAAGTGGCGACCTCATTCGCAGTATCAATGCGCATACGGCCTTGCATTTCGATATCAATCTCTTGGTCTTTATCTGTTGGTAGCGCCAGCACTGGCTGGGCGATGAGCCAAAGGCTCAGTGCCATAAATGTTTGATGAAGACGGCACATTAGGTCAATCCTTACTCAGTTTCGGGTGACTGTGATGGGGTCACAGCCTCGTTTGGTTGGCCTGGCATGGTGGGCGTTGATTGTAACAGTTCACCGTGTGTTGGTGGCTCATGCTTCCCCTTAACCTTGGATAAGAGCGTGAACACTTGTTGTTTGAAATCAACTTCCATTCCTAGGCCACTGTAAACGGCTCTGGGGTAGCGGATGATAACAGTTTTATCCGATTCGGCTAATTGGCGATTTGGAAAAAGCGATATGCTCGGTGCGGTAATACGAGTTTCACCGTCTTCCAGAGATTGCCACGCGTTGACATTGGTACTTAGCTCAAGCTTTTCGCCGTTTTCAGTGGCCCTACCTTGCTCAGCGCTCAAGTGCCATGGAGTGGCATCGGCCTTATAAAAATAAAATCGCGGATTTTGAATGGCAGTGAAATCTTTCGGGCTAGGTTTATTGAGGTTTGCTTGGAAATGTTGAGCTTCGCTGGCCTCGAATTTGTGAGCGAGTTTGCCGCTATCATCAAATTGCAGTGTTTCGATCCCACTTATAAAAAACGTCGGGAATTGCTGCGCTTTTTCGCTACTCGCTAGTGGGGTTGGCAGCTTTTTGGGTGTGTATTCGACGACGAATACGACAAAAGCAATTGATATAAAGAGCGCAACCGGGATCCAATTTTTTTTCATAGCAAGCTGTTTATTTTGTGGTCGCTAAGTTATTGGAGGAACTTGTTGAGTGCATCTTCATAGGTTCCTTGCGCTTTCATAATGATGTCGCAAGCTTCTCGCACCGCGCCGTCACCACCTCGGTATTGGCTCTGCCAATCAACGCGTTGTTTAATTTCTTCATGGGCATTAGTGACCGTAAAACTCAAGCCGACCGCTTGCATAGCAATCAAATCCGGATAGTCGTCACCCATAAAGGCGATGTTGTCTAAAGCGATGTTGGCTTCTTGTGCGATTTTTGTGACCGATTCGCGCTTGTTTTTGGATCCCTGGATGACAAAAGCAATGTCTAAGTCCCTAGCGCGACGCGCAACTAATTCGCTCTTGCGACCGGTCACTATGCCTACTTTGACTCCGCTGTCTTGTAGTAGGCGAATGCCTTGGCCGTCTAGAATATTAAACGCTTTGAGCTCTTCGCCTTGGTTGCCGAAATACAGTTTGCCATCGGTAAGAATGCCATCGACGTCCAGAAGCAGCAATTTGATTTGTCGTAGTTTTTCAGTTGTTTGAGCAGGTAGTGCAGAAGAATTCATAGGTCAAATGACGCCCGCGCGCAGAATATCGTGTAGGTGAATGATGCCAACTGGGTGTTGATTTTCCTCGACCACCAGCGCAGTAATTTTTTTGTCTTCCATTATGCCAAGTGCTTCTGCCGCGAGCATATGGCGTTCAACGGTTTTCGGTGAACTGTTCATAATGTCGCATATTGCCAGTCTGTTAATATCTTGTTTTTTATCGACAGCGCGGCGTAAATCGCCATCGGTGAAAATACCAAGAAGATCGCCTTCATCATCGACGATGGTAGTCAGTCCTAGGCCTTTTTCGGTCATGACAACCAAAGCCTCCGGAACAGAAACCCCACGGTGAACTTGGGGAATTTGTTCGCCGCTGTGCATTAAGTCTTCAACCATCACCAATAGCTTGCGGCCTAGAGCGCCGCCAGGGTGCGAGAATGCAAAATCTTCGGCCGTAAACCCGCGGGCCTCGAGCAGCGCGATAGCTAATGCATCACCCATGACCAATGTTGCAGTGGTGCTCGAAGTCGGGGCTAAATCTAAAGGGCAAGCTTCTGATGCTACGCTGATATCGAGATGATAGTTTGCTGCCTTTCCCAGAGGGGAGTCGGCTTTGCCGGACATGCTTATTAAAGGCACACCCATTCGTTTTAATAGTGGCAGTAGCGTGACTATTTCTGCAGAGCTACCTGAATTTGAAATTGCTATCACGACATCGTTTTTAGTGATCATGCCCAGGTCACCATGGCTGGCTTCTCCTGGGTGGACAAAAAAAGCGGGTGTGCCAGTGCTGGCTAAGGTTGCGGCGATTTTGCTGCCGATGTGGTGAGACTTGCCCATTCCTGTAACAACGACCCGGCCTTGGCAATCTAGTATTGCATTGCAAGCGTGATAAAACTGCTCGTCAATTCGATCGGCTAGAGCAGCAATGGCTTTGGTTTCGATGTCGATAGTGCGTTTAGCGACGCTTATGCAATCTAGTTTATCCATTCGGATTCCGTTGAGTGATTGGCTTTGCAATACCTGTTAGGTAAGCAGCTTGGGCCTTTGTTCCGGGTCGCGATAGGTTACCCGCTAGCGACCCTTGATCGTGGCGCATGCTATAACGTTAGGCGGTAAAAGTCAGCACAGCGCCAAGACTTGTTAAGAGTTGAAAAGCAACACGTAGTATCCGATGTAACTCAACAGTAATAGTGATCCAATCAATTTACCCAGATGGCCGTGCTCACGTTTGCCTTTGAGCTTGAAGTCGATGACTACCGCTACAAACAGGAAAAGTGTTAGGCCTAGCATCATCAGGTAGTCGCGAGTGAATACAGAGGCTTCCATTGCTTCCAAGCCAACAATCCCTGGGATCGACATCACCGTCAGAATATTGAATAGATTAGAGCCGACAATGTTGCCGAGCGCGATGTCATGATGGCCCTTGATCGCGCTCACTACTGATGCGGCTAATTCTGGCAGGCTGGTACCCACAGCGACGACGGTCAAGCCTATCACCAGCGAACTTACCCCGAAGTGGGTGGCGATGCGCGTTGCCCCGTAAACAAGCGCATCTGAACTAGCGATTAGCAGCACCAGCCCGATGACAAACCATATGGCGGCTGCCGCATTATTCATGTTGGGGATGTCTTCATCCTCTGCGTCTTCTGGATGAGACTTTTTGTAACGGATCATTGCGTAGATGATAGGAATGATGAGCACGATCAACACCGCGCCTTCCCATAGTACTAATTGCCGATCATAAAGAAATACACCGGCTAGCAAGGTCACAAGCAGCAGCGCTGGAAACTCTTGGGTAAGAATGTGCTTTTGAATGGGGATGGCTGCGATTAGCGCGGTAATTGATAGAACCAGCCCGATATTGGCGATGTTTGAGCCGAGAGCATTTCCGACAGCCAGGGCTCCTTCGCCGTCCAGCGATGCGTTGACAGAGACCAAAATCTCTGGCGCAGAGGTTCCAAGGGATACGATCGTCAAGCCAATCACGAGCTTGGATATTCCGAAATTCGAGGCGATGGCGGCGCTACCTGCAACAAAGCGGTCTGCACTCCAAACTAAGCCTGCGATACCAAGAATGACTGCTAGCCAAGCGTAGACTAGTTCGCTCATAGAGTAACCCGTGATGATTTTGTGAATGGTGAAGCGGCTTCGTTCCGCAAAGGGGGCGCAAATGGTATAGTGCGGCCCGCAAAAAGTCAGCAATATCTCGATAAATGCGCGTTGGTGGGTAAAACTTATCCCGAGCAGAAGCCTCTAAAGCGACTAATGAGAGACGAGCTATAGAGGTCTGCACTCGCACTGGAAATTCGTGAGCTAATCAAAGGAGCCACACATGATATTACTTGAAGCTAAAAAATCATTACGTGCTGATATGTACGTCAACCGAGTTGCGTCTCTACTCAGTGCAGTTATGGCCGTGTTTATGCTGGCATTGGGCGCAGCAACAGTCCATGCGGAGAGTGCATCAACGGCGCATGTTCTAGCGGAAGATGTCAAAAATGACCTTATTGCCGTGATCAAGAAGAAAGAATCGTTAGAGCAAGAAGGTGGCCCAGAAAAATACTACGCCGAGATCGAGGCTGTGTTAGTGCCAGTGGTTGATTTTGGCTACATCTCGCGAGGGGTGATGGGGAAATACGTCAAATCGGCCTCGGATTCGCAAAAAGCCTCGTTTGCTAAGACCTTTCAGCAGGGTTTGGTGACAACTTATGGTAAAGGGTTGGCCGGATATGCTGACCATGACATCCAGGTATTACCCCCGGAAGGTGATGTGACAGGCAAGCGCTCTTTAAGCGTCGTATTGCGTGTACAAGGTGGTGATACCACGAATATTCTGTCGTTCTCTATGAAGCAAAACCGCGATAAAGAATGGAAGATTACCAATATGATTCTTAATGGAATTAATTTGGGTAAAACGTTCCGCAATCAGTTTGATCAGGCAATGCAAAAATCCGGTAATCTCGATCAAGTGATTGCTGATTGGCGGGTATAAGCTGCTGCAATGGCAGTCGCACATAGGCGCATGGCGTTCACTAGGGTAAAATACCGCGACTGCCAGCATTGGCTTCAACCGTAGTCGAGAGACAACTTAATAGATTTAATTAATGAGGCCCAATTGTGGAATCTTCTGAAATACAAGAATTGTTGGAAAATCAAATACCTGGCTGTCGCGCACAGGTGGAGACAGACGGCTCCCATGTGAACGTGATGATTGTCAGCACGGCATTTGAGGGCCTAAATACGCTCAAAAAGCAGCAGTTAGTCTACGGTGCGTTTGGTGATTTAATCTCCAATGGCACTATCCATGCCGTTCATATGAAGACCTATACCCCCGCCGAATGGCAAGCCGAACACGCATAACTCCGCGTGACATCAAGTATTAGTTCACCTAGCTGATCCCACAGATATTTGCACCCAGCGTCTTTTTTCATGGACGATATTGGCTAGTGGCATAGTAAACGCAAAATAGGATTTCAATGGATAAGTTAATTATTACCGGCGGCGGCCCTTTAAACGGCGAAGTATGGATTTCCGGCGCTAAAAACTCGGGCCTCCCCATTTTGGCTGCGAGCTTGTTGGCCGATGGTCCAATGCACGTCTGCAACCTGCCTCATCTCAATGACATCACCACGATGCTAGCGCTGCTGCGCTGCATGGGTGTTAGCGTGACGATTCACGAAAAAATGCGTGTAGAAATTGACCCTACGACGATCACCGATTTTTCGGCACCGTACGATCTTGTAAAAACAATGCGTGCGTCGATCTTGGTTTTGGGACCGCTATTGTCGAGGTTTGGGACTGCCAATGTGTCATTCCCTGGTGGTTGTGCGATTGGTAGCCGCCCGGTAGATATTCACCTTCGCGGATTGGAAGCGATGGGCGCAACTATCGAAGTTGATTCCGGCTATATACGAGCAACCAGTAAAGGTCGTTTAAAAGGTGCCCATATATTTATGGATACCGTCACGGTTGGCGGCACCGAAAACCTAATGATGGCTGCTGTGTTAGCTGAAGGGAAAACGACACTTGAAAATGCCGCGCGAGAGCCGGAAGTCGTTGATTTGGCAAACTGCCTAGTGGCCATGGGAGCCAATATCGAAGGTATCGGTAGTGCGACGCTGGTAATTCATGGCGTAGAGCGACTTCACGCTACGGAATACGCGGTGATGTCTGACCGGATTGAGACGGGTACGTTTCTTACTGCCGCCGCAGCCTCACGCGGGCGCGTTATGCTAAAGGGCACACGAGAAGATATTCTGGAAGCGGTTTTGTTAAAGCTTGAAGAAGCCGGAGCCCATATTAATACTGGGCCTGATTGGATTGAGCTTGATATGAAGGGAAACCGTCCTAAAGCGGTAAACCTTAAAACAGCACCGTATCCTGCGTTCCCCACCGATATGCAAGCTCAGTTTACTGCAATGAACGCGGTGGCCGAAGGCACCGGTGCTGTGACTGAAACGATTTTCGAAAATCGCCTAATCCAGGTTAACGAGCTGAACCGGATGGGTGCAAATATTACGCTGGAAGGCAATACGGCAATTGTTAAAGGTGTTGAGTCGTTAAAGGGTGCGCCGGTTATGGCAACGGATCTGCGTGCGTCAGCGAGTCTTGTGATTGCTGGTATGATCGCACAAGGTGAAACCATCGTTGATCGTATCTATCATATTGATCGCGGTTACGAATGTATTGAAGAGAAATTACAATTGTTGGGTGCGAACATTCGTCGCGTTCCAGACTAATCTCAGAAAAAACTTACGAAGAAGAGATGGAAAAGTTAATCATCGCGCTCACTAAGGGGCGCATTCTTAAAGAGACCTTGCCGATTCTTGCCAAAGCAGGTATTGAGCCGGTCGAAGATATTTCCAAAAGTCGCAAATTAATTTTTCCGACTAACCTGCCGCACGTCAGCCTGGTTGTTTTGCGCGGTAGTGATGTAGCTACCTATGTTGAATTTGGTGCGGCTGATATAGGCGTTTCCGGCAAGGACACCTTATTAGAGCACGGTGCTAACGGTATTTATGAGCCCTTAGATTTGGGTATCGCAAAATGCCGCTTGATGACGGCGGGCATAAAAGGTAAGTCGTTACCGCACGGACGAATCAAAGTGGCGACTAAATATGTCAATGTGGCTAAGCAATACTACGCTGCTCAAGGTCGTCAAGCCGATATTATTAAGCTCTATGGTGCGATGGAGCTGGCTCCGATCATGCATTTGGCTGATGAAATTGTCGATATTGTTGATACTGGAAACACGCTAAAAGCGAATGGCTTGGAGCCGCGAGATCATATAGCGGATATTAGTTCGAGAATTATCGTCAACAAGGCATCTATGAAAACTAAGCACAGCCAAATTCAAACGTTACTTGAGGCGTTTGAGTCTGCCGTTGGGTCAAATGCCTAGCTAGGTTGTCTATATCCTTTGCTGGAAAACTTTATGTCACCATCTTCCATGATTAAGCGCCTCTCCACGGCCGACGCGGATTTCGATTCGCAATTATCAGAACTAATTTCATTCGACGACAGCGTTGCGGATGAGGTAGAGCAGACGGTAAAAAATATTATTGCCGATGTTAAAACACGTGGCGACCAAGCCGTCGTTGAATACACCAATCGTTTTGATCGTATGAGTGCAACGTCTGTCGCCGATTTGGTGATCGGATCTGCAGAGCTGCAGGCTGCCTTATCTCGAATTCCCGCGGATATGCGCTCCGCCTTAGAACAGGCAGCTGCCAGAATAGAAACCTACCATCAACACCAAGTCGCCAGTACGTGGCAGTACGCAGAGGACGATGGAACAATTCTCGGCCAAAAAGTAACGCCGATGGATCGCGTAGGGTTGTACGTTCCCGGGGGTAAGGCTGCATATCCATCATCGGTTCTAATGAACGCAATGCCTGCTAAAGTTGCCGGAGTAAAAGAAGTCGTCTTAGTTTCACCGACACCAGATGATGTCATTAACGACGCTGTGCTTGCGGCGGCTGCGATTGCTGGTATTGATAAGGTGGTCCGTGTTGGTGGTGCGCAGGCGGTTGCCGCATTGGCTTATGGGACAGAAACAATTCCGCGAGTAGATAAAATTGTTGGCCCAGGAAATATTTTTGTGGCGACAGCGAAGCGTCAGGTGTTTGGCCAAGTAGCGATCGACATGATTGCCGGTCCGTCAGAAATATTAGTGATTTGCGACGGAAATACTGATCCTGACTGGATAGCGATGGATCTTTGTTCGCAAGCTGAGCATGATGAAATCGCCCAAGCAATATTAATTTCTCCCGATGCGGGCTATCTCGATCGTGTCCAGGCCAGCCTAGAAAAACTAATTCCGGACTTGCAGCGCAGTACTATCGCCGCACAGTCGTTAGCTGCTCGTGGTGCACTCATTAAAGTTGCGGATTTGGACGAAGCGATTCAGCTGAGTAATCGCATTGCGCCGGAGCATTTAGAATTGTCGATAGAAAATCCGGACGCGGCCTTAGAAAAAATCACCCATGCTGGCGCCATTTTTATGGGACGTTATACACCGGAAGCTTTAGGTGACTACTGCGCTGGGCCGAACCACGTGCTGCCGACCTCAGGTACGGCACGATTTAGCTCGCCGCTAGGGGTTTACGATTTTCAAAAGCGTTCTTCAATTATTAATTGCTCGCCGGCGGGAGCATCAGAGTTAGCTAAAGTAGCCTCTGTGCTTGCAAGGGGCGAGTCGCTTGAGGCGCACGCTCGCTCGGCGGAATATCGGATTAAAAGCTAGTTGCTTTCAATTAATTATTTGGCGTTTGCGGCTTGGTTGCTCGACTCTCGGGTTGTGGTCAAATTGGCAACGCCAAGTGTTACAAGTACAACCCCTGGCTGGCCATTTCTCCATACTTCAATTTCAACTGAATCCCCAGCCTTGCCTTTAGCAATCTCTCTTGCCATTAAGCTGCCATCTTCCTCAAACGGCTGACTATTTACGCGTGTTATTACATCACCAGGTAGAATCCCGGCGATGTGAGCGGGTGATTCTTGGTCGATTCGCGTTACGATCAATCCATTGGTAAAGCTTAACCCTAGAGAGCGCGCCATTTTGGGGGTGAGTGGTCTGGCGCGGACACCTAAGTAGCCATGCACAGATTTGTTGAACTCGATAATATCGTTGAGAATCTCGACGGCTGTATTGGCAGGAATGGCAAATCCGATACCAATAGACTCACCGGACTGGCTACCGATAATCGCAGTGTTGATACCAAGCAAGTTCCCGTAGACGTCTACCAGTGCACCGCCTGAGTTTCCAGGGTTAATAGCTGCGTCAGTTTGGATATAAGATTGAACACCGTCGCGCGTTTTGCCTAAGCGTCCGGTTGCACTAATAATGCCTTGCGTCACTGATTGGCCGAAACCAAATGGATTGCCAATCGCGAGCACGACATCCCCCACCTGGATCTGCTCTGGGTAACCAATGTTGATCGGGGTGAGGTCCTCCAAGTCTATTTTTAACACCGCTAGATCGGTATCGGTGTCCGCACCGATTGCGGTGGCGGCTACTTGGCGGCCATCTTGAAGAAAGACAAAATATTCATCTGCGCCACTGATAACGTGGTGGTTAGTGAGAATGTATCCCTCATCGCTCACAATAACGCCAGAGCCCATAGACGATAATATCCGGCGCTGCTCGGGTGGCTCGGAGAAATTGAAGTACTGACGGAAAATTGGGTCATCCAACAGTGGGTGGCGTGGTCTTGGCTTGGTTGTGTAGATGTTCACTACAGCCGGCGCTGCGCGGTTTACGGCGTCAGCATAGCTAACAACAGGGCCTGTAACGCCATAGGAGGGCGTGAGGGGTTGCTGAGGAGGTAGAGTCGCTGCAGGCTGGCTTGCGTCGTTGTGTTGGTGCGTGAAAAACCAGTCCGGTTTTGCCAATATGATGAAAATAGCGACTAACAAGCCGCCAGCAACAGGCCAAGCGGAAAACTCGACGAAGCGCTTAAGAAACTTAGGCATAGTGTTGCTCTGATGCAGGGAAATAGAATGTGCTCAACAATTTAGCTATGCCTTCTCTGTTTCGTTGTTTTTAGTTTCTTCATTGCCAGTTGACGAGGTGTGCTTACTGGCGACATCTTTTTCCTGGTCTGATGGTTCGGCCTCAGCGGTTGCTTCTGCATCATCTGCAGCGCTACTTACGTCGCTACTGAGGTCGCTACTGAGGTCGCTATTTGGGTTGGAGGCTTCATCGCCAGATGGGGCAGGTGAAGGGCTGTCAGCTGAGGCAGGTTCATTGTTGTTGGTCTCTAAAAATTGCTGTCCTACAGCGGGAGACGTCAGCTTGATGGCGCTTTGTGCTAGGTGGTCGTGCACGTCTTTATAGCTTGCTGTGAGTTTGTTGACTCGTTTTGCCGTTTCAGCAAAAGTGTCGGTGACTTCTGCCTGGTAGTCTTTGAGTTCCTGTTGTGCTTGTTTGAGCTGTTCCTCCAATAGTTTTCGCTGAGTACTGGATGGCCCCACTCGCTGGCTTAACAGCGCGCCGACAACCCCGCCAGCGATGAAGGCGAATAGCAGTAAAAACACAACAGTTCCTATACTCACAAGGTGCTCCTTAATTGACTGCGATAGGTGGCGTTGCGGGTAGATTGTCATTGCAATGCCGTGGGTTGTTGGGCCGTATTATACGAGATCTGGGGTAACTCTAAACCATTCGTCGTCGCAGATTGGTGAATTTTCCTGTTGCCACAAGTCTTGCTCAAAAATCAGCGAGCAGCTAAAGTGCGCGCCGTCTGCAGGCAACAATACGGGCGTGAGCTGACTAGTTTGCCGTTCCCTTTTTGATCGCTCAGAAATAGATGGTTCCACTTATGTCACAATCACCGCTTGAACGCTACCACGAGGACTTAGCGCGGCCTGGCTTTCAGCGTGACCCTGTTCAAGCAATGGTGGTGGAGCATCTGCAAGATCTTTATGACAGGCTGTTGCAAGCGCCACCTCCGGTGACAGGCTTTCGCCGTTGGTTGGGTAATTGGTCGGGGCGAAATGTCTCATCTCCTGTGGAAGGGTTGTATTTGTGGGGAGGGGTAGGTCGAGGCAAGACCTATTTAATGGACACGTTTTACGACAGTTTGCCGTTTGAAGACAAAATGCGAGCGCACTTTCACCGGTTTATGCGGCGTGTGCACCAGGAGCTGAAGTCGTTAGCGGGAGAGCAAGACCCGTTAAAGCAAGTGGCGGAGCGCCTTAGTCGGGAAACGCGTATCATTTGTTTCGACGAATTCTTTGTCTCGGATATTACTGATGCAATGTTGCTGGCGACCTTGTTACAGGAGCTCTTTGCAAGAGGTGTGGCGCTGGTTGCAACCTCAAATATAGCGCCAGAAGGGCTCTATAAAGATGGCTTGCAGCGTGTGCGCTTTTTACCGGCAATTGATTTGCTTCAGCAGCACACCAAAGTTGTACATGTCGATAGTGCGACAGATTATCGCTTGCGCGCCCTTGAACAGGCCGAGTTGTATCATGCGCCTTTGGATGAAGATGCAGATCAGAGCTTGATGCGGAGCTTCGTTAGCCTGGTACCAGAGCATGCTGATATCGCTGAGCATACGTCTCTGGATGTTGAAGGGCGGCCCATTGTGGCTCGACAGGAGGCCGAGGATGTCGTTTGGTTCGACTTTCTGGCGATTTGCGACGGCCCTCGCTCGCAAAACGACTATATTGAGATAGCGCGGGAGTATCACGCAGTGGTTGTCTCTGGCGTCCCTCAGTTCAGTGCAAAGATCGATGATCAGGCGCGGCGGTTTATCAATCTTGTCGATGAATTCTATGATCGCAACGTCAAGCTAGTGCTTTCTGCTGCTGTACCATTAGCGGATTTGTATCAAGGAGGCAGATTGGCTTTTGAGTTTGAGCGTACGGTGAGTCGCTTGCTAGAGATGCAGAGTCATGAGTATCTGGCACGACCACATAGACCCTAATAATTTATGGGCTTGTCCCCAGACGTGAGTGCGTTGAGCGTGTTCCCTAAATACCTGTGAAATAACGTATTTAGTCCTTGAAAACCATGAACCGCTTATGTAGTATTCGCGCTCTTTTGTGGGAAGGCCCCATTCGTAAGGCAGAATTATCATGAAAACCATCAGTGCTAAGCCTGAAACCGTCAAACGAGACTGGTTCATAGTCGATGCCGCAGGTAAAACTCTCGGCCGTATGGCTGCAGAAATTGCAAGCCGTTTACGTGGCAAGCATAAGCCTGAATATACGCCGCACGTAGACACTGGCGATTACATCGTTGTAATCAACGCCGAGCAAGTCCGTGTGACTGGTAATAAGGCAAATGACAAAATGTATCACCGCCACACTGGTTACCCAGGTGGTTTGAAATCGATTAACTTTAACGACTTGGTTGATAAAGCGCCTGAGCGTGTTATCCAATCAGCGGTAAAAGGCATGCTTCCGAAAGGACCGCTTGGCCGCGCGATGTTCAAGAAGTTAAAAATTTATGCTGGTAGCGAGCATCCGCATGCTGCGCAGCAACCACAAGAACTCAACATCTAGTCACTGACAGCGAAAGGGTCACCATGGCAGATCAACATTACGGCACTGGCCGTCGCAAAACGTCGACAGCTCGTGTATTCATCCAGCAAGGTGCTGGTGCAATTAGCATTAACGGTCGTTCACTAGACGATTACTTCGGTCGTGAAGTGGCGCGTATGATCGTTCGTCAACCACTTGAACTGCTCGATATGACTGAGAAGTTCGACATCAAAGTGACGGTTAAAGGTGGCGGTAGCTTCGGTCAAGCCGGTGCAATTCGTCATGGTTTGACGCGTGCATTGATGGCATACGACGAAAGCTTGCGCCCAGAGTTGCGTCAGGCTGGTTACGTGACTCGTGACGCTCGTGAAGTTGAGCGTAAGAAAGTGGGTCTTCGTAAAGCACGTAAGCGTCCACAGTTCTCAAAACGTTAATACGTTATTTACCCTATTGGTATGCAAAAGCTTCAAGCGCCCAGGCCTATGTCAGGCTGGGCGCTTTTTTGTGCCTAAAATTTGTGCCGCAGAGATAAAAAACTGACTACTGACAAGGGTTTACCTTGTCTCTTGGTGTCATTTTCTTTAACATGTTGCGGCTTTTTTTGGGGATATTTCCGTATTTCGGCAAGTTTCCGAAAGTCGGATGTTAGGTTATCTATATTTCATCGCTGTAATGGGAGAGCAACGTCATGAGTAATGACGGCATCAACAACCAGCGCCGCCGCTTCCTTACCGTGGGTACCTCAGTTGTAGGTGCTGCCGGTGTAGTTGGGGTCGCTGTGCCATTTGTGGGTTCTTGGAACCCAAGCGCGAAGGCGCGAGCTGCTGGTGCGCCAGTAAAAGTTAATATCAGCAAACTTGAGGCCGATTCGATGATGACGGTCGAATGGCGGGGTTTCCCGGTATTTATCGTTCGACGTTCGGCGGCAGCACTTGAAAACATTACAAAAATGAATGAACAAGTCGCTGATCCACAGTCCGCTGCAGCTGATAGTAAGCAGCCAACCTACGCGACCAACGAATATCGCTCTACCAAACCTGAAATCATGGTGTTTAAGGCCATCTGTACTCACCTTGGGTGTGTGCCTCAGTACTGGGATATCAACTTCCCAGGTGCTGGTGATGATTGGCTTGGTGGTTTCTTCTGCCCATGTCACGGTTCGAAGTTTGATTTAGCGGGACGTGTATTCAAAAGCGTACCTGCGCCTTCTAACCTAGAAGTCCCTCCTTATCGTTACGAAAGCGACAACGTGATTGTCATTGGTGAAGATCCAGAGGGGGCAAGCGCATGAGTAAGTGGCTTTTAGATTTATGGGGTTGGGTGGATGCCCGTTTACCTGTGCAACGTGCATGGGATACCCACATGGCGAAATACTACGCTCCGAAGAACTTTAATTTCTGGTATCTCTTCGGCGTTCTTTCTCTTCTTGTTCTTGTAAACCAACTACTGACTGGTATTTGGCTGACCATGAACTTCGAACCTTCAGCTGAAGGCGCGTTTGCTTCTGTTGAATACATCATGCGTGATGTGCCTTACGGTGACATCTTGCGCTATATGCATTCCACGGGTGCCTCGGCGTTCTTCATCGTTGTCTACATGCACATGTTCCGCGGCCTAATGTACGGTTCTTACCGTGCACCACGTGAATTGCTGTGGATCTTCGGTATGTTCATCTATGTTGCGCTGATGGCCGAAGCCTTCTTCGGTTACGTATTGCCTTGGGGCAACATGTCATACTGGGGTGCACAGGTAATTGTGAACTTGCTAGCAGCGATTCCTGTTGTCGGTGAAGATTTAGCGATCTGGTTCCGTGGAGACTTCCTGATCTCTGGTGCGACCCTTAACCGCTTCTTCGCGCTTCACGTTGTGGCTCTGCCAATCGTGTTGATCATCCTTGTGTTCTTGCACATCTTGGCACTGCACGAAGTGGGTTCAAATAACCCAGACGGTATCGAAATCAAGAAGAACAAAGACGAAAACGGTATTCCTAAAGATGGTATTCCGTTTTTCCCATACTACTTGCCAGTACATGACTTGGTAGGTGTTGCGGTCTTCTTGTTGGCGTTCTCCTATGTGATGTTCTTCGTGCCTGAATTCGGTGGTTTCTTCATTGAGTACGCTAACTTCGAGCAAGCGAACCCGCTTAAAACGCCTGAGCATATTGCACCGGTTTGGTATTTCACGCCGTTCTACTCGATGTTGCGTGCAGTAACCTTTGACATCGGTCCTTTGAACTCTAAGTTCCTAGGTTTCGTTGTTATGGGTGCAGCCATTGCTATCTTGTTCGTATTGCCATGGCTAGATCGCAGTAAAGTGAAATCAATCCGTTACAAAGGTTGGTTCAGCCGAATTGCTCTGATCGTATTTGCATCTGCTTTCGTTATTTTGGGCGTGCTAGGTGTGAAGTCACCCACTGCAGAGCGTTCAGCGTTAGCGCAGATTTGTACCGTGATTTACTTTGCTTACTTCATTGGTATGCCATTCTGGACAAGTCGTGAGAAGACATTGCCTGAGCCAGAGCGCGTGCGCATGAAAGGATTGCCTCTGCCCATCGTGTGGGCTGGCGTAGCGCTCTTCGCTGTATTGGTGTTCCTACCATTGAAAGCTGTAGGCGCGGAAAGCGCTTACGCGTGTGGCACTATTCCTTGTGATGAGTTTGAAGCAAACTTCGATGATAAAGCGTCATTGCAGCGCGGTGCTAAGTGGTACGACAACTACTGCTTTGGTTGTCACTCATTGAAGTACTCTCGTTACGAGCGTGTCGCGGATGATTTAGAGATTCCACATGAAATCATGATGGATACGCTAGTTCCTGACGACCTGAGCACTAACGAAACAGGTAAAATTGGTAACTTGATGGACATAGCCATGCCTGCTGATAAAGCGAAAGCATGGTTTGGTGCAACACCACCCGATTTAACCTTGGAAGCTCGTCTACGTCGCCCTGAGTGGTTGTATACTTACCTTCGTAACTTTTACAAGGACGACAGCCGAGCGACTGGTGTAAACAATCGTGTTTTTGACAAGGTTGCTATGCCCCATGTCATGGTCGAATTGCAGGGCCTCCTAGAGTGCGCTCCTGGTCCCCAAGTGGATTCTCATGGCAAACCTGTGCGTGATGAGAATGGTGAACCAGTCACTACATCTTGCGGAACCGTGGCGGCTGGAGGGGAAAAAGGCTCGTTAAGTACTGAAGAATTTGATCAAGCGATATATGACCTTGTGAACTACATGGTCTACGTCGCCGAGCCAGGTGCAGCAAACCGAAAGCATACTGGTGTTTACGTCCTGCTCTTCTTGGGCGTATTTCTAATATTCACGTTGTTGCTTAATCGTGAATATTGGCGCGATCTTCACTAAGTTTTGTCGACCAAATATAGCGAAATAGCGAAAGTGGAAAATTAGTTACCCACTTTAACCAAGGCGGCCTCCAGTGATGGAGTGTCGCCTTTTGTCTCTCAACTCTCCATTGGTTTTTGTTAAAAGGTGATCTACATGAGTGGTGCCGTCACTAAGCGCTCTTCAATGACTTATTTTTCAGATGGACGCGATCATTACAGTCATCGCGTGCGAATAGTGCTAGCGGAAAAAGGTGTCTCGGTCGATATTATCGATGTAGATCCTAAAGATACGCCAGAAGAGTTATCGGAGTTGAATCCGTATAATTCGCTGCCAACGCTAGTTGATCGTGAGTTGGTGCTTTATGAGTCGAAGGTAATGATGGAGTACTTGGACGAACGCTTTCCGCACCCTCCATTACTTCCCGTTTACCCTGTAGCCCGTGCTCAAAGCCGTTTGTGGATGCACCGTATCGAAAAGGATTGGTGCCCATTGGTTGATATTATCATTAACGGTAAAAGCAAAGAGGCAGTCGATAAAGCGCGCAAAGAACTCCAGGATAGCCTGGTTACTATCGCGCCAATTTTCCAAGAAATGCCTTATTTCATGAGCGAAGAATTTACCATTGTGGATTGTTGCTTAGCACCGATTTTGTGGCGCTTAGAAAGCCTGGGAATTCGTTTGCCCTCTAGCAAACAGACCAAGCCGCTAGAAGCATACATGGAGCGCATGTTTGCGCGAGAGGCTTTTCAAGAGAGCCTAACGGAATATGAAAGAGAAATGCGTTTAGTTTAAATAATTGAACTAATGGCATAAAACGTAGGGTAGTGCGGTTTTGGCGCTACTCTACTCCTCCCGCCGTTTGATGTTACTTTGGGTACCTCTCAACATGTCAATGACTTCCAGTCGCCCCTACATGATCCGCGCGCTTTATGAGTGGATAGTCGACAACAAAAACACCCCGTATTTGTTGGTTGATGCAATGGCTGATGGAGTGGCTGTTCCGCAAGATTTCGTTAATAAAGACGGTCAAATTGTTCTCAATATCGCACCGAGTGCAGTTCGTGATTTGTTGTTAAGCAACGAAAGCGTCACGTTTAATGCAAGATTTGGTGGTGTACCTACCGATATATTTGTTCCTTGTCATGCCGTGCTGGGCATCTACGCGCGTGAAAACGGTCAAGGTATGATCTTTGAGCCAGAAACAAATCCCGCCCCCGAACCACCCAACAATGATAATGATCCAGGGCCGACTAGACCGTTAACTAGTAAGCGTCCATCGTTAAAAGTAGTGAAGTAACTTTCGCTGCGCTCAATTCAAAGTTAGATCTCACGGAAACTGCCAATAAATGGTTGGCTGTTCGGAATGGCTGTGGCCTGTTGATTAAAGCAAGCCATGTGTTAGAGCAGTCCGCTTCGGGTGAAGCAGTGCCCAATAGGCGAATTACGACCTGGTACATTTCGCTATGCGAGTCTTTGCCCTTCAAGAATTGGCGGAATAGGGCAGTCTAAGCTATCGGCGATTGCGCGGAATAGTTCTGCTTCGGTGGCCGTGACTGATTTATCGTGACTGATGCATGCCGCAAGTGCTTTCAGTAATAATGGTTTATGTAACGGCTTGAGTTGGCTCAAGTCGCCTAGAACGCGGTCCAAATATGATAGTTTGATGAAGTCTTTGGACATCATCGTACGCTTACCGAAGGACAATTCCTGCATCGCTGAACTGAAGGCCGCATCTGCAGTTTCTTTGCTGTCATGGCCGGCTTGGGCAACCAGCGACAATAATATTCGAATTTCTTCGTCCATTTGATGGATGGCTTTACTTCCCGTTTTTCGTGACACTTCTTCCACATTGTGCGTTACGATGCGATACAAACTCCACTCAAATAAGTCGACCTTTTTGTCACTGCGAATCAGCCTCACAAGATTTTCTTTAAAGGTTTTATATTGCGCGTCACTCAGTTGTTTAAGTGCTGGCAAGCACAAATCTAAAAGTGGCAACCAATGTTCTTTCGACAATCTACCAATGGACTCCGCCATGTGACGGATTAGCTTAAAGACATCGCGGTCGGCGTGCTGGCTAATTTCGCTCAACTGTTGTTGCATCATGAGCATGTCGCTCTTATCGAGCAGTAAGCAATACACAATGGCTCGGGCTGAATAGGGATCGTGCGTAGCGGCGTGCAAATCTTCTGGGATACTGTTCAGTAAGTCCCGCGCATAATCGAAGTGGGCTTCACTGGGTTGACCTATGGATTCTAAAGCGCTGGGGTTATTGGCTGGGGTGTCTGTCTGTAGCGTAGCGGTTTGCGGTGTTGTCTCTCCTGCAAATTGGCTAGTAGCTGCGTTGCTTGTATGCGACTGATCGATCTCGACTCTGGGAAAACTACCAGGCCAATTTGGCTCGATGCGTTTTATGCGATCTGACAAGGGGGGGTGAGTCGCCATTAGGGCGTTGAAACCGGTTTTGATCCCTTGCCCAAATAGCATGTGACTAAATTCGGAGGCGTGGGCGGAATGCAGCTGTGAGCCTGCTGAATAGCCGCCGATCTTTTTCAGCGCGCCTGCAATACCTTGTGGGTTGCGAGTGAATTGCACGGCGGAGGCATCTGCTAAATATTCTCGCTGACGACTAACCGCGGCTTTAATAATATTGCCAAAAAAAGTGCCCGCATATCCAAGAACAATTAAGGCGAGACCTACGAACATGAGCCCGCCTGCACCTTTATTGCGAGAGCTGCGCATCGAGCTATAGGCAGTGCTGCGCATTAAAAAATAGCCTATTAAACCAATCACCAAAATACCGTGGAGCAGCCCTACTAACCGGATATTTAAGCGCATGTCGCCATGAAGAACGTGACTAAACTCATGAGCGATCACCCCTTGTAACTCATCGCGACTGAGTAACTGGATACAGCCTCTAGTCACACCAATAACGGCATCCTGGGGTTTAAACCCTGCTGCAAAAGCATTGATGGCATCTTCTTCTAGTAAATAAACGGGTGGCACTGGTGTGCCAGATGCTATCGCCATTTCCTCGACAACGTTTAACACTTTGCGTTCGTCAGCATCTCGCGTATTGATATTGAGCAAGCGGCCGCCCATGGCTTCCGCCACTTTTTTTCCACCACCACTTAACTGAGCAATTTTATACAGTGAGCCAAGCGCTACAACGCTACCAACACCGAATGTAATATAGGCGAGTAATTCTACCGAAAGGATTTGCTGGGCAATGGAAAAAATACTGGCGTTTTGTTCAAAGGCAACGATGGCTGTATCGGAGCGAAACTGGAAGTAGTAAATGAGAACCACAAAAACGGCCGTGGTCAGTAGAATTAAGCCAATGATCGCGAGACCGAGTCCGCCGACCAACAGCAACGTATTGCGCTTGGCGGTATCCTGGTGTTCAAAGAAGTTCATGGACGATCAATCGTTAAAAGCTAATTTTAGGAGCGGCCTGAATTTCTTTGCTGTCTTCAAATTCTAATAAGCTAGCATCTTCACTGTGACCAAAAATACCGGCGAACATGACGGGCGGGAACGTTTGTTTATAGGTGTTGTAGGCAGTCACAGCGTCGTTAAAAGCTTGTCTAGAAAACGCGACTTTGTTTTCAGTTGATGTGAGCTCTTCCGAGAGCTGCATCATGTTTTGATTGGCTTTGAGGTCAGGATAGGCTTCCATGACTACGTTCAGCCGACCTAATGCATTGGACAATACGCTTTCGGCCCCAGCTAATAAGTCCATCGCTGGTTTACTACCAGGCTCCGCCGAGGCCGCCTTTAATCCATCGGATGCGGCATTGCGCGCATTTATGACGGCTTCCAGGGTTTCACGTTCATGGGAGAGGTAGCCTTTTGCGGTTTCGACCAAATTGGGAATAAGGTCGTAACGTCGTTTGAGTTGCACTTCGATTTGCGCGAAGGCATTTTGAAAGCGATTCTTTAAGCTGACCAATTGGTTGTAAATCGCAATGACATAGAAAATGATGGCTGCAATGATTACCAATGTCACAATTGTCGATATATCCATTCTTCACTCCCAGCAAGCAGGCACAAGACCCCGCGCAGTAAGATTATTATAATTCGCCACCCATGTGTCACACCTAGGCGCAGCTCTGAGTGTACCTCAAAATTGGTCTATCGTCTGGCTTAGCCCGTATTTCTGAGACCTGCAGCGATACCGGCAATGGTAACCATGAGTGCTTTTTCCACATCGGAACTGGTTTGATTGCGATCGCGCTCAAGGAGCTCTACTTGTAATAAGTTGAGCGGATCAATATAGGTGTTGCGTAATTTTAGCGACTCTTTTAACCAGGGTAAGTCTTGGAGTAGGTTTTCGTCGTTAGCAATAGATAGGGTTAACTCAATATCCCGTTGCAGTCTCGCGCGAAGTGTTTCGCCCAACGGCTGCAACTCTTTGCTGACTAATAGCGCGTCGTAATAGGCTGCGAGCGCCGAGTCCGTTTTTGCGTACACCATTTCAAGCATACTAATGCGCGTAGAGAAAAACGGCCATTGCTGGCACATGGCTTCTAGCTGTGGCTTTTGACCATCGCTAATGAGCTGTTCTAACGCTTCTCCCGCGCCTAGCCATGCAGGAAGCATCAAGCGATTTTGCGACCAGGCGAAACTCCAGGGGATCGCACGTAAGCTTTCGACGCCGCCATCGGCTCGACGTTTGGCAGGGCGGGAGCCTAACGGAAGCTTACTGAGTTCTTGGATGGGCGTAGCGGACCGGAAGTAATCTAAGAACTCCGGTGTTTCGAAGACCAATTGCCGATACTGTTTAGCTGAAAGCTCGGCTAGCTGATCAACGATGTCACGCCAGTCTTGTTGAGGCTCTGGCGGTGGGTTGAGATTGGATTCAAGAATAGCGTTGGTATAGAGGTTAAACGTGGTCATGGCCTTTTGAGGCAGACCAAGCTTGAAGCGAATCATCTCACCTTGCTCGGTGACCCTTAACCCATTTTCCAAAGACCCTGGTGGCTGCGATAGCAATGCGGCGTGAGCGGGAGCGCCACCGCGGCCCGTTGTGCCGCCGCGGCCATGGAACAGCATAGGTTGGACACCTTCCTCGCGGCAGACGCTAATAATGGCTTCCTGGGCACGATATTGCGCCCAGGAAGCGGCCATGACGCCAGCATCTTTGGAGGAATCCGAATAGCCGATCATAATCATGTGTTTGTTGTCGATAGCATCGCGATAGACCGGTATCGACAGGATTTCCCGCATCGTATCCGCCGCATTGTTTAAGTCGTCTAAGGTTTCGAAGAGCGGGGCGATGGGTAATGCCGGGCACTCAAACTCTTTCAGTAATAGTTGTACTGCGAGGACATCTGAGCCGCGCTTTGCCATCGAAATAATGTACGCACCCAGGGCTTCTTGCGGCTGTTTGGCGATAGTGGCAAAGGTGTCGAGTACTTCTTGCACATCGGCTGAGGGTCGCCAATGGCGTGGAATGAGCGGGCGTTTGTTATTTAATTCTTGAGTTAAAAATTTAACACGCTCTGTTTCTTGCCAATCGCCGTAGTCTCCCAGCTCCAAATATCGAGTAAGTTCAGCGAATGCTTGGCTGTGCCGGCTACTTTCTTGGCGTATATCTAAGCGAACTAGATGGCTTCCAAAACACTTCACACGGCGTAATGTATCGCGGAGTGAGCCATCGGCAATATTGCCCATATTGCATTGTTGCAGCGACTGATAGCACAAGTGCAAGGGCTGCCAAAGTTCGTCGCTTGATTCAATAATGGGAAGGCCTGATGCCTCTCGACCTTTTATCAAGTCGTCCATTGTACTGAGGGTATTTTGTAATTTTCCTCGAAGTTCGCGCAAGGCAGCGCGGTACGGCTCTTTTACATCGCCGACGATAGCACGTAGTTCGGCTGAACACTGGTGCATGGAAAGTTCTGACATTAATAGATTGATATCGGACAAGAATAAGTCTGCTGACTTCCAGCGCGCGAGGCGGATGACTTCTTCTGTGACGACGGCTGTAACGTTTGGATTTCCATCGCGATCGCCGCCCATCCATGAGGTAATACCAATAGGCGCATAATCGATCGGTAATTGATAATTGAGCTGTTGTGCAACGACTCCGCTTATGTGATTGATAAAAGTTGGAATGGCTTCCCACAAACTATTTTCAATTACCGCGAAGCCCCATACGGCTTCATCGACAGGTGTCGGCTTCTCTGTGCGGATTTCGTCGGTGTGCCACCATTGTGCGATGAGTTGCTCAATTTGGCTGTACAATTTTTGGCGAGCACTATCATCCAGTTTGCGGGTTTCTAGTTCGTGAAGACAATGATAAATACGGTTTTGCTTTTCAATAAGCGTTCGTCGAGTTACTTCCGTTGGGTGCGCGGTCAAGACAAGTTCGAGCCAGAGTTTATCGATTGCCGCACTAATATTTGCGGTGGCAACGCCGCTTTCCTTTAATTGGATAATTTGTTCGCTGATGGAGCTAAAGTCTTTGCTGTCGCTGGTGACGGTATTGCTGGAATACAGTTGCTCAGCGATATTGGCAAGGTTGAGAAATTGGTTAAAGGCACGAGCAACAAGAATGAGTTTTTCTTGAGGAAGGCCGTGTAGATAGGCGATTAATTCTTGACGCTTATTTTTTTCGCTGTCGTCAGATTCGGCGAGGCGAGAGGATTTTGCGAGTTGACGGATGTGCTCCACACAATCCAATAAATCCTGGCCATGTGCATTCCCGATCACTCTGCCCAGCACTCGGCCAAGTAAGTCTATACAGGATTTTAAAGCGGAGTCATGTGATTGATCTGCGTCGGTAGATAAGCGGCTATTGCTATTTTGCACGTTAAGCTCCCATCAATGGTGATGCGCTCCTATAGTAACTGCCAGCAAAGAGGCTGGCTATAGAGGCAGGGTAGATAAAGATGGGATGCAAAGATGTTGCCACCCAGTCGTGAGTGGCAAGAAATTAGAGGGATAGGCCCTAGTCTGTGTATTCGATAGCCAGAACAACCTTTTGTACGCCGCCTGTTTCGCTTGCAATGCGTGCAGCGTGCTCCGCTTCGGCGCGTGGCAGCATGCCCATGAAATAGACCTTGGAGTTTTCGGTAATGACTTCCACGCGGTTAGAGCGAACGTCATCACTGGCGGCGAGTTTGGTTTTGACCTTACTCGTAATCCAAGCGTCATTCACCGTAGAGAAAAAGCCAACGGGGGCTGCGATTTCAAGCTCATTGTGCACTTGCCGAACAGTGGTCATCTTAGTGACCGTTTTACCCGCAAGCTCTCGCATTTCTGTGTTTTTAACCTGGCCTGTGAGCAAAACCACACGATTATAGCTGTGAACACTAATGGGTGAATCTTCAAGTGAGGGGTGTACGTTGTTTAGGTTTACGGCGGCAATCGTCTCGATCTGAGAATCGTCAATGGACGTGCCAAAGGTTCGGCGGTCTGGGTCTAAATCAATAGGTTCATCAGTGGTCGCACTAATAATAGATGTGCAGCCTGTGACACCTAAAAGGGCGCTTAACAGCAAAACGTAAGTAAATTTGCTTTTCATTCGTGTGAAGTTCCAAATAATTGATAATCGATTAAGTCACAAAGGCACAGTAAGCACAGAAGATGAATTTCCAAAATTTGGAATATGGCCTCTGCCGGTGCACGCAACTCAATGTCGTTAACATCCAAGAGCGTCGCAATGTCTCCACCTTCTTCGGCAGTCAGTGCAATAACCGCCATTTCACGATCATGTGCTGCGGCGACTGCTTGAATTAAATTGCTTGCATTGCCATTGTTAGAGACGAGTAACAATACGTCCCCAGGTTGACCGATGGCTCGAACCTGTTTTGCAAACACATCGTTATAGCTACTGTCACTAGCAATGGCTGACACAACTGCACTATCACCCATTAAATTGATGGCGGGTAGCGCAGGGCGTTCATGTTGAAACCGGTTGAGCAAATTTCCAACAAATATATCGCCCAACGCTGCACAATTACCGTTACCGGCGACGAGTATCTTTCGCTCGTTAAGCAATGCACTTACCAACAGTTCACTGGCATCGACAATAAAAGGCGTTAAGAGTTCACCGGCCTGCATCTTACTTTCGATACTTTGGTGAATTATTTGAATAATTCTTTCTTGCATGATGGGGACAACGATTACCTATTGAGAATGTCGGCGCGAGAGGTGGTCCTCACTGAGACATTAAAATGCATTTTTAATCCAATCAATTTCGTGCTTGCTTCTTCCTTGTGATTCGTTAGGGAGTTGATTAATTCCTACCACGTCGAATCGGCAAGGGACTTTATCTGTGATTTGATGTTGCTGCAAATACTGCTGAGCGGCTTTGATCAATTTATTCTGTTTTCGAAAATCAACGGTCTCACTGGCCGAGCCAAAGCCATGTTGTTTGCGAAAGCGCACTTCAACAAACACTAGGCATTCGGCGTCTTGCATAATCAAGTCTATCTCTCCGCCTTGTGCGCGGTAATTTTTTTCGACTAGTTTAAGTCCGTGCGAAAGCAAATACTTAGCCGCTTGCTGTTCCGCATGCTCTCCTTTAATAAGGTGACCTTGCTTGACTGGTCTAGATCCAGAGAGTTTAAAGCGTTCAGTCCACGTAGGCATCGGATACAACTTTGGGCAGTGGTGTGGCTACACCATTGACGATTTGAACCCATTCTTGTTCTCGAGCGATTTGCCTTTCTGGGTTTAAGCGTAGTACACCCGTTGCGCCGTAAAAGCGTGCGCTTTCTACCTCTTCAAGTTGCTTAACTCGCGGCGATAGTCGGTAGGCGTCGACGCCGATAGCATAAAATTGTTGATACGCAGGGCTTGGGTTCACCGAAGACTTGACGCTTCGTGCAACGGCGCTGTAGTCGTCGAAAAACCAGGGTAGGGTAGTAAAACGAATCCCGTTGAGGTCATTGTTGTGTTCTTTATCTTGTGTGCCGCTGAAAATGTGGCGGGTCGCGTAGACTGGAACGTTGGAAGCAAAGTGAAAGTTTAGCGTAGGCTTCAATAGTTGGGCTTCACTCGGGCGCGCCATCATAAAAATTAAATCGATGTCTTGGCGGCGGCGAGGCTCTTCAAACTTAATATTGCCTCCCAATAAGCGGCGGATATCACGAGCGCGGCGTTCGCTATCTGACACCAGCAAAGAATCTTTAACAACGTCTTGATAATCGGCTTGATCCGCAAAGTAACTGCGCTGCACGACCTGCCCACCTAACTGGTTCCACTGGTAAGCAAATGTGTCCGCAGCACGCTGTCCGGTTTCGGTTTGTTGTACCAACACCATGGCATTACGGTGGCCCTCAACCCAAGCGCGCTGTGCAATTTGTCGGGCCTCATCTTCCACCGGTAAGCCAAACTGGTAAAGCTTGGTAGGAAATCCATAGGCGCTATCAACAACGTTCAGCGCAAGTGTGGGCACGGGTAAATCAAGGCGAAGATTGAGCTCCTGAACATTCTCTTTGAGCAGAGGCCCAATGATTAACTCTGCACCGTCTTGCACTGCCAGGTCGTAGACGTCGTTTATCGGTTGAGCGTGAGTATCAAAAATCCGCACCTCTGGAGTAAAGCTCGAACGGCCGTTGGCCGTGTAGTAAGCGGCCATAAATCCATCGCGTACGGCTTGCCCTGTGTTCCCATACGGGCCACTGAGCGGTAACAGTAGGCCAATGACTTTAGGGCGCTCGGCAACGAGCTGCTTGAGGAGATTTAAATCGCTAGGTAGTGACTGGCTGGCGGGATGGTTGGGCCATTGCTGTTCCCAGCGTTGGATTGTGTCCAGTTGTGCACTGATATCATCATCGTTGTTTTTACTGATGGCCGCTAGGGTGTACCAACCCTGTGCAATGGGGTCGGTGGACTCCAGACTGAGGCGCTCTAGTTCGTCTTGTGGTACCGCCATCAAACTTTGCCAAATTGCATTTTGATTAGCGACCCGCTCTTCATCACTTAGCGCTAAGAGGCTGAGATTGATACGCTCATTGACACTATCGGTCGAATCCCCGAGCAGAGCGAACAATTCGGCTCGGCGTTCGCGTAATGTCTGTACAAACTCAGGGTTGAGCTTAACCCACTGTTGTTCGATGCGAGGGTTGGTTAAAATGCGTTGCGCTAAAAAGTACGCCGCGTCGTCGATGGTAATGCGGCTATACATCAGGGTGTAATCGACGAAGTCAGCATCAAAAAGAATATCTGAGTCGATTGAGCCTAGGATATTGCGAGCCCAGTCATCTTCTCCGGCGTCAACGAGTAACCTAGCGGCCTGTAAATAACGTTGATCGCGTTCTGGTGAGTCTAGCGATTGGGCCTCCGTCATCAGTTGGCCGACCTTCTCGCTGACCTCTGCAGTTAAGGCTTGGTCTTTCCCGTCTTGCGGTCGAACCTGGGACGATCCGCATCCCCACAATCCAAACAGAGTACAGGTGGTAATTAGGGTGAGAATAAAAGAACGCATGAAAATCGGAGAACGGTGACCACTTGGCATGATGTACAACAATCCGCGCTATATAAGATGATTTGATATGAATAAGCAAAAACTTGGCACGCTCTATGTCGTTGCCACGCCTATCGGTAACTTGGCCGATATGGTACCTCGAGCGGTAGAAACTCTACAACTGGTGCAATTAATAGCTGCCGAGGATACGCGGCACAGCAAACGATTAATGGAACACTTTCACATTTCTACACCGATGGTTGCCTATCACGACCATAATGAGCAGGAGAGTACTAAAGGCTTATTAAAGCGTCTCGCTGAGGGCGACAGCATAGCGTTGATCTCTGATGCAGGGACGCCACTAGTCTCTGATCCTGGGTATCGATTAGTACGCGCGGCGCGGCAAGCAGGCATCCCCGTTGTCCCTATTCCTGGTGCTTGTGCGGCGATTGCAGCACTATCGGTTGCGGGTGTTCCATCAGACAAATTCAGCTTTGAAGGCTTCTTGCCCAACAAGTCAACTCAACGTATTGCGGTATTTGAGGCGCTGGTTAATCACACCCATACATTAATTTTTTATGAGGCGCCGCACCGTTTGCTCGATTGTCTGCGTGATCTACAGACAGTGTTTGGTGAGGAGCGCGAAATAGTGTTAGCGCGTGAACTAACCAAAACCTATGAGACGGTTGTCGATGGTTCTGTAGCGGAGTTAATTGACTTTGTAAGCCAAGACAATAACCAGCAAAAGGGTGAAATCGTGCTGGTTGTGCGTGGGTCGTGCCGTGAAAAACAAGACGATGTTTCGATTGAAGCTCAACGGGTGCTTAATATCCTCGGTGACTTACCACCAAAGAAAGCGGCGGCTTATACAGCAGAGATAACGGGTGTTAACAAAAAGATGTTGTATCAATGGTTGGTCGACAATAAAAATGCGTGAAAATAAATTGATTAGGAGTCACAGATGGGCAGACTAAACAGCAAGGTAGCCGTGATTACCGGTGGCACGAGTGGTATCGGTGAGGCGACTGCAGAATTGTTTGTAAAAGAAGGGTGCAAGGTTGTCTTAACCGGTCGATCACGAGAAAAAGGCGAAGCGCTTGCGAATAAGCTAGGTGAGAATGCGCGTTACTACGCCATGGACGTCACCAAAGAAGAAGAGATCGCTTCAGCATTTCAATTTGCCTGCGATACATTCGGGCAGTTAGACATAGTTTTCAACAATGCCGGTGCTTCTCGTGCGTCAACGCTCGAGACCATTACCAAGGACGATATTCAATTTGGAGTCGATACCTTGTTATCTAGCGTTATTCTTGGGATTAAGCATGCTATCCCTTATTTAAAAGACAACGGTGGGAGCATTATTAACAATGCGAGTATCGCTGGACACCGCTATCGGCAAGGTAATCTGTTGTATTCGGGGTTGAAAGCTGCTGTAGCGCATTACTCACGTTTGGCCGGTGTTGAACTAGGCCCGCTCAATATTCGGGTAAATTGTATTTCTCCTGGTGCAATCGCGACGCCAATTTTTTGGGGCGGTTCGCAACGGGCGAACACCATGAGCGAAGAAGAAAACGCAACTAAGTTGAAAAAGTTACAAGATAATTTAGCGAATGCTACACCCTTGCCAAGTGCTGGTTTGGCAATTGATATTGCCAATGGCGCATTATTTTTAGCGAGCGAAGAAGGACGTTTTATTAACAGCCACGATTTAGTCATTGATGGTGGGCGGATTGCCATGTTTAATGAGGGCTAAGCTTAACGAGGGCTAAGTTTAGAAAAGGCTAACTTTTTTGGAATTAGTCGAGAGAGGCGAATAACAAATAGGCGGTGGGGTTGCTCTATTTTCTAAACAGAGCCGTCGACATAGAGCCAAACACCACCATCGCTGCGCCGAGAAGTGCGATGAAATTCAGTGGCTCAACTGGAAGGTATCCCGGCGCCCACCGCTCTAACAACCACATAAACGAGATCGTAAAGATCGGCTGCAATGCCAATATGGCGCTAACACGAGATGCCTCCCAATGGTTGAGCGCTTCAGCAAAACAGCCATAGGCGATAAGGGTGTTCGCGCAACTGAGCACCAGTAAAGTAAGGCCCAATGCGCTGAGGGAACTCACGGAGCCAGGTGCTGCAAACGGCAAGAGCACAGCGGTACCTGCAAGATAGATAAATAAATTGATGTTTGCAGAGGGTAAACTTTGTAGTGCTTGTTTTTGCGCCAGTGCATAAATTGCCCAAGTAATAGACGCAACCAGTATCCACAACATACCAAGTCCGTAGCTACTTATTCCTCCCCATAACTCTCCTAAGCGCTGGTTGAAAAATAATAGTATTCCCGCGACAAACACTAATACCCCCAGCCACTGCATGCCGCTAAGGCGTTCACGATAAATAACTACGCCGCCCAAGAGTAGCAGCATCGGCGCGCACTGAATCAATACCTGCGAGCTGCTTGCAGTTATCCTATCAAGCCCAAAAATGTAGGACACATAGTTTGATAGCAGGCCAAAGATACAAAGTGCAACCAGTGCGAGCGGCAACCGTCGTAGCGAGAGAGGGTTAACAAAGCGTCGTTTGTGGCTGAGGAAGAGCGCGAGAAGCAGGCCAGCTAGTGAGAAGCGAAACCAGGTGGTGGTGATAGGATCAAGCTCGTCGAGTAAGCCTTTTAAAATCAGTGGTAGTGTTGCCCAGGTGACGCTAGCAATCAGAGACAACAGCAGCCCATATTGCCACCGTTTAGAGTCATTTTGCATGGTTTAGCGCTCCCCTTAAAAGGCGATTCTAGCGGTAAATTTCAGCTAACGACAAGCGCCGCAAGCATAGAAGTAGAAAACGGCCCCCAATTTGCAACGCTCTAAGTCGGGGCTTGGCTACCCGGCCAGCGCACGCCAAATGGCGGCTGCGCGAGGCCTCTATATTTCTGGCTTCGCGCTATATTGGCGAGTAGTGGGATGAGAAGTAATCAGTGCTGCGCTATAGTGGTGCGCAATGGCGAGGCACTTAGAATCGAAAACATAGGATTTTTTACATGGGTGACGTTAATGAGCAGGCGGTGATTCGTTCATTCATTGCGCAGGAGAAACTGCCCGATAGCTTTCACGACACCATTCGCCAGTGGTATCTCCCTCTAGTTAATGACCTCGCTGGAAAAGTGAAGTCGGGGCATTTGTCCTGCATTGGCGTGAGTGGTTGCCAAGGGAGCGGCAAATCGACTCTGGCAGGATTCATGTCGACGATGCTAGCGGATGTTCATCAGCTACGTGTTGTCTCTATATCCATGGATGATGTTTATCTAACGCGAGCCGAGCGGCAAGCGCTGGGTTCACGCGTACACCCACTGTTAGCCACGCGCGGAGTCCCTGGAACTCACGATGTGGCATTAGCGTTAGCAACCCTCAACGCATTGCAGCAGACTGGCGAAGTAAAGATCCCTCGTTTTGATAAATCGAGTGATGACCGTGTGGCTGAAGCGCAATGGGATACGGTGAGAGCGCCAGTAGATTTAGTCATTTTTGAAGGGTGGTGCCTCGGGACTCCAGCCCAACCTGAGGAGGCGCTGAGTCAACCGGTGAACCCGTTAGAACAGGTTGAAGATCAAGACGGCACCTGGCGAGGTTACGTCAATCGATGTTTGAGTAACGAATATGCGCAATGGTTTAATGCATTGCAGTACCTAATATTCTTAAAGGCACCCAATTTCGACGCGGTTTATCGATGGCGAGGCCGTCAAGAAGATAAATTACGGCAAAAGCTAGCCGAGCAATCGGTTGATGCAAAATCAACCAAGGTAATGGATGAATCGCAACTATCGCGCTTCATTCAACATTACGAGCGTCTAACATGCCATAGTTTGCAGGAGTTACCGAGTATTGCCGATGTCATTTTTGAATTGAATGAAGAACAAATGATCGAACGTTGCCTGCGAAAGCAGTAGCGTATGATGGTATGCTCCATACCCATAACGACAACATACTCGATCAACACCATAGGCAAGTTAGTGGAAGTTAAAAACCAATCCAGCGCTGGAAATAATAATGGGACGACAAGTCCCTTGTCTGGAGACTGGGTAATTGTCTCAGATCTGGACGGTACTCTCCTGGATCACCACACATACTCACATGCGGCGATAGATAACCTGTTAAAGCAATTAGATACGGCACATGTGCCTGTTGTATTCAACAGCAGCAAGACTCGACCTGAAATGCTGGTGCTACGCGAAGCCATGCATAATCAGCATCCATTCATTGTTGAAAATGGTTCAGCTATATTTTTTCCCGAAGATTACTTTTCTACCGATTTACCCAGCACGAGCCTTGTTGATGGTTACCGTTGCTTGGTGCTAGGCGCAACACGCGATGACGTTTTAGCCTTCCTCGAAAACGATGCTAATCAATATGGGCAAGCCTATCTAAGTTTCGCGAAAGCCAGTGTTGCAGATATTGTTGAGGCTACTGGCTTGTCAGAACAGCAAGCCTCGCAAGCGAAACAGCGAGAATTTTCAGAGCCTTTGCTTTGGCAGGGGAGCGATGAAGAAAAACAAGCGTTTATAGAACGTGCCGAGGGCGCGGGATTTAATACCTTGCAAGGAGGGCGTTTCTTGCATGTGATTGGACAGACCGACAAAGGCAAAGCAACACAGCGTTTAGTTCTTGAATATCAGCAACAAGCCCAAAAGGAATACAGGCTGTTAGCATCTGGCGATAGCCCTAATGATATCGACATGCTTGCTGTAGCGGATATTGCTGTTGTCGTAAAATCCCCGGTTCAAAAAGCGCCAACCTTTGAATGCAAAGGCGAAATCCTATACAGCGATGCTCAAGGACCCGAGGGTTGGCGAGAAGTTGTTGAGCCACTATTTCAAGAGAGATGAGGCATGCGAGCTGTCATCAAGGTGATGCAGATCCACTGTACGCTGGCGACGCATGAATAATATAACGACGAAGAGGACCTCAAAGTGACTGATTTTTTTCAAAATGGCGATGTGACAACATTGCACAATTTATCGAACAGACCCCTAGAAGACTTAGAAAGTGAATTGCTAAGCTTCTCTAAGAAACGCACCATGTCATTGCTACTTCCGTCTCTGTATTCAGAGCTACAGGGAGAGGCAATGCCCAAAATCATCGGTGAATTAAAGCAGGTTCCCTATCTTAATGAGATAGTGATTGGTCTGGATCGAGCCGATGAATCAGAGTATCGCCGTGCACTGCAATACTTCAAAGAGTTGCCGCAACATCATCGAGTCCTATGGAACGATGGACCGCGATTGCGCGCGCTCGATCAAAAACTTAAAGATCTGGGCCTTGAGCCCAAGCAGATGGGAAAGGGGCGAAACGTTTGGTATTGCCTCGGTTATATTTTAGCTTCTGGTCGTGGAGAAGCTGTTGCCTTACACGACTGCGATATTGTTACCTATAATCGCGAGCTATTAGCGCGCCTTATTTATCCTGTGGCTAACCCCAATTTTAACTATGAATTTTGTAAAGGCTATTACTCACGTGTAGCCGATGGCAAAATTAATGGTCGCGTTTGCCGTTTACTTGTATCGCCTCTCATTAGAACCTTAAAGAAAATCTACGGTTCTAGTGACTATTTGGATTATATGGATAGTTTTCGCTATGCGCTTGCGGGCGAATTTTCCTTTAGGCGCGATGTGATTAACGACCTAAGAATACCCAGTGATTGGGGATTGGAAATTGGTGTGCTTTCTGAAATGCATCGCAATTACTCCACGAATAGACTTTGCCAAGTGGATATCGCTCACACCTATGATCACAAACACCAGGATATTTCATTGGGCGATGACAGTGGTGGTTTATCGAAAATGTCCATTGATATCGCGAAGTCATTCTTCAGAAAGCTGGCGACACAAGGTGTGGTATTTTCGTCGGAAACGTTTAGGAGTATAAAAGCAACCTATTTTCGAGTGGCGTTGGACTTTGTAGAAACCTATCGAAACGATGCCCAAATTAATGGTCTGGCGTTTGATATACACAAAGAAGAGCAAGCGGTTGAGCTATTTGCTAGCAATTTGGTGAAAGCAGGGCAGGCGTTCCTCGATAACCCAATGGAAACGCCGTTTATCCCACACTGGAACCGAATACAGAGCGCAATACCTACCTTTTTGGATGATTTATATGAGGCGGTAGAACTAGATTACCAAGAGTTTAGTCAGGGCTAGGCTGCTTGTAAGCCAAGCTAACGTGTTATGACGGTTTAACGAGGTAAACGTAGTGTCAGAACTTTCTCCCTTAGATTTGCTAAAGCAACGTATTGTCGATCACTTGGTGTCGGTTTATCCAGACGAAAATATCGATGAGATTGCTGAACGCCTTATTGCAACGATGCGTCTTGATCAGGCAGTTGAAACCGTATCGCCATTCAAAAATTTATGGGATGAGTCTGATATTTTTGTTATCACCTACGGCAATAGTATTGTCAGTGAAGGTGAGTACCCGCTACATACCTTGCACCATTTTCTAAAAAACCATTTCACTATGCTTGTTAATAGCGTGCATATCTTGCCGTTCTTTCCCTACTCAAGCGATGATGGGTTTGCGGTGATTGATTATAAACAGGTTGATAAGCAACTAGGTGATTGGAATGATATTCTAAAAATTAGTACGGATTTTCATTTGATGGCGGATCTTGTCATCAACCATTGTTCCAGTGAGCACGAATGGTTCAAAAACTTTAAGGCTGGAAGCGCTCCAGGGAAAGAGTATTTTTATACGGCCGAGCCCTGTGCTGAATTGCAAGACGTGGTTAGGCCACGGACCAGCCCGTTACTGCTTCCGGTCGAAACGCCCGATGGAGTGCAATTTGTTTGGTGTACATTTGGGCATGATCAAGTCGATTTGGACTTCACAAATCCCGACGTACTGCTGGAAATTGTGGATATTATTCGGCTGTACCTGGATATGGGGGTGAGAATATTTAGGCTTGATGCGGTGGCGTTTTTATGGAAAACGATTGGTACGAATTGCATTAATCTGCCGCAAACCCATGAAATTATCCGGCTTTTACGCACGTTAATCGAACACGCTAAACCGAATACCGTTATCATTACGGAAACCAATATTCCCAATCGCGAGAATTTGTCCTACTTTGGTAACGCCAACGAAGCTCACTGTATTTATAATTTTTCACTGCCACCACTACTTGTTAATGCGTTGGTGTCTGGTGATTGCCGCCATTTAAAAAATTGGTTGATGAGCATGCCGCCAGCACAAAACGGCACGACCTATTTCAACTTCATTGCATCCCACGACGGCATCGGGCTGAGACCCGCAGAAGGTGTACTGGGTGATGAAGAACTGAATACGCTCATCGATTGTATGCAGAATTTCGGCGGAAAAATTTCTTGGCGCGCATTAGATGACAACACCAAGAAACCGTATGAAATAAATATTTCTCTGTTTGATGCCATGAAGGGTACATTAGCCGGGCCAGATGAGTATCAGCTTGTTCGCTTTATTTGTGCCCACGCAATTATGTTGGCGTTGGAAGGGATTCCTGCGTTTTATATTCACAGCCTAGTGGGCTCTACAAACGATGATGAGCGGGTCAACGAGCACGGTCACAATCGAGCTATCAATCGTCGTCAGTGGCGTGAAGAAGAGTTAAATGATGCGCTAGCTGACCAAGAGTCGCACCATCATCAAGTATTCAATCGTTTGAAGCGACTGATTAAAATCCGTCGAGGCCAACCCGCTTTTCACCCTAACGCGACTCAATTTACCCTGCATTTGGGTGATGAGATTTTCGCTTTCTGGCGTCAGAGCATGGATCGTCGACAAAGTATTTTTTGTCTAAACAATGTCAGTGATAAAACCCAAAAGGTGATGTTATCTGCGATCAATTTAATTGGCACAGACGATTGGAAAGATATCATCAGTGATACCACCTTTGATGACATGACTGGGTCCATTGAGCTAGCACCTTATCAAACCATGTGGATTACTAACCGTTGGTAAGTAAGGTTTAGCATGTGTTTTACGGCGATACAGGAAATGTTGCTTATTCGAAGTCGGCGTCAAATGTAAAATAGTGGGAAAGTTGCCCATGATTGTCTTTTGCCCGCTTTATTTCCTGTCGCGCAATGACCTTGAGGTGTGTTTCATCTGGACCATCAAGAAACTGCAAAGCGCGCCCCCAGGTCCACAGAGAGCTCAACGGCGTATCATTGGATAACCCCATCGCGCCAAATACTTGCATGGCTCTATCAACGATACGTGTTTGCATTTGCGCGACCACAACTTTAATTGCCGAGACATCCACACGAGCCTCTTTATTCCCGTAGGTATCTAACTTCCAGGCGGCTTGGAGTACCAATAAGCGCGCTTGATCAATCTCGAGGCGGGCATGAGCAATCCAATCAGCAACGTTCGCATTTTCGTAAAGATATTTTCCAAACGAACGACGTTCTATGGCTCTTTCTGCCATCAATTCGAGTGCAAGCTCACACTGTCCTATTGAACGCATACAGTGATGGATTCGACCTGGGCCTAAACGTGCTTGTGCCATAGCAAACCCTTCACCTTCTTCGCCAATTAAATGGCTGGCGGGTACACGCACATTTCGAAACAGTAGCTCACAATGCCCCTCTGGTGAGTGCTGATGCATGATCGGGATGTTACGAACCACTTTGAGACCTTCGGCGTCCATGGGCACAATGATCATACTGTGTTTGTGGTGTTTATCAGCGTCGATGCTGTCGTCCGATACACCCAGTACAATGGCGAATTTACACAATGGGTGATTTGGCCCAGTGATAAACCACTTGCGGCCATTGATGACGTAGTCGTCTCCGTCGCGTTGGATTAAGGTTTGGATATTCGTTGCATCTGACGAGGCAACATCCGGTTCACTCATGGCGAAACAGGAGCGAATTTCGCCTTCGAGTAAAGGATTCAAGTACTGCTCTTTTTGGTCGGCACTGCCAAACTTATGCAGTAATTCCATATTGCCGGTATCAGGAGCAGAACAGTTAAAAACCTCAGACGCCCAGTGCACTCGCCCCATTGTTTCCGCCAGAGGGGCATAATCGAGGTTACTCAATCGTGTGCCCGGTTGATCATCCTGGAGTTCCGGTAGGAACATATTCCACAAGCCTTCCCACTTAGCCAGTGCCTTCAAATCATTGATTAGCGTGAGTGGGTATTGTCCGTCGTTAACCTCTCTGTGCCACTGTTGATTATGTGGCAGCACATAATCATCCATGAATTGGCGTACTTTGTTGCGAAGCTCGTTTACTTCGGGTGATACAGCGAAATCCATTACTTCTCCTTGAAAAAACGCCGTGAGATGAGGCTAACTATCGGAATGTATACCAGTGCATCATCATAACCCAACACCATTTGACTGTACTGATTTATATCAAGGGCTGATAACTATAAAGATAGTTTATTTCTCAAGCATATTTTTACCCCTTGCGCTCCATGGCGCTAATGGGCCCAGGTGGTCGGTTTCCCAATGGTATACTGGCCGTTTAGATTACAGTGTAACGATCTGCGTATGCCTACCCCATTGTTTTCATCGTTTAGGCAGTCTGCCGTGGCTCTATGGCAGTCGATCTATGATGCGCAAGTTGCAGACCCTGACGTGTTTCTATTAGTAGGCGCTGTGCTTGGCGGAGTCTCCATAGCGTTGTTCGTTGTTACATTACTGCTAGTACCCTGGTTGATCATCCGAATCCCTGCTGACTACTTTATGTTGCCCGGAGCTTCAAGATCTGCATTGGTCGGAAACCATCCGTTGCTCCAACTTCTCTTTAAGCTGCTGCGCAATTTATTGGGGCTGTGCCTCGTGTTAGTCGGGGCCGTGCTGCTATTTTTACCGGGGCAGGGTTTGCTGACCATCTTGCTTGGTATTGTGGTCAGTGATTTTCCTGGAAAGCATCGCTTCGTGACGTGGTTGGTAAAAAAACCATCGGTTCGGCGACCAATGAATTGGTTACGACAGCGGGCTGACAAAGAACCTATCGTGTTTGAAGACACGCACTAAAAAGCGCTTTATATTGAGGCGTCAAGGTATCGACCAACACAGCGTTGCATTGAGGGCTAGAAAACCGCGGCAGCTCGTTGCGATGCCACTGTGCATAAATTGATGTCATTAACTCAGCAGCGGACTCAGCCTCTTGTATTTTCGCGCGGCCTATCTTGCCGAATCCATCAAAATAGCGATTGCTCTCTGGAATAAACTCTCTATAGGCTAAGCGATTAGGTACGATTGGCCAGCAGCCACTGAGGCACGCTTCTAAAACCGATAATCCCTGAAAATCATGCAGGGCCGTTGATAAAACGGCATGTGTTTTTTGCAAAAGTGATAGATAGCCATGACGATTTTCAATATAGCCACATTGTCCCAGCCAATCACGTTCTTTTAAACATTCTAAAACATTCGTCATAGACTTCGGGGTTTGCCGAAACGCTTGGCCAACAATATGAAACGTTAGGTCAAGTTCAGATGGCAGCTTTTGTAAGCAAGCCAATAGCTGATCAACGCCTTTGTCATATTCCCAGCGGTGGTTCCAAACAATACTAAAACGCGTGGCGCTAGAGCATTGCGGTGAATCCGGGTGAGTGATATCGCGGATTGGAACCGCAACAACATGCGATTTATCACGGATTAATGGAACGAGATTATTTGGTACATGATCGGGGAGCTTCTTTAAGAGCTGTGTGGCACCGTCGAGAAAACTAGCTCGATTGTATTCACTATTAAATACAACGCAGTCAGCGGCGAGGGCGGTATACAGGTTTAAGATTTGCGGTTCAACTTGCTGTCCCTGCTGATTACTGGAAAGAGGGTAGGCAAACTGGTTTTCATGAAAGTAAACCAATGTCGGTATGCGAGCGATGGCGGGCACCAAACCGCGAAGAGCGCTTAAGTCTACCATCGAGGTGGCCACGATTAAGTCATAGTGTTGCTCGAGGGTATCACGTTCGTTATAGGCCCAACTCAAACTATTACCGCGAATTCGCCAACTAAAATAGCGTGGCGGTAAACTCAACACAGTCCAATGGTCGTTTGGAAACATGTTTAGAAGAGAGTCAATCCAATACTGATGGCTGCGTGCGGTATACGCGGAAAGTAAGAGGATTTTCATAGCGATGTGTTTAGCATGCTCTACGCTTAGAGTGCACCACAGGCCCAACCCAACTCTTCTAATCGTTCTGCCATCTCATTCGCCTTTTTCTCGCAGTAGCCGATGGTGTTAATGGCAGACCACAAAGTCTGTTCCGTACCAGGGGCTTCTGTGTCTTTGTAATATTTTACTGAGCAAGGAAGCGGTGATGGTGTATTGGAGTATTCAACTTCAACCCGTCGTTCTAAATTACGGAGATGACACTGATAGCGGACAGGAGCTGATACTGGCTGATCAGCTCGTGTTCTTGCGGTTAGCGCGTCGTTGCTTGCTGATTGCTCAGCAGAAATAATCGCCTCCGGTGTTGCTAGCTTTTCTTCATCAGAAAGTTGTGCGATAGCTAATGGGCAAAAGATATAAAGAGGGCACAGAAAAACATACATTATTTTGCGCATGGCTACCTTCCATAACAGAGTGAGCGTTATTTTTTATGATGCCAAAAAGGTTGGCCAATGGTTGGTGTTGATGCAACCGCCGTCTGCCGAGTGAGCATCAAACCTGAGCGATATGCGGCTCTGCCCGCTTCAATAGCTTGCGCAAAAGCCACAGCCATTTTTGCCGGTTGATGTGATTTTGCTACAGCGGTATTTAATAGCACGGCATCGAATCCCATTTCCATCGCCTCACACGCTTGCGACGGCGCACCAATACCCGCATCCACAATCAGTGGGACATCCGCTAATCGCTCGCGTAGTGTGCGTAAATTATATTTATTGGCTAGACCCAGCCCCGTACCAATCGGCGCACCCCAGGGCATAATCACTTCGCAACCCGTATCGATCAATCGTTGGCACAGCACTAAATCGTCGGTGCAATAAGGCAGTACTTTAAATCCTCGCTTGATAAGGTCAGAGGCCGCTTCCACCAAATTAAATGGATCCGGCTGGAGGTTGTAATCGTCACCAATCACTTCTAACTTGAGCCAGTCCGTTTCAAACAGTTCGCGTGACATTTCTGCTGTGGTGATTGCTTCCTTGGCGGACTTACATCCCGCCGTGTTGGGCAACAACTTTTTTCCCGTGTCGCGAATCATTTGCCAGAATTGATCACCGCTATTGGACCCGGGTGATTGTCGCCTTAGGCCGAGAGTGATGATGTTGCAATTAGAATCGTGAATTGCATCGAGTAACGATTGTGGCGAAGGGTATTGCGCGGTGCCGAGTAGCAAGCGGCTAGAAAACGTTTCGCCATAGAGCGAAAGGGGATCGGCAGCCGGTTCAATGTGCGTCATAGTTAGACCGTTTTTAAAGGGTTCAGTTAACAGAAGTGCTGTTTAGCCACCACCGACGGCGGCGACGATATCAACTTCATCTTGGTGTTGTAAGGTGACGTTAGCGTATTCAGAACGAGGAACAAATTCGCCATTAATGGCCACTGCACATTTTTTTTGCTCGTATCCCCATTGCTCTAGCGCTTGCTGTAAAACAGTTGCAGGCGCAAGGGTAATGCAGTCGTTGTTCAAGCTAATTTCAATCATAGTAAGATGTCACGCTGCTTTAGTATTAGCAAACTCGGCGATTTCTTTTAATACCTGTTGGACTATGACCGGCGCGAGTAGATATCCGTGTCGGTAGAGACCATTGGCGCTGATCATATTACCTTTTCGCTCAACGCGAGGCAGGTTGTCCCGGTAAGCCGGGCGCAAGTTTACATCGGTTTTTATGACCCGCGCTTCCGCAAAGGCTGGATGGATCGTATAAAGCGCACTGGAAAGTTCTAATGTGGATTGCAAGCTGATCGGCGAAGTATCTTCACTCTCAATTTCAGTCGCGCCGATAATAAATTGATGATTAGGTTTTGGGACAACATACAATTTATAGCGGGGGTGGCATAATCGCACGGCATGGGTTAGAGAAATCTCATCAGTCTCGACCCACATGACTTCACCGCGCACTCCACGAATGCTTTGGGAATCAGTGGTGTGTGTGCGAGCGCCTGTGCCACGGCAATCGATAATGACGCTAAAATTATCCACCTGAAAGGGTGACGTGTTATTTGGGCCTGATACATCGATAGCACAGTTCTCTATGCATTCACCGCCGAGCGATTGAATGCGATCCAACAATGCATCGAGTAAATGGTGATTGTCGAGAAACGCTTCATCAGGTAGCAGCAAGCCTTGCTGAAAATGGTTGAGCTGAGGTTCACATTGCTCAATAGCCTGGTGGTCTAGCCATTGGCTGTGATCGTCCTCGCCTAAGTGAAAGCCGAGGTCTCGTTTAAATTGCTGAAGTTCATTGATATCAGCCGGATGCGCTACAACTAAACTACCCGTGGCGTGATAAGCAATTGGGTTTTTAGTTGTGTCGTTCAAGGATTCAATCCATCGTGGCCAAAGCAGTAGCGATGTCATCCCGGCGTCGTAAATCGATCGTTCTGATACAACGACTTCACTCAGCGGTGAAATCATCGCGGCAGCGGTGAACGCGGCAGCACGCGGTTGACTAGATGAGGTGGTGAAACGATCACGATCGAACAGTGTAACCTTGTGGCCCGCCTCCAATAATTGCCAGGCAAGTAAACGGCCAAGCAAACCTGCGCCGACAATTGCAATAGGCTTTGAAAACGCTAAGTCAGTGGGTAAGGTTGAGTCAATCGACACGTGTGTCATCTTGTTTCCTACGCAGGTACTAGCCTGATCAGGTGCGACGGGTTCGCTCGGTTGCGATCTCAGCCCTTTCTGGTCTCGACTAGCGATATGAAGGGCGCCCCGACAAGAATAATAAATTAATCGTTTGCTTAAAAAGATTCCGTGTTGCTGGCGTCGCGGCCAAAAGCCCAATACCGCAACAGTTGGATATTACAAGCAGACGGCTAGTCTACTCAGGAACCTACTTGCCATCAATATGCTCACTGAGAGGCAAATAGCCTACGGTTTTTCTTCAAAGGGTGCCGTTAGCGATTCATAGTGGTGCTTTACGGCGTCGACGGTCATTGAGACTTCGCCTTTCGCGAGCTTGGCTTCTACACGATGCCCTGGTTTGAGTGTTGTGGCATCTTTTACGATGCTACCTTTCTGGTTGCGTAATACGCTGTAACCTCGGTGCATCGTATTCAGGGGGCTCACCAGGTGAAGTAATTCTGCTTGTTGCGTAAAACGGTGCTGAGCACTCTCCACATGATGGCTGATCTGGCGCTGTGCTCTCCTGTTTAATTGACTAAGCAAGGTTTGCATCTCTCTAACTCGCGCTGTGGGGTTTAAATGCCGTTGCCGAGTATGCAATGCCGCGAAGCGCGACTGAGCACGATGTTGTTGAAACAGCATCGCTTTTTTCAAACGCATTTCGAGGTTATCGAGATGTTGCGCGCGGGACTGAATACGCTCACCCGGATGCCGCAGCCGCTTACGCAAGCTGCTAATTTTATCCTTCGCGCGAGCAAATTGACGCTGAGCCGCTTGGCCTAATACGATGCTATAGCCAACAAATGTTCGCTGTAACTCCAGTCGGTCAGGAGACAGTAATTCGGCGGCAGCTGATGGAGTCGCCGCGCGCGCATCGGCGACAAAGTCACTAATCGTGACGTCTACTTCATGTCCAACGGCACTCACGATGGGGATATAGCTGTCGAAAACCGCGCGAGCGACAATTTCTTCGTTAAAAGGCCAGAGGTCTTCTAAGGACCCGCCGCCGCGAGTCAGGAGTAACACATCGAACATGTCCGCACGATTGGCTAATGCAATAGCGTTGGCAATGAGTTGCGCGGCGCCTTCTCCTTGGACAGGCACAGGGATCACAGTCACAGGAATCGCAGGAAAGCGCCGTTTCAGTACACTCAACACGTCACGTATAGCGGCGCCGGTGGGTGATGTGATGACGCCGATATGTCGGGGCAGGTCTGGTAGAGGCTGTTTATACTCTTCATCAAATAGACCTTCTTTGCTGAGCTTGGCTTTCAGCGCCTCAAATGCGCGCTGCAAAACACCGAAGCCCGCTTCCTCGATGTGTTCAACGATTAATTGGTAGTCACCACGCCCTTCATAAAGGCTGACTCTCGCCCGCAACACAACTTGTTGGCCCTGTTCGGGTTTAAATCGCACCAAACCATTGCGGTTGCGGAACATGGCACAGCGCACCTGCGCATTCTGGTCTTTAAGCGTGAAATACCAGTGTCCTGAGGAGGGGCGCGCGAAATTAGAAATTTCACCTTCCACCCACAACAGAGATAAGTGGGTTTCCAGCAACTGGCGCGCTTTGCGATTGAGCTGGGTGACACTCAGAACATCGCGGTCATTGCTATTAGTTGTCGAAGGCGAAGTATTGGCGTAAGGCTTTGTCATGGCCTGCATTCTAAGAGTGTGCTTTCAGAGATGAAAGGGCAGCGGCGGGAAATTTTTACAGTTGCTTACGTGGCATACCCGTATACTCTCGTCAATTCGTTCCCAAATAAGGAGAGATGAGCATGTCAGGCGTTACGCAGCAACAGTATCAACGAGAAACACACTCAGTTCTATTGGGGTATATCGCTTGGATCTTCGGCTTTATGGGGTGCCACCGCTTTTATTTTGGCAAGCCTGTAACCGGGACGATATGGTTTTTTACCTTTGGGTTGCTGGGTATAGGGTGGATTATCGATTTATTTTTAGTACCCGGTATGGCGAATGATGCAGATCGCCGATTTGTCGATGGCAAATTGGATTACAACATTGCCTGGCTTTTGCTCATTTTTCTTGGGGTGTTTGGGGTTCATCGGTTATATATGGGCAAATGGGTAACAGGCATCATCTATTTCTTTACGCTGGGGCTGTTTGGTATCGGCTGGTTATGGGACTTGTGGACGCTTAACAGCCAAATTGATGACATTAACTACTGTAGCGCCCATTAATTAGACAGTGAGGCGCTCTAGCTGAGCCAAACTCGTTAATTAATGTTTGGATTTCCCGCCGCCGGGCCGCTTGGGTTAATCTATGCCCCGCTCAAAAATCAATGCGACAATATGTTTGCAAATAATATAAAACCTCAGGGGGATCACTATGCTACGCCAACTTAAGCAATGGACACCAATACTTGCGGCGGGCTTAACCGCCACTTTTCTGAGTCAATCGACCATGTCGGCACAGTCTGCTGAAGCGACGGATTACAGTAAAGTGGACAACTGGCTTTGTCACCCAGAAAACAATGCCGATGCCTGCGATAGAGACTTAACCACTACCGTCATCGCGGCTGACGGTTCGACGAGCATTGAAAAATTTACTGAGAATGCGTCACCCGAGATCGACTGTTTCTACGTTTACCCAACAACCTCTATGGATGAGACTGGAAACAGCGACCTAATTCCTGGCGAAAAAGCGGAAATTATCACTGCCTATCTTCAAGTGTCTCGTTTGCGCGCTCAGTGCCGAATTTTTGCGCCCATGTATCGGCAGATCACGGTGCCGGGACTGCGTGGCATGATGAGCGGAAAACCAATTCCCATGGATCGCTCTCTGACTTACAAAGACGTGCTTGGTGCTTGGCAACATTACCTTGAGAACGAAAACAACGGCCGAGGCTTTATCATTATTGGTCACTCCCAAGGTGCTGGCTTATTAAACCGATTAATTGCCGCTGAGATAGATGGTAAGCCGATTCAAAAACAATTGGTTAGTGCCGTATTAGCAGGGCAGTCAATTACAGTGCCTGAAGGTAAAAAAGTGGGTGGGGCGTTCAAACACATTCCCGTTTGCGAAAGCCAAGATCAAATTGGATGTGTTGTCGCCATCCAAAGTTATCGTAATCGAATTCCCCCGCCCGCCAATGGCATGTTCGGCCGTGGCGGCAATGGTCGCGAAGCACTGTGTGTAAATCCTGCGGCGCCCGCTGGTGGCAAAACCGAGTTGCACGCCTACCTTTCTACCTTCGGTGAAATCACTGAAAGTTTCGCGCCATACAAACCTTGGACATCAACAGGTACTGAAATTACCACACCGTTTGTGAGCTTGCCCGGTAAACTATTTGGCGAATGCGTGAAACGCGGTGATTTCTCATACCTCGAGCTGACGATTGAAAATGAAGACGGCGATGTTCGCACGAGCGATATCACCGGTGACCTCATTAGTGGTATAGACAATAAATTAAACCCAGCCTGGGGTTTACACTTGATCGATATGAGCTTAGTCATGGGTGATTTAATGGAGATGGTTGATCAACAAATTGAGTCTTACAAAAAATAGCCTCAGTTGATTTAAACCTAAAAGCCCGCCATCAACAATGGCGGGCTTTTTTATTGCGAGGGTTTTTGATGGTCGAAAAAAAAAGCGCCATGCGGCGCTTTTTCATTAGAGAGAATCCGGGATCAAGGATTACCACTTCATGTTGAACCAAACCCAGATTTTGTCCGCGTCAACCTTTCCTGCGGCGGCATCACCTGCATCATAGGCTGCATACTTAAAGCCTAATACATAGTTTTTGTTGATTGCCCAAACAGCACTGGCATTGAGTTCGTCACCGAGATCGTCAATAGCTGGTGTGGCATCGTCTGCTTCGTAGTCGTGCAAAGCTAAGGTTAAAGCAACTGGACCTGCCTTGCCGCCAACACTGAGATAAGTATCAACCAAGCCTTGCGCAGGAGTTCCCAAGAATTGGTCTGCCCAACCGTTGAACTTGTGCAAAGTCGCTAACGGAGTAGAAAAACCGTACATACCATCGTCACTACCCAAGGTCTCTTGGCCTAGTTTCACTGTGACGGGCATGATCTTTGCGCCAAACTCAATTTTGCTGTAGTCCGCTTCATAGTCTACAGCGGCTTCAGAATCTTGAGTGGCTAATTCTAAAGAGTACAAGAATTTGATATCTCCACCGACAGCGCCGTCAAAACTTACACCCAAAGTGTCAAGCGCATTATCAGTATCGTTATCGACTTCAAGCATGTAGTTGTAAACAACGACTTTACCGATTGGCGTTTTGTAAGAAACATTGAGCAAAATATCTTTTGCGTCAACATCAGCCGCTTCAGCAAAAATACGATTTCGTTGTGTGATGTATCCAGCTTTGATGGACAGGTCGTCGATAGGGGTAATGTCAACAGTTAAACCATCGAATGTCTGGCGATCTTGTCTCCAGCCAACGTGGCCCACATGGCGCTGACCATCTAAGGCGATAACTTGGCGACCGCCTTTAACTGCAACGATATCGTTCTTGTATTGAATAAACGCTTGGTCAAGCTCAGTCGTTTGTGGGTCTGCAATGACAGAGTATTGGCCTGGTTTAAAACCGGTTGGTCCGACGGTGTAATCATCAATGGCCGCAACCGAGCGAGAATCTTCCATTTCTAATAGGCCTGAGAATCCACCTAGCGAACCACTCTTGTAGGTCAGGCGAGTGCGAACAGTTAATGCATCTGCATCATCCGTTGGGTTGTCTTGTTCTACGGTTTCGTAACGTAAACGGATGTCACCTGTTGTCGTGCCAGCCTTTAGCGCATCAATTAAAGAATCGGCCATGACTGGTTGCGCAACAAGCCCTGCTGCGATTAACAAAGGGCTTCCCCAAGTGGTGAGTGTTTTCGCTTTCATAGTTGGATTACTCCTAATGGTTCAAAATAATTATGCAGCGTTGTTCGCCTGCACAGGTTTTGACTGACTTGATTGTGAAGATTTAGTGGAAATGTTTTCGACTTTGCGTTGTTTTTCGTACAAAAACTTAAGCACGCAAGAACGGTAATGGTTGTAGGTTGGATCTTGAGCTAACTCTAGTCGATCACGAGGACGCTCTAATTCAATATCCAAGATCTCGCCGATGGTAGCGGCAGGGCCGTTCGTCATCATGACAATACGATCAGATAGCAAGACAGCCTCGTCAACATCATGCGTAATCATGATGACGGTGTTGTTGAGCTCTGCTTGTATTTCCATCAATGAATCTTGCATATGTGCCCGAGTTAACGCGTCCAGTGCCCCAAATGGTTCGTCCATTAATAAAATTTCTGGTTGCATTGATAGAGCGCGGGCGATGCCAACACGTTGTTTCATACCACCTGATATTTCATCAGGTCGCTTGTGCATAGCATGATCCATATGAACCAGTTTTAAGTTATGTTCAACCCACTCTTTAATTTCAGCTTTTGATTTAGATTTCCCAAATACCTGCTTAACCGCTAGCTCAACGTTTTCATAGGCACTTAACCAAGGTAATAGCGAGTGGTTTTGGAAAACGACGGCTCTTTCTGGACCCGGTTCAGTTACCTCTTTACCGTTGAGGATAACGCCGCCACGTGACGCCTGGTACAGTCCAGCGACAATATTCAAAACGGTCGATTTACCACAGCCTGAGTGTCCAATCAGTGAAACGAATTCACCCTCAGAAATTTTTAGATCCACTTCCTTTAAGGCTGTAAATTCGCCTTTAGGGGTAGGGAATACCATATCAACTTGACTAATATTTAATTTTGCTTCGCTCATCATTCTTCTCCGGTCTAAATACGTATTGGTTTATTTCGTGAGTTGATTAGTTTGCTGTCGATTTATCCCAGGAGAAAAATCGTTGTAGCAACAACATACCTCTATCGAGCAAGAAACCAATAAGGCCGATGACGATAACGGCAGCCATAATTCTTGCTAAAGAATCGGAGCTACCATTTTGGAACTCATCCCAGACGAATTTTCCGAGGCCTGGGTTTTGTGCGAGCATTTCTGCCGCGATTAATACCATCCATGCGATACCTAGTGATAAGCGCATACCGGTGAAAATCATGGGTACAGATGCAGGGAGTACAATTTTTTGGACATGCTTTAGCGCTGGAAGGCGAAGTACTCGGCTAACGTTAACCAGGTCTGAATCAATGCCAGCGACGCCCACCGACGTGTTGATAACCATTGGCCACAAGCAACATAGAGTTACGGTAATCATTGAGTTAATAAATGATTTCGCAACAATTGGGTCCGCCGACGTATAAAGCGCGCTCACTACCATGGTGACCAGAGGTAACCACGCTAAAGGAGAAACTGGTTTGAATGTTTGGATGATTGGATTGATCGCGCTATTGATGGTTTTGCTTAAACCAACAACGATGCCTAGCGGAATACCTAAAATGGCAGCCAGTATAAAGCCGCTCATAACCGTCACTAAGCTGGTAATGATTTGGTCGAGAAAGGTTTCTTTACCTGTGTAGTCTCGAATCCTTGGTTCATAGCTGGGATCTTTTGCTGCACGCGCTGCGTTGCGTTTCTCTTGGCGTTCGTAGAACTTGTCTGCTTTTTCTCGTTCTGCAACGTGTTCATCGTACAGTGAGCCAAATTGTTCTGACACTGCAGCAGGCCCTGGGAACTTACCAAGTGATGTGTCAATGTTTTGAGCCACCGCAGCCCAAAGCAATAAAAACAGAGAAATACCGATAATAGGAAGAGTGATTGCTTTGAGGGGGCCGATTGCCGTCCCCAGAAAGTTAGTCACAGATTCCGCAATAACCGACTCCGATTTAGCCGCTGTTGCAGATTGACTCATGTGATACTCCAAATTTTACAAACGTTTTTACAATATGAGTGGAAGACAATTCTACGAATTGTCTTCCTTTGACTATGGATTAAAGCTTGTCGCCTTCTTTCAAACCAATTTTCATTGAGTTGATGTAAGCGTTTGGCTTGGTACCGTCGTAAGTGATGCCATCGATGAATTCAGTTTGTGGTGCTTTGAATCCGTCTTCGGTTGCAAAGTTAGGGAACTCGTCAGCGCTAAACGTTAGGTCTAGGTCGTAGCCAAGCTCATCTGAATCACCTTTGATTAAAGATTTAGCAGCAACTTCATAGATATCTGGGCGATAAATTTTCTTCGCAGTCTCTTTGTACCAAGCATCTGACTTGTCTTCAGAGATTTGGCCCCAGCGACGCATTTGAGTGAGGTACCAAATGGCATCCGAGTAGAAGGGGTAAGTTGCGTTGTAGCGGAAGAACACGTTGAAGTCGGGGACTTCACGCTTGTCGCCTTTCTCGTACTCGAAAGTACCGGTCATGCTGTTTGCGATAACATCGTAGTCAGCACCAACATAGTTAGGTTGTGAAAGGAATTTCACAGCCGCAGGGCGGTTAGCGTTGTTGTTGTCATCCAGCCATTTAGCAGCACGAATTAATGCACGCGTTAAGCGGATAGTAGTATTTGGATATTTTTCAGCGAATTCAGCCGTAATACCGAATACTTTCTCTGGGTTGTTTTTCCAGATTTCGTAGTCAGTAATCACTGGAACACCGATACCTTTAAATACTGCTTGTTGGTTCCATGGCTCACCTACGCAGTAACCGTAAATCGTACCTGCTTCTAACGTTGCTGGCATTTGTGGTGGAGGAGTAACCGAAAGAAGCGCTTCTGCATCGATCAAACCAGACGTATCACCTTTGTGTGGTGCGTAGTAACCGGGGTGAATACCGCCAGCCGCTAACCAGTAACGCAACTCATAGTTATGCGTTGAAACCGGGAATACCATACCCATGTTGAAAGGCTTACCTTCAGCCTTGTATTTTTCAACAACAGGCTTTAAGTAATCAGCTTTAATTGGGTGAACAGGCTTGCCGTCGGGTTGTTTAGGGATGTGAGCTTTCATTTGCTCCCACACTTCATTTGAAACCGTGATGCCGTTGCCGTTCAGGTCCATAGAGAAAGGGGTGATAATGTGTGCTTCTGTCCCGAAACCGATCGTTGCGGCGATAGGTTGACCGGCAAGCATATGTGCACCGTCCAGTGTGCCGTCGATGACACCGTTTAATAGAACCTTCCAGTTGGCTTGTGCTTCGATCGTTACATAAAGGCCTTCGTCTTCGAAGTAACCGTTTTCATAGGCAATGGCAATAGGTGCCATATCGGTCAATTTAATAAAACCGAACTTGAGCTCTTCCTTTTCTGGATAACCCAATTCTTCCGCTGCGGATGAAGTTGCGAATCCAAAAACAGCGGCTGTTGCCATTGCAGTAGAGATAGCCGTTTTTCGAATTCGACTAAGTGTTGATTGTTTCTTCATTGGTTCCCCCAATAATTGGTTCGGAATTAACAGAGCAAGTCGCGATAACTTGCAGGGTTAATAGCAACCGGTGTGCCAACTGAAGAAAAAAAATATCAACCCCGCCATTTCTCTACTTTTTGTTTTTATCTGGTGCAAAAATGATTTGATCGCACCAATAACGATGGTTTATTGGTCGTTTATCTGTCCCCAAAGAGTGCAAAAAGGGGGTGTGTAAAAATTTGGTGCAGCGGCGATTTAGCAAAAACGATTATTGTGGCGTCCAAGATGTGGCAGGAGAAATATTTTTGGTTCGATTGCGGTGCATTACGCTCATATGCAGTGCATATCTGGGTGAATTTAGGCGGTAAGGGAGCGTGGAGCAATGAAGCGCTCCTCAAGCGACTTCAGACTATCCGTGGTATGCTGGCGACCTTTTGAGTCCTTCATGCTTAGCCCTCTCTCCAGCGAATCGCCCCCCATTCAATGCTGCTTGCGATACTTCGCCAGCCTGGACGGGCTGATGAGTCAAGTGCCGAGCCGCCGAATTTTCCATGGCCGCGGTGGCTGCTACCCCGGTTGGGAGGGCTTGGTGATCGACAACTTTCACCCCCTAATATTGGTTACGCTGTTTGACGATACGCCTACGGGATTTGATCAAACACTAATGGATGCCATCGTAGGAGAGGCGCAGAGGTCCGGCTTCACATCGATACTCGTGCAGCGCAGGCACATAAAAGGTAGCCCGATTGCCTGCATATGGGGAGAGAAACCCACCAGTGGCTTCGCTATCCGAGGGGAACAGCTTTACGGGTTGAACTTTGAACAGCAAAACGTCGGGTTTTTCTTGGATATGGAGCCAGGGCGGCAATGGCTCGAGTCCCGCGCCGAAGGGGAGCGGGTACTGAACCTCTTCTCATACACCTGTGCGTTTTCTGTTGTGGCGGCCGCCGCAGGAGCCCAAAGCGTCTTGAACGTCGATATGAGTAGTCGTGCGTTATCCATCGGTCGGGAGAACCATCGCGTGAATAACCTGGCGTCGGCAGATATTCGCTACCAAGCGCTGGATATTCTTAAATCGTGGGGCCGGATCCGTAAGGCAGGCCCCTATGATCTGATCGTCGTCGACCCGCCGAGCAACCAAAAAGGCAGTTTCAAGGCAGAACGAGACTATATAAAGGTAGTAAGACGATTAGATGAGTTGAGTGCGCCAGGCGCAAAGGCTTTACTCTGCCTCAATGCTCCTCACTTGGGGCCACAATTTCTTCTCGACATCGTTGCTGAGGCCGCACCGAATTGGCGATTTGTGGAAAGGTTAGCCAACAGCCCGGATTTTCCAGATGTATCGGAAGAGGGGAGTTTGAAAGTGATGGTGTTTGAGAGGGGGTAGTGTTTGGTAGGGGATAGTAAAGCGTTTTGAAACCTATTAGCCCTAGTTGCATCTGATACTCGCTCGGTAAATCTCACTCCGAAGAGGCTGTAGTAAATGTCCACGTTAGCTCGACCTCAAGACCTAGAGTCCGTATAGTACGCGGCCCCGCGTCTAGCGTTCTGTTCTTTATTCTTCCCTATTGATTTAACTCATTTGGTGCACCTTGATTACAACCGCAAACATTACCATGCAATTTGGCGCGAAGCCGCTGTTCGAAAATATTTCCGTTAAGTTTGGCGGAGGCAACCGCTACGGCTTAATTGGCGCCAATGGCTGCGGTAAATCCACGTTCATGAAAATACTCGATGGCTCTTTAACGCCGTCGGCAGGCAATGTCTCTATCACGCCCAATGAGCGAATCGGCAAATTGAGCCAGGACCAATTCGCGTTTGAAGAATTCAGCGTGATTGATACCGTCATCATGGGCCACACCGAATTATGGGCCGTGAAGCAAGAGCGTGACCGCATCTATTCATTGCCGGAAATGTCCGAAGAAGACGGCATGAAAGTCGCTGACCTGGAAGTCCAGTTCGCTGAAATGGATGGCTACACCGCAGAAAACCGCGCTGGGGAAATTCTTATTGGTGCCGGTATTGAAGTAGATTGCCATTTCGGCCCCATGAGTGAAATCGCTCCCGGCCGCAAGCTACGTGTATTGTTAGCCCAAGCGCTGTTTTCAGACCCCGATATTCTGCTGTTGGATGAACCGACCAACAACCTCGACATCAACACCATTCGCTGGTTGGAAACGGTACTCAACGAACGTAAAAGCACCATGGTGATTATTTCCCATGACCGCCACTTCCTAAATGCCGTCTGTACGCACATGGCTGATATCGACTACGGCGAGCTTCGTGTGTATCCCGGCAATTACGACGACTTTATGCGCGCTGCGACACAAGCCCAAGAAAGGCTGCACAGCGAGAACGCGAAAAAATCGGCCCAAATAGCCGACTTGCAACAATTTGTCAGCCGCTTCTCGGCAAACGCATCCAAAGCAAAACAGGCCACATCGCGAGCCAAACAACTCGAAAAAATCAAACTCGAAGACATTAAAGCCTCTAGCCGACAATCGCCCTATATTCGTTTTAAGCAAGATAAAAAACTGCATCGCCAAGCGCTAATTCTCGAAAACGTCGGCCACGGTTTTGAAGGCGAAAGCTTGTTTGCCAAAGGCAACCTGATTCTCGATGCTGGGTCACGCTTAGCAATACTCGGCGAGAACGGTGCCGGTAAAACAACTCTATTGCGCTGTTTGATGGATCAGCTTGCGATTAACGAAGGCGTTATTAAATGGTCAGAAAACGCAACCCTCGGTTATTGCCCGCAAGACAGTACCCAAGATTTTAACGTCGACCTCACCTTATTTGAATGGATGAGCCAATGGCGCAAACCCAATCACGATGATCAAATCGTCCGCGCGACGCTAGGCCGTTTATTATTTTCTTCCGATGACTTTTTGAAAAAAGTGAAAGTTTGCTCCGGTGGGGAGAAAAACCGATTGTTATTCGGCAAGCTCATGATGCAAGACACCAACGTACTCATCATGGACGAACCCACCAACCACCTAGACATGGAATCCATCGAAGCACTTAACCTCGCACTAGAGCATTACGAAGGCACACTCATCTTCGTCTCCCACGATCGTGAATTCGTCTCATCGCTAGCCAATAATATTATTGAAATTAAAGATAAAACCCTGATTAATTTCCAAGGTACTTACGACGAATATCTGTCGAGCCAGGAAATGGCGGCGGCCAGTGCGAGAAATTAGTTGATAGCGTTTGGCAGGGTGGGTTAAAGTTTTGGGTTTAGCATTAAGCTCAAAAAAATTTGCGGCGGTTGGCCGCAACAAGTCACTTTTTTCACTTCTCAGAGTGTTTTTCCAGTGATTGACTGGGGCAACCGACTTCTTTTTGCTTGTCCAAAAAGAAGTAGGCAAGAAAAACGACATCCCACATTGGGTCGATTTTAAAAACAATCGACTTCCCTCACTTCGCAAAAATTATTCAAGGTCGCTATGACGCTACGTCCTGTAGCGGCATAGCTACAAATTTGAACGGATCAAATTTGGGCAACTTCGTTGGTCGAAGGCCGAGGTACACGACGTACCGAGTCAAATCGTACATCGTGTACGATTTACCTAAATAATTGTTGCTGCATTCGGCCTACTGTAAGGGAAAATAAGGGCAAACCAAGCGGAACTCATAGGGAAATTAGGCTCTGTTGCCTTTTAATCTGTTCTTTTGTTTCCCCTTGGAAACCGCTGAATGGGAATGAATTTATTCAGGTAAATTGCGTAGGACGTGCAATCTAGCTCTGAAGGTACAGGAAGTATCATCAGAGCGGCCTCAATCAATTTATTGCAATGAAGGAAGCACAGCTTGTTTGCTGGGCCGGTTTATGGGGCACCCTTCTTTTTGCTTCCTTTTACTTGGGTGAGCAAGAAAAAGGAAGTTGTTTCGGTCAACACCGACACAAATAAACTCACCATCGGCGGATGCCGATTCATTCCGACTCTCATTCAACTTCAAATCTTGAAAGCCTTTGCTTCAGCATTGCAATTTCCTCTCGTAATTGGTCGCGTTCTTCTAATAACTGCAAAACAAACCCTATCGTCTGCCATTCAATATCTAGGTCGCGATGTAGTCGCACGGCGCGACGGGTGAGGCTGACGTGGTGTGCCGAGAACAACCAATTGTCGGGCGTAGTACCGTGTGGCTGAATGACGCCATGCTCGATCAAATCTATCAGCATCTCTCGAGTAAGGTCCGCCGTATCGCAGAGCTCATGAATCGTAATATCTAAATGAATGTGATCAGTCATGGTTAGCTCCGCGTTTAATTCCAATCGGCTCGTGGGTTTTCTGTATTGTGTTTAGCCAGCGCTTCCCACGCTTCTTTTGTGGCATCACTGGTGGTTTTCGGCATAACAACATTCAACACAGCAATCAAATCTCCACGGCCCGTTTTGTGGGGTAAGCCTTTCCCTTTAATGCGTAAACGCTGACCCGACTGGCTATTGGCAGCGACGGTTAACTGAATTTTCCCTTCAAGTGTGGGTACAGTAACCTTCGCTCCCAGGGCTGCTTCCCACGGCAAAAGCGGCACGGTAATAATCAGATTGTGTCCTTCCACGTCGAACTGTGGGTGGGGGACCAAGCGAATTTTTAAAAACAAATCACCACTGGGCCCGTCGCCAACACCTTGTGCGCCTTGGCCCTTGAGCCGAATCACTTCACCATCGGCTACACCGGTTGGGATTTTCACGTTTAACGTTTTCTTCACATCCTCCAAGCGCTGGCCGTCGACACTGTAATGCGGAAGTTTGTAAGAAATCTGCTGCGCGCCTTCCTTAAGAGTATCCTCCAAGAATATCGGCATTTCTAACTCGATATCGCGCCCACGACTACTATAACGACTTCGATTGGGCCCTTGCTGGCCCCCTTGCTGCCTAAAGCCGCCGCCAAAAATGTTCTCGAAAAACTCTGAAAAATCACCTTCGTAATAATTGCCGCCGCCAGCACCAGCGCCGCTAAAGTCAAAGCCACCAGCACCGCCACCGGGCTGCCAACCAGGAGGGGGTTGAAAACCACCACCTTGGGTACCGTACTGGCGAATTTCATCATACTCGGCGCGCTTCTTAGCATCACCCAGTACCTCGTAGGCTTCGGTAACTTCTTTAAACTTATCCTCAGCGTCGTGTTCTTCGCTCACGTCTGGGTGATACTTACGTGCCAGCTTACGATAAGCTGTCTTGATCGCTTTCGTATCCGCATTGTCATCAACACCAAGGGTCTTGTAATAGTCTTTAAATTCCATAGGTTTCCCCACGATCAGTCGGAATCTAGCCGCATTCACCACGCGCTAGATAGGTTACTCCAAGTTAAAGATGCGGACTAGCGAGAGAGAATCAAGAGAATGATTCAAATCAATAGAAAAGAATGGGACACTGCGTTTAACTATCGTGAACGTCAAAGACTAGCCACTACCAGGAGGCTACATGCCTATAGCTCTCACTCTCCACTTACTAAGCGCCGTCGTCTGGGTGGGCGGCATGTTCTTCGCGTATATGGCACTGCGCCCAGTCGCTGCCGAACTGTTAGAGCCACCCATACGCCTCCAGTTATGGAGCAAGGTATTCAGTAAATTCTTTTTCTGGGTAACCATTGCCGTCGTCGTACTGCTAGCCACCGGCTTCTGGATGATATTCGGCTTTTACGGCGGCATGGCAAACACGCGGCCGTACGTCCATATCATGATGCTGCTTGGTTTATTCATGATGGCCATCTACGGTCATGTGTTTTTTGCACACTACAAACGGCTAAGCAAAGCCGTCGCCGAAGAGAACTGGCCAGAAGGTGGCAAGCAACTGGGGAAAATTCGTATTTTAATTGCGGTGAATTTGGTGTTGGGGTTGGTTGTGGTGGCAGTCGCTGGGGGAGGGAGGTTTTTTTAAGCAGTCTTGACTGCTAGCAAGTTCATTTTTCTTGCTCGCCCAAGAAAAACAGAACCAAAAAGACAAATCTGTCAGGAACAAGATTTGGGCAGCCGCGTTTTGTGCTGGTCGAAGACTGAGCTACACGGATGTAGCGAATCCATGGCGCCTCACAAACCGGCCTTCGGCTTCCCTCACTTCAGATTAATTTTCCCTAGGTCGTTCTGAATCGACGTCATGTCTCATCATCGCTACAAATTTGATTGGATCAAATTTGGGCAGCTGTGTTTCAAGCTGGTCGAAGACCGAACCACAGGATGTGGTGAGTCCATTTTTACGTCCTGTAAAAATGCCTTAGAAATTAATCCTCCGCGCGGCGGTTTGTAAGGGGGGTAAAATGCCGCTAAAAAATCTCAAATGAGTTTTGTTGTCACTAAATAGAGGTAAGCGATATAGGCCAATAAGCCTAGAACAATGAGGCTTGCTAAGAATAAGCCAATAGCCCAGTTTCGTCTCTTATTGGAATAGAAAGAAAAAACTGCACAGCCAGCGGTAGCAAGTGCAGCAATAGAGCTTGATGCAGGTGTAAAGAGAAAATCTAAAAACTTCGAACCAAGAATAGGGCTCTGCTCACCAAGGTATGCTTCCGTTGCTGCTTCGAATACTGCTGAGAATTGAAGCCCGGTCGCCAGTAACAGACCTGATAAAACAAAACTAACGATTAATAGATAAAATAAAATATTTTTAGCGAATGAAGTCATACCTACTATTTAGAATACTTTGCCAGCTCTTCGTAATATACTTTCAAGTCAGGGCATAAAAAAGGGCTGCCAATTACCGCAGAAATATTTTCCACCAAGGTCGAATACATGGTGTCAACATCAACGCCGACCTTAGTGGTGCTGTGTATGGCCTCATAAAGGCTTTCGTCACTAACCGCATTACTCAGTTGGTTAGTGAACTTTCTTTGCATCTCATCGAATGCTAGGCCTTCCTGCCTCATTTTTTCCCAATTTGATGGGGAAAATACCTCGCAGTAGGAAGTAGCTTGTTGTTCTAAAGTATTTTGGTCTGCAAATACGTTAATATGAACTGCTAATATCAGTATTCCAAATAGAAATTTTCTCAAAATATTACCCTCCTGCATTGGCAATTGTGCCGAATCCATCTTGCATTTTAGCAAGAGCGTTAAATATTTCAGTTGGATGTGTTTTTATCTCGGAAATAATCACTGCGGCTTCTTGAGGTTGTACCTCAACGCCTAGCTCTTTAAACCGAGCAGTTAATTCATTTACCACAAGCGCCATTTGCTGTGGGTTGTTGGGGTCAATATTTTCAATATTAGGTACAAGCGCTTTGAATTTATCCTTTAGCGCGCCAGAAGCTGCTGGTATAGCCTTAGTGGCTGATTTGGTTGCGACCTGCATGAGAACAGTGCTCAGAATGAAAAAGGCGGTTAGCTTCTTGTTTTTTGGATTTACCAAAAATTTGGCAGCAATTGCACCTGCCGCTCTACCTGTGACTTTTTCATCTTTGAGCGCCTCGACGAGGTAATTTTCGCCGAAGTCCGCGGCCAATTGACCCGGCTCTGACGCTGCGTGTGAAAATATTGTTTGGTAGATCTTTTTTCTAAGAGTAGGGGAGTATTTGTATAGTTCAGAATCAGCGGCGAAGATATCCTTCAAGCCAGCCTTGTAATCACTATTTCTTTTTCGTTCACCCATCGTTTGAACAACAATGTCACTTCCAAAGACTAGCGCAAATCCTGCCCAACTAGATGCACCAATAAAACCTACAATAAAGTGTACTTCCCACTCTGCAAGCTGCGCAGCGGCAGCGGTTCTTTGAGCTGATTTCGCGGCCCAATCGCCTAGCGTTACTTCGGTGATGAAGCTGCTTGGGGCTTGCAGATAGACACCTGAAGGAAAACCAGGAGAACCCTGGATTTTATGGAAAATGACTCGCTTCGCGCTAGCCTCGATGACGATTACTTGCCCTACCTCAAGGTTGAACAGCTGCCCCGAAAATAACTTAATATTCCCCCACATGAGACCGCGGTATTCTTGATACGTTGAATGTAAATTAACAGGTTGGTATTGCGCGAAATTTGTTGAGATATTCAGCGGTTTTGATGGAGGGGTTATGAGCTTTTGCGCCGGAGATGATTTTTGGTCGGCAAGTTTAACCCTAAAAGTGGTAGGTGCAGCGTATTCAGGCATCTGAATTCCTTATCAATGTTAGTTTCCAATCCGGCAATTCTACCTGGAGATTGTAAGGCGGCAATAGCAAAGGAAAGTACTGCGTCACAAATAACTCTGACTCAGAAAATAGCATGAACTGGGTGGTGGAAATTTGAGCGGAAGGACAGGGGGAACTGTTATGTTGGTGAGATCAGCGAGTAGAGGTTTGTAAGGGGGAATTTGACTGATCAAAAATTAACCAGAAAAACAATTACTTAGAAACGTTAAAAGGCCCTAATCCCAGATCAAAATGCTAGCTCCATCACACTTCGCCCGGTAAGCTGTGGGGTTTATGTGAGCAGTAGCTTTGGTGTTGAATTTGGCGCCAGATAAGTATTTTGGGGAGTAGAGCTAGATGCCAGTGCCAAACTATCGGCAGATTTTAAGACCATTCCTTGCAGAGCTTGAAGATGGGGAGACCAAGAGCATGCAGCACATGCGGGAGGCTATGGCTGTATACTTCAACTTAACTCCTGAAGATCTAGCGATAAAAATACCAAGTGGCCAAACGACGTTGCTTCGTAGCCGTGTAGGTTGGAGCCGAACCTACTTGCATAAAGCTAAACTTATCACTCTACCTAAAAGAGCTCATTGCCAAATTACTGATAGAGGGCGGCAAGCGCTAATTGATTGTCCCGAACAAATAAACGGTGATTACCTCAAAACCTTTCCAGAATATTTAGAGTTTGTGAACTCCGGCAAGAAGAAATCTCAATCAGATGAAGCTTCAGATGAAAGCGAACCATTAACCCCAGACGAGCAAATTGGCCAGGCCTACCAAACTATTAAGAACGCCTTGGCTTCACAAATACTAGATTCCATCAAATCCAATACCCCCGGTTTTTTCGAGGACCTAGTTGTCGATCTCATGTTAGCTATGGGATACGGAGGGGCAAATGCAGAATCAGGGCGGGCGACTCAACAAACCAATGACAACGGAATAGATGGCGTAATTAACGAAGATAAACTGGGTCTAGACACCATCTACCTACAAGCTAAACGGTGGGAAAATACAGTACACCGCCCAGAAATCGATAAATTCATCGGTGCACTTACGCGTCAAGGAGCTCGCAAAGGGGTATTTATTACCACCAGTGATTTCTCCGAAGGAGCAAGAGAAGCAGCAACCGGACTAAATATCAGCATTGTCTTAATCGACGGCCAGCAGCTAGCCAAGTTAATGATTGATAACGATATCGGTGTAAATATTACAAAGACGTACAACATCAGAAGCATCGACACCGACTATTTCATACAAGACTAAAAATAATCGCCCAATTTTGTTGAAGATCCTCTGCCCATCGCAATAGCATTGCCAATAACCGAATAGCAGTAACCAACAGAAGCACTAAATGAACGAAAAACTAACCCTAGCTAAACTCGAATCGCTCCTCTTCAAAGCCTGCGATATTCTGCGCGGCAAGATGGATGCATCCGAATACAAAGAATACATCTTCGGCATGCTGTTCCTAAAACGCATGTCCGATCAATTCGAAGCCGATCAAGCGGCAAAACGGAAAAAGCTCGAAAGGGAAGGGCATGACGCCAAAGCCATAGAAACCCTGCTCAACAGTAAGCGTCAGTACGACTACTTTGTGCCCGAAAGCGCCCGCTGGAGCAAAATTAAACACATTAAGGAAAACGTCGGCACCGAGCTGAATAAAGCCCTTGCAGCGCTAGAAGACAACAACACCGACAAAGGCCTGCAAGATGTGCTCAAGCACATCAACTTCAACCGCAAGGTCGGGCAAAAGCCAATGTCGGATCAAGTGCTGGTGTCTTTTATCCAGCACTTCAACACCATTCCACTGGCAAACGATCATTTTGAATTTCCCGATCTGCTCGGTGCTGCATACGAATACCTCATCAAATACTTCGCGGATAGCGCCGGTAAAAAAGGTGGCGAATTCTATACGCCAGCCGAAGTGGTGCGCTTATTGGTGGAATTGATCGAACCCGCTGAAGGCCACGAAATCTACGACCCCACTTGTGGCTCCGGCGGTATGTTGATTCAAAGCAAACAATACGTCGAAGAAATCGGTGGTAACGCTCGCAACGTTGCACTGTTTGGGCAAGAGAGTAACGACGGCACCTGGTCTATCTGCAAAATGAACATGATTTTGCATGGCGCAGGCGGTGCCGATATTCAAAACGACGATACGCTCGCCAAACCGCAACACCACACCGAAAACGGTGAACTACGCACCTTCGACCGCGTCATTGCCAACCCACCGTTCTCGCAAAACTACGATAAAAGCGACATGACCGATAAAAGCCGCTTTCATACCTGGATGCCAGAAAGCGGTAAAAAAGCAGACCTCATGTTTGTGCAACACATGGTCGCAAGCCTTAAACAAAATGGCCGTATGGCCGTCGTTATGCCCCACGGCGTATTATTTCGCAGCGGCGAAGAGCGCGCCTGCCGACAAAAAATGATTGAGCAAGGCATTCTCGAAGCTGTGATTGGTCTACCGCAAGGTCTGTTTTATGGTACCGGCATTCCCGCCTGTGTATTAGTCATCAATAAAAATCACGCGGCAGATCGCAAACACGTTATTTTTATCAATGCCGACCGCGAATACAAAGAAGGCAAAAACCAAAATAGTCTCCGCCCCGAAGATATCGAAAAAATTACCCACGTCTATCACTTCCTCTCAAGGGAAGCATTTGCCGGTAACGACGATGCCGAGGTAGAAAAATACGCACGCATCGTGTCGAAAGCAGAGCTGGTCGCCGAAGAGTTCAACCTCAACATCCGCCGCTATGTCGACAATAGCCCGCCACCAGAGCCGCACGATGTCCGCGCCCATTTAAACGGGGGCGTGCCTCTCGCTGAAATCGAAGCTCTAAACGCACATTGGAGTAATTACCCAGGCCTCAAAGAAGCACTATTTACCCCACGGCAAGCAACTGCTGAGCATTCGCAACACTATGCCGACTTCAGCGCAACCATTACCGATAAATCAGCCATTAAGCCCTTAATCGAAAACCATCCACAGTTGTTAGAAAAACACCAAGCATTCTTTAATCAACTTAATACCTGGTGGCAAACTACGTTTGCACCAGAGTTTTATGCGCTGGGTGATGAGCTGGCGGGCTCCAAAGGCGTATTTGCATTGCGTCGCGATGCGTTAGATAGCATTGTCGAAGCACTACTACCCGAACAGCTCCTATCGCTATATCAAATTCGCGGCGTCATGGCCAACAACATCAAAAAGCAAGAGGCAGACCTTAAATCCATTGCCAACAGCGGCTGGAATGCCGAGCTCATTCCTGAGGATGAAATCCTGCAATCACAATTCCCGGAAATGCTCGAAGGCATTAAAAAGGATCAAGCAAGAATCAACGACCTGGAAGCGCTATTTAATGCCTCAGACAGTAGCGAAGAAGACGACGAAAATGCTGACAGTGAAAGCAGTGAAGAAGATTCAAGCGGCGTGCTACCAAAAGCTCAGGTTAAGCAACTGAAAGCAGATAAAAAAGAATTCAATGGTCAATTGAAGGATCTAAAAAAGCAACTAAAGTTTGCCAAAGAAGAAGATTCGGCACGAGCAACTTTGCTGGAGCAAGACATTGAAAACATAACAGCGCAAATTAGAGCTATCGATGAAAAGTTGAGTAATCACGTCAAGCTAGAAGCAGAACTCAAGGAACTCAAAGCGGGTCTAAAAGCGGGCGAGAAAAAGAGTGAAGCAAGTATTGCAAAAGCCCGTGAAAGTATAAGCGATACCGATGCCAAGGCTCTGATCGAGGCAGGTTTTAAACAGGAGTTGGAAGCAGAATACGCGACCTACGTAAGGGCAATTACAAGTAGCCTAGTTAATGCGGTCGAGAATCTGCACAACAAGTATGCGGTGACAGTTAAAGAGGTTGTGGCAGAGCGAGATAGAGAAGCGGAGTTGCTGGCTGAGTTTATGAAGGAGTTGGGGTATGAGTAAACTTTACCCCATTTCTATAAAAGGCTGGGATGAGGTCACGCTAGGCAATCTTATAGAAGTTTTAACGGACTATACGGCCAACGGAAGTTTCGAAGCCCTGAAAACCAATGTCACTTATTACTCAGAAGATAATTACGCTGCGCTAGTAAGGACGACAGATTTAGAGAAGTCTGATTTTTCACCTCAACGGTTTACTGATAAAAAAGGTTATGAGTTTCAGAGAAAAACGGCTTTGTTTGGGGGGGAAATAGTCCTCGCAAATGTCGGAAGTGTCGGAAAAGTTTATAGAGTTCCTGTCTATTGTGGAAGGATGACTCTAGCGCCGAATACATATCTTGTTAAATTTAAAAGTGAATATGATGAAGGCTTTCTATTTCAGTTTTTATTAAGTGAATTCTATATTGCAGAGCTATATAAGAATATATCATCTACAACTTTGGCGGCTATTAACAAAGATAACTTTCGATCTATCCGATTGTTACTTCCAAATAGTATTCAAGAACAACAAAAAATCGCCAAAATCCTAACCACTGTCGATAACCTAATCGAAAAAACACAAGCTCTAATCGACAAATACACCGCTATCAAACAGGGCATGATGGCTGACCTCTTCACCCGCGGCATCGACCTCACCGGCACACCCGAAACCAACCCTAGCTACGGCCAACTCCGTTCCCCCGTCGAACAAGCCCCAGAACTTTACAAAGAAACTGAATTGGGCTGGGTACCGAAGGGGTGGGAGGTTGTTGATTTTGGGGAGGTAGTAGATGTTATAGATCCTAACCCTAGCCACAGGTATCCCGATGCTTCGAATGACGGGATTCCTCTTTGTTCAACTGAAAACTTTTATGGCGAGAATGACTACCTATTTAAAAATCCTAAGTTTGTTCCATTAGAAACCTTTATAGAACAGCATCAGCGATGCAGATTTGCAGAGACAGATGTGGTTTTTGCTCGTAAAGGACGAATTGGCCTGGCTCGCCGATATGGGCATGAATCAAAGGCATTTAGTCACACTGTAGTTGTAATAAAATCAGCATCAAAACGAATTGATGAACATTGGTTGGTATGGATATCAAGATCATACAGATTTCTCCACTTCATAGAAAATACTATGAACACAAATTTGGGAGTTCCGACTCTTGGAGTTGATTTCATAAAGAAAGTACCGATTCCGTTACCTAAGATAGATGAGCAAAGAATCGTAGCAAACCGATTAGACAGTATTACTGCACTCATTAATATGCAGGAGCGAGAGAATTCAAAATACCGATCTATTAAAAATGGGTTAATGCAAGACCTTTTAACAGGAAAGGTAAAAGTTAACTAAATGGGTAAGTCATGCTAAAACGGATATCGCTGATCAACAATGTTGGTTCTTTCAAAAGGTGTAATGCCGGAGCGATCGATTTTTCAAAGATTACGTTGATTTATGGCAAAAACACCTACGGAAAAACGACGTTGGGAGATATATTTTCATCCCTAAAATCGAATGATGCTCAAGGTGTTGTTGCCAGGCGAACAATTCCGCATGACGAAGATCCACAAAAAATAAAGATCAATTTCGCAGCTGCTGGTGAAAATGAGAACCAAGGTACAGCGAAATTTCGCAATGGTGTTTGGCTAAATGGGCTACGTGAGTCTCACCATTTAGCTATTTATGATGACGGTTTTTATCATTCACATGTTTTCTCGGCTCGAAAACTGAGTCGTGAAACCAAAGAAAATTTCAGTGATTTCGTACTTGGCGAGCACGGTGTGGAGAGAGCGCAAGAACTCGCGAGTAAAATTGAAGAAAGAAAAGGAGCCACTAAAGCTAAGTCTGATTTGGAAAAACAAGCGTTTTCTGGTGTTCAGGATGTCCTCGCTTTTGTTAAGCGCACTGTGGTAGAAGACATTGATGCCGCAAAAGAAGCTTTAGATAGAGCCCGTTCTGACTATGGCGCTCTTAACAAGCAGAGGAAAGAATCGGCAGCAATTAGAGCGAGATCGGCATTACTACCCATGCAATTTCCCTCTACTTTTATTGATAGTGCTGCAAAGCTAAACGAAATTTTTGTGTCCATGCTTGAAAATCAGCATGAAGCTGCCAAACAAGAATTATCTAATCATATCGAACGCTGTTTCACAAAGGCAGACGGAGCTGAACATTGGATTCAGCAAGGTTTAGGATATTTGAAAGGTGACAGCTGTGGTTTCTGCGGCCAATCCATCACTCCGCAAGTAAATGAACTGTTAGATATATACCGGCAATGCTTTGATGACCAGTTCTCACGCCATGCGGGCTACGTGAATAGTGGTATCAAAAGATATCAAACTGGCTTATCTGCTTTAACGCTAGACCAATTTTTGAATTCGCTCGACCATGCCGAGTTGATTCTTCAAGCGTACCCTGAATTGAGTTCTGAGGAAAAATCAGATGGCATAGTGTCCGCTTTGCGAGTCCACTTTCAAAGCCTGCGCGAAAAGATTGAGAATGTTCGTTTAGAGCTGGCAGAGTTTATCCCTCAGTTCGAGAATCTGATTAAGGCTAAACTCGCCGCGCCTGATAAGCCAGTAGGGCAGGTGGATATTTCAAAAATTGAGGGATTGTTTGGCGATATTTCGGCGTTAGTCGAACAGGTAAATCCATTGGTTAACAGTTTTAACCATAACGCAGATATATTGAAAAATAGCTTAAATGAGGAAAATGTAGCAGCTGAATTGACCAGATTGAAGCAGCTTGGTGAAGGTTTGGCTGCTGATGTGAAACGGTTCGAGCAAAATGATAATTGTTTCGAGTATCAACGGTTGACTGAAGTGTTGTCGAGTCTGGAAGAAGATATTCCTCGTTTACGCCAAGCGTTACAAGATGAGCAAGCAGCTTATTTGCAAACCTACTTTGAACGTATCAATACTTTTTTTCAAAAACTTGGCAGTAGAGATTTCACTTTAAAACCAGGAGTAAGTAACCAAGGCAATAAAACAGTTAACTACTTTAAGGTACTTTTCAAGGGCCAAAGTATTAATGAAGCTCAACTCGATAAGGTGTTTAGTGAATCTGACAGAAGGGCGCTTAGTTTAGCTATCTTTTTCTCCTCACTTGAAGGTATGGATGTAAACCAACTATCTCGAACTGTGGTTATTTTAGATGACCCCGTAACGTCATTTGATAATGAGCGAGTTGGGAGAATACACAGCGAGATTGAAGGCCTGGCAGATCGATGCGAACAGATAATAGTACTTAGCCACTTTAAGGAAGGTATCGCGAATTTTCTCAATGTGCAGGGTTTTCATCGTAGTGATGTAAAGGTGCTTGAAATCACGCGTGACCACAATAGTTCTAGCCTGAGAGAAGTTGGCCCAGATGTATTCACGAAAAATATACATCACAAGCATGCCGATACTTTGATAGATTTCGTTGAGCGGCGCACCGATAATATACATCCGCTACCAAGAGTATTCCTCGAGGAGGCTGTGAGGCTACGGTTTTCTAAACAGCTACGTGATAGTCAAATAGACGAGCGTTTGTTTAGCGATCAAATCGATAAGATGCTCGAATCCGGAATCATTTCCCAGCCTACCGCAGAAAGCCTGCATCGATGGCGCAATGAATTAAATCCAGAGCACCATATTAATCTAGCGGATGACATTGAAGATAGAAGAAATACAGTCGCACAACTTTTGGATTTTATTTACAACCAATTGGTGTCGGCGTCCTGAGGTGGGTGGAAAATGTCTGAATATCAATTCGTAGAAAAGCCACTCCTTAACCAACTTGAAAGTATGGGCTGGCAAGTCATCGAACAAGGTTCTGGTATTCCCCAGAATCCAGGCGTGAGTCTGCGAAACAACTTCCGTGAAGTTTTACTAAAGTGCGATTTTTTTGAGTCAGTCAAAAGTATCAATCGCACCGAATCAGGCGAGCCCTGGCTGACTGAGAATCAGCTCGAAGCGTTATTCAATGACTTCTCACGATTTGATACGTCGGATTTATTAGCGGCCAATGAAACTTTTCTGGAGCGGTTATATAAGTGGCAGCTAGATCGCAATGAGTTAACCGGCGAGGTCGACCCAACGGTAAAAATTATTGATTTCGATAATTGGCAAAACAATCGATTTTTGGCGATTAACCAATTTCGCATTGATACACCTGGAGGCGTAAAAGATTTCATCATTCCTGATGTGGTGCTATTTGTGAATGGTCTGCCGCTGGTGGTGATTGAGTGTAAGGATGTCAATAGCTTTACCTCGGATGCGATGAGCGAGGCGATTAAACAATTACAGCGCTACGCGGATTTACGGGAGGACACCATTGCGGCGGGTTTATCCGAGGGTGAACAAAAATTATTTTGGACCAATCAGCTGATGATCGCCACGCACGGCGACAATGCTAAATTCGGCACGATTACCTCGACAGAAGAATACTACTTTAACTGGAAAACCATTCACCCCGATACCACGCCTTACATGGACGGTAATTTACACGTACACCGCCCACAAGAGCAGCTTGTGCAAGGTATGTTGCATCCCGCGCGGTTGTTGGAAATTACCCGCAGCTTTACGTTGATTATGGATGCGGGTAAACAACGGATTAAAGTGGTTTGTCGCTACCAGCAGTATCGGGCCGTTCAGAAAACCATCGCGGGGATGCTGAGCGGCAATACCGGGCTGGATCGCTCGGGCGTTATTTGGCATACCCAAGGTAGCGGTAAATCCCTCACCATGGTGTTTTTAGTCCGGCAGCTACGGCGTGACCCGGTATTAAAAGAATATAAAGTCTTAATGGTGAATGACCGTAAAGATTTAGATAAACAGCTGGGTGAGACCGCGGCGTTAACTGGAGATACTGTGCAATTTATCGGTAGTGTCTCTGCGGCTAAAACGGGTTTAGCCGATGATTCATCAACAACCAATATGGTGATGATTCATAAATTTCGTGAGGAAGATGACAGCAATACACCCGAGTATTTTAAGAATGTACTAAGCGATGACCGTGGCGGCTATTATCAGCCGAAAGAAGAGCACACCCAACAACACGAATACCATTCTCGCGCTGCGGCGCCACCGGTTTATGAAGCCTTCGGCACCATTAATGGGTCCGAAAAAGTTTTAATACTTATCGACGAGGCTCATCGCACCCAACGCAGCGGAAGGGATCGCGCCAGCTTATCGGATAACCTATTTGATGCCTTCCCAAATGCCACGCGTATCGCATTTACGGGTACACCGTTAATTGCAGACCACCATACCGACCCCACGTGGAAGCGTTTCGGTAATGACCCGAATAAGCCTTATATCGATACTTACAAACTGCAGGATGCCGTGGAAGATGGCGCGACGTTACAAATACTCTATGAAGGGAAAACGGCTGACACCGCGATTTACGACAAGCACGGGTTTGATACGAAGTTCGAAAACTTATTTAAAGAACGTAGCGAAGAAGAGTTGCGCGCAATTCGCAAAAAATACGGTGCTACTGGCGATATTCTGGAAGCCGAAGCGCGTATCGAAGAAATCGCTCAGGATTTAGTGAGCCATTACATTAGCAACATCCTACCTAGCGGTTTTAAAGCACAAGTCGTGTGTTCGTCCAAGCAGGCGGCGATTCACTACCAAACCTATATCCGCAAGGCGCTGGAAAGCTGGATAACCGCAGAAGAAGAAAAACCGGCCGACTCACAGGATGCCAACCTACTTGCACGAGTACGATTCCTCAAAGCCGCAGTAGTTATCTCATCGGATGGCACGAACGAAAAAGCGGTATTTGTAGCGGCACGCAAAGAAGCGCGTGCGCTGGATGCTGTTAAAAGCTTCAAGAACAAGTTCGATACTGAAAAGCCTGAAACTGGCGTAGCCTTCCTAATCGTCTGCGATATGTTACTAACTGGTTTTGATGCGCCTATTGAACAAGTGATGTATATCGATAAAAAGCTCAAGGAACACAACCTGTTACAAACGATTGCCCGCGTTAACCGCACCTATCCAAATAAAACAGTGGGTTATGTGGTGGATTACATTGGCCTCACCGAAAACCTCAAAACAGCGTTGTCGCTGTATTCGGGAGATGACCAAGCCGATATTCTCGATAGCTTCAAGAGCATTGAGTCGGAAGTGCCGGTACTGGAAAGCCGCTATCAACGCTTAATTCAGCTGTTCGAAGACAAAGGTGTTAGCAATATTGAAGCATTGGTAACCCAAAAGCTGGGTAGCGATGCTGAGCGTTTCCAGGTGATAGAAAAGGCGGTGCAGATTCTAGAAGACATTAAAACTCGCGACAGCTTTAACGTCTACTTGAAGAAGTTTATGCAGAGTATGGATATTATCCTGCCCAATCGATTGGCAGACCGATTCAAGATTCCAATGTACCAGTTCGCTCACCTGCAAGCCAAAGCGCGTGAACGCTATAAAGATGATTCCATTAATGTCAGTGGTGCGGGCGAGAAGGTACGTAAGCTGGTGAATGAGCATTTGCTGAGTTTGGGCATCAACCCAAAAGTTCCACCTGTGGAGTTGTTTTCTCCGCATTTCGTGCAGCAAGTGAAACAGCAGCAAGACCCCAGGGCGGCAGCGAGTGAAATGGAGCATGCCATTCGTAAGCACTGTAAAGTGCACGAAGGCGAAGACCCAGTGATGTATAAGCGTTTCAGTGAGAAGCTGGAAAACGTGTTAAAGAAATACAATGAAACCTGGGATCAGTTGGTGTTAGCGCTTGAAGAGTTACGGGTTGAAATAGACCGCGGTCGCGCAAAAGAGGAGGGTGACCTCGGCCCATTCTATGATCTTATTGTCGATATTGCTTTTGCTGGAACCGTCTCTGAAAGCCAACAGAAGTCTATCTTGGCATTGGTTGACGATATTATCCGTGTATTGAGTGAAGAAATCCGTACGCTGAATTTCTGGCAAAGGCCAGCGCAGGTATCGGCTTTAGAAGGTAAGCTTGAAGAAGCATTTATTTTGAGTGGGATTGATGAGTTAGCTAGCTGCCAAGAACAGCTTGTTACTGATGTAGTCGCCTTAGCCAAACGGCGGGAGCAATCGTTACTGAACGGTAGCCACAAAAGAGATGATGAGGGCGATGCATGATGAACGCCCAGTGTACCTACAAAGATATTGAGTACTCGCTCAAAAAGAGCGATCGCAAAACGACGTCGATCTATATTGAGCGAGACGGTAGTGTTTCCGTGCTAGCGCCTAAACCCTTCGATATGCCGCGCATTGAAAACTTGCTAGAGAAAAAGCGCAGCTGGATCTACCGCAACCTAGCCGAATGGGAAGATCTCAACCGCACTCGTGTTCACCGCGAATACGTGAATGGTGAAAGCTTTTTATATCTGGGCCGACGCTATCGCTTGCAGCTGGTCGAGAAGCAAGGCGTACCTCTAAAACTTAATGCCGGGCAATTCCTGCTCCGCATAGATGCTATTAAGAATGCACGTAAGCATTTCCGAGACTTCTACAAAGAAAAGCTGACCAAAAAGGTCGCTGAAAGAGCCGCAAACTATAGTAGTCGAATGGGCAAAAAGGTCACTTCAATAAAAGTGATGGAGCTACAAAACCGCTGGGGCTCTTGCACCGCAAATGGCGAATTAAATTTTCACTGGAAATGCGCCATGCTGCCGCTTTCCGCATTAGATTACGTTATAGCCCACGAAGTCGCCCACATCAAATACCCCAATCATACACCCGCATTCTGGCGTGCCGTTGAAAAAATACTGCCAGGATATGAAGCCCAGAAAAAATGGCTGCGGTTTAATGGGGCGGGAATGGATCTTTAGCAGTCAGCTAATTAGGGATCGATTTATGAGCGCCAAGGATGACGATAAGCAACTACCTCTTTTTAGATATGATAAAGAGGTAGTCAAACAGTTAAAGGGGACGGAGGGATTATTTATTAACCGGCGGTCGTCCCCGTTGTTGTTGAATGGTTTTACCCGACAATGAAGCAATCTGATTTACAAACCGATCATTAACTATCGGCGCGCTGTAATGCGCTGCTTTCCTAAACGCGTGTGGATCTTCCTCAGATAAATGTGTTTTGAATAATTCGCGATTCTTTAAATAGCACGAAAAGGGGACAGATTTGTTTTTCTCGGTGTTGCTTTATTTGCGAAAAAGGGGACAGATTTGTTTTTCTCGGTGTTGCTTTATTTGCGAAAAAGGGGACGGATCTATTTCTTCTCGCTACATTGATGATCTGTTGTTTTGCGTTCCCCTTGCAGCAGGCTGAGTGAAGTGAAAATTATTTTGGGAAATCGTATAGGACATACTATTTAGCTTTGCTGATACAGGAAGTGGCATCAAAGCGACCATTAATGGTTTGAACGGAGGGAGGGGAGTCGAAGACCCAATGCGGGGTACGTGGACTCACTACATCCATGTAGCTCGGTCTTCGACCAGCACAAAAAGCGGCTGCCCAACTCTTGTTCCGGACAGATTTGTCTTTTTGCATCCTTTTACTTGGGGGAGCAAGAAAAAGGATGTCGCCCGCCGTCAACCACGGCAAATACCAAGAAATCACTCGTATTCGGTAAACACCGACACCCAACAAAATATCTCCACCAAAACACACCCTTTTATTTCACCGCAGGGCTTGCGGCTATTGACTGATAAGGGACTGTAGGAAATTAGCCAAAGTTCTTGTGTGAGATGGCAATTTTCGTCCTCTATGTTTCTCCCTAAATTTCTATACGGCAATATTTAAAAGACCAAGAGAAGGGCCTGTCGTACCCAATTTGGGTCTTTCTCCACCTTCGAGTGGCTTTTGATCGGTTTTTGGCTTATTCTTACGAAATCGGCCATTTATCCGGCCAAAAAAAGCTTTTACCTGACTTTATATTCATTTATTTATAATAAAAACAATAGGTTGCAGAATTTTAATTCGGCCAAATAACCGGCCAAATATTTGGCAGGGTTAGTGGCGATAAGCGTGATAGCTGACACAACCTCTTTAACAGGGTCGCTCGTTAAATGACTACTTCGATAGCCGACATAGCGCCATTTATTCCTAGTGAGCAGGCAATGGAAAAGTCCAGCTTACCTGATAAGGCGATGGCGCTGATCCAAAAATCATCGAAGCTATCGGGCTTGTTAGCGCCAGATACGCTCGCCGTACTTGAGATCCATATGCGGGTGATCAATTCCTATTACTCGAACCTGATTGAAGGTAATGCAACGCGGCCACATGAAATAAGGGCGGCACAGCGCGGCGATTATTCGGTCGATCCGGCAAAACGTGATTTACAAAAGGAATCCCTCGGGCATATGGCCGTTCAGCAATGGTTGCAAGAACGGGCACCGAGTTTGGATGATCTGTTTAACCCCGAGTTTATTCAGGAAATCCATCATCAGTTTTATCATCACATTCCAGAAAGTTTGTGGGTAATACAAGACAATGCCGACAAAATAACGGATAGGGTTGAGCCGGGAGAGTGGCGTAAAAGGCGAGTGGAGGTAGGGCAGCATATCCCACCTGAGCCAGAGAGCTTACCGGTACTCATGGAAAGGTTTTGTGAGACATTCCATCCCAATCGTTTTCAAGGCGATAAAAAAATAATTGCCATTATGGCCGCCCACCATCGTTTTGCCTGGATTCATCCTTTTCTCGATGGCAATGGCAGAGTTGGTCGTCTAATTACTGACGCCGCATTGAAAGCAGTGGGTTTGGAAAGCTACGGCGCTTGGTGCTTAAGCCGTGGGTTGGCGAATAGAAACGGAAACTATAAAAGATATTTAGCCATGGCCGATCAACCGCGCCAAGGCGATTATGACGGTCGAGGCCAGTTAACCGAAAAAGGTTTAATGGAGTTTTGCGACTATATGCTCGATACCGCTATTGATCAGGTAGATTATATCAGCGGTTTGTTAAATCTAACCGAATTACGCAAACGTATTAAAAGCTACATTGAGGCACGCAACGATTATCGCGTACTGGGTGTTACTGGGTCCCTTAAACATGAAGCCGCTATGGTGCTGTATAACGCTTTTATTAGTGGTAAATTAGAACGCGCCGAGGCGTTACAGTCGTGTGCAATGCCAGAACGTAGTGCCAGACGTTTGTTGAGCCAATTAAAAGATGAGGGGTTGCTCAGCGAAACGAGCAGTAAGTCACCGCTGCGATGGGAAATCCCCGAACATGCTGAACCGTGGTATTTCCCCCAACTTGCACCTCAAATGTAGGCGCTCAAATCAAATCAATCCAAACGAATGAATAAACAGGGGCACCCATTAGCCAATAGGTGTCAACAGGCTTTGTGTACCCCAAAACAACTACCATCCTATTTGCTTGAAAAGCTTGCAGCAATTAACACACTCCCCCTATGATGCGCCTCCTTTTTCTGTAGCGGTAAATTCAGGCCTGCCATGCACACTCCCGAAAACCTTTACGCCGATCTGGCGGGTTATTACGACCAGTTCTGCCACGAGGTTGATTACGCAGAACAGTGTGCCTTTTTAAAGCGAGCGTTTGATTGCTTGGCGTTGTCTGATGGGCGCCAGTATCTGGATCTGGCGTGTGGGACTGGCCAGCATCTGGCGCATATGATTAAGCAGGGGTTTGTTGCTACTGGCCTCGATAACAGTGCCGATATGCTCCAACAAGCGAAGGCTCGGTGCCCGCAAGCGGACATGCTGCTTTGTGATCTGGCGGAGTTTGATTATCACGCTACGTTTGATTTGATCTCCTGCTTTTTGTATTCCATTCATTACAGTTACCCTGTTTCTCGGCTAAATGAAACGCTACGTCGTGCGTGGAGTGCCTTAAAGCCGGGCGGTGTGTTTGTGTTTAATGCGGTGGATGCGCGGGGAATTGACAGCAATCGCATGATTACCACACGAACACAGGAGGGTGGTAACCAGTTGGAGTTTTGTTCGGGATGGCAATATGCCGGGCAAGGTGACGCCATGACGTTGCAGTTGACGATCTGTTGTCATACGCCCAACGGTGTTCAGCAATGGCAGGATGCTCACACCATGACGGCCATCTCGCTACCGCAGTTACAACACATGCTGGCTGATATTGGCTTTGATGTGTTGCTGTTTGAGCATGATTACAACGCCCTGATCCCGTGGGCGGGGAAGAGCTTCAACGTGATTGTGGCTGCGCGTAAGCCACTGTAAAAATGCGGGTGTTTAAGTTACTTTTAAGAGTTTGGATGCAAGAGCTTGGAATACGGATAATCAATGACGCATGCGATGCTAAATCAATCGCCACTCTAAATCACCTTCACTTGTTTCACTTCGGATTGTTTCTGCCCCAACCATTCTCTGGCTTCTTCTAGGCTATAAAAGAATTTGGCGTTGTTTTCTGGCATGTTGACGTAGACTTCCCACATGCGGGTAATACCAGACATGGAATCTGAGGCGAGGATAATGGCTAGTTGGAAATCTGGGCGTTTGAGGTGAGCAATGCTGCGATCAATGTCGGCGACTTGCTGTAGTTGTTCAGTTGTGAGTTCTAACCGGTCCAAGTGTCTGAAATCTACTATCTGGTAGCGGAGCTTGCGAAAGTCGATTTGACGATTGTGTAGTTTCATTTTCTCCACTAGCCACGCGCCTTGTAGTACATCGCGGTGGATGTAGTAGATGCCTTCTCCATCATTTTCGTATATGACTTCAGTTGTCATAGGCGCTCCTAAATGTCATTAGGGGTTACAACATAATAAACAAGATAGTCACGATTCCGAACAATATGAAATAAATTTACAGAAGTTGATGTCGATAAAACCCCAAAATGTAAACATGACCTTTCCTAGGGTGAGAGCTATCCCTGCCCAAGTGTCGCTCGTTAAGTCCAGGCATTCTCTCAATATCCCCAGGTTGACTCACACTTTCCCTATGTTATTCTTTATTCGCGAATTGCGAATAGAAAACACATTATGAACCTGAAACCTCAAGACATTGTATTTCTGCTCAAGCTGGTTGCTAATAGCAAAAAAACGTGGACTTTCAATAAGTTAGCGGTTGAGTTAGGGATGAGCCCCTCTGAAGTTCATGCGGCTGCGCAACGTGCGGTTGCGTCTGGGTTGGCGTATAAGCTGGAAGGGGAGATCCACCCAAACATTCGTAACCTTGGAGAATTTCTCGAACATGGTATTCGCTATGTGTTTGTACCCAAGCGTGGGGCGATGGAGCGGGGCATGGCGACTTCTTATGTGGCTGCACCATTGGCTCAATATTTTCCTGACGATTATGACTCGACACTGGTGTGGCCTGATCCGCAAGGGGAAATACGAGGTGAGGCATTTTCTCCTCTCTACAAGTCTGTGCCTGAGGCCGCTAAACGAGATGCTGTACTTTACCAATTACTTGCATTAGTAGATGCTTTACGTGGTGGTAGAGCGAGAGAAAGGGAATTGGCAATCACAGAACTTAAAAGGATGTTTGATCAGTATGAAGAGGGCGAGAAACCCTAACCTTGCCTTACTCGAAGAAATTATTGCTCAACTTGAAGAGCGCGTGAGAAAAGGGACGAGGTTTTGAATCAAAAATGAGTTCTCTATCCACCGACACCGAAAAGATCACTATATAAAAATACTTAAAATGAAATCAGATCCAAAAAAGTTAACCGAAAAAAATAAAAACCTGATCCATTCTGAAATGATGAAAGTGGTATCGCATGTTCAACGCGATCAAGATAATTGGGTTGTACATACCATCATGCTAGAGGGCTACGATGTGCCCTTTAAATTCAAGCGAAAAGAGAACTACCAAAGCTTAAAGGGTGCGAGAGTCAATGTAACCTATTACCCCGATGAAGAAACCGTTGCAGGCATGCCGTTTGAAATCATGAAAGTGGTGCGCATCAAACGAGGTTAATCAATGCGAGTGAGGCGATATAAAAGAATAATATTCCTTCACAAACTGCCAACAAATTTATGTGGAATGCATTGGGGCATAGGTTAGGTTTTGTCGAGTATAACTAAGATTGGGGCCGACGAGCGCTGGATGATTTAGGCGACAAAGGCAATTTTATCATTGCATAGTTACGCTGGATCTCTTGATAGTGGCTTATCTAAATTATAAATAACATATCGTTAAGACGTGGTATATTGGCGTATGCGAATGGGCTTTATCCCTCTGTTTCAAAAGCCCTCTCTTACAAATAACAAAAAGGGACTTAGTATGACTGTAATACCTTGCTTAAAAAACGCTGCCTTGGTGCTTCTCGTTTTAATGCTATCTTCTTGCGGTGGCGATTCTGAAACAGAATCAACCAACATTCATACCTCGGGCGTCTATGCGGCTTACTCGTTGCAGGCGAACGGTACGGGTACTACAGAAATCAGCGCTAGTTTGTATGTAGGAGCGCCGAGGGTGATTGGTAACAATGTTGTACTGGAATTGCAGCCAGAAGATCAATTAGTGGCGACGGTGAATGGGGTGGACTACCAGTTATCGAAGGTAGTCGCCTATGGTGATTTTTCTTACAGAACGACCGTGCCCACGGATATGGGAGGAACCACATTTACCATAGCATTACTTCGTGACACAGAAGTTGATGCGCCGAATTCTCAACTTGATTTGCCTTTTGCGCCTGAATTTGTCCTACCTGCAGCCAATACTGCTCTCAACTTCGGCGACACTTTAGACATTACATGGCAACCCGCAAACCCCGGCGGGCGCGATATACTTGCTACTTACCAAACGAACTGCGGGTCGCGGTTAGGCATCGGAGCTGATTCATTTCCTGATACGGGTGCTGCGACTGTAACTATTAATTCCCGACTATTAGGCGATGCCAATTTCGGTATGAACCCTGGTGTAAATTGCACCCTGACGATTACGTTAGATAGGTCAGTGAGTGGAGAGGTGGATCCTGCCTTTGGTGAGGGTGGTGAATTTCGGGCTAGCCAAGAGCGCACCCGAGCTATTACTGTTCGTCTTTAAAAGTAGCGGTCAAGCCCAAACTTAGAAACCGGTGAAGTTATTCTTCATTCGGTGAACAAAGCTAAAAATAATAAAACTAAAACCTTCTTTATGAATTACCCAAACTTATTCTACCTAAAAGACAAAGTTGCCATCGTTACGGGTGCAGCCCGTGGCATAGGCGCTGAGATTGGCAATGCCTTAGGCCAAATGGGTGCTACCGTTGTGTTGACTGACCTCCTAGTTGAAGAAGGTAATGCAGCGGTTTCTGCCCTCCGAGAAGCTGGAATTGAGGCGGCCTTTATTGAGCACGATGTTACGGACGAATCTCAATGGGAATCCATACTTGCGCATATTATCCAGCAATATGGTCGTCTCGATATCGTGGTTAATAACGCAGGTATTGAGGTTCCTCATTTGTTGGCGGAATGTGATGTGCAGGAGTTCCGTCATATCATGGATGTGAATGTCACGGGTGTTATGCTGGGCCACAAACACGCGCTGCGCGTGATGAAAGATGGGGGCTCAATTATCAATTTGTCGTCGGTCGCGGGCATAGTCGGTTCGCCAGGACATATTGCTTACAACACCTCGAAAGGCGCGGTTCGCGCGATGACTAAGTCAGCGGCAATTGAATGCGCACGGTTAAAATTAGATGTGCGAGTCAATTCGGTTCACCCAGGGATGGTGGAGACCAATATGGGCGATCATTTTTTGACGGGTATGGTCGACATCGGCTTGGCAAAAAATATTGACCGCGTTGTTGCGGCAAATAAAGTGGCTCATCCTCTCGGGTTTGGTGCGCCGAGTGATATTGCAAGCGCGGTGGTATTTCTCGCCTCCGATGCAGCGCGATGGATGACCGGCGCCGAGTTAGTGGTTGATGGTGGTTTTACCGCGTTGTGAATAAGTAAAGGTAGGTGGAATGGAGTGCATGAAATGAAATGTAGAAAATCTACATTGAACGTGGGTTGTTTTTTAAAAACTGCTGTCATTGCTATCTGTTGGTTGATGACGTGCTCAAAAGCAGTTGCTGTCGAACTTCCCGAATTAACTAGGCAGCTATTCTCACTTCCTGATGCGCAACATATTAGTTTATCTCCTGGCGGCCGGTATATAGCTTCAATTGCACGAATTGGGCGTTTCGCTGAGAGAGTTTCGTATATTGAAATTTTGGATACTGAAACTGGCGAGCGCGAAAATGTATTTGAAATTGACGCGAATGTTCTGGAAGTAGGGCTATTACGCTGGTTGAATAATGAGTCCCTATTAATTGAAGCTAAAAATATTGGAGATTTAACTGATTATAAAGAATTGATATATAACAGAAAAAAGAGAGAATTCAAAGTTTTACAAGAAAAGGGTGTTTTCTTCGAGAGCCACATCAGTGGTGACATAATTTCTATATTGCCAGAAGAGCCAGATCATATACTGGTTCGAGATGGGAGCGATTTTTATAAAATTAATATCAATACTGGCGGCAAAGATAGTTTCGAAGTATTGAGTACGAGGTTTCGTTTTAGTCACGTTATTCTCGATAATCGCTCTTGGCCTCGACTTTTGATTAAAACTGGTAAACAGGCCACTACAGTTTATATTAACGATAAAGAAAGCGGTGCTGATTCGCTTTGGAAATTTAGCAACAAAAATAATGAGCTCATAGAACCATTAGGTTTTGATTCGAGTGGTTGGTTATACGCCGCTAGTTACCAAGCTGGGCGACCATTAATTAGAAAGTATGATGTTGCTAATCGTGATCGTGAAGGTGTCGTTGTCGCACAAGACAAAATTAGCCATGCGCTTGGGAAAAAGATTGTAGACAAAAAAGGAAATATTATAGGTCTACGGGCTGCCTCTTCAGAAGGAGACTACTACTTTTCACGTATTGTAAGAAAGCTTCATAAACAGTGGAACACAGCTCTTTCTGATCTTGATAACACCTTGGTCGATATTAGCATTGACAATACCAAATACATTATCTTATCTAGTGGTCTAAATGATCCAGGTACCTATTACTTTGGAGATTCAAAAACTAATAGTCTTGTGCCCTTTGCTAAAGTTAGAGAAAATTTGGATGCTGATTCTTTACCTCAATCTACGCAGTATTTATTCGATGAAGAGGATCTCCAGTTTGTAATAACACGGCCAGTGCAAACTGATAAACAGGTGCCCTTGGTGGTGTTGCTAGATGGTCGTGTAGTAGGTAGTGATACTGTGTTTAGTAATAACGCAAAGGTCTATGCTAGTGCAGGGTATGCTGTGCTCGAAGTTGCAGCTCCTATCGAACTAGGGAGTCACCGTTACGCAATGTGGCTTTCCGATGTTGACTTCGATGAGTCATATTTTCGATTGATTAAATCCGCAGTTGAAAAAACGTTAGGATTCGATTATGTCGACGCAAATAATTCATGTGTTGTTGGTTTTAACTATGATAGTTACTTCGCTTTGAGAGTTGCACTTGACGACGTTTACGCCTTCAAATGTATCGCAGTCTATAATGCAATTACCGATCCGCATAGGCTCTATAGAAACCTGAATCGAAGAAGCTTTGTGTTATCAGGTTTATTTCGTTCTGATGACAACGAAATAAAAAATAGAAGTCCGATTAACAATGTATATGGCTTAAAGACCCCTATCTTAATGCTAAATCATCCATATCTTTCTTTTTATAGAAAGAAGCAAACCTCAAGATTTTACAAGAAAGCTTCCAAATACGGCGATGAAGTTGATAAGCGAGTAGTCGACTTTGGTTTTGAAAATGGGCGATTTACTTCTCTCTATGAAAGTCTTAACACAGATATTTTAGAGTATCTTTCAAAGCACTTAGACATGTAAGTTCCTGCCTGCTTCCTGGTATGTCGATTTGCATTGGATAACTTAATAGCTAATAAAAAGGCAGATAGCAAGCGCTATCTGCCTTGAATTAACCAGCTTTTACCTGGTGTTTTCGATTTACAGCTCACAGCCTAACGCAAAAAATTCTTCTTCATCAAAGCTAGATAATGCTGTGTAGGTGCTGCGATAGACCGCACAACGGTTTGCTTCGTCTGAAAATTCTTCTGCCATAAATGCGGCGCGAATGGAGTCTGCCGTCATTTCTTCATTTGACATGCGGATGCCTCCGTCGGCGTCTGAATCGAAGATGATCATTTTCGGTTTATTTTCGCCCGCTTGCCAGGGTTGCCATTCCACTTGTTGACCATCACGACCTTTACCTGGGTTGCCGGTGTAGGCAAAGTTTGCCCAGTAAGACATCATCGATTGAGAGAGTTTGTTTCGCGCAGGGATTGTTTCTGGGTCGTAGAGTATGTCTTTGTTGACAAAGCCAATATCCCAATCGCCAAACACTAAGGCCATTTCGGTTGCGTGTGCAGCACCAATGGCGATGGATAGGTCCATACCTTTGTAGGTCGCTTGTTCATCCCAGTCGTAACGATAAGTAAATACGGAGCCACTTTGGTGTGGAACCGCCGAGCGTGCAATGGCGTCAACCGCGCGGAGTTTCCAGAGGTCGGATGAGTATTTTGCAACGCGAATATATTCTTCGGGATCGGTTTTTAACACAGCTTGCCATTTAGGCTCACGGTACATGTAGATGCGTCGCTCGTCGCGGTTTGTGCCAAAGATAATCGGCACTTGATGGTAGTTTCCCTTGGCGAGCGACTCCATAGGGGATTCATGTAAAAGCACAGTACCATCCATGGTTTTCTTGGGGGATGCGTAGTTGCGCGCACTATTGGGGTTATAAAGTTTCAAAAAACTGGCGGCAGGTTCACTATACAGTAGCTCGCGAATGTCGTTTTTTGATAAAGAGGCTTGTACCGCTTTGGCTCCTTCTCGAGTGCTTGCCTTGCCATCACGAATAAGGATTTTGTTAATGATTTCTTTGGAGCTTAGCGCGACGCCAGCAGGGCTTTCGTCGGTAAAGTTAATGGCGCGACTCATTGGCATTGCACTACCGCCGCCACTTTCGGAAATGGCGCGATGGAATAGCCCTTTGGCCATGGGGGAGACCATCAAGGTTAATACGTTACTGGCACCGGCACTTTCTCCAAAAATGGTGACATTGTTTGGGTCGCCTCCGAATGCGGCGATATTATCGCGTACCCACTCGAGACCGCGGATGGTGTCTACCGTGGCCCAATTCCCGCTAGCGTCAGCGCCTGTTGCGCCTTCGTCTAAGATGGCGTCATGGATAAACCAGCCCAATGCACCTAGGCGGTAGTTAACTGCAACCACGATGACATCTTCCTGCTCAGCAAGAAAGCCACCGTTGTAATCCCCCGCGTAACCACTGTTATTGCCGCCGCCGAAAATCCAATACATGACGGGGAGTGGTTTGTCTGGCGATGCATCACTGGGTGCGTAGACGCTAAGGTATAAGCAGTCTTCCGTACCTACCACGCCATCGTTGTCTGGGTCTGCTATGCCCTCGGATAGGACGGATGCAAATTGTGGGCAGGGCTCAATATTTTTGGATGCATCGAAGGTGCCCTCCCAGGGAGTAACGGGCTGTGGCGTCTTCCAGCGTAGATCTCCAACCGGTGGCTGGGCATAGGGAATACCAAGCCATGCACGCGAGCCATTCTCCTGAACGATGCCTTTGATTGTGCCGTCATTGATGGTGACTACAGTCGTGTCTTCAGTCGAATTCAATTGTGTGGGGGCGTTTTGCTCAGCTGAAGCGGCTGTATTATCCGAGATAGTGTGTTCCGGTGTATTGTCACTACAAGCGATGAGGCCTAAAGCTAAAGCGGTCAGAGTGCAATGAGTGACCCGGCGCTTGAGTGTGCATTGTATTGAGAAAGCCATGGCGTTTACCCGTTATGGATTATTATTTGGTTGGTATTCGCAGATTGTACTTCTGCAAATCCCAGATTGAAACGGATCACTGTTCTCGCTAGACGCGTACCATGCCGTTTTAAGTGCGGGTTGCGCCGGGTGATGGAGTTTATTAACCGTCAGTTTGTCTGGTTTGATTATGTGTTGTTGTAGGTGTTTATGTCCCAGTAACTACGGTATTCTGGGCACTTTTGAGGTTTTAAGTTTGCCGAACAGGTAACTTAGTTGAGTGAGGTGATTCTGGTTAGAGTCATCGAAAGGAGACTGTCTATGAAATTAGGTGTTATCGGATGCTTTACGATTCTATTGCTCGCGTTGTCAGCCTGTGGCGGGGGTAGCTCTAGCAGTAGCGGCGCTAGTACTCCATCAGGTACACCCGCCGAAAGTTCGTGGGATACGATGGTTTGGGGTGAAGGTACATGGCAATAATAAAGTCAGTTAAATATAGGGGGGAGGTTATGAGAATTTTAAATTGTTTGGGGCTAATCTTATTGCTTAGTCCAAATGTGCTACACGCCAGCGAAGTTGATGTGCCGAATTCATTTTCGGCTGGCACTGCGGCTGTTGCGGACGATGTCAATGAAAACTTTTCAGCCATAGAAACTGCTGTGGATGATAATCATCAGCTGATTGTTGATCTGCAAGCCCGTATCGAGGCGCTTGAAAATGCGCTGCCAACGGCCGTGGCTATGCCCACATTTCCGTGGGCAACTGAGGGCAGTAATTTTGTTGATATTCAGCTTGATGGGACTAAAGCCGTGTTAACAGTGCGTTTTAATATTGCGATGGACCCTTCATCGTTTGTGTTAGGAGACAACGTCACGGTTACTGGCGCGGGTGGTAACGGTACCGGCACCATGAGTTGGTCTCACGGCAATCGACAATTAATTTTTACAACCGTAGAAGACTTTACTACCTTAAGTCCCTGTTTTTCGGGCGGGTTGGAATACACGATCATGGGGGACGGTGACAACCCGGTATTGGATAATCAAGGCAATCCTCTGGATGGCGATAGAAATGGATTGCCGGGGGGTGATTTTCAGATAACCTACGATATTGTTTGTTAATTATTACCTTAGGTTGCCATTGCCTCTGCTCGCGTAGTGCAGGGGCGGCGGCAACTGACCACGAACAATATTTTTAATGTCATTTTTGCTAAACCAATCAGTGATTTAGTCTAAGCCCTTTCCTGTTGTTAAAAACGAACGTCTCTTTCTTTTGAATCGCCTTTTCGCGCGACATTGTGTTTTCCGTCGGGTTGAACATTCCTATCGATGGGGTTTATGTCTTTAAACAAATCTAGTTGATTGCATTGTAATTGATGGGTTGTTTATAAATTCTAAATAGCCTTGGTGCTATGCGATGCTATAAAGTACTCCGTGATTCCGTTAGTATCGATGACTAAAAATAGTTATTTATCCTCCAGAAGGTAGTGAGAAGATGAAGTCTAAACAAGTGGTATTGGCTAAACGCCCCGACGGTGAGCCAGATGATAGTTGTTTCCGTTTTCAAGAGAGTGAATTACCTGAGTTGAAAGATAATCAGGTGCTCATTAAGGTACTTTGGCTTTCTCTTGATCCGTACATGCGCGGTCGCATGAATGATGCGAAATCTTATGTGGATCCTTTGCAAATTGGCGACGTGATTACCGCTGAGTCAGCAGGCGTTATCGTAGAATCTAAATCCGACAAGTATATAGTAGGGGACTACGTCACTGCTTATACTGGCTGGCAGACGCATTTTGTGATTGATGCTGATGAGCCCCGGTTACGCCCCATTGACTTAAACAATGGCAGTCTGAGTATGCACCTAGGTGTCGTTGGGATGCCGGGTCGCACTGCCTATTGGGGGTTTACCGAAGTTGGTAAACCTAAAGCCGGCGAAACCTTGGTGGTTGCCGCCGCGTCGGGCGCAGTGGGTTCTGTTGTGGGGCAAATGGCAAAAATTCTGGGTTTGCGCGCAGTCGGCGTTGCTGGCGGAGCAGAGAAGTGTGCCTATGTAAAAGATGAGTTGGGTTTCGATGACTGTGTTGATTACAAAGCACCGGATTTTGAAGCAAAACTAGCCGCCGCATGCCCCGATGGTATCGATGTGTATTTCGAAAATGTCGGTGGTGACGTTAGCGAGGCGGTTGCTAAGTTACTGAATACGGGTGGTCGTGTTCCAATTTGTGGTTATGTCTCTGCGTACAATTCCAAGCAGGGCACGAAGGTGCGTACACCCTTTGATATTTTTGGCGAGGCTCAGCATGTGCCGGAACATCGTTTCTTTGTCGTCACAGAGTGGGATGATCGCTGGCTAGAAGCGTCTACTCAACTAGGTCAATGGGTGAACGAAGGCAATATCAAGTTCAAGGAATGTGTTGGTGAAGGCCTTGAAAATGCCCCAGAATTATTCCGAGGTTTACTGAAAGGTAAAAACTTTGGTAAGCAATTAGTGAAAATTGCTGAAGAGTAATATCTCGCATCGCAGGGCCTTCGCTAAGGCTCTACTTTCCTTCCTCCAGTCAAACCCTTTTTTACACTAAATGCCAGGCGAATGGGCGTCTAGCATGGTAGCCTCTCGATCTTCTAATCACATTTGATGATCGAGTATGGGTATGCGACTTTCAATTTCTCTATCGGCTTTATTCTTGTCTCTGAGTATGACGGCTTTTGCCGAACGGGTGGTAGAGCAAGGTCACTTCCACCACGTGCGGCTCAATGTTCAGGATGTGGAAGAAACGCGCACTTTCTATCAACAATTTTTAGGTGCGACCGCTGTTAACTTCAACAATAAAACGCCTGGCCTATTTACTGAGCGATCGTTTATTTTGATGAACAAGGTTGATAAACCTGCGATATCAAATCTGAAAACATCGCTTTGGCATATTGGCTGGAGTGGAGTCGATGGTCCGAATGAGTACGCGTGGTTGAAAAGTCAGGGTGTTAATTTTTATACGCCTTTAACCCCGTTGGGCAAAAATCATTTTATGTATTTATTTGGTCCAGATGAAGAAGTTGTCGAAATCTATACTGGTGACAAACATCATCGTTTTAATCATGTGCATATTTTGGCTAGTGATGTCCAAAAAACCACGGATTGGTTGAAGTCGGCTCTCGCGCTGTCCGAAATCCAGATACGAAAATTACCGAGTGCCTTCATCGTCACGGTTGATAATGTGCAAATTATTGTCTCACTCAATTCCGATCGTTTGCGGCCACCCGAACAAGGACCCGAATTGCTGCCGACTGATGAGAGTACTATCGCTCATATTGCGTTCTCCTTTCGCGATATTCAAGCCGCTTATGAGCGAGTGAAGTCATCGGGTTTAGCCATCGAATCTGATATTTCCGTTAGCGCTTTGCATGGTTTGCCCAGTTTTTTTGCTCGTGCAACGGACGGCATTTTAGTGGAGTTTGTTCAAGCTAAACCCATTCCCGATGGTATTTGGGAGTAGTTCTGCAAATCGATTAACCTAAACTACGGGTTCTCTACTCAGGTTCTATACTCGAGTTCGCTTTAATCTCTCGCCTCTAGCCGAGAGTCTATTTGGTGCCATTGGTGTGATGTTCTTTGGTTCTTGATAGCTCTTCCTGCGCTTTAATGACCGTTGTTGTAGCCCATTCCTTTCTGATATGCCTGGGTCTGCTGAGCGTTGACGGCGCTCAAGGTAGAGGCGGGGCGCTTTTGATCTCTTGTACGCCTTTTCGGGTGTTTAAATAATTTAAATGTGGCCTCTGTTTAATATACGTTATTCGGGCGATTATAATAATTTTGCGGTATTAAAAATAATCCGCTAAGCTCTCTTTGTTTGTTTTAGATTGGCTTTTGTCATAATCCCGCCTGTTGCACCTCCAATATCGCGATAACTCGTCAGTAGTGTCTAAACTTAAAGGCAAATGTTGTGAAAGCGCTTTGGTGCATAGAAGGGAGGTGGGAATGCAATTGCAATCAGCAACGGCTGATGATCAAGAGGTTTCTCTCGCGGAAGAAGAGTTTATTGTGAGTAAAACCGATACCAAAGGTAGGATAATCTATGTTAATCGCACGTTCATGAGGATTTCAGGGTTCAGTGAGAGCGAGCTGCTTGGTAAACCGCATAACGTGATTAGACATAGCGATATGCCTCGCGCGGTCTTTCGTGTCATGTGGAATACACTACAACAAGGTGAGGAGTTTTTTGGCTATGTTAAAAACCGCTGTAAAAACGGAGGCTACTACTGGGTATTTGCCAACGTAACGCCAGTACATTCAATTTCTAACGAGTTGATAGGCTATTACTCTGTACGTAGACAGCCCACTCGATCAGCGATCAATAAGGTCATTCCTCTTTATCAATCCATGTGTGAAATCGAACAGCGTTACAGTGGGCAGCAAGCGATCGACGCTTCACTTAAATATTTTCAAGGCGAAATGGATAAAAGGCATACGGACTATCTTTCGCTAATACTCAGCATTGAAAATCAGGAGCCGACATCATGACGATAAAGGCACGCCAAAACCAAGGGGTAAGCGCTAGGTTTTTCTTTCTCAGTACATTGCTGACTGTGTTTATTGCCTTTGTGTCGCTTTCCAGCCTTTTGTTCGCGGGCATTGTTTATTTCTCGGGCGCATTTGGTGTATGGGTCTGGCTTTTTCCCGCGTTTACTCTGGCTCTTGCTACTTATGTTTTTAGGTTGTTTTCGAGAGTGCTATTTAGTTGTAATGAAATATTTTCAACACTAAAAGAGGCTAATCGAGGTGAGTTCAGTCAGCGTATTGTTAACTTACGGAAGATGGGTGAGATTGGAAAGATCGGTTGGGAGGTTAACGAGTTTTTAGATATCGTTGAGTCTTATTTCAAAGAAGTTGATGCATGCTTTCGAAATGTGTCAAAGGGTGATTATCGTCGCAAGGCTTTGTATCGAGGCCTACCCGGTCAGCTCAAAACATCGCTTTTACACATAAACGATTCCATTTGTAAAATGCAACACAACTCCGAGTTAGTCACGACGAATGAACTTCATTCACAGTTGCACTCAAATAATATTAATAACTTGATACTGAATATGCGAGAAACACAAAAAGATATTGCTGATATCGGTGAGAGAATGACGGGGATTGAGGAGATTGCCAAAAGGACTGATACGGCGGCTACAGAAGGGCAATCTGACGTTGTTTCGATGGCTTCAGCCATTTCTGATGTGAACAAAATTATTCAAGAGGTGGCCGATGTTATTGCTGCCTTAGGCGCGGATAGCGAAAAAGTAAAGGAGTCTATTTCGTTTATCACTGATATTGCGGATCAAACCAACTTGCTCGCTTTAAATGCGGCAATCGAGGCTGCTAGAGCAGGAGAGCAAGGTCGCGGTTTTGCGGTCGTTGCCGATGAGGTGAAGGCGTTATCGAAGCGTACTATTACTGCGGCTATTGATATTACCGACACGATTGGTTCCTTCACAAAAATTGTGAACTCAACCATCGATAAAGCCAATACGTCCGCTGAAGTCGCGCAAGAGATCGATAGCAAAATGGGAAGCTTCAAGACGCAAATCGACTGTTTTTCAGAGGGTGCACGCAATACCTTGGATTCAGTGAACTTAGCGAAAGATAAGTCTTTAAGCGCCTTGATCAAGGTCGATCATATAATATTTAAGCAAAATGGTTATATCGCATTAAATGATGCTGCAAACGAAGACGCGAAATCGGCTGTTAACGTTAGTCACCGAGATTGTCGACTGGGTAAATGGTATTACGAGGGTGAGGGTAAATCTCTCTTCAGTAGCACTCAGGGTTACAAAGCATTGAAAGCACCTCATGCGCTGGTACATGAATCTGTTCAAGAGGCTATTGCACTTGCACAGGAAAACTGGCGGGAAAATAATGAAATTAAAGCCAGGATTGTGCAAGCTATGTTGAATGCTGAAGTTGAGAGTCAGTCGATTCTTCGGTTTCTAAACCAAATGGTGGAAGAAAAACACCGCTAAATATTACCAAGCAGTTTCGAGGGGTACTGTTATCATAGAGGCCCTTAAAAGAACCTATCACTCAAATCGCCCAAGCTAGTTGAAAGAACATTACATAGTGCCAATAAACCCAGTGCCAATAAACCTAGTGCCAATAAAAAAGCCCCGCTGATTTTCACCAGCGGGGCTTTTTGTTTGTCAGCTATGTAATGAAATTACTTAGCTTCGCGTTTTGCTTTCTCAGCCGCAATCACTTCTTCAGCTACGTTTTGTGGGCACGCTGAGTAGTGAGAGAATTCCATTGAGAATTGGCCACGACCAGAAGTCATAGTACGCAAGCTTGAGATGTAACCGAACATTTCTGAAAGTGGTACATCAGCTTTAACGCGAACACCGGTTGAGGCAGGCTCTTGGTTAGAGATCATGCCGCGACGACGGTTAAGGTCACCAATCACATCACCTACGTTGTCTTCTGGGCTGAATACGTCAACTTTCATTATTGGCTCGAGTAGTTGCGCACCCGCTTTTGGCATGGATTGACGGAAAGCACCTTTCGCTGCAATTTCAAACGCTACCGCTGAGGAGTCAACGGCGTGGAAGCCACCATCATGCAGGTTGATAGCAACGTCCAATACAGGGAAGCCCGCCAATGGACCGGTTTCCATCATTGATGCGAAACCTTTTTCAATCGCTGGGAAGAATTCCTTCGGTACGTTACCGCCCACAACCGTAGTGGTGAAGGTGAAGCCAGAGTTTGGCTCGCCTGGTTCCATGGTGTAGTCGATCTTACCGAACTGACCAGAACCACCCGATTGTTTCTTATGGGTGTAGCTATCTTCGATCTTCTGCGTAATGGTTTCGCGGTAAGCTACTTGTGGTGCACCTACTTCAAGCTCAACGCCGTAAGTACGCATCAAGATGTCTACTTTAATATCCAAGTGAAGTTCACCCATACCTTTAAGAATGGTTTCACCTGAATCGGGATCAGTTTCAACACGGAAGCTTGGATCTTCAGCAACCATTTTACCGATCGCGATACCCATTTTTTCAGTTGAGCCTTTGTCTTTCGGCGTTACCGCGATAGAGATTACAGGCTCTGGGAAGACCATGGCTTCAAGCGTACATGGGTTGTTTTGATCACATAGGGTGTGACCAGTTTGCACGTTCTTCATGCCCACGATCGCGATGATGTCACCCGCTTGAGCACTGTCTAGCTCGTTACGCTCATCAGCTTGCATTTCTACCATACGGCCAACACGCTCGGTTTTACCAGTGAACGAGTTAAGGATGGTGTCACCTTTCTTTAATTTACCGGAGTAAATACGAACGAAGGTGAGGGCACCGAAACGGTCATCCATAATTTTGAACGCTAGAGCACGGAAAGGCTCATCGGCAGATACGGTAGCAAAGTCACCAGTAGGTTCACCTTCTTCGTCAGTCAACGGTTGTGGGTTAACTTCGGTTGGGGAAGGCAGGTAGTCAACAACTGCGTCTAGCAATAGCTGCATACCTTTGTTCTTGAACGCTGAACCACAGTAAGTTGGGAAGAATTCAAGCTCAAGGGTACCTTTACGAATGCACTTCTTGATGTCATCGATTGAAGGCTCTTCACCTTCCATGTACGCCATCAATAAGTCGTCGTCCATTTCAAGCGCGGTTTCGATCAACTCTTCGCGGTATTTCGCTACGTCATCTGCCATGTCAGCAGGTACGTCAGTGACTTCGTAATTTTCTGGTTGTCCAGTTTCGTCCCAAACGTAGGCTTTGTTGCTCAACAGGTCAACAACACCAGTGAAGGTATCTTCACGACCGATTGGCAAGGTCATAACCAAAGGCTTGGCACCAAGCACTTTCTTGATTTGGCCTACAACTTTTAGAAAGTCTGCACCTACACGGTCAAGCTTGTTGACGAAGATGATACGAGAAACTTTTGACTCGTTCGCATAGCGCCAGTTAGTTTCTGACTGGGGCTCAACACCACCAGAGCCACAGAATACGCCGATGCCGCCATCGAGTACTTTAAGTGAGCGGTAAACTTCAACGGTGAAGTCAACGTGCCCGGGGGTGTCGATGACGTTGAAGCGGTGGTTGTTCCAGAAGCAACTAACGGCTGCCGACTGAATGGTAATGCCGCGCTCGGCTTCTTGGTCCATAAAGTCAGTGGTAGATTCGCCTTCGTGAACCTCACCGATCTTATGGATCTTACCGGTCAACTTCAGGATACGTTCAGTGGTAGTGGTTTTACCGGCATCAACGTGGGCGAAGATACCAATATTTCGGTATAACGATAGGTCTGTCATGGTGTTCTCTACAATCCGGGTTGAAAAATTGGGCGCTAATATACATGAACTTTAACCATCTTGCGCGCCTAGATGAGCAAGAATCGCATTTGGTTTACCTAGAATTGGCTATTTGCCCTAAATCCTTCCGAATTTAAGGCGAATCGGGGTCTAAAAGCTTCGATTTCTGGCGAGCTGTCGCGAGGCCAAACCATACAATTTGCATAAAGCGCCCTGGTTTTCCCGCTCTAGGGGGGGAGGAAGCAGTACGAAGAGACAGGTTGACCAGGTGACCACGCACTTTTTGGGGTGCCTTACAGGCCGCACTAAAGACCGCAGTGCCTATAGCTGTATGCTGCCACCCGCCAATTACCTCAGTGAGCCAGAAAATCACCGCATAAAATATTGGTTTAGCGGTTTGTGCAGTGACATGTTCCAGCAACTAGACCGGTCTATCTACTCTCAGAGGCCTCTGCAAATTGGCGTTTTTGAACCTCTCATCTGCCTTTTATGGCCAATTGTTCCGCTGAGTCATCCACTACGGGGTTCAACGCGTATCACTTAGGCAGCAGCACCCATGGCCTGGGTGTTGTTGGGGCGTGTTGAGCGAAGGCTGGTTTAGCACACAACTAGAGCGATTGTATGTAGGGGGCCATATGCGGCTGAAAGCACCCTGTCAGGGGATTGATTTCCACACCACGGATATTTATGGAAATCCATTTAAGCTAAGTGATCATTTGGGTAAACGGATTATGCTGTCCTTTTTCCGCGATGCGGCTTGTCCCTTTTGTCACTACCGAGTTTATGAGTTGACTCATAACTACCAGCTTTGGAAAGAGCAAAACTTGGAAATTATCGCTGTTTTCAGCGATACCCCTGAGCAAGTGCGGCGTTACGTTGCGAATCATCCGCGCCCCTTTACCATGCTGGCTGATCCAGACCTCGACATCTATAACCATTACGGAATTGAGCATTCTTCGAGTGCTTTATTCAAAGCTATGTTATTCAAGATGCCTCGTATTATTAAAGGGATTTTGAAAGGAGGGCGTCCCAGCAACAATCCTCACGTTCGCTTGGTTCCAGCAGATTTTTTGTTTACCGAGGACGGTCGTATTTCGCAGGTCTGGTATGGGCGCGACACGGCGGATCACATTCCGATACCGCATATTCAGGCGTTTATTCGTGAAGGAGATGCCAAAAATGCTGTTCGATATGGTGTTCAGCAGCGTAGGGCAGCCTTTTCTACTCGCGGAAAAACAGTCGGCACATAAAGGGGTGATTGCGCGAGACGAGTGAACGCAGTAGAATTCCATCATTACAACGGCGCCGATTTGAATCAGCTTGCGGGCGCGTTAAAAATACCGCTAAACAGATGATAAGACGAATTTATCAAAACCTGCTTAGCGACCGAGTCCAAGCAGGTTTTTTTATGCCTGCGATTTGAGTATTAGTCATACTGTTCAATGGCTTATTAATAGTAGGAGGGAGTCATGCCTATTCGTTTACCCGATACCTTGCCGGCGGTGTCTGTACTGCAGAGGGAAAACGTATTTGTTATGTCTGATCAGCAGGCAGAGACGCAAGATATACGTCCGCTCAATATCTTATTATTGAACTTGATGCCTAAAAAAATTGAGACGGAGATTCATATTCTGAGAATGCTCTCGAATACGCCGCTGCAACTCAATGTCGATCTAATGCGTATCCACGACAAACCGTCAAAGCATACCTCCATCGAGCATATGGAAACCTATTATAAAGATTTCGATGCGGTTAAGGACAACTTTTACGACGGCATGATTATTACGGGTGCTCCGCTCGGTGCGGTCCCATTTGAAGATGTTATTTTCTGGAAAGAAATGCAGCAGGTAATGGACTGGAGTAAATCACATGTTACCTCGACGATGTTTTTGTGTTGGGCTGTTCAAGCGGCGATGTACCACCATTACGGTATAGAGAAACGCGTAATGGATAAAAAGGTGTCAGGCGTCTATCGACACCACCTAACGGCTCCGCTAAGCCCAATCGTGAGAGGGTTTGATGATGTTTTTGATGCGCCGCATTCCCGCTACGCGGAAATCCCACTGGAGGATATTGCTAAACACTCCGAACTTGAGCTAGTCGCTGTGTCTGACCAAGTCGGTGCGTACGTCATGACACGTTTGGATGGGCGGCAAGTTTTTGTGGTCGGCCATTCGGAGTATGAACCGCAGTGCCTAAAGGATGAATATGAGCGTGATTTGGACGCGGGGATTAATCCGTCAATTCCAGAAAATTATTTTCCGGATAATGACCCATCGAAAGATCCCATTGTCACCTGGAAAAGCCACGGTAATTTATTGTTTGCGAATTGGCTCAATTACTACGTGTATCAATTGACACCGTTTGATGTGACAAAAATAAAGTCATTTTAGTAAAACAAAAAGAGGAGCAGGTTGCTCCTCTTTTTTTATCTGGGTATTGCAAATTTATTAGAAGCTGGCTTCCAACGAAATTGACCACTGGCGAGGATCGCCATAGGTTTGCACACCTTGATCACGAATGTCTGCGCGCGAGATATATTCTTCGTCAAAGATGTTGCTGCCAATAACGTAAACGCCAAAGTGCTCGGTTTTATAGCCAAGCTTTGCGTTCACCAGTGTGCGTCGGTCATTAATCGGCGACGTTTGTCCCACCGCGGCGAGCGATGAATCGGCGTAGTTGGCATTGGCATTGGCAAAGATACCTGTACCTTGGTCGTAAGTGATACCTAAATTACCTGTCCACTCTGGTGCATTCGCAAAAGCAGTTCCGGCAACGTCTTCGTCAACAAATTTATCAAATTCTGTTTTTGCATAACCTAAACCACCGTAGAGAGATAATGATTCGGTGGCGGCAAATTGTAGATCGATTTCAATTCCTTGCACATGGGATTCACCCGCGTTTTCTGTCTTGACATCAAACTGGCCTTGATCCCCGTAGACTTCAACTTGCTGATCTTTCCAATCACTGTAATAAATATTAGCGTTGGCAACGAGGGTATTGTCTAGCCAGGCAGAGCGTAGCGAAAATTCGTAGTTATTTAAGTACTCTGCGTCGTAAACATAAATTTGATTTCGAGCGACGTTTCGGCCAACGCCGCCAGAGCGGTAGCCCTGTTGAGCGACAAAGCTTGTGGTGATGTCATCATTCCAGTGGTAACTCACGCCCACTTTAGGGAGGAATTCATTAAAGTCGTCACTGACTTTTAGTGATTCGCCCGAGGCATCATCTACTAATCCAAGCAAGTAATTGTTTAGAGCAAATACAGCACTATCAAACGGAGCAGGGTACAGAACAGGGTTAGGTAAGTCTGCTGCATTGTCCAGGGTGTATAGAGAGTTGGCGCTATTTTCTTGCTCTTCGTAATCCCAACGTGCTCCGAGAAGAAGATCCCAGTTGTCGCTTAGTGTTACAGTCGCATCCGAAAATAGAGCATAGTTCTTAACAGCGGTATCAAACTGGCTGTCGACGCCAAGGATAATGGGGTCGGCCGCACTATAAAATGACAGTAATTGTTGCGCTGTGGTTACAGGTACAGAGAAAAATGCGGCCACTCTATCGGGAGTAACGCCTGCTTCGGCAAAGGTGAGACGACGTTGACCAACAGCATCGTCATCGACGGAGTTATCTGAATAATAGATGCCAACAACGCCGTTAACACGTTCGTAATTAAATGTGGCTCTAAACTCTTGGGTAAAGGTTTCTTCGTTGCGATCATCAACCTGAACCAAACTGGGTGGGGTACTGGTACCATCACCGTCCCATTCGTAACCATAATCGATATCGGAATAGCTGGTAATCGACATTAATGACCAGTTATCTAAGTCGTAGGAAATTTCTTGGTTGGCAATATAACCATCGTTAAATTCCAATGTGGGTGAATCGAAGTCGAGGTAACGATAGCCGTACTGATTGTCTGCAGCGGGGTCCTCAGAGGTAAACTTTACGCCGCGTTCATTATTGAGCGCCGTATACCCCCATTTAAGTTCGAGGTTATCAGTGGGTGCCAGCAGTAGCTTGCCACGCACGTTTTGTTCGTCGATGTAGTCGCTGTTTTTACCGGTCGATAGAAATTCGTTGAAACCATCGAGTTTGTTTTGTTCCGCACTAATACGAAAGGCCAATAAATCGTCCACAATAGCGCCACCAAAGGCCGCAGCCACTTCTTGCTGACCATAATCACCCAGTGCTACACGCGCTTTACCATCCCATTCAAAGCCAGGATCTTGGGTGTTAACAACGATAGCACCGGCTAGCGCATTACGGCCCTGTAGTGTCGACTGCGGGCCGCGCAACACTTCCACCTGATTGACGTCCCAGGTGCTAAAACCGCCTTTTTGGACAACACGGTAGGGCAGTGGTGCGTTGTCTTGGTAGACCGTCGCGAGATAGCTGTTGCCGCCACCCGATACGTTGAACACATCAATACCGCGAATGGTGAAGCCATTGTTAGGCTGGCTATGGACGTTAGGGGTTTGTTGAAGTACGTCGTCCATGTTGAGAATTTGCTGGTCAATCATCATTTGTTCAGTGATAACCGCGACGCTAGAGGGGGTATCCTGCACAGACCGGCCGACTTTTTCACCGATCACAATGATTTCATCCATGGTATTGGTGGCCAGGGCACCATGGACCGTGATGCTGCTCGCAAGTGATACCGCTATGGCGATTGAGCGTCGCTTGGTTTGAAGGGTTACGGGGAGGTACATAGTTGGCGTCCTATAAAAATCAGAGATGTTTGAATTAGATGCAAATGATAATGATTAGTATTACAATAATCCAGAAGATCATCATTTAAATTTAACTATTGCAGGTGGCGGTATAGACTTCCGTCCCTCTATCTCTTGGTTATCGTGCTATGCAAGATTCCCCTCTCTTTAGCGCCCCTGTCCCTCGGGTGGTGGCGTGCGTTTTTGGTGTATTCGTCACCACCATCTTTGTGACGGCCGGTGCAACGGTGTACATCCCGACTAACGAGATTGATCGAATTGGGGTCCCAGCTTTGCTGTTTCCGGTCGTTTGGCTGCTATTGCTTGTGGCTTCGGTACTTATAAAAAAGATCTGGGCGGTCTGGGGGCTGCTAGGTGGGATATCGGCGGTTCACGCTTTCATCATCTTTTCATACCTTGTTGGGGGCTAAACGAATGCAGCGTGATACCACCAAAAAATACTACGTCTTGCATAGCTGGGTTGGGGCTCTGACGGCGATACTCTTGTTTGTCATCGCGTTTACCGGTGCTGTCTCAGTGTTTGGGCGCGGTGAGTTGAAAGTCTGGGCGAACCCAGAGATTCGTGATTATCAGCAGCACGATTTTGCGGCGATAGAACAGTTGGTTAAGAAGCACGCTGAAAAGGTTGGTCCAGAATATTGGGACCACATTGAGGTATTTTTGCCGGGTCCACACGGGAATAGTCAGCTAGCGATTATTTTTGAAAATGAAATCATCGAAGATGGGGTTCACCGACATGATGTTGTTTGGTTTGATCATCACCCTACCAATTTAAGCCTTCTCAAAGAGCGACAGGGCGACTTCAGGGAGCTGCTCGATACTCGTCGAACTGACATGGCCGATTTTATTGTCGGATTTCATGCCGATCTACATCTTGGCTCGCCTTTGGGATTGATCTTAACCGGTCTCTTGGGTCTCACTTTGTTTGCGTCGGTCATCACCGGCCTATTTATTCATCCCAAAATATTAAAAGATTTATTTGTGTTTCGCCCATGGCGTAGCTTGCGCTTGCTGTTTACCGATACACATAAAGTGCTCGGTGTTTGGGGGCTATTGTTTCACGGCGTTATTGGGTTTACCGGAGCTTTCTTGGGGTTGGCGACGGTCGTTCTTATTCCTGTCGCAGCCTTGGTCAGTTTTGAAGGTGATCAAGAGCGTTTGGTGGAGACATTTCTTCCCGAAGTTGAACCGGTCATTACGGAAGTATCCACGGATATGCGTTTTGCAGACACATTGTCGCAACTCGAAATGAATGAGCCAGAGCTCATCATCGGTCGATTCACGCTCTATGGTTGGGGTGACGAAGGTGCGGTAATGGCGCTATCGACACTGGGTAGCGGTAAGCTCAGTGGAGAAACTTTGGAGTTTAGTGCCGTTACTGGCGATTTTATCAATCGTTACACGAACTTTGGTCGACTTGAAGGCGTATCTAAATATGTGCTGGATGCTATGGCGCCGCTGCACTTCGGCAACTTCGCGGGTGTGTGGGTCAAGGGTTTGTGGTTCTTCTTAGGTTTGAGCACTGCATTAGTCGCTGCAACCGGAATGATGATTTGGATTGAGCGGCGCGCTTTTGGCGCGGAGGGTTCTCTATCGTTAAAAAGTTATCAATGGATTAGCCGTTTAACCGCGGGAGCGTGTGGCGGCATTGTTGCTGCCACATCTAGCTTGTTTAGCGCGCAACTTATTTTATACGTATTAGGTATGCACTATGGTAATTTAACGAGCGTGATAGGCCTAATATTTTTTGGTGTTTTTTCTGTGTCACTTGTGTGGTCAGTTTTCCGTGGCAACGCCTACCAAGTTACTAAAGACTTATTAATCGTGAGTGGCCTGCTGTTGTTATTCGCATTGGTGTTTAATGGCGTTGCCACGGGTGACTGGATTGTCAATTCAATAAGTGACAGTCGCTGGATAACCGTAGGTGTTGATATTGCGTTGTTGGTTTTTGGCGTCGGGTTGATTGTTGCTGGGCTGTATTTGCCTGCCCAGCGACCGCAGCGTGAGCGTATGAGCCAAGATAAAAAAATATTTCTTGCGAAGGAAAAACCTAAACACGCTGAATCCGAGGTTGAGTTGGTATGAGTATCACTTTAGGTGTAATTGCTATATTACTGGCAGTTACGGGCCTGCTCGCATTTATAAGCACTAGGTCAAATACGCTTAGACAACAGCTCGTACGACGCGTCGGTGGTGTTCTAGGGTTAGTGATTAGTTTGCTAATTTTGTCGCGGCTCAGTGGTTTGCAGCAAGCACCATTTATTTGGGTAGGGATAATTAGCTTAGTGGGCATGCTAACGGTACTCGTACAAGGGCTTAATCAAGGGCTTAAAAGGTAGCTTTAGTGACGGGCCGATTCGTATATGCGTTCTCATTGCTCTGCTTATTGCAGATGTAGTTCTTGCGACGTGTATTTTTGGTAGACTAGACTTGTGAATAAAGGAGGGCTATCCTTCTTTGAATTACCAGTTTAGGCAGCTACACAATAACAATATGCCAACGGCCAGGACGTTAGATCTTAATATCGATAATTACCGCGTTAGCGCTCAAGAAGTTTTGAGTTTGCTTTCTGCGTCGATTGACGCTGGTATGGATTTGCAGACCTTGTTACTTGAGTTAAAGCTACCAGGTGACTATATCGACGACCAATCTAGCACTATCAGCATCAATGATTGCTGGCGCATTTTTAATGCTCAGTACAATCTAGACTCAGAAGAGTCCCACCATTTATCCCAAAGGCCATTAACGCGAGGAACTACGCGTTTAGTGTTTAACAATTTAGTTCATTGTGGAAGCCTACAAGAAGCGCTGAATACTATAGCAAATACTTATAATGTGGTTCACGGCGGTGAATTTAATTTTGTTAAAAAACATGGCCAGACACTTCGGTATGTGGTTGATGACCGGAACTTTCACTATGCGGGAACACCACAAATATTTGCGATCGAGTTCGCACTGCTTCGAATACATTGTGCTGTAAGTATTTTAGCTAACAAAGTTTTGAGACTTAAAAATGTATCTACCATTCGCCGTGAACTTCCTTCTTACCATAATCACTTGGCACTTTTCGGTTGTAAGTTGTCTACGGGGGAAAGTGTTTATGAATTGGTATACGACATTGAGGATGCCGACCAATCACTTTCAAATTCCTTAAATGTTGATATTAATGGCAACTTGTTTGGGCCTTACCTCCATTTTTTAAATGATAAAAACCAAAGCCCGCTAGACGGTGATTTTGCGTTACAAGCAAGGCACGTTCTGGATGAGCACTTTGCTTTGCACCAACAGTGCGATCAAAGTAGTGTCGCGACAGCGCTGCATGTTAGCGTCGCGACCTTGCGTAGACGATTGCAAGCGGAAGGCCTGACTTTTAGAGCGCTGATAGATGAAGCGAAGGCGGAACAGGCAGCGAGCGCACTTTACGAGTTCAAATCGAGTGAAACTGCTGCGCAAATGTTGGGGTATTGCGATAGTCGTAGTTTTAAAAGGGCATTTCGTCGGTGGCATGGAGTGAGTCCTGCTGAGTACATGAGATCCCACCATATTCGCTAAATTACGTTAACCAACCGCACTTGTTTGAGAATTATCGACTCTAGCAGTGTGAGCGAAAATGACCCCTAAAAGTCGATCTTAGCTGTCATATCGCAGTACTCCCTACCTCATTACAGTAGATGCTAACCCTAATGCTTATTTTTAGTGTCTAACTGGAGGGTGTCATGCCAAATTATTTAAAAAATATAACAAAAGGTTTCTCCCGAAATTGCGCCAATTCATCACGTCGCTTGCCACTAATGTTGCGTAATTGCGTGATCCTTCAAGTCCTATTGTTACCCCATATTACGTCCGCTCAATCGAGTGATACGGTGTTAGACGAGGTAATCGTTACTGCCGAAAGAAGGGAAGGCAACCTGCAAGATGTTGCCATCGCCGTGAGTGCGTTATCAAGCGAAGAACTCTCGATCAAGCAGGTGGATAATATTGGAGATTTGCAGTCATTGGTTCCCAATTTAAGTGTCCATGTGGGTGACGCCAACAATGCCGTTGTATACATCCGAGGTATTGGGCAAATTGATTCAATTGCCTTTTTCGAACCTGGTGTGGGTATCTATCTAGACGATGTCTATTTAGGCCGTGCGCAGGGAGCTTTTTTGGATGTCATTGATGTAGAACGAGTCGAGGTATTAAGAGGCCCGCAAGGTAGCCTTTATGGCCGAAACACTATTGGTGGCGCAATCAAGTATGTATCTACGTTACCTACAGATGAATTTAGTGGTAACGCATTGTTTACCTCTGGCGACTATGGTCGACGAGATTTCAAAGCAACGGTTGCAGGCCCGCTTGCTAGTGATAGAGTTCGAGGACGTTTCACCGTTGCTCATATGGAGCTAGAAGGCTACGCAAGAAATACATTCGATGGTGGGAGAGATGGTGATCGTGATACGGACTTTGCTCGCGGAGTATTGGAATTTGATATTACCGATAATCTAAATCTAGTACTTGCTGCGGACTATTCCGATAATGATCCGCAACACTCTCGCACGCCATCAAAAGAAACGCCGATTACCATTCCTATTGTTGATCCATACACGTTTGGTGTTTCGGTACAAACCTATCAAGCGGATGAAGACCCTTTTACCGTTAACGCTGATTTTAATACCACCGAGTTTACTGAAACAAAAGGCTTCAATGCGAATGCGACTTGGGATATTTCCGATACGTTAAGCCTTAAATCTATTAGCGCCTATCGTAATTTAGATTACGGTACAGAACTCGATCTTGACGCAACGCCTATTAATGCCTTCAGTATTTTTTATTTTAATGAGCAGGAGCAAATTTCTCAGGAATTCCAATTAAACTACATTAGCGACTCCGCTTCGCTTGTAACAGGCGCCTACCTTTTTCAAGAGGACGGTTCGACATTTGATGGTGGAGCATTTGGTAACTTCCTTATAGGTTTTGCTGGGGAGGCGGAATTCAAAACCACTAGTTATGCACTGTTTGGGCAGCTAGATTTTGATTTTACTGAAAATCTGACCGGTATCATTGGTTTTCGCTATACAGAAGAAGAGAAAGAATACTATCGAATCATTGAGGATTTTGATTTAACGGCGTTGGCTGGAATTTCCATTGATGGGGTGACCGGTGACGTTAGTTATGCAGATGAATCATTGTTAACACCTCGAGCAATGGATCTCCAGCTGGGCGGCCCGATAGGTATTGCTAGGCCAGCCGCCGAACCAGACCCGGCTAGCTTCGATAACTTTTCACCAAAATTCGGTATTAAATACTCGCTAAGTGATGATACTAATCTTTACGCGACTTTTTCTACTAGCTTTAAAAGCGGCGGGTTTAACGGCAGGTTGGCTGATGGTCAACTGGAACCCTATGACGAGGAAACCCTCACTAGCTACGAGGCCGGTATAAAAACCACGCTCGCAAATAATCGAGTGCGCCTAAATACAGCGATTTTCTACAACGACTATAAAGATCTCCAGGTTAGTAGCTTTAAAGCGACCGAAGACGGCAGCTCTTTACTTCCCGTGTTTACTAACGCGGGGGAAGCGGTTATGCAAGGTTTAGAAATCGAGATGACTACACGGATAACCGAAGAAATCACCTTAAACGCAAATTTGGGATACTTGGATGCCGAATACAAAGAATTTTTTGCTGGCTCCGATCCAGTGACCAACACCGCCATTGATGTTAGCGATGACCGAGAAATTGTAAACGCGCCTAAGTGGGATGCTTTGCTTGGTATTACCTACTACAAACAAGTGGGAGAACTGGGGTATATGACCTTATCGGGTGATCTCAGTTACCGAAGCAAAACTTACTTGGAAGTTAACAGTAGTGAAAATCTCGCTCAAGATGCTTACTCGGTCTTCAATGCACTGCTTTCTTTCGAAACTATGAATGAATCCTGGCGCTTCACACTTGCAGGTAAAAACTTAACTGACGAAGAGTATCGAACCCACGCATTCGACCTGTCTGCTTTTCCTGGGGTTGAGTTGGGTTACTACAATGCACCACGTACTTACAGTGTGAATGTCCTTTATAAATTCTAGTAGCTGACTGCTGGCGCTATTGCGCAATACAGGGATGTATTCTTTTTGGCTTTCGGTTTTATTTGCTAATACCTTCAGTTTCTTTAACCAAGAGTGGATCTTGCTTTGTCTACCCAGGCACAATCATCAAACAATGAAAGAATACTGTTGCGAGAGCTTCCTGCGTACTCGGCGATCAAGGTCTCTGGGTGTGAGGATGGCTCGCCTAGTGAAACTATATTTATTCGCAAGGCGGGGTTTGGCAAGACGCTAATTGTATTCCTGTCTGGGAATAATACTTCTAGTGAAATGTTTGAAGGGGTGCTCAATCGGTTTCGATCTAATAATTCTTTAAAAGAAAAATACACGGCTTTGGCGGTAGATTATCGTGGCAGTGGTTCGTCTTCTTACAACCAAGCGATATCTTCATTAAAAGACTTTGCAGTGGATGTTTGTAAGGTGATTAATAGCTTCGAGGATTTAGCGGACTACGCGATTCATCTTGTAGGCTATTCGATGGGTTTCCCTATCGCCTTAGAACTCTTTAATTTGCATCCGCATTTTGAGTCGCTTGTTGGCATAGCACCGGTCAGTACTCGCGGCATTCGTGTTGCGTTTAATGAAAGTAATACTGGCGTAGATCAGTTGGGAAAACGCTGGCAAGCTGGAGACTGGGTCCCTCTGCAAGATGTGAAAAAGGGTATTGAAGCTACTGCATTCCACCAGCGGCAATGGCAGGGGAGCGCACGTACATTTGAGAACGTGCAAGCTGTTTGGGATTCTATAGTATTTAATGATTGGCTTGGTTTTAATTTTGCTGATGGCTCAATCCAGAATGTTTCGAACAAATTGCTACCGAATTACCAAAATGCCTTAACGGATAGTTTACGTATTCAGTATATGCCAGAGTCACTTTACTTTTCCCATGCATATAATGGCAGTGGTGTTGATATACCGGGTTATAAAAATAGCGATGGCTCTGAAGTAAAGATTCCTACTTATAATTCTGTGAACTGCCTTGAGGGGAAGCGAGTGCTTTTGCTTAAGGCTAAGTCGGATTACGCGCAATGGCGCGGGGATGTGGTGATTTCTGACGAAGATTTCGAACTGAGTGTAGGAGATTTAAAGAGAGTAGGTGCGGATTTATCATCGTATTTAATTGAATCTGGTAATGGGTTTGATCATGGTTTGGTGATTGCCAAGCCAGAATGTATTGCTTCGGTTATCGTTAATTTTATTGAAGGTGATTTAGAAGCAAATTTGGCGAGTGAGCTTTTGGGGGCACCGGTATCCTAGAGTCATGTAGTATTTTAGTCGGTTCAAAGTCAGGGGGTGCCTTTCAAGACACGCATGAATATGTCCATATAGCTCTCTTCGGCGTCCTGCCTCAGAAGGTCTTGAAAGACACCCCCTGACTTTGAACCTACTATGGAGTGAACATCAAGTATGTGGAAGGAAGGGGAGAGCATTGCAGTAGTTTGCATTTGCAACTGCTGAATATTTTGTTCAGCATTCGCGAGGCGATCTGCAGCAACAACCACTCCCTACCTCCCCAAAAGTTTGCAGCGACTTCAATGTGAGGTATCAGAGTCGGGTAGCCTTTGTCTGACCTTCTGAGGCACGGATGCCGAAGAGAGCTATATGGACATATTTACGCGTGTCAGACAAAGGCTACCCGGCTCAGAGACTGAATTAAGAACGTTAAACTCAGAAAAACTTCAGATATAAAAAAACCCAGGCAAGCCTGGGTTTTTAGTTTGAAACTCTTGCTTAGTGAATTATTCACCAAATGCGCGAATGACCGAGTTCAACGTTTCTTTCGCATCACCAAAGATCATACGCGTGTTGTCTTTGAAGAACAGTGGGTTATCAACACCGGCGAAACCAGACGCCATAGAACGTTTCAATACGAATACTGTGCGTGCTTGGTCAACGTTGATAACAGGCATACCATAGATTGGGCTGCCTTCCATCTCTCGTGCTGCTGGGTTAACTACGTCGTTCGCACCGATAACGATAGCAACGTCGTAAGTTTCCATACGTGGATTCACTTCGTCCATCTCAAGCAATAAGTCGTATGGCACATCAGCTTCTGCCAACAATACGTTCATGTGACCAGGCATACGACCCGCAACTGGGTGAATACCGTAGTGAACGTCTGCGCCGTTTTCTTCGAGTAATTCTTGTAACTCTTTAACCGCATGTTGAGCTTGCGCAACCGCCATACCGTAACCAGGTACAACCAACACGCTGGTCGCTGCTTCAAGCACATAGTAAGCATCGTCAGCAGACAATGGTTTGATTTCGCCTTCGATGACTTGATCAGACTTAGCGACTTTACCGAAGCCAGAGAACAATACGTTCGACAGCGAACGGTTCATTGCCTTACACATGATGTTAGTCAAGATAATGCCTGACGCGCCCACGAGTGAACCGGCAACGATCAAAATGTTGTTGTTAATCGCGAAACCAGCCGCACATGCTGCTAGGCCTGAGTAACTGTTCAGTAGCGAGATAACGACTGGCATATCTGCACCACCGATGGGTAGCACCGCCAAAATACCGAGTAGGGCAGACAAACCTACAGCGATGTATAACCAGTTGTGGTTCTCTGGTTCCATCACAAACATGACACCGCAAGCTACGATAGCGATTAAAATTGCAGCGTTAACAAAGCGTTGACCCGAAAATTGTACTGGGCGACCAGTAACGCGTTCGCTCAGTTTGCCCCACGCGAGAATAGATCCTGTAAAGGTTACACCGCCAATCAAGATGGATAAGAAAATGGTAATTAGCACAAACGCTGAAGAGTCGGTTGTAAATGCCGCCCAGCCAACTAATAAGCTCGCTAAACCACCGAAACCATTAAAGATCGCTACCATTTCTGGCATTGACGTCATAGCAACCATACGCGCAGCAAGTGCACCAATAATTGCACCAACGACTAGGCCAATGGCAATCCACTGAAAATCAACGATAGCTTGGTCAGTTAAAGTCACTACAACCGCAATCAACATGCCGAGTGAAGATAACAAGTTACCGCGGCGTGCAGTGCCTGGATGGCCTAGCAGTTTTAAACCAAAGATAAAAAGTACAGTCGCAACGACGTAAGAAAGATTTATTAACATTTCCATTACTTATTACCACCTTCTTTCTTCTTAAACATCGCGAGCATGCGGTCTGTCACCATGTAACCGCCGACAACGTTAATGGTTGCCATGGCTACGGCAGCTGTACCTAGATATTTTGACAGTGTTGGGTCGTTAGTCGCACCAGCCGCGACCAATGCGCCGACAAGAGTAATACCTGAAATTGCGTTAGCACCTGACATTAACGGAGTATGTAAGGTGGCAGGAACGCGGCGAATTAATTCAAATCCCAAAAAGATTGAGAGGATAAGAACAAAGGATTGATAGACGAGTTCCATTAGTTATTACCTCCGGCATAGTGGTTTTTGATCATCTCGTTGACGAGTTCACCGTTGTGAGTGATCACAGCGCCTTGAAGAATGTCGTCTTCGAAATTTAATTCGAGCGCTTTGCTTTCGTCATTCCAGAAATCGCTGATTAAGTTGAATAGGTTGCTGGCATACATTTCTGATGCATCTTTAGGTACCGCACTTGGCCAGTCGCCAGTACCGACGATTTTGACACCGTTCATTTCAACGACTTCGCCGGCCACAGTCCCTTCAACGTTGCCGCCATTTTCTGCGGCCATGTCGACGATGACGCTGCCTGCTTTCATTCCCGCGACCATGTCTTTGGTCACGAGTACAGGAGGCTTACGACCAAACAGTTGAGCTGTTGTTATAACAACGTCTGAATCAGCGATTTCCGCTTTCTGGCCTTCTTTTTGAAGTTCCATTTGCTCAGGCGTCAATGCGTTTGCATAGCCATCTTTAGTTTGACCTGATTCACCAAGGTCAATTTTTAAGAATTTACCGCCAAGTGACTCAACTTGTTCTGCCACAACATCACGAGTATCGAAAGCAGTCACTTTAGCGCCAAGGCGTTTTGCTGTTGCAATCGCTTGCAAACCGGCTACACCTGCACCAATAACGAAAACTTTTGCTGGCTTAATAGTGCCTGCTGGCGTCATCATCATCGGGAGAATACGATTAAGTTCATTGGCCGCTTTCATCACCATCACATAACCGGCAAGGTTAGCTTGTGAACTGAGGGCGTCCATTTTTTGAGCGCGAGTAGAACGTGGAATCATTTCCATACTCAGCGCAGTAATATTTTTCTCTTTAAACGCTTCAATCAGAGATTGCTCGTTGAAGGGGTCCAAGAAGCTGATATGAACAGAGCCGGACTTGAGTAAGCTCACCTCATCGATTGATGGTTTGCGCACGCGCAATACAACATCAGCATTTTGTAACATTGCTGTGCGGTCGTTCGCGATTTCACATTCTGAATCGATGTAGTCTTGGTCGGCGTAGCCGCTGCTAATTCCAGCGCCTGTTTCAATTTGAACACTCGCCCCAGATCGCACCAGTTTTTTTGCAACGGCTGGTGTAATGGGTGTTCGCTGTTCGCCGGTAGTAAGTTCCTTTGGTATAGCAATAACAGTCATAAGTTCGTCACACAGTTTGAGTACTTGGTAATCCTGAGGTAAAGCGACCACTGCACTGAGCCGCATGGTGGCGGTAAATCAATGAAAGTGGGTGAGCGCTAGGGTGTAGCGAGATTAAGGTGGAACGGTGCCTAACCACAGGGATTATTGTCTAAATGCTTAATAGCATTTTGATGGCTACTGGTCTCCAATTTAGACGTGCAGATTCGAGCCGATCAGGCATCTATCTGCTTATTAATTTATTTGCCGTGATCCTAGGTGGCGTCACGACCTGCTCTCTTGAGTGTTTTTTGATCAAAAACACCGCTTTTTGTACATTTCAAAACGCCTTGGAAAGAGTGTTTTTTAAGGAATATTCCTTGAAAAACAATAAGTTAAGGCGTTTTTGGGCTTCTGAGCCAGGGCGCTATCTTAAAAAATTAGCATAGCGGACGCAAATAAAAATATCGTATGGCCGGTATTTCTGGTTTTAAAGAGCCGCTTAAAAATCAAACGGCGTTGATGGGTTTTTGTGTATCGGCTGTCAGCGACAAGGCTAATTTTTTTGCGGCTGAAAAGTCAGTTTTTCCAGAACCGAGTTTGGGGAGCTCTGGTACAACGATCCAGCGATTGGGGATGGCGAGAGGGCTGACTCCTCGTCCCTTCAATTTTTCTGCGAAGTCTTTCGCATCTAGCTCTTGCTCACACAGCACAGCAATCTGCTCACCTTTTTTTTCGTCTGGCAGGCTAACTGCTACGACATCAAACTCGTCGTCATCGGCTGCTGCACGCACGTCTTCTTCGACCTGGCCCAAGCTGACCATCTCTCCACCAATCTTTGCAAATCGAGAATAGCGATCGACGATGGTGAGGAAGCCGTCATTGTCTAAATAGCCCTTGTCGCCTGTGATGTACCAGCGTGTGTTATTACTGTGGTGGATAACAGCGGCGGTTTTCTCTGGGGCATTCAGATAGCCCTGCATCACTTGCGCGCCGCCAATCAAAATCAAACCCGCTTCGCCTGCGGGAAGCTCCGAAAAGGTGTCGGGCTCAACAATCTTGAAACTGCTTCCGGGTAGCGCCATGCCAACGGTTCCCGGTTTACCGCCTTTTTGTACTTGCCACCAGTTCATATCGAGTGCATCGGGTAAATTGACGCTGGCAACTGGCGTAGTCTCAGTAGCGCCGTAGCCTTCTAGGATGTCGCGCTGAAATTTCAATTTGAATTGATCGCGCACGTCACTGCGTAATTTTTCAGCCCCGGCGATTACCAGGCGCAAACTAGACAACATTAAAGGGTGAACCTTTTTATCGCGGACAAACAGCCTTAAAAAGGTGGAGGCCCCACAGAGTAACGTAGCCCGATATTTGGCCAGCGTTTTTGATATGCCTAGGGCATCGGTTGGGTCTGGGTGGCACGCGACAGGTATTCCTTCGATTAAGGGCATAAATAAAGTGACTGTTAATCCGAATGCGTGGAAGTAGGGCAATGACGCCATTACAACATCGCTGTCTTCGGTATTAAGTACGTCTTTTATTTGCTTGAGGTTGGCCATGATATTGCGGTGCGACAACATGATTCCTTTCGGTTGGCCCTCGCTGCCACTAGAAAAAAGAATAGCGGCTGTACTTTCTGCATCATGATTTCGGCAAAATATACGCTTTAAAATCGGAGTCGGTAAAAAGGTGGTCAACCAATATCGAGCTAGCTCTGCGCGCGAGATATCGGCTTTCACTTCTTCCAGAAAAACCACACGGCAAGATTTGAATGCGTCGTCGAGCGAGTGTCCACGCTTTTCTAAGCGCTGTAAGAACATTTTGGAGGTAAATACCGTTTCGATCTCAGCTTGCTGAATGGCGGAGCTTATAACGTCGGCACTTGCTGAATAATTAAGGTTTACAATCGTTTTACCTGCCAATATCGTGCCCATATTCACGATCGCACTCGCGACGCTAGTGGGCATTAGCAGCCCAATATTCTGTTCTGGCAGCGCCGCAATGCGCTTGGCAAAGGGTAGAGTAGCCGCCAGCAGCTGACGGGAATTGATAGGGTCCGACCCAGTTTCAACAATTGCGAAGGGATTATTCGCTTGTTTACAACTGTCGATAAATGCATCGCCAATACTGGGAAGGCTTTCTGCATACAGTTGCCATGACTGGATGGATAGATCGAATACACGTTGTTTTACAACATCGGCTGTCGCATCCTTCGATAGTGTTTCGCCAAAGGCGACGACGAGATCACGCTGTATCCCGTTAGCGGACGATTTTTTTAATCGCTCCGATGATCTTGACCAATGACTGCCCCACAATCCGCGCAAATAAAATGGTTGTATAACCACTGAATCGTTGACGTTTGCGCAGGCTCGCTCGAAACCACTGCGGAAAGTGCCTAGGTGCCCGGTGCGACTAATTGCGCCCTCTGGGAACAGGCATACAACATGTCCTTGATTTAAAAGCTCTGCCACCACAGCCAGTGAATCGCTGCTGGATTTCCCCTGTGCAATGGGTACGCATCCGGCTAGCTTTAAAAACCACTTTAAATACCAACGCTCATAGATGCTGGCCAGCATGACAAATCGAATCGAACGAGGGCAGGCTAATTGAACGATGGCCCAATCGATCCAGCTGATGTGATTCCCTAGTAGCAATACGCCACCTTTCGATGGAATATTTTTCATGCCTTGTGCTCGGATCCGGTAGCGGCTGCTAAGCAGCATCCCAACGACAATGCGGAGCAAGCTTTGTGGCAACTTGTATACCGTAAACACATCACCGGCGACTGCCACTATGGCGATGAGATACAGCATATAGATGCTTTTAAAGCCCGCAGAAGCGGCAAGCGCTGTGATGATGAGAAAGGTCAGCATGCCGATGTTTTGAATGAGGTTATTGCCTGCCAGAACCTTTCCTAGCTCGTGCTCGCCAGCGTTAAATTGAATTAACGAATTGAGTGGCACAATAAAAAGCCCACCCATGGTACCAATGAACAGATAATTGACCGCGTGTGCTCCAGCGCTGGCCAGGTTAGGCGTCAGCCATAGGCCTAAGGCAATACCGGCTGCGCCCACTGGGATAAGCCCCATTTCTATGTGATTTCGCGATATTTTCCCGGCGATAAAAGAGCCAAATGCGATGCCTATTCCACTTGCTGCAATGATCCCTTGAATCGCTAGCGTATTGGTGATGTTAAGTGTTTCTTTTGCGAAGGCTGGAAACACAGCGAGCATGACTTGCCCCACGGACCAAAACATTGCTAAGCCAATGATCGATAAACGGATGACTTCACGTTTTCGGATGGGATCGAGGTTACGAATTGCCGAGCGCCCCGTGAGGTACTCTTTCATTGAAAAGGTTTCTTCGGGAAACGGTGCTTCAATGCGGGGGACTTTGTACATCATGAAAACTTCGAGCACGGCGTTGGCGATTAATAGCCAGCCCAGTGGAGCGATGGCTTGAACAATCTCTTCCGTCGTCGCATTGTCGCCTGGGTACCACAATTCAAATACAGATGAGTAGGCCACAGTGCCTGCCAAAATAGCGACAATCGAGATTGACTGCACCGCACCATTTCCTTCCGGCAAGCGGTTTTTGCCAAAAAGGCTTTTTATGTAACCGTATTTTGCTGGAGAGTAGAAAGCCGATTGCACGGCCATCAAAAAGGTCATAGCGAAAGCGGCCCAAAAATAACCGAGGTAGTAAAACAAAGTGATCATGCAGGTAAGGACAACAGACCCAATAGCGGATGCGCGCATGACACTGCTTTTGGGGTATTTGTCAGAGACGAACCCTGCAGGGCTGAAGAGAAGAATAAATGGAAGCAATATCAGCCCGTTGACTACGGCGATTAATGCAACCTGCGCGGTACCGTCATACGCCTTAAACACAGTGTTTTGAATGACGATCTTATGCCCTAAGTCGACAAAGGCGTTAAGGAACACCGCAACAAAGAATGGAATGGCGCCTGTGAATTGATAAAGCTTTTTCATGTGTCGTCCCTTAACCCGTTGCTCGAAGGTGGTGATCATGCAACCTTGGTATTATTTAGCCAATACATAAAGTAAATGTGTTGTCGTGTTGGACTAAAAGTATTGTTAGATGATACTTTTGGCGGGTTGTTTTGTCCTATAGATGGGGGTGCATCATGCCACAGTCACAGCTGCTAATCAGTACCTTAAAGCGCGAGTTGAAGGCTGAGGGAAAAACGTACGCTGATGTCGCCGAGTGCTTGGAGATCAGTGAGGCGTCGGTTAAGCGGCTCTTTACCAAAGGGCAATTTACCTTGGAGCGACTTGATACGCTGTGCGAGTGGCTGGGGACTGATTTGACTTCTCTGGCGAGGAGAGCAGAGGCTAGCCAAAGCCAATTGACACAGCTGACCGTTGACCAAGAGAAGGAGATAGCGTCGGATGAATTAGTACTGCTGGTGGCTGTGTGCTTGCTCAACCATTATCAGTTTGACGATATTCTGGCGCAATTTGCGGTCCGTGAGCACCAGCTCATACAGGTGTTAGCAAAGCTAGATAGGCTCAAATTCATCACCTTGCTGCCGGAAAATCGCGTGAAACTACGGGTATCCCGAGATTTCTCCTGGCTACCTGGTGGTCCAATTCAGACCCTTTTTCTTGAAAAGATCGCAGCGGAGTTTTTTCAATCGCCCTTTACCCAGAAAACTGAACAGCTTTTAGTCAGCAATGGACTGCTTAGCCAGGATGCGAACCGTCAATTTCAGGAGAAGATGCAGCGCTTGCTACAAGAGTTCAATCAGCTAGCTCAAGATCAACAAGCGCTGCCGATGGATGACAAGCGGGGTTTTACGCTGGTGGTGGCCATGCGGCACTGGAAGTACAGTTTGTTTGAGCAAATATCGCGCGATGGATAGCAGATTGTTGATTTTCTAGCGGCGTCACCTACGTGGCGCTAACAACTGGCTCAATCGGCCAGAATATTCACCGCAGTCTGGCTCATTTCACCCTTTATCCCCTTGCACAAGAACGCTAGAAAACGAAAATCAACCGACTGCTAGATCTCTATGGCATAATATCGCGCCGATGAGCCAGAGGGCTCACGTTATCGTTATTATGCGTCCCTGAAGCTGGGTGCAGCTAGTTGATACCAAGGTTGTGATTGCATTATGTCTGATTCTTTCTGGTCACGGTACCGCGAAGCGCTTAATCCAGCGCAAGATGCTAAAGAAGTCCTCATGCGAATGCACGATCGCCACGCGACATTGGATGGTGTGCGAGCGATTACTGTGTTGCTGATGGTCATGTTTCATGTGTTATTCGGCATCGTCGTGTTGTTTGATAAAAACGAAGCGCTAATTGACAAATTTATTACTGAATTTCCGCGTTATTTGGGCTGGATGTGGCAGTCGCAGGGCTCTGATCCGCTATTTGTTATGTGTGGCTTGCTGGTGAGCTACACATTCTTTCGGGAGTTTGATCGCACTGGCACGTTGCAAATAAAGCAGTTTTATATAAAACGCCTCAAACGCGTTATGCCGCTTTTTATTATCGCGCTTCTAATATATTTACCAACCGACAAAGACAACTTAGGCCATCTTTGGTCGAACCTCATTTTTATGAGTAACTACATTCCTGGAGAGCGCCATGTCATTCCTGTGGGTTGGTCTCTTGATGTGCAAATGCATTTTTATTTTGTACTGCCGTTTTTGGTCTTGGCAATGTACAAGTTTAAACATCACTTAGCATTTTTGATTGGTTTGTGCGTCATTGCGTTTGTGTGGCGGTACTGGGTTGTAGCTCATGACCCGGAAGTGTACGAAACGCCTTTTTATCAAATTATTTACGATAGCGACTTTGGATCGAAGCTAGCTAATCTGCTGTATTATGATATCGATGTGAGAATGGGCACGTTTTTCTTAGGAATGGTTGTCGCGTACATCTATCACTATTACGGCCATGAACTAAAGATATATTTTAGGCGTCACGTAGCATTAAGTGCGTTTTTAACCCTATTAGGCACGGTATTGTTAGTTGGATCCATGGCATTGCCGATGGACAACAAATACCATCCATTCTTCGATGACTTTAGTGTATCTATTAATTTTTGGTTCCTGGTAGCTGATCGCTACGTCTATTCATTGGGGCTTTCCATTCTTATTGTGATGGCGCTAGTGGGGAGTGGCCCTGCACGTTGGCTCGACTGGATGCTGTCTTGGAAAATTTGGCACCCTGTGGCGCAATTAATTTTTCCGATCTACTTGTTTCATTTTCCCTTCATTGTTATCGCAGCCGTGTTGACCTTCTGGACAACCGACCGCCATGCGATCGTAGAAGTTCAGACGTATGAGGTGTTCCTTCTCTTCTTTTGGACGGTTGCATTAACTTTGCCTTTCTCGTTATTCACTCACATCTTTGTTGAAAAGCCATTTATCAACATGCGTTCTCGAGGAGAAATACCCAAAGTAGAAAAACAGCAATCTCTCCAGGTAGCTCCGTCAACACTGGAAGTGGCAGAGGAAAAAGCCTAACCCTGGTCTACTCTTTATAGAGCAGTGTTTGTTGTCGTTATAGTTGAGGTTCTGCGTGTCTATCACCATTGACGAATTCCGGCAGTTTTTTGCCAAAAGAATGGAAAACAAAGAAGAAAACCATTTCAATTTGCTCGGCTTTACCAATTTGCAGCTGGACTACGGCACTGCCAAGATGGAGATGCCGTACAACGAATTGTTAATCGGCAACCCTGATACCGGGATTGTGGCCGATGGTGCAATGATGGCACTTCTGGATACTTGTTGTGCGTTAGCCTCGGCCACAGTCAAAGAAAATATTTCCTTTAGCCCCACGCTAGACCTACGTGTTGACCATATGGGGTTGCCCGAGGCCAACTTGCCACTGATTTGTGAAGCAGAAGTCTACCGCCACACTGATACAGTCATCTTTACCCGCTGCTCTGTTCACCAAGGTGATACCGAGCGGCCGGTTGCGCGAGCGTTGGTAAATTTTACGCCAATCGATAAACCGATTATCGATACCTCCCCTGATAATGTTAAACGCGTTGTCGAGCACGGAGGCCAGGCGTGAGCGAGATTAAGCCACAGACGCAATTTGATTTGCTGTACCAGCAGTCGCGCGAGCAGAACAATGCGCAGATACTCGTCTCCGCCTTACCCTACGCTCAACAGCTTGGCATGGTGGTTGAACGGGTAGAAGGTGACTGGCAATTTAAACTGCCCCCGGTTAAAACCAATATCGGCAACCCATCGCTGCCGGCGATTCATGGCGGCGCTATCGCCGGTTTTATGAGTATGTCGGCTATCATCTATTTGCTGATGTCCTACGACCAAAAGTGTACGACTCAGCCTCCCAAGGTGCCGAAAGTTGTCGATTTTTCCGTCGACTACGTTCGGGCCTGTCGTTATGTCGACACATTCGCGACTTGCGAAGTGGTTAGGCAAGGTCGAAAAATGGCCAATGTTGGTGTTCGTGTATGGCAGCAAAACTCGTCGAATGTAACGGCTACCGCAAGAGCACACTATCTGTTGTCGTGATTCCTCCTTCTCCGGTCAATTCTTTGATTAACGGCTGTTGAAATTTTTCAACTTGGCCCCATCTTTCCAAGCACTTTATTTGTTCACTCAGCTGGCGTAGCGGCGTTACCGCTCCATCAGCTGCGTGGTGTCATTGTATCCACCTGTGCTGAGTGCTAAATCTAGCCATCGGTGCAGCAGCTTTCAGGAGAATTCTATGGGTGCCGAAGCTCTTAAGGAAACTCGCGGCTTTGAAACAGAGGCCAAACAACTACTGCAATTGATGATTCACTCTTTGTATTCGAACAAAGAGATATTTCTTCGTGAGCTTGTCTCAAACGCATCAGATGCGGCGGATAAGCTGCGATTTGAAGCGCTCGAGAATGGCGCTCTTTATGAATCAGCCCCAGAGCTAAAAATCCGTATTGAATTTGATAAGGATGCCAAAACGGTTTCTATTAGCGACAACGGCATTGGTATGACACGAGATGAAGTGATTACCAATCTAGGCACCATCGCCAAATCTGGCACTGCCGATTTTCTTGGTAAGCTGACCGGCGATCAAAAGAAAGACTCCAATTTAATCGGCCAGTTTGGCGTAGGCTTTTACTCGGCATTTATTGTTGCTGATCGTGTTGAAGTGTTTACGCGTAAGGCTGGTGTTGATGTATCAGAAGGTGTTCATTGGGAAAGTGAGGGCGATGCGGAATACTCTATCGAAAACATCACTCGGGAAGAGCGTGGTACATCAATCGTCTTGCATTTAAAGGCCGGTGAAGAGGAATTTGCTGATGGTTGGCGTTTACGCTCCATTATCAAAAAATATTCTGATCATATTTCGTTACCAATTGAGATGAAAAAAGACCCGCTACCTACTCCTGAAGGTGAAGAGCCCAAGGAAGATGCGGAGCCAGAAATCGAGACGGTTAACAAAGCGACCGCGCTGTGGACTCGCTCTCGTAGTGACGTCAAAGATGACGAGTACAAAGAATTTTATAAGCACATTTCGCATGATTTTAGTGACCCGCTGACTTGGAGCCATAATCGAGTCGAAGGTAAGCTCGACTACACCAGCCTGTTATTTATACCTGAACGTGCTCCCTTTGATCTCTATAATCGAGATGGCGCTAGAGGTCTAAAACTTTACGTGCAGCGTACGTTTATCATGGATGAAGCTGAACAGTTTCTACCACTGTATTTACGCTTCGTTAAAGGTGTCGTTGACTCGAACGATTTATCGCTAAATGTCTCCCGCGAAATTCTACAAAAAGACCCCAATATCGACTCCATGCGCTCAGCGCTTACAAAGCGTGTCTTGGATATGCTTGAGAAGTTGGCTAAGAAGGAGCCAGAGCAGTATCAAGCATTTTGGAAGCAATTCGGCCAAGTGTTGAAAGAGGGACCAGCAGAAGATTTTAGTAATCGAGAAAAAATTGCAAAACTACTACGCTTTTCGACGACTCACACCAATAAAGCGGATCAGGATCAATCGCTTGATGACTACATTGGTCGTATGCAAGAAGGGCAGGACAAAATTTATTACGTCGCTGCGGAAAATTTCAACACTGCTAAAAATAGCCCTCATCTTGAGGTATTCCGCAAAAAAGGCATTGAAGTGCTGTTGCTAGCGGACCGGGTAGACGAATGGATGTTTGGTAGCTTACATGAGTATGAAGGCAAAGCATTCCAGGATGTCAGTAAAGGTGAGCTTGACCTCGGTGATTTGGATAGCGAAGAAGACAAGAAAAAGCAGGAGGAAGTTGAAAAGCAACTTGAGGGACTTATTGAACGCGCGCAAAAAGCGTTGGATGATCGCGTTGAGAAAGTACGTTTAACACATCGTCTCACCGAATCACCTGCGTGTTTGGCACTTGCAGAAGGTGACATGGGTTTGCAAATGCGTAAGATCATGGAAGCTGCTGGTCAAGCAGTGCCCGAAAGTAAACCGACGCTGGAGCTAAACCCTGAACACCCGTTGGTGACTAAACTTGACCAAGAGCCGGATGAAGATCGTTTCAAGGATTTAGCCAACATTTTATTCGACCAAGCTCAGCTTGCCGAAGGTGGCCAGCTCGAAGACCCCGGCACTTATGTGCAACGATTGAACAAATTGTTGTTAGAGCTAGCAAATTAGGCATTGGTTGATCGACGTGCAGGAATGAAAAGGCCAGGCATCCGCCTGGCCTTTTTTGTTGTTTGGTCGCGGATTGTATTGTTGTGTTAGTAGTTTTGCGTTTAGAGTATCTGCGGTTTATCCTACCCCAACTGGAGCCTCTAATAAGGAATAATAATGAATATCCCCCATACAGTTGCAGTACTCGGTGGTGGAAGCTTTGGTACGGCTATTGCCAATATTATTGCCACGAATGGCTACAAAACCTATTTGTGGATGCGAGATATAGAGAGGGCGGCAAATTGTCAGGCAAATCGGGAAAACCCCGAGTACCTCCCTGGCTATAAGCTACATCCCAACTTGATGGTGACCTCTAACTTCAATGAAGTAGTCTCGCAAAGCGATGTTGTTTTTATCAGTGTGCCCAGTAGCTCTTTTAGAGAGATTGCTCAACGGGTCGCGCCATTGTTGTGCAACGGCGCTAAAGTCATTAGTACGACTAAGGGTATTGAGGCGGCTAGTTTCAAGTTGATGAGTCAAATCCTTGAAGAAGAAATGCCTGGTGTCCCCATTGGTGTGCTGAGCGGGCCAAACTTCGCTAAGGAGATTATTCAAAAGCACCTCACGGGGACAGTAATCGCCAGTGAGTATGATGATATTACCAGTATGGTGCCGACGATCCTTAGTTCGGATACGTTCAAGGTCTACATAAACGATGACCGTTATGGTGTTGAGCTGGGTGGCGCAATGAAAAATATGTATGCGATCGTGGCGGGCATGGCGGTCGCACTTGGTGTTGGGCAAAACAGTATCGCGATGCTATTGACTCGCAGTCTCGCGGAAATGAGTCGTATGGCAGTCAAGCTCGGCGCAAACCCGATGACTTTTCTTGGCTTATCGGGTGTTGGGGATTTAATTTTAACCTGTACCTCCGATCTCAGCCGTAACTACCGACTTGGCTATGCGGTTGGTAATGGGGATGATGTCGACCACGCAATGCAGTCTATTGGTCAAGCGGTTGAAGGCGTCAATACGGTTAAATTGGTAAAAGATAAAGCTGATGAGTTGTCCGTTTATATGCCTTTAGTGTCGGGGCTTTATGCAGTTTTATTTGACAAGCGCTCAATTCGTGAAGTGATGGGCCAGCTGATGCTGGGTGATCAGAATCACGATGTTGAATTTAATAGCGCGATTTAAAGAGGTGTTCGCGTGAATTTATTTATTCTGCGCCACGGGGAGGCGGAAGCGAGTGCAGCGACTGACGCCGCTAGACGCTTAACACCACGTGGTGAAGCTGAAGTTGCGGCGGTTGTTCGAAAGTCTGCCAAAGAACTCCAAGCGGTGAGACAAGTGTACGTCAGCCCCTATGTTCGTGCTCAACAAACCGCAAAAATCGCATTAGAAGTACTGGGTGATCGACCTATCGAAACCACCGAGCTAATCACGCCTGACGGCAATGTGGATGGAGTTATCCGTTTATTGGAGTCACGCGATCTAAGTAATGTCCTTTTAGTCAGCCATCAACCGTTAGTGGGTGAACTCGTCAATGGTTTTACAGGGCAGCCTCCAGGCTATTATTCAATGGCTACAGCTGCTCTGGCCAGTATCGATCTTGATCCTATCGCTATGGGTTTGGGCGACCTGAATTGGTTGCGCTAATCCATTCCTGCTCTTTTTTCGTATTTATTTAAGTCACGTTATTTATGGCCGTATCAGATGCACAAGAAATTTCCTTTGACTTAGGCGGTATTACCATCGCCGCCAAAGAGTGGGGGCAGCCGGGTGACCTACCGGTATTAGCTTTGCACGGTTGGCTCGATAACTGTGCGAGTTTTAATAAATTGGCACCGATGTTAAAAGGTGTTCACTTTATCGCGATTGATATGGCTGGGCATGGTCTGAGTGGACATCGTCAAGTAGGAATGTCATACCCCATTGTCCAAGACGTCACAGAAGTTTTTCAGATTGCGGATCAGCTCCACTGGCAAGAGTTTGCGCTGATGGGACATTCTCGCGGGGCTATTATTAGTGCGCTTGCTGCGGGTACGTTTCCGGAGCGTATTAGCCATCTAGCATTGATTGATGGTTTTAAACCGTCGACCACAAAGATGGAAGATTCCCCGACCCAGTTGGCGCAATCAATTATTGATTTACAGCGTCACCGAAGTCGAGGGTTTGCTGTATACCCGGACATTGAAACGGCCGTTGTTGTCCGTCAACGTGGGCAAATCCCGTTGAGTTATGAAGCGGCTAAACAGTTGGTAGAGCACGGCCTTCGCGAGGTCGAAGGCGGCTACACATGGAGCAATGACCCTCAGCTTAAAGGGGCGTCCTGCGTACGTTTATCTGAAGAAGCAGCACATGCGTTTTATCAACGTATTACGGCAAAAACGCGTTTGATTATTGCTGAAAATGGTATGCCTATGCTGCGCGACCGCCTAGAGGGTATCGCTGAGCAATACCCGTTCATCGAAGCAACACACATACCGGGATCTCACCATTTACATATGGAAGACGCAGCGCCCGCTGTCGCAGACTGTTTTAATCAACTGTTCTCTCAATAGGCTTAAGAAAAGCTAGAGTGACACTATTATGAAAATCGCTCAGCATATTACATTAATTACTCCCAAGCTTTTGCTTGGCTTTGCAATCATGCTCCTATGGTGTGGCATTGCACAGGCTGAGCAGAGTCGTGATGACATTTTGTCAGCCGTTGATTTGTTCCCCCGTGCCGAGGTGACCAATGAACAGGAACGGGAGGTTGTCGATTATTCGGTTGCACTAGGTAAAGTCAAAAAAATCAGAGGTTTCTGGTCGCCTGATCGAGAAATTCGAGTTGAAGGTGAACTACTCCGCCGGACTGCGCAGGTTCCTTCTGGCCACTCTGCGAAAGAGGTATTTAACTTCTATCGTAAAAGTTTATTGAATATCAATGCTCGAGCATTGTACTTATGTGAGGCGAGAGATTGCGGCACCAGCAACGCCTGGGCGAACCAGGTTTTTTCTATCAAAGAATTATATGGTTTAGATAGCAATCAATATTATGGAGTCTATGAGATTGTTGATGTTGATCAGCATTTAAATTACGTCATAGTCTATGCGGTTGCTCGAGGGAATAAACGCGTATTTGCACACCTCGAGCTGGTGATGACAAATAAATCAGCGAATGAAGCATTAGCGCCGGACCCTAAAACCATCAGTCAACAACTCTTGGAGGATGGCTTTTATATTGTTTCTGGTCTTACGGCAAATAACGGTGAGCTAGCGGTCGAGCCCGCCCACCTTGATGCGTTGGTTGCGGCGCTGCGTATACAGCGTTTTATGAAGGTTCGTATTGTGGGCCACGTATATAGTGATGATCCACATGTCGCGCAGTTGTCTGAGTCGTTGGGTTACGCGAAACAGCTTCGCGAGCTGCTGCACGAGAAGGGTATCTCGGGTGATAGGCTAGACCCACATGGTATCGGCAGCTTAGCGCCAATGCGTAAAGGCTATGATAGTGATGCCACGGGCCGTCGCAGTGTGCGAATTGAAATTGTGCGTGGTGAATAGAAATAACAAACGAAAAAGGCGCTAATTAAGCGCCTTTTTCATGTCGGACAATAGGGATGAAGCGTTAGTTTTTCAACAATGATAAGAACTCGGTACGCGTACTTGGATTGGTCTGGAACGCGCCTAGCATTGCCGACGTAGACATCTGAGAGTTTTGTTTTTCAACGCCGCGCATCATCATACACATATGCTTGGCTTCAATTATTACACCAACGCCAGTGGCGCCCGTCACAGATTCGATGGTTTTGGCAATGTCCATTGTCAGCTGTTCTTGGATTTGTAATCGACGCGCAAACATATCAACGATTCGCGCAATTTTAGACAGCCCTAGGACCTTGCCGTTAGGTAAGTAAGCGACATGGGCCTTGCCAATAAAAGGCAGTAAATGATGCTCACACAGTGAGTACAACTCGATGTCTTTAACCAGTACCATTTCGTTGGACTCTGATGGGAAAAGGGCATCGTTGACGACTTCATCGATCGTTTGGTTGTAGCCTCGGGTCAAGTATTTCATCGCCTCTGCTGCACGTGTAGGTGTGTCGGCCAAGCCAGGGCGTGTTAAATCTTCGCCGATGGCATCGATAATCTTGGCGTACTCGTCTTTCATTCACAATTCCTCTTCTAACAGGTCGCGCAGTTTACCATGCTCGCTACTCGAATGGCTAAAGCGTTGCGCCTTGTAAAAACCCTTTGACTTTGCAGCCGTGGGTGATAGTTTGCCCACCTCGCGTGAGATATCGACTTAAATACGGGGTTGTTTTATGCCGTCACATACTCCTTGGCCCAAATCGGCCACCTTAGGGGAACTGCTCAATGCGGCAGTTGAGCACTTCGATGCGGCTGAACTTTATTATGGACACGGTACCGATAATGCCTGGGATGAGGCAGTGTATCTGGCGCTGTGGTATTTGAAGTTGCCTTGGGATGTGGATGAAGGCGTGTTAAATAACGCGTTAACTGATGAGCAGGTATCGGGGTTGATAGCCATATTTCAGCGTCGTATCAATGAGCGTATTCCGGCCGCCTACATTACTGGCAAGGCCTATTTCGCTGGTTTGCCGTTTACGGTTAATAGCGACGTTCTGGTTCCTCGCTCACCTATTGCGGAATTGATCGCTCAATATTTTGCTCCCTGGCTGCTGGACGAGCCACAGCGAATTTTGGATCTATGCACTGGCAGTGGCTGCATAGGTATATGTTGTGCGTTGGCGTTTCCTGACGCTGAGGTGGATCTATCTGATATTTCCCGTGCTGCCTTGGGTGTGGCGGAACACAATATGTACGCTCATGGTGTTCAGGACCGGGTGCGGGTGGTTGAAGGCGATTTATTTTCGGGTGTCGAAGGTGAGGTCTATGACTTAATTGTTGCGAACCCACCGTATGTTGATGCTAGTGACCTCGCAAGCATGCCCGCGGAATACCATGCGGAGCCTGAGTTGGGCTTGGCTAGCGGATTTGATGGTTTAGATTTTACTCGACGATTGTTGACGGAAGCGCCGAACCATCTCTCAGAAAATGGACTATTGGTGGTTGAAGTAGGGAATAGTTGGGAGGCATTAGAAAATGCTTATCCACACATCCCTTTTACTTGGGTCGAATTCGAGAACGGTGGTCACGGGGTGTTTGTCCTCAGCGCTGCGGAACTGCGGGGCAGGGTTTAGCAAGGTCGGTATAGCGGTATTGCCTTTGGTTGAGGGAACTCGATCAAAATACTGCCTATAAATAGTGGTATACTTGCTGATCGCATAGAGCGCTTATTGGCGCTAAAAAATTGAAAAAATATAGAATTAGGTATTCGTCGGTATGTCTGGAAACACCATTGGGAAACTCTTCACTGTCACCACCTTCGGCGAGAGCCATGGCTTGGCATTAGGCTGTATCGTGGATGGCTGTCCTCCGGGAATGGCGCTTTGCGAAGAAGACTTGCAACGCGATCTCGACCGTCGCAAGCCGGGACAATCACGCTTTACCACGCAGCGTCGTGAAGAGGATCAGGTACGAATTTTGTCGGGGGTGTTTGAAGGCAAAACGACAGGCACTCCGATTGGTTTGTTAATTGAAAATACCGATCAGCGTTCAAAAGACTACAGTAATATCAAAGATACATTTCGTCCCGCCCACGCTGATTACACCTACCAACATAAATACGGGATCCGCGACTACCGTGGTGGTGGTCGATCGTCAGCTCGCGAAACGGCAATGCGTGTAGCGGCTGGGGCCATTGCAAAAAAATATTTACAGCAAAGCTATGGCATTGAAGTACGTGGCTATCTATCGCAACTAGGGCCTATCGCTATAGATCATATCGATTGGGATGAGATTGAGAACAATCCGTTCTTTTGCCCAGATCAGTCAAAAGTGGCCGAGATGGAAGAGTTCATGGCGGCGTTGAATAAAGAGGGTAATTCTATTGGCGCTAAGATCAGCGTGGTTGCCAAAGGTGTGCCCGTTGGCTTAGGTGAACCAATTTTTGATCGCCTCGATGCAGATCTTGCTCACGCGCTAATGAGTATTAATGCGGTCAAAGGTATCGAGATCGGTGCTGGATTTGAGTCAGTTGTACAGAAAGGCACTGAGCATCGCGATGAAATTACGCCGCAAGGTTTTTTAAGCAACAATGCAGGCGGTATTCTTGGTGGAATCTCCAGCGGCCAAGACATCGTTGCGCATATTGCGATGAAGCCTACGTCAAGTATTCGCCTCCCGGGTAAAAGTATTAACAGCCAAGGTGAATCGATAGATGTTATTACCAAAGGGCGTCATGATCCTTGCGTGGGTATTCGCGCAACGCCGATTGCAGAAGCTATGATGGCCATTGTATTACTGGATCATGTTCTACGTCACCGGGGTCAAAATGCTGGCGTGGACAGTGGCGTTCCTGTTGTACCGGCTAATAATTAATTCTGATAGCGTAGTCGTGCGACAGACTGTTGTTATGTCTGTTGTTATGTCTATTGTTACGTCCGAAGTTATGTCTTCTATTGCTACGTATCGCGTCTAATACTCTTGGTCTGTTGATTTAGTGCTTTCTATATTGAAAGCACCTGGGTCGTTGCATCTCCCCGTTGCTAGTTTTATCTCGACGAGATTACAACACTGATGCAATGCTCATTGAATTTCCTCCGGCCAACGATCTACCTTCGCGTAACTTAATCGTTTTAGTGATGTCGGTTGTACATAGTGATCTAAACCAGTAACGGCAACGGTACCCGTTGCAATGATATCGACAAAGCCGTCGTGATTGACGGCGTTTTCTGGTACATCCAGTAGCTGTATCTCGCCGATTATCAAATGCGTTTTATTCACTGCGAGCAATTGATGTTCGACCAACGTTACCCCCAGTTTTATCGGCGCTTGAGCAACGAAAGGCGCTGTAAATCCATCTAGGAATTCTTTTTCTAAGCCGACTGCGTCGAATTCGCATTCCCCCTCAGGATAGCGGGCAGACGTTTGGTGCGCCGCCTCCACGATATCAGCGGTGATATGGTTAAGTGTAAAACATCCCGTTTCCAGAATATTGTTAAACGTATGTCGCGGGCTTTCGCTGGGACGAATGATCAATCCAATTAACGCTGGGTCCGCACCTAAATGAAACGCCGAAGACATGATGGCTAAATTACTTTGGCCATGAGCGTTTTGGCTGCCAACCATGAGAGCGGGCTTTGTGCCGATAACGCTATTGATAAATCGCGCCCGATGACGCTTGTCCATTTGCTTGAGAGAATCTTGATCGTATTTCACATTATGCTCGATAAAAATAGAAGTGTAGATAGCGACAGTACAGCAACCAGCAACTTGTCCCGTTGAGTATACTATCTAAGTTTCCATCTAAGGTTTCAGAATGCGGAAGCAGCGCTGTCGCGCGCTATTGTGCTGCATAATATTCTGCTAGTGCTTTAATTTCCTCTTCGCTGAGCATCGCCGCTTGGCCCGACATAATGGCGGCTAAAGGGCCGGATCTCTTTCCATTTTTATAGTCATTTAACGCTTGAACCAGGTAGGCTTGGTTTTGTCCGTTAAGCTTTGGGTATGACTCCATGATTGGCGCAGCACCCTTTGCGCCGTGGCATGCTTGGCAAGTACTTTCTTTTTGCGGTGGGTCTATAGCGAAGGTCGGTGCCGCAAAGGTCAATGCGGAAACGATGCTTACAGGTAAGCAAATGGTTGCGTTGAGTGTTGAGTGAGCTACCTGTTTTAGTCCTGATTTAGTTGTCTTTGAAGGCATATGATTGCTCCAGTTTTCTAGATGAAGGCGGTGTCGTTGAATGAATTACTTGTGCGGTGGTACGCAAGCGTTAGCATTTTGGATTGCTGTGCGAGAAGACAGGATGGCTAGCTCCAGCTACTTGAAACCTTTGTCTCTCGCTTGCGACGAAAGTATTGATCCCATATGGCGTACGTGACGTATGACAGAGACTAGAGCCAAGGTTGCCTTGGCGGCGTCATTAAGCAGGCCCTCATTAAGTAGAAGGTTGCTTAGACGATAGAAATGTAGGCAGAATCAAACGATGGAATTCCTAGAGAGCATCTATGACAAACCACCCGGATAATAGGCGACATACTTTTCAAATGTTTTTCGATGGGGCCTGCCCGCTATGCGCGAGAGAGATTAGCCTGTTGGCAAAATGGGATACGCGAAAGGTAATACACTTTATCGATCTAAACGATACTGTTCAGATGCGAGCATTTCCCAGTATCGAAATGAACGATGCGATGGCGTCGCTATATGTCAAAATAAGTGATGGCGAGGTGTTTCGAGGAGTCGATGCTACCTATGTTATATGGGAATCTGTCGGGAAGGGGCGGTGGGTTAAACCGTTAACATGGAAATGGTTTCGTCCGATTGCTTTGGCAGCATATGCAGTATTTGCCCGACATAGACATACCATCGCGCTAATATTGACCGGTAAATCTCGTCTTGAAAATGAGCGTTCAGATCATTGCATCGATTGTTCTCAGGCTATTGATCTCAACCCTCAATCTTCCGAGCAGAGTGAGCCCCAAAAAACACAGGGCTCGTTGAAATGAACGCAATTGTGATCGGTGCTTCTGGCGCTATTGCCAGTGCTATTATTCAACACTATTTGGAATTATCAGAAAAACACCGTGTCATTGCGGTTTCTCGTAAGAAATTCAAAGAAACTAGTATTCCGCAGGAATATCAACAACGCATCGAGTGGCTTCACTGTGATTACACGGAGAATGCCATTCAGGCATTGACGGCCGATCTTGCGTACCGATCTATAGAGTTAACCGACGTTTTTATCACTAATGGCATTCTTCATGCTGAAGATATCAATCCTGAAAAACGCGTCCAAGCTCTTCAGCGAGCGTCACTATTGTCCGTTATGGAGGTGAACGCGTTTATTCCACTGCTTTGGGTGAAATATCTACAACCGCTATTGAAGCGTGGCACAGATTGTATCGTGACTATCCTAAGCGCTCGTATTGGTAGTATTGCAGATAATGAGTTAGGCGGGTGGTATAGCTATCGAATGTCTAAAGCGGCGTTAAATATGGGGATTAAGACGGCGTCTATTGAGTTTGCTCGTATCGCGCCTAACACAACGTTTTTGTTGTACCATCCGGGAACCACAGACTCATTCTTGTCAAAACCTTTTCAGAAAAACGTCCCTGATGGCAAACTCTTTTCGCCACGCTTTACCGCGGAAAGACTTTTTTCTGTCATTGCTCAGTTACCAAACAGTACTAACCTATTTTTTAAGGATTGGCAGGGTAATTCTGTCGAGTGGTAATCAGCGTTTCAACACTGCAGTCGAATACTCACCGCGTCTAACTTTCTTCGAATATTACCTACGCTTCAGATTGAAAACCCAAGTTTCCTGGTGAGCGAAAGTTGGTGATTATATCTGATATATTTTGAACGCTTTCGCCTAGTCGTCTCTGGCTATCCCGCCGCAAACTTGCAATGGCTATATAAGTAAAACGTTATAAGCGCTACTGATCGAGTGGTTAGCGTTGCAATTTATTCTGATGAGGGCTGCTTGTTAGGGGGGGTTATCACAACATCGTTTTCAGTTCAGATGTTGTTCGAAAAAATTATGCCCATTCACTATTTTCGAATGGGGAAAATGTCTAAGTCGATTTCATTTTTTTGATTAAAAAGTTAGTTGGCGCGGGGTAGCTTAGAGATTTTCTGACCAAACGAAACATGAATCATGTGTCATGAAAAACACATGAAATACTAATTTGGTTTCTGGTGTTCTCCTTATAATTTAATTACAAATATTCACTTAAAAATAGCTATTCGATCTTCAAAAATGTTCTGAATGAATGTCGTCTAAATATATTTTCTACGTTGTTAAGAATATATGTAAGACATACAATCTAAAAATCGTAGGTGTTTGATATAACACTCTAAGCGCTGTTCCTACGATTGTATAAAAAATAAAAACAAGGATTTGATCTATGAAATTATTACCATTTAATTTGCAAATAGGGCATGGACTACATGTCTTGCTCGAAAATATATCTCTCCACGTCGTTCAATCTCTCAAAACGGTGGTGCTTGCTACAGTTGGATTTGCATCAATCTCCGTCGTCGCGCAGGAGGTTGTGTATGAGCATGATTTTTCTTCGGGTTTAGGCATTTTTTCTGATGCCGGTCGAGTGACGACGGGTAGTTATGGCGTTCGCTTGCGTGGAGGGGCGTCTAGCTCGATAGTATCTTCAGCCATTACTATTGGCGACGTCGATGCAGTGACAATAAGTTATAGTCGCTCAATGTCTGGGCTGGATGCAGGCGAAACTGCTGTAGCGCGTTACTCTTTTAATGGTGTTAACTTTACCGATCTAGAATCGGTGCGAAGTGGATCCGGCGCTGTCAGTTATGACATTCCGGCAAATGGCTCGCAACTGTATTTACAGTTTTCATTAAATGCGAGTAGCTATTTTGAGTCTTACACTATCTCAAACGTCACGATAGAAAGCGAGAATGGAGACCCGGGTGATCCTGGAGACCCCGGTAATTGTAGTGCAAATAGCCTTTCACCAGGTGAGACGAATAGGACACTGTATGTGGATGGTACTCGTCGTTCTTATATATTGAATGTGCCTCGTTCTTACAATGGACAAACGCCTGTTCCATTAGTTTTGGACTTTCATCCGCTCTCTGCTGATGCAGATTATCAGCGCGATAATTCGGGGACCAACAGCTTATCAGAGCAAGAGGGTTTCATTGTTGCTTACCCTGATGGCATCGATAACGCGTGGAATTTCGGTCCTTGCTGTACAGAATCGCGATCTGTCGATGATGTGGGTTTTGCCCGCCAAGTGGTTGAGGATATTTCTGCAAACGGTTGTATCGATGAATCCCGTGTGTATGCTATGGGGTACTCGAATGGCGGAGGCTTATCGCATTATTTGGCCTGTGACGCGGCTGATATGGTTGCCGCCGTAGCGCCAGCCGCATTCGATCTCGTTGAAGAAGCGGCATGTAATCCAATTCGGCCAATCTCGGTGTATATGTCGCGAGGCCGATTCGATTTTATTGTGCCTTTTGATGGCGGAAGATCGACGCCACCGACAGGTTACAATTTAGATCCTATTCATTTTTTGGGTGCTGAAGAGACTTTTAATGAATGGGGTGATATTAATAACTGTAGTTCAACAACAAGTATGTCTTCTTCGTGCGACCTTCATCATAACTGCGATGGTGGTGTTGAGGTAGTCTTGTGTACTGAGCGTTTTGGTGGACACTCGGGCTGGGATGCCGGGGAGGCCTGGGATTTCTTAAAAACGCAGTCACTCGAATAATATTTGATTTAACCGCCTCGAATGTAGTGCTCTACCCTATCGGGTAGGGCGCTATATGTTTAATAGCATTCACGTTTCGTCTATGAAGAGTAATCATACGTTCTTAGTTGCTACCGCCGTGTCCTTGGCTCTTACGCTCGGAGGGGTGTTTTACCTTTTTTCTGAGCCAGTAAATGTCGTCGTTGACGCCGAACTGGGCGATAAAAAAAATATTAACAAACATCGCATAAAAGAAACAATCTCCTCAGTTAGTCCGCAGTTTGTTAGCGATACTTTTCAGCATACTTTGCCCCAACCGAGTAGTGATTTATTGGCGGGTGACGGCCGTTGGCAAATCAAGGGAACATTAGTAGACGACAAACAAACGCCTGTATCCGGTGGTGAGTTACTGTACCGTTTTATTTCGACATTGAACGCTGAAGAATGTGATGCGCGAATGTCTGAAGAATTTATGCTGTCGGAAAAGACACAGTTTACCCATAGCGACCATCGAGGAGAATTCTATATAGAGACTCCACAAACAAGTGTGAATGAGGTGGGGTGCGTTGTAATTAACGCTAGTAAAAATGGATTTGCTACGGAATTGGTTTCCTTCTCCAGCGAAGTAGATAGTGAAGTTATTGAAATTGAATTACAGCCCTATCAGCAAGTGATTGGAAAAGTACTTAAACCGGATAGCGAACCGATTACTAACGCTGATATTGCGGTATGGCCTGTCGACACCGGTGTGAATGATTGTCATAGCGTACCCAATAATTTACGTGTAGTTGGTAGAACCTCAGAACATGGTGACTTCACGATTGATCTTATGCAGGGAGGCTATTGTGTTGTTGCCCAACACTCGCAGTGGGCGAGTAGCTTGCCACAGTTTTTTATAGATGGGCAGCGAGGAGTGATGCTCAATCTAAGGCAGGGTGTGACTGTTCGCGGGCAAATTACTGATCAGTTTGAGATGCCTGTTTCAACCGACTTATTTCTACGCCACGTACATAATGCGCAGCATTCAGCAACAATACGATCTGATAGTAGTGGGTATTTTAATGTAGTCGGGTTAGATTATGGCCGTTACACGATTGAAGTGCCTGACGTCGGCCTGAGTGTATATAAACCTCAAGCATTAGATGTCGATAGCCAAGTTACTGAAAATATTTCGATTCAACTTGATAAAGTATCACTCATCTCAGGAAGAGTGTTGTTGCCAACTGGAGAGCCTGCAGGTCGAGCGTCAATTTCTCTTTATAGTCCAACACTGTTAAGTGTTCAGGAGAATGTGACAGCGGCAGTAGATGGGCGGTTTACCTTGGTCAGTAATCATCGAGGTAAACAAGCGCTATATCAGCACGCAATTCAGCAGGGGTATTCCACCGAGCCCGAGCAATCATCAGCGACCCCGAGTGACTTATGCATTAGCGCTCAACATCCTAACGGAGTATTGAGTGGATACGTAGTGATGACTAAAGATGAAGGGGTTGATATTGGCGATTTGCACCTATCTACTATTGCTCACCGATACACCGGCCGGGTCGTCAATTTTGAGGGTAAACCTATACTGGCGACGATCAAGGTGACTCCGAATCAACATACGGGTGCAGCTGATAGCTGCACAGAGAATCAGCCTCCGTTGACTGTTGAAACAACGGTAAACGGTGAGTTTAGATTCGCCCTCGCCAAGCCGAGCGCCGTCTCGATTGAAGTCGCTACGGAGCGGTACAAACCCCGCTATTTTGAAATGGATTTAAATCAAGCTACACAACCACTAGAGTTGTCGCTGCGCTGATTTTCAGGCTGGGTTTAGAAATCAACCAATTCCATTGGTATCCAACCTCAGGTTGTGAGCCTGCGTCGTTTCGTTTCTGCCAATCTCTTTCTTTGCGCACCGTCCTTCAGTTGCTCAAACCCAACGCTAGTATAGTGAACGGCATCTTAGTATTATGCTGAAAACCCGATGAATACTACCCACTAGTGGCCGCTACGTGTAAATTTTAGCGTGTTTTATGGTGTGTTCTGGTCTGCTTTGTTTTGTCTACGTTGTGTGAAACCATGCGCATATGTCTTCTTGAAGATGATCTAGCCCAGTCAGAGACGGTTAAATCCTGGTTGCTGAAGCAAGGGTACGAGGTTGTTACCTACAATCTCGCTCGTCAACTGATAGATGTTTTAGCTGGCGAAGTGTTCGATCTGATGATTTTGGATTGGGAGTTACCTGATACCCCTGGTATCGATGTGTTAACGATGATTAGAAGCGAGTACGACAGTAGCGTCCCGATACTTTTTACGACTCAACGAGACGACGAAGCTGATATCGTCGATGCCTTGAATAAAGGCGCAGATGACTATTTAACCAAGCCGCTTCGTGAGGCAGAGCTCAATGCGAGAGTCGCTGCTTTACTCCGCCGGTTTGATCGTCATCAGGTTGCTCAGGTGATTGATGTCGGTGAGATCAAGTTGAACCCAACCACCGGCGCTGCAACTGTTGCCGGGGAATCGGTTAAATTGACAGACAAAGAACACCGCTTAGCCTGCTTGTTTTTACAAAATGAGGGGCGGCTATTTTCTCGAGACAGCTTACTAAAGCGTATTTGGGGAGTCGATGCTTCGCTCAACACACGAACTGTGGACAGCCATGTCAGTAAAGTACGTCGTGTCTTAAACATTCAACCTGAAAATGGTTATAGAATTAAAACGGTTTATCATCATGGATACCGCTTTGAACGTTGTTAATGTCTTATTACTTCACTTGCGCTTACAAAATCAGAAGTATTCAATAAATTTGGTGATTCGCTATGTACTAGCGGTAGGCCTATTGATGTCTACCTGTATTCATTCTCATGCACAGGACATAGCCGCCGACGCAAACACAGCCGCAGATGACGATTGGTTATATAGTTTTCGCCCTGGTGACACCTTATGGGCCGTTTGTAAACGCTATACCGTCAAGAGTGATTGTTGGTTAACCATTGGCGACTATAACCAAGTTAATTATCCGAGAAAAATTCCACCCGGAACGGTTATTCGTTTTCCTGTTAGTTGGTTAAAGCACCCACCAGTACCTGCAACACTTAGCTATGTCAGTGGTGAGGTTACGTTACGTTTACGTGGAGCAACACAATATCGTGCGGCCCAAGCAGGCGATTTGCTCCAATTGGGGACACGCATAAGAACAAGTGATAAGAGTCACGCGACAATTCGTTTCGCCGATGGCTCGTTGTTGATACTAGAACCACAAAGCGACGTGCAACTTGATCGATTAACGAATAATGGTGAAAGCGGGATGGTGGATACCCGTGTACGCCTCTTTAGTGGTGGCGCCACAAGTAAGGTGCCGAAACGTCAACCGCCCGTTAAATTCAATGTCGAGACACCGGCCGCGATTGCTGCGGTTCGTGGAACTGAATTTCGAGTATCTGTTGATCCCGCCTCGCCATCTGAAATGCGTAGCGAGGTTCTTGAAGGTCTAGTTGGCGTATCGAATGAGCAATCGACCGAGGATGTGCCAAAAGGCTTTGGCTTGCTTGCAAAGAAAGATGAAGCACTGTCTCCACCTGTTGAATTATTAGCAGCACCTCAACTTCTTCCAGTTTTAAGTCCACAATCCGGCGGCATTTCGATGCGTTGGCAGCCCAATGAAAACGTAAGTGGCTATAAAGTCGTGATATCGCAGGCCGAAAATCCTGAGTCTGTTGTCTTCACAGGTGATGTAGCGGTGCCAGAAATCGTGACGCCAGCTCTTGCTGAAGGGTGCTACATCGTAGCTGTTTTCGCTATTTCTGAAGCGCAGTTGTTGGGACTGCCAGCGAAAGATACTGCCTGTGTTACAAGCACTCTAGCCACGCCGAGTCCCTCCACGTTAAAGATAAGCCACAATGATTCTGAATTAACTTGGCCAGCGATTGAGGGCGCAGCCATGTATCGCATAGAGCTATCCGAGGTTGAAACATTTGATAGCCCAGAAACGGAACTGTTGAGTGAGACAGCCTGGCAACCAATTCCTGAATCTCTTCAGACGTATCGCTATTTACGTATTGTTGCGGTGGGTCAGCATGGTATCGAATCCCCGCCTAGTGACGTTGTTGTGCTCACTCAGACGCAATGGGAAAAGTGGATGGCTATCGGTATAAGCGTCATTGTTATCGTGGTTGGAATATTGTAGTGCCGCATTAGAACGGGTCTTTAGTAACCAAAGGGTGGAAGTAACCAAAGGGTGGAAGTAACTAAAGGGTGGAAACAATTAGTGTAATGAAGAATGGAATCGGCTATTGTCACAGCGATATAGTTCAACGCGGGATCCATTATTGATTATGGGCTCTACCTCTATTTCAGGCCCTGCGAGCAAGCCTCCTGCCTATAAATGGTATATGGATGCTAGAACAATTCGTTCGATAATCGTATTTCTGGTAGCGTTGCTCGTTGTTCTCGCAGCGATCAACCGATGGGTTATCAGTGTTGATCGATGGTTGTACGATCAAGTCGTAAGCCACATGCCGATGACTGCTGACCCAAGCGTTGTCCTAATAGCAATAGATGAAAAAAGTTTACGTAGCTTAGGCCGCTGGCCGTGGCCGCGTCACCATCATGCGACACTAGTGGACAAGCTCACTGAGGCCGGTGCGGCGAGCATCGTATTTGATATTGTATTCGCGGACGCTAACACTTTAGATCCTCAAAGTGACCAAGCGTTTATCGACGCAGTGGCTAATTCTCAGCGTGTGGTTCTTCCCGTCATTTTCGAGCCTACCATGGCAGGCGGGCAGTTGCTCGAACGCCCACCTTTTCCCGCACTGTCTGACAATACAGATTTTATCGGCCATGTTCATGTGGGAATGGAAGACGACGGTGTTGTGCGGGGTGTTTACCTGCAAGAGGGTATCGGTGACGCGTTTTGGCCTCACTTAAGCTTAGCGATGCAAAAAAGCCTTGGCATTCGCGAACAATCGTTACCAGGGTTACGGCAAACTTCGCCTGGCGCTGACGATGCGCGACCGATGCAGTACGTGCGAGACTATTTTAATTGGGTGCCGGTTCGTTCAGGGGCTAGCGATTACTTAGAAGTGTCTTACATTGATGTCTTAAATCAAACCATTCCAGATGCGGTTTTTAGCAACAAAATTGTATTAGTTGGAATGATGGCGAGTGGTTTGACTGATACTTTTTATACCCCCACGGGTGTGATGCCTGGTGTAAAGTTTAATGCAAATGTTTTTTCAGCCGTATCAAAAAATCAACTGATTGTTCCTCTAACCCCAGTATTCGTCGCTATTTATAGCGGAGTAGTGATGTTGCTTGCGGGTGCCTATTTTAGCGTTTTGGCCGCAAGACGTTTTTTATTAGTGACGGCGGTTGCTGTGGCGGCAGTGATTGCGATAAGTGTCGCACTACTTTGGGTAGGGAATATCTGGGTTATGCCTGGTGCCTTGCTTTGTGGATTATTACTCTTTTACCCGATCTGGAATTTACGCAAACTTGAATTAACATCGCACTACTTACAAGCGTCTCTGGATGCACTTGAGCCAGAACTCATTGTGAGTCGCGAACGATTTCCAAGCACCATTGAATATTATCAGCACAGTTTTAACTATCTCAATGGTTTAGGGGTGGTAGGGCGCTGGCGTTTGGCAAAAATCGAAAAGGGCGAAGCTACATCGAGCAAAACGACGGAGGATGGCAGTGATCTTACACAATCGTCGTTTTCGGATAGTGACGATCTTGAGTACCCTGAGTTAGTTGGAGAAGCGACAACCTTCGAAGTCGATGGGGCAGAGTATCGAATTAAGTTTCATTGGAATACCGATGACAAGGTGCTTCAATCGGCTGTATTGAAAAGGATCATCACAAACAAACCACAATTTAACACCCGTACTATTCAGCACCCCTCGACGCAGCCCGTGGTCGAACAAACACTCCGTAAATTACGAAATGCCAATAAAGTTGCGGCCTACAACCGGTCCTTGATTGAAGGAAGTATTCAACAATTGCCCGATGCTGTGGTCATCGCTGATGCGATGGGGCGGATTCTCCACGTGAACAACCAAGCCTCACAGCTTTGGCAGAAGACGCCTAGTGAGGACGATTTATTGGAGATCGCCAATGAGTTTGAATACTTAGAGGAATTCTCGTGGCCAAATGTGCTTACAGAACTCGCTTTTTTAGATAAGCCGTTTATCCAAGAGTTAATACATACGCGTTTGAATCGCTACTACATTGGCCAGGGGCAAAAAGTCGATCTTGGACAAAAGAATGCGCCCGTTATTATGCTGACTTTCACTGATATCACTGCGTTGCGACAAAGTGAGCAAGCTCGTATGGAGGCCTTGCACTTCTTATCGCATGACTTGCGTTCGCCAATGACATCAGTGCTGGCATTGATTGATCAAGAGCGGAATGTACTTACTGATTCACTGGATGAGTCGAGATCTCCATCTTCGGCAATCAAGCGTCAAGTCCAGCTACTGAATAGTATTGAAAGTTATGTGCAGAAAAATTTGGGATACGCTCAGCAGTTTTTACAAATTGCGAAAGCCAAGGAAATCAAACCGTCAGATTTCGTGTTGTGTGACCTTCGAGATATCCTCGACAATGCTATAGACGAAGTCTTCCCGCGAGCACAACTTAAGGGCGTTAAGCTTGAGCGCCAATTAGGCGCTGACAGTGTTAACGTGAGTGTTGTCCCTACACTGCTGGAAAGAGTCATTATCAATTTACTTGATAACGCTATAAAACATAGTGAGGGCGGTTCAATCACTCGCATCGATGTTGACCTTAGCGAGAAACAAGGCCGAGGAGAGCCTGGTGTGAGGTATGCCCTTGTGTCTATCCAAGATCATGGCAGTGGTATGTCCCAGGAGCTAACGTCAAAGATTTTTGAGCGTTTTCGCAGTGAAGAATATCAAAGCCATAAAGGTATTGGTTTGGGTTTACATTTCGTCCAAGTGGTTTGTCGCCAACATAACATTGATATTCACGTTGAGAGCACTCCTGGTGTTGGCACCACCTTTACTCTTCAAGTGCCATATTCTACCTCCTGAACTTTCCTTTTTGGTGGCGCCTATTTTCCTGTTTTTTGCCGATTTCTATTGCGCTTAACAGCACGCGCTTTACTCCTTCTTTTCGCTGGTTCCCAGTGTATTTCCGATTGCAGAACTAGCCCGTCACGTCTAACTGGATAGCCGTAGGGGGTGATGATTTGACATTGTTTGACAGATTTATTTCTTTTGCGAATGCACAATAGCCGGGCTTTCAGAGGGTAGTCGTTTTATCGAGGCACTCTGAATATCTAAGGACGTAATCAGGCATTTGAGAGGATGATTTATGTTGGAAGCCCGATTTGGAATGATGCTTAGCGGTATCTTACTTGCGAGCGGTGCAATAAATGTCGCTGCAGAAACGCCCAAAACCGGTGTTTTTGTGAACCCGCAGGTCGGATATCTGATTTTTGATGGAAAACGGAATCTAGACGACTCGTTAGTGTATGGGCTGGGTCTCGGTTACCAATTCGATAACCCATGGGCAATGGAGCTCAATTATCTAGTAGCCGATCCTGATTCAGAGATCAGTGGTGCGAGTGATGTTGACTATCGTCAGCTACGTTTGGATGGTCTTTACACTTTTAACCGCGAACAAAACCTCCAACCCTATTTGGCTATCGGCATAGGGCATGGCGATTACGAAGCAGATTTCCAGGATGCAAAAGAAACACTAGTTAATTTCGGTGGAGGCCTTAAATATTATCTAACCGAGAACTTAACCATTCGTTCCGATGCACGTCTATTTCATAGTTTTGATGAAGAATCTCAAGATTTCACATTGTCACTGGGCCTTAACTACCTCTTTGGTAGCGTAGCGCAAACAAGTAAACGAGCCGATAGCTCGGTTGAAAGCGCAGCCATTGTCGAGCGTGATAGTGACAAACTTGATAGAGACCATGACGGCGTTCCCGATGCAAATGATGCCTGTCCGAATACACTGGCAGGTGTGCGGGTGAACGGTTCGGGCTGTGCCTTGGATTCGGATAATGACGGTGTTGCGGACGCAATAGATCAGTGCCCGGGATCAGAGGCTGGAGCAAAAGTCGATGATAAAGGCTGCTACGAGCTTCTAACTGAAGCAAAGCAAATTGATTTACAGGTTAACTTCGGGAACGACTCTTCTGAAATTGATGCGACCTTCGATACAGAAATTTCTAAAGTCGCCGAGTTTATGCGCTCCTATCCTAAAAGCGAAGTGACTATTGAAGGTCATACAGATGATCGTGGTGATGCCGGTTATAACCAGCAATTATCCGAGCGGCGAGCAAAGGCTGTTGCTGAGCGTCTCATTTCTCAATTCTCTATAGATCGTGACAGGGTATCGGCCATTGGGATGGGAGAGCTCGTACCAATCGCAGACAACAATACAGCTGAAGGGCGAGCAAAAAACCGTCGTGTGGTTGGAGTTGTAAAAGCCACTGTCGAAAAACGTGCGAAATAAACTGGAAAGTTAATTTAGTAGGAGGTTAAAACCATGGAATTCAATTTAGATAAAATGCTTGAACAAGGACCAGAGATCGCTATTGCCTATGGCACAAAAATAGCGCTCGCCCTAGCCATATTTATTGTCGGTAAATGGATAAGTAATGCGTTAGCAACGCTGTTGGAAAAAGGCCTTACTGCGAGAGCATTCGACAAAACAATCACCGTATTTGTTCGCAATTTGACATACTACATTATGCTAGTGGTCGTCATTATTGCCGCACTGGGTCAACTCGGTGTGCAAACCGCTTCATTTGTCGCCATTGTTGGTGCTGCGGGTTTGGCCGTTGGCTTGGCGCTCCAGGGGTCGTTGGCCAATTTTGCCGCTGGCGTCATGTTAATTTTATTTCGTCCCTGCAGAGTGGGAGACTTTGTTGAAGCGGGTGGTGCAACGGGGGTTGTATCCGATATCTCGATTTTCGCTACGACTATCATGACAGGTGACAACAAAACTGTTGTCGTTGCAAACGCCTCTATCATGGGCGGCAACATAGTTAATTATTCCACTCAGCCTGAACGTCGTGTCGATATGGTGATTGGTGTGAGCTACAACGCCAATATTCAACAGGTGAAAGAAGAGTTGGCGGCGATCGCCAATGCCGATCCACGCGTATTAAAAACCCGTGATGTCACTATTGGCCTAACTGAGCTGGCAGACTCATCGGTAAACTTTGTATTTAGGCCTTGGGTGAAAAGTGCCGACTATTGGCCGGTACTATTTGATATGAACGAGAAAATTAAAAACAGATTTACCGAAATAGGCATCGAGATTCCTTATCCGCAATTGGATGTACACGTACAGAAAAATATTTAAGCAGTAGCACAAGTTTGTACAGGAAGGTCCTCTCCTGCGCCTACATTGTAGGCGCTTTTTTGTTTTTCAGCATACAGCTATCGGTGCGGCTAATACGTCGCCAATAAAGCTAGCGCTAATCAACCCCAGTTCATTTACGAGGCGGGGAGGGGTGAAGACTAGGCTTTTTTGATATTTAAGACCTGCAGTTGGCAAAACTCTTGTAACCCTTCGATACCCGACTCCATTCCAAAGCCAGAATGTTTCGCGCCCGCCAAGGGGACCAATGGGTTTAAGGCTGGGTGTTGATTAACCCAGGCCGTGCCGGACTGTAGTTGAAGAGCAATGTCAGTTGCTCGTTTAATATCAGTCCCCCATACTGAGCCGCCTAAACCGTATTCAGTGTTGTTGGCTCGTTGAATAACGTCCTCAATATTGTCGTATTTAATGACCGGAACCACCGGGCCAAAAGTTTCCTCGTCAACCAATTTACAGCCTTCTGTCACATCGGCTACGACGGTTGGTTCGATAAAGTAACCTTTCCCCTCCATAGGTTTTCCACCGCAAACAATACGACCCCCGCTATCGGTTATTGATGCGAGTACATCGAGTACACGTTGGTATTGCAGTTTATTTTGTACGGGCCCCATGGTGGATTCAGGGTCAGAGCCAGGGCCAACCTTAATTTGTTGCGCAATGGTTGCCATTGCCTGTACGACCTGCTCATAAATTGCCGCGGGAGCGTAGATACGTTTAATGGCTACGCAGGTTTGGCCTCCGTTAATAAATGCCCCAAGGAAAAGTGGCAGGGCGGCTTTTTCTAAATCAATATCGTCGAGAATAATTGCTGCGTCGTTGCCACCGAGTTCCAATGTGACGCGTTTTAGATCGCTAGCCGCAGAAGCCATCACTTTTTTACCCGTGGCGGTGGAACCGGTAAACGAAATCTTTTTAACCCCAGGGTGGGATGTTAACCGCGGGCCGAAACTATCATCACCTGAAAGGATGTTGAGCACTCCTGCAGGCACAATGTCTTTAATTATCTCTCCGAGTCGTAGCGTCGATAGCGGGGTAAATGGAGACGGTTTTAAAATGAGTGTACAACCGGCAAGTAGTGCGGAGGTTAATTTACCCATTGCAATACCAAATGGGTAATTCCACGGCACGATCGCTGCGGCAACACCTAGCGGGGAATAACGCACTTCAATCTTTGCGTTATCGTCGTCCTGAACTAGCTTGGGTTTCAGTTCTAGTGCAGTGCGCGCAACTATTCCACCAGCGCCCATCTGTAGTACTTCACGTTCCGCTTGCGCTCGTGACTTCCCTTGTTCGGACACGAGTAGAGTGATGAGTTCTTCGCTGTGTTCTTTAATTGCAGCTGCAATACCAAGTAACACTTCGCTGCGTTGCGCGTGGGAGAGGTTCTTCCAGCTATCGAACGCTTTTTCAGCCGCGGCAATGGCTTGGTCTAATTGTTTGTCCGTGGCATTGGGTGCATGGGCGAGAATTGATTCATCGGCCGGATTAATGACGGGAAATGTGTCCTCGGATGACACGAGGTTTCCATCAATCAACATAGAAAATGTGTGCATAGTATTGATCCCTTACAGAGAGCAAAAGATTGTAATGGCCGCTAAAAGCCAATAGCAAGTTAATAAGTGATATTGAATTAGGTGGGGTAAGGCAGGGAAGAAGTGCCCGATCAAATCGGGCACGTTGACAACAGTCAATCTGAGCTAGTTAGGTAAATAAAGACCAAAAACTGTGAACAGGAAAATACTTACGGATAGCCTGTTTCCGATGGGTTAACGATCACCTCTAACACCTTCATGTTATTTGAGTATTGGTTGTCGTTACTGAACACGATTCTGCCTTGCCCCTTATAGAGTGCGGCGGTTCTATAATTGTCAGCGCCTTTAAAGTTGAATGGCCGCCACGCTTTTCCCGTTTGGTAGGTTGTGGTGTTGTCGGGTACGCCAGCTAGGTTGTAGGCTTGCTCCATGCTCATGCCCACTTGCACATCTGTAATGGGAGACTTGCCTTCCTTTGGCTCTGCTTTAGGCATATTTTTAGCTGCTTTTTGGGTCGCTTTTTGAAGCGAAACTTTACCTGCCGAGTATTGCTCACCGCTGGCCGCGCCTATTTGTTTAGCCGCTTTACTGCAATGTTTACGCGTGTTTCGCCCCCAAGCGTCATTAGCCGCTTGCTCAATGGCAGAGTAATAACGGCCATTGCCGGATGCCGCTAGACCTTTACATGACCAAGCCACGGCGTCGGCGTAGGCTTTGTCTTCATTTTTATAGTGAACCAGCATTGCTTCGGCCAATACATCCAGTACGGCTACTTCACTATTTCTCGAGCTTGCAATGGATCGCGCGGCATCACGCATTGACGTGGCTCCACCTTGCGTAATTTGAGTGATATACATACTGCCGGCCGGGGAAACATCGTTGGCTAATGAGTAACCCGCAAAGGCAAGCAATGCGACTGAGACAGTGAATTTCATAAGCAAGTATCCTTGTAATGTAAGCGAAACGTAGGTGTGTATAGTCATCAGCTAGTCAGGCACGAACAGGTTTCATCGTGACACGTTATCGAGGCCTATTGTAGTAGGTATTGAGTAGATCGTTAAGGTCCTTCCGTGCAGTTGCGATAAGGTTATTACCCGGTAGGTTCTGCAAAAAACTGCGGATAAAATGCTTTCTAATGTGGTGTCCCGTGCATGAGATATCACCTTGGAAGTCCATTCCCATTTCCTCCTCATATATCCAAGAATGTCGATAGCGTCGTGCCGTAGTGTTTGAGTGGGCAAGTAAAGAACCGGTTTTTGAAAGACCGTGCTTGGCAAAACATTACGATTGGCATGTTTGTTGACTCGATTAGTTTTATAAACAAACTAAAAATAACCCATAAACAAAGGACATTCTAATAGGACAATAACATGCAATATTTACATAGTAGATTTATGAAGCTAGTGACACATACCTTGCCTCGGCATACTGCTCAGCTAGCAGCAGTGGGTGCTGCTAGTTTGGCGCTAGGTTTGAGCGGACAAGTTTATGCTGAAACGCTATATGACCACGATTTTCGCTCCGGTTTAGGAGGTTTTACGACATCTGGTGATGTGAGAACGTCATCGTATTCGGGTATGCGTTTGGTTGGGGGTACGTCAAATACTCGGGCAACATCACAGGCCATTAACGTGGCAGGTTACACCAATTTGTCCGTTGCGGTTGATCAGAGCTCACGAGGGTTAGATTACGGCGAAAGCGGCAGCTTGCTGTACTCAGTTGACGGGTTCAATTATACATCTCTGTTTTCTAGTAATTCCATCAGCAGTGGAAGTTACGCCTTGCCTGAAGGTGTGGAGACTATTTATCTGCAGTTTCGCGTGCAGGCTAGCAGTCGATTTGAAAACTATCAGGTCCGTAGCGTTACCGTGGCGGGTGATGCAGATGGTGGCTGCACAGGCAGCGAATGTTGTGAGCCAAACTGTGGTGGTGGTGGATCTCTACCCCCAGTAAGTTCAGTGGAGCGCAATGGACCTTTCGCAACCACCATGGATCGTAGCACTGGCCCAGGTCGCGACGGTTGGGTAGGGCGTCCGACAAATATTGGGCAGGATGGTATAAAGCATCCGGTTTTGATCTGGGGGCCTGGTGCGGGCACCGGTCCAGAAGATTATGAATTTTTTCTCGACCGAATGGCATCTCATGGTTTTGTTGTTTATAGCGAAGTATCGACGAGTAGCGGCGGAGAAATGACTGACGCGATCGATTGGTTGATTTCTCAAAACAGTGATTCGCGTAGCCCGTATTACCAAAAGCTCGACCTCAATAACATCGCCGCAGGTGGTCATTCTCGAGGTTCTATTGCTACCTTTGGTATCGGTGACGATCCTCGACTTGTGACAACTGTCCACGTTGCGGGTGGTTCATTTGATGGTGAAGGTTCAGAAAGTTTACGTAATCCAACGCTCTATGTTGGTGGTACGGAAGATTTTGCTACATCGAACATTGAGCGTGATTATGCTGTTACCACTGTTCCCGTGTTTTTCACGATCTTGGATCGAGTGGATCATATTGCTGCAACAAGGGAAGGTATGCCGGTTATTACCGCGTGGTTACGCTGGCATTTGGCGGGTGAAACCGAGCGCCGCGAGCAATTTATTGATCGACTCTGCGATTTCTGTTCTGGAATCTACGACTCACAATATAAAAACTGGTAAGTAAGTGGTGCGCAGTAATGCCTAGTTCGCGAGAGCGGACTGGGCATTGCTGAGATTATTTTACATAAGGCTTTAAGATAGAAAACTCGAAATGGCGACATGCTAGTAGCATCCCTATGCTACTCTTTTGGTCCCATGGCAAGCTTCGATCTTGATGTTGTAGTTGAATGAATTCATGGCTGAGTGCTTGCATCTTTGCGCGCACAATCGCTTTGGATTTTTCGCTAAGTAAACCAAACACGAATAAACGACTGTCAGGTTCAAACTTCGATAACGTAAACTCTTTTAGAATCGCTTTTTCAAAAAACTGCTCAATGGGTCCACCAGGTAACCAGCTGAAATTAGGCGCAACCAACAGTTTTATTTTGTTGTTGGGTAGCAAGTCAATAATTTTTAGTCTGTCGAGCTTCGCAAGTGCACGAATCAAATCTGTCTCGCTGATGTGGTGATAGCCTAGAATCTCTTCAAATTGAAGTTCATTGCGAACACACACAGCAACGAGCAATAATTGTGTGTCATTCACCAGTTCTTTTTCTTGCTCGATGCTAAGCGACTTAATTCGCTGTCGGCTCTCTTCAAATTGGCTGAAGAAGTCAGTCATACTCATCGAAAGTAAGCGGCAAATAGCTTCGAGTCGGTCTAGCGATATCCTTTCCTCCGCGAACATCCGCTTTATGTTGGCTTCGCTCATGCTCAGCGTATTGGCAATATCCGCGTAGGTGATGTTTTGTTGTCTAAGCAACCTCTTAAGGGACTGAACTATCGCGCTCGTTTCTGACATCCCAGCTTCCTCCTAAAGACTAAAAGTATACACATGATATCCTTTGCGTATACGAATGGTACTCATTTTTTGTAAAGGTATATATTTGGTGGTCATCTAACCATACTCCACTCCGTCTTCGAACCAACGAATGGAGTCAAAATGATGAGTTTATTTAAACGTACTTTTACCAGCCTCTACGCCAAGATAGATCACATGGTGGGAGAGATCGAAAACCATGAAGCGCTAATACAAGCCGCAATTCGTGAACAGAAAAAAAAGATCGCCACAGCAAAAATTCAGTTAAGGCGCATAGATGCCAGCGCAAAAGAAGTCCGTGAAAAAATTGCACAGGCCAATATCGACGAGCGGCGCTGGAATCAGCGAGCAGTGAGCGAAGCAGCAGAAAACGAATCGAGGGCTTTGCAATGCCTGCAGCGACGTAAGGAGGTGCAGGCGAAACGCACACAATTGGAAAAGATGCATCAACAGTATGCGCTCAGTAGCGATCAAATTAAAAATAGTATCGATCGATGTGAAAAAGACCTGAGTGAAATGATTCAGAAACACCAAATTTTACGTGCACGGCAAAGTACTGCGGAAGCCGTCAGCGTGGTCGACCAAAACGATGCTTATTACGTAAGTGATATTGATGAGAGTTTTGATCGTTGGGAGGTCAAAATTGCTCAGTCAGAACATAGTGTTGATGTATCAAGCGAGATTGATAGTTTGGAACAGGAATATTTGGAAGAGGAAAGTGAACATGATTTGCGTAATGAACTCGCCGAGCTTCTAAAAGATACGCGAATGGAGGAGGGCTAGTCATGTCGCATTCAATGGAATTAGATGGTCGTCAGCAATTCAATCAGGCCCGTCGCTGGAGCGAAAAACTTCCGTCCATACTACGAGGATTCGGCGCAGCGGCCGTTATTTTTTCACTGTATAGTTTTATGTTTAAGGGATGGGAAGGCAGTGGTGATTTAGCTCGTTACTTAATTTTACTCGGGCATACTGGTTTACTCGCGGTGTTAGCGTTATTTGCCGGACATTTCCTAAAAGAAGGTAAAAGCCCACGTGTATTGTTGATGCTTTCTCTTGCTTCGGTACCCGTTAATTTCGCTGTTTTGGGGGCCTTAGTCTTTGCGGCAAACGCTCTAACGATATCATCCGTTTACCCTTCTTATTTTGCGTGGTCAGTCGGTGATTGGTCGACTGTTATACCGTTGGTGTCAAGCGCACTGTTGGTGCTAATGGCCGTTATTTTTATCGGTTTTCAGACGCTGGTACGAGGTATGAGTAAACCGATGATGGGTTTGTTCGCGCTGAGTAATCTTGCGTTACTGTTGCCGATTCGCGACCCTGTGTTGGTTACGGCGTTGGCTATAGGCCTGGGATTGTTGACCTTTATTATTTCAACCAACACCGCAAGGCGGCGAACTGAAGCGAGAACGTTTGAAGGCACCATTGCGCTTTTACTGCAATTCGTTCCGCCATCAATAATGTTGGTGAGAAATGTTTGGGTGTATCAACCTGATGCGTTAGCAGTACTTGGTTTAGTGATAGTTTGTTTTATTGCAATACGCCACTTTACCGGCATTATGAACCGTGATTCGTTTGCGCGAGTCTTTCTCGAAATACTGTCGGCTGTTTTCGCATTTGCTGCCGGTGTGCTATGCGCGATAACGTTAGTTGAATGGTGGTACTTCAGTACTTTCTCAATTATTTTATTCTTGTCCTCTTTATTAATGGCTGGGATGTTATATGAATTAGCTCAACGCGCGGGTTTGGGGAGTATGGTTTATCGAATTTTGGCCGTGGTCTCATTTGTTGGCTTCCAACTACTGAACGTTATCGCTCAAATTGATTCGCTAAGCCTCTTGTGTGGACTGATGGGTGGCGGTTTGTTGCTCGGTGTGGGTAGCTATGCCAAGCAGCAGTCGCTTTTGATTGGCGGTTCTTTGTTAATAGCCGTGGCGTTGATTGTTGAAACTGTGCTTGCGTTGCGCTCTTTTGACCTCAATTATTGGGTCACATTATCCGCAACAGGTGTTGTAGCGATTGTGCTTGCATCACTGATGGAATCGAAAGCAATTGGTATTAGACGCTATATAGGCCTGTACAAAAACCGGTTTAAAGAGTGGGAGATTTAGTTACTTTTGGGGAAACAATAAAAGAGCCCAGCGATACGCTGGGCTTTTTTATGAGAGGTATTCACGCTACCGGGTGGTTAGAAGTGGATGTTCAGTGACGCGTAGGCACCATCTAATTCAAGGTCAGCATCTAGATCTGCAACATCATCCAGGGTGAGGCTAAACGTGCGATAGCCTACCTCAACGCCAAGGTCGAAGACCCAGCCGTCGGACATCCAACCCGCGAAGAGTTGATAATCTGTCATATCGTTGCCGTCGTAACCAATATAGTTGCCAGCCGCACCCGCGTAAAAACCCGTTAATGGCAGGTCAAATTGGCCTTTTAAATAAACCAGAGGCAAAGTCTCATCAAACTCTTCAGAGACAGAAGTTCCAGCCTGAGGACCGCTCACGGCTGCCACATCGATACTGCCATCGAACTGACGAAAGGTGAGACCAAAGTCTAACGTAATCCAGTTGTCCAATAGCTCATAGTAGAGCGTTGCGTCCGTGTGGCTGAGGTCGATGTCAGAGTTTACGTCTGAACTAGCTGAAAATGTTTGGCCATCCAGGGTAAAGTCGGTGGTCAGTGCGCCCGAACCGTCAACGGCCAGGTCCGTCATTTGGAGGCGAATGTTGGGGATGACGGGTACAGGGTGCTCAAGCGCGATATAGACGAAATTGACGTCTTGATCCTGAATGCCTAGGTCTCGGAGGTCTGCTTCGATGGTACCGGTTTCTGCGATTGAGCCGCTGAGGTCCGATTGCCAAACGCCTGCGCCCGCATAAATCCCTAGTATCGTATCAGCGTTTGCCAGGGGGGCGGCAAAACAACCGGATATTCCTAAAGCGATCAGCGTCTTTTTCATAATCTCTCTCTCTTATTTAATCTCTTTTGTCTGGATGCTCACGTAAAGATCTTGGCCGCAACAAATATTAGCTGTAGCAAACATTAGTTATAGCAAACAATTGATGAACAAGATGTTAATCGTACCGAAATCAACGGTTTAGTTAACGGCTTTTGGATTGAGTGTCTCGATAAAGGCGCGAGCGGCGTTACTCATTGTTCGGTTTTGGTGATAGATGAGACCCAGTTCACGAGAGAGTGCAATGCCGGGGAGGTCTAGGGCGACGAGGCTGTCGTCGATTAACGAACTGGGTAACACACTCCAGCCAAGATTGACCGAGACCATCATTTTAATTGTATCGAGGTAATTGGTGCTCATGTTTAAGTTAAGCACCAGACCTTTTGCATCAAATAATCCCTTCACAATTTGTGTGGTGTAAGTGTTTAGATCGGGCAATATGGCTGAGTACGCCAGCAATTGGTGAAGTTCTAGTGGCTGTTTTGAGGCATTTTTGAGGGCCAGCGGATGTTGCGGCGATGCGACGAAGGCTAACGGATCATGCCACACATTCTGGGTAATGATCGAAGTGACAGGGCTGGGGGCCAGCGTAATCAGCGCCAACTCAACATCAGTGCTCTGTACCGCTTGATAAGCCTTTTCTGAATCCATAAACGACAGGTGAAGCTCAACCTGTGGGTATTGCTGTGCAAAAGCTCTCAGTGTGGGCGGAAGGCGGTGTAGTCCCACATGATGACTGGTGGCGATATGCAATGGCCCGCTGACGTCTCCAGATAGGTCTGCGAGTTGTTGCTGGGCATCTTTAAGCGATTGGATGATATGCCGCGCCTTGGGTAATAGCACACGGCCGGCTTCAGTTAGGCTGACACGCCGACCGATTCGGTCAAATAACCTGCAGTTGAGCTGGTCTTCCAAGGTCGCTACCCGCTTGCTGACGGCGGGCTGTGTCAAGAACAAGCGCTCGGCAGCGAGAGAGAAAGACTCGGCTTCTGAGACCTGTATAAAGGCGTTGAGGGTTTGGCTGTCCATGTCGAATGACGTCGTATGTTGGTATTGAGGTCTATCTTAACCATTCCAAAATGGAATGCAAAATATTATAAATATGAATTTGTTTTATTTTGGCGCTGACACTAAGCTGCACGCTATTCATTGTTGATTAGAAGACACTTACTTTAGAGAGACATTCGGGAGCACGTTATGGCTGGCAAGACGTTATACGACAAGTTGTGGGATGCCCACCTTGTGAAGCAGCGCGATGATGGGTCTGCATTGATTTATATCGATCGTCACATCATTCATGAAGTTACCTCACCGCAGGCGTTTGAAGGGCTTCGTATGGCCAACCGAAAGCCATGGCGAATCGGGGCGAACATCGCAACGCCGGATCACAACGTGCCAACCACATCTGAGGAACGTAAATCAGGTGTCGATGGTATAGCGGACCCCGTATCGCGAATCCAAGTGAAAACCCTGGATGACAACTGCGATGAGTTCGGTATTCAAGAATTTAAGATCAACGATTCGCGACAAGGCATCGTGCATGTTGTTGGCCCAGAGAGTGGGGCGTGTTTACCGGGTATGACCATTGTGTGCGGCGATTCCCATACGGCCACTAACGGCGCATTGGGGGCCTTGGCTCACGGAATCGGTACCTCAGAGGTTGAACATGTGTTGGCAACACAATGCTTAGTTGCCAAAAAAATGAAAAACATGTTGATCAAAGTCGATGGGCATCTAGCACCAGGCGTCACGCCAAAGGATGTTGTCTTGGCGATTATCGGCAAAATTGGCACGGCGGGTGGCACCGGCTATGCGATGGAATTTGGCGGCCAAGTGTTCCGAGATATGTCGATGGAAGGACGTATGACAGTGTGCAATATGGCGATTGAAGGGGGTGCCCGCGCCGGTATGGTCGCTGTTGATGAGAAAACCATTGAGTACGTTAAAGGCCGGAGCTTTGCGCCCAGCGCCGAGCAGTGGGATCAAGCCGTCGCGCAGTGGCAGACGTTACACAGCGATGAGGACGCCGTATTCGATACGGTAGTCGAGATGCGCGGTGAAGATATCGAACCCCAAGTTAGCTGGGGTACGTCGCCCGAAATGGTCTTACCCATCAGCGGTGTTGTACCGGCGCCAGAATCCGAAAGCGATGCAACTAAGCGCGAGAGTATTGTCAGTGCGTTGTCTTACATGGGCTTAAGCGCCGGGCAAAAAATTGACGATATTCCTGTCGACGTGGTGTTTATTGGCTCTTGTACCAACTCCCGTATCGAAGATATTCGCGCCGCCGCGGCAGTGGTAAAAGGCCGAAAGAAAGCTGACTCAGTCAAACGCGCGATGGTGGTACCAGGTTCTGGTCAGGTCAAAGCGCAAGCAGAAGCAGAAGGCCTCGATAAAGTATTTGTTGAAGCGGGCATCGAGTGGCGAGAGCCGGGGTGTTCAATGTGTTTGGCGATGAATGCTGACAAATTAAACCCAGGAGAGCACTGCGCTTCGACATCTAATCGAAACTTTGAAAGCCGCCAAGGATACGGAGGTCGCACCCATTTAGTTAGCCCTGCAATGGCAGCGGCAGCGGCGGTCTTCGGCAAGTTTGTTGACGTCCGCACCATCAATTAAGCCCACGCTTTAAACTGGAGATACGATATGAAAAAGTTTACTGAAGTTACTGGCATCGTGGCGCCAATGGATCGCGCCAACGTCGATACTGATTTGATTATTCCAAAGCAATTTTTGAAGTCAATTAAACGCACTGGGTTTGGACCTAACTTATTCGATGGCTTGCGTTACCTCGATGAGGGGCAGCCAGATCAAGACAACAGTGGTCGACCGGTAAACCCAGAATTTCCATTAAACTTCCCTCGCTACCAAGGAGCGGAAATTCTTTTGGCGCGCAAAAATTTTGGTTGCGGTTCTAGCCGCGAGCACGCGCCCTGGGCGTTGGACGACTACGGTTTTCGTTGTGTGATTGCGCCAAGCTTCGCTGATATCTTTTTTAATAACTGCTTTAAAAACGGTTTGTTGCCCATCGTGCTGAGTGAGGGTGAAGTCGATCAGTTGTTCAACGAGTTATATGACAATGAAGGTTACCAGTTAACAGTAGACCTCAGTGCCCAAACGGTCACAACGCCAGCCGGAACAACATTTAATTTCGACATCGACGAATTTCGTAAACATTGTTTGCTCAATGGATTGGATGATATTGGTATTACGTTACAAGACGCTGATGCAATTACGGATTACGAACAAAAACGCAAGCAACAGAGCCCTTGGCTTTTTAACTAGAGCGTTGCCAGCTAGCGATGCTGGGTCGTTAGCTGGCTTACTTGAGGGGATGCAAGCGTATTACTGAATGCGGTCATTACCCATATAGTGCTTTAGCGCTGACTCGACGTCGTCATAATTGGATGCAAAGGTTGGCCATAGTGCGTCTAAATCGGTACTGTCCTTTTGATTCCCTAGCTGCTCGATGTCACTTGCGATAGATGCAAGCTGTTCGGCACTTAAGTTCCCTGCGACACCTTTAATCGTATGCGCAGTCATTTTAACGGCATCAAAATCACGTTGCTTAATGCTTTCGTTAAGTTGTACCACGCGTTGTGGCATATCGTCCAAAAACATCTTAACAAGCGTCTGAAGACGATTATCTTTCCCTTTTACGCGCTTCAAAGCAGATGACCGATTCCACGTCATCAATGCGGTGTCTTTGGGTAGACTATCTTCCGTATAGGTTTTGCCTAACAACCACTTTTCCAAAATATGTAGTAAGGTTTCTGAGTCAATGGGTTTAGGGATGTAGTCCGACATGCCCGCGTTAATACATCGCTCGCGATCACCCGCCATGGCATTAGCTGTCATGGCCACAATAGGCACGCTTTTATAATAATGGCCGGCCTTACCGGCGCGAATGGCTCGTGTCGCATCGAAACCATCCATTTCTGGCATCTGGCAATCCATTAATATCAGTGAGTAAGGGTTGCTACGCTGTGATGTTTCCAATGCCTTGAGTGCTTCAATACCGTTACCCGCAATATCACACGATAAGTTTAAATCTTCTAATTCTCCGCGGGCTACGGCTTGGTTGATGTGGTTATCCTCAACCAACAAAATTCGGCAGTCTTTAGGCCAAGCATGTGTGCAATCAAATTTTTCTTCCCCTATATGCAGGTACTTTTTAAGATAGTTGCTGGTAATAAAACCACTTTCACCGTCTAAAATAAGCGAGAGGGCACCGCGGAAGTCTTCAGTGGTGGCGGGCTTGGGGAACGAAGCGTTAAACCCGAGAGAAGCTAGATCTTCCCCGCTTTGGGTGGTGTGCGCAGACGTCATTAAAATCAGCTTTAAGTTATTGAGCTCAGGCTTGCAGCGAATGGCTTCGGCCAGTTGGTAGCCATCCATTTCTGGCATCGCCATGTCGAGAACAGCAATGCGAAAATGATCTTGCTCGTCGCTAAGTTGATTTTCCGTAATGAGTGCCAATGCACGACTAGCAGAGGCCGCTTCGGAGACGTTCGCGCCCCAGTGTTCGAGTTGACCTCGCAACACTCGGCGGTTGGTAGAGTTGTCATCGACTACCAGTACGGGTACCTGGTTTAGCTGAAGTGGTGGTAGTGGTTGTTGCTTAACCGTGCTTTTTGCCAGATTGACCGTGAAGGTAAAGCAACTGCCGATACCTTCCTCACTTTTAGCCGTTAAAGAACCTCCCATGAGTTCGCATAAGCTTTTGGCGATGGTTAAGCCGAGTCCGCTACCACCATATCGGCGTGTCGTAGATGCATCGGCTTGGGTGAAAGATTCAAATAATGAGCCCATTGATTTCTCAGAAATGCCAATACCTGTATCGTGAATCTCGCAGCGAAGTATCCATCCTTGGTAGGCATCTTCAAACATGCGAGCTTTAACCTCGATCTCGCCTTTTTCGGTAAACTTGATAGCATTGCCGACAAGATTGGTAAGTACTTGCCTTAACCTGCCTGGGTCGCCTACGACCATGTGGTTGGGAACATCTCTAACGTCGAGAATGAATTCGACATTTTTTTCTTGTGCTCGATAGGCGATTGACTTGGCAAACTCACTGAACTGAGCATGAATATTAAAATCGATTTTCTCTAACTCAATTTTGCCTGATTCAATTTTAGAAAAATCCAAAATTTCATTGATAATAGTGAGCAGGCTTTCTGCACTGGATTTCGCGAGATGGACAAAATTGTATTGTTCACGATTGAGATGCTGTTTTTCAAGCAAGCTTAGCATTCCAAGTACGCCGTTCATTGGTGTGCGTATTTCGTGACTCATCGTGGCCAAGAAATTAGATTTAACCTCAAGCGCTTCCAAAGCTTCATTTTTAGCTTTAATTAAGTCTTCTTCTGCTCGTTTAATGCGCGTGATGTCACGATAACTCCAAACCCGGCCATTGACATCATTTTGGCTATGCATCGGCCAGGAAAAACGTTCGATAATACGACCATCCAGAAGTTCTATTATGTCTTGTGAGTCGGTCTCAGGGTTGTCGCGGATGGCCTCAAATCGTGCTTTGTAGGCTTTTACATCGGAAACTTGAGACAGGATATGGCTAACCAAGCTTTCATAAACTTGATTGTCGACCTCGTTGAGAATGCTTCGTGTAATGCCCCAGATTTTTGCAAACTGCGAGTTATAGTGGAGTACAAGGCCATTATTGTCGGAGACCATAATGCCATCTTCAGTGGACTCAAGCGTTGCTTCTAACAGCGCGAGATTTTCTGCTTGTTTGGATTCAAATTCTTTATTTAAACTAATGTCGCGTACAAATCCTGTAAAAATAATTCCTCTGTCAGTATTAATTTTTGAGATTGCTAAGTGAATGGGAAATTCGGATCCATCACGACGGGAAGCAATAAGCTCTCGTCCTTTTCCCATTATTTGGCTCTCACCCGTATTTAAATAGTTTTGTATGTATTGGTCGTGCTCTTCTGAAAAGACTTTGGGCATTAACATATTTACGTTTTTTCCGACGACTTCTTTTTCCGTGTAACCAAATAGGTGTTGAGCGGATCGGTTAAAACTAAGCATGGTGCCTTTAACATCGATACTGATGATGCCTTCTTCTGCCTCATCAAGGATGGTTTGCATGTGTTCACTAAACTCTTTCGCATCTTTGGCGGCTTGGAGATGTGCTTTGCCTAGAGAGTCTTGGCGCAACATGGCATTGTGAAAGGTTCTTGCGAGAACGCCCACTTCGTCTTTTGCATCAAGTGGGAGTTGACCAACGACACCGTTATGCTCGAAGTCTTGTATTGCATCAGTAATTTGGTGCAGCGGTCTCACTAGCCGCTCAGACGCGAGAAAGGTAATGAGAAGGATAAGGGTCGCCATGATTGCGCTGGCTACCAACACCCGATTTCGAAATGCTAGTAGGCTCTCGAGCTGATCTTGACTGGCGTGGCGGGTAAAAAGATACACTGTTTGCTTAAAGGGCCCGCTCAATAGGTTGAGTTCTTTTACATTGAAAATGGCATTCTTTTCTTGGTTGAGAAAATGACTAAAGCTAGCTTTATCCAATTGACTTCCGTTGGATGAAAACACGTTGAGCAGCTGAGAAAATAATGCCGTCTTGAGAATCACTCGGTTGTCATCCGTGAAAATAAGCGCTTCTAATTGGCTCTTTTCTTTTGATGTGATGCGCTGATAGCTTTCATATATTTGCAGGTTGATTTCCAGGTAGCCCCAGAGTGATTGTTTACCCGCGTCAACAACCGGGGTCACGATACGAATTGGTGTTGCTTCTCTGTCACTGCGATTCTGATCGATGTAGAAAATGACTTGGCCGGGTGGCGTGCCGGCGAGTTCTCCAATATAGCTGCTTTGACGCAAGGCACGCAGTTGATTATCAAGCGTGTTAAACACTTCGTTATCGCTATTAATTAATCGTACAACCTCTTTCAGTCGGTCAATACTGATCAGACGAATAGATTCATAATGTCTGTTTTGCTGCATCATCTGCGTCGCAATATCGACAAACTCTTTGCGCGCCGTGGCGCGTTCTTCTGACTGTCCGTTGCTAGATGGCACGCTGCTAGAAGACCCGCTGCTAGATGAGAGCGTCATTCGGACGGTGGCAGGAAGAGTCGACAAAAGTTTTAAATCGGCAACAGATTGTCGAGTGAGTGCTTCTAAAGCGTTTGAGAGAATGGTCGATTCTGTTTCTAAATCTTTATTCGCTTGCTGGACAATCAGTTGCTTAGATTCATTGAAGAAAATCAGCGCTATTGGGGTGCATGTCAGCACTATGAGAAGTGCAGCAACGCAGGCGAGTTTGATCCTCAACGGCCAGCGCACGAGTCCGGTGCTGACCATTTGACCTACTGTGTCATCAGCTCGGTTGTTGAGATCGCTTAATTCTTGAGTCATCAGGTTATCAATACATTTCTACTCGTTCCTCTATATACCCTAGTCTAACTGGACGAGGTGTGGAAAAAATACAATGGGGTCTGGTATTCTTGACGGCTGACCAAGAGGATAAAAATATGCAAAAACAAGGTGGTTGTACCTGCGGTGCGGTGCGCTTTTCAATCAAACAGTCGCCAATGATCGTGCATGCATGCCATTGTCTTGATTGCCAAAAAGCTTCTGGCGCGCCCTTTGTTGTGAATATGTGGATTGAGGATGAGCATGTCGAGCTAAGTGGTGATGCCCCTAAGTGTTATGAAACTAGTGGAGGCAGTGGCAAGGCTGTCGAGTTTTATTTTTGCGAGCAGTGTGGCACGACAGTATGGAATCGCTATCACGCAGCGCCGCTCAATACCATTTGGTTACGCGCCAGCTGCCTCGATGAGTTGGGCGATATTCGGCCAGACATGCATATCCATACGCGGCAAATGCAACCGTGGCTAACGTTGTCCGATGGGGCTCCGCAGTTTGAAGGCTACTACGATATGGGCACTGAATGGCCCGCTGAGAGCTTAGAACGCTTCCAGAAAGTACTGGCTGCGGTCTAGATAAGACGACTTACTGTTCTGCTGGCTGAGCGAAGGCGCGAGAAATTTTCTTCTTCAATATATCTTCGTCAACAGGTTTAACAACGTAATCGTTTACTCCCTGTTGAATAGCGGTGCGAATTTGTTCGCCTTCCGACACGGCCGATACCAGCATAAAGATGGTCTTGGCGTAGCGAGCATCCGCGCGCATGAGTTGATGAACTTCCAGACCTGTCTTGCCCGGCATATTCCAGTCGCACAAAACCAGGTCAAACCCTTCTTCAGCCTGGAATATTTTTGCCAGTGCTTGGTTGCCATCACTCGCGAGTTCTAAGTTTGTGATTTTGAGGTCGGTCAGAATCTCTTTAAGTAAATCTGCTGAATAGTTGTCGTCTTCTGCGATTAAAACTCGCAGGTGAGAAAAATCAATAGAATCGGATCCAGATGACGATGCATCGGTGCACGCGGCCTCGATTTTGTTCAGCGCATCGCTGAGTAGTTGAGCCGATGCTTTGTACTGTTCAATTTCGTTGTAGCCAATCTCGTTACTACGAGAATTTTTGATAAGCCAAGCACGACGTTTACTGAGTGTTTCGGTAACAATTTTGAGTTCTGGCGCTGTGAGCATAGTTTCTAGAATCGTTTATCAACCCATGTCTGTTTAAGATTAGCAGGATCTTTCCTGACAGCTAGCGAATATTGAGCCTTTGCTGTATTTTCTTACCTGGCTTTTTTAAAGCGACCAATCAGTGCGTGAATCTCTCTAGCACTCCGAATGATAAGTAAATTGACATAACCATAAGCCACATCATGTTAGACATTACTCCCAATATCGCCATCAACGATGATGAATTCACTATGGTTGCTGTTCGCTCTCAAGGCGCTGGTGGTCAAAACGTCAATAAAGTGTCGACTGCGGTGCAGATTCGTTTCGACATTCATCAATCGAGCCTGCCGGGCTGGGTGAAAGCTCGACTGTTGGGGATCCGTGATCAACGTTTGTCGAAAGCCGGTGTTTGGGTGTGTAAGGTACAGGAGGCGAGGACGCAAGAGCGGAATCGCCAAATTGCGCTGCAACGTCTGCAAGCGTTTGTCCGACAGGGAACCTTTATTCCCAAACGAAGAGTCCCGACAAAGCCGAGTAAGGCAGCGAAAAAGGCGAGGGTAGATAGTAAGACTCGCCGTGGACAAATAAAGCAACGTCGGGGGCGAGTTTCGGATTACTAGATAGATTCTGTTTTCCAGATCGGCGGGTCCACAGCCGCGTTAAATATGGCTGTGAACCGCTGTGTGGCGTTTACTGATTTACTCTTCGGTATATATTTTGGTAATCGGTAAGGTGACCGCTGAGGGGTGACGGTCGGTGTGGTGAATGGTGTTGGTGGCGACAACGGCGTCTTTACTGAAGTCCAGTACAGGTTCCCAAGTGTTGGAGTGGTTGTCAAAGCGGTTGAAGTTACTGCTTTGAATGTGAACCGCAATTTTGTGCCCTTTGTTAAAAATGATCCCAGTCGACCATAAGTCAATATCCAACTCATAGATTTCGCCAGGTTTAGCCTTTAGCATTTTATCAACGCCATCACGAAATCGAAGTCGTGTGCCCTGGTCCATGATTAGCGCCTCATAGCCATTGGGGTAAACATCGACGAGTTTGACATAAAAATCGGTGTCTTCTGCACTGCTGCTGACATAAAGCTTGGCGCTGAGATTGCCAATTACTTCGACAGGGTTGTCGAGCACGTCGGTTTCGAATTTAAGGACATCGTTACGGCCGCTGACTTCTCGCTGGTCCATCGGCCCCAACGCGATGGTCAAGTTATTTCCGCCAACGCTTGGGATAGGGTTATTAGGATCGTGTTTATATTGACTCTGTTTACCCGCGATTATGGATTTTTCCCAGGCTAGCTTGCCATTGCCCGATAGGTATAGCTGTGTCGATGTTGACTTCGGTGGCCAGCTATCACTGGTGCGCCACTCATTACCAGGTACATCGTCGGCGTCGCTCATGGCGTCTCCCATGACGTAGTACCTAACGGCAGGCTCGTCATAGAAGCCGGTGTCTTTACCCTTTAGCCAGTGATCGAAAAAGCGTGTGACTTCACGGCGATCTCCGCGCAACTGTCCAGCATCTTTCGGGTATTGCAGGTCACCCTTTAACGCACCGTGTCCAAAAGCGCCCAGGACTAACTTTTGGTTGCCTTTAGCGCCTTTGCTTCCGTGATACTGCAAGCCCATGAAATTATCGATATTGCCTTGTAGAAAAATGTCATACCAACCCCCTTTATTGAGCATAGGGACCTTAATCTTGTCGTAGTAGTTGGCCATATTGCGTAATTCGTCGCCTTCGTTGATGGTGCGCATAATCGGGCGTGGCACTTGAGGGCGTGCAACGCCTCTCCCAGCGCTCCAGTCTTCGACCATGGCTCTCAGATATGCTCCGTTAGGATAGGTTGAATAGTGGTAGGCGCTACCATGGGCAACGATGGCGTAACCGGCCTTGATGGCTGGATGTAAGCTCATTACCGCGAGATTGGCCGTAATACCGGTCGCGCTCGCGCCATACACCGCGACTTTTCCATCACTGAAGGGCTGTTGTGTCAGCCACTCGATGGTGTCGTAACCATCATTCATATCGTGAACCCAGGCTTGGTACTCGCCCTCGCTTTTAAATTGCCCTCGGACGTCTTGAATAACATAGACATAACCCGCATCGAGAAAGTCTTGCCCTTGTTCCTGCGGGCGACCTTCAGGTCGAGCACCTCGGCCATCTTTATTGTATGGCGTGCGAGTTAAAATGATCGGCCATGGCCCTTGACCTTCGGGAATAGAAATATTGGTCGCGAGTTTTGTGCCGTCGCGCATAGGGATCATGACTTCCCGAAACTCGGCGAAACCGGGCAATGCGATGGTGAGTAGTAGCAGCGAAAGAATAAAGTGCATTAGCCGTTTCGGTCGATGGTTAAGCGTTTGAAGGTCCATGGTTGTTGCTCCGGTGAGTGTTGTCTGCCAATTACGTTGGCTAATTATTGTGTAGGTGGATCATAAACAGAGCACAAAGCAGGCGCATAAAAACTGAGTAAATAATTGTTAGGCTGCAGAATTCTATGCCAGGGAAGGGGCGTACATAGGGAGCGTTAATAGATAAAACTAGTTACGGTTGATTGTGTCGCGAAGCAAAACTAATCTCAAAGTCTAGAGTCAATAAATTGAGAGGCTGTCAGGATTTCTGATGTTTCGCGCTGGGTGAAAGGTGTTATTCTGTGACTTCTGTGTACACCAGCGTCGCAATTTTTGGCTAGTATGGCACCCTACGAGGGTTAATTGTTTAGCTCGCGAACAAATTTTTAATCGTTGTATTCCGGCTCTGCTAATTGGGCCGACTTTCGTATATTTTCCTATCGGCAGTTGTTTTTCATGAAGATATTTCATTGCACTAAACCGGCCATGCTTGCGATCCTGTGCTTGCTTATGCTGCGACCTATTACAGCGGTCTCTGAAGGGGTTGAGGTTAATCAACCGGACAGTTTTGAGGCGTGTATTCTTCGGCTGCAAGCCGAGGGAAGAGAACTAGGAATCAACAGCGCTATGTTGTCGCTGCTCTCGAACGTGCAACAAATTAAGCGAACCATCACGTTAGATAGAAATCAGCCAGAGTTTGTTCAAACGTTTTCGGGTTATTATCTGCAACGCGTAAACACTATTCGAATCAGAAAAGGGCGCGACATGCTTCAAAAGCACCGTGCCTTTCTGGGTGAGTTATTGAGAGAATACGGTGTTCCACCGCAGTATCTGGTATCGTTTTGGGCGCTTGAAAGTAATTTTGGTCGCAATGTAGGCAATATGCCGACGCTCGATACCTTGGCGACCTTGGCCTGTGATCAACGGCGCAGTGATTACTTTTCTACGGAGTTGTTTGCGGCGCTTCGTGTTATGGAGCAACACCAAATTAAACCTGAATTGATGCAGGGGTCTTGGGCTGGCGCTGTGGGCCAAACGCAGTTTATGCCGTCGGTTTTTCTTCAACACGGCGTTGACGGCGATGATGATGGGGCTGTGGATTTATGGCGCAGTGAAAAAGATGCATTGCGTTCAGCAGCCAATTATCTGAGCCATATTGGTTGGCAGCGAGAATTACGTTGGGGGAGAGAGGTTCGTTTGCCTCGCGATTTCCAATATCATCTTGCAGGAATCAATAATCCACAGACTCTTTCCTATTGGCGTGACTTAGGTATAACCAAGGTCGACGGAAAGCCGGTCGAGGGCGATGGCATTGTGGCATCACTTATAATTCCCAGTGGTGAAGAGGGGCCAAAGTTTTTGGTTTACGATAATTTTCATGTGATTATGAAATGGAATCGTTCTCAGTTTTACGCCTTGGCAGTCGGAATTTTGGCTGACCGAATCAATGGTGCGGGAACACTGTATGCAGAGCCGCCGAAATCTGAAGCCATGACCAAACAGCAAGTGTTGGCCGTACAACAAAAGTTAAAAGATTTAGGCTTTGACCCGGGTGATGTGGATGGAGTGCTGGGGCCAGCGACTGCGATGGCAGTTCGTCAGTATCAATATTCTATTAGCCATGTCGCCGATGGGTTTGTCGACTACGGGCTGATGAGTCAGCTTGGGTTGCGTTAAGCGATATCGATTTGATTGAGCACGGCGACCTTCAGTAAGGCCGCGACTGACATGGCGTCGGTTATTTCACCATCTAGCGCCATCTTTATCGCACTAGATAACGGTAGCTGACGCAGTTCGATGTCCTCAGTATCTTCGAGCGCTTGTTTGCCTGCCGTAAGCTCTGTCGCGATAAAAATAGTCCCAGCTTGATCTGTCACGGAATTTGATGGGTGAATGCTCATGAGCTTTTCCCACCGATTTGCGACCAACCCTGTTTCCTCCAGCAATTCACGTTGAGCCGCTTCGAGAGTGTCTTCGTTTAATTCTGCGCCGCCTTCAGGAATTTCCCAAGTCGTTTGATTTAACGCATATCGACTTTGTTTAACCAGCCAGGTGTTGCCCTCACTGTCTATAGGGATTACACCCACGGCGTGGTGTTTAAAGCAGACCAAGCCGTAAATGCCCGGTGTATTCTTGGGGGTGATTACCTCATGGTGTTCAAGTTTAATCCACGGGTTTTCGTAAACCGCTGAGATTTCTTGGGTGATCCATCCGCCGGTGCGTGTGTCTAAACCCTGTTGTTTGTGGCTTTCTTCGTGTCGGTCTTGTTGGTTCTGAGGGTCGTCGCCTGATCCAATTGTCACTGTGTAGTCCCCGGTCGAAGTCAAATTATTAAGATTTGTGCAAGCGCAGATTAACCTCTGTATCATACGCGTTTTCGCGACAATCTGTGTGACACCCAATGAGTAATACCACCCCTTTGTTTTCTTACCCCAAATACTGGGCAGAGTGCTATGGCACAGCGCCATACCTGCCTATGTCACGTCGAGAAATGGACGAGCTGGGGTGGGATAGCTGTGACATTATTTTGGTGACTGGCGATGCCTATGTTGATCATCCCAGCTTTGGCATGGCGGTGATGGGACGGTTTTTGGAATCTCAAGGTTTTCGTGTGGGTATTATTGCGCAACCGGATTGGCGAAACACTCGAGATTTCATGCGTCTCGGCAAACCAAATTTATTTTTTGGCGTCACGGCCGGCAATATGGATTCTCTTATTAATCGCTACACGGCGGATTTAAGAATTCGTAGTGACGATGCCTACACGCCAAACGGAGAGGCGGGTAAGCGCCCTGACAGAGCGGTAATTGTATACAGCCAACGCTGCCGTGAAGCCTTTAAAGAAGCCCCTATTGTGATTGGTGGTATTGAAGCCAGTCTACGCCGCATCGCGCAGTATGATTACTGGAGTGATGAAGTGAGGCGTTCTGTGTTGATTGACTCTGGGGCTGATATTTTATTGTATGGGAATGCGGAGCGGGCCATTGCCGAAGTCGCGGACAGACTATCTCGAGGCGATAATATCGAAGCCATGCTCGATGTGCGAGGGACTACCGTTGTTCGCGATGCAACACCAGCAGGCTGGGTGGAGGTAGATTCAACACGTATTGACTGGCCGAGCCAGATCGATCAGCTGCCAAACCCTTACGAGTATGAACAAAAAACGGCGGAAGCAGGGTGCCAAAATAGCGCTAATTCTCAGGCGGAGAATGACTACAACGATGACATTCAGGCTGTAAAGATTATTCCGCTACCTTTACTCCACGACGCCAAGAAAAGAGACGACTTCAATATTGAAAAGACGGTGATACGTTTGCCGTCCTTTGAAAAGGTTCGCAATGACTCGGCGCTCTATGCGCATGCGTCGCGCGTTTTGCACCAAGAAGCGAATCCGTTTAATGCAAAACCGCTGGTACAAAAACACGGCACCAAAGAAATTTGGGTCAACCCGCCGCCAATTCCCCTAGAAACAGATGAATTGGATGGTGTGTTTGATTTGGCTTATCAACGAAGGCCACACCCAAGTTATGGTGATGCGAGAATTCCCGCCTATGAAATGATTCAGACCTCCGTCAATATCATGCGCGGCTGTTTTGGTGGTTGTACCTTTTGTTCTATCACGGAACATGAAGGACGAATTATTCAAAGCCGCTCGCAAGAATCGATATTGAAAGAGATCGAAAATATTCGAGATCAAGTGCCGGGTTTTGCTGGCAATATTTCTGATTTGGGTGGTCCCACCGCAAATATGTACCGCTTGCGCTGTAAAAGTGAAGAGATTCTAAAGAGCTGTAAGCGCTTGAGCTGTGTTTACCCCAATATATGTAAAAATTTAGAAACTAGTCATAAACATACTACTGAGCTGTACCGCGCAGCGCGAGACATTCCTGGCGTTAAGTTTATTGCGATTGCGTCTGGGTTGCGCTATGACCTGGCAGTGGAGGATCCCGAGTATGTGAAAGAGCTGGTGACGCATCATGTTGGCGGTTACCTTAAGATTGCGCCGGAACACAGCGAGCACAATGTGCTGTCGAAAATGATGAAACCTGGGATGGGAACTTACGATGCATTTAAAAAGATGTTTGAAAAGTTCTCAAAAGAGGCCGGTAAAAAGCAATATCTAATTCCATATTTTATCGCCGCTCACCCAGGGTGTGACGACGAGGATATGCTGAATTTGGCTTTGTGGTTAAAAGAAAATAACTTCCGGGTCGATCAGGTCCAAACGTTTTACCCCTCGCCGATGGCACTCGCCACGGCAATGTATTATTCCGAGCGCGATCCGTTACATAAGCTCAGCTACAAAAGTAAAAAAATCCCGGTACCTAAAGACATCAAGCAACGTCGTTTACAGAAAGCCTTCTTGCGTTATCACGACGAAAAAGGTTGGGATGATTTACGGGATGCTTTGAAAAGAATGGGGCGCGAAGATCTCATCGGTAGCAGTCCTCATGCGCTAATTCCTCCTGCAGCCCAAGCAAGGCACTTGAAAAAAGGAGTGGCATTGAATAATGCTGGTAAATCGAGAGCTTCTAAGTCGAGGGCAAATAAGTCTAGGCCAGCTAAACCTGGCCGCCGTCCCAATAGACGGCGATAGGTTTTATTGGCTCTGCTAGCGTCTAGACAGCCTTAACCGGCGCGACGATTAGCGGAATTGCCTGCGTTACCCTGAGTGGATGCTCGCTTGCGCTTTGGCGGGCTCATGCCACCCATTTTGTTGGGCTTGGCACTTTTTGGCTTGCTTCCCGTTGGTCTATTCCCTGAAGACTTGTCGCCAGACGATTGTTTGCCCAACGAATTAGCCCCTGAGGTTTTATTACCTTGCGGCTTGCGACCATTATGGGTTTTACCGGGTTTACCCGTTCCTGATTTGGCACCACTCGAACCGCGAGAGTTGTTTCGCCCCGCTGCGCCTTTTCTTTTGGCGTTAGTTGGTTTGTGAGCAAACTTACTTAAAGTAAACGGCACTTCGTAATCCTCTACCACTTCTTTCTTGATAGAGCGTGTGAGCAACCTCTCAATGGCATGAAGAAGATTTTCATCGTCTTTAGTGACCAAAGAAATAGCCACTCCCGAGTTGCCAGCGCGACCTGTGCGACCGATGCGGTGGATATAATCTTCAGCAACCATGGGGAGATCGAAGTTAATGACATGGGAGAGTTGGTCGATATCAATTCCGCGTGCGGCAATATCGGTTGCGACTAAAACACGAATTTTACCATGCTTGAAATCCGCCAATGCTTTTGATCGAGCCCCTTGAGTTTTATCGCCATGGATGGAGTCAGCACGCAGTCCGTCACTAGTCAATTGTCGTGCGACGCGATCGGCACCACGTTTGGTTTTGGTAAACACTAGAACCTGTTGCCAGTTTTTCATGCCAATTAAATGAGAAAGTAGTTCGCGTTTACGATGCTGCTCAACGGGGTGAACAATGTGGCGAATTTTTTCGGCGACGCTATTGCGGCTTGCGACTTCAATAACTTCTGGGGTATTGAGTATGCTGTTGGCCAAGTCGCGAATACTTTGCGAATAAGTTGCCGAGAATAAAAGGTTCTGCCTCGACTCTGGCAATTCTGCCAAAATGCGCCGAATGTCAGGTAGGAAGCCCATATCCAGCATACGATCTGCTTCATCAAGAACCAGCGTTTCAACGCGTGATAGATCTAGAACGTTTTGATTGACGAGGTCTAGTAGACGACCGGGTGTGGCCACCAGAATGTCGCAGCCGCGACGCAATTTAAAAATTTGCGGTGATATTTTTACACCGCCAAAAACCACGTTGGTGCGTACGGATAGGTATTTCCCGTAGGTCTCAACGCTATCAGACACTTGGCTTGCCAATTCGCGCGTAGGTACAACAATCAACACTTTGACATGACGAAACTTTTTCGCCGGTAGGGGTGGGCGTTGGCTTAAACGGTGAAGTATAGGTAGGGTGAAGCCCGCTGTTTTTCCCGTACCGGTTTGTGCACCAGCTAATACATCGCGTCCGTTAATAATTACGGGGATCGACTTTTCTTGAATAGGCGTAGGGTTTGTATAATTTTGCTCGCGCACAGCACGCAGCAGTTCTTCGGCAAGGCCGAGATCTTCAAATAACATAATAATTTCTCAGTTGACCGGCCAACTGGCTTTACCCTTTGAATTCAATGGGTTGCCGTGTCGGTCTAGGCAGGTAGTGCAGGTTGAGGTGTACAATAAATCGGTAGATCTAATCTAAAGTACCAGTAACCGCTGTAAGCGGTGTTATCGGGAGCTGTTGTTGACATCATGCCATACAGCTAGTTGGCGTGGACCGAAAAACGCCAGGTGCGCGCACTGTATAGTAATTTCCAATAAACTGTTAGCATTTTCTTTGATTTTTTCGGAATACTAAGTCGTTAGTACATGGTCGTTAGTACATGGATTTGCTTAGGATGCTCTGTAGTTTAGCAAGTTGCTTAGGGATGTCAGCTATGGGAATCCCTGCATATCCAAGGTACAACCCCTCGCGCTTTCGTTTACTTAGATACATTCGTTCAAGCGGTGGAAGTATCAGCGACTTCTCTTTGGCGAGTCTTTGGAGTTTTTCTCTATTGATAGCCTGCTTATAAAAACACGTGGACTGCATCCCCGCGCCGCTTTCGACCACTTCTAACCAATCTGTCATGTTTTCTTTGACGAGCCTCGAAAATAACGCCTGCTTTTCTCCATAGAGTTTTCGCATCCGACGAATATGGGAATCAAAATACCCGCGCTGCATAAAGAGAGCCACAGCTGTTTGCATTGTCAGTGAAGCATCTTGCCCTGTTTTCCGCAGTGCTTGCGCGAACGCTGATTTTAAATGAGGCGGCACGACGAGATAACCCAGCCGTAAACCGGGAAACAACACCTTTGAAAACGTGCCCATGTAGATGACGCGTTGATGAGCGTCCAATCCTTGGAGGCTATTGATTGGCCGTTGGTGGTAACGAAATTCGCTATCGTAATCATCCTCTAAGATAAAGAAATTTTCTTTTTCGGCTAGCTCCAGCAATGCCATTCGCCGGGGCAACGATAGCGTCGTGCCAAGTGGAAACTGATTTGACGGCGTGGTGTAGAGCAATTTTATTGGTGAGCGATTGCTGGCAATTTTTTTCGCTAGTTGGTCGACTTGCAGGCCTTCGGCATCGATATCAATACCAATGACCTTTGCATTGGCACCAAGAAAGGCCTCCCGGGCACCGAGGTAGCCCGGGTTTTCTATCGCAACGGTGTCATTGATGTCGAGTAGTAATCGCGTGGTGAGGTCGAGGGCGGCTTGGCTACCACCTAGCACAATCAGTTGTTCTTCGTCACAGCGGACGCCACGGGACATAGTGAGATAGCGAGCTAGCGATTGTTTCAATGTCGTTAGGCCACCTTGATCGCTATAGCGAAGTACATCATTCTGAGTGTTTTGGGAAGCGCTATGAACACATTGAGACCAACGCTTAAACGGGAAGTGTTCCAGATCTGGGAGGCCCGGAACAAATGAGGTGGTTTGTAACGTTGGTATAGCGCGGGAAGGGTTTGCCAAAATGCTTCCGCGCTTTGATAACGAGATTGGACTTGTTTTGAATGAGGGTTGATTGGGGGTGAGGCGCGTTACCTCAGTTTCAGGTAGTTGAGAACAGACGTATAAGCCGCTTCCTGCCACCGACTCAATATAGCCTTCGGCCTTGAGCATATCGAGCGCGGTGAGGACCGTATTACGCGATAGCGAGAGTTGTTGGCTGAGTTCTCGGCTAGTCGGTAGTTGTTGGCTGGGCCTAAATAGTCCTTCCAATATGGCTCGGCGTAAGCTTTCAAATAACTGGTTATATAGCGCTCCCGGAAGGTCGGGTAGTAATTGAAAGGTCATATAATTGCTGAATTTAGTAAACTTAATTGGTACTAATTTTATTGCAATAATTGGATCTTTAGTAGTACCAATATTTGCAACATGCTAGCCGAACATTTTTAAGCAATATAGAGGGGCTAGCATGAGTGAGACAGTGTCCGACAGAGCAAGAGTTTTACGAGGGGCGAAACGTGCCGTGTACGATAAACGGAGCATATACCAAAGTTTAGATGCGACATTCTTGTGTCATGTCGGTTATGTATTCCGTGGTGAAGCACGCATCATCCCCACTGCCTTTGTGCGAGTCGGTGATGCGATTTATATTCACGGCAATCGTAAAAACGGTGCGATGAACTCGATACTCGATGGTCAAGTGGTTTGCACCGAAGTCACTATTGTGGATGGTTTAGTGCTATCTAGATCAGCATTTTCGCATTCAGTGAATTATCGTTCCGTCATTTGCTATGGAATAGCTGAAGAGGTTGAAGGCAAAGATAAAGTCAGTGTGCTTGATGCCTTGATTGAGCATTATGTGCCGGGTCGAATGACTGATTTACGGCCCCATTACGACGAAGAGTTGGCGGCAACCTTGGTGATCAAACTACCGATTACGGAGGCCGCGGCAAAGGTCCGCGCAGGCCCGCCAATGGACAGGCCTGAAGATTATGATGGCACGACGTGGGCTGGTGTTATTCCGACTGAGACTGCCTACGGGAAGCCGATACCGTGTGAAAAATTGCGCAATGATCAAGTCGTGCCAACATACCTCGCAAACTTTTATGAGTGAGGCTTGATTTGGCTTGGAAGACGGAGAGTCTCCCGGGAATGAAAGGCCAACGGGCGGCGCTCATTGGCTTTTCTAGGGTACCGATATGGCCTCTCACCAATGTCCAATATTCTCCATTGATGCCCAAGGCTCACAAGGTTCTAAAGCGTTCCCTTTTTGCAGTAACTCGATGGAAATATTATCGGGCGATCGGACAAATGCCATGTGGCCATCCCGAGGTGGGCGATTGATTGTAACCCCGCCATCTTGAAGCTTCTGGCAGAGTTCATAGATGTCGTCGACGCGAAATGCGAGATGGCCAAAATTTCGGCCTTCATCGTAGCCGCTTTCATCCCAATTGTAGGTAAGCTCTATCGCGGGCGCTTTGTTGGCCTTGAAGTTCTCAACATCCTCTGGCGCGGTGAGAAATACTAGCGTGAACTTACCTTGCGGTACTTCTTTCCGATAGACTTCGACAAGGCCTAATAGGACGCAAAAAAAATGCAGTGTTTTATCCAGATCGCTAACGCGGATCATTGTGTGCAGATATTGCATAGTGCCCTTCTTAAACTACAGTTCGATTAAAAGCAAAAAGCCTCCACGAAGGAGGCTTTTAATGTTAGCTGAGCGATAAGACTTAGTCCGCTTTTTGTGTTGCAGGTTCAGCTTCGCCATGTTCGTCGATTGGACCGAAGTCATCGATGGCGTGGCCAGGTATGAATACGCTTGGGCCGCACAGCGTGATAATAGAGACGATACCGACAACCACGCCAATCCACGGTTCATCAAAAATACCGAAAGCCATGGCGGTAATCATCATCGCACCCCGTTCGGTGGCGTCTTTGACCATTGAAAGCGCGAGCGTCGCACAGGCAAAACCGGTCAAAATCAGCGTTACCGCCAATGCCAACGGCAATAGAGGTTCTAGCAGGGTTACGATAGGCAGTACTAAAAATAGAACCGGAAGCCCAAATACGTAATAGCTGCTAATGCTGTCATAAAGGGAATCCACTTTGTCGCGTCCAGTTGCCCAACGTTTTAGCAGGATCACTTGAATCCCGGTCCACAGTACACCTTGAGTACTGAAGAAAGGGGCAACGATCGACATGGCAATGTTACGACAGCCGGTGGCCAAGTGAGCGCGACTGTTATTAATTTCGAGTTTTTCATCAGGTCGTGCGGGCTGTGTATGAGCGATTAACTCGTCACCGGTGACCATGTCGCCGAAAAACAAAATGTAGGTGATAAACGCAAGTGGCAGGGCTTTTAAGAACGTTTCTGCAGAAGGCCAGCCGATAACGAAGGGCGAGGTTTTATCCCACAGAGCTGCAGAGTTGGTGGCGACATCGAGAATTTCCCAGCGGATGTTGAACTCAAATTCACCCGTGAAGAAACCAATAAACCCAGCAATAACAAACCCAGGTAGCAAGCCAAGCCCAACAATTTTGGCGAGCCATGCTTTTTTCTCAGCCTGCATCTGCACAATTTTTGAAAAAGCGAAGATAACGCATATCGAAACGCCAATGATGCCGGCAATCGGCGCGCTTTCAAACACATTGGCGCTGTCGCCTGGCTTAGTGACGCGGATAAATGCGGCAACGGCTGCACCTAGGATAATGCCGCCCTTGAATACATCGGGAACCCATTTCACCAACTTGTCACCAAACCCAGTTAACCCCAGGACGATCAGGATGGCGGAGAAGTTGAGGGTCATCGCGGTCATCGCTTGGATTCGCAATGTGAAATCCGGCGTTCCGCCCTCGGTCATAAAATAACCGGTGGACAAGAACCCTAGAATGAGAGGAATCGCTGGTGTTAGCCAACCGGGGGCATAGGGGTCGCCAAACAGTAACCATGATGCCGAGATGAGCATGCTGTGGTACATCGCCATGGTGACCGCTTCTTCGAAATTGAGCCCTAAAAAGCCCATAAATACTGGGACAAGTGCTAGCCCAGTCGCGCCCGCAACGGCGATCCCTTGGAGCATATCGGGTATCGAAAGGCGAAGATGAACAAATGGAATACGAGCTTTAAATGGTCCCCACTTAATCCCAGGCTGTATTTCACCTGGCTGGCGTTTGGTCAGCATAATGGTCTTCTCTTAGGTCTTAGTCGTTAGAGGTCAATGTTCGGCATTTATTATGTGTACTGTTGGTGCACTCTGTGGCGAGTCCACAGCCGAATATTGGCCACGTAGTTTACAGAAATCTCGGCTCGGTGGAATCTAAGAATGTTTAAAAGTTGTTAGGCGGCCTAACTTTATCCGCTGGGATGGGGGTGTTTCTAGCACTTGTCCCACTGCTTAGGTACAATCTGCGCCTTTTCTCGACCGCTGTTATAGGTAGCACGAGCTCAATGGAAATCGCACCCCTAGTAAATGCCCTTAAAGACCTCCAATCGCGTACTGATACGCTTCGGGGGTACCTTTGACTACGCTCATAAGAAAGAGCGTCTAGCGGAGGTTGAGCTTGAATTAGCTGAGCCATCGGTATGGGACAATGCTCAGCGCGCGCAGGATTTGGGTCGGGAACGATCAGCGTTAGAGGCGGTTGTATCTACCATTGATACATTAGATGAGGGTGTGGCGGACAATACCGAATTATTGGAAATGGCCGCAGAAGAGGGCGATGAGTCCGCTGTCGTCGAAATTGAAGCTGAAATTCAAAAGCTCGAAGAGCATTTAGCGGTATTGGAGTTCCGCCGTATGTTTTCGGGGGAGATGGATCCCAATAATGCCTTTCTTGATATCCAATCAGGCTCGGGTGGCACAGAAGCTCAAGATTGGGCGGAAATGGTGTTGCGCATGTATTTACGCTGGGGTGAAGATAAGGGCTTCAAAACAACTCTAGAAGAAGCGTCTGCAGGTGATGTTGCTGGCATTAAGAGTGCAACTATACGATTCGAGGGCGAATATGCTTTCGGCTGGTTGCGAACAGAGACCGGTGTCCATCGCTTAGTAAGAAAGTCCCCCTTTGATTCCGGAAACCGTCGTCATACATCTTTCTGTTCGGTATTTGTATCGCCTGAAATTGATGATGATATCGAGATTGATATTAACCCTGCTGATTTGCGCACTGATACCTACCGTGCCAGTGGCGCGGGTGGGCAGCACGTCAACAAAACTGATTCCGCTGTACGTATTACGCATGAGCCATCAGGAATTGTGGTTCAATGTCAAAGTGAACGATCCCAGCATCAAAACCGTGATAAAGCCATGAAAATGCTTCGCGCGCGTTTGTATGAGCAAGAGATTTTAAAACGTTCGGCTGAGAAGCAGGCAATGGAAGATAGCAAAGCCGATATTGGCTGGGGGAGTCAAATCCGCTCCTACGTATTGGACGATCAACGAATTAAAGACTTACGCACGAATGTGCAAACCAGTAATTGTAACGCCGTTTTAGATGGCAACTTAGATCAGTTTATCGAAGCTAGCTTAAAGGCTGGTCTCTAACCCCATTTTTTGTTAATCCCCGAAAGAGATAGATCACGAATGAATGATAAAACGCCACAGCAAGAGCAACAGGACGAAAACAAACTGATTGCCGAACGTCGTGAGAAATTAGCCGCGTTGCGTGAAAAGGGGAATGCATTTCCCAATGCATTCCGTCGTGACGACTATGCCAGCAAATTACAAGATGCCTTTGGCGATCATTCCAAGGAAGAATTAGAGCATTTAAACCAAGTGGTGAGTGTCGCAGGACGTATCATGGCAAAGCGAGGCCCTTTTATGGTGTTGCAGGATATGTCTGGCCAGATTCAGCTTTATGCGGACAAAGCGACGCAAAAAGATATTAAAGAGCAGTGGGGAACGTGGGATATCGGCGATATTGTCGGTGTGAAAGGTGCTCTGCATAAGTCGGGCAAAGGGGATCTCTATGTCAACCTCGAAGAGTATGACTTGTTGGTTAAGTCTTTGCGCCCACTACCTGAAAAATATCACGGTTTACAAGACACAGAAACTCGTTATCGTCAGCGATATGTAGATTTAATTATTAATCCAGAAGCGCGCGACGTATTTCGAATCCGTTCTAAATCCATTGATTTTATTCGCCATTATTTGAACAACCATGACTTTATGGAAGTGGAAACACCTATGATGCAGGTGATTCCCGGTGGCGCTACTGCAAAGCCATTCGTCACGCATCATCATGCGCTGGATCAAGAAATGTTCTTACGCATCGCGCCGGAGCTTTATTTAAAGCGTTTGGTTGTGGGTGGGTTTGAACGCGTGTATGAAATCAATCGCAATTTCCGTAACGAAGGCTTATCAACACGACATAATCCAGAATTTACCATGCTAGAGTTTTATCAGGCGTATGCTGACTATCACGACTTGATGAACCTCACTGAAGATATGTTGCGTTCTCTTTGTGAGGAGGTTTTAGGTAGTGCCGTTGTTACGTATCAGGGCAGCGAATATGATTTCTCAAAGCCTTTTAATCGCATGAGCGTTTTTGATTCAATTCTACACTTCAATGGTGATATTAAAGCTGAAGCGCTAGCTGACTTAGAGGGGGCGCGATCAATAGCGAAAGACTTGGGTATTCCTCTGAAAGACTCGTATGGTTTGGGTAAAGTGCAAATCGAAATTTTCGAGAAAACGGTGGAGCATCGACTCGATCAGCCAACGTTTATTACAGAATATCCGACGGAAGTGTCACCATTAGCGCGCCGTAGCGATAGTAACCCCTTTGTTACAGATCGGTTTGAATTTTTCGTAGGTGGTCGTGAAATTGCGAATGGCTTCTCCGAGTTGAATGACGCAGAAGATCAGGCAGAACGGTTTAAAGCTCAAGTCGCAGAAAAAGACGCTGGTGACGATGAAGCAATGCATTATGACGATGACTATGTAAGAGCGTTAGAGCATGGCTTGCCGCCCACGGCAGGGGAAGGTATTGGTATCGACCGTTTAGTGATGCTGTTGACGGATTCGCCAAGCATTCGCGATGTTTTATTGTTCCCGCATATGCGTCGTCAAAACGCTAACGATTAAATTTAGGCTTAGCATAAATGACACAATCTTCCGCAAGCACTGTTGCTTCCGAGGCTGAGATCAAACTCGATCCGACATGGTTGGCAGTGCTTGAAGAAGAGTTTAAAAAGCCTTACATGCAAGCATTAAAAACGTTTTTGCAGCAAGAAAAACAACAAGGCAAAATTATTTATCCTCCAGGGGATGTTATTTTCAATGCCCTCGACTCCACACCGTTTGATCAAGTCAAGGTCGTCATTATTGGGCAAGATCCTTATCATGGCCCGGGTCAGGCACACGGTTTATGCTTTTCAGTTTTGCCTGGTGTTAAATTTCCGCCGAGTTTGCGCAACATTTATAAAGAACTAGCGAGCGATGTTGGCGTAACACCACCTTCTCATGGCTGCTTGCAGGAATGGGCTGAGCAGGGCGTGTTGTTGTTAAACGCGACCTTGACCGTTGAACATAGCAAAGCCGGGTCTCATCAAGGTAAAGGGTGGGAAACGTTTACCGATGCGATTATTCACCGATTGAACGAACAGCGAGAAGGTTTGGTTTTTCTATTGTGGGGCAGCTACGCGCAGCGGAAAGGGGAGTTTTTAAACCGCGATAAGCATTTGGTGTTGGAGGCGCCGCATCCCTCACCATTTTCTGCAAATCGCGGTTTTTTTGGTTGCAAACACTTCTCCAAAGCCAATCAATACTTGCTTGAGCAGGGTAAGCAACCCGTTCACTGGCAGGTGTCTGACTAACGCACCCGCCGCTCAGGCACCTTTCTAGCCATTTAATAACGCCATCGCGGCTTCCATTTCTTCGGATAGATCTTCTGCTTCCGCATGCTGCATATCGGGGTCGAGTCCAAGTCGTTCGAACGCAGTGACGCTGTGATAGTCGACTTGCGCCAACGATGATTCGGAGCCCATATAACTTTGTAACATAGCAATTGTGACAAGGTCAGCGTAGTCGGCAGATTCGATTTGCCGTCCAAAATTCATGTGTTGGCTGGGGACGTTTCGTAACTCTTCTGGAAACTCCCAGGCTATTAAAATCTTCTCGCCGATAGCCGGATGAATTTCGTCAATCACCGTATCTAGGGTGATGCTGTCTTTTAATAAGCTGGGGTGATCTTCAGCGTAGGTTAAAATTGGTAAAACGCCTATGCGGTGAACTAACCCTGCAAGCGTCGCTTTGTCTGCTTTTAAGTTGGTGTAATTACGACATAAGACGTGGCAGATGCCGGCAATTTCGCTTGATCGGCTCCACACTTCGCGCAGACGTTTATCGACTAAATCGGACGTAGCCTGAAACATTTGCTCCATGGCTAGACCCGTGGCCAAGTTGCAGGTGTATTCCATGCCTAGGCGCATGAGAGCCATTTTTAAATCATCAATTTGCCGCGACGCACGTAAAAGTGGGCTGTTCGCCACTTTGATAATACGCGCTGTAAGTGCTGCATCATTACCGATGACGGCGACCAATTTATTGATATCCGCATTGGGGTCATCCGCGACTTCTCGTACCTGAAGCGCGACCTCAGGTAAGGTAGGTAAAACTAATTTGTCATTGTCAATGGCGTCGATTATCTCGCCGCGCACATTTTCCGCGAGCTGGCTCATGAAGGTGGGTCCCTACAACAATTGTCCAATCATTGGTCACCTGACCGACCTAAATTCAAGGCGGAATTTGCTTAATGAGCGGTCAGGTGCTTTACCAGAACCCTTTAGATACGATCAAAGGTTCCTTAATAAGGTATAGCATAGGGAAGTGGAACTAACTGAAGATTTGTCGGTGAATCACCTGTCAAATTGATGCAGTTCTCCTCTACAGCCTCATCGGTGAGCACAGCTAAGGTCTCGAACTCTACTGAGTGTGGAGGGGCGCTAGAGTTTGTTGCGGCGGCGACCACAATATTGCCAATGGCCTTCGTTGACGATTGTAAAAACAGCGGCTGGCCTGGGGTGGGCAAGACTTCGGATTGGCCCGACAACCTTTGTAGGTGTCGCTTCATTTTGCCGCGGTATTGCATACGGGCAACGATTTCTTGGCCAAGATAACACCCTTTGGTAAAACTTACGCCGCCGGAAAGTAAATCATAGTTGAGCATCTGTGGAATAAATTCATCTTCAGCGCCAGGAAGAACTTCTGGTCGTCCACTTTTGATGGTAGCTAGGCGCCAGCCATTCAGGTCAGTACTTGAAGAGATGTTTACCAGCTTGCCCCATAGTACTTTTGCGGACTCAATGGGGGTGATAACTAACCATTGGTTTTCCGAGTGTTTGCTTATTATCGCGCCTTCATTTTCGACTGTCTGATCAACGTCGTTGGGAAAAAAGGTTAGATTTGTCTTGGCTTGGTCATCGAATTGCAGGGTGCCAAACACGATATCAGATTCTTCGACCAATTCGGCCTTAGAGAAGACAATATACTTGTTGAGAGTCTGTACAGCGGTGTCGGCAAATTCGGCCGGTATCAATAGCAGAAAACGATCATTGTGATTAGGGCTCCGTAGTATGCGAAATGTAAATTCAACTCGGCCCTTATTGTTACAACGAGCGCCTAGCTGGCTTTGAGTCGTTGTGACATTGTTGATGTCACAGGTTACTTGTCCCTGTAAAAATTTTGCCGCATCGGGGCCTGTTATAGAAAGCACAGTGTAGTGCTTGCTGAGGTCTACGATGCGTTGCTTGGCATTGGTCGTTTCGGCTGGATTCTCAATGATGAATGTTTGCCACTGATTGTAGGACATAGTTAGGATACCGATCTTTGAGTGCTTTTCAGTCATAGTTGGCTTTGCACTAGGCACAAAATGCTAATGCATAGGATCATCCATTGGGCCTTTGCAGGCAAGCCCTATATAATGTCTCGCTCCACTTAATCTGCGACAGAGTTATCTTCGCTTTCAATTTTTAGAGACCGTAATTTAAATGGATAAAAACCGCATTTTTTGGGCCAGTCGTCGCGGCATGTTAGAGCTTGACCTGGTGTTGCTGCCTTTTCTCGAAAACGTATATGACGGGCTGCCCCAAGAAGATAAAGAGCGTTACTGGAAGTTGTTAGACGAAGAAGATCAGGATTTGTTCGTTTGGTTTATGCGCCGATCGGACCCAGAGGACAAAGATTTGTTGCGAATTGTTGAAATAGTACGCGCAAACACCGGCATGCAGCCCGATGAGTACGAAACCCCCACTTGATATTCCCCTCAAACCATCCGTGGTTATGCTTTGGGTTGTGTTGATCATGCACTGCTTGGCCGTCCTTGCGTTGAGTCTGGCTGATGTGCCTATTATATTAAAGGTTGTTGGGGGAGTTGGTATTGCTGGCGCATTAATAGTTTGGTTGATGCGCCGTAAAGATTTTCCAAACCGTCTACTCATAAACGACATGGCCGTGAGGTTAGTCGATGGTGAGCATGTTCACGAGGTAGAGTTCGCGGGAAAGGTGTTTCTCTCCGCCTGGCTAGTTATGTTGCCATTTAAAACGAGGGGCAAAAGGCGAGACGTGTTGCTGCTATGGGATAGCCTTTGCTCTGATGACTTCCGTCGTTTACGTGCACTGTTGAATAGAGCTTGATTGTTTTCAGTACTTTAACCGACGATAATCTGCTGTCTGGCAAAATTTGTGGGGACCAGAATCGTATCTTTGGCAATCGCGGATGTTTCCGGGTAGTCCGCCGAGTGGTGTAGACCGCGACTTTCTTTTCGTGAGGATGCCGAACGGATAATGAGTTCGGCTACCATGGCTAAATTGCGTAGTTCAATCCAATCATTACCGATCTTGTAGTTACTGTAGTATTCGGCAATTTCTTTCTGAAGCAATTTGATTCGGTGAGTTGCCCTCTCGAGACGCTTCTGCGTTCGTACAATACCGACGTAGTCCCACATAAAACGGCGCAGCTCATCCCAGTTATGAGAGATCACCACATTTTCGTCTGAGTCAGTAACACGCGATTCATCCCAATCAGGTGCCGGTGAAGGTGGAGCAATACTGGCGATGTGTTGGCTGATATGATTCGCCGCCGATTGCGCGTAAACAATACATTCCAGCAGCGAGTTGCTGGCGATGCGGTTTGCACCGTGCAATCCTGTCGACGTTGTCTCTCCTATTGCGTAGAGGTTGAGCAAATCTGTACGACCATTCTCATCTACCAGGATCCCGCCACAGGTATAGTGAGCGGCAGGCACCACGGGGATTGGCTCTTGGGTTATATCAATGCCATATTCGAGGCAGCGTGCTTTAACGGTGGGGAAGTGTTCAGCAATAAAAGCGGGCTCACGATGACTAATGTCTAAATAGATACAGTCGCAGCCGAGCCGTTTCATTTCGTGGTCGATCGCGCGCGCGACGATATCCCGAGGCGCCAGCTCTTCGCGCTCATCAAAATTTTTCATAAATCGCGTGCCGTCAGGTAGCTTTAAATGTGCACCTTCGCCGCGCAGAGCCTCGGTAAGCAAGAACGATTTTGCTTTTGGATGGTACAGGCACGTTGGGTGGAACTGGTTAAACTCCATGTTGGCAATGCGGCACCCGGCTCGCCAAGCCATCGCGATGCCGTCACCGCTCGCGCCATCTGGGTTGCTGGTGTATAGATATACCTTGCTAGCTCCGCCGGTCGCCAAAACGACGGTTTTGGCTTGAAATACTTCGACCCGATCGGCTTGTCGGTTAAATACGTAGGCTCCCGTACAGCGCATGCGACGCGTCTTAGGGTCAGGCTGCGAAATTAAATCAACGGCGATATGGTGTTCGTAGAGATCGATTTGCGCTTCTTTCACGCGTTCGATCAATGTAGAAGAGACTGCTTTGCCTGTTGCGTCCGCGCTATGGATTATTCGTCTGTGGCTATGACCACCTTCTTTGGTCAAGTGATAATCGCTATCACTGTTTTCATCGCGAGAAAACTCAACACCTTGATCGATTAGCCACTGAATAGCACCTTTGCCGCGCTCAACGGTGAAACGTACGGCATCTTCGTGGCATAGACCTCGACCAGCTTCCAGAGTGTCTGCAACATGCTCTTCAGTGGTGTCTGCTTCGTCCAGAACGGCTGCAATTCCCCCTTGAGCAAACCAGGTAGCACCCTCTTGAAGTTTGCCCTTGCTTAACACAGCCACTTTACAGGTTTTGGCCAAGCTAAGAGCCAAAGTAAGGCCGGCAGCGCCGCTACCGATGATTAAAACATCGTGATCTAAGTGCTCAGTCATGTGTTGTGTCAATAGATAGGCTAATCAAGGGGTTACAAGGGCCGGGTAGTATATACAAGGCTGTGAATGTCGTCTCTCCCTTAATATCCGTACGATCTTCGTTACTTTAGGTTGATATTGAAAATGGTTAAATAATCGTCGATTTCGTGACCCTTTGTTAAATTTGTTCATAAAAGCGTGAACTTGAGACGTAGTCAGTAGTCTATTCAGGCGTATATAACGAGAAAAGTGAGGCAAGGGTGCGAAACGATTCAGTCTGTCTTATTATCGACAATACATTTGCAGAGAGTCGCGCTGGGGCTAAGCAACAACAGGCGCGATCATCGTCTGTGGTTGCTGGCAGCGTTCAGAACTCGGTGTTGCATGACTCGGTCGTGCAAAGCAAATCTCGAGGTGCACACGCGCCATTGTTGAAAGGCGCCGAGACAGCGGCCGCCGTGGGGAGTAAATCCATGACAGCGCCAACAGCGCAGGATACTGATAAGCAACTAGTAGAACGTGTTCAGAAAGGGGACAAGCGAGCCTTCGATTTGCTAGTTGTAAAATATCAGCACAAAATTTTGTCCATTATCAGCCGTTTCGTCAGAGATTCTGCGGAAGTGCAGGACGTCGCACAGGAAGCGTTCATTAAAGCCTATCGTGCCTTGGGGAATTTCCGAGGAGACAGTGCTTTCTATACGTGGCTATATCGTATTGCTATCAATACCGCCAAAAACCACTTGGTAGCGAGAGGTCGCCGTCCTCCATCTAGCGATGTCGATATGAACGATGCTGAATTCTATAGCGGCAGCGAAATCCTCAAAGACCAAGAAACCCCCGAGAACTTGTTGTTTAGGGATGAGCTACAAGCGGTTGTAAACGAAACCATAGATAGTCTGCCAGAAGACTTGAAAACGGCGGTTACCTTGCGTGAATTTGAAGGTATGAGTTACGAAGAGATTGCTGAAGTGATGGACTGCCCAATGGGTACGGTTCGTTCAAGAATCTTCCGTGCTCGTGAAGCTATCGATAAGCAGGTTCAAAACATAATGGATGGCGAGCTGTCGATTAAGTAACTCATCTGACTGGAAAGACCGGCACGTGATGCAGGTCTCGCTTGATCAGAGTCAAACCTTGAGTCGAGTCAAACAAGGTAAGAAAGTAAAAGCGCAATTAAAGAAAATCAAAGCGCTGTGAACCAGCAGTTTTCAACGTTGTCTCACTGTGTAACAGCGCATGTCCAATAATCATTCAGTGGTAGGTAAAGAGAGAGTATGTCTGACGGAGTAAAACAAACCAGCTTATACGAGTCCTTATCCGCGTTAATTGACAACGAGGCGTCTGAACTAGAAGTTCATCGCGTGCTCGCGGAATCTGAAAAGGACGAGGCTATACGCACTCGCTGGCATCGTTACCAGCTTGCTCGCACCGCTCTCCACGGAGAAAAACTCTCTAACCTTGATATTGATATCGCTGACTCGGTTCGCAATGCTATTGCAGGTGAAGCATTGATCGACCAAGCTGAGACAGACGTGTCTCGACCAGGAGAGGTAGAGGTTGCATCTTCTAGCCGTTTGACATCATCTCGATTTGCCAACCTCGGACGTTTTGCGATTGCTGCTGGTGTTGCTTGCGTTGCACTTGTCGGCGTGCAGCAGTTTGGCGGTGATAGCGGTTTTGTCCCTGGTACGGCCCCGGCGTTAGTGAGTGAGGCTCCTTCCAACGCCAGTGACGCTTCGGCTAAACCGGCGCGCGTTATTGATTCGCCATTTCCAGCGGTCAATCTCCAGGCGGTTAGTCAGCCAATTGGCTCTAGCTTGGGGCAGGGGACTGCTTACCAAAGCCCTGTTCGGTTGGCCGACCCTTCATTGTCACTGGCGGCCCAGCCGAGTATCGATGATGAAGAGCGTATTCGTCTGTATTTGCAAGAGTTAATGATGCAGCACGCAGAGCATTCTGCACAAAATAGCAATTCAGGATTGATGCCTTTCGTTAGGGTCTCCACAGAATTTGAACGCTAGTCCTTGTTTACACCTGTGTGCTTTAAGCTAGCGCGTTAAAACTACGGACTCAATGATGAAACGTATTCAGCTAGCCATAATTGTCCCGTTATCTTTTCTTATGTTGTCGGCTTCCTCTGCGGTTTTTGCGGATGAAAGTCGGCAGCTCGTCGCTCAATGGTTTGAAAAAATGTCTGCTGCCTTGCGTGAGCAGAATTACAGCGGCTTATTTACCTATGAGATAGGTGGTGGCTTAGACACCTATGAAGTAGCTCACTTTGTGGAAGAAGGGATTGAGCACGAGAGACTGCATAAGCTCAACGGTGCCCCGAGAGAAGTGTTGCGAAAAGGTCAGCGCACACGTTGTTTAAGCCGGGGTGATCAAATGCTGCGGCGCCTATCAATAAACTTCGAAAACCAGCTTCCACCTCATTACTTCTTTTCAATTAGTGAGAACCATCGCGTAGCCGGGCGAGAGGCGATCCATATAGAGGTCAAGTCACAAGACGCTAGTCGCTACAGCTATATTTTTGCGCTGGATAAAGAATCTGCACTTCCTGTTCAAATGCTAGTGATTACACCGGAAAGCAAAGTTATTGAACGCATCCAATTTGCGAAGCTCGATTTATCGACACAAGCGGCTAAAGAATTGGTGAACGCAGAATATCGCGATCACCACACTGCACGTGATGACAGGGGAAAGTGTGACAGCGAGCTGCACCTGCAACCAGCGGGCTGGCAAGCTACCTGGCTACCAAGTGGCTTTGAGTACGGCGGATACCGTATTACCTCGCGTGGTGACAGAATGCTAGCTTTTACCGATGGTTTCGCTAGCATATCGGTTTTCATCGTTCACGATGGTGAACGAGTACCAATCAAAAAAGGGCGAGCGCAATTGGGTGCGACTAATGCAGCCTTAAGTCAACGTGTGTGGGATAATCAGCTTTACAGTATTTCTGTTGTCGGCGAAGTTCCTTACGCAACAGCTCAACAGGTAGCAGAGCGAATTGAAAAGTCGGTAGCACAGTGACTTTTTTCTGGGAATTACTACAGTGTTAAAAGAAAATGGCAGAGTTGTAGCGGTCGATGGTGAGAGTGTTTGGGTTGAAACTATCTCTAGATCAGCTTGTGGCAGTTGCTCTGCGAAAGCGGGTTGCGGACAAAGTGTCCTTGCCAAATGGGCTGAAAAGCACAGCTACTTACAACTCTCTCTCGATGGACGGGCTTCAGATTCGATCCGTGTTAATGACCAAATTACTATTGGTATTCCTGATGACAGTGTCGTGAAGAGCGCGCTACTTCTTTATTGCGTTCCACTGATTACGTTAGTGCTTGGTGCATCGCTGGGTAGCTCACTCATCGGTGGAGATGTCGCTTCAGTTTTGGGGGCGCTAATGGGTGTCGCAATGGGTGGACTATTTATTGCGTTATTTTCTCGTCTAATACAGCATCGTTCGAGTTTTAGCCCTGTTATTCTGGATGTTCATCCCTCGCCGAGTTGCGCTTTCCATGCAACCTAGCTGCACCGAAAATCATTGTCTTTGAGACCCGCCCAGAAACTTTTTTGGACTTTCAGTGATCCAAATTGCAGGTTGGTCAAAGCTCAGTTATTAACAAATAGGAGGTCCGTTCCCTTGAAGCGGTTTGTTTTTGTCTTAGTTGTATTAAGCGTTATCTTCCCTGCCTTGGCACAAGCGCGCGGAGCGTTGCCTGATTTCGCAGATTTAATCGAAAAGAAAACCCCGGCTGTCGTAAAGATAACCACAATGACCACTGTTGCTGGTCGTGGTAACCCTTATCAAGGTCAAGAGTTGCCCGAGTTTTTCAAACGATTCTTAGACCCAAGACAAATGCCGGAGAGGAATGTCGGCGGTATGGGGTCTGGTTTCATTATTTCTGAAGATGGTTATGTCTTGACCAATAATCATGTTGTAGAAGGCGCATCGGAAATTAATGTTCGCTTGCTCGATAACCGAGAATTTGACGCCGAGGTGATTGGTGCGGACCCGCGATCAGATTTGGCCCTGCTAAAAATAGACGCGGATGATTTGCCTTATTTAGCTTTTGCGAATGACGAAGAGCTTCGAGTTGGCGACTGGGTGCTGGCTATCGGCTCCCCGTTTGGGCTGGATTTTTCAGCGAGCCAGGGCATCGTTAGTGCGATAGGCCGCAGTATTCGTGGTGACACTAATGGCTCTTACGTGCCGTTCATTCAAACGGACGTCGCCATTAACCCAGGTAATTCCGGCGGGCCATTATTCAATCTGGATGGAGAGGTCGTTGGCATTAACTCGCAAATTTACACGCGCTCAGGTGGTTACATGGGGTTGTCTTTTGCTATCCCGTCGTCACTTGCCCAATCCGTTGTTGCGCAATTGAAGGACAAAGGACATGTTGATCGCGGTTGGTTAGGGGTATCAATAAGCGATATGTCTCGTGACCTGGCTGAGGCGTTCGGTTTGAAGAAGCCCGCTGGCGCATTGGTTGAAATGGTTGTGCCGGGAGGTCCTGCTGAGGGCTCTGGACTCAGGGCGGGTGATGTAATCTTAAAGTTCGACGGCGAAAAAATTGCGAAATCTTCTGATTTACCCCCGGTTGTTGGTGCCACTGAGCCTGACACGAAAGTCGACGTTGAGATTATGCGAGAAGGTAAGGCGAAGACATTAGAGGTGGTAGTTGGTACTTTAGATAGTAATGTTGTTCAAGCGGCGGGATCTGCAACGGCTCCTCCCACTCAAGACTCTGGCCGTTTAGGTGTTGTAGTCGAAGAGGCATCTCCGGATCTGCTGAGTAGCAATCAGGTCAGCGGTGGTGTTGTTGTCAATCGCGTTGAGCCCGATAGTCCAGCAGCGGCTTCTGGATTACAGCCGGGCGATGTGATCGTGCAGATTGGCTTCAAAGACGTCACCAATATTGAAAGCTTCCAAACTGTGGAGGCCACACTACCGAGCAATAGCTTGCTTCCAATACGCTTTTTTAGGCGAGGTCAACCAGCTTTCCGGACAATAGTTATCAAAGATTAAGTACGTATAAGAGGGGGCTTCGGCCCCCTTTTTTTGTAGGTCTTCTTCACACGGAACACCGCTAAAAAATAACTCTGCAAAGGTAGTGGTAAATGCGGTAGACTGTGCGCCGGTTGGGCCCTGTGCTGGGTCCGTAACATTATGATTTTTAAGTAGTTTATCCCTTTGTGACTGATCTTAGCCATATTCGCAACTTCTCTATCATCGCCCATATCGATCACGGCAAATCCACTATTGCTGATCGTTTTATCCAATTGTGTGGCGGGCTTACCGACCGTGAGATGACGGAGCAGGTGCTTGACTCGATGGACATCGAGCGTGAACGCGGTATCACCATTAAGGCGCAGAGTGTGCACTTGCCTTATAAAGCTCGCGATGGAAAAACCTACGAGTTAAATTTTATTGATACCCCAGGGCACGTAGACTTTTCCTATGAAGTCTCTCGGTCGTTAGCGGCCTGCGAAGGTGCGCTGTTGGTAGTCGACGCCGCGCAAGGTGTTGAAGCGCAGTCGGTTGCGAACTGTTACACCGCTATTGAGCAGGGCTTAGAGGTTATCCCTGTGCTTAATAAAATGGATTTGCCGCAGGCAGAGCCAGACCGAGTCGCTCAAGAAATAGAAGATATTATTGGGATAGATGCGACAGACGCCGTGCGCTGTAGCGCAAAGTCTGGCCTGGGGCTCGAAGATGTATTGGAACAGCTTGTGGAGCTTATTCCTCCTCCTGAGGGAGATGCTGACGGGCCCCTGCAGGCGTTAATTATCGACTCCTGGTTCGATAATTATCTTGGAGTGGTATCGTTGGTGCGGGTCAAAAACGGCACCTTAAACGTTAAAGATAAGATTATTACTAAATCTATTGGTAAAGCACACGTTGTCGATAGCGTTGGTGTGTTTACACCGAAATTAGAAAAACTCAAAGCGCTAAAGGCTGGCGAAGTGGGCTTTGTTGTTGCCGGTATTAAGGATATCCACGGCGCGCCTGTTGGCGACACGATTACTCATAGTAAAACCCCAGACGTCGAAGCGTTACCAGGCTTTCAAAAAGTGAAGCCCCAAGTCTATTCGGGCATGTTTCCCGTATCGTCTGATGATTACGAATCGTTTCGTGAAGCATTGGCCAAATTAACGTTAAACGATGCATCTTTATTCTTCGAGCCAGAAAGCTCGGATGCTCTCGGGTTTGGTTTTCGCTGCGGATTCTTGGGTATGCTCCATATGGAGATCATTCAAGAACGTCTCGAGCGTGAATATGACCTAGATCTCATCACCACCGCTCCAACAGTTGTTTATGAGGTCAAAAAGAATGATGGCGAGATTGTCTACGTGGATAACCCTTCTAAGTTGCCTGACCCTGGTAACTTAGAGGAAATGCGAGAGCCCATTGTCGAAGCGAATATTTTAGTCCCTTCAGATTATCTGGGAGCGGTTATTACACTCTGTGTTGAAAAACGCGGTGTGCAAAAAGATATGCAGTACATTGGAAATCAAGTATCTGTCAGTTATTACTTGCCAATGAATGAAGTCGTGATGGATTTCTTTGATCGCCTAAAATCGGTAAGCCGTGGATTTGCGTCGCTGGATTACAATTTCGTAAAATTTGAAGCAGCGAAACTGGTGCGCTTAGACGTGCTGATTAATGGCGAAAAGGTTGATGCGCTTGCGTTGATTGTGCACCGTGATAACGCTCAATATAAAGGGCGCCAGCTCGTCGAAAAAATGAAGGAACTTATTCCTAGGCAAATGTTTGATGTTGCTATCCAGGCTGCGATTGGCGGTCAGATTGTTGCACGTTCGACGGTTAAAGCGCTACGTAAAAACGTTACCGCTAAATGCTATGGCGGTGATGTCACGCGTAAGAAAAAGCTTTTAGAAAAACAGAAAGCCGGTAAACGCCGTATGAAGCAAGTGGGTCGCGTTGAAATTCCCCAGGATGCTTTTTTGGCCGTTCTCAAGGTCGATAACTAAACCTAAGCCAGCTGTATTCGGAGAGACCTCTACAAATGGATATTAATTTCCCGCTCATATTAGTCATTGCCGTGTTCGTGACAGGCGGTGTGTGGCTATTTGATTGGCTTGTGCTATCGAAGCAACGTAAAGCGGCCGTTAAAGAAGTCGAAAATCAATTCCAGCGAGAAGGCATTTCTCGTGGAGACGACGATGAACACTACCTCATCGCGAGAGAAGCGGCCGAGCAAGAGCCCGTGCTGGTGGAGTATTCTAAGTCATTTTTCCCAATCTTAGCGTTGGTATTGGTTCTGCGTTCGTTCGTGATCGAACCGTTTCAAATCCCATCTGAATCTATGGTTCCAACCCTAGAGGTCGGAGACTTCATTTTAGTTAATAAATTCACCTACGGTTTGCGACTGCCGGTTGCTCGTACGAAAGTAGTGAATATTAGCGACCCTAGACGTGGCGATGTCATGGTGTTTTTCCCGCCTCATGAAAGCCGCTATTTCATCAAGCGTGTTATAGGGCTGCCAGGCGATACGATCACCTATAATAACCATGAGCTAACTATTAACGGAGAGGTAATAGAGCAGACATTCGTCAAGTCAGAGGGTGCGACCAGTAGCCGCGAACATTGCGCTCGAGCGAACTCCAATTACCACCTAATGGAAGAAACCTTGGGTGAGACCACCCATATTCTTCGCAAGTGCGTTGTGCCGGGAAGTTTAAGCCGAAAAGGCACCTATGTGGTTCCAGAGGGGCACTATTTCATGATGGGCGACAACCGGGATAATAGCTCCGATAGCCGGGATTGGGGGGTTGTGCCCGAAGAGCGTATAGTGGGCAAGGCTTTTGCTATATGGATGCACTGGGAAAATCGATTGAGTTTGCCTAGCTTTGATCGCGTGGGTGGCATTGACTAGGTAGAAAGGGGACTGCCATGACTTTCAAAATGAAATCTATGAATTGCTTACGCTCTCAACGAGGGTTGTCCTCTATTGCCTGGTTGGCGATTATTTCTGCTGCTGGTTTTATTGGCTTGTGTGCTTTCAAGGTTGGGCCACAGTATTTTGATAACATGTACATCACCAGTACATTGAAGGATTTACCCGAACTTATTCGAGACGAAGGTGATGTGAGTAAAGTTTCCAAGGATGATATCAGCAGTTTTATTAGTAATCGGTTTACTATCAACAACATTCGAAATATTTCTAAGAAAGAAATAGATATTAAGATATCAAAAGACAAATTTATTGTAGATATTAACTATGAGCGCCGCATACCACTCTTCTATAATGTCGATGTGGTAGTGGCCTTTAAAAACCAATTCGATAGCTCTCGTCCGACAGAGTGCTGCACTCCACTCGACGATGAATGATCTATCAAGAGAGCGTCTCCTGCGCTCTCTCAGCTACCAATTTGGTAATCCTCAGCTATTTATTCAAGCACTCACCCACCGCAGTGCGGCGCCGCAACATAATGAGCGTCTGGAGTTCCTAGGCGATTCACTTTTAGGAGTTTTCATTGCGGAATACCTGTATACCAAGTTTCCTAAAGCCAAAGAAGGCCAATTAAGTCGTTTGCGCTCGCAACTAGTCAAAGGTGAAACGTTAGCCGAGATTGCGCGAGAATTCGAGCTGGGTGAATCAATTATCCTTGGTGAGGGTGAATTGAAAAGTGGTGGCCACCGTCGCGCATCCATACTTGCAGATTGTACCGAAGCGATTATTGGCGCAATTTACTTAGACTCTGACTTTGAAACCTGCAAGCGGGTGGTGCTTCCCTGGTTTGCTTCACGCCTAGAGTCAATTGTTATTGATAAAGTGGCAAAAGATCCCAAGTCTACTCTGCAGGAGCTATTACAAAGTAAAGGTCAACCATTGCCCGAGTACGAAGTGATTAATGTAGATGGCAAGTCTCACGAACAGGTATTTACGGTGAGTTGTAAAATACAGCTATTAAATCAGCCGAAAGTGGTATCCGCGTCAAGCCGTAAACAAGCGGAAAAACTAGCCGCCGAAGCGATACTGCAAGAGTTAAATTCATGAACGATTCCCCAGTAAGCAAGTGTGGCTATGTTGCAATTGTTGGACGACCGAATGTTGGTAAGTCGACGCTGCTCAATCATATTCTCGGTCAGAAGCTTTGCATTACATCAAGGAAGCCCCAAACAACTCGACACAATGTGCTTGGAATTAAAACTGAAGGGGCTACTCAGGCAATTTATGTAGATACCCCGGGGCAGCATAGCGGCCAAAATCGAGCCATTAATCGGTATATGAATCGGGTCGCGGTTTCCGCCATGCTGGATGTTGATGTGGTGGTGTTTTTGGTAGAAAAAACTCAATGGACTGATCAAGAAGAGGCGATAGCCGCAGCGCTTAGAAAATCGGATGTGCCGGTGATCCTTGTCGTTAATAAAATCGATCAGCTCGACAAGAAAGAGGTGCTGCTACCGCATTTACAGACCCTTGCAAGCAAGCTCGATGCATCGGATATCGTGCCTATATCGGCTCTCAGAAATGATAACTTATCGCGTTTAGAGGAAGTGATCGAGCAGCATTTGCCGGAGAATGAACACGTTTTTGATGATGAGCAAATTACCGATAAAAGTATACGGTTTTTGGCTGCCGAGATTATACGAGAGAAAATAATGCGGCAGCTGGGAGATGAGTTGCCTTATCAAACCACCGTTGAAATTGAAGAGTTTGATGAAACTCAACCGACTGTTCACATAAGTGCCGTGATACTAGTCGAGCGTGAAGGCCAGAAAACCATTCTCATTGGCCAGAAAGGTTCTCGCATAAAGCTTATTGGTCAAGAAGCTAGAGAAGAGATTGAAGGGCTTATTGAGAGACAGGTTATGCTTAAACTTTGGGTGAAAGTAAAATCTGGCTGGTCGGACGATGACAGGGCACTCCGAAGCCTCGGATACAACGATTAACATATAGCTATCTTAATATGCCGTCAGTGGAATTTCTGTATGGCCTCAGTTTACTTACAGTCTGTCTATATTCTTCATAGTCGACCCTTTCAAGATTCTAGTTTACTCGTCGATGTGCTTAGTGAGGACCATGGACGTTTAACCGTCGTTGCCAAAGGCGCTCGATCCGCTAGAGGCCGCCATCGTTTTCCCGTTTATCCATTTACAAAACTAGTGGCTAGCTGGCAGGGAAAAAGCGATTTAAAAACGTTAACTGAGCTAGAACAGCAGGGACAATTACGGCAATTAATGGGTCGTAGAATGTTCTGCGGCTTGTATGTGAACGAATTAGTTATTCGCCTTTTGCCCAGTCATGATGACTGTAGTGAAGTATTCCGTCGTTACGATCAAGTAATGACTTCGCTGGAAACTCTTGAGGGAGATAGCAATGACTACCTTGAACCGCTACTCAGAGCGTTTGAATTTGAACTGCTTGAGCTGATGGGTTACGGACTCACATTTAGTGATATCTCTACCGGTGATGAGCTTGAGCCGAATTCGCAATACCGTATCGCCGAAATGATGGGTTTTGTTAAAATCGACGGTAACCTTGAGAAGCAGCAAGGCAGTTATCTGGGAAGTGAATTGCTCTCTGTTATTAATAACGATTTTTCAGATGTATCGGTTCGGCGCGCAGCAAAAAGGCTAGTACGAGAACTGCTTGCGCCCCATATTGGCAATAAACCGCTCAAAAGCAGAGAGTTATTCAGGTAGTGTTTCGACGTTACGCGGGCTGTTCATCTTCAAAAAGTGCGTCTAAATCGAATTCATCATGCCATTTCAGCAGTTGGTGGATCGCGTCCAATAGCATCGTGAAGGGATGGTGGATACTCTCATACTGTTTTTGTTCAAGTAGGCCTTCTAGTTTTACACAGCTCGATTTTAATTTTGGAACGCCGCAATAACTCGCACCGCCGTTAAGTTTATGTACAATCGTTGCTAACAAGTCAAAGTCTTCAACTTGATAAGTGTTTGTAATTTTTTCTAATTCAGCGGGTAGGCTATTTAATAACATACTCAACATATCGCGAGCCAAGCTTGGTTTGTTGTTGGCGAGCTCTAAGCTCAGCTTTAAGTCCACCACATCGGCAATTGAGCGCCCGGAAGCATTTGCAAAATGCATCCGAGGCTTTGTTGGAATCGTATTGTTTGCGCGCAGAGAAACATTGGTCCATCGCTGAATAACGTGGCGTAATTGCTGTTCTGTCACTGGTTTACTTAAGTAATCGTCCATTCCTGCTAGCAATAATTTTGCTTTCTGATCACCCATTGCGTGGGCAGTCAATGCAACTACAGGTGTTCGTCGGTCTGTTTCAATTTGACGGATACGTTGGGTCGCCTCTAGCCCGTCTATGCCTGGCATTTGTATATCCATAAATACTAGGTCAAAGTCTACTTGCTGGAATAGGGCTAATGCTTGCTCGCCACTGTCGGCTAGAGTGACTTCGGTGTTTAGATCTTTCAGTAGTTCCCCCAACAACTGCAAGTTGGCGCTGTTATCGTCAACAGCCAATATTCGTACGCTAGGATAGTTGACAATGGTTTCTTCGTGATCTGTTTTTACTACAGGTGCGTGCTGTTGAGGTTCAGAAGTGGTTGATGCGCTGCGTATTGCGTCATAGAGCAAGTCATAGGACAGTGGTTTTTGTAATACGCGGACGTTAACTTGAGTCTCGTCAGGTTCGAGTTCTAGTCGGCTACCGAAGGGGGCCAAGGCGATAAGGACAGTAGAATTGTCGGTGTCACATAGCTCACACACCTTTTGCTCTTCAAGCCAAAGTGCGACATCGTCTTGTTCGTTTGTGTCCCAGATAACACACGAATAGGAAAGTGCTTTGGGTTTTCGTTTGATTTCCACTAGTCCTTGGCGATCGTCAACGAATTGATACTGCACTTCCATACTCGTTAGGTAAGCAGCGAGTTGTTTTTTTCTTTCTTCGTCTGACTCACAGACGAGTACACGCGTCCCTTTGGCTAAATTGTTCGCTTTGCGAGCGGCCCCATGTCGATCTAAACCAAACTGGGCTGTAAACCAGAATGTAGAGCCTTTTCCTGCTTCGCTGGATAAACTAATTGTGCCTTGCATCTTTTCTACCAGCGCTTTGGCGACGGTAAGCCCTAGACCTACGCCGCCTTCACGTCGACTGTCAGATGCATCTGCTTGAGAAAACGCGTTGAACAAATGTTGTTGCTGGTTCGGTGAAATACCGATGCCTTGGTCTATGATGCTGAATTTAACTTTGGCGTAACTATCACTGCTTGAGTCTTCTTCAACTTTAAGAATGATGGGGCAGTGATCTGAAAACTTGATTGCATTATTGACTAGATTGATTAGCACTTGCTTGAGGCGCAGTGAGTCCCCGAGTAAATGCACTGGCAGCTTAGGATCGATAATAGCGATTAGCTCACAACGTTTTTCTTGCGCTTGAGGTGCGAGGGCCTGCAGGGTACCCTCAGTGACATCGCGTAAATTAAAGGGCGTGTAATCGAGTACGAGCTGCCCGGTTTCAAGCTTGGATACGTCGAGCACATCGTTCAGCAGTGCCAGCAGCCCTTGTGAAGATTTTTGTATGGTATTTAAGTATTCTTTTTGCTGCGTGGTTAGACTGGTTTTTTGCATTAAGCTAGTGAAGCCAAGAATCCCATTAATTGGGGTCCGGATCTCGTGGCTTGTATTTGCTAAAAAAGCGGACTTCGCTTGATTAGCTTCAATAGCTTCTTTGCGGGCCATGTTTAGCTTAACGTTTTGTATCTCTACTGTATCTAAGCTCTCTCGTAATTCTTCGGTTGCTTGCTCCGATTGTTGTAGAAGCTCCTCTTGTGCCTCTCGAAGGTTTTTCGCCGCATTGTTAATCAGTTCACCTAAGTGCTGATATGCCCAACGGGTATCAAACCTGAGGTCAATGTCAAAATCGTTGTTCGCTAACTTTTCAATAGCGCTTTCAATTTGTCGCAAGGGGCGTGATACGCGACGGACTGCAATTACATTGAGCCCAATACCGATAAACAATGCGCCAAAAGAAATGAGAGCGGTGACAAGCAGCATTTGGTAGCGCTTTATTAAGAATGGAACGTGGGTAATCTCTGCGACCACCCAACCTAGCACAGCTGGATTGTTACGCTCTTTCACGGACTGAATAAAAATCGATGATTCGCTCGTCTCAATGACGACGGGTTCGTCGTTGGCGCGTCGTAGGATGTCTAAAGTGATGGGCTGCAAAAACTTAGGTCCACTATGTTTCACGATATGGCCGTCGGCTTTGTAAACGCTGATAGCCCGAGTCGAGCTGTCTTCTAACGCGGTTGGCAAAGTATAGGCAATTGATTGATTCAGGTAGGTTTCGGGGATTTCACGAGTCAGCAATGGTGCAAGTATGCGTGCTACCTGAAATGTGATTGTGTACCCGCGATCTCGGATTTGGTGATTGAGTTCTTGCGCAAAAAAGAAATTCAGCGCAACTGAAAGCGTAATCACAGTGAGAGCGATTGGAATCAGGGTGAGTTGCAGTACTCTATTACGCAATGGGGAACGATTCATAAGCTTATGTCAAAATAGTCTGTTAAAGCTGAATTGTGCTGGGTAGCCAATAATTATATTGTTTTATTCTGTTTTTATGAATAAAAAGCGAATAAAAACAAAGGGTTATGCTGTGTTTGCTGGTCTGTTATGGTGTGTTTGACGTTTATCATACCGGTGAATAGTTGAAAGTCTAGGCGTTGGTGCTCAGCGCTACGAGAAAAGGCTTGGCGGCAAAATGGCGTGTTAAAACCATCATGCTAGAATAGCGCGCACTTGGATACCGTCTTTGATATGGCGATTTGTTGCGCTGCCAGATGCTTGTTTACTTTGTTGGTTGTCGTGATGCAGTGCTTTGAGGTTAATCTATTACTATGAGTTTTCCGACATTAGAGTCTTTCGTTGGCAATACACCGTTGGTTCGATTGCAACGGATGTCACCCAACAGCAGTAATCAAATACTCGTTAAGTTAGAGGGTAATAACCCAGCAGGCTCGGTAAAAGACCGACCAGCGCTGTCGATGATTCAGCGTGCCGAGCAGCGTGGTGATATTCAACCAGGGGATACATTAATTGAAGCAACCAGCGGAAATACCGGTATTGCGTTAGCCCTGGTTGCGGCTATCAAGGGCTATAAGATGAAGTTAATCATGCCCGAGCACATGACGCAGGAAAGAAAGGCGGCAATGGCTGCATACGGTGCTGAGTTGATTGAGGTGTCGAAAGAAGACGGCATGGAAGGCGCTAGAGATCTTGCGTTGTCAATGGAAGCGAAAGGTGAAGGAAAGGTGTTAAACCAGTTCTCGAATGCTGATAACCCGCTCGCTCATTATGAAAATACCGGGCCCGAGATTTGGCAGCAGACGGATGGAAAAGTAACCCATTTTGTAAGTTCGATGGGGACCACAGGGACTATCATGGGTGTTTCACGTTTTCTCAAAGAGCAAAACCCAGCGATACAAATTATTGGATTGCAGCCGGAAGAAGGCGCTAGCATCCCTGGTATTCGACGCTGGCCGAAGGAATATTTACCTAGCATTTTTGACGAAACACGAGTTGATCAAGTGATCAATATGGATCAAGAACGCGCAGAGCAAACAATGCTGCGACTTGCGCGGGAAGAAGGTATTTTTTGTGGGGTGTCGTCAGGCGGTGCAGTAGCTGGCGCCCTGCAGCTTGCAGAGCAGGTTGAAAATGCGGTGATCGTCGCCATTATTTGTGATCGAGGAGATCGCTACTTGTCATCAGGCCTCTTCAATTTATAAACGAATAAACAGATTTTATTATGGTAAAGGTGAGAGAGGATTATCCGTTAACCGCTGAGGGTGAAGTTGATCTCGATGCGTGGATTGCTCGACTAGCTGGCGTGCTTACACTTGAAGCTAAGGATAAGGCTGTACTCAAAAAAGCGTTGGTTGTAAGCCAGAACGCCGTCAATAACCAGCCTGATACAAAATCTCGTTGGGAGCATGGCCCAAATAGCTTCCTAACCGGGTTAGAGATGGCGGAAATTCTCGCGGAATTACATCTCGATACAGATACCTTAGTCGCGGCGATACTTTATCGTGCTGTGCGCGAAAACCGACTGACGTTGACCGATGTGTCGTCTTCGTTTGATGAGGCAGTCTCCAGCATCATCAAAGGTGTCATTCGTATGGCAGCGATTAGCCAGCGGCGCAACGACTCTGATGATGAAGTATTTGGAAAAGAGTCCGATATACAATCCGGTAATGTGCGCAAAATGCTGGTGGCGATGGTCGACGATGTACGCGTTGCTCTCGTAAAGTTGGCAGAACGCACGTGTGCAATTCGTGCAGTAAAAAATTCAGATGAAGCTCGTCGTCGTCGAGTGGCTCGTGAAGTTGCCGATGTTTATGCTCCGTTGGCCCATCGTCTGGGTATTGGTCATATTAAATGGGAGCTAGAAGACTTATCGTTTCGGTATCTAGAGCCCGACGACTACAAGCAAATTGCTAAATTACTCGATGAAAAGCGTTTAGATCGCCAAGACTACATCGAAAATGTCATCACTACTCTCGATCGCGAACTAGACCATGCCAATATTGGTGCCGAGGTTACTGGGCGCGCGAAGCATATTTATAGCATTTGGCGAAAAATGCGCCGTAAAGGCATTGGTTTTTCGCAAGTGTATGACATTCGCGCAGTACGAATTCTCGTGAATACTGTGAGAGATTGTTATGGCGTTCTAGGTGTTGTTCACAGTTTATGGCGTAACATCCCTAACGAATTTGATGACTATATTGCTTCGCCGAAAGAGAACGGTTATCGCTCATTGCATACCGCCGTGATTGGGCCTGCCGGCAAGGTGCTTGAAGTTCAAATTCGCACGCATGCCATGCATGAAGAAGCCGAATATGGTGTGTGCTCTCATTGGCGCTACAAAGGAACGGATAAAGACGAGCCGGAAAACAGCTACGAAGAAAAAATTGCCTGGCTGAGGCAAGTGCTTGAGTGGCACGATGAGTTGGGCGGTTCTGTAAAAGAAAATATCTCCAGCTCATTTGTCGCGCAAGACTCAATTTATGTGTTTACTCCAGACGGCCATATAGTCGATTTGCCTGACGGTTCAACCCCTGTTGATTTCGCATACCGTATTCACACGGATGTTGGACACCGCTGCAGTGGAGCCAAGATTAATGGCCGTATCGTGCCTTTGAATCATGGCCTAAAAACGGCAGATCAAGTGGAAATTCTTACGAGTAAACGCGAATCACCTAGCCGCGATTGGTTATCGCCAGCCTTGGGCTATATTCAGACGTCGAGAGCTCGTGCAAAAGTGCAGCAATGGTTTAAATTGCAGGCAAGAGATCAGAATATTGCTGATGGTCGAGCACTACTAGACAAAGAATTTAAGCGATTAGCACTCGTGGATTTCGATTTTGAAGCGTTGGCTAAGCGCCTCAACTTGAATGATTTAGAGGGGCTTTACGCAGCTGTTGGAGCTCATGATATTGGGGTAGGGCAGGTGCTTAACGCGGCTCAACGCATGATGCCTGTCGACGATACAACCGTTGCTGTGCCGTTAACTGGTCGCGCTACCATTCCAGAAAATAATTCTGATGTGTATATCGAAGGTGTGGGTAATTTATTAACGCACATTGCACGCTGCTGTAACCCAGTGCCGGGTGATTCAATCATGGGGTACATTACTTTGGGGCGAGGTGTGTCCATTCACCGCCAAGATTGCGCCAATGTATTAAAGCTTCAGGAAAGAGAGACCGACCGTATTCTCCAAGTGGCCTGGGGTGAAGCACCTGAAAATGCCTATTCTACTGTTATCCATATCGAAGCTTACGACCGTTATGGGTTATTGAGAGATATCACTTCGCTGCTGGATCGTGAACACATCAATGTCAGCTCGCTACAATCACTTTCGAACAAAGCAAAAAATACTGTAGAGATGTCGATTACAGTAGAAGTGCGTAATTTTAGTGAATTAAGTACGATCTTGGCCCGCCTCAACCAATTGCCTAACGTTGTTTCAGTGCAGCGTAAAATGTAGTTTTGCTTGTTAATGGATAACCAAGGGAGCATGTCGTGTCCTCAGCTATCACACGTCTTATTGAATTAATGTCGCGATTGCGAGACCCCGAAACTGGTTGCCCTTGGGATCTAAAACAAAACTACAAAACCATCGCGCCCTCAACTATTGAAGAGGCTTATGAAGTCGTTGATGCAATAGAGCGTGAGTCTTATTCGGAGTTGCAAGAAGAGCTGGGTGATTTACTGTTTCAAGTTGTTTTTTATGCGCAACTTGGCCAAGAAGAAGGGCGCTTTGACTTCGAGGATATTGCATCGAGTATCACCGCAAAGTTGTTGCGACGGCATCCACATGTTTTTCCAGATGGTACTTTAGAAAGCCGTGTTGATGGTAATGAAGGAATCGACGAGACCCAGGTAAAAAAACAGTGGGAACAAATTAAACAGCAAGAAAGACATCAAAAGGGTAAGTGCGGGTTGCTCGACGATGTGCCGGTTGGAATGCCTGCTTTGAGTCGAGCGGTTAAGTTACAAAAGCGTGCTAGCCAAGTAGGTTTTGATTGGAACGATGTTGATCAGGTTTTCCTCAAGTTAGATGAAGAGGTCCAGGAGTTGAAGCAGGCAATTACGTCTGACGATCAGCTTGCTATTACGGATGAGTTAGGCGATGTACTTTTTGTAGCGGCGAACTTAGCTCGGCATTTGAAAGTTGATCCAGAGCTAGCCGCTCGCCAAGCAAACCAAAAATTTGAACGGCGTTTTGGCTATATGGAGTCGACTGTGTCAGGGAGAGGCGAAGAAATGGGGGATGTGCCTTTAGAACAGTTAGAGAATTTATGGCAAGAGGCAAAGATACTGGAGAAGTCTCAGTAACGTCGGTGTAATCGTCTTACCAATTTGCACCACGGTTTTACACTCACCCCAATCGAAAAAAGGGGGCGCTCGATAATCCCGAGCGGCCCCTTTTTTCTTAGGCTCTAAGCGATGGTGTTAGATCAGTGTTGTCGGTTTTGCGTTGAATTGCTCCGTTCGCTGCTCTGACGACGTCGTGCAGCCTGTTGAGCAACTGGGTCAGCGCGACGATTTTGTGGCTGAGCTTGAGTGTCACTGCTTGCTTGAGGGCGTTGAGCATGCGAAGTATCCGACTCTGCGGACATATTTTTACTATCGGTGGGAGCTTCCGGCTTTGCCTCTTCTGGCGCAGCACGTTTGGGCGCGGACTTTTTATCGAGGTTTAGCGCCAACTCGAGGCGCTGTCGCACATCGGTTGTCTCTTTCAGGTCTTGCAGCAGCTCGCTGATTTGTTGATTTCGTTGCGCAATTTGCTGCTCTAGCTGCTTAATTTCTTCTTCAAGAGATTTGTGTTTGGTGCGAATTCTATCTTCTTTGCTGTTAGCATCTTCTATAATGTGCTCAACTTGAATATTGGTAGACTCCAAGGTCTTTTTAACCACGGTGACAACCACTTCATTGTTGTCTCTGGGGAGAGCCTTCATTAGGCCTATGGCGTCTTCGATGCCGTATCCTAACTTAGATTGCTGGGTTTTGACTGAGGGCGGAGCGACGGGGAGATCTAGCTTACTATCATCTTCATTGAACACGTTGTCTTGAATATCGTTACTACTAGGTAATTCAATTTCTTCGAACTGATCTGATGAATCATCATCGATTGGGTTGCTGCGAGAGAAGAGTCCCATGGTGTTAACTCCTGATTGTTTGTCGCCGTTGAGTATAGCAGTCGGGATCTCTTGATGATTGGAACGAGTTATCAACCCCGATAGGCGGATGGGTAACAAGATTAAGTGATCTTTGTATACAATAGGTCGGGATACACGAGAACGCCAGGAATGCGCCATGTGTCGCGCTTCTTTAGTCGTGTTCAGCCTAGTTGTTCGAATTAAGCCCTTTTATATCAATGGGTTAGAGTGGGTCTCGGTTTTCTAAGCGTAGCTGGTTGTCTAACCACCGTGGTCCGTGTAAGGTAACCGCCTTTTTGAATAGCCCAAATCCCTTTCGGGGGACTTATAAGTGTTATGGGCGTCCTATATAGATGAGGAAAAGTCGATGCGAGTTATTTTGTTGGGAGCTCCAGGTGCTGGTAAGGGCACTCAGGCGCAGCTGATTATGGGTCAGTACGGTATTCCACAAATATCGACAGGTGATATGTTGCGTGCAGCGGTCAAAGCAGGCACACCACTAGGCCAGAAAGCGAAAGGTATTATGGAATCTGGACAGCTAATGCCTGACGATTTGATTATTGATATTGTTAAGTCGCGCATTCAAGAAGCTGATTGTGCCAACGGCTTCTTGTTTGATGGATTCCCTCGCACCATACCTCAAGCACAAGCATTGCTCGATGAAGGTATCGCAATCGACCATGTGATAGAAATTCACGTCGACGATGAAGAAATTGTCTCTCGTCTCAGCGGACGACGAGTTCATGAAGCATCAGGCCGTGTTTACCATGTTGTTCATCAACCACCGAAAGAGGAAGGTAAAGATGATGAAACAGGTGAACCTTTAGTTCAGCGAAAAGATGACACAGAAGAGACAGTTAGGCATCGCCTAAGCGTTTACCACGAACAAACAGAGCCGCTGGTAGACTTTTACAAGCAATTAACCACAGATGGTAACCCGAATGCGCCGCATTACACCCAGATTAATGGTGTTGGTGATGTAGAAGACATTAAAAAGCAATTATTTGCGGTCTTTAGCTAAGACCAAGCTGGCATAAGTGCCAAAACTTTAAAAAGACCCCCGTTGAAGTTCTTCTCGGGGGTTTTTTTATGCCTGGCTCTCAAGGTTCACCGCTGTTTAGATAATAATTCAATCGCTAAGCTGTAAAGTCACTTACCGATATCAATGCCATGTGAGTGCCATTGAATTTCGGAGAGGGGCTTACCTCAGTACCCTGCAACAACCCCAGAGATCATTACAAAAAACACCAATACCTTGGCCGGAAACAATATCATTGGTTCTTGTATCGCTATTGGACGGAGGGAATTCGGTCAGTTGTACAAAATCATGAACATCATGCACGGCCAATGATGTGAAAGAGTTTACTAGGCTAATATTTACCGAGAAAAAAGCCTGTTTCGATAGATCTAATCAGTAACAATGCGTTCCAAGGGGTGCGACGTTCAACATAAAAGACACCATTCACACGCGACAATACATCGCCGCTATCGATAGCAATTACAACATAGCGGTCAATTCAAACTTTCGGTGTGCTCATACTCGCACATGCGAGAAGCATCATTACGTGAATGCTACGTTATTCGGCAGAGTGGAATTCTTAGATTCATAGCCTTCAGGCTAGCTTCTAATATTTAATTAATCGCTGTTACGTAAATACGCGAATATCACTAACGATGTAAAAACCGTATAGCGCTGTAGTAAGTTGCTAGATCGTCTAATCCTAACGTTTAAATTGACGATTTTTGTCAGTTGAAGCGACATTTATCCTTGATTTCGTACCGTTGAGTATTTGCTGGCTGACAAACAAAATGAAAATCACCCTTTAGATCCCTCGAAATCAATACATCCCTTAAACACGATAATTAAGTTTGTTGTTTGGATTACCGCGCTCTTATCCATCATCCAAGTTGTTTTGTAACTTTGAATTTGTCTTTTCTTATTAAAAGGAACAGGTAATAAAGTTGATATTAAAATAGCTGGAAGCATCTTCATTTATTTGAAGAAATGGGAAATTAGGCAATTTAAATTGAATTTTCTTAAAAATATTCAATAAAAACGTGTTTTTAGCTAAAAAAAATGGCGAAATGCGTGCAAAACGGTTAATTTTTAAATAATATTCGCCCCGACGTCATTGACGATCACAATTTGTGCTATTGTTTTAGTTGTTTAGTCGATCGGCTTTCATTGTTGAGGAGAAAAGAAATGGCTAGAGTGGCAAAAAAGAGAAAAGCAAAAAAAGCGCCTGCTAAGGGTCGCGTAGCTGCAAAGCGTACTACCAAACCAGCTTCACCAGCGGTAGTTAAAGCTCAAGCAGCTGTGGCTAAGTTGCAAAAGGAAATCGCAGGAACTGCGAAAACCCAAGCAGCGGCCAAGAAGAAAGCAGCTGCTGCTAAGAAGAAAGCAGCTAAGTCTAAAAAAGCTGTTGATAAGCGCGCTGCGGCGGCTGCCACTAAGGCTGCTACCAAAGCTAGCACTGCAGTTAAAGGCTTGCGTGAAAAGGCTGCGAAAGCAAAACAAGTACTAGCGAAGGCGAAAGCTGTAGCGGCTGCACAAGCTGCTCAAGAAGCAGTAAAAGCGAAATTAGCTGATATGGAAGCTAAATTGGCTGCTAAAGCTGATTCTGATTTAGCTGCTGCTCTTAAGAGCTTTGAAGCTAAGTGGAAGAAGAAGCGCACTGCTGCTAATACCAAGAAAGTTAAGGCTGCTGCTAAGAAGCTAGCTGCTAAAGCCAAGGCTGCAGAGAAGAAAGCGGCTGCTAAGGTAAAAGCTGCAGAGAAGAAAGCGGCTGCCAAAGCTAAAGCGGTTGCTAAGAAAGCGGCTGCCAAAGCTAAAGTAGCTGAGCGCAAAGCGGCTGTTAAAGCTAAAGCTGCTGCTAAGAAAGCGGCTGCTAAAGCCAAAGCTGCTGAGCGTAAAGCGGCTGCTAAAGCGAAAGCTACTGCTAAGAAAGCGGCTGCGAAAGCTAAAAAAGCTACCAAGAAGCGTCCAGCGAAGAAGGCAACTGCCAAAAAAGCAACTGCCAAGAAAGCAGCTGGTCGTCCTAAGAAGTCTGCGGGTCGTCCTAAAAAGGCCGGTCGTCCAAAGGCGAAAGCTGGTGCTAAGCGTCGCGGTCGTCCAGCGAAGAAGAAGTAATTCTTCGTTAGATCAGCGAAAGCTCATAAAAACCCCTGTTGCGATGCAGCAGGGGTTTTTTGGGTTATGGCACCAGCGATTTTTAATCACCAAAGAGCGCGTTTCGCCAACCGATACTTTATAATATTGCGGATTCACCAAGCTTTTTAAGAGCCGCCAGCGACAATAACGTTTGAATTAACCCACCGTATGAATAAGCTGCTAGCCATCGATACTTCATCTTCCGCCTGTTCTGTTGCGGTCAGAAACTACAACCAAATCGTAGACGAGTTTATTTTAGCCCCTCAAGACCATATTAGACGTCTACTGTCAATGATTGACCGGTTACTCGTCAGCAGCGGCCTTCATGTCGGCGCTTTAGACGGTATTATATTCAGCGCCGGTCCGGGTTCATTTACAGGGCTAAGAATATGTTTGGGTACTGTCCAAGGTCTAGCTTTTGGTTCTGATATCCCTGTCATCCCCATTTCTACTATGCTGGCGTGTGCGCAAACTGGTGTTCGGACGAAGAACATTGCTGCTCAGTCGTTAGTTGTTCCTTGTTTTGATGCACGTATGGGAGAGGTTTATTGGTCTACTTTTGAAAACCAGCAAAATCAAACACTATTGCGCCAGGACAGTGACAAAGTGACTTCGATGGGCGCTGTTATTGTTCGAGTCGAGCAGCTGATCGAAACAGGTTCTTTTCAACAGGTTCATTTGATCGGGGATGGATGGGGGTTGTTAGATGACGAAGCTCTATCGTCTCTCAATAGAAAGCACGAAAACTTAACTATTGACGCGGCTGTTTATCCTCAAGCGCGGGACTTATTGATTTTGGCTGAGGAATACCTGAAGTATAACGAGCCAGTTTCTGCATTAGAGGCAGAACCTCATTACGTTCGCAATGAAGTTAGCTGGAAAAAAAGAGAAAAAATACGATCGTGACATTGTTTGGGCAGTACTTCTATCAAGCTGTCAAATTGCATCATCTTATTCTGGGGAGTCAAATAGTTGGACTATATACAAGTCATTGTATTGGCCTTGATCCAAGGCATTACAGAATTTCTACCCATTTCTAGTTCCGCACACTTAATACTGCCTAAAGAGGTCTTAGGGTGGCCTGATCAAGGCTTAGCGTTTGATGTAGCCGTTCATGTTGGTTCACTGGCGGCAGTAATGATTTATTTTCGCAAAGATATTTGGCAGGTGTTGCTGGCCTGGAGCGTTAGTTTTGTGCAGAGGCAGCAAACCGATGATAGTCGACTTGGCTGGTATATTATCATTGCGACCATCCCAGCGGGGCTATGCGGGGTCCTATTCAACGACTTTATCGAACTGCATTTTCGCACGACGTTCGTTATCATGCTGACAACTATCGTATTTGCGTTTGTGCTTTGGTGGGGTGATATCCGCGGAAAAAAAACCATTGAGCTCGCACAGATGACGCTTGGCCTCGCGATTGTTATCGGGTGTTCGCAAGCGTTAGCACTAATTCCGGGTACCTCACGCTCCGGAATTACTATTTCTGTGGCATTGTTGCTAGGTTTACAGCGTGATGCCGCTGCTCGATTCTCATTTTTATTGTCTATCCCAATCATTGCCGCAGGCGGTCTATTAATGGCGATCAAGCTCGCCAACGGTATAGATACGCAATGGAGCTTTGTTTTATTGGGGGTTGTGCTATCCGGTATAAGCGCTTATTGCTGTATCGCCGTATTTTTGAACGTCATTAACCGTATCGGCATGTTACCTTTTGTCGTTTATCGGCTCCTATTGGGCGTAGGCCTAGGAATCCTTTTACTGACTAACCTTTAAATGGAAACGAAAATGCTGTCTGTAGCGTTTATAGGCATGGGTGTCATGGGGGCGCCTATGGCTGGTCACCTTAAAAATGCAGGTTATGCGGTCACGGTATACAATCGAACGCATTCCAAAGCGGTTTCTTGGGTTGAGCAATACGGTGGTCAGCACGCCCCAACGCCTGCCTCGGCGGCGCAAGACAAAGATGTAGTGATCACCTGTGTGGGTAATGATGATGACTTGCGTGACGTATTGTTGGGAGAGCAGGGTGCAGTGACAGCAATGCAAGCAGGCAGTTTATTGATTGATCATACAACGGCCTCGGCTAATATTGCTCGCGAGTTGAGTGAAACATTAAAAACGTGCTCAATAGAGTTCTTAGATGCACCTGTTTCGGGTGGCGAAGCGGGCGCAAGGAATGGTCAGCTAACCATAATGGCAGGTGGAGAACGTAGTGCGTTCGAAAAGGCCGCTCCGATTTTTGATGTATACAGCAAAATGGCTCGCTTACTCGGCCCCGCAGGAAGCGGCCAACTGTGTAAAATGGTTAATCAAATATGCATAGGTGGGCTGCTTCAGGCTTTGTCAGAAGCGATCAATTTTGCAGATAACGCGGGCTTAGACCTCGAAGCGGTAATGTCTGTCATTACGAAAGGCGCAGCACAATCCTGGCAAATGGAAAATCGCTGGCAAACCATGCAACAAGGGAGTTATGAGCACGGGTTTGCTGTTGACTGGATGCGCAAAGATTTTGCTTTGGTGCTAGACGAAGCTGCGCGTAACGGGTCTACATTACCTGTTACAGCCTTGGTTGATCAGTTTTATGCCGACGTCCAATCACTTGGAGGCGGGCGTTGGGATACATCTAGTTTGCTTGCCCGAATTAAAAAACTGAAATAGGTTGTTATGAATAATCAAGAGACGGCGGTTGTTTCATTTAATCAGCAATTGCTGAAATTTCTACAGCAGTCACCAACTCCTTTCCATGCGACACAGGCGATGGTTGATCGCTTCCGTAGTTCAGGGTTTAAGGTACTTGATGAGGCAGAGAGTTGGGCGCTAACTCCTGGCGAAAAGTATCTTTTCGTGCGTAATGATTCCAGTGTGATCGCCTTCATTTACGGTAAGCAACCGTTGTTGCAAAGTGGTGTTCGCATGGTGGGGGCCCATACTGATAGTCCCTGTCTGCGCGTTAAACCGAACCCCCAATATACTCGGCAGGGCCTAATGCAGCTTGGTATTGAAGTATACGGAGGTGCTTTACTTAACCCTTGGTTTGACCGCGACCTGTCGCTAGCCGGTAGGGTAACGTTCGTTGATGAGTCTGGTGTGATTGGCAGTTGCTTGATCGACTTTAAACGCCCGATCGCGATCATTCCTAGCTTGGCAATTCACCTCGATCGAGAGGCTAACAATAGTCGTTCAATTAACGCGCAAAAAGATATCCCACCTGTTCTGGCCATTGTCAACGATGATAACGAAGTGCAGTTTTCAGATCTGTTGATTGAACAAATTCGTCATCAGCAGCCTGAGAGCAAGGTCAGTAAAATATTAAGTCACGAGCTTAGCTTTTATGACTTTCAACCACCTCAGCTAGTCGGGTTACGTCAAGATTTCATTGCGAGTGCGCGATTAGATAATTTATTAAGCTGTTTTGTCGGTATGGAAGCCATGTTAGAGGCCGATGGTGAACAAAGCTGCTTGCTCGTCTGCAATGACCACGAAGAAGTGGGTAGCCAGTCAACGAGCGGTGCTGCTGGGCCAATGCTTGCCGATTTCATTGCGCGTCTGGTATCGAATGAAAGTGAGCGCCAGCAAATTATTGCAAAAAGTTTACTTGTGTCAGCCGATAATGCGCATGCCATCCACCCAAATTTCGCGGATAAACATGATCAACACCACGGGCCATTATTAAATAAGGGGCCTGTCGTAAAAGTAAATGCGAATCAGCGCTATGCCACTAATAGTAATACACATGGCCAGTTTAACTATCTCGCTGAACAAGTTGATGTGCCGGTACAAACCTTTGTAACCAGAACGGATATGGCCTGCGGAAGTACAATTGGCCCCATTACTGCGACCGCGATTGGCGTCCCAACCTTGGATGTGGGTATCCCTACATTTGGCATGCACTCTATTCGTGAATTGGCGGGTACATTGGATGCATTTTATTTATTTAAGGTGCTAAAGCAGTTCCATGCCTCACCAATAGTTAAAAACTAGGTCTAGCTCACAACTGTCAAAAATACCCGATTTAACCTTTTACCTTCTTCGGTTAAAGTTAGCGATACGCATTTTAGCAGGAGAAAAGTGTGATCGATTTGGCAGTTTTACGGCACTTTAGTGCATTTGATGATGTTAACCCCCAACAAGTTGAACGGATTCAAGAGTACCTGACTCTGTCTACCCTCCCAAAAGGTACCTTTATACATAAACGCGGTAAGTCGATAGAAAGTTATTGCTATCTGATATCTGGGCATGTTGACTTGGTCGATAGCCAATTCAATTGTGAAAGTGTCGAAGCCGGCAGTGATCGGCAGAAGTTGGTACTGGTTGAGGGTTCTCCGTCACCGGTTTCTGCTCAGGCGAAATCCGAGGTTGAATTATTAGTCGTCGACCCTGCAGCCTTCAAAGCGCTTGCTGAGGGCGATAGTTATATTACCGACTTGAGTCACATCAATACCACGCAGCCTGGAGAGGAACTCAAAGTTCCAGGTATGGATGATGATACTGACTGGATGAGTAGCTTATTAGAAGCTCCGCTATTTACTCAAATTTCACCAGCTCAATTACAGCAAATATTCCATCGCTTTGAACCGATCGAGTGTGAGTCCGGGGATACTATCGTTAGGGAGGGTGAATCTGGAGACTACTTTTATGTCATCGAGCGAGGCGTGGTTGATGTGACAACACGCATAAAAGGATTGGTGGCGACTCTAGAAAGTGGCGATTATTTCGGTGAAGAGGCGTTGGTCGGTGAGTGTGTGCGTAATGCGACTGTTATGATGACGCAACCTGGCGTAGTCATGCGTTTGGGGCGCGATGATTTTAAAGACCTGTTACATGATCCTCTAATTCGTCATATTAACGTCTCTGCCTTTAATCAATTTGCACGTGATGGCGCGGCGTACCAGTTGGTTGATGTTCGGCTTCCCGTCGAGTATCGGGTTAGTCATGTCGAAGGGGCGATAAACATCCCATTATCTAAGCTACGCGAGCGGGTTGGAAGTTTGGATCATGGAACAACCTATATAGTTACCGACGACGGAGAGAAACGCAGCGAGGTAGCGGCTCACCTAATTGGCCAGGCGGGATATACCGCTGTTATTTTGCAGGAGGCCAACAAACACCATATCCATAGCTGAAGGGCAAGCGCTCAATAGCTTTCACCGATATAATTCTAGTATCATTACGCCCCAATTTGAGATCTATACCCGTGTAAATGTCGTTATACGTCAACTTTTAGGCGAGAGCGTAAACAAGCACGGGTTGAAGTAGGGCGTTTTCGCATGACTAAACCAAGAGTTTTAACCGGCATTACAACCACAGGTACACCCCACCTAGGCAATTATGTGGGCGCAATTCGCCCCGCGATTCAAGCCTCGCAAACAGGTGAGTATGAAGCTTTTTTCTTTTTGGCTGACTATCACGCTCTGATCAAATGTCAGACCCCCGAGTTGATTCATCAATCTACTCGCGAAATTGCAGCAACTTGGCTTGCACTAGGTTTAGACCCAGATGCGGTAACCTTCTATCGACAGTCGGATGTTCCAGAAATCACAGAGTTATGTTGGTTTCTCAACTGCATGGCCGCAAAGGGGTTAATGAATCGGGCCCACGCCTACAAGGCAGCAGTGGACGCTAATGAAAAAGCAGGTGAGGACCCAGACGCTGCGGTTACCATGGGGCTGTACGATTACCCTGTGCTAATGGCAGCGGATATTCTTATGTTCAATGCGCATCAAGTGCCTGTCGGTAAAGACCAAATTCAACATGTTGAAATGGCACGTGATATCGCGGCTCGTTTTAATCATCATTTTGGCGAACATTTCGTACTACCAAAAGCCGTAGTTGACGAAAGTGTCGCAGTACTCAGCGGCCTGGATGGTCGAAAAATGAGTAAGAGTTATAACAACACGATTCCGCTGTTTTTAGAGGAAAAGCCCTTAAAAAAACATATCAATAAAATTAAGACAAATCTTCTTGAGCCGGGTGACCCCAAAGATCCAGATGATTCAACTGTATTTGAAGTTTGGCGCGCCTTTGCGACCCCACAACAGATCGACGACATGAAACAAGCATTTGCCGATGGTATCGCTTGGGGAGAAGCAAAGAAACAGTTGTTTGAGTTGATTAATAATCAGTTGGCGGAACCTCGGGAGAGGTATAAAGAGTTGTTAGCGAACCCCGCTCAAATTGAATCGGCTCTTCAAGCCGGGGCGGAGAAAGCGCGTTTTATTAGTAGCCCATTTATGAAGGAGCTACGTAAAGCCATTGGCATCCGTCCCCTTTGATCATCCAGAGTAGACGACCTTACAATCTAAATTAAATCCCCACTTTTTATTTCAAAACTGTCAGCGCCTTTTGGTTGGCAGGCCCGCCATTCCAGGTCTAACCTTAAAGAGTAGGTCGTGCCGTAACGCATTACGGTACGACCTTTGATTTTTTCATGTAAATCAAGTAGATAGAGCTATCTGGAACTTCGGCTTCATGATGTCAGTCGCAGCGCGTTATTATTTTTTGTTGGTTATGTGGATCACTTGTCTATTGGGGGTGTATTTCGCAGATTCAAATCATGTACTAGCAGGCATTCTCACAGCTGGGTTTGTTGCTATAGCGGTCTTGATAAAAGTGGGTAATGCCGCTGATGTCACCACGGATCAAACTGCCAACCTCGAAACGTACTCATCGGTTCATCAATTCCAGAAAGTAAACAGCGGCTACGTGAAATCCTTAAACCAAGAAACTTCGCAAATGGCCGAAGAGACCTACCGCATTGTTAACACCTCCGTTAGTGCGTTGTACGAAAGTTTTCAAGGTATGTCTGAAAAGACAGCACGTGAAAATAGTTTGATGGTCCAGGTTATGGAGCGCGTAGCGGGTAGTAAGCACGACGATGGCGAAGAAGACGTCACGTTAAAATATTTTGCAAGAGAAGTAGGCAGAATATTGGATGACTATGTGCAGTTGTTTGTTGATGTTAGTGATCGCAGCGTGCAAGCCGTTCACAACATTCAAGATATGGTTCGCCAGCTGGATGGAATGTTTGTGTTAATTGCTGATATCCGAGGAATTGCCGATCAAACCAACCTGCTCGCACTCAATGCGGCAATTGAGGCTGCACGGGCAGGCGAAGCAGGGCGAGGGTTCGCGGTGGTTGCAGACGAAGTGAGAAAGCTATCGCAAGACTCCAATAACCTAAGTGCAGAAATTAGAAATAGGGCTGAGGGAGCGAAAGAAACAATTACCAAAGTGGAAGCGGTGGTTGGACAGATAGCATCCCTAGATATGAATATAGCAATCGACGCAAAAGGCCATTTGGATAGCATGCTAGCAGAGCTAGAAGAGGTCAATGCAAGTATTGCGGAGGGTGTTAAAGAGGTTTCTAGCCTTAGCGAAGGGATTGGTCGGGATGTGAATAGCGCTATTACGGCGCTACAGTTTGCAGATTTGGTAGGGCAAAAAACAGGCCGAATAAAGCAACGTATTGATCAATATTGCAATGCACTAGACATGGCAACTAAAGTAAATCCACACGGAAAGAGTTTGGATGAATTGTTCTCAGAGTCTTTGGCATTAGTAGAGAATCACATGGCTGAAAATGGAAACAATACGACAGAAGGTGATGATTCGAGTGATGCGGAATTGTTTTAATGTAGGCGATGAAAGTCGGGATAAAAGTTGGTGGTAAGAATGTATAGGACGGTGAAAGCATGACAATTCGTACAAGTAACAATGAGCGAGGAGAGTTTCTCATTACGCTTGATGAAACGTTTGATTTTAATTGTGTGGAAGATTTCAGGAGAGCATACGAGCAGTTTACGCCAAAGCCCGACGAAAATATTGTTGTGGACTTTAGAGATGCTCGGTACATTGATAGTTCCGCGTTAGGAATGCTTATAAACTTACAAAAGCATGTCCAGAATAGTCAGTGTAAGATTAAATTAATTAACCCTAACAACGACATAAGAAAAATATTCATGATCTCTCGGTTTGATAAAAAGTTTGATATTAGTTAACACATCATAAACTCATTATTTAAAGCTTCTGTAGTTAGAGTTAAGAGTAGATTGTGAAAATATTGATTGTAGATGATCACCGATACAACCGGGAGCTTTTAGCGTTTATGCTGGATGACCATGGATATCGGTATGCGCAAGCCGAAAATGGTCAGGTCGCTGTCGACACCTATCGCGATGACCCCGATATTGACTTGATATTGATGGATATCAACATGCCTGTCATGGACGGTTACGCCGCTGCCATGGCAATTAAAGATATAGCAAAAGATAACCTAATTCCCATACTATTCGTTACGGCACTTGATGATGAGGAGACGTTGGCCCGTTGCTTAGAAATAGGCGGTGATGATTTTGTGCCAAAACCTGTGAATGAAAACGTATTGCTCGCGAAGATACGTGCTCATCAGAGGTCCGTCAAATTACACAATCAACTTAAGGCCAGCAACGAATCGTTAAGTTATCACCGCCGTGTAATGGATCGAGAGCACAAAATTGTTGAAACCGTGTTTAGCAATGGAATGCAGCGCATGGAGCAACATTGTAATAATGTTAATTTCCATGTTTCGCCAATGTCCATGTTCAACGGAGACCTGTTGTTGATTTCTCGCAGTCCTCTCGGTGGCGTGTATGTGCTTCTTGGGGACTTTACTGGGCATGGTTTATCTGCCGCAATAGGGTGCCTTCCTGTATCCGATATTTTTTATGCTATGGCGCAAAAGAAAGCCGGAATAGGTCATATAGCTCGAGAAATTAATAGAAAGCTGCAAAATATTTTGCCTCCGAACATGTTTTTCTGTGCCAGCATTTTGGAACTGGATAGGTCCGGTGATCGCCTTACGGCCTGGTGTGGTGGAATGAATGATATGTTGTTGTTAAATCAGCGAGGAAAAATAGTTCGTAAAGTTCAATCACAACATATGCCACTAGGCGTATTGTCCGATAGTGAATTTGAAGATTCGGTAGAGCTCATTACCCCCGTCTCAGGTTTGAGAATATACTCCTATACCGATGGTATTGTGGAAGCGGTCAATGGGGCTGGCGAAATGTATGGTGAACAGCGTTTCATTAGCTTTTTGGAAACAACACGTGGACCATCCGTCGATGCAATCTCTGACGAAATAGAGCGCTACCATGAAGGTACCGCCCAAACCGATGATATTTCCTTGGTTGAGATTATTGGTAAACCCGTAACTTTCGGTGGTGAAATTCAGGGCGATAATGAAAAAAGTAAGCCCATATGCCTGCCTTGGAATATAGTCCTTAAATTAACCGCTGAACAGCTCCGCAACACGAATACTATTGAGCAAATCGTTAGGCTCATTAGTAGTGTGCAGTTTGCTAAAGATCATAGAGACGTTTTGTTTACAATTATCAGTGAACTTTATAACAACTCCTTAGAGCATGGCCTATTAAAGCTAGATTCGGCGATCAAAAATGAAGAAGATGGTTTTTCTCGGTACTATCAGATGCGTAAAGCATTGCTCGACGGGCTATCCGATGGGGAATTAGAGATTAAGGTTTGGGTGGCCGAGAATGAATGCCTTAATATTCAATTGACTGATAGCGGAGACGGGTTCGATTATTCGGTGATGAGTAATGGCGCAGGAGATCAGCTCGCTCATTCCCGCGGCTTAAACTTACTCATGTCTCTGTGCGAGAACATCTACTATTCGAATGGTGGCCGGACCGTTACCGTATCTTATCCGCTGCATTGATGAGCGTTGTATTTCCAGCTTCGAGTTGATAGCAGACATAATTTTGTATTTTTATCTTATCACTGACCGCAATGTTTCTCAGTGAAATGCTCAGTAGGGTGTGTTCGTAGGGCCGTCTAGCGAAGCGCGATGTCTTAAGCTCGGCGGCGCATTCAAGACGGACTGCGTTATCTAAATTAAACTGTAACTTGTTAAAGTAGCAACCGCGTGACAGTTGGGACGCCAAATTGCCTGCAATCGCGAGCCGTGCTCCTCCTGCTGATAAATTGATAATTTTTGCACTCCAAGGAATACCTATCGGAGAGGTTACGCGACAGATCGCATTATGGCCTGCGTCGGGCTGCCACCTGGGATATAAGCGTCGGGATCGATAACCAATCTCGGCAGGGAGTGTGATACCAACAAGGGGGTATCGGTCGTCGGTAATGATTTTTACGTGGCCCTGAAAGTTTAGAATCTGGCCGTGTTGACGATGCTGTATCGTCAGTTTGTCGCCAATTTTGACTGGCTCATAGATGTTCTCTGGGGTAAAGCTATCTAGCCACAGTGTATCGTCCCATACATCGATGCCGACAATCATGCTCTGGTAGCTGTTGGGGTGAAAACCATCTAGGATGTCTACGGCCAAGAGTTGTCTAGTTTGCTGGAGTTGGAACAATGGAGCAAGTCGCTCCTGAACTGATTCTCGCTCGAGAGCTCGATGCTGACTTGACTGTGTGGAGTGCTGCCTGTCTTTTTGAAAAAGACTCATTAACGATGATGCCTGACGATACATAAAGAATGATGCTCCAAAATATCCGCTGCTATTAAGCGAGACTCAAAAAGTGTTGCCTAAGTTCGTTAGAGCAATCAATATGCCAATGCAAGGCGCTGTCACGGCCATGGTTGCCGGAGTATAGGTTGACTCGAAGCGGCAGAGGTTTGCCTCAATCTGGCTAGGTTGGGTCCGTCTCTACTGATAGCGACTAATATTCACCGCCAACGGTGCCGGAATGTTGTCACGGGCTAAATAGCGCGTGCCGAAAATGCGACACTGAGTGATTCGCGTATTTAACCATTCAAACTCTCGTCAATTACCCCTACAATACACGCCATTCTTAAGTTCTGCCTTTTGGTTGCATAATTAACTTTTTAATTGGACATTATGGTTAATACAGAGTTATTGTCGGGGGTCTCAAGCGCAAAGGAACGCTTGGAGTTCAATAAACTGCAAAAGCGTTTACGCCGCCATGTGGGCACCGCTATTGTCGATTTTAAAATGATCGAAGATGGCGATAAGGTCATGGTGTGTTTGTCTGGAGGGAAAGACTCTTTCTGCATGCTTGACATCTTACTCAATCTGCAGAAAACCGCGCCGATTGAGTTCGACGTTGTTGCGGTGAACATGGATCAAAAGCAGCCGGGTTTTCCTGAGCATGTACTTCCAGAATACCTCGATCGTCTAGGCGTTCCCTACCATATCGTTGAGCGTGATACCTACAGCGTGGTCAAAGAAGTTGTACCTGAAGGTAAGACGACATGTGGCCTGTGTTCTAGGCTTCGCCGTGGGACGCTATATGGTTTTGCTGAAAAAATTGGGGCGACCAAAGTTGCGTTAGGGCACCATAAAGATGATATTGTTGAGACCTTGTTTCTCAATTTGTTTTATGGCGGTCGTTTAAAAGCCATGCCACCTAAACTGCTGTCGGATGACAAACGTAACATTGTCATTCGCCCTTTAGCGTACTGTCGCGAGAAAGATTTGATTCGCTACGCCGACGCTAAACAGTTCCCAATAATTCCCTGTAATTTGTGCGGATCTCAAGAGAATCTACAGCGGCAAAACATTAAACATATGTTGATGGGCTGGGAAAAAGAGTTTCCAGGGCGCACAGAAACGATATTCTCTGCCTTGCAAAAGGTGTCTCCATCGCAATTGGCTGACAGAGAGTTGTTTAATTTCGCTGACCTTATGATCGATCGCAGTACTGAACCTAACTATGACTTATCCTTAATCGAAAGCTTTGAAGGTGCGGAGGCGCAACGAGTACCAGAGGGTGGTCGGTCCGACAGCACCGGTGTTGAAGAATTTATTCCGCACGTGCGACTTTAATGTTACAGTCCGCGTTGCAACTGATTCAGCCAAAAGTAAGTCAATGAAGTCTCCGTTATTCGACGTAATCTACATCGATAAATTTCGCGACCCCAGTGAGGTCTCTCGCTTTAATCGTCAAGCTAAACAGCGTTTTAATTTGTCTGATGGTGCGCTCCATATGCTCAGTGCGGGTGACCCAATCCTAATCAAAAAACGCCAAGGCAAAAAACAGGCAGAGTCTTATAGGCAAGTGATTGAAAGTATTGGCGGCGTATGTTGGTACCAACCGGCGGCAGATGATGGCAAGTACCATGATCGTCGACACGTTCAGCGCCGCGGGCTTTTAGATCGGCGCAAATGCTATCGTGCCAGCAGCGTGCTGTCTGATCGCCGTTGTAACCGCGGCCGCAGATCATCGGATCGTAGTTAGCTTGTCGTTTCTCGGTTGTAATACAGCTTGTCATCCCTTCTTAAAGTAACGTCTCTACTCTCTCATTTCTTAATCGTAATTTTTAGTTTTCCGGGACTGCAAACTCGCTGATAGCCAGCTATATTGATTAAAGCGGTGGATTTAACACAGGAGAACTATGCATGTTAAAGCAAAATTACGAAGTGCTTTACGTCGATAAATTTAACAGCGCCCAGGAAGCGGCAGCCACGCGAGCAAGTTTATGTAAAACATTCGGGCTTAAACCGCACCAGTGGGACCGTATGTCGTCTGGTGACCCCGTGGTAATTAAGAAGGGTGTCGCTTACGATGAAGCCGAGCGGTACCTTAAAGCAATAGCTCAAGCCGGGGGGACGGCCTGGGTGCAAGAGCTGGATGCCGATGGCAATCATATTGAGCGACGCACGATGAAGCGTCGGCAGCTCTTTGATCGCCGCGCGGTCTACAGAGCCTCATCCATTCAGCCTGACCGGCGCCAATCTAGGGGACGCCGCAGTACAGATAAGGTACTTATCCACTAAGCGCTGGGGTTGTAGTTTGGAGAAGTCGAGCTTCAACCGCGTTTAACTACTCCAATAGGCCTCTCTAGCCGTTAAATGTCTATCTCCGGCTTTATTCGATCTTGTATTAATATATGGTCTAGTTTTTGCCATACTCCTTTATAGTCTTTGTCTTCGATATTTGGGTGTGGGTTGTGAACCACATAAACAGGGGGCGTATGGCGAGATTGCAGGTTGTAAAAGGGGATATCACGCAGCTAGATGTTGATGCCATAGTCAATGCTGCGAATGCGCGGTTGGCTGGTGGCGGCGGTGTTGATGGCGCGATTCATCGAGCGGCCGGCAATGAATTATATTCAGCGTGCCGGCGGCTAGGGGGGTGCGACACTGGCAGTGCCAAGCTGACGCCTGGCTTTAACCTACCGGCTAGAGCCATTATTCACGCTGTGGGTCCTATTTGGCGAGGTGGCAACGAAGGCGAACGAGAACTTCTCGCGCGCTGTTATCAAACGTGCATCACCATCGCTGAAGAGAACAACTTTCACTCGATTGCATTTCCTGCGATTAGCTGCGGTGTTTATGGTTTTCCCATTAAGTTAGCCGTGCCGATTGCTGTTGGAGCTGTGCGCGATGCGCTATCGAAAGATTCCTCGCTACAAACCGTCATCTTTTGTTGTTTTGATTCCGACATTTTGGCTCTTTACCAACAACAACTCTCTCAAGCGGGGTCCCTATGCGCATCGGTATTCCCAAGGAAATAAAAAGCCACGAATATAGAGTCGGCCTAACGCCAGACAACGTTAGGCAGTTATGTGAATGTGGACACAAAGTACTCGTGCAGCAAAATGCGGGGGCTGCAATTGGCTTTAACGATGAAATGTATCACCGCGCTGGCGCTGAGATTATTCTCACAGCAGAAGGTGTATACAGAGGTGCAGAGCTCATCGTCAAAGTAAAAGAGCCGCAACCTGAAGAGATTCCGCTCATTAATGACCAGCACTTAGTCTTCGGCTACCTGCATCTTGCTGCCTGTAAATCATTGACAACAGACTTAATGGCCACTGGCGCTAGCTGCGTCGCTTACGAAACTATTGTTGGAGAAAACGGTGGGTTTCCTTTGCTTGCGCCAATGTCCCAGGTGGCAGGGCGGTATGCGGTTCAGGCGGCGTCCCAATACTTGGCAAACCCCTATGGTGGCAACGGCATTTTAATGGGAGGGGTTACTGGCGTTCCTGCTGCAGAAGTACTCATTATCGGTGCAGGGATGGTTGGCACTGAAGCTGCGAAGATTGCACTCGGATTGGGTGGTCGAGTGACGTTAATCGACCGTTCTATTGATGCACTACGTAAAGCGGAAAATTTTTTTGGCAGTCAAGTGATTACTCAAGTATCGAGCCAAAGCGCGCTTTTGAATCATGCGAAAAAGTCGCAAGTGATCGTTGGTGCTGTACTCGTTTCTGGTGCCAAGGCTCCACATGTGCTGACGCGTGAGAACCTTAAGCTCTTGCAGCAAGGCACTGTTTTAGTTGATGTAGCCATCGACCAAGGTGGGTGTTTTGAAAGCTCTAGACCAACAACCCATGATGAACCAACATTTTTGGAGGATGGCATCATTCACTATTGCGTTGCCAATATCCCCGGTGCTGTGGCTAGAACATCAACGCTAGCGTTAAGTAATGCAACACTACCGTACGTGATGCGGCTCGCAGACAAAGGTAAGTCAGCGCTTAAAGAGAGAATGTTTCTTGGTGGAGAAAATATTAAAGAAGGGCATCTTGTCAATGAAGCGGTGGCGAAGGCGCACGACTTACATTTATTTACAAGCTAACTTCTTCGAAATTTTTCTTTAGTCTCTGTGCTAAACTGCGACCCTCATTCGTGTATGCGATGACATTACGTTGTCGTTTCAAAACAGGTCGTTATGCTCCGCGTCATTCAATTTATCACCCGCAGTGGCTTTGGTCGCGCACTCCGTCATCGAATCTTCGCCATTTATATTTGTGCTCACGCGGCATCTGTCTTAGGGCTCTGGATACAACGTATTGCTATCCAATGGTTGGCTTGGAGCTTGACGGAGTCTTATGCTTGGCTCGGAGCTGTTGCGTTAGCTGAAGCATTAGCCAATATGACGTTTAGTATTGTCTCCGGCCCCCTCGCCGATAAATTCGACAGAGTTCGTATAGCTAATATTACGCAAGGCTTGTTGCTCATTGTTGCGCTTCTGCTTGCTCTGGTGACATACATGGGGTGGATCAGTATTCCAATCCTGACCGGGTTTGTCATTGTAATGGGAATTTTAGAAGGTGTCTGGGCTCCCGTGCGATTGTCTATTATGCCGAACTTGGTGCCGAAAGAGGATATGTCAGCAGCTGTGGCGATCACTTCGATGATGTTCACGTCAGCAATTTTTATCGGTCCAGCACTTGGCGGCGTCATCATTACATTCGCCAGCGTTGAGGGCGCCTTTGTGGCAAACGCGATAAGCTACCTTGGGCTGCTGCTTGTCTTCGTCAGTATTAAAATGCCACCAACAACGCCTATCGAACGAAAACCGCAAAGCTTCTTGTATGACCTTCGCGATGGATTCGGCACCATCATACGCTCTAGTGGCTTACGCAGTATTGTTTTATTTGCCGCGTTCTATTCATTCTTGATTCGTCCTTACCGAGAGCTGTTTGCAGGCATGGCGGACGAAGTATTTAATATGGGGGCAGAAGGGTTGGCTGCACTTGCGTCTGCGGCGGGGTTTGGTGCGTTAGTCGGTGCCATTTTGATTGCTTTGCATGGTAGAACTCAAGGGTTAGTTACTGCGCTTTACGTCGTAAGTGCAATTTCAGGTATAGCGCTTGCGGTTTTCACCTATGTAGATAATTTATATGTTGCCTTGTCTTGTGTTGCGATTTTATCTGCTTGTGTCACTGTATTTGGTACTGGAGCACAAATGCTAATTCAGACTTACGTCAGTGATAACTTTCGCGGTCGAGTGATGAGTGTTTGGTCCGCGCAGTTTCGCGGAATTCCAGCGGTTGGTGCTTGGTGTATTGGGCTTTTGGAAGTGTCAGCAAGTCTACAGTCTGTTTTACTAAGCGCAGCGCTGGGATTTTTGTTGGTGATGGCAATACTATTGCTAGCTAAACAAGGGTTTGCGAAGTTGGAAACCCAGTAGTCAACTTTTTCAAAAAATCTTCTTGATCTATATCTAGTATTCCGTCTTTTGCTTGTGTACTTTAAGAACCTGTGAACCATTCGGGTTAAGCTACGTCGAAGCCTGTAGGCTTGAATCCTCCAGCTTAGAAATAATAATCGACGTTATAGCTATTAATAAATATAAGTGCAATGTCCGAGGCGAATATGAATAATCCTGCGTTTGATGAAGCGGTTGCTGAACGTTTAACCGAGCTAGGAATGGGCATGGCCGTACTAGCCGCGACCCTTGGTGATACTCCAGCAATCATTACTGCTGAAGGTACAAGAAGTTTTAACGAGTTAAATGCGAACGCAAATAGAGTTGCGCGGTTATTTAGAGAACATGGGTTACAACCTGATGATGGCGTCGCCGTACTGACGGGTAATTCAATCGAAATGATGGAAACCTTATACGCGTGCTATCGCGCTGGTTTCCGTATGACGCCCATCAACTGGCATCTCACCGATGATGAGATCGCGTATATTGTAAATAACTGTGAAGCCAAAGCATTGGTGGTTGATGCTTCGCGTTTCGGTACTGCGGCCATCACATCAGTAAAAGAAAGTAACCACCTCGCGCTTTGTTTATCAACGTCAGGTGAGCTACAAGGTTTTTCAGACTACAACACCAAAATAAAACACTATAGCGGGGAAAATATCGAAGACCCCGTTAGTGGCAATATTATGTTGTACACATCGGGTACCACTGGGCGGCCCAAAGGGGTTTATCGAAAAAAACGCCCCATGGCATCACCGTTGAGTGAAGCAATTAATGAGACAAGCGCGTTTCAGCCTGGTGTCGATGTGTCACTTGTTACCGGCCCCCTTTACCATTCCGCTCCATTAAGCATTAATTTAGGCTTGCCTTTAGCAAAGGGCGTCACGTGTGTATTTATGGATAAGTGGGACGCTGAAGAAACATTACGACTTATTGAAAAATACAAAGTCACATTCAGTCATATGGTGCCTACCATGATTCAGCGAATTTTAGCGCTACCGGATGACGTTAAACAACAGTATGACCTATCGAGCTTTCGTTATTTAATTCATGGTGCCGCGCCGTGTCCAGTGGTAGTAAAACAAGCAGCCATGGAATTCTTCGGTCCAATTATTCACGAATATTATGCGGCAACTGAAGGCGGCTATGTTTTTTCAACCCCGCAAGATTGGCTGGCGCATCCAGGCACAGTGGGTAAGCCGGCTCAAGATGCTGAGATAAAAATACTCGATGATGATAAGCAACCGGTTCCCGTTGGCTCTGATGGTACGGTTTATTTTGTCGCACCGGAAGATAAAGAAACGCAGTTTGAATATTTTCGAGATTCAGAGAAAACCGCTAAAACTTATGTCGACAACCTATTTACAATGGGTGATATTGGTCATGTCGATGAAGAAGGGTTTTTGTACTTAACAGGACGCTCCGCAGAGCTAGTGATATGTGGTGGAGTTAACGTATATCCCGCACAAATTGATGAGGTCTTATCCCGTCACTCAGCGATTGCCGATGTCGCCACCTTTGGCGTTGACAATGAAGAGTTTGGCGAAGAAATTAAAGCGGTTATCGAATTAAATGAAGGTGAACAGCCCACGGAAGAAATCCGAGATTCAATCACAGCGTTTATTCAAGAAAAGTTGCAAGGCTTTATGCGGCCACGAAGTATCGAGTTTATCGATGAGGTACCGCGATCCGCTGGCGGAAAAATTAAGCGCCGCCAATTGCGAGAGAAGTTCAACGGCAAACACTAGAATACCAAAGCGTTGACTATTGCATTACAAGCCTGCAATAACACTTTTTCTGTTGCAGTAGGCGCTATAAATCTAAGGGTGCTAGGGGGCGTTTTGGGGAAGGTAACATGCGATAGGTGAGGGCCATCATAGGGTTATGGCGTCCCCGGCAGGAATCGAACCTGCAACCTGCCCCTTAGGAGGGGGCTGCGCTATCCAGTTGTGCCACGGGGACGTGGGGGACAATTATAGCAAGCCTTCACATCCAGATGGAAATCTGTAACTATCCTGCAGTCCTCGTCGTTTAGATGTAGCAGAAATCGATGGCAATCCCCGGTGGATAAATAGTAACCACTCTGCTGTCTATATGAACTTAATCGAACCCTGATAGCCTGCGCGATATGAGCCATATATTATATCTCGATGCAGGCTACTGAGATCATCATACGGGCTGTTGGCCAATACCCATGCTAGATACCGAACCACTACTCAAACAAACAGATTTTCCCACCATCCAACGTCATACAGTCGATACCCTGCAAGTTAATCTCGGCTACTTGTGCAATTTAAGCTGTACGCATTGCCATGTTAATGCCGGTCCCAAGCGAACCGAGCTGATGACTCAAGATGTTATTGATCAGCTGTTACAGCTGGTTGACCGACTAAATGTCAAAACACTTGATGTCACGGGTGGTGCACCGGAAATGAATCCTCATTTCCGCTATTTGGTGTCGGCTGCTCGTGAACGAGGGCTTGATGTCATTGACCGATGCAACCTAACGATTCTGTGCGAACCTGGTTATGAAGATCTTGCTGAGTTTTTGGCGAAAGAAAAAGTCATTGTCACGGCTTCCCTCCCTTGTTATTCCGAACAAAATGTCGCTGAACAACGTGGTAAAGGCGTATTTGAACAGTCAATTGAAGCGCTACAAAAACTTAATGCGTTAGGTTACGGGCGTGATTCAGAGCTGCAGTTACATCTTGTATACAATCCTAACGGTACCTTTTTACCACCGCCACAGGAAAGCCTAGAGGCCGATTACAAGCGTGAATTGTTTGACAATTACGGCATTCACTTCCATTCGTTGCTGACGATAACCAATATGCCTATTAGTCGATTTGGAGGCATGTTGCTCGCCAAAGGTCTGTACGAAGAGTATATGCAACTACTTAAGAGTAGTTACAGTGACGAAAACCTAAATAATGTCATGTGCAAAAGTTTGTTGAGTATTGATTGGCAGGGCTATGTATACGATTGCGACTTTAATCAAATGCTCGACTGGCCGATCATGCCATTTAAACAACAATGCTCCTCAAAAAATACAAGTACATCCGTTGAAGTGATTGGTTCCGACCGTTCTCGTTTACATATTGAAGATCTGCTCACTGATGGGAAAATGCCTAATGAGATAATTATTGGTGAGCATTGCTACGGTTGTACTGCGGGGCAGGGTAGCAGCTGCAGTGGTGCGTTAAGTTAAATTATATTCAATTGCGTTGAATGCACCTTGCATTCTTGTAGCTTAAGTAAGTGGCCAAATTAATGCTTGCTTCCATAATTATACCGGTTCTTAACGAAGCACCAGCTATCGAGGGGTTTCTCCAGCGTCTCCAGCCCCTCAGAGAATTCAGCGAGGTTATTGTTGTTGATGGCGGTAGTTTGGATGATACTCCGATGCTTGCACGACCTTATGCAGATAAAGTAATAACGAGTAGAAGAGGGCGCTCAACGCAGATGAACCTTGGTGCAGAGAATGCCCAAGGCGATTGGTTGGTATTCTTGCATGCCGATACATACCTACCTGACACTTTTATGGCTGGTTCTTTGGCGACCCTCAATGAGCATGTTGGCTGGGGATTTTTCCGCGTGCGATTGAGCGGCTCACACCGACTACTGCGCGTCGTTGAAACATTCATGAATTGGCGATCACGCCTCAGTCAAATTGCAACGGGTGATCAAGTTATTTTCGTTCAGTCACGCTTGTTTTATGAGCTTGGCGGATTTCCAGATCTTCCATTAATGGAAGATGTAGCCTTTTCGAGCATACTAAAAAATCATTCGGCACCTCACGTAATGAAAACGCGTGTCACTACCTCGAGTAGGCGTTGGGAAGACAGAGGTATCTTGAAAACCATTCTTCTTATGTGGTGGTTGCGCTTTCGTTTTTATTGCGGAGCCGAACCGGTAGAACTCGCTAAAGCCTATTATCCCAATGTTAAATTAGACTCTAAGTAAATGTACTCACCGTCAGTAACCGTTGTTCAAATGCTGAAATCACCAGCATCTACTAATGTAAAAACGCGTTTGTCATCAGTGTTATCACTCGGTGACCGGCAGCGGTTACATTGGCAAATGGTTGAATCTATGGCGATGACGATACATGAGTTCTGCCAGCTTAGTAGCCATGATCGTCGCAAACATACGGGTTTACTCGCTGTAGCGGGGGACATAGAAGATCATCGCTTGGTACAGTTGTCAGATAGGTTGTCTTTACCTCTAATTCCTCAGCAGGGTGAGGATTTGGGTCAACGCATGTGGAATGCGTTGAATCTGGGTTTAACACAGTCTGACTTGGCTATTGTTGTCGGTAGTGATTGCCCGTTTATTAATCTTGATTATTTACATGCCGCAACGGATGCGCTGTCGAGTCACGACGTCGTTTTGGGGCCTGCGACTGATGGTGGTTATGTTTTGTTAGGCGTGAGTCAATATGCCCCAATATTTTCAGACATTGCGTGGGGCACCGACAACGTTCTGGCGCAAACCCTTGAACGTCTTCAACAGAAAGACATTAGCCATACGTTATTAGCTGACTTAGATGACATTGATCGGCCAGATGATCTTAGGCGTCTCAGTAGTGAAAAATTACCTGCTTGTTTTCATCAGTGGGAAGATTACATCTAGCCTGTCGCGATAAGGCAACCTGGTTGCGATGGAGAGCGACTCCACATGCTAGGTGCCGACAGGCGACTTGTCTTGCGCCCTGTATAAATACTTACGCTTGAATAGACGTGCTAGAGTCGCATTGTCCTCGAGTGTCGCCTTTCGCGGTGTATAGCTCTGGCGCTTCCACCTGACCACGCAATAGGTTGAGTAACCGTCCCATGCTTGCGCGGCTGCGAGCTAGCATTTTTCCGTTGACTGCATTCGCATGCTGACAGTCAGCCAGGGTGGTTTTTAGCTTTTCCCAAGCATCGGCTATGTTATCCGCAGTTAAACTTTCAACCAGGTTTTTCCAAGCTGCTTCGGATGCGTCGAGTCCCATTTCCGTCAATAAAACATGACGTTCCATGCGAGTTTGATCTAACTGGCTAAGGCACTGATTTTTTTGCTCGACAACGTCCAGCAATGCACTTCGCTGTCGCGTAATCATTAATTCTCGCTCTTGCTGAAGTAGGGATATCAGTGCCGTACTAGACTTCAGGTCGCGCTCAATAAGTGCGGATATTTTTTTCAAATGTGCCATATCTGTTTGAATTTGCATAATCATCCTCCGTATGCCACAAAGCTAGGAAAGCTAAGAGCTGACATGTTCTAAATGCAATGTGAGGTACACCGAGGACGTTAGGCAGCCAAGCAGGGCTGACTAGTCGGGTGGAATAAACTAACCGAGGAAGTTGTCGTTTTGCAGCATTTTTTCTGCAATGCGTTCAACATTGATCTCGAAACTACCTTCAGCAATTGCACGTTTGATCGCGGCTACTCGGGCGGTATCGATATCGGGGGAAGCGTTAATTTGCGCTTCGAGGCGTTTTAATGCCATTGCTTCAGGGCTTAGCTGCACACTATCAGTTTCTGGCGAGACGCTTTTCTCTGACGAGGCTTTACTGTTCGCCGATGGATTGACGCCAGTCGCAGCCTTATTGCGAGCGCTCTGTGAGCCACCTGCGTTAAGCCGGTTGTTAGGATCAATTACCATGGTTTGTTACCTGTTTAATGAGAACAATAATGCCTCGGTCGGGAGGCGAAACAGCCAAAAACATTGGCCCTCAACTGGGTTATCGACCGAGTAAAACAAAGCTTTAGAAAAAAATACAATTTTTTTTCAAAGCGATGGTTATTCATTAATGACCAACTCCCGCAAGCGAGTCATTACCTTGAGAAGAGTTACCAAACCGTGATGCCCTAGTTCGGCCAGCTCGTACGCGGCCCGTTCCGACTATTTGACCGCTAACAATTTGCTTAGAGGATTGATTCTTTACCTGAATACGGTCTCCCATGCTGCCGGACTGCATGGCTATAGCCTCCGTCGCAACTGAAATACCGGATCCAGCCGCTTCGAGAATAATCAGATCTCCGCGTTTGATGGCTATTGGTTCCTCAATGTAACTGTATCGAATGGGTTTGCCCCGTTGGATATTGCGGCTGGCTTCTTTCCCGACGAGACTGTCACTATCGATTGCGAAGCCTGGTGTAAGGCGGCTTGTATCCACAGAGACTTTAGTTAAATGCCTAGGCTCGATAATCGTTCCGCGTACTAGGTTCTCGGCAGCCACCATAATGAACTCTTCAATAGCGACTGTTGCTTGCACATAGATAGTCCATGAAACGCTACCTTGGCAGCGAGCTTTGACCGATACCCGTCCTCCTCGTTGGCCCGAATCCCTTAACTCGAACGTCAACGGTCTGTCACATTGCAATAGTTTTAGGCGGTTATCCAAAGGTTTGACGTCAATATTGATCTCGCGACTACTCTGTTCTGGTTCATCTAGCGCAATACTATATTCGGCGTTCAAAAAGCTTAGCGCCTGGCTATTAATTCCCTCTAAGTTCTCGAAATTACCCCCGTTGGCACTCGCATGAGCTAACATCAAGGTTAATAGGTGATAAACATTTCGCAGTCTCATTTTCTAGCCTATGCTCAGTAATAGTGGCACCACAATCTTGTTAGAGTCGGGTCTGTAGTGTTGTTGCTAGCGTCAAAAATTCGTTGGAATTTGAAGCTACTTAGTACTATGACAGGGTTCTGCAAACACTGTGCCGAATAGCGTGGCCACCAAAGTCCGCTACAGTGCGTTTGAATTCAGGTTAATGTAAGGGGTTATCGATGGCAGGGGTTTTAGAGAGCGTTAATTCTCGTACCCAGCTGGTTGGTGAAAACCGGTTAGAGCTATTGTTGTTTCGGTTAGCAACAGACCAGATTTACGGCATCAACGTATTTAAGGTAAAAGAGGTACTGCAATGCCCCCACCTATACGAATTACCTAAACGTAATCCAGTGGTTCGTGGCGTCGCGCATATTCGGGGCGGCACGGTCTCTATTTTGGATATGAACCACGCGACTGGGCACGCGCCACTTGACGACATTGACAATAGCTTCGTCATCATTGCGGAATATAACCGCACCATTCAAGGCTTTTTAGTACGCTCGGTCGAACGTATCGTCAATCTCAATTGGGAAGATGTGCATCCACCACCCAAGGGTGCGGGTAATGCAAATTATCTGACCGCAGTTACGGAAGTAGAAGGTAAATTAGTTGAGATCATTGATGTAGAAAAAATTCTGGCTGAAATCTCTCCGTTGCCCGAAGACGTCAGCGAAGATTTCATGGTTGATGATGATCTTGCATCGCAATGTATGAATCGGCATATCTTGATTGTGGATGATTCAACCATTGCTCGGAAGCAAGTCCAACGGGTTGTCGAGTCTCTTGGTGTGACGACCACCACGTTAAAAGACGGCCGAGAAGCCTTCAATTACCTCAAGCAAATGATTGAGGATGGTAAAGACCCTAACAAGGAGTTAATACTCATCATTTCCGATATCGAAATGCCGGAGATGGATGGCTATACCTTTACGGCGGCTGTTCGGAATACCCCAGAACTGAAAGATTTGCATATTATCTTGCATACTTCACTCAGTGGCGTCTTTAACGAGGCTATGGTGTCGAAGGTCGGAGCGGATGATTTTATCGCTAAATTTTATCCTGATGACATTGCGTCTCGTGTCAACCAGCGAATTCAATATTTAGTCTCGCAGGGGCTTTTGGAAAGTGATGGTGAGTAATCTTTGCCTAATTGGGCAGAGTTTTTAGGACAGCTGCATGAGTGCTAATAGAAGCAGCGGCGCGGACTCAATCGCGCCCGAGGACTTTGAGACATTTGCTCATTACTTAGAAGAGGCTTGCGGGATAGCCTTGGCCCCTAACAAGCAGTACCTCGTCTCCACGCGGGTCCGTAAAATATTATCTGACCACCATATCGATTCCATAGGGGCTCTCGTTCGAAAGCTTACCGAAACTAGGCAATCTTCCCTGAAGCAAGATGTCATCGACGCGATGACAACAAACGAAACCTATTGGTTTAGAGATGCTTATCCTTTTGAATACCTAAAAGACTCCATCCTGCCAGAATTAATGTCGCAACCTGGCGGTGACATAAAGTTATGGAGTGCCGCCTGTTCATCTGGTCAGGAGCCGTACTCCCTGAGTATGGAGGTCGAAGAATTTAAACATCGAAACCCCGGGTTGGCTAAGCGGCAAGTCAGGATATTGGCAACGGATGTGTCTAGCGGCATGCTTAATTACGCACGTTCAGGGACTTACGATCGGTTATCAATGGCGCGAGGTATGACTAATGCGCGTACCGAGCGATTCTTCGAAGTGATGGATGAAAACAATTGGCGGCTTAAGGCGAATATCCGCTCAAGGGTTGAATTTAAGTCACTTAATTTACTCGAAAGCTATTCTTACCTGGGTAAGTTTGACGTTATATTCTGTCGCAATGTTCTGATTTACTTTACAAACGAATTAAAGCGCGAAATTATTACTAAAATGCACGGCGCTTTAAAGCCCAACGGCATATTGTGTCTAGGTTCCTCTGAAGGGCTTTCTGGAGTGGCAAACCTCTTCGAAATGATTCAGTGCAAACCAGGAATCATGTATCGCGCTAAATAGTGTCATTGCCTCCCTCGGCTAAACCGCACTATCTTTTGATTCTCCCGTCATTTTATCGACACGTGTCATCGGCTAATCAAAACAGCTGTTACCGCATGCGGCAAAGCTCAATACAGTAAGCGGCAAAGCCTTGCCACACTCTCATTCATTTCATCTGATAATGACCTGAATCGCGCTTGTTTTGGGGTTTTCCGGCCTTTGGCATAGCCATTGCTATAAAGATCATGATTATTTATTTCGAGTAGGTTTGGAAAGCATTATGGCTATCTCGTTCGAATCGGCCTTGGGTATTCACGAAAAAGCGTTTGGTGTTCGCGCTAAGCGAGCAGAGTTGATAGCTAGCAACTTGGCGAATAGTGATACGCCTAATTTTAAGGCACGCGATATTGATTTTCGCGCAGCACTACAAGATCAGGTAAATAATAGTGGTCAAGGGAATTTAAAGATGCGCAGTACGCGTGAGGGCCATATCACTGAGTCTTCCACTGAACACTTTGATCAACCACTCCTATACCGAGTGCCAATGCAGCCGTCGATTGATGGAAACACGGTAGATGAACATGTTGAGCACGCGCAATTTATGGAAAATGCGCTGGCTTATCAATCAACATTCACCTTTTTAAATAGTAAGTTTAAAGGCCTAACTAGCGCCATTCGAGGAGAATAACTATGTCGATTAGTGCAGTGTTTGATATCGCGGGGTCTGCGATGACAGCGCAAAGTCTACGACTCAATACCACCGCGAGTAACATGGCTAATGCGCAATCGGCAGCGAGTAGTGTTGATGAAGTCTATCGGGCTCGTCATCCTGTATTCGCTGCAGTACAACAGCAAGCGATGGAAAATGCATTAGGCAGCGAGACAAGTGAAAGTGCGGGGGTCAGTGTGTTAGGTATTGTTGAAAGTGACGCACCGCTGGAAAAACGATTTGAACCAGGCCATCCAATGGCCGATGACGAAGGCTATGTGCTCTATCCAAACGTGAATGTAGTAGAAGAAATGACAAACATGATTTCTGCCTCTCGCGGTTTTCAAATGAATGTAGAAGTTATGAACTCAGCAAAACAAATGTTGCAACGCGTGCTGACCCTTGGTCAGTAATATTCGACAAAGTATCAAAACTTACGAAAAAGTAGCAAACGACAGTAGGTACATCGTATGAGCAGTGTAGATGGCATTAGCGGTACTCTCGATCATTTAGGTATCTCCTCAAAAACCAAAGATGATCCAAAGAGTAATGAGCTTGGTCAAACAGCATTTCTAGAATTGATGATTACTCAATTGAATAATCAGGACCCACTCAATCCTCAAGAAAACAGCGAATTTATTGCACAGCTTGCGCAATTTAGTTCGGTCGAAGGTATCGAACGACTTAATTCAAACTTTGAAACTTTTGCAGGATCCTTCAGCTCGAATCGTGCTCTAGAGGCTTCGTCACTTGTGGGTCGGCAAGTGAGTGTACCTGGTAACGAAACTTATTTATTAGATGGACAGCTAGTTTCTGCAACGGCCACTATTCCGGCGACGACCACTGACCTCAATGTCAATATATACAGCGAATCCGGCGAATTAATACAGAGCTTCCCGTTGGGTGCTCAGGAGTCAGGTGACGTGGCTATACGCTGGGACGGACTGTATTTAGAGAAAAATGGCGAAATTGTAGATCATAACGGTGGTCGCAGTGAGCCAGTTGGCCCAGGTGTTTATCGTGTTGAGGTGCTTGCGTCGCAAGATGGCAAGATGGAAGAGATGGATACCGCAGTGAGTGCCAATGTAAACAGTGTGACAGTCGACCCGAGTGGTGCCATCACGCTAAACCTCGCTGGCATCGGTGCTGTTAGCTTAAGCGATGTTAGACAGTTTAATTAATGTATTGTGTAAAAACGAAATAGCCGTATAAGAGAAGTAGGAGAGGACTATGCCATTTAATACTGCACTCAGTGGCATTCGCGCAGCGAATAGTGATTTAAGGATTACAGGTAACAATATTGCTAACGCGAGCACAGTGGGGTTTAAGTCCTCTCGTGCTGAGTTTGGTGATGTATACGCAACAACCTTGCTTGGTGGTGGCGCAAATAGCATCGGTAGTGGTGTTCAGCTCCAGGCTGTCTCGCAACAATTTGGTCAGGGAAATTTAAACTTCACGGAAAATGAACTGGATTTATCTATTAGTGGTGGAGGATTTTTCATTGTTAGCCAAGCGGGCGACCGACTATTTACGCGAGCAGGAACACTAGGTTTGGACTCGCAAGGTTATATTGTCACCAATACTAGCGCGCGATTACAGGGTTTTGCAGCCGACTCCGCCGGTAATATTGGCGGTGTATTAGGGGACCTCCAGATCTTAGCGAATACCCAGCCACCCGCGCAAACAACGTTAGTAAATTCGCAAGTTAACTTAGATTCAAACGAAGCTGTTTTACAAAGTACCGGTTCAACATTTTCTACGGATGGGAGTGTGATCGGCGTTGCTCAGACCGGGCAAAGTTTTGCAACAACCACGACCCTGGATGTGGGTGCCGTTGCGACACCTATAGATTTTACGGCTAACCCCACAACCTTTGATTTGCAATTAACGGGGTCCACTCCCGCCACGGGTAATGGCACGGTTTCTCTCAACCTCAACGGAACAACCGCTAATAGCTTACAAGATATTGCCAACCTCATTAACAACGCTATTTTCAGTTCACCAAGTCCCATTAATGTTCAAGCCATTGCCAATGGCGGCAGTTTAGAACTACAAGATCTAAATTCCGGTGTGAGTTCTAATATTAACTTGAGCAATATTACTGGTGTAAACGCATTGTCCACCGCCTTAGGCGCAGCGCCAGCTTCAACTGCGGGTGTAGCCGCAGCTGACAATGGGTACGGTATTCAAACCTTAGAAATCGTAAACCCAGACGGTCAAATCATTACCTATAACAGCAACGATGGTGTATCCGCGGCACAAACAGCCAGTGAGTTGAACGCACTCGCCGGTATTACGGCATCAGCTACAACCACGGGTACCATTGCTTCTGGGACGTTTGATAACTCTAACAGTAATTTAGTCTTGAATGGTGTTACGTTATTGAGCACCACACTGGCTGGGTTAGCGACTGAAATCAATAGCTTATCGAGCACAACGTTACCCGGTGTTTCAGCGTTGATTAATGGTTCTGGAGACTTAGAGCTCACATCATCAGTGGGTGATGATCTTATCTTCTCTTTTAGTGGTGCAGGGGTAGGTCAGGTCGATATTCTCGGGCGACCTGGTACTGGTACACAGACAGTTACTAACACGCCAACCAACCAATCAGGTGTGGTCGGCGGTAGCATTAATATTGTACTGCAAGAAAACTACACCATCGCCTCGAGTACACCAACGGTAGGAAATTTATTCGCACCGTTTAACTCAACAACTTTCCAGCCATTAACCATCAATGCCTTTAGCCCAACAGATCAAGCTACCTATAATCACGCAACGTCGGTAACGATCTACGATAGCTTGGGTAATCCTCATATCATGACGCAATACTTTGTTAAACAACCGTATGATGTGAATGATCCAACTACACAACCGAATCACTGGCGAATGCATATACAAATTGATGGGCAAGACGTTGGCGATCCTAATACCGCTTTGCCTCCACCTCAAAATACGGTCCCGACACCGGCTAGCTACGATTTATATTTTAATCCCGATGGCTCCTTGAATACGCTGCTGACACCACAGATGTTGGTATCAAACTGGACGCCACTTGATTCAGACGGCAACCCGAACGGAGCGCTGCAGCCGCTCAACGTATTACAGGGTGGCTCTATTCCTGTTCCCACGCCAGCGCTAAGTTCGAATTTTCAAATCGATATGCTCGGCACAACTCAATTTGGTAGTGTCTTCGCTGTGAACTCGGTGGAACAAACGGGTTACACCACGGGACGCTTGTCCGGCTTAGATGTTGATGAAACAGGTATTATCTTTGCTCGATTCACTAACGGTGAGGCGCAGGTGCTAGGACAAATTGCGCTAGCGGATTTCAACAATGTGCAAGGGCTCCAACCGACAGGAAACACTATGTGGGCTGAAACCTTTGAAACAGGTGCAGCGAATATTGGTACGCCAGGCTCGTCCTCTCTCGGTGGTATTACTTCGGGTGCTTTGGAAGAGTCAAACGTTGATCTATCTGCACAGTTAGTGAATCTCATTATTGCACAACGAAATTTCCAGGCTAGCGCCAAAACAATCGAAACCGCTAACCAAACAACGCAAACTATCATCAATATCTAATTAACTTTTTAAAATCCTACGAAATTGATACGGCGCTTTAAGCGCCGTTTTTTTTGGCACCAATTCTGCAACCATAATACAAATATTCGAAAAAGCGTCAGAAATATAGTCTCGCTGAAGGCTTGTCTGATACATCGATTGAAACATTTGACAAGATGAAATTTGGATTATGGATAGAGCACTTTATATCGGTATGACGGCCGCAAAGCACAATATGTTGGCACAAGATGTACATGCCAATAACCTGGCTAATGTAAATACACAAGGTTTTAAAGCTGACTTTGCTCAAGCACGATCAATGGGTGTTTATTACGGTGATGGGTTTCCTTCACGCGCTTTTGCTTTAACCGAAAGCCCAGCGATTGATTTTTCACAGGGCACAGCCATAAGTACCGAGCGCGACTTGGATATTTCTCTCGAAAATCGTGGCTTTATCGCTGTGCAGCAAGAAGATGGTAGCGAAGCGTATACGCGCAATGGCCGACTTTTTGTTGATACGGCAGGGATTGTGCGCACCGGCAGCGGCTTGCCGGTTTTAGGTGACGGTGGACCGATTACGTTGCCGGAGTTCGACCAAATAGAACTTGCTGTAGACGGCACGATTTCAGTCGTGATTCGCGGGGAGTCTCCCGATGCAATGGCTGCGGTAAATCGCATCAAACTGGTGGACCCAGACCCACAACAACTCGTCAAAAATGATATGGGTTTGCTAGAGCTCAAGGATGGCGGGGAGGTGGACGCAGATGTCGATGTTCGAATCCTGCGAGGTTTTCTCGAGTCGAGTAACGTTAATCCGGTTGGCGAGTTGACGGATATTCTTGCGCTGTCGAGACAATATGAAATGTCAATTAAGTTAATGCAAACCATCGACGAAAATTCACAAGCTTCGGCACGGCTATTGCAAATTACTTAGTGGCAATAATGTCAGTTAATAGGTGCGTTCCGAAGTTAGATTCTAAATAGTTTTAAAGCATGTTGTTTTTGGAGTATTTATGCACGCAGCACTTTATATCAGTAAAACAGGTTTGGCAGCACAAGACCGTCAACTATCGACCATCTCAAATAACCTCGCGAACGTATCGACTATCGGATTTAAGCGCGATCGCGCGACGTTTGAAGACTTGCTGTATCAGATTAAGCGCCAACCCGGTGCTCAATCTACAGCCGATACCCAGTTGCCTTCCGGCCTGCAAATTGGTTCCGGTGTGCGAGTCGTGAGTACGCAGAAAGAATTTGCAGAAGGCAACCTGCAAGTGACTGAACAAGAGTTGGATATAGCGATTATTGGTCGAGGATTTTTACAAGTCGAAATGCCTGATGGCACGATTTCATATACTCGCAATGGTCAGCTTCACTTGAATTCCGAAGGTACATTGGTTAACGCGAGTGGTTTAACAATTTCTCCGGCGATTAGCGTTCCTGATGGTGCCACAGGATTTTCGATCGGCCGTGATGGTACCGTATCCGTTCGTGTCGCAGGGACTGCCACTCCACAACAAATTGGTTCTCTAGAGCTTGTAGACTTCATTAATCCTGCAGGGCTCCAAGCGATTGGCGCAAACCAATTTCTTGAAACGGCCGCAAGCGGAAACCCTCAAGCGGGTACGCCAGGCCAAAATGGTCTCGGTGAGTTTATGCAAGGGGCGCTTGAAAACTCCAACGTTGATATTGTCGAAGAGATGGTCAATCTAATTACCACCCAGCGCGCCTACGAACTGAATTCGAAAGTAGTAACGAGTGCCGATCAAATGTTGCAGTTTGTAACACAGAATTTATAGCAGGTAGTGTCATGAGTATGTTGTGTAGGTCACTGAGTTTAATCGATTGGAAAAATACTTCGCGGTGGATAACTCGAGGCATGATATTGCTAGCAATGTCTGTATTACAAGCTTGTGTTATTGCACCGCCCCCTGAACCCGACGACCCATATTATGCGCCTGTCGTTCATGCCTCGGCGGGTATACCAAAGAGCAGTGAGGGTTCTCTATTCCAAGATGGTTTAGCGATCCAGCTATACAACGATCAAAAGGCACATCGAGTCGGCGATATCATTACGGTCATGTTAGATGAGCGTACCGTTTCCTCAAAATCATCAACAACATCGGTAACTAAAGATAACAGTGCTCAGTTCAACGAAGATGCAGATCAAGGCATATTGTTAGGCACTAACCCGACATTTAAAAACTTAAGCATGTTAACCAACATTGAGCAAAGCCGGGAATTTGAGGGTGAAGCTGAATCTGATCAAAGCAATCGCTTGATGGGAAATATCACTGTCACAGTGGCCGATATTTTACCCAATGGTAACTTGGTGGTACGTGGTGAAAAATGGATGACGCTTAACCAAGGCGAAGAATTTATACGCGTCAGCGGCATAATTCGTCCACAAGATGTGAGTGCCGCTAATACAGTACTTTCTACCAAGTTAGCAAATGCTCGAATCGCATACAGTGGTACGGGCACTTTGGCTAACTCTCAAACTATGGGTTGGCTTGGCAAAGTATTTAATAGCGTATTTTGGCCTTTTTAATGGATAAGAATATGGCTTTTTTGTCTTTTTCCAAATGGTTTAGCGTCTCTCGCTTGATGCTATGCGGTGTGACGATGATTGTATCGTCGTTCAGTTTTGCAGAGCGAATTAAAGATATTTCGTCGATTGCCGGTGTGCGTCCAAATCAGCTAATTGGTTATGGCCTGGTGGTGGGATTAGATGGTACTGGTGACCAAACTAACCAAACTCCGTTTACGACTCAATCGTTCATGAGCATGATGGAATCATTTGGCGTGACAGTTCCGTCTGGAATCAGAATGCAACTAAAAAATGTCGCGGCCGTGACAATACACGCTGAGCTACCAGCATTTTCTAAACAAGGGCAAACCATCGATGTCACCGTTTCATCTATAGGCAACGCGAAAAGTCTACGTGGTGGAACCTTATTGATGGCCCCTCTAAAAGGCATTGATGGCAATGTCTACGCTATTGCGCAGGGGAGTCTAGTTGTTGGCGGGTTAGGTGTAGAAGGGGCTGACGGCTCGAAAGTCACCATTAATGTACCGAGCGTAGGGCGAATTCCAAATGGTGCGATTGTTGAACGTGTTGTTGGTAATGCTTTTAACTCCGGAAAACCTGTGGTGTTCAATTTACATCGTCCTGATTTCACCACAGCCAAACGTGTAGCCGATAGTATTAACCGCACGCTTGGTCCGGATGTGGCTCGCTCTATTGACGCGGTATCGATAAAAGTCGATGCCCCGGTTAACCCTGATGAGCGAGTAGGTTTTTTGTCACTTCTGGAAAATATCGAAGTGACACCCGGCGAAGAAGCTGCTCGTGTTGTTATTAACTCACGAACAGGGACCATCGTGGTTGGGCAGCATGTTCGAGTGTCTCCAGTGGCCGTTACCCATGGCAATTTAACCGTGACTGTGTCAGAGGAATATGAGGTAAGCCAACCGGGTGGTGATTTCAACCGAGTAGGTGAGACGGTAACTGTCCCGCGTAGTGACATTACTGTAGATGGTGGTGCTAGTCCGATGTTTAAGCTCAATGGCGCAACAACCCTCGATGATATCGTCAAGGCGGTCAATACAGTCGGCGCAGCACCTGGTGACTTAATGGCAATTATCGAGGCGCTGAAGCAGTCAGGCGCGTTGCGCGCCGAGCTCGTGGTTCTATAGGGTAGAGGGACAAGGGTATGCTTGTAAATCCTGCGACAACCACCATGGAGATGACTAGCATTCAGCAGGATGCCTATACGGACCTGCACGCCTTAAACAAAATCAACCAGCTTGGACGCGATGATCAATCGGCTGCATTAAAAGCGTTGTCCGAACAATTTGAATCCATCTTCATGTCACTCATGTTGAAATCCATGAGGCAGGCGAGCGTACCCTTTGAAGAAGGTGGCTTATTTAATAGTGAAGATGTGAAATTTTATCGGGATATGTACGACCAACAACTGACATTGAATTTGTCTAATAGCGGTGGCATTGGCTTAGCTGAAGCATTTTATAATCAAATGCAAAATCAGTTTGCCGATACGCAGCCACAAAGGAGTCGACACCTAGATACTGTACTGTCTACGCCAGCGAAAGCAACATCAACACTAGGCGGAGATCAACTCTCATCAGCTAAGTCGCAACCGCTGGCTTCCGATATAACTAATGCTCCTTTACCGTCCGCTCGCTTTGAAAACTATTCCGGCCAACCTGAAGACTTCGTCACAAGTATCTATCCATTCATGCAGCAAGCAGCGAAGCAACTTGGTGTTGAGCCTGATGTTTTAGTTGCGCAGTCGGCGTTAGAAACTGGTTGGGGAAAGTATATCGCAACAGATGGCAACGGGTTTTCCAGTAATAACTTGTTTAACATCAAAGCTGATCAAAGGTGGAACGGGAATGTTGTTAACGTTTCAACCATCGAGTTTCGCCATGGTGTCGCCGAACGGGAGAGAGCGTCGTTCCGTCAATATGAATCAATCCAGGACAGTGTTCGAGATTATGTGGATTTTATCCGTAATAATCCGCGTTACGATTCGGCGCTAAAGGCAACCAATAGTGAAGAGTATATCCAATCGCTTCAAGAATCAGGGTATGCAACAGACCCAGAGTATGCAGACAAGATACTGAAGTTACTGAATAGCGACGTGTTTAATAACGCTACTTTATCCATTCGTCACGCGGCTTTTAGGGGTTAACGGCGATGAGTATTCTAGGAAATGCCATATCCGGGCTTCAAGCAAGTCAAACTGCATTGCGAACTGCAGGGCATAATATTTCCAATGCGAATACAGAAGGGTATAGCCGTCAGCGAGTCGATTATGTCGCGCGGACGCCTCAAAGTGCGGGCGTTGGATACTTAGGTAGTGGTGTTCTTGTAAGTTCGGTAGAACGGATTGTCAGCGAGTATTTAATCGGTCAGCTGCGAACAGATATCAATAATTTCGAAGAGCTCAATACGTTTAACGATCAGATTGGCAATATCGACAAATTGTTGGCGGATTCTGGTACCGGTTTGGCAGAAGGTTTACAGACGTTCTTTGCTTCGCTGCAATCAGGAGCAGATGACCCGTCTTCAACACCTGCGAGACAGCTCATCATCGCACAATCTGAAAGTTTAACCGCCCGTTTTAATTTGTTGTATGGCCGCATGGAGAGTATCAATAATGGTATTGCCTCAGAATCGCGCGTCATTATATCGGAAATCAATTCCTTAGCGAGATCAATTGGCGAGCTTAATTTAACGATTCAACAGCAGCTCGCGCTGGGCCAGGGGGCACAGCCAAATGATCTACTGGACCAAAGGGATGAAGCGTTAAAACGTCTCTCGGAATTGGTGACGATTCAAGTCATCGAGCAGGATGCTGGTGATGTCAACGTCATGATTGGCAGCGGTCAACCGTTAGTTGTTGGTCAAGCAGTGAGCCAATTTACGTTAACCAATGGCAATGAAATTGTCCTCAGTAACGCTATCGGTAGCGTAGATGTCACTGATGCTATTAGCGGTGGTCAGCTGGGCGGGTTAGTCCGTTTTCGAGAAGAGTTGTTAGATCCTGCGTTTAACGAGCTAGGCCGGGTTGCGTTAGTGATGTCGGAAGTATTCAACGATATTCAACAACAAGGTTTGGATCTCGATGGCGATTTCGGCACACCTTTTTTTACGGATATCAACGATGCTGTCGTCATGACCAGCCGCGTAACGGGGGCTGGTACGAATCAACCACCGAATGATCGAAGTATTTACGTAGAGATTGCAGATACAGGCAGTCTCACAATCGACGATTACACACTGCGCTTAATTCCTAACACTCAGAATTATATTGTTACCCGAAATGCTGATGGCAGTGAGGTTACTCAAGGAATATTATCGGGAGCTTATCCTGCTGAAATTGCATTCGAAGGGTTGGTGGTGCACTTAGAATCTGGGTCATTCCAGGGTGGCGACGAGTTTCTTATTCAGCCGACTCGGCGCGGAGCGGTCGACATAGAATCGCTAATTGAGCGACCGGAAGATATTGCTTTTGCACTACCGATTCGAACTCAGATAGGGGATGGCAATATCGGTGCTGGTAGAATTAGCGCAGGGGAAATTTTAAGTATTGTTGATCAACAAGGTAATGTCTTACCAGCGTTTTCTGCTCCTGGGCAATTGAGTCCTCCCGTCGTGGTTATATTTACCTCCCCAACAACCTATGACGTATTAGACAACTCAGATCCGGGCAAACCTGTGGACCTTGTTCCGCCTTTGAGAAACCAATCCTTCATCCCGAATCAAGATAATACTCTGTTTAGCACTGACCCGGGTGTGACGATTGTAACGGGTACAGGCTCCAGTATGGGGCTACCTCCTGGTCGCATTTCAAATCTACAAGCGGCGGGTGGTAGTGCGGTACCTAATGGCTATCCAGTTGAACAACTTACGTTCACAACGACCAATCCCACAACCGGTGCGACGACGACACAAAGTTTAACAACGACGTTTAATTCCAGTGCGGGAAACACAGCCTCGTTGTTATCGAATCTGGATGGCGTTAGCGCAAATGCGTTCACCGAAGCGGTTATCACTGATATCAATATCAACAATCTAACATCTCCTGTGCAAATTCGTTTGAGTGGCCAGGATCTAATTGGCTATTCAACCGGACAGGTTGCCAGCGATGTGCCTGACCCATCAGTTGATGAGGCTGCGTTTAATACCTACCTCGCGGAAAGAATTAATGAAAACCAAGTTCTACGTAGCCAGGGTATTTATGCGACCAGCACTAGCGATCCCATTACGGGTAACCCAGAGCTGCGTATTCTGGCTTCAACAGGCATTGACCTTGATATTCGCATCGAAGGTGTAGCGGGAGACAACATATCGGTTCACGATGGCGTTAATCCCAATGTGCGTTTGACCGCGGCAGGTGGTGGCCAGGAAGCGTTGGTCACGGTGGGCGGAAGAATTGATCTCACCTTAGCAGATAATGTGGTATTGACCACTGCACCGAGTGTTAGCCAATTTTTTGGGGATAGTTCAGCTGCCGACTTTGCTCAATCCGCATTCATGGGATATCAAGCCGTAGTGTCTGGTCAACCTAGCGTGGATGATCGATTTCATATTCAGTTTAACGATAACGCTAGTGTCGATAACCGTAATGCGTTGCGATTTGTAGACTTAGAAACGGAACAAGTTGTAGAACAGGGAACTTTAACGCTATCGGAAAGTTACGGCCAATTAGTTGAGCGAGTAGGCACTGAAAGTAATTTGTCGCAGATTAATACTGAGGCTGCTGAATTACTATTGCGTGAAACACAAGCGACAAGGGACGCTATATCCGCTGTTAATCTTGATGAGGAGGCTGCAAACCTTGTCCGTTTTGAACAGGTCTATAACGCAAATGCTCGTGTGATTGCGATTTCACGAGATACATTCGACACGCTGTTGAATTCGTTTTAGGTAAACTGAGATGCGTATATCAACAACACAAATATATGATATTGCTAATGTCGGCATGGCAGATGCTCAGCGGGCAATTGTTAAAACCGAGTCTCAAATCTCTTCCGGTAAGCGGGTGGTGAACCCCGCTGACGATCCGGTAGCTTCTACCGTGATTTTACAGGTTAAAGACTTCCTGGCCCGCGGTGAACAATATGTCAAAAATATTGATATCGCCGAGAACTTGCTGGAGTTAGAAGAAGTGGCTTTGAACGGAGTGGTTAGCTTAATGCAACGTATGCGAGAGCTTTCTGTTCAAGCGGGTAATACAGCTGTATTGACAAAAAGTGATTATTTGGCAATCGCTGCGGAAGTGGATTCTCGTTTAGAGGAGTTGCTGAATTTAGCGAATACGCGCAGTGCGGGTGGAGAATATATTTTTGCTGGTTACCAAGGTTCGGTTGAACCTTTCGTTGCTGACGGCGGTGGTGGCTATCGATATGTGGGTGATGAGGGTTCAATTTCTATCAAAGTATCGAATATCGCCAAGATTCAAGTCAGCGATTCGGGAAAGAATATATTCGAAAATATTCCTTCACCGGTTAATACCGTACGTACATCGGTCAATCCCGCCAATCAATCATCGCCACCTATATCGATATCCGTTGGCCAAGTCGTCGACCAGTTGGCGTTTGATGATTTTTATCCAGAAGATATGGTGATTACTTTCAATGCGCAAGGCACTGTTGTTCCACCAACGACCAATTACACCATTACAGAAAGATCCAGTGGTCGAGTCATCGTGCAAAATCAATTGTATCAACCGGGTGAAGATATCGAAGTCAATGGTGTGAGCTTTCGCATTGGCGGCGTGCCTTATCCAGGTACGCCGGCGACGCCAGGTACTGTGCAGTGGGGTAGTGATGCGGCGCAAAATTTTGCTACGGACGAAACGGGAGATAGTCTCACGTTACGTGTGGGAGGCATTACGGAAACCTTAACCATCGGTAGCAACGTAACGAACAATGCAGACCTGGTAACTGAACTAACAACCGGTTCAAACGCAGCTCTGTTAGCGAACCTTGGCATTGCTGTGGACAACTCCGTTGTTCCACCACAATTTTCGGTGGCAAGTGGGTTAAATATTGAAGTCGATCCTGTGGGTGGTAGTAGCCCTAATATATTGGCGGCGTTGGGTATTAACTCGGGAAGTGTCTCAACCAACGGCGTTCCTGGTACGCCGGGTGATACTGCGTTTATTGAATCGTCGAATACGCAAGGTTTGTTGACCACAATTGCTCGTTTCAGTGATGCATTAAAGCAAGTTAATGATGACGACAACGCAAGCAAAGACTTAGTGGCTGATGTCGTATCCGCAACCTTGGAAAGTCTCGACCTTTCAGAAATTAATATTAATTCTATTCAGAGTGAGATTGGTGCCCGCCTCAATACATTGGAGAGTACGAGAGATTTGCAGCTAGATTCTGAGCTTCTTAATCGTGAAGTGTTAGCAGACCTAGAAGACTTGGATTACGCCGAAGCGGCAACCAGGCTCTCACTGCAGTCATTCATTTTGCAGGCGACCCAACAAAGTTTTGTGAGGGTTAGTGGTTTGAGTTTATTTAGTATTTTATAGCGATAGGAAACACATTCGTTGAATGAATATACTTGATGATTTAATCAAGATGACGCTAGCTATTCGCGAGCATCTCGAGAAAGATGAGATTGATTTAGCCGCCCAGGCGGTTGCAAATCGCGATCATTTTGCGAAGCGTTACCTGGTGGATGAGTTTGTTGAGTCTATGTCGGCGTCAGATGTAGAAAAATACCAATATTTATTAGGGTTAGACACTGATAATTTGGAATTTTCTGTGTTAAAGAGAGATGAAAAAGAAAACAATTTGTCAAAATATAATAAAAATAAAAAGATGGAAAAAATTTACAAAAATATTTGAAAAAAGGTGAAATAAAATTAAAGGGAAACGATGTGTTGTCGATAAAAGAAACAGAAGTCCAGTTGGGTCGAACATAATGTTTGAAATGTATTCGGACGGAAAGACGTTCATCGAATTGAACAACGTTTATCAAGGAGAGTCTCATGGCTTTAGTAATTAACACCAACATCTCTGCGTTGAACTCGCAGCGTCAGTTGTTGAAATCGGGTAACGATCTTAATCAAGCGACTGAACGTTTAGCTTCCGGACGACGCATTAATTCAGCAAAAGATGACGCAGCAGGTTTGGCCATTTCAAACCGCCAGACGTCACAGATTCGCGGTCTAAATCAAGCGGTACGAAATGCTAACGATGGCATTTCGTTAATTCAAACGGCTGAGGGTGCATTGGAAGAAACAACAAATATTCTTCAGCGTATGCGCGAACTCGCCATTCAGTCAGCTAACGGAATTTATACTGATACTGATCGCGCGACCTTGGATGCGGAAGTTCAACAATTAGTTGATGAGCTAGATCGGATTGCGGTAACTACGACCTTTAACGGTCAAACATTGCTAGATGGCAGTTTGAACCGTGTGGATTTGCAAGTCGGCTCACAAGCGAATCAAACTATCACTCTATCTGTTCAAGCGATGGACACGAAGACACTTGGCATGGGATCAACCAGTGTTGATCTGTTAGGTGCTGAGGCTAACTTTCAAGCAACCGCATTCGCAGCGTCATTGGGAACTGATATTAAGGAAGGTGATGTCTTAATCAATGGACAGTCCATCGGTACATTTGATTCAGGCGCATCCGGTGATGCGAACACGGTAGGCGATTTAGTTGAATCCATTAATGAAAACGTAAATGGAGTAACCGCTTCAGCGATTACTGAACTCGAAGCATCGCAAGTCGGTAGCGGCGTTGTTGATAGCGACGCAGGCGAAGGGTTGAATATCACCGTATCGGAACTTAATGGAGCGACTCAAACTTATCAAGTCCGCCAAAATACCACGAGCCTCGATGAATTAGTGGACGCGGTGAACCAGGTGACTGGTGGAGAGGTTAGTGCAACGGTTACCGACGACGGTGAGTTAGTTCTGAGTAACAATAGTGGTGCAACCATTACCGTAGCGGCAGCTGGTGGTTTAGATTTACAGTCTAGTCTTGGTATGGCCGCGACAGTTGGCGATGGTTTGAGTCAGCGTGGTCAGATTGTTCTCAATTCTGACAATGGTGATCCCATCACCGTTGAGCGAGGTGCAACAGGTACGTTAAATGATCTAAACGATCTCGGCTTCCGAGAAAGCGCGGATCAGGGCGTAATTCAAGGTGCGGGTATTTCTACGGCCTTCGCTGATGTCGCATGGGGTGTCGGTGATGTTACCTTAAATGGTGTGCAAATCGACAACAAAAACACCGATAGTTTGGCTGGGAAAGTTGCTGCAATCAATGCCTCTACCAACGAGACCGGCGTTACAGCGAATGCGTTTTCTTCTGTGCGTATTGACCTCAGTGGTGTTTCCATCGCCACCTCATTTGCAGGAACGGCATCGTCCATCTTGGTAAATGGTGTCACCATCGACTTTGGAACCGCTACGACGATTCAAGATGTCGCCGATGTGTTTAATGGTGCTACCAATATCACCGGTGTTAGTGCGGGCGTGCTAGGGAATAGTGTTGTCCTAGAGTCAGATCAAGGCGCCATCGTCTTCGGTGATGCGACGGTTGATACAGCGATAACAACCGGTGCGGGTACTGAAGGGTTTGCCGGTGCGACATTTGTTGAGTTTATGGCCAGCGGATCTGAAGTCAGCACCGCTGGATCGTTAGCCACGATCAATATTGAAGCGGGTATTAAACTGACCAGTACTAATGGGGCACCCATTGGTGTAGGGCTTGGGCCTAACGCGACGGCTGATGAGATTGGGTTCTTGGAAGCGAATAACACCGCAAGCGGTTCATTTGGCTCTGCGATCACGAGTATCAGTGTTGATACTGCGCGCAATGCCCAGAAAGCGATTGGTGTCATTGATAATGCATTAGAGACGATCAACGCAACTCGCGCAGATCTTGGTGCGGTTAACAACCGGCTGGACTTTGCAATATCTAACCTTTCAAACGTGTCAGAGAAAACATCGGCTGCGAGATCACGGATTGTAGATGCTGACTTCGCGATGGAAACATCGCAGTTGAGTCGAGCGCAAGTATTGCAGCAAGCCTCAACGGCCATGCTGGCTCAATCGAATCAGCGACCACAAGAAGTATTACAGCTATTACAGTAATCGAAGTCGCGATTTATTAAGGCTCTCGCCCCTAAAACGTTAGTTAGGGGCGAGAATTAATTTTCATAAGAGACTTAATTTACAGATAACAATAGTATGGAGCAGATTGATTGATAGAGTTCAACGTTAGATTCTAAGTGATATTTATAACCAGACTATTGCTTTTAGACTAAAAATACTGCATTTCATTCTCTTAACAATAAAGAGTTATGAAACGCGGTTTATATGTTACTAAAGCATTCTCTTTTTACGTCGATAAACAATTTAGACGTCCAATGAGGCCTTAATGGCTGTAAAGGGACCGACAGACGTTCATCTAAATGAACCAGTTTATTTCGTAGGAGAGTCCTCATGGCTTTAGTTATTAATACCAACGTATCATCCTTGAATTCACAACGTCAGTTGTTGAAATCAGGTAATGATCTCAACCAGGCCACCGAGCGCTTAGCATCGGGTCGTCGAATCAACTCGGCGAAAGACGATGCGGCAGGTTTGGCTATTTCTAACCGACAAACTTCGCAAATTCGCGGCTTGGATCAAGCTGTACGGAATGCGAACGACGGTATTTCATTAATTCAAACGGCTGAAGGTGCGTTAGAAGAAACCACTAACATCTTACAGCGTATGCGTGAGCTAGCAATTCAGTCTTCGAACGGTATCTACACCGATACTGACCGCGCGACTCTAGATGCTGAGGTTCAACAGCTGGTAGAAGAGCTTGACCGTATTGCTGAACAAACCACCTTTAACGGACAAAACCTACTCGATGGTTCACTCAATAACATCGACCTACAAGTAGGCTCGCAAGCGAATCAAACCATTTCTCTTTCTGTTCAAGCGATGGATGCTAAGACCCTGGGTATGGGTTCCACTAGCGTTGACTTGCTGGGTGCAGAAGCAAATTTCCAAGCATCAGCATTTGCCGCTTCACTGGACGCTGATATTCGCGATGGTGATGTGCTAATCAACGGTCAATCTATTGGTACTTTTGATTCAGGCGCCTCTGGTGACGCCAATACTATCAACGACCTCGTTACTTCAATTAACGAAAACGTTAATGGCGTTACTGCATCGGCAATTACTGAGCTTGAGGCTTCTCAAGTTGGTAGCGGTGTGATCGACAATGATGCGGGTGAAGGACTCAACGTTACCGTCTCTGGCATGAACGGCGCGACGCAAACTTATCAAATTCGTGAGAACACCACGAGCATCGAAGAGCTAGCCGACGCCATTAATGCGACAACTGGCGGCGAAGTCAATGCATCGGTTGGTGATGATGGCGCTTTGGTATTGAGCAACAACAACGGGTCGACAATTACTGTTGCAGCCAGTGGTGGTTTAGATCTACAAGCTAGCCTTGGTATGGCGGCAACTGTAGGCGATGGCTTAAGCCAGCGTGGTCAGATTGTACTTAACTCTGATAACGGCGACCCCATCACGATCGAGCGTGGCGCGACCGGTACTCTAAACGATTTGAACAACTTAGGTTTCCGCGAAAGTGGTGCTCAAGGTGTTATTGAAGGTGCTGGTATTTCAACAGCGAATGCCGACGCATCCTGGGGTGTTGGTGACGTCACCATCAACGGTGTACAAATCGACAACCAAGATACCGATAGCTTAACGGGTAAAATCGACGCGATTAACGCATCGACTTCTGAGTCTGGTGTTACCGCCAATGCGTTCTCATCAGTTCGTGTAGACCTAAGCGGCATTTCTGTAGCGACTGCGTTTGCAGGCACTGCGAGTGAAGTGAAAGTCAACGGTACTGATATCGATTTCGCCACAGCGACCACCATCCAAGACGTTGCGGATATCTTCAACAGCAACACGAACACTACCGGTGTTAAAGCGAGCGTACTCGGTAACAACGTTGTACTTGAGTCTGATCAAGGTGCCATCGTCTTCGGCGATACCACAGGCGATACCGCAATCACCACAGGTGATGGTGCAGAAGGCTTTGCGGGTGCTTCATTTGTTGAGTTCATGGCCAGCGGTGCGGAAGTGAGCACAGCGGGTTCCTTGGCAACCATCAATGTTGAAGCTGGTATCAAGCTAACTAGCGCTAACGGTAATCCAATCAGTGTTGAGCTGGGCGTAAATGCGACAGCAGCCGAAGTGGGCTTACTTGAAGCCAATAATACGGCTAGCGGTTCCTTCGGTGCGGCGATTACCAGTGTGAGTGTTGACACTGCAGCGAACGCTCAGAAAGCCATTGGCGTCATCGATAACGCGCTTGAAACCATCAACTCCACCCGTGCAGATTTGGGTGCGGTGAACAACCGGTTGGACTTCGCAATTTCGAACTTGTCTAACGTGTCTGAGAAGACATCGGCAGCACGTTCGCGAATTGTCGACGCCGACTTCGCGATGGAAACGTCACAGTTGAGTCGAGCTCAAGTATTGCAACAAGCATCTACCGCGATGTTGGCGCAGTCTAACTCTCGACCACAACAGGTCCTCTCCTTACTCCAGTAAGGGGCTAGACCTTAGCCAAGCGAGTCGGGTATCACCCGACTCGTGAGGTAACGGGAAGAGGTAAGGATATGAACGAAGTTACTAATCAAAGTCTGCAATCGGTGTCGGTGCGGACTTCTTCTGTTTCTTCCAAGCCGAAAGCGGATAGTGTGTCTGAAAGTGGCAAGAAATTGCCACCGGATGAGCAAAAAATCTCCGCAACCCAAGTAAAAACAACGGACGTTAACGTTGACGAACAAGCTTTACCTCATCAACAAGTTCATGAGGATATGAAGGAAGTGGTTGCTCAAATGAATGAGTACACGCAGTCAATGCAGCGTAACATTCAGTTTGATGTGGATGATGCGTCTGGGCGAACGGTCGTCACTGTGAAAGATCGGACTACCCAAGAAGTGATTCGTCAGATACCGGATGAAACCTTTCTGAAAATGGCACAAAGTTTGAAAGAAAGTGTAGAAGCAGGTACTGAAGAGCCACTCCATCTCATTACCGCCAAAGCTTAATGTGGATAAACTTTATCGCGCTAAGTCTCGATAGTGTGTGATAGAAGGAAACCTACAAAGGGGTGCTTTAAGCACCCCTTTTTGTTATTACATATTTTCTCGACTAAAGGCTATAGTTTCTAGCACGACAGCCGATGAAATGAGTAAGCCAGGGAATGCTGTAAGGATAGGATCTAAGGGAAAGGGAATGGACCTGGGTGTTTTATGGATGAACCCCACCGAAGGATCGGGGCATAGCATCTGAAGCTGTCACTTTAGGTGTTGCCTATAGATGCCAGGAGTGTGAGTGTTATGTATTGTTGTCGCCACAAGGATGTGGCAGATGACACTTCGTCTATTGAGAAAAATTTAAGAGCAGTCCAACTGTTGGAGCGTAAGTATGATTCAAAATATCGTCAACACCCTAGGTGGCGGTTCTGGAGTCGACACGTTCGAACTAGTTGATCAGCTCGTTGAGATTCAATCGGCGCCGCAAACCGAGCGGCTCGATACAAAAGAAGAGCTGTTAAATACACAGCTCTCTGACTACGGAATTTTGCGAAGTGCTTTGGGTGAATTAGAGACCTCGCTTATCAAACTATCAAGCACTGATTCCTTCAATGCAAAAGCCGTTGATTTCCCTGATACTAATTTGCTGATACCTACCAAAATTGAATCGGATGCTGTTGCTGGTAATTATCAGATCTCTGTGGGTAACCTAGCCAAATCCCAATCGTTGAGCTCTGGTGTCTTTACAGAAACATCGGATGCCGTGGGTACCGGTACCCTAACGTTTCGCTTTGGCAACTGGAGTGATGGTTTAGGTGATGAGTCAGCCACTTCGGTGTTTGATGTTAATGCAGATAAGACTGGCGGTACCATCACCATTGATGAAACCAATAACTCGTTAAGTGGTTTACGCGATGCCATCAATAACGCGGATATTGGTGTACAAGCATCGATCATTAATGACGGTACAGGTTACCGCCTCTTAATTACCGGGCCTGAAGGTGCAAACAACGAACTCGAAATAGTCGTCGAAGAGGATGGGGCGGCGACAAACAATGATGCGAGTGATCTCTCGCGGTTTGCTTTTAATACAGGTGGTTCGCAGCTTAGTCAGGAGCAGGGCGGTGAAAATGCTGAGCTAACCATCAACGGCTTGGCGGTAACACGTGAGTCTAATGTCATTGACGACGTGATCGAAGGGCTAGATTTTACCATACAAAATGAGTCTGCCACTGAAGTCGTTAGTATGACTATCACGGAAGATAAGGCGCTCGCTAAGCAAACCGTGACTGAATTTGTCGAAGCTTACAATTCATTTTTGGATACGGTTGGCAAGTTGACAGGCTACGATGATGAAATTGAGGACTACGGCAGTTTGCGCACGGATCCGCTGGCGAAAAACCTAATTTCGCGTCTACGCGGATTAATTGGTTCCGGCATTCCAGGCGTAGAAGATGGATTTACGGCTTTAACCAATGTAGGTATCCGGACTAATCGTGACGGAACGATTGAACTGAATACGCAAGATTTCAATAAAGCCTTCGACGAAAACTTTGATTTAGTAAAAACGTTATTTACGCCTCGGTACACCTCAGACTCGGCGCTTATCCAAGCGGTCAACTACAACAAGAACTCAACGCCGGGATCTTACGATGTTGTTATCACTGCCGACGCGGGCAAAGGCTATTTGACCGGCAGCGCTCTCGCTGGTCCACCCGCATCATTTGATTCCACCGGGAAAGATTATTCGTTTGAAATATCAGTGGATGGCACGGCCTCGGGCACTATAACGTTGACTGCCGATACCGTGTTTACACCGGAAGAAATGGCCGCTGAATTACAGTCACAGATAAACAATGATAGTGCGCTGATTGCCGCTGACGAAACAGTATCGGTGGAGTGGGATACCGATCACTTTGTTATGACATCGGATAGCTTTGGTGATAGTTCTACCGTATCGATTAATGTTGAAGGCGCTGATCTGGCTGAGTTGGGTATTGGTACCGCATCGACTACAACCACTGGTAATAATGTGGCTGGGACCATCGATGGAGTTCAAGGTTTTGGTAGTGGCAATGTGTTGCTGCCGGATCTGGACTCAGATGCCACTGGCCTCAGCATGATTGTGGCGGCTGGCGCCACTACCGGTACGCTCTCTTTCTCGCGCGGTTTTGGCGACGAAATGAATCGAGTGATTGATGATTTTCTCAAGGGCAGTGGCTTGATTCGGCAGCGCGAAACGTCGATACGAGAACGCATTAGTGAGGTGGAAGATGATCGCGACATACTTGAGTTGCGCACAGAAGCCTATCGCGCGCGCTTGCAGTCTCAATTCATCGCTATGGATCAGATTGTTCAGAGCCTTCAAAATACCGGGTCATTTTTAGATGGTATCAATGATCGCCTTCCGTTTACGGCTAAAAAATAGCTAATGTTTGATTAATCGCTGGCTCACTAACGCCTATCACGAGTCATTGTAGATTGGCCTGCTCCTTGCAATTTTACTTCTGCAGCGCGCTAGAACAGCTTGTTTAGCGCAAATTTCGCTAAAACTCACGAATATTTGGCGCTTTTAGGGCGCTTAGATATCTATAGTGACGGACAGTTGACGCAGTGTATAAACCAGGCTCAGACACCATAGACGCTTTCCACCGCTTTATTGCGCTTATTCCCGCTCGCGGTGGGTCTAAGGGAATAGCGAACAAAAACCTCTCTGATCTGAACGGCCAACCTTTAATCGCGTATTCCATCCAGGCCGCTACAAATAGCAACGCTTTTACGCATGTCATTGTCAGTTCCGATAGCCAGCAGATCCTTAAAGTTGCCAAACGGTTTGGTGCCGAACGTTTAGAGCGAAACCCAAGTTTCGCTACGGATGAAGCGCCAATGGATCCAGTTATTGCAGAGGCTATCGAAGCTGCAAGATTAAGAAATGATGATGTGATCTGTTTACTGCAACCGACGTCACCCATCCGGACTGCTGACCATATTGTCGACGCGCTAGCGCTGTTTAATCAAAGTGATTGTGATGCCGTCATTAGCGTTCATGCTATCGATAACAAAGTGTTGAAAGCGTATGTGATTGACCCTCAGTCAAATAGCGTCCTGCCGATACACTCGGCTGAAACGTCCTATCAACGACGCCAAGATCTGCCAGAAGTCGTCATGCCAAACGGCGCTATGTATATTTTTTCTGTTGCTGCATTCAAGCGTCAGAATGGCATTCCCCGCAGCAACATCACACCGTTTTTAATGACAGCGGAAGAAAGCGCTGATGTCGATAGTCCTGAAGATATGCAGTATTGCGCTTCGTTGTTAAATCAAGCGGCAGGAGGTCATCAACATGCCAGCTTTTAATATTGCATCACGTCGTATAGGTCCCGATGAGCCCCCTTTGGTTATCGCCGAGATTGGTATCAATCATGGTGGTTCACTCAGCGTTGCAAAACAAATGGTCGATGCCGCCGTCGCAGCAGGATGCGAAATAGTTAAACATCAAACCCATATCATCGAAGATGAAATGGCAGCGGCGGCAAAGCAGATTCAACCGGATAACGCCGACCAATCGATTTATTCACTAATGGACGAATGCGCCCTGAATGAGCAAGATGAGGCCGAATTAAAACGCTACACCGAATCCAAAGGGGCCATATTTATTAGCACCCCTTTTTCGCGTGCCGCTGTGGAAAGGTTAGAGCGTTTAGATGTGCCTGCGTACAAAATCGGTTCTGGAGAGTGTAATAACTACCCGCTAGTTGAACATATCGCGCGTAAAGGTAAGCCGGTTATCTTAAGTACCGGTATGAATGATATTGAGAGTATTCAGAAGTCGGTCAATATACTTCGCCAGTACGAAGTCCCGTACGCACTATTGCACTGCACAAATATCTATCCCACACCGCCAGAATTGGTACGTCTAGGCGCGATACCAGAGCTGGCAGAGGCGTTCCCAGATGCGACTGTAGGGCTGTCGGATCATACAATTAGCAACAGTACCTGCATCGCTGCGGTTGCATTGGGGGCCGATATACTAGAACGGCATTTTACTGACTCCATGGACAGAGTGGGTCCCGATATTATTTGCTCAATGGACCCGAAAGCATTAAAGGAACTCATCATTGAGGCCGATATAGTTCGTAAGGCTCGTGGTGGTCGCAAGGATTTACTCACGGAAGAGCAGGGGACCAGAGACTTCGCCTTCGCATCGGTAGTCAGCACAAAAGCTATTGACGAAGGCGAAGTCTTCACGGAAGACAATCTCTGGGTAAAACGTCCGGGTACCGGAGAAATCAAAGCGGAAGACTATCACGCCTTAATAGGATGTCGAGCCTCTCGGAAAATCGAGGCCGATGAATTATTAAGACGTAGCGACGTCAGTCCGCAAGGTTAATCCCATGTCTAAAAAAGTCGTATTTATCACAGGTACTCGCGCAGACTTCGGTAAGTTGCGATCACTGTTAGACCGTATGGTTGGTCTCAGTCAATTTGACGTCCATATATTTGTGACCGGCATGCACATGTTGAGTAAGTACGGCTCTACGTGTATGGAAGTTGAAAAACGTAATTATCCCAATATCTACAAATACATTAATCAAAACTACAACGACACCATGGACACCGTCCTGGGAAAAACCATCCAGGGTCTGTCCGATTACGTAAAAGAAATTCAACCAGATATGATTGTTGTGCACGGTGATCGAGTTGAAGCACTCGCCGGTGCGACGGTGGGTAGTTTGAACAACATTCTGGTTGCCCATATTGAAGGTGGCGAGGTGTCGGGGACTGTGGATGAATTAATTCGCCATGCAGTCAGCAAAATGTCTCATCTTCACTTCGTATCCAATGAGCGAGCTAAGCAGCGTTTATTGCAGCTTGGTGAAAATGACATCAACGTCTATGTCATAGGCTCTCCGGATGTAGATGTGTTGTTTTCGAATGATCTGCCCAGTCTCGACAAAGTGAAGCAATGGTACGACATTCCCTTCGATGAATACGGCATCCTACTGTTTCACCCAGTAACGACCGAAGCACACGATATAGAAAGGCAATCGAAAGTACTTGTGGATGCTGTCGTAGAAACGGGTAAAAATTTCGTTGTTATATACCCCAATAATGATTTGGGTAGCGATTACATATTGCAACAATATCGTCGGTTAGAAAAACTGGACAGACGATTTCGCGTTATACCCTCAATGCGTTTTGACTATTTTCTAACGTTATTAAAAAATACTGAACTGATGGTGGGTAATTCAAGTTGCGCGGTAATGGAGGCCCCTTACTATGGGGTTCCTGCCGTCGATATCGGATCGCGACAGAACAACCGAGCTGCGCTGCAAAGCATTATTAGTGTCCCGTGTCAGGCGGGTGCAATAAAAAACGCCATCCGCAAGGCTAGTGGTTTACAACCGGAACCAACGCAAGAGTTTGGTGTTGGCGACAGTGCCAAGCAGTTTGTGAAAATATTGTCTAATCCGGCGGTATGGAGCACTGCGGGCCAAAAGCAGTTTAATGACCGAGCTGTATCCCAATAAAAGCGTTGAATAGAGACCACTAGTATGAGAGTCATAGCGCGTCTAGATATCAAAAACGAGTTCGTCATTAAAGGAATTCATTTAGAAGGCTTACGTAAGGTGGGAGACCCTTGTGATCTTGCCAAGCAATACTATGAAAACGGTATCGATGAATTGTTGCTCATGGATGCTGTGGCTAGCTTATATGACCGCAATAATCTATTTCATATTATTGAATCTGCCTGTAGAGAGGTATTTATCCCCATCACCGTTGGAGGGGGTATTCGTCAGTTAAGTGATATTGACGCGGCGTTAAAATCAGGTGCAGACAAAGTTGCAATTAATACTGGTGCAGTTAACAACCCAGATTTAATTCGAGAGGCTAGTATGCGCTACGGTAGTCAGGCAATCGTCGCTAGCATTGAGGCAAAGCGCGCTGGGGATTCATGGACAGCCTATGTGGATAATGGACGTGAGCCAACAGGCAAGTCCGTGATTGAATGGTCAGAAGAGCTCGCAGAGCTTGGCGCGGGAGAAATAATTGTCACGTCTATCGATCAAGAAGGGACCAAGAAAGGTTTCGATATTGATCTGATCGAGCAGGTTAATCGAGCAGTAACTATTCCAGTCATAGCCTGTGGCGGGCTTGGCACCACAACTCATATTGAGCAACTAGTTGACCGTGTTCAACCCAGCGCTATCGCTTGTGCCAGTGTTTTTCATTACAAGGTGCTAGGTATCACTGATATTAAACAAACCCTAATCGGGTGTGGTCGCAAAGTGCGGGAGGCAGCGTAATGAACAGCAGTAGTCGTGTTGCCGTACTGGATTACGGCGCGGGTAATGTACGTAGCATTATGAATGCGTTAGCCGTAATGAATTGCGATGCTGTATTGACTGACAAACCAGAAGATATCGAAGCATCAGATAAACTCATTATTCCAGGCGTCGGAGCATTCGCTTATTGTATGAGCCAGCTTTCCGAAAGCGGTCTAGATGTTGCGATTAAACGGTTTGCTCATAGTGGTAAGCCTATCTTGGGTATATGCGTGGGCATGCAAATGTTATTTGATGCCAGTGAAGAATACGGGGAGCACCCAGGATTAGGGCTATTGCCAGGGCGAGTAAAACGTTTACCTATCGAGACTAATGATGCTATCAGATTGCCCCATATCGGCTGGAATAACGTCGAGTTTGCGGAAAAAGATGTATCCATGTGTGCTGAGTTCTATTTTGTTCACAGTTTTGCTTGTTTCCCTGACAAACCCGGCGATGTGTATGGTGCTAGTGAGTACGCCGGAGTGACATTTACCTCGGCGGTGAAGCGTAACAACATTTGCGGTGTGCAGTTTCATCCAGAGCGGAGTGGTGCAGCGGGTATAGGTTTTTTAACTGACTTCGTTGAAGCCGGTAAATAATAACGAGCTAAATATAAAGCAGAGGGAGTTGTTGTGGTTAATTATCAATCTAACATATCGGTAGAGTCACACTCGCTAGACGAGCAGTATACTAAAAACCCTAGCATGCCCCTGCAGGCCTTTAATGGATTACCAGCGGATGTGGCTTTTTGTAAGCAGTGTGTTATATCGAACCAGCGTCCCAACTCAACCATCGAATTTAAACATACCGCCAATGAAAAAAAACAGGTGATTAATTTTGATAATGAGGGTGTGTGTAGCGCTTGCCGCTTTCACGACGAAAAAGAGCAGGGCATCGACTGGCAACAAAAGGAAGAGCAACTAAAAGAGTTGTTGTCGCGGTTTCGTCGAACCAATGGTGGCTATGATGTGATTGTACCCGGGAGCGGCGGAAAAGACAGTGCTTATACAGCCCACGTTTTAAAATACAAATACGGCATGAACCCTTTGACTGTTACTTGGGCGCCGCATCTATATACTGATATTGGCTGGAAAAACATGCAAAACTGGATGCATGTTGGTGGTTTGGACAATATTTTGTTTACACCAAATGGAAAGTTACATCGTCTACTGACGCGTCTCGCGTTTGTAAACCTTTTACATCCGTTTCAACCGTTTATTGTCGGTCAACGAATCATTGGCCCAGCAATGGCCGCAAAGTTTGACGTGCCTTTGGTGATGTACGGTGAGAATCAAGCGGAGTATGGAAACGCGATTGATGAGAACGAAAAGCCTAAAATGGACGAAAAGTTTTTTTCTGTCCAAGACCCAGGTGATATCGTCCTGGGTGGCAAAACAATTACTCAAATCATGGATGAGTATGGCTACTCCATTAACGACTTTACGCCCTATATTGCGCCTAAAAAAGAACTGTTGGAGCAACATAATGTTGAAGTTCACTATTTAGGCTATTACCTTAAATGGGACCCTCAAGAGTGCTACTACTATGCCGTCGAGCATACGGGTTTCCAAGCGAATACCGAGCGTACAGAAGGCTCATATTCGAAGTACTCAAGCATTGACGATAAAATTGATGTGTTTCACTATTTTACAACGTTGATCAAATTTGGGATTGGCCGTGCTACCTACGATGCCTCACAAGAAATACGCAATGGAAAGATCACTCGAGAAGAGGGCGTGCATTTGGTCCGGAAATTTGATGAAGAATTTCCGAAAAAGTATTTTCCCGAATTTCTTGAATATATTGGTCTAACGGAGCAGGAGTTTTGGGACGTTGTTGATCAATATCGTTCACCTCACCTCTGGTACAAAGATGAAGATGGTCACTGGCAGTTGCGCCATCGTATCTGGGAAGGCTAGTACTCAATGGCTGCTAAGCCCAATCTAGATGTACTGCACATTGCCAGTTTTACTGGCAACATCGGTGATAACGCTAATCACTTAGGATCCCGATCGGAGTTTGCCAAAAACCTCCCTTTTGATTTGACATTCACCGAAATGGAAATGCGTGAGTTTTTCTGGGGGCAGCGGCAATGGGATGATAATCTGATTGAGACGATCAACAGCTACGATCTGTGCATCTTTGGTGGTGGGAATTATTTTGAGCTATGGGTAGAGCATTCCAGAACTGGTTGCTCAATCGATTTACCCCCCGAGATGCTCGAGAATATTACGACGCCTCTATTATTTTACGGTTTGGGTGTCGATGCAGGGCAGGGGGTACCCGATATCTGCCGTGAGCGCTTCACTAAATTCCTATCATATTTACTTGATTCACCGCGATGTTGTGTGACTGTGCGAAATGATGGCGCAAGAAGCAACTTGGAGGCATATTTTACCTCTTTGCCATTAGAGAGAATCATTGATGTGCCCGATGGTGGATTTTTCTTTCAAACCGAAATCGCAAACCATGTTGAACTTCAGCAGAATGCTAAAAATATCGTCGTAAATCTTGCTGGCGATATGCTAGAGCAGCGCTATCCCGGGGGTGGCTCGCTGTTACCAGTAGAGTTTTCAGAAGAGTTTGCTCAGTTCATAGAACGCATGTTGGTTGAAGATCCGACTGCGAGAATAATTTTCGTTCCCCATATATTTAGAGACCTAGATAGTATTCATCAAGTACTGGATCGTATGACCGACCCCTCAAGGAGGCAGCGTGTAGTGGTTGCTCCGTATATGACAGGTGAGGCAGCGTGTCACAAGCTTTTTGGCCTTTACGCCGGTGCGGATTTAGTGCTGGCAATGCGTTTTCATGCGAGTGTTGTTGCGATGGCCTTAGGTACCCCCGTAATTGGTTTGCACTGTTATCCTCAGATTCAACTTCTCTACCGCTCCTTAGGGCTTGAAGAGTATTTGGTGTCGGTTCAGAAACCAAGCTTTTCATCAAAGCTACTCGACACTATTAATATTCGCTTGACTGAATCGATCAATAATAATGTAAGTTCGAGTATGAAACGTGTTGCTGACTCGATCCGCGAAGGTCATGCTGCTATTTCGGCTTGGCTAAAAGAGTGCACCTAGTAGTTAACCAAAAATGAAGCGTGAAATTTTAGAACTTAATCCGGAGAAATGTTAGGTTTTGCTAAATAGCGATGTGTTTCAATACATCCAAAACTTATTCGATTAGGTTGAGCGCTATTACATTATGTGAAAACAAAAATATGTGAACTACTTATTAATTCTAATATATTCTTTTTGGCTTGATTTATCTCTCTTTAGACAATTTATTCGCTGTTGAGTTTGTCGCAATTTTCCCTAGCATAGTATTTCGGTTATTCGTGAAAGAAAATTGGTAGAGGAGACGCCAGTGAATTTGGTAAGAGTAAGTTGTCTGTGGATTTTCGCTTTGGCTTGTATAAATTGTAAAGCAGAATGCGATTATTACGATGAGGAAGCGCTTTGTTTTGAAATTTCCAATTCAGCTGAATTCTCTATTTTAGGAAAAACAGCGGAGATAGCAGATTTGGATTCGGATGGATTGTTGGACATTGTTGCTATTGAAGAAGATGTCAGCGGCAATGAGGCACTTTTCATTTATCGGGGAAAGGAGTGTATCTCGCCTTCGGATAGTTTTTGTTTTCAATCCCCTAAAGAGACCAGTATCTATGATGTGTCAGGTTTTTCCTTAGTAGACTTGAACGGCGACGGAAATCTAGATATTCAAGCCAAGACGGCAACTTCAAATCTTGAGAATTATTTACGAGTTATTAAGGTTCCGGATGTGCCGCCCAACCGGCCTTCAGAACTTGTATCGCTGTTATATACCCATGGTTTGGTACCCGAAAGCTATTCAGCTAGTACAACTTACTCGGATGGACACGGTACTGGATACGAAGCTGCAGGCGCCTTTGATGGTTACTTGCATAACCAGTCTACGCCATTTCTGGTCGAGGCTGGGGGGCAACGTTACGGTATTGGTACATGGACTTCCCGGCAAGGTTCACACAATACCGATCAGTGGCTTCAGATTGAGTTCACAATGGATACGATGGTGGAAAGTGTGCAACTTTTCCAACGATCTGGTTTTCCGTTGAGAATGCCGAGAGACGTTACGATACAGTATTCAGCTAACGGTATTCATTTTATCGATCACGAGTCGCTAAGCTTTGCCGGCCATGATGGAGAGCTAATGACTCTGGAAACGCACACACCCTATGTACGATTTTTAAGGTTATATATGCATGGTACTCAAGGGGATACCGACTATCTCCAATTTTCTGAACTACTCTTGAAAGGCTGGACCGATGATTCCTAGATTAATGGATTAGGGTCAACTTTTCTTTTTGTTAGCAAGGTCTCTGGATCGAGTATCTTCAGCAAGTAGCTCGGTCTCGATTTTTCTGAGCGCATGATCGAGAAAATCGATGTAATATTGCTTGCCTTCATTAAACAGCGATAAGCATTCCTCTTCGTTGGTAGAGGCATACAGCGTTTTGGTGAGAACCAAACTGAAAGCGTTGAAACTACCTTTGAATAGGCTGTAAATATACTGTGTTGACTGATTTTCAGCTAGTTTCTTCGCGATGACATGCTGGCGATTCAAGAGGGAGTGTGCGTCATTTCGAGATCGCGGCTCAATAGCGAATAGTGCTTTGAGTTGTTCAACCACTTCGCGAGACTGGGAAAATTGGGCAAATACCTCTTTCTTGGAGTGTATTTTCTTAAGCCCCTTGTTGTAAAAATTCTTTTTAAATATGTCTTTCGCTAATTCGTGTTTATCACCTTTAAACGCTTTTAACTCGATGTCTTCATAGCGAATAGGTTTTGCGCCCGCAATAGCAAGCCCTCGACTCGTGTTAAAGCAATCAATGTGTGGGTTCATTCTTAATAAAGATTCCACTGATTGGCGTGCGTGGTTATAGATAACCGTGGCTTTAACCTTGCCGCCAAAATTACCAGGCAGCTCGATGTTGCCTTGTGCGTCCGCCTTATACAGGTGTAGATCTTCTTCGTGTTCTTCTTTGATGTCGTAGTGCGCTGAGAGAGACGAGTGATGTTGGGTGCCTTCCGAAAACCCGAAATCCGTTCCCACCATATAAATGGTTTTAAAACCGAGAGCAGAGGCGAAGGCCATGCCTGTGTTGGCAACGGTTGGATTTGATAACGACATGTTCACAATATATTCGTCAGCGCCGATATATTGGCATAGGAAGTGGGTACCAAGGTCATTACTTTTCATACCTATACCGGCGGTATCAAAACGATCAAACACCTCGGGATGCACGGTATTGAGTGCCAGTAGGGTAATATCTTTTCGGTACTCAGGGTCTGTCCCCATATCCAGCCATTCTATGACTGGTCGAGTGCGTTCCATTTCAACGTGAAAATCGGGTTTGATACCAAGCTTTTTCAAGGAGCCAATTGCTGTGCCACAAGAAATGATGATCATCTTGTCCTGGTTCTCGAAGAGAAAATCTTTCGCGTCGTCCAGTGATGGGCCATTGCCTATGACAACAGCGGGTAAGATCTGATGTTTCTTATTGATGAGAGCGTGCTCTCGCAATATTGGAAGGCCACTTCGATAATTTGCAACGCTATGTGAAAGGCTGATCTGTTCGTCATCAAAGTATCCCAGTGTCGCGATCATTGACGGAAGGTGATCAAAAAACAATTTTGTAGTGTCTTTCATCTCAGGGCTGGAAAGATGGTCGTAAACGAACGGCTTAGTGCAATTGTGTATACCGATTGCATGTAAGTACTTTCGCACCTCATCGAAGGTGTCACCCGGTGAGCGACCCACGATAAATGTCATAGTATGGTCGTTCTGTGCGAAATAATCGTATAGCGCTTCCCATTCAATCGTGTGTAGCGATGCGTAAAAGATGTCTTCATGTGGTTCAATAATGACGAGGTGATGAATGTCGGTATTTTCCAATAGATACTCGAGCTGAAAACCCAGCCCGAGACCAAGCATAATCATGAAATTGGTATGGGTTTGGATCTTTTGGCCCAATATAAGCTGCTCCTTTCCATTAACGAAACGGATAAGGGCATTCATTTTACTTACGTGCGCGTCGTTTTCTTCATCAATTACCTCGGTTGTCTTGGCACTTATGCGATAGAAAGTAGGTTCTTTGATGTATTGGTTAACATAGTTTCGGCAGAAGTCCTGAGGGTTATCGCTATACACCGGACGGTTGTTGAGATTGTAATTAACTAGGTTTATGTAACCCTCTTCGCTATACAGTAAACGTAGTTTTTGAGGGTCGTAATCATTAAAGCGCTCATAAATCTCAGGTGCGCGATGCTTAAAGAAGTCCATGTTCTTTCTAAATTGCGCATTCAGCACCATGTTAGCTTGCTGAATTTCAGCGCGTCTAACGAGCTCATTGAGGTGGCTGCCTGAGTGTGTTTCGTTGTTCATAGATAGTCCTATATTCCGCGCTTAGTGCTTCGTGCAATCCTTGGGATGCCCCATTAATAAAATTTCGTCACCTTGGCCCAGTAGATAGCGGTAGCTAAAGTTCATAGGGTATTGGCTCATGATGTGACGAAGCTGATCAAATGAAAGAGCATCCGGAAATACGCCCTCGTTGATTTTGTGCTGAATCAAATTTTTTGGGCGTATCGAGAAATAGAACGGCTTTTCTCTTTGACATATATGGTGTAGAAGTTCCGCTTGTTTGCTTAGGTAGTTGGCCACACCTAGGCAGATAACGAGTGTTTCGCCACAATCATCGGGGTACTCGCCTTGATCGAAATCGCATATCACGGTTCTCTCATCTCTTTTCTCTATATCGCAGGGAATATATATTGAACCATCAGGCAGGTGGCGCTCGATTAGCATATTGCCGCAACCCAAATCGAGTAATTTCACCTTGTTTGGAATAAGGCGAGCAATGTACTTCGCTCTCATTTCCCAAAAGGGATTTGTCCACGCAGTGTCTGTCCCTTTTTTTCGATATTCGCCAGAGAATCCGTCCTTTCTACTCGAACCTAGTCTTTTGTCTTGGTCTTTTTGCTGCTGTATACGAAAATTGTTTGCTTCTACAAGATAGCCCAGTATTGATTGCGCTTCCTTAGCAAAACCCATATTCGCAACAACGGTTGCTAGCACTTCAATAGACTCTAAGTTCTCCAAATAGAACTGCATGGAGCTGCTGGCTAGGTGCAAAGCCTCGGTGTTTTTCCCGGATTGTAACAAGTGCCTAATATCCGTATTCGAGTTGAGCTTTTCAGCTGTATTCATCGGAGTTCCTTATAGAAGAGCGTTGCGGGTTCCTAAAACACTTGGCAAGAGCGGCAACTTTTGGTCACTTTCAGATTTTTTCTGAGAGTTCAATATTATGAAGCAAACACCATTCCAGTATTCTGGATCCTATTGAATATAGCCAATGTTCTAGTCCCCGTCGTTCTTATGAAAAAAATATGTCTTAAGATTTTTCCGCTAGCGCCGTTAATATGGGTGTAGTCACCTGTATTTAGCCGCTGTATGCAAAGGACCTCTTTATGAAAAACCCCGCTCAAGCTTACTCATCGATGCATGTTGAATCGCGTGTTGAGGATGCTTCTCCACATAGGTTAATCCAGATGTTGTTTGAAGGAGCATTAGAGCGTATAGCACAAGCAAAGGGAGCGATGCAGCAGAATCAAACTGAGCGCAAAGGTATTTTGATTAATAAAGCTGTTGGTATTATCGGGGGGCTACAAGGTTCGCTAGAGGATGCAGGTGATGGGTCCTTAACGGCGAACCTCGATGCGCTATATGACTACATGATTCGTCGCTTGACCGAAGCAAACCTTAAAAATGATAGCGCTATGCTTGATGAGGTCTCGGGTTTGGTGGGTGAGATAAAGTCAGCTTGGGATGAGATTACCCCGGTCGAATAACGTCTAAAAGCACTTTTGCAATAGATAGATCAATGGTGACAGACAAAAAGGGATGCAAAATGAAATACGGAAGTGTTGTAACGCTGGTCACACCCGAGCAAGAAGATGCGAGCTTGGCTAGCTTGAAACAAATTCGCCATCAAATGGAGGAGGCCGTTAATCAGTTGGATTGGCAGTTGGTCCTTAGAATGGATCGCCTATGCGCCCAGCTGACAGCAGCGCTTGACGGAAAAGAACTATCCAATATGCGTGAGTTTGTCGCTGAGTTGCTTCGTATCAAAAAATTGTACGCACAAGCTATTCGGTATCTAAACAAAGAAATCTTGAGCGTTCCTAATCAAGCGTTTTAGTCAGAGTTCGTCTTATCTCATTTTGTACTAGAGGCGGCTATTTATTAGCCGCTTTTTTGATCTGTTTAAAATGTTGTTTCTGTCAACTATTTAGAGTTGTTTTTTCCTTAGGTTTATTTTTCGCTAGCTTCGTTCAAAAGTTCACTATCCCCCTAGCTGTCGAGTATCTGTCACGATATTCGAGAGCCGAAAATTTATATTAATTTTCTGACGTCATAAATTTGACCTCCTTCTCAAGCTTGTCTATTACTAAGAGCATCACAGTCAAAATGTCGATTAGGTCATTGGCTTTGTCCACCATCGAACAGTTTGATTCTTCACCTCCGGCCGGTAGTGAGTGATTTATTGAGGACAATATGAATTGTCGTCGTCTCTATCCAACTCGTAGTGATAAGGTCTTGGGCAATGTGGCAAGAAAATAAAGTGCTAGTGATTGATGATGATATCGATCGGCGCCGCGATTTAAAGGTGGTATTTGAATTTTTGGGTGAACCCGCAGTTGCTGCGGCGTGTAATGCTTGGGAGGATTCTGCTAGAGAGTCAGCATCCAGCAGTCAGGAGTTTGTCGCGATTGCATTGGGGCAATGTGATCAAGCAACACCACTGAAGGACCGACTTCTAGCGATCAGAGACTGGGACAAGCACTGCCCGGTTATCCTCATTGGGGACCATGAAGAGGTGGCTGAAGATTGGGATCCCTACCTGAAGCACATGATTATCGAATCTATTCCTCAACCGGTGACCTACGCCAATCTGCTCGATACGTTATATAAAGCTGAGCGCTATCGACAAGCTTTTGCCGCACAGCAACAAGGCCAAGATCGCCCGACGCATCTATTTAGGAGCCTTGTAGGTTCCAGTAGTAACATCCAAGAAGTTCGAGAGATGATGTCACGTGTCGCTGATCGCGATGTCACGGTTTTAATTACCGGAGAATCCGGTACCGGCAAGGAAGTGGTGGCTCGCAATCTTCATTACAACTCTCCGCGCCGCAAAGGCCCGTTTGTACCCGTCAATTGCGGGGCTATTCCAGCTGAATTGCTTGAAAGCGAATTGTTCGGGCACGAGAAAGGTGCTTTTACTGGTGCAATTTCGGCCAGGGCCGGTCGCTTTGAATTAGCCGAAGGGGGTACGCTGTTTCTAGACGAAATTGGTGATATGCCACTTCCGATGCAGGTGAAGATTCTGCGTGTTCTCCAAGAAAAATCCTATGAGCGTGTTGGTGGAACAAAAAGCTTCACCACCAATGTCAGAATCATTGCCGCTACTCACCGGAATTTAGAGGACATGATTGAGGCTGGTACATTTCGTGAGGATTTGTATTACCGCCTCAATGTATTCCCAATTGAAATGCCATCCCTGCGCGAACGAGCAGAAGATATACCGCTCTTGTTGAATGAACTGGTTGCTCGACTCGAAAGTGAAAAACGAGGCTCAATCCGGTTTAACTCGAGTTCTGTGATGTCATTGTGCCGGCATGAATGGTCTGGAAACGTCCGCGAGATGGCCAACCTCGTTGAACGAATGGCCATAATGCACCCCTATGGTGTTGTTGGAGTGAATGACTTACCGCCTAAATATCGTCATATTGATGCTTCTGAAGAGGAAGTATTTGAGTTGCCGGAAGAAGATGTCAGTGCTCGTAAAGAACCTATGGTAGTTAGCCTAAATGACCGTGCGTTGCTTCCCGAAACAGGTATCGACCTAAAAGAATATCTCAATGGCTTAGAGAGAAACCTCATCCAGCAGGCGTTAGCGGATACCGGTGGTGTTGTTGCGAGAGCAGCTGAACACCTCGCAATTCGCCGCACCACACTGGTCGAGAAAATGCGTAAATATGGTCTAAGCCGCTAGATTTACCATTACCTTACCGCTACACAGCCATATAGAGCGTTGCGCGGTTGCTTAACTCGATCCGTTACCTCCTTGAAGAACCCTCGCTGAGACCCAGCGGGGGTTTTATTTTTGGGGGTATAGCGGCAGGGTTTTTCCTGCGGCAAAGTTTGGCACTGGCTTTGCAATAACTCTGATAATCACATTTGGCGGCGGCTCTTTGACGCTGGCTAAACTGTTTTAACAGAGAGGTAAGGCATGACACGCAGTGTCGCATTTGCAAAAGCAACTGAGTCCGCACCGGACCACATCAATGCTTCGCTCTTAAACGCTGAATCAGACAGCGAGCTAGAGGTGGCCTTCGAACAATTCACGTCGCTGTCCGCGAAGTTAACCGAATCCTATCAACAATTGGAACAGCGAGTCTCTCATCTTACGGACGAGTTGAATCGCAGCTCAGACAAACATCAACAAGCGTTGCAGGACAAAAATGATATAGCCGATAGATTTGAAAACCTATTAGATTTTTTGCCAGGAGGGGTGGTTGTATTAGATGCGCGAGGGAATGTCAGTCAGGTTAATCCCGTTGCAGAAGAACTGCTCGGCAAATGCTTAATGGGGGTTTCCTGGCGATCGATTATCGCCAGTAGCTTTGCTCCTCGTTCAGACGACGGTCATGAAGTGTCTACATTGTCGGGCCGAAAAATTTCGATTTCAACACGCTCACTGCAGAATCATGGCCAAATCATTCTCTTAACCGACCTTACCGAAACCCGTCAGTTGCAGGCCAAAATTAGCCGAGAAGAGCGATTAAGTTCGATGGGAAAAATGGTCTCGGCGCTGGCGCATCAAATTCGTACACCCTTATCAGCCGCGCTGTTATACGCAGGGCATTTAGACAGCCAGATGCTTGACGATGAGCAAAGACGTTCTTTTGCCAAAAAGTTGTTATCGCGTCTACACCATATGGAACAGCAGGTCAGGGATATGCTGTTGTTCGTTAAAGGCGACTTAAACCTCAATGATCAAGTAAATCTAGGTGGACTATTACAGCTTCTTCATGAAGCGGCCGAACCGATATTACAACAGCACTTTGCGACGGCCGATTGGGGGCTTGTCGGCGCCAAAAAATGGGTTAAGTGCAATCGTGATGTATTGGTCAGTGCGCTCATGAATTTAATCAATAATGCCATTCAAGCCGGAGGCCATCGCATCCATCTCGACATCACGATAGCGGCCTCGGCTGGCGATTGCGTTATTTCTGTCATTGATAACGGGCCGGGTGTTAGCCAGGAAGTGTTAGAGAAAGATTGCGAAACCTTTGTGACCACAAAACCCCAAGGTATTGGGCTTGGCTTAACGGTCGTTAAAGCTGTTGCTCAGGCGCATGGTGGCACTTTTAGTTTGAACAACGGTGATAAGGGTGGCGCTGTGGCAACAGTGACGGTACCGCTTTTAAATCCGTCTAAGTAATTGAAGTGAGAGATTATTCATGGGATTAGCTATCGAAAAAATGGAAGCAGCGCAGCCAACCTCGGGCTTCGCGTCGGCGAACAACGAGGGCAAGCGGGCACCACTCACGATTATGATTGTTGAAGATGATGATAACTTGCGTGAAGCCCTGTCAGACACACTCGAGCTTGCAAAATTCAACGTGGTGGCGGCTTCGAGCGCCGAGAATGCGTTGGAGAAATTATCGAAGTCCACCCATCCAGCGATGATAATTTCTGATGTGAATATGGGGGAAATGACAGGTCACGATCTATTGGCTGTCGTGAAACGCGATTTCCCCCACATACCTATGATGCTCATTACCGCTTACGCCAGCGTGGGCGAGTCTGTTGATGCGATGCGTCACGGTGCGGTTGATTATTTGGTAAAGCCGTTTGAGCCCCAGCTACTTATCGACGCGGTGAATCGTTTCGTTGGCGACGCTGTGGAGTTCAAGCAAGATGCTCCGGTAGCCCAATCCGCATCCAGCAAGAGGCTGCTGGAATTGGCATCAAGAGTAGCGCAAAGTGATTCCACGGTTCTCATTGTTGGGGAGTCTGGTTCAGGTAAAGAAGTACTGGCGCGCTACGTTCACCAGCAGTCACCGCGTCACGATAAACCCTTCGTGGCAATCAACTGTGCTGCGATTCCAGAAAGTATGTTGGAAGCCATTTTGTTTGGGCATGAAAAAGGTGCTTATACCGGTGCGCATAATAGCGCCCCTGGAAAATTTGAGCAGGCGAATGGCGGCACTTTGCTTCTAGATGAAATTTCCGAAATGGACCTGGGGTTACAAGCCAAGCTGCTACGTGTACTTCAGGAGCGTGAGGTTGAGCGTTTGGGTGGGCGTAAAACCATTCCCTTGGACGTTCGCGTAATAGCCACTTCAAATCGCAATCTTCAGCAAGCTGTCATCGACGGATCATTTAGGGAAGACTTGTACTACCGTCTCAGTGTTTTGCCTATGCAATGGTTGCCCTTAAGAGATCGGCCAGAAGATATTGTGCCTCTCGCGGAAAGACTTTTACAGCAGCATGCACGTAAGCAATGCCGCCGCGATGTAACATTAACGGCTTCGGCAGCGCAAACTCTCCTGTCTTATTCTTGGCCTGGAAATGTCAGAGAATTAGACAATGTCATGCAGCGAGCTCTCATTTTACAGCCCGGGAATACTATCCATAGTAATGACCTGGGTCTCGAAGGTATTGTCGGGACTGCACCATCGACACTTGGGGATATTAGGCCGCCTATTCACTCAAATAGCATTCAAGCCAGTTCAGGGCTTGACGCTGCGGTGGTGGAAAAAAATGAAGACTCTATGGCCACTGAAAGTCACTCTTATAGTGGCGTCGGGAGTCATTCAATTGCCCTCAACCATGACCTCAAGCGAAAGGAATTTGAACTCATTGTCGATGCGATTCGGAATGCCGGTGGTAGCCGAAAACTAACCGCCGAGCGTCTAGGGATTAGCCCGCGCACCCTTCGTTATAAGATTGCACGACTAAAAGACCAAGGTCTTGACGTTAATAAATCTGTCAAAAATCTCACTTAATATCCTCTCGAGCCACGCCGTTCCTAGGGGGGATTAGATGCTCCTTTTTAGGGCCGGCTGCCTCCGATTCCTCTATGCGTTTAAACGGTTTGTTTAAACGATGAATGCCATAAAAATTTGTTAAAAATCTACTTGACCAAAGTAAAAGTCGAGGTTATTTTTCGCAAAATTAGAGCGCTCCATTCGAGCCAGTAGTTTTAACGTTCATTTTAATTATCGTTGTGATTATCGTTTTAGAGGAATACCGATATGAGCAGTGAATCAAGCAGTGAGTTTGACAACATGGACTTAGATGATTGGACAGAGATGGAAGACGATGAGCAAGAACTGACATCGTTGAAAGATATTGATAGCCGTCGTATGGTTGAGAATAAGCTTGAAGAGTTACGGCTTCAGCGAGAGCTTAACGATTACGACTTTGGATTATAAGTCACTTATTTTAAAGTCATTCTGACTTTCCTTTGACGCAAACTCGGGTTGCCGAGTTTGCTCGTTCCTATATTTGCCTTACGGTTTCGCGCTCTTATCATATTCAAAATTTCTAGCCCTTACTGGACTTCAGCTTAATAGGCTGGGGCTTTCGCTAAGTTCTTATAGGCCTTTGCTTCAACTAACTTGTTACTCTTCGATCTTCCAAGACTTGCCGCCTTAGCGGCAAGTCTTGGCCCACTTTGTGCAGATTACCGTTTGCTGATGCTTTTTTGTCGAATAAGCCAAATTTTTGGCGAGTTTCAAGAAGCACGCGTGTTTCGATTGAGTTAACACCGTAACTAAAGGCAAGCCCATGACAGATCGTATTGATATCAATCGCTTCCTCACCGAAATGAGATCAATTAAATCTCAAACCCAGGCTCTTGGGCGCCAAGATGGCATGGCCTCCAAGGATGTAACGGCAGCCAACAATGCTTACCAATCCTTGGTTGGAAAACCAGAGCCAGTCAACAAAACAGGCTTTGGTGAAATTATGTCAAATGCGATAGACAAGGTTAACGATACACAGCAAGCCTCAGCCAGTTTGGCGAAAGCCTATGAGCAAGGTGATCCGACTGTAGACATTACGGAAGTGATGATCGCAGCACAAAAATCCAGTGTATCTTTTCAGGCAATGGTCCAGGTGCGTAACAAGCTGGTTGAAGCGTACCGTGATGTGATGAACATGCCAATTTAAATAGCCAAAAATATCAAGGTCTAAGACCGGTATACACAGTAACACTGAGACATCAATACTATGGCAGAAGCAGTAGACGATCTAGATGGCGGCGGCTCCATTGGCGGTTCAACACGTTCCAGCAATGATCTGATCGAAGGGTTTAATAATCTCAACTTGCTAAGACAAGCCGGGCTCATGGTTGGCCTTGCTGTCAGTGTGGCGATTGGGTTCGCCGTTGTCATGTGGACCCAGGAGGAAGAGTTTCGCCCGCTGTATGGCAGCTTAGAGAGATTGGATTCCGCCGAAGTCGTACAAATATTTGATACGAATGATATCCGTTACAAGGTCGACCCTAATACAGGCACATTGCTCGTTGACGCAAAAGACATTAACAAAGCGCGGCTCAAGTTGGCTGAAGCGGGAATCACTGGTGACAAATCGGTGGGATTTGAATTACTCGATAAAGAGCAACCGCTGGGTAGCAGTCAGTTTATGGAAAATGCGCGGTATCGTCGTAGCTTGGAAGGCGAATTAGCGCGAACGATTACCAGTATTCGGAGTGTTAGGCAGGCTCGCGTCCATTTGGCAATTCCAAAAACCTCTGTTTTTGTTCGTGATACCCGCGAACCACGTGCTTCCGTATTTATAGAGCTGTTTCCAGGTAGAAGCTTAAGCTCTCAACAAGTTCAAGGTATTGCGAATTTGGTTGCGTCGAGTATCAACGAACTAAAATTGGAGAACGTCACTGTCGTTGATCAAAAGGGGCAACTATTTACAGCGGAGACGGAAGACCCTGAATTTAGCATGGCGCAAAAGCAACGAGACTATACGCGTAAACTTGAGAAAGATTACACCACGCGGGTGAACAGTATTTTGTCGCCAGTTGTCGGTGGCGATAAATACCGAGCGGAAGTCAGCGCAGAGGTCGATTTCACAGAAGTTGAACAAGCGGCAGAAACCTATAACCCCGATTTGCCGGCGATGCGATCTGAACAAACGCTAGAAGAATCTCGTGCAAGCGGCGGCGCGGCTGCAGGGATACCGGGAGCGTTGACGAATCAACCACCTGGCGCCGCACAAGCCCCAGAACAGGCCGGAGGTCAAGCCACTGAAAATACTGGTGCGGTTAGCGGCAACACCCGAAGTCAGGCGACGAGAAATTACGAACTGGATCGGACAGTTAGTTATACCAAACACCAAGTTGGCAGACTAAAGCGTCTTTCAGTCGCCGTAGTGATAGATGATAAGGTAAGCGTAAACCCAGAAACTCAGGAAGAAGTTCGCGAACCATGGAGTCAAGCTGAACTGGAACGCCTTGAAGTGCTGGTTCGCGATGCTGTTGGTTTTTCTGCAGCCCGAGGCGACAGTGTGAATATTATTAATACACCTTTTTTGGCCGATAGGTCCTTTGAGTTTGGTGAGGTCGAACCGCTAGAAATTTGGGAGCAGCCTTGGTTCAAAACTACGCTAAAACAAGCAGCCGGAGTCTTAATTATTATCGCGCTGCTATTTGGTTTACTTAGACCAGTACTGAAGAGTTTGGCAGCCTCTGGATTGCATGCAAAAGAAATGGATGAAGCATCAGAAATGGCGGCTTTGGAAGCGGCCGGTTTGGATTCTTTTGATACTTTGTCGGATGAAACAGTAACGCTCTCTGGCGGTGGCTCTTTGAGCTTGCCAAATCCCGATCAAGGGTACGAGCAGCGTCTTAACATGGTCAAAGGATTAATTGCAGAGGACCCAGGTCGAGTGGCGCAGGTAGTGAAGCGCTGGGCTGCGGTTGACGAGTAGGTAGCAGAGTATGGCAAAAGTAAAGGCCAACCGGGATGGACCGGGAATAAAAGCCAACGAAGAGCAAAAATCTGATCAGCCAGTGGTGAAGTTATCAAAACTTGATCAGGCTGCTGTATTGCTTATGACCCTAGGGGAAATGGATGCTGCTGAAATCTTAAAGCACATGGGGCCAAAAGAAGTTCAGCGCCTCGGTTTGGCGATGTCACATCTGAACAATGTGCAACAACACGAGGTTGAACACGTACTCAATAATTTTCTGGACGAAGTTCGGGAACTCACCGGTTTGGGTATGGGTGCCGATAGTTACATCCGTAATATGTTGGTTACCGCGCTTGGCGAGGATAAAGCCAATGGACTCATCGACAGGATTCTCTTGGGCGGGAATACCACTGGCTTAGACACCCTGAAGTGGATGGAACCACGGTCAGTTGCGGATATTATTCGCAATGAGCACCCGCAGATTCAAGCTATTGTCATTGCCTACCTCGATCCAGACCAGTCTGCTGAAGTACTTAATTTTTTCAACGAGAAAACTCGCCTCGATATTATGATGCGGGTGGCTGCGTTAGATACGGTACAGCCGAATGCACTTCAAGAACTCAATCATATTCTAGAGAAACAGTTCTCCGGCGGATCAGGCTCGCAAACCAAAGATATTGGCGGATACAAAGTTGCCGCAGATATCATGAACTTCTTAGATAGTACGGTTGAAGCTGAATTGATGGATGCGATTAAAGACATTGATGAAGATATGGGTGTGCAGATCCAAGACCTGATGTTTGTGTTTGATAATCTTCGAGAGGTTGATGATCGAGCTATCCAAGCGCTGCTGCGCGAGGTCTCTTCAGAGGTTCTTATTCTTGCGCTTAAAGGTGCGGACGATGAGTTGCAAGAAAAAATATTCAAGAACATGTCTAAACGTGCCGGTGAACTACTTAAAGACGACCTTGAAGCTAAAGGGCCTGTTCGTCTATCTGAAGTGGAAGGCGCACAAAAAGAAATCCTTACCATTGCTCGACGCATGGCTGACTCCGGTGAAATTATGCTGGGTGGCAGTAGCGAGCAAATGGTGTAGCAACAAGGTTGAGATAAACGCATCATGGCAGCTCCACCTGGTAATAGAATCTCATCCGATGAGCTAGAAGAGTATAGTTCGTGGCAAATCCCCGAAATTGAAAACCCAGAGCGGGTGTTACAAAGCGCCGAACGTGAAGATCGCCTCCGTCGAGACGCCGCGAAACGGGCAAAGCACGAGGTGGTGGGCGAGGAAGTCGAAGATGTAGCGCCGTTAACGGCAGAACAGATTAAAGAAATTTCTGAGAATGCCTACCAGGAAGGGTTTAAAGAAGGCAACAAGGCCGGCTTCGATAAAGGTCACAACGAAGGTTATGAGTCCGGGAAGCGTCAAGCACTGGAAGAATACCGAGAGATCCTTGATAGTCAAAGCCAGCAACTAGAGGGTTTGCTAGCCGCATTGCTCGAACCTTGTGAGTCTCACACGCAACAACTCCAACGCATCATCCTAGACAGTGTTTGTCAGCTAACGAAAGCGGTCGTTCAACGAGAGTTACATTCAGATACTACGCACGTGTTGGCGCTAGTTAAAGAGGCTATTAGTTACCTTCCGACCGGTGCTGACAATGTAAAACTGTTTCTCAACCCCGATGATGTTGCTTTGGTAGAAGATTATATCGAAGAGCGAGGCGCAGGCTGGAAAGTCGTGCCGGATTCGGAATTACTCGCTAGTGGTGTTCGCATTGAGACGAAGCAAAGCGTGATCGACTTTTCCGTTGAATCGCGGCTGCAAACACTATGTGATCAATTTATCCATGGCGAACTCGTCAGCGATGTTGATGATGATAGCGACCAAAACAGCTCAGTAGATGGGGAGGAAAACAATCACGCTGAACCTGGTGTTTCTCGTTCAGCCGAGGCTTCTGTAGACACAGCCTCAGATAGGCTTCAGAGTGACTTTGTCGAGTCACCAAACGGGGCGACGCCCAGTACTTCCGATGAGTCATCAGGCAAGCAACCAAGTAACTCTTTACAGGATCCACAGGAAAATAATGACTGAGACTTTTGAGCCTTTAGCTTCTCGATTAAACCCTTACCGACTTCGACGGACGCCGACGATTCAACCTCAAGCCGAAGGTTTCCTTACTCGTTCAATCGGTATGACGTTAGAAGCTGTCGGGCTGCGAGCGTCCGTCGGCGATCAATGTGAAGTACTAACCAATAATCAGCGTATTGAGGCTGAGGTAGTCGGCTTTGCTGACGATAAAATCTATCTCATGCCGATTGACAATATCAGTGGTGTAGAACCTGGCGCGCGTGTTGTACCCGTTCCCTCTCATGGCGGTGTGAATATTGGTCCAGAAGCGCTGGGTAGGGTTGTTAATGGTTTATGTAAGCCGCTTGATGGAAAGACCAGCTTTTTGGGTAACGATTTTTTACCAATGTCGGGAGAAACCATTAACCCGCTCAAACGGCATCCAATTGAGCAACCGTTAGATGTTGGTATCCAAGCCATTAATGCCTTACTTACAGTAGGTCGTGGCCAGCGGCTTGGATTGTTCGCCGGGAGTGGAGTCGGCAAGAGTGTGCTATTAGGCATGATGACTAAATACACGACGGCGGATATTGTAGTGGTTGGCTTAATCGGTGAGCGAGGCAGAGAGGTTAAAGAGTTTATTGATCACGTACTCGGCCCGGATGGATTACGACGTGCCGTTGTTGTTGCTTCGCCCGCTGATGATGTTCCGCTTATGCGGCTTCGAGCGTCTTACTTGGCAACACGTATTGCAGAATATTATCGCGATCAAGGGTTGAATGTTTTATTGCTCATGGATTCGCTAACGCGTTTCGCACAAGCACAGAGGGAAATTTCATTGGCCGTTGGTGAGCCGCCAGCGACCAAGGGCTATCCTCCTAGTGTTTTCGCGAAAATACCGCAATTAGTTGAGCGAGCGGGCAATGCGGAGAAGGGGGGTGGCTCAATAACGGCATTTTATACCGTTTTGACAGAAGGTGATGATTTACAAGACCCTATTGCTGATTCAGCACGTGCAATTCTTGATGGCCATATCGTTCTGTCTAGGCGTCTCGCAGACGAAGGTATCTATCCCGCTATTGATGTGGAGCGCTCAGTTAGCCGAGTCATGCCTAATGTTGTGTCGAGTGATCAATTATCTCAAATGCAACGATTCAAACAGCTCTTATCCTTATACCAACAAAACAAAGATCTTTTAGCCGTTGGCGCTTATGCAAAAGGCGCTGATTTAGAAGTCGATGCAGCCGTTGAGCGTATGCCTCACTTACGAAATTTTATTCGTCAAGGTCTCAGTGAATCGGTGTCTTTTGCGGAAAGTATACAGTCGTTAGAGCGTGTTATTACCCCATCGTTACAGCACCGTGACTTGGCTGAGGTGGCTGTAGCTACAACGTCATTAAATCAAGGTGCGCGAGCGGACAACCCCAGCAGTCTGACCTAAACTCAACAAGTGATATATAGCAAATTTAGTAGTCTGCGATCGTTGGGCTAATAGAGAAGTGACAGGATAATCCTCAGGGCGCAAAACGGAGCGATGTTATGGCCGAGCGTAAATCCCAAAAATTAGATGTGGTCAAAAAGCTCGCAGAACAAAAAGAGTCGAAAGCCGCTAGTCTATTACAAGAACAGCAAGAAAAATTAGCGTCTGAAAATGAGTTTTTAAGTCAACTGAGTGAATACTACGATAGTTATCTGAGTGATATTGATCAACAGCTTCAAGTCAGCCCTGACGAACTACTGCGCTACCGAGGTTTTTCTCAGCAATTAGCGAAATCAGTTAAACAAATTGAGCAGAAAATATCCCACACTGAACAGGCTGTACAATTTGCACGCGAGGAATGGGCACAGCTTCGTCATAAACGTTCTGCTATCGATGATCTCATCGAATCTGCAATACAGGAAGAAAGAGCAGAAGATGATCGAATCGAGCAAAAATATCTTGATGAATTAGTTGGCCAGCGATTCTATACGAACCATCAAGCCAAAAAACACTAACTAATCAACGTCAACATTTCCTATTTACTCAATTTCAAAACGACAAGTCTCGCTGATCGTTATTCCTTCTAAGTCTAAATTAAAGACCTAAAAGAACCGATAGCCACAGTTTTCCATATCATCCGCGTCCACTTCTTTTTTTTCGTCAGACTTTTCAAATATTTCACTAGCAAGGTGTTTAAGACTGTCTAGACTTACAAAAGAGTAGGGTTGTAAGACCCTTCTTATTTAGACCTATTCAGCGCTAGCCAGAAGGAGATTGGCATGTCCAACCCTGTCACTATTGATTTGCCCAGTAACTTAACTATTTCTGGCGTCGAGCATCTGCACGAAATGCTGGAGCGTTATGCCACAGGCACTGATGATGTTGTTATCAATGGGGCTAATGTTGAGAAAGCGGATACGGCTGGCTTACAAACCCTTCTAGCGTTCCGCATTGCACTTGATGGACAACATGTCGGTATGCAGTGGCAAACACCCAATGATGTTATTAAGGACGCTGCAAAACAACTAGGGTTAACCGAGCACTTGATGTTGCAATAAACTGATTTCTAAACACTTAGCTATTTTGAAAAACACCTAGCGAAATACGGAGAGAAACAATGGCAAAGATCCTCGCTGTTGATGATTCAGCCTCGATGAGACAGATGGTTAGCTTTACCTTGAAAGGGGCCGGGCATGATGTAGTTGAAGCGTCAGATGGATTGGAGGCTCTCAATTTCGCTCAATCCGGCGCTGTCGACCTTGTGATATCCGATGTAAATATGCCAAACATGGATGGTATTTCTCTCATTGCTGAATTGAGAAAACTGGCTAGCTACAAGTTTACACCGATACTCATGTTGACGACTGAGTCGAGTGGCGACAAGAAAACCGAAGGTAAAGCCGCAGGTGCTACTGGATGGATTGTGAAACCATTTAATCCAGACCAATTAATCGCGACAATCAATAAAGTACTCTAAATCATGAGCGTGGATTTAAGCCAGTTTCATCAAGTCTTTTTTGAAGAAAGTTTCGAGGGTCTCGATAGCATGGAATCGGCGTTGATGGAGCTAGATCCAGACGCTATCGATGCTGAAACCATCAACTGCATTTTCAGAGCGGCCCATTCCATTAAAGGTGGATCGGCGACGTTTGGATTTAATGTCGTCTCTGAATTTACTCATGTACTTGAAACATTATTGGATGAAGTTAGATCGGGCACGCGGAGTATTTCTGCGGACGACGTCGATCTACTTTTGCAATCGGTTGACTGTCTTCGTGATTTACTTGGCTCCATACAGTCAGAATCGGATATCGATACATCCCGTAGCGACGAGCTCAAACAAGAATTTGAAAAAATACTGGCGGGCGATAGTGCTGGAGTTAGTGCTGCAGATGGCAGCAGTGCAGGCGATAGCAGCGCGCCAGCAAAAGTAGCAACGACTCAAGAGAATACTCCGGACGTAGCGCCGGTTAGCCACAACGGCTGGCGTATTGAATTCAAACCATCAGCAGATATTCTTGCCACGGGGAATGAGCCTCTCAGGATGTTCCGTGAACTCGCCACGTTAGGCGAAGTGTCTGTTAGCTGCAGTATTAACACATTACCGGCATTAACTAACATGGACCCGGAGTCCTGTAGTCTTTCTTGGGTATTGGACGTTATTACCAATGAAGAGAAAGCGCAACTCGAAGAAGTGTTTGAGTGGGTGTCCGATGAATCGGACATCATCATATCTCCTTTTAAAGTCGATGAAGCTGTAGAAAAAGTCACGGCGTCAGATATCTCTGGTTGGTTTATCCATTTTCAACCGAATAAAGACATGCTAAGAACGGGTAATGAGCCTTCACGCCTATTTAGGGAATTAGCCGAGCTTGGCGATATGGCCGTATCTGTCAATACATCGAAGCTCGTCAGCTTTGCAGCCTTGGAGCCGGAGTGTTGTTACCTAAGTTGGGATGTCAGTTTAGTTGGCGAAATTGAAAAGTCTTCTGTCGAGCATATCTTTGAATGGGTAATGGATGAGGCTGTGGTTGACATTGCACCATTATCACAGCAACAAACGATCGAAAAGACGCAGTCCACTGCGCCGATAGCCAATATATCTGTCGCTAAAGAAGAGCAGTCGCAATCGGTCGATCAACCAAATCCACCTGCGACAGTCGCTAGCAATGATCAGGCACCGGTAGCGGCAAAAACGAATGCGCCAGCAAAAGCGCGGGCACCTAGCAAAGCAGGAGAGTCTAGTTCAATTCGTGTCGCCATTGATAAGGTGGATAACTTGATCAATATGGTGGGCGAGTTAGTTATTACTCAATCCATGTTGGGGCAGATTGGTAATAATTTTTCTGAGGATCAACTGTCGCGCTTGCGTGAAGGATTAAGTCAGCTCGAGCATAACACGCGAGAGTTACAAGAAAGCGTTATGCGCATCCGCATGTTGCCCATTAGTTTTGCGTTCAGTCGTTTCCCACGTATGGTTCGAGATCTTAGCCGTCGACTGGGTAAACAAATAGAACTTGAATTACTAGGTGAACAAACTGAACTTGATAAGACAGTAATGGAGAGAATTGGCGATCCGTTAGTGCACCTGGTTAGAAATGCGGTTGATCATGGCATTGAAACGCCCGAGGAAAGAGTCGCTGCGGGTAAAAAGGCGGGTGGAAAAATAACCCTAAATGCATACCATCAAAGCGGAAATGTTGTCATTGAAATTATTGACGATGGTCGCGGGTTATCTAGACAAAAATTGATAGAAAAAGCGCTACGGCAACAGCTTATTTCTCAAGCTGAAGCAACCAGCATGTCCGATATTCAGGTATATGACCTCATCTTCCACCCTGGATTTTCAACCGCGCAAGCAGTAAGTGATGTTTCTGGGCGTGGTGTGGGAATGGATGTTGTTAAGCGAAATATTCAAGAGCTTAATGGCAGTGTCGATATCAAATCAGAGGAAAATGTTGGCACTACTATCACCATTCGTCTGCCTTTAACTCTTGCTATTTTGGATGGTCAACTCGTCCGTGTCGGCAACAACACGTATATATTCCCTCTAGTATCAATCGTCGAGTCTATGCAGATTGATGATGCATCAGTGAACTTGGTAGCGGGCGGTTGCGAAGTTTTTCAACTGCGTGATGAATATGTGCCAATCGTCAAATTGTACGAAGTTTTCAATATAAATCCTGATAGTACGCATTTGCGCGACTCCTTATTGGTGGTTGTCGAGTCGGATGGCAATAAGGTCGGTTTGGTAGTGGATGAACTCGAAGCTCAGCAGCAGGTAGTGATTAAGAGTCTTGAACAAAACTATCACCGTATTGAGGGGGTTTCGGGAGCGACGATTCTTGGCGACGGGACAGTGTCACTTATCTTAGATATCCCCGGGATAGTAAAAATTGCTGGCGTTAAACACCGTATGAATAACTCTATGTACGGCAGCCACCAGCAATCTGAACACGCTATAAATATTCATTGATCTGATCGAATTCGAGGTGACTATGCAAACCACGGCAATAAATGACTCAGCTGAACTTAATGGCACAGAGGTGGGCCAGGCAGCGGGTGATAGTGATCAGTTTCTTACGTTTATCATGAACAATGAGGAATACGGTGTAAACATCCTATGCGTTCAAGAAATTCGTGGTTGGGAGTCAGCGACGCCATTGCCTAACGCGCCATCCCATGTGAAAGGCGTCATCAATTTACGCGGTACGATAGTACCTATCATCGATCTACGACAGTGCTTCGGCCTAGATGCCATTGAATATACGCCGGTGACAGTCGTCATTGTACTAAAAGTAGAAACAGCAAATGGCAGCCGTATTATGGGTATCGTTGTTGATGCAGTATCCGAGGTATACACCATTGGCGGGCAAGAAATGAAAGCCGCACCGGATCTTGGCGATGCAGTTGATACTGACTACATACGAGGGCTGGTCGATGTTGATGACAAAATGGTTATCCTGTTAGAAATTGATAAGTTATTAAGTATGGATGAATTGCCGGACCTATCTGAGGTGTCAAAAACACTGAACGCTTCGAACCACTAAATCTAGAAATGATTAAGCTTTGAACCAAAAAAGTCTTGAAGAAGATAGGCCTTCAAGCTACTAGGCACAAGATAAAACACTTTATATATAACTGTGAGCTTTGCACGCTAGCGAGGAAACCATGGACAAACGATCAGAAAATATGCATACCAAGCTTTATTATGGTATTGGCAGTATTTTACTCGGCGCAATATTATCAATAGGCTACCTAGCAACGGTAGAACAACCCACTATGGTAGTCGCTGCCATTATTCTGGTGGTGCTTGGTGTGATTGGCGTAGTGCTGTGCAAACAATACATGGACTCGTTAACGGAGACGTTAGAAGACGCTATTGATGTTGTTGACTCAGCAGCAAAAGGTAGTAACGCGGGGCGATTTCGGAGTCAAGCTAGCGGTGTATTAGGTCACCTCACGTACACTCTAACTAATTTACAGAGTTCAATGAGTGAAAAACCTGCTACGGAAGATTCAGTTGAGACTGAGGAACTAGTAGAGGCTCGTTCAAAATTAGACGCTTTATCTCGATCGCAAGCTGTTATCGAATTTACACCAGATGGAACAATCCTCACCGCAAATGAAAATTTTCTGAGTGTTATGGGGTATACGCTAGATGAGATAAAAGGCAATCACCACCGAATGTTTGTCGAACAAGACTATGCGAGTAGTAGTGAATACGTAGAATTCTGGAATAGTTTAAAAGCGGGCACCTTCGCATCTCGAGAGTTTAAGCGGATAGCAAAAGGTGGTAAGGAAGTTTGGATTCAAGCGTCTTATAACCCAATAATCAAATCGGATGGAACGGTAAGCAAAGTCGTCAAATTTGCCTCAGACATAACCGCGCAAAAGTTAGAATCCTTACAAAGCAAGAAAAATGCGGACATTTCTAACGCGCTCATGCTTTGCCAAGCAAACGTGATGCTTGCAGACAATGATATGAACATCGTATATCTCAACAAACAGGTTGAGGCGATGCTTCGCGGCCGTGAAGCGGAAATTAAAACTGTATTACCTTCGTTTGGTGTTGATAAATTGATAGGTCATTCTGTAGACCAATTTCATAAGAATGCATCACATCAACGAGGCTTGATAAATAACTTATCTGATCCGTACAGCACAAGTATCAAAGTCTCAGGGTTGACATTTAAATTAGTAGCGAGTCCTTGGCTCGATATGGATGGCAACCGCGTAGGCACCGTTGTCGAGTGGGAAGATTTGACCGATCAGTTGGCAAGAGAAACTGAGGAAAAACGTGTTGCTTCAGAAAATGCCCGTGTCAAACAAGCCCTTGATAACGTCATGACTAATGTCATGATCGCAGACCCAGACTTCAATATCATCTATATGAACGAAGCTGTGTCTAACATGATGAAAAATGCAGAGCGAGATATACGCACAGACATGCCGGGGTTCGATGCGAGCAGACTATTGGGCGCTAATGCAGACATATTCCATAAGAACCCAAGTCATCAAAGAAAAATGGTCGCTGCGCTAAGCTCAACTTATAAAACAGAAATTAACGTTGGTGGTCGAACATTCTCGCTTGTTGCTAACCCCATTGTCGTAGAAGGGGAACGCATAGGCAGCGTAGTTGAGTGGACGGATAGAACCGAAGAAGTCGGTATCGAAAATGAGGTCGATCAGATAGTTGAAGCGGCTTCTGCAGGTGATTTTACCAAGCAGATATCACTGGAAGGAAAAGAAGGATTCTTCAGGAACTTGGGTGAGGGCTTGAATCGTTTCTCAAGTACTGTAGAAGTTGCACTCAATGATGTTATCCGCATGTTGGGCGCTATGGCGAAAGGGGATTTGTCAGAACGCATCACTCGTGACTACCAAGGTGCTTTCGGCATAATGAAAGACGATGCGAATGCAACCGCCGATAGGCTAACCGAGGTGATCAGTAACATTCGATCATCTTCCAGTGCGATTAGCTCAGCAGCGAACGAAATTGCGCAAGGTAATGCCGATCTTAGCCAGAGAACCGAAGAGCAAGCGTCGAGCCTCGAGGAAACTGCGTCGAGTATGGAGGAAATGACCTCCACCGTTAAACAAAGCGCGGAAAATGCGTCAGAAGCTAATGAGTTGTCCAGTCAAGCGCAAGCTAAGGCACGTGAGGGCGGGGCGGTTGTTGAACGCGCCGTCACTGCAATGGGCGAAATTAATGAATCGAGCAAAAAAATTGCGGACATCATTAGTGTAATTGATGAGATTGCATTCCAAACCAACTTGCTTGCACTCAATGCTGCGGTAGAAGCTGCGCGTGCTGGTGAACAAGGGCGTGGATTTGCGGTTGTCGCTGGCGAAGTGCGAAACCTTGCGCAACGCTCTGCAGCTGCAGCGAAAGAAATTAAAGACCTAATTCGTGACAGCGTTAGTAAGGTCGAAGACGGAGCGAAATTAGTCAACGAGTCTGGCTCGACGCTAAGAGATATTGTTGAAGCGGTTGAAAGTGTTAGCAACATGATGCGCGATATATCTGAGGCTGCACAAGAGCAAACATCCGGTATTGAACAGGTAAATACTGCCGTTACTCAGATGGATGAAATGACCCAGCAAAACGCTGCGCTCGTCGAAGAAGCAAGTGCCGCAGGGGAAGCCATGGCAGAGCAAGCTCGTAGTATGAACGATATGGTAGCCTTCTTTTCTGTGGGAGGGCATACCACAACCAGCACTACAGCGGCACAGCAACCGCAGATGACTGCCACACCTATCTCAACAAGTACGAAAAAAGCCACACCGTTACCTCCTAGCAGCAGCGATAGTTTTGACGCGGATGAGGACTGGGAAGAGTTTTAGTTGAGTTGAAGTATAAAAATCTCGAGGAGACGTGTAGTAATAAGTTGGTAGACACCAATACGGGACGCTAGCTAGAGGTAGTTGCAGAAGTGAGAGCAGAATCAGAACGAGAGTTTGCGTTCTCAGATAAGAATTTTCAGTGTATTCAGAGGATTGCGTATGATAGCACTGGGATCAAGCTAAGTGATCATAAAAGGAATATGGTTTATGGTCGCCTAGCTAGACGTTTGAGACGATTAAACCTAAACGGCTTTGATGAATATTGCGATATTCTTGAATCGCGTGCAGAGCCGGAGTTCCGAGAGTTTGTAAATTCTATTACTACTAACCTCACGTCATTTTTTCGTGAGAGTTACCATTTTGACTTTCTTCGTGATACAGCTATTCCAGAAATTCTCGAGCTTAATAAAACCACTAGACGATTACGTTGCTGGTCCGCAGGTTGCTCGACGGGCGAGGAACCCTATTCAATCGCCATCACACTTGCAGAAAAAGTACCCCTAAAATCTTGGGACTGTAAGCTACTCGCGACTGATTTAGATACCAATGTGGTTGCCAAGGCAAAATCAGGTATTTATTCGTTCGATAGAGTTGAGCGAATTCCAGAAGAAAAGATGAAACGGTTTTTTCGGCGTAGCCGAGATATGTCATCTGTGAGTGTCAAGGAAGATGTCCGTAATATTATTACATTCAACCCGCTCAATCTCCTTCACGAGTGGCCAATGAAAGGGCCATTCGACTTTATATTTTGCCGCAATGTCGTAATTTACTTTGATAAAGATACTCAGCGAGTTTTGTTTGATCGCATGGCTAATATGCTATCGCCAAATGGGTATCTCTTTATTGGACATTCCGAAAACTTGCATCGTGTATCCAATCGATTTAAATCGTTGGGGCGAACAATTTATCAACGGATTAATTAGCGTGCAAGCATCGCGAAAAGTGGATAATCGGTTGCCAAAACCTACACAAGGTTTTGAACATATTAATCGCTATTGGGATAAGCAGTTAAATGTCCCAGCAGCGAAAATACTACCTGGTGAAATCTATGTAAGTAAAACCGGCGAAATAGTTACTACAGTGCTTGGGTCGTGCATATCGGCGTGTATTCGCGACAAGGTCACTGGCGTAGGTGGAATGAACCATTTTATGTTGCCAGCATCAGCGAATGGTCAAGATGGTTGGCAAGGTAGTCAGGTGAGTGCTCCGATGCGCTATGGTGAGTGGGCAATGGAGTTCTTGCTGAATGAGATATATAAACATGGTGGGAAAAAACGCAATCTTGAAGTTAAAGTATTTGGCGGCGGAAAAATACTAAAAAATATGACTGATATTGGTCAGCGAAATATTTTATTTGTGCTCGAGTTTCTAGCAAGAGAAGAGCTAGAAGTTGTTGCTCAGGACCTGGGTGATGATTGCCCGCGTAAGGTAATTTACTTTAGTGATAGCGGTAGGGTAAAGCTTAAGCGACTACGCAGTTTACATAATAATACGATCAAAGAGCGCGAAATGCAGTACATCGAAACAATTAGTAAGAAAGAGCCTAGCAGTGGCGATATCGAGCTATTTTGACGATTTGAAGGGATGTAATCAATGCCTATAGGGCGAGATTTAACCAAGGTAGTTATTGTTGACGACTCAGGATTAGTCAGAGCGTTATTGAGCGAGGTTCTCAACTCAGATGCTCGGCTGCGTGTGGTCGGTGTCGCTGCTGATCCTTTCGAAGCGCGGGAAGTCATTAAACGCACTAACCCAGATGTCATTACCCTTGATATTGAAATGCCAAAGATGAACGGCATTGCGTTCTTAAAAAACCTAATGAGGCTTCGACCTATACCCGTAGTGATGATTTCAACGCTGACCCAAGCGGGTGCGCCAGCCACGCTTGAAGCGTTAGAACATGGCGCAGTTGACTACTTGGCCAAGCCAATGTCCACTGGTGATGTTGGGTTGGTGCAGTATCGCGAGCAAATCATTGAAAAAGTCCTCGCCGCAGCGCACGCAAATGTCTCTCCCTTGGAGAATCAGGGTGCGAGAGCATCAAACGATAAAGTTGGTGTGAACGTTCAGAAAAATAAATCGCTACGAAGAAATTTTATATGCTTTATAGGCGCTTCCACAGGTGGAACGGAAGCCATCAAGGAAGTTTTGACAGCACTACCCCCTGAATCTCCACCGATACTAGTAACCCAACATATTCCCGCTACGTTTAGTAGTTCTTTCGCGCAACGACTCGATAACAACAGCAAGCTTACTGTTGTAGAAGCTGAAAACAATATGCCCATTAAACCAGGCCACGCGTATCTGGCGCCTGGTGACGATCATTTGCGTGTGCGTAAGTCTGCCTATGGCTATGTCTGTCAAATTGAGAAAAGTGACCCCGTTAATCGCCATCGACCATCAGTAGAAGTACTGTTCAAGTCGGCCATCGAAACTCTCGCAAACAATTGCATGGGGGTTTTACTCACTGGAATGGGAGCGGATGGGTCGCAAACCCTGTTAGAGATGCGAGAAGCGGGATGCCTCACCATTGCCCAAGATGAAGCAACAAGCGTTGTTTGGGGAATGCCTGGCGTGGCCGTTAAGCTCGGCGGGGCGACTAAAGTACTGCCACTTAAGCAGATCGCGTCTAATATTATCGCGGAAAGCTACCGATAATCCTTACTTTTACTATCTATATCGAAATATTGTCACAAACGCTTCAACAGAGCTTTACCAACGCCTAGCGACTACATAGAATCTGGCCCCATCGAAGACAGTGATTTACAGACCGTTTTTCGCTGGTATTTGATCTTGAAACCCGCGTTTATTACTTATTTTGGGGTGGCTGGAAAAGATCAGGCTCATTTAAACGAATGCTCACATTAATATATTTGATGATTTTGAATAATCTTACAAAATGTGGGTCGGGCTCAGGGATTTCTCGCTTGCTCAGGAAAAATTAGTCTATTCTTAGGTAAAAGGCTGTGTATAAGCCGTGCTAAGGGACTATTTCATATCGTAAGAGGTCGATTATGGCAATTAACTCATCCATTTCACCGGATGGCTCGGAACTCACCTTTTCGATTCAGGGACGCTTCGACTTTAGCGCTCACCAGGATTTTCGAAGAAGTTATGAAAATCTTGAAACCGCGCCCAGCGTGTATTTCGTCGACATGCGTGAGACTACCTACCTAGATAGTTCAGCATTGGGCATGTTACTTCTGTTGAGAGATCATGCAGGAGGCGATTCGTCTACCGTAAAAATTGTCAATTGTAGTCCCGACGTGAAAAAGATTTTGACGATTTCAAATTTCGAACAGCTGTTCACAATTCAGTAAGCCGTCGAGCACACTTATTCCGCTTGCGTACAGGGACTTCTCTTAAAGTTTACAGCTGAGAAGATACGTACTTACACGGTGAGCCTGCAATGACAGAGCAAAGTAACCTCAAAATTTTAATTGCCGACGATACGGATACCGATCGTCTCATTCTGCAAACAATCGTAAGTAAAGAAGGTCACCAGGTCATCTGTGCTAGGGATGGCGTGGAAGCGGTTGAGCAGTTTGAGAAAGAGCGGCCGGACATCGTATTACTCGATGCGTTAATGCCAAATCTTGATGGCTTTGGTGCTGCGCGGCAAATCAAGGAGTTGGCGGGTGAAGAGCTAATCCCCATCATATTCCTGACCTCCCTAACCGAAACCGAATCACTGGTTAAATGTCTTGATGCGGGCGGTGATGACTTCCTGCAAAAGCCCTACAACAGGGTTATCTTACAAGCCAAAATCAAGTCATTTAACCGCATGCGCGAAATGCATCGCACGATGCTGGAACAGCGCGATCAAATTCAAATTCACAATAATCATCTTATTCAAGAGCAAACAGTAGCCAAGCAAGTTTTTGACAATGTAGCACACAGTGGTTGCTTAGATGCAGCGAACGTGCGTCACTACTTATCGCCAATGGCGGTATTCAATGGTGATGTCCTGGTAGCGGCCCTGCGTCCCTCTGGCAGTATGATGGTCTTGTTAGGCGACTTTACTGGTCACGGTCTGCCTGCAGCGATCGGTGCGATGCCGCTTGCTTCAACCTTTTATGGCATGGTGCAAAAAGGTTTCGCACTGTCCGATATTCTTCGTGAGATCAATCAGAAATTAAAGTCGATCTTGCCTGTTGGCGTATTTTGCTGTGCAACATTTTTAGAAGTCGACTTTCATGAACGCACCGTTACTGCTTGGAATGGGGGGCTACCAGACTGTTTAATTTATAGGCCTAAAACTGGTACTGTCGATCATATTAAGTCTAAACATCTACCCCTGGGTGTATTATCAAACATTCAAATGAAAGTAGATTGCCTCCATTTTGAGTTAGATCCTGGCGACAAAGTCTATATGTGGTCCGACGGTATTCACGAAGCCCGTGACGGTGCTGGTGAAATGTTTGGTGAAGAAAGACTGTTAAATACGTTTCACAACAGCAACAACAAACCCTCACTCTTTGACGACGTAATGGCTGCTGTGCAGGGTTTTATTGGCGATAATGAGGCAGATGATGACTTGTCGCTGGTCGAGATCGAAATGGTTGCCCCAGAGGAGGTGTCCTCTAAGTCAATGCCTTCTTATTCTACAGAAGGTCCAGGTTTAATGGAGTGGCGGCTCCAGTTTGAAATTTTGCCGTCGACAATTCGTTATTTTGATCCCCTACCGTTACTGTTGAACATCGTCACTGAAGTTCCAGGGCTCAGGTCGCACAGCGGAAGCTTATACACCATTTTAGCGGAGCTGTATTCCAATGCATTAGAACACGGGGTGTTGGGATTAAGCTCGGAATTGAAAGCATCGCCTGAAGGTTTTGCCGAGTATTACGCTCAACGGGAAGAGCGATTAGCAAACTTGCAGAACGCTTCAATCAATTTTGCCATTTCCCACGATACCCGAGAAAATGGCGGTAATTTAACGATAAAAGTTAAAGATAGTGGTAAAGGGTTTGAGTATGACAACAAGCTACTCGATCTTTCTTCTAAAAAGGGATACTGCGGTAGAGGAATTCCACTCATAAGAACGATGTGTGAATCGCTAAAATATTTGGGCAACGGCAATGAGATTGAGGTCGTTTATTCTTGGCGATCTGATCGATAGGAGGAGGGCAGAATGAGTGACCATACCGCACTAGATCAAGATACTCTCGAGATGCTCAAGGACGTTATGGAAGACGGCTTTAACGACCTAATCATGACGTATTTAACGGACTCTGAAGTACGAGTCGCTGCGCTCGCTGAAGCAATAAAATCACAAGACTCAGAGGCCGTTCGGCGAGAAGCCCATAGCCTGAAAGGCAGTAGCGGAAACATAGGCGCTACTGGGCTCGCTGGCTTATGTTTAGTGGTTGAACACAAAGGCAGGGATGGTGACCTATGCGGTCTCGAGGAAAATCTATCGGATATACGAGCGGCGTTCGCGATAATATCTGATAGCCTTAAAGCATTACTCAATTGATTACTGTATTTCTTTATCGCCAACCAATACAAACGCCTGCGCTGCGCTTTAAAAGTACTTCTTGCTTGTTGACCCATTTGACCATGCAACGCTAAACCCCGTCGTTTTCTTTCAGTACTATTTGAATTGCCGTGTTTTTGGGTTGTAAAGGCCAATTTACGTCTACGTTTTTGTCGCAAACATTTCCAGCGATATCATAGCTAATGTTCTATGCTGCTCCGTCTCGTGGCGCGCAAATCTACATTGCGGTATTCCCCATTGATTCCCTTGTGCTTTGTCGGTTTAATGTTTGTTCTTGAGTGCCTATTAGTCGACCGGGTGGCTCACACAGATTGCCGTCATTGGCTCATGCCTTTTAATCATCAACAAGGATAAACATGGATAATATCTACTCTACGCCAAAGTCCCAAGTTATCGAGACAGACAAGTCTACAGTTCCGTTTGAGCGGTTTAGTACTTGGTATGTGGTTGGCCTTTCTATTATTACACTGTCCCTTTATGTACCGTATTGGTTGTATACGCGCACAAAGCAGCTGAATGGCGTCGTTGAAAATACAATATCCGAAGCGTTTGTGAATTCAGTATTAGGCTTCTATATACTGTCTTTCGCTATGGTCATTCCTGTATCAATGTATGAGGGTAATACTGAAATTGAGCTACTGTCATCGATCGTAGATCTAGTGGCGAATATTCTTATTTTGGTGTGGGTGTATAAATTTAGAAATCGACTTGTCGATGAAATATTTAAAAACAGATATTCACTGGGTAATATTATTACCTTCTTTTTTCAGATTTATTATCTGCAATATAAAATCAATGAGTACATCGACGAGTCTGAAGATCACTTAACGAGTACCGTCGAAGGTCAGAGCTAATTATTTCGACTATTGGTTGTTGGGATGACATTACTCGCTAGGGACCACGCTATTGTGTTGAACTCGGCATCAGACGCGTTAGCTGTAATTGGCAGCGGTTTAACGGGGTGTATTTTTACAGAGTCTGATCTGCATAAAGAGTTTTTTGATTTAAGCAATGGTGTTGCAGGCGAGGTATTTCAGAAGTTTGTGAACTATGGGTTTAAAGCCGCTTTCATCGTGCCGCAAGAGCACGATTACGGGGCCCGCATCACTGAGCTAATGCGCGATCATCAGCGGCACTCGACGATAAGGTTCTTCGACTCCGTTGCAGCCGCTGAAAGCTGGCTTGAGTTATGATTTACAGCGTCGTAATGGTTAAATATAGATGGCATTGTTAAATTAAATATGGCTTTTGATTATTGTAAAAAATATAAAAAAGGCGTTTGAGAAAACTCAAACGCCTTTTTTAACACACTATGAATGACTTATAACATAAAACTACTTGCCTGTTTTCTCTCGTTCTTCTTTCCGAGCACCACGTAATATGCCTGGAAGCGCATAGTTCCCCTCGTGGCAAGCATACTCAAAGATTTGCTCGTCATCTTTAGTTAATGTCATTTCACCTTTCCAAGGCTTACTGTAAAAAATAGGATCGTCGACGGTGAATTCATAGAGCATTTCTTTTTCGCCAACACGAGTGAAACGTTCAATCACTGTTCCTTTTTCTGATAACGGAAATGCCCCACGAGTTTCTTGAATAGGGTGTACGTTTTGAGTTTCGACAACTAATGTATCACCTTCCCATTGTCCCACTGAGCTACCAAACCATTCTTTGACTGCCGCTGGATTGTGCTGCCCATTCAGATCAATGATGCGAGCATCATGATTCATTTCTACCATAATCATCACGTGATTGGGGGTTTGTACAAATTGGTAATGATTGTTGTACATCACATTGTTAAGCGGCGGACCACCTGAGCTACCGAAACTTATGAGACAGCGGTCTCCGACCGGACGAACTTCTGGGCCGTCAAACATTCCTACCCGGCCATTTTTTCCATTACCGGTGGGTCTGAAAGCAGCCATTCTGGCCATCCGGCCTTCTTTGGAGTAGGGAATTTGCCCATCTTCTGGCTCAATAATCCAAGAAGAACGGTATTCACCTTTCACTATGCCGTAAGTAGAACCCGGATCAATCCAAAAGTTGTTATAGCCTTTGTTTGTGTCGCCGTCGTTTGGCGGTGGTGCATTCGGGTCGGTTCGCTTATTGTCTTCGCGTAAACGGCGGTTGTAGTAGGAGTTGTAAGTGATTTCTTCAATTTTCGACTTTGGTATCACAAGGTCTTCGAACTCTGCCGGGCGAGTCATACGCGTCAGCGATGCGTTGGTCCATACGCCTTGCAAGTCGGGTTTTCCATCTGCCATACGAGGTATTGTGTAGTTTTCAGCGACGCTAGTAGTAGTCATTAGTGCGCTAATGACTACACTAGGCAAAAGCCTAACTAAGTAGCGTATCGTCTCGCGTGACGCTTTCATTTTTCTAACTCCTGAATTCATCGTTCGTCTAAATTGCGGGAAAACCGCACAATTGCTTTTGTTTTTCAAATTATTGTTTTTGGCTTTTCAATCGGTAAGGTGACCATGACCTAGTTTAATCGTGACCTAGTTTATTTAAGCCACGTTCATTAGGTTAACTCATCGGTTTTTGATCTGGCACTGCCTTTGCACTTCTTCTCATAGAATTTAAATACCCGCTATTAGATATAGTGGTAGCAGCATCTTGTGTATAGCGTTGTAAGGAGTCTACTGAAATGGGCGCAACACCAAACTCGACTGATTTTATATTGTCACTGAATGCTAACCCTGTGGTGAAAGTAAACCCAGAAAACAAGACTCGTGTCGTGGATAAAGCGCCTTCTGAGTCCGGTAAACGCTTTCACGAGGTGCTCCGTGATCGATCCGAACAACCCAATAAAACAACAGGTAGTGCGTCGCAAGTTGCTGAAAAATCAGAAAAAAAAGGCGTTCAAGAGAAAGATAATCCATCTTCACCGAATCATTCTAGCGAAGTAAAGTCATCAGCAAATGAAGCGCGCAAAAGCGACGACCTTAGTGAAAATGCGAATAGTGAACGACAAAATAAGTCGGCGGACCACGATGTAAAAGCCGCAACGGAAAATAAATCTTATGATGCCACTGAAGAACAAGGTGGCGCGCACAGCGCGCCGCACCAAGCGAATACGGATGACGATACGCCGCGGGGTATTTTTCAGCCTGAAGGCAATAGTTTGCCGCAACAGCGACAAGATTTACCTGCCTCACTAAGTATCCCCGCTATGCATGACAGCCTGTCGGAATTAAACCTCAACGGGCTAAATGCCATTCAGGAGTTGACACCACAGCAATTGGAGGCATTAGAGGACCTAGTTGAAGGTGGGGTCCCCTTAGCAGAAGCTATCGCTCAAATACTTCAACCGATAGGTGAAAACACTAACCTTAGTACAACAAGCACTGTTGCCAATGAGCCGCAGACTCACATACCGATAGAAGCCGTTGATAGCGTATTTGAAAATGGTAACTCTCAGACGCAAGCCAAAGATCTTGCCAGTGAACGAGCGGTTAACGATCTTGTTCACGCCGAAGTAGGCCCCAAGAAGCCAGGTGTGGAAACCTTCGGAAATACCAACGCCATGCCAAACTCAGGCCGCTCTCATCTAATGTCTACGGGGCAAGGGGCTAGCGACCTTATCAGTACCACCGCGCAGTCGCCTGAAAGCAGTCGAGTGGCAGAGGTGGTACCCACTGCCGCTACCTTGTCAGAAGCCCTCAGAAACAACATGAAACAGGATCTCAGGTCTGTCGATCTATTAGGTAAGTCGCAAGCGGTGGATGGCAAGTCAGCTCTTGCTGACAATGGTTCTACTATGGCGATGACAATCAAGCCTCTCGCCGCCGATGGGAAGTGGGGACAGACCTTACAAACCCTCCACCAAGTAGGTGGAGGGGAGGACGGCGTTGGGCCCTCAGTTAAATTGCCGGTACTGGCCAGTAATCGAGAATGGGGGCAGGCCATGGCTGACAAGATGTTTTGGCTAGCCAGTCAGAAAGTGCAGTCTGCAGAGGTTCGGCTGGATCCGCCAGAACTTGGGCCGTTGCAGGTTAAGATTGCTGTAAATCAAGATACCGCCAGTATTAGTTTCGTCAGTCATAACGCCAGCGTTCGTGACATGCTAGATCAAAATGCTTTTCGATTAAGAGAAATGTTCGAACAGGGAGGCTTAAATCTAGTCGATGTTGATGTGTCAGGCCGCGATTCTGGGCACGAGGCGCAGGACGATAACACCGATGGTGGAATTACTTCTGGGATGCCAGGTGAGGGCGATTCAGTGAATAGCAGCGATGAACCCGCTACATTAGAACTACTCAACCTCGTGGACTATTACGTTTAGCGTACAGCCATCGCAAAACGTGGAACGCTAAATTCTAGGCGGTAAGATTTTTCAAATCTGCCGCTCATCCTCCCTCCCTCTCAAACTTACCCCATTTAGAAACCCAATTGTCTCCCGCTGGCATTTTTTTTGCTCTTACTGTGAATAACGGATGTTATTCAATAAAACGACAGGAAATTGACATGGCAGATGAGGACGATACAGAAGACACCGGTGAAGGCGAAGAAGGGTCCGGTGGCGGCAAGAAAAAGCTCAGTATTCTTGCGGCGATCATTCTTGTGCTCATCATTATCTCTGTGGTTGGCACATTATTCGCGCTAGATATGTTCACGGGTGCTGAAGATGAAATGGTTGAAGCTGAAATGATTGAAGAAGTTCCCGAGGAAGATCAAGGACCAAAACCTGCGATCTACTTTCCACTCAAGCCGCCTATCATCGTCAATTTTCAAGCGCGCGGTAGACAACGCTTTCTTCAGGCCGAGTTAACGCTGATGACCCGAGATGAGACAGTTATTAGCGCGATAGAAACTCACATGCCAGCAATACGAAATGCACTGGTACTACTGTTTGGTGGCCAGGTTTACGAAGATCTCCAAACACACGAAGGCAAAGAAAAGTTACAAGAAGCGGCGCGGGAAGAAATTCAAGCGCTTTTAGAAAAGGAAATTGGGGACGCTGGCATAGAACAAGTACTTTTTACCAGCTTCGTGATGCAGTAATCGAGAGCTAACATGCAAGATCTACTATCACAAGACGAAATCGATGCGCTCCTTCATGGTGTTGATGATGGCGAGATTGAAACTGAAAATGATGTTGAGCAGGGCGGCGTTAAATCCTACGACTTAACAAGCCAAGACCGCATTGTCCGCGGTCGTATGCCGACACTGGAAATGATCAACGAGCGCTTTGCACGTTATACCCGTATTAGCATGTTTAATTTATTGCGCCGTACAGCCGATGTGTCGGTCGGTGGTATTCAGATTCAAAAATTCGGTGAATACGTGCACACCCTTTATGTTCCTACCAGTTTAAATATGGTGAAATTTCGGCCTCTAAGGGGTACATCGCTCATCATTTTTGACGCCAAGTTAGTCTTTAAATTGGTTGATAATTTTTTTGGTGGCGATGGCCGTCATGCGAAAATTGAAGGTAGGGAATTTACGCCAACCGAACTTCGCGTAGTTCAAATTGTGTTGCAGCAGGCATTCATTGATTTGGCTGAAGCTTGGAAAGCGGTAATGGATATCGACTTCGAATATGTGAATTCTGAAGTGAACCCTTCAATGGCCAATATCGTTAGTCCTAGTGAAGTCGTGGTCGTTAGCACTTTCCATGTAGAGCTAGATGGTGGTGGTGGTGAGCTACATATTACGATTCCGTACTCCACCATTGAACCCATTAGGGAAATGCTCGACGCTGGTTTGCAAACGGATTCTGACGAGTCTGACGATCGATGGGTGAATGCATTGCGTAACGATATTATGGATGCGCGAGTGGATCTAGAAACAGATGTCGTTAAGCGGGAAATTCCGCTTAGAGAAATAATGGAGTTAAAAACCGGTGATGTGATACCCGTAGAAATGCCGGATTTTCATGTTGTTACCGCTAATGGAATTCCCATGTTTAAAAGTCGCATAGGGCAATGTAATGGCAATTTGTCGCTCAAAATAGACGAAGTGATTAAACGAGTGCACATTCCTGGCGTTACCGAAAAAGCAGCGCTGCAGAAGAAAAAGCAGGAACAGAAGGAAAAGAGCAATGAGTGATGAAGACGATTTAGTTCCGGAGGAAGGCTCATCCGAAGAAGATATGGCGGACGAGTGGGCTGCAGCGCTGGAGGAGCAAGAAGACACTGAAGGCGAAGTCGCCGAGCTTGACGACTTTAGTGGTGACCCAGGTCTAGAGCTGAAACAAGCTTCAGGGAACCCTGATCTCGATGTGATTCTGGATATTCCTGTAACCATGTCAATGGAAGTTGGTAGTACCTCAATCACGATTCGCAATTTACTGCAGCTAAATCAAGGTTCTGTGATAGAGCTAGATCGTTTAGCTGGCGAACCACTTGATGTGCTGGTTAACGGAACGCTGATCGCCCATGGCGAGGTGGTGGTTGTGAACGAAAAATTTGGTATTCGAATGACTGACGTCATCAGTCCTGCTGAGAGAATAAAACGCTTAGGTTAGCTCTAACTCATTCGACAACCTGTAAATTTGCAAAGAGATACAAGGAGTATCGAAAGGTGATATTGGCATTTGCAAGCTATTACCGAAAACGCGCCGCTTTAAGCGTGATATTTTTAAGCACAATGATCAGCTCTTATGAATCTTATGCTGATGGTATGACTGGAGTTTCTGGATCTAACGCCAGCTATATCATGCAGGTCTTTATGGGTTTATTAGCGGTGCTTGCTTTAATCTTTGCGCTAGCATGGTTGGCGCGCAGGATAAGTGGCGGTACGTTTTTACAGAATCAACACATGCAAATCGTCAGTAGTCTGTCGCTCGGAGCGAGAGAAAAACTGCTACTCGTTGAATTGGGTGAGAAACAACTGCTGCTTGGCATCACCGCTCAGAATATTAATACGCTACATGTTATTGATGAGCCTATAGTAGACACAAAGACCCAGCGCGAAGTCTCGGATTTTTCAAGGAAAATTAAAGACATCATGAAAAAGGGGCAGGTGTAAATAATGCGAGGCACGCGCCCAATAAAGTTGTTTTTGTTTATCGCGAGCCTGGTCGTGTTTGGCTTGATCGTGCCTTCTTTAGGTTTTGCGCAGGAGGAAAGTGCTGATACGATACCTCCTAGCGCCAGCCAACCGTTTGACTGGGTGCCAGACGGTGGTATTCCAGGATTGCCAGCGTTAACGGTAGAGACCAACGAAGATGGTTCCGAAGATTATTCAGTAACAATTCAAATTTTAGCGCTAATGACGGCGCTAACGTTTATCCCCGCTTTACTAATGATGATGACATCGTTTACTCGCATCATTATAGTATTTGCAATATTGCGGCAAGCCATTGGTTTACAGCAATCGCCATCGAACCAAATATTAATTGGTCTAGCATTGTTCCTAAGCTTATTTATCATGACCCCGGTATTTAGCGTGGTTAATGAGCAAGCGTTGCAGCCCTATTTAAGCGAACAAATTTCAGGGAAAGAAGCGCTCAATCGAACGGCAACGCCATTCCATGATTTTATGTTGTCACAAACTCGAGAATCCGATCTTGAGTTGTTTATGAAAATTTCAGATACCACTAATATTGCAACAGCAGAAGACACACCTTTTACCATTCTCATTCCAGCCTTTGTGACGAGTGAGCTTAAAACCGCATTTCAGATTGGTTTTATTTTATTTATTCCTTTTTTGGTAATAGATATTGTTGTTGCAAGTGTGTTGATGGCAATGGGCATGATGATGTTGTCGCCGCTTATCATATCCTTGCCATTCAAAATAATGTTGTTCGTACTGGTTGACGGTTGGGCGTTAATAATTGGCACTCTTGCAGCGAGCTTTGGCACATGACACCTGAAGTTGTAATGGACCTATTCGCTGATGCCTTTTATCTAACGGTGATTATGGTGGCTGTCATTGTTGGACCCAGTTTAGGGGTAGGGCTTATTGTCAGCATGTTTCAGGCTGCCACCCAAATAAATGAGCAAACACTGAGCTTTTTGCCTCGACTATTGGTGACGTTAGCGACCATTATGATGACGGGGCCTTGGTTGGTCACGCAACTCATGGACTTGTTTAACCGTCTTATTACCAATATTCCCTATATTATCGGTTGAATGATGTTCTCTGTAACCGATATTCAATTGTTAGAGTTAATTGGTCTCTACTTCTTTCCTTTTTGTCGTATAGGCGCTTTTTTCCTTGCCGCGCCAGTATTTGGTTCTCAACTGGTCAATACCAGAACACGCTTGATATTTGCATTGGTAGTCACTGCTATCTCGGCGCCCCTACTGCCTGAGGTGGATATTAAGGTGGGGATCAATCTTGCGACGCTGTTAGCAGTGGTTCAGCAAATGCTCATTGGCTTTGCCATGGGCTTTATTCTTCAAATAGTATTTCATGTATTTGTACTCGCTGGGCAATTAATCGCGATGAAAATGGGCTTGGGCTTCGCATCGATGAATGACCCGAGTAATGGAATTACGGTGACAGTCGTTTCACAGTTTTATCTTATGTTATCGACATTGCTATTTCTTAGCTTAAATGGTCACCTTATCGCCTTAGAAGTACTCATTGACAGTTTTAATGTTATGCCAGTGGCTATGTTTGGTATTACTCGTGAAGCCTTGTGGCATGTTCTCAGTATTGGCTCATGGATGTTTCAAGGTGCTTTGTTGCTTGCCTTGCCAGTATTGACTTCCATTCTTATCGTGAATATCGCTTTTGGTGTGATGAACCGATCAGCGCCCCAAATGAACGTGTTTACCGTTGGATTTCCAATCACGCTCATTTTTGGTTTGCTATTGATTTGGTTTAGCTTGGTGAGTTTTTTACCCAACTATCAAATTATCGTGAATGAAGGATTTCAGTTTGTTGATGGTCTACTGGAGGCTAAGTAAATGGCCGAAGAGCAAGACAGTAGCCAAGAAAAAACGGAAGAACCCACCCCGAAACGCTTACAAAAATCCCGAGAGGAAGGCCAGACTGCCCGATCTCGGGAGTTAACGACGTTTGCGATATTAGTGGGTGGAACCGTCGGTTTGTTAGTGTTTGGGCCCGCAATGGCGCAGTCCCTTATGCGAGTTATGTCAATCAGCTTTTCTTTTGAGCGAGAGGATATATACGACCCTGCGGCAATGACTAGTAAATTGGTGGTGGCTTTTGCAGATGCCTTATGGGGGTTAGCTCCATTGTTTTTGGTGCTCACGGTTGTCTCAATACTTGGTCCTATAGCGCTCGGTGGTTGGCTTGTCAGTACTAAAGCGATGGCACCTAAGTTTAATCGAATGAACCCAGGTGCGGGGCTGAAACGGATGTTTTCGATGAAGTCCCTGATGGAGCTTTTCAAGGCGTTGGCTAAAGTGGTTCTGGTCCTATCAGTGGCCATTCTTATTTTGATGAACCGCCAAGCCGAAATGATTGGGCTGGCCGATGAGTCTCTCCGTCCGGCTATTATTCATTCACTTGAAATTAGCGTTTGGGCTGCAATCATCTTGGCTTCTGTCACATTGGCCGTCGCCGCAATTGATGTGCCGTTTCAAATTTGGGATCACTCGCAAAAATTAAAGATGTCTCGTCAAGATATTAAAGACGAAATGAAAGATTCCGAAGGCAAGCCCGAAGTTAAAAGCAGAATTAGGCAATTGCAACGGGAGATGTCTAATAGGCGTATGATGTCATCCGTACCTGAAGCGGATGTGGTGATTACCAACCCGACTCATTATTCGGTCGCAATAAAGTATGATCCCGATTCTATGGATACCCCGATTTTACTTGCAAAAGGGGTCGATGTAATCGCCATGAAAATTCGCGAGATTGCGAATGTTAACGATATTGAAATCATTGAATCTCCTCAGTTAGCTCGATCGATTTACCATACGACGGAATTGGAAGCAGAAATCCCTGCGGGACTATACGTGGCTGTTGCACAGGTTTTGGCCTACGTATTCCAGTTGCGAAACTTCCGACGCGGTCAGGGACAGAAGCCGATGTACCCACGCAATATTACTGTGCCGCCTGACCTTCGCTACGACTAACGATGGGGAAACTTTACTTGAGATAAATTCATTACGCGTATCGGTTTGGGTACGCTTCTTGCGATATCTATATGACTTATTGAATAACCGTCAAGATATCGGCTTTCTATGGCAGCACCTTCTTTTTCACCCTCTGTACCATCTGGAAACACCCGTGGCGGTGCCGGAATTTTGTCTACCCTCCAAACGGCGGGACGGGGAAATTTAGGTATCCCATTCATGGTCATCATGCTGTTAGGCATGATGACTTTACCGCTACCCGCATTCTTATTGGACGCGTTCTTCTCGTTCAATATTGCGCTTTCCATCATCGTACTTTTAGTTGCCGTCTATTCTTTACGTCCACTGGACTTTGCGGTATTCCCTACCATTTTATTGGTAGCAACGTTGCTGCGGTTAGCACTAAACGTTGCTTCAACACGTGTGGTATTGCTAGAAGGGCACGAAGGAGGCGATGCGGCCGGCAAGGTCATTGAAGCGTTTGGTGAAGTAGTTATCGGTGGTAATTACGCTGTTGGTTTGGTGGTGTTTATTATTCTTATCATCATCAACTTTGTGGTAGTCACAAAAGGTGCCGGGCGCATTTCCGAGGTCAGTGCCCGATTTACCTTGGACGCGATGCCAGGCAAACAGATGGCGATTGACGCCGATTTAAATGCGGGGTTGATCGACCAAGAAGAGGCGAGAACACGTCGTGCCGAGGTGGCTCAAGAAGCCGATTTTTATGGTGCTATGGATGGTGCGAGTAAGTTTGTTCGAGGAGACGCAATCGCAGGTATCCTCATCCTCGTGATCAACGTTATCGGCGGTTTGGGTGTCGGTATGGCTCAACACGACCTGTCGTTTAATCAGGCGTTAGAAAACTACATATTGTTAACCATTGGTGATGGTCTAGTTGCCCAGATTCCATCTTTATTGCTTTCAACGTCTGCTGCTATTTTGGTTACCCGAGTGAATAGCTCGGTCGAGTTGCGTAACCAAGTGTTGACGCAAATGTTTGATTCGCCAAAAGCATTGATTGTCGCGGCGATCATTCTTTTTATTATGGGCATTATTCCTGGCATGCCGCATGTGGCGTTTTTAGGATTGGCCGCCATTATTGGGGGTTTAGCTTATTTGATTATTAAAGCTAAATCACAACCAGAAGTGGTTGATGAAGAACCTGGTTCGTTATTTGGCTCTTCATCTTCTCAGCCTAAACCAGGACCGGCACCGGCTGCGGGTGGCATGAGCATGGGGGCAGCGCCGGCAATAGAGAGCGAACGTCCGCAAGCATCAAGTGAAGAAATTAAAGACGTCGGGTGGGATGACGTACAGCCTGTAGACATTATTGGTTTAGAGGTCGGTTATCGATTAATCCCCTTGGTTGATCGAAATCAGGGTGGGGAACTCTTGGGACGCATTAAAGGCGTCCGCAAGAAGCTTTCTCAGCAGTTGGGTTTTCTCGTTCCTTCCGTCCATATTCGGGACAATTTAGATTTAAACCCCAACGTTTATCGCATCACGTTGATGGGTGTGACGATTGGTGAATCTGAAGTGCACCCAGATCGAGAAATGGCCATTAACCCTGGCCAGGTGTTTGGGACCTTGGATGGTGTCAAAACGGAGGACCCTGCCTTTGGCCTTGAAGCGATATGGATTGAACAATCTCACAAAGATAAAGCCCAAACTTTAGGTTACACCGTTGTTGATGCAAGTACCGTAGTCGCAACCCATCTAAACCAAATTCTACAAAAACACGCTCATGAATTGCTTGGCCATGAAGATGTACAGCACTTGCTTGAGCAGTTGGCGAAGGGCTCGCCCAAGTTGGTCGAAGAACTCGTACCGAACACTATTACGCTCAATGTATTGCTTAAAGTACTGCAGAATTTGCTGCGTGAGAATGTATCGATTCGTGATACTCGCACCATTGCAGAAGCACTCGCCGCGAATGCTCATAAAGCGAAAGATCCAGATGGCCTAACAGCATCCGCGCGCGTTGCGCTTTCACGTCAGATTGTCCAAACCATTATTGGTAGCGATGAAGAGCTGCCAGTGATAACGCTGAAGCCAGAGCTGGAACAGTTATTGCTCCAGTCTGTTCAGCAGGCACAAAATAATGGCGCGGATGAGAGTGCCTTTATTGAGCCAGGATTAGCGGAGCGACTTCGAAAAACGATCATACAGGCCGCACAAAAGCAAGAGGCTGCTGGGAAACCCGTGGTATTGCTGGTCGCTTCACCATTGCGCAATGTGATTTCTAAGTTTGTTCGTTATGCAGTAAGTGATGGTTGGGTACTAGCTTATACCGAAGTGCCTGATAACAAACGTCTAAACATTGACGCCAATATAGGTGCCGATTAGTGATTTCAAATTTTTAACAGTAGCGACAATGTCAATGACTCAAGGTAATACATTACGCAACACACTCGACGGAGTAGGAGAGGAGTAACGCTATGTCAGTTAAACGATTCGTAGCAGCTGATATGCGCCGAGCGCTGGAGCTAGTTCGACAAGAAATGGGTGCTGAGGCAATCATCCTTTCAAGCAAACGCGTCAAGGGCGGAGTCGAGATTTTGACAAGCAACGACCCCTATTATCAATCTGTTGCAGAAAAACCTACGGCGCCACGTGCGACTCCATCACCCAGATCCGCAATGATGTCGTCATCAATGGATGATGACCCGATGATGGATACTCCCATGTCTAGCGACATTGCATGGGGGCAAGAGTCAATTATGGGTCGGTTAATGTCCAAGCAAGAACAGGCCGAAGCAGCCCCGGAATCTATGCAGGTACGACAACAAGCGCGGAGTGAAGCGCAACCGCCGCAAAACAGCTTTGCCAATACTTTCAGTGAACAATTTGCCGTCACGCAAACGCAAGCACACTCATCAGAAACGGCGACGAACAGTCATGACAGGGTAGAGCTATCGATAGATGGGCAAGCCAAAGCGCAACAGATCGCACGCGCCCAGCGGCAAAAGTCACGCAATAGACAGAATCAAACGAGGTTACAAGAATCGCAACGTACTATAAGTGGCGAACAAATCGAACCTGTTCATCACAAGGAAAAGTATGTACCTCAACGGATAGACCAACAGCCTAGTTATCGCCCTCAAGTGTTGCATGAAAGCCAGCCAATATACGGAGAAGAGGCCCATACAGACACAGAAAAGGTAGCCGAGCCATTGGAGGTTACTTACAACAAACCGTGTGTAATTACGCCCGCAATGGCCTCTCAGCCCGATGCCCCTATGGAGCAGGGAAAGCCAGGGCCTCAATTCTTTGATAAAAACGGTGTAGATGAATTTCTATCTTACCCTGAAGCATCTTTTCGCTGGAAAAAAGATATGGGGTTGCCTCTTTTGTCAGAGAAGAAACGGGTTACGACGCAAGATGAGTATTTTTCAATGCCGTCCGAAGTGCCCGGTGTTGATGCCATGCGACATAGAGAAGAGCAATGCTCTATCGGGGGGACAGACAATGACAGCGTCAATCAATTATTCGGTGCTGCCGAACCAACGTCTGTAGACGATGGTTCAAGCCATATAGAAATACCTGTTTCGCCTGCAATCGATGAGGTTGAGGTAGTTCCCGAGGAACCGATTGAGCAACCCCAGCCCGTGAACCAGCTTCAGCTAGGTTCCTATAGCTACCAGCAAAGCGAAGCCGATATTGTGTTTCATCTCGACCCAAATACCTACGTCACGCCAGCGGCAAATGATACGTCCGATATCGTAGATGATGACGGTGTGTTTATCGATGAAATATTCGATGAACAGTTTAGTCAGCTAAAAAATGAAATTGGTGATATGCGGGAGTTCTTACGCGATCAGTTGGCGGTCATGTCCGAACAAACGGCAGCACAAGCGCGTGAAGCGGAACGAAAAGTGGAAGAGCAAGCCCGCCAATTCGCAGAAGAAAAAGCTCAGCTTGTCGCTGAGCGGCGAGCAAAAATTGTCGGCAATACCATGAGAACGACGATCAAGCGTAGACTGCAACAATTAGGGATGAGCGACGTTAGTATTAGTAAATGTTTAGCGGAGGTCTCAAGTGATCTATCGCTAAACAGCAACTGGGCAAAATCATTAGCCACCATCTCGCATGACATTCCGGTTGTTGGAAAAGATGTCATTGGTAATGGCGGATTCTTCGCTTTTGTGGGGCCTTCTGGTGCCGGTAAAACCGCCGCAGTGTCTAAATTAGCATCGCGCTATGTGTTAGAGCACGGCAGCTCTGGTGTGGCGATTGTGACTATGGCATCGCCGGACTCGGGAGGCAATCACCGCTTACGGAGATTGGGCTCTATCCTTAACGTTTCGGTCTACGAAGTGAATGAAAAAAATAAACTGGAATATGTGTTGCAAGATTTAGCCGATCATAAACTGGTATTGATTGATACAGAAGGTGCAAATTGCCAGGGAAAAAATCTTAAATACCAACTTCGTGAATTACGTCAGTTGCCCCAAGTTGAAAATATCCTTGTCTTGTCTGCCAATACGCAGGTGCAGTTTTTGAAGGCCGCTACGCATAATTTTAAACGGGCTAACCTCCGTGGGTGTGTCATCACTAAGTTGGATGAAACGGCGAGTTTGGGTGAAGTGCTTGGTGTCCTGATTAATGCTGATATTCCCATCGCCTATACCACTCAAGGTGCAAGTATGCCTCAAGATGTCACTATGGCTCGAGCGCATCAATTGATTACTAAGGCGGTGTCCCTTTTGAAGGAAAGCGGTCAGCGTTACGTCAAGTCGAAAAAAATACTTTCCCACAAGTCTACGTTGAATACAGAAAAATCTGCTGTGAATGCTGGACATAAGGTAGCGTCGCAGATGGCGAAAAGTCTACAAAATGTTCCGGTACAGAGAGCTGTCGCACCCTAATGGTGTGAATTCTAGGAAACTGGTGGGAAGCATCTATACTGGTCAAAGGCGCTAATTTTAGCTGAGGAGTTGTTTGTGAGTTACTCGAGCCCCATTCAAGTGATAGCCGTTACAGGCGGTAAGGGCGGTGTAGGTAAAACCAATTTAGCGGTCAATTTAAGTATCGCGTTAGCGGAAATGCAGCGCCGAGTTTTGCTATTGGATGCAGACCTTGGGCTAGCCAATGTCGATGTACTGTTGGGTTTAAAACCCAAGAAAAATCTGTCAGATGTCATCAAGGGCGATGCGTCAATGCAGGAAGTCATTGTCAATGGTCCTGGGGGCGTAAGGATTGTCCCTGCCTCATCCGGTGTGCGTCATATGGCTAGTTTAAGCACGCAAGAACATGCGGCACTCATTAATGGTTTTGCAGAGCTAGGGGACCAGCTTGATGTCTTAATTGTTGATACCGCAGCAGGAATATCGGATAACGTCATCAGCTTTGTGCGCGCCAGTCAGGAAGTCATCGTTGTCGTGTGTGACGAGCCCTCATCGATTACTGATGCCTATGCGTTGATAAAACTTTTGAACAAAGAACACGACATGTTTCGGTTTAAAGTCGTCGCTAATATGACGCGTACAACCCAAGAAGGTAAGTCGCTCTTTAATAAACTGAATGCGGCGTGTGAACGTTTTCTCGATGTGGCACTACAGTATGTTGGCCATATTCCGTTCGATGAAAATGTTCGTTCAGCCGTGCAAAAACAACAACCTTTGTTGACCTTCGCACCACGTTGCAAAGCATCGCAAGCCATTCGTTCTTTAGCCCATAAAGTTGATGAATGGCCTCGTGCAAGCTCGGCAACAGGGCACCTCGAATTTTTTGTTGAGCACATGGTTAGTCCGAGTGTAGCGAATGTGAGTTACTAGGTTCCCAAACAATGGTAGGAAACTACGGTTTGTCGACGTATGACAAAGCCCCAACTAATCAAGTAAGTGTCAACGTGGAGGACTATGCGCCCCTAGTGAAGCGGATAGCCCACCATATGATGATGCGTATGCCTCCTTGTGTTCAGGTCGAAGACCTTATCCAGGCGGGCATGATTGGCTTGCTTGAAGCATCGAAAAAATACGATGCCAGTAAAGGTGCGAGTTTTGAAACCTATGCGGGCATTCGTATTCGCGGTGCAATCGTCGATGAGATGCGTCGAGGTGACTGGGTCCCGCGGAGTGTGCACCGTAATAGTCGTAAGATTAGCGATGCTATTAATGCCGTAGAAGCACGTACGGGGCGCGACGCGACGGATCAGGAAGTGGCGGAAGAGTTGGGGATGGAACTGGAGGAATATCATTCTATCCTGCACGACTCGGTATCAAGTCGTCTATACAGCTTTGATGAAGCATATAACGAAGACGGCGTCTCTCTCGAAGAGAATACGCCGAGCCAGCCGTTAGTAAACCCAGACGAAGGCATTCAGCAGGAGGCACTTAAACGGTCGCTCGCGGAAGCGATCGGTCAGTTACCCGAAAGAGAGCGCCTGGTGTTAGCGCTTTACTATGATGAAGAGCTAAACCTCAAAGAAATTGGACAGATCATTGGGGTCAGTGAATCGAGGGTAAGCCAAATTCACAGCCAAGCCGCGCTACGGCTCCGTTCCCGCCTAACAGACTGGCAGTCAGCCAACTGATTTAAATCTACCTCGACTGGTGAATTTGGATAAAGAATCTCCAAATTTACATCATTACGAATATTTATAACCAAGCCGAGAACAATTCCTTGTTAAAAACTGGATACCCGTAAATCAGCTACTAGACTATTAATTAGATGGGACCCCTTCGTGGGGAATTGATGGAGGTTGCTTTGGACAAGGGCATGAAAATCCTAATTGTTGATGACTTTTCAACAATGCGGCGGATTATTAAAAATTTATTGAGAGACCTAGGTTTTACCAATACACATGAGGCTGATGATGGCAGTACAGCACTGCCTATGCTGAAGTCAGGTGATTTTGACTTTCTCGTGACGGATTGGAATATGCCGGGTATGACAGGTATAGAGCTCTTAAAAGAAATTAGAGCTGATGAAAGCCTGGCGTCGTTGCCGACCTTAATGGTTACTGCAGAGGCAAAACGCGACCAAATTATTGAAGCTGCACAGGCGGGCGTCAATGGTTATGTGGTCAAGCCATTCACCGCACAAGTTCTCAAAGAAAAAATAGACAAAATCTTTGAGCGAGTTGATAGCTAGTCGCTAATTTGGGAATTCTTCGGGCATGGATAATCATTACGAATTAAAGAACAATCCTACCTTTATATCGGAGCTTCAGGACTGCGCAAAGCTATTAATCGATAAGCTAGAAAACGATAGTTTCCAGGATGCCTCTACTTTGATATGCAATATGATCGAGGCAAGGGACAAGCACATATTCAGTTCCGTCGGTAAGCTTACACGAGGCTTACATGACGCCATTGTCAATTTCCATGTTGACGGCGATCTAAGCTCTGAACCTCCCAATATTGAAAGCTCCGAAATACACGATGCAACTGATCGTCTCAATTACGTCATTAACCTAACTCAGCAAGCAGCCGACAAGACCATGGATATGGTCGAAGCTTCTGCACCTATTGCTATGAATTTAGGGCAAGAGGCAAATAGTCTGCGTGATGATTGGCTGCGTTTACGTCGGCGAGAAATGAGCAAAGAAGAATTTGCCGGGTTGTACCAACGTATGGATGAGTTCTTACAACAGATGTGTGATGGCACTACTCAATTGAATGAAAATATGCAGTCGATAGTGTTAGAGCAAGGGTTTCAGGACCTTACCGGGCAAGTATTAAAACGTGTCATTACACTGGTTCATGATGTCGAAAATGAGCTGGTCAAACTAGTCCGTGTTGCCAGTCAGGTAGAACAAGTTACCGGGCTGGTGACCAATGAAGTTAAGGGCGATGAAGTCAGAGCGATTGATAGCAAAGGTGAAGGCCCGCAAATACATGCTGAAAAGCGGGACGATGTTGTTAAAGGCCAAGATGAAGTGGACGATCTATTGTCCAGCTTGGGTTTCTAAGGAGCGGTAAATGGGTTTCGGAGATGACGAAGATATCCTTCAGGACTTCCTAGTAGAAGCCGGAGAGATTCTTGAACAGTTGTCGGAACAGTTGGTTGAGTTAGAGCAGAGCCCTGACGATAGAGACTTACTGAATGCCATTTTTCGCGGCTTTCATACTGTCAAAGGCGGAGCAGGCTTCTTGCAGCTAGATCCCATGGTCGAATGCTGCCATGTGACAGAAAACCTTTTCGATATTCTACGTAATGGTAAGCGCAGCGTAACGCCAGAATTAATGGATGTGGTGCTTAGTGCACTGGATGCCATTAATGCCCAATTTCAACAAATACAGCAATTTGAAAAGCCAGAAGCAGCGTCGCCGGACCTCATTGCGTCACTAGAACGTTTGGTTAATTGTGAAGATATAGGCGAGTCTGTTGAGGCCGCAGAAACAAGTGACAGTGAACCAGAATCTACGCCAGTCGCTGGAGCGGCGTCAGCTACATCAGAGCCTAGCGGTGTAGCTGACGATGAAATCACTGATGAAGAATTTGAAGATCTTCTCGATGCAATCGACCCCAAAAACACTGACCTAGACAAGCCCACAGAGACATCCGCCGTCGAGACGCCCGCTGAGTCTATGGCGACGAGTTCGTCAAGCGATGAAATTACGGAAGACGAATTTGATGCATTGCTAGATCAATTGCACGGTAAAGGCAAAGGCCCTGGTGTTGAAGATACAGCAGCAAACTCGAGCACCCCCGCAGAAGAAGCCGCTTCTCCGGCTGCACCCACCGCTGGCAGTTCAACCGGCAGCGATGAAATTACGGAAGACGAATTCGAAGCTTTATTAGATCAGCTTCATGGTAAAGGAAATGCGCCAAAACCTGATGCCTCGTCGACACCTGCGCCTGCTACTGAAAGCAAAGCTGAGTCTCCGGCTCCGTCGACTACTGCGGGTTCAGGTGGCAGCGATGAATTAATCACTGAAGACGAATTTGAAGCGCTTCTCGACCAGTTGCACGGCAAAGGACAACAGCCAAGTGCAAGCGGCAAGACGGAAACTGGTGCAAGCAAGCCCTCGTCTGAAAAGGCGACATCAGCGCCTTCCGGCAAAGCGCAAGAGCCTCCGGCGTCTGCCCCGAAATCCGAATCACCCGCAGCTAAAAAGCCAGAACCCAAGAAACCCGAGGCTAAACCTAGTGCTGCAAGCGCCGCAAAACCTGCTCCAAGTGCAGCCGCTAAGCCCGCTGCGGCATTAAAGCCAAAAGATTCACCCCAAGCAAACATTGCCGCAACTGAAACGACGGTACGCGTCGATACCCAGCGCTTAGACGACATCATGAATATGGTAGGCGAGCTAGTGCTGGTTCGAAACCGTTTGGTTCGATTAGGGGTCGATAGTACCGATGAAGCATTATCGAAAGCGGTAGCCAACCTAGATGTGGTGACAGCAGATTTGCAATCATCAGTTATGAAAACGCGGATGCAACCGATCAAGAAAGTCTTCGGCCGTTTTCCTCGCGTGGTTCGAGATTTGGCTCGTAACCTGAAAAAAGAGATTAATCTTGAGCTGCAAGGCGAGGATACTGACTTAGATAAAAACTTGGTTGAGGCGCTTGCGGATCCGTTGGTTCACTTAGTGCGTAATGCGGTCGATCACGGTATTGAAGCACCTGCGATAAGAGAAGAATCTGGAAAAAGTCGCGTAGGAAAAGTTGTCCTTGCAGCGGAACAAGAGGGTGACCATATCCTCTTGTCGATAACGGATGACGGGGCCGGTATGGACCCCGATGCGTTACGCCAGAAAGCGGTTGAAAAAGGTATTTATGATGAAGATACCGTTGCTCGCTTGAGTGATTCGGAAGCTTTTGACCTGATTTTCGCTCCTGGATTTTCAACTAAAACAGAAATTTCTGATGTTTCGGGACGTGGCGTCGGGATGGATGTGGTGAAAACAAAGATCACACAGTTGAATGGTTCCATTGAAATCACCTCGAAAAAAGGTGAAGGAAGCCGGATCATTATCAAGGTGCCACTCACGCTGGCAATTATGCCAACCTTAATGATTATGCTGTCTGAACAAACGTTTGCGCTTCCGCTGGTGAGTGTGAATGAGATATTCCATATGGATTTAACCAAAGCAAATATTGTTGATGGACAAGAGTGCGTCACAATTCGCGATCGTGCGATTCCGATTTTTCATCTCAAACGCTGGCTAGTGCATAAACACAGTACACAGCCGGATCCCAAATCAGCGCATGTTGTTATTGTCTCAGTTGGAACCCAACGAGTAGGTTTTGTCGTTGACCAATTGATAGGCCAAGAAGAGGTCGTTATCAAACCACTTGGCAAAATGCTTCATGGCACTCCGGGTATGGCGGGAGCGACAATCACAGGAGATGGCACAATTGCACTTATTTTGGATGTGCCAAGTATGTTAAAACGTTACGCACAATCTGGTTTATAGAAGCCGGCCACATTGGGAAGGTAATGTCACCATATCGCATTGTTAATGTATCTTGGACGAAGCGTAGGGCATGCGACGTGCTGGTTGAAATAGATCTAACTACCATAAAAACAATACGCGGCATGTTCTTCGATTTGATGGAGAGTCAACATGCCTTATAAAGTCCTTGTTGTTGACGATTCGAACTTTTTTCAAAATCGCTTAAAAGAAATTATCAATGAGCACCCAGAATTGGAGGTGGTGGGTATAGCCGCCAATGGGCGTGAGGCAATTGATAAAGCCGATAGTTTGAAGCCAGATTTAATTACGATGGACTACGAAATGCCGGTATTGAACGGCGTCGTTGCAGTCAAAGAAATCATGGCCAAGCGACCTGTACCTATTTTGATGTTTTCTTCAATGACTTTCGAAGGCGCTCGCATCACCCTTGATGCGTTAGCAGCAGGTGCTGTTGATTTTATTACTAAGGATTTTGGTGAAGTTTCAAGAAACTCCGCTGCGCTAAAAAAGCGTTTACATCAGCGTTTGCTTGATATTGTTAAGAATCAGCGAGTTAGTCGATCGATACCAGCGCCGAAAAATGATTCCTCGTCTAGTGAAGTGAAATCACCACCACGAGCGGCTGTAGCGTCAAATCTTAGGAATAAAGTCGATATCGTTGTCATCGGTGCATCAACCGGTGGGCCCGTCGCGGTAACCGATGTATTGACGAAACTGCCAAGTAATTTCCCCGTGCCGATTATCGTGGTTCAGCACATGCCTGAGAATTTTACCAAAGCGTTTGCTGAACGCTTGGACAAGCAATGTCAGGTTAGTGTTAAGGAAGCGGAAGATGGTGATCGTTTATCACCTGGTGCTGTTTTATTGGCTCCAGGTGGTAAGCAACTAATGATCGATGCGCAACAGCGCGGCAGTGTAAAGGTATTGCCGGGTGATGAGCGAGTGAATTATCGACCCAGCGTCGATATAACCTTCGGTTCTGCGGCGAATAGCAGCGGTGCAAAAACGCTTGCGATTATCTTAACTGGAATGGGTGCCGATGGTTGTGAAGGTGCGAGACTGCTCAAAGGAAAAGGCGCCATCGTTTGGTCTCAGGACGAAGCGAGCTGCATTATCTACGGTATGCCGATGGCTGTTGCCAAGGCTAATTTAACTGATTCTGTGATCAGCCTATCGGAGATTGGTCCGAAGCTCGCCCAGGCGTTTCGTTAACGCTCTATTAATTTCTTCCCGTCTATTTTTTGACGTTCCTCTCATCTACCTTCCTTTTGTTGCTTGGGCGACGATTATTTAGTTGTAGGCTCGCAGCGGCAATCGGTGTCTTAGCATAAGCAAAATCGCTTCAAACCCAAGCAATCCTCCAATAAATACCAGTTTTTACTGCATTTGAGCATTTTGAGATGTGTTTTACGCGCTGAAATATTTCAAATGGGCCATGCGGGTCTGCAATTTGCATTAACCGCACTAAGGAAAATACGTGCAAGGAAAATTGTCACTATGGATATCTTGAGCCTAATTGGTGTGCTCATTGGATTTGGGGCGCTCTTGGGAGGTAATTTTCTCGAGGGTGGCTCATGGCAATCGCTTATCAATGGCCCGGCGGCGATTATCGTATTCGGTGGGACATTGGGCGCAGCCATGCTGCAGACCCCTCAACAATCATTGCAGCGAGCTGTACAGATGCTTCCTTGGGTGGCTGTGCCCCCTAAACAGATGTTTGCTGACGGCATTAAGCGAGTCGTCAAGTGGTCGAACTCGGCACGCAAAGAAGGTCTGCTGGGTTTGGAGCAGATGGCTGAAACCGAACGGGACAGCTTCGCTCGGAAAGGCCTTCAACTGTTAGTGGATGGCAGTGAACCAGATGCTATTCGGCGTGTGCTCGAAACAGATTTGTTTGTGAGTGAACAGCGCGACCAGGATGCCATCAAGTTTTACGAAAGTATGGGAGGTTATTCCCCGACAATAGGGATTATCGGCGCGGTTATAGGTCTTATCCATGTAATGCGTAACCTCGCAGATCCGAATGAGCTCGGACCAGGGATAGCCATTGCTTTCGTCGCTACTATTTACGGTGTTGGTTTCGCTAACCTATTGTTGATCCCAATAGCTAACAAGCTGAAGCAGTGTATCCACCAGCAATCGCAATTTCGCGAGCTGATGATTGAGGGGATTATTTCTATCGCGGAAGGTGAAAATCCAAAAGCAATTGAGGTCAAGCTTGACGGCTATCTTCACCCTTGATTTAGCATAAGTCCAATAGAATCCATTCAAAAGAGCATGCATCCGTTGGAGTACCAACGTTTTGTGAAACGAAACTAATATGCGAAGACGTCCGACAGTAGATTTAGATGTAAACCATGATCGGTGGCTGGTTTCCTATTCAGATTTCGTCACTTTGTTGTTTGCGTTTTTCGTTGTGATGTACTCCATATCACACGTGAATGAAGGCAAATACAGAGTGCTTTCCAGTGAATTGATTAAAGCGTTTGATGTGCCGGCATCGGCTATCAACCCGATACAAGTCGGTGATCCTACGTTATCAAACGATCCTTCTGTCATAGAGCGAAATGGTAAAGGAGCTGAAGATCAAACCAATACTGGGGATGTAGACCCCAATGAAGTGCCGACACAGTCCGCAGAGCAATCTAAAACAGCGGATTTGGTTCAGCTATCCAATAATTTTAATGAGCGGTTTTTGGATTTAATCGATGATAATTTATTGTCAGTGACGGGCAACGAGATGTGGCTAGAGATCGAATTAAAATCGAGTATTCTATTTCCCTCTGCTAGCGCCGATCCCAGTTTGCAAGCTAAGGGGATCTTTGAAGAAATAGCTACCCTGTTGTCTGACACTAACAACCCCGTTCAAGTAGAAGGTTTTACCGATAACGTCCCTATAAGTAATCGTCGTTTTAAGAATAACTGGGAGCTGTCGTCAGCTAGGGCGGCATCTGTGGTTAAGCTGTTGGCGAACAATGGTGTCTCTCCTGATCGATTAAGTGCTGTTGGTTACGGTGAGCACAGACCCATTGCCGACAATGAATCAGAGCAGGGTAGAGCCAAAAATCGTCGCGTTATCGTGATGGTCTCTCGTCAAACGAATGAGCGGCCGTCGATTTCCGGTCAGCAACTGCAAGATTTTTCTGGAGGTGCTGTGAATCAATTAGACACTGTATCAACAGATGGACTGTCAACCATTGATGCAGAGATATCAAACCAGGCGGACACCATAGATAGTCAAGGGACTAATGCAACTGATCGCGATAGTGCCGATGTGGCACCTCTGATAAAACCTATACCGTTGGAGAATGGCGGTCTATTGTTTAGTAGTGACCCTGAGTTGCAAAGAGTTAATCCTCCAGCTGAGCCAGTCACTAATGAAAGTACAGTGGAACAAGATCGCTAAGTAAGACAACGGTATTGGTTTAATTTCACGTTGATGTTTCTTCATAAGTATTTCAAGGCCTGAGATGATCACATGGTCCGTTCTTAATCAAAAAGGTGGTGTTGGAAAAACTACCACCGCCTTGAGTCTGGCTTGTTTAGCGGCAAACGCTGGCAAGCGCGTTTTACTGGTTGACCTAGATCCCCACTGCTCATTGACGAGCTTTTTCCGTATAGAGACTGACGGCTTAACGGAGAGTAGCTTTGGGCTATTTAACAGCGACATTAGCCACTGGGAGTTACGTTCTGCTTGCTTTAACACAGCTCAAAAGAAATTGCTTTTTTTACCGTCGTCCCCGAGCTTGGCAACAATTGATCGGCAGCCGGAGGGGGCGGATGGTATGGGTTTAATGGTCGCTGAAAATCTTCAATGTTTAACGAGTAGTGTGGATATTGCGGTGATCGACGGGCCGCCTATGTTAGGGATGTTGATGATCAATGCGATCAATGCAGCAACCGATATTGTTATTCCAGTCCAAACTGAATTTTTAGCACTACAGGGAACGCAACGAATGATGAAAACGTTGTCGCTATTCACGGATGTCAAACGTCAAGACACGCGATGTACTATCGTTCCCACGCTATTTGATCGTCGTACACATGCGTCAACCGCTAGTTTAATGTCCTTACGCGAATCATTTGGCGATCTTGTATGGAATGGCCAAATCAATATGGACACCAAATTCCGCGATGCGATGGAGACAGGTGAATTGCCGCATAACCTAAATGACGAGTGCTTTGCCATGAACGGCTACAGGCAATTGCTGGAGCATTTAAGCAGCGATGGGAAAAGTACGGAAATGCAATCCTATGCAAGCTAATACACGTATGTTGGCCAAGTGCACTATGGGTTTAATGAAGGCTTAAAATGTCACTACGTAATGAACAGCAATCGTCCCAAAAACTGATGTTGGCCTATTTGAACGATTTGTTAAATCGCGAACATACTAGTACCACACCAAGCGAACAGCCTGTTGTGAAGAATAACGATGTTAGCGCTAGTGCCGAATTACTAGAGCCGGTTCGGCGCTCTCCCGTTATGCTAAGCCCCTCCATTTTAGAGGTTGTTCCTGTCGCAGAGGGAGACGCGGTTACACAGCGAACAATTGCTGAAGCAGAACCGAATGTTGTAGCTCCTGAGCATTCCGAACAAGACCTAAAGACAGATCTGAATTCGCCATTAACCGACGATAATTTTCAGGCGGTTGAGTTTGAAGCGAGCCATTGGCACGAAAACGGCCGTCCATCTTGGGCGCAAGATGCTTTTGATATTTTACTGTTTAAGGTGAATGGCATGACACTCGCGGTGCCTTTAATCTCCTTGGGACAGATATATGAGATCACCGATGCATTGAGCCCTTTGTTCGGTCAGGCGCCATGGTTCGTCGGCATACAGCCCACTCCTATGGGGAAAATTAACGTCATTAATACCGCACAATATGTGATGCCGGAGCGCTACCACGAAGAAACCGCTCAAAAACCCGATTACATTATGACCATTGATAGATTGCATTGGGGGTTAACGGTAAATAGCGTTGATCAACCGATTCGTATTCAAGTTGACGATGTCAAGTGGCGGCGAGACCGTAGTCAGCAGCCATGGCTTGCCGGTATTGTAAAAAATCATATGTGCGTTTTGGTCGACGTACCGACATTGGGGCGCGCCCTTTTGGATAGCGATGTTTCGTGATGTCGCGGAGATGACACAAAGTTTAGCGAACACGCTTTTTTTTACCTGGCATAAAAGCTGCTCTTAACTATGATTAAGGGAGTGATGTGTTTGATTTTTGACGCAGGATGTAGAGGATAAACAACCATGGCTACTAGCTCCGTTTCGAGTAACGCTACCGAAGATCCCGTATTGCAGTGGGTCACCTTTCGGCTTGCAGGTGAGACCTACGGGATTAACGTAATGCAGGTGCAAGAGGTATTACGTTACTCGGAAATTGCCCCGGTGCCGGGTGCACCGCCCTATGTGCTGGGTATAATCAATTTGCGTGGGAATGTTGTCACTGTTATCGACACACGCCACCGTTTTGGTTTGCTCGCTGGTGAAGTTAATGACAATACGCGTATTGTTATTATCGAAGCTGATAAGCATGTTGTAGGGATTTTGGTAGATAGTGTGGCCGAAGTGGTTTACCTCCGTCAGTCAGAAATCGAAACTGCTCCCAATGTCGGAAATGATGACACAGCGAAGTTTATTCAAGGTGTGTGCCATAAAAATGACGAACTCTTGATACTCATTGAGCTGGACAAGTTGTTGACCGATGAAGAGTGGGCAGATATCGACAGCGTTTGATAGCGGAAAGCAAAGCATAGGTTTTGTATTTATTCCGTCAAATTAGTTCATTGAGCAAGGACGCATAGTCGGCACTGCCTGTCAGTATCAGTGACATCACAACAGTGAGACAATTATGTTAGATGGATTCTTGGCAGGATTAATCAACTCCAGCAATTTGGGTGCTTGGCAAGACGTATTTCTCGGCGGCACGTTGGCTATTAGTTGGATTGCGCTAGCGTTGGTCTTGAGAATGCTTTGGGTCACCAAGCTTAAGGTGGCAAATATCGACCACCGGTATCGAGAATTAAGCCACGATTTGCAAATTGCCGGTAATGCGGCTGTCGGAATGGGGCAGCGCATTATTCAACTCGAAAAGAGGTTGGCCCAGCCCTCATCATTAAGTGATTTTCAAAAAGATTTAGCAGCACAGAAGACTCAGACTTTTTCAGGATCTAATCATCCTGTGGTGCCAGAACCAGCGTCGATGAGCGTTGCCAATCCCCAAATTGTCAGTTCTAAAGCTACTAGTCCTCAACCTCCTAGTCCTCAAGGTACTACTGGTTCCGATCGTGACATTGCCTCTTCAACGAACACCGTGTCTGGCAACAAAACAGCCCAGCGAACCTCAGATCAGCATGCATCGCAGATAAGTTCTACTGCAACAGAAAAACTCAAAGTATTACAAGATGGCTTGGCAAAAACGACTGATGCGTTTTACCAAAGTGCCAGCACGAATTCGTCTAAACGGCCTGTTGCTGCACCAAGTAACTTAGCGAGAGAGAAGGGCGCTTTTAATCGCAATAATATGCAGCTCGAAACGCGCAACACATCAACTGGGAGTAGTCCAGGTAAAGCATATGCAGAGCCTAACAAAATTGAATCGGTGGTGTCTCCATTTGACCAAGCTAAACGTTTACTCGCTCAAGGATTGTCCGAAAGCGATGTGGCGAAACGCTGTGGTTTATCAAAAGCGGAAGCAGCTTTACTTGCAATGGTGCAGCGCCAAGCGGGTAAACCTAATGCTATCGCAGTGAGTTAAACTGTGCTGAACCAAAATAACGTCACGCGGTTGATACTTTTACTGTGGGTACTATTGCTCAGTAGTTGTACATTTGTAGATATTCGTCGAGAAGTCCGGGTTGAATACGAAGGACACCCATTAACAGATGAACTTCTTGGAAAGATAAAGCCCGGTGTTACCACCGAAGAGTGGGTGCTAGAACATATCGGCTACCCTAGTCGTCAGAGACAGCTCGAAGATACTAGGCACCAGTTGACCTATGAAGTGAAGGAAACGCACAGTCACTACACCAAAGTTTTTTTGATTTTTCGCAGCCAGAATCAAACTATTCAGGCTCGCCAGTTAGTCATTACACTTGATCATGGTGTGGTAGTTAACGTTAAGACTTGGCACGGTCAGCCAGAGAAGAGTAAGTCTAACCAAAATGTTGAAAAACATGATCAACCAGAAATGACAACGCCTACTAATACTTCTGCTTCATCTGTTTCTATTGAATCTAGCGCCGAAAGCGCTGACCCAGAAATGCCGGCATCAGAATCTCCGACATCGGAATCGCCTAAGTCATCAACGACTGACCAGGGAACATTGAATTCCAGTGATGAACAGAACCTGTCAGCTCAGGAAAGTTAGCACCAAAAGTTACAGAGCAATTCTAAGCATTTAATAGATTCTTTAGAAAAAAACACACTAACTCAATTATCTGGTAGGCCTATACTGAAGTGAGGTCGAGTGATGAGTAGATCATGTTGTTGGTGGTTCAGCAGTACACTAGATCGAAAATCAATTTTGCCTTGCAACTCAAGGTAAAAGCAGGATGGCCCAAGGTTAGTGGTAACACCCTTAGTCTAAATAATGTGTCTCGCTGTTGCTTATTTAGATTTAAAAATACCACACCAAATTCAGATGGCAATCGTAATTCTCACACTGACTTTTAGCCCGGCAACTAGCCGGGCTTTTTTTTTGATTTTTCAATTGGAAAGGTGTCATTTAACGGATGGAAGGTTGGCCATCTTTGGGTTGCGATTGAATTTGTTTGCCACTTATTTCCACACTGTCGTCACCTAATAAAAATAAGTAGCTGCTCATGATGTCTTCTGGGGTTTTGAGTGTGTTTGGGTTTTCACCAGGGTAGGCGAGCGCGCGCATTTTAGTGCGGGTCGCACCAGGGTTTATACTGTTAACTCGAATATTGGTGGTGTCGGATAGCTCTGATGACAAGGTTTGCATCATGTTTTCTATTGCCGCTTTCGAGGCCGCATAAGCTCCCCAAAATGCACGCCCTTCGTACCCTACAGACGACCCAGTGAAAATGATTGAAGCGTGTGGTGCTTTCTCGAGTAAGGGGGATAAAGCCTTGGTCATTAAAAACGGTGCAGTAGCGTTTACCTGCATGACACTTTGCCATGATTCGGCATTGAAATGGGTGAGCGGGGTACGAGGCCCAAGAATTGCTGCGTTGTGTAGCAGTCCATCAAGTTTGCCAAATTCTTTATCCAGGGCGACCGCCATATCGTCATAATCTTTTTCTACAGCGCCTTCGAAATTTATCGGGTAAATTGCCGCTTGAGGGCATCCCAACGACTCAATTTCGTCATACACTTTTTCTAATTTTTGGATAGTTCGCCCTAGTAAAATAACGGTTGCTCCATGGTTTGCGCAAGTCAATGCAGCAACTCGCCCAATACCGTCTCCAGCGCCAGTCACGGCAATGATTTTGCCGGCTAACAGATCGGTAGGTGGTTGGTAGTCTTGAAGGTTGGGCGAAGTCATTGGCGTTTCCTATTACGTTTGCAGCTGATTGAGTCTGTCTTTTTTGCTGATATTGATGTCGTTCTGAACGTTTATTCGATATTTGAAAAACAGCCTTAAAGCTGGCTTTCAATAATTGTCACTAGCTCTGCTGCAGCGTGAATCGTATGGTCCGCTTGCCATGATTGAGGATCATCGCCTTCGTCTATGTAGCCATAGGCGGCTGCAACGGTGGCACTTCCTGCACGTTTACCGCACTCGATGTCACGCAGGTGATCCCCTACATACAAAACATCTTGCGGGTGGCAGCCTAAGTGTTGGCAGGCGAGAATGAGCGGCTCAGGGTCAGGCTTAGATCGAGATACATGATCTGGGCAGACAACACTGCCGGGCTGAGGATTAAATGCTAATTGTTCAACAATTGGGTTGGTATACTGAGATGGCTTATTGGTTACTATGCCCCAGGCGAGATTGTTTTGATCTATGCATTTCAGTACCTGGTCGATACCGGGAAATGGTGTTGTGTCCACGCAGAGCCGTTCACTATAGATGGTAAGCAAACGTTGCAACAAACGGTCGAAGTCTGGGTGTTCAAGGTCAATATCAAACGCTCTTCTCACCAGTGCACGGGCGCCGTTGGAAACGACTCGGCGAATAGCTTCTTCACTGAGCAAAGGTGCGTCTTCTTCGGCGAGTAGTGTGTTCACGGTTGTGACAAAGTCGGGGGCGGTGTCGATTAAAGTACCGTCTAGATCAAAAACAACTGCTTTTAAATTCATGGTAGAGGGTAAACCTTACAACGGCTTTTGTACGTGAACCATGTAATTAACCGAGACATCTTTCTCGACTAATTTATATTTGCTAGTAATTGGATTAAAGGTAAGGCCGGTCATGTGTTTTAACTGTAAACCTGCTTCGCGCATCCAAATACCCAATTCGGATGGTTTAATAAATTTCGCGTAATCATGCGTGCCTTTAGGTAATAGCTTTAGCACATATTCAGCACCGAGAATCGCGAAGGCATAGGCCTTGGGATTGCGATTTATTGTCGAAAAATATATATGACCGCCTGGCTTAACTAAATCGGCACAGGCTTTAACTACAGCACTGGGGTCGGGCACGTGCTCTAGCATCTCTAAACACGTGACGACATCAAATTGCTCCGGCATTTTTTCTGCCATGTCCTCGGCCGTGATTTGTTGGTAATCGATACTGATGCCAGTTTCCAATGCGTGTAATTTAGCAACCTGCAACGGTGCTTCACCCATGTCGATACCGGTAACCACCGCCCCGCGATGGGTTAGGCCTTCGCTAATAAGGCCGCCGCCACAACCGACGTCGAGCACCTTTTTCTCTGCCACCGGCGAATATTGATCAATATAATTGCAGCGCAGCGGGTTGATCGCATGAAGTGGCTTAAATTCACTTTCAGGATCCCACCAACGGCTGGCGAGCGCTTCAAATTTTGCAATTTCTGCGGAGTCTACATTCGCTGACATAGCTGTAATCCGGTTTAATAATCTTGGTTTTTTAGTTGATAAAAGTGCGTCACTTGGCCGACATTTTCTGCTGCCATTGTTGTATACGATTTGTAATGTCTCGTTGGTTCAACGTGAGGAGTTCACGCTGACGCATGACCGGCTGCCCATTGACCCAAACATCACTGACTTGGTGACTAACATGGCTATAAACAAGTTGTGATACTGGGTTGAACATGGGGAGGTTTTCAATTTGATCAAGCTTGATTGCGGCTATATCGGCAAACTTACCTACCTCTAAACTGCCGATTTCACGCTCTTTACCCATCGCTCTAGCACCGTTTATGGTTGCCATCCGCAGAGCTTGATGAGCATTCACCACCGCTGCGTCGCCACTGACCGCTTTGGCAAGTAGTGCCGCCGTCCGCATTTCACCTAAAAGATCGAGATCGTTGTTGCTGGCACATCCGTCAGTACCCAATGCGACATTCACCCCGGCTTTGAGTAGCTTGGCAACGGGTGCCATGCCACTAGCGAGTTTTAGGTTGGATTCTGGGCAGTGAATAACATGTGCTCCACAGCGCTGGATAATCTCAATATCCTCGTCGGTTAACGTTGTCATGTGAACACACTGCACGGCAGGTGAGAAAAACCCTAGATCGTTCAGCCGCTCGACAGGGCGTTTACCGGTATTGGACAGCGCGTCGCTTACCTCTTGAGCAGTTTCATGAAGGTGGACTTGGATTGGCGCTTGAAGTTCTTCCGCGTAGGTGGCGACTTTCTGGAAGGGCGCGTCCGATACTGTGTAAGGCGCGTGAGGGCCAAACCCTACTGTGATAAGGCTGCTGGTGCGAAACTGGTCATGCACTTCAATCGCTTTACTGATGTACTCATCAGCGTTGTCCGCCCATGCAGTAGGAAAATCCAATACTGGCGCAGTGATTTGTGCTCGCATGTTGGCTTGCTGCGCTGCCTCGGCCACCTGATCAGGAAAAAAATACATGTCGCTAAAGCAGGTGGTTCCGCCGCGAATCATTTCCGCCATGGCTAACTGTGCGCCGTCTTTAACAAACTCGGGGCTTACCCAACGGCCCTCGGCGGGCCAAATATGCTGCTCGAGCCAGGTGTATAGGGGCAAATCGTCGGCATAGCCTCGCATTAAGCTCATGGCTAAGTGACCATGTGCATTGATGAGTCCAGGGATCAGAGCGTGCTCGTTTAGATCGATAATCTCGGTGGCGTTAAACCGCTTGAGCGCTTCGGACTGAGGGTAGATGCCTACGATTTTGTTGGCAGCAATCACAATGCTGCAATCGCTGAAAACCTGGTCTTCAGGAATGACCGGTATGATCCACTTGGCGTTGATTAAAATATCGACGTCTTGGTCGGCGGACATACTACATTTCCTGTGCGATGAGTGGCTTGATAGCGTAGGTTGTGGCTAGGTATTGAACGAAATATGGACAGGTTTTCGTTCCAAACCGTAAAGGCCCGCAAGTATAACCAGTTTGTTCCCAGGGTACAGTCCAGACAGTGCTTATCTGTAGGGAATTATGCTATTATCGCGCGCTAAATTTTGTTTGGTGCATACCGGTTGGGGCTCAAGTCAACCTACCGACTCAATACAGCCGTTGAGGGACTCTCGTTTTGATAAGAGGGTCGGCTAAGTCGGGTTCTGGTATGTGGTCATTATTACAATAATGTATCCGCAGTAAAGGAAAGCCGCACTCCTATGGGCGACGATATAGCAAAAGAAATCCTGTCCCGAAACATCGAAGATGAACTCAAACAGTCTTACCTAGATTACGCTATGAGCGTTATTGTAGGGCGAGCGCTGCCGGACGTGCGTGATGGCTTAAAGCCTGTGCATCGCCGGGTGCTGTTTGCAATGAACGAATTAGGTAACGACTGGAATAAGTCGTACAAAAAGTCAGCCCGTGTGGTTGGCGACGTCATCGGTAAGTATCATCCACATGGTGATTCTGCTGTTTATGACACCATCGTTCGTATGGCTCAGCCGTTCTCAATGCGTTATATGCTGGTTGATGGTCAAGGGAATTTCGGTTCCATCGATGGCGACCGAGCAGCCGCTATGCGTTATACCGAAATACGCATGGCCAAAATCTCCCATGAGCTTTTGGCTGACCTCGACAAAGACACTGTTAATTTCGTTGATAACTACGACGGACAAGAACAAATACCTGAGGTGTTACCCACACGAGTCCCCAACCTGTTGGTGAACGGCTCTTCCGGTATCGCGGTGGGTATGGCAACCAATATTCCTCCGCATAATCTTCGCGAAGTCGTAAATGGCTGTTTAGCGTTTATCGACAACGAAGACATTACTATTGATGAACTCATGCAGCACGTCCCTGGTCCTGACTTTCCAACAGGTGCGATCATTAATGGTCGTGCTGGGATTGTGCAGGCGTATCGCACTGGACGCGGTCGAATCTACGTTCGCGCGCGTGCTGAAGTTATTACCGATGAGAAGACTAATCGCGACGTTATTATTGTTCACGAGATCCCATACCAGTTGAATAAGGCGCGGCTTATTGAGCGCATCGCCGAATTAGTCAAAGAGAAGAAGATTGAGGGTATATCGGAGCTGCGCGACGAGTCTGATAAAGAAGGGCTGCGTATTGTTATCGAATTGAAGCGCGGTGAGTCCGGTGAGGTCGTTCTCAACAACCTTTACCAACAAACTGCCCTTCAAAGTGTCTTCGGTATTAACATGGTTGCGTTGGTGGACAATCAACCGCGCACGCTAAACCTGAAGGAGCTTATTGAATACTTCGTGCGTCATCGTCGCGAAGTTGTTACTCGTCGTACTGTTTACTTGCTCAAGAAAGCACGTGATCGCGGCCATATTCTCGAAGGCTTGGCTATTGCGATCGCTAATATTGATCCAGTGATTGAGCTGATTAAGTCCTCCGCTACACCCGCTGATGCGAAAGAAGCGCTATTGGCGAAAGGCTGGAACCTTGCAGATGTCGGTGAGTTTTTAGAGCGTGCGAAAAGTGATGGAGGCGATAGTGTCTGTCGCCCTGATGACTTAGAAGACCAATACGGCATTCGCGATGGTCAATATTTCCTATCTCCAGCACAAGCGCAGTCCATTTTGGATTTGCGGCTTCATCGTCTGACTGGAATGGAGCATGACAAGCTCATCGCAGAATATGATGAAAAGCTAAAAGACATCGCTGAATACCTTAACATCTTGTCCAATCCTTCGCGTTTGATGGAAGTGATTCGAGAAGAGCTCGAAGCCGTGAATAAAGAATATGGCGATGAGCGACGTACAGAAATTCAAGAGTCTCAAGCAGACCTCACAACAGAAGACCTCATTAACGAAGAAGATCGTGTCGTCACCATCTCCCACGGAGGTTATGCAAAAACTCAACCTCTTGACGCCTACCAAGCACAACGGCGCGGTGGTATGGGTAAAGCAGCGACGTCTCTCAAAGACGAAGACTTTATTGAACACTTGTTGATCGCGAATACTCACACAACCATTTTGTGTTTTAGTAACAGCGGTCAAGTCTATTGGTTGAAGGTCTATCAGATCCCAGTGGCTGGGCGTCAATCTCGAGGACGTCCCATTGTTAACTTGCTGCCATTAGAAGAAGGCGAACGTATAACTTCTATATTGCCAGTGCAAGAGTACGATGATGATCACTTTATCTTCATGGCGACGGCTAACGGTACCGTGAAGAAAACAGCCTTAACGCAATTCGCGCGTCCCCGCAGTACAGGTTTGCGTGCAGTTGAATTAGAAGAAGGTGATCGTTTGGTAAGTACCGCGATCACCGACGGTCATCAAGAAGTCATCTTATTGTCGTCTAGCGGTAAAGCAGCAAGGTTTAAAGAAAGCGAAGTCCGCCCAATGGGACGAACCTCTCGTGGTGTACGCGGCATTCGTTTGAAAGAAGGTCAATCAGTTATCTCAATGGTTATCCCTCAAGAGGGCGGTTATGTCCTTACCGTGAGCCAAAATGGCTATGGGAAGCGCACAGAGGTGGATGAGTTTGTGACCAAAGGCCGTGGTTCGCGAGGTGTGATCGGCATGCAAACGACCGATCGGAACGGTGACCTAGTTGGTGCAGTGCAGGTCTTTGAAGGTGAGGAAATTATGTTGATTTCCGACCAAGGTACTTTAGTGCGTACTCGGGTAGACGAAGTATCTGTGCTGGGTCGAAACACACAAGGTGTACGCTTGATTAAAGTTAAACCGGGTGAACATATTTCGGGTGTTGAGCGCATCGAAGAAACCGATGAACTCGATGGTGAGGATGGTGCAGAAGAAAGCGCCGATGAATAGCCCTCGATGATTAAGAGATTGGATTTACATCATGACTGAAGACGTAAACAACAGTGGCCCAAGCGGAGCATCGGAAGAGCAGTTAGGCGAACTGCGCACAAAAATCGACGCGATAGATTCTCAGCTAAGTGAACTGATTAATTCACGTGCGAGATGTGCGCAGGAAGTAGCTGAAGTCAAAAAGGCCGCCGGTGTTGATGCCGCGAATTACTACCGACCCGAGCGAGAAGCGCAAGTGTTGCGGCGAGTAATGGAAATGAATACAGGCCCGCTAGCCAATGAAGAGTTGGCGCGTCTGTTCCGTGAAATTATGTCTTCTTGCTTAGCGCTTGAGCATCCAGTACGTGTTGCATTTTTAGGACCTGAAGGTACCTTCACCCAAGAAGCGGCATTAAAGCATTTTGGGCATTCCGCTCAGAGCTTTCCTATGGCAGCGATAGATGATGTGTTTCGTGAAGTCGAAGCTGGCGCTGTTGAATTTGGCGTAGTGCCCGTTGAAAACTCTTCGGAAGGTGTGGTTAACCATACGTTAGATACATTTATTGATTCTAATCTTAAAATTTGTGGAGAAGTGGCTTTACGAATCCATCAAAATCTATTGGTGTCGGATGTAACTAAAGTCGATAGCATTACGCGCATTTATTCTCACTCTCAATCTCTAGCGCAGTGTCGCAAGTGGTTGGATTCACGATACCCGCAAGCAGAGCGTATTGCAGTAAGTAGTAATTCTGAAGCAGCGAAACGCATCAAGGGTGAGTGGAATGCTGCGGCAATTGCCGGTGAAATGGCTGCTGACCTTTACGGTTTGAAAGTCGTTTCCGAAAAAATTGAAGACAATCCAGATAATGCAACGCGTTTCTTAATTGTTGGCAATCAATCAGTGCCGCCTAGTGGTAAGGATAAAACCTCAATTATCGTATCAATGCATAATGAGCCTGGTGCGCTTTATAATTTGTTGGAGCCGTTTCGCGACAATGGGGTTGATCTTACTAGCGTCGAAACCCGTCCTTCAAAAATGGGGAAATGGAATTACGTTTTCTTCATCGATTTTGCGGGTCATATCGAAGATGCCAATGTCAAAACGGCGTTGGACGAAATCCGCGAGCGAGCCTCAGAGGTTAAGGTGCTAGGCTCATACCCTAAAGCCGTCTTGTAGGTTAGATCTTTTTGGTGTGTAAGCTTTAGTTATTGGTGGCTTTTCGCAGTAACAGGTAATTACCCTCTGCGCTGAACATTTGGGGCGCAACTAAGAGTTAATTCTTTGAATCAACTCCGAATTCATTCTGCTATTTTTCGTCGATCATACTCAAGGTTTCTGTGAGCATTAATAAACTCGTTATTGTTGGTTTTGGTTTGATAGGCGCTAGCTTAGCAGCTGGCTTGCGACGAGCGCATTATTGCCGTGAAATCATCGCTATTGCTCGATCAGAAAATACTTTAGAAAAGGCGTTAGAGTTAGGTTTAGCAGATCGCGCTTTTCATGCACTCAGTGATATTGCTCAAGAGCTCGATGATGGCGATGTGATATGTATTTCTGTGCCAACGCTCAGCACTAAAGCAGTGTTGGAAGATGTTGCAAGTCAGGTATCTGACAAAGTTGTTGTGACGGATTGCGCCAGTGTCAAAGGGAGTGTTAGGGACGCGGCTCGTGATGTTTTCGGCGAGATTCCTAAACAGCTTGTGTTAGGGCACCCCATTGCGGGTTCGGAGCAAAGCGGTGTGACAGCAGCCAATCCTGATTTATATCAGCAGCACCGTGTCATTCTTACGCCAGTTGAATCCACCGCAGCTGAAAGCGTGGAGTGTATTAAATGTATGTGGCAAGCGGTGGGCGCCGAAGTGCTAACGATGAGCGTCGAGGAGCACGATGAAGTGCTCGCGGCCACTAGCCATTTACCACACGTCATTGCCTATTCGTTGGTGGATACACTGGCACATGACTCTGAAAATGAAAATATTTTTCGCTACGCCGCAGGCGGGTTTAAGGATTTCACTAGGATTGCCTCCAGCGACCCGACCATGTGGCATGACATTATGTTGTCGAATAAGGACAGTGTTTTAAGTGCATTGTCTCTATTTGAAAACAACTTAAAACAACTTCGAATTGCTATCGAAAATGAAGATAGTGATTACTTGTTAGGTGTTTTCACTCGCTCTAAGGCAGCGCGTGATCATTTTGTTTCTCGATTAGGTAAAAAAGCGCTTATGAAGCATCAATCAAACGATGTTACCTACGTGGTGCAGCCAGGAGGACGAGTCTCTGGTGAATTGCGTGTGCCGGGTGATAAATCCATCTCTCATCGCTCAATAATGCTTGGCTCAATTGCCGATGGTATTACTGAGGTGAGTGGTTTCTTAGAGGGAGAAGACGCGTTAGCAACGTTGCAAGCGTTCCGTGATATGGGCGTTGTAATCGAAGGTCCCAACGATGGCAACGTGAAAGTTCACGGCGTTGGGCTGCACGGATTACAAGCACCTCCAGGACCGCTGTATCTTGGAAATTCTGGAACGTCTATGCGGCTGCTAGCAGGGTTACTAGCGGGGCAGTCCTTTGATGTTGTCCTAACGGGTGATGAGTCATTGTCGAAACGACCGATGACTCGTGTCTCTAACCCACTCTCCCAAATGGGCGCGAATATCTCAACAGCTGATAAAGGCTGCCCTCCGATTACGATCACTGGTGGCGCGAAGTTAAAAGCCATTGATTACTCATTGCCGATGGCGAGCGCGCAAGTCAAATCATCCGTGTTGCTCGCTGGGCTTTATGCTGATGGCGAAACATCTGTGACGGAGCCTGCCGTCACACGTGACCATACCGAACGTATGCTGAGGGGGTTTGGTTACGACGTTATCACAGAGGGAGACACCATGCGCCTTGTTGGTGGTGGGACTCTCAAGGGCACAGCCATTGAAGTGCCTGCCGATATTTCGTCAGCTACCTTCTTTATGGTGGCGGCGGCAATTTCTCCTGGGTCTGAAGTGATTCTAAAACACGTGGGTATAAACCCTACGCGAATAGGGGTTATCAATATTCTTCGGTTGATGGGTGCGGATATTGGATTCCTCAACAAAACAGAAGTCGGCGGGGAGCCGGTAGCGGACCTACGGGTGCGATATGCCCCGTTGATCGGTATAGACATCCCGAAAGAGCTTGTGCCTCTTGCAATTGATGAATTCCCCGCTATTTTTGTCGCGGCAGCTTGTGCGCAAGGCGTGACGCGACTGACGGGTGCAGAAGAGCTTCGAGTAAAAGAAAGTGATCGGATTCAAGTGATGGCTGATGGTCTGCAAGCACTCGGTGTTAAAGCCACTGCAACGCCAGACGGGATGGTCATCGAGGGGTCTGAAATCACCGGGGGAGAGGTTGATAGTCATGGTGACCACCGGATAGCCATGTCGTTTACCGTCGCGGCCCTGCGATCATCGGGACCAATTACCATTAAAGATTGCGCCAATGTTGCAACGTCTTTCCCGGATTTTAGTAGTCTTGCTACAAAAGCAGGAATAAGCATAGAAGAAATTACTTCTTAATTTAGTCACAAGTTTTTTTTACAATTCCGTCCCTTTAAGGACTAATCGACAGAGACGAAGTTATGTCAGACAAGTACCAGCTTACTCATCTCAAGCAACTCGAAGCCGAAAGTATTCATATTATTCGTGAAGTGGCTGCCGAGTTTGATAATCCAGTGATGCTCTATTCCGTCGGTAAGGACTCCGCCGTAATGATGCACCTGGCCATGAAAGCCTTTGCTCCAGGGAAGCCTCCTTTCCCATTGATGCATGTTGATACGACGTGGAAATTTCGCGAGATGATCGAGTTTCGCGATCAGCGTATCAAAGATCTCGGTTGGGATTTGCTGGTACATATCAACCAAGAAGGCGTTGATATGGGGGTTGGCCCCTTTACGCACGGTAGTGCAAAACATACCGATATCATGAAAACCCAATCACTCAAGCAGGCACTAGACAAGTATGGTTTTGACGCTGCTTTTGGTGGTGCCCGTCGCGACGAGGAAAAATCTCGTGCGAAAGAGCGCGTGTATTCATTCCGAGACCGTAACCACCGTTGGGATCCAAAGAACCAGCGCCCGGAACTATGGAACATCTACAACAGTAAAGTGGACAAGGGCGAAAGCATCCGCGTATTCCCGCTTTCGAATTGGACAGAGTTGGATATTTGGCAGTACATTCATTTGGAAGATATTCCTATCGTTCCTCTCTACTTTGCAGCCAAGCGCCCAGTCGTAGAGCGTGATGGTGTTCTTATCATGGTGGATGACGATCGTATGCCGCTTGAAGAAGGCGAAGTGCCCGAGCAAAAAATGGTTCGTTTTAGAACCTTGGGTTGTTATCCGCTGACCGGAGCGGTGGAGTCTGAAGCCGCAACGCTCCCCGAAATCATTCAAGAAATGTTGTTAACAAAAACCTCTGAGCGCCAAGGTCGAGTCATTGATCATGATAGCTCAGGCTCGATGGAGAAGAAAAAGCAGGAAGGTTATTTCTAAACGGATTTAGCCAATATTTTTCCAAACTTCAAATTGTTAACACAGCCGGCGAATAACGCTGGCGATACTCGAAGAGAAACACTTATGTCGCATCAATCAGATCTCATCGCAACGGATATCGATGCTTATCTAAAAGAGCACGAACAAAAAGAACTATTGCGCTTCCTTACATGTGGTAGCGTTGATGACGGAAAAAGTACACTTATTGGCCGTTTGCTACATGACTCCAAAATGATCTATGAAGATCAACTCGAGTCAGTGAAATCGGATACCACTAAACACGGAACCACTGGCGGTAAAATTGACCTAGCGTTATTGGTTGATGGCCTCCAAGCTGAACGAGAGCAGGGCATCACCATCGATGTTGCTTATCGTTACTTCTCAACATCGAAGCGTAAGTTCATTATTGCGGATACCCCAGGGCACGAACAGTACACGCGTAACATGGCGACGGGTGCATCTACTTGTGATTTGGCCATTATTCTTATCGACGCGCGCCATGGTGTGATGACACAAACTCGTCGCCATAGCTATATTGCTAGCCTGTTGGGTATTAAGCATGTGGTTGTCGCTATTAATAAAATGGATCTAGTGGATTTCTCGCAAGAGACCTACGAGTCGATTAAAGCGGACTATTTAAAGTTTGCCGAAAGCCTGACAATTGACGATATTCAGTTCGTTCCATTATCCGCTTTAGATGGCGATAACGTTGTCAGCCGCAGCGAAAAGTCTCCTTGGTATGATGGTCAAACACTAATGGAGATTTTGGAAACGGTACAAATTGCTGGGGACAAAAATATTGATGAGTTCCGTTTCCCCGTGCAGTTTGTTAACCGCCCCAACCTCGATTTTCGCGGTTTTTGCGGCACTATAGCCTCGGGTGTGGTGAATGTGGGCGACGCGATCAAAGTATTGCCGTCAAACAAAACAAGTCGCGTTAAAGCAATTGTGACTTACGATGGCAATCTGGAATCAGCATTCGTTGACCAGGCTGTGACGATTACGCTAGAAGACGAAATTGATATCAGTCGTGGCGACATGATTGTTAAAGCTGACGCCGATGTGGCAGTGACAAACCACTTTAGCGCGCACATCGTATGGATGTCTGAACAAGCGCTAAAGCCAGGTAAGCAATACAGTTTTAAATTTGCGAGTATGGTTACTAGCGGTGCAGTAAATAATATTCAACATCAAATTGATGTGAATACGCAGGCTTTAAGTGAAGTTGATCAGCTTGAGCTGAATGACATCGGTTTAGTGACAGTCGGTCTTGAGCAGGGCGTGCCGATGGATCCGTATTCGTCTAACCGTACAACGGGCGCATTTATCGTGATTGATCGCCTTACCAACATCACTGTTGGCGCAGGCATGGTTACCGATACACTAGAAAGTGCCTCTGTTGGTGGTCTAGCGAATGTGTCGGAGTTCGAAGTTGAGTTGAATGCACTGATTCGCAAGCATTTCCCGCATTGGGGTGCAGCAGACATCTCAGAGCTGTTGGGCAAGAAATAACTCAAAACTTTACGCCGCTTCCTATTAAAGGCTGCCATTTGGCAGCCTTTTCATTTTATGGATTCCCGTGTAAGCAATATCCTACACATGTTTCAGATATTTGCCTCTATCCCTTATTGAGATGACAGACTACAGTGCGCGTGTGGTTTTGATTTGAGCCGCTAATAACATCAACCGCAGGGATATCGCGGTTACACATTCAAATGCAATGATTTAATAATCAAATGGAGTTGAACATGAAAAATCTCGTTTCCTTACTGTTGGTTTCTGTGTTGGTGCTTTCCGGTGGGTTAGCCTTTGCGGCGGATAAGTCGGATGCTAAACATACTAAATCTTCTTTAGTTGTCGAACGCGTAAACATCAACAAGGCAGATGCAGCAACGCTTGCAGCAAATCTGATTCGTGTTGGCGATAGTCGTGCTAAGGCGATTGTCGAGTATCGTAAACAACACGGTAAATTTACCTCGAAAGAACAACTTCTCGAGGTGAAAGGTATTGGAGAGTCGACGTTAAAGCAAAACCTTGATCGAATAGTACTGTAATTCGGTAAGCTTAAATCTCTAGTAAAAGCCCCTTTTAGGGGCTTTTATGTTTTTACAGGTTGCGCGGCAACACTAAAATTGAATTTTGAACCCAACACTCGGAAACCACCCGAGTCCCTCCACGCGGACTAAAGGTACATTGTCTCCAAACCCATCCGGCACCGAATCTATGGTATCGACATTGTTTGGTGCGAAACGATAACCTTGAATGTTTTTAGCATTGTAGGCATTTAACACGTCGAGAAAAATATTCCAGTATCCGTAGCGAGTAGGGCGGTTGTATTCCATGCGAAAATCTAGGCGGTGGTAGGGCGATAGTCGTTCGCTGTTTAACTCTCCATACACCGGTTCAAGCACTGTTGGGTTGGACGGGTTGGGGCGAACGTCTACTATAGGGGTAATTAAACTACCACTTTGAATTGACCATTTAATGCCGAACAGCCAGTTTTCGCTGAGTTTGTAATTCCCAACCAAATTAAAAATAATCGGTTTGTCGTACGCGAATTTACCAGTCTCGGCCGTTCGTAAATTCGTACGTTCTGTTTCTGACACGCTAAGCGCTAACCAGCCATAAAATTTATCCGTCAATTTTTTCTCAATGAGTAACTCGATGCCGCTTGCTTCACCTTCTGCATCATTGCTGTAGCGATCCAGAAAATCGAGGTCCGACAAAGGACTCAAGCTCAATGGTAAGTTTTCCATTTTTTTATGGTACAGCTCTATCTGCCACGACCATTCGTGAGGTAGTGATTGTTTTAAACCAACAACACTGTGAGTTGACTCAATGTAGTCGAGCTTGGGATTTCCTGTGGCAGGTGAAATCTCTTCAGGGTTTGGCACTTGAGCGTATTCGCCAAATGCTATGTGCGTGTGCCAGTTGTCGCCAAGTTGAATATCCAAGCGTGCTCTAGCGTCAAGCGCTCGATCCTCAAGGAAGTTGTCATTCATTTCATGAAGGCCAACGCGAAGAGCGCTCGACTCTGAGAATTGCCAAACGTCCTCAAGATATAAAAAGGACGTATCCATATCGAAAACGTCATCGTATTCAATAAGCGGCGCATCGATTGTCGGGCAGTCAGGATCGAAATCGCTACAGCTGGGAATTTTTGCCCGCATATCGATGGAGAACTCAGTATTTTCTTGGCGTGCACCTACAATAACTGTGTGTTGAGTGCCTACTTTTTGTTTTGCTTCTAAACCTAACAATATGCGATCAGTTTCAATATTGAGAAACTGTCCAACACCGTAACTGATATCGTCTTGATCGGTGATATGCGTCAGTACGGTAGTCAACGATGTATTTTCCGATGTCGAGTTCCAATCCCAAGTGATCCCTTGAGAATCAAATCGGGTTTCGACGTCGGCAGGTCCGGCGAGGTCTGGATCACGCAGCGCTAGGTTGGAGTCATTTTGGAAAGTGGCACCTACTTCATCGCTAGCCCCCATCGCCAAAAAGCTAAAGCGATGTAGATTCCCCGCATCCCATAAATATTTAAATTGATAATCATCGGAAATCGGAACTTGCTCGACTTCTACACCCGAGTCGGGGTCTTCGATATCTTCTTCATCAGTGATAAATATATCCAGCAAGCTTCGTCGGTACGAAAAATAGACCGCTTGGTTGTCACTAACTCCACTTTCTAGCAAAACCCCCGTCCCCAAAAAGCTGGCATCAACAGTCGTGCTATAAGGTTGGTTACGTGGCTCGCGCAGTTGAACATCGATAATGGCACCAGTGGCATTGGAGTATTGGCTTGAGAAAGCTGCAGGGTAGAGGTCGAATGAGTGAATAAGATTGTGATTAAAAATACTGTGCCCGAAAATATGGAACACGTAGCGAGCAGGCACGCCATCAACGTAGTAGCCATTATCATCAGGGGCTGAGCCGCGTACAGCAGGCTCACTACTGTAATCGCTTGCAAAAGTAACACCCGGAAGGCTGAGTAACGCGGCTAACGGGTCAAAACCGGCACCAGCAACGTTGAGCAATAGCTCTGTTTCGGGGTCAATTTCCGTTTTCGGTGTGACATCTTCTCCGGTAATAATGACCTCTTCGATAGCGCTATTTTCAGCACGCTGAGCGTGAGTTAACGCAGGCTGGAGCGCCATTGGTAGAGAAACTGCGGCGAGAAATGCACTGAGTTTACGGCGTCCATTTTCAAGTGCTGGCATTTCGATTAAACCCTTATAAGCAAGTTGGTTATGGGGCGGAAAGGGTCTCACAGTCGTTCATTGCTGTCATCCTTTGCGTAACACTGAGCTAGTCACAAAACATTACTGAATTCATCCTACGAAATCACTACAATAGCTGGCAGTTGAAGCAGTGTTTTTTGAGATAGGGGGATAGTTTGAATATTGATAAACCCATTGTAGTTGCCTTAGATTTTTCAACGGAAGAGGCCTGTATTGCACTCGTGAATAAACTCGATCCGAGTAAAGTCCGCCTTAAAGTGGGGAAAGAGTTGTTTGCTGTAGCGGGGCCTGAGTTGGTTAAAAAATTGGTAGCAAAAGGGTTTGATGTATTCCTTGATCTTAAATACCACGACATTCCTAACACCGTCGCCAAAGCTGTTGCCGCTGCTGCAAGGCTGGGTATTTGGATGGTAAATGTTCATGCCAGCGGCGGGTCACGGATGATGAAAGCAGCTCGTGAAGCACTCAACGAATTCGACAGGCCGCCGTTACTTATCGGTGTCACGGTCCTCACCAGTATGGACGAATCAGATTTGGGAGAACTGGGAATAACGCTGTCCCCAAAACAGCAGGTACAAAAACTAGCGCAATTAGCTAAAGATAGCGGGCTCGATGGTGTGGTTTGTTCGGCGCAAGAGGCGCATCAGCTAAAAGAACAATGTGGTAGCGAGTTCAAGTTAGTGACACCCGGTATTCGTCCAGCAGGAAGCACTGCTGATGACCAGCGTCGTACGTTGACTCCCAAAGAGGCGTTGTCTGCCGGGAGCGACTTTCTGGTAATCGGTCGGCCCATTACTGCCGCCTCAGACCCAGCAGCGGCGTGCCAAGCGATCATCGGTAGTCTGGCCGATTAAATGTTGGCGTTTGAATAATCTAGCCGCTCTCACATTCAAGCCCATATTCACTACTATTTAGGTTCAAAAACACTGCATGTCTAACACTTCCAACTCAGCTTCTATTCCTGTTATCACCATCGACGGTCCCAGTGGTTCTGGTAAAGGCACTATTTCGCAATTGGTCGCCAAGCACTTCGGCTTTCATTTGTTGGATAGTGGAGCGTTGTATCGTCTAACCGCATTGGCGGCCCTAAACCGCCAGGTGGACTGGAAAGATGAACCCAAGGTCGCCGACATAGCCCGCACACTAGATGTTCAGTTCATTACCGACGGTAAGTCGACCCAGGTAATGCTCGATGGTGAAGATGTATCCCTGGCGATTCGCAAAGAGCAAATGAGCTTAGGTTCTTCAACAGTAGCGGTGTTGCCAGATGTTCGAAGCGCATTACTAGACCTGCAAAAGAGCTTTCAAAAAGCACCAGGCCTCGTGGCGGATGGCCGTGATATGGGCACCACCATCTTTCCCGAGGCTCAGGCCAAGATCTTCCTTACCGCCAGCGCTGAGGAGCGGGCCCAGCGCCGCTATAAGCAGTTGATAGAAAAGGGAGAATCTGTTAGTCTCCGCGCCCTGCTTAGTGACATCCAAGCCCGGGATGAGAGAGACAGCCAGCGTGCTGCGTCCCCCTTGAAACCCGCCGATGATGCGCTGCTGTTGGATAGTACCCAGTTAAGTATCGAACAGGTCTTAGCTGCGGTGATTGATCATGCGTCGAAAAGCGGTATTCAACCCGCCTCCGTTTGACTTCTACAGCTCTTGAGCGAAGCTATTTAATAGAGGTTGTACCAACAATCTCTTTTAAACCCCATTGTGGGTGCCGCCAGTCTAAGGTGCGCACAGTGGATTTGTGTCATTAGCCCGTACGTCTGGCCGTACGAAGAACAGTTCTACTCCGTTTGCGAGAGGCATCTAAAGAAGATGGCCCCGCGGCAGAATGGATCTGGCTGAAAAAAGGTACCCTCCCCATGAGCGAAAGCTTTGCAGAACTCTTCGAAGAAAGTTTAAAAACCACCGAAATGATTCCCGGTTCTATTGTTACCGGTGTTGTGATCGATATCGATAAAGACTGGGTGACTGTTCACGCAGGTCTGAAATCTGAAGGTGTTATCCCAGCCAACCAATTTTTCAACGAAAAAGGCGAATTGAGCTTAAACGTCGGTGACGAGGTTCAAGTTGCTTTGGAAACTGTTGAAGATGGTTTCGGTGAAACTCGTCTATCACGTGAAAAAGCGAAACGTGCTGAAGCGTGGAAAGTGCTTGAGAAAGCCAACACCGCAGACGAAGTTATCAAAGGTATTATCTCTGGCAAGGTTAAAGGTGGTTTCACTGTTGACGTTGCTGGTATCCGTGCATTCTTGCCTGGTTCATTGGTTGACGTTCGCCCTGTGCGCGAAACGGCTCACCTTGAAGGCAAAGAGCTCGACTTTAAAGTTATCAAGCTAGACCAAAAGCGCAACAACGTGGTTGTTTCACGTCGTGCGGTGCTTGAGCAAGCTAACTCTGAAGAGCGTGATGAGTTGTTGGCTAACCTTCAAGAAGGTATGGCTGTTAAAGGTATCGTTAAGAACCTTACCGATTACGGTGCCTTCGTTGACTTGGGCGGCGTAGACGGTCTTCTCCATATCACTGATATGGCATGGAAGCGTATCAAGCATCCAAGCGAAATCGTCAATGTTGGCGATGAGATCGACGTTAAAGTATTGAAGTTCGATCGTGAGCGTAACCGTGTATCTCTTGGCCTCAAGCAATTGGGTGAAGATCCATGGGTACAAATCACTGCACGTTACCCAGAAGGGACTCGTGTTACCGCTAAAGTTACCAATCTTACTGACTACGGCTGCTTTGCTGAGTTGGAAGAGGGCGTTGAAGGTTTGGTTCACGTTTCAGAAATGGATTGGACTAACAAAAACATTCACCCATCTAAAGTGGTTAACGTGGGTGACGATATCGAAGTCATGGTATTGGATATCGACGAAGAACGCCGTCGTATCTCTCTTGGTGTTAAGCAATGCCAAGAAAACCCATGGGATGCATTCGGTAAAGAATACGCCAAAGGCGCGAAAATCTCTGGCAAGATCAAGTCGATCACCGATTTCGGTATCTTCATTGGTTTGGACGGTGGTATCGATGGCCTGGTTCACTTGTCTGACATTTCTTGGAACGAAGCAGGCGAAGAAGCCGTTCGTGCATATAAGAAAGGCGATGAGATCGAAACAGTTATCTTGGCTATCGACCCAGAGCGTGAGCGTATCTCTCTAGGTATCAAGCAACTAGACGAAGATCCATTCTCATCTTACGTTGCTGAGAACGATAAAGGCGCAATTGTTACTGGTACAGTGAAAGAAGTTGATGCGAAAGGTGCAGTAATCACCTTGGCTGAAGACATCGAAGGTACCTTGAAAGCGTCTGAAATCAGCCGTGATCGCGTTGAAGATGCACGCAATGCGCTGAATGTTGGTGACGAAGTTGAAGCGAAAATCACCAATGTTGATCGCAAAAACCGTGGCATCATCTTGTCAATCAAAGCGAAAGATTCTGATGACGAGAAAGCCGCTGTTAAAGAGCACGCTTCTAAGCAAGAAGAGTCTTCTCAACCAGCGACTATCGGTGATTTGATTAAAGCGCAAATGGAAAGCCAAGGTAACTAAGCTTTGTTATCCATTTGAGTTGTTTGAAAGGCGGCTTCGGCCGCCTTTTTTGTGTCTGTTTGTTAATTACATATTCTTGCCGTCTAGGGAGCCCGTCATCAGTGGCTCTAACGTAACTTCTAGCACTTTCTTCCTATACTCTTGTAACTGTTTGATATTGTTAAGGTTTGCACCTTTGGTCGCGATTAATTTGCACTTGGTCAAAAAATGGATGGCAATTGATCGAAACAGCGAGAAAATCAGTTATCGGAAGGCTAAAATTTTAAACAAATCAGTAACATAGCTTGGCTTTCTAGAATTTTTGCAGTAGGCTAGCTGTGAATATCGGTTTCTCGCTTGGTATGAGGCCGTGCTTCAGCGTACAGTCTTCGGGAAAAAGACTATGACCAAATCAGAGTTGATTGAGCGAATCGCAGAGCGGCAGGATCAGCTTCCAGCTAAGGATGTTGAACTGGCGGTCAAGTTGATCCTCGACTATATGTCACAGATTCTTGCGTCTGGCGAGCGTATCGAAATCCGAGGATTTGGCAGTTTCTCTCTTCATTATCGTGCGCCTCGAGTAGGCCGCAATCCTAAGACGGGTGACTCGGTCGAATTGACCGGCAAATATGTCCCACATTTTAAACCCGGCAAAGAAATGCGCGATCGAGTCAATGAGAGTCTCCAGGCGGAACAGCATCCCGCTGGCTAAATGACGATCTATTTGGCTGCGCTGGCGCTGTGCAAAGCGATTGACTTCCACTAAGATCCATCGACATTCGTTTATTCAGTGACTAAGCGATAGTTTGCTTTTGTGTGTGATACGGATACATGACTAAACTCAAATTATTATTCTCAATCTGCGTGGCACTGTTCGTCATGTCGATAGGATGGTGGGTTTCTTCGGAAAATGACCAGCTTGTGACGCCACAATTCGCCGGGTTCAGTTTTGGTGGTTTAAATCTCGGAACTTGGCTGTTCATGATGCTACTAACAGGCGTGGTTATTGGCTATTTGATTAGCTCGCTAGGTTATTGGCGTCAGCGAATGAAGGCGAGTGGTTTGCAGAGAAAATTAGCCAACAAAGAACAAGAGTTAGCAAAATTAAAGTTATCTGCTGGAAAGTCAGTTATCTCAAGAGATTAAATGATCAGTTGTTAAAATGTTTCGGCAATATCATTCTGTCGAAAGGAGTCTAGGGCGCGATGCCAGATCTGCTAATGCTTATCCTATTTGTCGTAGCAATCGCTATTGGTTTTGCGTTAGGCTATAGAAGCGCCTCAAAGAAGCAGGTAGAGCGTTCGGCGCAAGCGCTCGATAAAAGCTACTTCAAAGGTCTGAACTTGTTGCTGAATGAGCAGCCAGACGCAGCCATCGACACCTTTATCGAAGCCTTTGAAGTTAACAGTGATACACTGGAAACCCACTTGGCGCTGGGTAATATGCTTCGTCGCCAAGGCGAAGTTGATCGAGCGATTAGAATTCATCAAAATCTGTTGGCTCGCCCTGGGTTAACCCTTGATCAGCAACACCTTTCTCAGCTGGAGCTAGCCAGAGACTACGTTAAAGCGGGCCTTTTAGATCGTGCTGAGCGTCTCTTTCAAGAGTTAGTCGAACTGTCGCCTGAACACCGCGACACCAGCCTTGAACAACTCATTGAAATCTACCGTGATGAAAAAGAATGGCAAAACGCGATTCATGCAGTAGAACTGTTGGTGGGCAAACGTTTCAGTAAAATACCGCCCAAATGGCGTTGCGCACAAGCGCATTTTTGCTGCGAGTTGGCCGAACAGGCGCTGGATAAAAACGATTACCTGAGTGCTCGTCGGCACCTTAAAACGGCCCTTAACTATGATAAATCGTTGGTGCGTGCCAGCCTCTTGTGGGGGCAGTTGGAGTATCAACTAGGTAATAGCCGAGAGGCGCTAAAGATTCTCAAAAAAATCCCCCAACAAGACGCCGATTATCTTGGGGAGGCCTTAGATTTGTTTGTGAAGTGTTACGAACAACTCGGTGATTTTGTGGGGCTGCAAAAGTTCTTACAACACCTCCAAGATGAGTATCCTCACAACTCCATCGTGCTGGAGCTGACAGAAAGGGTGCGTTTATCGAAGGGGGATCTAGCGGCAGCAGACTTTATCGGGTCGCAACTAAAAGATCGCCCCTCTGTTAAGGGGGTCAGTAAGTTGCTGGATTTCTATCTCGATCACAGTAAAGAGAAAGCCAAAGATAACCTTTCATTGCTGAAGCAGTTGGTTGACCAGCTTGTAGACACTAAGCCCACCTATCGATGTACCCATTGTGGTTTTACCGGCAATCACCTCCATTGGTTGTGCCCGAGCTGCAAGACATGGAACAGTATCAAAGCGATCAGAGGTGTCGAAGGAGAGTGAGACTGCTGGTCTGACAACTGAACCGTATGTTCTTTGGTAGATAATCGAACTGGCTAGGTTCATTTAACGCCACATCGTTTTCTCATATACTCCATAGATTGGCGACATGTTTGCGCTCATCAAAGCGTCACACAGTTATGGCATTCTCGCCGGTTTAAATAGTGGTTTAAATAGGAAAAGCAAAGCAGGATATTGATGAATATTACGGTATTTGGAGCAGGGTACGTTGGGTTGGTTCAGGCGACGGCGCTAGCCGAGGTGGGGCATCACGTTAAATGTGTGGATGTTGATCAGGCGAAGGTCGACAAGTTAACCCAAGGAGAAATTCCAATCTATGAGCCAGGCTTATCGCCAATGGTTAAGGAAAACGTTAGTGCTGGTCGTCTCAGTTTTACCACTGATGCAGTTGACGCCATCCAACATGGCAAGGTTATATTCATTGCTGTGGGGACTCCGTCTGGTGACGATGGTTCAGCCGATCTCAAATATGTCATTAAGGTCGCTGAGACTATTGGTGAAAACCTGACTGAGCAAAAGTTTGTGGTTAACAAATCCACAGTGCCCGTGGGCACAGCTGATCTAGTCAAAGAGACCATTAAAGGGGTATTGAATAAAAAAGGCACACAGGGCGTGGAAGTTACCGTCCTATCCAATCCCGAATTTTTAAAAGAGGGGTCAGCGCTATCTGATTTTATGAAGCCTGATCGCATCATTATCGGCACGGATTCGGAAGCAGCTGAAGACGCGATGCGCGAACTGTACGCACCCTTCTCGCGTAATCACGAAAAAATCATGGTCATGGATGTACGCAGTGCTGAGTTAACCAAATATGCCGCCAATTGCATGCTCGCGACCAAAATTAGCTTCATGAACGAAATTGCAAACCTGGCAGAACGCATGGGCGCCGATATTGAAAAAGTGCGTCAAGGCTTAGGTAGCGATCCGCGTATTGGTTACCACTTTATCTATCCTGGCGCGGGTTACGGCGGCTCTTGCTTTCCTAAAGATGTGCGAGCACTCATCCATGCATCCAAATCTGTCGATTTTGATCCCAAAATCCTACAATCAGTTGAAGATCGCAACAACGACCAAAAATCCACACTTTTTAAGAAAGTCGAAAAACACTTTGGGGGTGACCTCAAAGGTAAAACGTTTGCTCTTTGGGGGTTGGCGTTTAAACCCAATACAGACGACATGCGCGAAGCACCATCTCGTGTTGTGATGGAGTCTCTTTGGGCTGCAGGTGCCAAAGTGCAGGCATTTGACCCAGAAGCGATGAATGAGTGCCAACACATTTACGGTGTACGCGAAGACCTTTCGCTCGTAGGAACAAAAGAAGCTGCACTGCAAGGAGCAGATGCGTTAATTATCGTCACCGAATGGCAAGAGTTTAGAGCGCCAGATTATGATGCCTTCAAAAAACATCTAAAAACCCCTACGGTCTTTGACGGCAGAAACCTATACGAGCCAGAAAGAATGCAAGCAAATGGTATTCAGTATTACTCGGTGGGGCGTAAATAAAACGATTCAACATGGCAGTCTGCGTGCCTCCTCGGCCTTGGTGGCACGCAAATCATCATTAAGTTGAAGTGAAATCCTCCTGTTTGTATTAATTTGTTAACTGCTATTAAATTCCTCGATCGTTTTGCTCTGGATCACCTAATTGATTGGTCTTAAGTTCTTAAGATCGATATAATTCTGCGCGGCTTGGGAAGCCAGGCCGAGATCAATCGCGGGATATGGGGATACAATGACGGTTTTAGTCACCGGTGGTGCCGGGTTTATTGGCAGTAATTTTATCGTTGACTGGTTCAAGCATTCCCGCGAAAGTATCGTTAACCTCGATAAGTTAACCTATGCGGGCAACCCCGCAAACCTCGAGGAAGTCTCCTCCAGCCCACATTATCATTTTGCAAAAGGTTCAATTGGCGATTACGACCTTGTAAAAAGCCTGCTGTCTGAACATGGTGTGCGAGCGGTCATTAATTTCGCGGCAGAATCCCATGTAGACCGCTCTATTCATGGGCCAGCTGAGTTTGTTGACACGAACGTAGTTGGTACCCTCAAGTTGCTCGAGGCGACAAGAGATTATTGGCTAAACCTTCCAAGTGCTGACAAAGACGCATTTCGGTTCTTGCATGTGTCAACCGATGAGGTGTATGGCTCATTATCACCAAGTGATCCACCTTTTAACGAAAGCAATCAATACCAGCCCAACAGCCCCTATAGTGCGAGTAAAGCATCATCAGATCATCTGGTTAGGTCGTTTCATCACACATTTGGTTTGCCTGTGTTAACCACCAATTGTTCCAATAATTATGGGCCATACCAGTTTCCTGAAAAGTTAATTCCATTGGTGATAAACAACGCGCTGCAAGGAAAGTCATTACCTATTTATGGTGATGGCCAGCAAATTAGAGATTGGCTCTTTGTGAGTGATCATTGTTGTGCCATTCGGAGAGTGTTAGCAAGTGGGCGAACAGGAGAGGTTTACAATGTCGGCGGTTTAAATGAAGTGGCCAATATCGATATTGTAAATACGATCTGCGATTTGTTAGATAAGTTTGTTCCCCCGCATGAGAATTACCATTTGCCTGACAATATTTCATCTTATAAGCAACTCATCGAACATGTAAAAGACCGGCCAGGCCATGATCGGCGTTATGCAATTGATGCTTCAAAAGTCGAGTCTGAGCTAGGCTGGCAACCTGCGGAAACTTTTTCTACGGGAATAAAGAAAACCGTGGAATGGTATCTCGCCAACGAAAAGTGGGTGAATGACGTCACATCGGGTGCTTATAAGAATTGGATAAATAAACACTACAATGAGAATGAGAAGTGATACGTAATGAAAATTCTCATATTAGGCGCAAATGGACAAGTAGGTTGGGAGTTGCAGCGAGCATGCGCCGTGTTGGGTGAATGCGTTGCGTGGAATCGACACCACTGTGATTTAGAGCATATTGAAACGCTAGAGCAGAAGGTTTTGCGTGAGGCTCCGGATGTGCTCATAAATGCGGCGGCTTACACGGCGGTTGACAAAGCCGAGAGCGACAAAGAAGCGGCTTTCATTCTTAATCGCGATGTCCCAGGAATATTAGCACGCTGTATGCGTCAAGTAGGCGGTTGGTTAATTCATTACTCAACTGACTATGTGTTTGATGGTAAGAAAAAAACGCCATACCTTGAATCTGATACCCCAAATCCATTAAGTGTTTATGGCGAAACTAAGTTGGCAGGGGAGCTAGCCATTGCATCGTCTAGCTGTCAGTACATTATTCTAAGAACAAGCTGGGTTTACGGGTTACACGGAAGCAATTTCCCCAAAACTATGCTTGGCTTAGCTCAATCGCGTGATCAACTCAGCGTCGTCAATGATCAATTTGGCGCGCCAACAAGTGCCGAACTTATTGCGGATGTTACCGCCCATGTCGTGCGTACAATAATGGATGAAAAAAGCGGCGAAGAAACTTACAGCGGTGTTTATCACTTGGTTGCCGGGGGTAAAACTAGTTGGCACGAGTTGGCCAGCAATATCATCGAACGAGCTAGAAATCGTGGTTTGCCGATCAAAGTGGCAGCTGGAAATGTTAACGCTATTCCAGGTTCTGATTACCCCGTTGCAGCAGAGCGACCAATAAACTCATGTTTGTCTAATGAAAAGCTGCAAAGCATGTTTTCATTATCACTGCCGCATTGGAAGGACCATGTAGAACGTTTCGTTAGAGAGTACGTAGAGCGGGGTATGCAATGAACCGTAAGGGAATAATACTTGCCGGAGGGTCGGGGACCCGTTTATATCCAGTAACCCAAGTTACCTCAAAACAACTGCTCCCGGTTTTTGATAAGCCAATGATTTATTACCCTCTATCGACGTTAATGGACGCCGGTATTCGAGACATCTTAATCATTTCAACACCGGCTGATACACCAAGATTTCAAGAATTATTAGCGGATGGTTCTCAGTGGGGTTTGTCCATTGAGTATGCAGTGCAGCCATCACCTGATGGTTTAGCGCAAGCATTTATTATTGGCGAACGCTTCTTAAATGGAGCTCCCTCAGCGCTTATACTGGGAGATAATATTTTTTACGGCCAAGACCTCCAGCAACAGCTCGAATCTGCGAGTCAGCAACAACAGGGTGCGACGGTGTTCGCCTACCATGTTAGTGACCCGGAGCGATACGGCGTAGTAGAGTTTGATGATACTGGGCGAGCGATCAGCATTGAAGAAAAGCCGAGTTCCCCAAAGTCTAGCTTCGCGGTAACAGGTCTATATTTCTACGATGAAAATGTGTGTGACATTGCTAAAGAAATAACACCTTCGGCAAGAGGTGAATTAGAAATTACCGATGTAAATTCTAATTATTTACGCCGAGGAAAACTACAAGTTGAGAAAATGGGTCGCGGTTATGCGTGGCTCGATACCGGTACTCACGAAAGCATGCTAGAAGCTACGCAGTTTGTCCAGATCGTAGAGAGGCGTCAGGGGTTGAAAATCGCTTGCCCTGAAGAAATCGCCTACTCAAAAAAGTGGATTTCCCCAGAATTGTTGGAAAAACACGCTGCGAAATACGCAAAGTCTGGCTACGGCGAATATCTATTCAGAATACTTGACGAGTCAAAAGTTTGATATGAAGGTCATTGACACAGAAATTGACGATGTAAAAATTATCGAACCGAAAGTCTTTGAAGATGAAAGAGGCTTTTTTTTAGAAACATTCCAAGCTGAACGTTACAAGGAAGCCCTGGGTATTGATCTTGAATTTGTTCAAGATAACCACTCACGCTCTACAAAAGGAGTATTGAGAGGATTGCATTTTCAAAAAAATAAACCTCAAGGAAAGCTGGTCAGAGTGGTACGCGGATCAGTATTTGATGTTGCTGTAGACGTAAGACCTGAATCTAAAACGTTTGGTAAATGGGTGGGTGTCGAGTTGTCGGGTGAAAATCATAGGCAGCTATGGGTTCCCCCTGGTTTTGCTCATGGATTTCAAGTCTTGAGTGATGTAGTGGATTTCGAATATAAGTGCACCGATTACTACGACTCCCGCGATGAGATGTGTATAAAGTGGGATGATCCAGAGTTGCGTATAGCATGGAAAATTAAAAATCCCCTTGTTTCTGAAAAAGACATGAACGGAGCTTTTCTTCAAGATGTAGTGGCTTAGGCGGATGATTTTTTAGGTGTCGATGTAAGAACGTTAACTCAAGTTTAGAAAGTTATGGTTCGTAAAAAATATAGTGCGTATATTGCTGTTTATTGGTTCAGTCAAAGTTACTAAATATCTATAGCGTGATGATAAATAAAGTTGGTATTTAAATGGAAGTATTGAGGTTTTTAAGATGATCGTTCCAGTGATTTTGGCGGGTGGCTCAGGTACACGTTTGTGGCCATTATCTCGCCAACAGGCTCCTAAACAATTTCTAAAAATGTTTGGGGATCAAACAATGTTGCAACAAACCATCCGGCGATTGGAGGGCTTACCTGATCTTGCTGAACCTATTGTTGTATGCAACGAAGATCATCGCTTTACTGTTGCTGAGCAATTGCGGGGAATTGGTATAAAAGGCCAAATTATATTAGAGCCGGCAGCTCGAAATACCGCGCCTGCTATAGCTTTGGCTGCATTGCAAGCTAAACAAATGAATAAAGACGAAGATCCAACGTTATTAGTGTTGCCTGCTGACCATCTAATCGACGAAATAGCGGAGTTTCACCGGTCAATTTTTTTAGCAATAGAGAAAGCGGCTGAACGTGCCTTGGTGACTTTTGGGGTTGTGCCGACACGTCCTGAAACAGGTTATGGTTATATTGAAGTTCAAGGTAAAGTGGAAGCTGGAAGGCCTTCTAAGGCACTTCGTTTTGTTGAAAAACCTGATACGGAGACCGCAGAAGAGTACCTCTCGCAAGGGAGTTTTCTATGGAATAGTGGTATGTTTGTGTTTACCGCAGATGCTTATCTCGAAAGTTTAGAAAAATATTCGAGCGAGTGTTACACCTTCGCAAAGTCGTCTATTGGCACAGCAAAAAGCGATCTTGACTTTATTAGAGTCGATAAGGATGAGTTTGGGCAATCCCCGAATATATCAATCGACTACGCTGTGATGGAAAAGTCTGACCAGGTATACAGTGTCCCATTAGATGCGGGTTGGAGTGATGTAGGCTGCTGGCGTTCCTATTGGGATGCTCAAAAAAAGGATGCAGATGGCAATTCTATTCATGGAGATGCTATTGCTATCTCAACGACGAATACGCTAGTTCACTCAGCTGACAAGCTCGTTGCAACAATAGGCGTTGATAACCTAGTTGTTGTAACTACTTCAGATGCCGTTTTAGTAATAAATAAAAATCGTGCACAAGATGTCAAAAGTGCAATATCGTTGTTGTCAGACAGAGATCGAACCGAACATTTATCACATCGCAAAGTTTATCGCCCATGGGGAGCTTATGACTCTATTGATTGTGGTGATCGTTTTCAGGTAAAGAAAATTACGGTTAACCCGGGGGCGAGCTTGTCGCTGCAGATGCATCATCATCGTGCAGAACATTGGATTGTCGTGAAGGGAACTGCTTTGGTCCAGAAAGGTGAAGATACGATAATGTTGTCAGAAAATCAGTCGACATTTATTCCGCTCGGAGTAACTCATCGGCTCTCCAACCCTGGGAAGATGCCTTTGGAGCTTATTGAGGTTCAGTCCGGCAGTTATCTTGGTGAAGACGATATTGTCCGATATGAGGATACTTATGGTAGAAAATAAGATCATCCGTGGGCATAGTTTCTGTCCATTGAGGAGAAATATGGTGAAGCTGTAAGTTAATTTCTCCTAATGAAATAATTTCTAGGTAAATATTTATATTTGGGTGTTTAGTATGTCGAAAAAGGTTGCGTTAATAACAGGTATTACTGGGCAAGATGGGTCCTATCTTGCAGAGTTTTTGTTGGAAAAAGGGTACGAGGTGCATGGAATAAAGAGGCGTTCATCCAGTTTTAATACGCAGCGTGTCGACCATATTTATCAGGATCCTCATGTGGAGAATAAAAATTTTATCCTTCATTATGGGGATCTCACAGACTCATCGAATTTGATTCGAATTTTACAAGAGGTGCGGCCAAACGAAGTTTATAACTTAGGCGCTCAATCTCATGTGGCGGTTAGCTTCGAGTCGCCAGAATACACAGCCGATGTAGATGCAATGGGGACTCTCCGCCTTTTAGAAGCTATACGTTTCTTGGGTTTAAAAAATACCCGTTTTTACCAAGCATCTACTTCTGAACTGTATGGGTTGGTGCAAGAAACGCCACAAAAAGAAACCACTCCATTTTATCCTCGTTCTCCTTATGCTGTTGCGAAGCTGTATGCATATTGGATCGTTGTCAACTATCGTGAGGCGTATGGTCTCTATGCGTGTAATGGTATTTTATTTAATCATGAATCCCCTCGTCGGGGTGAAACCTTTGTGACACGTAAAATAACAAGAGGGCTGGCGAATATAGCGATGGGGTTAGAGTCTTGTCTATATATGGGTAATTTAGACGCTTTGAGAGATTGGGGCCATGCCAAAGACTACGTCAGAATGCAGTGGATGATGCTGCAGCAAGATTGTGCGGAGGATTTCGTGATAGCAACGGGGACTCAGTATTCTGTCAGGCAGTTTATAGTTTGGAGTGCTTTAGAGTTGGGTATTGAACTGGAGTTTGAGGGAAGTGGCGTAGAAGAAAGGGCTATTGTGAAATCTATTGAGGGCGACAAAGCACCTGCACTGAAGGTAGGAGATGTAATTGTTAATGTCGACCCGAGTTATTTTAGGCCGGCAGAGGTTGAAACGTTACTTGGGGATCCAACTAAAGCGAAAGAAAATTTAGGGTGGATTCCTGAAATAACTACACAACAGATGTGTGCGGAGATGGTTAAGGAAGATTTGAAGGTTGCCCAGCGACATGCGCTTTTAAAAGAGCATGGATTAGAGGTGCCGGTATCTTTGGAGAGTGCAAGAAATGAATGATAGTGGCCAAATATATGTTGCAGGCCATAAGGGAATGGTTGGGTCCGCTATCGTGCGTCGCCTCCAGTCGCAGGGGTATGGAAATATCATTACATGTGATAAGTCAGAATTAAACTTGAAAGACCAGGTTGCAGTCCAACATTTTTTCGAGCAGCGTGAAATAACACAGGTATTTCTTGCTGCAGCAAAAGTTGGCGGTATCCACGCAAATAATATTTATCCTGCGGACTTTATTTACGATAATTTAATAATAGAGTGCAATATTATCAATGCTGCTCATAGTGCAAATGTTAATAAAATTCTTTTTTTGGGTTCTTCCTGTATATACCCCAAACTATCTGAGCAGCCAATAACAGAAGAAGCATTGCTTACGGGAGCTCTTGAGCCGACGAATGAACCCTACGCAATCGCAAAGATAGCAGGGATAAAGCTGTGTGAAAGTTACAACCGTCAATTCGGGCGTGATTACAGAAGTATTATGCCGACCAACCTCTATGGTCCGGGAGATAATTACCATAAAGACGAAAGTCATGTTATACCAGGCCTGATAAGACGGTTTCATGAAGCAAAAGAGTGTGATGCGGGAAGTGTCGCAGTGTGGGGGAGCGGTAAAGTCTATAGGGAATTTTTATTCTCTGAGGATCTAGCTGATGCTTGCTGTTATTTGATGTCAATTCCCAAAGAAAAGTATATGGAAAAAATTGTTTCACCTATGTGTAGTCATTTGAATGTGGGTTATGGTGAGGATATCACCATCAAAGATCTAGCGTTAGAGATTGCGCGGGTGGTTGGTTATGAGGGTGAAATTGTATTTGATAAGTCGAAGCCTGATGGTACACCAAAAAAATTGTTGGATAGTTCGCGGTTGAAAGAGTTAGGGTGGAGTCCGTCGACTTCGTTAGCCGAGGGGCTTGTGGTAGCTTATCAGGATTTTCTAAATAACTACGATAAGTTATCGTAATTGCCCGGTCTTGGATCATCTTGCGTAAGTTCGTTTGTCTTCGGTTAGATAGTGAGATTAAAACCCTACAATATTTGTATAGCTCGAATTTGCTATGTTGGTAGGAAAAACTAAAAAATGTAGGTGATATTGCCTAGGTAGACTTTGTGGCTTATAAGAAAATTATTTCCTATTGTCAGTTCTTTTTAAAGAAGGACTATGGTGGTGAACTAGTTAGCTATTTATCGTATGGATTGTTGGCGAAATTACTTCCTATCTTGGGATTGTTCTTTTTTACATCGCTTTTAACACCAGAAGAATTTGGTGGGGTGGCCATTTTTACTACTATAACTATGCTGAGTGCGTCGTTTTTAAATTTTGGCGTGAGCCAAATGATTGTGCGTGAAAAGCAAATGCTTGATAAAAAAGACTTTTCTTCGTTGATATGGTCAGGTCGAGCAGTGAGTATAGTAATAGCGTTGCTGTTATTTGTGGTTTTTTATTTGGTTGATAAGACCAATGTAGTGTGGCCGATTTCGTTTTCACTGATGACGCTTTCGATTGTTTTTTCACCGGTTTTGTCGATTATTGATGTCTCTATGAAAACATTTGTTGTTAGTAGAGACGCCAAGCTGTTCGGTAGGGTAGAGGTTTTCAAAACCCTAGCCACAGTAGGTATTCCCATCTTGCTAATTATTGCTTTTAGCGAAAATGCTTTTGAGATGCGAATAGCAGGGTATTGCGTGGGTTTGTTGGTTGCAGCACTAGTCGCTTTCTATCTGCAACGAAAATACGTAGATACACTGCCAATAATGATGAATCATGCTAAAGAAGTCGTGGTATACGGGGTGAAAGTATTTCCACAAGTAGCGGCTAACTGGTTGAAAATGGGCGCTGACAAAATATTACTTGTGCCTTTGCTCAGTTTAGACGCTTTGGGTGCTTATAGTTTTACCGCTACGTTATGTTCTATGGTTATGATTTTGGGTAATGCAGTAAATAATACTTATACGCCAAGAAGCATATCCTATTATAAGAATGGGAATCTAGTTCAGTTGCGGAAATATCGGTTTGCTTTAGTTTCAGTCTTAGTTTTTTGTTATGTGTTGGCAGCTCTAGGAATAGTATTGAGTTCAAAAATATATTGGCCGAAAGGCTATGAGTTGTCTGTGCTCGGTATTTTTATGTTTATGTTTGCAAATCTAGCGCAAGGAGTATATTTGCTTTACGCGAAATACTTCCTATTTCAACTGAAGATGCCTCTTCTAGCTGCTATGAATTTGGGTGCTTCTCTAGTTTATGTGTGTACGTTATATCTGATGTCGGGAAGTATGTCTCTGTTATCAGCAGCGTGTGTTCTTGCTCTATACAATGGTTTGTTGCTCTGCACCGTCGTAATTTATGTGCGATTTAGCGAGGGTAGAAATAGGGTTGTTGAATAATGTTATATGTTGTGGGAGATAGCCATTGCCGCTCGTTTTCTTATCATCCGGAATGCCTACCCCTGTTCGTAGCGCCAGGCAAAAGGCTTCTTCTCAATAGCGGTGATCAACTTAATGAAACCATAGAGCTGTTGAATAAAACCGTTTGTGGTATACCGGAGAGTAGCAAGCTGATGTTGCTTGTAGGAGAACCCAGTTTAAGGAGTTTTTTGGAATCTGGAGGTGGCTCAAATTCGTTGTATGCCAAAAAATTTATTGAATCAATATTTAAGCTTCAGGAGAATTTGTCTAAATACAAATTGGAATTACATATCGTTCCTCCGGTTCCAAGAGAAGATGAGAAGTATGCTGCTCTGTGGGTTTTAGTGAGAGATGAAATGGTGAGGCAGAAGCTCCCCTGTGCAACGGTATTCGATGAAGCGGTTTCAGGAGACGGAATTATAAAGCAGGAATACATTGGCGATTTTATTCATGCAAATCAACTATTGGCAGATTTAACATTGAGTAAGTTGTTAGATTCGAATATGGCATCATCAAATAGATTTGCGTGGAGTTATGAATATAGCTTGCCGAGCAAGGCGAAAATTTGGGGTGGAGTTCCAATGGAAAGTCTCGTTTATGATGGTGTTAAGTCTCGAAATTGGAGCGAAATGAGGTTAAAGACTACGTCAATGGAGTTGTTCTGCCAGTTTTTAAATCGAGTATCGGTTTTGTTTAGTAAATTCGGAAATGAGGCTCCGCTTTTTAACATTTGTACAGATGATGAAGGTTATATTCAGTTGGGTTCCTGTATTCACTCAGTGTCGATAGGTGAAGACTGGACGAGTCGCGATTTATTGAAAACTAGATATGCTTGTTTAAGCGCTATGCTTGCTAAATTTAATGGCGATGCTGTTATCACCTCTAATCCTCTGTTGTCGAGTGAAGTTGAATTAAAATGTTTAGTAGTTTCTCGGAGTTTTATTCCGAATTTAGCGTGTGCTATTGAATCGACAAATTCTAGTATTGTCTTTGTTATAGATCATTGCGCAACTAAAGAAATTGAGCGTAGTATTAATGCTGTGGGTTTTTCTGTTGATTTGCGTTTTCAGTTCGCTAGCTTGGGCGTGGTTTGTCTTTATTCAAAGGACTGGTCTAATCTAACTCGTGTAAAGTGCTTCTCAATAATTCAGAGCGCTTTCTCTACTGTTTTTATGCTTCGTATATTGGCTCAAATAAAGCAAGCCAGTAAAAATGTGAAGCTTAAGCTAATCGATTTTTTCAGTAGTTTACCCAACAAGGATGTAGCTTAAATTTGTGCTGGTTCCCAGTTGTGAGCTGAGTGCGATGGCCTTGTAAAATATGTGTAGAAACTATTTTTGAACAGTTTGAGATTAAAATATAAGGTGGTATATCAAAGATGATCACGCAAAAAAATGGTGTAGAGATTTTCACAGATAATGTTTTAGATGCTGATTTGTCGAAAGTGTCTGATTGTTTCGAGGCTGGGTATGAAAAATATAAAAATTTAGACTATCCAAATGTCGCTTCGTTAAGTTTGGATCAGGTTAAATTAGAGGACGAGTTTTTTAAGATATACAATACAATCCAAGAAAAATTTGAACTTAAAAATAGCGAGCTGGAGCTGGAAAAGCTTTGGTTGGTGAAGTCTACGAGCGAGACTAGCGACCCAGATAAACTCCCATATATCCCCCATATAGACTACAATCGATTTTTTAAGGTAATGGTGTACGTTGACGAGGTATCACAAAAAGATGGGCCATTTCATGCTGCGCCCTCAAGACCTGATGACTTTGAAACTTTTAGGCTAAAGTTGCCCAAAAATTATAAGGATTATCAAGGGAATAAGGTTGAATCAATAGCCATTGAAAAGTACAAGGCTTTTTTCGGTCCTGCTGGAAGTGTACTCCTGTTTGATACCAATTGCCCGCATTTTGCTGGAAATTTAATCGACGGTGGAGAAAGGAGGGTTTTGAGGTTCGATTTTCAAAAATCTGATTGGACTAGGAAAAAAGGGATCTCAGGATTTATATCAAAGGTATTTTCTTAGGATGTGTAGCCTTTTGGTTGGGTTTGTTGTTCTATTTCGGTTGTCTTAATTTGGTTGGATAAACAAGGTTTAACCAAGGAAGAGAGGCCAAGAATTATGATGGTGTGTTGATATGTTAAGTGTAGAAGTTATCGCAGAGATCGGTATTAATCACGACGGTAGTGTCGAAAAAGCGCGTGAGTTGATTAGAGAGTCAGCACAAGCTGGTGTTACTGCGATTAAATTTCAGTATAGAAATCTTAGCAATGCATATGCTGATACTGATAGAGAAATTGGCGATGAATTGCTTTTAAAGGAGATAAATCGCACACACCTAGAACCAAGGGTTATCGTTCAGCTTTGTAATTATGCTCGTGAATTAGGTGTAAAACCAGGTATTAGTTTTTTCGAAAAAAGCGATTTAGATGATTTCCATAATAATATGGACTCATTTGATTTCTTTAAGCTTCCATCTGCGGAACTTTCAAATATAGAGCTGATTAAAGCGTTGTTAGAGCTTGGTAAGCATGTTTATATATCTACTGGGTGTCATGAAGAGAAAGAACTCGAAAAAGTCTTCAAAGAATTGCCGAATACTGGATGGACGCCGTTGCACTGTGTATCAAATTACCCAGTTTCGATTAAAAACGCGCGACTAGGCTATATAAAATATTTACAAGACAAGTGGAATAGGGATATTGGCTATTCAAGCCACGATGATAATTGGGAGGTATGTCTGTTAGCTCTATCGATGGGGGCGACCGTAATAGAACGTCATATTACTCTTGATAAAAATGCACAAGGTCTAGATCATTCGTCGAGCTCGACACCACAAGAATTTAAAACATTGTGTTTGTTTGCGAATAATATGCACGCGCTGACCGCAGGTAATATACCAAGGGTTCCCAACCAAGGTGAACTGCTAAATAGACAAAACCTTGGACGATCGTTTTATACAGGTAAAGCTTTGTCGGCAGGTGATACAGTGACAATGGATAATTTGATCTATCGTTCACCAAATACAGGTATTGATCGAAGTGCAATCGATGAATTTATTGGCAAAAAGGTTCATAAAGACGTCCCGCAGGGAGCTGTCTTAACGAAATCATTATTCGAAAAAAGTGAAAACATATCCGAAGAGGTTCTAGAGTTTGCGCAAAAGAATAAGCTTTCCCTACCTGTAAGGCTTCATGATCTTGACAAATTTCAAGCCTTGTTTCCCATAGGTTCATTTGAATTCCATCTCTCTCATAAAGAGATACTTCAGGAGATAGACGTCAAGCAGTTTAATTCTAATAATCGATATAGTGTTCATCTGCCTGATTATGTGAATTCCACCGTATTAATGGACCCATTTTCGCCCGATGAAGAACAGTATAAAGCAAGCCATGAAATTTTAGAACGAACAGCGCTATTTGCTAGTCGGCTACAGGAGCTGACTGGCTTTAAAGTACCGGTTGTTGGTAGTTTTTCTGTGGTCCACAGTGATAGAGAGTTGTTCTTTGAGCAACACGCAAGTATTGTGCGCGAATGGCAGTCTAAAGGTGTAGATATAATGATGCAGTGGCTTCCCCCGATAGCTTGGTATTTCGGTGGCGCTGTAGACTTACACGTAATGAATCAAATAGAAGATGTAAGTTACCTTAAAAAGTATAAACTTCCTATATGCCTCGATGTTTGTCACCTTCTATTGGGTAAAAATTATTATGGTTTCTCGGCTGATGAATTAGTCAAAGAGCTCTTAGTGAATACTGGGCATATCCACATAGCCGACGCGGCAGGTTTTGATGGAGAAGGATTGCCTATCGGTGAAGGTGAAAGTGATAATTTAGATATTATTAAATCGCTATTGAATAATGATTGCCTCAAAGTTATAGAAGTGTGGCAAGGTCATTTAGACAACGGTGCAGGTTTCAAGCGCGCTTTGGAAACTTTGGCCAGCCTAAAATGATAAAAAATAAAAAGACTGCGCTCATTACTGGCGTGACCGGTCAAGATGGTGCTCATCTATCAAAAGAACTGCTTTCACGTGGCTGGGAAGTATATGGCGGCTATCGGAGAGGTTCGTCTAGCACCACCTGGAGATTGGATTACTTAGGTATTAAAAACCAAGTCAAGCTTATAGAGTGTCAGCTGAATGAAGCCCAGAATATAATCAGTGTTTTACAAGAAACAAGACCTGATGTTATTTTTCATTTAGCAAGTGAAAGTTTCGTCGCTGATTCGTTCAAGTACCCTGGTGTTACGCTAGACGTGAATGCTCATGGCACTTTAAATATGCTGGAAGGCGTGCGACTCGTCGTTCCTGAATCTAAAATATTTTGTGCTTCCAGCTCAGAAATATTTGGTACGGCGCTCGGCGACGAAAAGTTGAGTGAAACGTCAAGATTTTATCCTACCAATCCCTATGGCATCTCTAAGCTAGCAGCGGCAAATTTCGCACGTCTATATAGAGAGCGCTATGGGGTTTATTCTTGTTCAGGCATTCTTTTTAATCACGAAGGGCCTCTTCGGGGTAGATCTTTTGTAACTCGAAAAATAACATACAATATTGCAAGGCTTTGTGTAGAAGGTGGCGAACCCTTTGAGTTGGGGGACTTAAACTCCGCTAGAGATTGGGGTGCAGCCGAAGACTATGTTATTGCAATGTGCGATATGATGGATCTTACTTCGCCCGAAGACCTGATCATTGCATCTGGCAGGCTAACTAGCATACGTGAGTTCTTAAAAAAGGCAGCCGAGTCAGCAGGAATGAGCCCTGTATTTGAGGGTACAAAGGAAAAAGAGGTTTGTATCGATAAAAATTCTGGGCGCGTAATAGCCAAGGTATCCGAGCGGTATTTTAGACCCCAAGATACACCTCCTCTGGTGGGAAACACAGATAGGATCATGTCTCTCACTGACTGGGAAGGCTCTCGTAGTATAGATAAATTGATTGGCGAGATGGTAGAAGCTGATTTAGATCGTTGGAAAAGAGGAATCACAAATGTTTGATGAATTGAAAGATCGTTTAGAAGGGTGTTTTTATACAATCTTTACGCCTTTTTCAGAAGATGAAAGTATTGATTATGAAAACTTGGAAAAGTACCTGACACTCCTGTATAAGCAAGGTGCACGGAAGTTCTATGCCATGGCTTATAACTCTCGTTATTCTCAGTTAACCCATGATGAAATTATGGAGTTGAATGAGTTTTGTATAAAGCATGTCAAATCACTTGATAGTAAAAATATTGTGATTGTCGGGGATCCAATTCACTGTTCAACAAAAGAAACGATTAGATTTACGGCTCACGCAAAAGAGGCGGGCGCGGATCTTGTATCATTGCTTGTTAGAGAAAAATACTTTACCGATGAGCAAATTATCGATCATTATGCAGAGGTTGGCCGAGAAACCAACATGCCTATACTCGTGCACGAGATGCCTTTCTTGTCTGGCTATAATGGCACTCAAATGCATTGGCCGAGTACTTTAATGAATGCACTTCCTAAAGTGAATCAAATTGTTGCACTTAAAGAAGATGCCAAGAATTTTGATATCACTCGTGAAGCGCTAATGTTAGAACCTAATATCCGTGTAATTATTGCGGGTGTTAAATCTGCATTTATGCAGTATAAACCATATGGTGCAAAAGCATATCTCAATGGTATCTCTATTATAGATGCTGAAATAGGTGAAACTTTCTGGGGTGCGTATGAACGCGATGACCAGGAAACCATAGACTTCATCATTAATAAGCTGGAAAAACCGTTTTTTGACCAGTGCGCAGGGAAATATGGTTGGCACCGTACTAATAAGGCTTTGCTTGAAGCCGCCGGCTATATGAGCCGAAGGGATAGAATGCCTTTGAAGCACTTATCGGATGAGGAATACCTCGAGGTGGTCGAAGTTTGTAAGCAGGTTCAAACAGCATGGAACGAAAAGAAAGGGCAGGGTAAAGCATGAGTTGTGTAGCATATGTTCCGGCACGCTCTGGTTCGAAGCGACTACCAAATAAAAATATAAAGTTACTCGCAGGAAAGCCACTGGTGGTCTGGACACTCGAGGCTTGTGTTAACTCGACGAAAGTCGATAAGGTGATTTTTTCGACAGACTCTAAAGAATACTGGGAAACTGTTCAGGCGTATATTTCGTCTCCCAAGTTGAGCCTACATCTTCGCTCATCTGATGAGGCTGGTGATAAAGTGAAAATATTTGATTACCTCAAGGCAAACTACACCTCAATTTTCGATGACGCTGATACAAAGTTTCTTCTTGCATTGCCCACTATGCCTTTTAGAAATGAAAAACATGTGACCGAAGCAATTCATTTATCTGAAAATACCGATAAGCCAGTATTTTCCGCTGTTGAGTATGATTTTGCAGTGTCTTTTGCATTCTATGAAGTTGAGACTGGCTGGGAGCCAGTCTTTAACGATAGTCCTATGCTTACAGGTAATACCCGTAGTCAAGATCAACGCGTTGCCTACCACCCAAATGGTGCAATCTATGTGCGTAATATTGAAGATTTCAAAAATCCTAAACTCGTGTCATTTTATCAAGATGCGCTACCCATTATTATGAATAGGACTGAATCTGTTGATATTGATAATGAAGAAGATTTTATTCTTGCTGATGCTTTAATGGCGGCAGGTTAGAGTTACTTCGGAGGCAGACAAAACATCGTGTATCGTAAATAATTTGCTATTTTTAAATGGGATAGTGATATCTGTGGGTTCTTCAAAGGTGCGCTCATAATGTTCAGTCATCGGTGAATTTTGCTTAAATTATTTTGACTTCGTTGTAACAATTCAAGTAAATCAACTTTTTAGCTAAGTGTAAAAAGTCTGTTGAAATTTGATGTTGTGTGCTTCTATCAATATTTATACTCTGGATTTCATTCACTTTTAGATTGGCATAGCAAGTACGGGCTTCTGCTGTGACCGAAATTATGAGCAAAGCTTTTATGTATAATTTACTTAGCGTGAATAATAAATTTTGAGATATTTGATTGATGAGCAGTCTAAAGAAAATAGAGCGCTATCAAAGTTATTTGTATAAAAGTTTGAATAAAAGCTTGCTTCCGTCTAAAGGGGTGGGCGCGCTTTTGTTTATTTTGAATAATTTTCTTGCTCCTATATTAAAAAAAATATTCCCTCGGCTGTCAATCAAAGAGAGCCCTTGTACAGTTTTATTGGTGTTGCCTGACGACGGCAAGATTGCAAGGTTTTCTCCAATGGTGGACTTTTTGAATATCAATGGTGTTTCTTCGAAAGTGCACGTTAAGTCTCGAAAGGAAAAGTTCTATAAACTAATTTTTTTTGGTATGGATAACGGTATTCCATTTTCTTTATATCTTCACTCTTTGTATGTCAACTGCCTGCTAGTAAAATATACACCTAAGATAATTATGATCGTTGAAAATGCAGGAGTATTTCCATCCGTTCTTAGGTATTTTTCAAACAAAAAAGATGTCGTTGTTGCTAATATCGCTCATGGAGTAGGGTGTTGGGGGATAGCGCACTCGAACTCCGATGTTGATTATACTTTGGTTTTTGGTCAATCGACTATAGATGGACTCAGTGAAAATAAACCAAGGATAGGTTCAACAAAAGCAATAATTGCAGGATCACCATTTATAAACCCTGGAGTAAAGGAGCATTTTCCGCGTTCATTGGCTAGTCGTACCGGCTCGATACTAATTGCAGGTCAATATTCACCTAGTTGGGATGGCATTTCTTTGGCGTTGGAAAGGTCTATTCAAATTATCTCTGATTTCATTGTTGATCACCCCGAGTTGGAGTTTGTAGTTCGTAAGCATCCCTTGGATAGGACTAATTTTTGGGACTCTAAAGAACAAGAGTTGCCAAATCTTGTTGTTAGTAGATGCAATTCTCTTTTTGAGGATTTTGTTGGTAAATCTTTGGTCTTACACATGTCCTCAAATGTTTCGATTGAGGCTGGCTTGCATGGAATACCTTCAATTGCCGTAGATCCCGGTGGATACTCGACCCATTTACACCACGATAGATTTTTAAAAGTTGCTAAAACTTTGGAGGAGCTAACGATAGCATTCATCGAGGTTTTTGACTTCTATGGAGAATATATGAATAGAGCTCTAAATCACGCTGATTATCTACTTGGAGTCAAAAGTGGATTTTACTTCAAGGTGCTCGCGTTTGCTATTTCGATTATTGAATCGAAAGAGGAAGATTTGGAGTGTCAAATAATTGAGGAAAAACTTTGACAATTGCCCATTTGTGTTCAAATATATTTTTCTTCGTTGCTTTTTTTCCTTTTCTTTCGCCTATTCCAATTAATAGCGATGTTCAACCAACGGCAGTTTTAGTGGGGCTGCTTTGTTTGCTTTGCATGCCAAAAAGGTTTATGAAATTCGATCAAGCGGACTTGGCTTTCATAGCCTTTCTTCTTGGTTGTATTGTCTTGGTGATTTTTAATTCTACAGATTTAAATACGAGTATTTCTTACATTTTTACTGTATTTTATGCATTTTTTCTATACTATTTTACGAAGCGTTACTTTGTTTTTTTAAAGCCTGCAACGATTAATTGTGTTCTTTATATATACGTATGTGGTGCTCTGATACAGCTCCTTTCTCCAGATATTTTTTCGAGCATGTTTCAGCATTTTATGCGCGTAATCAAATATCAAGCCGACTCATATAGAGGTGTTACATCATTTTGCCCTGAGTCGAGTTTTTTAGTATTCATATCTTTAATATTATACGCCTATCAATACTATTTTTTCAGGCTTAGATTAATCACTAGAGTTAGATTTTGGTTTAACAGTATTCTCATCGTCATAACTATAATACTAGCAAAGTCAGGAACTGCTATATTGCTCCTCCCAATTCTGTTCTCAATTTACGGATTTAAACGACTATGGCCTGCGTTGCTAGTATCTTCGATTTTGCTGGTTGTTGTTGGTGGTGCTCAGGATAAATCTCGGTTCGTAAACTTAATTGCTAAGCTCTCGACAGACCCCTCCCTCCTTATGGAAGATGCCTCGATTCTATCTAGGGGGACCCAGATATGGCTAGGTGTTTGTTCCGTAGTCGAGGCCCCTTTAGGCGCTGTTGGGTCAGACTTTGGAAGTCTGTCAGCTAAGTATTATGATATTTGTGGTGTGAGTGGTCTGGCTGAAAGTTCTTCTGTTAATGATAGAGTTGTGAAAGAACTTTCTAGACCTAATTCGGGTTTCACTGTGATGGTCTACCAATACGGTATTGTTTATCTAGTTTTTATATTGGTGGTGTTAATTTCTACCTTTTCTAAAAGATATATATCCCTTGCTGCCTTACCTGTGTTTGCGTTATTTACATCATTTAGTATAGCTTCGCCACTTGTATGGTTATCATATCGTATCGTGAGAGAATTTAAATACAGAGGTGTTTAATTGACATTTTTTGATTTTAAGGTTTCCTTAGTAGGTGTAATTGAAAATCTAGATGATTCATATGGTGGGCCCGCTGTTTCTCTACCAACGCTGATGCTATCGCTCGAAAAAGTTGGCGTAGAGGTATGTGTTGTTTCATCTGGTAATGCTCGAACTGATGTAAATACTGTTGTCTCGGAGTGTAACCTGAGGTGGTTAGTTCATAATACAATTGGTCCTATTAAGTTACGCTTTGCGCCTAAAATCAAAAGGACACTTGAAAAAATAGTTAAGGAAAACCCGGACAGCGTTATTTATTCGAATAACCTTTGGAACTATTGCGCTCTTTTTCCAATGTTGGTTTCTCGTAGGCGTAGAATTCCTCATATTATTGCTGTTAGGGGTGAGCTGTTTCCTTGGTGCTTAAAGCAGGGCCGATTGAGAAAGTTAATTAGCTGGTGGTTGTTTCAAAAAATGGCATTGAATAGTGCTGCTCTAATACACGTGACATCTAAAGATGAGTTACAAGCAGTAAGAGATTTAGGTATAACTTCCCCTGTAGCTTTAATACCACACGGAGTGACGCCGATTGGATTGGATGTTGCTCAGAAGTGGCAGGAACTTAAGCAGCGCAAACAAGAGAAACGAAAAATTCTTTTTATGTCCAGGCTTCATGAAAAAAAAGGTATTGATAATTTATTGTCTGCCTGGCAAAACATAGAAAGTAAGTTACCAGATTGGGAACTAGATCTTGCCGGACCCGATTACGGTGGTTATGAAAAAAAAATAAATCAGCTTAAGTCTTCCGGATTGCTAAAAAATGTGGAATATTTAGGAATGCTTAAAAATAAAGAAAAATTTCAAGCATTTTATGACGCTTCGATTTTTATTTTGCCGTCTTACACTGAGAATTTTGGGGTGGTGATTGGTGAGGCACTTTCAGCTGGAGTTCCTGTTATAACTACCGAAAACACTCCGTGGGAGGATATTTCTGTTCATGAGCTTGGTGTCGTGATGAGGGGGAATAGCGTAGAAGAAATTCAAAAGTCGCTTTTAGATATGACTAGACTTGACCCAACGGAACTCTCTAAAAAAGGAGAGAAAGCCTCAAGATTTATTGCTGATAATTTTACTTGGAATGTTAGTGCGAATAAAATGGCTGAAGTTATTGAAAGAGTTCGTATGAATAAAAATATGGCTGACTTGGAATATGTATATATATAATAACCAATTATGCAGATAGATTTGAATAAGTGATTTATATTTGTGAAAGTATCGATTATTACTGTTTGTTACAATAGCCAAGAAACGATACGAGATTGTATCAATTCCGTGTTGTCTCAGAGCTATTCAGACATTGAGTACATAATTATCGATGGGTGTTCGATAGATGATACCCGAGTGATAATTGATAGTTATGGAAGTACTATTTCAATCTGTGTCTCCGAACCAGATTCTGGTATATACGATGCCATGAACAAAGGTGTGGCTATGGCTACGGGAGACATTGTCGCGATTTTAAATTCGGATGATTTGTATGAGAGCGATGACGTCGTTGCTACTATGGTTGATCGGTTTATTGAAAACCCAGCGACTGACATCGTCTTCGGGGATGTAGTATTCTGCAAGTCTCAGAATATTGACCATAACACTCGACTTTATGGTGCTAAACACTTTCGGAGCTGGAAGTTGAGGTTTGGTTGGATGCCACCACACCCTGGTACATTTATACGTAAAAGAGCGTACGATGTAGTGGGTCCATATTCGTTGGATTTTAAGATTTCGGCGGATTACGATATGTTCATAAGACTCTTATATGTAAACAAGCTAAACTATCTGTGGGTTGATAAAGTTCTTGTTAGGATGCGCCAGGGAGGTGTTAGTACTTCTGGTCTTAGAAATAGCTTGTTACTAAATCAAGAAATTGTGGCTGCCTGTAAAAGAAATGGTTTATATACCAACCTGTTGTTAGTACTTAGCAAAATTCCATTTAAATTGCTTGAATTTCTAAAAGTTAGGATTAACCGAGTTTGATGATGAAGGTAGGTGTTACCGGAGCCAGTGGGTTTGTTGGTGGTGCATTAGTTAAGCACTTGAGTGCCAATATTGCAGGTTGCTCAGTGCTGGCTATTTCTAGAGGCCCAGTTTATGATTTCAAGAAAAATGGAGAAAGGCTTGAAACTTTGAAAGTTCGTGACTATTCGGATACGGGCTTGTATGAAAAAAATTTTGAAGGGTTAGATGTTTTAGTGCATGTGGCTGCTAAAGTTCATGATATGAGTGAAAAGCATAGTAATGTGCTAGAAGCTTATAGGGAAGCAAATTGTTCTAACACTCTAAAGTTGGCAGATGCGGCGTCTAGAATGGGCGTAAAACGTTTTGTATTTCTCAGTACGGTAAAAGTCTCTGGCGAGTTTAGTCAGCATGGAAAAGCGCTCACAGAGTTAAGTGACAATGAGTTTAAAGATGCTTACGCTACATCTAAATTCGAAGCTGAGAGAGCGTTAATGAATGATTTTTCAAGCCTCATGGATATAGTAGTGATAAGACCACCGTTAATTTATGGCCCAGGAGTTAAAGCAAATTTTAATACAATGATGGTGTGGCTTGTTAGAAAGATTCCTTTGCCGTTGGGTTCGATACAAAATAAGCGAAGCTTAGTTAGTATAGACAATCTAATAGATTTTATTGTGGTTTGCAGTGAACACCCAGCTGCCGCAAATGAAGTATTCATGGTTAGCGATTGCCAAGATTTATCTATCAGAGATATTCTGGTTAAACTGGGGGGAGCCTTGGGATACTCCGCTAAGCTAATAGCCGTCCCTGAACTTTTTCTTAGAGTTCTATCCAAAGTGCTTGGAAAGCAAGAAGTGGTAAATAGGTTATGCAATTCTTTAGTGGTTAACTGTGACAAAGCTAAAGAACTGTTGGATTGGTCGCCACCTTTTTCGTTAGATGAAGGTTTTAAAAAAACGGCAGAGCATTTTTTGTCAAGTGACGTTAAGTAACAAAATAATTTATTTGGTCAAGCTTTATTTTTTTGAATTTTATCTCCACTACCTTTCCCTAGCATGGTAGAAAAAATTAGGCTTATATACAGGGTAACCGACATCCGTGTAATCATTACGGAATCATAGCGAGCTAGTTTACGTGGTGTCGACATATCTACCTGCATTATTTGTCCAAGGCCTGTTATTCCTGGTCGAACCTTAAAGATATCGAATTCATCTCTATACTGCGTTAGGTCGACTTGATTTGGTAATCCAGGGCGGGGGCCAACTAAACTCATATTTCCAAGCAAAACATTAATCAATTGAGGCAATTCGTCCAGTTTTGTTCTTCTAAGAAATCCGCCAAATTTAGTTACGGACGTGCTACTTGCTAAATGAGTAGCGATGGATGCCGTGTCTCTATGCATTGTGCGAAATTTAATTAGCGTAAAAATTTTTTTATTTTTTCCTAACCTTTTTTGTAAAAAAATTGGAGATCCTGTATCAACAGTGCCAATAATTGTAATGATTAAAATTATTGGCGCGGTAACCGAGAGCCCCAGAACTGATAGAAATATATCAAACAGTCTAATAATGGTATGTGATGGGTGGCTTGAGAGGATATTGGTTTGGTTCATACTGCTCGTAGGATCGATTTTTCTATATTGTTGCTTTCATTGAAATGGTAGTCAGTCGGAGCATTGAGCAATATGCTTTTGATTCGTTGGGTATTATGCTCGTCGCATGCGCTAATAAAATCATAAATCATTTTGGAAGTCTCCTCCCAGGGCAGAGAGGATTCTTCTGCTCTCATAATCCTAGGGTGCTCGGTTCCACTTACGTTGTCACCAATCAGTAATTCTTCGTAAAGTTTTTCGCCAGGTCGAAGCCCTGTCACGGAGATGCTAATGTCTCCATCGCGGTTTTTTTCATCTCGTAGTGTAAGCCCAGAAAGGTGAATCATTTTTTTTGCCAGATCTAGGATCTTTACCGGCTCACCCATGTCCAAGACGAAGACATCTCCACCCATTCCCATAGATCCAGCTTGAATAACTAATTCAGCTGCTTCGGGAATCGTCATAAAGTAACGTGTAATGTCTTGGTGCGTTACAGTTACTGGACCTCCAAATTTAATTTGTTTGCGAAATAGCGGTACAACTGACCCTGATGAGCCAAGCACGTTTCCAAATCTTACCATTGTAAATCGAGTGTCAGATTGACGTTTTGAGAGCGCTTGAAGGATAAGTTCTGCCACGCGTTTCGTAGCGCCCATAACATTTGTTGGCCGGACAGCCTTATCTGTTGATATCAGTACAAATGATTCCACGTTGCTTGAAATAGCTGCTTCAGCGCAGTGCCAGGTCCCAAAAATATTGTTTTTCACGCCTTCTACAACATTGTGTTCGATTAGTGGGACATGTTTGTATGCGGCAGCGTGATATATAGTTTGAATCTCAAAAGAATTAAATACTTGTTCTAACAGATTGCGATCTTGAATGGAGCCAATAACACTATAGGTAGAAGTGTTCATAGCTATATTTTTTTTCAGCTCACTTATCTCTTGTTCAATTTTATAAAGGCTGTATTCATTTGCTTCAAAAAGCACTAGTTTTTTAGGTGATAACCTTAATATTTGCCTGCATAACTCGGAGCCAATTGAGCCTCCAGCCCCAGTAACTAGCACATTTTTGCCTTTTATACATGCATCAAGCAGGTCTGGTATAGGCTTGACCGGGTCTCTTCCTAATAAATCTTCAACGTCAACGTCTTTAATATCTTCGATCTTGGCTTTTCCACTCAGTACATCGTGCATATCTGGCATGGTTTTGATGCTTATGCCTAGAGGTTCAAGGTTGTTTAAAATAGCGGCGCGTCTTGAGCGGGGAGCATTCCCTAACGCTAGCAGTATATGACTTATACCGTATTGCTTGGATAGACGCTCGAGTTTTCGTGGATTGAATACCGTTAAGCCACGAAATAATTTTCCATGTAGTCGCTTGTTGTCATCTACAAATGCCACAACTTTATAATTAGTTCCTGTAAGCGCGCTGGCTAGCTGAAAGCCACTGTGGCCAGCACCATATATTATTACGGACTCCTGAGAGGGGTTTCGAACTGCTTTTAGCATTAGCACCACATTGCGTACTAGCAGCCGAGGCGTTCCTATGAAGAAAAGAGCAGCGAATCCGTAGATAATTGGTACTGATCGGGGAGTGCTAGCTTGGAGAAAGTAACTACTTGAAGCTAAGACAAAAGCTGAGACTACAACACCAACACCAACACTTATAAGAGCTTGTTGAGCCATAAATCGCAAGATTGCCCTATAAAGGCCGATCCTAGTGAAGACGATCAAAGACACAAAAACAGTGATTAGAACAGTTGCAATTTCTTTTTCGCCAAGAGGTATTGTAAGTTCCCCAAGTCTCAGGCAATTTGCGAGGTAAAATGAGATGAACAGGGCTGATACGTCGTAGGTAAGAGAAATTATTCGCTTAACTGTTCTGGGTGCCTCAAATAACCTGCCTAGCATTAATTAAACCTCTCCTTTTGAGCTGGCGTGACTCGCGGGCCAGAGTATATCCCGAACACTCTAATTCTCCAAATGGCGCGGTGCCGTCATGGCTGCTCAGATGAATTTATCGTATCTATTACAGTCGGTTTATTTGGTCTTATAGATTAAATGTCGATACGCGTGCCAGATTGCTTAGGCTGCAAAGAAAAGATGGAAATGCAGATTACGGTTTGCGAATGAAATACCTAATTTAACTATCCCCCTTAAAACTTCGCCCGATTAAAGGGGGCGTAAAGCTTCGCAGAACAAGAGTGGCGACCTCGGAGTAGCTTGCAGTACTCGAATGTCGAATAGTGTTCGTATAGCTATTAGTTTGGAAAATGGAGGCGCGCTGAGTTGATTAAATAGTAGAAATATGGCTCCGCCTGCTGGGCTCGAACCAGCGACCCAATGATTAACAGTCATTTGCTCTACCAACTGAGCTAAGGCGGAGTGGTGATTTCGAGGCTTAGTGCTCGAAAGAGGCGCGTATATTAATGATCTAAAATCAAAGAGTCAACAAATGATTTCATCTTAAGTTATTGTATTTCGAATGTTTTTCAGTTTTCGGTTGAATTGGCTGGGTAGGTGTGTGTAGCTGTGATTCCTAGAATGATTCCAATGGGGAGCCAGACGCATACCCAGTATTGGTTGGGTTTTGATATTACACTATAAACGTCAAACATTTGCACTGATGCGAAGTAACACAAAAGCAGTAGTGATGTGCCGCCTAGAATAGTATGACGAGACCCAAAGCACAAAAATGAGGATCTGGCATATATAGAAGCGTAGCTAAGTATACCTATTGCTCCTGTCCAGTGAAATAACTGCAAATAGGCGCTGTGTGCGTGCGGCTGCTTAGAGAGTGAGCCGTCCGCTTTTGAAATATTTATGGTGCTATCCGACCACATCCCGGCGCCGGCAAACCAGCTATCGACGCTTTTTGTAAGGCTTTCATGCCATATTTGTGGTCTCAGGCTACCAAAACCGCCACGGTTTAGAAGCTTATTTAATACGTTAGTTTCATCAAATAGAGCGACCGCGAGAACCCAAAATCCAATGGCAACTATCAGTGTTAGGCTAAGATGACGACCAGATGCCCATTGTGCGAAACATGATGCGATCACTAGCCCCAATATGGCCGTTCTAGTCCCGGTGAGTGTTGTAGTTGCAACAAATGTAAGTGCAGCTAAAACGCAGCTAGCGGTTATAATATGTCCGGTTAAGCGATTAGGCGGCGCTATTGCTGGGCGTATCGCTTTCGCACACATTATCGCGCAAGCGCCGAAATATATACCCGAAATTACAGGATTAATATTCGTTTGAGCACCTGCCACGTTGAGGGTAGCTAAGCGAAAAGTTGACCTGATGACTAGTTTTTTGTCAATAAGAGCTAGCTGAATAAATTCAGTAATACTGCTGATTGCTAGGACAATAGCTAACCCCATGGCTAGATATATAGATATTTTAACTAACGCTGGCTTAGAGTAGGTAATGTATGCGACCCCAAGAACGTACAACGAAATAAGTAAGCACAGCCTCGTAGTATAGAAGAAATTCTCTGTCTGATTGTCGGGTGTAGTCGCCCATAAGCTAGATGTCGAAACCCAGCCGAAGAAAAGCGCAAGGGATACTAATAGCCATCTATCTGCTCTGGCCAATAGGCAGCGAACATTGGAATTCTTTATAGCTAAAATAATAATTACCGGGATATAAAAGCCAAGGTATGTCAGTGTTGAGTAATTACCTATCGGCCATAAAGCAAAACCAATTTGAAATGCGATACCCAGTGCCAACCAATACAATAATGCTGCTTGTAAAACAGGATTCGATAGCTGGGTTTTTAGTCCAATGTAATGATTTGTTGTGCGGTTTCGTAACCATTTATACGTAAGCTTTATTTCCATATTGTTCTTACTGGAGTTATGTTTGCTTTAAATGGTGAGGTTTGGGCCAACAAATAGGCCCTTAGTTGCGGCCTAATCAACTTGAAGCTTGTTAAACTAATGATTGATTCGCTTGTTTTACGCTGCTGTTGGCTGAATAGCTAGCTAGAACTTTGGATATAATAGATAATAATGCCATGTGTAAGCAATTTGTCCATTCTATAGAGTTTCATAGCAGCTTTCTAATAAGGTTCGTGCATATGTCTCATTTATTTAGGGTTAATGTGGATAGTTTAAGGTTCGTAGTCGCTAGAGTTGCTATTTACGTAATTGGATTACCCGACAGGTCATTAGTGAAGCACTCCAGGGCAATGGGATTATAGTATTCTAAAGTGAGAACAGGGGTTCTGGTTTTAGTTTCCATGCTTATCGCTCTGATATGAATTGGTAATATCTACCTGGAATTAAAGTTTTTTTAGATTTCCTGTTTGGATGCGCCTTGAGAGGTCCCAGAGAGGCTTTTTACTTCTCGCAGTGTAGTAGTGTATTGTGGGTAAATTATGCTGGTTGGAATTAGTATTATTTGCGCGGGGAATCATAAGCCGGGATATATCAATGACTAAGGGGTTGTAAAAAGGCACCTTGATCATTGCCTGAAAGCTAGTATGTTTTGAATAAGCGGTGTACAGGGGGGCACAGAGATTCAAGGGGGCTATTTTCGGCCTATTTCGGTATTCCTGAGTGCAATTGAAACTGTTATGAATTCCGCTTGTTCGTGATTTGGTGAAACTGTGGCGTTGGTTTGCAGCAGTAAGCAATCGATTGGTTTTTGGTAGGAGGTATTTTCTTGAGTTCATCTACACAAATTAAAGAAGTCCGAGCAAAAGAGACTTTTCCAAATAATAGTATGGCTGAGCATTCGAATGAAATTGATTTGCTTGCATTGATAAAAGCTGTATTTTCGACTTGGAAAGTATGGTTGGCTGCGGCAATTGTGCTGACTTGTTTATATATAACGTATACGATAACCACCTACCTAACCTTGAGCGATTCACTCCCATATTCAAAGGTTATATCTTTTACATTTCCCGGAGTTGAGCGATCCGAATACCCTAGTGGCGCGGATTTCAGTATCCAGGATATATTGGCACCAGTAATCCTACAGCAGGCTTACGAAGAAATGGAGTTTAGCGAAAGCGGTTTTTCGTTAGTAGAAATGACTAGGAGGCTTGCCGTTGAGCCATATTCTCCTTATTACCGAGAAATTGAGTTTAAGTATCAGCAATTACTAGCGTCAAAAAATCTTGATTTTGATCAAGTTTCAGCCATTCAAGATGCGAAACGACGAGAATTACAGCAGTCAGTTAATAGTGGAGCCGTATTATCTTTCGATCCATCTGGGGGAGGATTGGAGGAACAACAAATCACTGCCTTGTTGTCTTTGATACCGCGATTGTGGGCGCACCATGGGATAGACAATAGAGGAGTTTTGAAAGCCGGTGTTCAACTCAATTCTGTCAATACGCTTGATGAGCAGTTATTTCAGGATGTCGATTATATTGTATTGAGCGATCTTTTTACTGACAAAACCAAAGCATTACGTCAGAACATCGAAAAGGTGAATTCTGTTGAAGGGGCTGACACGGTGAGAGACCCAGAGACTGGGTGGAGCCTTCGTGACCTAGAAAGCAACTTGACCGACCTGGAAACGTATACAATCGATGAGTTGATGTCGCCTATACGCTCTTTGGGCATTAGTCGGGCTCCAAGATTGGCTGCATACTATTATCAAGAAAAATACGAGGTGTTAAAAGATAATCTAGCTACGCTTGAAGAAGAGGCTCTCCTCATCAAGGCCGCACTAAATTCGTATATTGAAAGCGAGCCTCTATCAAATCCAGTTGGTGGTCGACCAGACCAGTTGTCAGATTATCCTGGATTTGTCCCTCAGCTAAATGGAGACGTCTTTGATAAATTGCTCCAAGTAGCCGGTGAAGATTCAACTGAAAAATATCGGCAACAATTAAATGATCGGTGGTTAGAAGCTAATCTTGCCGTAGCCGACGCGAAGTCTAAAATGCGCCGAGTCGAACGCCTTATTGATGCAGTAAAAGGTGATGCCCAGAATGATTTAGCTGAGGAAGTAAGGGATGAATATCTGAAGCGGGCTGAAGATGGCGTTGGTCAGATTCTGGCCCAACTTAAAGATTATTACGCGATTTGTGAGCGTATATACAACCAGGTTAGTCGAGAGCGCGTTGGTGGTGTTGGGTCACTATACAAAGACGCTCATCAGGGCGTTATGCGAGCCGGTAGTGCGATCAATCTCAAGAAAGCAATTCTGATGTATGTCGCATTAATGGCGTTGATGACCTTTGTGCTTGTGCCAAGTGTCATGATTTACAACGCGCTTCGTTCTCGAAGTAGAGAAGAGGTCGCAGACGCGTAATATTGGTCTGGGCGTCGTAAAGGTGCATTTTAGCCTTGCAAGCGACAAAGCTCGCTGCTAAAGTGCGCCTCCTTTCGCTTTGAGCGGCAAAGTTGTCGTTGAAAAGCCCATCTTTTAGGCACGTAGCTCAGTTGGTTAGAGCACCACCTTGACATGGTGGGGGTCGTTGGTTCGAATCCAATCGTGCCTACCAATTTCCCAAGCATACTGTAACTCCGTCGGACTCCAGGTTTTCTTGTGGTAACAAATTATGCCCGCGATTGGGTGAGAACGAAGTTCGACAAAATGCGATGGAGCATTTTGAACGAGGAGTGGAGCGACGAAGCCCCGAAGGGGGCACAACGGCTTAGGAGCCGTTGTGATTTAATCCAATCGTGCCTACCAATTTCCCAAGTACCAAACACTTTAGTCGCACCGCCCAACTGTTTGTGGCAGATGACTTCTCCCCGATTGGATGAGAACGTAGTTCGACAGGGTTATGAAATCCGTCCATGGGTTTCACCCTTCGGTCTCCTAACAAAACAGTCGTTTAAAATTGTTCCTGACAAATTTGTGCCTCCGAGCAACTGGAAAAGCAGTCAAACGAAAAATTTCGGGGCTCAAACTCTTAGCAGCGTTAGCTTGCCGCAGGCTAAGCAACGGATCGTTCAAGTTATACAGCGCCTAGGGGGGGCAATAGTCAGAAGCTGCTGAACCTACCTATCATGTTCCCAGGGGCCATATTCCTGCTCAGACCCTCTCATTCAATTTCATCTGGCAGAAACCTTGCTAGCTAGCTGATTGCCTCAGCTGCATATATCTTTCCGCTATAGGGTTAGCACTTTCAGTTATAGTCGTTCATAATGTCGTTTGTCAGGCTTCTTTGTTTCTCTGTCTGTGGAGCCTGCCCATTTTTCCGGTTTCTAGATACTCTCTCGGAACTTCGTTTACAGTTAGATAAGGACGATCTTTGTAGTATGACTGAACAAAAAGCAACCAATGTGAAGTGGCATGATGGGCATGTGAACCGTGGCGACCGTCAGCGTGTCTTAGGCCAAAAGGGTGTTACCTTATGGTTCACCGGAATGTCCGGTGCTGGTAAAAGTACGGTTGCGGTAGCACTTGAAAAGGCACTCAACGACCGTAACAAGCTCGCCTACAGGCTTGATGGTGACAACATTCGCTTGGGGATCAACAGCAATTTGGGGTTCACCGCTGAGGATCGCAAAGAGAATATTCGACGTATTGGCGAAATTTCAAAACTTTTTGTTGATACTGGCGTTATTGTACTCTCCAGTTTCATTTCACCTTTTCGTGAAGACCGCGATTTCGTTCGTCAATTACACGATGATGCCGGGATGGATTTCATCGAAGTGTTCGTGGATTGCCCTCTAGAAGTCTTGGAAAAGCGTGACCCTAAAGGCCTTTATAAAAAAGCCCGGGCAGGGGAGATTAAAAACTTCACGGGTATCGACTCTCCCTACGAGGCGCCAGAAAATCCCGAAATTCACCTGCATACCGACAGTGACGATATTAGCCATGAAGTTCAGCAAATTTTGGATATGCTGTCCGACAAAGGCTTTCTCGATTAAAGCGTTGTTTCACTACCTAAAATCAAAAACGCCCAGTATTCGCTGGGCGTTTTTGATTTGGTTTTCGTTGCGGTATTCCGTGGTGCCTTATCATTGCTGCCGCTACAACTTCCCGGTAAAATCCCGCCCCCTTTAGATAATTTAATTCAAATCAAATCACGTGGCCTTTGGTAGGGGTCACCACTGACTAAGGATAACAACCATGCCTGTTATTACTCTTCCTGACGGTTCTCAGCGTTCCTACGATAAGCCTGTCTCTGTATTCGAAATTGCTTCTGATATTGGCCCCGGTCTTGCGAAAGCGACATTGGGTGGCCGTGTAAATGGTGTGCGTGTTGATGCGCATGACCCCATTACAGAAGACGCCGATCTCGTTATTTTTACGCCTAAAGACGAAGACGGCATTGAGATCATCCGTCATTCCTGCGCGCATTTGATTGGTCACGCACTTAAACAAATGTGGCCAGAAGCGAAGATGGCTATCGGCCCGACGATTGAAAACGGTTTTTACTACGACATCGATTTAGAGCATCGCTTGACCGATGAAGATATCGAAGCGCTGGAAAAGCGTATGAAAGAGCTGGCGGCTAAGAAATACGATGTCATTAAAAAGAAAGTGAGTTGGCAAGAAGCTTACGATACCTTTAAAGAGCGCGGCGAGCCTTACAAGATGGAAATCTTGGAGCGTGACATCCCTAAAGATGATCAGCCCGGCTTGTACCATCACGAAGAATATATCGACATGTGTCGTGGCCCGCACGTGCCGAACATGAGCTTTTGCCAAAATTTTAAATTGCAGCGAGTTTCGGGTGCTTATTGGCGCGGTGATTCGGATAATCAGCAATTGCAGCGCATATCCGGTACTGCATTCGCCGATAAAAAAGCGTTGAAAGCCCATTTGCGTTTCTTGGAAGAAGCGGCAAAGCGGGATCACCGCAAGCTAGGCAAAAAATACAACTTATTCCATTTGCAAGAAGAAGCGCCTGGGATGGTGTTCTGGCATCCAAAAGGTTGGAGTGTCTATAACACCATTGAATCCTACATGCGCAAGCAGCAAATTGAGCATGGCTATCAAGAAATCCGCACGCCACAAGTGGTGGATATTAGCTTGTGGGAGAAGTCCGGTCATGCCGATAAGTTCGGCGATGACATGTTCATTCTTAAATCGGAAGATCGCGATTTTGCCGTTAAGCCGATGAACTGTCCGTGCCATGTACAGGTGTTCAACCAAGGCTTACGCAGCTACCGTGATTTGCCTCTACGATTGGCGGAATTCGGCTCATGTCACCGTAACGAGCTATCGGGCGCCTTACACGGCATCATGCGTGTGCGTGGTTTTGTCCAAGACGATGCGCATATCTTTTGTACCGACGAGCAAATTCAGCCAGAAGTGGCAGATTTCATCGACTTCCTTCATCAGGTATACGTGGATTTCGGATTTGATCCAAGCACATTGATCTACAAGCTTTCCACTCGTCCAGAAAAACGAGTGGGTAGTGACGAAGATTGGGATAGGGCTGAGAAGGCCTTAGCCGAAGCGCTTGATGCGAAAGGCCTACCTTGGGAAGAGCTGCCTGGTGAGGGTGCTTTCTATGGTCCGAAAATCGAATTTTCACTGAAAGATTGCCTAGGCCGAGTATGGCAGTGTGGCACTATCCAGGTAGATTTCTCTATGCCTGGCCGTCTGGACGCTCAATATGTAGCGGAAGACGGTTCACGCAAGGTGCCTGTGATGTTACACCGCGCTATTTTGGGTTCTTTTGAGCGCTTTATTGGTATTCTGATTGAGAACTACGAAGGGGCTTTCCCGCTCTGGTTGGCGCCGGAGCAGGTCGCAATCTTGAATATTACCGATCGCCAGGCCGAATATGCGGAAAAAATTCAAGAATCCTTGCAAAACAAGGGCTTCCGGGCCGTTTCGGACTTGAGAAACGAGAAGATCGGCTTTAAAATCCGCGAGCACACAATTCAGCGCGTTCCCTACCTTATCGTCCTCGGTGATAAAGAGGTAGAGACAGAGACTGTCACCGTGAGAACCCGCGAAGGTGAAGACCTCGGTTCCATGTCGATAGAGGCATTTTCTGAGCTATTATTGAACGATCTGGCACGCAAAGGGCGCGCGCCGGAGATTGCTAGTTCCTAAAATTTGGTAATTAAGTCAAAGAGTTATGGGGCGGCAGAGTATAACCAGCAGAGGAGAACACTGCTATTAAAGTAAAAAAGGCCAGAATTAACGAACAGATTGAAGCTTCCGAAGTACGCCTAATTGGCGCCGACGGAGAACAGGTTGGCATCGTCACGTTGGACGAAGCATTAGACGCAGCAAAGGCGGCATCCCTCGATTTGGTTGAAATCGCCCCAGACGCTAACCCAATCGTGTGTAAAATTCTCGACTACGGGAAACAACTGTTCGAGGCCAAAAAGGCCAAGGCCGCTGCTAAGAAGAAGCAAAAGCAGCAGCAGATTAAAGAAATGAAGTTTCGACCAGGGACGGAAGAGGGAGATTATAAGGTCAAACTACGCAACCTTATACGTTTCCTAGAAAATGGGGATAAAGGCAAAGTATCGCTTCGCTACCGCGGGCGAGAAATGGCTCACCAAGAACTCGGAATGGAAATGATGAAGCGCATCGAAACCGACCTCGAGGAAATTGCGACAGTGGAGCAATATCCAAAGATGGAAGGCCGGCAACTCATCATGGTTCTTGCCCCGAAAAAGAAAAAATAGCCGGGCTATTAGCTGCCTAGGCTATTTTCAACATTAACTTACCCTCAACGTAGTTAACGAGGGCAAATGCGGAGTTATTCTCATGCCAAAAGCTAAAGTACATAGTGGTGCAGCAAAGCGTTTCAAGAAAACTGCTGCCGGCTATAAAGTAAAACGTGCTTACAAGAGCCACATCCTCACTAAAATGACGACCAAGCGTAAGCGTCAGCTTCGCGGTACGACTATTGTTGCCGCTGTCGACAAGCCATCTGTTGATCGCATGTTGCGCGCTAACTAATACCTAACGACATTTTAAGAGGAAAGAATCATGGCCCGTGTAAAACGTGGAGTTCAGGCGCGTCGTCGCCACAAGAAAGTCTTAAAAGCAGCCAAAGGGTATTACGGAGCTCGCTCACGTGTATTCCGCGTTGCTAAACAAGCGGTTATCAAAGCAGGTCAATATGCCTACCGCGATCGCCGTAACAAAAAGCGTAATTTCCGCGCGTTGTGGATTACTCGAATCAATGCACAATCACGCGCTGAAGGTTTAACCTACAGCAAGCTGATCGCTGGTTTGAAAAAATCTAACATCGAGTTGGATCGTCGTGTATTGGCAGACCTTGCTGTTCACGATAAGCCTGCTTTTGCAGCCGTCGTTGCTCAGGCAAAGGCTGCTTTAGGTTAATCCCAACGACTTAATAGCTTCAACATTTGCGTAATTGCAAATGCCTGATGCAACGAAACCCATCCCCGGTTGTGCTAAACAACCAGGCCGATGGGTTTATTTTTATCTGGGGTGTGGAAAGTTAGATTTGCAAGCCGCAATCAAAACATCTCAGACAATGTGTAAAATGATTGTCCGGAAACGGATAAACCTAGGCGAAAAGCCTACTTCAAAGTGAGAAAGAGTTGCTCATGCAAGATCTCGAACCCCTAAAGCAAGAAGCCATCGAAAAAATTGCCGCTGCCGACAGTTTGCAGCAGTTAGATGAGTTGCGCGTAAGTTTCTTAGGTAAAAAAGGTTCTATTACCGGGTTGTTGAAAAACCTCGGAGGCTTATCACCAGAAGAACGGCCAAAAGCCGGTGCAAAAATTAATGAGGTGAAGCAAGAAGTTCAAACGATTTTGAACGAACGCAAACAAGCGCTAGAAACCGAAGCTATTAATGCAAAGCTTGCCTCCGAAACGGTTGATGTGACACTACCGGGGCGCGGCGTCGACTATGGCTCGCTTCATCCCGTGACGCGCGTAGTACAACGCGTTGATGCGTTGTTTACCTCCATGGGTTACACCGTAGAAGAGGGCCCTGAAATCGAAGACGATTACCACAACTTTGAGGCGCTCAATATCCCGGCGCACCATCCCGCGCGCGCAATGCACGATACCTTCTATGTCAATGACAAAGCCGGTGTTGGGAACCTTGTTCTGCGTACGCATACGTCTACCGTGCAAGTGCACACCATGGAAAATAAAAAGCCGCCGATCCGCATTATTTGTCCAGGGCGTGTTTACCGTTGTGATTCCGATTTAACGCACACCCCTATGTTCCACCAAGTCGAAGGGTTAGTGGTTGACGAAGGTGTAAGCTTTGCTGATTTAAAAGGTACGATTGATCAGTTCCTAAAAGCGTTCTTTGAAGCGGACGTGGCAGTACGTTTCCGTCCGTCTTATTTCCCATTTACTGAACCATCTGCCGAAGTCGATGTTCAATGCGCGAGCTGTATGGGCAAAGGCTGTCGCGTGTGTAGCCATACTGGTTGGTTAGAAGTGATGGGTTGCGGCATGGTTCACCCGAATGTATTCCGAAGTTGTGGTATTGATCCGGAAAAATACACAGGCTTCGCTTTTGGCGTGGGCTTGGATCGCTTGGCGATGTTGCGCTACGGCATTAATGATTTGCGTATGTTCTTTGAAAATGACCTGCGCTTTTTGAAACAGTTCTGATATTAAAAATTACTGTTTAACCGTTAAAAAATATTTCAGCGGCTGCGAAAAACGTAGCGCGAGAGGCAAAGTATATGAAATTGAGTGAATCCTGGTTGCGAGAGTGGGTAAGCCCCGACTTGGACACACAAGCATTGGCCGATCAAATCACCATGGCTGGTTTAGAAGTTGATGGTATCGAACCTGTTGCAGGTGAATTCACTGGCGTTATCGTCGGTGAAATTGTGTCGGCAGAACAACACCCCGATGCGGATAAGTTACGCGTGTGCAGTGTTAGTAACGGCAGTAAAACCTTTCAAGTGGTATGTGGTGCGCCAAACGCTCGTGTTGGAATTAAAGTACCATTCGCGACTGTAGGTGCATTGTTACCGGGTAATTTTAAAATCAAAAAGGCGAAACTTCGCGGTGTTGAATCCTTTGGTATGTTGTGTGCACAAACCGAATTAAAAGCTGGTGATGATGATAGTGGTTTGTGGGAGTTACCTGTTGATGCGCCAGCGGGTGCTGATTTACAGGAATACCTCAAATTAAACGATAGAATTATCGAAGTGGATTTAACGCCTAACCGAGGTGACTGTTTAAGTATGCGCGGTATTGCGCGTGAAGTCGGTGTGCTGAATAAACTCGACGTTACCGAACCTCAAATTGCGCCCGTAGCCCCGAGTATTGATGATGCTTTATCAGTAACACTTGAAGCGGCAGAACAATGTCCGCGTTATATCGGTCGTGTGGTTCGTAACGTTGATGTGTCAAAACCAACACCTTTGTGGATGCAAGAGCGTTTGCGTCGCGCAGGTGTTCGTCCCCACGATTGTATCGTCGATATCACTAATTATGTTTTGTTGGAGCAGGGCCAACCGATGCACGCTTTTGACTTAGATAAGTTGAATGGCAGCATTAATGTCCGACTTGCCAAACAAGGCGAAGAAATTACTTTACTCGACGGGCAAGATCTAAAACTAAATGCAGGCACGCTGTTAATTACTGACGAACAAGGACCGGTTGCCGCTGCTGGTGTAATGGGCGGTGAACGTTCCTCGGTGAGTGAAACAACTAAAAATATATTCTTTGAGAGTGCATTTTTCTCGCAATTAGCATTAGCCGGGCAGGCGCGTAGTTATGGTTTGCATACTGATGCCTCCCATCGTTACGAGCGTGGGGTCGATTACGAATTACCCGTGCAGGCCATGGAGCGCGCTACGCAGCTGTTACTTGAAATTGCAGGCGGCGAAGCGGGACCATTAACGGTCGCAGAATCCGCTGAGCATATTCCAAGTGCGGCGACAGTGACTTTACGCCGTGCACGAATCCTAAGTGGTTTAGGGTTCACAATGGACGATGCCGAAGTGGTAGAAATTCTTACCCGCCTTGGCCTAACGGTGACTAAGACTAATGAAGATGGTTGGGAATTGGCCGTACCGTCCTACCGTTTTGATATTTCAATTGAAGAAGATTTGCTCGAAGAGCTTGCGCGTATATACGGCTATAACCGGTTGCCTACCAAAATTGCGCCGATGGATATCGCCATGGCGGAGCAAATTGAATCCAATTTGCCACTGAATAAATTTAAGCAGGCTTTAGTCGCTCGCGATTATCATGAAGCAATTAGTTACAGCTTTATTTCTGAGCAACTCAATCAATTGTTCAACCCTGAAAGCGAGCCTGTCAAACTGATCAACCCAATCAGTGCGGAGTTGTCGATTATGCGTGCCTCGTTGATTCCTGGCTTGGTTAACGCCACGATGCACAACCTTAATCGCCAACAAGGGCGCATTCGTCTTTTTGAGACGGGGATGCGATTCGTCCAGCAGGGTGATGAAATACTGCAAGAGCCCATGCTGGCTGGTCTAATTACAGGCTCAAGAGTTGATGAAAACTGGGCCTCGGAGAGTACCTCTGTCGACTTCTTTGACCTCAAAGGGGACGTGGAAGCTCTACTACAGGCCACGGGAGAGCCAGAAAGCTATCAATTTAAAGCTGGTAGCCACCCAGCGTTGCACCCCGGCCAAACGGCCGAGATTATCAAAAATGACCAGGTTGTAGGCGTGGTGGGGGCTTTACACCCTCAGGCCGCCAAGGAATTGGATATAAATCAGGCGGTTTTCGTGTTTGAAATCACTCAATCTGACCTACTAGTCGGGAAAGTACCTGATTTCGCCGAAATCAGTAAATTTCCGGAAGTTCGTCGTGATATAGCGGTGTTGGTCGACAAAAAGGTGCAGTCAGATACGCTACTCGCTACAGTCGAAAAAGCAGCTGGATCGTCCCTTTCAAACTTAAAGGTGTTTGACCTATATGTGGGCAAAGGTATTGATCCGCAAAGAAAAAGTGTCGCGCTGGGCTTGACCTTTCAGGACCCTTCACGCACTCTTACCGAATCGGAAATCAACGCTTCGATGGATGCTGTCATCCAGCAATTGAAGCAGGAGCTTGATGCCGACCTACGGTAAACCTGTAATCGGAAAAGGGCATGTTTTATGTCTGGGGCGCTGACCAAAGCAGACTTAGCGGAAAAACTCTACGAAGAGCTTGGCCTCAATAAGCGAGAAGCCAAAGAGCTAGTAGAGCTATTTTTTGAAGAGATTCGCCACTCGCTGGAAAGCAACGAGCAGGTCAAATTGTCGGGTTTTGGCAACTTTGACCTCCGTGACAAAAGCCAGCGACCAGGGCGTAACCCCAAAACCGGTGAAGAGATTCCCATTACTGCTCGGCGTGTAGTGACATTCCGACCAGGCCAGAAGTTGAAAGCTAGAGTAGAGGCGTATGCTGGAACCAACCAATAACGACGAATTGCCGGTAATCCCGGGGAAGCGTTATTTTACGATCGGTGAAGTCAGCGAATTATGCGCTGTTAAACCGCACGTATTGCGTTATTGGGAGCAAGAATTCCCCCAGCTTAAGCCAGTTAAGCGCCGTGGTAATCGCCGCTACTACCAACGCCAGGATGTTCTTACCATCCGCCAAATCCGTGCATTGCTATACGATCAAGGCTTCACCATCGGTGGTGCCCGCCAGCAAATGAGTGGTGAAGGTGCCCAATCTGAAGAGCCGCAGTTTAATCAGCTAGTAGGGCAGATGATTACTGAGCTTGAAGAAGTGTTGCGAGTGTTGAAGCTTTAGGGCAGTTACCGCGTTAAACGTTAATTCTTGAACCCCACCATTCGGTGGGGTTTTTCGTTTAAGCGCTTTTATACTTTTCTTTGTTCAGTTATCTCGATTTTGTCGTGACGCTGAGAAGGCATTTGCGGGTTCATTTAACCCGCCTGAAATCTCTTTTTACAAAAAGCCCGTTTGCGGATGAGACAAAGTATGACCTTAGCCCTTTAATTAATATTCTTTCACATGTGTCACTATTCATGTTTGGGGTGTAGCTGTTTTAGTTGTTTCAAAATCAAACTCTTATGCGTTAAGAAAAATAGTGGTAGCTAATTATCTTTAGTAAAAAGTGCCTCTAATTGACAGATGAATCTACCGGGCTGAAACTCTCCCATTGAGAAGATGGAAAAGTCATCTGTATCGTCGATCTTTTGATAGAAAAGCTCTAAACCTTTCTTAGCCCCCAGATAAATAGGAGTGCCATCGAAGTCAGCGATTTTAAAACCAAGTTGCTTACTTACTTGAGCTGCAGCTCCTTTAGAGTGTTCGCTATCGAGTTCTGCAATGGGCTCAAGGTCTTGAGGTCTACAAGATAGGGACCGAGTAGAAATCGTATATCGAAAAAAATTTATCGCGAGATTCTCTTCTCCGTCTATTAACTTTATGCGTTTCAACTCTAATAATTGCATACTAGATCTCTTCCTGAAAACCATTACTAATTAGATCTTCTAAATATTGGTCTCACATTAGGCTTGTTTCCCATGAGTTAGATTTGCTCACCTGGCTTTAAATATTTTATTAGCTTATTCTCATCAATTGGCCCAGTTATTTCTTCGTCGAGTTATTCGTCGTCTTTCCACCAACTAATTATTGTGTCTACAATATTTCCGGTGGTCACTCGATTTCTTTTCAAAAGTGAAAAGTATGTTTTCTTTGTGTGAGGATCTAGAGTATCCATGAATGACTCTCTAATACCATCCATGCTCTTACTAAGCCCTTTAAAATCAGCTGCGAGTGAACGAATGGCGCTGAGATCTCCTTGCTTGGCTTTATCTATGGCGATTTGAGCGGACTGACGCATTCTAAGAAAATTAGGTTTTACTTTTTCGTCCCATAATTTTTCGTCGATGTCCATGTCTCGATTAGGCGTAATGGTTTTTTGTTTCTTAACTTTTTTGTATTGATCTAAGGCAGAAAGAGAGTGGTCGATGAAAAGTTGATATGTGTTATTAAAACCCTCTAAGTATTCGATAGATTAAAACTTTCGTTTTAGAAGTTGTATTTTGATATATTCATTCATGAATTTTGAGTATCACTCTTCTCTCGCAAAGAGTTGTTAGTCGAGTCTGTCAATAGAGTACTATGGTGTTTCCCCGGACTTTAGGTGCTTTAATAGTTTTTTTTCTTCGATAGGTCCGGTTATATTTTCATCGAGTATTGAGGAGTCTTTCCACCAATTGTTAATGGTCTTTTCAATATTTCGAGCTGATCGAGTGGTGTTTTTCCATTGCTGGAAATATATTTTCTTTATCGATGCGTCTAGAGCTTCCATGAATGACTCTCTAATTCCATCCATGTTTTTACTAAGCCCTCGGAAATCTCCAGCTAATCGGTCGAGATAATCCAAGTTGTTTTTCTTGTATTCAGCAAGGGCAGTCTGGGAAGCGTTTTGCATTGAAAGAAAGTTTGGCTTTACCTTTTTATCCCACAACTCTTCGTCAATATCCCAATCTTTATTGGTGCTTAGAGACGTGCTTGCTTTTAATTTCTTGTAGCTGTCAAGCGCTCGAAGAGAATGTTCGATGAAATCCTGATAGCTATTGATGAACTCCAGGATGTATTCCTCGGAAATAAAATATTGCTTTAGCAATTGTATTTTTGTTGACTCTTTCAAATTGGCAACTTAAGTTATTTTCTGTTCTCGAAATTTCAGGCAGAATGCGTTGAAGGTCAGGTCAGAAGACTTTTTGCTATCGCCTCTAGGTGTTGTTTCGGTTATTTTTTTTCGATCAGAAATGTCGTATTTGTTGTCCCGTATAAAAAACAAACTATCGATAAACTCTGACTTTAGGGCGAAAGTGAATTGGCTATAGTTTTCCCTAAAATTATAGCCAATTTTGGCGTCGCCAAAATTAGCTTCTATTTCCTGTAATGAAAAATCTAAATTGTCACAATAAAAGCTGATTTCACGTACCCCAGTCGCTGACTTGAAAACAATAAAATGTGTGATCCGTTGATCGATGGGTGAATACTTTAGAACATCCGCCGCTATGGTTTCCTTTATCGTTCCCAAGGCAGCCACGAAATCGATTTTTTTCGAAAAAGAGGTATCAACGGTGGCGATAGTCTCCTTAATTAGATCTATATTGCTCATTCTTTATTTAATAACCTCGATATTAGTGGTTACTGCGTTGGGATTGAATAGTTGGGTTTCCCCACCTTTAAAAATTTGGTCAGATCCATTCCAGTCTTCAATGTTGGCAGCTGCACTCTGCAGAAAGTCCGCTGGTTCATCTAACTCTAGTTCAATCATTCGCCTTCCATCGATTTCAAAACCTAGTCCGTTCGGATCAATTTTCTCACTACTATAGTAGTATGAGCCTACTTTGGGGTGGCCAGTTGTACGATCTAAGTAGGAATACTGATACAGCTTATCGCCTTTTTCAAATTTCACCACTTCTACAGGTTGATCAAAATCAATGCCTCGCAAGTGGCTGTCGTAGTCCTTATATCCAGCCTCCGCGTAGTACTTATCTGCCGAATCAAAGCGCGCTTTCTTTTCAGGGGGCCAGGTTTTGGCCGCTTCCCTTATATTTTGTGGATTAGTTTTTAACGGCGGCGGATCTTTCGGTGCCCCATCAGGCTTTTTATCTTTCTTCTTCGCGTAATCCGGCACATCAACATCAGGTGCCGGCTTGTGCTCGATTTTAAGTTCCCGCTTGTCTAGCACTTTAGCTAAATCCACCATCAAATCAATAGCGCGTTGGGTGAAGGGGCCTATGCGCTTGGCGGTATTGCTGGCTTTTACTGCTTTGTTTGTGGTTGATGCTGCTTGGGCGGTGCGTCTTGCTGCGTTGGCGGCGCCTGCGGTGGCGAGCGCTAGCAGTACTTCGATACCTATTTCAAAGACTAGGCGGAGCATTAACGTGCGGCTGTCGCGGTAGGGGACGCTTTGGTAGAGGCTGTCTAGGTAGTCGTAGATGAGTTCGCGTGTGATGCGGTCGCTCATTAATTCGTCGAACACCTTCATGCCTTCTTTGGCTTTGTCGACGAGTTTTTGAGCAGAATCGACGCTTTCGTCGAGCCAGATGCCGACTGCTTCGAGGTCTTTGCGGATTGCGTCGAAATCGCCGGTAACCGCGTTGTGAAGCGTATTAAGGTAGGCCGCTTGGAGTTTGATATAGGTTTTGGCGCCTTCGTAGGCGATCTCTACGACAAAGCAACCGATGTCCCAGATACCGACGACGAAATCACCCACCGTATCTACCGCTTCTGCGCCGACATCGTATGCTTCGATAGCTTCGCGCCAGATGACGAAGTTATTCCAGTGTTCTAAATCTTCGGCGTCTTTTTTTGTCCAGCGTGCAACGATGTCTTGCCCGAGTTCGTTTGCCAGGGCGTAGCGCCTTGCAACGACTGGGTTTTCAATTTGTTGGTCGATACTTTCGTTACTGGCATAGAGAGAATCGTAAGGATCGGTCAACCGAAGAAATTTATCGTCGGCGAGGCGGAACACTTTAATTTGCCCGGAAAGGACCAGGTGTTCGACATCATTACGAAGGGTGAAGTCGAAGTAGTGATCGGGTAAGTCACCATGGTGCAGGCGGTAGATGTCATCCAGCATGCTGCGGTCAAGGTAGTTGGTAATACCTTCAAGTTCGCTACTGCTGCTGAGTAAGTCGCCGCTGAAACCCTCGCGTTTTAACATCATCCAGTAAGAAGGCTGGTAGGTATTTTTTGCGAACAGCCAGCAGCTGCCAAGTATTCGAAAGCCTATGATCTCCGATGATATACCGGGAGGAATAGGAATTTTGGTTGAGTCCATGTGTGCTCGGTATCCTTGCTTATAAGCTCACGATCACGCTGCTTAAATTATCAGGCGCGCCTGCTTCAATCGCACCAGTCAGAAATTGCTGATTAATTTCGTCAATATTGTGATAACTGACCATTTGGGCCAGTTCTTGATCGGAATAGACTTTCGTTAAGCCGTCCGTACAGAGTAAAAACCGATCACCTTCATAAATAAGGTCACTCACGTAATCGACGTAGGCTTTGGGAAAAACACCTACCGCTTGTGTTAATGTGTTGGCGGTTCGCATATCAAGTGCGGCGGCTTCATTCGTCAAACCTTGCGCTATTAATTCTTCCGCTTCAGTGTGATCAGTGGTAATGGCCTGAAGCTCGCCTTCACGGGACAAATAACAACGGCTATCACCTGTCCAGTAACAGTGGTAGTGATCGCCCTCTAACAGCAGTACAACAACGGTTGTGCCAATAATCGCTTCATCTGATTGAGAGTGCGCGTAATCAAGTAATTCACTGTTCGCCCGTTGAATGACGTTGGGAATTTCGTTGATTAATTCGTGGCCTTTGTAATGTTGTGCAGCATCATAAAGATGGCTCACGATACAACGGCTCGCATAATCGCCAGCATCGTGCCCGCCCATGCCATCGGCAACCGCCCAAATACCTGAAGTCGGAATCGTAATGAGTGCGTCTTCATTGTGGTGTCTAACGCAACCGGTGTGCGTCATGCTGCTAGTGCTGGTACCGCCTGCAATTATTGCCATGCGTAATACATTCCTTCGCCAAAACCGTATTGTAAAGCCAGTGCTAATTATTAAGTTTCATTTAAGCAACGTTATTCGGTAGGGGTTTTATTGTCTTTGCTTAAGATGGCTTCCTTGTTCCATCCCCATTGCATCCAGTTTCCATCAAGCATTGCAGCGAATTGACCAGCGTCTGGTAGCTGGCTACTCACCAAGAGTGATGACGGAATAAATTCTGAGCCCTCCGTCCACCACAAGCTGTAATTTCCATAGATGCGTTGATGGGCTGCGGCGAGAAGATCCAGTGTTAAATCTTCGGCTGTTTGATCTTGTTTAACGTCGATAACCGCATTATCTCGTGGCTGTTGATGCGCTAAATTCGTCACGTAGTGTTGGAGTGGAGGAAATTCTGGTAACGCCAATTGTTCAAAACGGCCGACAAACTGTGTGTAACCAATGGCGTCATCGAGTGCGAGCAGCGCAACTTTTTCAACCTGTTGGTACCACTCTGCGCCATCTCGATAAGCGGACCAAGGGTGGTGATCGGCCAGGTGGGCAACTGTTAAAGGAAAGTATCGACCCACTTCATCAACGCTCGGGATCATTACACCAACAACGGCCTTGTCTGTAATAACGTTGGGCATAATGGCAAAGCGCCATACAGGGCTGGTGAGATAGTAATCCATCCAGTCCGGGCCTAACTGTTCGCGGCTAACGCTCAAGCAGGCTTGTAACCAATGATGCCAGTGTTCCGTAAAACCTTCTGGAAAAAAATGGCTGACGAAATCGCCTTGTTGCGGCAGTTTTCCAAACAAACCGCACATATCGTTCTGTTCGATCATAATCGCTCAGGTAGAGAAAAGTATTTGATATCGTTACTGGTAAATGGGTTGTAGGTACGCGCCGGTTTTAATTCGTGCTGTGCCGATATCCCATTTAATTCAAATGTCACTAGCAGGCTGTCGCCTTCATTTTTCGGGGCGAGCTGTGCATATTGATCGAGCAATCGGAACCAACTCCATTCGCCGTCCGTCCGCGCGCTCATTGGTGTGCCTCGGCTTGCTAGGTTAAATACAATTTTCGATTGATTCGTCACATCGCCCGGCCAAGTTAATGCAATGGTTCGTACTGGGCCGTGATTGTATGTCGCGCTATTTCCGCCCGTTTCGAGAATGAAGCCGCTGGCCACTTGTTCTAACGCGTGAGGCTTTACAGTGAAATCTACCGATGGTCCTTCGGTTGAATCTCCGAAGTAGGCTTTTTTAATTCGCTGAGCTCGTTCAAACATTGCAAGCGTGTTAGAGCTTAGGCCAATATTTTTTTGCCACCGCCAAGGTGTGGTGGTGGTGTCCGCGAAGGGTTCAACGTAGCTGACGTAGTAGCTATCGAGTAATCCTCCAGGGCCGAAGAACGTCGTGAAGTCGGCGAGTTTAATATCGCGAATGCTTTTTGGTAGAAGAGGGTAGCGGCCTTGTATCGCACGCTCGTAGAACGAGTAGATCTCTGTCCGCCATACATTGTTCATGTGGCTTTGCGTAGCAACGGCAGTGACTTGATTGGTATCGCGCGCGATAGAATCGAACCAGGTATTTAACGGGCTTGGTACTTCGAGCATGGCGCGTTTTAGCCCAGCTAGCGCATTGTTGCTACCGCTATCGTTGGCATTGGTTTCGAACGCCGCTTGGTTGAGGTTACCCGAGTAGGCTAACGACTGGAAATACTGATCAAGCCCCTCGAGAGTTTGTTGCAGGTTATGTAGCGGTAAACCTTCCCCTGCATTGATGAAGGTGTTCACCTCTTCAAAGTATTCGGAGATTTCTTGGCCAGGTAAAGAAGCACCTTGTGAAAGAACAGATTTAGGGACCAGTCGTTCCAGTCTTCCTTTTTGACTGCTAGCAAATTCTTCTGCGAGTTCATTAGCCGCTTGTTTAGTGTCGTCGCTGATGGCAGGAATCTCGCTTAATGCCGTATGTTGACGAACTTCATTCAAGAATTTAATTAAGGGTTTTTCTGAGCTAGCAAGTAGACGTGCGACCGTTTGCCCTCTATTAACGGTGGCGAAGGATTGGATGGCTAGATCATTAAGATAGCTATCCCAGCGTGTTTGGTACTCAGCAAAATAATACTCATTAACCTTTGCTTTGATTTGGGCGATGCGTTCTTCGTCTAACGTTTCCGCTAAGCTATCTCCGTAAATCCACTGTTCATCGGCGAGTTGTTGAGCGAGCTTGTTGTGTTGCAGATTAAAACCGGTGTGGAACCCAGAGTAGGTGAACAGTTCTGGAATACCTTCGTCGAGAGGTCTTCCGCTGCGGCGGTAAAAGATAACTTCAGACTTTTTACCCAATACTTGCTGAACCGAGAACTGGCCTTCGTTATCGCTAAAGTAATCATTCTTGAGGCGACGATAAATACGCAAATCAAGTGGCGTGTTGATCAGTATTTCACGTGCAGACGCGACTTTCGTTTCGTTAATGGGCGCAGGTGATACCTGTTCATCTAATGCAACGTTGAGGTGCTCATTGAGTGTGTCAATGAGTGGTCTATCGGACTGTCTAGGTAGAGCGCGGTCCCACAAAATATTCACCCAGAGCGTGAATGATTCACGATCCATGTGTTCGGGGTAATAGAGCATCAAATAGAATTTGAGAGACTCGTAAAGCAATTCGTCGTCATTGCGGGCTAGGTCGACATGGTTGAGAAGCAATTTGCTAAGGTCAGCCATGAAAAAAGATTCGAGTGCGCGCAGGTATGTCGAATCCGCAACAGCGCCCAATTTCTCCCCTTGATAAAGCCCAAAGCCTTGTGCGCTAGGGTGTTCGGTTTCATCGACTAAGTACCCAGTTGGCATATCACGTAATTCGTTTAAACCATTGGCAAGCATTAACCAGTTGTGTGGCTCTTCGAGGCCACCATTAGTCACTTGCCGATAATCTTCTGTATCTTGCTCTAACTGGCTGATGTAAGAGAGGTTGAGATTTTTACTATGGTGCCAAGCGTAAAGACTGAGGCCAAACCCGATGGACGATAACACCAGTATGCTGGTGTATATCCAGCGATAGCGCATGCGCAATCGCGCGGATAGCGAAGCAAGGTTGGCTTCAGCAAAGACGACGTCTTTAAGCAAACGATGTACAAAAAACGACTTTGACTCACTTGCGCTGACATCAACAGGTTTGCTGACATAGTCGGTGGGCAAAATGCCTTTCACCCAGCGGGATGTCATGTGATCTTGTGTGCTACTCAAAAAGTAGGTGCCGCGCCATAGAATCGGGGCTTCGAACTGGTTGGGTGTAAATATTTGTTGCAAGAAACCCTTTAGCTCTTTGCGCAACCCGACCATTTGCCGTGGGAATTCGTAGATTAGCGCACGCTTTTTCGGGTTGGCTTCACTGCTCAACCGTTGTAATACACGTTCATTCAGTTGCTGCGAGAGCGCGGTGTAGGAGTCGCTAAATTGGTCGATGAAGTCCGTCACCATGCCTGGCTTGGCTTCGGGGAATGTAAAGCCAAGAATCTGATCGCGGTCTTCTTGGTCGAGATCGGCAAAGAAACTATTAAAGCCGGCAATGGTATCCAGCTTAGTGAAAATAACGTACACCGGTAATTCCATACCGAGATGATTATTTAATTCTTGAATACGTTGCTTAATGGCAACCGCTTGAAATGATTTCTGGGTCGCTGTTTTATTGATGATCTCGTCGATACTGATTGTAACGATAACGCCATTCAATGGGCGCTTAGGACGGACCTTTTTCAAACGCCCCAAGAAGCCAAGCCAGGCAGCTGTTTCAATTTTTTTGGGGTTATCTTGCGTGGTGTAACGGCCGGCTGTATCAATTAAGATGGCTTCGTTGGTAAACCACCAATCACAATAACGGGTACCCCCAGCGCCTTGGATAGGTTGTTCACCCATTTGCTCGGCCAGAGGGAAGTGCAAACCAGAATTTTTTAGTGCAGTGGTTTTTCCAGAACCCGGGGCACCAATGACCATATACCAGGGCAAGGCGTAGAGTTTGCCTGATTTGCCAAAGTTCGATGCTTGCAGCATCGAGATCGCATCTTTAAGGCGCTTGGTTAAAATCTTTTCGTCGGGATTCGCTTTTTCTGCGGCAGGGCCAGATTGAATGGAATCTTCCATTAAGCTTTCGGCGACTTGTTTTTCGTTTTTTTGCTCTTTTACTTGGCGACGTAAATTGTTGAGGCCCCAGGCAACGAGGATCACAAAAATAATACAGACGCGGACTAAATCACTGGCCAGTGGTTTGAAATCGGCGATTGCGATCAGTGGGCCGACAAACCAAATGATTAATGCCAGCAATATGATACCCAGAAGGCTTAAGAACCAACCTTGGGTAATAAAATCTATAAACCGTCTCACTCCCTGGACTCCATCATAGTGTTACGTGTACTTCGTTTAAATGCCTAGCTATGTAAATAACTAGCTCTGTAAATGACTAGTTATGTAAATACTTAGCCATGTTTATTATTTGGTAGACGCTAGCTCGGGTGATACTTCAACTGATCTTCCCTTCGGGTAATACACGTCGATGACTACGCGTCGGTTTCTGGCTCGTCCTTCGGGTGTTTCATTTGATGCGACGGGCTCATTTTCGCCGCGACCTTCTGGTAGTAATCGACCCTCCAATTGCGCTATACGATCCATGTACTGCACCACAGCACTAGCGCGTGCTAATGAGAGGTGCCAATTGGAAGGATAGCGAGGAGAACGAATGGCTTGGTCATCCGTATGGCCGGATACAACGATTCGACCTTCAATGGATTCAAGCGCTTTGGCTATCTTGTCGAGAACTGGTTCGTAGGGGACTTTAATATCGGTACTGCCGGACGAAAACAGTTCTGCGGCGTGTAGCACGATTGCCGTATGGGTGGTGTAATCATCAACACTTAAAATGCCGCGCTTAATTTCAGGGCCTAGCAAATTTCTAAGTGCGATAAATTCATCGCGCTGGGCATTGCTGGGTAAGCGGGCTTTTTCTTTAATAGGAATTAATCCCGCTAGGCGTTGTGCGGTGGTGTCAGACTGTTTATTCAGTTGAATCAATTGATAGCTGTAGACACCAAAAGCGCCAAGAATAAGGGAAGCAACAAAGAGCCAGGCAGGCCAGAAGCTGTGTAGCCTATTGGTGTGCTGCGCTGCTTTATTGACTTGAGGTGATAAGGTTTTTTTGTAGCGATCACGACTGCGTGTGAGTACTTCGTACAGCTGTGATCGAATATATTCGATTTTTACTGCACCTTGCGAATCGACCCGCATTTTTCCCATAAAACCGAGTGATAGAGCGAGGTAAATAATTTCAATGAGGTCGATGTATTTCGCGGGCAAGGATAGGCATTCATCCAAAATGCTATAAAACTTTTCGCCACCGTAGGTTTCTTTGTGGAACACACTGAGCATGGGTTTTTGACTCCACATGCTGTGTTCGCCCCAGTGGGTGTTGAGTACGGTTTCGTCGATCAGCGCGCACAACACATACGAGCTTGGCTTACGTAGCGTAGCGTCATCAGTGATTTGATTGCACTCTCGCTCGAATTGGGCAATAAGTTGGCTGATATAATTGTGAACAGCAACGATATCAATCTTACCTTCGAGTTGGCGAAGTTGTGTCGCGACCGAAAGAATCGGTGTTGCTGCATCGACTAGAGGACTCTGTTTCAAGCCATCTGGCGTATTGGGAATTTGTAAATTCAGAGGTCCCGATCGCGGACGGCCGCTACCACCTGCTCGGGGTTTAATTACCGTCGAATCGTCATTCGCTAAGCCGCTTGCTGGTGATCGAGCGACCCGCCCGCCAGGGCGGGGGCGTGGTTTAATCACCGTTTGATCGGCATCACCGCCTGGCGCTAGACCTCGAGATTTTCCCGGGCGTGGCTTAATTATTGTATTGTCGTCGTTATCCATGAAGACTTTTCCTATACTGTTCCGTTACGCCTACTGTCGAATAGCCCAGAATTCAAGCGTGATATCCTGCAAGTCTCCAGCGATGTGAAAGGCAAAAGCAGCCGAATTTTTAAGTGATTGCCACTGTTCGCTTTGGCTGCTGAGCTCGAAATAGACAAACCCAGCGTGATAGGAAATTTCCCTTGGCGCAACAGGCAGGGCGCTTAATGTAATACCAGTAAGCTGATTGTTCACTAGATCACGAATGGTATCGACCGAACCAATCTTAATATGATCAGGTAGATAGCGGCTAAGTTGGTCGGTGGACATTTCAGCGCGCACCGCCAAGATAAAACGACTATTATTCAGTAAGCTTCGGTCTGTGATACGGGAGACGTGCACACCGTACTGGCGTTTCTCTACAGGCAGAGGAATAGCCGTTTGTTCTAGTACCACACTTAATTGTTTACTCAGTGAAGTCATAATTGGCTTGAATGAATTCACTAAATCGTTATGTTGGTAGCGAGAAGAATCAATCGGGCGTTTGGTTTTGGTTGTAAACGTAGCCAGCTCCCCTGATAGGCTCACAAGTTCGCGGTACAGGGTTTCGGGATGTAGTTGCTGTTGTTGGCTAAGGTGTTTTAGGCGAGGTTGATAGCCGTTAATTAATTGCAGCAGCATAAAGTCTGCGATCGCCGCGGCACTACCTTCTTGAGTGGATGCGGTAAAACGTTGAGCAAGCGCATCACCACGTTGACCAAGCATTCCTAGCGTGTCGTTTAAGTAGCCGGATAATTGACGGTTAGCAGAAATAGATAGCACTGGTGGGATGTAGTGCTTATCGAGAATAACTGCGCCTTCCTGAGTGACTTCCTGAATGCGGGCGAAGGGAAGTGCAGTAAAACCACCTAGCTCTTCTGATTCCAAACCGATTCGAAATTGCAAAGTCGCACTTTCGATGGTTTCGCTATTAATGTTTTCCGAACAATAATCGAAAATTTCCAGTTCCTGCAGGCGGTAGCGCGCAATATTATCGCTGGCTTGATTGGTTTCGATATATTTACTGCCGGGCTGATAGATTGGAAGAATCAGGTAAACCAATTCATTTTTGACTTGCTGGCCAACTTCTTTGGGGGCCGGGAGTAGTGCCTGTTGCGGTAGGTTGAAGGGGCAGCCATCAGGCATAATGCCGGATGCTTCGGTGACGCCAATTCGTTTATCCGATAATAATGATTCGTCGAGCTGAATCCGTTTGAAGCCCCAAACAAACTCTCTGATCGCTGCAGCACGTTGCTCGATAACAGATTCAATATATCGCTCTTGTTGTTGAAAATGGTGTGGGAAGAGGTATTGGCTCTCCATCCAGGCGATTTTATTAGTCTTCAACATACGTGTTTCCTAGGGTAATAACTTCTCTACAAGCGCAACTAATTGTTAATTTTCTATACCGTTAAACATTATTTACCGCGTAGACGGTCGATATTGCTTTTACTGCGTTGTGCGCTAGAGGTTGTGTCTTCAATGCGTTTAATGGTGTCGGCTGGATCCGTCTCGCTGACCGATGAACTATTCGTTTTCTTCACAATGGCCTTTATCGCATTTTCATCGAGATAAAAAGCGTGTTGGTAGTACCCCGTGTCTTTGACTTTGTAAGCATGTTTCCATTTTGCGCTGTCGATATCGCGGTAACCGGCTAAAATAGCAATGTAGCTTGCGCCGGGCTGCAACTGCACTTTGTATTCGAGTTTTTCAGAGGGCTGGAGAATAAAATCACCGGAAGAGAGCAACTGATCGCTCAGAAGTGCGTCACTCTGATAAAAAAGCTTTTCAAAGTCGAGGTTGTCAAACGTCGCTCTATCTGAAAGCTCGAAAATTTTCACTTGAATAGGCGAGGGGCGTTCGTTGCCATCAGGGTTCACTGAATCGCTAGCCGTAATTTCGATGTTATCGTAGGGCGAAACAATCATGTTGCTAACCGCACAAGCTTTGAGTAGCGGAAATAGCAAAATAAACAGCATCAAATTGAAATTAGCAGGCTTGAACCAATTGTTAGCCATCAATTCTATCCCGGGTACGTTTCGCGTGGGAAAGCAAGAATTTATATTCAAACTGTTTACGAATAGCGGTGTTTAAGCCGTTACAAATACGGCTCCAATGGGATCGGTAGAATGCCCATTTCTTAGCATTACCTGTTAGCTTCTCGCTTAGGCCAGAAAAGCCTTCGTTACTTGGTTTACCTTGCGATTGCTGGTAAGCCTCTTCAATTGCGGCGGGCGACAGTCCTTCCTTGAGCTTCTCCGTGGCATAGTGAATACCAGCAACGATATCGCGCTGATCTTCCATGAGATATTTGTAAGTTAACGCAATTCGCGCGGGTAGTTGTTTTTGACCAGAGGAGTGATTGTCCAACAGCATTTTAGCTAGTTGATTGCCATTCTCTAAGCCTTCGAAGCCGTCGGCTTCGGCCTGTCGTTCTAGGCTGATCTCATCCAGACTTAAACTACACTTAGTCTCTTGTACAAATTTTCGGTTGTTGACGAGGCCGTTTAACGTCACACGTAACGTTTGACCGAGTAGTAACATTGTTTCAGGTGTTAACTCTTCACTGGATACATCGTCGCAGCCCAACCCCTGTAATAGTTTTGAGAGCATTGCCTTGTCATTCGAAAAGCTTAGTGGGCGATCTTGTGCTGTAGTCTGTAGCGGTTGCTGTATTGGCGGTACCGGAGGAGGAGACGTGGGTTCTGCAGGTGCTGCTTCGATATCCAAATCCCAGTTATCAGGGATAAAGCTTTGGGGCGGTTTAAAGCTATCGGAAGTATCGCCAATATCAATTTTCACTTTCTCGATACTGGGCGGGCCGCCAAATGGATTATTGCCATCGTCTAGAAAGACATCGGTGAGTGAGCTTTTGCGTTTGGTATGGAGATGCGTGACTTTGCTATGCGACTGTTTAGTCGGGTTGCTTGTAGCTGGTTTCATCTTTTGTGTGCGTTCAGTAGCAGGCGATTCATTAACGGCGCGCGCTTGCACTTCGCTGTTTTCTGCGATCGATAATCCGATTGAAAAATCACCTATGCGAATATGATCGCCATCTACGACTTTATACGTATTTCCTTGGCCTAGAGGTTCAGACTGGTTGTTAATAAATACGCCATTCGCGCTCATATCTTCGATGTAAAACGCGTCACTCTCTACAAACACTTTAGCGTGTTGTCGCGAAATAGCTTTTTCGGGGCAGGGTAAAAATAAATCACAGCTGGGCTCGCGGCCTAAAAAGCCACCGGCCTCTGAGAAAACTTTGGTTTGCTTAAAGTTTGAGCCAGAATTCTGTAAATGGCTTACCTGTAGCTCTAGCTTCATGCTTGGCCCCCGATAAGAAAGGTGCAAAGTGACGACGAAAAACCTGCAGTACATAGCGGTTGTTGAACGGAAGGATCGTGTTTGCTATGGGAATGACTGTGATTGGTGGTCTGATCCGTCATGATACCTCTGACTAATCCGTTGAGTCTTGAGAAGGTTTGAATTATCTCGCATTAGGAGTTAGAAAAACTCGATAATGATCTCATGATAATTTCGTAGTTTGCGCTTAAGCCCTTTACTTCCATATAAAAAACGCAAAAACCGAGTGGCAAAGATGCGCTAACTGTTCGTGTTAGTTGTTGAGCGCGCGAATGTATCACGAAATAAAAAAACGGTTCTAGTGGCTAACCAATTTAATTGCGACATTTTTCACAAAACAAATTTTCAAAACAAAATCTCATTGTATTTATTTTCGACGATTAATATTGTCAGCTAAAGCCATCGCATTTTGTTTTTGTGTGTCACTTAAAATGATATTTGTTCGATATATAGGCGAACGGTATGGCGCGTAATTTAGCTGGTTCAAGCATGTGCTCGCGAGAGTATGCATCCAACATGTAAGCAACGCGTACCTGACTATAAGTTGCTAGCTGTGCTGTTTTGTCATTTCTCATGCCTAAGTATGAGTTAAGTTTCAAAAAATTAATTAATACTCAATTAACTCTGGACTTGCTCTAGTTTTGATTGGTAATGTTCGCCCGCTCGTCGTATGGGTGATTCCATAAACGGGGTTTAAGTAGGAATGTGTTAAACGAATGGATGCGGTAAAACAAAAAAAGTCGGGCGCTCGTCCAATAGACGACTCTGATACGTGTGAAGACAGAAGCCGAGAGTTTCCTATAGAGGAAGGTCATGTGCTTCTTAATCGTTACATGTTGATGCGTTTAATTGGGCAGGGTGGAACCTGTGCAGTTTATCGCGCGCGTGACATGTTAGCAGTGCTTGGTGGTGATGTAAGCGAAAGCTACATTGCGGTCAAGGTGGCGAAACAAACTTCAACCTCCAGCGACAATGCGCATCACGAGTTAATGCTGCATGAAGCATTAACTACCCGGCACCTAAATCATCCTAATATTGTTAAAGTCTACGACTTCCATCGTGATGGTGACTGGAATTTTGTCACTATGGAGCTTGTCGAGGGGCAAACCCTTTCTGAGTTTTTAGACCGAGCACCAGGCAAGAAGCTCAGTATCAATCAGACGCTTAATATTATTTCTTCTGTGGCTGAAGCCCTGACGGTTGCACACCATAAAAATATTATTCATAGCGATATTAAGCCCGGCAATATTCTTTTGCCGGACAGCGGCGGTGTGAAAGTCATCGACTTCGCCATTGCTAGGTCTTCCGCCTCAATTGACCTTGATGATGAGAATGTTAGCAGTGCTGATTTATTAGGATTCCGAGGTTACACTTTGTCCTATGCAAGCCCGCAAGTTATCGCAGACAAGCCCGCTCAACCCAACGACGATGTGTTTTCTCTAGCATGTGTTACTTATGAAATGTTAAGTGGTCGTCATCCATTTGAGCGGCGACCTACCACCAGACTTCCAAAGGGCTTTAAACTTCAAAAACCGGATGAGCTGTCTGCTGTTCAGTGGCGAGTGCTAAGGCGAGCGTTGGCATTAGACAGTCGAGCTCGATATCAAACCATTGAAGAATTTGTTGGGCAATTTTCAAAGGCATCAAAAATTGTTTCTTTTATTGCAAAACGCTTAGCAACGGCCGCTTGCGCTCTTGCTTTGTGTACCGCGGCGAGCATTTTTGTCATTAACACTTGGCAGAAGCTTTCAGCGGCAGAACAGCTGGTCGAGCAAGACGCAGTCCGTCAAACCTGGGTCGAGCAGGTTAAAAAAAATGGTCTAACCGGCGAGCTAGTCGACCAATTTAATGCCTTACCCAAGCCAGTAAAGCTCACTGCATTGTCCGATATTCGCGAACTCATGTTGGGTGACCTCGAAAACCATGTGGATAAAGCTTTAACGGGTGTTAGCGCGGACGAACAGTTTGCGCATATTCCAGCGCTCCAGAGCAAGGTCGAAAAGCTCTTAATCCTCTATCCCGACTCACACATTGTTATACGCCAGCAACAGCGCCTAGCGTCTGAGGGCGGCCAACTACTGTCTGCCGTGGATCTTAACTTCCAAGAATATTTACAGAACCCATCATTTAACGCGAGCGAACTGAGTACTGTTAATCGGATGGTTGAAAAACTAGTACGTATCAGTGGGGAAAGCGCCGCGACATTACCGGCGGATTTCCTAGCGCGTTACGCAAAGGAAGTTGAATCCGCCGCGACTTCAGTTAATCCCATCCGCATCGTTCAACTTAAGGAATATCAACGCGACTTTCTTTTGCCGCAGCAATTGGATTTTGCTTGGTCAAATACGGACGACAATACGGTTAAAGCTGCGCAACAACTGGTTGATTTTCAGATTGGTGTAGACGGTTCGTCGGAGTATCCGATGCTTGCCGCTAAAGTTTTCGTAGAGCCAGAGGTTTCGTACATCAACGAAAAGCTTGTGACCCTGTGGTTTGATAAGGATTTTCGAGACTGTTATGAACGTATTGAGAGGCTGAAAATGACATTGGGTGTGCCATCTAACAGTCCGCTGATCGCACCTACGGTAGAAGAGTTCGTTAAAAAAATTAATGGCAAAGTGCGATATTACGTAAATAAAGGCAACGAAAGGGCAGAACTGCAGCTTAGAGACATTGTAGCTGATCTTGAAGGGCTAGGTTTTGCGACCTAATCATTCGTTGTGTCGAGTTTTTAAAGAGGTACAGAAGTGAACGCGTTCGTTGCATCGGATGAATTTATGGCGTTGTTAGCACCGTTGAGCGAAAACAATGGCGCAGGCGTAGATTTAAGGCTTAACACTTCGCCAACTTCGGGTTACCAGGTGCTTCGTAATGCACGTAGTGCTGCCCGGAATAATGAGCGATCAGCGCTAAGTGCTGGCGAGGTGATGTACTTTAGTTTCGGGGACTGGGCAGAAATCATTAGCGCTGCACCGCAAGTGCTAGCGGAAGAGTCAAAAGACTTAGAGATTGTTGCTTGGTACATCGAAGCATTAGCGCGTTGCGAAGGCTTTGGCGGTATCGCGAAAGGGTTCTCGTTAGCGGCTCGTTTAATTGAACAGTTCGGAGGTAGCCTTTACCCACTTCCCGACGAAGACGGTTTGGCAACCCAGCTTGCACCGCTTATCGGTCTCAATGGTTTTGGCTCTGAAGGTGCGTTGATCGCACCTATTAAATCGATACCGCTAACAGAGGGAAGCCCTCCGGGACCCTTGGCGACTTGGCAGTGTGAACAGTCCTTTGAGTTGGATCGCATCAGTGACCCGGAGAAGAGGGAAGCTCGTCTGAAGCAAGGTGGTATTGCTAAAGACACCCTAATGCAGATCGTGGCGGAAACAAGTACGGATTTTATTCATACGCTTCAGCGAGATATCCAGAATGCTATCGCTGCTTACGAAGATTTCCAGGGCGTTATTGATCAATACGCATCTGAAGACCCTCAGCCGACGGGTAAATTGAAGGAGACCTTGGATTCTTGTTACCAAGTGCTGACTTATATAGCTGGCGACCGATTGAAAAAAGAGCAGGTAGAAGAGCCCGTAGAAGACCCGGACAGTGACGACGATCAGAGTTCGGCGAGTAACGAAAAGACAGCACGCCGAATGAGCGTAGAAGACGTGGTAATCAACGATAGACAAGATGCCTTGTTATTACTGCGAGAAATCTCGTCGTTCTTCCGTCGAACCGAACCGCATTCGCCGATTTCTTACTCTTGCGACCAAATTATCCGCTGGAGTTCGATGCCATTGACGGAGCTCATTAATGAATTGATCCCCGACGATGGAGCGCGGAAGAAGTTTAAGCACTTGTCTGGTATCGGTGCTGTAGAAGCAAACGATTAGTGAATGAGTAGTTAAGAGTAGTTAGCAATATTTATCAAATTTAATCATTAACATTCAAAGAAGAGCGAAGGTATCCATTATGGAGAGCATACATAACAAACTGAGTCGAGTGAGAAAACCACGCGTACATATCAGCTACGACGTGGAGACCGAAGGCTCAACTGTCAAAAAAGAACTACCCTTTGTTGTTGGTGTTATGGGTGACTTTTCAGGTGACCCGACCGCACCGCTAAAACCATTGAAAGATCGTCGTTTTGTGCAAATTGATCGCGACAACTTCAATGAAGTCTTAAAAAGTATGACACCAGGTCTTCAACTTCAGGTTAAAAACACTTTGAAAGGAGACGATAGCCAATTCGCTGTCGACCTCAAATTTGAATCAATGGACGACTTCGAGCCAGGTGCAATCGTTAACCAGGTTGAGCCATTGAAGAAACTACTTGATACACGTAACCGTTTGCGCGACCTGTCAACAAAAGCGGACCGCTCTGAAGAGCTAGAGGCGATTCTTGAGCGAGTTCTCAATAACGAAGCAGATTTAAATGAGCTAGCCGAAGCGGTTGGCGCTGAGAAGGAGGACTAATCATGAGCGATGCAGTCGTAGAATCAAATGCAGCAGAAGCCCAAGCGGAAGCGGTCAGTTTATTGGATCAAGCTATTGCGGCAACTAAGCAAACCGAGTCTGAAGAAGCGCAAGCCTTATTGAAAACGCTTTCTGAAGAAGCGATGAAAGGAACCGTTACCTGGAATAAAAACCTAATGGTAACTTTCCGTAAAGCGATCGATGCGATCGATGCCGCGATCAGCGAGCAGTTACGTGAAGTTATGCATCATGAAAAATTCCAGCAGCTTGAAGGTTCCTGGCGCGGTTTGCATTACCTGGTGAACAACAGCGAGACAAGCACGACTTTGAAATTGAAGGTCATGAACGCAAGCAAAAAAGAGGTTGGTAAAGATCTTTCGAAAGCGGTTGAGTTCGATCAAAGCCAAACTTTCAAAAAATTGTACGAAAACGAGTTTGGTACGCCAGGTGGCGAGCCATACGGCGCATTAATTGGCGATTACGCATTCTCTAATCACCCTGATGACGTTGAATTGCTTAGCAATATGTCCAACGTTGCAGCGGCTGCATTCTGTCCATTCCTAAGTGCTGCGGCGCCAGATCTATTCGGCTTCGATAACTGGGATGAATTATCTAAACCTCGTGATTTGGCGAAGATTTTCGATTCTGCGGAATACACCAAATGGCGTTCGTTCCGTGATTCTGAAGACTCACGTTTTGTGTCATTGGCCATGCCTCGCGTACTCTCACGCTTGCCTTACGGTCAAGACACCAAACCGGTTGAAGAATTCGGTTACGAAGAAATGGCGTCTAACGATAAGCCATTGGCTGAAGAATTCTGCTGGTCAAATGCGGCCTACGTTTTGGGTGCGCGTTTAACCTCGGCGTTTGCTGAATACGGCTGGTGTACTGCAATCCGCGGTGCTGAAGGTGGTGGTCGAGTTGATGATTTGCCGGTTCATCTTTCTGTAACCGATGATGGCGACATCGACATGCAATGTCCGACTGAAATTGCTATCACCGACCGTCGTGAAGCTGAGTTAAGTGGCTTAGGTTTCATGCCATTGTCTCATTACAAGAATACCGATTACGCCGTATTCTTTGGTGGCCAAACAGCGCAACGCCCTAAGATTTACGATCAGCCAGAAGCAACCGCGAACGCTGCGATTTCTTCACGTCTGCCTTACGTGATGGCAACTTCTCGCATCGCACATTACCTCAAAGTCATGGCGCGCGATAAAGTCGGCAGCTTCATGGAATCAGAAGACATGCAACATTGGTTGAATCGCTGGATTAACAATTACGTTAACGCCAGTGAAGAAGGTGGCCAAGATATGCGTGCTCAATACCCGCTTCGTGAAGCGAAAATTGAAGTTAAGCCTGTTCCAGGTAAGCCAGGTTCATACAACGCTGTTGCGTGGTTGCGTCCTTGGTTACAAATGGAAGAGCTGTCTACTTCTTTACGTATGGTAGCGCGTATTCCTGAAATCGGCGGCTAATGCGTCGGTAGCTGGTTAAGTGGGGGCTGCGAAATGCTCCCGCTTAATCGATTCTTTTCAATCGGATTGATTTTTCTACGAATAGCATTTCATGAATCAAACGTTAGCAGTAGAGCCAACAACACGGACTCGGTTAGACGGCGAAAAAGAGCAGGGTGCTAGTGCAGCTATATCCGCTCTAATTGCTGAAAGCCTACGTCATTCTGCCTTGGCTGATGAAGAGCTAACGCACTGGATCGAAAAGAAGTTGCTACCTTCGCGTATCGACTCCCGCGATTCAGCACTTTTTATTCTTAATAAAGTGATTGTTGAAATTGACGCGTTGCTAAACGCTCAGCTCAACGAAATTATTCATCACCCGAAATTTAAAAAGCTCGAGGCGTCATGGCGAGGGCTTCATTACCTCGTTGAGACAGAAGCGGATTACGACGAAGATTTAACAGTCAAAATCAAAGCACTCAATGTCTCCTGGAAAGAGCTTAGCAAGGATGTGTTGCGTGCGATCGAGTTTGATCAATCGCAAATGTTTCAACGCATCTATAGTGACGAATTTGATATGCCCGGCGGCGAGCCTTTTGGCGTGCTGCTTGGTGACTATCATATTTGCCATAAGGTCAACAAAGACAGTCAGCAAAGTGATATCGAAGTATTGAAGGAAGTGGCCGATGTGGCCGCTGCGGCCCTTTGTCCATTTATTACGGGTGTCGACCCATCGTTGTTTGGATTGGATAGCCTTCGCGAGTTTGGCATGCCTCTCGATTTGGACGCTATTTTCAAACAAAAAGAATACATTAATTGGTGGTCACTTCGGTCGCGAGAGTCAACGCGCTTTGTCGGCCTTACGTTACCCAGCATGTTGATGCGCCAACCTTATCGAGACGATGGTACTCGGTTTGAAGAGTTTAAGTTTATCGAAGCAACGCAAGACTCCGATGGTGATTACCTCTGGGGTAATTCCTGTTATGCATTTGGCGGAGTGCTGATTCGAGCGTTCGCGAATACCGGTTGGTTCGCTGATATTCGAGGCGGAGTACATGATTTTGGTGAAGGCGGTGTAGTGCGTAATCTGGAGTACAGCGCACATCACGATGTTGATCCTTCAGCCGCCTATTGTCGCGCGGCAACCAATATTCAAATTGATGATTTTTTAGAGAGAGAACTCAGCGAATTTGGCTTTATCCCTTTGTGTAGTCATAACGGATTCCAAAACAGCGCGTATTACAGTAATAGCTCTCTTCATAATCCACAAAATTACACATCAGACATCGCGAACAGTAATGCGCGATTGTCTGCAATGATTCAATACATGATGTGTGTTTCGCGTTTTGGTCATTACATCAAAGTAATCGGCAGGGATAAAATTGGTAGCGTTATTAGCGCGCAAGATTGCCAGCGCGTATTCCAAAACTGGTTGAATCAATACACCACCGCGAGTGACGGCTCATCAGACGTGCTCAAAGCACGCTATCCACTGGCAGAAAGCCGAGTCGAAGTGAAAGAGCAGCCTGGGCGCGTGGGTTACTTTACTTGCGTTATTTATTTGAAACCACATTTTCAACTTGATCAGCTCGTATCGAGTATCAAGCTAGTCACCGAGCTAGCAGTTGGTCATGTAGGGAATTAATTACACCATAAACACTAGAGCGTATTTTTATGTCTACAGCAATGGAACTCTTTAATGCCGGTGATTTAGCTGGCGCTATAGAAGCGGTTAATGGAGAAATTCGCTCCCAGCCCAATAATGTCGAAGCACGTGCGTTGCTAGTTGAGTTGCTGTGCTTTTCAGGTGACCTTGAAAGAGCGGATAAACAGCTCAACACGATGCTGTCACTCGACCCGCAAACCGCTTTTACTGTTGGAACTTGGCGTCAACTTATTCGTGCCGCGCAGACACGTAATGATGTGTTTGAGCAGGGTGCGACACCGTCAGTAATCGATACGCCGACAAAGGTTATTTCCAATGCCTTAGCGATTTTATTAGCCGCTCGCACCGGCGAGAGCGACAATGTACAAGCATTAATTGACGAAAATGATACCCAAAGTGCTCAGCTCGAGTGGGTGATTAACGAAGAGGAAGCGACTCTTCTGCGTGACGCTGATGATGTCTTAGGTGGCATTACCGAGTTGCTGGGTTCGAATGGCAAATACTTCTGGGTAGATAACGCACAGATTGAATCTTTAGAGTTTGCAGAAATCACGCGGCCATTGGAGCTGTTATGGCGTCCGGTGGATATTGCTCTGAGTAACGGCACGCACGGCCAGGCTTTCTTGCCTGCTATTTATCATGGTTCAAGCGACGATGCAGACGTTGGCTACTCGTTGGGTAAAAAGACTGACTGGGTAGAAACCAATGGTGTTGTGCGTGGCAAAGGGCTTCGCCAGTGGCTAGTGAATGACGAATTACTATCTGCTTACGATTTTAAAGAAATTAGCAACGCCAAGTCAGAGGCATTGGTGAGTTAAGGGTCAAAAATGGCTAGGGTTAGAACGGATCAACCTGTCTTACCGTCACTGCTGGATCGGCTCATTGATGATGAACCCGATAGAACGTTAGAGCCAGTGAAGCCATATTCACACTTGCTAAGAGACATCAAAGATAATATCCGTAGAGATTTAGAAAACCTGTTGAATACTCGTGTTGTTAAACAGATTAATGTGAAAGAGTTTCCCGAGTTAGAAAAGTCATTGATGGGTTATGGGGTTGCCGACTTTAGTCATGTGCAATTCGAAGTGGAAGAAGAGCGACAGCGTTTTGCATGGGTTGTTAGCGAAGTGATTGCGCGATTTGAACCGCGTTTTCAACGCGTGTCTGTCGAAATTGAACCACACGGAGAAGAGTTCGATCGTACCTTGCACCTTAAAATATCTGCTGTATTAATGATTGAGCCAGACCCAGTACCGCTTATTTTTGATTCAAGCATGCGCAGTGTGGATCGCCGATTGCGTTTAAGAGAGTTGCGACATGGATGATGCTTTGTTGTCTTACTATAACCGCGAGCTAACTTACATTCGTAAGTTGGGCGCGGAGTTTGCTGAGCAACATCCAAAGATTGCTGGGCGCTTGCGTCTCGATGAAGATACCATCGAGGATCCTCATGTCTCTCGGCTTATTGAATCGTTTGCGTTTTTGACAGCCAGAATTCGCCACACTATTGATGATAGCTTTCCAGAGCTAACGGAAGCGTTAATGGGGACACTATATCCCAACTACCACGCGCCTTTCCCGTCTCAGAGTGTAGTGCAGATCAACAATATTCCCGAAGTGCCGTCTCCTCAAACGGTAAGGGCAGGGAGGTTGTTATATGTTGAAGGTAGCGGTGATGCGCGATGCCAATACCAAACGTGCCGTGATGTCGAAGTGCTACCCCTGCTTATTGATGGCGTTAAATTTTCTTCGATGCCGGTTAAAGCGCCGTCAATTGATGTTTTAGCAGCTCAACAAAACCCACAGGCAATCTTAAAAGTGTCGCTATCGGATCTCGATGGCGCAAGCCGGTCTGATTGGGATACTGAGCGTTTAACCTTCTACATTGATGCTCAGCCTCAGGTAGCGCACAAGTTATTTGAGTTTATGATGAATCATTGCTTGGGTGTCGCAGTCGCAGATCCCTTACAAGAAGCTGAGCCAGTTCTCTTACCTGCGAGCGCAATATCGTCGGCGGGGTTTATAGATACTGAAAATAGTTTCTTCGAAGGCCGTAATGCGAACGTCTTTCGTCAGTTGTCAGAATACTTTGTTTGCCCAGAAACAGCGCTCTTTATCAATGTTGATGGCGTGGAAGAGATCTGGCAGCGCTTCGATGGAAATTTCGAAATCTATTTCTATTTTGATGCAACGCATCCTGAGCTTGTTCAGGCTATCGATCGAAATAGCATGAAACTGGGTTGTGTACCCATTATCAACTTGTTTTCTCAAACGACGGAAAGTATTCAAGCCAAAGACGTCGGCCATGAAGTGCGTTTGCGGCTCCCTGCTCATGTGTCTGAGTTTGCGGATATCTATAGTATTCAGTCGGTATGCGCGCGAAATAATAAAGGCGAGAAAATAGACCTCTCGCCATTCTACGGCTCTCACTTACAGGATTCGGATCAGGCGAGAGGCGTTTATTGGTATGCCCGTCGCGAGAATAGCCATTTCCAACACGGCTCTGTTAGTTATGGTACTGACACTTACCTCTCATTAGTTGATGAGAAGTTTAGGGTGATTGATAGCGACGACGATTGGTTAATTACCGCTGAGGTTGTCTGTACTAACCGTGATATGCCGTCGAAACTACCATTTGGTCCAGGTCAACCGCTGGTGCGGTTTGATGAGGGCGGGGCTGGCCTTCGCGCTCGCTGCTTGACAGCACCGACAGTCACAATTCAACCGAAGCTCGGTGAATTATCGCGTTGGCAATTAGTTAGTCAGTTGAGTTTACAAAGCTTCGCGGGGCCGGAAGGTTTGTCTACTTTAAAACAGGCCTTAGAGCTACATGATTTAGTGCAATCTCGAGAGTCGCGTAGCGTTATCGATGCCCTGCGAGATTTAAGCACTAAGCCTATTACGTCGCGCATATCGCAAGATGGTCGATCTGGTATTTGCCAGGGGACGGAAATAACCCTAACGCTAGATCAAAATAAGTTTAGCGGATTCGGTATTTATATTTTCGGGCAAGTGTTGGATCAATTTATGGCGCACTTTTGTGCCGTAAATAGTTTTATCAAATTAAAAATTAAGTTGAGTCACAGACCTGGAGTGTATTTGGAATGGCCACCGAGAGTCGGGAATCAAACGCTGCTGTAACAGCGCCGTTGCCCGTTAGCTCGGGGGACAGTAATAGTCTGTTTCAGCTTGTACGCCTGTTAGAGCGTCACGCTCAAAAACAAGCAGACGCGCGCGATGAAGACGTGACGACCCTAGGCGATGACGGTTTGCCTACGGACGAAGTCGTTCGTTTTAAAAGCAACCTCAATATGGCGTTTAGCGCGGGTGCATACGAGCAGTTGCGAACGTCACAACCCGGTGTGGACGGCGATAAACACGAGATATTAGTCAATTTTATGGGGTTGCTAGGCACCTCAGGTGTATTGCCCCAGCATTACACACGCTTAGCTCAGGTAAGAAATAAGCAGAAAGATTACGCGTTGTCGGACTTTCTTGATCTGTTCAACCACCGTCTTGTATCGCTTTATTATCGAAGCTGGGTCAAGTACCGAGTTGCTGCGCAATACGAGATATTCCGCTCCAAAAACAAAGTCGACCCTTTTAGCCAGTTAGTAAAAGGGTTGTCTGGAAATACTGATAGGACTATTGCTGAAACTCAACAATTTTATTCTGGATACTTTAGTCGCAAAGTTCGCTCTGGCACCAACCTGCAGATGATGCTGAAGCACTTTACTAATGCTGATGTGGATATCAAATATTTCCAGGGCCGTTGGCTAGAGATCGCGAAAGAAGATCGTAGTCGACTCAGCAGTGTTAATACCAGCCGTTCATTAACCTTAGGTCAAGGTCTACCGCTTGGTAAGCGGTGCTGGGATGTGCAAAGCGCCATTAAGCTGATTCTTGGCCCAATAAGCCACGAGCTGTACCAGCGTATTGGCCCAGGAAGTAAAAAGTATCAACAGATGACTGCGCTCATAAAAGCCTATGTGCCAATCAACATGCAGGTAAAGCTCGAGTATCTTGTTGAAAGCGACGGGCGATTTAATTGCCGGCTTGATGGCCAGTTTAAGCTTGGGCGAAATGCGTGGTTAATCAGTAAAAAGGAATCAAACTATAAGGCAATGGTCAGCTTTTAGGTAACAGTTGCCTGCGAAGGTTTGTATAAGAATTAGAGATGTACTCAAGGGAAAAACATGGAATTTGAAAAGTTAGTTAAGAATTTGTCGCCAGAGAGCCGCGAGCTTTTAGAAAAAGCGGTCGCTATTGCCTCATCGAGATCAAACTTTGAAATTGGTCTTGAGCATTGGCTAGAGCGAAGCATTGCTTTGGACGAACCCGAGTTGGCGTTGATTTTGTTACACTTCGATGTCGTTACTGAAGAGCTAGTCGCTGACCTTCAAACCTCTCTAGAAACATTGAAGACAGGTAACGACGGCTTTCCAAAGATTTCTCCCGATATTGTTCGATTGCTTTTCGAAGCGTGGATGCTTGCCTCTAGTCAATATAGTTCATTGACTGTTCGACCGGTACATATTTTATTGGCAGCTGTTGAAAATCACGCATTGAATATACGTCTAGTGGGAATCTCTAAGCAATTTGAAAAGCTAGACGCCGATGCGATCAAAGAGCAATGCGAAAGCTTGTTGATGCAACCTTTAGAAAGTTCTGAGGCTTCGCCAGAGCAGAGCACTAAAGGATTAACCAAAACGCCAAGCCTCGATCAATTTACAACGAATCTTACACAGCAAGCACGTGATGGTAAGTTCGATAGAGTATTGGGACGTGACAATGAAATACGTCAAATCATCGACATCCTTTGCCGACGCAAGCAAAACAACCCCATCCTTACGGGTGAGGCTGGTGTCGGTAAAACAGCGGTTGTTGAGGGCTTGGCCTTGCGTATTGCTAATGGCGAAGTACCCGGTGCATTGAAGCAAGTTGAATTAATGAGCCTAGATATGGGGCTTCTTCAAGCAGGAGCCGGTGTGAAAGGTGAATTTGAAAATCGCTTAAAAGGCGTCATCAAGGAGGTTCAAAGCAGCGTTAAGCCGATCATTCTGTTTATCGATGAGGCCCATACAATGATTGGCGCAGGTAACCAGTCTGGTGCTGGCGATGCTGCAAACTTATTGAAACCAGCGCTAGCACGAGGAGAGCTACGTACGATCGCAGCGACAACCTGGGCAGAATACAAAAAGTATTTTGAAACCGATGCGGCCTTAACCAGACGTTTCCAAGTTGTGAAAGTAGAGGAGCCAACGGAGGCCGTAGCTCAGGTAATGCTACGCAGTATCGCGCCATCTCTCGAAGAGCATCACAACGTCATCATTCTCGATGAGGCTGTAGCGGCGGCTGTAACGCTATCACATCGCTATATTGCCGGCCGCCAATTACCGGATAAGTGCGTCAGCCTACTAGATACAGCTTGTGCCAGAGTTAATCTCAGTTTGAGCACTGTACCTGCAGAACTAGAGCAGCTGCAGAGCAGTATTCGTGACATTGATGCTGAAAAACAGCGCTTAATTGATGAACAAGCGCAAGGCTATTCCCACACCGAATCAATTGCTGCGTTAGAAATTGAACGAGCCTCGCTTCAAAGTAAAGAAGAAGAGCTGAATGCGCGCTGGGAAGCAGAAAAATCTTTGGTGCAAGAAATAGAATCACTTCGTCTCAAAGCTTCTCAATCGCTTAAAAATGCTGCTTCGGGCGAAGCGGGTAGTGCGGTGAATGCTGAAGAATACTCTCAGCAGCTTGCTGCCATTCGAAAACAACTTGCGGACATTCAAGGTAGTCACGGCTTGTTACACGAGTGTGTCGATGCCAGCACTGTCGCCGCGGTCGTAGCTGATTGGACAGGCATTCCTGTTGGCAGAATGCATAGTGATGAAATCAAGAGTGTGCTGTCGTTACAGCAAAATTTGGAAGAGCGCGTAATTGGTCAGTCCCACGGCCTAAAACTCATCACGAAAGCGGTACAAACCGCGCGTGCGAAATTATCGGATCCAAATCGCCCTTTAGGCGTTTTTATGCTCGTAGGGCCAAGTGGTGTTGGTAAAACTGAAACAGCATTAGCGTTAGCAGAACAACTCTATGGTTCAGAGCAAAATATAACTGTCATCAATATGTCCGAATTCAAAGAGGAACATAAAGTTTCTCAATTGATGGGTTCGCCTCCTGGCTATGTAGGTTATGGAGAGGGTGGCGTCTTGACCGAAGCAGTAAGGCGTAAACCCTACAGCGTTATTTTGTTAGACGAAATGGAAAAAGCCCATCCGGGCGTACAAGATATTTTTTATCAAGTGTTTGATAAGGGGTTGATGCGCGACGGGGAAGGGCGAGATATCGATTTCAAAAATACTGTCATTATCATGACGAGTAATGCGGCCAGTGAGCAAATCGAAAATCTTTGTGCTGATCCAGATACAAAACCTGATGCAGACGGTTTTTTCGCGGCAATTGAGCCTGCTTTAAAAGAATATTACAAGCCTGCGTTTCTTGGCCGCGTGAATGTTATTCCGTATTTCCCGCTAGAAGAGCAGTGGTTGGCAGACATTGCAGGCATGCAGATGAACAAAATTGTTCAACGGATCAAAGAAAACTATAGCGCCCCAATTACCTTCTCCAATGAGGTAACGGAAAACATTGTGGCCCAATGTAATGAGTCAGACGCTGGTGCTCGACGAATTTCGCAAATTATTAACAATACATTGCTGCCTTATATATCAGAAGAAATTCTTAGTGCGATGGCCTGCGAAAATGAATTCGATGAAATTACTGTAGAACTAAGTGATAGCAGTGATTACATTGTTGAGTTTAATTCAGGGGCCATTGCGAATGAAAATATGAATGAAAATGTTGCAAATAAAATAGATGCAGAAAAGTTAGAAACATCAAGCTAAAAAATAGTAACTGATTAGCAAAAAGAGAAAAATGTGGCGCTATAAGAATGGTTTTGCATTTGATTTGTTTGCTGGTCGGGTATACTGCAGGTGCCTTTAGAGTTATTTTAAAGGTTTAATTTAGGTTGTACTAAAAAAGGAAAAAGGAATAGCTTATGTCTATTTTCGTAAACTACGAAGGAATTAAAGGTGAGTCTTCGGATTCAGGTCACAAAGGATGGATGGATGTTGAATCTATTTCTTGGGGCGTGGGTCGTCAAATTACTTCAAACACTTCAACTGCAGGTGACCGTGAGTCTTCAAATGCTGTAATCAGCGATTTGCAAATCACTCGCTACCTTGATAGCTCTACTCCTAAGATCTTCATCGAGTCTTGCTGTGGTACTGGTAAAGAAGTAAAAATTCACCTTTCTAAAACGGGTACTGGTTCTGGTACTGATGTATTCATGGAGTACACTCTAAAGAATGCATTAATCAGCAGCTACACTGTTAACGCTGTGAGCCAAGACAACAATCGTCCTACCGAAACTTTGACTATCAGCTTCATCGACGTTGAAGTTAAGTACACTCCATACGACGAAGATGGCAATGCAGAAGCCGCTATTGCTGTTGGTTACGACACTGCAACCAACACCAAGCGCTAAGTTTAGCTTTTTTTGCGCTTCAAAGGATGGTGCATTGCGCCATCCTTTCTTGTTTTTATCTTACTTGTAAACGACGAAAACTCTTTAAAGTTTAATCTCTTGCAAACAGATTAGGTTTTAAACAGTTTAAGTCTCTAGTTACTGTTAGTTAGTTATGTATATTGCATAAAGCGTACGAAAATTAAGGACGATGAATGCTCAACGGTGAATCATCTCAATCGCACCGCCTTGTAAGGCTGGAAACTGTGCTCGGGAAGGATGCTTTAATTGCAACCCGGTTAAACGCAACTGAAACAATGTCGCAAGGCTTTACATTCAGTGTGAATGCCTATTCTGAAAAGCATCATGAATTACAGGCTAATGATTTAGTTGGGACTATGGCAACCGTTGCCGTCGTGCAAACAGATAATACGCTTCGTTATCTTAATGGCTATATACAAGAGTTGGTTGCCATGGGCAGCCAACGCGCAGGGCAGCGAGCGGCTTACCGTATTGTCATCGTCTCTTGGTTACAGTTACTGCTATCTAAGCAAACTGACTCTCGCATCTTTCAAGAAAAAACCGTTACGGACATCATTAAAGAGGTTTTTTCTACCTATGGCGGTGTTGCTGACTTTAGTCTACAAGCCGACGCGGGTGAAAAGTGGCGCTATTGTACACAATATGCGGAAAGCGATTACCACTTCTTTAATCGAATTTGCCAGCGTGCTGGCCTCGCCTATTACTTCAAGCACGATAATGGCTCGCACAAACTACATATCGTTGATAAAGCATCGAAATTGCCCGACCTAGATCCTAAGTCGATTATTATCCAGTCTGGAACAGGTGCGCATGACCATTTTTCACAATGGCAATCGAAAAGCGCTTATGTCACCGGCAAGCAAGCACAGCGGACCTACAATTATATGAAACCCACAGACTTTTTCCCTGTGGATCAAAAAGCAGCGGCCCCATTTGCTAGCGTGCCCAGAGTGTCGGATACCGAATCCTACGTGTATAGCACACAGTATCACTCGACTGGTGAAGGGAAATCAGATGTTGCAAGTAAAGTTGCTCAATCGTTAGAACGCGGCATAGTGGCAACAGGGTCAGGTAATTGCCGCAATTTATTATTGGGGCATCACTTTCAGGTTGAGCTGCCTAATGGTGCTCAGTTCGCCGATAAGGGCAAAACGTTTACCCTTACACAAATTACACTAACGGCTGATGATGTATCCGGCACATTGACGTCATCCGTTGAAGCTTTACCCAAAGGCCAGTTAGCCTATCCAAAGGCCAATCCTGTCACTATCAACGGAATGCAAACTGCGACGGTGACTGGGCCGAAAGGTGAAGAGATTCATACCGATGATCTTGGACGGATAAAAGCGCAATTCCATTGGGATAGGCTCGGCAAGGGTGATGACGATTCAAGTTGTTGGCTACGTGTTATGCAAAGCTTTGCGGGCCCAGCGTTTGGCGCTCACTTTACGCCACGAATTGGCCAAGAAGTCGTAGTCGCATTCGAAAACGGCAACCCAGATCGCCCCTTTGTTATCGGTACTATGTACCACCCTGAACACAAACCGCCTTATGGCGCGCAGAAGGGGACGCGTTCGGGGATCAGAACACGCTCAACGAAAGGTGGTGGTCAAAGCAACTGTAACGAGTTGTACTTTGAAGATGACAAAGGCAAAGAAGAAGTTTATTTCCAGGCCGAAAAAGATCACAACACGCTTATCAAAAACGATGAAACTCGTGAGGTTGGCAACAATCAAGACAGTAGCATCGGTAATAATCAATCTATCGCCGTCGCTAGTAATCAAACAACCGAAGTGGGTAAAAATAGCACCCACAGTATCGGTAAAGAGTTATTACTGGAGGCGGGCAAAAAAATCACCTTAAAAGTCGGTGGCAGTACGATTGAACTGACCAGCAGCAAGATTGTGGTGAAGTCAGGCACCGTCGATATCGATGGCGGCCAGGTTCAAATCAACTAGAGGAGGGCAACGTCATGGGCTCTCCCAGTAAACAGCCTGCCGCGCGCCTGGGTGATATCGCATCCAATCACGGCCCTTGGCCGCCTACGCCAATCATCGCTGGCAGTGGGAATGTGCTGATTAACTCCATTCCCGCTGCAAGAAAAGGCGACGCAGTCTTATTACACGCGATCCCAAACAATCCTCCCCATCCACGCTCAATTGCCGAGGGAGTGGGCAGCGTAAAAATTAATGGTATACCGGCTGCTCGTGTCAGTGATGCCATTAGCTGTGGCGGTAAAGTTGCGGTTGGTTCCGGGAATGTATTGATTGGCGATAAACCCGAAAAAGCACGCAACTCAAAAGTCGACCTCGAGTTCGAAGAACTTCTCAATAAAAGTATCAGCGATCCGAAAGTCCGCCAATACACACCTCACCAAAAAACACAGCTAGCCGCTGATATCGCCGTTAAATACCGTGGCGAGCAAGGCGCAGTCGATACCTGGCATGACTACTACATGTCTAATGATCCTACATCTGCTCCGACATCGGCTGCTGAAGCGAAAGGGCTGAAGAATGCGCAGGCTGAAAAAGCGCGTAATAAAAGGGAAAACGAAGTTACGGCAAAGCAGGTTGCTGATAATAATGCGTTAGATCAAACCTCGCAGTCACTGACTGAGGCAATGTTGGCTGCACTTGTTGAGCACCCGCAGGATGAGTTGCCGTCGCCAATTCTAGAAGAAATAACCAATAGGATACTCGACAGTAGTTCTCTTGAGAAAGAAAGCACTGTAGACATCCAGTCTTTTGCGGAAGCAGAGGAAAGGCTACAGCAAGCACGTGATAATATTGTAAATCGCAAGTCAGTTGGAGAGCCGCCCTACAAGCCCAAATATACTGATGAGGAGCTTCTACAAAAGGTCGAGGACGGATCTGTGGCAAACGAACGATTCCTAGTCAGTATCCAGCCCAAAGATGATTCGGTTGATGCGACTTTAGCATTTGAGCGCAATAGTGGTTTAGTTCCGGCTTGGACTACATCGTTAGATCAGATAGAGGCCGCCGATACAGATCCAGAATTGATTCACCAAGTGCTAGGTGCAGAGTCTAATTATGATCCTGATAAAGACTATGTGATGCATATAATAGATCGAGGTGAAAATCTTGACCAATTTGGCAATAATTCGATTGTCCCCACGTGGGAGAATCTATCGGATGCGGCGGTTAATGTACTAGGTTCTTCCTACGAAGCAGACATCGTTCGAAGTACCATGAATATGGAATACCAAGCAGAGTATGCTGATAAAATGACAGGTTTCTGGGATAACGGATTAAATGAGTTTAACCATCGAGATGTAGCTGAATATGTCGAATCCTTGCCTGAAAATGAAGCCGTTCTTTTTAACACCCGACACAAAATTAGAACTGAAATCGGCGCCAATTCAGAATTTACAGGTAATGGACTGACTGCGAATACAGCTGAAGGTGGGGGAAAGTATGGTGTTGTTGAAACCCTTAGCTTAGAACGAAATTTACCAGATTTGGCTTCGCTCCATGAAGACAAAATTGTTAAAACTATTGATTTAACTCCGATTTGACGGATTTGTATGACAGACTTTAAAAAAGCGATACCAATAATGACTCCCGGTAATCTTGATAATGATGAGCAGCAGCTATTAGAGCTCGATTACGAAATGTTCCCTGATCAGGATGTAAAACTTTTTATAAAAGGCCAACATCTTATAGTCTGGACAAGCTATTACAGTAAAATGAAGAAAATACGTCGGTCCACTCAAGAAGAGTATCCGCTCGAAGCATTACCATGGTTTATAGATGCCATAGAAAATGACTTTTGGAATTATAATTCAGATCCAGCAGTACAGCCGGGTGACGTAAGCGAAAACACCATAGTTGACGGTGAGAAAATAGGCATCAACCCGATGAAGCATTGCTGCGCTGAAAACCTTTTTGGTTATTCACTATGGAATGCAAGCCGAAAAGATCACGTTACAGGCTTGCCTCCTCAAGACTGGCAAATTCCAAAATATATGCTCGAGGACGGATTGCTAGACGAGTTGAAGACTATTTCCACGAAGCTAGGGCTGAAAAGCTACTAGTGTTTTTGAAAACGCCTTTGTGAGACTGGAACAGCATGATCGCTGCTGGATCATTTGGTATATTCGGCTAACTCAATCAAGCCTCGTAATCATATTCTTCATCTTCAAAATCATCGAAGTCGTCAAAGCCATCTTCATCAGGCATCTGTTCGGTTACTAACCACTTCTCTTTGTTGCACCGGCTGACGCGATCTGCATGGCGGAGGTAGTGAGTGAAAAATCTGGGTTTGACGTCCGTTTCTCGCCGGTAGTTGGTGTCGTCGTTAAATCTTAATAGCTTGCAACCGTTAGGGTGGGTGTCTTGGTAAATAGTAAATATTGTTGGTAAATATTGGTGGTTTAGTTACGGCTTGGACTACATCGTTGGTTCAGATAGAGGCCGCCGATACAGATCCAGAATTGATTCACCAAGTGCTAGGTGCAGAGTCTAATTATGATCCTGATAAAGAGTATGTGATGCATATAATAGATCGCGGTGAAACTCTTGACCAATTTGGTAATAATTCGATAGTGCCTACGTGGGAGAATCTAGCGGGTGCGGCGGCCAATGAATTAGATTATTCTTACGACGAAAACGTTGTTCAAAGCACAATGAATATGGAGTCCCACGTGGAGTATGCCAATAAAATGGCAGAATTTTGGGATAACGAACTAGATGAGTTTAACCATAGGGATGTTGCTGAATATGTCGAATCCTTACCTGAAAATGAAGCAATTCTTTTCAATGCGATGCACAAGGTTAGAACTGAAATTGGTGCCAATTCAGAATTTACAGGAAATGGACTGACCGCGAATAAAGCTGAAGAAGGAGTGAAATGTGGTGTAGTTGAAACTCTTAATTTCGAGAGGAAGGAAGTTAATCTAAAGCAGCTGAGTGATGATAATGCAATTATGATTATATCTGGTTTGAAAACTATATGAAGAGAAGTGCTAAATATCCGTTAGCTCCAGCACTAACTAAAATTGTTCGTCACGATACGCTTCCAAATGATGCCGTTCTTTTGGGAACCATGCTTGATTCTTCTGATGGGAATGATGAGCTATATAGTTTGGTTGGTTACCAAGATCATCTTACTTTTTTGGTGTCCTATAATACAGGCCCTAATAATACGTATTACTGTGATCAATTTGATTTCCCATTGAGAGCTTTAGCTTGGTTCCCTCAAGCGCTCGATGAATTTCGTAAATCACCATCCGAAGGCGGTTTACATGCTGGAGCTATGATTAGCACAGATACTGATATTGACGGAGAGATGTTGGCGGTCGGCAGTACCACGAGTGGCTACGCAATTACAAACTGGTCTCGTAATCAACAAAATCCTGTCGGAGACTATGACCCAGCGGAGTTATCATTGAGCTGGATATTTCTTTATGAGCTGGGTTTTTTAGATTTATGGAAATCGCTTGGAGAAAAGTATGAGGGAGGGGAAATCTAGCAGTAAAGCATATTCGGTCATCAATTAATCGAGTACTTATGTCTTGATTTTGCTAAGTTTCTTACTGGTTAGGTTATGAATATTGATGCCCTAAAGATTGAAAAAGTAAAGCAATTCGTAAACGCAATTACGTTGTTTGGCGACGATAGCACTCAAAGAAAAAATATCGCAGTTTATCTCTCCCACGCCGATATATATAAAGAAATAGACTTTCTGGTTCGCAACCAAAATTTTCAGCGAGGTACGTTGGAGCACTCCATTCAGTACGATTTGCGCAGTAACATAACCTTCAGTGTGAAAGGATTCCTAGAGTCTGACTTTTTACCTGCTCGAGAATTATTGGATGTCCTGTTTGAGGCTATACCTGTAATTAAATTAATTAACTACGAAGTGGAAACAGTGATTGATGCTCACCGTGGCTATTTCTTGCCGCGTTATGAAGCTGAATTGATTGAGTTGGCTGATTCGGAATCTAATAATCGTAGAATAATGGACCCAAATCCTTACCTTACATATCCAAAACTGAAAGAATTAGCTGTTTTGTTGCCTGAAGTTGCTCGTAAAGTTTTACCTTCGCTACTTAGCGAGTCCTGGGGTGCGGGGTATAGGGCTTCGGCAGCAGAGCAATTGTATAACCTCGGTGAACGAGATAAAAAGGTATGTATTTGGAAAGCACTAGGTGGTTTTGAGTTGAAAAACTCAATACTTAGAGATAGAGAAGCGGAAAAATATATTATTGCTTGGATTAGGCATTGGGTTAAGGCGAGATGTGGTTCTCAACAGTTTCCCGAGCTCAATCATCTTGAAAGACTCGTGAAAAATAACGTTACGTTATCGAAAAATTCAGTATTGGCGAACTTTCTGGAAGAAAAGTGGCAGGGTTCTAATTGGTCGAGTAAGAGGATTATTTGTGAAAATGGTTGGGAGTTTAGGTTTAGTCAAGCTCCCTATATTGCGCAGTGCCGTTTGAGATTGCCAGGCGGAGAAGTGGCTAGAAATCTGGTGAAACCATCGTTTCCAGAGCAGCTCACTTGGTTGGAGAAAATCTTGGAATCCCTTTCCTATAGTGCATTCTCCATAGCATGGGTAATTGATTATACAATACATGGCGAGGATATATTGCAAGCGTTATTGCGTCATATTAGGGATTTGAGAATTTTATCGGAGGAAGATCACCTGTTCTGAGCTACTACTTTCATACAACCTAAGTGATAAAAGATCTATTTACGTTGAGTAACAAATTGAAAAAAATGTTAATGCCATAACATTACACTTTTAATCGTTTTACTACCTATTTCGTTTGGTTCATATATTCTTTCCTTGCAGTATTTTCCTTTCTGGCTGAATTCATCGCCTTGATCCTATTAAACAAGGCCGCTTTGCCCTTAAATTCAGTGTTTTTCTCGGTTTTAAATAAGTGAGTTATAAATTTTCTTGTACTTTAAGCGGCTATTGGTGTTTTCTATATTTTTACTTTGCTGGCCATTTTGAATGTATTAAGATTTTATGCTGCTAATTTGGATGGTTATGAGAAAGAGAAGAGTATGTTAACTCCAAAACTTTTAGCGTTAGTAGAAGCCTACTTGCTGGTCGGAGATCGATGGGAAAAATTTTTAGGAGAATTTGCTGCGTCTGTAGACGAAACTTACATGAGTCGGGGCGAGTTATCATTTATACCGTTGAATAGCTCATTAGGAAAAAGCTATTTAACATACCCACTTGACGACAAGAGCAAAAATAATGAACTACTTGAGATTACAATAAAACCCGAGGCAAAATTACGTTTGGCTATGTTAACTGAAATCCTTGGCGAAGCTCTGGAATTACCGAGAGCTCCTTCAGAACAATACCAACCTTATTCGTTCAGTGACTATGTTATAGGAAACCAAAAAAATCGTGGTGAAATAACTGCTTTTGTAGACCCAGAGGGAGTGGTCATGGAGTTGTCAGTGCGCCGGAGAAAAAATTAAACTTAAAGTGGAATCGCACTATCCGTAGATGTCTGGACCTGATCTACCTCATGCTCTCTCATCCGCATAATCGACTTTCCCGGAAGACGCTTCATAATCATACTCATCATCTTCAAAATCATCGAAGTCATCAAACCCGCTGTCGTCGGATTCCTGTTCGGTGATTAAGCCTTTTTCTTTATTACACTGACTGACCCGGTCTACATAGCGAAGGTAGTGTCCAAAGATCTCCGCTTTGACGTCAGTTTCACGCCAGTAGCTGGTGTCTTCGTCAAATCTCAGTAGCTTGTCGCTAGATATGCTTAGTGGTTCGTCGATGATTTGGGCGCAAGGGTGGAATGCTAAGTGTTTTGCGATTACATCAGCGCTTTCTTCTATGTAGAGAAAGACTTCACGTTCGTCTTCAAAATAGACCGCATCGACGCTGCCATTGTCAGTGAAGTCTTCTGCGCACATGCGGTAGAGGAAGAAGCGCGAGCAGTATTCGTCGCGGACGGCGGGTTCAAATACGGTCTGCTGGGGTGTGCTTGAACAGCCCGCAAGTAGAGCAATTAAGAGACAAAAGGGTAGGGCTCTCATGAAATTAACAGCCTGTAAGTTCACGGGTATCGGTCATAGAGCAAGTATAGCGTGTTTACCAGGGGTCAATTATACGTAAAGTTTATGACAATTCTACGTTGGTTTTATTAGGTTGCTGCGCCATTTCCCGCTCCAGTTTTCTCTCACTGGCACGAGAGTTTGGTGAAACTCTATGTCCTAAGGGCGGACCACGCAGGTAATCTTTGATTGTTTGGTTAATGTGCGAGCGGCGTGATTGATAATGCCGGTTTTTGCAGACCTCTAGATGCTCACAGACAAATGGATATTTTGGGACTTAACGGAAATTACACAATGGGTTTGTACAAATATTGCACACTTTGTCATTCGCAGCGTTACTGGGGATGATGAATGATGAGTTGGGTGCGCTTAATACGTTTTTTATAGCTATAGAGTCCGCATGGCCCAGAAAGCCTTGGTAATCTCTTTCGGGAAGAGGTCTAAATTAGCCAAGCTTCTCGACAATGATCGGTAAATCAACCTTATTTTGGGTGATTCCTAATGCTGTCGTGCCTGGCTTTGGCTGTAGTCAAGTTTAGCTTTCAATTTGCAAAGCTCCATGAGAGTTTGTCTTCATCTTCGGCGTTCTTTAACACTACTTAAAGTTACACACCATAGCTCGACCATACCATGGCTCGACAATACATAACGTGCCCATTTTTTATCAAATTTCTTCTATTACATTATTTCTGAATATATGTAATTTTTTCATCGCTTTAGGTAGTTCTTTCAAACTGCGAATCATCGACTCTGGTAATTCCATTGATATTCAAGTAGAGGGTATTTTCTTCTAGGCCAGTAGGACCGCGGGGTGTAAGACTATTTTTCACATTGCGTTAGGACTTGGCATGCTACTCGCTATATCTACGGTGAGACTGCAACATTGGTGTCTCACGAGCAGTGAACTGAGTCTGGAAAAATTAATAGTCTCACTGCATAAACTTGTTAAGGAGGAGTTATGTTACGTTGGGCTATTGGTTTTTTAATAATCGCTTTGCTCGCTGCAGTACTCGGTTTCGGTGGCATAGCAGGCGCTGCTACTGAGATTGCCAAATTGTTATTTTTCATATTTGTCTTGTTATTTGCTATTAGCGTAGTCGTTCAACTTGTACGCGGAGGTAAACCTAGATAGTAGGTTTGCGCGGCTTTCAAACTTTTTAATTAACCACGACTAGGAGTCTATCCATGAAATATTTCACTCTACCAAGCATGTTACTTGCAAGTATTCTTTTGATGACTGGGTGTGACCAAGGCCCTGCGGAAGAATTCGGTGAAGAGGTCGATGATGTTGTATCAAACGTCGAAGACAAAGCGACTGAAGTAGGCAACGCAATTGAAGACAAGTGTGAAGAAATTAAAGCTGAAGCCGGAGCTGAAGACTCAGATTGCTAATTATTGCATTCTCAAAAATAGCCGACGAGCGTTCGCTCGTCGGCTACCTCTTATTCATTGTCGTCGTATTTTTCGAGCTTGTTATAAAGTGTTTTAACGCTAATACCCAATTGTTTTGCAGCCTCAGACTTATTGCCGTCATTTTTTTCTAATGTTTTCATGATCACACCTTTTTCGACCTCGCTAAGCGGTACGCCGTGAGGTAGTGTGGCTTCGGCTGACTCAGATGTCTCTCTATCGTCGAGCAGTATATCGTTTTCAGTAATGGTCGTGTCTGCGAGTATGTACGCGCGCTCTATAGTATGTTTTAACTCTCGTACATTACCGGGCCAAGTGTGGCTAGCAATTTTCTCCAGTGCAGCTTGCGCAATATGTTTGTCTGTTCCTTCTTCGTTGTTTCTGTAAGCGAGGAAATGTTTCGCAAGCCCGACAATATCTTCTTCACGCTCTCGTAGAGGCGGCACATTAATAGGAAAGTGTGCGAGCCGATAATAAAGGTCCTCACGAAAGAGTTCACTTTTTATAGCGTCTTCGGGCTCTCTATTGGTCGCTGCAATCATGCGAACGTTGGTCTTATAAATTTTTTCGCTACCAACTGGCCGATATTCACCTGCTTCAATGACTCTCAATAATTTAACCTGGTGCTCTAAGGGCATTTCGGTGACTTCGTCGAGAAATAACGTACCTCCTTCAGCTTGTTGAAAGACACCTGAATGATCTCGAATGGCACCACTGAAAGCGCCTTTCAAATGCCCAAATAGCTCGCTTTCAATCAGCTCAGGGCTTAGTGCTCCACAGTTAATCGCAATGAAGGGTTTGTCACTGCGATTACTAACAAGGTGAATGGTTTGAGCAGCGAGCTCTTTTCCTGCACCACTTTCTCCAACAAGAAACATGTTGACTTCTGATTCGGCGGCTTTGCGAATGACGCGGTAGAGCCGTCGCATGACAGGAGAGGACCCGACTAATAGGCCAAACTGGTCGAGTTGGCTAGAAATCGCTAGTTCAGCTGAGGCTTGCTGTTGCTGAAACTCTTGAATTATTTCTTCCAATAACTCGTTTAAAAATTCGAAATCTATAGGCTCGCGAAGGTGATAGGTGGCACCACGTTGCATTGCACGGTCGATAGATGAGTTTGGTTCACCGTTGCTTATGAACACAACGTCTACTTTGTTCAAGGTTTTACTGCTGATCAGCTCTTCAAGCTGATCATGATTGAAGTCATTTGCTTCTATAATGGCAAGTTGAGGAACGCGGCTAATTAATTGTGGTACCCACTCGTTTGGTGGGTCAATTTGTTCGGTGTTGAATCGTTGGTATGCGTCGAGTGCAGACAGTTGCTCGCGAAGTGAGGCGTTTGAAACGGCTGATAACAGCTTGGGTTTTACCACAAATAAATTCCTCGAGACTACTAGTTAGCAGGAGCCCCTGTAAAAATGACATAGAGTCGGTAAATATTACTGGCAAGTACTGCCACCTTCAGCATCGAAATACACCGCAATACGGTGAATACGCTACTAAGCTGCATTCGACCTGCTGGCATGATGCTTGAATAATCATTAACAGGTATTGAGTAGCACAGACGCGAAAGCGTAGGCAGCTGGCTGAGCTACACAAGCTAACCCCTGAGGCTGGCTTGCTAAGTATACCGGCTTGCCTATGGAGCGCCAATTAAATAACGAGGAGAACCAGTCATGAACATTTGTTTCGACGTCCGTAATTCAGCCAGCTCTGCGTTTCTAGGCGCGGCTATGTTAATGGCGATATCTGCGTTTGCCGAAACAACTCCACAATTGAATAAATCGCCGGGCATGATGGGCGAGGCATTATTGATGTTGAAAACGCCTGTACTACGCGCAAGTCAAAATCTTTATTACGTTATTTACCCGAATAACCATCAAAAACTTGTTGATATATCTTCGCTTGAGTCAAGAGTAAAACACGGTGATTCGCCGTTAATGATGGTTAAGGATGTTTCTACTTTTCAAATTATCCAACAGCCTTCATCAAATAGTTCATTGGACCACAACGAGTACTATTTCTAATTTAACAGCTAGTGAGATAGCGTGTACCGAGGTCTGGCAATGACGGGAAAAATTTATCGCTTCAGTGCAACAACTGATTCATTACAGGATCGAATAGCCGATTCGTTGATTACACTAAGTAATAACGCTCATCAGTATTATTGCGTTTGCGGCCGTAAGGTCTGTGAGGCACGTCTACGTGAAATCTTTTACGAAATGGCGGACATTCACTTCGATTTTGTTCTCAGTATTCAGCGTTCTATTGATGCCGACATAGATGATGCAATTTTGTGGGACGAAGGAGAAGGTATTGCTGCACTTGCAGAATGGTATCGATTCGAAGTGGATTTAATACAAGCGTCACCAAGCCGTGAGTGGTTGTTGCGATTGCATAAGATTGAGAGACGAGTCGTAAAAATACTACGCGCTTACGTGAAATCGATTAGACACTTTGAATCTGCAAATAGCTTGTCTTGGCACTTAGCTAATGCGCAAATGTTGACGGATCGCGTACGAGCTATTTCCGGAGCTTTAAAGTAAATCGAAACCTGAGAACGAGTGCAGCCAATCTAACCAAATAAAAAGCCTCGCTATTGGTGGTGGTTTGAGTATGTGCGAAGGCGGGGAGAGTGTTGGCCGGATTTCATTCGGCACTTCCTGTGCCTCACCCTGCGGGCAGCTTCGCTGTGCAACATGGCTTTCCTGCCATGTTGTGAACCGAGGTCTTAGAACGAATCCGATCATTCTGACCAAATAAAAAAGGGGCCTCGCTGTTGGCGAGACCCCTTTTTTATTTGGTCGGAGTGGCCGGATTTGAACCGACGACCACCACACCCCCAGTGTGGTGCGCTACCAAGCTGCGCTACACTCCGATTGGCTTCTAGGCCGCGTGGGCGGCGGTGAAGAGGCGGGAATGATACCTAACCGGTGGTTGAATGCAACCGTTTCTTGGGGCTCTATTCCCTGATTTTAAGAGCCTACTCAGTGGCTTAGAGTTCAATGGTTTCTCCTAGGGAGGGCGTGCTGGTGTTCCAGCCGAGGTAGTGGTTGATGGTGTCGGCGAAGGCGGTGGACGATTCCTGTTCACCGTGGGTGATGAAGCAGTGTTTGGGTGCAACAGGTATCTTTTTTAGCCAGGTGAGCATTTCGTCCCGGTCGGCGTGGGCCGATAGGAAGTCGAAGTTGAGTATTTGGGCTTTGACGGGGTAGTAGCGGCCATGGATTTTGACGCTGTCTTCGCCACGTACAAGGCGATCTCCCCGGGTTCCGGCGGCTTGATAGCCTGCAAATATAATGGTGTTGCGCCGCTCTGGTAACAGGCGTTCAAGGTGGTAGAGGACGCGGCCACCAGTGGCCATGCCGCTAGCGGAGACGATGATACAGGGGAATTGGGTTTCGTTGAGTGCCATGGATTGTTCGACGGTGCGCAAGAACTTCACGTTCTCTTCCATTTCTCGGCACTGTTGTTTCGAGAGGCGGTGTTGTTGGTTGAAGCGAATCATCAATTCAGTCGCGCTGATGGCCATGGGGCTATCGAGGTAAATTGGCACGTAGGGGATTTTCTGTTGGCGTTGCAGTTTGTGTAGGGTGTAGAGCACCGATTGTGCGCGGCCAATGGCAAAGGCGGGGACTAAAACGTCGCCACCAGAGGCTAGCGTGGTACTGACGGCATCCGCGAGGCAGTCGTTGATATCACGGTTGTCATGGAGGCGATTACCATAGGTGGATTCCATAATGAGATAATCCGCGTAGCAAGGAGGTTCTGGTGGATTCATGATGATGTCGTGTGGCCTACCCAGATCCCCACTGAAGACAATGTGTTTACCGCCTATATCAACGTCTAAATAGCTCGACCCCAAAATGTGCCCATTGGGCGAGAAGGTGACAGTGAGGTCGTTAAAGGACGCAGAGTTTTTTACTGGCTCGAATAATTTCAGCGCTTGCTGCGCGTCTTCCTGTGTAAATAAGGGCAGTGCTGGGTTGTGTTTACTGGTGTGGTGGCGATTGTTGTAAGCCGCTTCTTCTTCCTGCAGCTTGGCAGCATCGGCAAGTAATATTTTGCACAGTTCGTAAGTGGCCTCCGTTGCGAATATGGGGCCGCGGAAACCTTGTTTAACTAGCGCGGGTAAATAGCCGCTGTGATCGAGATGAGCGTGGGTTAAAAATACGCCGTCGATACTTGATGCAGGCTCAGGGAAAGGGTGCCAATTTCGCTCGCGCCACTTCTTGAGGCCTTGGAATAACCCACAGTCGATCAACACACGCGAGGTTGGTGTTTTTAATAGATAGCGGGAGCCTGTGACAGTGCCTGCTGCACCGTAAAAAGTAAGGGTTGGTCTACTGCTTTCAGTCATGAAGTGCTACTCAAGGGTCTAGACTGGTATTTTGTGCCAGTGTTGCAAACCATTTAAAAAACTTTTGGTTGCATGGTGAATCTCGTGGTTTACATTTAATTGCGAGGAGGTCATCAGTGAATCGCCGTTGCGATCACTTGTATTTTGATAAATTAATTTATCCATTTCACGTTGGTGCAGGTCATTTTTTTGCCAAAGCTCGCTGATTTCTTCCTCGGTAAAGTTATCACCCGCAGTGCTTTCAACGAGTCTAATGAGCTGGCTATTAAACGCTGCCTGATAGGCTTGTTGCTGTTGGAAATATCGTTCAACACGGCCTGCCGAGGCGTTGCTCATGTTGGCAATATTATCGCTTATATCCTTTAACGTTTTTGAGCCGTAAACAATGGCTCGAACGGCTTCGATAGCGTGGGTGATGGCTTCGGTTTGTGGTGGCGTCAACGATTCTTGTTGTAGGTCTAACACAAACTGTATTACTTCTTGTTCTTCCGACTTTAGCGCGTGGTAGCGTTGTAAAAAGCTTTCGCTGTCTGTATCTGCGGTAGCATCATGAGCGTTAATTTTTTCTAGTGCGTCGTTGGCTAATGCGTCACGGCTAATGCTAAATCGATCGATATTCAAGCTTATTGCTTGGAACCACATTCTTGTGATGGTTGTGGTGAGGGCCGATATTGCGACGTCAGGAACATTAGTGGGGATACTCGTAAGGGATGGTTGTTCTCCCTCGCTCCTGAAAAGACGGTTGATCCATGCTGTAAAGGGTTTCAGTAGTGGGATGAATACCATCAGCCCGATGAGATTAAAAATACTATGGAAGGCGACGAGCCCATACAGTGGGTCGTTGACCCCCATTAGATTCAGTAAGTTCTCGACGAAAGGTAAGAGAATAAAAAATGCCGTGATATCTACCACTACATTGAAAAATAGATGGGCGAACGCTAGTTTCCGTTTAACAATGTTGCCGGTCATGCTACCCAGCAACACCGTGCTGGTTGTGCCAAGGTCCGCACCTATGACGAGGGCTGCCGCATCGGGTAGTGATATCAACTGCGCGTTTAAAGCGCTCAGGGTAATCATCATCATGGCTGAACTTGATTGAATGAGCGCCGTCATCGCAGCGCCAATCATCAAGTAAATAAAAGGGCTGTAACCTGTTAAAGATTCCATCGATAGGGCATCTGGTATCCCTGATACGCTGGCCTTCATGTGATCTAAACCAAATAACAGCAGAGCTAGGCCAAGTAATAGGGCGCCCAACGCTTTTTGTTTACTCGGTTTGGAAATTAATACTTGGGATATGCCGCCAATAGCGAGCATTGGCAGAGCAAAACTGGTGAGGTCTAATTTGAACCCGATGAAAGTCACCAGCCAACCTGTAAACGTGGTACCTAGATTTGCGCCCAGAAATATTCCGACCGCATTTTTAAAAGGAATAATATTAGCGCTGGCAAAAGCAAGAACGATTAAACCAACCAATGAGCTGCTTTGCAGTAATGCGGTCAGTAGGATGCCGGTAAATGCGCTGCCAAGTGGGGTACGGGTGGACGTTAGAAGCCAGGTTTTTATTCGGCTAGCGCTGAGGTCTCGCGCGGCGGCTTCCAACAAGTGCATGCCGTAGAGGAATATGCCTAGACCAATAAGGAGATCAATAAATATCATGAAGCGCAAGTTCAGCGAATTTTTATTGATCCTATCAGGCGATTTATGGCTTGGCTATGATTTGGACCGGGTGTTACTAATTTTACGGTTCGCTTAGCTATTAGACTTCTGCATCTGCCTGATTAAATTAGTGACCGCTTTGGCTAACTCTTCTGCAATCTCTTGGTTATTCACAATTTGCAACCAGCGATCACCTGAGACTGGGTGGTAGAGCCAGCAGCTGTTAGTGGCTGAGGTGCACTTGTATTCGATATAGGGGTTAACACCATAGACGCTGAACCGATCTTCGTCGTAGCGTTGCTTATCTTTATTACCGAAGCGATTAATTGAGATTATGTTACCCGATTGGGTTGTGCTGAGCTTATGGTTGCTGGTGGTACCCAGCCGGCTCGCTGCGACGATATTTGACGTGTCGTAGGCATAGAACCTTAATAAATTATTAACATGCCCGTTAAGTGCTTCGCGGGAGCTTCCCGTTCCATGGAGCTGCTCTATTTTAGCGATGTATTGGGCGCTTCCATCGCTCCACGCGATTTCCGATTTTTCCTCGCCCATCTTTTTGTTGGAGGGGGCCGCGCGGGTGTTTCCATCGGCTTTGGTGATGAGCTTCAGCGCGTCGCGATAGTGTTCGCCGTCACGTCCTACGGTGTCCGCATAGCGTTCCAGATAGCGTCTTGCATCGCTGGTGTCCCCGCGTTGTATCAGCAGCTTGCCGTAAAAGTAATCATATTCGGGAGGAAGAGAGATTCCCAGCTGGCGAGCCTTTTCGAGGTGTTCAGCTGCGCGCTGAGGACTACCGTTATCAAACGCCTGTTCGGCGGCGAGGATTAGTCGGTCCGCTTCATGGGAGGGGCGCAGAGCGACACTGTTCGCTGCCATGCCGGTGACAAGGAGTATCAATGCGAGTTGGGGGTAACGTTTCATTGTTTTTCTCTGTCTTGCCTTTGAGTCGTTCACTGTGCTTTGACCAAATTTTAGGCGGTTGGTTGTCAATCAATTGGCATATTTGGAGTATTTTTCTCGAGTGTCTGGATTTGAGCAAAATTTGTACCGAGAAGACTAGTGGATACAGCGCTTATTCATATGATTTCGCGGGTACTGGGCGATTGTAACTTGCCAAGTGGTCAATAGGGGTCGAATAGGTCTCAATCCAGAATGGATGAGCAGCTTCTGACTGTGCAAATCTCAAAAGGGGACTTAGCCACAAGACGAAGCGACGCCCTAGGGCGAAGCGAGGCCCTAGGACGTGTAGTTTTGCTGGTTACCGTGTGTAAAGTTAGTGAATGTGTCGCTTTGCGCCCAGAGCTTTGAGCTTTCGCTCGGCGGCATTGAAGGCATCGCGGACGGCGATATGTATCGACGGTTTGTCTTGGCTTACGGTAATGGGTTGGCCTTCCACCTCGAGCTCAATGGATGCGCGATATTGGCGACCCTTGTAATGGTGTTTGTGAGGGGAGTCCAGCACCACACGGCCGTGTTGGATGTGCCGAGCGAAGCGATTAAGACGATTAAATTTTTGATTAATGGTTTCGGTGAGAGCGTCAGAAGCGTCGAGATTTCTGTATACGACACTATTGGGTGACCGCATAAATAGCCTCCTATTGATTGTTTTAATTAGTCAGCGGAGATTGGGTAGCTACCAAAGTCTCACCTTTATAGTCTTTAATTTGTCTAAATGGTTCAAGCCATTTTTCACGAGCTACAAGAATTATTTGATCTTAGTGGGCCAATATCTATGTTTTATCTAAATGGATATTCTTGGCATATTTTTTGTAAAGCCTGTTGGGACTATCATGCCCATCGGTTAGTGGGAAAAATGATGAACTGTCTGTGTAAAAAAATGTGTTGAAGCACTTGAATCTTCATGCGTGGGCCACATATCTAATGGTAGGTTTATAAAACCTCTACATAGCTATCGATTAACTCCGCATCCACTGTATGTACAAATTGACGTATTTGTTCGAATAGCTGTTGCCCCGTTATCTTGCTCTCGCAAAGTACAGCAGCCTGCCATTGAGCTTGTTGATGGTCATCGTGAAATTTAGATTCAGATAGCGCCAAGTTTGGATTCTTGCCAAACTTATCTTTTAGTCCTCGTAATCGGCTACGCTTTTCTTTTAACGAGTAGCAGCCCGTAAGCTTAAAATTCATAGTTAATAACGCTAAATACATTGTCGCACGCTCTTTATCGTTGTTTTTGATATGTTCTTGTTTCAATACTGTTTTGGGGGCAAAACGAAATAGTGTTTGTCTGAAAAATTAGGCCTTGAAAAAAATTGTTGTATCCCAATCTTATTACTGCCAGCTCGATGAGTGGCACAAATTCGCTGAATGCGTCAGCGATTAATTAACTATATTGCTTTTTTTTGAGGATATAATTATGCGTAATTTCGATCTTTCTCCATTTTATCGATCATCTATTGGTTTTGACCGAATCGCCAATCTTTTGGATGGCTACACGGCTGAAAGAAACCAGCCAAATTATCCACCGTATAACATTGAACTGTCTAGTGAAGACCATTATCGAATTAGTATGGCCGTAGCAGGTTTTAGTGAATCAGAATTAAGTATTGAAGTTGAGCAAAATCAACTTGTTGTGCGTGGTAAAAAAACCGAAGAAGAGAGCGATGTGCAATACCTCCATCAAGGCATTGCAAAAAGAAACTTTGAACGAGCATTTCGGTTGGCCGATCACGTCAGAGTAGACAATGCGAAGTATGAAAATGGTTTGCTGCATATTAACCTCGTACGTGAGCTCCCCGAGGTGATGAAACCTCGTACTATTGAAATTCAGAGTGGAGGCGGTGAGGCTCAAGCGAAAATTCAGTCGGTCAAGTCACAAGATCAGGCAGCATAAGGGTATCTATACCGGGCAGGGCGAATAGCCCACCTTCAAAATAATCGGTATTACAAAGCGGGCTCACAAAAGTGGGTCCGCTTTTTCCGTTTTCCGCTTGCATTTCGACCGGTCACGATGTTGAATGACCGGCTTTTCATACCATAGGGATCATACCTAGCCCATGACCGCCGCATTGTCGATTAAGAACCTATCGAAAACCTACGGAAACAATTTTCAGGCACTTAAGGGGATTAGCCTTGACGTGCAGCCGGGCGATTTTTTCGCGTTACTAGGCCCCAATGGCGCAGGTAAGTCCACTACAATTGGTATCATCTCGTCATTGGTGAGGAAATCGGCCGGTCAAGTGGCTATCTTTGGTGAGGATATTGACCTCGATTTTTCTGCAGCTAAGTCCAACCTGGGTGTGGTGCCGCAAGAATTTAATTTTAACCAGTTTGAAAAAGTGGAGGACATTGTCCTCAACCAGGGTGGCTATTATGGTATGCCGCGTAAACTGGCTAAAGAGCGAGCGGAAAAATATTTAAGAAAACTCGGCTTGTGGGATAAGCGTGCTGATGCATCGCGGAGTTTGTCGGGTGGAATGAAAAGACGCTTAATGATCGCTCGAGCGCTGGTGCATGAACCGCGGCTGCTTATTCTTGATGAACCCACAGCGGGTGTTGATATTGAATTGCGTCGCTCGATGTGGACGTTTTTACAAGAAATTAACAAAGCCGGCACAACGATTATTTTAACCACCCACTATCTCGAAGAGGCGGAAAGTTTGTGTCGAAATGTGGCTATTATTAATCACGGCGAGATTGTTGAAAACACCAGCATCAAGCAGTTGCTAACGCAATTAAACAGAGAAACATTCATATTAGACACAGCCTGCGATATTCCTGAAGGGCTAGAAATAGATGGCTATCCTGTCAATCAGGTTGATCAGCGCTGTCTGGAAGTGGAAGTTGAGAAAGGTCGCTCTCTCAATGAGGTTTTCTCCCATTTGAGTAAAGCAGAGATTGCCGTTACCAGTATGCGCAACAAAGCTAATCGATTAGAGGAGTTGTTTGTGTCCTTGGTTGAATCAGGGCAGGGGAAATAGTCGCATGAATGTTGAACGTCAAGCAATTGCTCTGCTCACGATTACGCGTAAAGAAATTCGCCGTTTTACACGCATTTGGCTGCAAACACTGTTGCCGCCCGTGATTACCATGACATTGTACTTTATTATTTTTGGTGCTTTGATTGGCAAGCGTATAGGCTCGATGGGTGGTGTGGATTACATGTCATTTGTCGTACCCGGTCTCATCATGATGTCTGTCATCACCAATTCATACTCGAACGTCGCTTCGTCGTTTTTTAGCACCAAGTTTCAAAAAAGTATTGAAGAAATATTGGTGACTCCGACGCCTAATTACATCATCTTGCTTGGCTTTGCCCTGGGTGGAACCCTGCGGGGACTTGCTGTTGGCTTTATTGTTACGATAGTGTCGTTGTTCTTTACCGATCTGCAAATACATCATTTAGGCGTTACTGTGGTCACCGTTGTTCTCACGGCAATTTTGTTTTCTATTGCCGGTTTCATCAATGCTTTGTTTGCACAAAGTTTTGACGATATCAGTATTATCCCTACATTCATCCTGACGCCGTTAACCTATCTTGGTGGGGTGTTTTACTCGATCAGCCTATTGCCTGATTTTTGGCAGGATGTCTCCTTGTTGAACCCAGTACTATATATGGTGAACGCATTTCGCTATGGAATCTTAGGCTTTTCGGATATAAACGTAGCAACGGCTTTTGTAGTTATTTTTGGTTTTATTGTCCTGCTATCAATGTTTGCACTAGTGATGCTGAAATCTGGTAGGCGTTTAAGGTCTTGATGCGGCTGCTATACTTATAAACGCGCCATTAGTCCGCTCTAGCTAGCGCCTTGAGTGTGAAGGTTCAAAAATAATATCTATTAGGTCGACAGTCGTTTTGGAGAAGCCGCATGGCGGACAATAACAGCGCGGGTTTGAGCCCACTCGGGAAAAAGTCGGAATACGTTTCGGTTTATACGCCTTCGTTGCTCTGTCCAATTCCTAGGCACGAATCTCGTACACCGCTCGGTATAAAGTCAGACAGTTTACCTTTTTCAGGTGTAGACCTGTGGACTGGCTATGAACTCTCTTGGCTTGATGGTCAAGGTAAACCGCAAGTCGCCGTCGCGCAATTTCAGTTTCCCTGCTCAAATCCCAATCTTGTAGAGTCCAAGTCCTTTAAGCTGTATCTGAATTCTTTTAATCAGACCCGGTTTAATTCACTGCAAGAAGTCGTACAAACCTTGGAGTCAGATCTTGGCATTGCGTCTGCAGGACCGGTCAGCGTGGAGGTGATGCCGTTGTCTAAGGCAGAGCAATTACACCTTGGGCATTTTCCTGCAGAAAGTATTGATGAGCTAGATGTTTCAATTAATGCTTATCAGCCAGCACCAGCTTTCTTATCGGCTGATCAGCAGGCGTCAATTGTCAAAGAGTCGTTGTGTAGTAATTTGCTCAAAACAAATTGTCCAGTGACGGGGCAGCCAGATTGGGCCAGTGTGTTGGTGAGTTACCGTGGTTGTCCAATTGAGCGCGCTGGATTGCTTAGATACATCGTTTCATTTCGCGAGCATCAAGATTTTCATGAAAATTGTGTCGAGCGGATGTTTGTCGACATCATGAAATACTGCCAACCCGAAGAATTAACAGTATATGCTCGATATACTCGCCGGGGAGGCCTGGATATTAATCCCTATCGCACGAATGGGGTGGTAGATGTGAGTGATTTACGTTTGGTTCGTCAGTAATCATTAATTACATGATGACTTTGTCTTTCAGCTTTTCAGCGGCAACGAGCAGCGCTTCGACGACACGGTCTTTATCGTAGTTACGAATTTTTCCCATATCTAAATGCATGGAGAACCCCTCAAGGTTTTCCTCAAAGTAGCTTTGGTTCTTACCTAAGTCTTTTCGCATATTCACGACTTGATACACTTGGATAGGTTGACTAAACCCTTTCACCATAATGTCACCTTTATCGCGGCACATTACGACGTCCTTTACGAGAGACCATGTTTCGTAAGAAAGCAGAATTTCTTCGGGTTCTGCGGCTGTTTCAAGGCGGCTGGCTAGATTAACGTGGGTGCCTAGAACGGTGTAATCGAGGTGCTCAGAGGTGCCGAATGTCCCTACCGTGCAATAGCCGGTATTGATCCCCATACGTATTTGAAGGGGTTTTCTAATCCCTTTTTTAAACCACTCGTGTTGCAATACCTTCATACGCTTTTTCATGGCGACAGCCATGGAGACGCAATTAATCGCTCCAGATTTAATGCCTTGGGCCGACTCGTTATCGCCGAAAACAATCATTACGCCATCGCCCATAAACTTGTTTACCGTGCCTCCAAAATGGTGAGCAACTTTGGTCATTTCAGTTAGGAAAGAGTTCAGGATGACGGTCAGTGTTTCTGCCTCGAGCTCCTCAGAGAGCGTTGAGAAACCTTTGATATCAGCGAAAAATATGGTGAGGCGTTTACGTTCTGTGGCTAGTGCGCGGTCTCTGCCCTCATTGATGGCCGCCCAGACGGGGGGCGGTAAATAGCGGGACAACTTATACGCGCGAAGTTTATGCAGGTGTTGTTCATTTTTTAGCTGTTCATTGCGCATTGTTAGCTTGCGCACTCGGCTGTGGGTGTAGAGTGCGTAAGCGCAAAAATAGGTGATTACGCCAATTAGGCTCGCTGCGCTAATTTCGAGCTGGTCGCTAAACATAAGATGGGGGCTGTGAACGAGAAAGCTTGCGGCAACACCTACGAGTAGGGCGAGGTTGTCCCCGGCCCACTTTTTAACGCCTCCTTGGAGTAGGGCGTTAAACTGAATCATGGTAAGAAATAGAATGGATGGCAGCAGGCTGAAGTTGACCAAATTGATCACCACGCCAATGAGTGCAGCGTCACCGTAGCTAAGGTATTCCGCAATTTTGATTCCGTCCTGTGGTTTGAGTTTGCGGATGACGAGATAGGTCGCAAGGGTGTAAATCAGCAGCAGTGCGATGGCCCCGACATAAAGTAAATCTAGGTTCTCCCAGTCTAATTCTGATGCAAGAGTGCCAGCCGCTGAAAAGCAGATGAGGGCGCGGAAGTAGTATTGGTATAGCGGTACTTTTGGAGGTAGCTTGTTGGCCGCTTTTTGACTGTTACTTCGCTGATGTTTTCCGTTTGATGTCGATTGCATACTGCCGTTCTAAAGGGTCAATCGGCTAAATCGTACGACTACATCTGGAGAGTAACCGTGCGAATATTGGATGCCTGATGTATATGAGGCTGTATCTGCCCGCTATTCTTTTTTTAATGTGATGGTGACATTTACTGCCACTTCCACTTAGGATTGGGTAGAGTATCACAGCTTGAGTGTGCTGCTGTCTAGCAATGGCGTAGGTGACGGAAAATCTAGGCAGACCATAGGTCTAAAAGCAGGGGTTAACGGCAATTCTCCAAAGTTGGGGCGTTGATGTAATCCACTGTACTGGTCGATTATTTCATTCTGGCTTCTAAGTAGCGCTCTTCTAGTTCAGCATACTTTGCTTGAAGTGATTGAAGTTCTGCCTTCAGTTCATTAGTTCCTTCGCCAGCGGGGGCGGGAGCTGTGGCGCTGTTTGCCTTCAAACTATCGAACTCTTGTTGCAGCTCGGTGTTGACTTTTTCGAGGTCCGCTAACTGTGCAATCAGTTCCTTGCTCTCTACGCTAAATTGCCGGATCGTCGTTTGCATCTGGGGCACCTGGCTGAGCTCACTATTAGCCTCATTTAGCAGTTGAGCCAGACGCTTACTTTCACTGGTAACCCGTTGCAGTTCGTCTTCCATTAGCTGAATACACATTTCTGATTCGCGAACGAAGTTACTTTGTTTTTGCAGTTCTTTTTCCAATTCACCAATGATGGCTTCTTTTTGTTCGATGGTATCGGCGTCTTTCAGTTTGGTTTGCAACTGCGCGATTAGTCGGTGTTGATCTGTCGTAAGTGTCCTTAGCTTAGACAACTCGTCTAACGCACGTTGGTCACTATCAAGCAGTATCTGCGCTTCATTCGTGTTGTTGGTCGGCAGGTTCACGCTGACGTTATCAGGCGTTAAGTTGTTCGCAGAGGGAGGTTGAGTCGAGGGGGTATCTATCCCTTGGATACTTTGGATAGTTGATTCAACCTCGTTATATACGGCGTGATAACGGGTTAAGAGGTCATCAAACGTTTCTGTATCTGAGACCTCGTCACGCATTGCAGAGAGTTGTTCATAGTACTTTTGCGCTTCTTCTTTTGCCGCTTTCCATTGGTCTTCCATCTCGAAGAACAGCGTTTTGAACTTTTCTAAATTCTCTACACGTTTGTCTAATGTGGTTTTGGCTAGGGTGAGTTCATCGATCTCTTGATGTTTGTCTTCCAAAATCTCTTCGATCATCGACAATTTTGCTTCCAGTTCCTCTATAAGCTGGGTATCAGCGGATTCCTCGGCAGGGGGTTCAGGTGGGGTTGTCGATGGTTCTGGTTTGGGGGCAAGGTCGACGAAGAATTGAATAATTTGCTGAAATTTAGCTTCGAGAAATTGCCAGTTTGGTGAGCCGTCCACACTCGCATTCAGCGCTTCTTTTTCGGCAATCAAAATTGCGTGTCTAATAGCCGCGGTACGTTGTTGGACAGGGCTTTCAGGGTTGAGGTCTAGTGTAATGTCCGAAGTAGCACCCAGCTTTTTGTGATATTGACGTGTCGCGAGAATTTGATCATTGATTTGCTTTTTGTAGGTGTTAGTTGCGTTGTGCTCTTCGCGTTCTTCTAAGATCTTGGCATGAAGGGCTTTGTACTCGTCAATCAACCGCTGGTTTTTGTCTTCTAGCGCTTTGTTTTGAGATTGCGCGCGTTTGAGAAATACGTAAAGGAATCCGGCGACAATCAGCAGGAATACGATAGCTTCCACGATGGCGTAAAAAACAAAGGATGAAAGCTGCATAACAGGGGGTGCAATCCATGTCGTTATCGAAGGTTTTGTATGGTGAGGTTAATATTTGACCACCTCGAAACCCGGTTTTTATAACCGCTGATTAAGTATGGTACAAAGTGCCAGACTGCGCTAACCACTGCATTGCTTTCGCTGTCGCGCTTGTGTAAAGTTAGCGCCCCCTCGATAGGGGGGTGTCTTGAGCCCAAATAGCAAGGGCAGTATAGAACTAGCAAAACGCTGTTTAGATAGACAATAGCCAATTTGGTGAGGTGTCCGAGTGGTCGAAGGAGCACGCCTGGAAAGTGTGTAAGTCGTAAGGCTTCGAGGGTTCGAATCCCTCCCTCACCGCCATACAAAAAACCCAGCTTAGGCTGGGTTTTCTTTTTTTATCGTCGAGAAATTGGCGGTGACGGAGGGCGAGAGACCGTTCCTACGGGTTCATGTATTCGGCATACACCGGGTCCGGTTAATAAATCCTGCGGGTCCGACAGACGCGGCTGAGCATTTGGAACGAAGAGCGAAGCGACCGACGAATCCTGTAGGGTCAAAACAGTTCATGAGTGGTTTTGAGGTAATCACGATAAGTGAATTACAAACTAGCGTGTGATAGGCGTATCTTGCAGAGATGAGTTAGAACTTTCTGAAGTGTGTAGGGTTTATTTTTCGCGGTTTTGATTTTTCGCGATCTCAACACTTTCGAGTTTCAGTGGTTTACCTTCTGGACAGAAGTCGGCCAAGAAATCATTCATTGATGCAAATAGATTTTCTTTGACAAGGCTGTAATGAACATATTGCCCTTTTTTCTCTGCTGAGATTAGGCCGGCCGCCAGTAAGATGTTCAAATGCTTGGATAAAGCTGGCTTGCTAATTTCGAATCGATCAGCAATTTCACCTGCTGTTAAGCTCGCCTCGGATAGGTATGCAAGAATTTTTCGCCTTACAGTAGATGATAGTGCTTGAAATACGCCGTTCATTGGTTATATATTTAACTTATTAGTTAATTAACTAAATTGTATGGACGTCTAAATGATATTCCAGGTGGCGGTTAAAGTACAGGCGAAAGCAAATGAAAGAGGTCTCGGTATTAGCAAAGTACACAAATGAAAGAGTCGATGACTCTAACTATTGCGATGCTGTAGAGGGAGAGGTAAGTGTTTCTCTAACTAAATTGCTTTGGCTAGGAAGCATGATACTCATTACCGTTTTTGGAGGGGTAGCAGCGATTTCTATTGACGCGTTGTTAGTTTTCTTTGTTTCGACTGCAGTATCCCTGTGCTTGGGACATTCGTTAGGAATGCATCGAAAATTGATACATCAGAGCTACCAATGTCCTGCCTGGTTAGAGTACTTTTTCGTCCACCTGGGGGTGATCGTGGGGTTGGCGGGACCGTTTGGAATGATAAAAACCCACGACATGAGGGATTGGGCGCAGCGACAAAACAACTGTCATGACTATTTTGGGCATAAAAAGTCTATGGCAGTTGACGCTTTTTGGCAGCTCTTCTGTGACATAAAGTTAAAACACCCACCTAAGTTTGTTTTAGAAGAAAGAGTTCAAAAAGATAAGTTTTACATTTTTATGCAACAGACATGGATGCTTCAGCAGTTACCTTGGGCGATGCTTTTTTATATCTTGGGAGGTCTATCTTGGGTTGTTTGGGGCGTATGCGCAAGAGTTTCTGTTTCTGTTTTAGGCCATTGGTTAATTGGTTATTTTGCTCACAATAATGGTGAACGACGTTGGCACGTTCAGGGAGCAAATATCCAAGGCTACAATGTTCCTGTTGCAGCACTATTAACTATGGGAGAAAGCTGGCATAACAACCACCATGCATACCCAGCTTCCGCGAAACTTGGTATTAAACCTGGGGAGACCGATTTAGGCTGGAATGTATTAATTATGCTGCGACGGTTGGGTTTGGTCTGGGGAATAAAAGAGCCCGATGATTTACCCATTAGACCCGAGTTGATGGATTTGACAGCAGAGGGGTTCGTCAATGTCGACGACAAATAGGTTAAACCTTCACAAAAGCGCCCTTCGCCAACCCTTCATAAGCCTTCACGCGCAAATCTACCCCGGGGTGCTCTTGCTTTAGCTCCTCCGCGATATGTCGAGCAATGTTCTCTACCGTGCTTTCAGTTTCTAGGATATAAGCGCGATCTTTAGGGAGGGTAAGTGAAAAGGAGCCCTCGGGAGATTGATACGCAAAGGTGATACTTTGGTCTTCTTGTTTAGAGATGTCTTCACGTGTACCGATAAAAATATCACGGAACTTGGTGGCCCATTCTGATTCCATCCGCTCAGATCGGGTGCCATCGTTGTAGATTTCTATTTTTGATCGGTGTCCGTGTGCGATTCGTTGGCACTTGCCGTTGTGTTTCTTTAAACCGTGGCTGTAATGATAATAGGGACCGTTAATGGTTTCTGTATTAAATTGTACGGCGATGGATTTCACTGTGTCGGGTAGTACCTTACGCAGCTGGTGTTCGCACCAGTCGGCAACACTTTCGGGGGTGATTTCATCGCAATCGATTAGCGTTACAGCCTGTGTTGGCGAACGGTGCAGGTATGTACCCCCGTTATTTGTCTGCCACTGAAGTGCAAGGTTATTGTTCTCACTCGCAACGTGTATAAGTTGAGGTGCGTTGCTGGGGACAAGTAAGCGGTGATCCAGGTCCTCATCCAGTAACTGCCTGACAGCTTTTTTCACAATGCCGAAATCACAAATCATGCCTTGATCGTCGAGCTCCCCCTCTAGCGTAATGCTGGAAAGCCAGGTTTCGCCCACTAGGCCACGAGTAGGGTGGAATAGGCAGAAATCTGTGTTGGTTAAATTGTCGACGAATAGTTGCATGCTGGTCATTAAGATTGTCTGGTAGGGGTATCAATTGAGGCGCGATGATACCCTAGTAGCGGGCGGTTTGCCGGAGTTTATGGACCATTGTCGTTGATTAGTGGCTTGCATTGAGTAGGCAAAGCCACCATAATTCGCGCCTCTTTCAGACCTGAGTCATCAGGTTCTCGTTAGGGTGACTCTTATCGGTCCCCTCGCAATGATTAGCTGTGAACCCCGCCAGGCCCGGAAGGGAGCAACGGTAGCGGTGACATCATGTGCCGGGGTGTGGCTGGTTTGAGTCGCCACCTTAACTTCCTCTTTTAGTATACCCATCTTCCAAGTGATTGTTTTTCTTGGCGAAATTCATTGTGAATATGCTACCAGATGCGTGTGCGTTAAGTGCTGGTTGCGGTATACTGCGCGGTCATTGTCAACGTTGTTAATCAAGTAACTAAACGCATGAGCTATCAGGTATTAGCAAGAAAGTGGCGTCCCCGCGTTTTTCGCGAGATGGTCGGGCAGGAGCACGTGCTGAAGGCGCTGATCAATGCGCTGGATCACAATCGCCTGCACCATGCGTATTTGTTTACGGGCACTCGGGGTGTTGGTAAAACCACTATTGCTCGTATCCTTGCCAAATGTCTGAATTGTGAAGCGGGAGTCAGTTCAGAGCCTTGCGATCAATGCGGTGCGTGTCTAGAAATTAACGAAGGCCGTTTCGTCGATTTGATTGAAGTCGATGCGGCATCGCGTACTAAAGTTGAAGATACCCGCGAGTTGTTGGATAACGTCCAGTATGCGCCCAGTAAGGGGCGTTATAAGGTATACCTCATCGATGAGGTCCATATGCTGTCAGGCCATAGCTTCAATGCGCTGTTAAAAACGCTTGAAGAGCCGCCTCCCCACGTAAAATTTTTGTTGGCAACCACAGACCCGCAAAAACTCCCGGTTACAATCCTTTCTAGGTGTTTGCAGTTTAACCTTAAGAATATGGCGCCAGAGCGCATTGTCGAGCATTTGGCGCACATTCTTGAGCGAGAGATGATTCCTTTCGAGGAGTCAGCGTTATGGCAGTTAGGCCGATCTGCCGACGGCAGTATGCGAGATGCCTTGAGCCTGACGGACCAAGCGATTGGTTTTGGTAACGGCAAGGTTACGGAAGCTGATGTTAGCGCTATGCTCGGCGCGATCGACCAGCGTTACTTATACGAGATTCTCACTGCGCTAGCCGCTAATGATGGCGAGCAATTGTTGCAGCGTGTAGCTCACATGGCAGAGCAATCGCCAGATTATGCCGACGTCTTAGCATCTATGATTTCGTTACTCCATCGTATCGCCATCGCGCAAGTGTTGCCCGAAGCCGTCGATAACACGTTTGGTGATCGCGACGAAATCTTACAGATCGCTCAGCAGCTCCCGGGTGAAGATGTCCAGTTGTTTTACCAAACCGCCTTGCTGGGGCGGCGCGACCTAAATTTAGTGCCAGACCCACGTGGCGGCTTTGAAATGGTCCTCCTGCGGATGCTCGCGTTCAGGCCTCAAGGTGTCGTCGCTCCGCCCAGCCAACCGTTGCCACAGAAAAAGCAGCTCGCTGAGCCTTCTCCTCAGAATCACTCTAATGTTCAAGCTGTTCCCGTGACTCAGTCAGTGGAGCCTGCGCGCGAATCTGAAAATCCAGCACCGGCAGGCAATATTCAGGAGGGCTCACCAGAAAAAAAGCCGATAGCGACTTCGGTCCCCCCGGCTGAACCCAAGCCAGCACGATCTGTCGCGTTAAGCACGCAATCATCGCCTCCAACAAAAGAGCACGTGACTTCGTCAGTTAAGCGTTTAACGGACGAAGCTAAAGCGAACAGTAAGCCAACTGTTCGTAGTGAAGCGGAGAACGCAGAATCAGACGCTAAGCCGGTAGAAGAGAGCGCTATCACATTTGATGATTTAACTCCCGAATTGTGGCCGTCGATTGCCACTAAAATTCCAGTGGGAGGGGTTATTCAAAATACCTTAGTGAACTGTCAATTACTCAAAAGGGAAGCGGGGCACTTACATTTTCGTTTAGATGAAAACAACAGCACATTATATGACGACTCTCATCAGCAGCGTTTTTCGGAACTGTTTTCTAAATTTTTCGCAAAACCTATTGAGGTCAGTATTGAGTTGGGGGTGGTTGATTCAGAAACCCCTGCGCAGCGCAGCCAAAGGCAGCGTGAAGAGCGCCAGCAAGAGGCGCTAGTTTCCTTTAAAAATGATCCTATTGTTGTTGACGTCATGAATACGTTTGCGGGAACAGTTCGCGATGAAACAATTATCCCTATCGACCCTATGAAGTAACTGATATCGAGGTGATGCTATGAAAGGTCTTGGCGACATGATGAAACAGGCCCAAGAAATGCAGGCCAAAATGCAAGAGATGCAAGAGCAAATTGCTCAAACTGAAGTGATCGGTCAGTCCGGCGCGGGTATGGTTAAAGTGACAATGAATGGCCGCCATGATGTCAAGCAAGTTGAAATCGACCCCAGCCTAATGAGTGAAGAAAAAGATATTCTAGAAGACCTATTGGCTGCTGCTGTCAATGATGCTGTGCGTAAAGTGGAGCAAGCGGGAAAAGATAAAATGGGTTCTATTGCTCAGGGGCTCAATATCCCTGGATTTAAATGGCCATTCTAAGGCCGTTAGCCAAAGGTAAAACTCTTCAGTATGTTTAGCCCTCTGATTGATGAATTAATTAATGCATTGCGCTGTTTACCTGGCGTTGGTGCGAAAACGGCTCAAAGAATGGCTTTGCAGTTGTTGGAGCGAGACCGCGTCGGCGCAAGTAAGTTGGCAGCATCGATTGAAAAAGCAATTGAGCACGTAGGGCGTTGCCAGTCATGCCGCAATCTTACGGAAGAGCCGATTTGTGGTTTATGCCGAAACCCACGACGTGATGGAAGTTTGTTATGCGTTGTTGAAACGCCGGCGGATGTTGCCGCTTTCGAGCAATCGGGTAATTACTCCGGGAAATATTTTGTATTACTCGGGCATCTATCGCCCATTGATGGCATTGGTCCAGCTGAAATCGGGATAGACCAACTAACGCGTCGGCTACAAGATGAGCCTATTGAGGAGCTCGTCTTAGCGACAAATACGACGGTCGAAGGGGAGGCAACTGCGCACTATATTGCAGAAGAAGCAAAGCGTTGCGGGGTTAAGGTGAGTCGCATCGCCCACGGTGTCCCGATGGGTGGCGAGCTGGAATATCTTGATAGTAATACAATCAGTTACGCGTTTCGAAGTAGGCAGACACTGTAATGACATTGGAAGAAAAGGATACTGGCTTACCGCACACGTGGGTTGCTACAACAGAAGAACTTGTGGACTGCTGTAATCAGCTATCTAAAAGCGATGTCATTGCAATCGATACGGAATTTATGCGCACCGATACGTTTTATCCCATCGCTGCGCTTATTCAAATTGCAGATGACAAGCAGTGTTATCTCATAGACCCGACGACTATTCACGAGTGTGTCGCTCTGGTTGACTTGTTGACTAACCCCAAAACCGTAAAACTCATTCACGCTTGTTCAGAAGATCTCGAAGTTTTTAAATGTGCTTTGGGTTGCGTTCCTAGCCCGATGATAGATACACAAATTGCTGCGGCTCTGGCGGGTTACGGCGCTAGCTTAGGTTACGCTAACCTTGTTAATCAGGTGCTGGGGATAGAGCTTGAAAAAGGCGAAACGCGTTCCGATTGGCTACAGCGTCCGTTGACCGAAAGACAAATTCATTACGCAATTCAAGATGTAGAATACTTGCTTACCGTGTGGCGAAAACTAGCTAGCGAACTAGAGGCCAAGGGCCGCATGGGCTGGTTGGAAGAGGACTGTAAAAAAATTGAGCAGCTCGCCTCTCAGCCGGACGATATCGATGGCTATTACAAACGAATAAAGTCGGCATGGAAACTCTCAACAAGTCAGCTTAATGTGTTGAGTGTGCTAAGCGCGTGGAGAGAAAAAGCCGCGCGAGAAGAAAACATTCCTAGGAATCATTTAGTCCATGAGAGGACACTATATGACGTCGCAAAAATACAGCCTTCGACACCCGCAGCCCTAAAACAAATCCAAGGATTGGGGCAGAGTAAAGTGCGAAAGTATGGCGACGCGATTTTAGCGTGCATAGAGAAGGCGAGTCGTATAAGCGAAGAGAATCGTCCTTCACGTTTACCGTCGCCATTGCCGGTCAGTGCACGAGATAAAATAAAAGCATTCAAGCAATTAATTGCCGGCAAAGCAGAGGCTTTGGGCGTTCAGCCAGAATTGTTAATGCGCAAGGCGGACTACGAAGCGGTAGTGCGTTCCGGTATGCAGGGTGGGGAATATACCTTGCCCAATAGTTTATCGAGCTGGCGCAAGGAGTTATTCGGCGACGATATCCTAACCATAGCCAAACAATAGTGAATTTAAATGAAAGTGTTTTGTGATATTTATAAAAGTAGTCGTGAGAAAGAACTTTACGTCTACATTAAATTTGGTACTAGCGTGGATGATCTTCCTGAACCCTTACGCGAAAAACTAGGTCAACCAAGTAAAGTGATGAGCTTAGAGTTAAGTCCAGAGCGCAAACTTGCACGCGCTGATGTCAATAGAGTGATACAGCAAATAGAAGAGGTGGGTTTTTATTTGCAGTTACCTCCTAGCCCGTTTGCTCAAAAAGATACCGAATGACGAATAGCAACGAGTTGCTGGCCTCGAGGTTTTGGGAGAAGAAGTCCCTTGAATTGATGAGCAATGAAGAGTGGGAAGCACTTTGTGACGGTTGCGGACGGTGTTGTTTGCATAAGTTGCAAGATGAAGACACGGACGAAATCTACTTCACGGACGTTGCGTGCCGCTTGCTAGAAATTACATCGTGTCGCTGCACAGACTATCAAGCGCGTCTTTCTGAGGTGCCTGAATGTGTCAATATTCGTCCGGGTGATCAGAATACGTTTACGGCATTACCTGCAACTTGCGCCTATCGCTTGTTGTCAGAAGGGAGCCGGTTACCTGAGTGGCACTACCTGATTAGCGGTTCACGGCAAACGGTACACGATGAGGGCGCATCTATCCGGGATTTTGCAGTAAAGGAAGCCGATGTGCACCCAGATGATTACGAAAACCACATTATTCAATGGGTTGATTAATAACGCTTAATGAGTTGTTTTTAATATAAAGGCATTAGTATGTTTTCCGCTTCTGAATATTTTATCGGCTGGCTTTTTTATATTGCAGCGAGTATCGGCCTTTTGATTGTGTGGTGGCGTATCACCGCGTTGATTATATTTACGATACCGAGAGATGTATTGCGCCTGTTGGCCGCGGCTTTGTTATTGATTCCATTTCCGGTATCCGATGCAACAGGTATGTTGGCACCTGCTTTTATTATGAGCTTGCTGGAAGCGATGTTTGTTCGAGAGGCAGGGTTTACCCGCGCTGGGGTGCCAGTCATTTTGTTTAGCTTATTGACCTTAATTGTCTACGCGGGACTAAACTTCGGTCTAAAAAGAGTGTTGCAAAAAAGGCAAGCGAAAAAAGCGCAGAATGAAAAGGAGCTTAGCGCGCATGAAGAGCTACTAGAAGAACATGATAAAGCCTCCCAGGCTGACGGGCCCACTCACCAACAAGGCGATGGTTTTGCGAAAGGCTAATGTGTTGCTTTTCTGAGACTGCGTAAACCCTAGTCTTTTGCTGCGTCAATTCCATCTAGCTTTGGTTGTTGAATAACGACCCTTCCTTATATCCCGCATTCCTTATTGAAAGCATTTTAGCTCCGCGCCTGGTGCTGTTTGCTTCTCTTAGATTTTCTCTCCTAACCTGTCCCCAAGAAATTGATAAGTCCTCAAGAGCTGCTATAACTACAAGACATAAGCTGTATTTTTCTCTCAGGTGCCAAGGGAATCCGGCACGTTTGCTGCTTAACTGACAAGGGAGCGTATTTAATTACCAAACCGTCAATTATTTGGCGGAGAACGACCCATTGTCGAAAAAATTCTAGAAGAATAGAGGTGAGATATGGCAGACCATATTTTTATTCTGGCGGCAGTCATGATGATCGCGGGTGTTTTTGGCGGTCTGATTAACTACTACCAGATGAACCAAGATGATAGTGATCCAGCGAGCTTGCCGCGCTGTATCGTCATTGGAACAGGCGCATCGTTCTTGGTGCCAGTGGTGCTAGACTTGGTGAATAGCGACTTAATTTTGGAGATTCAGGGAGATCCATCCAGGCTGCTTATTTACACGGGTTTTTGCCTGATTGCCGCTATTGCCTCGCGCTTTGTTATTGTCAATATGTCAGAGCGCATTCTACGCGAAGCGAATTTGGCTAAAACAAAATCAGATGTTATTTCTCATGATTTGAAAATTATCCAAGAAGAGCTGATACCTTTAATTGAGACAGAGACCGAAAATGATTATTCCCAAGGTTCTGAGGATGATGTCTATGTTGAAGAAGAGCTTGATGTGACATCTAGCCGAGTACTTAAAATTTTAGGGTGTGGTCGCTATATTTTCCGTTCCATGGCGGGCTTGTGTAACGAAGCAGGCAGCGATGAAACAACGATGGCTAAAACTCTCAACGTATTGGTTGGCCGTAATCTGGCGGGAAAAATATCGGGAAAAAATGGTGTGCGTTGGTATCTGACGGATAAGGGACGCCGCACAGTCGATTTGCTCATCTAGTGATAGTGGGCAAGTAGGATCACGAGCATAGGCTGGTGATAAAGGGTTTTAATATGAGGGACATCGGGTGAACCGGTTAGGATGCCATCAGCAGACAAAAGTCGCATATCAACGTCGATATAGCTCGCGTTTGTGGTTCATTCGAATATTTATAATTCCATTCTTATTTCTCACCGCATCACACCTTACGTTCGCACAAGACGATCAACCCAAGCCGCCAGACGTGAGGTTGATAATCGATGTCTCTGGCAGTATGAAGAAAAATGACCCCAACAACTTACGTCAGCCGGCCGTTGATCTGTTGGTGAAGTTGTTGCCCGATGGTAGCAAGGCAGGGGTTTGGACTTTTGGGCGCTACGTGAACATGTTGGTTCCTCATCGCGAGGTCAATGACACATGGCGCAAAACGGCAAGCTCTAAAGCAGAAGATATTAACTCCACAGGCCTTTTTACCAATATTGGTGAAGCGCTGGAAAAAGCAGCCTACGATCTCGATCGACCTAATGATGAGTATAATACTCATCTCATTTTATTAACCGATGGCATGGTTGATATCTCACGAGATACAGATGAAAACCAACAAGAATGGCGCCGCATTGTTGATCAGCTCCTGCCTAAATTTAAAGATGCTGGTTTTACCATTCATACTATTTCTCTTTCTGAAAACGCTGACTCTGAATTAATGAATCGATTAGCGGCGGGCACTGATGGTGTGACGTCGGTAGCCGGGACAGCCGATGCATTAATGGAGGCGTTTTTACAGGCATTCAATAGCGCTGCGCCGGCAGAGCAATTGCCCTTAGAGGGCAACAGTTTTGTGGTTGATTCGAGTATTGAAGAGTTTACCGCGTTGGTATTTCCATCGCCTGGTAGCCCTGAAACGGCATTGGTGGGCCCCGATCAAGAGACCTATCGTTACTCTAAGGAATCTGAATACGTTAACTGGCACCATACGGAAAAATATGACCTGATCACAGTGTCCAAGCCAGTTGAAGGTGAATGGCAAATACTCGCTGATTTAGAGCCGAATAGTCGCGTCACAGTGGTCAGTAATCTGAATTTAATCGTCAAGCCTCTAAAGAACAATATCTACATAGATGACTTAGTGACATTGAACCTTCTTCTTAGCGAGGATGGAAAAACCATTACCCGCAGAGACTTTTTAGAATTGTTAGATGTTGATTATATGCTCAGCAAACGAGGTGGCGACGACCAATGGAGTGAATCACTCTCGGACCCCGGTGTGCCGAGCAATGGAATTTATTCTAAGACGTTAAGCGTGTTTAGTACTGAAGCATACTACGACCTAAAAGTTGTTGTGGATGGAAAAAGCTTTAAACGTGAGTTTTCCCATTCGCTTGCTGTGAGAAAACCATTTGCTACAGAAGTTGATAAAAAAATTATCGATGGAAAAACGCACTTTATTATCACCGTGAGCAGCTTTGGTGACGATATTAATTACAGCGACACACGTGTTGCAGCGAGGGTAAAAGATCCCGAAGGTCGAAATAGCATTCAGCCGTTAACGCTTACCGAATTTGATAGTTGGGTGTTGGACTTGCCCGCTAGTTCAGAAGGCACGTTTGATATTGGTATACGGATCAATGCGGTAGATAGTGCCGGTGGCGAATACGAGTATTCGCCAAATCCAATTCGTCTCCGCTACCCTGATGGTGATGATCCTTTTGGTGGATCAGCTCCTGAGCAGGAACCTCCGCTAACTGAACCAGAGGTTGAACCTGAACCATTAGATGAGATGCCTAAGGATGATGTGGAGCCAGCAGTTGAGGCTGAACCCGAACCTATCACTCCAGAGCCTGAAGCATCGCAACTGGCAGCAACACAACCAGAAGAAGATCAGGAAGAAAGTAGTAAACTTTGGCTCTATATCGGTTTAGGTGTGGGGAATCTCATCATATTAGTTGCCGCTTTTTTTGCCTATCGCATGATAATGGGCAAAAAACCAGAGGCTGAGGATGAGGATGTCGACGAGTTGGTCGCCAATACAGCTAAAGACCTCGATAAAACGCCCCCTCCTGAAGCCGCCCCCAGTATGGCGGACATGTCGGGAGAAGAGGAAGCCCCTCAAGAGGAGCCTGGCTTGTCTGCAGATCTTGATCTCTCTGCCGATGTCGTTGAGGAGGAAAGCGATGATGAGCCCGCCGAGGTGCCAGAGCCGCCCCCGCTCGATGCCGGTGATATCGAAGAAGAGGATAGCGGAGAAGAGCTTGGCGTTACAGATGTCGAATTCTCGCTCGATGACTTTTCCTCAGATGACTTAGACGAAGAAGAAGACGATAAATAGTCGGCATTCTTCGGCACCTCAAAGCTGCATAGAGGCTTCCCTTGGCCACTGATTTTGATATCACGCCCGTTTCCCGAAAGTATAAATAGCATTTATCGCTAAATATTCTCTTCAAACACATGATTATTCTATACAACACTCCTGTGGTAGAATTTGCGGCTTTATAGCAATTGATCACCAGCACCTGCCGGATGTGAAGTAGAGGAATAGTCCATGAAATTTGAAGGTACCGAAAAGTACGTTGCTACCGATGACTTGCGAATGGCGGTAGACGCCGCGGTAGCGTTGGAGCGGCCCTTGTTGATCAAAGGAGAGCCAGGCACAGGTAAAACCATGTTGGCGGAAGAGGTGGCCGGTGCACTGGGCAAAAAACTGATCCAGTGGCACATCAAGTCAACAACAAAAGCTCAGCAAGGCCTTTACGAATACGACGCTGTGTCACGCCTCCGGGACTCTCAACTGGGTGACGACAAAGTACACGATATCAGCAATTACATTAAGCGTGGAAAGTTGTGGGAAGCGTTCGCCGCCGACGAGCAAGTGGTGTTGCTGATCGATGAAATCGATAAAGCCGATATTGAGTTTCCAAACGATCTATTGGTTGAAATTGATAAAATGGAATTCTTTGTTTACGAAACTGGCGAGACAGTTAAAGCGAAACACCGCCCCATTGTTATCATTACCAGTAACAACGAAAAAGAACTGCCGGACGCATTCCTGCGACGCTGTTTCTTCCACTACATCAATTTCCCAGAGCGCGAGACAATGAAAGCGATTGTCGACGTTCATTTCCCCAAAATTCAAACAGAATTGGTGAATGACGCACTGGACATTTTCTTTGATGTTCGCAAGGTACCAGGCCTAAAGAAAAAACCCTCAACGTCCGAACTAATTGACTGGCTCAAATTGTTGATGGCAGATGAAATTCCCGATGAAGTACTGAAAAACCGTGATGCAACGAAAGCTATTCCACCACTGTATGGCGCGTTGCTAAAGAACGAGCAAGACGTTCACATGCTCGAGCGGCTCGCTTTTATGGTTAGAAGGGAAAATCGCTAAGGTCATCACCTGAGGTCAAAGGTTATGTTGATTAACTTTTTCTACGGCCTGCGTAACTCGCAGGTGCCCGTTTCACTGAAAGAGCTATTGATCTTATTGGAAGCACTCGAGAAACGCGTGGCGTTTGGCAGTATCGATGATTTTTATTTGTTGTCGCGTACCTGTTTGGTCAAGGATGAAAAATACTTTGATAAATTTGACCGCGCGTTCGGTGCTTACTTTAAAGACCTTGAAAATATCGATGATATTATTGAGGCCATTATTCCAGAAGATTGGTTGCGCAGCGAATTTCTGAAAACACTCAGTGACGAAGAAAAGGCGAAGATTGAGTCAATCGGTGGTTTGGAAAAACTAATCGAAGAATTTAAAAAGCGTCTTGAAGAACAAAAGAAGAAACATTCGGGCGGTAACAAGTGGATTGGCACCGGCGGGACCTCGCCATTTGGAAATAGTGGTTACCACCCGGGCGGTATTCGCATTGGTGGTGAAGGCGGTAATAATTCGGCCTCTAAGGTCTGGGATCAGCGACAGTATAAAAATCTCGATGACTCCGTTCAGCTGGGTACCCGCAACATCAAAATGGCCCTACGTAAATTACGTAAGTTTGCGCGAACCGGTGCAGCTGACGAATTAGATCTTGATGATACGATCAGTTCCACAGCGCGTAACGCCGGTTTGCTTGATATCAAAATGGTCCCAGAAAAACACAATGCAGTGAAAGTGTTGTTGTTTTTCGATGTTGGCGGTTCGATGGATCCATACGTAAAAGTCTGTGAAGAGCTATTCTCGGCCTGCAAGACCGAATTTAAGCACATGGAATATTTTTACTTCCATAATTTTCTCTACGAGCGTGTGTGGAAAGACAACTATCGCCGCCAACAAAACACCATGGATGTGATGGATGTTTTGCATAAATATAGCAGTGATTACAAAGTGATTTTTGTCGGCGACGCAACGATGGGTGCGTATGAAATTACCCATAAGTTTGGAAGTGTCGAACACATGAATGAAGAGCCAGGCTACCTGTGGATGCAGCGCGTTCGCGATACATTCGATAAGGTTATCTGGTTAAATCCAACCTTTAAAGACCACTGGCAATATACACAAAGCATTGAAATGACCAAAGAATTAGTGGAAGACAAGATGTATCCACTAACCTTGGCGGGCTTAGATGAAGGTATTGCCTACCTGTCTCGATAGAGGCTAGTAGGCATCCCACTTTTTCACTATGGCCGATCCGACAGCAGCTCCTTCTATTTCTTTTAATCCCGCATCTATTGTCCTCGACGACTGTATGTTGAGTGACCGCTTCAAGCTATCCAAGCTTCAACGCAGTCTCCGTGAGCGGCAATCATCCAACAAGCCAGTCGATAAAATCGTTGAACAATTATCGAGTTTATATCGGGATTCGACCACCCGAAAGTTGCAACGCTTCGCTAGTTTGCCAAAGATCGAATTCCCTGAAGAGTTACCTGTATCGCAAAAGCGGGATGATATCGCCGACGCGATTCGCAATAACCAAGTTGTTATTGTTGCCGGTGAAACGGGTTCCGGTAAGACTACACAGCTTCCTAAAATCTGCTTAGAGCTCGGTCGTGGCGTGGCTGGAATGATTGGCCATACGCAACCGAGGCGCATCGCTGCACGTACGGTAGCAGATAGGATTGCTGAAGAGTTGAACGTTAGTTTGGGTGAGCAGGTCGGCTATCAAGTCCGTTTTACTGATCATAGTAATACAGAAACTCACATCAAATTAATGACTGACGGCATCTTGTTGGCCGAGATTCAGCGGGACAAATTCCTAAACCGCTATGACACCATTATTGTCGATGAGGCCCATGAGCGCAGCCTAAATATTGATTTTTTGTTGGGTTATCTAAAGCAGTTATTGCCCCGTAGGCCTGATTTAAAAGTCATCGTTACGTCAGCAACGATTGATGTAGAGCGACTATCAAAACATTTCAATGACGCTCCGGTGGTTGAAGTGTCTGGGCGTACCTACCCCGTGAATATTCAGTATCGGCCTGAGTTTAACGATGAGATGGATCAAGCCGGTAGCATTGTTGAAATTATTTCGGAAATCAATCAAGGGCTGCACGGCAAAGCGGAAACCGGGCCGGGTGATATTCTGGTGTTTTTAAGCGGTGAGCGAGAGATACGCGAAACCGCGCTCGCTATACGCAAAGCAAACTTACCCCATATTGACGTGCTTCCGCTTTACGCTCGACTAAGTCTAGCTGAGCAAAGCAAGGTATTTAAATCACACCGTGGCACACGGGTCGTGCTTGCTACCAATGTGGCAGAAACTTCGATTACCGTGCCGGGTATTCGTTATGTGATTGATCCCGGCTACGCTAGAGTGAGTCGTTACAGCTATCGTACCAAAGTGCAGCGGCTACCTATCGAAGCTATTTCACAAGCGAGCGCGAATCAGCGTGCCGGGCGAAGCGGTCGTGTTGCCGAAGGTGTGTGCTTTCGTTTGTATGAAGAGGACGATTTCCAGCAGCGCGCCGAGTTTAACGACCCAGAGATTATGCGGAGTAATCTCGCCAGCGTTATTCTGCAAATGGCACAGCTACGCATTGGGGATATAAGGGACTTTCCGTTTGTTGATGTCCCCGATTCTCGCTTGATTAACGACGGCTTTAAATTGCTTGAAGAGCTTCAGGCATTAGGGAGAGGCGAAAAGCTCACTCAACTGGGGAGAAAACTGACAGGTTTACCTGTTGACCCGAAACTGGCTCGCATGTGTTTGGCCGCCGATAAATTTGGCTGTCTACAAGAACTATTAATTATAGTCAGTGCGTTAACTATTCAAGACCCCAGGGAACGTCCGGCTGACAAACAGCAAGCCTCGGATGAAAAGCACAGGCGTTTTTGGGATGAGCAATCAGATTTTGTAGCTCTGATTAACCTTTGGCGTTACGTGGAAGAAAAACGCCAAGAACTTTCGAATAGCCAATTTCGGAATCTGTGTAAAAAAGACTATCTGTCTTTTATGCGCTTACGAGAATGGCGTGATCTACATCACCAGCTGCGGCTTTCTTGCAAACATTTAGGTCTTAAAGAAAATAAAGAGCCAGCGAATTATGAGGCAGTTCATTTGGCGCTGCTAACAGGGCTGCTGGGTAACATCGGAAACCTAAATGATGAAAGAGCGTATATGGGGCCGCGCAATCGCAGCTTTAATATTTTTCCAGCATCTTCTCAATTCAAGAAAACACCCAAATGGATCGTTGCATCAGAACTGATAGAAACCACTAAACTCTACGCGCATGGGGTCGCAAAGATCTCGCCAGAGTGGGTGTTGAAAGTCGCTGATCACGTCGTTAAACGGCAACATTATGAACCGCATTACGATAGTAAACGTGGCCAGGTTATGGCCTACGAGCGAATTTCGCTGTACGGATTGGTGTTAGTTGAGAAGCAACGAGTTAACTTTAGTCAGATTGATCCACCCCTCGCGCGCGAAATATTTATTCGAGCTGCTCTAGTCGATGGCAAGTATCAGCCGGAGAAGCGACGTTTAGAAAAACATCAGAGCAACCATTCGAAAGAAAAATCAAAGCCTAGTCAGTCGCAGGAGTTCTGGCAGCACAACCAACGATTGTATAAGGAAGTTGAGGAGCTGGAGGCTAAGTCCCGTAGAAGGGATATTTTGGCAGAAGATCGCGTTGTGTTCGATTTCTTTGACCAGCGTATACCGCAAGATGTCGTCAATCGTCGCAGCTTCGATAACTGGCGCAAAAAGATTGAGTGCGACAATCCACAAGTGCTCTACATTCCCCGTGATTTGCTAATGCAGCACGCCGCAGTGGATATTACCGAAGCGCAATTTCCCGACGAATTAGTTGTTGGAAAACAGTCCTTTATCATCGAATATCATTTCGAGCCAGGTTCGGAAAATGACGGGGCAAACTTGAAGGTCCCTGTCCATGCTCTCCATGTGTTACAGCCGAATGTGTTGGAATGGCTTGTGCCGGGATTACTGCGCGATAAATGTATACAACTAGTGAAATCGTTACCCAAGCAATGGCGAAAACACTTTGTGCCGGTTCCAGACTATATTGATAAGGCAATGCCGGAATTAAAACGAGGTGATATCCCTTTGTGGCAAGAACTAAGTCGTGTTTTACGACGCCTTAAAGGTGTGGAGATTCCCGACGATGTGTTTTCAAAAGTGGAAGTAGAGCCATTTTATTGTTTCAATATTTGTATTCTTAATGAAAAGGGTAAGGTTATTGATCACGGACGTGATATTCACGCGTTGCGTGCGAAATATCGTGATCGATTGCAAACCACCTTGAAGTCAGTGGGTAACGACATAGAGCGAAAGAACATCAGCGAGTGGGTTATCGGTACACTTGCTGAAAGTCAGCACATTAAAAACAAAGGCATTGAGACGTTAGGTTATCCTGGCTTGCAAGATAAAGCCGAGCATGTTGATCTCACGTTATTTGATAATCCGACCCAAGCATTTTTTACCCATCAGCGTGGTGTGGTCCGCTTAATTGCCATCGCATTAAAGCAACAAGTTAAGTATCTACAAAAAAATCTCTTCAAAGGTAAAACTATCGGCTTGCAGCTAGTTGCAATGGGCGACGCGAAACAGTTAAAAGATGATGTCATTTGTGCTGCGATAAAGCAGATAATTTGCCCAACGGGTAAAGAATCGTTGCCACGAGATGAGGCGAGCTTCGAGACTGCCGTACAACAGGCGCAATTAGGCTTAACGAAACGCGCCCAAGAGCTTGAATTATTGATATTGGAGACTGGCAAAGCCATTACGCAAATACACTCAGCCTTGAGCGACCGGTCAATCAAGGTAACGTTTAAACCGATTAGTGAAGATATTGCGGAGCAAATAAAGCAGCTAACACGACCCAGTTTTTTGTTCTCTACACCGTTAGAATGGTTACAGCAATATCAACGTTACTTTGCGGCTATCCAGTCGCGTATTCAGAAGTCCGACGCGCAAATACAGAAAGATTTAGCGAATATCGATCTCATTCAACCTCAGCTAGCACGTTTGCAGAGCTACTGGGAGTCTACCAATGAGGAAGCGTTAGTCTTGTGCCCTGAGCTGGCGACCTTCCGCTGGATGCTAGAGGAATACCGTATCTCGCTATTTGCGCAGCCAATGAAAACCAAGTCCCCCATTTCTGAAAAGCGGCTCGATAAACAGTGGCTGCTGGCTGAAAAACAGTGGAAGGATCTAAGAAAATAGTCTTAGCGATAATCCTCAAAAGGGCGGCGTCAATACTGGCACCTTGTTCGCCCATCGCCTAGAATGGCGGCGGCCTAATCGCCATTTTCCTTGGTTTAATGTTGCCCGGTGATGCATACAATAATAAGCGGCGGGGCTAAAAACGGTTCTCGGAGTTCATGCAAAATATCACCTGGAATGGCACTCGTCTCCGCGTTCAATCCTATAATGTGCAAGTTGGCGCACATCAGCTCGAATTACGCCGTTGTTTTCGACAGGCCTCGGGCGTACCAATCTTCATGGTGCCAGGTTTCCTAGAATCTACGCAGTTATTTTTACCCTCCAAGGGACTGGGTGGATTAGCACCTTATCTCGCGAATCAAGGTTTTGATGTCTATCTTGCTGAGCTGAGAGGCAAAGGCGCTAGCTGGCCGTCAGCCTCTCGTGCCATGACCTCAGGGGTTCACGAAGCCATTTGTGAAGATATTCCAGCCCATCTGGGGATGCTAGAAAAGCTGCGTCCTGGGGAGCCCCAATTCTGGTTAGGGCAAGGTTTAGGAAGCTTGTTACTTTTGGGTAGTTACGCGCGTATTGCTCAGTTAATGGCGCCTGTCGCCGGAATGATTCATATCTCTCCCGGTCGGCACTGTTCATTACATGGTTGGCGTAAGGCTTTGTCATATCAAGCCTGGTCTTCTCTGTTGAAGCTGCAGAGCTTGGTGTTGGGGTATTGTAAAAGCCCGTTTTCAGACCCTGTGAAGGCTGAGACCAAAGCGACCTTAGACGCGATCCAGAAGTGGCACACGGCAGCTGAGTGGCTGGATCCTGTCGATGGGTTTGACTATCGACAGGGTTTGCGAGACAAGCTGTTGCCCCCGAGCCTTTATGTGGCTAATCGCAAAAACGCGTTATGGGGCAATGTCGATGATTGTCGCCTCTTGATTAATGAACTGGGCGAGCATGATGGACGTATGATTGTTATCAGTAAGCAAGGTGGTAATTTGCGAGACTATACTTCTACGGCCATGCTCAAGCATCCTAAAAGTTGTATTGACCACTTTGAGCAAATACATACATGGGTAGAGGAACGGTTGGTATCGTCCAACTCACAGAGCACTCATCGCGAACTAGAGCAAGTCTAATGATGGTGAATCATACAGGCGCAACCAAGTTCACAATTTGTGCTTCCGTAACGAACTTAGTCACTGGTATTGGGTCATACTCGCGAGTGACAAAGTAGGGTAGGAGCGCTGCTCTATATCTAGTTTTAACAATGTTTTAGTTTTAAACACTCTCAAGGAGAAACATCATGGCGAAGAAAACATTAACCCCAATCGCGGCTGCAGTGGGCGCGGCATTTTTAGCATCAGCTAGCTTGTCAGCTTCAGTTTCCGCATCTGAAAATCCATTTGCGTCATCTGACCTGTCATCAGGCTACAATCTTGCGGCAAAAGACGCCGAAGGAAAATGTGGTGAAGGCAAGTGCGGCGAAGGCAAATGTGGTGGTAAAGATGCCAAGAAAGCCGAAGGTAAATGTGGTGAAGGCAAATGTGGTGAAGGTAAGTGCGGCGGTGATAAAGACGCCAAGAAAGCCGAAGGTAAATGTGGTGAAGGTAAATGCGGCGAAGGTAAGTGCGGCGGCAAATCTTAATCTCCACTTTTTACATTAAGGTAAAACTATGACCAATTCAGGTACTCTCTCTGGCGCAGGTTTAGGCTTAAGGCGATGTCTTCTTGATGATCTCCAAAACGCCACAACCGACGACATAAACTTTATGGAGGTTGCGCCAGAGAACTGGATTGGCTTAGGCGGGAGGCTCGGTAAAAAGTTTCGCGAGTATACCGAGCGCTTCCCGTTTGTTATCCATGGCTTGAGTCTTTCAATTGGTTCTACTGACCCGCTTGATTATGACTTGGTCAAAGCCACAAAAAAACTCATGCAAGAGCATGGTATTCAACATTATACCGAGCACCTCAGTTACTGCTCTGACAGTGGGCATTTATATGACTTGATGCCAATTCCCTTCACAGAAGAGGCGGTAAAACACACGGCTAACCGCATTCGTGAAGTGCAAGATATTCTCGAGCAACGCATTGCGATGGAAAATGTTTCGTACTATTGCGCCCCATCTCAAGAGATGTCTGAGATAGAATTTATTAATGCAGTCATTTCAGAAGCAGATTGTGATTTATTACTCGACGTAAACAATATTTATGTGAATAGCATTAATCACCACTACGATCCAAACGATTTTCTAAATCAGTTGCCGGGTGATCGCGCTGTCTATGTTCACGTTGCAGGTCATTACGAAGAGGCTGAAGATTTAAGGGTAGATACGCACGGCGCTGACGTGATTTCTCCCGTCTGGGACTTACTGGATGCAGCGTATAAACGTTTTGGCGTTATCCCAACTCTCCTCGAACGCGACTTTAATATTCCTGCGGTTGATGAGCTACTTAAAGAGCTTGCCATTATAAAGTCGCTGCAGGCAAAAAATGCAGTTGCGAGCGACGATCATAGACAAAGTTCTATCGGCGACGACTTGGTTATTATTAGGTAAGGCGGACATTATGACTGGACTCGATTTCGCCAGCACGCAAAAACTACTCGCTGATCACCTTCGTTTTCCTGAAAATAAAAACTTGCGCTCAACATCTCCGCTCAACAACATTGAAGAGCGACGCTTAAAAATCTATCGAGAACTAATCTTCAATAATATCGAAGGTTTTATTAGTAGTGGTTTTCCAATCCTGAAAAGTCTTTACGACGATGGTGCGTGGAAAGGGATGGTGCGAGACTTTATTCAACGCCACGAGTCACATACACCTTACTTTTTAGAAATAAGCCAGGAGTTCCTCGCTTATTTACAAAATGAGCGAGACCTAAGTAACGACCCTCCCTTCATTTTAGAACTGGCTCATTACGAATGGGTAGAGTTGGCTCTGGATGTATCTAACGAAGTCTTTCCTCACGGTTTACGGCAGGAATTTGTATCGCTAGATGACAAACCTGTGCTATCTCCGTTAGCTTGGAATTTGTCCTATCAGTATCCAGTCCATCACATCGGTACCGAGTATCAACCTCAAGAGCCACCAGATGTTCCGACGTTTCTTGTGGTCTACCGAAATCGAGATGATGATGTTAAGTTCATGGAGGGTAATGCGCCGACTAGCCGATTACTGACGTTGCTTGATGACGGTAGCTTGTCAGTCCGCGAGGCGCTCAGTGTATTAGCCGAGGAAATGCAGGCACCTGATGTTGACGCTATATTTCAGTTTGGTGAAGATCTGATCAAACGTCTGTTAGCCCTAGGTATTGTTGCGGGTTACCAGTAGCGATCAACGTCGAGACTCCATCCTTTCCCCTGTCATAGAAATGACCTCTTTCTAAATTAATCTGCGAACGCCTAAATTCAATCCAGTTTCGTACAAAAACTGGTCAGGCGGTGGCGCGTTTAAGCAAATATGACTATTAGGTGACGAATAATTTTCAGTTAAATGACATATTTGTGACCATTTCATAAAACTGTAACATAGTCACCGCAAAATCCGCCCTGCAGTTGAGGACAAGCTCGATGTCTCAATGGCGTTAAGAAGGCTCGGTAGCAGTGGGTATCTACTAGAGCATCAATTAGCCGTAATGTAACGGTTAAATAACTACCAATTTATATAGAGGGTTTACCCGATGAAATTTAAACTTCTTCCGTTGGCTGTCATGGCGGCACTTCCATTCTCTGCGTTTGCAGAAGGCCCAATCGATGGGACTTTATACGGTAAGGTCAATTTGACTGTAGACCGCGTAAAACAAGAATTAGAGATTGGAGCAGCTAGTGACGACGCTAGCCAATGGGAACTCAATACGAATGCTTCGCGAATTGGTGTGAAGGGCAAATCCGATTTAACAGACTCTCTCAAAGTAATCTACAAACTAGAGTGGGAAGTCGATACAGCGGGTGATGGCACTGACCTTAAAGCACGCAACCGATATGTCGGTTTGAGCGGTGGTTTCGGTACCGTTATTGGCGGCAAGCACGATACCCCGACTAAATTAGCACAGAATAAGATTGATCTTTTTAATGATTTATACGGTGACATTAAAAATACATTCGAAGGTGAAAACCGGATCAACAATATCGTCATGTATACCACACCGACTTGGGGTCCCTTATCGGTTACTGCAGCTTTCGCTCCCGCAGAAGATGCAGCAGGAAGTGGTGTGCCCAGTGGTGATAACAAAGCTGGAGAGACTGGCGATGACGGCATTGCTGACGGTATCTCAATTGCGGCTCAGTTAGATTTCGATAACGTATATATAGCGTTAGCTGCAGACAAAGATATCGATGGTCAAGATTTGGTTCGCTTAGTTGGTCAATTCGATTTGGGGCCAGTTGTTCTCGGTGCAATGCTTCAACAAAATGAAGATGCGGCGACCGGTGGTGATAATCGAGATGAAAGTGGAATATTCGTCAGCGCGGCGATGAAAGTTGGTAGTAAGGGAAAAATCAAGTTCCAGTACGGCCAAACGGAAGATGATGCATTGTTTGACGTAGAATTGGACACGCTTTCGCTGGGTTACGATCACAAGCTAGGTAAGTCTACAAAGGCTTTCGTATATGCGACGCAAAACTCAGGAAAAGCCGATACGATTCCAAGCATTGAAGGTACCGAGACTGCTTTAGGCTTTGGCTTGGAACACAAATTCTAAGCTTCCCCTCCAGGATTGTATGAAAAACGCTTAGGGAGTGCATTGCACTCCCTTTTTTCGTGTAATAGCCGATTTCCGGTCGATAGGAACTTGCCATGAAAAAGATCATTCTACCCTTAGTAACCTCAATCGCTTTGTTCACTTTGAGCCAACTTGTCAGCGCTAAATGCGAAGACACGGTGGATATGGCCGACTCGCTGCGTTTCGATGCGTTGCATGGAAACTGCGAAGAGAATGACTCCAGTGAACCCCAAGTCCAGACCACAACCAACACGCCTGATGAAGTGAACTCGACGGCCTCAATACCTAGCCCTCAGGACAAAGCAGTTCAGAGCGCGCATTTGTCTGAATCATTTTCACTAGCTGGTGGGCCTTTGACAGCGCAAACGCTATTGTTTCAAAAGCTTGCGGATAAGTGTCCCAATGGCTGGGAAATCACCCGGCAGTGGGTTGATATCAATAACGGTCAAACATCGTTGAATTATGGTTATCGGTGTCTAGCCGTAGAGCACTAAGCGCGCAACCTTCACAAAGGAGCCGCATAACGGCATACTACGGCGCTTTAAATAACTCAAGATAACAACTCTAAAGCAGGATTCTATGCTCAAAATACGTCTAGGATTGACCCTTCTTGTAATAGCTGGCGCTTTGGTCGCAACAGGTTGTAGCTCCGTTCAGACTTCGGAAAAGGACCCTTATGAGGGTTTTAATCGCGCAGTGTTTAAGTTTAATGACACTGTGGATGGCTGGGTGCTGAAACCCGTGGCCAAAGGCTATCGAGCCGTCACGCCAAACCCCGTAGAGAATGGTATTAGCAATTTCTTCGACAACCTGCTCGAAGTGCGTAATGTCTTTAACGACGTACTGCAATGGCAGTGGGGTCAGGCTGCCAACGACAGTAGCCGCTTCTTAATCAATAGCACTATTGGTCTAGCCGGGCTATTCGATGTAGCCAAGTACATACACCTTGATAAGAGTGAAGGCGAAGATTTTGGTCAAACACTGGCTGTGTGGGGCGTTGGGGACGGCCCTTACGTCATGCTGCCTTTTTTAGGCCCAAGTAACCTCAGAGATACGGCGGGCTTGCCCGTCGATTGGTATGCGGATCCCATTGGCTATGTCGATCACGTGCCGACTCGTAACTCGACCAGAGCCTTTGGGTTTATTGTGGATAGGGCCGGCGTGCTTGATGCGGAAGAGTTTGTGAGTGGAGATCGGTACGTATTTCTTAGAGAGGCGTATTTCCAGCGACGTGAATACCTAATAAATAACGGCGATGTTGAGGACGACTTTGACAGCTTCGGCGACGATGAATACGGCGAAGAGTACAGTGATGACCCAGGGATTTAATTGACTTGTCAATTAAGGGGGCCGATCAGCGCTATTAGGGTAAGTCTGTCTTTAATGGTTGTTGCGCAAGCCTAGCGCTAAATAGGCCGCATTAAAAAGCCCAGCTTCGAGCTGGGCTTTTGGGTTATCTAGTCGAGCATTTCTTGTATCTCTAGGCCAAGAATGTAGCTCTTGGTCCTGGAAAGTTGGGAACGGGTGATAATTGCTTTTGCTCTTAACATTGGGCTGTTAACGTGATGGGATGAGAGTTGCACGCGAACCTCTTGGCCCAGATCCAGTTCAGACTTTGTCTCAAGTAAGAGACCGCTGCCACTCAGGTCTCGGCATATACCTTTAACACGCTTGCCATCCGCCAATAGTATTTCGGCTGGAGTATCCACCTTCATACGGATGAAATTACGCTTTTCGTTATAGCTGCGATTGAGTCGATCCATTTTGTTACCTCATCTGGATTGTTGGCCACCCACATCACTTCATTATTAGCATTTTGCGTTGCTGGAGTAGGTGTCATAAGGATAGTCTATTTCAAAATCCTAAGTCCAAAAAAATCTCAAAATAGCGCGTTAATGACTAGAAGTACTGAGAAATACCTGTGACGGGAATTGGTTGCGCGGCCTATAAGAAAGGAGTAGTGTAGGCGCCCATTATGTTCTGGGCTTAATGCGCCACACTTGTAGCAAGCTATGATTTCAGCGGTACTTTCCAGGGTTAGTAGGGGCGTTAATGGGGGCTGATAGTCGAAAACTGCTCATCATTGACGATGATGCGTTGGTACGAGAAAGCATGGTTGCTTATCTAGAAGATAGTGGCTATGTAATTGCCGAGGCAACTAGTGGCCAGGAAGGTCTCGAACGTTTCGATAGCTTTAAACCAGATCTTGTTCTCTCCGACCTTATGATGCCAAACATCGACGGTTTGGCGGTCCTCGAATCCATCCACACAATCTCGCCAGATACACCTGTGATCGTTATCTCCGGTGTTGGGGTGATGAATGACGTTGTCAGCGCTTTACGTCAAGGCGCAGCGGATTATCTCACCAAGCCTATCGTCGATATGGAGATGTTAGTCCACTCGATTGATCGCGCCTTGGAACGAAGCGAATTGATCACACAAAATCGTCGCTATCGCGAGGAACTAGAAGAAAAGAACAAAGAGCTTTCGCGTAACTTACGTATTTTCGAGCGAGACCAAAAAGCCGGTAGGGAAGTACAAAAGCGATTGTTGCCACCAAATCCTGTAACTCGATCCGGCTACACATTTTCCTATCACATACACCCCTCGTTATATCTCAGCGGCGATTTCATCGATTACGCTTACTTTTTAGATCGCTATTTTGGTTTTTATTTAACAGACGTTGCAGGCCATGGCGCATCATCAGCATTTGTGACCATTTGGCTGAAATACCTCGTAAGAAACCTCATGAGGGATAAAAGTGTATTTAAGCAAAGCAACGAGGACTTCGTATTTAACGATGGCCCGAATTTGTTGTTGCAGGGGATTAATCGAGAGCTAATCGCGACGCGTCTCAACAATCATCTGACGTCGTTTCACGGCAACATCGACAGCAAAACGCACAAATTGCACTATGCTGTAGGTGGACACTTGCCGATGCCGATCATGTTAGCTGATGACGGGGCTCGCTACCTTGAAGGCAAAGGGAAGCCGATTGGTATCTTTAGCAACGTCGACTGGAAGGTCTATGAGGAGAATCTTCCTGAGAAGTTTGCATTGGTTTTGTTCTCTGATGGTGTATTAGAAATTCTGCCTGGAGAAACCTTGCAAGATAAGGAGGCACTTTTGCTGGAAACTGTGTCTAAGTTAAAGGGAGCGATCACAATAGATGTGGTATGCGACGCGCTAGGAATGCCAGACATCGACGTCGCACCCGATGACATCGCTATTATGTTGATCACAAGAGGGCATTAATATGCAGTTGCAGCCCGGACAAATATTAGTCGCTGAATCTGACGGAACCCAAGTCATTAAAATGGTGGGAGACGTTAGGTTAACGCTTTGTATTTCATTCGATAAGTTTATCGAAGCAATGTTCAATGGAGCCAGCCCCTGCGCAATTGTGTTTGATCTTACTGAAGCACAATGCGTAGACAGTACAACGCTTGGCCTGATGGCAAAAATTGCCATTATGTCGCGAGAGCGTTGCGGTTTAGTCCCTGTGGTTTTTTCCACCAATCCTTCAGTGAATCGACTGCTCGACACCATGGGCTTTGATGATATTTTCGAAATCGTCCACGACCAGCATTGTTTTGATAAGCCGTGCCGTCACATCACCGTAACGGATATTGATGAAGAGGGTGCGAAGGCAAGGGTTCTTGAGGCGCACAATATTTTAATGCAGATGAACGACAAAAACCGAAATACCTTTCGTGACCTGGTGAACACCTTAGAAGGTCAATAACCCACCACCTCAATATTTACTCAGCTCTCGTTCTGCCACCGCATTACATTTTATCTAATTAACGCTATAGCCTCTTCGAAAATCTTCTCGTCACTTGTGGCAAGGTGTGCATGTTCGCTTATGTGCCGACGAAATTTTTTGCCACCTGGTTGGCCGTGGAATAAACCAAGGATATGGCGAGAAAGATGGTTCAGGCGAGTGCCATGTGCCAGTTCGTCTCTGCAGTATTCCATGAACCCGCGTAAAACAGATTCTCTTGAAGGTTGTGGACTATTCTCATCGAAGAGTAGGGCATCCACATCGGCCAACATGAAAGGGTTGTGATAGGCTTCGCGTCCTACCATAACGCCGTCGAGGGCGCGCAAATGTGTCTGAGATTGCTCAAGTGTTGTGATACCGCCATTGAGAATTATCTCCAGTGAAGGGTAATCGCGTTTCAATTGATAGACGCGTTCATAATTTAATGGTGGTACTTCGCGATTTTGTTTAGGACTGAGTCCTTGCAGCCAAGCTTTACGAGCATGCACGATAAAGGTGTTGCACTCAGCGGAAGCCAGAGTACGAACAAAATGTTCTAAGTCTTCGTACTCATCTTGCTCGTCAACACCAATGCGATGTTTTATCGTCACGGGGATATTCACCACATTGTTCATTGCCTGAAAACACTCGGCTACCAACTCTGGCTCAAACATCAAGCACGCGCCAAACTTGCCAGACTGAACACGATCACTTGGGCAGCCACAATTCAAGTTAATTTCATCATACCCCCAGTCTTCAGCAATCTTTGCACACTCGGCTAATTGCGCTGGGTCGCTACCTCCTAGTTGAATGGCAATTGGATGTTCTTGATGGCTAAAGCGCAAATGGCGGTCGCGGTCTCCGTGCAGAATTGCACCGGTTGTAATCATCTCTGTATAAACAACGGCATGTTTGGTCAGTAAACGCCAAAAGTAACGGCAATGGCGATCACTCCAATCAATCATTGGGGCAATACAAAAGCGGTGGTCGAACGCGGGCATGAGTCTATCGTGGTGTAGTGAATAGTCGATACGCATTGTACCTCAGCTTTGACGTCTTCCCATAAACATCGCGCAGATAGTGTTGCGACATTGGTTTCAGTTAGCGGTTATGGCAAACTTCGCTCCCTAAATTTTCGGTAGTGTGCCGTAAAGATAAGTATTCTTGTCTAGGCGAACTCAGCGACTACCTTCCCCATCCAAAGTGCTTTATTGGGTTTATCTATGACCGTTCGTACGCGTATTGCTCCATCACCCACTGGCGATCCTCACGTAGGCACAGCCTACATCGCATTGTTTAACCTCGCTTTCACCCGCCAGCATGGTGGGCAGTTTTTATTGCGAATAGAAGATACCGATCAAACGCGCTCGACACCGGAGTCAGAGCAGGCAATCTTAGATAGCCTCCGTTGGTTAGGCGTGGAGTGGGATGAAGGCCCTGATGTTGGAGGACCGAACGGACCCTACCGACAAAGCGAGCGCAAGGAGATATACAAAGACTACGCGTTGGAATTGGTTGCTAAAGGCCACGCCTTTTACTGCTTTGCTACGGCGGAAGAACTGGATCAGATGCGAACTGAGCAAATGGCTAAAGGCGAAACGCCGAAGTACGATGGCCGTGGATTAAGGCTTAGCCAAGAAGAAGTCGATCAGCGATTGGCTGCAGGCGACCCCTATGTCATCCGCATGAAGATCCCAGAAGAGGGTAGTTGTCGTGTTGAAGACATGCTGCGTGGGCAAATTGATATCGAATGGTCGCAAGTCGATATGCAGGTGTTGCTCAAAGCTGATGGCATGCCGACCTATCATCTAGCATGCGTAGTTGACGACCACTTGATGGGTATTACTCATGTCATTCGGGGTGAAGAGTGGATCAATTCGACCCCTAAGCATATTCAACTGTATGAATATTTCGGCTGGGAGATGCCGTTATTTTGCCATTTGCCGCTTTTGCGCAACCCAGACAAATCGAAGTTATCTAAGCGTAAAAACCCCACCAGTATTTTGTACTACCAGCGCATGGGGATCTTGCCTGAGGCATTACTCAATTACTTGGGGCGTATGGGCTGGTCGATGCCTGACGAGAGTGAAAAGTTTTCTTTCCAAGAAATGGTCGACAACTTCAATATCCAGCGGGTTTCGTTGGGAGGGCCAATATTTGACCTCGAAAAACTAAGTTGGCTAAACGGCTTGTGGATTCGAGAAAATAACACACCAGAGCAGCTTGCTGAGCGTTTGATCAACTGGGGCTTCAATAAAGAAAATTTAATGGCGGTACTGCCTCACGCGCAGCAGCGCATGGAAACGTTGAGTGATTTCGCACCGTTAGCCGCGTTCTTATTGTCTGGAAATCTCTCTCTGACCGAATCTCAATTTGAAGCCAATAAGTTACCTGTGGAGCAGCAAAAACAAGTTCTTCAGTTTGCTTTGTGGCGGCTTGAAGCTGAAAGGGTGTGGGAAAGAGATGCTATCTTTACCAACCTGAAAGAGCTCGCTACGGCGATGGATATCAAGCTCAAAGATTTCTTGGCGCCGATATTCATTGCCATCGCTGGGACTTCTGCCTCCTTCTCCGTGATGGATTCTATGGTTCTTCTCGGCCCAGATATGTCGCGGGCTCGTCTTCGTTATGCCATAAATTGTCTTGGAGGTTTCGGCAATAAGGCTTTGAAAAAGCAGGAAAAAGCATACAATGCGCTGGCTCCAGTCATGTAGGGGTTGAGGGTAATTAGTCATTGACACTAAGTCGCAGGCTGATACAATCCTCGCCCTCAAATTCGGGGCCTTAGCTCAGCTGGGAGAGCGCAACACTGGCAGTGTTGAGGTCAGCGGTTCGATCCCGCTAGGCTCCACCAAAACCAAACCCCTGTGGCGAAAGCCACAGGGGTTTTTTATTTGGGGTGCTATTTTGAGTGGTTGCCCTTAGTGCGTTTCATGCTCGTTCGCTGACACTAAGTACCGCTGAGTATCCCTCATGCATTAATTGTAGATTTTTGGGTCAATAGAGATAGGTAATAACGCTTCAAGGAGGCTAACCCGAAGTTTTGAGACTTGAGGCGCGCAACGCACAGTGAGAACTAAAAAATCAAACTACACATCTTACCGTTTCAGCAGAATGAATTGATTCCTCAGTCGACTCTAGCGCCTCTATAGTATCGCTGTTTTCTTGCTGTTGTTTCCAAAGCGGTGTCCCTAGATTCACTTCGCTTTTTGATAATGGCTTGACCTCGATAGGTCACTCTCGTTTCTTCTTTCTGCTCGGGTTCTTCGATTTCAACTGGCTTGGCGCCACGATAAATTTTCATTTGCCGATCAGTTGCACCGTTTTCCTTGGTCGGTGGGTGCTTTTTAAAAATGGGGTCAAAGATTGTACGGTGGGTGTCGTCTACATCAACCGTTTCTTCAAAATAGCCGTAAAGATCCTGCCACGATTGAACAGCGATATTCTTTTGTAAGATATTCTTAGCTTTTGAGCAAATAGATTTTAGCTCCCTATGGTGGCCAGGCTGAATTAACCAAGACTTGAATGTCGTTGCTTGTGTCATACAAACTCCATTTCCATGATGTTGAAATAGATACGTTCCTAACGCTCCAGCGATCACGCTGGGTTTATGTGTGAACTGGGTCACATTATTAATTACTTTGACACGAATTGTTGTATGTTCAATGATCAGCGGCCGCAAATGATGGTTTATTGGGTTTGTTCAGGTCAAATTGCTTCTAAGTGTTTGATGTTGGTGCGTTTTCTCTTTTTTGTTTCTAATAAAATGCATAATAATGGCGCGCAAAGTCTCTAAAGTTGTGCGCCTGGAAGGTGGTGATGTTTCCAGAAAATGTCCATATGTCGTTTCGCTTGCCCAGCGCTAAATCTTGGGCGCCACGACGTCGATTGACGACTTTTCCCGTGGCTTCGACCATTGCCGGGAAACGAGACAATCCAGAGGACCGGGGGTTGCCCGGTCGTTGTATATCTATTTCAACAACGGCAGGCCTCATAATGAGACCAGTTTGGTACAACGGTAATTATCGCGCTGCGCAAGGGCGAGACTCGGTTGCTGTTGAAATGATTCATGACGCACGTGTTGTGCCGCTCTATAGTCAGCACCATAGTAACGACGTGAAGAATTGCATGGGCGACTCAGTTGGATGGTAGAACGGAAAGACGTTGGTTGTTGAAACCCTTGATTATCAATCTGTACAGAGTTTTTATAGCGCCTACGGTACGCTCAAAGTAACAGAACGTTTTACTCGAGTGGCCGACGATAGGGTGCTCTACCAATTTTAATTTGAAGGCCCCAAAAACCTGGGCAGAATCTTGAGGCAGTGAATGCGGGTTTTGGGCGTCTCCCGGTATTTACTTATTTGTCTACCACGAGGGAATTATCGGTTTTCAGGGTATTATTGCTGGTGCCCGAGAAGAAGAGCGGGATAATAATCGACACCGTCAAAATGGAGGGCTTATGGACCTATTTCTTTTTATGGTCCTAACAGGAGGTTTAGGCTACGCTGCATGTCATTTATTCTTTTCGCTTCGCCAGTGTCTCGATCAAAGTAAGGCGATATAGCTATATGGTCGAATAGCCCATTCAATGGTAGTGCAGTTACGCTAAGCCCGAAATGCGCTAGGAAAATTTAAACGAATTAATTTGGAATGATATGTAAGGGACCTCAATGTTAATGAAAGGAATTGTGCTTACTTTTGTATTGATTTTGTCGTCGGCAGCTATAGCTGATGTGGATAAGTGGAGTATCTATAGTAGTGATAATTTCGTTATTTATTCTGATGCAAGAAAAGGCAAAGTAAGAAAGCTTATTGAAAAACTTGAAGTCTTTGATTACGTAGTAAGAACGGCAACTAATATGAATGTCGCTGGTGATCAAAAGCGTATGCGTATTTACCTATTTGACCACAGTAAGGATTTTACAACCTTTTCCACCGTACCCAATGTAGCTGGATTATATTTGCCAACTTATTTGGGTAAAATTATCTTGTTGCAAGAGGGTAATTCCTCTGTGTCTACGCAACACATCCTTTTTCACGAGTATGTTCATCACTTAATTAACCAGAGTGGTGGCCCTTCCTATCCGTTGTGGTTTGAAGAGGGAATGGCTGAATTACTTGGCGCGACTCAACTAAAAAGAAGGCATGCGGTTGTCGGCGCTGTGCCAAAGGCTCGCGCACTTGATCTTGTCTATAGCTTTGATTTACCTGTGGCTAATCTTTTGGAACCTTCAATTAGCCGAAGCAACGAATTGTACTGGACGGGGTTTTACGCTAAGGCTTGGCAACTCGTCCATTTTCTTCATATGGATGTTGAAAATGGTGTGGTGTTAAAGTCGAAACTCGATGAATACATGCGATTTCTAGAGGATGGAAAATCCCCCAAAAATGCGTTTGAGTGGGGTTTCGAGATCTCAACCGATGAAGTTGACCGTTTGCTAGACAAGTACAAAAAACAAAGGCGCCTCGGCGCTATACGGATCGATATTCCGAAAAAAGAGTACGAAGTATCGATAACTAAGCTATCTCTCAATGAAAGTATTGCTGAATTAGCTTCTGTAGCTGCGCTCATTGAGAATAAACAGTTAGCGTTATCCATACTTGAACAGCTCGATACGATTAAACCTGATTCTGCGCGCGGTCAATCCTTAAAAGCGGTTTTAATCGGTGATTCTGATTTAGTAGAAGCTAGAAAAGCGCGTCGAGCAGCACTTGAATTTTCCCCTGAAGATCCGTTAGTCCTTAGGAATGTTGCGAAATATGATTTAGCTGAATACCAAAAGCCACAAACTGATTTGGCTTATCTCGATGGTTCAAAACTTCAGTCTATCGAAGAGAGGCTCAATCTATCAGAAAGCATTGATCCGAATAGCATTGAGACTTACCGTTTACTATGGCAGGTAGCCGTGGAGCGTGATGACTCTGTGGAGGCGGCTAAAATGATGATGGCGGCCTATGGGCTTGATCGTACGAATGTTGTATTAAATATTGAAATAGGGCTCTTTTTACTAGAGGAAGATAAACCTAAGCTAGCGCTTTCTTTTCTAGAAGATGCACAACGTTTAGCCCATGACAAGCTGCAAAAAGAGTCTATTGGGGTGATCTTGGCGACGGCGAAGAAAATGATCCGACTCCAAAAACACTAGGCGATAATCACTGATGGGTTTGTACCCATTCGTATTTATGGATGTTACGAAATCCTTGATTCTCACTCTGTACAGAATTTTTGGAGCGCCTCCAGTGCTTTCAATGTAACAGAGTGTTTTACTTGAGTCGCCGACGATAGACTGCTCTACTATTTTTAAATTGAAGACCCTAAAATCTGGGCAGAACCTTAGGGTGATGAATACGATTTTTGGGCGTCTCCCAGTATTTACGAATATGCCTGCCACGAGGACAATATTGGTTTAGAGGGTATTTTTGCTGGGGTATGTGAAGAAGACCCCGTTTAAAAAACGAAATAGTACAGCCATTGATTTATCCGGAAAACAAGTAGGGTAAGCCAAACATGTTTGAGTAAGCGTTATCGCTAGCTTCTGAATTTCTGAAATAATCCGGCTCAAACTTTCAAATCATCCTGCTTCTCGCCGATTGGTTCCGGGTTCTCTTCTCTTTCAATCATTTCAAGTACTTGATGCGATGTTTGTACCATGGGTTCGAAATGAGCGTGCTCGCCAGCTGTCAGTACAGAAACCCGTTTAATTTGTAGGATGGTGTAAGCGGTTAAGACGAAAAGTACTAGGGCGATATAGATCGATAATCCATGGGCACCAAAAATATTCATAAATACCCCAGCGATTAACGGAGCGATAGCAGCACCCGCCCCGTGGAGCACCAGCATATCGGTTGATCCTGAAACAATTTCGTCTGGATGTAATTGGTCTAAAAGTTGGGCCACGGCGATTGGGTAGAGCGAAAAGGATAATCCCCCCCAAACGAAGGAAATGACTATCAAGCTCATTTTTCCGGGCGCAAACATCATGAGCATCGAGAGGATGGCGGCCGCCATCGCGACTATTGCCAAAATTTTACGACGGTCGTGTGTATCAGAGAAGCGACCGATTGGAATTTGAAGCAACGCACCTCCGGTAATAGTTGCGCTCATCAATAAACCAATATCCGAAAAGTCAAACCCCTGTTTGCTGGCGTAAAGTGGAGTCATCCCCCAAAAAGCCCCCATGGCTAAACCGCTTAAGGCTGCGGTTGCGACCGGTAAGGGCGCAAAACGAATAAGCTCTTTAAAACTGCTTTTCGCGCGTTCAGGTACAGTGGGTTGGGCGCGTCGTGTGATAGTAATTGGCAGTAATGCCCAACATAAAAAAATGGCTGAAATTGCGAAGAGTAAAAACTCTGAGCCATCAAACCTAAGAAGTTGTTGCGCGACCGCAATAGCGCCTAAGTTGACCACCATGTAGACGGCGAAGACTTTACCGCGCTCTGCTTTTTCGGCCCGAGCGTTTAGCCAGCTTTCGATAACGGTCATTAACGTAACGAAGGACAGACCATATAAAAAGCGTAAAGCAATCCATACTAAGGGATTAAAAATCAATAAATGGAGTAGCGCTATCGACGCACACAAAGCTGCACAGAAAGCAAACGTTCGGATATGGCCCATATGGCGGATTAGCCGACCACTGACAAATGTCCCGCAAATAAAGCCTACAAAATAAGCGGACATAATAAGGCCGATAACTTGTGTCGATAGTTCCCGCTCATTTGCGGTTAGTGAAAGTAGGGTATTAAGAAGGCCATTACCGAGAAGTAAGAGTGCAACGCTGCTTAGTATCGCACTGATGGGGTGCATGATTTTCCAGATAGTTACCTCCTAGGTGATCACCACTGAACGAAACAAACCTAATAACAGACGTGCAATACACGCGCCAGTGACTGCGGATTGAGGGGTATCGCTAGTTGGGTATACGGCTCTATATTTGTCGAGAACTGTTGACATAAATTTATATGTCCAATAGTCTAGACATATGGACATACAAGAAGCCCTTATTGTTTTTGATGCGCTCTCTCAGGAAACTCGCCTGAGTGCTTTTCGTTTGCTTGTAAAAGCTGGGCCAGAGGGCTTGCCGGCTGGGGAGCTGAGCAAAGCGCTAGGTACGCCCCATAACACCATGTCGTTTCACCTAGGGCATTTGTCAAACGCAGGTATCGTGCACTCTAAGAAAGAGGGGCGTAGCGTCATTTACTCAGCAAATTTCAAAGCCATGCAGGGGTTAATTAACTTTTTGGTGAAGGATTGTTGCGGTAATCAAGTCGCTAGTATCAAACAGAACCAAAAGAGTGGTAGTTCGATTATTGAACTACTTAACTGCTGTTAGCGTTAATTTAATACAGCAATCTCATAAAGCAATTCAAGGTAGCAATTCTAGATAGTAATAGAGGTATCACGATGAAGCGTCTTCATGTGCACATGGGTGTTGATAATTTAGATGAGAGTATTCGTTTTTACAGCGCGTTGTTTGGTGCCGAACCAACAACCGAGAAAGAGGATTATGCTAAGTGGATGCTAGATGATCCTCGTGTCAATTTTGCTATTTCTACCCGTGGTCGAGACAGTGGAATAGATCATCTGGGTATTCAAGTAGATGACGCAGAAGAACTCACAGACATAAGACAACGGTTAGAAAATGCCGATATGTCATTGTTTGATGAAGGGGAGACTGTGTGTTGTTACGCGAAGTCAGATAAATCTTGGGTCAAAGATCCAGCGGGCGTTGCATGGGAAGCTTATCAAACAATGGAACAAGTGCAGTATTTTAATGAAGCCGCAGAACCGGCAGCAGGCGCTTGTTGTGTTCCTAAGGAAAAGCCCGTCGCAAGCTGTTCGACGCAAAGTGCTTCGGGCACAACCGGTGGTTGTTGCTAATTTTTTTCGCTATGTAACTCAGTGGTGAAGTAATGGGTTTTTTTGAACGCTATTTATCCATATGGGTAGGCCTTTGCATTTTAGCGGGCATCGGGTTGGGGTCTTTAATGCCCGCTGTCTTCCAGTGGGTGTCAAGCATTGAATATGCCAGTGTTAACCTAGTCGTTGCGGTACTGATTTGGGTCATGATCTACCCAATGATGACGAGTGTAGATTTTTCCTCAATCAAAAACGTGGGCAGAAAACCTAAAGGTTTATGTATTACGTTAGTCGTTAACTGGTTGATTAAACCATTTAGTATGGCTGCACTGGGTATTTTGTTTTTTGAATATATATTTAAGGACTTTGTTGACCCTCAAACAGCGAAAGAATATATCGCTGGCATGATCTTGCTCGGCGTGGCGCCGTGTACCGCGATGGTTTTTGTTTGGAGTCATTTGGTAAAAGGTGATGCTAACTATACGTTAGTTCAGGTGTCGGTTAATGACCTTATAATGATTGTTGCGTTTGCGCCGATTGCTGCCTACCTGTTAGGTGTAACTGACGTTGTGGTGCCGTGGGAAACATTGTTGCTGTCTGTGGTCCTTTACGTTGTTATTCCCTTGGTTGCTGGTTATTTAACTCATCGCGCATTGAGTGATGATAGTCAGCGGGTCGATCGTTTTTGCAATACTGTGAAGCCTTTTTCAATAATGGGTTTGTTGCTTACGGTCGCGTTACTGTTTGGATTTCAATCTCAAACAATACTCGAAAAGCCGTTAATTATCGTTTTGATTGCAGTTCCCTTGTTAATTCAAACCTACGGTATTTTCGCCATTGCCTATGGGTGGGCCTATTTCTGGAAGGTGCCTTTTTCGACGGCCGCGCCAGCAGCACTCATTGGTACGTCGAACTTTTTTGAGTTGGCAGTCGCTGTCGCAATCAGTTTATTTGGTTTACATTCGGGTGCTGCTCTAGCAACCGTTGTTGGAGTGTTGGTGGAAGTTCCCGTCATGTTGTCACTGGTGGCGTTTGCTAATCGCACGCGCCACTGGTTTCCGTCATCAGATTAACGTAATGCTTCTGAGAATATTGAAATGAAACGTGTTCTAGTTTTATGTACAGGCAACTCGTGTCGCTCGATTATGGCTGAGGCCATTATTAACAAGGTTGGCGCTGGGTCGGTGTGTGCCGTTAGTGCGGGCAGTCAACCCGCCGGTTATGTTCACCCCAAGTCGTTGGCAACATTGAAGAGGCACGGCATTCCTTGCGTAAGTCCCCAGAGTAAATCGTGGGATTTTTTTGACGGAGAGAATTTCGATTGCGTACTTACAGTGTGTGATCGAGCGGGCAATGAGACGTGCCCGGTTTACTTAGCAGACATTCGGCGCGTGCATTGGTCGATTCCTGATCCCGCTGCCGCTGAGGGAGATGAAGTGAGTGTAGACAAAGTATTTGATGACGTTTTTCTACTGTTACAAGCGCGCATCACCGATGAGTTAATGCCGTTGCTAGAAAATGACTAATGCTATTGGTCAAATAAACGTCTTAAATAATCAATAAATTGTTCGAATTCAGTTTCCGTAAACCGTTCTCGGTACTGGGACTCCAGCTTACTTAAAGATTTGTTGTAAGTATTTAGTTTTCGCTCACCTGATTTAGTCAGGTGCAATTCGTATTGTCTACGGTCTTCTTTGGATTGCTTGCGCTTAGCCCACTTATTTTTTTCTAGTTTATTCACCAGGCCAACAATGGTCGCTTTGTCTAAGTCTAGTGTTTCGCCCACTGCCTTCTGAGAAATACCAGGGTGTCGGTGAATGGTATTCATTACGCCCAGTTCGCCAGGCCGTAATCCGCCTTTCCCAACATCTTCATTAAAGTCACGCCACAGGGCTAAATGTGCTCTACGTAAATGATGTCCCAAGGAGCTGCTTAGGTGCTCTTGGTCTTCCACTCGGGTTGAGAAACCATCTTGGTGTGTGGAAGGTTTTGGGGATTTCTTGGTGGGTCGCAGTGTCATTCTCTCTCTCGCAGACAGGGCTACAAACTTCGGCCGCCATACTACTAGTAATGCCAAGGCTGTCAAAGTCAATTAGGCCATATTCAACTAAGTTTTTAACAAGGCAGATGGATAGGGTGTTATGTTTACCCTTTAAAGATCTTGGCCTAAACGTCACAATTGGTTCCAATTACTCAATGGCTAGTGATTCCTAGTTCCCCTTTATTGGGCGCTTTGAGAGAAGAGCTTTATAGTAACTTGGTTCTACACTTCTTATTTCTGAATGCCTTGGCAATAAAAATTAGTTGACCGTTTCTCGCCGATGATAATAGTATGTTAGACATACTAAAGTGGTTCTAACCCATAATAATAGTGAAGTATTAACACACCTGATTTAAAGGCTCTATAGCATGTCAAACACCACCTTGCGGCTCGTCGATTCACCTGAGGGGCCAGATAAGCAGTACGCCGATTTTATCGCTGCGGGTAAATTCATGATTCAGCATTGTGAGTCTTGCAAACAGCATGTTTTCTATCCCAGGCTTATTTGCTCGCATTGCGGCTCTGATCAGTTGGAATGGGTTGAAGCATCTGGGCGTGGTGTTGTGTATTCCACCTCAACACCACGTGGTGGCAAGGAGGGTGACTACAACATCTCATTGATTGATTTAGAAGAGGGGCCGCGCATGATGTCGCGTGTTGTCGACATTGAGCCTGATAACGTCAAAATCGGGCTAGAGGTAGAGGCTTTTATTGGTGAGATTGATGGGGTATCCCTGGTGCTCTACAAACCAGCGTTAAACGGAGGTGAGGCATGAGTCAATCACTTCGTGGTAGCGTGGCTGCAGTGGGTGTGGGTGTTACAAAGTTTGGTGATTTGCCAGGTCGATCCGCACGAGAAAACATGGTTGAAGCGGCATTTCGCGCGTTAGATGATGCGGGTATTAATAAAAACGAAGTCGACGGTCTTTTCACGTCTAATTTTCCAGATACATTTCCTTGCCTACATTTAGCCGAATATCTCGGTATTCATCCGCGCGTAATGGACGATACCAACATCGGTGGTGCTGTCTATGTTAGCCAGTTGCAACATGCAGCCATGGCGATTCAGGCTGGTATTTGTAACGTCGCACTAATCGCGATGGGCAGTAATACGCGCAGCAAATTAAAACAAACTGGAGTAATCGATGCGCCACGTGAGGTGTTTCAATATGCTGATGAGTACAAACCACGGGCCCCGATGAACGCCTATGCGTTAGCGGCGGCCCGTCACATGCATGAATTTGGAACGACACGTGAAAACATGGCAGAAGTAGCCGTTTCTGCGCGCGAATGGGCAATGAAAAATCCACGCGCAATGAAACGTGATCCGTTAACCATCGATGATGTGCTCAATTCGAAAATGGTGTGCGATCCGCTTTCAGCACTTGATTGTTGTCTCATCGCCGATGCTGGCGCGGCTATTGTGTTAGTGAGTGCCGAGCGAGCTAAGCATCTAAAACAAAAGCCCGTTTATCTACTGGGCGTTGGCGTCCATACCACACATGCCGGTATTGCGCAGATGGCAGACCTTACAACCACTGCAGCAATGGAAGCTAGCAAGCATGCGTACGCAATGGCGGGTGTAAAACCCTCTGACGTTGACGTTGTTGAGCTTTACGATGCCTTCACGATCAATACGATTTTATTTCTTGAAGATCTAGGGTTTTGTAAAAAAGGCGAGGGCGGCGCATTTGTATCCAATGGCAATATTGCGCCAGGTGGCAGCTTGCCGGTTAACACTAACGGTGGCGGGCTGAGCTGTGTGCACCCAGGTATGTACGGCTTAATGTTGATGGTTGAGTGTGTTGAACAATTACGAGGAGGTGCGGGAGATCGCCAAGTTAGTAATGCAGAAATCGCATTATGTAACGGAAACGGCGGACACCTGTCGAGCGAGGTGACAGCGATTTTCGGCGTTGAAGAAACGCTGTAGGTCTATAAATAAAACGACATGAGAACGACAAAAAATTTAACGAGGAAATCATGAGTAAAGTTGCAAGCCTATCAATCGAGAATGGAATTGCGATTATTGAAGTTAATAATCCGCCAGTAAATACTATTACCGCTCAAGTTCGTGATGATTTAAACAGTGTTCTAGATGACTTAGAAAAGGCAGGCAACTATCAGGCGGTCGTTTTTCTTTGTGCAGGTAAAACCTATTTTTCCGGTGCCGATATCAATGAGTTTAGTGGCCCGCCAAAAGAAGAAGAGTACCGCAAATTATTCGCGCGCTTAGAAAATCAAGATGTGCCTGTTATTACCGCTATGTACGGGACTGTCATGGGCGGTGGTTTAGAAATCGCATTAGCTTGTCACTATCGCCTAGCTGAGTCAAAAGCTCGCTTTGGATTTCCAGAGGTTACTTTGGGTATTTTCCCCGGGGCGGGTGGTACTCAACGGATGCCGCGTATCATTGGCGTAGAAAAAACCTTGGAAATGGTTGTTAGCGCTCGACCGGTTGATGCTACTACTGCGAAAGAAATGGGGTTTGTTGATGGTATTGTTGAGGGTGACATCAAACAAGCAGCAATAGACTATGCGAACCAATTGATTGCTGAAGGAGCCAAGGTACGCCCAACCAGTAAAATGACTGTTGACCCTGCAACTGGCACTGACGAAATTATTGAAAAATTTGTTGCCCAAGCGAAAAAGTTGTACCCAGGTCGTCAAGCCGCATTGTCTGCAATCGATGTGGTTAAAGCGTCGATGACGAAGTCATTCGAAGATGGTTTGTTGTATGAAGACAAGCTGGTCAACATTGCCAAAGAGACACCAGAAAGCAAAGGCGCGATTCATCTATTTTTTGCAGAAAGGCAAACGGCCAAAGTCCCTGGGCTGGCTGACAATGTCGAAAAAATGGATATCAAAAAAGCGGCAATTATCGGTGCGGGCACGATGGGTGGCGGTATTGCCATGTGTTTTGCCAATGCGGGAATTCCTGCAACGCTGATTGATGTAAGCCAAGAAGGCCTGGATCGTGGTATAGAGCGTATTAAAGGTGATTATGGTTCACGTGTTAAGCGCGGACGCATGACTCAAGAGAAAGCTGATGCAACTATTGCGTTAATCGATGGGGCTACCGATATGTCTGCCGTGAGCGATGCGGATGTCGTCATCGAAGCTGTTTTCGAAGATATGTCACTTAAACAGTCAATCTTTAAGGAGCTTGATGCGAAAGCCAAGCCTGGCGCTATTCTCGCGACCAACACATCAACGTTGGATATTAATGAAATCGCTTCGGTCACCGGCCGGCCTGACAAAGTGATCGGTCTTCACTTTTTCAGTCCCGCGAATGTAATGCCGTTGTTGGAAGTCGTGCGCACCGACAGTACTTCAGACTCAACTATTGCAAGCGCGATGAACTTAGCAAAAACACTAAGGAAAACACCTGTGCTTGCGAAAGTCTGCTACGGGTTTATCGGTAACCGAATGATGGAAGGTTACGCCCGTGAAGCAGAATTTATGGCATTAGAAGGTGCGACGCCAAAAAAAGTAGATGATGCATTACAAAAGTTCGGTATGGCGATGGGTATCTTGGCGGTATTTGATATGGCTGGTGTGGATGTTGGTGTCAACGTTCACAAAGCAAACGCGGAGCAATTCCCACCTGACCCAGCTTACTATCAAGCGTCACAAGCAATCTACGACGCTGGGCGGATGGGGCAGAAAAATGGCAAGGGCTTTTATCTCTATAAGCCGGGTGATCGACAACGTTACGAAGATCCAGAAGCGTTGGAGATTTTGCGTAAGCGTGCAGAAGAACTAGGTATCGAACAACGAAATGATCATACCGAAGAAGAAATCATTGAGCGTTGTGTTTACGCCCTTATTAACGACGGTATCAAGATTTTAGAGGAGGGTATCGCACTGCGCGCAAGTGACATTGATGTCGTTTGGGGTGCCGGGTATGGTTTCGCGCGTTTCCGTGGTGGTCCTCTCTATTATGCCGATACCATCGGGCTGAAAACTGTTTACGATGGGATCATGAAGTATCAGGCGAAGTTTGGCGATATGCATTGGCAACCAGCGTCATTACTGGAGAAGTTGGCAAAAGAAGGTAAAACTCTGGCTCAGTGGGAAGCTGAGCAGGCGTAACCATTACGGGCCCAGGTGGGTATGTGATGCGCTATACAGCCGCCGGAATACCGTGTATTTTCGGAAATCTGGCGGTTTAATAAAGGTAATTTAGCCTATTGATGAATAACTATAACCGCCATCTATCAATTGTTTTTGCAGTAACTTATGGAGTTGTAGAGGTATTCATGGGGCTAGTAGAAAAGAAGAAAAGCGAAGCAGCATCAGTTGTCGATATGTCGGTATTGGAAACTAAGTTGGGCTACCAGATTCGTATGGCGGATCGGATAATCAACCGCGATTTTCAAAGCTTTGTGGGGATGACGCCAGTCCAGTTCAGTGTGTTTGCGCTCGTCGCGTCCAACGAGGGGTTATCACAAGTCGCAATCGGTGAATCACTCGCAATGGATCGCGCCTCGACGATGGCGATCGTAGACAAACTTCAAGTCGCCGACTTAATTGAACGCCGCAAAGCCACTCATGATAGGCGCATGCAAGCGCTGTTTTTAACAGAAAAAGGCAAAGAGCAATTTGCCATTGTGGATGCCCGAGTACTCGAACACGAAAAGCGCCATGTGGCCCTATTTTCTGGGGAGGAGTTGGAGCAACTCAAAGCGCTGGTATCGTTAATGAGGCCTTAAGAGGGCTATGCGCTACACCCGGGTAGCTATACAAAAATATTATTATAAAAATAAAAATATGATTTTATTCATATGCGCATAACCCGCATTGTATGGGAAACAGCATATTAGAATCAGGTTCGGTTAACGTGTGCCGAGCCAATAACTTTGCCTTGTTGAACCGACTTGTAGGAATAATAAAAATACCTCCTGTGGTTTTGTAAGGCTCTGTAGCCTGAACGCGATTTCGTCGCGTTTGGGAAGTGGAAAATAGAAGCGACCTAAATGGCTTCTGGTCTTACCCAGTTTTGAGGTTTACTGCCTATAAAACTATGTAAGACATACAAATAGATATAATAATAACCGGGAGACACTCTATGTCTGATCAGCAGATCACAACACTCAAAAGGACACTTCTATCGACGGCAATCGCTGGGGTTATGGGTATTAGTGCACAATCATACGCGCAATCGGTATTAGAAGAAGTTGTCGTGACCGCGCGTAAAGTTGAAGAAAACCTCCAAAGCACACCAGTCGCTGTTTCTGCATTTACTGAAGAAGCGCTTGAGCGCCGCATGATCGTCGGTACCGACGATTTAGGTCGTGTTACACCTAACTTGCAATTTAAGAGCTACAGCCCGCTATCTGGAAGCAACTCAGCTGCGCAAGTATTTATACGTGGCATTGGTCAATCAGACTCATCAGGCGGTATCGATCCTGGTGTTGGAATGTACATTGATGATGTTTACTTGGGGCGGTCTGTTGGCGGCGTTATGGATTTTCGCGATATTGCAAACGTGCAGGTGCTTCGTGGTCCTCAAGGCACCTTGTTCGGGCGAAATACAATCGGTGGGGCGGTTCTGTTAACCACACAAAAGCCAGGAGATGAATTTGGTGGGAGCATTAAGTTTGGTGTTGGTGACGATGATCTAGTCGAATATTTTGCTGCGGTTGATTTACCGTTTAGTGATCGCGTTGCTGCGCGCGTATCACTTGGAGGGCGTGAACAATCTGGTTATGTAGAGCGCATTTTCGACGGTACTGACTTAGGCAACACTGACAGTTACACGGTTAACGGCTCCCTGCATGTTGATCCAACGGATGACTTAAATTTTGTCATTCGAGGTGACTATTCAAAAGAAGATGAAAATGGGTCGCCATTTGTATTTGCAGGAATTAATGAAACCGCCGCTTTCCCTTGGGGCAGAAGTATAGATGCTGGTTGTCCAGGGGCTGCTCCGGGTTTTATCCCCGATATCGTCGATCAACGTTGTGCAAATAATGAAACGTGGGATCTCGGTGAGTACAAAAACGGTGGCACGACTAAAGCCGAAAGTAATCTGACTAACCAAGGATACTCCTTTCACGCCAATTGGGACTTTTCAGACCTCCTAAGTATGAAATATATCTTTGCAGATCGAGATTTAGAGTGGGCCGGCTCGCGGGACGCAGATAACACCGCACTCACTATATTGAGCACGCAATATAGCAGTGAGGCCGATCAAAAAAGTCATGAGCTGCAGTTATTATTTACCCATGAATGGTTTACTGGTGTGGTAGGTGCATTTTCTTTTGACGAAAATGTTCGCGATTTTCTATTGGTCCCTTTCGGGCCGCCTGGATTGCCACCCGGTTTGGTTCCTGTAGATTATCAAGATGCAGACCTTCACAACGAAAGTACTGCTTACTTTACGCAATGGACGGTAAATATTTTTGATGTGGTCGCAATTACGGCAGGCGCACGTTACACCGATGAAACTAAAACAATGAAAATCATTGCTACCGGTGCAGGTTTGGTTCCTGTTGATGTGCCCGATCCCTTAGTTTTTGCAGTGCCTGCGCCTCCGTATAACGTTCCTTATGGACCGCATAAGGAAACCTTCGACAAAATGACGTACTCATTTAATGTCCAGTGGAATATTTCTGACAGCATGATGACTTACGCCAGTTGGTCAGAAGGTTTCAAAAGCGGTGGGTTTAATCAACGCTATAATACAACGCCTCCGGGTGGAGACGTCGTGCCATTTGAATCGGAAGAAGCAGAGACATTAGAGATAGGCTTTAAATCGGACCTTACCGATTACCTACGCTTAAATGGAGCGGTATTCTCAACAGACTATACCAATATGCAGTTGACATATCGTGTTGGTATTGTGCCGCTGTTGTTTAATGCAGGTGAGGCAAATATTTCAGGTGTTGAGCTAGAGACTACCTATATTCCAACCGAGAATTTAATTGTTGAAGGAAGTATTGGTTATCTTGACGATGAAATTGAATCGGTGACTACCATAAATTTACCAGCAACTACAGCGACCTTGGGGCCCGATAACTCATTACCCTTTACTCCAGAGATTACAGCAAACGTAGGTGTTGCTTATACCTTTGGTTTAGGTGGCGCGTCGTTAACTCCTCGGCTAGATGTTTCATATACGGATGAACAGTATTTCGATACTGCTAACTCAGACGAAGTGGCGCAAACCGACGGGGAAAAAATGGTTAATTTCTCTTTGCGTTTGGCGGAAGAGGCTGATACCTGGGCGTTCGTGCTGGGTATCGACAACTTAACCGATGAGACCTATCCGATCGCGGGTAACTCATCATTGTCTACTGGTAGCGGTTATGCGGAAGTCGTGTACACACGTCCCAGAACTTGGTATCTCAACGGTACGTTTAACTTTTAAAAGAATCGAATGATAGTGAAACCTTAGTTAGAGCCATTTGGCGAGATACAGTGTGTATCTCGCCATTTTTTATTTTTACCAACAACACTTCAATTTTAGATCTAAAGTTTGTAGCGAAATAACCCAGAGAAGTACTATGAATTCAACACGTGATTTGGTTTTGGGATCAATGCAGTGCGAGCAAGTTGTGCGCGCCGATGGTTGTACTATTGTTTCCAATACTACGCCATTGGACGAATATCCCATCACCTTGTTAGATCGTCTGGTGTTTTGGGCTGGTGAAAAACCAGATCACACGTTTATTGCTGAACGGAGCGGAGGTGATGGAACGCCGTGGCGAAAATTGTCTTATCGCACCGCGCTGGATCAGGTTAGGCACATAGCCTCACGGCTAGCCGTTGAAGATTTGTCGGCGGAGCGGCCCGTCGCTATTTTGTCCGGCAATAGTATTGATCACGCGCTGGTTGCGTTAGCGGCGATGTATATTGGTGTACCTTATGCGCCGTTGTCACCGCAGTATTCGCTTATATCAACGGATTATTCAAAGCTAAAACATTGCCTCAACTTAATAACGCCGGGAATGATCTTCGTCGATGACGGCTCCCTTTACGAGAAGGCTATCGCTGCTAGTGCCGATGATTCAGTGAATGTTCTAGTGACTAAAAACCTTCTTCAAAATCGAGCTTCACACCTGTTAAGTGATTTTCTAGATACTGACATCAGTCCATCAATTGACGAGCTTCATGGCAATATAGATGGTGACACTATTGCGAAGTTTTTGTTTTCATCTGGATCAACCGGCAAACCTAAAGCGGTTATCAATACCCACAAAATGTGGGCCGCGAACCAACAAATGATAAAGCAGGCACTGCCATTTATTGACGAGAATAAAAATGGCGGGGTATCGCCAGTACTCCTAGACTGGCTACCTTGGAATCATACCTTTGGCGGTAATCATAATTTTGGGATAACGCTATTTAATGGCGGGACATTGTATATTGACAATGGCAAGCCAACGCCAAATGGTATCGCGAGCACAGTCGCTAATTTAAAAGAAGTGTCGCCGACGGTGTATTTTAATGTACCGAAGGGTTATGAAGAGCTGGTTAAATACCTCGAGACCGATGATGCATTATGTGAGTCGTTTTTCAAAAACGTGAGTATGTTGTTTTATGCGGGTGCAGGTTTATCCCAGCCCGTATGGGACGCCCTAGAAGCATTGTCACTCAAAACGACGGGAGAGAAGGTGATAATCGTCACCGGTTTAGGGAGTACTGAAACTGCACCTTCTGCGTTGTTCACGACAGGAGACAATGGCTTCGCCGGTTGGTTGGGATTACCTGTTTCAGGTGTTGATGCCAAACTTGTACCAGCGGGCGGTAAAACAGAGATACGATTTAAAGGGGATAGTGTCACACCGGGTTACTGGAGGGAGCCGAAGTTAACTGAAAACGCCTTTGATGAAGAAGGCTATTACCGAACCGGCGATGCTGTACTCTATGTCGATAAGAATGATTTGAATCGAGGTTTCAGTTTCGACGGACGTATTTCTGAAGATTTTAAACTCGATACAGGGACATGGGTCAGCGCTGGCCCCTTGAGGGCGCAGTTTCTTAATCAGTTTGGCAACCTTGTCGCTGACGTCGTGATTGCTGGACGAGATAAACCCGCTGTCTCAGCTTTGGTGTTTCCTGACTATAGTGTGTGCAGGCAATTAGCCGGGGGCGCTCAAAGTGAAGTTGATATCGCGAATAACGACAATGTAAAAGCAAAATTTTCAGCTCTGCTTAAAGAGTTAGCTAAGGGTGCAACAGGTAGTTCGAATAAAGTGATTGCGATATCACTGCAAACGCGTGCACCAGAACTTGATGCTCATGAAATCACTGACAAAGGGTCGTTAAATGCCAGCGCGATACAGTCTAATCGCGCTGACGTCATTGATAGCCTATACTGCAATGAGGAAGGTCTTGTGGGTGACTGCGTAGTGATAAAATTAGAGTAAACCGCGCGCATCCGAGGCAACGACACACCGCTTTCGGATAACGACTACACCCGTAAAAGATACGCTCGTAAAAGAAAAGCCCGTAAAAGAAAAGCCGCGCTAATAGCACGGCTTTTTTATGACGTATCTTCGTGGCAGTATCAGAAATAGCTCAGTCAGTTTCCACAGCAGCACGCAGTTTCAAAAATACGAGTACGATAGCAGCTAATAGCGACCCAAGCGCCATCACTGTGGCGACCACAGCCAGGCCTTTTCCTGCTTCGAATAAAAAGCCCGCGATGATTGGCGATAGCGCCGCGCCGCCTCGACCAACACCAATTGCAAAACCGGTTCCAAAAGCGCGTAAATGAGTTGGGAAAACGTGTGCAAAGATCGTGTATAGACCAACCACGCCAGCGTTAGTAGTGAAGCCTCCTATCGCGGCTAGCACAGACAAAATGACAATGTCTTTAGGGCTGTTGCCAAAGGCAATAATTGTAATCACTGATAACGCGAGAACGACTAAGGTCAGAGGCTTGAGCCCAAATTTAAATGTCAGTGATCCGAATAGTGCACCGCCGAGTGCGCCACCAACGGTTGACCAATTTAATACACTACCTGCGGTGACAGGCGGGAAGCCCATATCGGCAACAATTTGCGGCGTCCATTTAATAATGAAGTAAAAGGTTGTGATATGGAAAAAATAAGCGGCGGTTACGGCGATAGTGGTAAATAAAAGCCCACCTTTAAATAGCTCACTAAGTGAATGCTTCTGTGCTTCTTCCGTCAGAACAGGCACGGAATCTACTGGCGTAAATTTAAATCGCTGTAGGGTTTTGTTAATACGCTCAAGCGCGTTTACCGGTTGCTTACGTGCAAGCCAGTGAATGGATTCAGGAACAAAGAAATACACTAAGGGGATAAAAAGAGCGGTAGCAAAGGCACCAAAGTAAAAAATAGTTCGCCAATTATAGTCAGCGAGTAATGGGCGAATGATTGCGCCACCGACGAATATCCCAATTGGATAACCAATAACCATGAGTGACACGAAAAAATGGCGGCGCGCATCGTTTGAGAATTCAGCTGCGACTGCGTTGGTCGCTGCAAGCATACCGCCGATACCTAAACCCGTCACAATACGCCAAATGGAAAGATCAATTACTGACTTTGATGTGGTCGCGAGCATCATGCCAAACGCCATGACCACTAAACAACCCAGAATAGTCGGGCGGCGACCATATTTATCGGCGAATCCTCCGAGTAATATCGAGCCAACACACATGCCGATTAGCTCCATTGACAGCACAATCCCAAGCGCTCCTCGACTGACTCCCCATTCTTCGCTAATACCGGGTGAGGCGAAGCTAATGGACGCAATATCGAAGCCATCTAATGCATTTAGACCAACAGTGATTAGTACCACCACAACTTGAAGTGGGTGCATGGGTGATCGATTGATGAGCGTTCTAGCGTCTGCGGACATAGAGTTTTCCAATAGCTAAATGTTTATGATAGTTATTATGTATTGTTGGGTGTCTCTGTTTCTTGTTGGATCAATTTGTCGATGACTCGACGCGCGTGAACACCGCCAGCATCAACATTTAATGAAATCAATCGCCGCTGAGGATTGCGCAGTAAGCTGGCTTGCTGTTCCTCAAGAACCTCGAGATCTTCAGCAAAGATTTTACCTTGGGCCTCACGCAGGGTGGTAGTTAGTTCTGGGTTATTGACATTGAAATTTCGCGCCATCCCCCAAAAATAATGGCAAGTGGTTTCTGTCTCTGGCGTAATGAGGTCGACAACGATTGCTGCGGCACGTTTTTCTGTTGGTGCGTTTTGCCCGCCAGTACCTGCAAGCGCTACACCAACATCAATCATGACTTGGCTAGGTGGAACGAAGCGGCACACTTGCCAACGGTCACATTGGGCATCTCGTGGTAACTGATTCGCTTCGAGGGCATCTCCCCAAAATGGTGGTGGCACAATGGAATACATATCGCGCTTTACGCGGACTTCTCCATCTTCGCGATAGGTTTCTGGCGCATTTTCTTCGATTTCTTTTTGTCCAATACTCGAGCGATGAACATAGGTCTCGTGAGTAAGATCCATTAAGTTGTCCACTAGCAGTCGGTAATCACATTTCATGTGATAGTAATCGCCCCCGTAAGCCCAATCAGCAGCGTGTGCCCAATCGAGGGCTGGGATTGTTGTCTGGTCGGCAAGTGTAGGATCACCGGGCCATAGCCAGATAAACCCATACTTTTCGACTGTGGGGTAAGCATTAATCCCTTTCATTCGGCGGACATCTTGCCCTGGCATCGAGTGGCAATTACCTTGGCAACTGACTTTCATACCATGGTATCCGCAAACAATTTCATCGCCTTCGATGTAACCTAGTGACAACGGCAATCCGCGGTGTGGGCAAAAATCTTCTAGCGCAACGGGTTGGTTTTGCGTGTTTCGATAGAAGACGATATGTAAATTACATACGATTCTACCAAAGGGCTTGTCGGAAACTTCATCCGCCATAGCGGCGACATACCAACAGTTAAGTGGCCACGTTTTCTGGGTCATCTAGCGTCCTCCGCTACCGAGGAGGAATGACGGTTGCGCGCCTAGCTCAAAGGCGTGTCGTCATCCGCGAGGGTAGTTTTATTTATTATTGTTTTGTCAGTTAGCCAACGTTTAGCGAACATGAAATCTTTTGGCCGGTTAATGCAGTCGGCTGCAATGAGTTTGTCATCCGAAAAATAGAACACCGAGAAACTTGGTTTCTCGTCTTTTACCACCTGCGAACTCCCACGAACGACGATGTCGGTATACCCAGCACTAATGCCCGCAATTTGTAATTTGCAATCGTATTGATCGGACCAAAACCAGGGTAAAGCGTGGTACGGCTTTTCTGTATTGCACAGAGAGGCTGCCGCTGTTTTCGCTTGTTCAGTGGCATTGGGCACCGACTCAAGTCGGAGTGAACCAAATGTGTCGTTATGAAAACGCGTGCAGTCACCAGCAGCGACCACATCGGCATTGGATGTGTGCATTAAATTATCAACCACAATACCATTTTCTTGTTTTAACTGAAGTTGATCCGCGAGTTCGCCATTGACTTGAACACCTATTCCGACGATAACAAAATCGGCGTCAATCTTTGATCCATCACTGAGTACAACGGCCTCGACTCTATCACCGTGTTCGGTAAATCCGTTGACATGGCATTCGGTTCTAATAACAACGCCGTGTGCCTGATGTAGATCGTTGTAAAATTTGCCGATTTCAGGTGCAGCAACGCGAGATAACAGTTGCGGCATTGCCTCCAGAACAGTCATTTGATGACCCATTGCATTGAGCATTGCAGCGGTCTCTAGACCTATATAGCCGCCACCGACAATGACACCGTTCAAGATTTTTTTATTGCTTTGTACTGTTTCTAAATCGCTACGTATTTTTTCGACATCACTTAAGGTCCGGAGATAATGTATGCCCGCAAGTTCGGATCCGGGAATGGACAAGTGGCGAGGGTGTGCGCCCGTGCACAAGGCAATTTTGTCGTACTGAAGTGTTTTTTCTTCACCGTCTTTTACGTACGTAAGAGACTTATTGTCTCCGTCGATATGCGTAACGCGGCTATTTAGCAAAACCTCGACTTGTTGCTTTTCGTAGAGTGCTTCTGGGCGAATATAAAGTTCTTCGACGCTTTTAGCACCGGATAAAAAACTTTTAGATAGCGGTGGTCGTTGATAGGGGAGAACGTTTTCTTCACCCATTAATAGGATGGGGCCTTCCCAACCTTCTTGACGTAAGCTAAGTGCTAGTTGCGATCCGGCGTGACTGGCGCCAATGACAATGCAGGTCTTCGACATAATTTTCTCTTGAGTGTATTTTTTTAATCAATATTTTTATTGTTGTCGCAATTGTAGTCGCTATTTTTGTATCTGCTCAGATGTTCGCTGCGACTGCTGAGCTAGTGTCCCTGAGTGAATATGTGGTTGTTAAAACTCTTCTGAATCAATCTCCGCATAAACAGGCTCTGGGTAACGTTTGCCCTTAATTATTTGCTCACTGATGAGGCTGTCTAGATGTTGGAGTTGTTCGCTTGATAGCGCAATATCTGTGGCGGCAAAATTTTCTTCTAAATGGTTGATACTGGTAGTCCCTGGTATTGGGATAACGTGTTCCCCTTGATGCAATAGCCAGGCGAGCGCGAGTTGAGCACGCGTGTGCCCCTGCGATTTTGCAAAGTCCGAGAAACGTTCGGCTATTTGCAGGTTGTGCGAATGATTGTCAGTTTGAAAGCGCGGCATCTTTCCACGGATATCGCTTGCTTCAAAATCACTTGGAATCGGTGGCTTGTCAGTCAAAAAACCTCGGCCAACGGGAGAAAAAGCCACAAGTGCAATACCCATTGTTCGGCAGGCCTCTAACATGGCAATGTGCGGGTTACGCGTCCATAACGAAAATTCGTTTTGTACGGCAGTAACCGGGTGAACGTTATGCGCTTTTTTAAGCGTGTCGACGGATACTTCCGATAAGCCAATGGACCGAATTTTGCCTTCTTGAACCAGGTCGGATAACGCGCCGACACTGTCTTCAATAGGTACGTTTTTATCCCAGCGATGTAAATAATATAAGTCGATTACTTCGGTATTGAGTCGACGCAAGCTGTCTTCGCAGGTTTTCTTTATGACGTCGGGACGCCCGTTGATTTCTCTTACACCATCGGCATTTCTAAATAACCCGCATTTACTCGCCAGTACAAATTGGTGACGTCGCCCTTTCAGTGCCGAACCTAGCAGTTCTTCGTTGGCTCCAAATCCATAGAGTGCAGCCGTGTCGAGTAGGTTATAGCCGACATCGAGCGCATGGTTAAGTAAATGACTTGCAGCGTCTTTGTTAGGTGTGGTGCCATAGGCATGGGACAGCGACATGCACCCTAAGCCAATGGCATTAACTTGAAATAAACCGAGTGTGCGTTGTAGTGCGTTCATGCGACTCCTGAATATTATTTATTCTTGATTCACAACGCACCACATGATGTTACGATGCGTTATCAAGCAATTTTTCTAAGCCATCAAGTGTTTCCATGGCCGGTAAACATTGCGCGACGCTTGAGTTAGGTTCTCTGCCTTCTTGTATTGCCGCGATAAATTCTCTGTCTTGCAATTCAATACCATTGTTAGACACAGCGACTCCGGTAAGATCCACGGGGTTCTCGTTCCCATCAACCAAATCATCATAGCGAGCGATGTAGGTCCCATTATCGCAAATGTAGCGGAAGAAAGTACCAAATGGCCCTTCATTGTTAAACGAGAGGGATAGGGTACATAGTGCACCGCTGGGTACCTTCATCCCGATACTCATATCCATTGCGATGCCGAGTTGCGGGTGAATCGGGCCTTGCATGGCTTGTAGCTGAGAGGCTTGCTGGCCTGTTTGGTATTGGAACAAGTCTACGGTATGACACGCATGATGCCAAAGCAGATGATCTGTCCACGAGCGCGCTTCGCCTTTGGCGTTAGTATTGGTGCGCCGGAAAAAGTAAGTCTGGACATCCATTTGCTGCACTGTCAGCTCACCAGCCTGGATCTTATTGTGAATCCACTGATGGCTGGGATTGAAGCGACGTGTATGGCCAGCCATGGCGACTAAACCTGTGCGCTGTTGGGTTTCAACGAGTTTACGTGAGTCTTCAATGTTATCCGCCATTGGGATTTCAACCATGACGTGCTTGCCTGCCTCTAGACATTGAATGGCTTGCGAAGCGTGCATTTGCGTTGGGGTTGCTAAAATAACGCCATCGACATCGTCACGGGCTAAACTCTCGGCAAGGTCAGTGGTGGCGTGGCCGATACCGCGTTCAGCCGCGAGGGCGGCAATTTTATCCGGTTTAGTACCGACTAGCGAGGTGACGGAAACGCCGTCAATAGCGGCCAAGGCATCTAAGTGTTTTATTCCAAAAGCTCCCATGGCTCCTGCGACACAAAGCTTCATATCTATCCCCCTAATTATGGATTTTTGTTGTGAATGTAAGCGGCTAGTCTTTAAGAAGAAGCCTGCTGCTCTAGCTGTGACAGCACGTTGTCGGCAAGCGGGCCGTAGTCGTTGTCCGTCGCAGTCAACTTAAGCGAGCCGATTGATGACTGCCACTGGCTACATGCCAGTGCCATGCCGTTATAAAGTCCCAACTCTTGCAGCGTGGCGGCGACTTCGCGCATCTCTTGAGCGCGTCGTTCACCGTGTAACATCATCCGCTCAAGGTTATAGGCGCTGCGTTGGCGCCATGCTGTGTCGGGAAACGTATGCTGTAACGAGTCTAAAACCGTTTCGTCGACGCCGGCCTTTCGCGCTGCCAAAACACATTCTGCGGTGAGTGCTTCCATTCCTTTTACCATGACACTGCGTATCATTTTTATCGCTGAAGATTGCCCAACTTGGGTGCCATTGGACGTGGCATTCATCCGCAGCGAATTGAGTAGTGCCGACGCTAGTTCAATCTGATTACCGCTGACGAGCATGGGCGTTTGGTGCCGTTGAGGATAAACAGGGGACATGATGGCCAAGTCGAAATAATGGGCTCCCGCACCTTCGATAAGCTGGGCGTTGTGCTGTTTGGTCCCAGGTGAGCAGGAATTACCATCAAAATATAGAGTTTCAGGTTTGATCACTTGAGCAGCGGCTTTTGCCGCATCTGTGGCTTGGTCGGCCGTCACAAGCGAAAACACAGCGTGGCAATTGGTCAGCGCTGTGTCGACGCTTTCACAGCCGATAACGTCGCAAGCCGCCATATCAGCCAATTTTGCATCGCGGGTCAACTGTGAGTCGGTTTTGCAATCGTAGGCTTGAATCTGGCAGTCGTCAGAAAGAAGGTTTTCGTCCTCACGCCAACCATTTGTGATTGCCATAGCCGCTTCGCCAAAGCCAATGAACGATACATTAATGGTTGCTGCTGAGGAATCTGTCATGGTCACACGGTCGATATTCGGAGTGGCTACTACTGCGTAATTAGCAAGTCAGACTAACATTCAAGTTTTGCGTGAGGTAATAAGTTCTGGCAGGCCGCTATTCAAATTTTGAATAGCTTACTGGGGTTGATAATGATTTAGGGTTGCTCTGCAAATATGCCATCGATAAATCGTTGTTGTGACCGAGTTGCGTGCCAGTTGCTGCGCATGGTGACGCCAATAGGGCGTTGCGTATGCGACAGATCGAAATTAATCGGCCGCAACAATTGTAGTGATTCTTCCCGCGGGAATTGGTCTTTTGACGTGATAGCTAACCTGTCACTCCCCAATAATACCTCGCGAACTAAGACCTGTGAGCTTGACTCTATGCAGTCTTGAGGCGCCTCAAGCCCTTGATCGGTGAACAGCTTTGAAAATACCTCTCGTGTTGGCGTCCCTGGGCGGGGCACAAGCCAGTCGTAGCGCTGGAGATCTTCAAGTGTGACGTCAGCCTTTTGGTGGAGTGGGTGATCTTTTCGGGCAAAGATACCCAATGGTGGCCGGTATAGCTCGTGCTGTTCAATATCGTCACTGGGGGCTGGATAGCGCAGCGCACCGATTAAGATGTCGATATCCCCAGAGCGCAGGTGGCTGAGTAAATCTTCATACGGCCCGTCGATGATATTGATCCGAAAACCAGGGTTGTTCGCGGTAAAATGATTGATTGCGTTGGGTAGCAGCTTGGTGCGCGCGAGCGGCATGCTGCCGACAACGATGAGGCCAGTTTCTCTGTTGTGAAGCGCCTCAAGCTCTTGTTGCGCTTGGGTGATTTCATTGAAGGCAAGTTTTGCGGCTCTCGCAAGTGCTAGCGCCGCTTTGGTGGGCGTGATGCCTACTTGGCTTTTTTCAAACAGGGTAATTTGCAGCAGGTTTTCAAGCTCGCGGGCAGCGCGGTGAATGGATGATTGAGAAATCCCTAGTTGTCGTCCTGCTAAGCTAAAATTGCGTACCTCGGTCACAGAAATAAGTGCCCGCAGCTGGGTAGTGGTGAGTAGTTGAATGATTCGATCAGCGGGTGGTGTATCGCGGTTCGCGCCTAGTCGACACACTTCTTTCGCGCCTTCAAAAAGGATGGAGAGGCAGCGCTCTACCCGGTGCATATACACCTCGCCACCCTCGGTGGGGTACATCCCCGTGGATTGGCGATTGAACAGCACCGTCTCCAGTTGCTCCTCTAACTTATTAATCGCCTGGGTAATGGCTGGTTGCGATAAAAATACTTTAGCGGACGCTTTGCTAATACTTTTGTGCAGCGCAACTTGGTGCGCGACACGCAGGTGTCTAATGTTGGGTAAAGGCTTGTCCATAGTGGGTTCTTCCAGCCTCTTGATATCGAGGTCGTTGTGCAGCGTGCGTGGAGTCGTTGGCTGACAGGTCGTTTCGCATTTTTATTGTATTCGCCGTTATTAAAATCTTATCGTTTGGCATGGGGCTATTCTGGCAGAATTTCGCGCCAAGTTTTAGAGTGCTATAGCAAAATTTAATATGAATCTGGGCAAATTGGAATGGTCTGCTTCGGCTTTTGTCGTGATACTTGATCAAAAATAACGATTCAGCATAGGAAGTTTCATGATTATCGACTGTCACGGGCATTATACGACTACGCCACCCCAGGTAGGGGAGTACCGCGACGCTCAAAAAGCGGCGGTCGCCAAAGACCCAAAATTTGTTGGCGAGAAAGGCACTATCGTAATTAGTGATGATGAAATCCGTGAAAGTATCGAAAACAACCAGTTACGTCTGCAAAAAGAACGCGGTACCGACCTCACTATCTTTTCTCCCCGCGCTAGCTGGATGGGCCATCATATTGGTAATGAACACACCAGCCAGTTTTGGACCGAGCATCAAAATGAATTAATTCGTCGTGTCTGTGACCTGTTTCCTGAAAACTTCACACCGGTTGCACAGCTGCCTCAATCACCAGGCGTCGATCCTGCGAAGTCAGTGCCCGAGTTAGAACGCTGTGTCACGGAAATGGGGTTTATTGGTTGTAACCTGAACCCAGACCCCAGTGGCGGACATTGGCAAGATATGTCGTTGGCTGATAAAGCCTTTTATCCCATTTATGAAAAAATGTGTGAGCTCGATGTCCCGGCCATGGTGCACGTCAGTGCCTCATGCAACGACTGTTTTCATACCACGGGTTCTCATTACCTCGGTGCGGATACCACAGGGTTTCAGCAACTAGTGATGTCTGATGTCTTTAAAGATTTTCCAACCTTAAAAATTATCATTCCCCATGGCGGAGGCGCGGTACCTTACCATTGGGGGCGTTACCGTGGTTTATTGCAAGACCAAGGTTACCCGCCCATTGAAGAGGCGGCACTTAAGAATATTTACTTTGATACGTGTGTTTATCACCAGCGTGGTATTGACCTATTACTGGATATTGTACCGGTTGAAAACATTTTATTCGCTTCAGAAATGATTGGTGCAGTACGCGGAATCGATCCAGAAACGGGCCATTATTTCGATGATACCAAACGCTATATCGATGCAAATACCGTGTTATCAGACGAAGACAAACAAAAAATATTTGAACATAACGCACGACGTGTATTTAGTCGTCTCGTCATTTGATCAGTGACGAAATACATCCATACATCAAATCACCTTTAAATCAGACATACGCTAAATCGTATCAAACGAGTAGGTTGTGTACTTCCTATTGCTATTGACCGGGGGCCCTGGTGTAGATGGATGCTGATTGTAGGGCTCACAGAGTTTGCTATGGCTCTGAGGCACTTCGTTACTACCCTGTTGACGAAGATAGCAGTAGGAAGTACACAGCCTACTTCATTACTTCACTTTATAGGTGAGGTATTCTTTTGTCCTATCTTTTTGTACATTGAAGCATTAATCGCAGATTACGCGTATTACACGCTCAACATTGAGAAACGCAGTAGGAATTCTTATGAACAATCATGTGGTCGTACAAAATATTCAACGTGCCGAGCAATCCATAATTGATGGCTTGGCAACTTGCGGTGTGGCAACCATTCACGAGGCCCAAGGGCGAAAAGGGCTGTTAGCGGATTACATGCGGCCGATTTATCCGGATGTCTGCGTGGCAGGGTCTGCTATCACTATTTCCGGAGCGGCCGGCGATAACTGGATGATGCACGTTGCGATTGAACAGGCAAAAGCAGGGGATATGCTGGTGTTCGCGCCGACATCACCGTCTAATCACGGTTTTTTTGGTGACTTACTGGCTACCTCTGCGCAAGCGCGTGGCGTCGTTGGTTTAATTATTGAGGGTGGCGTTCGCGATACACGGGACTTAAAACAAATGAATTTTCCTGTGTGGTCAAAGCATGTGTTTGCGCAAGGCACGATTAAAGAAACCTTGGGCTCCGTCAATGTCCCGATTGTCTGTGCAGAAGAAGTTGTGAACCCCGGCGATATTATCGTTGCTGATGATGATGGTGTTGTTGTTGTGCGACGTGAAGAAGCACAAGCCGTGCTGGAGGCATCACAAAAGCGTATGGCCGTAGAAGAAGAAAAACGTGTTCGTTTGGCCAAAGGTGAACTAGGTTTAGACATGTATAACATGCGCTCACGATTGGCCGAAAAAGGTTTGAAGTATGTCTAACGGCGCACCGGGTTTAGGTGCAGTAGAGAATACTAGCGACCTCGATGGCGTTCGCTGTATGTGGATGCGAGGCGGTACATCAAAAGGCGGGTATTTTTTGCGAGAGGATTTACCAGACTCGATACCAGAGCGAGACGCCTGTCTACTGCGCGTCATGGGCTCGCCAGACATCCGCCAGATCGATGGAATGGGTGGCGCTGATCCGTTAACGTCCAAAGTGGCGGTCGTTAAACGAAGTGAGCGTGAAGGTATCGACGTCGACTATCTTTTTCTACAGGTGGTGGTTGATCAGGCGATCGTGACCGATGCGCAAAATTGCGGGAACATTTTGGCGGGTGTTGGCCCATTTGCTATCGAAAGAGGGTTAGTGTCCGCACAAGAGGGCAATACCACCGTCTCGATCTATATGGAAAACACTGGCCAAGTTGCGCATGCCAAAGTGGCAACGCAAAACGGAAATGTTATTTACAACGGTGGCACGGCGATTGATGGTGTCCCAGGCAGTGCTAGTGAAATAGCGATTGAATTTATCGATACAGCCGGTTCAAGTTGTGGTGCGTTATTGCCCACCGGAAATACAGTCGATGTCGTTGATGGGGTAGAGGTTACGTGCATCGACAATGGTATGCCGGTGGTGGTTATGCGTGCGGCGGATATGGGTATAACGGGCAATGAAACCCGTGAAGAACTTGAAGCCAATCAATCACTGCGTGACAAATTAGAATCAATACGCTTACACGTTGGGCCGATGATGAATCTCGGTGACGTCACCGAAAAAACCGTTCCCAAAATGTCCATGGTTAGCGAACCTACGCAAGGTGGCGCAATTTCGACACGCACGTTTATTCCGCATCGATGTCATGCATCGATAGGTGTGCTAGGCGCTGTGAGTGTCGCGACTGCCTGTTGCCTCACGGGTTCTCCGGCGGCAGCGCTCACGGTTTTACCTAGCGGACAGTCAAAAAAATTGGCATTGGATGTGGAGCATCCCTCAGGTTTTATGGGTGTCGCGTTAGAAAAAAATGACGAAAACGCTATCGTAAGCGCTGCGATTATTCGCACGGCGCGAAAGTTATTTGATGGTTACGTGTTTGTTTAACCTGTTACAAAACGTTTTATCAAAAACGACTATGTGAGAGCTAGTCATTCGACTGTTAAAAATAGACAGGCAATAGTTAGACCACTAGAAACTAAACAGCCAGGAACATTTATGGATCCCGATTACTTACCGTTTCACGCATCTCCAAAAAAACCTGACTATCAAGCGCCAGAGGGCGCCATCGATGCCCATTGTCATGTGTTTGGCCCAGCTGAGCAATTTCCGTATTCGCCAAAACGAAAATACACACCGTGTGATGCATCGAAAGCTCAATTGTTTGCGTTACGGGATCATCTTGGTTTTTCCAGAAATGTTATCGTTCAAGCGTCCTGCCATGGGACCAATAACGATGCCTTAGTCGATGCGCTCAATACGGCCGGTGATTTAGCGCGCGGCGTGGCCGTGGTCTCTCCCGATGTGAGTGACGACGAGCTACAAGCAATGGACCAAGCCGGTGTTCGCGCTGTGCGTTTTAATTTTCTCAAGCGATTAGTAGACGACACTCCGAGAGACGTTTTTTTAAATATTGCCAAACGCATTAAATCGTTAGGCTGGCATATCGTTGTTTATTTCGAGGCGCCTGATATGGAAGGGCTCATCCCATTTTTTGAAGAACTCGATACCACTATTGTGGTCGATCATATGGGGCGGCCCGATGTGACAAAAGGTGTGGAGCACGAGGACTTTAAAAAGTTTATTCAATTATTGGAGCGTTTTCCCAATATGTGGACCAAAGTGAGTTGTCCAGAGCGTTTAACCCAGCAACCACCGGACTATTCCGATGTCGTCCCATTTGCACGCACGTTGGTAGAAAAGTTTCCAGACCGGGTTTTGTGGGGAACCGATTGGCCTCATCCCAACATGAAATCTCATACACCAGATGATGGTGCTTTGGTCGATGTGATCCCACACATAGCACCAACGGAAGAGTTACAACGTAAGCTATTAATTGATAATCCCATGAAACTTTACTGGGCCTAGTTAAAACAGCAGGTAGTCGTGATGAGTTATTTAGATGAAAAAAGAAACATACCAGGCACCATTTTATTCGACGGTAAAATGGCGCGTAAGGGCTATGGGCTGAATAAATTGTGTTATTCGTTGAATGACGCCGACGGCCGGGAAGCTTTCGCTGCAGACGAACAGGCATGTTGTGATAAGTACGGTTTAACCGAAGAACAAAAGAAAGCAATCGCTGATAGAGATGTGCTTAAACTACTTGAGCTCGGCGGTAGTATTTATTACCTCGCAAAATTTGCTGGCTACATCGGACTTAACGTGCAAGACATCGGCGCACAACAAACCGGTATGACTGTAGAGGAATTTAAGGCCAAGCTCGTCGAGCAGGGGCAAAGCTGACTAGAAGCCAACATAAACAGCGGCCAAAAACTAAACACAGTATAAAGAGATTATTCATGGCGAAAATTATTGGCGGTATCACGACCTCACATATTCCCGCAATTGGCCGGGCAATCGAAGGCAACCTTCAGCAAGACCCGTATTGGAAACCTTTCTTTGATGGTTACCCACCCATTAGAGAATGGTTGAACGAAAAGCAACCCGATGTCGCGGTCATTTTTTACAATGATCATGGTCTAGAATTTTTTATCGATAAAAAACCAACGTTTGCCATTGGTGCGGCGGCTGAGTACCACAACGCCGACGAAGGGTGGGGCATAAAACCTATTCCGCCAATCAAGGGACATGAAGATTTGTCATGGCATATTTGTAACCAACTGGTAGATAACGAATTCGATATTACCATATGCCAAGAAATGCGAGTGGATCATGGTTTAACGGTGCCCATGCAGCTTATGTGGCCAGGTTACAAATATGACCATATGAAAGTGATTCCAGTGTGTCTTAATGTAGAGCAACACCCGATGCCATCGCCAAAGCGATGTTTTGATCTGGGTAAAGCGATCGGCAAAGCGATTGAGTCATATGATGAAGACCTTAAAGTGGTTGTGCTTGGTACGGGTGGTTTATCCCATCAACTTGATGGCGAAAGAGCTGGGATAATTAATAAGAAGTTTGATATCGAGTGTATGGATAAAATCGTGAATCAACCCGAGGAGCTGACCAAATACTCGATTTTGGATCTAGTCGAAATTGCCGGTGCACAAGGTCCAGAGCTAATTATGTGGTTAGGTATGCGAGGCGTACTAACGGGTAACGTCAAAGAATTACATCGTAACTATCACGCGCCGATTTCAAATACAGGCGCCGGTACAATGTTGCTGGAAAATAGTTAGCGTATTCAATATTACGCGTATATCGAAAAAGGCAGCCAAATCGGCTGCCTTTTTGTTATGGAACGGATACAGGTAATACTAATCGTCATCAACAGGGCTTGTGACCCAATTTCCTATCTCATCAAGCACATGTAAGTAAATCTGCGTTGTGCTGATATCGCTATGCCCCATCAATTGCTGAATTTTATGCAGGTCAAAACCTTTGTAAAGCAAGCGCGTCGCAAAGGAATGACGAAATGTATGACTACTTGCCTGCTTATGTATTTTCGCTTTGCGAATCGCGTCGTGAATGTGCCTTTGAACCGTATAGCGATGAATGTGGTGGCGGCGCTCGACACCAGCGCGAGGGTCTACAGGCAAGACTTGCGAGGGAAAAACATATTGCCAGGCTAATTCTCGGCCGTAATTAGGGTATTTTCTTGCCAAGGCATTGGGTAAATAGACTGGGTTGACGCCATTGTGAATGTCGTCCTCTAATAGTTTTTCGACCGTACCGATTTGAACCTTAAGCTCATCCACCGCCAACTTTGGAAGCAGGGTTGTTCGATCTTTATTGCCTTTGCCATTTCGAATGACAATGTAACCTTGCTCAAAATCAATGTCTTTAACACGCAGCCGAATAGCTTCAGAAATACGCAAGCCGGAGCCGTACATCAATTGGGCCATTAACTTGCTAGGATATTTCAATTCAGCAATTACTCGCTTCGCTTCTTCATGAGAAAAGACCGTGGGTATTCGGGGTGGTTTCTTAGCGTACCGAAACCCAATGTCTCCTAATGGCTGCTTTAAAAACTGATTATATAAATAAGCCAATGCGTTTAACGCGGTTTTCTGAGTGCTTGATGAAACATTTCGTTGTGTTGCCAAAAAAGTTAGGAAGTCCCGAACAGCAGCTGTACCCAGTGTAGTAGGGTGCGCTTTACCTGAATAATTGATAAAGAAGCGTGCCCAGTAAACGTAGGTTTTCTCAGTGCTGTAACTTTTCCCGTCTGTTCGCATATACAGCCGGAATTGATCTAGAAAACGAGTCGGTTTAGACGGGAGTGCTGGCGGTATATCCTCTACCGGCAAAGTGATTGAATAGTCCATTATTACAAATCCTTGATGCGTATTTTTGATATGAATTGAGTGATCTATAAAAGTCGCCTGTGATTAAGTTGTTCGGATACTGTATATTAATACATGTTAAGGTTTCAAGTGCTAGCTTCAAGGAGGATGCAATGAAAGTAGCAAAAACGATATTGCCAGGCCAAATGGGTTCCCAGCAGCATAGTGAGCGCTGGGGAAAGAGTTTAGTTTGCGTGCGCTACAGAGATGACACGACGAAAAAGAAGAGGTATACAACGGTTGAAATCATTGTTGAAGAAAGAGCACTAGTAGGTGCCCTAAAGCGCGTTGTGACGAAGGAAAAGCTTAAGCCTCATGACAGGGTTGGCGTCAAAATCAACTTTGTCGAAACTGAGCTTCGCGCGAAGGTGAAGAGGGCAGGAGGTGTGTGGCTCAAGGGCGAAAAGCTATGGGTGCTCCAGCGCGCACAAGCGATCTTGCTAGGATTGAATGATCGCATAGTTGATCTGCGCGATATATGAATTAAAGAACATGGTTATATATAGGCGTATATGGTTACATGTAGACATACAATGGCTATATATAGGAACATATGTTCATATATGCACATACATGGCTATATACGACCATGTTCTTGAATAAACTGTTAGGTGCTTTCAGTATTACGAGTATTCTCACCATGATATTTATTACCCAATTAATTTATGTCAAAGAGGGACAAGAAAACATTTTTCATGAATTTGAAAATTATGCTATCCCAATTATTTCAAAATATAATGGCGAACTAATGCTTCGGTTACGGCCAGACGCAGGCAGTGTTGTTGAGGCAGCAATAGATCACCCTTATGAAGTGCATATAATACGATTCGCTAGCATGTTAGATTTTGATGCATTTTTGACGGATAGCGAAAGATCTAAGTATCTTGATCTTAAAGAAAAATCAATAAAAGAATCCTTCTTAATCAAAGGTGAGGCTCTATAGGTTCGTAATGAATATTAAAATTATTTTCAGCACTATAGCCATAATTTTAACATTTGTCGCATTCGTGCCTTATATACGTTCAATTTTATCAGGTACTACAAAGCCACATGTATTTTCATGGGTCATTTTGGGTACAACTACAATAATTGTATTTTTCGCGCAAGTTGAAGCTAAAGGTGGTATTGGTGCATGGCCTATAGGTGTTTCTGGCTGTATCACTATTTTTATAGCTTTCCTCTCTGTTGCTAAGCACTCCGATATTAAAATAACCAAAACCGATTGGTTGTTTTTCTTGGCTGCGCTGGCTTCACTACCATTCTGGTATTTTACCTCAAATCCGCTTTGGGCTGTGGTTGTATTAACTATTGTAGATTTACTCGGTTTTGGTCCAACTATCCGAAAGGCTTACGATTTTCCTCATGATGAAAATATTCCTTTTTTTATGTTATTCATGGCAAGAAATTTGTTTGCAATACTAGCCCTAGAGCACTATTCAATCGCAACCGTATTGTTTCCGTTATCGGTAAGTAGTGCGTGTGTGCTGTTACTATTTATGGTTAGCTATCGTCGGCGTGTAGTATGCACCTAACAAGCGGCTTAAATTTGCTCCGTTTCACTCCGCCGGACGCTCACTGCGTTCGCGCCGTTTAGCCGAGCGTTATAGATTTTTCTGATCTTTCTTAATATGAGAGGTCAGTGCAAGCTGAAAGGTAATGGTCGGTGATATATGAGTCATCGATATCGGCCCACGTTGTAGGCCGTCTACCATTGAATAAGTTTAGTAGTCTGTTTTTTAGTGCTGCGGCTTTAAAGGCAGTAGCCTCATAACACGATTATTTCTGGCAAGCTTCGCTAGCCAGTCAAGATGCGGGTAGCGGTCTGAGTGTAATCTCTCAGCTTCGGTGCCAAGAAGTCCCCATTAGGCAGGTCTGTGTCTATATGTGGCATTTTAGCAGTGGCAAGGGTTATTCTTTGTTCTCTGCTGTTTCAATTTGGTTGGCCGTAGTGTGCCACATGGAAGAGGGTAGGATTTATGGTTAGCCAATGTGCCAACCTGAAATTTCTGAAAAACTATAACAAATGCTTCATGGCGCCACTTCGTGGCTGGGACCTCCGTTCCGGCGCTTCGCGCCTGCACTGCGGCCCCATAAGCAGGCGTTATAGCTTTATGATCAAAAAGATACCGCTAATATTCATTGTTTTATTGATTCAGGCTTGTGCTTCTAGCCAAGAAAAAATCAATGAATATCATCCTTCAAAGTTGCTTGTTCAAAATTATTTTGTTCCTCAGGTAAGCCTGGATAAAATCAGCCATCTTGATTCAGTGACTGAAAATGAAGTAAAAATTATGATGGATAAATTTGCACAAGATGATAATGATAAGATAACGAGTAAGGCTATAGCCGAAAGTGAAACAAATGACGTGGGGTTTTACTGTGGCCTAATCATTGAGTCAGAGGCCGATCGTCTATATAGAGAAGGGACGAAGCTTCGAGTCGTAGGAGTAACAGAAAAATGGATACCTATAAATGGTGAATCTAAAAAGGTTCTTCATCTTAAGTTGTCGCCATAGCTATAACAAAGGCAAGCAGTACACGCCTGCGGCGTCGGACCTCACTACGTTCGGCCGCTGTTGCCGACGTTACGTTTAATAAGGAAGTGATGAGCACTAACATACTAGTCGCAATAATTTCAGGTTCAGTGGCAATAATTGTCGCAGCCTTTAGTTATTGGTCGGCAAAGGAGCGGGAAAGAGAAGCTGAATGGCGCAAGGAAAAATTAGGTCATTACAAAGAATTCATTACGGCTTTAGCATCTAGTGTAGGCTCCTTTGGTGCGCCGGAAGCAAAGAAAAGGTATGCAATTGCGTTTAATACCGTAGGTTTATTCGCCTCACATGAAGTCATTACTAGGCTGCATGAGTATCAAGAAGTTACGAGGTTGCCAGCGGGTGAGTTAGACCAAGAAACACATGATAGCCTCCTTTCAAAACTGGTCTTAGCAATTAGAAAGGATCTTAAGTTAAAGCCTAAAGATGAAGTTGAAACATTTAAATATCTACTTATCGAGCCAAATGAAAAATAAACGTAACAAAGCCAGCAACCTGAAACAGCAAGCAATGGCCTTGAAAGACAGGCCATTAAAACGCTTGCTGTTCAGGTTCTGGCGGCGTTACATTTAATATCACCTATGGAATCGATAATAATAATTGGCGCCTTTAATTTAGTTTTTGTATTCTTCTCGTTTTTATATATTCATGGGAAATGGGTTGACGTTAGTGAGTTGGTGAGGCTTGATCCAATAAAGGGTGAAGTTAAGAAATCGTCTATGAGAGGCGCTAAAAACCTAGAAGGTAACTTTGAGTTCGAGTTCGAATATCAGGTCAAAGGACGTAAATACACTGGGCATGTAGATACGCTAAATATACATGACTTTAAAGCTTTTACAAAAAGGCACCCTGTTGGTAGCTACCTAGATATATGGGTTTCACCCAAAAAACCTAATTTCGTTATGCACGAAAACCTATGTTCTTTAACGTCCTTGTTAAGTTAGTGATTCCAGTTTCAATGTTTTGGCTTATAGTAAATTTAGGGCTTTTAAGTGTATTACCAAAAGAAATGTAACAATCGCACGCATTACGCCGCTATCGCGGCGGGACGCCCGAAGCTTCGCTTCGTGCGCCCCTGGTGCGGGCGTTGAAACTGTAGAGAAATAGAAAAAATCCGACGAATTTTGTTAACATACGACATCACTTTTGGGGATGTCATATGAGTAATTTCAAGACAGCCAACTACAATCAAGACACCATGATTGTGGTGAATTTTCTCGATCAAATCGAACAAGATCGCTTCGCTTATACGCTCCACTACCTCATTGATGAAGAAATCGATCTCTCTGCCTTTCACGAGCACTATAAAAACGCCAGCGTAGGCCGTAAAGCCTATGATCCAGCGGTGATGCTGAAGATTATTCTTTACGCGTACTACAAAGGTGTGAAGTCTAGCCGCGATATTCAATGGAGCTGCGAACACAATATCATGTTTAAAGCACTATCCTGTGACAGCGTACCGCATTGGACAGGTATTGCTAAATTCATTAGTGGATATCAAGACGCGATTGAGTCTGTGTTTGAACAAGTCCTTTTGTCGTGTGATCAGCGCGATTTAATCGGTCACGAGCTGATAGCGATTGATGGCTGCAAGATGTCCTCCGATGCTTCTAAAGAGTATTCTGGAACGCTTGATGAGCTCGGGCAGAAGCGCGATAAAATCAAACGTCAAATGCGGGCGTGCATGGAAGAGCACAAACAACTCGATAAGCGCAAAGCGCGAGAGAAAGAGCGTAAAGAACAACTCGAACAAAAACGAGATACCTTACGTAAGGAATTCAAAAAGATAGACGACTTCCTAAAGACAGCCGAGCCACGGATGGGGAAGGCAAAACAACAAAAGGAAGTGAAGAGTAATATTACCGATAACGAATCCGCGAAGATCACTACCAGCAAAGGCACCATCCAAGGCTTTAATGGGATCGCCGCCGTGGATAAAAAGCACCAAATCATTGTTGATGCCCAAGCCTTCGGCGAAGCCTCAGAACACCATACCTTACAGCCTATTATTGAATCGATCCGTCAGCGTTACCGTACACTCGGTATTGGTAGCGATCTCCACGGTGGCCGCACGGTTGTGACGGCGGATACCGGCTTCTCGAACGATGAAAACAATCGTTATTTAAAAGACAATAAAGTGAATGCCTACGTTCCTGATCTTAAGTTCAGAGAACGCGATAAATATTTTGCTAACCAAAAGAAAAAGTACGGCAAGCGTCATCAAGATACAAAGAAAAACCAACGCGAAGTCATACCTGTCTCTGAGTTTACCTTTAACGAAAAGCGTAAAACGTGTCGCTGCCCCGCAGGCAATGAGATGGGGCTGTATCATGAACGAACCCTCAAATCCGGCGCAAAAAAATATGTGTTTGAAGGCAAGCTAACCGATTGTCGAGTGTGCCCATTAAAAGACGATTGCATGCGCAACCCGTCATCGGCGAATCATCGTAAAGGGCATGGTCGGCAAGTGCACTTTACAGTGGATCAACACAAAACGGCGACCGCGTGGATGAAAAAACGTGTGGACAGTCGTCAAGGCAAAGTCATTTATGGGCACCGCATGTCGGTTGTTGAACCGGTGTTCGCCAATATTGGCACACAAAAACAGTTAAACCGGTTCTCGTTGCGGGGCAAAAAGAAAGTGCAAGGGCAATGGCAGTTATATTGTTTAGTACACAACATTGAGAAAATAATGAATTACGGCACATAAGGTTAACCACAACGTTATCCACACGCGACATGGTGTGGCTGAAGATAATGGGTGGTTATGTTAAATAATTTGGTGATAAACTGATCACTCGAAAACACAGCAAAGAGTCTGAGATATGTCGTGTTATACATCTAAATTTCTACAGGCTCGTTATGCATAAAAGAATTCCCGAATGACCACTGCTGAAATTACATTCGATAATGGAAAGCTCTCAACGCTTTATTTTCATGAGCTTTGGTGGTTGGCTAGCTCATTGGTTAAGAAATCTGAAAATCTTTTTAAGGAAACAAGAATCCCAGATGAAGGCTTTGCAATTCAAGTAAACCCTGATCTGCATTCAACAATCTCTTCAATACTGACTGATGCCGCCAATATAAAGAAGTTTTTGGTCACTCCTTCGGTAAAGCTTAACGGCGAATCAGGGCCGCAATTTAGGCTAAGAAAGGAGCGTGCAAAAAAGCTAAAAGAAACACTAGGCGATATAGAACTAAAGGAAGTTCTAAATCACAAAGTGAGAAACACATTAGAGCATTTTGACGAATATTTGGATGAAGCAAATATAAAAATATCAAAGTCAAATTCGCCACCTTCGCCAATGGCTGCATATAACATGATTTTGTCACACTGGGAGGCATTTAGCCCTAAGGTATATCCAGTAAGGCTCTATGTTTCATCTGAACAAACGTTTTACAATATGAAGTGGAGCGTCAATATAGGCGCTCTTAATTCAGAGGCGAAGTCCATTGTTTCAAAATTGGAAAAAATCCCGGGTCTGGTTCAAAAAGATGGGCCTGGAGGTTTAATGTTACGGCTAGATTCATAATGCATAACAAGCAAATTATGTCGCCAGCAAAGAGAGCTGGCTGGGACTTGCGCTCCGCTGCGCTCCACGCAAGCCCCATATTCGGGCGTTAGCCCTACAGGGAAGTTATGAGTAAACGTCCAAAATTAGGTGATATCGTTGAGATCCCATTGTCGGAGAATGGAACTGGTTATGCTCAATATACTCATAAGCACAAGCAATATGGCGCCTTAATGCGAGTATTTCAGACTCGCAGAAAAGTAGATGACATTGCAGACCTAGCGAATACTCCGCTCCAATTTACATCTTTTTTTCCACTTGGGGCGGCGGTGAGTCGAGGAATAGTAAACATTATTGGTAATTTGCCAGTTAGGGACGAGTTCAAAGCCTTCCCTATCTTTCGCACAGGCGTTGCGAATGCATCAGGTGTAGTTGAGGTCTGGTGGTTGTGGGATGGAGAAAATGAAACGCGAATTGGAAAACTTACGCCTAAACAAATGGAGCACCCAATTCGTGGAGTTATTAACGACACTCTGTTAGTCGAGCGTATATGTACAGGCTGGCAGGGCTAACAAGGCGCTCAAGCAAGGACGCAGCAAAGCTGCGCCGCTTAGCTTGGCGTTAATTTTTTGTGTAGCTCTCCAAAACTTGAGAAATATGAAGAACCTTCTAATAATTCTGGCAATTACCATCGGTTCCTATCAGCTTTGGTTGAAGTATGGAGACGGAGGCAAAGATCCTTTGTATGATGAACCATACGTCGCGGTCTATGGCAGAGATTCATGCAGTGTTACTCAGAAAATGCTTGCTGAGCTCCGAGATGCCGGGATTAAATATGAGTATTTTGTTGTTGATGACGAAGCAACGGCTGATAAGCTGCACTCGAGAATGGAAGCTGCTGACCTATCGACTAGAAGATATAATCTACCGGTAGTTGATACAAATGGATCACTAGTCGTCAGACCAACATTAGACTATGTGATTTCAACCTACAATGCTGGGCTATAACACACCATTAAGGTCCCTGCGAGATCTCGCTCGCTAATGCTACACCTCAACCATCTAGATTCGCTCAAGGAGATAGCGCTTGCTATAAATGTTCTAGAGCGCACTTTAGAACGGTGACTTTCACTTCCACTTGGTGAAGTCGCGTTATCAGTTATTGATGGTATAGCAGGGTAGTCATACGAGGCATGAAAGAGTTTTTCTCAAATGAAATTATTAAACTTCAGAGCCGTTCTCAGTCTTTTATCGCTCCTGTGTTTGATAGGATGCGGAGGCGGCTCGTCAGGCAGCCAATCCTCTCAACCAGTAGTCAATCCTCCGGCAACACGTTCGTTTTCTATGGGGTTTACGCCTTGGCTATACGAGGCATCGGTTACAGCACAAGATCTAACCTATACCCGTTTAGCCGCCCATGGCGATATCGTTAAACACCACTTGCTTGGCGGTGTCCCGTGGCAACAAGCGTTGGATCAGACCCCGTATCATCCAAACCTTGAAGCGGAGGTTCAAAACCGTATCGCGAGGACTAGTAGCAGTACGGATGTGTTTTTGGCGATTGATTCGCTTAACTCGGAGCGTTCTGGCTTAGCGCTTGACCGGGGTGAATTCGATAATATGCCGTTACAAGGTGAATGGGCGACGCGTAGTTGGAGTTCTCCAGAGGTAATCGACGCCTATATTAATTATGCATCGAATATGATCGATCGATTTCAACCGCGTTATTTTGAGTACGGTACTGAGATTAGCGAGCTTATTCTGAATGATTTTTCTAGTTATACAGAGTATTTAATTTTTGCTGAAACCGTTTATGGGCGTTTAAAAGCGACTTATCCTGATCTCAATATAATGGTCTCCGTTGCATTGAAAACACCCGGGAGTAGTGAAATGCAACTCATAGAAGATAACATCGCCGCTGTGCTTGAGTTTTCCGATGTGGTGGGGCTGAGTGTCTATCCGTATGTGTTTTTTAGTCATGGCGATCGCGGGAACCCTGAAAACTTGCCCGCAAATTGGCTCACGCAAGCGAATGAATTTTCTGCCGGTAAACCCATCGCTATTTCCGAAACAGGCTGGATCGGGGAGAGCTTGGAGATTACTGATTTTAACTATTCCGCCGAAAGTAACGAAAGCTATCAGAACAACTATCTGTCGATGTTATTAGCGGATGCAAATAATTTAAACGCTTCCATTGTTATATGGTGGGCGACGACCGATTATGACACCTTGTGGGTTGATACCTTAGCGCAAGATCCAATCGCGAAGATATGGAAAGACATTGGTTTATATGATGAGAATCAGCTATCGCGTTTAGCACTTGGTACTTGGGATGATTGGTTAGCGCGAGAGGTGGACTAAAAATATCGAGATTATATCTAAAGTCAGAGTGCCGCTATTCAATTGGGCTTACATCAAAAACACGAGCGCCGACCAGGCGTACTTTGCATCGGCGCTGTTCTTCTTTAAAAGTATATGTTTGGTCTAAAATTTTTACACTAACACCTGGATGGACTGTACCTTCGATAATCACAGCGCCTTGCTTTATAACGTTGTTGGTGAGATTGCGTAATTGAATGGTGATTCTTTGTATGCGTTCGTTGAGCTCGGACACGTCTTCTCCGTTTAGAGATGGGTCTTGAAGTTGCTCTAAATATTCAGCAATTTGGTGATGAAGTGATTTACTGAGTTTGGGGTCAATTTCAATGACCACGGTGGTTTTTGCTCCCGCGGGCGAGCCCAAGTGTTTTACCGTAATGGTTTTACCCGCTCTAGCTACGCCGCCGACGAGATGACCTTTTCCTTGTGTGATGGTGATGGAGCCTTTGGCGTGTAGCGTACTGTTAACCGCAGAATCAGTGACTATGATGTCGTGATAGGCATATAGTTTGGCATTTTGCGCGAATTTCGCGGTGATATTTCCTGCAGCCATGGTACGTTCGTCGCTGTGATCGCGCTCAATGATACCCCCGTTAACGACAACATCGGCACCGGCTGTAACCGAGGCATTGTCAATATTTTGTGAAATTATAACGTGACCTTTCGCATCAACCTTGAAGCCACTTTCAATATTGCCTTTGATGTGAATAGCACCGGTTTCATGATGAAGGTTGCCGGACTTATATCCGACGTCGCCATCCCATTCAAAAATATCACTAACACTTACTATATTTCCTTGAATGAGTAACGCGCCTGATTCTGTTGCGTAGAAAGTGTCACCCTCGAGGCGCACCCCATCGCCTGCTATGTAGCCAATGTGTTTTCCTTCTGTAGCGGGCGTCGGGTTGCCAAATACATCTATTTGGGATTGACCTTTGGTGGCGGGGATGATGGTTGCAATGGGTTGTTCTGGCTCGACGTTTTTGATGGTCGAACGCTCGTGAAAATCGACTCTGTCATCGTCAGTTTTTTTACCCACATTGGCTTGGTGATCTACAAGGTATTTTAAATACTCGTCCTCACCGGCAACACCAGGCCGACCGTTTGCGATGACGCGTTCTATTTTTTTCTGAGTATTCTCGCGCAGCGCGATGAGTGCATCATCTATCGCTTGATGGTCAATGCCGTAGGTTACATTTAGCTTTTCTAAACATCTGTCTATGTGTTTTCGGGATAGGGCTAAGTGATGTGCTTCTTGGGGGTATGCGGTTAGATACACGTGCATTCCATCGTCGCTGACTTTAATGGGCGGTGTAACTACGAGTTTGTTGTTTATGAGAGTGAGGTACCCGACTGGGGTAACGTCGGCGAAATAGTCACCGCTGTCGTCCTCTTTTCGTAGGCCTTCCCCAATACTGAGTGGTGGCGCTTCTGTTTTTGAGGGGGGCGGCTTGATGTCTTCACCAAAAATATTTTTCCCGGTGGTTTGTGCGGTTGCCGGTGTTTCTGTGCAAATTAGATCTTCTTGCTCTACCAGTTTTGGTTGAACCGCCGGGTGTTGAACGGCTTCGGGGTTTTTCGCTAGCTCGCGTGGGTCTGAACCATTGAGTGTAACATGACACAAGAAATCCGCTTTACAGGCGGGCTCCGCTGGCAAGCCCAAGGCGACGGTGACTTGTCTTTGAATGGTTTGTAGTTCTGCGGTGATATCAATAGCGTCTTCATTTATACCGAATGTTATTCCCGCAGCGCGAATATCATCAAGAATAATTTCACGTGTGATTGGCGTACCGACAGTGGAGGTCGGGTGGATGTCTAAGCACGCTTCGAGTTTATCGTGGCTAATAGCCAGCAGTGGCGTGACGTAAGGCACGCCCATTCGTTCACTCACCGTGCCGTAACGCGTCGATAAAACATTGGCTTCATTTCGCAGAGTATTGTCGCCCAAGGTCAATTCGGCTGAGGAGGGCGGTTCTATTGCCTCGCCAAAAACCGTTGTCCCGGGTGTGCCTGGTTCCCCCACGTTAATAATGGCGATCACTTCTCCAGGTGTCACAATATCTCCGACATTGCTTTGTAATTTTATGGATGAGCCTGTGCCGCGTTCAGGTTGTTTGGCTTCAGCAATTACAATCGCGTCGAGGGTTTTACCCTGTTGTAGGTCATTAACTGCGTCTTCTATGGACTGATGATCGATGCCAAAGGTGACTTTTTGCTGTTCAAGCAGAGCTAACACCTCGTTGGTGGTTATCGGATCGTGTTCTGCCGGTAGGGTCAGTGTTACCCGCTGTGGCGATATGTCTAATGCGCTTTTGTCCACGGCATTCCAGTTGGCTGCTAGGTTAGATTAACGCGGCTCGATTGAAGCCCGTTTTGAAACTATTGATTAGAGTTTAGTCAATTAATGGCTTTGATGGGCTATTCGTTGGGCACTTTTCGGTGACTGGGGCTTCGCGATTTTGCGCTTACTCAATGGTGTCTGCCCCTAAAGGTAAATTCGGTGCGGAGCAAATACGCTGGTTAGCTAGGTTTGATGTTTTGGCTATGCTTAATACATCAATCGTAAAGTAATTGGCGATATGCAAATTTCACTGATCATGACAAAGAATCCTGTCTCCATCGCAATGGATAATCCGATGAGCGAGGTGAAGGACATCTTCGAAAAGACTCAATTCCATCACTTGTTGGTTGTTGATGAGGGTGTTCTGGTTGGTGTCATTTCGGATCGTGATTTACTCGGTTCAATCAGTCCCACTGCGGGTACAGCGGTGGCGAATGCGCGGGATACCGCAACCCTCAATAAACGCGTTCGCCAAGTTATGAGCCGTCAACTCATAACACTTGGCCCTACAGCGTCGTTTTATGATGCAATCGCGCTTTTCAATAAACACCCGATTTCTTGTATTCCGATTGTGGACGAAAACAATCACCCGTTAGGTATTGTTAGCTGGCGGGATATTATGCGTGCGATTAAATTAAAATAAATCAAACCTCGTACGCAATGTTTGCCGCACAACGTGTCTGACCACGGCCTTTAACCGAGCGTGCTTTCACCGAGCGTGCTTTTACCGAGCGTGCTTTTACCGAGTGTGTCAGTATGGTTAGAGCCTGTGGTCCTGCCGAAACTTTCCCGGTGTTTGACCGGTCGCCCGTTTAAAAAATCGCGAAAAATACCCCGGGTCTTTAAACCCAGATTCATAGGCAATGGCATCGGCCGATTGACGGGTATAGAGCAGTCGACGTTTTATTTCGATGACAAGGCGTTGCTGAACAAACTGTTTCGCACTGAGGCCAGTAATGTGTTTCACCATACGGTTGAGTTTTGACGGCGTAATATTGAGTTTTGCGGCGTACTTGTCAGCGGTCAGGTGATTTTTGTAGTGTTCATCGACCAAGCGTTGAAATGCGATGAAGAGACGATTGTTCGAGCCAGTTTCCTGGGTGGGTTCGTTGGTTTGGCAGCGGCAAATGTAGATCACTAGCACCAGCATTAAAGATTCGCATACCAATGACTTTCCGTATTGGCTGCTGTCTAGCTCTTTTTGCAGTTGTTTTTGTGTTTCACGAATAGGTACCCAATGAGATAGGTCTTTGTTGAAGTGCTGCACAAACGCAGTCTGCAGTGTGTCGCTGATGGTTAGGTTACTGCGGCCCTCGAATGCATTGCTCAACAAGTACTGCGACACTGACACTACGGCACCTTTCGTATCCTTGCTGAATTGAAAGCTGTGAACCACGCCCGGAGGTATCCAAACAATGCAGGGGCCTTGCGTTGTATAACTGCGTTCGTCAAGACGAAGCGTAACATCGCCGGATTCGACCAGTAGACATTGATACATCTGGTTGTGACGGTGGGCTTCGATGACCCAGCCAAGCGGGCTACTGCGACTGGCGATATTCTCGCTATGGATTAGTGCCGGGTCGTCTTGCCAGGCGCTTTCGCCGTAGAGTCCAAAATGCGGTATCGCGAGGTTCATCGTATTTGGCCAACCTTGTTGATTCAGTCCCAATGGAGGGGCACGCCATTGGGCTAAAATGAAAGTACGGTATTGAAAGTACAACCTATTATTCTAAAAAACTTATAGCAGCGAAGGTTTAACTTATATACGCTGGTGATAGATGTTCAAAAAGTACAATTTATTGTCTCATATTCCTCTAATCTAATCCTCTTATTTTCCCCATACTGTCGGTAAATAATGAAGATCTGAGGAGACTAAAGTGAAGACGCAAGTTGCGATTATTGGAGCAGGGCCTTCTGGTTTACTGTTGGGCCAGCTACTGGCGAAACAAGGTATTGATAACGTTATTCTGGAGCGCGTGACTGGGGATTATGTATTAGGTCGTATTCGTGCGGGAGTGCTTGAACAAGGTTTCGTGGACCTAGTCCGCGAAGCGGGCGTCGCCGAGCGAATGGATCGCGAAGGCGAGATTCATGAAGGTGTCGAGCTTAGTTTCAATAACCGTCGCGAGCGAATTGATTTTACCGCTTTGACCAACGGAGACTCGGTTGTTGTTTATGGCCAAACGGAAATCACTAAGGACTTGATGGAAGCTCGGGCAGCGGCTGGATTAACCACCATCTATGAGGCGGAAAATGTTGCGTTGCATGATGTAAAAAGTGATTCGCCTTATGTGACATTCACTAAAGATGGTGAAACCGCTCGTCTCGACTGTGACTACATAGCGGGGTGTGATGGATTCCATGGTGTCTCTCGCCAAACCATTCCGGAAGATAAGCGCACTGAGTTTGAGCGCGTTTATCCATTCGGCTGGCTAGGTTTATTGTCTGACACACCGCCCGTCAGCGAAGAACTCATTTATTGTAAGCATGATCGTGGCTTTGCGTTGGCTAGCCTTCGTTCCCGAACACGATCGCGTTACTACATTCAGGTTCCCTTGACCGATAAGGTAGAAGATTGGTCAGATGACGCGTTTTGGGACGAATTCAAAAAGCGTTTACCAGAAGATGTAGCGGCGAAGCTGGTAACTGGGCCGAGCATCGAGAAAAGCATCGCACCATTGCGTTCCTTTGTGTGCGAGCCTATGCAATACGGGAATTTGTTTTTGGTGGGTGATGCTGCGCACATTGTACCGCCAACCGGTGCGAAAGGGTTAAATTTAGCAGCCTCTGATGTGGCGACACTTTATAAAGTTATGCAGCGAGTCTACAAAGAGGGCGATAAATCCTGTACAGCGCAATATTCAGAGATCTGTTTACGTCGAGTATGGCACGGTGAGCGTTTCTCTTGGTGGATGACCAATATGCTGCATAATTTTGATGGTGTTGATGACATTAACGGTGTTGAATCGCAGGTGCAAAAACGTTTTATGGAGTCAGAACTTAATTATTACCTCGACTATGAAGCAGGGCGTCGGGTGATAGCGCAACAATATGTCGGATTACCGTATGAAGATTTGAGATAGCGTTTGCTCAGTTAGCGACGAGAGATCATCAATCAAGCGCCGGGCCCATTAGACGACGGGTTCCGGCTCTTTGTTTTTGAATAGCGACGCGTCGATTCCTAAGCGCTTTATCTTTGAGGCAAGCGTTGTTAGCGCTAAGCCCAATAACTCAGCTGCGCCATCTTTTCCAAACACTTTGCCGCGTGTTTTGTTGAGCGCGGCTATTAAGCTGTTACGTTCTTGTGCTTTTAATTCAGCGGCTGTCATCAATTCGCTAACAGGCGAGGGGGTGAGTGCGGGTTGGGTGTTGAGTTGTTTGGCGTGTTGCGAAAAAAACTCATCAAAGCGAATAGTATCGCTGGTGGCCAATATCACTTGCCGTTCGATGACATTTTCTAGTTCGCGTATGTTGCCTGGCCAATTATAGTGCTTTAATTTTTCAACTTGGCTAAGTGGTATCTTAAGGTTTGACTTGTTAGCGCGTCGCGCAGCACGTTCAAGAAAGTGTTGTGCAAGCAGTGGGATATCATCTAGCCTGCCGCGCAGTGGAATTGATTCTACAGGGAAAACGTTCAGCCTGAAGTATAAGTCTTCACGAAATTCCCCAGCATCGACCAACGCTTTAAGATCACGATTGGTTGCCGCAATGATGCGTACGTTAACATCCCGTGTGGTTGCTTCTCCAACACGTTCAAATTGCTGCTCCTGTAATACACGCAACAGTTTTCCTTGGAGTGACAAGGGGATTTCGCCAACTTCATCGAGAAAGAGTGTGCCGCCGTCAGCGAGTTCAAAGCGACCAGGTCTATCAGCTGTTGCACCGGTAAACGCCCCTTTACTATGCCCAAAAAATTCGCTTTCAAATAGATCGGCAGGAATAGCCGCGCAGTTGACACGAATGAGAGATCGCTTGCTGCGCTCGCTTAAGTCGTGAATAGCCCGAGCAATAAGCTCTTTACCGGTGCCAGATTCACCATTGATTAATACCGTGGCTTGGGTTGGCGCGACGAGTTCTATTTTTTGAAGAATACTTTTAATCGCAATGCTATTACCAACAATCTGATGGTGGTTGAACTCTGAGCTGAGTTCCTCTTGTAGGTAAGCGTTTTCCATCTCAAGCCGTTGTTTGAGAGTTTCCACTTCCTGGAGTGCCGCAATCAACTGTTGCTGTGCATATCGTTTGTCCGTCACGTCACGAAAAATAACCACAGCCCCGACAACGTGGCCGCTATCCTTTATGGGTGTGCTTGTGTATTCCACCTCGATAGGTTTTCCTGATTTGGTCCAAAACACTTCGTTATCGACACTGTTCACAACTCCCTCGCGAAAAGCGCGGTAAATGTAGCAGTCTTCTGCATGGTAGTGGCGACCGTCACTGTGCTTAGAGTGAATTGCATCGTGAATATTTTTGCCAATAAGTTCTTCTGCTCTCCACCCAAGGAGCTTTTCGGCAGCGGGATTCAAAAATGTCGTACGTCCTTCGGCGTCAACCCCGTAAATTCCTTCACCAGCCGCGTCCAGGATAAGGCGGTTTTCTCTTTCAAACTCCTGAAATACTTTCTCTATTCGGTTCCAATGGCTTATGCCGGAACGGTAATGCCGATGGGCTTCAGCGCGATTCCTCGCTTTGAGGAGTTCTTCCGCGTCTTGTAATGACAGCTCCAGTAATGACTGACCGCTGACGTTAAGTTGCTTTGCTGAAATTTCGACGCGTATTTTTTGATGGTCTGTGCGCCGCGTAATGTAAAAGTGGTCCGACCAGGCACTGCCTGTTTCAAACGCTTCTTGAGTAAAGGCAATCAGCTCTGGAACTGATTCAGGAATTAACTCGGTAACGGATCGACTGCGTAACGACGCAACGTCGTCCCCTAGAAACTTACAACACTCGAAGTTACTCGCCAGTATTCTGTTGTTAACAGGGTGAATTAGTAAAAGCGGGATGGGGGAGTGCCAGAATGCTTCACTGATTAACTCGTCTCTATCGTCTAGCTGCATTGTTTACCCTTCGTCTCAGAGCATTACTCGTTCAAATGTAGAAAAGAATAATCAAATTGCGCGCCAACTCTACGATATTTCGTAGTGCGTTCTACGAAATATCGTTAACTACGGAAAATCGTAGTTTGTGCATCTGATAGCGTTGCCCGCTAGGCCCTGCAACTAGTGGGTTTCGCGAAATATGTAATATTGGCACTCAGGTTGCTTTAGTGAGTGTGAGCGAGCGAAAAAGGGACGGTTAAGGCAACCCAAACTTTAATTTGCTTGTCGCACTGTCATTTGAGCGCGACTCGCGTGAACCCTTGGGGGGCGTTGTCTTGCGAATTGTGTGTTTTTGCTCGCAAGTGGGGCACAGCGATAACGCATTGTCGAGCTCATAACTGAGTTCAGGGCTTGGCGTTGAATGTTCACACGTCACTATCAGTCATTGTGAAAAGCAGCGTTTTAACGAGATCAGCTTTACTAGGAAATCACAGTCAGTAATAACCGAGCAAAGCCTACACATCCATTCGAACCACGATTATCAGAGGAATCGAACATGACCATTAAGAGCTTAGGCAATCCATACGACGAAAATACCAGTCTCACACATTCTTCAACATGTACTTGTGATACCTGTTCTACGCAGGGGATGAGTATGTCGGATAAAGAGCGGACGGTATTGTTAGAAAAGCAAGCAGAAAAAATGGAACCCATTGCTGCCGACGCCAAAGCGGATAGCCAATTTGGTAGTTCTGAAGACATGCTTGACCGAGTTGTTGAGAATGCCATTGTCCGTGGGGTCTTTAACCACAATGATGTGCAGCGACGTCAGTTTTTAAAAATGGTCGGCGGTAGCACCCTAGCGTCGGTGCTAGGCACGATGTTACCAATGGATAAAATCAAAGCGGCTGTCAAAGAAACTACGGGTAAGCTTGAGAAAACTAAATTAAAAGTGGGTTTCGTTCCTATCACCTGTGCGACGCCGATTATTATGGCGCATCCCATGGGTTTCTACAGTAAATATGGTCTTGATGTAGAGGTTATTAAAACCGCAGGCTGGGCGGTGGCGCGGGACAAGTCACTGAATGGCGAATACGACGCATCGCACATGCTCACGCCAATGCCACTGGCGATGACAATGGGTGCGGGTTCATCAGCTGAACCTTACATCATGCCGGCGGTAGAGAATATTAACGGTCAAGCCATTGTTTTACATAACAAGCACATTAATAAACGTGATCCTAAAGATTGGAAAGGATTTAAATTTGGTGTGCCATTCGATTATTCCATGCATAATTTCTTGCTGCGGTACTACGTGGCGGAGCACGGCATTGACCCCGATAAAGATATTCAAATTCGTGTTGTACCACCACCTGAAATGGTGGCAAATCTTCGCGCGGGTAACCTGGATGGTTATTTGTCACCAGACCCCTTTAACCAGCGCGCCGTTTACGAAAAAGTAGGATTTCTCCATACCCTCACCAAAGATATTTGGGAAGGGCACCCCTGTTGTGCATTCGCTTGTAGCCAGAAGTTTGCAACAGAAATGCCTAACACCTATGCCGCACTCTTCAAATCCATCGTAGATGCGACTCACTTTTCCGCTAAGCCTGAAAACCGTGAGGAAATCTCTAAAGCGATTGCACCTAAGAATTATCTCAACCAGCCTGAGGTTGTTATCCGCCAGGTGTTGACCGGCCGTTATGTAGATGGTTTGGAGAAGAAAATTCACGATGTGCCTGATCGCATCGACTTTGATCCATTCCCATGGCACTCAATGGCGGTATGGATTTTAACGCAGATGAAACGTTGGGGATATGTGAAAGGCGACATTGACTACAACGCTATTGCAGAACAAGTTTATGTGGCTTCTGAAACAGCCTCAGTGATGAAAGATCTCGGCTACACACCACCAAGCAAAACCTACGAGAACTATACCATTATGGGTAAGGAGTTCGACTACACCAAGCCGGAAGAATACATTAATAGTTTTGCGATTAAGAGATCATAACGATGACGTTAAATATACGAGCGACCATTGTGTCGCTCATTCTTCTCGTGGTTGCTTTGGGTATTTGGGAAGTGCTCAATCAGCCGCCAGAGGCGAGCGAAGAACTCACAGAGTTTGAAATGTTGATGGGAGGTGCAGACGAAGAAGCGCGAGTTCCGCCTCCATCTAAGGTAATTGGCCATGCCTACAACGAACTCAGTGATCCCTTTTACGATAAGGGGCCAAATGACAAAGGTATTGGCATACAGCTCGCCTATTCGTTGTATCGCGTATTAACGGGGTATTTAGCCGCGGCTTTAATTGCAATTCCGCTTGGCTTTGTCATTGGTATGTCGCCGTTAATGTACAAGGCACTCAACCCTTATATTCAGGTATTGAGGCCTATTTCTCCTTTGGCTTGGATGCCGCTCGCGCTATTTATTATTAAAGATTCTGAGCAATCGGCGATCTTCGTTATTTTTATCTGCTCTATTTGGCCAATGCTCATCAACACGGCGTTTGGCGTCGCGAATGTGAGAACTGACTGGATTCGAGTTGCGCAAACTCATGAGTTAAGTGCAATGCGCACGGCCCTAACTGTGATATTACCTGCCGCAGCGCCGACCATTCTAACGGGTATGCGTATCTCAATCGGGATTGCCTGGTTAGTTATTGTCGCAGCTGAAATGTTGGTTGGCGGTACCGGTATTGGCTATTACGTTTGGAACGAGTGGAATAATTTAGATTTGAACAGTGTGATTTTCTCTATTCTGATGATTGGCGTGGTTGGGATGCTACTTGACGCCGCACTATCGGGTGTATCGCGCTTAGTGCAATACGAGGAGTAACAGCAATGAGCAAACCATTAGTGTCTATAGAGAATTTGGGAAAGACCTATCCCTCGCCAGGGGCGGAAGATGATTTAACGGTATTCAATCACGTCAATATTGGCATCAAAGAAGGCGAGTTCGTTTGTATTATCGGTCACTCCGGTTGCGGCAAGTCGACCATTCTTAATGTGTTAGCAGGTTTAGATCAGCCCACTGAGGGTGTGGTGATCATGGATGGTAAAGAGGTTTCTGGTCCGAGCCTCGAACGCGGTGTCGTGTTTCAAAACTATAGCCTTATGCCATGGCTTAGCGCCTTACAAAATGTGAATTTTGGTGTTCGTGCTCGATTTAAACAGTGGGATAAAGCCAAGGTAGAAAAACACAGCCGTGAATACTTGAGCATGGTGGGTTTAGAAAGTTCTTGTCATCGTAAGCCATCGCAATTATCTGGTGGTATGAGGCAGCGTGTCAGTATTGCACGGGCGTTTGCAACGCAGCCCAAACTGTTGTTACTCGATGAGCCATTTGGTGCCTTGGATGCATTAACACGCGGGACGATTCAGGACGAGTTGATAAAAATATGGAGCACCACAAAACAAACGGTATTTATGATCACTCATGACATCGATGAAGCCATACTGTTAGCAGACCGTGTGTTGCTCATGACCAATGGCCCTGAAGCTAACGTGGCTGAATCGGTGTTAATTAATTTACCTCGACCGCGAGAACGAGCGAAGATCGTTGAGCAGCCAGGCTATTACAAGATACGAAATCACTTGGTGGATTTTCTTGTCAATCGCTCGGGTGAACTAGCCGGTAAAACTGAAAAAGGGCATACCCCCTTAATTGTGGATCCTTTAGCTGAATCGTCTACATCATCGACGAGTGATATTGAAACTGAGCCGATGATTAAAACGGGTACACACTAATTTTACTTGATCCTTGGAGGACATTATGGATAAACAAGCCATGACCGACGCACTGGTGAGTGCAAAAGCAGAAAAAGGCCTGACGTGGGAGAAGATGGGAGGTGACTTAGATATGTCTCCTGTTTGGCTCGCTTCAGCGTGTTTGGGGATGAATAGCGCCCCACCTGAAAAAGCAGCCGCTATAGCCGAGTACTTGGGACTAGGTGGTGATGTGTCTGCGGCGCTTGAAGCATTCCCAACGAAGATTTGGGATCAAGCAGTGCCAACTGATCCACTCATTTATCGCCTTTATGAAGTCGTTGGAGTCTACGGCGATACTTTGAAAGAAGTCATTCAAGAAAAGTTTGGTGACGGAATCATGAGTGCGATCGATTTTTCAATGGACGTAGAGAAAGAAGAAAACCCTAAGGGTGATCGAGTTGTACTCACACTTAACGGTAAATTCTTACCCTATAAATCTTGGTAGTGCGCAAGATAACAAACTGACCTGCGGCACGGGGTCGCCGTACTGCAGGGTCTTTTCTATTTCTGTTTCCTGAGGATACTTATGTCCGAGTCTAGACCACCATTCCCGCCTTTTGATGAAGAGTCCGCCAAATTGAAAGTAAGAAAAGCCGAGGATGGTTGGAATGGCAAGAACCCAGAAATGGTAAGTCTTGCCTACACAGCAGACAGCGTGTGGCGAAACAGACATGAGTTTTTACAAGGTCGTTCCGAGATACAAGCGTTTCTAACCCGGAAGTGGGAGAAAGAGCTAGACTACAAACTGTGTAAAGAGCTTTGGGCGTTTCGTGAAAACCGAATCGCTGTACGGTTTGCCTATGAGTGGCATGATGAAGAGGATAATTGGTACCGTTCTTATGGGAATGAGAATTGGGAATTTAGCGAGCAAGGTCTAATGCGGTTGCGCATCGCAAGTATTAACGATCTTGCCATTAGTGAGAGCGACCGGAAGTTGGTATGGGAGGGAAGCGTGCGTCCCGACGATTATCCCTCCCTTTCTGATATGGGTTTGTAAGTTACTTTTTCTTCTTCGTTTTTTTTATCGCTGCTTTGCGGGCTTTCGCCTCTTTATTGATTTCTTTGTCCCAACGTTTACGAACGCTTTTGACATTATCAGGCAGCTTACCTTCCTGTAAATATTGGTGGATGATTTCTTGGCTGCGAATCTTGCCATTGATTTTATAGCGTCTGAACGTATTTGCTTGGTCCTCATCCAGTATTCTTGCTTTTACATTATCACACCATTGAATATCAATTATGTCATTGAGTATTTTTTGCAGCCTGGGGTCGAGAATAGGGGTGGTAACCTCTACACGATGGTCTAGATTTCGAGTCATTAAATCCGATGACGATATAAAGTATTTAGGCTGGCCCGCATTGTGAAATACAAAGACGCGGGGATGTTCGAGATAGCGATCAATAATACTAATGGCTTCGATCTTGTCAGACATACCTGGAACACCAGGTATTAGCGACATCATACCTCGGCAGATAATACGGATTCGAACACCTGCTTGCGACGCTGTGTAAAGCGCCTCGATAATATCTTGGTCAACTAGGTTGTTACACTTTAATGTGATGGTAGCTGGCAGGCCCTGATTTGCGTTTTCTGTTTCAGTCTGAATAAGCTCGGTGATACCCGCTCGGTTGGTATGAGGTGACACCAGGAGTTCTTGCATATGATGGCGGCGATAGGTGTAGTTAATAAAGTCAAAGACTTTACTAAGATCTTGGCCAATATCTTGGTTATACGTTAATAGGCTAAAATCCGTGTATATTCCTGCAGTTTTTTCATTCAAATTGCCGGTGCCGACATGACTATAATATTTTAAGACAGGACCTTCTTGGCGGCCTATGAGAATCAATTTACTGTGAACTTTCAGGCCAGGAACACCAAAAATAACGTTAACGCCACCTGCGGTTAATTCTTGAGACCAATCGATATTGGCCGCTTCATCAAATCGGGCTTGTAATTCGACAACCGCAGTGACTTCTTTGTTATTGCGTCGCGCGCTGAGTAGTGCGTCAACGATTTTAGAATTCTTTGCAACACGATATAGGCAAATCTGAATGGTTTTGACGGCTGGGTCAATTGCTGCTGTTTTTAGCAGATCAACCACCACACTAAACGGCTGATAGGGGAAGTACAAGAGAATATCGGTTTCTTTAATTTTATTGAAAATATTGCCGGTGTAGCCGTCAAGCTCCGGAACCGGTAGAGTTGGTAGTTGTTTGAGCTCCAAGTAATTGGGACCGACAGCCGGAAAGTCCATAAAGTCTTTGGCATTGTGGTACCGGCTACCGGGCATAATACTATCGTATTTATTGAGCTCCAAACGTTTGATTAATAGGTCTAGTAAGTCTTTCGGCATTTTGGCGTCATAGACTAGACGTTCCGGGTCTGCGTGTCGGCGTCGACGAAGCGATTGAGATAATCGATCCAGTAGGCTTTGATTAATACCATCCCCTAGCTCTAACTCTGCATCGCGGGTAATCTTAAAGGTATAGGCTTCCGCATCCACAAAGTCGATGACTCCACGGAATATCCTTGCTAATTCGCATCGCATGATATTTTCAAGCACGATAAACACCTTACCTTGCCCACCTTTCCGTTTTGGAATTTGAATAAAACGGGGCAGCCGGTCCGTGGGTATTTCGACAATGCCGTAGCTGTAGTTGTTATCGCTGTGCGTCAGCTTAATGGCCAGATATATCATGCCATCGGTAATTTCTGGAAACGGTTTGTTTGACTCTAGCAGTATGGGGTCCAGCTCTGGGAGAACACTTTGCGTAAATATTTCAGAAGCGGTAGTTCTCTGATCGTTATCGAGCTGTTGCTCGCTGACGAGGTAAATTTTGCGTTTGCGTAACGCGGCGAGTACTTCTGAGTACGTTTGATCAAATTGGTTTTGTAATCGCCGCGTGCTGTCTTGTATACGGTACAAAAGTTCTTTGTAGCGCTCCTTATCCTGACTGGCACTAGAAAATTCGGCTAGTCGACTAACGTCGGCGACACGTACGCGGAAAAATTCGTCGAGGTTATTGGAGAATATCCCTAGGTAGCGAAGTCTCTGGATTTCCGGAACTTTCGGGTTTCCTGCTTCTTGCAATACGCGTTCATTAAAGGAAAGCCAACTTAGTTCTTTGTCGATAAAGCGTTGGTGGGTATCATTCATACATCAGATTCAATTATAGCTATGGCGAAGGGCGTGTGACCCAACGTGGTATGTGTTTTAGGCTTTCGCAATGGTGCTGTTTCTAGCCAGGCTGTATAAGGTACGCTTATTTCAATCGTTAATTATGACAGTTTTATTAAATTTAATGTAAGGTGTCAAAAGACATTTTAGCCGAAGGGGAGGCCGGTATATTGGCTGAATTAGACTCGATTCCGACTTATGTGGCGCTGGATCTTGGTTCGAATAGCTTCCATATGCTTGTAGCTCGCTACTTGTCAGGAAAGCTTGAGGTGATTGATCGGCATCGTGAGGGAATTCGGTTGGCCGAGGGGCTCAGGAAGGATGGTACGCTGGCCAAGAAAACCATTAACGAAGCGCTAATGGCACTTGAACGCTTTGCGGAACGTATTCGCTCCATTCCTAATCGACACGTGCGCGTTGTCGGGACCAACACACTTCGCGCTGCTCGAAATGCAGACATTTTTCTCGAAAAAGCCGAGCTTATTCTTCAATGCCCCATCGACATTATTACCGGTATCGAGGAGGCCCGACTTGTCTATTTTGGTGTTGCCAATGATTTTGACCCCGATGCGAAAAGACGCCTTGTCATCGATATCGGTGGTGGCTCGACTGAGCTTATCTGTGGTGACACTCAGCCTAGCACAATGGAAAGCTTGCATATGGGATGTGTTAGTTACACGCAACGCTTTTTTCCTGAGGGTAAGTTCAATAAAAAAAGCTACCGTAAAGCAAAAATCGCTGCTCAGGCCGAAGTTCAGGCCGTCGCCAATGCTTTTTTGGATAATCCATGGCAAGAAGCGGTCGGCGCGTCAGGAACGATTAAAGCGGTTGAAGCGGTTTTGGAGGCGATGGGTTGCGCCGATTCACACAGTATTACTAGAGAAGGCCTAGATCAGCTAGTAGAAAGGTTAATGGAGTTTAAAACCATTGAGGAATTTAGCGTGCCTGGATTGAATGAAGAGCGAAAGAAGGTGTTTGCGGGTGGCTTAGCTGTTCTTGATGGTGTGTTTACAGAGTTGGGCATGCAGGAACTACACGTATCGAATTATGCAATACGTGAAGGTGTGATTTTAGATTTGGTTGGGCTTGATCACGAGCGTGACGTAAGGTCGGACACAGTTAGATTTTTTCAGCAGCAGTACCGTGTTGATCAAAAACACGCCGAAAGGGTTAAGCATTTTGCGTTTTTGTTGTTGGAGCAAACAGCGACTGACTTTGACGAAGACTATACACACTTAAAAAAATTGCTCGGCTGGGCTATCGACCTTCATGAAATAGGTATTTCTATTGCTCATAGCAGCTACCATAAACACTCCGCCTACTTGCTTCTTCATAGCAATATGGCAGGCTTTTCGAAACAAGAGCAAAAAATGCTGAGTTTTTATGTATTGAATCACCGACGTAAACTTCGCACAATGGAGCAAACTTATGGCTTTGAACCTGACTGGCGGTTAGTTCAGATCGTGCGTCTAGCGTGTCTTTTTAATCGGCGTCGTGAGGACATTGATACCAACGGTATTGCTATTCGTTTTAGCAGCGAGGGCGCCAAGCTGGCGTTACCTAAAGACTGGCTTGAAAGAAACCCATTAACGAACGCGGCTCTTCGTGATGAGCAAGCTTATCAGAGAGCGCAATCTAATAATTTAGAATTGGTTAAAAGTGTTGCAAAGTAATTGTTTGATGCAGATGACAACTAGATGACATTTGTTGATCTTCGCGAGTTTCGTTATGATGTCGATTCAGTGGACAACAGCGTTGTCGTAGACAATAGGTAAGGGGAGGATGCGTGCCTGAGTTAGTAGAGTTACCTGAAAAGAATTTATTCTCTGCCTATGGAGTTACTCTGTTAGAGAGCAAACATAAAACTGTTAAAAAGCTTGAAAAACATTATCAGCCCAGTATTCATGGTCACAAAACTTGGTCCAGTAGCTTTTTGCTGATGGATTATTTAATGCATACGCGCTTATTAAAACAACGTCAACGTGTCCTGGAACTCGGCTGTGGCTGGGGGCCTGCTGCTATTTTCTGCGCTGCGCATGCGGATTGTAAAGTTACTGGTCTGGATAGAGATGAGGAAGTGTTTCCGTTTCTTGAGGTACAAGCTGCGTTGAATGATGTTGAAGTGTCTACGATCAAGAAAGGCTTTGAGCAAGTGAGCAAACCCTTGCTTAAAAACTATGATCTAGTCTTTGGTACTGATGTTTGTTTTTGGGATGAGCTTGTCCCTATGCATTTTAAACTTATAAAACGTGCATTGGACGCTGGTGTAAAGAATATTATCTATACCGACCCCGGTCGCAGTACCTTTTATGAGCTAGCTGAAAAGTGTAAAGTAAAGTTCAATGTTGAATATCTTGACTGGTACAGTACCGAGCCAGACTATTTTGAAGGCTATATTCTTCATATAAAAAATACTTAGAAAACAAGTCAGACTCACTGAAGAGCGGCAGTCTTGTTGCTCTTCATCATCAAATTGTCATTAATACATCAAAAATTACCCATCTAAACGCAACATTCTCTCGTTATCTTGCCTTTCGTTGAATATGACAGTCACTAACGAAAGGAGCATGAGATGTTACGACCCATAAGTTGTTACGCGTTGCTGGGCATTTTATCTATGTCGTCACTTGCCGTGTCCAAGCAGGATGAGAGGCCTCACCACCATAAAGAAAACCACAAAAGCTGGAGCAAAACCAAGCATCATTCCCAACCTATTGAGTTGGGTCCGCGTCCATTTTTCTTGGTAGATGACATGGATGAAGGCCTACTTAAAAAGCGCTTAGAACGTTGTGCTAAACGTCCGGTGCGCAGGTCCGCTTTTTCAATAGGCCATCGTGGTGCACCGTTGCAGTTTCCTGAGCATACGAAAGAGTCCTATGAAGCCGCAGCGAAAATGGGTGCAGGGATACTAGAATGTGATGTTACGTTTACTCAAGATAAAGAGCTTGTTTGCCGTCACTCGCAATGTGATTTGCATACAACAACTAACATCCTTTCCACACCGCTAGCTTCAAAGTGTTCTGTACCGTTTCAGCCTGCTGTCATTGGAGAGGATGGTACTGTCATTCAAGCAGCCACCGCGCGCTGTTGTACCACGGATATCACGTTAGAAGAGTTTAAAACTTTACAAGGTAAAATGGATGCGTTTAACGGCTTGGCGCAAACACCCGACGAGTATCAAGAAGGTACGGCGAAATGGCGCACGGACCTATATGCTAGCCGGGGTACGCTTTTGACTCACAAAGAAAGTATTGCTTTGTTTAAGCAATTGCGGGTGCAAATGACGCCAGAGTTGAAATCACCTAGTGTCGCGATGCCTTTTGAAGGGTTTAGTCAGCAAGATTATGCGCAAAAACTCGTAGATGAATACGTAGACATGGGTGTGAGACCGCGCCATGTTTGGCCACAATCGTTCAACATCGATGATGTGCAGTTCTGGATTAATACTAACCCTGATTTTGGTAGGCAAGCGGTGTACTTGGATGGCCGCTACGATGATCCAACATTTGATCATCGAGAGCCGTCAACTTGGTCACCCACCATGAACGAGTTAGTGGCTTCTGGTGTACAGGTAATCGCACCGCCGACTTGGATGTTGGTTGAAGTGGAGGATGGCAATATTGTCCCATCGGTGTATGCGCTGTCTGCTAAAGCGGCTGGTTTAGACATTATTACCTGGACGCTAGAGCGTTCTGGACCTTTAGCGAGCGGGGGAGGTTGGTACTATCAAACGGTTAATGGTAGCAACACCAACCCAATAGATCCGCAAATGGGAGTTATTAATAATGATGGCGATGTCTACACACTACTTGATGTGCTTGCACAAGATATCGGGGTTATTGGCGTCTTCGCTGATTGGCCCGCAACGGTGACTTACTATGACAATTGCATTAACAAGTAAGTCAAAAAGTTAGGTCAATGATGTGTCTAAAAGCACGATATTTGTCTATCGTGCTTTTAGAGCCTACAGGATTTTTAATTGTTCTCTAGGCAGATGACGACTGCCGCATGGTAGGATTTCCAATAGATTGGAATCACGTAAGAGCGCATATCTTGTGGAAGGTGAATACCGCCAGGGGCACCTTCGAGCATGACCGGTACAGAGATCATAAACTCGTGACCAAATTCACTTCGCGCATTGCCGGAAATCGTATTGGCAACTTCGCCCACCAAGTCGATGAGGTTGGCGTCGCTGGTATCAGATTCGCCAATGCTCATAAGTAAGTGTTTCAACAATATTCGTGGCGCGGTGAAATAAACACAGCCTCGATTATTGCCCGCAATCCCGATGATGCCGCTTAAGTCATAAGCCGCTGGTTTTGTGTTCTCGGTGAGGTAGGGCGTGCCGACCTTTACATCTCGATCATTGGTATGCTCGAAATATCGCAGCACACCCTGTATGAAAACTTGAAGAGTATCCTCAAACATGGCAATCCTCCGTTAACTCCGCTAATGCATTAACCAAGTCGTCCTCGGTAAACGGTTTACATAAAAAGCCGCGAGCCCCTTTTTTAAGCGCTTCGATGCCGGTGGCTTTATCAGAAAGTGCTGAGACAACGAGAATACGAACATCAGGGTTGATAGCGACCAAGTTGCTGATACACTCAATACCATCCATTTCTGGCATTGTTAGGTCCATTGTCACCACACTAGGCCGCGTTTCTTGAAATTGTTGAATAGCTTCTGCTCCGTTTTTCGCGGTCGCAACCACTTGGAACTTGGATGCATCCTGACAGCGTTCAATCTTGCGTCGAATAATCTTGGAGTCATCTACGATCATTATCGGTAACATTCGGCGCTCCTTTTATGCGGCTCGAGCTGTTTGTTCATCAATTGGTAGCGTAATAGTAAAGCGACAATATTGATCACGACGGCTAGAAATATTGATCTTGCCGCTGTTGTCACTGATCTGGCTGAGCACTGCCTCCATTCCCACACCGCGGCCAGCATCTTTGCTTAGCTGTTTTGCTGTGGACAGGCCGCTTTGGAATATCATGCTGGCTAAGCGTTTGTGATCCCACTGTTTTATTTCTTCGTTATCCCATTGTCCGCTTGTTGCTAGCTTGCTTCGAATAGCTTCGTAATCTATACCGGAGCCGTCATCCATTAAGCAGAATTCGATGCAACCATTTACTTTAGCGATACGAAGATCAATACGGCCTATTTCTGGTTTCCCTTTTGCCTTGCGAACTTCAGGGGTCTCTACGCCGTGAGTAACGGCATTGCGAAGCAATTGAATACAAACATTTCTGAGCATTTTTTCTTTCGCTTCGTCCAGCTCTATGTCACTTAGACCACTGGTCACCAACGCTGCTTTTTTGCCTTGTCGCTCCGCTAGTACAGTGACAAATTCAGATAATTGAGCCCACTGTTCTTTGCGGCCTGGGTTGGCCTCAGGTGCGGAGTCTGGCGAATCGGTACGACCTTGATTTACGCCAAATTGAGCCAATTTACCCATCAGTTCTTCAACTTGGAAGGTGTAATTGATAAGAGTCTCAAGCTGTACAGCGATTTTCAAAAAATCATTGCCTGTAACATTTGGGTTGCGCTGTATATCTGACAGTGTGTCTTCAATGAGGTGAGCCTGATTTTCAAAATAGTCAAAATTCAGCGCAGATGCTTCACCTTTAAAATTGTGAATCTCTCGAAAAATTCGCTGAGCCTTTTCTAGTAATTGGCCTTTACTTTTCGACGTTGTGCGTAAAAGATCGTTGATTCGATTGTAGCAAGCATGAGCGTTTTGAATAAATTCTCTGTGCATACTTGGCTGCGAGTGCAGGAGGGTGGTAATCATTTCCAGCTGTGTTTCATTGTGTTTCTGACTCTCTTTGAGTGCCTGCCCGAGTTTAATTTGTTCGGTAATGTCTTGTACGGTTACCAATACGTGGGAGATGTTGCCGTCGTTTAGGTATACCCTTGCAAAACTAAATTGCAGGTATTTGGTGATAAACCCACCATCGTCTTTGGCTAGATTGACCTCAACCTCGTGAAGGGGATTAAGGTCGCCGATAAGATTTTCTTTGACGCGGTCGTCAAAGAGTAAGCTAATAAAATCTTTTGCTGTATCGATCTGTTTACCACTGACGATACTTTCGAGCAGTCTATCGAGTGATTGACCGCCTATTTTTTCGGTGCCAAAAAGTTCACATAGAATGGCTGAATGTTGGTGACCAATATCCAAGTTTTCATCCACCAGGAAGAGGCCTTCTTTAACCGTATCTAAAATCTCGGTGGTTTCCTTTCGGGCTTTTTCCAGTACTGCGTCACTGTCTCTTAATTGTCGCAAAAAGTGCATCATAATAAACAGGAAATTCACGATGGCTAAACTGATACCGATGGTTTGGATAAGTCGAAGTCGGCTAGCTTTTGATGAGGCAACTTGCTCCAAGCTAACGGTCAGGTCATTCATCAATGTGAGCAGAGAAACGTTGTTAGCACTGGCAATAGTCATAGCGCTTGCTAGCACGCTTGCGCGCTCCTCCAAGCTGATGCCTTCCTTTTGGCTTGCGATAACATTATTGATTTGTTCTTTATAAGGGCCCCATAGTTCCGATGCGCTGTTGAGCGCATTAATGGCAGCCTCTGTTGCAACAGGGGCAAGAACAAGGCTCTCGCCTTTAGCCCCTTTTGTTGTGCCACCATACAAAAATGCATTAAATGTTGCATCAAACAAGTTTTTACTCGACTGCAATTCGTTAAAAGCGCTTTCGTAGGTGTCAGAGTTTTCATCGGCGCTTTGCATAATGAAAAGGGACTTTGTCATTCTCTGCGATAACATCCGTTGTCGACCGGCAAGGTTCACGCCGATAGCATCTTCAGAAATTTGAAAGCTCATATAGAAATTTACGATCAGTACGGAGGCGTCTAAAAGTAAAAATAATGCGACTGAAATAAGAATGCCGCGATACTTTCCATAATCAAAATTAAATCGTTTCATAACACGACCTCGATGGTGTCCGAATAAATCGGGTACTTTTTACAATCAGAGGCGAGTTAAAGCGAATTACATGCCAAGTTAAAAAACTGACAAATAGTGTTAGAACGATGACAATAATCCGAAAGGAAGGACAATTAATGACCAGTTGTAACAAAAAGAGTCGCGAGCCCTTTTGTTACCAAAAATAGGCTGCTACACAGCGGTGCGCGCAGTGCTTCATAGTGATTCGTTTTCTTTGTTGCGGTGATAAATAGCGACGCTTTTTTGTTAGGTGTTTGGCGCAAAATGCTTTTATGTTGCGCAAAAATTGCTTTGTCAATGAGACGTATTTAACAAATGCATTGTGCACAACAGGCGTTATGCACAATGTTGGGACGCAATTTTTAGTTCATAACCCTGAGTATATTAAGGTTACTATCTTAAAAAGCGTATGTCAGACTAATTTTTTTTAGCCAATTGTTGTTTTGCTTTTTGTACGGCTTCTCGTGAATTAATTTCACGATACCAGCGTAATAGATTTTTGTATTCGTTGATATTGACACTGGTGATCTCTATCAGGCCGACATAGCTATACGCGATGATATCGGCAATTGAAAATTCAGACCCTGCTAAAAAAGTTTGCGCTGCTAACACTTGATCGAGGTAGGGTAATTGTTTTTTGAGGTTTTCCTTAGCGAGTTGTATTTTATCTTGGTTTGGTTCACTACCGAGTTGAGGAACAATGACTTCTTCCCAAAAACACTCAGAAAAAGATTTGCCCGCTTGCAGTGTCACGAGGTCAATGATTTCGTCAATTTTTCCGGCTACGCTCGGTGTTTGAGAATATAACTTATAGTCTGCGATTCGGCTAAGGTACCGGCATATTGTATTGCTCTCCGATAAAGTTAAGTCTCCGTCGATTAAAACCGGCACTTTGCCGTAAGGGTGCCTCTCTAGGTGTTCTGGCGTTAGGTTTTGGCGTCTAGCCAAATTAATGTGAACGTAATCGTAATCGAGGCCTAGCTCTTCTGCGGTGATAACGGTTTTCAAGGGGTTAAATGTTGGGTACCCATATAGTGTGAGCATTATTGGAATCCACCTAGGAATGTGAAAGAGTTGTTGGTTCTTAGCAGGCTACAGTTTCAGCCTCGGAGGCCGATTTATATCTTTTTAACTTGCATAATGCAAGTTAAAGGGCTGATTCATATTCAATGTGCCTGATACAATAGGCGCTTGTTTTGAGTGATACCAGGTAAGCGAGCGTCATGGTAAGTAAGATCGAGCACAATCAAAGAACAAGTTGTCCCATAGCATGTGGGCTTGATGTCATTGGTGATCATTGGAGCCTTTTGATCGTGCGTGACATGCTTTACTTGGGGCGTCACGAGTTCAGCGAGTTTGTTTCTGGCGAAGAAGGTATTTCGACCAATATCTTAAGTGACAGATTGCAAAAACTGAAAGCGCAGGGAATTATTGATGAAGTAACGCACCCTCATAGCAAGCGCCGAAAGCTCTATTTCCTAACCCCAAAGGGGCGGGATCTGATACATGTCTTAATGGCTATTGGTGAATGGTCGCTGATACATATGCCTGAGAATGCCAAGATGGCGGACAAAATCGAGTCATTGCTGGGGGGGACGAAGGAAGAGTTTGTCGCAAATGTTCTTCGAGAGCTTGACGAGTGGGAAGCACAGTATGTGATTGGCGCTGCTCCCCGCGAAGCAGCGCACTCGGCGTTGTAGAGGGTAAATTATTTGCGAGGGTTAACGCGATATTGCTCTGCGATTTGGTCCATGCTGTTTATCGGCGTGGACAGTTTTTTTAATAGCCCGTCTTCAAGCCCATAGATCCAGCCGTGAATCGTTAGAGGCTGCCCCCTAAGCCAAGCATTTTGCACCACATTTGAATGGGCGACGTTATATACCTGCTGTTTGACATTGAGCTCACATAGCTGGTCGACGCTATCGGTGTCGACTATTTCCATGTGCTTTAAATCTTCTTTGAACTGTTCTCGATTGTTAAAGTAGACGTCGCGGATGTTGCGCAACCAGTGGTCAACGATTCCAACCTGGTTGTGTTCTAGTGCGGCCCTCACGCCACCACAACCATAGTGCCCACACACGATAACGTGCTTTACCTTGAGCACATCAATGGCATAGTTCATTACTGACAGACAGTTGAGGTCGGTATGGCTAACGACATTGGCAATATTGCGATGTACAAATAGCTCCCCAGGTAACAGTCCAACGATCTCATTGGCGGGGACTCGGCTATCTGAGCATCCAATCCATAGGTAGTCCGGAGATTGTTGTTGTGCGAGTGTTGAGAAAAAGTTTGCGTCCTCAGCACTTACGTCAGACGCCCACTTCACGTTGTTCTCGAAAAGCTCTTTGATATCCGGCATCGATCTCTCAGCCTCTCTATTTTTATCTGTTTCAAACGGGTTGGAATAATACGGTTAATACATTGTTTTTGCTAGAGATTTTGTCTTTAAGTAATTTCTTCACTGTATCAAATTGGCGCCGTATTGATGATCGTTGAGACGGGCGTTCAAAGTGACAAACCTTGCCTATACTCAAAGGAAGGGGGATGGCTAGCTGTAATGGATTACTCGTCGAGTGTTTATTTGGAGGACGTGGTACGTGGAGTCACTTAATTCAGAAAGCAATGACCCTAATCTACAGGGCCGTGCCCAGTTGAAAAAGATATTGGTGGTTGATGATGATCCCCATTTTCTCGAGCTTGTTAAGGTCTTCTTGGATGAAATCTATTTGGTTGATACCTTGCAGGACGGAATTTTGTGTCTTGAGTACTTTCGCAAAGGCAAAGGTCAAGATGTTGATCTAATCCTCCTTGATGTTTCAATGCCTTACAAAGACGGTCTTGGTGTATGCCGTGACCTGCGCGAGATGGTACCCAATATTCCGGTGATGTTTATTTCTGCGCGTGATTCTAAAGACGAGCGCCTCGCCGGCTACATGGCGGGCGCGCAAGATTACATCGTCAAACCTTTCGAACCCGGTGAGTTACTGTCGAAAGTGGAAAACCTCTTTAATCAGCAAGCTGAAGTGAAAAAGTTGGCTGTTGAGGGGCGGTCGGCCGCCGTGGCCTTTAGTTCTGCGATGGCTCAAAGCAGCGATATGGGCTTGATGATGCGATTTGTAGATCATGCGCTTGAGTTGACCGATGAGGGGAGCATAGCGTCCGCTATCGTCGAGGCGTGCGATGAACTCGCGCAACTAAAAGTGGCAGTGTGTATTTCAAATACAGAAGAGCCCATTTTTTGGAGCACTGATGGGCCTTGTCCGCCAATGGAATTGGAAACATTGGTGATGCTCCAAGAGAGTGGAAGGATCTATGAGCACGATGACCTCGTCCAGTTCAACCAACATCCTGTCAGTGTTTTAGTCAAAAACCTACCTCAAGATAAAATGGACCGCGGAAGAATTACAGACAACTTACCATTGTTGTTAAAGGCTGCCTCAACCTGTGTTCAAAAAATCTCTTCTACAGCGCGTTTAACGACTAAGGATAAATTAATAGATACCGTACAGCAGCTAACCGGCGACTTTTTTGAAGTCAAACATCTACTCGGCCAAGAAGTCAGCAATATGATTTCAAGTGTCGAAAAAGAATTGCAGCAGGTTCGATCAGAAGTCGAGTTTATGGGATTGCCAGAGTCGCAAGAGAACAAGTTGTTCGATTGTATTGAACGCGCATCCAATGCAGCAGATATGTCTGGTGAACAACTCTATGAAGTCTCTCGACAATTCGATGAGTACATCGAGCAATTACGAGATTTGCTGTAACTTTGCCTGATAAGAGTAACCACAATGGGTAAATTAACTGTTTCTCAAGTTGAGCCTGGAATGATTGTAGAGGAGGATGTGCGAGCGCCTGCTGGTCAGCTTTTACTTGGGGCCGGTGCTGAATTAAGTGAAAAAACCATTCGTGTGTTGAAAACCTGGGGTGTTAATACGATTAAGGTTGAAGGAGAGGGGGACGGCGCGGGGAATACCGCAGTGAACCTTTCGGAAGAAGATCTAGCCGCTGCAAAGCGAATGATACAGCATAGATTTGTAAAAACTGATATCTCAGAAGAGCCGATGCGCAGTATTTTTGAGTATGCGATAAGCCATTTCGCTTTGAAAAAATCGCAGGAAAAGCTCAATGACTGATGCTGTTGATGACATCGTTAAGCGCGTTCTAAAGGTTGCTTCACTGCCTCAGATTTATCTACTGGTGGAAGAAACTCTCAATGACAATCATTCTTCTGTTGCCGCACTTGGTAAAATTATCGAAGAAGACCCAGCATTAACATCAAAATTACTACGACTCGCGAATAGTGCTTTCTATAGTTTTGCGGCCAAGGTTGAGGCTGTTAATCAGGCGATTACGGTGCTCGGTACGCAACAACTTCGTGATTTGGTCCTTGCCTGCTCGGTATTGCGCGTATTTAGTAACATCCCAGATAATATTATCAATATGGAATCGTTCTGGCGTCACAGTATTGCTTGTGGTGTTGTTGCCCGAAACATAGCCGCAGCGAGGAAAGAAACTAATATAGAACGGTTCTTTGTAGCTGGTCTTTTACATGACATCGGCAGGCTGGTGTTTTTAATGGAAAAGCCTAAGCAAATGGCAGAAGCTTTCCATCTTGCGCGGCAAAACAGTGAATTATTGCATGTTGCAGAAAAAGAAATCTTTGGTTTCAACCATGCCAAGCTAGGAGGGCGTTTGTTGGATTTCTGGCGGTTGTCTCCTCGTTTGGTCGAATCAATCAGTTATCACCACTCACCACGCTCAGCGCGCCAGTTTACGTTGGATGCAACCATCATACATGTGGCCGACTCAGTTGCGAATGCACTAGAACTAGGGACTAGTGGTCAAACGTTGGTGCCGCCTATATCAATTCAAGCTTGGAAAACGCTCGATATTCCGAATCAGGAAATTTCTAGCATTATTGATATGGCGGTAGACCAATACGATGATGCTGTGCAATTTGTGTTGGCTGAATAGTTTCCGATGAAGAATATGCCGAGTGTGAATGTTCAAGGGGTTATCGATCAGTTAGATGCGATTATTACGCCTGTGTACTTTTTGCAACATTCGCAAAACTCGATGTCGCAAGATGATTTGCTTCATGCAGTTATTACCCAGATTCGTCAAGTCATCGACTTTGCCGAAGCCGGTTTCCTATTACAAAGTCCCGAAGACTTTTCGTTTAATCTGGCTGTTCACACTGGAGATAACACCACCGCTGACAATTTGTCGAAATCGGTCGAAAGTCATATAGAGGGTGGAACGTTTAGCTTGGCGTTGCAACAGAATAGACCAATTATTACTTATCCTGAAGAAAAAGGCGGAACTGTTCAGGTCCTTCATGCGCTAACTACGCGCCAAGATGTATTAGGTGTTTTCATTGGGAATGTGTACGGAGGCAAAGATCAGCTTAGTGAAATAGCCTGTAAACTTCTATCGGTCGTGCTTACGCAAAGCGCGTATCAATTGCAAACGCTGCAACTCACACAACAGCTGAGTGGCTATTCGCAAGAATTAGAGGCGCTGGTTGAATCAAGAACGGCGGAGCTGCGGGCTGCCAAAGAATCGGCTGAGAGTGCAAATCAGGCCAAGTCCAGTTTTTTGTCTACCATGAGTCACGAAATTAGAACGCCTTTAACCGCGATAATCGGTAATACGGAGTTGGCGGCTGAGGGGCTTGAAGAAATTAGTGACGTGGACCTCGGAATTGGTGTTATTCAATCCCAAATTTCCGTTGTAGAGCGCAGTGCTAAACATCTTTTACAAGTTATCAATGACGTATTGGATGTGTCAAAAATTGAAGCAGACAAGCTTGAAGTAGAACACATTATTTTCTCACCGATTAATGCAATTAACGAAGTCAAAAATATTGTCTCTCTGTTGGCAAAAGAAAAGGGGCTTGTGTTTACGGTTAACGTTGAGTACCCCTTTCCGTTTGAAATAGTCGGTGATCCGGTTCGATTTAAACAAATCGTGACGAACCTTTGCGCGAATGCCATCAAATTCACTCAAACAGGAGGCGTTTTTGTTAGAGCGAGTTTTGATCACTCAGATGATCTGATCAGTATTTCGGTGAAGGATACGGGGGTCGGCATCCCAGAAGCGCAGCATGACAAGGTGTTGCAGCCATTTGTTCAAGCCGATAGCTCTACCTCTAGGGTATATGGGGGGAGTGGGTTAGGGCTCTATATTTGCCGACGACTTGCCGAAGCATTAGGTGGTGGTATTTCTTTTACCAGCCAGGAAGGGCTTGGTAGTGATTTTGTGGTCACTTTATCGACAGGTAAGCATGGTGGGAATCACCTTCAGGATTCTGAGTTGGCAATACAGGAACCAGCAAATCCGGATCACTATATTCCACCGATTATTGAAGGAAAAGTGTTGATTGCTGAGGACAATACCGATAACCAACAACTTTTAAGCTATTACCTAGATAAACTCAATCTTGGTTACCAATTTGCTGACAATGGCGCAGAAGCGCTAGCTGCCTTAGATTTTGAGCCGTTTGATTTGCTACTTATGGATATTCAAATGCCTGTTCTAGATGGCGAAAAGGCCACTGCAGAGGCAAGAAATAGGGGGCACAAGCTGCCGATCGTAGCGTTAACGGCGAATGTGATGAAGGAAGATCAAGCGCGGTATTTGGCTAATGGCTTTGACGATGTGCTTTCGAAACCCATTAACCGAAACCACTTAAATGCCTGTTTAGCGCATTATTTGTCCGACTTTAACGACGCGGATGCGGAAAATGATCCGCCGCCCATGGCTCACTCCTCAGCCACATCGCCAAGCGAAAAACAGCCAACTGGAAAATCTTTAAAAGAGACAGTAACAAAAGAAGCCCGTAAGGAAGATCGATTTGAGAAGTTGAAGGCTAACTACCGGGCGAGCCTCCCAGGCGCGGTGAGAGATATCAGACAAGCGATGTCAGAGGGCAATTTTGCCATCGTTGCTCAAGAATCTCACAAGTTAAAGGGTACAGGCCGAGCTTTTGGGTTACCGGAGATTACGGATATTTGCGCGTTACTTGAAGATGCAGCAAAGCGCGATGTAGTAGACGTTGCAGAGAAAGCGCTAGGCCGTTTGGAAGCCTATGTCGAGTCGATTAGTCAATAAAGGCGCTTGATTGTAATTGACTAAAACAGCTCCACTGTGCCTATAAAATCGACACAGTGAAGCTATCAATTATATTTTTTGCAATAGTTGATATTGCAAGTAACTTCTAGAAGTTGCTTCTATTTAATTGAATTAATTAGGTTTTTTGAATAGAAGCGTAAACCTATCCGTTTTTCCGGCCACGGCTTCGTGCCTGAGCTCTAGCTCAAGCGCATCACTAGGGCGGTAATGGATTTCAGAGAAATCGACGAATTCAAAGCCCACAGATTCGATTTCTTTGATCATTCTTACGGGGTCCATTCGGCGTCGGTTTTCACCGTTCTCTGGTTCCATGTGTCGGCGTGTATGGTCAACTACGCCATATAGACCGCCAGGCTTCAATGCATCAAATGAAGCCTTATTAATTGCCCGTCGACCGCCTTCTTCAAAGTTGTGAAGGTTTCGGAAGGTTAAGACCATATCCAGGTTGTCGACATCAAAAGACATGTGTGTACCATCGGTGCGTCGTCCTTCGCTGCGCGATAGGTTACTGTCGACGTTGACAACGCTGACTTTTTCGAAGCCTGGTTTGTCGAGTAGGTTCTCTTCAATCCTACCTGTCCCGATTGCTACAAACAGTTGGCCATTGTCTCTGAGTACCGGCGCTAACAATTTCGTGTACCAGCCGCCACCGGGCACAAGCTCAAGTACCTTCATATCGGGTTGGAGACCAAAAAACGCCAGTGTCTCAACGGGTTTTCTGTTGTCGTCCCGCGCCTTTTCCGCGTCTGTGCGTATCTCGCTTTGCTGCGCTTGAGTGAGCAGAGGTTTTAACTCGCTGGCTGTGGCCTTGCCTACTATCGAACTAGCCATCAATAGGGCTAAAGGTAATGTTTTGGCGAGCGCTTTGTGCTGGGAGGTTCTGTGTGACTTCATCATTGAGCTCCGAATGGTGGATGCGTTGTTATTGTTAAAAATCATTGGGGTCTGCCTATTTTGTTGCGACAAAATGGTATTTCAAAATGGCTAAGACTAGAAGGCGGTCATAGTGTTCCATGGAACAGTCTAGTTCGAAGGTGACACACTCTATTGGTCGTTTCTCACATTGTTTAATGAAACTGACGACTCATTGTTCAATTATGCCTCAAACACTCCCATTCTCCGGTTTTTCTTGATTCTCCTTTACCCTGCAGTTGCCGCTTCTGGCTTTGGATATGAGTCTGATTTAGGGTAAAATGCGCGCCCCCGCGGCCTGTGGCGGCAAGTATCCCAAGGTGCACTCCGCCAAGGGCGTCAGCTGCATGCGTGTCTGAACTTAGTTCAACCTATGCGTGCGTGAATAATTAGAGAGAGTGGTCGCGGAATAAAGCCCGTCAGCGAAACGGGCTAACAAAATGACTGAATTCAACCTATGAACGAGCGTTTAATGCTCGCGCTACCTGATACCTGACGGAGAATTACACGGTGGATAAACGCTATCTAGATTTTTGGCCAAAGCACCTTGCTCGCAATATTGAATTACCGAAAGTAACTATTTGGGAGAACTTGGACATTACTACTCGCCGTTACCCCGATCGTACGGCGATAAAATTTTTTGGTAACGACATTTCTTATACTCAGCTTCACCAAGAAGTTGATGCATTAGCTGGCTGGTTACAGCAGGCAGCTGGTGTTGCGAAGGGGGATCGTGTACTGCTCTATATGCAAAATAGCCCGCAGTTCATTATCACCTATTATGCAATTTTACGTGCAGACGCTGTGGTCATTCCCGTTAACCCAATGAACCGGGAAGAAGAGTTCGAGCACTACATTTCAGATACCGATGCCAAGGTTGCTATTGCCGCATCTGAATTGGTGGAATATGCGCAAGCGGCTAGTGCGAAGTTGCCAGCCGAGCAGCAACTGACTCATATCCTAGCGGCGAATTACGCAGATTATTTACCCGCTGAATATCCTCACCCTGAAGACGCGCCTCCTGCTGTTATGCAGCCGCTGATGCTGGCTGACTATCAAGCGCCTGAAGGCGTAGCGAGCTGGAAAGACGCGCTAGGCGCTGCCCATCAGCCTGGGCCTCACACTGCACAGGTGACTGATTTGGCGGTTATGCCTTACACATCGGGTACAACAGGTTTCCCCAAAGGGTGCATGCATACTCATGAAACGATCATGCATACCGTCCTGGTTGGTGTTAATGCAAACAGCTTGACTGCTGAAGCAGTGTCACTGTCTGTGTTGCCGTTATTCCACGTTACGGGTATGCAGTACGGCATGAATGCGACGATTTATTGCGGTGCTACCGTGGTGATGTTACCGCGCTGGGATCGCGAAGTAGCGGGTAGCTACGTATCACGCTATAAGGTGTCGCACTGGACAGCTATTCCGACGATGATCATCGATTTGTTTGGTAGTCCTAATATTGAAAAGTTTGATCTCACCTCCCTGAGATACATCGGTGGCGGCGGGGCAGCGATGCCTGAAGCTGTCGCGAAGAAGGTTAAAGATACCTTTGGTTTAAATTTCCTTGAGGGCTACGGTTTATCCGAAACCATCGCGCCTACTCACACCAACCCTGCCTATCGTCCTAAGCGCCAGTGTCTCGGCATTCCAACCTTTGGTACCGATGCGGCTATTGTCGATCCTAATACGCTGGAAGAAGTTGCACAGGGTGAAACCGGTGAGATCATTGTTTGTGGTCCGCAAGTGATGAAGGGCTACTGGAGAAATGAAGAAGCAACAAAAGAGGTCATGATTGAGTTTGATGGCCGAACATTCTTCCGTACCGGAGATCTTGGGCGCATCGATGAAGAGGGATACTTTTTCATAACTGACCGCTTAAAGCGCATGATTAATGCGTCTGGTTTTAAAGTGTGGCCTGCGGAAGTTGAGGCGCTGTTGTATCACCATCCAGATGTGCAGGAAGCCTGTATTATTGGCAGTAAAGACCCATACCGAGGTGAAACGGTGAAAGCTGTCGTGGTTCTTATGGGGGCCTCAAAAGGTAAAGTGACCGAACAAGATATTATCAACTGGTCCAAGGAGCATATGGCTGCCTACAAGACGCCTAAAATGGTTGAGTTTGTCGATGCGCTTCCAAAGTCCGGTAGTGGGAAGGTGATGTGGCGAATCCTCCAAGAGGAAGAATATGCTCGCACATCAGATGTGAAGCACGGAGAGTCGGTAGACCAAAGCGAAACAGCTTAATCTCTTAAAAAGGGCCCTGGGCCCTTTTTTTGTGTTGTCTATTGCGACCCGTTAAAGAGAAAGCATAAAAAAAGCCACCTTACGGTGGCTTTTTTGTGGGCTTATGTTAGCGCTGGGCTTCTGGGGTGTAGTCGCGCTTATCGTACCCTGTGTACAGCTGGCGTGGACGACCAATTTTCAGCGGCTGGTTGCTGATCATTTCATGCCAATGGGCAATCCAGCCAACTGTTCGACCGGTCGCAAAGATAACGGTAAACATATCGACAGGAATACCGATGGCTTTCATGATGATGCCGGAGTAGAAGTCTACATTTGGATAGAGTTTCTTCTCGATAAAGTATTCATCAGACAGTGCAATTTCTTCTAGACGTTTTGCGATCGCTAGCAGTGGGTCGTTTTCCAGGCCTAGTTCTTTTAGAACTTCATCGCAGGTTTGTTTCATGACTTTGGCGCGTGGGTCGAAGTTCTTGTAAACCCGGTGACCGAAACCCATCAAACGGAAAGGATCGTTCTTATCTTTCGCTTTTGCTACGTATTGATCGATGTTGGCAACATCACCAATTTCGTTAAGCATATCAAGCACTGCCTCATTGGCACCACCGTGCGCTGGGCCCCATAACGCCGCGATACCAGAAGCGATACATGCAAATGGATTGGCGCCCGATGAACCGGCAAGTCGTACGGTTGACGTTGAAGCGTTTTGCTCGTGGTCTGCGTGCAACAAGAAAATTTTATCCATTGCTTTAGCAATAACAGGGCTAACGTTTGGCGGATCACAGGGGGTGCCAAACATCATGTGTAGAAAGTTTTCGCTGTAGCTTAATGAATTAATGGGGTAGAGGAACGGTTGACCGATGTGGCGTTTGTAGCACATTGCCGCCAGGGTGGGCATTTTTGCAATAAGTCTATGTGCTGAAATTAGGCGGTGTTGCTCATCATTGATATCAAGTGAGTCGTGGTAGAACGCCGATAAAGCACCTACAACGCCGCACATAATGGCCATTGGGTGAGCGCTGCGTTTGAAGCCTTTAAAGAAATTAGCGATACCTTCGTGAACCATTGTGTGGTGTGTGATGATGTCTACAAACTCTTCTTTCTGCGCCTTTGTAGGAAGCTCTCCATGAAGAAGTAGGTAGCAAGTTTCTAGGTAATCAGACTGTTCGGCTAGCTGCTCAATTGGGTATCCGCGGTGAAGCAAAACACCATTGTCGCCGTCGATATACGTAATTTTGGATTCACAGGCAGCTGTTGATACAAAGCCAGGGTCGTAAGTGAAATAGCCTTCGCCTGTCAGGGCTCTAACATCGATAACATCGGGCCCAGTAGAACCAGAATGAACGGGTAACTCTATCGGCGCTGAGCCGTCAATTGTTAGTTGGGCCTTCTTATCAGTCATTAATAGACTCCTGTAACTATATGCGGAAAGGAAGGAAATTCGGGTAGCGCTGATCAATCTGTCGCTACAGCGGTGGATTTTGCGGACGACAACTATAAGCGTACGAGCTAGATTGTCAATTCAATTAGAGGGAGTATAGCTAAGATTTTTGTGTTTATTGATTTCGTGCACTACTCTTGAACATTAATAGGGTACTTTTTCATCAGGTGCATTAATCTGGGTCGGTACTTACTGGTCAATTCAGAAAAGTGCTTATGTGATAGTAAGATACGTGCAAATTGGCGCGCACTTCGTTAGTTGTTTCATTTGTATTTTAGCCTTGCTCTCTCTATAATCTCGCGCGTTCTTCATGAGGGCCAAAGCACCAAAATGGCGAAAAGGGGATCTCCCGCTGCTCATTGAAGATACATTTTCCTGCTCTACTGCATCTGGATTGCTCACGACGCATTACAGGTTCCGATTGCAACTCGCATCGCTGCTTTAGGGCTGTTTGGTACCCTGGTATTACCAATTCTGTCAACAAAGGTATCCTATAATCGTGAATGATAAACGACCGGTTAACTTAGACCTCACCACTATTAAATTTCCTATCACCGCACTTGTGTCGATTACTCACCGTGTAACCGGTGTTGCGCTATTCGCTGGAATTGCTGTAATGCTTTGGACGCTGCAGGGTAGTCTCGAGTCAGAAGAAGGCTTTATTGCCGTCAAAGAAGCGCTTACCTCGCCTTTATGTAAATTTATTGGCTGGGCAGTGTTGGCTGCATTGGCATACCACCTTGTGATGGGTGTGCGGCACTTAATTATGGACTTCGGTTATGGCGAAACGTTAGAAAGTGGCCGCTTAGGCGCGCAAATCGCTGTCGTAATAGCCGTTGTATTAATCGTATTAGCGGGGGTTTGGGTATGGTAACTTCAGTTACGAATTTTGGTCGAAGTGGCCTCTATGATTGGCTATTTCAACGTGTCAGTGCAGCTATATTAACTGCCTACACCATCTTCATCGTTGCGTATATATACACTCACCCAGGTTTGACCTATGACGAGTGGTCTGAACTCTTCAGCCACTTTTGGATGCGCTTTTTCAGCTTGCTCACGCTGCTATCTTTGGCAGGGCATTCATGGATTGGTTTATGGGGCGTTTTAACTGACTACGTTACACCGCTGCAAATGGGTAGCAAGGCGACATTTGTTCGCATCAGCTTACAACTCATTCTTTTTACCGTAACTGTGGCTTACACAGTTTGGGGTATCGAAATACTGTGGGGAATTTAGACTAATGTCGAATATGCGAACTATCTCTTTTGACGGTATCGTCGTCGGTGGCGGCGGTGCTGGCATGCGTGCTGCGTTACAAATGGCGCAGTCAGGCTTTAAAACTGCTGTTGTAACCAAAGTTTTCCCAACGCGATCACACACCGTCTCAGCTCAAGGCGGTATTACGTGTGCTATTGCCAGTTCGGATCCTAATGACGATTGGCGCTGGCATATGTATGACACCGTCAAAGGATCGGATTACATCGGCGACCAAGACGCTATCGAATATATGTGCTCTGTAGGCCCTGAAGCGGTTTTCGAACTTGAGCACATGGGTTTGCCTTTTTCCCGAACTGAAAATGGTCGTATTTATCAGCGTCCGTTCGGTGGACAATCGAAAGATTACGGCAAAGGCGGGCAGGCTGCTCGTACTTGCGCGGCAGCTGACCGAACTGGCCACGCGTTACTTCATACGCTATATCAACAAAACGTTCGTGCAAATACCGTTTTCTTGAATGAATGGTTCGCTGTTGATTTGGTTAAAAACCAAGACGGCGCCGTTGTTGGCATTATCGCTATCAACATGGAAGACGGTGAGACTGTTTTCATTAAATCTAAAGCAACAGTGTTTGCTACTGGTGGTGCTGGTCGAATTTATGCTTCGACTACAAACGCTCACATCAACACTGGTGACGGTGTTGGTATGGCTTTGCGCGCAGGTGTACCGGTTCAAGATATCGAAATGTGGCAGTTCCACCCAACCGGTATTCACGGTGCGGGTACGCTAGTGACAGAAGGCTGTCGTGGTGAAGGTGGATACCTCATCAATAAAGATGGTGAGCGTTTTATGGAACGCTATGCGCCAAACGCAAAAGATCTGGCAGGCCGTGATGTTGTTGCTCGATCGATGGTTTTAGAAATTTTAGAAGGCCGCGGTTGTGGGCCGGACGGTGATCACGTTTACCTAAAACTTGATCATCTTGGTGCAGACACATTGAATTCTAAGCTGCCAGGTATTCTTGAGCTTAGCCGTACTTTTGCTCACGCAGATCCAATCAAAGAGCCCATTCCAGTTGTGCCTACTTGTCATTACATGATGGGCGGTATTGCGACTAACATCCACGGACAAGCGTTGACTGTGGATGAAAACGGTAACGATAAAGTTATCGAGGGTCTTTACGCGTGTGGCGAGGTTGCGTGTGTCTCGGTGCACGGCGCTAACCGCCTTGGCGGTAACTCATTGTTGGATTTGGTCGTATTTGGACGTGCTTCAGGCTTGTTCTTGGAGAAAGCTTTACGAGAAGGTATCGAAATGCGTGAAGCGTCTGATACGGACGTTGATGCTGCGATGTCTCGTTTGAACAAGCTCAACACTTCAACCTCCGGTGAAGCAGCGGCTACTTTGCGTAAAGAGCTTCAAACCACCATGCAAAACCACTTCGGGGTATTCCGCAAAGGTGAGTTTATGCAGGAAGGTATTGAGAAGTTGGCTGTTTTACGTGAGCGTATCGCCAACTTACACTTGTCCGATAAATCAAACGCATTCAACACTGCACGTATCGAGGCGCTTGAACTTCAAAACTTGCTTGAAGTAGCTGAAGCGACAGCGATTGCTGCAGAGGAGCGTAAGGAGTCTCGTGGTGCTCATGCTCGCGATGACTTCCAAGATCGTGATGATGAAAACTGGTTGTGCCATTCCATGTATTTCCCAACCGACAAACGCGTTGGGAAGCGCGCTGTAAACTTCGCGCCAAAAACCATGGAAGCATTTGAACCAAAAGTCCGCACCTATTAATAGGGTTTTCTCATGTTGAAAGTAGAAATTTATCGCTATAACCCAGAGCAAGACAAAAAGCCCAGCATGAAGACGTATGAGGTCGAGACTGGTGGCAAGGACCTCATGGTGTTGGATGTCTTGGAGCTGATAAAAGAACAAGATCCTTCAGTCACTTATCGCCGCTCCTGTCGTGAAGGCGTGTGTGGGTCTGATGGAATGAATATCAATGGTAAAAATGGGCTCGCTTGTATTACGGCGTTGTCGGAATGCGTGAAGGGCAACAAGCTTGTACTTCGTCCGTTGCCCGGTTTACCAGTCATTCGTGATTTGATCGTCGATATGAGCCAATTTTATACTCAGTATGAAAAGGTACAGCCATATCTTCAGAACAATACTCCAGCTCCTGCGATCGAACGCCTACAAAGCCCAGAAGACCGTGAAAAGCTGGATGGACTATACGAATGTATTTTGTGTGCCTGTTGTTCAACCAGTTGTCCGTCATTCTGGTGGAACCCTGACAAGTTCATCGGTCCGGCAGGACTTTTGCAGGCATATCGTTTCCTTGCGGATAGTCGAGACAACGCAACCGATAAGCGTCTATCGACTTTAGATGACCCGTTCAGTGTATTCCGCTGTCACGGCATCCAAAATTGTGTGGCTGTGTGCCCTAAAGGCCTCAATCCAACACGAGCAATTGGTCATATTCGCAACATGTTGTTACAGAGCGCTACCTAACCGTTAGCGTTGTCAGCAACAATACTATAAGCGCTCAAAAGGCGCAGTTTTAGAGAGCAACCGGTGGTCGAGAAGGGCCCTGTTACTCGTAGCAGGCCCTAAACAGTAACTTACGTACAGTTGTACTAGACTGTAGTGAGTTAAACGACTGTACAAATCATGTGCATTATCGGGGACAGGGGCTCCTATCCGGAGTCTGAATCAACCAACCTAGTGGTTTCTAACTATCGTGTGGTTTGATTTATGCCCCTGAGCAAGGTGGGCAAGTAAACAATGCAAGGTGACGCTAAAGAAAGCATCATGGAACTGCTGTGGAGTACTTCGCAGCTTTCCGGCGGTAACGCAGCTTATGTCGAAGAGCTCTACGATGAGTATCTTCACAATCCCAATTCCGTGCCAGAAGAGTGGCGTGGCTATTTCGAAAAGCTACCCAGAGTTCCCGGGGTAGTCACACAAGACACTTCTCATTCTGTTATCAGAGAACATTTTGAATTGCTGGGCAAGCGTAGAGCGCGCCCAATTGCCGCGCCAGGCTCAGGCGGTGTTAACGTCGAGCATGAACGCAAGCAAATCAAAGTAGTTCAAATAATCAGCTCGTATCGTTTCCGAGGGCATCAAAAAGCCAAACTTGATCCATTAGGCCTAATGGAGCGAGAAGCTGTTCCTGATTTAGATTTAAGCTTTCATGGTTTAACGTCTGCTGATCTCGATACCGTTTTCCAGACAGGTAATTTATTCATTGGTAAAGACGAAGCGACCTTGAACGAAATCATAGGCTCGCTGGAAGAAACGTATTGTGGCTCCGTTGGCCCTGAGATCATGCACATTACTAACTTTGCTGAAAAACAGTGGCTTCAGCAGCGGTTAGAGTCTGTCCGATCTCATCCAAATTTCAGTAATGATGTTAAGAAAAACCTTCTCGATCGCTTAACCGCAGCTGAAGGTCTTGAACGTCATCTAGACAGTAAATATCCCGGTACGAAGCGATTTGGGTTAGAGGGAGGAGAAAGCCTTATCCCCTTGCTTGATGCGTTAGTGAATCGTGCGGGCTACTACGGCGCAAAAGAAATAGTCCTAGGAATGGCGCATCGTGGTCGTCTCAACACGTTGGTCAATATTTTAGGTAAAAACCCTGCGGATTTATTCGATGAATTCGAGGGTAAAAAATTGATTGGTACATCCGGTGATGTGAAGTACCACCAAGGTTTCTCGTCAAATGTCATGACTCCAGGTGGTGAAGTCCACTTGGCGATGGCTTTTAATCCGAGTCACCTCGAGATCGTTTCTCCAGTCGTCGAAGGTTCAGTACGTGCCCGTCAAGATCGTCGCGAAGATCCTCTGGGTAATCGTGTTGTCCCAATCGTTGTGCATGGTGATGCCGCATTTGCCGGTCAGGGCGTTGTGCTTGAAACATTTCAAATGTCGCAAACTCGCGCTTACTATACCGGCGGAACTATTCACGTCGTCATCAATAACCAAGTTGGTTTTACGACGTCACGCCGTGATGATTCCCGCTCAACAGAGTACTGTACAGACGTCAGTAAAATGGTGGGTGCTCCAGTTTTCCATGTGAATGGTGATGATCCCGAAGCGGTATTGTTTGTTACGCAGCTAGCGATGGATTACCGCAACGAGTTTAAAAAAGATGTAGTGATCGATTTGGTATGTTATCGCCGTCGAGGTCACAATGAAACAGATGAGCCTTCATCAACACAGCCGTTAATGTACAAGGCAATCCGTAAGCAAAAAACTACACGAACTTTGTACGCGGAGAAATTAGTTTCTGAAGCTATTCTGACCCAGGCTGAAGCTGATTTGATGAGCGATAACTATCGCGCTGCTTTGGATCGCGGAGAGCATGTTGCTAATGGCTTGGTAAGTGAGCCAGATAGTAGCTTGTTCGTTGATTGGACGCCGTACATCGGTCACGATTGGGAGACCGACCACGATACTTCATACCCGCTAAAAGAGCTCCAAGATTTAGGTCATCAGATAAGCGATGTCCCCGATGGCGTTCAAGTTCAAAAGCAAGTATCTAAGATTTACGATGATCGCCGTAAAATGGCTGGTGGTGCTTTGCCTATTAACTGGGGGATGGCAGAGATGTTGGCTTATGCCACTCTACTGAAGCAAGAGTTTAGCGTTCGTATTACCGGTCAAGATGTTCGTCGCGGAACCTTCTCGCATCGACATGCTGTGATCAATAGTCAGAAAGATGGCTCGACTTATTATCCGCTTTCTGAGCTGTATGAAGATCAGCCCGACTTTGATATTTACGATTCTTTATTATCAGAGGAGGCCGTGCTGGCGTTCGAGTACGGTTACTCAACAACTATGCCTAACAAGCTGGTTGTATGGGAAGCGCAATTCGGTGATTTCGCGAATGGCGCGCAAGTTGTAATCGACCAGTTTATTACTAGCGGAGAACACAAGTGGGGCCGTTTATGTGGCTTAACCATGCTGTTGCCGCACGGCTATGAAGGTCAAGGGCCAGAGCATTCTTCTGCTCGATTAGAACGTTATTTACAGCTTTGTGCCGAACACAATATTCAAGTTTGTATTCCTACGACGCCTGCGCAAATTTTCCATTTGTTGCGTCGGCAAATGATACGCCCGATGCGTCGCCCGTTGGTTATCATGTCGCCTAAGTGGATCTTACGTCACAAGTTAGCGGTTTCTTCATTAGAAGAATTATCGGCGGGTAAATTTCATAACGTACTTGATGATGACGGTGTTGATCCTAAAGACGTTGATCGTGTTGTGCTATGTAGCGGTAAGGTGTTTTACCACCTTATTGAAGCGCGTGGGGAAAGCGAACAGAAAAACGTAGCAGTTATTCGTCTTGAGCAACTTTATCCTTTCCCTGAAGTTGAATTGCTGAATATTCTTAAGCAATACAAAAAAGTGAAAGAAATGGTTTGGTGTCAAGAAGAGCCAATGAATCAAGGTGCATGGTATAGCAGTCAGCATCATATGCGACGTGTTATTCATGAATTTAAACCTAACTTGTATCTACATTACGCGGGTCGTGATGCTGCAGCTGCACCTGCGGCAGGGTATATGTCGACGCATTTAGAGCAGCAAGAGAAATTTGTTCGAGAAGCGCTTGGTCAAAACGATTAATTTGAGCTTTTAAAGGAAAGCTTTCAACCATTTTAATGAATGCAAGATTAGCATCGAGTAATAGGATAATCCGAGGATGAGTATAGAAATCAAAGCACCAACTTTCCCAGAATCTGTACAAGATGGCACCATCGCTACTTGGTACAAGCAACCGGGCGAAGCAGTATCTCGAGATGAACTCATTGTTGATATAGAGACTGATAAGGTCGTTTTAGAAGTTGTCGCACCAGCGAATGGTTCCTTAGCCGAAGTGAAAAAGGGTGAGGGAGAAACCGTATTAAGTAACGAAGTGATTGCGATCTTTGCTGAGGGTGATGCTCCCGCGGCAGCTTCCGACGCTCCTACTGAAACTGCTTCACCTTCGGAGAGTGCTGGTGAGGTTATCGCTAGCCCTTCTGCACGTAAGTTAGCGGAAGAAAGCAACATTGACCTCAGTACCGTTAAGGGTACGGGAAAAGATGGTCGAATTAATAAAGAGGACGTTGTAGCGGCTAAAGAAGCCGGTGGTTCCGCGCCATCTAAACCTTCAACGCCACCGGCCTCGACTAAGAGCTCTACCGTTTCGGCGCCGGCGAGTATTGACTTGGGTGCTGGCGAGCGAATTGAAAAACGAGTACCGATGACTCGCTTGCGTAGTCGTATCGCTGAGCGTCTATTGGACGCTAGCCAAAGTACTGCCATGCTTACTACCTTCAATGAAGTGAATATGGCGCCCGTAATGGCTCTACGTAGCCGGTACAAAGATCAATTCGAAAAAGCACACAATGGTACACGTCTTGGTTTTATGGGCTTTTTCGTGAAAGCGGCTGTTGAAGCATTGAAACGTTACCCTGTGGTTAATGCGTCGATCGACGGCAGTGATACGGTGTATCACGGTTACCAAGATATTGGTGTAGCCGTATCGACAGAGAAAGGTTTGGTTGTCCCCGTTCTTCGAAATGCTGAAAACATGGGCCTTGCTGATATAGAGGCGAACATTCGTGACTTTGGTTTGCGCGCACGTGATGGCAAATTGGGTATTGAGGAGATCACTGGTGGTACTTTTACCATCACTAATGGCGGGGTGTTTGGCTCATTAATGTCTACTCCGATTCTTAATCCACCACAAACTGCAATCTTAGGTATGCATAAGATTCAGGACCGCCCAATGGCCGTCAATGGTGAGGTTAAGATTCTTCCGATGATGTACTTAGCGTTGTCATATGATCACCGCTTGATTGATGGAAAAGAGGCGGTGCAGTTCTTGGTTGCTATCAAGGATTTACTGGAAGACCCAGCACGAATCTTGCTTGAGATCTAATTGGATCTTTTCGTTTGGTTTAAATTTGCTCTATTACGGAAATAATTAGTGTTATTTGCGTAATTACTACAAAAAATTGGGAAGACAAAATGTCGAACAAATATGATGTCATTGTTATTGGTTCAGGACCAGCGGGGTATGTGGCAGCGATTCGCGCAGCACAATTAGGTTTAAAAACCGCTTGCATTGAACGTATGCAAAACGATGAGGGGAAAGGCGTCAACGGTGGTACCTGCCTTAACGTTGGTTGTATTCCTTCTAAAGCCCTTCTTGACAGTTCGCACAAGTACCATGAAGCTAAACATGGTTTCGATGTCCACGGTATTTCAGCATCTGGTGTTAAGGTCGATGTGCCATCGATGATCGCGCGCAAAGACTCCATCGTGAAGCAGCTAACAGGTGGTGTTGCTCAGTTGCTAAAAGCAAACGGAGCAACGAGTCTTTACGGACACGGTAAATTACTCGCCGGTCGTAAAGTTGAATACACATCAAACGACGGCAAGGTAGAAGTTCTCGAAGCTGACAATGTAATTTTAGCGTCTGGTTCGGTACCTGTGTCTATTCCTGTTGCGAAGACAGACGGTGAAGTGGTTGTCGATTCAACGGGCGCGTTAAATTTTGATAAAGTTCCAAAGCGCCTTGGCATCATCGGTGCCGGTGTTATCGGCCTAGAGCTCGGCAGTGTTTGGGGGCGATTAGGCTCAGAAGTCGTTCTACTTGAAGCGCTTGATTCATTTCTCGCTATGATGGACCAACAAATAGCCAAAGAAGCGAAAAAAATTCTATCTAAGCAGGGCTTAGATATTCGTATGAGTTGTCGCGTGACAGGTACAGAAGTTAAGGGTAAAAAAGCGATCGTTACCTTTACCGACGCAGACGGTAACGAGCAACAAGAAACCTTCGATAAACTCATTGTCTGTGTTGGACGCAGACCTTATACAGAAGAGCTATTATCGGCTGATAGCGGTGTGAATATCGATGAGCGTGGCTCAATTTACGTTAACGATCTGTGCTCCACTGATGCTCCAGGCGTATGGGCAATTGGTGATGTCGTTCGTGGGCCAATGCTGGCGCACAAAGGTTCTGAGGAAGGTGTAATGGTTGCGGAGCGTATTGCTGGCCAAAAGACCGTGATGAATTACGATATCATTCCAAACGTCATATACACTCACCCAGAGGTTGCTGCAGTCGGACGTACTGAAGAACAAGTCAAAGCCGACGGCGAACCCTATAAAGTGGGTGTGTTCCCATTTGTTGCTAGCGGTCGCGCGCTAGCCTCGAATGAAACCGCCGGTATGGTGAAAATGATTGCTCATGAAGAAACAGATCGTGTACTGGGTTGCCACATTGTTGGTCCAAGTGCGGCAGACCTGGTTCAGCAAGTCGCAATTGCTATGGAATTTGGCTCAACGGCTGAAGATATTGGCATGACAGTATTTGGTCATCCGACTCTATCTGAGTGTGTTCGGGAAGCAGCGCTAGCTGTCAACGGCCATGCTATACACATTGGTAACCGGCGACCGAAAAAAAAATAAACGCCGTGTAAAAAATAAAGTGTTGGCGTAAAAGTCAGTACTTTAGAGAGTAGTAACGGGGCAAGCAGTGTTATTTATTGAACGTGTTGTTTGCATAAACGTAACGGCTGCATTGCAGCAAAGTTATCAAAATATATTGGAAGGTAGTCATGAATCTACACGAGTATCAGGCAAAACAACTGTTTGCCGAGTACGATTTGCCGGTTTCCAAAGGCATAGCTGCTAAAACAGCAGAAGAAGCTGCTGCCGCAGCGGATACCATTGGTGGCGAAAAATGGGTTGTTAAAGCGCAAGTGCACGCTGGCGGACGTGGTAAAGCTGGTGGTGTTAAATTGGTTAGCTCTAAGCAAGAAATTTCTGATTTCGCAAACCAATGGCTTGGAAAAAACTTGGTGACCTACCAAACAGATGAGAAAGGTCAGCCTGTAAGCCGAATTCTCGTAGAATCATGCACCGATATTGCTCAAGAGCTATACCTGGGTGCTGTTGTTGACCGCTCAACACGTCGCATCGTTTTTATGGCGTCTACTGAAGGCGGTGTTGAAATTGAAAAAGTTGCAGAAGAAACACCCGAAAAAATTCTAAAAGCAACGATCGATCCATTAGTTGGCGCTCAGCCCTATCAAGGTCGAGAGCTTGCTTTTAAATTGGGTTTGAATCCTGCTCAAGTGAAACAATTTACTAAAATCTTTATCGGTTTGGCGCAGTTGTTCCAGGATTACGATCTAGCACTTTTAGAGATTAATCCGTTGGTGATAACAGAAGAAGGTAATCTTCACTGCTTGGACGGAAAAATTAATATCGACAGTAATGCGATGTATCGTCAGCCGAAGTTGCAAGAAATGCATGATCCTAGCCAAGAAGATGAACGTGAAGCTCATGCTGCAAAATGGGAGTTGAACTACGTCGCTCTCGACGGCAATATTGGTTGCATGGTTAATGGTGCAGGTTTGGCCATGGGTACTATGGATATTGTTAAATTGCATGGCGGTCAACCTGCAAACTTCCTCGACGTAGGCGGTGGTGCGACTAAAGAGCGCGTTGTTGAAGCTTTCAAAATTATTCTTTCTGACAAAAACGTTAAAGCCGTTTTGATTAATATTTTCGGTGGTATCGTTCGTTGCGATCTCATCGCAGAAGGTGTTATCGGTGCCGTTGAAGAGGTTGGCGTTAAAATACCGGTAGTTGTTCGATTGGAAGGAAATAACGCGGAATTAGGCGCGAAAACGTTGGCAGATAGTGGTTTGAATATCACTCCAGCCGAAAGTCTTACTGACGCAGCTGAAAAAGTTGTTGCCGCAGCCAAGTAAACGCACCGTAAAGAATTAGAGGACAAGCAATGAGTATTTTGATTGATAAAAACACTAAGGTGCTTTGCCAAGGCTTTACGGGCTCGCAAGGTACTTCTCACTCGGAGCAAGCAATTGCTTACGGTACAAAAATGGTCGGTGGTGTAACACCTGGAAAAGGCGGTCAAACGCATTTAGGGCTTCCAGTATTTGATACCATGGCCGAGGCAGTTGAACAAACCGGTGCAGACGCATCCGTTATTTATGTTCCAGCGCCTTTCTGTAAAGATTCTATTTTAGAAGCGGCAAACAGCGGCGTTAAATTGGTTGTTTGTATTACTGAAGGTATTCCAACTCTGGATATGCTCGACTGTAAAGTGAAGTGCGATGAGTTAGGTGTGCGTTTGATCGGTCCAAACTGCCCAGGAGTCATCACTCCCGGAGAATGTAAAATTGGCATCATGCCTGGTCATATTCATTTGCCTGGTAAAGTAGGGATCGTTTCTCGCTCAGGTACATTGACTTATGAAGCGGTGAAGCAAACTACGGATTATGGTTTCGGCCAATCTACATGTGTTGGTATTGGTGGAGACCCAATTCCTGGTTCAAACTTCATTGATATTCTCGGCATGTTCCAAGAAGACCCAGCGACAGAAGCGATTGTCATGATCGGCGAAATCGGTGGTACTGCTGAAGAGGAAGCCGCTGCATTCATCAAAGAAAATGTCACCAAGCCCGTTGTTTCATATATCGCTGGTGTAACAGCACCTCCAGGCAAACGTATGGGTCATGCTGGCGCAATCATCTCTGGTGGTAAAGGCACTGCGGACGAAAAATTTGCAGCTCTAGGCGATGCGGGTGTTAAAACCGTTCGTAGCCTTGCGCAAATTGGCGAAGCATTGAAAGAAGTTACCGGCTGGTAGTGTGGTAAGTATTTAACGATTTAAAAGCAGCTTCGGCTGCTTTTTTTATGCGTGTTGTTTGCGGGAAAAGCGGATCAAAGATCGAATTGAAAGCGAACAATATCTGTGGCTGAAGGTTAGGCTGTAAAGGCGGCTTCGTTAAGTAATCGGTAGTCGACGCGACATTGTGTCAGTTCGCTTAGTACACCTTCGCGGAGCGCAGTACGGCTATGCTGAATAGTTTGAATATTCAATGCGCGCATAATGCTACCGAGAATTGCTACCCCAGGGGCTAACAGGTCTAGACGAGTAGGGTTAAGACCCGGTAAGTACAGCTCCTGTATGCTGTTTATGTGAGACAATTGTTCTTCAACTTGCTCAATGCAATGTAGAGTAATTTCACCGTCACTCCAGCCATTGGCTTCTGCAATGCTGGCCAGCATCTTTGAAGAGCCCGAAGACGAATACGTTTCTTGCCAGTTTAATTTCGATAGCTGGGTTTGTATGGGCGCTAATACTTTCCGGGCAGCGTCCTGGGCTTTAACGCCATTTGTTTGATACTGAATCGATTTTGAAAAAAATTGGTCTCGCCATTTTACGCAGCCCATCGGGAGGCTTTGAGCAAAGCTCGCATGGCTATTGGCACCTAGCGAAATTTCGGTGCTCGCTCCACCGATATCAATCACAAGGCGTTGTTTGCTGGATTCTGGGAGTGGATCGTTGACGCCGGTAAAAATCAGTTTTGCTTCTTGTTCGCCGCTAATAATGTCGATCTCAAAGCCTAACTCGTTAGCAATGGATACGAAATCACTTGCGTTTTCTGCTTCGCGCAACGCTTGAGTAGCAACAACACGCTGACGCTCAATGGGGTATTGTAATAGAATGGATTTAAACTCTTTGAGACACTCTATCCCTCTTGAAATTGCAGGGGCTGACAAGTAAGGCGATGAGTTTAGCCCTTCAGCCAGTTGGATTTTACGGCTTACTCTAGCGACAGCTTGGAAGTGGTCATTGCAGTATTCTGCAATAAGTAGGTGAAAGCTATTCGAGCCAAGGTCGATGACGGCGTACATAGAAGCCTGCGTGTTATTTTAGTAGGGCTTAAAGAATTCTAAACGATGCAATTGATGAGTCAACCATGAGGCATACAGCCTACGTTAGCAATCGACCGACGGGGCAGAACGGTTATGAAGCTGCTGGCAATTAGTGATTTACATCTCGATAACAAGAAAAATCGTGTTGCGTTGTTGGAATTACAGTCTCAGGGCGATTCCTGGCTCATATTAGCGGGCGATATCTGCACCCGCGCTGACATCCTGGCAGAGTCCTTGAAGGTACTGAAGTCCCGTTTTTCTGAAATCATCTGGGTGCCAGGTAATCACGAACTATGGCTTGATCAGCCTGATATCTACACATCGTCAGTGGAAAAGTACTTCGCGTTAGTGGAGATTTGCCGTGAGCTGGGGGTTCACACCCCAGAGGATGAGTATCCCGTCTTTCCAGGGCAGTCGCCGTTTCGCGTCGCTCCGCTCTGTCTCTTGTATGACTACAGCTTCCGACCTGCTCATGTGCAACACGAACATGCTGTAGCCTGGGCCGTCGAGTCTGGCGTGCTATGTCGCGACGAGTCAATGATTGCGACCGAGCCATTTAGTTCTATCGTCGAATGGTGCCAGGCACGTGTAGACTACACCCGTACTCGGCTTGAGCGGCTAGAAGATGATGTGCCTTTGATATTGGTGAATCATTTTCCATTACGCTATGATCTCTCGCGCACAATGCGTATCCCTCGATTCTCGATATGGTGCGGTACAAGACATACCGAAGATTGGCACAAACGGTATAATGTTCACGCTGTAGTTTCTGGGCATTTACATATGCGTTCAACAGATTATCGTGATGGCGTCCGTTACGAAGAAGTTTCTCTAGGTTACCCTCGGGATTGGCGAGCGGAGAAGGGCATAGGACATTATTTGCGTGAAATTCTACCCGGCCCATCATTGCATTATCATCATGCAGGTCCATTCTGGAAGATGCGCCTGTAACCGAATAGATAAAGGCAAGTGATAATAAATCTAGCCGTAGAAACAATATCTCTGCACAGTTTAAGCGCGTTTAACAATATTTTAATACCTTAAGGATTTTATATGACGATTCAAGTGGGTGATTCACTACCGCAAGTGACTTTAAAAATAATGGGCGAGAAAGGCCCTGAGAATATCAACCTTAGTGAGCTTGTAGCGGGTAAGAAAGTTGTTTTATTTGCTGTGCCAGGGGCGTTTACACCAGGTTGCTCATTGGCGCACTTGCCTGGGTTTGTAGTCAACGCAGACAAAATAAAAGAAAAGGGAGTCGACGTGATCGCTTGCGTATCCGTTAATGATGCGTTTGTCATGGATGCTTGGGGAAAAAGCCAAAATGCCGAAGAGATTATTATGCTGGCAGATGGCAATGCAGAACTGGCGAAAGCATTGGGGCTTGAATTAGATGGCACGGGTTTTGGCATGGGTGTTCGCAGTCAACGGTACGCCATGATTCTTGATGATGGCAAAGTCAGCTATCTTGGTGTGGATAGTAAAGCTATTGAAAAAAGTGCAGCCGAAGCAATATTAGCTGAACTGTAAAGCGAGCCTTATGTATAAGGATGTTGTGAAAAGGGTATTCCATTGATTGATTTGCATACGGTTATTGAGCAAATACAAACCCCAGTGTTTGGACATGTTGCGGCTTTCGTTGTCAATTTGTTGGTTCTTTTTTTTGCCAATGGGCTGCTGCGTCCTTTTAATCATGGGAAAGATGTTACATTACAGGCTCGAGCATTACGTTTCGGTGCTTTTCTGTTTCTGCTTTCTCATGTCTTCGATTTGGTCTTGGTGTCTGCATTTCCCGCATACGAGAATGTATTCATACGATTTGGGCTAACCATTGCAACTTTTTTCGGTTGTTTATTACTTTTTAACATCACGTCTTTTTTTAGCAGACAAAAATTCGGAACGCAGCGGGAGGTGGATGGCAAGCCCATCTACCTAGATAACTACAATTCCCGGCTGATGGATCTAGTCGCAGCGATCGTCATTATTCTGATCGCGTTGTATTGCCTCATTGTTATTTGGGAGCTGGAAGGGCTGTTACAAACTACTGGTTTCCTGGGCATATTCTTCGCGTTTCTAGCGTTAACTAATTCTATCTGGGCCCCCGATATTTATTTTGGGTTGGTGATTTTGAATTCCAACATGCTAGAAGATGGCGATGTTATTAAGATTGGCGGGCTGTCTGATGAGCTTATTATTAGTCGTGTCTCATTCATTTACACCATTCTACTCGATGTACGTAATAATCATCGCATCATTGTGCGAAATAGCCAGCTAATTAATAGTCGAGTCGACAATCTAAGTAAGCGAGCTTCAACAGATGGTTTGCGCCATTCTTTGGTATTTAATATTTCCTATCCCAGTGATTTTTCTACTGATTCTGAAAAGCGAGAGGCTAATCCTTTTTCCGAGTTAAATCATCGTGTGCTACAAATGGCAGCCACCATGCATGAGAGGTTAGTAGAAGAGGGGGACGCTAAAATAAATAAAAACATCCCGTTCGAAGTAGTATTAACAAACTCCGGCGACTATGCATTAGAGTACACGCTGTTTTACTACGTTGAGGCGTTACCTAATACCAAAGTGACTAAAACGGTGCGGCAATACCTCTTGCAAACACCTTCATTAATTCAGCAAGCTGCCAACCGCGCGGCTTCGGAATATAATATTCAGTTTGCGACACCTTTGTTAATTTCGAATGTTGACGAAAACGTTGGTGAATCGATACATGGCCACGCTCAATCGGGTAGCTCCGTCTGAAACTGCATAGCATATTGCTTCTGATAAATCGCTGATGTTTCAATTAGCGCTTCGGGGTACCCATGTCGACGAGCCTCCCTCGATCAACAACGCCTATAAGGTCAACGTGTTTAACCGTCGAAAGCCTATGAGCAATGACGATGGTCGTTCTATTTTTCATGAGCCGATTTAATGCGGTCTGCACTTGTCGTTCACTATCAGAGTCTAATGCGCTGGTAGCTTCATCAAGTAGCATGATTCTTGAATTATTGATAATCGCACGCGCAATCGCAATTCTTTGTTTTTGACCGCCAGACAATCTCACCCCTTGCTCGCCTAAATCTGTAGCGAACCCATTGGGTAATTCTTCTATAAATTCTAATGCGTTAGCAGCCTCGGCCGCCTTTCGTATTTCAAGCTCGGTTGCTTCAGTGTTACCGTAGCGGATGTTGTATGCAACGTCGGCGCTAAATAATACAGGTTGCTGAGGAACTATCCCGACCCAGGAACGTAGCAATTGGGGAGATATGTTTTTGATGTTGTGTCCACCAATGTAAATCTCACCCGATTGCGGGTCGTAAAATCTCTGCATAAGTTCAAAAACGGTAGACTTTCCTGCGCCTGAAGACCCTACAAGGGCAAGACTGACGCCGTCATCAAGGGTGAAACAAAAATTATCGAGAGCCAAGTTGTCTGGTCGCGATGGGTAGGAAAAATATACGGATTTAAATGCGACTGTTGCCTTTCCGAGTTGCGTTGGTCGGTTGCCTATTGGCGTTTGCTCATAAACCTCTTGATTCACTGGAGCTTGCTGTATATCTCGGGTTACTTTTTCTCCGGCTGGTGGACTAGTGATAGGGGATTTTATCGTTGCTCGCTCTTCCAGTAGTTCCACTAATCGTTCTGTGGCACCCGCCGCTCGTTGTAGTTCTCCCATGACCTCTGAGATAGTGCCAACACCCATCGCGACCATAACGGCGTATATGATAAAGGCACTTAATTCACCTCCGGTCATATCGCCATTTAATACGTCGTGACCACCAACCCATAACATGCCCGCAATCGCACAAAATACTAAAATCATGACCACAGCGATCAATAATGCTCTTTGGAGAATGCGCCGTAGAGCGATTGTGAATGCGGTCTCGACTTGGCGTTTAAAGTTATTAGATTCAAATGTCTCTCGGACATAGCTTTGAACGGTCTTTATTTGACGAATGATTTCGCCCGCATGGCTACCCAAGTCTGCAATAGAATCTTGGCTTCTACGTGAAAGCCCTCGAACCCGGCGACCAAAAAGCATAATAGGTGTTAATACTAAGGGCACACTGATTAGTACAATAAGGCTAAGTTTCATATTGGTGGCAAACATCATGACGATGCCGCCGGCAACAATGAGTAAACTCCGAAGAGCCATTGAGGCAGAAGAGCCAATTATGTTTTGTAGCAAGGTTGTGTCAGTGGTTAATCGGCTCATGATCTCGCCGCTTTTATTGGTTTCGAAGTAGTGTGTATCTAATGTCAATAAATGATTAAAAACCTTTTCTCGTATGTCCGCTGTGACGCGTTCACCGAGCCAGGAGACTAGGTAGAATCGGCAGAATGTGCCTACCGCACTAGCTATGATAAGCACCATGATAATGGCTATTCCCTGGTTGAGTGCGGTACTAGATTGTTGAATGAAACCTTGGTCCACTAGGTACTTAGCCCCTTGAACTAATAAAAGGTTAACTGCTGCGGTAAACACAAGCGCGATACTCGCAACCAATACTTGTAGTGGGTAGGGCTTAATAAAGACTATGAGTTTGGATAAAACTGATAGTCTTTTAGGTTTCGTCTTCAACGGTTACTCCTCTTTCTTTAACTAGACGGCCCGTGTAAGCTTCTTGCCGATGGTGCTGAGTGGTGATGTCTATAAATTGTAAGTCACTTTGGATCAACCTAACCGGGGTACGCAGATGGCTATGAGAATAAAAAATACCGCGTCTGGCTTTGGGCTTGTGACAATCCTTTTGCATTGGCTAACCGCGATAATCGCTGTTTTTCTTTTTAGTCTAGGGTTGTATATGACTGGCCTCGATTATTATGATCCTTTATATCACAAGGCACCCTGGGTGCATAAAAGCATCGGTTTGATAGGCTTAGGAATAGTTCTATTTAGGCTCGTTTGGCGCACTGTTAACCCTTTACCTCAGTCGCTTTCTAAGTCTGATGCGGAGCGAATTCTGGCAAGTGTCGCACATTTTTTACTCTATGCAGTCTTGTTGCTGATATTTGTATCAGGCTACTTAATCTCTTCTGCTGATGGTTCTGCGGTGTCGTTGTTTGACTGGGTTGATTTCCCTGCGGTTCGGCTTGGAATCGATAATCAGGAAGATAAAGCCGGCGTGGCTCATTTTTATTTGGCATGGGGGTTAATTGCTATAGCTGCGCTCCATATGTTGGCTGCGTTAAAGCATCATTTCATTGATAAAGATAGAACGTTAGTACGGATGCTTTCACCAAAAAAACACGACTAATGTGGGCATAAATAGAAATAGTGGGGAACTTTATCTCAAGGCAACATTCCCATATCGTTTAGGTCTATGTTTCGTTTCTATCTATCAAGGAGTGTCTTATGAAGTCGTTTTTTGCAGTAATAATCGCCAGTTTTTTATCCGTTTCCCAAGTAATCGCCGCGGATTATGCCATTGATACGAAAGGTGCTCACGCGTCCATCAATTTTGAGATTCCTCACCTAGGCTACAGTATTCTCGTTGGCCGGTTCGATAAGTTTGACGGCAGTTTTAGCTATGATGCGGCATCCCCTGAGAATGCTTCAATATCTGTAACTATTGATACAACGAGCCTCAACAGTAACCACGCAGAGCGCGATAAGCACCTTAAAGGAAAAGATTTTCTCTATGTTACAGAGTATCCAGAAGCGACGTTTAAGAGTACTCGCTACACTGCGACCAGTGATACGGAAGGGGAGCTTGCTGGCACATTGACCCTGCGGGGCGTAACCAAAGATATCGTGATTGATGTGGTTAAGGTGGGTGAAGGAAAGGACCCCTGGGGTGGCTATAGAGCTGGATTCTCGGGTTCAACGTCACTCAAACTGACGGATTTTGGCATTCCGACCAATTTAGGCCCGGCGTCTCAAGAAGTGAGTTTATCTCTACACATAGAAGGTATTCGCCAGTAACCTCCTGCAAACCGATAAATAGCGTAAATGAACTTGCATAGAGCCTCGATAGGGTTTACTAATAAGCTCCGAGGCTTTTCCTGGGTGTACCTTACAATTTTAGGTAGACGGAGATTGCCCAAGCACGCAAACCGCTATTATAAAGCGGTAACATAATTAAATATTCGGGCAATCGGCCCAGACCACTTACACGGAGATCTGTCATGAGAATTTTGACTCAAAAGTTCATCAAACTAGCATTCGCTAGTGTTATCGCGCTATCGTTCACCGCTTGTTCACTCATGGAACCAAGCTTACAAGAAAATATGATGACAGGTGAGTGGGAAGGCGAAGTGAGCGGGTTCCCCGTCACACTGAAGTTCTCTGAGACCGAGTTTGAAGTTGTGGGTATGGGAATGACCATGCCATACACGCTAGAGGGTAATGAGATTAGTTTTGATGTACCAGGCCAAGGCCCGATGGAGTTCACCGTTGAAATTGAGGGTGATGAACTGATTCAGACTGAGAAGAACACTGGGCAAAGAAACGTCCTTGTCCGCCGGTTGTAGCCGAAACCGCAAGTACCTTAAAAAAGCGACAGCATTGACTGTCGCTTTTTTGTTTCTACGGTGCTATTTTTTGTCGCCTTTTCACTCAATCACTTTCTTCAGCAAGGTACAAAATGCCAACAATTGATCAAATTCGCCGCGATTATCAAAGCGCGGGGCTTAACCGTGAAGACTTACCTAATGACCCACTCGAGTTGTTTGGTCTCTGGATGGAGCAGGCCATTGCGGCAGGGCTTAGTGATCCAACTGCAATGACTGTTGCAACAGTAGATGACCTCGGGCAGCCTTCTCAGCGTATGGTGTTACTCAAACAGTTCGACAGCGAGGGCTTCGTTTTCTATACAAACTATGAAAGCCGAAAATCAAAAGAGCTGGCTAACAACCCAAAAGTTAGTTTGCACTTTCCTTGGCATAGCGTAGACCGCCAAGTAACTATTCGCGGCACAGCGACCAAAGTGAGTACAGCTCAAAGTCTTAAGTACTTTTTATCGAGGCCTAGAGATAGTCAAATTGCAGCCAGTGTGTCGGCACAAAGTAGCCGTATAAACTCGCGTCAATTTTTGATGAAGCAGTTTGATAGCATGAAACATAAACTCGAGAACAAAGAAATACCATTACCGGATTTTTGGGGCGGATTTCGTGTGGTACCAAAAGAAATTGAATTTTGGCAAGGCAGAGTCAATCGCTTGCATGATCGTTTTCAGTTTGTCAGGGGTATTGATCAGTGGGATATCTCTCGCTTGTCTCCGTAATAACTAATATAAGAGTGAATTTATGCGATATATAAACCTCGATGGACACGGTGATGCTTCGGTAATGCGCATCGCAGAAGGTGATAAGCCAGAGTTATTGCCAGGTGAGGTGCTTATCGAAGTGAGGGCGGCAGGGGTGAACCGTCCTGATGTTGCTCAGCGTATGGGCTTGTACCCGCCGCCTACTGACGCTTCGCCGGTCCTTGGGCTAGAGGCCTCTGGCGTCGTAGTGGCGCTTGGCGAGGGGGTAGACGATGAATGGTTAAATACCCCTGTGTGTGCTTTAACCAACGGCGGGGCTTATGCAGAGTTTGTTAAAGCACCGATTGGACAGTGTTTACCTATTCCTCAAGGGCTAACATTTGAAGAAGCCGCTGCCATTCCGGAAACATTTTTTACGGTGTGGAGTAATGTGTTTCATGGTGATGTATTAAAGCCTGGTCAATACTTTTTGGTACATGGCGGTTCAAGTGGTATCGGGAGCACTGCCATTCAGTTAGCAAAATCTTTGGGTGCCCAGGTCTTTACCACCGCGGGTTCAATCGAAAAATGTAGGTTTTGTGAATCGATCGGTGCCGATCTCGCAGTTAATTATAAAGAACAGGACTTCGTAGCAACGGTTTTGGAGACGACTAGAGATTACGGTGTAGACGTTATTCTTGATATGGTCGGTGGAGACTATATAGCAAAAAATATTCAGATTGCTGCAATGGATGGGCATGTCATAAACATTGCATTTCTCGGCGGCGCAAAAGCGGAAGTCAATTTTGCCCCCGTCATGATGAAACGATTAACGCTAACTGGAAGTACGTTGAGACCAAGAAGCGCTGAGTATAAGGCTCAGATTGCTAGTGAATTATTACAAAGGGTTTGGCCTTTGCTCGAAGAAGGTAAGATTAAGCCCATTATATATCAGTCGTTTCCATTTTCTGAGGTGGTAGCTGCTCATCAGCTCATGGAAACAAGCCAACACATGGGCAAGATTGTATTAACACTCGACTAGATTGAAGAGCAACACTATGTCAAACGCAAAACCATTAAACGGTATTAGAGTGCTAGAAGTAGGCCAGTTACTAGCGGGCCCTTTTGCGGGGTGCATTTTGGGCTATTTTGGTGCCGAAGTGATAAAAATAGAGCCACCAGTTACAGGTGATCCAATTCGTAACTGGCGTATCTTAGAAGAGGGGACGTCATTGTGGTGGCGAAGTTTAGCGCGAAATAAAAAGTCAGTTTCAATTGATTTACGAAAAGATGAAGGCCGTGAACTCGTTAAAGAGTTAATGAAAACTAGTGATGTTGTTATAGAAAATTTTCGTCCAGGTGTTATGGAAAAATGGGGGCTCGGCCCGGATGACGCTAAGTTAATAAACGACAAACTCATATACGCTCGAATATCTGGCTATGGTCAAACAGGCCCCTACAGCACAAAACCCGGTTTTGCGTCAGTGTGCGAGGCAATCAGTGGCTTTAGGTATGTCACCGGTTTCCCAGACGAGGCGCCGGTCAGGTCTAATTTAAGTATCGGTGATACTATTGCAGGAATTCACGCCGCTTTGGGTGTAGTGATGGCGCTGTTCGCGCAAAAAGCTGGTAACGCTAATAGTGGACAGGTGGTTGATGTAGCCCTTTACGAATCAATGTTTAATTTATTGGAAGCAGTGATTCCTGAATATAGTGGCGCTGGCGTAGTGCGGCAACCCTCAGGCACTACAGTTACCGGTATTGTGCCTACTAATACGTATAAATGTAGGGACGGAAAGTACATCGTCATCGGTGGTAATGGCGACTCGATTTTTAAACGTTTAATGGAAACAGCCGGTCGAGATGATATGGCCAATGACCCCCGTCTAGAAAATAACGCAGGCCGGGTTAAGCACGAACCGGAAATTGATGAAGCATTGGCTCACTGGTGCAGTAGTGTTAATGCTGATGAAGCCATATCCTTGCTAGAGAGTAACAGGGTGCCGGTTGGGCCGATCTATAATGTGGCTGATATGATGTCAGACAAACATTTCCAAGAAAGAGGCTTGTTTGAGCAAGTTGAAATTAATGGTAAACCCTTGTCTGTACCAGCAATTATGCCAAAGTTATCTGAAACACCTGGCGCTACAGAATGGCCTGGCGGTGAAATAGGTAGTCACAATGACGAAGTGCTTGGTGAGCTATTATCATTGTCGGGTGAACAGTTGGCAGACCTAAAAACAAAAGGCATAGTGGGTTAGATTCCGAGAACGTCTACGCGGCGCTATTTTTCGATTGCTCAAAAGGGTTGTGCGCTTCGATATAGCGTAGGCGCTTTTCTTGCTTGATGCGTTTTAGCTCGACAAGTAAAAACCCATCAATACAGTCTGCGAAATCCGGGTCGATGTTGAAGTCGATAAATTGCGCACCGCCTACTTCACATAGCTCGCTGTATTGCTTGTATAGTGTCGGTACGGTCACGCCAAGCTCTTTTAAGTATTGTTTTAGATGACAGAAATCTATCCGATAATTATTGCCTTGTAAAAATAGAGGACTGTCTAATTGCTTTTCAGCTAATACATACGGTGTTTTCGGCGTCACCGTGCCACTAGCGCTCGTAGCACCAAAGTAAAGGCTGTAGAACCTGACAATAGCTTGTTGAGCTGCTGCCGAGTAATCTTGGCTAATGCTAACAGGGCCAAACAAGTAGCGAATCTCAGCATATTTGTTCAGATAGGCTCCGATACCTTGCCAAAGGTAATCGACACTCCTTTTTCCCCAATAGCGAGGTTGAACAAAGCTTCGACCCAGCTCAAGACCGTTTTCTATATACTGGTTGAAGCTTTGATTAAAGTCGAAGAGTGTCTGTGTGTACAACCTAGGAGTTTGTGTTCCGTTGAGCATAGCTTCTCGGCTGCGCACCATCCTATAGGCTCCGGCGATTTCTAGCTCGTTGCAATCCCACAGTATAACGTGGTCGTAATAGCTATCGTATGGGTCAATGTCGCGACGTTTTCCTGTTCCCTCTTTGACACGTCTAAACGTAAGTTCACGTAGTCTACCGAGTTCACGCATAACCGACGAATTAGGTACATAGCGATAGAGGTAAATGATTTTTCCGTCATTAGTTACGCCAAGTTTTTCACACTGCGTAATCTCTTTTTGTAAATTCCAACGATTTTCAGGGTGGGCGAGTGGTTCGTACTCTGCCGCGAAAGAAAGCGATTTTGTGTGTTTTTTGGCGAGTCTGTAGACATGCTTTTTGAATAGCTTGGCGATTGAGGCCGGAGGAAGACCTAAGTCTTTGTAGCTTTCAGGCTCGATTACTTTCCCGGCGTATATGTCAATATTATGATTAGCTTGTTTAAACATTTCTCTTATCAGCCACAATGTGCTGATTGGTTTTGCCAGTAGTGAAAGCGTGTAAAAAAACCACGAATTTCTGCCATCAATCAATAATGGAAGAATAGGGGAATTGCTTTGTTTTGCGAACCGGTAAAATCCCGGGTTCCAGTGCCCATCTCGAATCCCCTTTGCGCTCATGCGAGATACCTCGCCGGCGGGAAATATGATGAGAGCGCCTTCGTTCTCGAGGTGTTGTTTGATGCTTCTAAGCTGTTCTTTGCCTGAGCGTCCAGCCATATTGTCTACGGGAAGCAAAAGCGAATCCAAAGGCTCAATGGCAGAAAGTATTTCGTTGGCAACGACTTTTACATCGGGTCGAATTTCAGACACAAGTTTAAGCACCGCCAAACCGTCTAGACTGCCGATGGGGTGGTTAGCAATAATGACGACTCTACCTTGGCTGGGTATTCTTTCGCGATGAGAATTTTTAATACGGAAGGAAAAGTCAAAATAATTAAGGGCTTGTTCGACAAAATCGATCCCTTGTAAATGAGGATAGTCACTAGAGAACTGTTTAAATTCGCTTTCGTGACACAATAACTTCAGTATATGTACCAGTGTTTTTCCCAAGAGTGGGCGTCGTTGGATAAAACCTGGGTATTTTTCTTCTACGAAAGACTCAAGGCAAATCATAAGTGTCCTCGGCTATGCAGCAGTCGCCATTGGGGTTACATTTTCTTCTATCAATAACCGAATATCGTTCCAAGATAGGAGTTGCATTTCACCGGATAGATTTTCTATTAGCGCACTACAGCTTTCTGTCCAATCTCCATCATTGCAATAGGTGACTTTCCCAATCTTGCGTAGTTCTGGCTTGTGAATGTGACCACACACAATGCCGTCTAGGCCTCGTTGTTCAGCTTCACCTGCAGCCGCCACTTCGAATGCTTCGATTGTGTTTCGTGCCTGAGATATGTTTTCTTTAAGATAGTTTGCTAGCGACCAGTAGGGTAGACCACAAAATTTCCTAATCCTGCGAAAGTTTCGGTTCATGAATGACATCAACCCATAGGCGTATTCGCCAATTATTCTATTCATCGCATGATATAAAACAGCGTGATCAAACTCGTCACCATGAACGCACAAATATTTTTCGCCCTTAGCGGTTTCATGTACAAAGTTTTTGTGCAGTTGAATGTTAAGAAAGAGACCCGCGTCATAATGCCTAAGAGGCATATCGTGGTTGCCTGGAATATAGATGACTTGAACACCGTTTTGCGCCATGCGATGAATCTTATGCATAACTTCGGTATGCTCACTTGGCCAGTAAACGCGGTGCTTGAGCGCTAGCATGTCGACAATGTCGCCGACAAGATAAAGGGTATCGCAATCGATCTTATCTAAAAAAGCGAGGAGAGAGTCTGCGTGACAATCTCGGTTTCCGAGATGCACATCTGAGATCCAGAGGGTATTCACTTTAAGCATTATTAACAGCCTTAGGTCTGTAGAATATGCCAGCGAAAGATATCCAGTTTATATTTCACTTTAGTTAAATAATTAAAAAGCTTCCGTGACAGAATAGGAGGGCTCACTAGGGTGCTTAACGGCAGTTCACAGTGATCTGGGCGTTAGTTGCTTAAACCTTGTTTCACAGAAGTGCTCCTGTGTAAGCCAGATCAAGGAGTAAGATCATGGTCCATAATCGGCGGTTCATGAGGTAAAGAAGAGGGCGCTCAAAAAGGTCAAAAAATTGATTATTACGGCTAAGAATCGTCTTTAAAAATCGCGTAAAATAGCTGACGTAAAGTCTTCGTAATATAACAAAGGTGTTGTGATGTCGTGTATCAGCTTGGTCGGTATGCCTGGCGCAGGTAAAAGTACGTTGGGCGTGTTGCTTGCGAAACACTTAGGCAAGTCGTTTGTTGACACAGATCTCTTGATACAAGAACGGGCAAATACCGTCCTCCAGAAAATCGTCGAGGACCGAGGTTATCAGTATTTACGCGAGTTAGAAGAACGTGTGATCACTTCACTCGATCTCGATAATTGTGTCATTGCCACTGGGGGTAGTGCGGTTTACAGTGAGGCAGCGATTTCTCACCTTAAAACACTCGGCCCCGTTCTCTATATACACGTTGAATATGCGGTGTTAGCACAACGAAAACTGGGTTTAGCGGAAAGGGGAATCGCCGGGCCATCGGGGCAGTCTTTGAAGGACGTTTATGACGAGCGCGCCCCCCTTTACGAGCGCTATGCCGATATTATTGTGCGCTCTACTGAGTCAATTGAAGGTACATTGGCTGATATTGAGCGAGAAGTTATCGATAAGCTCAATTAAAGCGGTAATCGGGTTGTGTATTTCACCTGTTTCAGCGCGAAAGTTGAATTGACACTAGATACATTGGGTAAGTGAACAAGCTTCTGTTTGAAAAAGCGCTCGTAATGATCGACACTGTCTACAACAATCTTTAGCAAGTAATCCTTTTCGCCACTCGTAGAATAGCACTCGACTATTTCGTCAACATTTTCCACGGCAGATTCGAAAGCGTTAAGAGATTCTTCATCGTGTCGTTTCATAGTAAAGTAGGCGTGTACCGTGACGCCCAGGTTCAGTACCTGAGGGTTAAGCAGAGTCACTTTACCAAGGATAACCCCCTCAGCTTCTAGACGTTTGATGCGACGCCAGCAGGGCGTATGAGATAAGCCAACTTTGGCTCCTAAATCAGCCATTGAATAATCGGCATTCTCTTGTAATGTGCGTAAGATTTTTAGGTCGAACTCATCTAACTCTATAGAAGCTGGCATGCTTAATTGTTATCCTTCGTCGTTGGCTGGTTTGCGGCAAATTGTCCTATAAATGCCTGTTTATGAAGAAATCTATCACGATTCTAGTGACCCCGGGACGTGCATTCAAGCGCAATTATTGAGTATTTCCTTTGGTTCAGCACAATGTGTAAAAAGCCTACAAGCTTTTGTGAGTTCAATCTCACGCAAGACAAATTTGGAGTTAGAGTATGTTTGAGAATGTCAGCCCCTTAGCGCCAGATCCGCTATTAGGGATATCCATAGCCTATGCGGCTGATGAAAACCCCAATAAAGTCGATCTGGGTGTGGGTGTGTACAAAGATGACGAAGGGAATACGCCTATATTTTCCGCCGTAAAAATGGCTGAGCAGCGACTCATTACAACACAGGCAACGAAAGCCTATATCGGCTCAGCGGGCTCCTCAGAATATAACCGATTGATGAGTGAGTTGATGTTTGGCCCGTCCCACATTGCGTTAACTGAAAAGCGCTTGGCGACGGTTCAGACAACAGGAGGGTGTGCTGCGCTACGCGTCGCCGCGGAATTTATTAAACGTACGTCTGAAGCCGTGGTTTGGGTAAGCGATCCTACTTGGGCCAACCACCAACCCTTGTTAGGTGATGCGGGTCTTACGCTAAACACGTACCCGTACTACGATCAAGAAAACAACTCGATACTATTCGAAGATATGGTTGCCGCACTTGAAAAGGTGCCAGCAGGCGATGTCGTCCTTCTCCATGGTTGTTGTCACAATCCGTCTGGCGCAGATTTAACAGATGAACAGTGGGTGGTGGTGGCAGATATCGCGGTCCGTCGAGGCTTTTTAGTCTTTATTGACTTGGCTTACCAGGGTTTTGGTCGGGGCCTAAATGAAGATGCGTTTGGCGTGCGGTTAATGGCTGATAGGCTGCCAGAGCTCGTTGTGGCCAGTTCTTGCTCGAAAAATTTTAGTATTTATCGAGAGCGTGCCGGTACACTCTGTATTGTGACCAAAACAGCATCGCAGGCTGATGCTGTTCAGACACATTTGAATAAAATAGTGCGCGGCATTTATTCAATGCCTCCAGCCCATGGTGCGAGTATCGTCGAAACATTGTTGTCCGATCATCAGCTCACAGCAAATTGGCAGAGTGAGCTGGCGAGTGTTCGGCAACGCGTGAAGCAACTCCGTAATGGTTTAAGTGATGCGCTTGAAGAACACGTTCAGCATGATCGTTTTGACTTTATTCGGCATCAATCCGGAATGTTTTCATTCTTAGGTATAACACCAGATCAAGTTGAACGTTTAAAAGACCAGTACAGTATCTATATTGCTGGCTCAAGCCGTATTAATGTCGCCGGTTTAAATAAACCGGTGATACCCTATGTCGCTGGCGCGATAGCTGACGTTATTCGCTAGCTAATAGGATCATTTCATACAAAGCTGATGTATCGATCGCGGCTATGTGACTCACTGATTGTTTTACAAATGGGGTGTTACTACGTTGATCGTCGTTCAGGGGAAGCGCAGTAAGTAGTGGTTCTATTCAGGGCTACAGCGCGGTTAGCTAAAAAATATTAGCTAACATTTTGCTGTTTCAAATTTCCCCGCTGAGTTTCGAGTAATAGAATGGCCTTGTGAGCCGGCACGGGCTTGCTGAATAAAAATCCTTGTGCTAGGTCACAGTGGTTTGCTTTCAAAAATACCAGCTGTTCTTTGGTTTCTACTCCCTCGGCGACCACTTTGAAATCGAGTTGTTTGGCTAAAAAGATAATCACCGACGAAATCTGCATATCACTTTCACTGTCTGGGATATCTTTTATGAACTCGCGATCGATTTTGATTGTGTCCACTGGAAGTTTTTTTAGATAACTCAGAGATGAATATCCTGTGCCAAAGTCATCAATGGCGATGCTGACACCAATTTCTTTGATTTCTTGAATGACCTCCATGCCGGTGCTCATATTTTCCATCAGCAAGGTTTCCGTGATTTCCAGCTCCAGCAAACTAGGATCTATAGGGTATTTTTCTAGGCACTGTTTGAGAAAAACGATGAAGTTCTTGTCAGTAAAGTGTGTTGAGGAAATATTGACCGCAATACTAATGTTCGGGTAGTGGCGCTGAAGTAGGTGCAATTGTCGACAACTTGCGTCTAAAACAAAGTTGTCGAGTTCACTGATTAAGCCGAGGTTTTCCATCACCGGAATGAACTCTATAGGTGGGACCATCCCGCGGTCAGGGTGGTCCCAGCGAATCAGCGCCTCAAAACCTTCGATTGCTGCATCCATGTTCACTTTTGGCTGCAGGAATAAGGTAAATTCTTTATCTTTAAAGGCGCGACGAATGTCGGTCTCTAGCGATAGATTTGCGTGAGCTTCGGTGGCCATCGCTGGGTCAAAAATACGGTAAGCATTGCCGCCGCTGTTTTTGGCGGTGTACATCGCTATTTCTGCATTTTTTATCAGCTCGTCGGCGTCTTGCCCCTGTGTGGCGAGCGCCACTCCTAAGCTGCCACTAATGACGACATTGTGGCCATCAAGATCAATGGGTTTGTGAATTAATTCTAGTATTTTGTGAGAAAGTAATTCGATATGCGAAGTGGCTTTCGCACTTCGTAAAATAATTCCGAACTCATCGCCTCCCAGTCTCGCGACAAGACCAAGGCTTTTTGTCGCATTCTTGAGTCTAGCGCCCACTTTTCCGAGTAACATGTCGCCCTGTTGATGGCCAATGGTGTCGTTTATGCGTTTAAATTTATCAAGATCTAATATAACCGCTGCGACCATCCCGCCATTTGCTTCAAATGTCATTACGTCGCTTTGCAGCTCGTATTGAAACAGGTTTCGATTCGCTAGCCCAGTGAATGAATCAAAAAGAGATAGGCGCTCCATCTCACGATTACGTAAACTGACAGCCTTTTCTAGGGATTCAAGCTGATACGTTAGGGAGGTGACGACGTCATCGAGCGAGTCTATTTCATCGCGATACAGGGTTTTATTTCGATGTTGTAAGACGATATCTCGGGCTTCTTTAAACTGCTTTTCGCCAATAAGCGGGAATATTTTGAGTTGATGTTTTATGCGTTCAAACTGTCGCCAAGACAGAGCGAGTAAGTAGATTAAGAAAACACTGGCAATAGCCGTCATTACCAGTATTTCCTGGTATATTGTTGCTAGCATTTCGTGTCTTTTTGCTGTCACATCCGTGATAAGTAAGTAGCGAGCTTGGTTAGGGTTGAAGCCGCGAACGGGCATAACGCTAATAGAATAAAATGTGCCGTCTATGTCGATTACAAAGGCCTTCCCCATCAATGTTTCGAGGGGAAAAAGTTCCCCAGCTTTTCTGATGGCGGCTAAATCTTTATCGACAAAAGCTGTGCCGAATATATCTGCGTTCCATTGCTCTACAGTGGGTCGTGTCGACGCTTTTTCTAGTTCATATTTATCGCCTTGGACGACGTTTGGTTGTATTACACCAATATGCACCGGTGGTTCGGTGATGACTTGATTCAATAGCGCTTGTAGAGGGCGCTTCATCAAAACATTACCAATTTGTGAATTACTGTAGAACACTGGAAAGTTAAATATCTGGAAGCAACCGCTCTGTGAGCAACTCATTCCTAATGTGCCTAACTTTTCTTTTTCTGATAGGCCGGCCAACCATTGCTCAATATGAGCATCTTTGTTGCGAGTGGAATAGCGTTTCGACACAAGGTTGTTGTCACTATCAACTAAGACTGCCTGGTCAATTAGCCAATGGCGATTTAATTCTGGAAACTGGCGTTCTAAATTATTTTCAAGGCTATTAAATAACGCTGTGGGTGAAGCCGCTGTCCTTGGTTGCGAGCGTTGTAGTACCACATCGCTAATCGTTTTGTGAGCGGATTCGCCGGAACGGTGTATAACTTGGTTGAGAAGGCTAGCGTGGTACGAACGTTGTTCAAATATTTCACGGTCAAATTGTTGATGGAAGCGCTGCAAGAAATACCAGGACAAAGCGCCAACTAGGATGCCTAACAGGAGTATGAGTGTAAATGCAGTCTTCCATTTCAAGCTGATGAAGCGTTGCATTTTGATAGCTGTTGGCATAAAGATGATGGAAGACTGGTTAAGGTAGATTATTAAAAGCTTGGAGCTTTTAGCTCCAATACGTCAATGTTAACGAGTAAACGTAATCTTGCTCACTAACGATATCCTGGCCCTTTTGGTCGCTCAGGAGCTGGTGCCGTTTTGGTGTCAATTACTTTCAGTATAGGCAAGTTTTTAGAGGAGGGTGCCCAATAAGGTGGTAAGTTTTCAATGAATTACATGTGGGTTGCTAGAACGATAGACTATGGGTATTCAATGTCACATATCACTAAAAATTTAGGACCTTGAGGGGATTGGAATTCAAACTCGTCGTCTAGATGTTTCCCGAGTAGGGCGCGTGCAAGGGGTGAGTCCATGCTTAGCTTGCCTTTTCTTAGGTCGAATTCATCTGGGCCGACTATTTGGTAACGGACAGTATTGCCTGCATCATCTTCTACCGTAACCCAAGCCCCGAAAAACACCTTAGTGGTGTCTTTGGGGCGCTGATCCACTATCGTAAGCTCGTCTAATCGTTTAGCTAGATAACGTACACGCCGGTCGATTTCTGCTAAACGTCGTTTGCCGTAGATGTAGTCGCCGTTCTCTGAGCGATCGCCATTTTTAGCTGCTTCATGGACAACGTTGGTTACTTGTGGACGCTCAACTTTCCAGAGGTGCGTGAGTTCTGCCTGAAGTGCTTCAGCGCCTTCACGAGTAATATAAGTTGAACCCCGCTGTTGAGGAGGTCGCCATCGACCCATCTATTGATCCCTCTGTGTTGATGTCAAAAATTTTACGGTAACAGGCGTATCACCTTCTTCTGCGCCAGGTATCGCAAAAACCTGACGATAAAAACTTAATTCGGCAAGTAGCGCGGCATGTATATTGTTTGCTTGCCGAAAACCATGGGCTTCTTCTTCAAATGTGATGTAGGCATGTGGTATTTCTTGTTCTGCTAATGCATTGACCATGGTTTCCGCTTGTTGAGGTGGCACCACCTTGTCTTTCAACCCTTGTAAAAATATAACGGGGCAGTTGAGTTGACTAACATAGTTAATGGGCGAACGTTGTTGGTACAGAGTTTTCATCAGGGGGTAGGGGCCGACTAGAGACTCCATGTAGCGGCTTTCGAATTTATGGGTATCGTGTGCCAGGGTTTCCAAGTTGCTTATTCCATATAAACTGGCACCTGCTTTAAAACAATCGTGGAATGTTAATGCAGCTAAAACACTATAGCCGCCAGCGCTACTGCCTCTTATCGCGAGGCGCTCCTTATCGGCCTTTCCTTGAGCGACTAGGTAGTTCGCGCAAGCGATAATGTCTTCTACATCAGTTTTCCCCCAGCCACTATTGAGTTGATGCCGGTATTCCCGGCCATATCCGGTGCTACCCGAATAATTGACGTCCGCAACCGCGAACCCTCTACTGGTCCAAAATTGAATTTTGAGATTGAGGGCGCTGCTTGCGGCTGAGGTCGGCCCGCCGTGACAAAACACTAAGAGAGGAGGTCGCTCGCTCGTTGGTCCCTCATAATTCTGAGAGTAAGGGCTGTAATAGAAGCCGTATGCCTCGCGATGATTGTTAACGGAGAAACGTATGGGTTCGGGTTCTGAATAATTCTCACAGAATGCCCCTGTACTTGGAAAAGGAGTATGACAGCCGTCAGTTTCGGAATAGAAATGAAGTTGCTTTCCTTTCTTGCTATTGCCGCCACAAAAAATCGCGCGACCATTGTGTGTACACAGGTCGGATATATCAGTACTAGTTGTCTGAATGGGCGTCACTTTTCCGCTGCCAATCGCAATCTTTGTCAGGTGCCAGAGTCCGTTTTGTGTATAGCTAGCGATAATTGTATCGTCATTTAAAAAGTCGTAATTGGATAAGCCGTAGACCCAGGGTGGATAAGCAAACTCAGCCTCTAGATTGGTAACAGGTGATAACGTTTCACCAGACACTTGGTATAAATTCCACCAGTTAGTTCTATCACTGATTAAAAATAGTTTTCCGCTGGGTGACCACTTTGGTTGGCATACGGATTCAGATTGTTGGCCAGCGACTAGACGGGGCGACTCAGCAGCACCCGCATTATTTATGGGTGCCATCCATGCCTGAGTGTCATCCCAAGGCATATTAGGGTGGTTCCAGCTTATCCACGCTATTTGGGATCCGTCTGGTGAAACCGTTGGGTTTGAATAAAAATCAGCGCCTTTAATTAGTACACTGACTGAGCCAAAGTCCTCGGTTGTAAGGCTGATACTAACAATCGCGGCTAGAGGTTCATGACCTGGTTCATCGATTGCTTCTTGTTCTTGAACAGCAATCAAACGATTACGTTTTGAGTCAAAATGTAAATCCCCAAACCGGCAATGAGTGGCGAAGGTGATCTGCTTTGGCGTTTCAGGTTGATTGATGGTATCAATTTGGTAAATTTGTTGGTCATCGTGGACAACAAAATAGACAACGCCGTTGTGAACACAGTAATGCCCACCACCATATTCGTTAACTGTGCTTCTTACATTAATGGGACTTGGCACAACGACTTTGGGTCTACCAGTCCTCTCCGTCATGATGGTATTGCGACCGCGTTCGGCTGGTCGAGACTCGAGCCAATATAGCACGCCTGTTGCTGATGATTTATCCCAACGCGGCTCAGTAATGTGCGGTGACGCTTGGGTAACCTGTTGCACGCTAATTGGAGAAGGCCAACTGCCAAACGGTAACGTGAGTTTGGTCATGATGTTTTGCTCTACTTGTTGTTTGTTTTATTCAACTGCACGGTGGATTGTAAACGTTGTCTCATGCCCGAAATTGTTGATTTTGAAAGGAAAAGTGACTCAGCGCAAATTTCTCGGTATAAAGGTCGATAGATCATTGGTCAATGGAGGCTCAGGTATTAAGCATGTCTTTTGAAAGTGCTGATTTACGAGACGCGTTACAAGGATTACCGGATACTACCCGATGGCTCGTTGGCCTTAGCGGTGGCGTCGACTCGGTCGTATTGCTGCACAGCTTGCTATCCTTGGAACTCGACCAGCCCATTATCGCCATCCACGTAAATCACGGTTTATCGGCTAACGCAGCACAGTGGGAGCAACATTGCCGCAGCTTGTGTGACCAATGGGAAGTACCTCTTGAATGCTGCAAGGTGGATGTTGTCAATCAAGGCAAAGGCATCGAGGATGCCGCACGTCTTTCTCGTTACAACGCGATGTCTCAGTTTATGCAGCAGGGTGATGTCTTGCTGTTAGCGCATCATCAAGATGATCAGGCAGAAACCATGCTCTTTCGGTTGCTTCGTGGAGCGGGGCCTTATGGTTTGTCAGCGATGGATTTCTGCCGCAATTTTTCACAAGGCTACATCGCTAGGCCATTACTTAATTTTAGTAAAGAATCGCTACGTCAATATGCTTTGCTGAATGAGCTGATCTGGATGGAAGATGATTCCAATGATGATATTAGCTTTGATCGAAATTATCTCCGCCAGCAAGTTATGCCGGTCCTCGAAGAGCGTTGGCCCGGATTTGCTAGTCGTTGGCAACGTTCCGCAGAGGCTTGCCACCAGTCTGACAAGTTATCGCATGATCTAAGCTTGCTCGATTTAGAGCGCTGCGATGAAATCAAGGAACGATGGGGGTATAGCCTCTGTTTTGCGTCCCTAAGTCTTTTGCCTCGCTATCGTCGCAACAACCTATTGCGAAATTGGGTTAGATTACGTGGTTTCGAGATTATGGAGCGAAAACACCTAGAAGAGGCAGATAAACAGCTGTTCGAAGCGGCCGTATCGGGAGCGGTGGTGCAATGGGCTAATACGGCGCTGCGGCTTTACAGTGAAAGGCTATACCTAACGCCGGTTCAGAAAGCACAGGCATTGAGCACGACCCTGAGGTGGCACGGTCAAGCGCCATTGACGCTAGAAGACGGCAGTGAGCTTCACGCACGGCAATCATTCAACGGCCTACGCGCTAAAGCCGAGGGTTACGAGGTGCGCTGGCGCGTGGGTGGCGAGCGGTGTCAGCCTGAAGGGCGTCGTCATTCGCAGACATTAAAGAAATTACTGCAAGAATATGGGTTGGAGCCTTGGCTGAGAGATCGTGTCCCGCTGATTTATTCAGACGGCGAGCTAGCGGCAGTTGGGGATTTGTGGGTATGTAAAGACTTCGTGGCTGAAGATGATGAGCCAGCAATCAGTCTCGAATGGCACATGGCAGATTGAATGTAACTTGTTGAGAGTGAACGTTTTTTAGCCTCTGCTTGCCCACACATGGTGGCCATCGTAAAGAGACTTTTCAATTGAGATGAGCTGCTCTTTCTGGTAATCTGGCGTCCCATCTTGAGGGCAAAGGTAGCTGTCGATCTAGGTGGCCTCGGCACGGATTTTTCGGGCCAATTTCTGGCTTGGATGAGCAAGTTTAATATCTCATCGCACCCACTTAAGGCCGCAGTATCCTTCCTTTCCTACCCACTAATGTGAGTACCTGATCTCGACGTTTAGGTACGCTAATGGGCTTAAAGCAAGACGTATTCAAAGACTAATTTCAGCGCGGGTCACATGGTCGGCGTTGTTTTTATATTGTTTAGCTGTAGTAAATCTAAGGGCGTAAATGACTAGATATATTTTTGTCACCGGTGGTGTTGTTTCTTCGTTAGGGAAAGGCATTGCCTCAGCTTCACTTGCGGCCATTTTAGAAGCTCGCGGTTTAAAAGTTACGATATTAAAGTTAGACCCGTATATTAACGTTGATCCCGGCACTATGAGCCCGTTTCAACATGGTGAAGTGTACGTTACCGAAGACGGTGCAGAAACCGACTTAGATCTTGGACATTACGAACGCTTTCTTCGAACACGAATGACCCGTCGCAACAACTTCACCACTGGTCGGGTATACGAAACAGTATTACGGAAAGAGCGCCGAGGCGATTATCTTGGCGGGACCGTTCAAGTAATTCCACATATCACCGATGAAATTAAACGGCGCATACAGGAAGGTGGCCACGGGTTTGATGTTGCGTTAGTTGAGATTGGCGGTACGGTCGGGGACATTGAATCTCAACCGTTTCTTGAGGCGGTACGTCAAATGCGTGTTGAACTCGGCGCTGGTCGAACTCAGTTGATTCATCTCACGCTCGTGCCATACATTTCGACTGCCGGTGAAACTAAAACAAAACCAACCCAACATTCAGTCAAAGAGTTGCGCTCTATCGGCCTCCAGCCGGATGTTCTGTTGTGCCGATCAGAAAACGCAGTGGACGATGACTCCCGCAAGAAAATTGCTTTGTTTACCAACGTCGCGTTTGAGGCCGTAGTCCCGTTACCTGACGCTAATACAATTTATGCGATCCCACGTTTACTTCACGAATACCATCTTGATCAAATTGTGCTGAAAAACTTTGGTCTTGAGGCTGGCGAAGCAGACCTATCAGAGTGGGATAGAGTTGTTGATGGGAAGCTGAATCCTAAGCGTGAAGTCACTATAGCAATGGTTGGCAAATACATGGATTTGCTGGACGCATACAAATCACTCAATGAATCTCTTGAGCATGCAGGCATCCATACCCTGACCAAAGTCAAAGTCGTTCACATCAATGCTGAAGATGTTGAAGAGAAGGGTGTAGAAATTTTAGCCGATGCAGATGGCATATTAGTGCCAGGAGGATTCGGTGAGCGTGGCCTCGATGGAAAATTGATGTCGGTCCGCTATGCACGCGAAAACAATATCCCTTATCTTGGCATTTGCCTTGGTATGCAAGTTGCCGTGATTGAATTCACACGTAATGTTGCAGGTTTAAAAAATGCCAATTCTTCTGAATTTGATAAAGATTGCAAACATTCGGTCATTGGATTGATCACCGAGTGGATTACCTCGGAAGGCAACAAAGAATCTCGAGATGAGAATTCAGACCTTGGTGGCACAATGCGCTTGGGTGCTCAAGAATGCCGCTTAGCACCTGACACAAAGGTCAGAGCGATTTATGGCGATGATGTCATCTTAGAGCGTCATCGACATCGTTATGAGGTAAACAATAACTACGTAGATCAACTGCAACAGGCTGGCTTAAGAATTGGTGGATGGTCCACCGATGACGCATTAGTCGAGGTTGTTGAATTACCGGACCATCCTTGGTTTGTCGCGTGTCAATTTCACCCGGAGTTCACTTCGACTCCTCGTGATGGCCATCCATTATTCACAAGTTTTGTGAATGCCGCAGTCCAACAGCACGAATCAAAATAACAAGGATTTTTGTGGATAGTTCGACAATTAGTATTACCAATTTTAAGGTCGCGAATAACCTGCCATTTGTGGTTTTTGGCGGTATCAATGTTCTTGAATCTCGAGATTTAGCTTTAAGGGTTGCTGAACATTTTGTCGATGTATGTGGAAAACTAAGTATTCCCTATGTATTCAAAGCCTCTTTTGATAAGGCTAATCGATCATCGATCCATTCCTATCGAGGGCCGGGACTTGATGAAGGATTAAAAATATTGGAAGAAGTTAAATCAACTTTCAATGTCCCACTCATTACTGATATTCATGAACCTGCCCAAGCAGCGCCAGTAGCCGATGTTTGCGACGTTATTCAATTACCCGCGTTTTTGGCCCGACAAACCGATTTAGTTGATGCAATGGCCAAAACAGGCGCCGTGATAAATATTAAGAAACCCCAGTTTGTTAGCCCTTCACAAATCGGCAATATTGTTGAAAAGTTTGCCGAGTGCGGTAATGACAAAGTCATGATTTGCGAACGAGGCAGTAATTTTGGCTATGATAATCTGGTCGTCGATATGTTGGGGTTTCGTATCATGAAAGAAAGCAGCGGTAATGCACCGATGATTTTCGATGTCACGCACTCATTGCAGTGTCGAGATCCGGGCGGCGCAGCATCTGGCGGCCGCCGTCGTCAAACCGCCGAACTCGCGCGCGCTGCAGCTGGCGCGGGAATCGCTGGTTTGTTTTTAGAAACTCATCCAGACCCAGAGAAAGCGAAATGCGATGGCCCAAGCGCTCTGCCGCTTGAACATCTTAAAGCCTTGCTCGAACACGTTAAAGCGGTCGACGATGTCGTAAAGAATTTACCCGAATTATCTATAAATTAATTGAGACTTTTAGTTGGAGAATAACCAATGACCAAGATTTTGGAAGTCAAAGCCTTTGAGGTTTTGGATAGCCGTGGAAACCCGACGGTGAATGCCGATGTTGTTTTAGAATCCGGTGTAGTGGGGTCAGCTTGTGCACCTTCTGGTGCGTCGACTGGGTCTCGTGAAGCGCTAGAGCTACGTGATGGCGATAAAAGCCGCTATCTCGGAAAAGGCGTTTTGAAGGCAGTAGAGAACGTCAATACCACGATAAATGATTTACTCAAAGGCATGGACGTAACTGATCAGCGCGCTTTAGACGATGCAATGTTGAAAGCAGATGGTACCGAAAACAAAGCTAATTTGGGTGCAAACGCAATTCTAGCCGTATCACTTGCAGCCGCTAAAGCGGCGGCCGCTGACAAAGGTATTCCTTTGTATCAACACATTGCAGATATCAATGGAACATCTGGCCAATACTCTATGCCAGTTCCAATGATGAATATTATCAACGGTGGTGAGCATGCTGATAACAATGTTGATATCCAAGAGTTTATGATTCAGCCTGTTAAAGCTGAAACCTTTTCTGAAGCACTTCGTCAAGGTGCAGAGATTTTTCATTCCTTGAAGAAAGTCCTAAGCGGTCGCGAATTGAATACCGCTGTTGGCGACGAAGGTGGATTCGCGCCCAACTTGCCATCTAACGAATCTGCCATCGAAGTTATTGCAGAGGCGGTAGCGCAAGCGGGTTATTCTTTGGGTGATGACATCACGCTGGCTTTGGATTGCGCATCTTCTGAGTTTTATAAAGATGGGAAATACGATCTGAGCGGTGAAGGAAAAGCCTTCGATGCAGAGGGTTTTGCAGATTACCTCGCTGGTCTAGCAGACAAATATCCTATTCTTTCGATTGAAGATGGTATGGATGAAAGTGACTGGGATGGTTGGGCAACGTTGACCCAAAAAATTGGCGACAAAGTACAGTTAGTTGGGGATGATTTATTCGTTACCAATACAAAAATCTTGAAGGAAGGTATTGAGAAAAATATTGGTAATTCTATTCTGATTAAGTTCAACCAAATCGGCTCACTCTCAGAAACCCTCGATGCTATCAAGATGGCTAAGGATGCAGGTTATACCGCTGTCATATCGCACCGATCTGGTGAGACCGAAGATACCACTATCGCTGACCTTGCTGTTGCGACTGCAGCGGGCCAAATTAAAACTGGCTCTTTGTGTCGCTCCGACCGAGTTGCAAAATATAACCGGTTACTGCGTATCGAAGCCGAATTAGGTAAAGACGCGCCTTATCGCGGTCGTGCCGAATTCAAAGCGTAATTAACGGTTATTCAGCACTCATGAAGTGGCTTGTTGCTGCCCTAGCTATTTGCATCGTCTATCTACAGTATAGACTGTGGATAGGCGAGGGCAGCATTGCTGAAGTGGTGAGCTTGCAAGATCAAATAAAACAACAGTATGCAGAAATCGATAATTTAAAAGAGCGCAATCGATTATTGTCTATTGAAGTTGAAGAGTTAAAAACCGGGCTCAAAACTATTGAAGAGCGCGCGCGAAGCGAATTGGGTATGATTAAAGACGGTGAAACTCTTTATATTGTGGTCGATGAAGAGGAACTGCAACGCGGTTTGCCTTCCAATTCGCACACTCAATAGCGAACGGCTTTATGACGCTCATTTCCGATCGCTATTTTGCCATCGTACCTGCAGCGGGAATCGGTTCTCGCTTTCAGTCTGATATTCCTAAGCAGTATGCTAAGTTACTGGGTAAAACCGTATTGGAGCATAGCTTAGAAAAACTACTTTCACTGTCCAGTATCGAAAAGGTGCTCGTCCCGATTCATCAGGACGATAAATACTGGTCTACTTTGTCGGTATCGCAGCACAACCGCGTTCAAACGGTCAAAGGCGGAGCCGAACGATCAGACTCAGTCCTAGCAGGGTTAGATGCACTCAAAGCTTACGCTAACCCAAACGACTGGGTATTGGTCCATGATGCTGCCCGACCCTGCGTTACTCTGTCTGATTTAAATAATCTAATCGGTACTTTGTCCGGTACCGAGGCCGGCGGGTTACTTGCGTCTCCTATAAACGATACCTTAAAGCGCAGTGACAACAACGCCACGGTAGTCGGTACTGTCGACCGGCGGAATATCTGGGCTGCACAAACACCACAAATGTTTCGTTTTGGTTTGCTCCATCAAGCGTTATCTGCCTCTAGGCAAAACTCAATGCCCATCACAGACGAGTCTATGGCTATTGAAGCGTTAGGCTTTTCTCCAGAGCTAGTTAAATCTAGTAGTCAAAATATTAAAATAACCGTACCTGAAGATTTAAGTCGCGCAGAAGTCATACTAAAAAAGCAAGGAGTTTCGATGTGAGGGTTGGACAGGGTTTCGATGTTCATAGCTTTACCGAGGGAGATAAATTAGTCCTGGGTGGCGTTGTCATACCATTTGAAAAAGCGTTTAAAGCCCACTCTGATGGCGATGTACTTCTACACGCGCTGTGTGATGCTTTACTGGGAGCGGCTGGCTTAGGGGATATTGGTCAACACTTTCCTGATAATGACCCCCAATATAAAAATGCTAACAGTCGCGATCTGTTGCGGATGGTGCGTGCAAAGGTGAATGCTAAGGGCTTTTCGGTAGTGAATTGTGATTCAACAATTATTGCTGAACGTCCAAAACTCATGAGCTATCTGCCTCAGATGGAAGCTAATGTCGCTGCGGATCTACAGATTGATATCGACTGCGTAAACATCAAAGCGACGACAACAGAAAAACTGGGTTTTACTGGGCGAGGAGAGGGTATTGCCGCACAATCTGTCGTTTTGCTGCAGTTAATTAACAATAAAGAATAGGTACAAACTTGGTTTCGACTCCTTATTCATTAGATTTTTCATTTGCATTGGGTAATCCACCTAGTGAATCAGCTTTCAAGACCTTTCCAGAAGATTTTCGAGTTACTGAAAATTTAAGTTTTGTTCCAGAGGGATGCGGTGAACATATATTTGTTCATGTCACAAAGCGCAATACCAATACAGAATGGCTCGCGCGACAAATAGCAAGGGTTGCAGGCATAGAAGCGAAAGATGTCGGTTATTGTGGGTTAAAAGATCGTATCGCGGTGACCAGCCAATGGTTTAGCCTCTATCACCCCAAACCGCTAACGACCGATTTAATGTCAACCTTCATTGAAGGTGTCGATATTAACCAAGTGACCCGGCATCGCCAAAAACTGCGTCGTGGCCAACATAGCGACAATCACTTTTGTATTACCCTTCGAAATATTACGTATTTTGATGATGTAATAACTCGACTAAATCAAATCAAATCCGGTGTGCCAAATTATTTTGGGCCTCAGCGCTTTGGTATCGACGCCGGTAATCTAGAGCTTGCCGAAAAAATTCTCGTTGGCCGACAGAAAATCAAGAATAGACAGTCGAAATATATGGCTATTTCAGCCGCTCGTTCTTATCTATTCAACCAAATTCTGTCTAAACGGGTAGCGCTGGGCAACTGGCAGAAAACGCTAAGTGGTGACCCAGAGCAGGTTCCCAGTGGTGCTTTGTGGGGTCGAGGTAAGCCATTGGGCGCTGGCGAAACCGGAAACATTGAAGCGGATGTATTGGGGGCTTACGCCAGCTGGACTGAAGGTATAGAGCATGTTGGTCTACAACAAGAAAGGCGCCCATTGATTAGCAAGCCTATTGATTTGTCGTTTGAGGGTGATGCAGAGCAATTGACGATCAGTTTTTCGTTACTCCCTGGGCAGTTTGCCACGACAGTTCTACGTGAGGTGACTGATTTCAGTGAAAACTAACTCAAAGGCGCAAAACAGCAGGTAGGTAGCAGTCAATCCAGTGATGGGCTGTGCTATATTGCGTCCGCAAAAAGTACCCATTCCAAGATTGAGGTACATAATCATTGAGACAAGTTGTTGGGGGATAAGGCTGCGTGAGTCAGTTAAATCTAAGTGGTATCGGGATGACATCTGAGCGCACGAGGGCTCGATTAATTGCCCGCTTGCAAGAACAAGGGGTGTCAAACAACACTGTACTGGATGTGATGCGCGAAACGCCACGTCACATTTTTCTAGATGAGGCTTTGTCGCACCGCGCTTACGAAGATAGTTCACTCCCAATCGGCTACGGACAAACGTTATCACAGCCTTATATCGTTGCTCGAATGACCGAGATTCTTTTGGGCGCTCTGGGTAAAAAACCTTCAAAAGTATTAGAGATTGGTACTGGCTCTGGCTACCAAACAGCTATTTTGGCTCAACTAGTTGATGATCTTTATAGTGTAGAGCGCATTAAGCCGCTTCAAGACAAAGCTAGGGCTCGGTTACGCCAATTAGGACTGCGTAACGTCATCCTTTCACATGCAGACGGGGGCTTTGGCTGGCCGGAAAAAGCCCCCTTTGAAGGAATATTAAGCGCCGCTGCGCCCCGCGAGATACCACAAGAGCTCCTCCATCAACTTGCTCCAAATGGTGTACTGGTCATTCCTGTTGGTGCAGATGTGCAATATCTCACCTTGGTAATACGTGACGGAGATACGGATAACTTCCACACCCAGCAGTTAGAACCTGTCAAATTTGTTCCTCTTCTCTCCGGAATCACCCGTTAACATATATAGGTCCGCTAGGATGACTCAACGACCCTTGAGCGAGTACGCATTGTTGTTTGTAAAAGGAATGACTATGGGAGCAGGTGACATCGTTCCGGGGGTATCTGGAGGAACAATTGCTTTCATTACTGGTATTTATGAAGAGCTAATTGACTCGCTTCGACGAATTGATCAAAAGGCATTAAAGGTTCTGCTAACCCAAGGTCCGATCGCTGCTTGGAAGTACATTAATGGCTTTTTCCTTCTTGCCGTATTTGGCGGTGTGCTTACCAGTATTGCAACTTTGGCGAATGTCCTAGCTGCTGTGCTGGAGTCGCACCCAATTTTAATTTGGTCTTTTTTCTTTGGCTTAGTGCTGGCTTCGGCTATCTATATTGCGCGTCAGCTTCCAGGCTGGACGTTAGAGAGGGTGCTAATCTTGCTGGTTGGCATTGGGCTGGCGTATGGAGTGTCGATTGTTAAGCCTGCTGAGTTACCCGGAGATTGGTGGGTTGTTGCACTAGCCGGAAGTGTAGCCATATGTGCCATGATCCTGCCTGGGGTCTCCGGTTCATTTTTATTGGTCTTAATGGGGTTATATCCCACAATATTAGGCGCTATAAGCGATGTGAACGTCGCTATTCTGAGCTCATTTTTGGCGGGGTGTGTTGTTGGCCTACTGTTCTTTTCTCACTTATTACATTGGTTGTTACAGCGATTTCATGAGCCAACACTTGCGTTGTTAACAGGGTTCCTCCTTGGCTCGCTCACGATGTTATGGCCTTGGAAGGCAACTATAAGTAGCTATGTCGATCGCCATGGCGTCGTGAAACCATTAATTCAGCAAAACATATCCCCGCAGCAATTTTCGACGTCACTTGGCCAAGAATCACACTTAGCGTTGGCTATTATTTCAGCTGTCGTGGGGTTGTTGCTTGTGCTCGGTCTAGAGTTTATATCGTCCAAAAATCAAGCTAAAAGTGCTGATTCGTGAAAGAGGTTTCACAATTTAATCAAAAATGTCAGATTTTTGAGAAAAACAACAATTTTTTTGGTCGTTTTATATGAAAATTCTAGACTACTTTGTGATAACTAAGGATTAGTAATAGCGCTGAGTAATATTGTTGATTAATTTGTGACCGAGTATAAAAATCGTTTATCGGGAGTATTTCGTGAACTGGCTTAAATACCGTGCAAAAGGGGCGTTCAAGATATTAACCACCCTGATAGTACTTTCGGCCTGTTCCAGTACTAAAACAAGTGCTCCGGTCTCAGATTTAACACAGCCTCCTAGCTTTAAAATTAAGTCGCATACCGTGGCGCGCGGGGAAACTCTTTTCGCAATTGCGTGGCGCTTTAATTTAGATGTTGATGATCTCGCCGCCGCAAACGCTATTTCCGCGCCATATACCATTTATCCAGGTCAAAAACTGTCTTTAGACTTAAATAAAAAAACAGTCAGTCAGGTGTCAACCGCACGCACCAAACAACCGGTATCGACTCGTTCAAAGATTCAAACAAGAAAGCAACAAACGAAAAGTCCTAAATCCTCGGAAACCCAAACACTGCGGTGGGTGTGGCCGGTTTCCGGCAAACTGATTACGCGATTCAGCGGCTCTGACGAGTTGCGTAAGGGTATTGATATCGCCGCTAAAAAGGGAGAGCCTGTTCTTGCAGCGGGCGATGGCGAAATAGTTTATGCCGGCGCTGGCTTAAGAGGTTACGGCAATCTTTTAATCGTAAAGCACAATGATCGTTACTTAAGTGCTTACGCTCACAACAGCAAACTTATCGCGAGAGAAGGAAAAAAAGTTAAAGCTGGAGAGAAGATTGCCGAAATAGGATCTAGTGGCACCGATAGGGACAAGCTTCATTTTGAAATACGGCGCGATGGCAAACCCGTAAATCCACTGGGGTATTTACCAAAACGTTAAACAAAATTGAGCCTCTCAACTTTATCAATAGAATTATAAATTCGGTGTTGCGTTAGCTAGAAGAGGAAGGGTGTAGAGCAGGGTAGCAAGTAGCACGCACGCTCTAATAACTAAAACCGAAACTCACAGGGCTCAAGACGATGGCACTACAACAGCGCGAGATAGAAAACTATCAGGCAGAAGAGGAAATTGTTAGCGTTCTACATGAAATGGACGATGACGCTGACAACGACACTACAAGTCAGTCTGCAAGTGATAGCAAAGAGGATACTAAACTTCAGGATGTATCGCGATTTGCTGAAGAAGAAGAAAAAGTTCAAAAGAATCTAGACGCTACACAGTTATACCTCAACGAAATTGGTTTTTCTCCACTATTAAGCGCTGAAGAAGAAGTCTACTTCGCTCGTAAAGCACTGAAGGGTGATGAGCCTTCTCGCAAGCGAATGATCGAAAGTAATCTTCGTCTAGTCGTTAAAATTGCTCGTCGCTACGTTAATAGAGGCCTCGCTCTTTTAGATCTTATAGAAGAGGGCAACCTTGGATTGATTCGCGCCGTAGAAAAGTTTGACCCAGAGCGCGGCTTTCGCTTTTCTACCTATGCCACCTGGTGGATACGACAAACTATTGAACGCGCCATTATGAACCAAACGCGAACGATTCGTTTGCCCATTCACGTTGTAAAAGAATTAAATGTCTACCTCAGGGCCGCGCGCGAATTAGCCCAAAAATTAGATCATGAGCCATCAGCGGAAGAAATTGCTGACCTACTCGACAAACCCGTCGAAGATGTTAAACGAATGCTTGGCCTCAACGAACGGGTCACCTCAGTTGATGTACCGATAGGTCCTTCTTCTGACAAAGTATTAGTCGATACTATTGCAGATCAAAATGTTTCCGATCCAGCTTCTTTGCTTCAAGACAGCGACCTTAGCGAAAGCTTAGATAATTGGTTGGGAGAGCTAACCGAAAAGCAACGTGAAGTAATCGCTCGTCGATTTGGCTTGCGCGGCTATGAAATGAGCACGTTAGAAGAAGTAGGCCGGGAAATTGGTTTAACTCGTGAACGCGTACGTCAAATTCAAGTAGAAGCGCTAAAGCGTCTGCGGGATATTTTAGAAAAACAAGGTTTAAACGGAGAAGCGCTTTTCTCTATGATGTAAGAAAAATAAAAAAGCTAAACAGGATAGTCCTCGTCCAATAAAAAACCACGCAATAGCGTGGTTTTTTATTTAAACAGTCAAGCGGGTGTTGCTGCGCTGCCTGCTAGAATCCCGCCATCTATATTCAGCTCTGTACCGGTTATGTATTTACTTTCATCGGATAGGAGGTAAATCGCAGCGTGAGCGACATCGTTTGGCTCGCCCATCACGCCCAGTGGGATATCGGCACAAATTTGTTTTATCGCACTCTCTCTTTGTTTACCCTCTCCTAACATACTATCCCACATAGATGTGTATATTGCTGCAGGATGGATTGAATTGCATCGAATGTCATAACGTTGTTGCGCGCAGTACAACGCAACTGTTTTAGTGTGAATTCTTATTGCCGCTTTACTTGCGGCATACGCCGCGGCACCGGGAATACCTACTAAACCTGAGCGAGAAGAAATATTTATAATATTGCCACCATTCGCCTTGAGCCATTTGATCCCATACTTACAGCCTAAGACGGTTCCAAGTAAATTAGTCTCCATTACAGAGTGCCAGCTATCCAAATTTAGATGCTCCGGGTCGTGCGGGCCATTTGTTTCGATAAAGCCTGTAATGCCGGCATTGTTGATTAAACCATCGATACAAATGTTGTTTAGGCGGAAATACTTATCGACCTCTTGCCACTGCTCAACGCTTGACACTTCAAGTGGGATAAACTCGCACCGTCCACGCATGGTGTTCGCGAGATCGGTACCTTTTTTAGAGTCAATATCGGAAATAAAAACATACGCACCTTGTTCGATGCACTGTTTGGCGCAGCTGGCACCGATTCCCTGAGCCGCACCTGTGATCAGAATCGTTTTATTGTATAAACGTTGCATAAAATACCTCGTTGTCATTTGAAAGGGGTGTTTTGAAATGACAAACAACTCGCAACGCTAGATAGGGTGGCCTATAGGCAAGCAAAAGCCCAAACTGCAGGCTTATGAGCTGGCAGCATAAGAAGTATTGCGTGGAGGCGTTGGTCTACGAGTTGTTTGAACGACGTGAATTGTTCATGGCGCTCCTTCCTTGGAGGGGGAGAGAAGTGAGTACATATATTACGTGATTAGCAACGGTTCAGTCAAAGAGGCGGTTAACCCCAGGAATATGAACTCCAGATTGTTGCGCAAAGATCTCGCCCATTGTTTGCGGTCGTACAAATTGTGAAACCATGGGGCATCGTATCTTGAGGCAAATTTTGTATGACAATCTAGAGGATGCATGAGCCTGAATAGACAGTGGCGTAGGTAAAGTGTAATCCTTGCAGAAACTGGTTGCGCCATATACGAAAAAACCCNNGGGTTTTTTCGTATATGGCGCACTCGGCAGGATTCGAACCTGCGACCCCCTAGTTCGTAGCCAGGTACTCTATCCAGCTGAGCTACGAGTGCGCGGACTCTCTTTCTGGGGTGTCCCCCAAAGGAGAGGCGCGTATGGTAGAGATTTGACATAGGGTCGTCAAGTCACAAAATCAACTTAATTATCAACCGCCTAAGCAAAAATCATCGTCTTGGTCTTTATATGCTCAAGCTGGCTAAAAGACTTTCAATGCTTTACGACTTAGCGCTTTTTTATGAGAGAATTGCCGTTATTGCTTGAGTTTCTCACTCCCAGTCAAAAAATGTTCTCGTAGGCCATTTATGCTTAGTTTGATTCGCTCCACGATCACTGTCGTTCTTAGTTTATCTGTTGCAACTGCGGTTGCGTCGACACAGTATTCCGCCGTGACCGCAGATGGAAAGGGCGCAATTGCGACCGTTCATCCTATAGCGACACAAGCCGCTTTGGACGCGTATAAGCAAGGAGGGAATGCGATTGACGCGGCCGTTGCGGCGGCTTTTGCGCTTGGTGTAGTAGACGGCCATAACTCCGGCATAGGGGGCGGCTGCTTTGCCCTAGTCCATTGGGCTGATGGGACTGTACAAGCCGTAGATGGCCGCGAGATGGCGCCGGGGAAGGCGACGAGGGAGATGTATGCACGGAACGGTACGGTAGATCGGGATTTATCCAAAACAGGGCCTTTAGCGATTGGCATACCCGGCTCTGTTGCAACCTATGAGTACCTTATAAACCAGGGAGGCAAGTTATCTTTCCCCGCAATAATTAACCCCATTGCCGATATCGCGGGGCGGGGCTTTCCCGTTGACGGTATTTACGCCAATCGTTTAGCCCGTGCCACACCAGCCTTGAAGGCGTTTGAGGGAAGTAAATCAGTACTACTACCTGAAGGTAAACCGCTACAAGCTGGCGACACGTTAATTCAGAAAGATCTTGAAAACACCTACCGCCATATAGCGAAAGAGGGGGCTGGGTACTTCTACAAAGGCCGCTTTGCGTCACAAGTCGGGGATTGGATGGCTAAGCACGGCGGTATTATTACCGAGGAAGACTTTGCCAACTACCAGCTAAAATTACGGACGCCCGTAAAATCTGAGTACCGAGGCTATACGGTATACGGGTTTCCACCTCCGAGCTCCGGGGGAGTTCATGTCGCGCAGATATTAAATATCCTTGAAAATTTTGACATCGCTGAACTGTCAATCGAGGAGCGACAACACCTGTTAGCAGAGGCTATGAAGCGAGCTTTTGCTGATAGAGCTCACTGGTTGGGAGACCCTGACTTCGTCGATGTGCCGCGTGGCCTTATTGATCAGGGCTATGCGGATCAACTTGCCTCGCAAATTGATGCAAAAAAAACCACATTGGTAAAAACGCATGGTACTCCGCCAAAAGCGGATACCAATATCTTTGGCAAACATACGACTCATATCGCTGCGGCCGATGCCGAGGGCAACTGGGTTGCGATTACGACCACGGTGAATACGGGCTTTGGTAGCAAGGTAATCGTTCCGGGTACAGGTGTTATTTTAAACAATCAAATGGACGACTTTTCAGCAAAACCTGGTACACCCAATGCCTACCGTCTCGTCGGTGCAGAGGCTAATAGTATCGCCCCGGGTAAGCGTCCACTTTCGAGCATGAGTCCAACGATCATTTTGAAAGACGGTAAACCGATACTAACTACCGGTGCTGCAGGCGGTCCAACTATCATCACGCAGGTCCTGCAAACAGTGGTGAACCACTTAGACTTGAAAATGGATGTCAATGCTTCCCTAGCGGCACCGCGTATACACCATCAGTGGGCGCCTGATCGGCTTTTCGTCGAGTCTGCGCTTGATAGTACTGTGAAAGAATCGCTCAAAGGGAAGGGGCATGACTTGTTAGAACGGGGGTATATGGGCTCGTCCCAAGCTATTTCGTTTCAAGGGGGGAAGTTTGAGGCTGCTTCTGAGCCTCGTCTACATATACGAAACAAACCTTAAATAGTATTTTTTAACAAAATAAATTTATATCTCGCTGGCACAACGTCTTTTTCGCTTCTATATTTGCTAGTAACGAATTAACGCGGTTTCCAAGGACTTGGGGCCTATGGCGAAAATACTGATAATTGATGATGAAGAGTCGCTTCGCGACAACATGACCGCCTTTCTTGAAGACGAAGGCCACCGCGTGTTGGCGACTCACTGTGCTGAAGCTGGGTTACAAAAGCTCGCTCAATTTCAACCAGATCTAGTCATTGTCGATCTCCGCTTGGAGGGAGCAAGTGGCGAGCGTTTTGTGAAGACAGCATACAGTTTGCAGCCAACCACGTGCTACATTATCCACACGGGATCAAAGGAGTATACCTTGCCTCGATCATTGGAGATGCTCGGTATCAGTGATCGTAACCTCCTATATAAACCTATCCCTGATCTTCTTCAGCTGTCCAATTTAATTAATGAATTACTCGCTGAACACACCGAAACATTAAAACGACATCAGAGCTAACGTTTAACACTGTTAAAAACTGTAGTCGACTTGCCTTCGCTGATTATTTACCGTTAAATTGCTAACGGTGCATACACCACCAGCTTTAACGTGATGACCACAAGTCATCGAATACAGCAAACCCTTGACGTTAAATCCGTTAAAAGGGCGGCAGCGAGATGAGTTATGTCGAAAGAATTACTATCGAATGGCATTGCATTAATGCTATTTGGAATGGGCGTAGTGTTTACCTTCCTTGCAGTACTGGTGATAGCTATCGCTGTCATGTCCTATACAATCCAAACTTATTTTCCCACAGCTTCATCACCCAATCCTGCCCCTCCGCCCGATGATGACGGCCTACCTCCTGAAAGAATTTTAGCCGCAATCAAACTAGCGATCTCAGAGCATCGTAAACACTAAGCCGCAATATGGATTGCTCGCTAGCAATTCGAGAAGATCTGTGGATAAAGAATATTAAGTTAGGGGCCAACATATCATGAAATCTGCAACTCGCTTGGGTATTACCGATGTTGTTTTACGCGATGCTCACCAATCACTTTTTGCAACACGTTTACGTCTGGATGACATGTTGCCTATCGCGGAAAAATTAGATCAAGTTGGTTTTTGGTCGTTAGAAACTTGGGGAGGGGCAACCTTCGATGCCTGTATTCGCTATTTGGGAGAGGATCCCTGGGTCAGAATAAGAGAGCTTAAAAAAGCGATGCCCAATACCCCAATGCAAATGTTATTTAGAGGGCAAAATATTTTAGGCTACCGACATTACGCCGATGATGTTGTAAAAAAATTCGTTGAGCGAGCGGCAGTTAATGGTGTTGATGTTTTTCGCGTCTTTGACGCAATGAACGACATGCGAAATATATCCACTGCGTTAGCCGCGGTTAAAAATGTAGGCAAACACGCCCAGGGTACTATTTCGTATACCCTCAGCCCGGTGCATACCATCGATAAATGGGTGGCGCAGGGTAAAGTCATCGAAGATATGGGAGCAGACTCGATTGCCATTAAAGATATGGCAGGTTTATTGACTCCATATGCGGGCTTCGAGTTGGTTTCAAAACTAAAAGCAGCATGTGATATTCCCATACATATGCAATGCCATGCAACCACAGGGCTATCTACAGCCACTTATTTAAAATGTATTGAAGCCGGAATCGACAATATTGACACGGCGATATCGTCAATGTCGATGACTTATGGTCACAGCCCGACAGAAGCCTTAGTCGCTATATTAAAAAATACTGAACGAGATACGGGCCTTGATATAACGCTATTGGAATCTATAGCCAGTTATTTTCGTGTAGTCCGTAAAAAATATGCGAAGTTTGAAGGTTCACTGCGAGGTGTTGACTCGCGTATCTTGGTCGCTCAGGTACCAGGTGGCATGCTGACGAATATGGAAAATCAGCTTCGAGAGCAAAAAGCTGAAGATAGAATGGACGAAGTATTAAAAGAAATTCCGAAAGTTCGTGAAGACCTAGGCTATATTCCTTTAGTTACACCTACATCACAAATTGTCGGCACTCAAGCTGTCATTAACGTATTATCGGGTGAACGATATAAATCAATTACCAAGGAAACAGCTGGCGTTCTTAAGGGAGAGTATGGCAGTACTCCAGCGCCGGTGAATGAAACGCTTCAGGCTAAAGTATTAGGTGAAAACAAAACGATTGAATGTCGGCCAGCGGATTTAATTGATGATGAACTCGAAGCCTTGGCTGACGAGTTAAAAACGAAAGCCCAGCAGGAGAAAATAGATCTCACTAAAGAACAGGCATTCTACGATGATGTACTCACCTACGCGCTTTTCCCTCAGGTAGGTTTAAAATTCTTAAAAAACAGGCATAACCCAAACGCATTTGAGGCGGCACCAACAGGTCAAGAGACAAGTGAGGTCAAAACTTCGGATGGGGATGCAATTTATACCGTCGATGTTGAAGGAAAATCATATACTGTCACGGTAAATAGTGGTGGTGACTTAACGGGGATAGTGTCTCTCAAGAACGCCACACCAAGTACAGCTGAAAAAGCGTCGGCCCCATCGGAATCGCTTGTTATCAATGCGCCCTTAGCTGGCAATATCGTAAAAGTAGTGATCGAGGTTGGACAAAAAGTAAACGCGGGCGATAAGCTCGTTGTTCTTGAAGCAATGAAGATGGAAACCGATGTGACCGCTCCTCAAGATGGTACGGTGCTAGCCGTCAACGTGCGTGAAGGTGATGCCGTCTCTGTTGGCGACATACTGACTTCATTAGGCTAGGGGATAAAGAACTATGTCACAACATCTCCTGAACTTGTGGAACTCGACAGGCATTAGCCAAATGGCAAGTGGTGACCTAATCATGATTGTGATTGGGTTGCTGCTACTATTTTTGGCCATCCGCAAAAATTTTGAACCATTATTGCTTGTACCAATAGGCTTCGGAGCGATACTCGCGAATATTCCTGGCGCAGGCTTAGCCTCCACGGCGATAGAAAACGCTCTGCTGAATGGCGATGAGACTCTTTTTTATGCAATGACTAGCCTGCTTTCGTTGGATACTCAGATTACTTCCGTCAAGGACGTTTTGTTTGCTTATCAATCGTCGAATGTCGATACCCAGCTGGTTATTGACAGTCTTGTTGCTAAGGCAGGATTCAGTGATGGCATGCTTTATAAGTTTTATACCGTTGCCATTGGTAGCGGGGTAGCGCCTCTCGTAATCTTTATGGGAGTGGGAGCCATGACTGATTTTGGCCCGTTACTTTCAAACCCCAAAACATTGTTGTTAGGCGCTGCCGCTCAGTTTGGTATTTTCGCCACGGTGATGGGAGCAGTAGGATTATCAGCACTGGGTATTATGGATTTTTCTATAGCTGATGCTGCGGCTATCGGCATCATTGGTGGCGCTGATGGGCCCACGGCAATTTATGTATCAAGTATTTTAGCACCTGAGCTTTTAGGGGCGATTGCTGTCGCGGCGTATTCCTACATGGCACTGGTTCCACTCATTCAGCCGCCGATTATGCGAGCGCTAACGACTGAGGCTGAACGAAAAATCCGTATGATTCAGCTCCGTGAAGTTTCCCAGCGCGAAAAAATAGTCTTTCCGTTGGTTATATTGATTCTTGTTGCTCTTGTACTGCCTGACGCAGCGCCCCTGTTAGGGATGTTTTGTTTCGGTAATTTAATGCGGGAATGTGGTGTAGTAGAGCGCTTAAGTAGTACTGCTCAAAATGCATTAATTAATATTACAACGATATTCTTAGGTTTGTCTGTTGGGTCTAAATTAGCTGCAGACAAATTTTTAGACCCTAAAACGCTAGGGATACTCGTGTTAGGCGTTGCGGCTTTCTGTATTGGTACGGCCATGGGTGTTTTGATGGCAAAACTAATCAATATTTTCTCACAACACAAATTGAACCCCTTGATAGGTTCAGCGGGAGTTTCTGCCGTGCCAATGGCCGCCAGAGTCTCGAATAAACTGGGACTAGAAGCCGACGGACAAAATTTTCTGTTGATGCATGCTATGGGGCCGAATGTTGCTGGCGTGATTGGATCTGCTGTTGCAGCAGGCGTAATGATTACGATGGTATCTTCAATGAACTAGCGCTCTTTTAAAATTTATATCAAGTGTTTAGTGCACAGCGCGAGAATGTCTTAACCTACTGGCTTTTGGATCTAATAGGTCTTGGTAGATTCGGTAACTGAGGGTTGCTGCGATGACGATATTTGCTTGCGTCTGAAAATCAGAAATTAGGTCCAACGATTTTCTAAACTCCCAAAGCGTTTGCTTTTGGTTGTCGTGGCCATCAAGGTACGATGTCGCTTCGCTGTGCAGCGAAAGGTGTTTATCGAGCGCTTTCCCAATCCTGGGGCCGGCATAAATTATGCTCTCCTCGAGCATATAGAGCACACCCAGGAGTGCAACGGAATACACTTCATGAACTCTGTTCATATAGTTGATTAGCTCTGCGGCCTTTTCAGGCAACACGTCACAACGAACGCCGTGACTTTTTGCTAAACACTCTATATCACGCTCTAGCAGAGTACTTTTTAGTCGTTGTTGCGTCACATATTGACTAACATCGAAGGCCTTTTCTTCCAAATTAAATAAATTTACAACATTAAATGTTCCATCGAGTGATTCAAAGAGCGATTCTAGATGCCGACGAATGCGAAGATGGCTATACAGAAGTTCTGCGTATTGTTTTAGCGTGAGTTGCCCAAGCCACAATGCATTGTACGAGTAAGAACTCAGTATTTCCCGCCGACAGTCTCTCGAGACATTCCTAAGGCTAACTGAGATCCTTGCTCGTTTCTCCGACTCTTCGCCTCGGTGAAGATTAAGTTCAATCACTTTGCTCACTCGTAGCTCCATTTATCGTTAGCGGTTGTGGCGCGAAATTCATTATTGCAAAGGCTGAGAGGAAGATGCAACTGTTCAGTTAAAGACTTACAATTGAAGCGGAGTCAATCGAAAACGTTTAGCTTCCGAATAAACTGTAGCAAGTCTTTTTGTTGATGCGAACGAAAGTAAGTCATTAATTTGCTTTCTGTGGCTTGACGCATAGAGCCCGCTGAGCGGGTTATAGCAAATAATTTGATAAATACTTTATACGACAGAAAGAGAAGCTAATGGAGCGTAAGGAGCGATTTCAGGAAGGGCATTGAAGGCATTCTATAGAGTCAACACGGATACTCCAAGACGAGTTGATGTTAGGAATTCTCGTATTGAAATGTATCTGACAAACTGTCGTCATCATTAAACTATTATTCTCGCAACGTAGATATAACGTTGTGTACAACACTCTACTCCTAAATGGGCACAACATTGAAAATAACGAATGAAGCTGAGCTGCGAGAAATTTACGGTTCACCTGGTGAAAAAGCTAAAAAGAAAGAGCTACCGGCCCTTGAAAAACACAGTGAGTACTTTATTACGAAAAGTCCTTTCTTTGTTCTTGCAACTTCTAATAGTGTTGGTGCGTTAGATGCGTCTCCCAGAGGAGGCGAACCCGGTTTCGTTAAAATACTTGATTTCACCACATTATTATTTCCTGATGCAAAAGGAAATAGAAGGTTAGACAGTCTCGTCAATATACTAGAGCAGCCAGCGGTAGGTTTACTATTTCTTATTCCAGGGGTTGATGAAAGCTTACGGGTCAATGGCAAAGCCACTATCCACACTAACAAAGCGTTACTAGCCGAATTTGATCATTTAAAAAACAAGCCCCAAACAGTTATCAGAGTATCAATTACGCAAGTATTTTTACATTGCGCAAAAGCACTTATGCGCTCTCATTTATGGAGAGCGCATGATCTGGTTAATAGGCAGGGAGTGCCCACCATGGCGATGATGCTTAGAGATCAAATCGGTGGTCAAGGCAAACCAGAGTCGCAGGAAGAGATGGTCAAGCGATATCTTGATGACCTGTAAGTTCAAAGGTCAGCTCAATAAATACTTGAACGCTGTATTTGACTGCTAACTTTTTCCACGCTGTCGTTTTTCTATTTTTCAACAAACGCTCGTTCTATGACGTAGTCACCAAGGTTGCCTTGCCTCGCTTCAGCGAAGCCCATAGCGTCCAACATATTGCAAAGATCTTTGAGCATTGCAGGGCTTCCACAGAGCATAAATGCGTCGTTCCCGACTGTAGGTGTTGGTAGTTGGATATCTTCAAATAATTTGCCTGACGCTATGAGATCCGTAATCCTGCCGTTATTTCGGAATGCTTCTCTCGTCACTGTGGGGTAATAAATCAGCTTCTTGGAAACTTCATCACCGAAATATTCATTGCTTGGCAACTGTTCTAGAATTTCTTGTTGATAAGCTAACTCATTTTTGTAGCGTACCCCGTGATTTAAAATTACTTTGTCGTATCGTTCGTATACTTCGGGATCCTTGATGATGCTCATAAATGGCGCGAGGCCAGTACCTGTACTCAATAGGTAGAGGTGTTTAGCAGGTACCAGATTGTCCATAATCAGCGTACCGGTTGGTTTGCTGTTCACGAGAACTTTTTCACCAACCTTTAAATGCTGAAGTTTTGACGTTAACGGTCCGTCAGGTACTTTGATACTGAAAAATTCAAGCTCTTCTTCGTAGTTTGCGCTGACAATGCTATAGGCGCGTAATAAGGGGCGGTTTTCTTCCCTCAGTCCAATCATCGTGAAATGACCATTTTTATAGCGAAACCCAGGATCTCTCGTCGTCTTAAAGCTGAAGAGGGTGTCATTCCAGTGATGGACGCTTGTGACTGTTTCTTCACGTATCTGGCTCATTGTGTACTGACTCGCTTATGAAGTTAAAACCAAAAATTAACGGGTGACGCTTTCGTGATAGATACGATATACGATATATTTATATCGAAAAAACGGATTTTAGGGATATCATATATCGATTAAGCCAATATATAATGAGGTCTTTGACCAGCTCTCTATAGGATTGACCCATGCGTTTCACGCTTAGACAGCTTGAGATCTTTATAGCTACCGCACACCATCAAAATATCAGTAAGGCTGCTGAATCACTGGCTATGTCACAATCGGCGGCCAGTGGCGCATTAAAGGAGCTTGAGTCCCAATTTGATGTACAGTTGTTTGATAGGGTGGGGAAGAGATTACAGCTGAACGATTTTGGTAAGGCGCTGCAGCCTAAAACGGAAGAATTACTAACAAGAGCCCATGAGCTAGAAGGTGAGTTGAGTCAGCATGTAGCCAGTAGCGCCCTGAGAGTTGGAGCGACTTTAAGCATCGGTAATTATCTGGCTGTACCGATGATTGCACAGTTCATGGAGCGTTTCCCAGAAACCAGAGTAACCTTAGAAGTCGCTAATACAGCGACAATTACCCAAAAGCTAGACGGTTTTGAGTTGGACGTGGCGCTCATTGAAGGTGATGTGAATAACCCGGACTTAAATATTACTCCCTGGCGCTCAGATGACCTAAAAGTATTCTGCGCGCCAGATCATCCACTAGCGAGAAATAAACTGTTGAAAGACAGCGATCTGCTTAGCGCGCGTTGGATTATTCGGGAACCAGGGTCAGGAACTCGGCAGACTTTCGAGAGGGCGTTCCACGACTTGTTGCCTTCGTTAGATATTTTGTTTGAACTTGAGCACACGGAGGCAATAAAACGGGCTGTAGAATCAGGTCTGGGTCTAGGCTGCTTATCGGCGATAACTTTGGAGGAAGCGTTTGCGACGGGGAGACTTATCGAACTTCAGCTCGAAAATCGTGACCTTTCACGTAAACTATATCAGGTTGTTCACCGTAAAAAGTACGTTACAGAAGCTATTGAAAACTGGTGGTCTGTTTCGGATCAGTTCTAGCTACGCTATAGAGTACATTTTGCAAACAATTGGTTAAGGCCTTTCCTAATGAAGTATCAGTCGCAAGCATACACCCATTCTCAATCTAAAAAAGTCGGTGTATTAATTACTAACCTGGGTACACCCAATGCACCAACCAAGTCAGCATTGAGAGACTATTTAAAAGAGTTCCTTTCAGACCCTAGGGTTGTGGAGGTGCCTCGATTAATCTGGTGGTGTATATTGAATCTAATCATATTAAACATCAGGCCAGCCAAATCAGCGGAAGCCTATAAGCGCGTGTGGACCGATGAAGGTTCGCCACTGGCCCAGATCACTCAAGCTCAATGCAAAGCCATAGCCAAAGATATAACGGATGAGTGGGGAAGTCAGGTCGTCGTCGAGTGGGCAATGCGGTATGGAACACCGTCAATCAGCGGACAGTTGCAAAAACTCTTTGATCAGGGCGTTGAGAAACTGGTGGTGCTACCACTTTACCCCCAATATTCTGCTGCCACCACGGGATCAACCTTTGATGCCATTGCTGAAGACTTCCAGCAGCGGCGTTGGTTACCAGAGCTTCGTTTCATCAATCAATACGGTGACCATCAAGGCTATGTCGAAGCGCTAGTACGATCAATACAAGCCCACTGGGATAAATTCGGACGTGCTGAGAAACTGATTTTTTCCTACCACGGGGTACCGCTCCGTTACCTGCATCAAGGTGATCCATACCATTGCCAATGCCTGAAAACGACAAGGTTAATAGCCGAAGCGCTTGGCATAAAAGAGAATGAATACATGACGACTTTCCAATCTCGGTTTGGAAAGGAAGAGTGGCTCCAGCCCTATACAGATAAAACGCTTGAGGCTTTACCGCAGTCAGGGGTGCACAGCGTACAAATTATATGCCCAGGGTTTTCCGCCGATTGTCTCGAAACAATCGATGAAATCGGGTTCGAAAACAAAGAGGTGTTTATTCACGCGGGGGGTGAACGATATGAATATATTCCCGCTCTTAACGATAGCGATACACATATTCGGTTTTTGTCGGGTTTACTTAAGCAGCAGCTTGTTGACTGGATTCAACCTGAAGAAGATGGAAGCTTGCGTGAGAAGCGCTATCTCTCATCTACCCACAACACGAAAAGCGAATAGCTAAGCTTATTCGCTTTTCGTGTCATACCTATTCTTTAATGCGTCGATTTTCATCTTCAATTGCTAGTGCCATGCCTAAGCTTTTCGGCCCTAAGTTAATAGCCGTTGATATACACGATGTACTACTAAACACATTTACTGAGTGTTGTTTCGCTACTCGGACTAGTTCTTGATACTTTTCATGTTGGTGAAGTTCATCGAGTGGACCAGAATAAGACAAATTAACAATAGGGGACGATAGCGCATTATCCTGGATCGCATCGATTGCGTGTTGCATCATTCTCGCGATTGCTTTGTCCAAGCCTTTTTCACGATAGGCTAACCCTATCTCACCATTGATCCCGTAAATTATGGGTGTGATTTTTAACACCTTGCCGATGATGCTATTGATGAAATTAATCGTGTTGTCACCACGCTGTAGGGCTCTGTGTCGTAGGTAAGAAACGTCTGGTGCGGCTGAGTATGCCTGAATTTTTGACGGGAATTGTTTGATCTTATCTAGAAGCTCTCGGCGGCTTTTTATGCCTTTTTTGGCTAGACGTATAGTCTCAAGTGCGAGTAAGCCTTGACCTGCATAAGCGGTTTTGGAATCAATAATACTCAATTGAAAGGGCTTTGCATCTGCTGATCTAAACTCTTTAAATCTAGAAGATAAGCCTTGGTTTACTTCGCGCCATATCGCGTTTTGATCACTTTGCTTACTTGAAACAGTTTCGACAATTGCCCAATCAAAATTGGGGATAATTTTAGTTTTTAAAAACTCAATGATCTGATCTTTTGAGGCCGCATCAGAATTTGCATAGATTTTTGGGTTTAATGTACCGTCCTCCATCATTGCTAGCACTTGCTGGCTATCAAAATTATCGACGTACTTTTCGTCGCCAAGAAGGATATTAATAGGAAGCACCGCAATTGATTTTGATTGTGAAAAGCGCTCTGGAACATCACAAGCAGAATCGACAATAATTACCGTTGACATAGACCATTTCCAGTTAGTACGTGTTACGTACTTATCGTTATGTTTGAGTGTAGCGTTTATTTTTTATTTGCTACGAAGTTCCCTCGCGTCGCACAAAAAAGTGCGAGAGTGTTTTCGAAGCGGCATTTATTATTCATTGGCGAGGCAGTGAGTTCAATATATAGAACTCACCGGTCGTTTGTATTTATGCTGGACGGTCTGTTTTGAGGTGGGGTAGGTCAACGAATTGGGATGGTAGTAGGTTTTTCTTTTCGATCGCGAGTCCAACTCGGTTTTGGTGAAGGGTCAGCTTGCTTTCCATCGTACGCATTGTAGTCGGGTAGAAAGGGTTTAATCTTTTTCGCAGCATCTTCATAGGTGGCTTTTACGTTGACTTCTAGCCCGACTTCGAGCCGACGAGACAACATAGTCACAGGGAATAAGCAGTGTTCACTTTTAGCCACACATAATGCTCGGCTTCGACCTCGTTGGTCTTGATAGATTTTCCATACAAGGTTTAGCTCCTTTGCAAGGACATCTCCCAGCACAGCGCCGGTCGCTTGCAGAGTAAACGTGTCACTCTCCTTGATAAGTTTTCTGTCTGCAATACGCTGTAATAAATCAAGATCACTGAAGTCTCGGCGCAACGGTTGACCAAAGTGGCGGCGGCCCAAACGATCGATAGCCGCTATCTGCTTCTCGTGTTGGCTATCGTCAGCCCAGCCAAAATCAGTGGTCCTTTTGGGTGACTCATCAGCGCTGAACGCTCCTATTGAGATGCTACTTAATAAGACGATGCTCGCTATGTTTTTAAAAGTAATTGCAAAATAAGACATTTTTATCGTCTCTCTAAGTCTCTATATCAGCTTCAATTTTTATTGTGGCTGTGTCCGATACCCGATTTACTGGTGGCTTTGGGGTGCTTGGGAATAATTCATCCAGGCGTTTAGATAGGCCGTTCTCCATTACGATACGGATATGACTCCGTTGTAACTGTCTTGGTTCCGGTACTCCGCAAGCGTGGGCGATTAACCCTACACCGTGTTCGAGGTTCTTATGATAGTGGGCGATGCGTTGGGCCTTGGTTGGTACTACCAATCCTTTTTGGAGCTTGGGGTTATGGGTCGTTATGCCTGTAGGGCATGTATTACGGTGGCATTGCAAGGCTTGAATACACCCAAGTGCAAACATAAAGCCTCTAGCGGTTACTATAAAGTCTGCGCCCACTGCGAGTGCCCAGGCCACCCGAGAGGGTGTGATGAGCTTACCTGATGCGATGACCCTTATGCGGTCACGGAGTCCGGTTTCGTTAAGCCGATCGACCAGCCACGGCAGGCTTTCTTTAATAGGTAGACCAACATAGTCCATGAGGGGCTGAGGTGCTGCTCCTGTCCCGCCATCTGCACTATCGACAGTAATAAAGTCCGGGGCGGTTTCAATACCGCGGCTTAAAATTACAGAAAACAGGTCGTTGAGCCAGTACTCGTCGCCAATGACGGCCTTAAAGCCGACTGGTTTCCCGGTTACATCTCTAATTCGATTGATTAAATCGATTAGGTCGTCAGCACTGCGCACATCCACATGTCGGTTGGGGCTAATTGAGGCGACCCCTGCTTGAATCCCCCTTACCGAGGCGACTTCATCTGAAACCTTATCGCCAGGCAGAATACCTCCTTTACCGGGCTTGGCCCCTTGACTGAGTTTGATCTCAAACATTTTGACCTGTGGATGAGCCGCAACACTGCGAAGCTTTTCATCACTTAGTAGGCCTTTTTCGTCTCTCACCCCATACTTGGCTGTACCTACTTGAAACACCAAGTCTGCGCCCGATGCGAGATGGTAGGGTGTTAATCCACCTTCCCCAGTGTTTAGCCAGCACCCCGCTTGAGCGGCTCCCAGCGATAACGCTTCGATCGCAGGACGCGATAGAGCGCCGTAACTCATGCCCGATATATTGACAATGGAGTCCGTAGAGAAGGGATGACGGCAATATGGACCAATTTGTACGTGAGATGATGACAACGCGTCTTCGTCGAGGGTTGGAAAGCCAGAGTTTAAAAACAATGGTGTTCCGGTTTTCGTGAGGTCCAACGTCGAGCCAAAGGCGATACTGCTATCGATATTTTTTGCTGCGCGATAGACCCACTGTCGTTCTGCTCGGTTAAACGGTAGCTCTTCTCGATCTTGAGTAAACATATAGGGGCGAAAGAACTCACCGAGATGCTCAAAAAAGTATCGGAAACGGCCTAATACCGGATAATTTCGTCGAATAGTATGGGTTGTTTGATGTCGATCGATGAACCACATAACGCCTATAGCTATTAAGCCAGCAAATAGGGCGAACACAAAGGTAGCCACGAGAAGTGACATCACTTTAAGAGCAAAAGGTTCCAGCATATAAGTTACTCTAAGTAATCATAAACAGGCGGGACTTTACCAACGCCCATGGCAATCGTCTAGGGAGTTTCAAATTCAGCATAAAGGGCGCAATGATCGGACAGGCCCTGCCAGTGGTCATCGACTAAAAGGCTAGAATCAACTAGTCGTAGATTGCGAAAGTAAATTCTATCGAGCTGAAATATAGGAAACGCTGCGGGAAAGGTTCTTGCCGGTTTTCCGCGAGCTTCGCTAAAGGCTTCGCGCAAGTTTAAGGATTTCTTGAGACGTTTATCTAGCGAGCAGTTCCAGTCATTGAAATCACCAGCAATGATCAAAGGCGCATCTAGCGGCACTCGTTTGGTGATCGTATCAATAAGCATTTTGATTTGTGTTCGCCGCTCGACGCCCAACAACCCTAGATGCAAACAGAACACGTGAATACCATGTTTAATGACGCCTTGTAGTATGCCTCGTTGAGAAAACTTAAACTGACTGACGTCGGTGTTTTCCCAAAACTCAAAGGGGAGTTTCGATAATATGGCGTTGCCATGATGGCCATGTTGGTAAATCGCATTCTTTCCATAGGCATAGTGATGCCACATTTGGTCGGCTAGAAATTCAAATTGGGCTTCAGGGATCCAGTTGTCGTGGCGTTTACCCTGTTTTTCGTTGTTCCCGGTGACTTCTTGTAAAAAAACGAGCTCAGCATTTACTGTGCGTATTGCATGCCGCATTTCATCGAGGATGAAACGAGAGTTGCTAGGGTTAAAACCTTTATGAATGTTGTACGAAAGGACTCGAATTGTATCCTCTAAATTGCCAACAGTTGTCTCAACAGGGTGCTTAATAGGGTTCATAAAACCAAAACGGTGTGTGTGAATTTATAACCAATATCTCGCGAGGCGAATGAGGCCCCCAGCAAACCGGCGCGTGCCTTTTAGTTTTACATCTTCTTTAAAGACGGGTTCACTCGCGGACTGGTCAGCTAAAAACTGATGCTTAAGTTTCTCAATACACTGAGCGTTTTCTATTACGATGTCGAGCTCTACATCATGCAGCATGCTGCGATGATTGAGATTGCTAGAACCCAGCAAACATTTTTCGTCTATTAGCATTACTTTCGCATGCAGTATTGCGGGAACATATTCGTAAATTAACACCCCAGCCTTTAGTAAGTCAGCATAGTAACTACTGGTGAGCAAAGGAAATAGCACGACATCTGATTTTCGAGGTACTATCAACCGGACATCGACACCGCGATTAGCTGTTTCACAAATCGCCTCTAGTACTTTTCTGGTGGGCGAAAAATAGGGGTTGATGATCCAAAGCCGTTTTCGTGCATTGAGAATATTGTTGAGCAGCAATTGATTTTTTTGTCTGCGCAAGCTCTGACTAATGTTGTTCCAATAATGTCGAAATAATCCTCGCCCAAAACGAGGCTTTCGATAGTGCCATAGATCGGTAAATGTCTCCGCAATATCAGCGACGGTTGGACCTGAAACGATCGTATTGTAGTCGTGCCAATTTTTCCCACCGTGTTCGGAAGATAGGTGGTCATCTGAAATATTGGAACTGCCGCATGCGAGGTATATTCTGTCTATAATCACTAGCTTGGAGTGGTTGCGCTTATTGATTCTCAACAGACAAAAGATGACATCACCAATCCAGCTACTTCGGCGAAGCCGGTTTGCATAGGCCATAGGTTGCCACGGTAGTGGATGAAATATCCTGAACGAAATATTGGCATTAGTTAGGGCGTGAATTAGCCTGGTACTATTGGCCATAATCCCGACGCCGTCGAGCAGTACTAGCACCTTGATACCACGTTGCGCCGCCGCAGCCAAAGCATTGATAAAGCGATGTCCGCTCACGTCATCATTAAAAATGTACGCTGACAAGATCACCTCTTTGCTCGCCTGTTTAATTAGCTTAATAATTGAGCAATAATAGGCGTCGCTATCGACAAAGACCTCCGACGAATCCCAGTCGCGATCGGCCCAAGGAATGAGGAGGTCATTACTCGGTGGCATAACTGACTGTGACGAAGTGGGGGTCGCTTCGGAAGAGGTTTGCATAGGGTTTGCTCTGGCGTACATCCTATTGCTTAAATGTGTCTGTCCGCAGTGTATCAAAAGACTATCGATCGGTAATCTAAAGCGTTGGTCTAGCCCCTTAAGACCGCTATAATCGCGGCATGTCGCAAACAGCTCTCGCATTATTACAAGAAACTTTTGGTTATTCTCAGTTTCGGCCTTTTCAAGAACAAATCATTGATACGTTGATTGCAGGGCAAGACGCCTTAGTTTTGATGCCGACCGGTGGGGGCAAGTCTCTATGCTATCAAATCCCCGGCGTTCTTAGGCAAGGCTTAGGCGTCGTGATTTCTCCGCTCATAGCCTTGATGGAGGATCAAGTCACCGCGCTGTGCCAACTTGGTATCAAAGCCGCCTACCTCAATTCGACGCTACCCCCAGACCAGCAGCGTGAGGTGCTCTCTGCTATTAGACAAGGCGAGCTTGATCTTTTATACCTCGCTCCAGAAAGGTTTTCCCAGCACACCACACTATCATTACTGGATGATATTGAAATTGCACTGTTTGCGATTGATGAGGCTCATTGTGTCTCACAGTGGGGGCACGATTTTCGGGAAGACTACCTTCGCCTGTCAATTCTTCATGAGCGTTATCCTCATGTACCCCGAGTCGCACTGACGGCAACAGCTGACGAACGAACCAGGATCGAAATTTGTCAGCAACTTTCATTGTCGAATGCAAAGCAGTTCGTTACCGGATTTGATCGCCCTAATATCCAATATAGAGTGACAGAAAAAAACCAAGTCAAACAGCAGCTTCTCAAACTTCTTCGTGAGGAGCACGCTGGTGATTCTGGGATTGTGTACTGCCTTTCGCGAAAAAAAGTTGATGATGTAGCAAACTGGCTTAACTTACAGGGTTTTTCAGCATTACCGTATCACGCAGGATTACCGCCAGACGAACGTGCACATAACCAAAGCCGCTTCATTCAAGAAGAGGGCATTATTATCGTCGCGACCATTGCATTTGGAATGGGCATCGATAAACCAGATGTCCGCTTTGTCGCCCATATGGATTTGCCAAAAAGCTTGGAAGCTTATTACCAGGAAACTGGCCGTGCAGGGCGCGATGGATTGCCAGCAACCGCTTGGATGGCCTACGGTATTCAGGACGTCATTACCCTTCGGAGCATGCTCGATAGCTCTCAGGGGAATAATGATTTCAAGATATCCGAGCGACGAAAACTCGATGCAATGTTAGGCTATTGTGAAATTTCTAGTTGCCGCCGCGAGGCGTTATTGCATTACTTTGGCGATTTATTTGAAGCGCCTTGTAATAATTGCGATACCTGTCTTGAACCGGTTGAGACCTGGGATGCAACAGAAGCAGCACAAAAAGCGTTGAGTTGTGTATACAGAACGGGACAACGGTTTGGCGTCGGTCATGTACTGCAAGTGTTGCTCGGTAGAGACACAGATAAAATACGTCAATTTGGACATCAACAATTGTCCACCTATGGGATCGGTAAAGATATAAAAGAACCACAATGGCGCTCAGTCTTCAGGCAGCTCGTTGCTAGAGGTTATCTCGAGGTTGATCACGGAGGATACGGCAGTCTTTTATTAACTGAAAAGGCGCGCCCCATATTACGCGGAGATGAAAAGTGTCTGTTACGGAAAGATAGAATCCCTCAAGCCGCTCAAACAAAACGCAAATCATTTGTCGCTTCGGATTCAGAACAGCCGTTATGGGATGCTCTGCGTTCAGTACGAGCAAACCTCGCGAAGCAACAAGGTGTCCCGCCTTATGTGATTTTTCACGATGCAACGCTTATGGAAATGGTTGAATCTAAACCAACAGATAAAAACGCCTTCGCGTCGATTAGCGGCGTAGGTCAGGCAAAATTGGAACGTTATGCGACTGACTTTATTGATGCTATCGCGAACCACCTCAATAATAGCGAATTGTCTTCTGCCATTACTAAATCTACGTCAACCACCGTTAATCAGTCAGAGTCCGATACCCTGGAGCTGCTCAATACGGGGTGTAGCGTTAAAGACATTGCTGCACAGCGAGGCTTAGCTGAATCAACCATTTTTGGTCATTGTGAAAAGTTGATTGCTCGAGGTGAAGCCGATCTCAACCAGGTTGTTGAACTTGTCAGGGATGAGATCGATATGATTTCGGATGCGTTGATCAGCGTGATAACAGATGACAACCAGATACCGCTAGCGCCTGTCTTCGAACATTTTAATCAGCAGTTTTCATACGAGACACTTCGTTGTGTTCGTGCGCATTTGAAACTACAAATGGCAGAGATTACATAGCCGCAATGAATAAAAAGTTTGGCGTCGCTTTAAAGTTCATAACTATTGCGCTCGTTTTTTTCGGTGGGCTCGCGGTGCTCCTCTACTTGACGACGTCTCATAAAGATCACAACGTTAGCCCGTTGACTATAGGCAATGAGCAGGGCGTTGGGTCACCACAAGACGCTAAGCATTATGATTTAGAGCAGCCGTCAATCAGAAAAACAAACTCACGTCTCTCAACCGTCAAATGTTGGTTTGATATCCCCGAAGGCAAGCTGGTTCACTGTTTTCATTGGATGCTCGAAGAGATCGATCAAGTTGCTTATCTCGCTGTTGTGGTTATCCGCGATCAATCTAGCCAGCACTTTCCTGATCCTATTGTTTATCTCTCCGGCGGGCCTGGTAGCTCAACTTACTTAGAGCCAGAAAATATTAGCTCTTGGTTTTTGTGGCAAGAACTCACGGCGGCAGGAAGAGACTTAGTTCTGGTCGATCAGCGGGGGACAGGCTATAGCCGGCCTCGTTTTGATTGCGACGGCTACGAAAAATATGTGCGTGAGATATTAGGACAGCGTCTGTCCGTGTCCACGGAGTTTAGGTATCTGTATGAGGCAATTGAACAGTGTATCGCGACGTTAAACGAAAAAGGTTTAAAAACAGCGATGCTTTCGACCGAACAAAGCGCAAATGATATGCAGGGCATCTTATTAGCCCTTCAATATGAACAATGGAACCTTGTCGGTGGCTCCTATGGAACACGATTAGCCCTTGAGTGGTTGCGTCACAACCCTCGTAATATTCGTAGTGCAATTCTTGATTCAGTGTATCCGCACCGAAAAGGTTCAATTGCAGAGTGGCCAGAGTCAATCGCGAATAGTTTTAAGCGGCTTTGGACGATTTGTGAGATTAATCTTTGGTGTGACGAGAAACCTAAAGAGCTGCAGCAACGGCTAAACACTACGCTGAATTATTTAGAACGTTCACCGCAACGTGTCTCACTGTCACTCTGGCAGGGCGGGTGGCCAGTGCAGGCAGTGATCGACAACCAACGTTTTGTGTCCGTCGTTTACCAATCGCTTTACGACAGCACGCTACATGAGACGATTGTGAGTGCGCTACACGAGATCCCGCAAGGTAATACGGCAGCCTTGAGGAGATTAGCGGAGAACGCCCTCAACAGTGAGCTGGCACCCGAATTTACTCCGTTGGTTTATTTCGCTATCGAATGCAAAGAAACCCCGCAGACCACGGAAGAGGAATATAGAGCCGTCGTTGAAGAATATCCGCAATGGCGCTGGATTACTGAAGACGGATTAGATTATGACATCTGCCCATTGTTTGGGAATGAAAAAACGGGTGAGCTTAGCTTGCTACAATACGAAGAAATCTATCGCGCTATTGATACGCCTATTTTGCTTTTATCGGGCGGGTTGGATCCAGTGACCCCTTCGCAATGGGCTGACGAGCTAGGGCAACTATTGCCGAATGCGGCGCACTGGCATTATCCATCTATTGGGCATGGTGTTATCAATAGTAGCGGATGTGTTCATCAATCAATAAAAATATTTTTAAGCGAACCTTTACGTATCGTAAATAGCGAATACGATTCCTCTGGTGAACAACTCCCAGCTCCCTGTCTTTGAGCGTCCGCTATGGCTGTTATTTGGAGAAAAGAAACACCCCAGGCATCTTACGAAGTTCGGCGCGCAGGGCGGAGTATTCGACTTTATTCAAATGGTGTTTTCCATAGTCAATATAATCCAAGCAGGGTTCTTGGTGGGCAAGTATGGGATATGTTGCTACTGCCCGCTTTGCTGCTAAAAGAGCCTTCGCCTAAAGTGCTGGTTTTAGGTGTCGGTGGTGGCGCTGTAATTAAACAACTACTCGCTGTATCGACACCTGAACGTATTGTGGGCGTTGATATAGACCGAAATCATTTGGCCATTGCGACACGCTTCTTTGGTGTCCCCAGAAATCCATCTATTCAATTAATCTGCGATGATGCAATTTCCTGGCTGCAGCAGTACCGCGGTCCGAAATTTGATTATATTGTGGATGACTTGTTTTCACACAATGATGGAGAGCCTAATAGGGTTATTGAGGTCAATAAAGAATGGGGTACTTTATTAGCAAAGCATTTGACACCAAATGGCGGTCTAGTCGTCAATTACGAATCCAATCAATCGGCAACTCAGAGTTATTTTGCTCAAAACCACTGCCGTTTTAAAAGCGCGTGGCGATTATCCATTAAAGGGTTTGATAATAGGGTTGTGTGCTATTTTAAGCATGTCACTGATCGCCCCGAATTCAACAAAGTCGTTGAATCCCTATCGAACCGGTTTGGTAAAGCTGGGGTTACTAACTTTAACACGCGAATACGGCGTGAGTTTTAAGCGGTCGTACACATTAGCAAAGGAGGTAATAGATTAGGTTAGTGCTTAAGCTGCCAAACTTTAAACCCATTTTGTTGTTTTGATAGTGTAATTTCGGAAAAGTACTTGTCCGCAACCTTATCAAGAGGAATGAATTGATTAACTACAAATAAACAACGAGTACTTCGACGACTCATTCTGCTGGCATTCTTTAAAAACTTTTCTAGTAACGTATTTTCGACACTGAACCCTTGATGGAAAGGAGGGTTGCAAAGGATAAGGTCAAACTTTTCTTTAATATTGCTTCCACAATCGTCAAGCACTACGTCTACGGTTAAACTTAACTCTTCACAATTTTTCTTCGCTGCATCAATCGCGGCCGCATTGTTGTCTGTTGCGACACGCCTTTCAGCATTTAACGCTTGCGTGCCGCACATTAAGTAACCCCAGCCACAACCCAAGTCTAATATGCTATTTATGTGCTTCATGTGTTTAGCCAGGCGTGGCAATTCTTTCAGTAGTAATGTGCTTCCTTGATCGACTTTTTCCCAGCCAAAAATTCCTGGTTTACTATAGAAGGTTTGACCGTCGGCATTAAGTTTTCGTAGGTTCGTATAATGTTGGGTATCGAGTTCACTGTCACAGGATGTCGGTTTGCCAATGTGGGTAACATAAAAGCTGCCCTGTTTTTTTGTTACACCGTCAACCTCAAACGTATTTAGGGCGTGTTTGGCAATTGATTTAATGCCATCTTGTTTTTCGCCAATGAGTATGAGTTCGCCAGTGTCAGTCAAGTGCTGGAGGGATTGATTGATGCAATGGTGAACCAATGGTTTCTCTTTCGATATTCGATAAATAATTCGCTCAAACGAATTGAACTGCGAAAAATCAAAATCATTTACAATCAATTTGCTATCGGGAGAGATAGCATTTTTAGGCGTGTATCGGTTTGTCAGAACGGTTACGTGGTTGGGTATTCTAGCGTTCTCGTAAAGCGGTAGAGTACTTTCGTCTACGACCCATAGTGTTGGTTTGGCAGACTCACTCACTAAATTAACGAGGTAGTCTTGAAGGGAATGTTTCACGCGCGAAAACTCTCTATCTCTTGTTGGGTTAGTGCTCTAAATTGGCCCGGTTGCAACGTTGGATCGAGCGTTATGTCGCCAATAGCAATACGCTGTAATCTGAGAACATGGAGTCCGCAGGCTGCAAACATCCTCTTCACTTGATGATATTTGCCTTCCGTGATGTCGACCTTAGCCAAATTGTCGGGTAGCGCCTCAAGTTTTGCTGGCAGTGTTGGCTTTGCTTCATTTCGCAGCGATATTCCCATGGCAAATGCTTCGATAACCCCAAGAGTCACTGGCTGATCTAATTTGGCGATGTAAGTTTTCGTGCACCCCTTACGTGGGGATGTCACATTATGAATCCATTGCCCGTCGTCGCTCAGTAGTATTAGCCCTGTTGTGTCTTTATCTAATCGCCCTGCAATTGATAAATTGGAGTCGCGTTCGCCAATCACATCGAGAATCGTTTGGTGTTGGGTATCACGGCTTGCGCTTACACAATTTTCTGGCTTGTTCACCATTAAATAGCGCGGGGCGGGGAGAGCTACGAGTGTCCCTTCCATGGACACTGTATCGGTTTCGCACACGTTTTGCTGCGGTGATAGCGCAATAGCGCCATTAACTTCAACTAGCTTAGCCTTAATTGCACGCTTTACTTGTGCGCGGGAAAGAGTAGTCCCATGGCTAATAAACTTATCTAACCGCATAACGAGTAGCTTCGTATTGTTAATGCAATTTATCCAAGCTTTTTCTCGCCAGCAGCGACAGTTTGATAAATCAATGTATTGATTGTCATCGGCCCAACCGAACCGGGTACGGGGGTATATGCTGCGACGCGATCAGTGAGAGGGCCTAGTTCTATGTCACCGCACTTGGGGCCAGGGTGGAAACCGGCATCAACTACAACGGCGCCGTCTTTAATCCAGTCTGCTTTTATCAGCTCTGGTTTTCCTACCGCACCAATAACAATATCCGCCTGCTGAACCAATTCTGGTAAATTTGTAGTCCGAGAGTGACAGATCGTGACAGTGGCATTTTTATTCAGCAACATCATAGCCATTGGCTTACCGAGAATAGGGCTGCGTCCAACTACTACAGCGTGTTTCCCGGCTATGTCGATATTGTATGCCTCGAGCAACCGCATTATGCCCTGTGGTGTAGCACTACCATAGGCGGGCATCCCCATCGCCATTTGCCCAAAGCCCAAAGCAGTCACGCCATCAACGTCTTTTTCAATGGAAATTGCGTCGAAGCAAACGCGTTCATCAATTTGTGCGGGGACAGGATGTTGGAGCAAAATACCGTGGACGTTTGGATCGGTGTTTAATTCCTGGATTTTGGCCAGTAATTGTTCAGTGGTTGTCGACTCTGGCATTTCGACCTTGAGAGAATCCATACCTATGCGCTGACAGGCGTTTCCTTTCATTTTTACGTAGGTTGCTGAGGCAGGGTCAGCGCCAACAAGGATTGTGGCTAGGATAGGTGTTTGACCACCGCTTTTAGCTTTAAGCTGATTAACACGTTCGGTTAATTCTTGTTCTGTTTTTTGGGCTAACGCTTTTCCGTCTAACACTAACGCGGGCATGTCTCTTTTCTCCTCGATGGTCATGCGAGGGCGCGTATTGTCCCACAGTCAAATACTTAATGTCAGCAGACTTTCTTCTAATAAAAACAAAATGTTGAAGCTTTCCATTGACCTTCACGAAACACGTCGGTATTATCCGCACCTCCTGAAATCTGGTGGCTTTAGCTAACGGGTTTCAGACGTCAAATAAGGGTGAGATTGACTCTTTGTCGACGTAATCGGAGTGTAGCGCAGCTTGGTAGCGCGCCTGCTTTGGGAGCAGGATGTCGGGGGTTCGAATCCCTCCACTCCGACCAATTTTAAGAAGGGCTTAATATAGCTGCTTTTAGAAACGAAGTGATTTGAGCAAGTTGCCAAATGCTTCCTAAGAACTTGAATTTCCGATCCCGGCAATACCTTGAGCGCCCGTAGCTCAGCTGGATAGAGCAACGGCCTTCTAAGCCGTGGGTCACAGGTTCGAATCCTGTCGGGCGCGCCATTAAAGTCTGTCTAATAAGTGGCAGTCTAGGTAGGAATCAATTAGTCTTTGATGTCACCGCAATGGTGATCAAGCGCTGTTTCGATGGTGGCTGTAGCTCAGTTGGTAGAGCCCTGGATTGTGATTCCAGTCGTCGCGGGTTCAAGTCCCGTCAGCCACCCCATTTCATACCCTTTCCTTGTCAACAAAACACTTCCTGGCTCGTTTAGGCCGCTTAAAGCATGCTTTCAAAAAAGAAAAACCATTTAAATTCAGCGCGTTAGAGTCATCACTTAATCTAAAGTCTCTCAAGCATTTGACGAGGTTAGAGGATAGGGCAGTTGGGCTTAAGTGAACAAAAGCCCAAGCTAATTTGATTAGTTTAGTGGTACAGAGTCATTGCCCATTCGCCATGGCGAGCGGCAGTAACGGCCGTCTGAAATGAGTTTTGGTCCTTCATTACTGACTTAATAAATAGATCTAACCCTCTTCGCGCCGCTTGTTCTGAGCCAAACGGACCAATATCAACTTGCTCACGAGTTGAGAAGTACCACTGCCCATTGGCGATGAAGAACCGGTCGCTCCGATACCAATGTTTCTCTTCTTCATTAGTTCTGCAATGCATAATCAGCTCTCTTTAGGTTGACCCAATAAAAATTTGAACTGCTACTCAATTTGGGTTCTTAGCTAAATTATAGGCAAGGCTCAGTGGCGCATAAGATTACATATTCATGCTCCGAAAGGTTGTTTATTACTCTTTTGACTATCAAAAGCTTTGTATATAGGGATCTATTGAATCGCCGCGTTTTTAATAGGCTGTACGACGTCACGCCAAGCATTTTGCTCGTAAATCGCTTTAAACTCTTCGCCTAGCGCGTGACTCCGCGCCGCAGCTTCTCTCCAAGCGCGTATCCGAAGACTGTCATCTTTCTGGAACCGTTTAAAATCGTTTCGATCAGGCAAGCGTTGATAGGGGAGCGTCTTAATAAAGTCAGCGCTAGGGCATATGAGCACAGTCTGAGATAACAGTGCTTCTGTTGCGTAGCGCTTTCTAAATGGTTTGTCGAACCATCCTGGAATGATGTGACTATAAAAGTGGGGGTACAAAATTAAACCTTCTCCTCCCCACAGTATGCCCGGAGCCGGATGGTAATCCATTAAGCCACCATCCCTATAAACTCCGTTAGGAGCGCCCTCAATGTTAGTCACTGCAGGCATCACGTAAGGTATTGATCCGCTGGCTTGTATTACCTTCCGAAAATTAGACTCTTTTAACTGGATGGGCTTAGTGTTGTGAGTGATTGTCTTGTGAAAAGGGAATTGATCGCGAGGATCGCTAAATACTGTTCTTGAGAAACTTTTTTGCAGTAGCCTTGGTGACACCAGGTTCCTCGCTGCGGCTAGACCAAGCGCTGCCGCGAGAACAGTTTTCGTTTCACTCGCAAAGAATCCGTTGCTTGTGACTGCACCACAGTGAAAACGAAAGAAGGGGTGGGATAAGATTTCTTTAACGGCGTTTTCTGATAAGAATGCATTGAGTATCGATTCGGTTTCTCTACGAATAGCTTCATGTGAGAAACCGTCGGGATAGGATTGCTCTATGTAAGCTGTAGCGAAAGCATCTAATGCGATCCCTGGCGCCTTTTGTGCCGCAGCGGCAAACTTCCATGCACCCACCGATGTTCCAAAGAGATGGATTGGGTGCGTACTTTCCGTTAGCCAGTCCTGATAGATGGCACGGTCAAGACCATAGATGCTAAGCCATTTTGCCGCACCCGATGCACCAAAAATCCCGCTTATCTGATCGGGTTTTAAACCTTCTTGTTTGATCTTTTTATAAGCTATGTCACCGGCAAAGATATTCAGTAGCGCCACTAGAACCCCTCTCTATCGCAGCGTGTATTTTATGTAAAAAACTGCAGCGTAGCGAGAACTGACAGTTTTTAACCGTTTTCACGCGGCAGATAGGAGAGGGACTGTTATACTCGCCATGATCACGACTGTATCCCAACAACAATAAATCAAGGAGGAGAATCGTGCCTATTCAAAAGTTGCCGCTAACCTTAATAACGGCCTTATTATTTTGCTCTTTCTTCGCAATCCATACACATGCCAGTGATCATGAGGATTTGTTACCTCGAAGCATTAATCTAGAAGATCTTGCTTACCCTCATCCTGTAAAACACCTGCCGTTAACACTATATGAACAAGATGTCCGTATGGCTTATATGGATGTTTCAGCAGATAAGCCTAACGGTAAAGTTGTTGTATTGCTGCATGGAATGAATTGGTTCGGAGAATATTTTGAATCGACCATCGACCAGCTAACGGATAACGGTTTTCGTGTTATCGTTCCTGATCAGATAGGTTTTGGACGCTCTTCGAAGCCGATTATTCCCTATCGGTTAGACGACCATGCTGCAAACACCAAGGCCTTACTAGATTCTCTCAATATTAAAAAAGCGGCAATTGTCGGTCACTCCATGGGGGGAATGATGGCGACTCGCTTTGCTTTTTCCTACCCCGACGCAACAACCCACTTAGTAATCGTCAACCAGATTGGTTTGGTCGACTCTAGGCCGTATCGAGGATGGACTCGCATAGAAGATACCTATCAGCGCCAACTCGCTCGAGACTACAGCGCCGTCCGGAGAAATATCGAACGCTATTTTGTCACCTGGGACGAGGCTTATGAACGTTATGTTGACCTCATGTATGGTTGGACCTTGAGCGCAGAGTGGCCAAGAGCCGCGATGGTTCGTGCCCTAAATTTCCAATGGATATACGCTGAACCGGTCGTTTACGATCGCCCACATATCAAAGCGAAAACTCTTTTTATTAGCGGTGCCGAAGATGGACGTAACTTTAGGGAAAATGCAAAAGCTGTGGTTGATGCGATACCCAACGCGAAGTTAATTCTATTTGATGACGCGGGCCATTGCCCTTTCTTGGAAGTGCCCGAGAAATTTTTCCCACCTTTCATCGATTTTTTGAAATCTTAATGATCAAAAAAAGCGACCCACCGATGTCTGCGTCGCTTTTTTTGCACAAAACCAAACAATGTTGGCGTTTGTGTTGCGATTTTTGTGTTGCAATTGTTTAGGACAACAATAAACCGCCATCCACATCGATTGTTGAGCCCGTTACGTAATCGTTTTGCATTAAAAATACAATCGCGCTTGCCACCTCTCCAGGTTCACCCGCTCTTTTCGCTGGGAACTTTTGCGTAAGGTTTGCTAATTGCTCATCTTTTTTATCGCCCATCCAACTGTACATCGTTGTATCAATGATGCCGGGTGCCACGACATTAACTCGAATAGGGGCGACCTCAGGTGCTAGAGCGCGCGTAAAGGCTTCGACTGCACTGCCAACGCAACTTAGCGATATTTGGCCGGGGCGAGCTTTACGAGCCGGTGTGCCGCTGGTTAGCGTGATGGAACCGGTATCAGCGATAAACGGAATCGCTTCTCGCACGACATTGGTATAACCCCAAAATTTACCAAACGCTTCTTGAAATTGCTCTGCTGTTTGCTTCAAGAAAGGCGCAATAGTCCGGTTTGCACCGGTCGCATTGCATGCAAGGTGGTCAATGGTACCAACCTCTTTGAATAGCGCTTGAAGCGCTGATGTATCGTGTATGTCCAGCGATACAAATGTCACGTTACCAGAGACTTCTTCTTTTGCTTTATCGATATATTCCTGTGAACGACCAATTGCCCAGACGTTTGCTCCCAGTGATGCACATAAACTCGTTATTGATAAACCAATGCCGGAGGTTCCTCCAGCAACGATAATATTTTTGTTGGATAACTCTGCCATAGTAACTCGACCTATATTGACTGATTTTGATGTATGGAAATGTAAAATAACCGCTTTTCTTTTAACCAATTTCTAGCTATAAACATTCTAGATAGTCAGCTTAACTCGTTGTTATTGCTGTGTATTATCGATTTTATGAGCATCAGTTGTAGGAGCATTACGGGGTCCGTTATTGAAGCTGCCCATTGGTTCCGTGGCTTCGATAAACGCGGTACTATTCCAAATCTCTAGACTAATAACAACTAACAAAAATAATTCTTGAGGAGTGGGGATTTTGCAAAAGCTTTACTTCGCTGCATCAGCAGCGCTGCTTCTGAGTACTACACTGTTTAGCCATGCTAACGCTTACAATATCGAACAAGGAAAAGAGGTTTTTCAGTCGCACTGCTCTCGCTGCCATACCGCAGAGGATTTAGTTGGACGCTTCGCTACTACGTGGGCTGATCGTGAAGCCGAGCAGTTTTACACTACGATTAAACTTGCGATGCCTGCAGAACAACCAGGCTCCCTTACAGAATCTCAGTATCGAGATGTCAGTGCCTATCTTTTAAATGCCGGTGGCGTTGCCCTTAATCAAAGTGACGAGCCGTTTAGCGGTGTACTCATTTCGTCTTCCGGTTTATCCGAGCCTACTGTTGTTTATGAGGATGTCGAGTGGCTCGACATGAATGGTGACCTTAGTGCAAATCGATATTCAGCAGCAGCGCAAATTAACAAAGACAACGTATCTGATCTAGAAATCGCTTGGCGTTTTAACACCGCAAATTTTGGACCTGAAGCGGAGCGAATCAACTTGTCGTCTCCGATCATGGTCGATGGCACCCTCTACGCAACGGCTGGCGCAACACGCAATGTCGTTGCGCTCAACCCAAAAACTGGCCAGTTGCTTTGGATGTGGCGCCCTGATGAACCTGAGCGTTACGAAGCTGCGCCTCGTAAAGGCTCTGGTCGTGCTGTCAGTTATTGGAAGAAGGGCGATAAAGAACGTATTTTCACCGTTACGCCGGGTTATTTTTTAGTCTCTCTCGATGCAAAAACGGGAGTCCCTGACAGAAAGTTCGGTGACAACGGAAGGGTAGACCTCAAGAAGGGTCTACGTCTAGGTAAAGGGCGTGACGACATTGATATTGGTTTAAACAAGCCTCCATTAGTCGTGAACGATACTGTTATCGTCGGGGCTGCTCACCTTGTTAGTTTTTGGCCAGTATCAAAATCCAATGTCAAAGGTGATGTCCGTGCGTTTAGCGCAAAATCCGGAAAACTAAAATGGCGATTTAAAACCATTCCGGAGTCTGGTGATTTTGGCTCCGATACTTGGTTGAACGGTTCAGAAAAATTCACCGGTAACGCAGGTGTTTGGGCGCCAATGTCCGCCGATCCCGAATTGGGTTTAGTTTATCTACCTGTCGAGTCGGCCACTGGAGACCGTTATGGAGGTGATCGCCCAGGCAACAACTTGTTTGCGAATAGCTTGGTAGCGCTTGATATTAAATCAGGCAAACGAAAGTGGCACTATCAGATTATTCATCACGATATTTGGGATTGGGATAACCCATCCGCACCCATTCTTGCAGACCTTCCTAATGGCAGGAAAGTGGTAGTTCAGCTGACTAAACAATCGTTTGCTTACGTTTTTGATCGAAAAACAGGTGAACCGATTTGGCCTATTATCGAAACACCGGTGCCGCAAACCGATGTTCCCGGTGAATGGACGTCACCTACACAGCCGTTTCCGACAAAACCTGCCGCTTACGATAGGCAAGGAATTAGTGAAGACGACTTGATCAATTTCACACCAGAGCTAAGAGCTAAAGCGTTGGAAGCAGTAAAGCCATTTCGTCTGGGGCCGCTGTATACACCACCATCTTTAGCGGAAGCACCCGATGGGACTTTTGGCACGTTGAGTGTACCCTCAGCCACCGGTGGCACTAACTGGGAAGGCGGTGCGTATGACCCTGAAACAGGCAAACTCTACGTTCCATCATTTACGAACGTTTCGCTGTTATCACTAGTTAATGACCCGGAACGATCTTCAGTGGATTTTATTTACGGTGGAAAGAAGCGAACGCCCAAGATTGATGGTTTGCCACTTATTCAGCCACCTTGGGGCCGTATTACCTCCATCGACCTGAACAGTGGAGACCATGATTGGCAAGTTGTGAATGGTGACACACCAGACAGCGTTAAAAATCATCCCGCGCTAAAAGATCTAGAGCTACCTCCAACAGGTAAGCCGACTCGTTCGGGCTTATTAGCCACTAAAACTTTGTTGTTTGCTGGTGAAGGAAGAGGCGGGGCGCCGGTTCTTCATGCAATAGATAAAGAGACCGGCGAAACGGTTGCTGATATCTCGTTACCGGCAACTCAAACCGGCCAGCCAATGACGTACATTATCGACGGCAAACAATTTATTGTGATGGCTGTGGGTGATGGCAAGAAGGCTGCGGAGTATATAGCGTTAGCGGTGCCTGAGTCGACAAACTGATTGGCCGTAATTGTTGTGAGCTAACCAGGGTTAGCTCACAACAAATTTTAATAAGGTTTTAACTGGATTGCTGCGCTGAACCTTTAACGATCTGATTTCGCAAGACACCTACGCCCGAGAGCTCAACTTCAACCACATCGCCGTCTACCATTTTTTGGGTGGTACCGGGTGTCCCGGTGTAGATTGCATCACCAGGATTTAACGTGATGTATCGGCTTATATAGCTAATAAGAAAAGGGACATTGAAGATTAGCAGGTTCGTATTGGATGCCTGGCGAACTTCGCCATTGACCCGTGTTTCGAGTTCAAGATTGCCATAGTCTAATCCCGTTACCAAATAAGGTCCCATTGGTGCGAAAGTATCTGAAGACTTGGCCCGCAACCATTGCAGATCATTCTGCTGCCAAACACGTTCACTAATATCATTTCCTATAGTCACACCAAAAATACATGTTTTTGCTTCTTCCTCAGAAACATGTGATGCGTGTTTTCCTAAGATAATTACCATCTCACCTTCATAATGCACACTTTTAGCATCGCTCGGGATAATAACGTTCTGTTCGTTACCGACTAACGCTGAAGGGTACTTTGCAAACATGCCTGGGTATTCAAGGGCTGGGCGCTCTCCGAGGTGGCTCTTGTAGTTGAGGCCTATGCAGACGATTTTTGAAGGGGCGGCAGGCGCTAGTAACTGTACGCTATTGACCTTGTGTTGTGTTCCAGTGCGAGCGGGGGCGTTGTATGGCGCGGCGTTGAGTTGATGAAGAATATCGCCTTCCTTCTCAGCAAAATACGTTTTACCATCTAACTCGTAGCGTACGAAGACCTGTTGTTGATTCATAGCTTATTCGACCTTTAAAGCGTTGTTGTTATCACTCTTGGTTTTATACTAGTGATTTTGCAGCGCCAAGCGCAGCGTCGCAAGGGATATTAATTATGGAACCGTTAAGTTTTTTATCACGACGATACAGCCAGGATACCTTACTTTCCTTGTTTTTTTTGTTTGCGCTGCAATTCATCCATCTTTCCGTTGCGATAGCTGATCCAACGCTGGAATTTCCCGTTGATGAACCTGAGCTGTGGCGCGAAGGGGAGTTTTCTTTTGTCAGACTTCAATATGATACGCGTTATGTGAGTCGACGGAGTATGGGAATGTGGTCGACTGATTTTCCTGCTGCCGATATCAATTTTTTGAAAGGTGTCACTAGGCTCACCAATGTAAAAGTAAATCAAGAACCCATCGTGTTACGGCTGGATGATCAACAAATTTTCAGTCATCCGTTTATCTATGCCGTGGAAATGGGGCGCAACGGAGGTGTTTTTTTCTCACCGCAAGAAATTAATAACCTTCGTGAATATTTATTAAGGGGTGGATTCATGTTGATAGATGATTTCTGGGGAACCTATCAATGGGATGCATTTTACCAAATGTTTAGTTTGGTATTCCCTGACCGCGAGATTATTAAACTCGATTCATCTCACGAAATATTTCATGGCTTTTACGACGTAGAGGGTGCCCAGATGATTCCAGCACTCAGTAATTATGATAATCGGCCAGAAGGCGATGTAGAGTATGCCTCGAATCATGCCATACTCGATGATAATGGGCGTGTTATGGTGCTGATTAATTGGAATTCGGATATGGGCGATGGTTGGGAACACACTTACCATCGAGAATACCCAGTTAAATACGCGAACTTATCCTATCAACTAGGTATTAACTATTTGATTTATGCGTTGACGCATTAATGTCTACAGCACTTATAGGCACGTATTTAATCATCTAGCCGCCTTTTAGGGGTACTAAGTGAAAATAAACCGACTGAAAGATAGGATAAAGAAGTTGGCGTGCCGCCGAAAGGGCGGCACGATCTGTTTTTTAGTTTGAATAGCTGGTGAGAAAATCAAAGACTTCTGTAATCATTTCAGGGTTTCTTGAAATAACTTTAACATGGTCCCCGTCCGGTATTTCCATATACTTTGTTATCGTGCCAGTGTCAGAGACGCGTTGATAAAATTCACGTACCAAATCAACGGGCACGAGTTCGTCGTTATCACCGTGAACTATCATGACAGGAATGTCTTTGAGGTTAGATATGGGCTCTGGTGGATCAACAAAAACTGCCGGCGACATCATCGCGATGGCAGCCCACTGTTTATGGTATTTTGTGCCAAAGTGCACCGTCCCAGCACCTCCCATAGAGTGTCCTACTACGTACATTCGATCTTTATCGATACGGAATTCATCTCGGATAATATCGAATACATTCAGTACATCGAGCTCGCTAAGCTCACCCAGATTTTCGGGCGCGCCTTTAGTGAACATATTTGCAGTTTTATCGCCAAAATCTTTCCCTTTACCACGGCTTCCATACCAGCCACCTTCGTTGTAGCCATAGGGAGCAACCACAATTATGCCGCGCTTTTCCGCTTCTTGAGTAATGCCTTCGTATCCAATCACTGCGTTTGGATTGCTCGTCAAACCGTGTAACAAAATCATTAACGGCATTTTTTGAGAACCATCATAGCTACTAGGGACATAAAGCGCGTAGCTCATCGGTTTGCCCGCTTCTTTAAAATCATAAGTGCGGTTGGTAACTTGCCCAGCCACTACATCATTTGGTGTTGGTTTTACAGCGAAAGGGCAAGCACAACTTGCCAGAACTGTTACTAGTAAGGCGACAACTAGTAATCGGGTAGATTGAACAACGGTTATCATAAAGCCCCCAATTAGACATGATTGGCGAATCGATTAAGTAAGCTCGCAATTATAGTCGGTTGTGGGCGTCAAGTGCCATTAGTAATCTTGAGTTGATAGGCACGTAATAGAGAGAGAAGTTAGTTTTGAACAACTGGAATAGGCAAAATTAGCTCGCCTTCACGCACTCCAGACACAATTTCTAATTCATCGTTGTTTTGCCATTGGCCTAGCTTTACGAAACGCCTTTCTGTTTGACCGTCAACTTCTATCCACACAAGATTCAATTGACCAATGGTAGCGACGCGGTCTTTAGGTACTATAAGCTTCTTAACTTCGCCTGTAGGCAGGTGCATTCTTGCGTACATGCCGGGCAGAAGAGAGGCATCATAGTCAAACCGAGCTTTGACCGTAAAACTTCGAGAATTTGAATCTGCCGCTGGGACTATTTCCTCCACTGTTGCACCAAACAATTTATCAAAAGCCGGTACCTCAACGTTGATAGCGTCGCCCACTTTCAACGGTATCGCCAGCGTTTCACGCACCTGGGCTTCTACCTGTAAGCTTAATGGGTTGTATATGGATAGGAGGGGACTTCCGGGTGTTGCTGTATCGCCCGGTTCAGCAAATCGGTCGACAATTCTACCGTCGATTGGTGCCTTTATTTGTGTGTAACTTAACGAGGCTTGGGCCCCTTCTAACGCTAATTCGCTAGCCGACAAGTCCGCGGCTAGTGCTTGTTGATTAGCGGTCGCACGATCTAAATCGGCTTTAGAAACAAGTCCGTCTTTATACAAGGTTTCGATGCGTTTTAGGTTTTGCTCCGCTTCAACTAATCGCGCTTTAATGGAGCGAACCTGTTCGGCGGCTTGTTTTGAGATAGCTTGTAGATCAGTTTGCTCTAATTCTGCCAACAATTGACCCTCAGATACCGAGTCACCCGCACGCACATTGATTTTTGTGATTCTGGCTAATATACGAGAGGAAATGATTGTGGCTTGCTTGGCGGTCAATGATGCAGGGACGGGTTCGTATTCCATAACCCGTTTTGCCGCAACAGGTATCAAATCATTCGAGTGACTCGACGGCTTGTCTGTAAGGCCAGGTTCAATTTTACTGGTAAAAAAACCCGCCATCCAGGCAATAGCAACCACTAATACGAAAACTGACAGAAACAACGTGATGATTTTGTTTCGAGATTGGTTTGATCTAGTCATGTTAAGGTGAAACCTCACTAGTGTTTTCGTCATTTTTGAAGACAAGGTAATAAACAACCGGCACTACCAATAATGTGAACAAGGTAGAGGCGACAATGCCAAAAATAATGGCAAGTGCCAAACCAGAGAATACCGGGTCTAATGTGATAACAAAGTTACCAAGTAGGGTGGTACCAGCAGTTAACAACACGGGTCTCATTCGAACCGCTCCTGCTCGGATTAAAGCTTCTTTAATCGGCATTCCTGCTGTACGAGATTGAGTTATAAACTCGACCAATATAAGAGAGTTACGCACTACGATACCTGCTAATGCAATCATTCCTATCATCGCAGTAGCGGTAAATAATATGGGCTCTGGTGCTCCAGCGATTGTTCGCTCACCAAACTGATTAAGTAGCCAAAAACCAGGCATTATGCCGATCATAGTTAGAGGGATCGCAGACATAATAATCAGCGATAAAGAAACAGATTGCGTTTGATACCGCAACACTATAAAGATAGCTATTAGCGCAAATGCGAAGGCGATACCCATATCGCGGAAAACGTCCACGGTGATTTTCCATTCCCCTTCTCCCGTCCAGCGGACACTGGTATTGTCGGGTAGCTTCCACAGGTCGCCGGCGCCAGGTGACAAAAAATGGCGCGACTGCCAGGAGGAGATCTCTTTATTCGCAGTGGCATTGTCATCGGTGCCTAATATCAAATCTGCATTGACATCCGCGATGACTTCAGCCGGTGTTCTTCCCGATAATTCAGCCATTACATAAACGACGGGTTTTAAATCTTTATGTTGTATGATCTGATCACCGTTAAGTTGCTCGAATGCTCCAATCTCCCCCAAAGCGACCAGCGGTTGGGCTGCATTTACTAACCCATTCTCGTTTGATGTCTTTGTTACACCGGGTTTTCCTTTAACATGGATTCTGAGTAAATCGGACTCGCTATGGCGTTGAGAAAGCGGCAAGCGGACTTCGATTGGCAAAGGCGAAGCTTCTCTAGGTAGTTGTAGAAACCCAGCGACTACGCCTTGATTCGCTGCGAGTAAAGCTTGGTTTACGTCAGCACTCGAAATACCAGAAAGCGCTGCTTTTTGTTTGTCTGTATAGAAACGATACACCGGCGCCGTTACTTTAGCAGAGCTTTCAACTTCAACTACGTGCGGTTCTCGTTGCAATCGTTCAACCAAAATTGCCGCCGCATCTTGCTGCGTTGCGTAATCCGTAATCCTTGTACCATATATTTCTGCGACCAGTGTACTGAGAACGGGGGGGCCTGGGGGGACTTCGACAACCTTAATTTTTGTATTGCCTTGGTTTAAGTCAGCCAAGAGCGCCCTTATTCTAAGGACAATGCCGTGACTTTGATGTTCTCGGATTGATTTGTCAGCCAGTATTAAACGCATATCTGCAAAGTGATTTCCCGCACGCTTATAGTAACCACGCACCATACCATTAAAATCAATTGGCGAAGGGATGCCAATGTAGCTTGCGATAGCGTTAACTTCTGGAACCGTCGTAACTCGATTAGCGATTTGCTTAGAGAGCGCAGCTGTCGTTTCTAAACTACTCGAAGCAGGTAGTTCCACTAAAATTTGGATTTCGTTTTTATTGTCGAATGGCAATAGTTTTAGAGGCACCAATCGAAACAGAGGTAACGTACAGGCACCGATAAACAGTACTAGCACTGACCAGAGTGTGAGTTTCGACCATCGCGGGTTATCTAATATGGGAGAAAGGACCTTACGATAAAAGCTTAGCAGGGGCGTATCATCACTACCGCTTTCAGAGTCCACGCTATCGTCGCTTTTTAATATTTTTTTGGTTAACCAAGGCGTTACAAGAAACGCGACGACTGTACTCGTAATGACACTAACTGGAACGTTAAAGGCCATCGGCGCCATATACGGGCCCATCATGCCGGTTATAAATGCCAGGGGGATGAATGCGAGCACGATGGTAAAGGTAGACATAACCAGCGGCGAACGAATCTCTTCTATGGCAGCGACAATTTTTCCATCTCTGTCGGTAATATCTTTGCTCGCGGCGCCACCAAATAAAAATCTCGATATATTGTCTACGCCAGTAATTGGATCATCAACCAATAGACCGAGAGCGAGAATTAACGCGAAAAGTGTGACACGGTTGATGGTGTAACCAAAAGCCATATCCAAGGCAAGTGTAATTCCGTAGCAAATTGGTACCGCTAGCGCGACAACCCAAGCCTGTCGCCAACCTAAAAATACGCCGATGAAGATTACGACGGTGAAGATAGCGAAACCAAGACTTTGGATTAAGTTGTTAACTTTCTCATCGGCTGTCTGCCCATAATCACGTAAAACAGTGATGTGCATACTGTCCGGTAAAAATTGCGCTTTAAAATCGCCCAAAAGCGTATGAACATTTTGAGTTACCGCTACAGCATTGCTACCCGGTTGTTTGGCAACGCTAATACTGACCATCGGGTAGTCAGTTTTTCTTGTGTCTTCTGAAGGTAGTAAAGTGGTTGTATCGTTACCAGTAAAATCAATCCACGTGTAATTGGTTGGGTCTGCCGGGCCATCAACAACTGACGCTATGTCTTTCACAAAAACCGGCTGCCCATTAATCATGTTGACAACCAAGTCATTTAGCTCGTCTACAGATCTAAGATAATCGCCACTTTGAAGCTCAACCGTAATTGATGTTTGAAAGCCGTTACTGATTTTAGCTTGCTGCAAGCGGTTGCCCGCGATAGTTAACGTATTACTGACTTTTAGCGCTGAGATAACTTCCGCAATTGTCGTTTTTCTGGCAGCGAGTGATTCAGGGTCAAGTTCTACTTTAACAGTACGTGGACGACCACCAACAACATTGACTTCACTCGTTTGTGGAATGCTTTGGATGGCAGTTGATAACTCTTGAGCAACACGGCGCAATTCAAAGTCATCATATTGTGCAGGTTCGCTACTCCACAATGCGAGGAGCAATACTGGTACATCATCCACCTCGATAGGGTTCACCTGCCATTGCTCAACAACTGGGGGAATAGCATCTTGATTAGAATATAACTTGTTGTAGGTATTGAGTAGCGAATCTTCCCGGTCTTCTCCGACATAGAATCGTAAGGTTACTGAGGCCTGACCGGAGGCGGTAGTGGAATAAAGATGCTCAACACCGGGTATTTGCGCTAAAAGTTTTTCAAGAGGCGTGGTGACTTGGCGCTCGACTTGTTGTGCACTGAGTCCAGGGGCTGACACTTGAACATCAATCATGGGTACTACAATTTGTGGCTCCTCTTCACGCGGTGTTAATTGCAATGAAAGAAGTCCAGCAAACAATGCCAAGACAAAGATGATAACTGGCGTTGTGCCTTGCAAGGAGTTGCGAAGTATACGTTGCGTGAAATTTGCCATGCGAAAACCTAGTCACCACAAAACATTTGGTATAGCGGGCGAAGAATGCCGGCTACTCGAGGGTCTTTTAACTGATAATAAATGGTCTGGGATTCTCTACGTGTCGAGACAATATTAGCGTCTCGTAAAACTGACAGATGCTGAGACAGTGCAGATTGGCTTAATGGGACTTCTTCATTCAATTGAGAGACTGAGCGCTCTTTGTCCAAAAGAGCGCATAGCAACATAAGACGGTTGGCGTTGCTCAGACACTTTAGAAACTGAGCAGCTTCACCGGCGTTCTCAGCCATATGCTCTTTATCGATCTTCATTTTTTGGAAATACCTGATCCTAGTCAATCTTGCTACTTGTTTCATGCTTGGTAAAACATTATATTAGATAATGCTAATATAGAAAAGCTTAAAGCAATGCAATTTTGCCCTGAAAATAGTTTAGGCAATGATAAGACCCAAAAGAGCCGAAGGAGGCTATTCATATGACTGTAAATGACGCACTAAGGTTAATTGCCGGTATTGTCGTCCTTGTTTCGGTTTCCCTAGCCGTGACAATGCATATTAACTGGCTTTACCTCACGGCCTTTGTTGGTCTAAACCTACTGCAATCGGCATTTACGAAGTGGTGCCCAATGATGACAATCTTAAGAAAAGCAGGCTTGAAGGACGAAGGGGCGAGTAGCAGCTAACCAAATTAGATTAAACGCTATCATCTTCAGGGATATAGTTTTCCTGTACTATTTGCGGGGCGGCAGTAGATTTTACTGCTCCAGCCACCAATGGTAGCGGCAAATGAGGTCTCAGCAGGCCGGAAAAAGCGCTGTTGTTGATACTGCTATCAAGCCATTTAGCATAGTCCTTTTCCTGCAAGATCAGCGGCATCGATTTTTCGTGAATGCTGGCCAGTTTGGGATGGCCGGGTAGGGTAATAATAGACGCAGAGTAGATTGGTCCGTCTGAAGTCTCCCAGCGTTTAGCAACGCCTCCAAGCGCTAGTGCGCCTGACTCCGGTTTTATCATGTAGGGTACTTTACTCCCTTTATCACCCTGCCACTCGTACCAACTGCTTGCCGGTATGATGACTCGGAAGCTTTGTGGTTTAATCTGATGTACTTTGCCGTTAATAAATTTATCGTATCGGCTATTGAATGATGCCCATTTGGTGTCTGGCTTATACTGATTACCTTCCTTTTTGAGTATTAACCACCATAGTGCTTTGGCAAGACTGGGGTTTCTTTCACCAGGTAGAACGATGTCTATAAATTGTGTAGGCCGAATATCATATTGCGTAAAAACCAGGTCTCTTTGCGCTGTTGGAATCCGCATGACATCCAACAACGCATGTAAGGCTGGATCGTCTGTAATATTGAATCGGCCACACATGGCTTAGTGTTTCTCCGGTGTTGCAGTATTGTCGGCCTCTTTCTGAGACTTAAGCTCCTCTAAAACCTCTTTTGCCACAAGCGACATGATTTTCCAGCCAGCTTTTGGCGTAAATGTGTTCTCTTGTGTGTAGATATAGACTTTGTTGTTTTCGTCAATCGCGCACAATGGAATAGCACCTTTTTCGTAGCGCTCAAGATAATTTTCATGAGTAAAATTTTCTGAAATATTAGTGGTTTTAATCTGTGCACCCTGAGCGACTAAGCTATTGAGTTTGGCGTAACTTGCACTGTCGCCAAACAAACCGAGTTTTGCAGCATAGCTTTTCGACACTTTATGGCTTTTAGGGCCTTCTTGATCGTTGAAATCGAGACCAAAAACGGCACCTTTTCCGAGTTCATTTTCAAAGTGATAGGTAACTACAGGGTTAAGTTGACGGTAGGGGGAAATAACCAAGACTCGTCCAAACGTGGTTAGATCGATGTTTCGTTCTGCATGATCGGAAGTAGGATTTCCATAATAGACAGGAATATTCTCCATTCGAGACTCGCTTATCGAAGCCCAGTTGGTGTCAGCGAGGCGTACGGGAATATCTTGCACCATTAGCTCTTTGGCGAAGCGGCGAGAAAAACCACCTGCACCAAATATCAATATGCCATTAGGCTTTTGAGTGCGCAGCCCTAAATATTTTGCAAAAAAACCTGCCGTAAAACTTTGCAGTATCACAGTGGTGATAATGACTAGAAACACCATGGGAACAAGAATGCTCGCTTGGTGATAGCCTAGTTCTTCTAGCTTCAGGGCGAACAACGCAGAAACAGCTGCCGCTACAATCCCTCTAGGGGCGATCCAGGAAAGCAGTAGCTTTTCTTTTAACGAGAGATCTGAGCCAATTGCTGACGAAAAAATACCTAGCGGCCTAGCGATGAAGATAATGACGCCGAGTACGATGAGTACCCCGGTGCCGACTTGCAATAGCGCATTTAAGTCAAGCCTTGCCGCAAGTAAGATAAACAGGGCAGAAATTAGAAGGACACTTAATGTTTCCTTAAACTCGAGTATATCGTCGATATCGACATCTTTTTTATTGGCTAACCACATGCCCATTATGGTGACGGTTAATAGGCCAGACTCGTGAGCTAGCTCATCCGAGGCTGCAAAAAAACCGAGCATCACTGTCAGTACATAGGGGTTCCTAAGGTAGTGAGGTACCCAGTTTTTGCGAAGTGTATGAGCGAGTAGGTGACCGCCAACACTACCAAAAATTAAACCCGCAGCAATAGTTAAGCCAAACGCTTGCGCTGTGTGTAGAAACGCTTCTTGCTGAGATGAAACGATAAACTCAAATACAAGCACTGCGAGCAAAGCGCCGATAGGGTCTATGATTATCCCTTCCCACTGCAAAATTCGGGACACATTTGCTGTTGGTCGAACGGAACGAAGCATTGGTTTGACTACAGTAGGCCCCGTTACAGTAACTATTGCACCAAATAGAAACGCCAGTTCCCAGCTTATACCGAGTGCGAAGTGCGCTGTGGGAGCCACTACAAGCCATGTTATTAGCGCTCCAGTTGTGCATAATCGACGCACAATCTTTCCATGGCCCGATATATCATCCAGCTTGAGAGTCAATGCACCTTCGAAAAGAATAATTGCCACCGACAACGAAATAATTGGGAACAATAGCTCTCCCAGTAACTTGTCGGGATTGATTAAGCCAACAGCAGGGCCTAGGATAATTCCAGCTAAAAGTAGCGGTAAGATTGCGGGGAGCTTAACGCGGTAGGCTAGAAGCTGGCAGACAATAGAAACAAGGCCGACGCCAACCAAAAGTAGTAGCGGATCTAGCATAGAAACTCACATTAGAAATAAATAGACAAAGGCGGGCAATATTAACGCAAATTATGGATTACTGCGCGTTTATTGTAAGGGTAGGTCTGCGGATTGGTTCCCCATTAAGGGGCGAGTAGCTTCGTTTGGCATGACGAGCGTGAAGCAGCTGCCAACGCCTGCTTCGCTAGTTACATCAACACGACCACCATGCATATTGGCAAAAAGCATGCTGATCGCCAATCCTAAGCCTGTACCTTCTACTTTACGTGACAGCTCAGAATCAATTTGAATGAAATTTCCAAAGAGTTTCTTTTGGTCTTCTTCGCTAATACCAATCCCAGTATCGGCTACGGCAACGCGAACACACTCCCCAATGTCATCATCTACACCAACGTCCAACTCGATAGTTACTGAGCCTTCGGGCGTATACTTGATTGCGTTTGATGCCAGGTTCATGACCATTTGCGTAAAACGAGTAGGGTCTGCGACCAACCTAAAGGAGTCACATTTAACGTTGAAGGCAAACTCGAGTTGGTTCTTTTTGGCAATTGGAAGAAGCTGTGTGTATACATTGGTAACGAGTTCGACAGGATCGATGGGCTCTGGGTGTATTTCCATTTTGCCGACTTCAATTTTTGAGAGGTCCAAAATATCATTAATGAGCGTGAGCAAATGATCGCCATTTCGTTTAATTGCGTGAAGGTGTCTTTCTTCTTTTTCGTTTAATCGGCCTTCGAGTTTAGATATCAATCTTTCGGTGAAGCCAATTACTGAGTTCATAGGTGTCCGCAATTCATGGGACATAGACGCGAGAAACATCGTTTTCGCCTTACTCGCAGCATTTGCCTCTTCTTCAGCATGAATACCTTTGACTCGCGCTTCAAAACAATTTCCGAGTACAGTTAAATTGTCAAGAAGACGACCGTAATGGTGTTCATCTTCTATCGGCATATTGTGAAACATTAAAGAGGAGTGGGTAAACGAAATTAGGCTCTCTTTACCAAAATGCTGAATACGACGTTGGTCATGAAAATTCAACATCGTATTGCGAGCTTCAGGGCCAACATCATCTGCAAGCCGAACAACCAGCTGATCATCTACCACAACTAATGCGCTGCATTTAATATTGAATATTTCGACTGTCTTAAACAGCTCATTGATTAATTCTTCGTAATGTTTACAGTTGTATGACGTAAGAATAAACCTCGAAATCTCCCCAAGCTCGCTACTATGAGACATCGAAAGTAGGGCGATATCGCTAGCCTCGCGAAGATCCCTGACTAACTTCTGCAGCACTAATGTTCTGTCAATAACCTGCTTCAGCTTGCTTCGGAACCATTCACCCTGGCAATCTCTATCAATAAAATCGTCATTTTCTTCAATAAAATCTTGTAGTAAGGTCAATTGATCTATGGATCCGACATAGAGTATCGAATGATTTTTGGTGTAGCGGCCATTGTGGGTAAGTTCGGCTAAATCTGAGTTCACTACATCAATATCATAACTACACGTGACATATATGATAACGGTAGGCGGTTGAATTAAAGGTTTTTCAATGTCCTTGGCAGAAATATCAGCTAAGCTTTCGACCCAATTAGGGGAGTAATCTTCAACAATATATCCTTGAAGACGCTTCCCTGTTTCGTCATCTAGCGGTGCTACTATTGTTATTTTTGGACTTTGCATATCAACTCTTCGTCGCTATTTCACCAAGATCGTTTACAAAACCACTAAAGCTACTTGCGATTTGATCACTATAGTGTGTTAGTAGACTTAGTTCGTCTATCCCTTGATCTATCGCAGAAAGAATGGTTTTTTCCTGCTCTTCGTCCAAACCCAACCCAAATACTACGGACTCAACTTTTCCTGTAATAGAATCCAGCACCGTATTGGCATTAGATTTTTGCTGATCGATAAGAGTTCTTATTTCTTGTAACCGGTTTTGGCTATTGATTAATATTGATTGCAAACCGTGTGTACGCGCTTCGTCAATACTCGCTTCCGTTTCAATCGCTTTGCAGCGCGCTTCTGTGCCGCACACTAAAACCGCTAAATTATCCTTAATTCGTCCATAATCGTCAGGCTTATCAAGCGGCATGTTTTTGACAAGTAATGAAACGTGGTCCTCATTGATCAACGTGCGAGAGCCAAAGTCTAAGATCTTGTCGCCTTCTCTAAAACGCTCAATAACCTTTGCTTCAATTGAATGGTTGTCACACCCCACGAGGGTTGTCCGATAGTTTACTTGGAACCTTAAACAACAGTTCAAGCCAAATGCAGTTGTCGCTTCAAGTAAATCAGACGCAAGTTGCTCAATTGATTTAGACTGAAAACTGGTTTGCAAATACTGCACAATCGAGCCGAGTTCTGCACTATTGGCCATCGCCTGGTAGGCGGTTTGCATAGCCTCTTTGTTCATCTCCTCATAACGTAATGCTTGGGCTTTTAGATCTCGCACCTTCTCAACAACATCAGTGATATCTGAGGTGTTAAAGGGCTTGGTGATGTAATCTTCTGCACCCACTTCATAGCCGCGCAAACGCTCTTCAGTGGACGCTAGTGCGGAAACAAATACAACAGGCACCATAGCGTAGGCGGGCGAAGATTTTATTTTTCGACAAACTTCATACCCATCCATCTCAGGCATATTGACATCAAGTAACACGAGATCGAACTGTCCTTCTGCGAGTGCATCCAGGCATAGTTGGCCGCTCTCAACACAAACAGTCTCGTGTTCTGATTCTAAAATGTCGTCTAAAAGGTCACGATTGTCTTCATTGTCATCAACGATGAGTATACGAAGGCGTTGGCTCGACATGATGCGTCCCAAATAAAGAGTTGACTCCTTTAAAGTGTAGCCTATTAAGGATTTTGGAATCGGGGACTATTGAAAACATCAGCTGATGTACTGATTGCGTTAGCAGCAATAGGGGCGGGGTCATTAGATCAAGTTTCTTAATGCGCAGAACGAAAAAAGGCGATCCGAAGATCGCCTTTTTTTTAACACTAAACCGGTTTCGATTAGTCGAACTGGTTCATTGTGTTGTCTTTACCAGACGCTTTAAGCGCAGCTTCACCAGCAAAGTATTCTTTGTGGTCATCACCGATGTTAGAACCAGCCATGTCTTGGTGCTTAACGCAATCTAGACCTTGACGGATTTCTTTACGCTGTACGCCAGCAACATAAGCCAACATACCTTCGTCACCGAAGTAACCTTTTGCCAAGTTGTCAGTAGACAATGCAGCAGTGTGGTAAGTTGGAAGAGTGATGAGGTGGTGGAAAATACCAGCTTCACGCGCAGCATCTGCTTGGAAAGATTGGATTTTCGCATCAGCTTCTTTAGAAAGCTCAGTCTCATCATATTCAACTGACATTAGGTTAGCGCGATCGTATGCAGATACGTCTTTACCAGCTTCTGACCAAGCATCAAATACTTGCTGACGGAAGTTTAGAGTCCAGTTGAAAGAAGGTGAGTTGTTGTAAACCAATTTCGCATTAGGAACAACTTCACGTACACGGTTAACCATTTCAGCGATTTGGCCAACGTGAGGCTTCTCAGTTTCGATCCAAAGAAGATCAGCACCGTTTTGAAGTGAAGTGATACAGTCCAATACAACACGATCGATACCAGTACCTTTGCGGAATTCGAAAAGGTTAGAAGGAAGACGCTTAGGACGAACAAGTTTGCCGTTACGGTTGATAACAACATCGCCATTTTTCATGGTAGATGCATCAACTTCTTCAACATCTAAGAAGCTGTTGTATTGATCACCAAGATCACCTGGCTCGCGAGTAACAGCGATTTGCTTAGTTAGGCCAGCACCGAGTGAGTCAGTACGTGCAACGATAACACCGTCGTCAACACCAAGCTCAAGGAACGCGTAACGAACAGCGTTGATTTTCGCTAGGAAGTCTTCGTGTGGAACAGTTACTTTACCGTCTTGGTGACCACATTGCTTCTCATCAGATACTTGGTTTTCGATTTGGATACAGCAAGCACCCGCTTCGATCATTTGCTTAGCAAGTAGGTAAGTCGCTTCAGCGTTACCAAAACCTGCGTCGATATCTGCAACGATAGGCACAACGTGAGTTTGGAAGTTATCTACTTTAGCGATAGCTGCTTCTTCAGCGGCTTTGTCACCAGCTTCACGAGCATCGTCGATCTCTTTGAAGATGTGGCGAAGTTCACGCGCATCAGCTTGCTTCAAGAAAGTGTATAGCTCTTCGATTAGACCAGATACAGAAGTCTTCTCGTGCATAGATTGGTCAGGAAGTGGACCGAACTCAGAACGTAGAGCCGCAACCATCCAACCAGAAAGGTACAAGTAGCGCTTGCTAGTAGTACCGTGGTGCTTCTTAACAGCGATCATTTTTTGTTGACCGACAAAACCGTGCCAGCAACCCAATGATTGAGTGTACTTAGAAGAATCAGCATCGTACTCAGCCATGTCTTGGCGCATGATCTTAGCTGTGTATTTAGCGATATCTAAACCAGTTTTGAAACGGTTTTGAAGACGCATGCGTGCAGCATACTCAGGAGTGATAGCACCCCAAGTTTTTTGGCCCGCACTGACTGAGGCTAGCTCGTCGATGGTTTTTGAATAGTCAGACATGATCCGCGATCCTTTGTTTGGCTAGAGGTTAATGGGAAGTAATTAACTATAGATGCAAGAGCGAAAAGCAAGAGCAAATTTTTGGTTGAGGGAGTCTATAAACTGTGCAATGATTTAGCTAATTTATAGTTTTTATCTTCGGTATTACATAGATGAATTAAATCAGTTTAGCTGATGCATTTGGCATGGGAGCCATATTTCGCTTATGAACATTAATCGAATCGATCTGAACCTCTTAGTTTATCTAGATGTGCTATTAAGAGAGCGCAATGTCACCAAGGCCGCCAATCAACTCGGTATCTCGCAACCCGCGATGAGCAATGGCCTGCGGCGTTTGCGACAACTATTTGATGACCCTCTGTTAGTGCGCACTAGCGAAGGCATGACGCCGACCGAAAGGGCTACTCAACTCGCGCCTTTGGTCCGCGATGTGTTGGTCGACATCGAAAAAGCAGTGCAACCCAAGTCAGCCTTCGAGCCATCTGAAAGCGATAGAGTATTTCGGATCATGGCAAGCGACTATACCGAGTCCACCCTTATTCCTCCCTTATTAAGAGAATTGCGCGAACAGGCACCAGGCGTCTGTTTGGACATCCTAACCCCCAGCGACGTGAGCTTCTTGGACGTGGAGCAGGGAAGAGTCGACATGGTGATTAACCGTTTCGATAGTATGCCGCAATCGTTCCACCAAACGACTGTATGGCAGGACAATTATTCGTGCTTAATGAGTACCGAAAACCCGATTCGAGACAACTTCACTCTGGATACCTATATAGATGCACAACACGTCTGGGTGAGTAAAACCGGTATGGGGGTTGGAGTAGGCATTAACCCCAAAGACGAGCAACGCCTGGGGTGGGTAGACGAAGTACTACGCAAACAAGGCAAAAAAAGGCAGATCTCTGTGTTCACGCGCCACTACCAAGCGGCCATGTTACTTGCCGAGCAGAAGGACTTGATTGTTACGGTACCGTCTAAACTCGCTGAGCTACAACGCAGCAACCCTCGCGTTGTCGTCGCACCGACACCGTTTGATATACCGTCGTTCGAGCTTAAAATGGCATGGAGTCCGCTGCTTCAACACAACCCAGCTCACCAATGGATGCGTCGCTTAGTCACCAGCGTCGGTAAAACTATCTGACTCTGTGCTGCCAAGCAGCCACATTCACAGGCTGGATAGCCAACATTAAAACTAACAGCTAGAGAAATAGTGCTGTAATCGCTACTATGCTCGGCCCATAATTCGGGCAGTCCGCCCATATTATCGACTTCAATTCAACGACCACACTCAACTCAACACAGTTGAATACAAAACAAGGTGCAACAGCTATGACTAATCGCGTGCAAATTGGTGGCTTACAAGTAGCAACCCAACTCGCAGACTTTGTAAATCAGGACGTCTTACCGAAAGTAGGTATTGCTTCTGATGACTTCTGGAGCAAATTCGAAGCGATTATCAATGATCTAACGCCAAAGAACACCGCCTTGTTGAAAAAGCGTGATGATATCCAAGCGCAAATCGACGCATGGCACAAAGCCAATAAAGGTAATCACGATCAAGCGGCCTATAAAGCTTTCTTGCAAGAAATCGGTTACTTAGTAGAAGAGGGCGGCGATTTTGAAGTCACTACACAAAACGTCGATAGCGAAATCGCAACCCAAGCAGGACCGCAGTTGGTTGTACCCGTAAAAAATGCTCGCTTCGCATTGAATGCGGCTAATGCGCGTTGGGGTAGTTTGTACGACGCACTCTACGGCACCGATGCCATTTCAGAAGAAGAAGGCGCTGAAAAAGCCGGCGGTTACAACCCTGTACGCGGTAATAAAGTTATCGCCTACGCGCGTGACTTTTTAAACAGTGCTTTCCCACTAGCGAAGGGTGATCACGTCAATGCAACACAATACGCCATCGTCAACGGCGCATTAGAAGTCACTCTAGAGGGCGGCGAAAAAGTGGGCTTAGCCAACACAGCACAATTGATTGGTTACCAAGGCGAAGCCTCAGCGCCAACCGCTGTTCTATTAAAAAACAACGGCCTTCACGTAGAAATTCAAATCGACGCTTCTTCTCCTATCGGTTCAACCGACAAAGCGGGCGTTAAAGATTTATTGGTCGAAGCAGCCGTTACCACCATTCAAGATTGTGAGGATTCTGTTGCGGCGGTTGATGCAGAAGATAAAGTTGAAGTTTATAAAAATTGGTTAGGTTTGATTAATGGCGACCTAGCCGAAACCTTCACCAAAGGTGGAGAGCAACTAACACGCACATTAAATGCTGATCGCGAATATACTGACCTCAATGGCAATACTTTAACTTTGCCTGGTCGTAGTTTGCTATTCGTTCGCAACGTCGGCCACTTAATGCGTAACGAAGCCATTATCGATAAAAACGGTGAAGAAATTTACGAAGGTATTATGGATGCGGTTATTACCAGCACCATTTCTTTGCTGGACGTGAAAAAGCTAAACAAGTTAAGCAATTCTCGCAGTGGCAGTGTTTACATCGTTAAGCCAAAAATGCACGGGCCAGAAGAAGTAGCCTTCGCGGGTGAGCTTTATGGTCGCGTTGAACAAGCGTTAGGTCTTGAAGAAAACACCATCAAGCTCGGCATCATGGATGAAGAGCGTCGCACTACAGTTAACTTAAAAGAATGTATCCGTGCTGCAAAAGAGCGTGTTGCATTTATTAATACAGGCTTTTTGGATCGTACCGGTGATGAAATTCACACCAGTATGGAAGCCGGCGTTATGTTGCCGAAAGCAGAAATGAAAGGCACCGCATGGATTAAAGCTTACGAAGATAACAATGTGGATATCGGTTTGGCTTGCGGCCTTCAAGGTAAAGCGCAAATCGGTAAAGGTATGTGGGCCATGCCAGATTTAATGGCGCGCATGATGGTTGAAAAAATCGGCCACCCCAATGCCGGTGCAAACACTGCGTGGGTTCCATCGCCAACCGCCGCAGCATTGCATGCGCTTCATTACCATCAAGTTGACGTGATTTCGAAGCAAGAAGAATTGAAATCGCGCCCGGCGGCATCTGTCGATGACATTCTAACCATTCCAGTAATGGACGATCCAAGCACTTTAACGGCAGAACAAATCAAGCACGAGCTCGACAACAACGCTCAGGGTATTCTTGGCTATGTTGTTCGCTGGATTGACCAAGGTGTTGGCTGCTCGAAAGTACCTGACATTAATAACGTCGGCTTGATGGAAGATCGCGCTACCTTACGTATTTCTAGTCAACATATTGCCAACTGGCTGCATCACGGTGTCTGCACCGAAGAACAGGTACGCGAAACCATGGAGCGTATGGCAGCTGTAGTGGACGAGCAAAATGCGGGTGACACTCAATATGAAGCAATGGCGCCTAATTTCGCAGACAGCGTCGCCTATCAAGCCGCATGTGATCTTGTTTTCGAAGGCACGAAACAACCTAACGGTTATACCGAGCCTCGCTTGCATGCACGACGTATCGAAAAGAAGGCGCAAGGCTAATTTCCGAGTTGGCAAGCTACAAAGAATCTCTATAAGCGGTTACAATCCGCTCAGAGAATCCGGTAGCACAGCCATTTTCATTACACAAAAGGGCTTCTCTAGTAGAAGCCCTTTTTCGTTGTGTTCACTTATCAACCATTTTGTCGCTTTATATAAATCACACAACACACCCAATCGGGCAATAAGTTAAAAGGTAAGCACTATGCGCGTATTCGTTTTTCCAGGCCAGGGGTCGCAATCAAAAGGAATGGGCGGAGAACTGTTTGATCAAATCGACGAGTTCAAAGCTATCGAAAGCCAAGCCGACGAATTACTCGGCTATTCCATTCGAGACTTGTGCTTAAACGATCCAGATGGCGTACTCAACGAAACGCAATTTACCCAACCGGCGCTTTATATTGTCAATGCACTGCATTATTACGACCAAATCAAACAGGGTGTGACGCCAGACTACGTAGCAGGGCACAGCTTGGGTGAATACAACGCATTGCTAGCGGGCGGCGCTTTTGATCTCTTAACCGGGTTAAAGCTGGTTCAGAAACGTGGGCACTTAATGTCACAAGCGAAAGACGGCGGCATGGCAGCCATTATCGGATTGGATGCGGACGCTATTCCGGGAATCCTCGCGGAGAACGGTTTGGATGGCATCGATGTCGCCAACTTCAATTCTCCTGCGCAAACAGTAATTTCTGGCCCGGTTGATCAACTTGAAAAAGGCCAACCACTATTTAAAGAAGCCGGTGCAAAATTGTACAAAGTGCTTCCTGTCAGTGCTGCATTCCACTCACGGTACATGCAGCCAGCCGCTGACGAGTTTGCTTCGTTTTTAAATGATGTAAGCTTCGGCGAATTAATCACACCGGTTATTGCCAACGTGACAGCCAAGCCATATGAACAAGCCGATATTGCCAAAAATCTTGTCACGCAAATTTCCGGTTCGGTTCAATGGACACAAAGCGTACGATATCTCAATGGATTGGGTGAAGCAGAATACATCGAAGTGGGGCCAGGTAAAGTACTGGCTAAACTGATTAAACAGATTTAGTTTTCCACAACGCAAAAAAAAGGGCTCATAACGAGCCCTTTTTATCACCTAGACATAAAGTACCTTGAAAGAAATAGCGTTGATACAAATAGCCTTGATACAAAAAGGCCCTAAGAAAAACAGTTTTAAACTAAATATGTAGCTCTCTAAATTCGGGAATTTCTTTCCCGTGTTGTTCCCACAAATAGATAAACTCTTCACGAATACTTTGTAATTCTGGCCCTGCGTTATAGTTCATAAAACCACTATGTACACCATCATCATGGAGGTAGAGTAGCAAATTACTATCTCCAATGATGTAGCATCTTTCATTATTTTCTGGTTCGTACTTTAGCTGGCGAACGCTTAACTTACTGGGTAAACGGCGATAGAGATTGCGAAGAACCGAATGTTGATCAACAAAGGTTCGGCTATCTTTGACTAGAATTTTTGCGGATGCGACGCGATCGCTACGCACAAATGCTGAAAGTCCATCGATGAATTCTTGGTCATCGAATAACGATTTATCTAAAGTATTTGAAAGCACATAAAGGTCGCGTCGCGCAGTTTGTAGCAACTTCAACAGATGCTTTCTGAAGGACGCCAAATCGTCCAGGAGCAATAAATTTTCATCGGTTTCCGAAACACGCTCAGCCATTGCCAATCTCACCTTGAAAAACTTTAATCAACGCATTGAATTCTCTCGCTTCATTGATATATGTTCTATGCCTGCTTCTTCGTACACATTGCCGTAGGCGACAAACCCCAACGATTCATAAAAATCTTGTGCGGTAATCTGCGAATGGAGAAACAGCGCGGGGTAGGCATGCTCTTCCGCATATTGAATAACGAAGCGCATTAATGCGTGCCCAATACCGAGCCGACGGAGATTTTCTAGCACCGCAACTCTTCCGACTTGCCCATCATACAGTAGCCGGGCGCAGCCAACCTGATTTAGATTGACATCTTGAACAATGAAGTGGATAGCATCTTGATCCAATCCGTCCCATTCTAATTCAAGAGGTACTTGTTGTTCTTGGACGAAGACCTTATCTCGAATATCACGAAGTGCTTCGCTATCCTCTTGCCAGCTTGCAAGTTGAATATTCCATCCGTTTTCATTCATGTTAAACGCCTAGCTTTTCACTAAACATTAGATAGCTGAATCAAATACTTCGACTGCAAATCCTCAAGCACATCGCGATCGACATCATTAAGGCCAAGCGTTTTAATTGCACCGGCATCACATAGCTGCTGTGCAAATCCGAGCGAAGTCGTCCAGGTTTCGCCATTGACAAATAGCAACGCGCTATCTTGGCTTTCTGAGTAAGCATATCGAGCACCTTCAACCTGAATAAATTCATCATCAGCCGAAAAAGTATCAATCGAATCATCCGCGGCTATGGGGTAGCGTGGCTGTGTCGCAAACTCACCAAACCACTGTTGTATATTGGCGTTATTGATTGCCGCCATCATCATCTGTTTAATGCCGTTTAACGTACCGCTCTCAATCAAACCTGGTTTATCGGTCGGCGCTAATTGGGGATCAACGTAATGTGAATCATCATTGATATTTTGCAATACGTAGTCGCAAAAGTGGCTGAGTAACTCACTGGTTTTGGGTGCGCGAAAACCCACGGAAAAATTCATGCTTTCACCTAGGGCAATTCCCCAGTGGGCAAGCCTCGGTGGCACGTAGAGCATATCGCCAGGCTCTAATACCCATTCGTGAGTTTGCTCGAAATTTTTCAAAATCGCGAGGTCGCAGTTGTCAATTAACTCAGAATCACCATCGCACCATTGACCCAATTTCCATGTCCGGCGCCCATAGGTTTGAATAAGAAAAACATCGTAATAGTCGAAATGCGGTCCGACGCTGCCTTGATCACTCGCGTAACTGACCATAATATCGTCCAAGCGCCAATTGGGCATAAAACGAAATTCGTTTAGTAGCTGATTAACCTCTGGGTCTAGAGCATCAACACCTTGCACCAGCAGTGTCCAGTGACTCGATGGTAATGAACTAAAACGGTTTTCATCGAGCGGACCGTGTTCTAACTGCCAGGTGTTGGTATTGGTGTCTTCAATGATTAATCGCGACTCAAGCGCGTGCTCAAGCGATAAGCCGGCGAGTTCATCAGGGGAAACAGGGGATTGGTATTGCGGAAAAGCTTGGCGAACTAGCAGTGGCTTTTTTTGCCAGTAGTCTGACAAAAATTCTGCAATAGTTATGTCGCCAAGCTGCGTGAGCATTAGGGTTTAGATGTCGTTCGCTTGTTGAATCGCGTTGCCGATGTAATTACTCGGTGTCAGTTTACGCATTGCGTCTTTCGCTTCTTCTGGTACATCCAGCTGATTAACAAATTCATTGAGCACGTCTGCATTCACCGTTTGACCGCGGGTTAATGCTTTCAGTTTTTCGTAGGGCTTATCTACACCGTATCGACGCATAATAGTTTGAATTGGTTCTGCTAATACTTCCCATGCATTGTCGAGATCTTCATCAAGACGCGCGGCATTCAATTCTAATTTGCCCAAACCTTTCAAGGTAGATGCGTAGGCAATCTCACTGTAACCAAAACCAACGCCCATGTTACGTAAGACAGTGGAGTCGGTAAGATCGCGCTGCCAGCGTGAAACCGGTAATTTTTGTGAGAGGTGTGTAAATAGCGCGTTGGCTAAACCTAAGTTGCCTTCGGAGTTTTCGAAATCAATGGGGTTTACTTTATGCGGCATAGTCGACGAGCCAACTTCGCCTTCTTTTAATTTCTGTTTGAAATAACCCAGTGAGATGTAACCCCAAATATCGCGATCAAAATCGATCAAAATGGTATTGAAACGAGCGACGGCATCGAACAACTCAGCAATATAATCATGAGGCTCAATTTGAGTAGTGTAGGGATTCCAGGCCAACCCGAGGCTTTCAACAAATTCTTTCGCATTGGTTTGCCAATCGATTTCAGGGTAAGCGCTTAAATGCGCGTTGTAGTTACCGACAGCACCATTAATTTTGCCTAATAGCTCGATGGCTGAAACTTGTTTAATCTGTCGTTCTAAGCGCGCAACAACATTAGCCAACTCTTTACCCACCGTCGTAGGAGAGGCTGTTTGTCCGTGGGTACGAGACAACATAGGTTGTGAAGCAAATTGGGTTGCTAAGCCCTTAATCGCATCAACAATGGCTTTCATTTGCGGCAAGAGCACCTTGTCGCGACCGTCACGCAACATTAACGCGTGTGAAAGGTTGTTAATATCTTCACTGGTGCAGGCAAAATGCACGTACTCAGTGGCCGCAGCCAATTCTTGATTGTCGGAAAACTGTTCTTTAATGAAATACTCAATCGCTTTCACATCGTGATTGGTCGTACTCTCAATCTCTTTTACACGACACGCACCCTGTAGATTGAAGTTACTGACAATAGAATCAAGCAGAGCATTAGTATTATCGGAAAATGGCTTTACTTCGCTGATCTGAGGGTGATTCGCTAAGCATTGCAACCAGCGCACCTCAACTTCAACACGCTTATGCATTAGGCCAAACTCGCTGAAAATAGGGCGGTAGGCGGATGTTTTGCTGGCATAACGTCCATCGATAGGGGAAACGGCGGTCAGTGCTGATAGTTCCATAATGCTTGAATGCTTTCTCTTGTTGGGCTCTATGACGAGCCTGTTGATGTCTAGTGTAGGGTCCAGAGCGCTGATCGGCCTAGGACTTTGGGGTGCGGATAATACCAAAACGAAGTGATTTTTGCTCGCTATTTAGGCTAGTGCGAGGTGATTAATGCTTCTGATTTAAGCGCTCCAGCGGCAGCTAAAAACTTTTTACGCTGTGTCAGCAGGTGCCATCGCTTACCACCGACCTGCCGGAAAAGGATAGTTGCGCGTATAGCGCCAAAGAGAAGTGTTCGTATCTGGGCAGCAACACGATCCTGTTGGAGATATGTCGGGTTACCTTGCACATGTATTCTGTAGCGGAATGTGCTTAGCGTATCACTGTAGAGGTCTGCCAAATTGGCTACTACATTATCGTGGGTAGGCTCAAAGTGAGCGGCTTGGGTTTGAATCTGCTGCAGTCGGCTATGAATAATCTGCAGGACGTCGGGCTTTTTCATTAATTTGGATTGGAGATGAAATACGCCAAACAAGTATTTAATGACTTGCTGAGATTCAGTGTCCGGTAGTTTTTCGAGGCACTGTTCTACGGTTTCAAAACCCGTAGTCAGTTTAGATAACCCTCCAAAAGTAGCGAGTGTCGATGATGGGTTCATTTCCAGCAAGCTATTGATGACTGTTTCAAATACCTGCTTATCAAGGTAACCCGTACGAGCTAACTTATCCACTAATGTACAGGCCTGTAATATACCGGCTAATGCAATGGTCGGATCGCGCCATCGAAGAATATCAGACATGTTTTATCCTTCTCCGTTATGGCCAGCTTCGATAATTGCACCACCTAGACAAACGTCACCATCATAAAAAACAATCGACTGACCAGGAGTGACCGCTCTTTGCGCTTCCTTAAAACGAACTAACAACTTATCACCTTGTGCCTCAACATGACACTCTTGATCCTCTTGTCGATATCGGATCTTGGCTTTTATCGGTGTATTGCCTGACAAAATTACATCGGCGTTTTCTAGCGGGTTTACCCATGTCGGTTGACTGGCAATTAAATGAGTCTTGAACAAGCGGACGTGATTTTTGCCTTGAGCAACGATCAACCGATTTGCGTCTAAATCTTTGTCTACAACGAACCAAGGTGCCTCACCGGCACCTCGAACGCCACCGATACCCAGACCTTGTCGTTGCCCAATAGTATGATACATCAGGCCGCTATGCTCTCCAATGATGTCACCTTCTACGGTGATTATTTTGCCGGGCTGTGCGGGCAAATAGCGTTCCAAAAAATCTTTAAATTTTCGCTCGCCAATAAAACAAATACCGGTACTGTCTTTTTTGTCTTTGGTCACTAACCCTTGCTCTGTCGCAATCGAGCGCACTTCTGGCTTGGTTAGCTCTCCAACCGGAAATAAAGAGTACTTCAATGCCTCGCCTTGCACGGCATGCAAGAAATACGATTGATCCTTGTTCGCGTCTAAACCTTTGCAAAGCAGGGCGTTCTCACCATCATCTACTTTTCGCACGTAATGGCCTGTTGCTATCAAATCACCACCTAGTGATTGAGCATGCTCGAGGAAAGCCTTAAATTTTATTTCTCGGTTACACAGTATATCGGGGTTTGGCGTTCGGCCTGCTTTATATTCATTTAAAAAGTGTTCAAATACATTATCCCAATAGGTACTTGCAAAATTAATCGTGTGGAGCTCAATGCCTAAGTGTTGTGATACCTGTAATGCGTCTAATAAATCTTCTTTTGCAGTACAGTACTCAGTCCCATCATCGTCGTTCCAGTTTTTCATAAAAAGCCCTTCAACTTGATAGCCTTGTTGAAGTAGCAGATAGGCAGTGACGGACGAATCAACACCGCCTGACATACCAACAATAACTTTGGTATCGCTATTTTTTGTTGAGGGTTTAGACATGCTGTTGATGATCAGTACCTTGGATTAATAATCTAAATTTTCGTTGCTATATTCTGTTGAAAGGTTTGTGCTTATTTTAAATCTAACATTTCTAGAGGGTATCGTTTGCCTGATTGATAAGCGTTAATAGCAGCGCCTACCAAGTGGCTTCGCCACTGCGTTCTAACACTATGTATTTCGTCGAGGGTTAGCCAAACGGCTGATTCAATATCTGAATCGATAATGTAGTCTGGATTAAAATGACGCGCTTCAGCGACAAAGTTAGTTCTTAAATAAGTAATCCCATTGATGGGTGCCGTAAAAAGTTGCTGGCCAAGTACGGCGGTGGGGGCTACATCCCAGCCTGTTTCTTCTAATGTTTCTCTTATTGCCGCTTCAACAAGTGTTTCGCCTTGGTCTAGATGACCCGCGGGCTGATTATATACCAGGTCACCATTCTCATTTTTTTCAATTACCATTAAAAACTTATCGTTCTCAGCGACCAGCGTCGCTACGGTTACGTGGGGGTACCAAGCCATACTTAAATCTCAGTAATGCGGTAAACAAGCCAATAGGCAAAAAATCGTCGAAAAGCAGCACGCGCATGATACCACGAACAGGTCTTATTGCCCTAAGTGGACGCGCTCCTCCGAGTGTTCACCTGGCTGCAAGTTTCCTATTTTCCAGGGACCAATTGCTACCCTAACTAAACGAAGTGTAGGGAAGCCCACAGCAGCGGTCATTCGTCTAACTTGACGGTTTTTCCCTTCAGTTATGGTTAATTCTAACCATTGTGTCGGGACCGCAACACGAAAGCGAACAGGCGGATCTCGTTCCCATAATGGCGGGGGTTCAATGAGCTTTACCTTGGCTGGGCGAGTCTTCCCATCTTTTAGGTCTACGCCTTTCTCCAGCCGTCTAAGGCTCTCATTATCTGGTTTTCCTTCCACCTGCACCCAGTAGGTCTTAGGCAGTTTATGTTTTGGGTTTGCTATGCGGTGCTGAAGTTTGCCATCATCGGTAAGCAACAATAAGCCCTCCGAATCTTTATCGAGCCTGCCAGCTGGATACACGTTCCGTACCGTTATAAATGGCGCCAACGTTAACGAGTCATCCTTTGCCGTAAACTGGGTAAGAACGCCATAAGGTTTGTTAAATAAAATTAATCGAGACATTTTTATATTTTGAGCTATGCTCAATTCTGGTGCAAACAATTATTTCCTATGTCGTACGTAAACAACGTTTACCATCGGGTTTTGAATACTAACTTGGCTACCCACACACACAGGAGCTAAGCGATTGATTTGTATTAATGAAGTGCATACTCAAAGAACCATTTCAGTGTTACAATTCTGGCCCGTTCGTAAAACGAATTTCACTTTGGTTCTCAGGAACCATGCCTTCCTCTTTAATCTGTAACAAATGTGACGGAGAAAGTAATGGGGTATAAACATATCCAAATCCCTGCTGGTGACAAAATCACCGTAAACGAAGACCACTCACTTAGCGTACCGAACAATCCTGTTATCACCTATATCGAAGGTGATGGGATCGGCTCAGATATTACACCTGCGATGCTCAAAGTAACTGATGCTGCTGTTCAAAAAGCATACGGCGGCGAAAAATCTATCGCATGGATGGAAGTATTTTGCGGTGAGAAAGCTGCAGATAAATACGATGGCGACTGGTTCCCGGAAGAAACATTGGACGCGATTAAAGAGTATGTCGTAGGTATTAAAGGCCCTCTAACAACACCTGTGGGTGGCGGCTTCCGTTCACTTAACGTAGCGCTTCGCCAAGAAATGGATTTGTATGTCTGTCAGCGTCCTGTACGTTGGTTCACCGGTGTACCATCACCTGTAAAAGAACCAGGTAAAGTTGATATGGTGATCTTCCGTGAGAACTCAGAAGACATTTACGCTGGTGTCGAATGGCAAGCTGATACCCCAGAAGCCGACAAAGTTATCAAATTCCTTACCGAGGAAATGGGCGTAACTAAGATTCGATTCCCTGAGCATTGCGGCATTGGTGTAAAACCCGTATCCAAAGAAGGTACTCAGCGTCTTGTTCGCAAATCAATTCAATACGCGATCGACCAAGATTTGCCCTCTGTAACGCTAGTACATAAAGGCAATATCATGAAGTTCACCGAGGGTGGCTTCCGTGATTGGGGATATGAATTGGCTAAAACGGAATTCGGTGGCCAGGAAATCGATGGTGGACCGTGGCAAACGATCAAAAACCCGAAAACCGGCAAAGAGATCATCATCAAAGATGTTATTGCTGATGCCATGTTGCAACAAATTCTGCTTCGACCAGACGAATACAGCGTTATCGCAACGCTAAACCTCAATGGTGATTATTTATCTGACGCACTTGCTGCTCAAGTCGGCGGTATTGGTATCGCTCCAGGAGCAAATATCTCAGACACCGTTGCACTCTTTGAAGCAACTCACGGTACGGCGCCAAAATATACCGGTCAAGATAAAGTGAACCCAGGCTCGCTAATCTTGTCATCCGAAATGATGCTACGCCACCTCGGCTGGAACGAGGCGGCGGACCTAATCATCAAAGGCGTGGAAGGGGCGATTGGTGCAAAAACCGTAACCTATGACTTCGAACGTCTCATGGACGGAGCGACCTTGTTAAGCTGCTCGAAGTTCGGTGACGCTATTATTGATCACATGTAGTCAATAGTTCGCACACAAAAAAGGCCCGCAACTCAATCGGTTACGGGCCTTTTTTAATGTCTATTATTATCCGCTAGCAGAACATGCTAGCTATAAGCTTCAAGTTTACTGCTAGCGTTATCGGATGGCGAAGCCTCCTGATCGGCGCTTGTTGACGCCGCCCCCTGGTTGCTCGCACCAGGTACGTTAATATTAGTGGCATGAAGCCCTTTGTCCCCTTGAACGATCTCAAATGTCACCGCTTGCCCAGCCTTGAGGGTGCGATAACCATCCATGATGATCGACGAGTAATGCACGAAAAGGTCTTCAGAGCCTTCATCAGGCAAAATAAACCCATAGCCTTTCGCGTTGTTAAACCATTTTACAGTACCGGTAGGCATAGCTTGGATCCTTCTTAATTGTCCACGTTAGCTTTTGAGTAGCTGTCGATGCAGACTGCTTATTATTGTCGTTAGGATGTTTTGTTATTTGATTGTTATTATATAAAACCGCTGATTTATAACTTATGTTTATCAAAGTGTGATGTTTGTAGCAAAAATCAGCAGTACGAAAGTTGAACACCCTTGTAGCCGACCAAATATCATATGTCAAGTCGAAAAGGGCATGTGTTCACAAAAAGCAATGAGGTAAACTGGTGTTATTAGAGCACGCAGCCTCCATCATTTTTGTAATGAGTAACTATGAGTAAACAGCCTTTTCTTGGACTAAGATTAAGTAAAGATAACGCGCCAAGTTTGCCTGATTATGACGGTGATTTAGCCGTCCAGGAAGAAAAACCCAAACTCAAACGGCCACCGTTGTATAAAGTCGTTATGCTCAATGACGATTACACGCCAATGGAATTTGTGGTCGAAGTATTGGAAACATTTTTTTCCATGGGTAGAGAGCAGGCGACACGCACTATGTTACAAGTGCATACCCATGGAAAAGCGGTTTGCGGCGTTTTCACGAGAGACATTGCTGAAACTAAAGCAGCTCAAGTGAATCAATATGCGAGGGAGAACCAACATCCTTTGTTATGTGAGATTGAAGCATCTGATGACGACGATGCTGAAAATTAGCCTACACTTAAGTTGTACAGGGTTGTAAAACATGGGTTCGTATTAAGAGGTTGTAAAACATGTTAAGTAAGGATTTAGAAGTTACCTTAAACCTCGCATTTAAAGGTGCGCGATCCAAGCGTCACGAATTTATGACAGTCGAGCATTTGTTGCTCGCTTTGATCGATAATGAATCAGCGGCCAACGTATTAAGAGCGTGCGGTGCGGATTTATCCAACTTGCGAAACGACTTAGTTGAGTTTGTCGACTCAACCACACCACTTATTCCCGAAAATGACACAGAAAGAGAAACTCAGCCGACGCTTGGTTTCCAGCGAGTGTTACAGCGCGCTGTATTTCATGTCCAGTCTTCGGGCAAAAACGAAGTGACAGGTGCCAATGTACTGGTAGCCATATTTAGCGAGCAAGAAAGCCAAGCTGTGTACTACCTGAAGCAACAAAGCATTGCTCGTATTGACGTTGTCAATTTCATAACACACGGCATCTCGAAGGTGGCAGGGCATTCCAATAGCAGCAGCGACTCCGGTTCACACGAACAACATGAGGATGAAGGTTTACAAACCGGTGAAAGCAGTTCGCAAAACCCGTTAGAAGCTTACGCGACTAATCTAAATGAACAAGCAATGGAAGGGCGCATTGATCCACTTGTTGGACGCGCTCATGAGATCGAACGCGTTTGCCAAATTCTGTCACGTCGCCGAAAAAACAACCCTTTACTCGTCGGTGAAGCCGGTGTTGGTAAAACTGCAATAGCAGAGGGTTTGGCTAAACGTATTGTAGAAGGTGATGTACCGGAAGTCCTCACGAGTTCGGTTGTATACTCTCTCGACTTAGGTTCTTTGCTAGCCGGTACAAAGTATCGCGGCGATTTTGAAAAACGATTTAAAGGCCTGCTAGCTCAACTACGTAAAGAAGAACACGCGGTGTTGTTCATCGATGAGATCCACACCATTATTGGTGCAGGTGCAGCCTCAGGCGGCGTAATGGATGCATCAAACTTATTAAAACCACTGCTTACGAGTGGTGAGCTTCGATGTATTGGTTCTACGACGTTCCAGGAATATCGCGGTATTTTTGAGAAAGACCGCGCGCTCTCTCGACGCTTCCAAAAAGTTGATGTTAATGAGCCAACCGCTGATGAAGCATATCAAATATTAAAAGGTCTCAAATCGCGATTTGAATCGCATCATAACCTTCGCTACAGTGATTCTGCGTTGCGTGCCGCAGCGGATTTATCTTCGCGTTACATAAATGATCGTTTCCTCCCGGATAAAGCAATTGATGTCATTGATGAAGCCGGTGCTTATCAACAACTTCAAGCGAAAAGCAAACGCAAAAAGTTAATTGGCGTTGCTGACGTCGAACAGGTTGTTGCAAAAATTGCTCAAATCCCGCCGAAAAATGTATCGTCTTCTGACAAAGAATTATTGGGCAAATTAGATTCCAGTTTACGGATGACAGTGTTCGGACAGGAGAAAGCCATCAGCGATATCAGCTCCGCTATCAAATTATCGCGAGCGGGGCTTGGCAATCTCGATAAGCCCATCGGGTCCTTTTTGTTTGCCGGCCCAACCGGTGTTGGCAAAACTGAATTGTGTAAACAACTCGCGAAAGCCATGGGCGTAGAATTAATACGTTTCGATATGTCTGAATATATGGAGCGACACACTGTCTCTCGCCTTATTGGTGCGCCTCCCGGCTATGTTGGTTTTGACCAGGGTGGATTGTTAACAGAACAAGTAACTCAACATCCTCACAGTGTCGTCTTACTCGATGAAATCGAAAAAGCGCATCCGGAGGTGTTTAATATTTTGCTACAAGTGATGGATCACGGCACGCTAACCGACAACAATGGACGCAAAGCTGACTTTAGAAATGTTGTCCTGATCATGACAACCAATGCTGGCGCTGAAGCATTAAGCAAGCGCTCGATGGGTTTCACTGAACAAGATAACTCTACCGATGGTATGGAGGCGATTAATAAAATGTTCACGCCTGAGTTTAGAAATCGACTCGATTCTATAATTCAGTTTGGTGCCTTGTCTCAGGATGTGATTAAAACCGTCGTCGACAAATTTATTGTTGAGCTTCAGTCGCAACTCGACGATAAGCGCGTGCAACTCACACTTGATGAAGAGGCTAGAAACTGGCTAGCAACCAACGGTTACGACGAGAAAATGGGTGCACGACCGATGGCCCGTTTAATCCAAGAGACCCTTAAGAAGCCACTCGCTGAAGCCGTTTTATTTGGCGATTTGACTCACGGTGGCGAGGTATTTGTCACAGTCAAAGACGATAAACTGAGCCTCAAACAGGTACCAGCAAAAAAACGCTCTGAAGAAAGTGCCAGCGTATAGCACAAAAGTTGTACAACCGCTGCTAAACAGACAAAACCAAAAGCCACGTTTTTACGTGGCTTTTTTGTTGGACAGTTTGAATATCGTGTTGCTTTGTGACAGGTAGGGTAGGAGCAGGATTAACGCGCGCGGTAAGTAATACGCCCTTTGCTTAGGTCGTATGGTGTCATTTCTACTTTAACTTTATCCCCAGTCAAAATACGAATATAGTTTTTGCGCATTTTGCCAGATATATGTGCCGTGACTACGTGGCCGTTTTCAAGCTTTACTCGAAATGTAGTGTTAGGAAGGGTATCAATTACTTCACCTTCCAGTTCAATATTGTCTTCTTTCGCCATAAATCCTCATTACATCAAACTGTCATATATAGCCCGCCACGGAGGCGCACTAAGAAAGCGGTGAATTTTGCCTGAAATAGCGCTCGGAGCCAAGGTTAATGGTTAAAAAAGGGCAAGGGGAGGGGAATATATACACGAAACTACTTGAGGAGCAGCCATTTATTCTCGATTAGCAACTCTAAAGGGCGATACTGAGACTTGTAGTTCATCTTGTCGCTTTCTTTTATCCAGTACCCCAAGTAAAGATAATCCATTTTTTCGCGCTGTGCGTATCCTACCTGCCACAAGATCGCGAAGGTGCCCAAGCTACGTTTACTAAGGTCTGGGTCGAAAAATGTGTACATAGCGCTCAGACCGTTGGGTAACTTATCGCTCACCATGACACCGACGATTCGGCCATCCAGCTTCATCTCAAAATAGCGTGTGACGCCCCATTCACTGGATAAGAATGAATCAAATTGTTCTTTACTGGCCGGGTACATATCGCCATCGCAGTGACGCTCATTGATATAGCGTTCATACAGGGCGAAGTGCCCAGCAGTATCAATACTGGCAATTTCCTCTACGATAATATCGCTATTTGCTTTAATGCATCGTTTGTGACGGCGGCTGGGTTTAAAATCGTTTACAGGTACTCTGGCTGCTATACAGGCCGAGCACTGCGCACAATGAGGGCGATATACATGAGGTCCACTTCGTCTAAACCCATGCTTTGAAAGCTGTTCATAGAGGTTTGCGTCTATACGTTGATTAGGGTCGACGAAGATGGTGGATGCATCCTGATCATCCAAATAGCTGCAACTGTGCGGTGGAGTCGCAAAGAACCGCAATGTTGTTAGATCTGTCATAGTCCGTTGTGGTTACGTAGTAGTTAACAGGTGTGTGTCCACGTGCCAGCGCGACGATTGGGACATCATAGGATCAGCGGAGCGGGTTTTCATAGCGAGTGTTTGGCAAAATTCCGCTCTCGGAACATTATAAGCGCCAAGGGATTGTAGATGCTCGGTTTCCACCTGACAGTCAATGAGATCAAACCCCCAATGATGAAGGTGACGACATAGCGTGATAAAGCCAAGTTTGGACGCGTTCGAGGCACGGGTAAACATGGATTCACCAAAAAATACTCCGTTCAGAGCAACGCCATAAAGCCCACCCACTAAACGAGTGCCATCCCAAACTTCGACCGAATGAGCAAAGCCTTCCCGGTGGAGAGCGCAATAAGCTTGCTTCATGTCCGATGTGATCCATGTTCCCGAAAGGTCCCCAGCGCCGGTATTCCGAGGTTGTGAGCACGCATTGATCACATCTTCAAACACCGTATCAAAAGTTACTTCAAATGCTGTTTTTCTGATAAGTTTTCGCATTGATTTGCTAACACGAACCTCATTTGGACGTAACACCAAACGCGGATCAGGTGACCACCAAAGAATCGGTTGGCCATCTTCAAACCAGGGAAAAATACCTAACTGATAGGCGCTTAAAAGCCATTGAGAAGTGAGCGCTCCGCCTGCAGCTAACAGCCCGTTTGGGTCTTTGAGCGCGAGATCGACAGACGGAAACGCAATTTGGCTTGGCTCAAGCCAGATAATATCAGCCACTGAGCGGAAACTCGGGGCTAGTTATTCGTCTAGGAACTTTTCTGCATCCAGAGCAGCCATACAGCCGGCGCCAGCCGAAGTGATTGCTTGACGATAAATATGGTCGGCGACGTCGCCCGCTGCGAAAACACCTGGCACACTTGTTTGAGTCGCCATGCCGTCAAAACCACCTTTGATTTTCAGGTAGCCGTTTTCCATGTCGAGCTGGTCGGCAAAAATGTCTGTGTTAGGCTTGTGTCCAATGGCGACAAAAACACCTTGCAGCTCTAATTCTTTAGTTTCGCCAGTTTGCGCATGTTTCAATCGCACGCCTGTTACGCCCGCATCGTCACCTAACACTTCATCTAAGACATGATTCCACTCCATTGTTACGTTGCCAGACTCAGCTTTAGCAAGCAGGCGATCTTGGAGTATCTTTTCTGAGCGAAGGGCATCACGGCGATGCACAACGATGACTTCTTTGGCAATGTTTGAGAGATATAGCGCCTCTTCGACAGCTGTGTTACCGCCACCAATCACTGCAACGGTTTGATCTCGATAAAAGAAACCATCACAAGTTGCACAGGCGCTAACGCCACGCCCCTGAAATGCTTCTTCTGAAGGTAGGCCCAGGTATTGAGCAGAGGCGCCTGTTGCAATGATGAGAGCATCACAGGTATAGGTATTAGTGCCTTTTAAGGTAAATGGACGCTTCGATAGGTCACACTCATGAATATGGTCAAAAACAATCTCGGTATCAAAACGCTCAGCATGCTGCTGCATCTGAACCATTAGATCCGGACCCTGTAAATCGGGAACACCGCCTGGCCAGTTCTCAACTTCAGTGGTGGTTGTTAGCTGACCACCTTGCTGCATGCCTGTGATAACAACCGGTGCGAGGTTAGCGCGTGCTGCATAAACCGCAGCAGTGTACCCGGCAGGGCCGGAACCTAGAATGACTAGACGATGATGCTTTACTTCGCTCATTGGCCTATCCTGTCTCTTTATATGTGTGGATTCATGAAAAATTTGCGTTATTAGACACTAAGAAGCAACTAACGGCTAATTGTTAGGCCTAATTAGCACAATAGATTTGATTAATCCAAATCTTAAAATTGATAGCACTCGATTAATTTTTAACCGTCAGGATGCTCTTCGAAGCGAACCCTTACCGTGAAAGTCCAGCAATACGGCACACTTCATGGTGTTTCTAATTTGGGTAATGCTTGCTAGTAAAAACTTTATTGATCATTACAATAGCGCACGCACTAAAGTTAATAATAAATGAAATAGGCTAACTCTTTGAAATCCAAAAACTCAGCTAAATCAGCGTCGACGCAACCCCATCCCGCTGTTAGCAAAGCATATTCGCGTCTCAAAGAGGGAATGCTAATTGGCTTTGGCGCCTTGTGCCTTTTCCTTTTACTCGCGCTTATCACCTATAGCCCTACGGACCCTGGCTGGTCCAGCACAGGGGCAGGGGGAGACGCGAAAAACCTCGGTGGGCCGGTTGGTGCCTGGTTAGCGGACATTTTTTACTCACTGTTTGGCTACCTCAGTTTCCTATTTCCTGTCATGCTGGGCTACCAAGCCTGGCTCGTATTTAGACACAGAGAGGTTCATTACCCTTTTGACGCCGTGCTATTGGGCTTACGCTCATTAGGACTCATACTCGTCATGGTCGCAGGAACGGGTCTTGCGGCGATGCATAACAGTGCTAGTTCAGAATTACCGTTTTCTCACGGGGGGATTCTTGGCGCAGAAATCGGTGTCGCAGTTGAAACTAGTCTTAGCTACATCGGCGGAAGTTTGCTGTTAATCGCCGTGTTCCTATTCGGTTTAACCGTATTCACGGACCTTAGTTGGTTTAAATTAATGGATGAAACAGGACGAATAACACTGTTAGCGTTCGATCACCTCGGCAAGACGTACAAGAAACAAACAGCAAAGTTCAAAGAAAACAGAGAGATAAAGAAAACCCAAGAAGCTCGTAAGACAGCAGTGCAAAAGCAGGTCAAAAAAGAGTTAGAGCGAGTCCCACCAACGATTACAGAACCACCCAAAAAGATTGAGCCTAGTAAACGGGTTCAAAAAGAAAAGCAGCGGTCGTTGTTTGAAACAAACCCAGTTAGTGGCGAACTCCCCAAAATTGGCTTGTTAGACGTTGCCGATAAAAACGACGACCGAGGATATTCAAAAGAATCCCTGGAAGCGATGTCCCGATTACTTGAGCTTAAGCTCCAAGATTTCGGTATTACCGCCGAAGTGGTCTCTGTTTTACCCGGGCCAGTTGTTACACGATTTGAGATTCAACCGGCTCCTGGTGTCAAAGCCAGTCGCATTACCAATTTAGCGAAAGATCTCGCTAGGTCATTGGCAGTTATTAGCGTTCGCGTCGTAGAGGTAATACCGGGCAAATCCGTAGTGGGGATCGAAATCCCCAATGAGCACAGAGAAATGGTGCGCTTGAGCGAAGTCCTCGCATCAGACACCTATGAATCTGCAAAGTCCCCGCTAACCCTAGCGTTAGGCCACGATATATCGGGTCAACCCGTCGTTGCAGACTTAGGTAAGATGCCGCATTTGTTGGTAGCGGGTACTACGGGCTCTGGTAAGTCAGTAGGCATTAACGTGATGCTACTGAGCTTACTCTATAAAGCCACACCGAAAGAGGTTCGATTAATATTGGTCGATCCTAAAATGCTTGAACTATCGGTCTATGAAGGCATTCCTCACTTGCTAACCCCCGTCATCACTGACATGAAAGATGCATCAAACGGTTTGCGCTGGTGCGTTGGGGAGATGGAACGGCGTTACAAATTGATGGCGGCACTTGGCGTTAGAAATCTCGCTGGTTTTAACCGAAAAATCGACGAAGCCAAGAAGTCAGGAGAGCCTCTTGTCGATCCGCTTTGGGCTCCTGACCCCATGGATATAATGCCTGCAGAAGAACAAACAGCACCTGAATTAGAGGCTTTACCGTCGATAGTCGTGGTAATCGATGAGTTTGCCGACATGATGATGATTGTTGGTAAGAAGGTGGAACAATTGATTGCCCGGATCGCTCAAAAAGCTCGAGCGGCCGGTATTCATCTTATTTTGGCAACACAGCGGCCTTCTGTGGATGTGATAACTGGCCTCATCAAAGCTAACGTACCTTCAAGAATCGGGTTTCAAGTATCGTCGAAAGTCGACTCTCGGACCATTTTGGACCAGGGTGGGGCGGAACAACTCTTAGGTCATGGTGACATGCTGTATCTACCACCAGGCACAAGTGTTCCTCAGCGCGTGCACGGCGCGTTTGTTGACGATCCCGAAGTTCATCGCGTAGTCGCAGATTGGCAAAAACGAGGTGAACCGAACTATATCGATGGCATTGTTGATGAAGCCAATAACAGTATTCCCGTTCCTGGTATGGCTTCCGAAGGTGGAGACGGGGATAGTGATAGCGAGTCGGATCCACTGTACGACGAAGCTGTCATGTTTGTCACTGAATCGAGACGCGCTTCAATATCGTCAGTGCAACGAAAGTTACGCATCGGGTACAACAGAGCAGCAAGGCTTATTGAAACAATGGAAGCCGCAGGCGTTGTCAGTGAGATGGGCACCAACGGCAACCGTGAAGTCTTAGCGCCAGCGCCGCCAAAACACTAATTTTACTGTTGAGATTCTTTATAGTGAGCCTGCATTCAATTATTTTAAGCGTTTTCCTCTTAATGTTTTCCGTAAAGAACTTTGCAGAAAGCCCCGCAATTTCCCAGCTAAGTGATTTATTGAGCGGCGTCGATTCAATGGAGGGCAGCTTTAAGCAAACAATAACAGACGAAGAAAATGTAATTGTTGAGGAAAATAACGGACAATTTTGGTTAAAACGACCCGGTAATTTTCGTTGGGAGGTTTCACCACCGTTTGCCAAAACAATTGTCTCTGATGGTAAAACCTTATCTACCTACGACCCAGACCTCGAACAATTAACAATTGAAGCCGTCAACGCCAACGTCATGGAGTCGCCCATGATACTACTGAGCGGAGACGTCGATGCCATTCATCAACGCTATACCGTAATCGCAAAAGAGGGCAAGCACGCATTTGAACTTACCCCCAAACGCAGCGATGCAATATTCACGCGATTGAACGTGCGGTTTGTTGATGGTGTGCTGGCTGAAATGACTATATTTAATACGCTGGGTGAAACGCAGACGTATATTTTTAGCGAATTGATTATTAATCCGGAATTTAAACTCAATCAGTTTCAGTTTATCCCACCTGAAAACACCGACATTTTACACCTCGCTGAATAACGCATGACTAGCGACTTGTTCTCTGTTTCAGCGCACCAACCTCTCGCCGCAAGAATGCGTCCAAAAACCTTGGACGATTTCTTTGGACAAGACCACCTTATAGGGCCGCATAAATCCCTGAGAGAAGCCGTTGAGCATAAAACGTTACACTCAATGATTCTCTGGGGGCCTCCAGGCGTTGGAAAAACCACACTCGCCAAAATCATTGCTGAAATAGCAGACGCGCGTTTTGAAACTATATCAGCCGTCCTAGCAGGTGTAAAAGACATCAGAGAAGCCATCGCAAAAGCCCAGCAAGCACGCAATATGCATAATCAAAACACGATTGTGTTTGTCGATGAAGTGCATCGCTTTAACAAGGCACAACAAGATGCCTTTTTACCCTATGTAGAAGACGGCACCATATTGTTTATTGGCGCAACAACAGAAAACCCTTCATTTGAACTCAACAACGCACTGTTGTCTCGGTGCCGTGTCCATGTGTTACGTAAGTTAACGCCGGAAAACCTAGAAGCACTTTTGCGATTTGCTATAAGCAACGAGGAGCGCGGGCTAGGAAAAGAAAAGATCGATATCGGCGAGTGCGAAATAAACGTAATCGCTCAAGCCGCCGACGGCGATGCTAGAACCGCACTGAATTTATTAGAAATTGCCACAGACTTGGCACCTACGAACGATAGCCACACGCGAATCACGGCAGATATTTTACGCGAAGTAATTGGAGATAACGTCCGTCGCTTCGATAAGGGTGGCGAATATTTTTACGATCAAATATCAGCTCTACACAAATCCGTTCGAGGCTCGTCTCCAGATGGTGCTCTTTATTGGTTTGTACGAATGATTGATGGCGGCTGTGATCCACTGTATATCGCACGACGTGTTGTGAGGATGGCAAGTGAAGACATAGGGAATGCCGACCCACGAGCCTTGGAAATTTGCCTCAATGCGTGGCAAGTTCAAGAGCGTCTCGGAAGCCCAGAAGGCGAGCTCGCCATTGCCCAAGCCATAGCGTATTTATCCGTGGCACCGAAGAGCAATGCAGTGTACAGCGCGTTCAATGCCGTTAAGAAAGACATCGCTGAGATGCCCACCTACGACGTGCCAATGCATTTACGGAATGCCCCAACCAATCTCATGAAGGACCTGGGCTACGGTAAGACATACCGTTACGCCCATGATGAACCAGAAGGGTATGCTGCCGGAGAGCGCTACCTGCCGGACGAGATCGCTGAAATGCGGTGGTATGAGCCAGTTAATCGTGGCATGGAGATCAAAATTAGGGAAAAATTAGCGTATCTCCGATCCCTTGATGAAAAGGCCTCACAATGAACTGGCTTGCAGTGGCACTAGGCGGCGCTTTAGGCGCTATGGCACGCTATGGAGTAGTCGCCTATATCGTCCCAATCCCCTCCAATCGCTTCCCTCTAGGAACATTACTTGCCAATTACCTGGGGTGTTTCGTCATCGGTGCTGTTTATGTCACTATCATGGAAAAGAACCTATTGGGTGACCAGTGGCGACCGTTTATAATCACCGGCTTTCTGGGGGCGTTGACCACTTTTTCAGCGTTTGCACTAGAAACGGTGCAGTTATGGCAAGCGGGTCACACCGGTATCGCGCTCGCTTATGTGGTTTGTAGCTTTGTTGGCTGCATTCTTCTGACTTGGCTTGCGCTAAACCTCACACATCAATTCATCTAACCTGTCAGTTTGGTTTGTCACTATGCTAGATCCAAAACTTATTCGCAGCGATGCAAATGCAGTTGCCGAATTACTTAAGAAAAAACACTACGCGCTCGACGTTGAGCGTATTCAATCGCTAGAAGAGTCACGTAAAGCAATACAGGTTAAAACCGAAGCGTTACAGCAAGAACGCAATAGTAAATCTAAAGGCATAGGTGCAGCTAAGGCAAAGGGTGAAGACATTGCACCGTTGCTAAAAGAAGTAGAAAACCTCAAGTCAGAACTCGCGGCTTCAGAGCATGAATTAAACGCCGTGCAGGCCGAGATGGACGATCTTCTTGCGGGGATTCCGAATATTCCTGCCGATCGTGTGCCGGAAGGAAAAGACGAAGATGATAACGTTGAAATCCGAACCTGGGGTAAGCCTCGCCAATTCGAGTTTGATGTAAAAGACCACGTCGACTTAGGCGAAGGGCTAGACCAAATGGATTTTGAGTTAGCCACTAAATTGGCCGGTTCTCGATTCGTCGTAATGACTAACAACGTGGCACGTTTGCACCGAGCCTTGATCCAATTTATGTTAGACGTCCACACTCGCGAGCACGGCTACCAAGAAATCTACGTCCCGTACATCGTTAACAAAGATTCTATGTACGGTGTCGGCCAGCTGCCCAAGTTTGAAGAAGATTTATTCAAACTCACCGATGATCGAGAATTTTATCTGATTCCAACGGCTGAAGCGCCTGTGACCAATGTGCTTCGTGATGTTATTGTCGACGATATTGATACATTACCTTTACGTTACACCTGCCACTCACCGTGTTTTCGAAGCGAAGCGGGTAGCTCTGGCCGTGATACGCGTGGAATGATTCGTCAACATCAATTTGAAAAAGTGGAATTGGTCCAGTTCGTCCGCCCAGAAGAATCGGATGAGGCGTTAGAACGCCTGACTGGCCACGCTGAAACTATTTTACAGCGATTAGAGCTACCATACCGCACAGTCATTTTATGTGGTGGCGACTTAAGCTTTTCATCCTCTTGTACTTACGACATAGAAGTCTGGTTGCCCTCACAAAATAAATACCGTGAAATTTCGTCATGCAGTAACTTCCGTGATTTCCAAGCACGGCGCATGAAAGCTCGCTACCGAAATCCTGACACTGGAAAACCGGAGTTGCTCCACACTCTGAATGGTTCCGGTTTGGCAATTGGTCGTACACTGGTTGCGATACTCGAAAACTATCAGCAAGAGGACGGTTCGATTACCGTACCTACAGTGTTACAACCCTATATGGGTGGTCTCGAGGTCATTCGAGCATAATCTTCATTGCCCTTGGTATAGAGAGAAGCTAGACGTGGAATATTTGCCAATATTTGTCGATATTAAACGGCACCCTAGTTTAATTATTGGCGGTGGAGACGTTGCGCTTCGAAAAGCCCAGTCACTAACGATCTCGCAAGGCGTTGTCCACGTTGTTTCGCCAAAAATAGAACCTGAGCTAGAGCAGTTACTTAAGGATAATAAGGGTAAACATATTCAGCGCGAGTTTCACGATAGCGACATCGAAGGTTATCGATTAGTTATCGCAGCCACAGACGATCACGAAACCAATGCGCACATTGCACAACTCGCGGAAAAAACCGGTTGCTTATTTAATGCTGTTGACGAGCCTGCTATAAGCAACTTTATTTCACCCGCGGTTATCGACCGCAACCCTATAGTTGTTGCCATTAGTAGTACCGGTAAAGCGCCCGTACTGGCTCGTGCAATGCGAGAAAAGATCGAGGCCTGGTTTCCAGCAAACTACGGTGCTCTCGCTGGGTTAGCGGGCAACTTTCGAGACCAGGTAAAGCAAAAAATCACTTCCGGTGCGCAACGCTTACGCTTTTGGGAAACCATCTTTAATGGCCCAGCGGGTGAAAGGGCGCTTGCGGGCAATATTGATGAAGCGAAAACAATTATTCAGCAAACCATCGATAACAACGACGAAACCTTACAAGGTGAAGTCTTCCTCGTCGGCGCTGGCCCCGGTGACCCTGATCTCTTAACACTCAAAGCATTACGTTTGATGCAACTCGCCGACGTTGTGCTATACGACCGACTCGTCTCCGACGACATCATGACACTCGTTAGAAAAGATGCTGAACGAATATATGTCGGAAAACAACGAGCTGAACACACCATGCAACAGGTTGATATTAACCAGCGTTTGGTGGATTTAGCGAAACAAGGTAAACGCGTGTTGCGTCTAAAAGGCGGTGATCCGTTTATTTTCGGTCGTGGAGGTGAAGAACTGGAATTGCTTGCAGAAAACCATGTGCCTTTCCAAGTCGTCCCAGGTATTACAGCTGCTTCAGGTTGTGCAAGTTATGCGGGCATTCCGCTGACTCACAGAGACCACGCGCAATCCGTTCGCTTCATTACAGGCCACCTAAAAAGCGATGCAGCAAACACAATGTTTGAAGACGTAAAAGACCCTAATCAGACACTAGTATTCTACATGGGACTAGTCGCTCTTGCGGATATCTGTAAGCGCCTCATCGAAATAGGCCGATCACCTTTGACGCCAGCCGCCTTGATAGAAAAGGGCACAACCACTCAGCAGCGGGTTTTTATCGGTAATTTAGAAACCTTAAGAGATTTAGTAGAAGAACATCAAGTCAGCGCACCGACACTGGTTATTATCGGGGATGTTGTTGGTCTGCACGATCAGCTTAACTGGTTTCGTGTAAACCAACAATTTTTAAAAGAGGATTAATTTAAAACCGGTAGCGTAATGATAAGTTGTAGCTATCTAAGTCCTGCTCTAAATAGTCTCCTTCGCCAAAATCTAAGTACTTTTCCCAAAAAAGTTTCGTGCTTATTGAGCGACTAATATTCCACGTGAGACCAAGCCCCATAAACAGCTCCGGATCGTGGCTTGTTTCGGTTTCCTTCACTAAAACTTCATCGAAAAAACAACAAGGACCTTCCTGTAGTACATAAGTGTAATTATTTGTAGTCACCTTGTACTCTGATATTAGCGCGCCCGCCTGTAAACTCATTTCAAACCATTTAGTTATGGGCACTTTCCCCACTGCCGCTAATCGTATCCCTATTACTTCAGTTTTTAAATTTGAACCCAGTATAGGATTGAGAGGCGGGTTCGCGGACAAAGGAGATGATAAAGCAAATACGCCGGTAGGACTTGTTGAGAGATCTGGATCGACAAAACTCCCTGGTCCTGTAACCTCAGATCCAGCGAGAACCGGTGTGAATGGATTAAAAATACCACCTAAATCCAAGCTTTGATTGACACTAACAGTCTGTTTACCAAAATCCACGAAACCAAACTCTAAGTCGAGATATTGGTTAAACGAAAAGCCACCCGTAATTTGATAGCCAGATGACGAATTGTCCACTTCAAGCTGGGTAATAACACCGAAGCTGTCACCATCCCCCTCGAGACCCGCCTGATTTCTCGAATAGGTCACATCCATATACCAATTAGACCAAGTAACCGTTGAGGCACTCATAAGCGCTACAAACAATATGGCGCGCTTTTCAACATTGAATCGTTTCATTCCCATTGTTGCCCTTATTTCCTATGGATCATATCCCCATATTTAAAGGTCGCAAACGGTATCAAAATGACACTTAATTCACCAGCGCTAAAGAACTTTTGAAATAAGCCGATATACTGACAGAAGGGTCAGGTAATTGGTTACAAATTGACACATATATAAACGGCAGAGTTAGGGCGTTTGCGGTAGCATCAACAGAAGCGGAGGACAGGCGAATGATTAACTTACCTCGCACCATACCACTTAGTAACAACGACCGTTTAACCGCCAAAAAGGTGGACAATAAACGGGTTTACGCAACCGGCAAACTTGACCCCATTGGTACCAAGTCAACAGTTAACGGCCCCCGCAATAAACCTTTTATTGAACGCCGCAAAAAAGACCGTCGAACGTCGAATCGAGAAGGATATCCACTTGAATCCCGATCCGGTAACGATCGCCGAAAAGGCGCATGGCTGCGCACTCCACGAATTGATGTGAAAGCTTGAGGCCGCGAATCGCCTTACACCCATTGTAATAATCGCTGGCTAATTTTCTTTCTTTTTGATCGCTCGTCGCTTTTGTTTCTCTCTCAACCCACTTGAGCTCATCGCTAGGTCTACACGCACAACTTTTTAGCTGCTAAAGTGGCACCTATCAAACCAAAATATATGGGCACTTTGCATGAGCTATGATTTTGACTTTTTCGTAATTGGAGCTGGCTCTGGCGGTGTGCGATCTGCACGCGTAGCGGCGAATCTTGGAGCCAAAGTCGGGATCGCTGAAGACCGCTACCTCGGCGGCACATGTGTCAACGTCGGCTGCGTTCCAAAAAAATTGTATGTTTATGGCTCGCATTTTAGTGAAGATTTTTCACTCGCAAAGAGCTACGGCTGGGATGTTGGTTCGGCATTTCTCAACTGGGACACCTTGCTAAAAAATAAAAACGATGAGATCGAACGCCTGAATAATGTCTATGCAAATCTTTTAGATAAAGCCAACGTCGAATTACTACCGGGGCGCGCCAAATTTATAGACGCTCATACTCTCGAGATTAATGATGAAAAAGAGGGCAGCAGACGGATAACCGCCGATAAGATCCTGATTGCAACAGGTGCATGGCCGTTTGTGCCTGATGTACCCGGGAAAGAGCATGCAATAACCTCAAACGATGCATTTTATATAGAACAACTACCGCATTCTATTGCCATTGTAGGCGGAGGATACATCGCGATTGAGTTTGCCGGTATTTTTCACGGCATGGGTGTTGAAACCCATTTAATCTATCGAGGACCTTTGTTTTTAAGAGGGTTTGACCAAAGCGTTAGAGAGCACATGGCAAACAACTTACAAAAGAAAGGAATCCACGTTCATTTCAATACAGACGTAACTGCCATCAATCGAAACGGGCGCTCGCTCTCATTGACGTTAAATGATGGGCAAACACTTGATACCGAGTCAGTTATGTACGCCACTGGTAGAGTGCCTAAGATTGAAGGCCTAGGGCTAGAGAATATTAATATCACCCTGACCGAAACAGGTCATATTGCGGCGAACGCCACTTTTCAAACCAGCACACCGAATGTCTATGCCGTTGGCGACGTGATCGGCGGCAAAGAACTAACACCCGTCGCAATTGCTGAAGGTAGTGCGGTAGCTAATTCGCTATTTGGATCAGCAGTAGACGTCGATTACGAACACATTGCTACAGCGGTTTTTTCTCAACCCAATATTGCAACAGTTGGTATGACCGAAGAGGAAGCACGTAAACAGTATGGTGATGTACGGATTTACGAAACAAGCTTTAAACACATGAAGCACAGTTTCGTGGGCGACACCGACAAAACGTTTATGAAATTAATTGTCGAGGATCAAACTGACAAGGTTATCGGGTGCCACATGATTGGCGCCGATGCCGGTGAAATTATTCAAGGAATCGCTGTGGCAATGAAAGCTGGCGCTACAAAGGCACACTTTGATTCAACCATTGGCATTCACCCCACGGCGGCAGAGGAATTTGTAACAATGCGAGAGGTGACAAGGCGTTAACACGCACTTTCGCTAAGATCGCGCCTATTCTTCGAACGGGATGACATATTCTTGCACAGGCAGCCCACCAATCAGATGTTCTTGGATGATTCTTTCCAAAACGTCTTCGTTACACGAGTGATACCATATCCCTTCAGGGTAAACAACCGCGATTGGTCCCTGTTGGCACACACGCAGACAGTTCGCTTTTGATCGATAGATTGTCCCGCCATGCTGATCATGTAACTCGGCAATACGTTTTTTCAAATAACTCCACGCTTTTAAGCTTTCGCCTTTATCACAACATTTAGGTTCGGTTTGGTCAGCACATAAAAAGATATGTCGCTTTAGCTCAGAAAGCTTCAGTACCTTTGCGGCTCTTGCCAATTTCTTTCGGTCTTCTTCACTCACTACCACTATGGAAAATTCCTACTAATTCATGTTTTTGAGGTCGGCATTCGAGTTTTTTGGCAAGGTAAACCACGCTAGCTAGTTCTTTGCCTATACTTCATTGTAGAAAGCAAACAAACTGAGAGTGGCTGATGCCATGTTAAAAATCATTGAGAGAATACTACCTTCCTGGGCGCTATGTACAGAACCCGATCCGCTTCACAGTCACGCTCGGCGGTATACGGCTAAATACCGTCGAAAGCAGGGTGTCGTAAAGAATCTTTGGATAGGAATAGGGGTTGTAATGATAGCGCTACCTAACTTGTCACTAATCGCAGCGCTATCGCTTCTCACAACCTTTGTATCGTTCATCATTCTCGATGAAACTGACTAAATGACTTTATCTAGCAACAGCCGCCTTCACTAAACACGCCATCTTCAGTAAATGGAACGGGCGTTCCACAGCCTTCAAAAATTCCAAAATGGGTTGAGAAATCACCAATAAACTCGAAGTGCTCGGCAAATCGCGTATTGGCGAGCATGTACCAGGTATTTCCGCAGACGGGGAACGCCTTTCCAGTTTGGATATAGTGATGTTTATCTAAGCTAAACGCACTAGGGGCATTATCGATAGTGCCTTTGTAAATCACCGCCTGCCCATAGTCTTCACACGCAGGCTCAAGCTGAGGAAGCTTGAATAAGCGGTAAGTCGCTGAGTAAAAGGCGATTTCACCCGTTTTCTGTTGTAAAACTGGGTCATTGACCCCTAGCGGTCTATCCTCCACTAGGCGCGGGTCTAAAAAGCCCGCCTGCTTCGATAAATTAACGAAGTCATTCCAATACAGTGCGCCGCCAAGGCACTCGCCGTACAGCACTTCGTCGTTTTTGACATCCTCAGGAACACGTCTATCGCTATAAACATCAGAAAAATAGAACTCACCCCCTTCTTTTAGGAGGTTATATATCCCTTTTAAAACCGCGGGTTTATCCGTTGATAGATTAATGACGCAGTTAGAAACGATAATATCGAAACTATTGGGCTCTAAATCTAGCTCATGGAGCTTTTCAATTTCTCCCTTTAAGAATCGCACGTTGCGAAAACCGAACTTTTCCGCATGGTAGTCAAGGTGCTCGTTTGCCACTGCTAGCTGCTGCTCAGTCATGTCAACGCCGATCACTTCGCCTTCGGCACCTACAAGCTGTGCTAATGCATAAACATCTCGACCGGAGCCGCTCCCCAAATCGAGAATACGCTTACCCCGTAGTTCAAGCGGTGCGACTAAGCCACAGCCGTAGTAACGCGCCATAACCTCGTCATGGATATTGCTTAACAGCGGTTTAAGCCATTCGGGCATTGCTGACGCGTCACAACAGGCATCTGTTTTTAGGTCTGCTGAGCTCTGTAGCTGGTTTCCGTAATAATCTTTAACAACGTCTTTCATATTGGCAGAGGACTTCCTATTTTGAAATGGGTGGCAACTATTTTCAAAACTATGAAAACGCGCTGCACATCACTACTGTAGTCGACGATAAATACTACAATAACTACTTCAGAATCCCCTAACCCAATTTGAGCTAGGGTTTTTGTTCCAGCGATATCGCCTAAGGAAAAATACGTTGGAAGCACCAAAATCGTTACACAAGGAAGCAAGTTTTACAATGAATATCACAACAAAGCTAACAACCCGTTTCAATCAACTAAAAGAGGTTGCAGAGAAGCCCGAAGGGAAATCGATCATCCAGCAATTGATGGAGGTCGCTAGACTAAAATACAGCGATACGCATTTATCTCTTTCCAACTACGCGTACCTTGGCTTAGGTGACCAAAAGGCCTATGCAACCGCCGATCTCAAAGAGTTTGGTGGTAGCTATATGAAGAAGCACCTACACGGACTTCTCAATAGCCCGCATTGGGATGCAGTAGTGACTGACAAGCTTGTACTTTCATCAGTACTAGAATCCTGCGGGATTCCATCACCTAAAATCTATGCAGCGGCATGTCGGTTCAAACGCAAGTTCGGAGAGTTACCCGTCTTCGACAGTAAAAAAGACTTAGAAGTATTTTTAGAGTCGTCTATTCCCTACCCATTTTTTTGCAAGCCGATAAAAGGCGGGTCAGCGAAAGGCTGCATGAGGGCAGAAAGCTTTTCACGAGAAACCAACAAAATTCTTCTCGCAGACGGAGAGTCTATTACTGCGGCTACGTTCATCGACCGTTTAGAGGACCCGACAGGTTGGGGATATCTGTTTCAAGAGGCCGTAGTTTCAAACCCTAGCACACAAGATCTATCCGGTGATTCAGTAACGGGTTGTAGAGTTATTGCGTTGCTTGACGACAATCAACCTTCGATCTTTCGAATCGTTTGGAAAATACCTGCGCAAGGCAACTATGTTGATAACTTTGTAGGCGGCACCACGGGCAATCTGTTGGCCGATGTCGACGTAAAAAACGGTAAGGTAACGCGCATAGTATCCGGGGCCGGAAAACACTTAACTGTCAACCCAGAAAAGATAGTCAACAATTACCACATCTTAGGTAGACAACTACCTGACTGGGAAAGCTTGAAGGAGCTGATAAGGTTAGCGGCACCTTCATTTCCTGGTTTTAGATTTCAGCATTGGGACATTGGATTTTCTAATAACGGGCCAATCGCTTACGAACTCAATACCGCAGGCGACCTTGATATCACGGAACTCGCGAGAGGAAAGGGTGCCTACGATGATGAACTAAAATCATTTATAGCTAAGTTCAATAATCAAGCAAAAAGGAACTACCTCGCTAGCGGGACTCCGGTAAACAGCTAGCTAACCAAAATGATTCTCACCTCGATACCACCACCCTGAAAGCCACCAGGGCTTTCAGGCACGTCTTATTCTGCAACATATAATGAATTTCAGTCGCACCAGATCAATTCACTCGCTATAATTTTTGCGGTATATGCCGGAACTTCCTGCGCCATGATATGCGGCGCTCATCATCACGAGTACATCAATGAAATTAGCTATTCTATCCCGTGGAAATAACCTCTACAGCACTAAGCGTTTAAAGGAAGCCGCTAAACAGCGCGGTCATACCGTGCGAGTTCTCGATACCCTCAAGTTTGCCATTGACCTGCAACAGGGAGTTCCGGACCTATACTATAAACAGTCGCCAATCGACGACTATGATGCCGTCTTGCCGCGAATCGGCGCATCCATTACCTACTATGGGACAGCGGTCGTACGCCAATTCCAAGAAATGGACGTATTTTGTGCGAATACAGCTCACGGGATACTCAATTCCCGAGATAAATTACGAAGCCTCCAGATTCTCAGCCGCCACCATATTGGTATCCCTCGCACCACTTTTGTACGAGACAAGCTTGATGTGCTTCCAGCAATTGAGCGGGTAGGAGGCGCGCCTGTCATTATCAAGCTTATAGAAGGGACACAAGGTATTGGGGTGCTGTTGGCCGAATCCGTGCAGGCTGCGGCGTCGATTATTGAGCTACTACAAAGTCAAAAGCAAAACGTGCTCATTCAAAAATTTGTCGCTGAGAGTAAAGGAAAAGACATCAGAGCGTTTGTGGTGGGTGACCGCGTAGTTGCCGCAATGAGACGAGTAGCCCAGGGGCAAGAATTTCGAAGCAATGTTCATCGAGGCGGCGTAGCCGAAGCTGTCGAACTGTCTGACGAATACGCAGAAACTGCTGTACGCGCTGCACAAATTATGGGATTACGCGTCGCAGGCGTCGACATACTTGAAAGTAAAACCGGGCCGCAAATTATGGAAGTTAACTCCTCACCAGGCTTAGAGGGAATCGAAACCTGCACGGGATTAGATGTCGCTGGGGCCGTCATTGAATACATAGCGGCACAAGTAGACTTCCCAGAAATAGATGTTCGACAGCGCCTTAACGTGAGCAAAGGCTATGGTGTGAGCGAGATATACGTTCCTGAAGGCTCTAAATTTGTCGGTATGACACTCGAAGAAACAAAATTATACGACCAAGATATCAATACACTGACTCTCTACCGTGGCTCTAAAAGTATACCGAACCCAAAAAAGACACGCGTATTAGAAGCGAACGACAAGATTTTGTGTTTCGGAAAATTAGAATCAATGCGCAGCATGATCCCCGCCAAAACGCGACGCAGGAGAGCACCAGAAATTCTCGAGCTACCGCATGAAGTGAATGACGATTAAGCCATGTCGAGGCAATTGTTGATCGGTGGCCAAGAAGTGCTACCCGGTAAGAGTTTAGAAATCGAACTACCTGTTGTACGACTATACACCGATACCGATATTTGTATGCCGGTTCACGTCAAGCGCGGTCGGCATGATGGCCCAACGGTTTTTGTATGTGCAGCTGTTCACGGTGATGAATTAAACGGCGTTGAAATTATACGTCGCTTAATTAGTATGAAACGGCTAAAAATAACACACGGCACACTAATACTCGTGCCGATGGTGAACGTCTACGGGGTGCTTAACCAAACACGCTATATGCCCGATAGGCGAGACCTTAATCGTTGTTTTCCTGGCTCGGCTAAAGGTTCGCTAGCGGGCATCGTGGCCAATAAATTCCTTTCTGAAATAATTAGCCACTGTGACTACGGTATCGATTTGCACACAGGCGCGATTCATCGATCAAACCTGCCACAAATTAGAGCCAATTTAAAGGACGCTGAGACACGCGAACTCGCTGAAGCATTTGGTGTCCCGGTGTTGCTAAATGCTGATCTACGAGATGGTTCGTTACGACAAGCCGCTGTTGAGTTAGGCACCAAAGTTCTACTGTATGAAGCGGGACAAGCTCTACGTTTTGATGAGCTATCGATTCGCGCCGGTGTGAAAGGAATTCAGAATGTATTAACCCACCTTGGGATGTTGCAACGAAAATCAAAAACTACAGCGAAGAAAGGCCCTTTAAAACATTTCATCGCAAATACCAGCGCCTGGGTGAGAGCAAATCATAGTGGCATTGTCACCACATTAAAAAACCTAGGTGATCAAGTACAAAAGGGCGACCCACTGGCACATATCGGCAACTCTTTTGGCGAGCGCTTTGGCACGGTCAACGCAGCACGTTCAGGAATTATTATTGGCAAGCAGAACATACCGCTAGCACAAGAAGGCGATGCAATGTTCCATATTGCTTATTTCACGGAAGAAGACGAAGAAATTGTTGAGAATATAGAAATCATGCAAGACATTTTGATGCCCGCTGAAGGTGAAATGCCACGCGGTATTTAGACATATTTATTTAACATTGAGTGTTATTAAATGAAAGAAAAGTTGATTGTCGGTGCTTTAGAAATATGTGATCTTCCAGAAATCGGCATTAGCGACCTGCAAATTCGTGTAGACACAGGTGCAAAAACGTCGTCGTTACATGTAGATAACTTACAAAAATTCAAAGTAAAAGGGCGCCCCTGGGTAAGGTTTGACATCCACCCCAATATTCACAACGTCGACGCGATCATTCAATGTGAAGCCGCACTGCATGATGTACGAACCATCAAGTCATCAAATGGTGTATCTGAGGAACGCTATGTTATTCAAACACCTATCAAACTTGGCGAGGATCAATGGCCGATTGAGATCACATTAACTGACCGTTCTGATATGAGTAATCTAATGCTTCTAGGTAGAGAAGGGATGAAAGGGCGCATCCTTGTCGATCCCTCACGTACATTTTTGCTTGGATCAGAAGGTTAAAACGTGTAAAAACCTTTTGGCAAACGTAATAACTATTGATAACGACAGCAAATAAAAAAACGTCGTTACTGCCCGTCAAAAATTTTTGTCAATAAAACTCTCAAATTATCGGCTCGGTCGCATATTAGTTCCGAGTAGGGGCCAGCAACACCTTTCGGCATCAACTCCTCACCTGAGTCTACCAGCTTTCTGGCGGAGCATAGCGCTTGAAGTTTATCTAGCTCGGCAAACACCTGTTCCACTAGATTACCATTCGCCACAATACTCTCGACAATATCAGGGTTAGCTTTCAAGTGATTGGGTAGCATCGCTGAAAAATCTGCGTTAGTGTTTTTCTTTGGCACTAGTAATTTTTTCCAAAAATTGATCGCAGGGATTATGGTTACTCAACGTATATTTGTGCTCAAAAAAGTTAGCCAAGGTATTGAGATAACGATAGCAAACTGCGCGGCCTTTTGAGTATTGTTCGATATAACTTCTTGATGGGATATGACTTGCGATTTCGTCCTCAAGTTGTTTTGGCGTAATATCGCCTTTGGTAACCAATTCAAAAGCATCTACATACTGAGATCGAACAAAGTCTTTAATTTCACTAGAAAGCTGGCGCCATGTTCCTGTTTCGAGATACACCGCAATCGCATGGTAAAGAGTTTTATCTAAAGCAAAGGGCGTATTAGGCACCTGGGGAAAGGGTTTAACATTCTCTGAATGGTTTGACTTAGTGAGTAAAGGTTTTGGCACGCAAGGTCCCTCCAATGTGCAAATCGTGTTTGGCCACTATAGTGGCCAAACACATTATTCCTTACACCTACATAAGTCAAGATGGTTTTCTAAATATTAATTCACTTTTAATATCATGGCTGTTTGAAAAGCCTAATTGCTTATCCCACATTTCTGGAATTTTCACAGTATTAAAAACATAGTCCCATAAAAATGGCGCGTAATTATACTTATGTAACCTGTATTCATGATGAACAAGATGCATCCCAGGTAATTGAATAACATAACCGAGCGGCCTCATCCAACGAGGCACCTGAATATTTGAATGATGGAAACACTCTAAGCAACCTTCGATTGCTAGTGCGATTGCCAATACATCTGGAGAGATATTAAAAATTACTTTCCCAAGGAAAATAAGATAAACCGTATTAAAAAACACCTCGAACGGATGACGGTAAAACGCTAAACGACTCTCCATGTGGCTTGGGGAATGATGTAAATGATGAACGAAGCGCCACAAAATGCTATTTTGATGCTTCCATCGATGTATCCAATAGTTACCAAAGCTATAAAACACGTAAAACATAAAGCCCTGGACGACAGAATTAAACGCCTCTAACGAGAGAAACCCGTTCGGTAATTCAACCCAATAGAAAAAGATTAATCTAAGCCATAAAAGGCAAAATATCCCTAAAGCCGCCCACCAAAATGTAAAGCCTGGCGCAATAGGGTGATTGTGTTTTGGTATGAGTCGTTCCAGCGTAAAAAAGAAGATAAATACCGTCGTTTGTATTATTGCAATTGTATAAAGCATTTCGTTCTCCTAGTTGGTCGTAAATATTCATCTATAAATATCCAGCGCCATCTTTGCGCTAAAAACTAAAAACTAAAAGAAGATCGATGCTTAAGAAACGTTTTTACAGAATTATTAAATAGAACAAATACAGAAATTCATTTTGGCGCCTTGTTGATGATTTGCATGCCATGGGCTTGCCGAGCTGCCAGAGCCTTTTGTTGCTTTGGAAACAACACGCTTAAGAGAATTTGGGACTAGTAGATTTATACTGGTTCTAATTTTGTATAAAGCGTTTTCATCGCCGATTACATTAAGCAAGACTAAGTAGTAACCGGCACCATGCGCCGCCTGCGTCGTTGATAATCTGTCCGCCACACATTTCAGTAAACTATCTAAGGCTTTCTATATGAATAGGAAATGAGACTGACGATAAGTACCAGAGCTTTTCCATGAAGAGCCAGAAAACAAGGCCTAGAAAATCCGTTCAAGACAACTTCACACGAAGAACCCCAATGATTTATCACATAATTAAGCAAAGTGACTATGACAAGGTAAAGGCCGGTTTGCGTAACTTATTGATTCAATTGATCTATATTCCTCAATATCTGCATTTACGCATAATGTATATTATGTTAAATAGAATATATCTGTTTAAATAACATTATTACGGATTATCTATCCTCCCTGCTTCGAGGTTTACTATGCCTAAATCAGGTCAAGCTCGTGTACCCACTTCAAAACAACAACGTCACCTTTTTGAGGTGATTCAAAGTCGTCGGCATCCGGAAAAAAATACAGCGATCATGCAAATCAGCTTTAAGCTTTGTCTTAGGGCTCAGGAAATCTCGTTAATGCAAATCAAGGAAGTCGCTAGGCTCACCAAAGGTGCTACCGATTTCCATCTTTTAGAAATAATGAGCTTGCCCGCGGCTTATACTAAAGGAGCAGATGCTCTGGGTCGCTCGAAAAGCCAATACCAACGAAAGATGATTAATTTTGACATAGAGAGTTTTGATAAAGTAGTCAGGCAAATTGAAAAGCTAGCTCGATCTGGTTTAGATGTTGATCCGGAACAATTTTATCCTTCGCTTAAGAAGCATCGAGGCAAGTCTAGAGATTTGCCTATCGTTGATGTTGAACTTAGAAAAGCACTGACGGACTATTTGCAACATAGACTTAATAAAGGAGAGACATTAAAGCCCTCCTCCCCTCTTTTTGTACCCAAAAAGGGAATTCATACTCTCCAAACACATTGCAGGAACATATGGCATTGATGCTGCGCGATTGGGCTGGCATCGAAAAAGCGAGTTCTCATAGTGGCCGTAGATCTTTGATTACAAATGTGATTCACAAGCAAAAGAAATCGGTGAAGGTAGCGCAGAAAATTGCAGGACATGTTAATGCCGCGACCACACTGATTTATGAAGAACCTCCGGAGGAAGCTCTAGAAGACGCTTTGAAACATTTGAGTTAAAGTAGCCTAGCAGCTTTGAGCCATGCGTAACTGTTTAATTCAGTACACTGATTCGAGGAACTAGATTTCCAACGTGCTCTAACCTCTGATAAATATCGAATAGTCGGCCAAAAGCAGGCATATAAAATCCAGCCTTTGACCGAAATAAGGTTACCCATTAATTATTTTCTTAGCGTTAACATCCAAATACCTTTCGACATTTACCTCGTGCCTTTCATTGTAAAGACTACAGCTATAGCAGTCGTTATCCTCACCAATATTAGCTTTTGTGATCGATTTTAAATGACCACGGTAGTTCAGATAGCGTGAGCTATTTTTCGGATCGGTAATGTGCAACTTAAATTCCTGAACTCCAAGGGAAGCAATGATTCCGTTCAAATCCACCACGGATGGACCAGAACCCGCAGCAAGGCTTTCTTTATCTACACCATAAACCTTTGCTTCATTTTCTAACTGCGTTTCATCGGCTAAGTATCGTCTGACCTCCGTTTGGTCTAAACCATCACCCATGCAATGCAAACATCCATTTCCATCTTTGACAACCGCAACCCGACCACCGAAAGTCCCGTCCTCAAACACTTCACTTGCAAGATCAATGTAAGTAACGCCATAGGCGATACTTAACTCGTTAAGAATAGAACGTGCACCATCGCTATCGAGGCAGCCCACAACAATATCAGCCGTCTTTATGGCGTCGAACGCCTTGCTCGACTCCAGCTTGTTTTTAATAATTTTTATATTCACTTCTGGGTCTATGCCTTTTACTACGCGCGCAGCAACCATCACTTTGTCAACTCCGATGCCTTTGTCAGCATCGAAATCGCTATGCAAGAACCCCATATAACGATTTCGATTTGTTTCTGAAAAAGTCTCATGTTCAACAACAGCAATATCTCTCACACCGAGTAAACAAAGTTGCGGTAATACGAATGTTCCGAGCCCGCCGAAACCGACCAGCACTACCTTGGTGGATTGAATCTTTTCTTGGCCTTGTAAGCCAAAAATTGCGATCTGCCTGTTAAATCGTTCATTTGCTAATGACATGCTTGCCTCCTAATGTCATACCTGTAGGCTTCAATACCTTTTGATCCACGCGCAATGCCGATAGGCAATCTGGTGAATTAGGGGCTTTCTGCCAAACGAGTGAATCAAAACCACGTGGTGAAACGACAATTGCTGCATAGGGCCTTCCAGGCAGCCTCCACCACATGTGCGGAACAGTTTCTTTGAATCCGTTCATGTCAGCGATAGAGAAAGCAGCAGACCACGGGCTATCAAAAGGATGAGAATGCAACTCGATGAGCGCCGTATTCGTCCGGTGCGCCTGTTTGATGATGGAAATCCGACTCTCGTCCGACAACTCTATATAGTCATCGTATTGCGCGATAAAGCCATCTTGCCCGACAAGATAGTAGTCCTGCGCTTTGAGCAACAAAGTTTGATTGTCTTCGTGGAATTCGGCAAAAATGAAAGCAGCGGATTCCTGGGTTGCACCTTCGGGTAGAAGGTGGCGCCAGATAAAATCATGCTGTTTTTCGGTAAGATCAATAAAGAATTGCATTATTCACCCTCCAGCAAGCGCTTGCGAAAACTTCTTGCCCAACCCCATAGGTTATCGCCGGTAGTGACGTCTGCTCCAGGACGCCAGTTTTCGACATCCCATGATGCAAAACGCCAGCTTCCTTCGAAGGGCGGTGGATGCTGAGGATTGTTAAGCTTTAAAACCCGATCACGGAGTTTAACGCCTGAAGGTATATAAAAACCGTAAGGCTTTGGAACTGGATGGCCAGCAGTGACGCTAAACACGATTGATATCACGTCTGGCGAAAGGGGTGAAGGGAGCGAATAATCTGTAATTTTGAACCAGTGAAGATTTTTAACTTCCTTGTATTCAACATGTGCAAAGTTTTTCTGTAGGAGTAGAACTTCCTTTCCGATGCGGGAGCTTTCGTCAAATCCACGCTTGAAGCGCTGTTTCTTACAAAAGTTATGTCCGGGCTTTAGCTTGATAACTTCGCCGGATGCTAGCGGACGTTCATTTTGGCCTTTGTCCACTTCCACAGCACCTTGGCTTGCATCCCAGCCACCGAGTTGAATAATTTCTTCTGTTGTAATCGTCTTCTTTGACCACTCAAACACCTTGCCTTCAATGCAAATTGAATATTTAGCCCCAACCCTGAACTGCTCAATTCCTTCAAGGCTAAGGTTAACTAGGTCAGAATCCTCAATGAGCTTGTCTTCACCAGATTTGGTTTTCTGCCAAATACCAACCTCATCTGGTTCTTCAACCTCAGTGAGACGTTTAATGGCTCGTCCTGTAATGAAATCTGAGCCCCATTCACGCGCCTTTCCGTTGACTTCCAGCCGATAGAGCACATCTGCTCTAAAGGTACGGAATTTCTCGATTCCGGTTCGTTGCAAATCGACCACTTCCGTAGGGCGGATGCTTTCCATGTCTCCATCCTCAAGAAGAAGATAGATAACGAACTCTCCCGGTGGCTGTTTACCAGCCATCAAAAGTAATTCCTTGCCGGAAATCGCGGCTTTGCCAGTTTCATAGACATCGCCATTGATATTTACTGTGTATAAAACTTCGGTATTCATAGCTTTAACTCCAAAAAAATGCTGAACGTTTCGGAGTGCAGTATTGCAAATGGAGGTGGGGTGAATTGGAGGGATGGAGGGGTGAAAATTGGGGTGATTTTACAGAAGAGTGATTATTTTTCGGTCATTCGAAAATTTAGAATGATATTAATACTCAAGCCAATAATTTCCTTTACTGTCGCTTTTTATAATTTCCCCCCAAGCGGCATGAACACCACCTTTACGTTTAAACAACTCTCTCAATTTTGTACCCTGTTGCGATGTAGTTTGAGCTAATATTTCGGTTTGATGAACGGGTTTATTCTCAGAATCCATAAATTCGAGCGCTTCACTTTGCTTTGGAGTAAAATCATACGTCACGCCATTTGAAACCAATGTTCTGTATCCATTGCTAAAGCCAGGTTTGCTTATAGAACCTCCCATTCGGCTAGCAAGAAAAACAGTATTCAACTCGAACTTATCATTGTCCCATTTAATAGCCTCATCGATTCTGATCAGCTCATTCTGAAGAGGTAGCGACACATGCCCTGAAATAAATTGATCCAAAACAATAATCAATGCAGGGTTGCGGACACTATGATGAGCGCTGAGATAATTTTTCAAATCATCTAACACAGTTTCATTCATGATGTTTCTAGCGGTAAGAATATTCGTCTTATGTTTTTCAATTCTATGCTGGCCTAACGCCCAGATATTACCTTCTAGAATAACCTTTGGAGTATGCCGATCTGCTATATCTAAAGCGTCCATAACCCTTCGCAAGAGCCACTCGAAATTTACTTGATATAGGTTTATATCCTCATCATTAACGGCAACCCAGCCATCCGCAGCGGAAAAATACATATTTTTTCCGTCCTTGCGCTGTATATCCGCAAAAAATTCACAGTCTCCGTCGAAAACCTCCACCGATTTAAGTAATTTAAAATGAGTGAGAATGCCACTCTCCACCAATTCCTGAAATAAATCGCCAAACTCCTCCCTGGCAAGCTTTTCAATGATAGTTGCATCCTGTGTCTCACTGATCTTCAGCAACTTCTCTATTGTGGTTCTCTGCACCCCATTGCTCATTATATAATCTCAACCAGTTCCCACTTCTCAAGGTATTTGTCACCTATTAACTTTTCTTTTTGGGACTTGCTCTTTAGATCGCACCCATTTGGTTCTCGGATTTTTACATGCAGTATCTTTCCTCTCCTGCTATCTTCGTCGGGCATAAATCTAATGCTGATTCTCACTTGTTTTAGTTTAAAACCAGATTTTAGTGGGTCATTCTCGCCAAAATACTCCTTTGAAATCTCGTATATACTACGCTCTTCCTTTGTAGCAACATCCAAGGTGACAGTATTGTAGCTATTTGGTTGAGCAACTTTGAGCATCGTGACATCAACTGACTCGATTCCATCTTCTGAATCAAAAGATAGTGTTCTCTGCTTAAGCAAGCTTTGAATGGTGTAGTGTTTTAAGGGTATTTTCTCACCTTCAATGGGGGATTTTAGAAGTGTCTCTGAAAATATTTTTGGAATTGCTTTTCTGTTTTCCTTGCCTTCAACGACAACCTCGATGTGTCCACTTTCCGGCTCGTAAGTCAATGCAACTTCTTTAACAGGCCGAACTATTTTTGATACTAGACTCTCATCTTCAAAAGCAAGCTGAGTGCTAGGTAAATCTTCCCTGTAGACCATTATTTGTATGAGTTCTATTTGGTTATCATCACCCTCTGAACGCGTTCTTTCAAATATGTCTATGTGAATTTTTCCGACTGCCCGAAACAGCTCCATTATTTTGTCCTTGAAGGCCAAAACATCAATATCACTTTTACTAACGGGTATATTTTTAGGGCCTATAAATGCGTCCCACATACGCCCGTTTCGGCCTGTATCTGTGTACCAACAGTCCTCAACCTGCCTGAACCGCGAAGAATCCTTTAAAAATAGCCACAGAACTCGATCATACTCATTCTCAAGGTCATAGTATTCTTGCAGATCACTATCACTAACGAAATGCTTTAAGATGCTTTGGCCAAGCTCATCCGTTAACGCAATTATTCGTTCCGAATTTGATTTGAGTTGAGCTAAGATATCTCCTTCCGCCGCTTCAGAAATTTGTAATAACGATTTCCTAACAGCGCTTTCGCTATCACCCCAATCGACTTTATCCGCTAGATCAGTATTATTGGTCTCAAAATACTTTTGCAGCGAATTCACTGGTGTTTTCTTAAGAAATTTTGATATATCAGTACTCATTATGTTTAACCTTTATTATAAAAACACCTAACCTCTACTTTGCGTTGTATGCGGACATTTAGTGAAGACCTACACTTTCTAAAAAATGTACCCTATCGGCGATCAATACCTTCGTATAAATTCCGCTGTAATACACGAACCGATGCCCCACTCACTAACTCACATATTTCAATTAAAATGAGAGAAGACTGATGCCTTCTCTCATCCTCGCTTATCCCTTGGTGCTCCTAGGATCATTTTTTCGCTGATACGTCCGTTCTTCTTGAAACTGTCCATTTTGTTTCTGGATTTTCACAGAACCGACTTTATTGGCCATGTATTCGCTGGTTTGTTTAACCACTTCCTGCTTCGTCTGGCCTTTTAATGTGGCTCTTGAAGCGCCCTGCTTTACGAGTTGCCAGTTATCGCCTTTTTTGTTGATGTAGTAGTTGTCCATGATCTACTCCTTAACTCGTATGGCAAGGACGGCAACAGTAAAAGCAACCATTTGCACGCGCGTAGGTTTTCTTCGCTTCTCTTACAGCCGGTGCGCAACTGGTGAATTCACCCAAATATTTGCGGTTCTGAGGTTCTGGCATCCGAGTACAACCGGTGACATGTACTTCGTGATCGCCGTTGGATTGGGCATTTTGATTGACGTAATAACAGGACATGATAGGTCTCCAATAGGTCTATAAAAAATGGAGATCCCCATCCCAATTTCGTATTTTAGGATTGACTAAGGTAGGTATTCGCGACAACATCATGGTTCCACCCGTACGAAAGCTCGAATACCCGGATCTCCGGTAACGCGTCTACGTACACCAAAACCCCATTTCGTTGGCGCGATTTGGGGTTTTTTTATCCAAGCTCACTCGAGCGAGCAACCCCTAGATATAGTGGTTGGTAAAAACGCACATACAAGATAATGCGGTTTTGGGCTAAACGCAAGGTTACAAAATGGCGTGTTTTTGTGGGAAAATCTGTGGATAACTTAGGGGGTCAGTGGTCGCTAATCCAGCGCTCCAAAGGGGTACGAGGCTTATCCACAAAGGCGATACCCTGGGTTTGAAATATAATCACTGAAAAAATATAAATATTTTTGAATATCGGGTCAGAAAACAGAGACCTGTACACCTATACATACAACTTTCGACTGAGCCATCTAGCGGAGATTGCTAGTGAAAATCCACACCTTCCAAAAAATGCACCCCATCAGCGGTCAATACATTGGTATAAATTTCGGTGGAATCCACCGAGCGATGCCCCAGTAATTGGCTGACGTATTTCAACGGCCGCCCATGCAATAGCAAATGAATCGCAAAGCTGTGCCGAAAGGTATGGCTACTAATCCGAAACGGCGCCCCGCCCATTTTGTCGACGATGCTATCGATGTGGCGATTCACGGTTTGCCGCGCAATCGGAAATATCCTCTCGCTTTTGTTGTAACGCCCCACCCACAAATAACTTTGTAACCGGTCTTTTAGTAACGGATCCAAAATCGGCACATAGCGTTTGGCCGAACGTTGTAAGGACGCTTTGGACGGCCGCCCTGCCCGTTGTTTTAAAGTTTTTAACATCACCCCAAAATCATACCCATCATCAATAAAGCTTGTGGGTGTTAAGGCTAAGACTTCCGAGACGCGCGCGCCAGTCGTCCACATGATGTCGAGGATGAGGCGGTACATGGGGTGTTTTTCAGCGTCGAGGAGCGTTAGGACTTCGGGCTTTAATAAATAGCTGGGCATTTCTTCGACGGTTTCGAGGACGATGGGCCGTTTCGTGACAAGGCGCTCCCAGTCGATGTGTACGGATTGAATGGGAAATTGCACGGCAGGCCGCTCGACCGGCGAAAAGAGTTTTGTCGGGCGGGTGGCGCTCGGCGGAAATGCCGGGTCTGAGGATGAAAATTGTGCCAATTGCCCTGCTCCATTGGTGCAACACGAGACCCATTGTAAACACGGTCAGTGCTCGTTGGCTAGGCTAAAACACGGGAGAAATGCAGGAAAAACGCTAAGAAGCGCAATGCACCAAAATATCGTCAGTTGGTACATCGGTAACTATTTGACGGCTATCTATCTGAATGGGCGAGCGACAAGAGCATTGAAAGTCTATGCGGGTTTTTCACCACTTGATTCCGGCAACCACACTTGGAACAAGCTACCCTTCCCGAGGATGCTATCTACCCTGATTTCACCACCGTGGAGTTTTACTAGCTCATAGACTATTGCTAACCCTAGGCCTGTGCCTGGCACTGTGTTGAGGTTTTCGTCGCCTAACTTCTGGAAGTGCTGAAACAACATCGGTAATTCATTCTCTGCGATACCGACGCCGGTATCGAGAAACGAAATTGTACAACCAGCAACGTCATTATGTACTTCACTGGAGGTACTGATAGCGATGGAGCCGTCATTGGTGAATTTAATAGCGTTGGACACCAAATTCTGAATGAGTTGTATCAACCGCTCAGGATCAGCTTCGACATACAGATTAGGCGTAATGGCTAACTCAAGGTTAAGGGATTTGTCTTTGAGCTTTGATTTCACTTGCTCTACGGCCGATTCAATAAGACCACCAATCTCAACCCGCTTTTTAACGAGTGATATGTTACCGCCGCTTATACGACTCATATCGAGCATTTTATTGATTAAGTCTAATAAAGCTTCGCTATTGCGGAGAATAATTGCGTAGATTTCTTTGTTCTTTTCTTCGTTTTCGCTTCCTACCTTTTCGGTATTGCTATTTCTAGCCAAGCGACGGCTAAACCCAATAATTGCATTTAACGGCGTGCGTAACTCGTGGGAAATATTCGCTAAGAAGTTGGTTTTAATCGAATTGGCTTGACGAAGCTGCTCAATGGTACTTTGCAATTCCGTGGTTTTGGCATTGACAAGACGTTCAAGGCTGGCTGTTTGGTTGTTGATGATATAATTTTGGTTTCGTAACTCATTGAATAGCGCTTGAAAACATACTTTCAAACGATCTAGTTCGTTTTCATCACTGTTTGAGGTATTTTGTGATGCATCGTTCTCTGACGCGGATATATCTTTAGCCTCTTCAATGTCAAGACTGATGACGTCTTGTTGTAGTGCACTGATGGGTTTACCAACAAATCGATTGATTACCCTCACTGCAATCAACCACAATGCAAACGTTTTTAAGGATGCTGCCAACAGCGATACAAGAAACGTCGTATAGGCTCTCGCGAAAACTGTTTCAAACCCAGAGAATACATAAAGTGTTCCGATGATTTCTTGAGGCTGATCGGGCGATCGAATGGCGTAGTACTGCGTATACGTTTTAGAAAAACTATGCACCTGGCTATTGGGTTTGAGCTCTCCTACTTCGCCCACCTGGTAACTAAAATCGTCGCCACCAACTATGGCTACACCCAAAATTTCCTCATTGTTACCCAAGCCATCAACAAGTGCTTTCACTTGCTCTTCATCATAGTTCCATAATGCGCTACTAAAAGAGCCTTCAAAGTTTCTGATGAGGGAGTCGATTTTCAGATGTTGGTTTTCTTTCTCATGGTAAAAGTCGTAGAACAATTGCGATCCTGTTACAGCAATTGCAATTATGAAGTAGGCCGCCAGAATAGTGCTCACTAATTGCTTGGCAAGCGCTTTTTTGACCGGTTTCATTTCGGCGATAAGCTTACGCATGTTAGAAACGCCAGACTATAAGCAGTTGCGGAGCTGACTCCGTCGTTGATGGATCACCGAGTTTATTTCTCCAGTATTGGTACTCGATTCCAACAAATAGTCGATCCTTTTGCTCCCACACAGCGTGGCCAAGGTCGTAACGAAACTGAGTTTGCGATAAAACAGAATAGGGAATATCGTCCCCTAAATCGTTTTTCCGAGCATGGACATATTCTACGTGTCCAGTCACGCTAAATCGGTGCTGGCCTACCGAAAAGGGAAAGAGGAATGCAGTATCTATTTGCCAGCTATCATCCTCGGCTGGAGCACCGCCTTTATCCAACCCCCGCGACTTATCGATGTAACGCATTATGTCGGTGTTTAGATATGCAAAACCTGGTGCATCAAAAAATAGTTTTAGACCCGGCATCACCTTCATTTTTTTCGCGGATGTCGCAACGTTTAAGCCCAGCACTAAGCCCAAAGCTCTAACAGGACCAATAGAGAGGTCGCTACCTGTTACATCATTTAGATTAAGCGTTGGGATAAACTCGGCAAAAGCACTGGCCTCATTAAAGCCGTCGGTATTATCGTCAAAGGCAAAGTCGACAAAAAAGAAGTTCTGGCCGTATTTCCAACCACTACTATTTTGAAGTGTAACAATTGACGTTCTTGCAGTCTCGCCGCCGGCAAAAGAAGGCGCATCTAAGTTGCCATATTGGAGGTGCAGCTCAGTCTCAGACCACTCGGAACCGAATACTGAAGATATCAACAGGAACGTTAGTAGCGCTGGCAACAGCAACAATCGAATCACTTGTTTCATGACAGCCTGCTCACTCGTTTACCTCTAAATTATATTGTGAGCGAAGCGTTGCTACTTTGGATGAAGCCAGGTATTCATTAAATTGTGTTACAACATCGCTATATCGTTTAGTAGACAATAAATAATTTGACGCGTCATGCGGACAACCTTCAGAAAAACTAAGTTCATCTTTTGTTATCTGCATATCTTTCATCAAGGCATGTGCAACCGATATATTGACAAAGGCAGCCTCTATGCGACCGGCTTTGACCATTTTTAGTAAGCTTTCTAGCGCGTTAACCTGAACCGCCTTGAGCTTTTTTTTCTCAATATCAGGTAAATAAGGCCAGGGGGTAAATCCTCGAACATACCCCAGAGATTTTAGGGGAGTATTTTCACAATCACGTGAAGAAAGAGTGAGCACACCATCAATGAACCCCACGACGGGATCACTGTATAAAACCGTCAGCCCCCTCTTCTCATCACTTCCCCAGTTGGGATTATCCGGAAATTTGAAATCTATTTTTTCATTCCGGAATTCCTCATAGAGCCTGTTAATTGGTAATGGGCGAAACGTAAATGAATGCCCTGAGTATTGTGAAAATCCGTCAAAAAGTTCACGTGCAAATCCGTGATACTCGCCATTTTCAAGGTAGTAATATGGCTTGTAGTTGATTGTCTCAACACCAACAATATATTCAGCAGCCCCTATCAAAGGTACTCTACTCAGGCTAAGCAGCAGAACGACAATTGTCGCCAAACGCAAATTCAATTTACCTGTCATGTAACACTGTAAGCTGTTCATTTAAAAAGCTTAGCAGTTGTTTTAGGTTTTATAACGGCTCGAATGACCTTGTTGACCCTTTTGATCTATCGATTTATTGTGGGGCTACGATATACGTTTACACGGGCGCGACGATTGCCTAGTTGGCGTTTTTAGGGGGAGTATGGCGAGAAACGAGAGATAGACAACAACATCGCCGAAGATG
>JAWSVE010000010.1:211-140355 GCA_033852115.1 Cellvibrionaceae bacterium | reverse complement strand
CAAGGCGGTGTGTCCACTCTTCACGCTGCTCACTTGTAAAGTCTTTGCACCATTGACTATCAGATTTAGGGGTCTGCGGTAATACATGTTCAACGGACAGATACTCTAATGACATGCGTTGCCCGTGATCCGCATACAGATAATCGAGTTTTAGCAACAGATACCGGGTAAATCGTCGTCCATATACAGCGGCATTGATTTCACGGTTAAACCCTTCCTTATCAATCGAAAAAACATTGTCATTGCTCAGTACATCATTTGATGTTTCAGCGGATTCAATAGCCCGAATAATATTGTTCATGTTTTCAATTCGTGCGGTTGGTGAATACTGAGCAATCCAGTCAGACGACAGTTGATTGTCAATCTTGATCAAGAAATCTAATAGGTTTTCATAGCGGAATCGGTCGAAATACCGCATCAGTGGCGGCAACCAATCTGAAGAGGGAAGTCCGGTCAACATGACTTTAATTAGGTTATCAAATTCAAAACTTGCGCCGGTCTGGTCGTAATTATTGCCGCCCAATAGTTGGTCATAGTGCTTTAAATAGCAGTCAACCAGTTCAAACGTTTCCTTACCCTTTGCAAGTAATGAAGGCTTTAATTGACCACTTGATTTTTCTTTTTCACGCGGGTGATAGATTTTGTGTTCAAATTCATCCAGCAAATTTAACCGCGCTTTGTCTTTCAGCAGTATGGTACGAATGTGATTCAAAAAACGGTCGAAATCATCACCCAATTCGCCTTCAGCCTCTTCCCATAACTTGGCAAACTTCGCCTTTTCTTTCTCATTAGTCAGTGCGCCAAGGTTTGTAGACTTCAAAATATCGCTATTACGAAGTGGCACACCACGGTCATTCAGAATTGTGAACAGCCGGAATGCATCGTCTAAATCTTCAGTGGCAACATAGATCAATAAAACATTCTTGCAGATAAAGGCGCAAAATTTTGGCAGCGAAAAGGCGGTGTCATCAGATTCTGACAACTTTGTTAATTCTCCCCGCATTTTTAACACGGCATTTGCCATGTTTTTCACCGATGGGTCTAAGCTGCCTTTTGCCAACTCGGTTAACTCGCCGGTTTTACTTGTACCGCCGTCAGCTTTTATGAAGGTATCAACAAAATCTTGAACCTCTTGCCTGATAGCAAAGACAATGCGGGTTCTTTCAGGTCTACCATGAAACTCGTTGCCTTTTTGGTAAATCGAAGACTGACAAACTTCTTTTAGGTCGGCATTGTCGGAAAGGTCGCGAATACAGGCAAACAGCATGAATAGCGTTGTCATACGCTGTTGTCCGTCTAACAGGTCGTTTTCGTCGAACTCTTGCCCCGGTGTACTACCTGCCTTCTTTGACTGGTAGACGAAAGAGCCTAAAAAGTAGTCTTGGTCTGGCTTCTCAGTGTGTGCAAACACCAGATCATCTAACAGGTCGTCAATTTCATCATTGCCCCAAACGTAGGGGCGCTGGTATTCAGGGATGCGAAACCACAGGTTTGAGAATATGTCTTTGACGTGAATCTTCTCGCTCTTAATTTCGTGTTTGTTTGACATCAGTGAGATTGCCCCCAGTCCATAGATGAAAAAGTGATCAGTTATTGCCGTGAACCTAACTTATTGATTTTAGCCGGTTGGGTGGCAATGGGCTAATGTTGCGGCAATCCTCTGTAGATTTGGCTTTACCTGTAGCCCTGACTACCCTGAAAGACACAATCAATCACCACGGGGCACCGAATATGCCAGTTAAGCCAGAAGTCTTTATGAAGTGCAGCGGCGTAGAATGCATTGCCGACATCAACAAACAATTTGAATATGAGGATAATCACCCACACGGAAAAGGCGATTCACCCTTGGTCTCATGTGGGCAGACCAACGGACACAATGAGCTTCAGTACATCTACAACACCAAACTGAAGGGGTTTGTAGATGATCCGAATTCACCCGTAACTGAGAAGAAAGCATATGAGGCGTTGTGCTTGACTTGCCACGAATTGGATAGCCCCAGAAGCCGCAATAAGTTCTACGAACGACTTCAGCAAAAGCTGGGAGTGAAATTCCCAGATTAACCGGTGTTTAGAGCCTGTAGATTGGGGTTGAGTCATCACGATTTTAACCCCGTGAAAGCCATGTTTTTGCACACTAAACTTACACAAAGACTTACACATACATGCCTGAAAGCCTTGTAATACGTAATTCCTTTGGAGACTTAAAATCCCCCGACCTTAACAGTCGTGCCGGTTCAAGTCCGGCCCCGGGCACCACTTAAAAACTCCACAAATAATTCGGCTGTACCCAACACCTACGAAGTCCTAAAGTTCGACCGGGACTTGAACCGGAGAGGTTCACTAAATGCGACCAAAGGAGCATTTAGCAACGAGGTAGCGAAGCGGACGAAGCCCCGAAGGGGTAAAACAGCCAAAAGCTGTTTTATTCACCCGGCCCCGGTTCTCTCAGTGTGGCGCTCCTCTAGTTTAGAACTCTCATAACCCATTCACATAAATCGGTAGTACTTGACCGAAATTCGCTCCTGCAATTTCGGCATACAGCCTATCCATGGGCATATTCCGGAAAGGTTCATTAAATGAGCGTTTTACAAAGAGTGCGGCGGCAAATTTATAGAAAATTAAATTTGAACAGCTTTGCTTAGTGAAAGCCAAACGGCATGGACGCTGCGAGTGAATCCTGAAGGGCCAGGCTGTTTATTCACCCCGCTGCCCCGGTTCCTTCAGTGCGGCAATTTCTAATTTAACAACCCTCGTAACCCATTCCCAATGACTTGCAAGTTCTTTTGTCAGCCCCGATTCTTCCAGCTTTCAATTATTTAGATGTACGTAGTGACCACGTCCCGTTACAAACACCTACCCAATTTAATAGCGGCTTACTGTAAGTGCTTTTTAATATGCCAAATCAACAGGTTAGAGTTTGTTCTTTGAAGGCAATTTATGCACAACCGATATGTTATTGGCGAAAGATATAAGATGGGTGTTGCTCATTACTCGATCGAATATATAATGGGGTTGTTATTCGTTGCGTGGCCTTATGCGCGGGCCTAATGGAATCAAAAAAAGAAAATGGACTGGTCACACTCACCACTTCTATCACTCTAACTCCATTACCAACGTAATTCGTTAAGCAAAAGCAGTTTTTTGGGGGACTAATGGCTTGGGTATTCCGCCTTTTTTTATTCGGTTTAATTGTCAGCTCTACTGCATGTGGCGGTGGCGGCAGTAGCGGTGGTGGCCAGGGTGGTGTTAGCGATGAAAATAGTGATAGTGCGGACACTATTCCTGATCCTTTTTTATTCGAGGATAAAATGGATATCGAACTTCTTGAAGAGGTTTTATCCAACTCGGTAATCGTCGCTGGAATTGATGCCTCAACAGGTATAACAATTGTCGGTGGTGAGTTTAGTATCGACGATGGAGATTTCAGTTCAAATCCAAACACCATTTCAAATGGCCAGCAAGTGATAGTGCGTGTAGTCTCTTCAGATCAATTTTCTATGACGACTGACGCGGTACTTACCATCGGTGGTGTGAGTGATACTTTTAGCGTGACCACTCAAGATGAAGACATCATTCCAACCCCTTTTTACTTCAATAGCCAATCAGGTGTAGAGCGAAACGCTAGCGTAGACTCTAATGAGGTTATCATTTCAGGTATTAATAGCAATGTGCCAATATCCATTGTTGATGGTGAATTTTCTATCGATGGCGGAGGTTTTAGCGCTGATGCAAGAACGATCGTCAATAATCAGCGTGTTCAAGTTCGGCAGACAAGTTCAAACAATTTTAATACAGCTACTGAAGCTGTTCTTACGGTAGGGGGTGTAATCGGTAGTTTTGCTGTGACTACTTTACAGGAAGATATAACACCCGAGGTATTTAATATCATTGATATAAATAACGCGCCCTTGGACTCGTTAATAACCTCCGCCCCAATTGTTGTCGCAGGAATAAATAGCCTTTCGCCAGTTACTATTAGCGAAGAGGGAGAGTTCTCAATCGATGGCGCAAACTTCACTTCCCGCAATGGAGTTATTGAAGACGGACAAGAAATTATTGTAAGGCTTAGGTCCTCCCCAAGTTACGGCAATACAACATCAATTACATTATCTATCGGTGGTATAAGTGATTCGTTTACAGTGACTACTGTTGCTCTCATGCCTGACACCGTACCAGATGCTTTCTATTTTGTAGAGCAAAGAGACGTTCCCTTGTCTGACCTTAGAACATCAAATACTGTTACGATTGGCGGTATCAATGTGCCAGTACCTATCAGTGTTAGTGGCAATGGCGGTGAGTACTCAATTGATGGTGGAGTCTTTACTAGCTCTACAGGTTTAATTTCAAGTGGCCAAAATGTAAGAGTGAGACAAGTTTCTTCCGAGAACAATTCGGTGACCACTGCCACGCTTTTAAATATTGGAGGTGTCGAGAGTAATTTCAGTGTGACGACTATCGGTGATACCACACCGGATCAATTTAGTTTCGATGACGCAGTTGATGTTCCAGTTAACAGTATTAGGGTGTCAAATGTAGTCACTATTACGGGTATCAATGAGCCAGCACTTATCAGTATTAGTGGCAATGCTGGTGAGTACTCAATTGATGGTGGCGTCTTTACTAGCTCAGACGGAGTTGTTGTTAGTGGTCAAAATGTAAGAGTAAGACAAATCTCTTCCGGCAGTAATTCGATGACTACAACGACGCGCTTGAACGTGGGTGGTGTGGTTGAAAGTTTTAGTGTCATCACGGAAGCAGATACGATACCGGATCAATTTAGCTTCGATGATGAAGTTGATGTGCCGATAAACAGTATTCGAGAATCGAACTTAATTACTATTACGGGAATAAGTGCTGAAACATCAATCAGTATTAGTGGAAACGAAGCGGAGTATCGTATTGAGGGGGGCACCTACACATCTGTCGACGGTACTATAAATAATGGGGAGGCGTTGCAGATTCGGCAAATATCTTCAGGAAGTAATTCTGTGACTCTTAATGCGACAATTAACATAGGTGGGGTAACGGATACTTATAGTGTCACGACTATTGAGGACGTCCTGCCTGACTTGTTTAGCTTTGAGAATCAAATAGATATCCCTCTTACAAGTCTTACTGAATCGAACGTTGTTACTATCACTGGGATTAGTTCTCCAGCCTCAATTACTATTAGTGGGAGCGATGCTGAGTATTCAATTAATGGGAGGCCGTATACGTCTGAAGATGGCATCATCAATAATGGTGAAAATGTACAACTACGACAAACATCTTCTTCCAATTTTTCATCAAGAGTCGACGCCACACTTACCGTTGGGAATGGAAGCGCCTTTTTTTCTGTTACGACGCTAGATGCAGATATAGAACCAGATGTTTTCACATTCCAGGAGCGCAATGATGTACCGCTCAATACATTTATAACTTCCAACTTGGTCGAAATATCAGGAATAAATACGGCTGTTGATGTATCAATAGAAAACGGATTTTATTCTATTAACGATGCACCGTTCTCGAGTGATCCAGGAATTGTCAATCAAGGAGATATGCTTAGATTACAAGTCCTATCTAGTGATGAGTTGTCGTCTATGCAAACTGCGGCGATAACAATCGGTGGGAGGTCTGGTTCGTTTAGTGCTACGACTAGATCTACCTACGATACTATAGCGCCACAGGTTAGTATCAAGTTTCCTCCCACTGACTCTATGACAGAGGGTGACTCAGTTATGATAAGAGGGATAGCATCTGACGATAGCCCAATAACCTCAATTATCGTAAATGGTATCGAAGCAAATACCACCAACGGATATGAGAGTTGGTTAGCCACCGTGCCAATCGCACCGGGTCGCAATGAAATAATAGTTGAAGCATATGATAATGCATCCAATTCGAAAATGGATGCGGCAAGAGTTGTGATAGAAGGCAGGGATTCTCTTTTATATAACCCTACCGAAATAAGTATCGATACAGTTAACCAAGTTGCCTATATGGCTGACACGGTTTTAAAGAAAATATTCAAGCTTGATATCAGGGCAAATACTCTATCTGTTTTTTACGATTATTCAAATGTAGTGGAAGGATCTGGTAATCTCGTTAAAGATGTAACGGACTTGGTGGTAGACGTCGAACGTGATCGATTGCTGATCGTTCAATCCGGTTATGAGGATGCCATTTTTTCAATTGATTTTTCGACTGGCGATCAGAGTATATTGTCCAGTAACGATATACCTGATGTAAATCCTCCGCTATTCACTATACCTAGTGGTATGGCGGTTGATTCGGAAAATGGCCGGTTATTGGTGCTCGATCAAAGCCGGATTATTGCTGTTGATCTTGTTAGTGGAGAGCGTGCTCTTTTGTCAGCTAATGCCCGTCCTACTGAAGAAGCTCCAAATAATTTTCCAACGCAAATTGCTGTCGATAGAATTGGAAATCGGGCATTAGTTTCCCATTGGTCGGCTGATGAGATTGTTGAAATCGATTTGAATACTGGAGCGAAAAGCATATTTTCAATTGGTTCAATGTACATGGAAGACATTGCTATCGATGAAGCGAATGAAAGGTTATTGGCCGTTAGCTCCTCAAGGCTATACGCCTTCGATTTAGGAGGCGGCGAAAGATCAAGCCTAAATGTTTTTGGATATGACGGCTTCTTTAAGGGGGTGGATCTTGATTCTTCAGGAGGAGTAGCTCTAATCACCAATTCTGGATTGAATGAAGTAACAGCTTTCGATTTAGACACCGAGGTTTTGTCTTCATTTTGGTCAAATAACTATCCTTCTTCCAATGTAAAAATTGAATATGGGGAGTCCCTAGCCTACTTTTCCTCCACGGACGAGTTTTTGATCGCTAGTGATTGGCCTGATGTTATAGCAGTTAGTCGTACTTCTGGAGAAAGACGACGAGTAGCCATTCATAGCACCTCAAGAATTATTCAAATTGTCGTTGATGAAAATACCAATCAGGTCTACTTTGTAGATAGTGGAAATGCTTCACGCTCACCTGCTATTTTCAGGCTGGCGGTGGATACAGGAGAAACAACTTTAGTTTCTGGTGAAGGTTTCCCGGATAGTGAAAATCTTTTTGAATCTCCATTGTCAATGGCTATCGATTCCCTATCTAATCGTTTATTTGTCCTCGATCGTCCCGCCAGCAGTCCAATTGAACAAACTATATACTCGATAGACCTTAGTGATGGTTCAAGATCTGTTTTTTCTGATAGCGTGACACCTAACGAGCTGAATCCTCTTAGTCGTAGTTACACTGATGGTCAAATTTATTACGATGCTAGAAATTCGAAACTTTTATATTTCGGCTGGCTAAATGCGCTTGCACTCGATGCTCTGACTGGCGAGAGATCTGTACTCACTGACTATTCTTCTATCCGTGGCCCCAGCGAGTTCGAGGTTTTTCGTGATATCGCTTTAGTTGGCAATAATGATCTTCTAAACCAGGATTTATCGATTTATTTCGTTGATGTTGCTACGGGGGAAGAATCTTCGACTTCGGGTCTTACTGAGTCGCGAGGGTTTAATAGTATTAGAGATTCTAAAGGTCTTCATTTTGACGCAGAACTTGATGTGATTTATGTGCTGGACAGACATATGGGCGGAATAATTATGGTAGATGTGGTAACGGGAGAGCGCGTAATATTATCTAAATAACGTTGTTGCGCTCAACCATGGGGCGGGTTTTATTGTCACTTACCTTTGATAAGTGGCGTTGCAGGCAAATTTACAAGGGACAGGGTGAATCGACGCTTAGCCTGAATTGTGGCATGTTCGCTTGGAAGAGCCGTGCGAACAGCGAGCTCGCGCGCTCCACGAGCATAGTCGGATATTTCGCTCATAGTATAATGTCCTTATTTTCTAGAATTATATTCTCTAATAAACTCAGGCGATCGAGTTCATTAAATACGGCCAAATATGCGTTTTTTGTAATGAATGTGATGAAACGTTACGGGAGACTAAATTTGAATAGGATCGCTGGCTGAAAGACGAGCAGCACTGACACTACGAGTTAATGCCGAAGGGGTAAAACAGCCAAAAGCTGTTTTATTCACCCGGCCCCGGTTCTCTCAGTGTGGCAACTTTTTAGTTAATATTCCTCATAACCGTTCAAGTAACTAACACATCAAATCTGATGCTTCATGCTAGCGCTGGAAGCGCCTACAAAATCTACACCCCGGCAGATATTGATAGCAAAGTTTACAATCGCTTAAGTCTCAAAAAACTATCCAATACGACTATAAGAAAGTCGAAAAGAAATGTCTACAAGGCAAAAGGGCTCTAGTTTTCACTCGCCCATGTCGCCAACTCGTCGGCTACCTGTTCGTAAATCGCAAAGCCTTCGTCGCCACTACCTAGTGGGCCCTGTCTAGCAATAATGCCGATGTAATTATGTTGGTAATCAATAAAGGGATATGAACCGTAGGCACCGGCACACGATACACGAGTCACCTGTGTGCAGTTGAATATAGTGGCACTGCACTCAATCCATACACCGAAGCCATAATGCCAATCTTGCCCGACATCATTCTCTAAAACAGGAGAGAAGTTAATATCGGCACCGTCGATCTGATCTTTTACCAGTTCATTGATTAGTGATGGGGATATGATTTCTTGGTGGAATAGTGCGGAGAGAAAATCGACGTATTCATCGGCGCGCCAATGCATGCCCCCCGCTAGACGCGGATTGGCAGCGGAGGGTAGATCGTACTGTCCGTTGCTAAATAAACCAGTCTCGGCTTTGAAATTGTCAAATAGCTCAGTCCAGGTTGACACGCCGCTTGCTCTCATTGCCATTAAGCCTGCAACCTGCATATGTGATGAGCCGTAATAAAATTCTGTACCTGGTGAAGAGATAGACGCGTTGCTATCTAAAATTGACTCTACGCAATCTTCGAAATTAGCTAATGCTAAGTTTATGCAGAGTGGTTCTGATATCAGTCCAGAGGTGAAGTTAAGCAGGTGCCTCAACTGTATAGTCGAGTGGCTCCCGCTAGTAGGCCAATAGCTTATATAATCTTGCGGGTTGTCATCGAGTGCTAAAATACCATCTCGAACTAAAGAGAGAATAACCGCAGCAGTGACTAACTTTGAAGTTGATGCAGACTCATAGATGTGTGATGAGCTAGAGTCGCCAACGCTATGTGAAAACCTTACGCGATTTTGGGACTCAATCAGTAAGGTAAAATCGGTATCCGTTGGGAGAATGTTGAGAACATCGACAATGCTTTTTTCCGTGTCGGATAGCTCTTCTATCGGTGTGCCGTTGCCTCCATCGTTGGATGAGCCGCCGCCTCCACAAGCTGAGATGGTTAACGCTAGCAATAGAGCTGCCAGCTGTTGGAGAGAAGGCCTGGTAGCCCTTGTAAAAAGGTCACTGAAGTTCATTAGATAAAGTCCAGTTTATTTGATGAAGATCTTATATGTTAACGCTTGAACTATTAAATTGGTTGACACCTAGCGTAAATATATTTGCGTCGAGTAATCAGTTTGGCCTCTTGCTACGCGTGGAATCTGACTCCCACCTCCAATTACCATAGTAAAGTTCACAGTGGAGATTGGCCTGAAGCGGTGATACTGTACTCCGAACCCTTACTCATCAGCTTGGTACCACATGACTAGAGCCGTAAAAATACCATTCGACAATGCTTTCTGCAGGCTTGATAGCGCATTATTTGCTTATCAAGCGCCTACACCAGTTAAAAACCCAGGTTTGATTCGCGTTAACGATGCGTTGGCGGCGTTACTGGGTATTGACCCGCTGGAATTAAAAAGTGAGGAAGGGGTTGCTGCCTTAGCTGGCAATGTGTTGCCAGAGGGTGCTGAGCCGATTGCGACTGCTTATGCTGGCCATCAGTTTGGTAATTGGAATCCGCAATTGGGCGATGGGCGCGCAATCTTATTAGGGGAGGTGATTGGTAAGGACGGCGAGCGATACGATATTCAGTTAAAAGGTGCTGGCGTTACACCCTTTTCGAGAATGGGTGATGGTCGTTCGCCATTAGGGCCCGTATTGCGCGAATATGTTGTGAGTGAGGGAATGGCCGTATTAGGCGTACCCACAACACGAAGCTTGGCCGCCGTAACAACCGGGGAAAAAGTCATTCGTGATGAAATATTGCCGGGTGCGATATTAACGCGTATTGCAAAAAGTCATATCCGTGTCGGGACGTTCCAGTTTTTTGCATCGCGGCAACAACGAGAGACGCTTACTATATTGGCAGATCACGTGATTGATCGTCATTACCCCGACGCTAAAAATTCAGATATTGTCTACCTTGAGTTACTCAATTGTGTTATTCGAGCGCAGGCTAAGTTGATTGCTCACTGGCAATCGCTGGGTTTTATTCATGGTGTGATGAATACCGACAACATGTTGGTGAGTGGTGAAACTGTCGATTACGGCCCGTGTGCATTTATGGAAGAATATCACCCCGGTATGGTATTTAGTTCGATCGATAGACAAGGCCGTTATGCCTATGGAAATCAACCTGCAATCGCTCAATGGAATTTGGCGTGGTTAGCGCAATCGTTACTGCCATTGATTCACGACGATGAAGATAAAAGTATTGAGTTAGTGCAACAAGCGCTAGATAACTTCAAACCACTATTCACAACTGAATATCAACAGCGGATGTGTCAGAAGATAGGCATTGACTCGGCGTCGGCCGAGGCCATGAAGTTGTTAAATGATTTCTTACCGCTGTTACAGGCGAATAACATTGATTTTACGCTGGGATTCAGGGTGTTGGCAGACTATCTCGATGAGACCCATACAATACGTACTTTCTATGCGCTACCAGGTGAGTTTGACGATTGGATCGCAAAGTGGAAAGCGTATTTATCCGCTAAGGGTAGCAATCTAGAAGAAGTTGCGAACCGTATGCGCCAGGTTAATCCAGTCTATATTCCGCGTAACCATCAAATCGAAGTCGCGATTCAAGCAGGAAATCGAGGCGATTTCGAACCATTTCACCAACTAGTAGACCGGCTCAGTAATCCGTTTGATTTTGACCCGACACACACACAGTATGCATTACCGGCAACCGATGCTGAACGTGTAACGCAAACATTCTGTGGGACCTAGTCGATGACACTTTAATAACGAATACAATCAGTGAGAAAGTCGTGTCTATTCGTTTAATTGCTATTATTCGTGTGACTGCTGGTTACCTACTCACAATGCTTTTTGGCGTGCTAGTGGCGTTGATTGCGGTGTTGTACTTCTATGCCAATTCGCAGCCTGAGCTCAATCAATGGCACGCCGCGCCGCTCGATAATGAATTCGGCGAGAGAGAGTTTTCTCAGTTTACTCATCTCGATGAATATCTTGCACTGGAAGCTAAGTTATTTCATGAGTTAAATAATCATATCTACGACAAAGCGCCTGCAAACGCATCGCTAGCAAGCCGCTTTACCCCGGGAAGCCCGGTTGATCCGACCGGTTATATGATTAATTGGAACCGCACGCAGATATTAGCAGCGGGACAAAACGCGGGTGAAGTTAAAGCGAAATGTTTGTTGGTGCACGGGCTGACTGACTCACCTTATTCACTTCGTTCGTTAGCGGAAACACTGCAAGCAGAAGGGTGTTCGGTAGTGGCACTTCGCTTACCAGGGCATGGCACCATCCCCGCAGGTTTGCTGGATACTGAGAATAAATACTTTTCTCGTGCGGTTGAACTGGCCGCACTTTATCTTCATGAAGAAACTCATGAAGCGTTACCTTTTTATGTGGTGGGTTATTCAACCGGTGCGACGTTGGCAATCGAATATGCCGTAAAGCAAATATCCTCTTCTTCGGAGACTAATCAATCGCTTGCGTCCGAAGTGCTACCGCCTGTTGATAAGTTGGTATTGATTTCTCCTGCAATGGGTTTGCCGAAAGTGGCAGAGTTTGCTTCTTGGCAAAGGAGAGCCGCTAATCTACCTGGCTTAGGGGTGCTTGCGTGGAATGCATTGTTGCCCGAATACGACCCCTACAAATATAACTCGTTTACTATTAATGCGGCGGAGCAAGTCTACCAACTTACGCAAAAAGTCAGTCATGATTTAGCGCAATGGCGTTTGCGTGATCCACATGCGGAATTTCCAGACACATTGACATTTATGTCCGCGGTTGACGCAACGGTGTCCGTTGAGGCGGTTGTACATGATCTGTATTGGCATTTGAATACCAAACAACATGTCTTAGTCGTCTACGACATCGACCGAACTCGCTATACGCCTTATTTATACAATATCGATGCTATGACAAATGGACTGGATCTATTGAATGCAGAGCAGCCGTTTTCTGTGACGGTGGTTTCCAATCAGCTTTCACAAACTAACCGGTTACAGATCATGAAGCGAGTAGGGGGTACGATTTCTGCCAATGAGGTTGATTTGAATTGGCCGGGTGATATTTATTCCCTATCGCACACAGCACTACCCATTAAATATGACGATCCAATCTACGGTGATAGCAAATTAGGTGAACCGGGTGGTGTGCCTTTGGGTGGGCTCAACTTTAAAGGAGAGCGGGGAATACTACGTATTCCTCCTGCACAAATGAACAGATTGCGATATAACCCGTTCTATGGCTATCAAGAGAAACAAATTTTGTCGCATTTAAATCTGGATAATGCTCAATAATTTTTCGAGATTTGTTGCCGCGCATGTTCTAAATGGCCACACATTTGTGACGCACCGTCGAGCAAGCGGACGGTGTGACGCTGAATAATATCGGGTGGGATGAAATACAAACTTTTATTTTTTACGGCGTTGATAGTACGCCAAGGCTCCCACGCCTGTAACCATTCTGGTTGTTCCTCACCCATGCCACTGGCAATAATGACATCGGGATTCTCTGCGATTACGGATTCAATTGATAATTTTGGTGCTAGGGCGGGGGATTCCCCAAACGCATTGATGCCTCCGCACAGCTGTATCACATGGCTAATAATGTGTTTGCTGTTGATGGTTTGGATGGGATTATTCCAGATTTGATAGAGTACATTAATCGTTTCAGTTGTCTGGTAACGTGCGGCTAAACCCGACAACTTGATTTCATAGCTTGTTGCAGCGGCGTTTGCCGTTTGATCATTCCCGGTAAGTGCGCCGTAGTCCCGAATCGCTTTGGGAATATCATCGAGTGTTTTGGGGTTAGAGGCGTAAACGGTTATACCGACCGACGCCAATTTTCCTAGGGCTAAGGTCCCTCGTCCAGAATGCCAAGTAACCACTAAGTCTGGGGCTAAAGCGACGATTGCTTCTAAGCTGAAACTGTTTGATAAACCAATACGGGGAATAGCTTTCGCTGCTTCCGGATAATCAGAATAATCAACTGCCCCGACTAAACGATCACCTGCACCGGCTGTAAACATATTTTCGACAATATGTGGTGCCAATGCGACCACTCTTTGCGCCGGTTTTTGTAGCTTAACCTCGCGTCCTATGAAGTCAGTAACGATAATTTCTGACCATGCTACATTTGTTGCTATCAACGCTAGTGATAGTAGTAATAGCTTTTTCACTGCCTACGATACCCAGTTATGCGCGAGCAGTTTTAATGTTTCCCGTGACGGCGATTGAAAGTGCGCTACACGAGATACACAGGCGTAGGGGACTTCAAATTTATTAAGAGCAATGAGTGGCATGCTAAGCACTTGAGATAGTGCAACGCGAATAACTCCACCATGAGTAACAACGAGAACTTTTCTGCCTTTTTGTGTTTCTTGAATATCCGATAGAAAGGCAGACACGCGCTGATGCACCTCGTTGAGCGGCTCACCTCCGGGTGGTGGGTTTGATTCAGGGTCTTTCCCCCAGGCACTCATACGTTCGCGATCGTTCTGAAAAATATCGGTAACAACTTGACCTTCCCATTCACCAAAATGCATTTCCCGTAAACGTTCGTCGACAGATATCGGCACGTTAAGTTTATCAGCGATAGTTTCAGCGAAATGCCGACAACGAATAAGCGGCGAGGTGAAAATAGACTCCCATTCCTCATTAACGGTGTCAGCATGGCGTTGCATTCGGGCAAGCCCTTCAGGGGATAATGCTACATCCGTGCTGCCACGAAAAATTTCGCCGCCTTCACATTCACCGTGGCGTAAAAGGTCAATTTGTGTCGTTGTTCCACTGCCGGAGCGAGAAGTATTCATGAGAGTACAACTGATTTATGAGTAATTGGATGATGAATAACGGATATAGAGGCGTCGAAAAGGGAGGATAACATATCTTCTTTGAGCACATCCGCTGTTGGCCCTTGACGAAAAGTATTGCCGTTTGACAATGCTAACGTGTAATCCGCATAGTTGGCCGCTAGATTAATATCGTGCACGACCATAAGGATAGCGACGCCTTGTTTGGCGAAATCTTGAATTATCTTCATTAATTGTTGCTGATGCCCGAGGTCTAGTGCTGTGGTGGGCTCGTCTAATAGCAATAAACGGGTAGTGGCATCTTGGGCTCGCCAAACTTGTGCCATGACGCGCGCTAGTTGCGTACGTTGTTTTTCACCGCCCGAAAGCTGGGTGTAATTACGTTTCGCGAGCGTACCAATATCAAGCAGGTCCATCGCGTCTCCAACAATTTGGGCATCCACACGCTGCCCACTATTATGGGGGATTCTGCCCAGTGCCACCACTTCTTCAACCGTGTAAGGGAAATTTAAAAGGCTAAATTGCGGCAGCGCAGCCACGGCTTTAGCTTTTGACGATTGATCACGTGCTTGTAATTGCCTTAGGTTGTAACCACAACACGTCACATCCCCTGTGGAGATTTTTAAGTCCCCTGAGATGGCTTTCAACAACGTTGATTTTCCCGCGCCGTTGGGGCCGATGATTGCGTGTATCTCACCGCTTTGAATAGTGAGGTTAGTTGGTTGAAGTATGGTTGTGTCGCCGTGCTCGTTCGATACGGTAACCGACATATTCGACACTGTCAGAGGCATGGTAATATTTTTATCGCTGTTCGTCGGTTCTATTGTCATTTATCTATTCCTGAAGACCATAATGATGGCGTTTTCGTAACAGAGAAATAAAAATAGGTGCGCCCAGTAATGCGCTGACAAGTCCCACAGGTATTTCTGTAGGGGCGATCACCGTGCGAGCAAAAGCATCAGCAACGAGTAGAAGTAACGCTCCCATAAATGCGCTAATGGGAAGTAAAAATCGGTGATTGGGTCCAATGACGAGTCTCACCATATGGGGTACAACTAAACCAATAAAAGCAATTGTGCCTGCTAATGCTACTGATGTACCAACTCCAGCAGCGACGAGAATAACGAGATGTCGTTTTGTTCGATTCACATCAATACCCAGGTGACGCGCTTCGGATTCGCCCAGTAGTAACGCATTGAGAGGTGAATAATAATGGGGCATTAAGCAGAATATGCACCCAGCGACAGTCGCTGCGATAATAACGCGCGGTGTGTTCGCGGAATCTAGACCCCCCATACGCCATAAACTCATGCGCCGCAGCATATCGTTGTCGGCGAAAAACTCTAAGGCATTTGAAACGCCGCCTGCAATAAATGCAATGGCAATACCCGCTAACAACATGGTTGATACGGATGTTCCGGATGTGTTGGTTGCAATCTGATACACCAGATAAACCGATAGTATTCCACCGACAAACGCACCCATAGACACTAGCGATAAGCTAAATAGCGACCATTGTGCGCCAGCTAAAAAAACAATCGCGATGCTTGCACCCGCTGAAGCACCAGCGCTGACACCAATTAATGATGGATCGGCAAGCGGGTTACGAAAAAGCCCTTGGCTGATTGCACCACAGGTTGCCAGTAGGCTACCAATGCATAATGCGAGTAAAGCGCGGGGAAGGCGTAGTTGTTGAATAATAATGTGTGATTGGAGATCGCTCTCGCCCATAAGCCACAAAACTAGTTCTTTGAAGCTCGTTGGAGTCGCCCCAAAACTGAGAGAGATCAGAGTAACAACAATGAGTGACGCGAGCATTGCGAAGAGCAACCGCGTCCAGTAGCGAGGTAAAAACTGCTTGATGTGATGAGAAAATTGCATCAAACCAAACACTCCGTCGTAGGTTGAGTGTTTTCTTTGAATGTGATCGGTAGGGCTAAAATGTCAGAAAGCTTGTCTAAATCTAGATGCTGACCTGCCAGATCTGCAACGCGATTAATGGCTTGCTCGCGAACGTCTTTTATATCGACTTGCCTGGTGGTTGTAAGCCCGGCCCATTGCAGAATGAAATTAGTCGCTTCGGCGTTATCAAACAGCCCATGTAAATAGGTGCCGAAGATAAGGTTGTCATCACTTACGTGACCATCGTAGCTACCATCTGAAAAAGCTATGGCGGCAGCGTTATTGTTCGGCGCCATATGATGAGTTTCGTTGTTTCTAGACGCTAGTGGAGTTGTTATGCCGTGGTGAATTTCATAGCCACTGATGGGGCATGATGCATTCTCAATAATCAGATGACCAGTCTTGTTTGACAAAGCTTTGTTCTTGGTAAGCGTTGTGCTCAAGGGTAAAAAATTCAGACCAGGGCTCGAACCAGGCTTGCCTTCAATGCCGAGTGGGTCATCAATCGAATGGCCCAACATTTGGTAGCCACCACAGATGCCAATAAGTTTTCCGCCGTAACGAAGATGTTTTGCAATCGCTTGATCCCATTGGTATTGCTTGAGATATTCAATATCACCTCGTACATTTTTACTGCCGGGTAAAATTAATAGATCACAGGGAGGAGGGGGCGCCGTGATTGGCGCGAACTGCAAGTCAATATCAGAGTGTAGACGCAATGCATCAAAATCCGTGTGATTACTAATGCGAGGTAGTACCGGTACGACTACTTTGAAGCGTTTAGATGATGTTAGTTGTTGTGTATCGATGGCGTCTTCCGCATCGAGGTATAAGTCATGTAGGTACGGAAGCACGCCGAGCACTGGAATATTGGTGCGTTCATGCAGCCATTCTAAGCCTGGGTTGAGCAATTGAATGTCGCCTCTAAATTTATTAATGACGAACCCTTTGACTCGTGCTCGCTCGCTTGGTGATAATAATTCGAGTGTGCCGACGAGATGTGCAAATACGCCACCTTTATCGATGTCAGCAATAATGATTACCGGGCAGTCCGCTTTTTCAGCAAACCCCATGTTGGCGATATCACCTTCCCGTAGGTTTATTTCTGCGGGGCTTCCTGCACCTTCAATGATGATGGCCTCATGGCGAGAGTGTAGGCGATTAAAGGAATCAAATACCGCGTCCTTCGCTCGGGGTTTGAATTGGTGGAAGTTTTGAGCGTTCATTTCGCCCATCACTTTCCCTTGCACGATAATTTGTGCTCCCGTGTCACTTGAGGGTTTGATCAAGACAGGATTCATGTCGGAGTGTGATGGAATATGACAAGCTTGTGCTTGTAATGCCTGTGCTCGCCCAATTTCTCCATTGTCTTCCGTTACAGCGCTGTTGAGCGCCATATTTTGAGGCTTGAAAGGCGCAACAGAAATATTGGCTCGCGATAGCAAACGACACAGTGCAGTGACTAATACACTTTTACCTGCATCTGATGTGGTCCCTTGAACCATCAATGTGCCAGAAAGCATTTTCGTCAATTCCTTAGTAATCGACACCTTGTCGCGCTTTAACGCCGGCACGAAAAGCATGCTTGATATCTTTTATTTCCGATACGGTATCCATTATATCGCGCAATGCGCTACCACCACCGCGGCCGGTGACGACGACGCTTTGGTTTGTCGGGCGGTTGATTATGGAGTCCAATATTTCGGCTTCGTTGAGGTATTGATACGCAATCATGTAGGTCAGTTCGTCAAGCACCACAAGATCATAACTGGAATCTGCCAGCAACGGTTTCGCGATTGCCCATGTTTTTTCTGCTGCGGCTATGTCGCTCGTCCGATCTTGCGTGTTCCAAGTAAAACCCGTACCCATTTGATGAAATGTAACGTGCGGGCAGTGGTCACGAAGATAGATTTCCTCGCCGGATAACTGCTGACCTTTGATAAATTGAATCACCGCGACCTTTTGGCCATAGCCTAATGCGCGCATTACCATGCCAAAGGCTGAGCTGGATTTGCCTTTACCATCACCCGTTAAGAGGACACTAACTCCACGTTCAATATCGGCTTTTTGGATATTGTCGTCCACCTTGGCTTTTTGTTTCTCCATGGCGGCTTTGTGTTTGGCGTTTTTCTTGTCGTCTTCCATTTAAGTTCTTCATTTCAATAGCGATAAATAACCGCAAGCCAAAGCGCTTACGGTTATTAGGTTCTGCGTATGCAAGGCTAGAAGTTGTATCGAAGCCCTGCAAAGCCTGCTCGACCGGACGTGTTGTAGTCTGTTAGCTCTTGATAGTCTTCGTTGAGGATGTTTTCGATCCTGGCAAATATTTCTAGACCAGCGATGGCATTATAGTTCGCACTGATATCCCAGACGCTATAATCGTCCAGTGGAATATCACCGTTATCGATAGCATCCTTTGATATTCGATAGTTCGTCAATATATTTAAACGCTCATCAAATAGGTGAAAACGAACGCCGATATTCCCCGAACGCTTTGGTCGCCGAATACGCTGTAATCCAGCATCGGTTTCCGTATCGTTATACAGTGCATTACCCTGGACAACTATGATATTCCATAGGGGTACCGCGAAACCGAGTTCAATACCTTTAGAATTGCTTTCCCCTTTTTCTTGGATATAACCTGGGTACTCATAGGATATTTCATTATTAATTCTTTGGTTGAAGTAGGTTAGGTTGAGCTCGCTACCATTTGAAAAGTACGTGTCGATGCCAACGTCTAAACCCTCACTTGTCTCTTCTTCGAGGTTGGTCGTTGACGCTAAGCCAAAGGTAGCATTTTTATTGGTCGAGATTTCATAAGGGCTTGGTGCTCTAAACCCAGTTCCGTAACTGGAACGTAGTTTAAGCGAATGGTCAGATGCGCCCAGTGGAAGAATATAGGCAATGGATGCACGATGGCTCAAGTGTTCACCAAAGTCTTCGTTGTCATCCCAGCGTGTGCCGACATTGATGTACAGTTGTTTTAAGAACTGCATTTGCAGTTCGGTGAATACGCCCCACTGATCTTGCTCAAGATCGTCATCGCCTTGCACGTCGACATTTTCTTGTTGAAAATCACTGCCTGCAACCCAAGTGATCGAGTCACCTAGAGTAAATTGACCGACATAATCGATTTTTTCAATGTCGCCACTGTTTCCATAGCTTCTTAAGCCGTTTGTAAAATAGTCGCTCTCAAACTGGCTTATCGCAAAGCCGACGCCATGCTTGCTGCGTTCTGTTGAATAATCTATGGAAGCACGTCCTATGCGTTGATTGTATAGGCTTTCACAATCATTACTCACAGGGTAACAATTGTCGTATTCGCTGGTTGTATCGATATCTCTAACGACTAATTGTGCTCGCAGGTTATCACTTATATTCACGCCTACTTTGCCGTGTAGTGTGCGATTTTCATAGCCATCTGACTCACCTGAGACATCAGTGGAGCGAGCGTTAAACCCATCCGTTGATTGATCAGAAGCGGAAAAGAATACATCGTATTGCTCAGACCCTGCGCCAATGTAGCCATTGATGTTTTGCGTGTTGTAACGCCCTTGCTCCATGCTGACTCGACCTTCAAAGCCATCATTGACGGAGCGCGTAAACATATTGATGACGCCACCTGCATCCGCGCCGTAAATAAACCCTTGAGGTCCACGCAAAATTTCAATGCGACTAATATCGCTGGTTGCACCAAAGTGCTCAACCAATGGTGTTACTTTTGGCGCGGTAGAGTTTGATAGATCGATGCCATCGAGCATCATCAATGTCCGGTAACTTTCTTCACCGCGTATCCGAATGGCGGATACCTTACCTTGACCACCGCTGTTCGTTGCGGTAATACCAGGTTGCGTGCGTAATAGGTCGGTTGCTGATGCATAACCCATTAGTTGAATGTCACTATCTGAAATTACAGACACTGAGCTACCAATTTGCCGGACGGGCATTTCGACACGCGAACTGGTAACGACAATTTCGTCGAGCTGTTCTTGCGCTGACAAAAAAGTGGAAAAAGGAATGCAGGATGATAATAGGGTAGGTGCTACTGCTTTTTTCAGTAGTCCCAATTTTACACAGTGTGGTTTCATTTTAAGCCTCAATGCTAAAAAGTTAAGCAATTGAGGGAGGCATCACAAGGAAGATAAGGCCGCGAACAAAAGTAGTCCGGGGATAACTATCAGACCAGGATGGTAGCCCTCCGCTCCATCAACGTAAACACATTTGGCTGGTATCGGGCTTTCAGGTTTAAACTGATTACCGTTGCGGGGGCAGCGCTGGTCTTTCACCAGACTTCCCATTTAAGGCCAGTTGTAAAAAATAGCTCATGACAACTGGGACACCAAAATGCTGCGCGCACTGTAGGTGGATTGTAGTATGAAGTCAATTTATCTTTAGTGGCTGGGGGGTTATCTCAATACGGTGAAAACCCCGCTGGCTCGGATGATGCGTTGTTGCTCCACCATGAAATAACAGTTTGCGAACGCTACACGTCCACCAACCTTTTGGACATCGGCATCAACCTCAACCCAATCCCCACAGCGAATACTGCCGGCATAATCGATAGTCAGGTTGGTTGTGACCATGTTTATAGGCGGGCTCACGGATAACGAGCTGTTGTAGCCCAAGGTTATATCGGCTATGCCGCCGATGATTCCACCATGAACACTGCCATTGGCATTGCAGTGCTTTTCTTGGGCGGTGAAACCAATAGTCAGTGGGCCTGTGTCCTTTGACGCGTTTTTACGACAAAAGATGGGGCCGATTAAGTCCAAATATGGGCTGGTACGAAAGAGAGGTTCGAAACCTTTGGCTGGCGCGGTCATGGCAAGTCCTTGGATGACGGGTGTAGAGTTGTTGCGTACAACATATAGACCGATTGGTCTAGAGGCAAGCCATGTAAATTAATTCGAGGTTATTAGCCACTTTTATAAAAGCGGTTCCACACGGAGTGGTAATCACTAAATATTGTTTAAAAACAGTAGACTAGCGGTACTTTTTAAAGTTGATTTGGCGTTTCGAAAGTGCCGGACAAGTGTATAATGTCGCCGTTTGGGGTGCGAGCTGTATCAGTCTCATGAGGCATCGCGCGAGGTATTTGGGAGGCCGGGATGGCCGAGACTAAGGACGTGCATATGTTTAAGAACATTATAAGAATACTAAAAATGATTATCCGCAAATACCTCAAAGCGTTCGCGTGGGTATTGGCCGGGACAGTGGGGCTTATGTTGATTAGCTTAGCTATCGGCAAGATCTGGCAACACTGGGATGACGACCCCGATAGAGGCGCAATCGAGATGACTGATGGAGCGTTTGGAGAGAGCTACCAAACGCCGATTTATCTTGATCAAGGTTGGAGCGAAGCTGATAGCCTATGGTTTTACAATACCACCCAAGGCTCCGCATTGATGCCTTATGATCTTTTTGTTTCCTTGGAGCAACCCAATTCACAGACGTCATTCCGGTCTGATAAGAACATCGACAAATTCCGTTATTTACCGCAGAAGGCCACGTTCTTTAATCCAGATGCGTTGCCCGTAGGGTTCGTAAAAGAAACGTATAAAGGCCCGGTAAGTGATAGAAAGCTCGATTATATAGGCTACACCTGTGCAGCTTGCCACACAGCACAAATCAACTATACCGACAAAAATACCCAAAAAACCACGGCGATTCGTATTGATGGTGGTCCCTCCATGGCCAACATGGTGGGTTTCTTGACTGAACTTGAAGCATCAATGAAAGCTACGTTACTGGACGACGCGAAAAAGAAACGCTTTGTTGATGCCGTATTGGCATTGGACAACGATTATAGCCGTGAAGAATTGGTCTTAGCAGACCTTAAAAAATGGTCAGATACCATTTCTCGCTACAACTATATCAATCGCACTGATGTCGATTATGGCTACGCTCGACTTGATGCATTTGGTCGCATTTTTAACCGCGTTTTAGAGCACGTCATCAACAAACAACAGCTAGAGGCCGTATTGTTGGCCGCGATTGGTCCGGACAAAGAGAACCTGTTAACGCCGAGTGAAGTTGAAAAAGTGGTTGATGGGTTAGATGAAACTATCCTTGGTTCAGACGGTTTGGCGCAGGCATTAGAGCGTGCAATGTCGACCGATCCAGGCTACCCAGGATTGTCATTGCAAGAAGTTGAAATTATCAGCAATGAATTATTTAACGAAGCCGACGCGCCCGTGAGTTATCCCTACCTATGGGATGTCCCACATTCTGATTACGTGCAATGGAATGGTTTAGCAAACAATGCACATGCGGGGCCGCTAGGGCGTAACGCCGGTGAAGTGGTTGGGGTTTTTGGAAAGCTGGATTGGCGAGCGACTGAACCTGGCTTGTCGGTTGATTACCTTGCTGAAATAGCTAGCGGCCAAACCGCGAAGAAGAAAAAAATTGATTTCTCTTCTTCAATTGATTTGGTTAATTTAAAACGCCTTGAATCGCACATGATTAGTTTGACTTCACCTCAATGGCCGACTGAGATTTTTGGCGAAATTGATGAAAAAAAATGGGCGCAAGGTAAGCAGATTTACGCGCAGTATTGTCGGTCTTGCCATGAGCTTGTTGATCGCACTGATTTTGATCGTTTGATTATCTCGAAGATGTCTAACGTTGATTTCATTGGTACCGACCCAGCGATGGCAAACAACAGTGTTGCTCGCTCCGGGAACTCCGGCAATTTCCAATATACCGTTCAATCCACAGATGTTGGTCCGGTAGCAATGGGTGAAACAGCTCCCGTTGCGTTGTTGTTGACCGCTGCGACGCGCGGCGTAGTGACAACACCTGACCCCGACAAATTTATTGTACGTCGTTGGTTAGATTGGTTATATACACTGGGAATGTCTTTCTTCGACAACAAAATTGCTTACAGTGTTAAAAACGGCAACTACAATCCAGATACAACGGCGCTGCCTTTTAACTCGCTACTATCCTATAAAGCTAGGCCTTTAAATGGTATTTGGGCAACCGCGCCTTACCTACATAATGGCTCAGTCCCTACGTTATACGACCTCTTGCTACCAGAGAAACGTGAAGGCGATCCCGATGAAGGGGAGTACCGCCCAGAGAGTTTTCAAGTGGGTAAGAGAGAATACGATATTGAGCGCGTTGGTTTCGTTTACGACGGCTACGATGGTTTTACGTTGTCTACCGATAAGCTGGGGAATTTAAATAGTGGTCACGAATATGGCGCTGGACGGACGCCACAGCTGGATGGCAGGGTACTACCTGCGCTGAATGAAGATGAGCGTTGGGCGCTGGTTGAGTATTTGAAGTCACTGTGAGTTGTGGATAATTCAGCACAAAAAACCCGGCTTAAGCCGGGTTTTTTGTAAACTTAATCGATTTGTTAGCCTGCAACGCTATGCAGTTCTGGGCGAGGCTCCTCGGTTTTCTCTTCAGCATCGTGAGCTTCACTAGGTTGTTTGGTTGATGCCGGCTGATACAGCGCGGTGGCCTCTTTTGCTGCTTTTTTAGAATCAGATTTGCTGTCTGCTTTCGTGTCATCAGCGTCGTCATCTTCATCGTCTAAGTCGCGAGGATTTAAGATTCCGGCATATTTGTCTAGGTCAATCAGAGGTTCATCGTTGAGCGATTTCGCGTGTTCGAATACCACATTCTTTGTTTCGGGATTAACGAACGCTTTTGCATAGCGAAGCGGTGTATCACCCACGCCTTTACGTTTGAAATAACGTTCTATTTCGGCATCTTTCATGCCTTGTTTTGACTTTTTATCCCACTCGTTGGCCAAATCGAGTAACTTCATCAAGTTGTTCCAACGTTTTTCATCTTGAGTCGTTGGTGCCTGCTCTTTACCTGCCATCAAGTCGTAGAGGTATTTCATTACCCAGTCCGGGGCGGGGAGGCCATTGGTGCGGCAGAATTTTAGCGCTTCACGAATTGCGCATGGATTACGCGCAAATTTCGTACTGCGACCTTTGGTGCCAAAATAGCCGGAATAGAGAAGCTTGAAAGTCAGAAGTTTTGAATTAACGATGCGTTCACGTTCGCCGTCGATAACATCTTTGAGCCAATCGAGCCCGTCAGATAGGTCTCGCAATCGATCAGTTTCATGTTTCCCGGCGTCTAGCCGAGCTTTCACGGCATTAGCTAAAAAAGTACCCGACTGGGGTAGTTTATTGCTCATTACATACACATCCTATAGTTGCAGTAATCCGCGAACCTTTTTAAGGTCATCATGGATAGAAGGTGCCAAGGGAGGAACCAAATCTGAGCGCGAATTCATTAAGCGCGCAGTTTGATTGTTGGACGTTATTTTTGTGAGGCCCCCCTAAATTGCCAATGAATTTGGCACCTCACATTGCTATAGGTTACATACTAATCGGTTAGAAAACAGATAGGAATCCAAGGGCGAGTGAAGACTCTATAACAATTGGTTATAAGCTGTAGCGGTGCCGTTTGGCGCGCGTTTAGTTGCTCAGTTCGTTAATGAAAGGCCGGGTCAATTTGGTGTTGGTTGTGTGGTTTTGCTTAAAATATGTGCGATATCGGTTATGTCTTGATCGCTTAGGTGCTTAGTGACTCGGCTCATCGTGCCATCTTCTATAAGTTGTGCGCGGTGAGCGGTGAGTTTTTGAACGATTGCCTGCTGATCCAAGCCTCTGAGGTTCGGCCAACGTGCCAGCTCGCCTTCGTTAGTCATGTGGCAGCTGTGGCATACATTAAGCAGGCCGCTGACATCGTTACTCACCTTGTCGTCAGTTGTTTGATCGGCAGCAAGGAGTGGTGAAAACAGCGTACTGAATACCATGGATACAATTAGCCATTTCGCCGTGTTGAATTGAGCGCCTGCTAACCAATTAGTAAACATATCGCGAGTCCCCGTCTTAACAGTGAGTTCGATAACGATATCACGCAACGTCACTACGGGACATGACTCAGCGCATAGATGCTGATATTGATATTTTGCTCAAGGACATTCAGCAACAATAATAGCTCGTCGCGGAGCAGGGTGACCTTCTATGGTTTTGTTGTAGTCAGCAGGGTCTAAAAAGTCCGGAAGCGATTGAAACTTCATCCACTCGGTTGCGCGTTGTTCTTGTATCGTTGTTTGGTTGATGTCGACAACGCGAGGATTTTTAAAGCCTAGCTTTTTCAACCAACTGACTAATGTTTCCGGCGTAGGAATAAACCACACGTTATTCATTTTAGCGTAACGTCCTTCAGGGACGAGTGTCTCACCCAGTTTACCTTCGATTACTAAGGTTTCTAAGATCAATTGGCCACCTTGGCGAATAGTACTTTTTAATTGCTTCAAGTGATCGATTGGTGAAGGACGATGATAGAGAACGCCCATCGAAAACACGCTATCAAAACTTCGGTGTAGCTGTGAAAAGTCATCCAATGTCGCGGGAATGACATCAATGGGTGCGTCGGGAGCAAAGTGTTTTGTAGCGTAAAATTGCATGACGAACCGAGGAGACGGGTCGATACCAATGACGCGTTGTGCTCCAGCCCCCAGCATTCTCCAGCAGTGATAGCCATTGCCACAACCAACATCGAGAACGAGTTTATTGTTGAGAGGTGCAATATGATCGATCAATCGATCCCATTTCCAATCAGATCGCCATTCAGTATCGATAAACGTATCGTGAATAGAAAAGGGCCCTTTGCGCCAAGGGATAAGTGCTTCGAGAGCTTCTTTAATTTTTTGCTTGGTGTCGGAATCGGTCTCGGAAGTCTCACCAAATCTCACCTGTGTCGCAAGTTCCATAGACTCGGAGGTGACGTTGGGGAGCGAGTCTAAAGCCGCTTTCCATCCTGGCAGATCACCATAACGCTCTATGCTTAAACCTTTTGCAATAATAGCGGGTAATTCGCTTCCCCAACTTTTGAGCGCGGTATGTGAACTTAGGAAGTGTTGTAAATCTGAAAAGTAATTCATGTTATTTAATGGCGAGCATGGAGGCAAAGTTGAGGCACTGAAACCACACATCGGAGCTTGAAAAGCCAGCTTGTTGAAAACGCTTGCGATGTTGCGCGAGTGTTTCAGGAATGAGTACATTTTCTAAGGACGACCGTTTCTGAGCGATTTCTAAATCAGAATAGCCGTTTGCACGTTTGAAATTATGATGTAGTTCTATCATTAATTCTTGATGCGCTTGATCTTCAAAGCTGACCTTTTCGGAGACAATGAGCACTCCGCCTGGGTTCATTCCATGGTAAATGTTTTTAATAAGCTGGTCGCGTTCTGCAACCGGTATAAATTGCAGCGTAAAGTTCAATACTACGACCGATGCATTGTCGATGTTAGTTGATCTCACATCGCCCAAGACGACATTCACAGGCGTTCGGGGAGGGTGAGCATTGAGAATGGCAGTAAATCGCTCGACCATGGCGGGTGAATTGTCGACACCTATAATTTCACAGTCAGCTTGATCGATTCTACCGGCCATTGCCAGGCTTGATGCGCCAAGCGAACAGCCGAGATCAACGCACTTACTATTAGGCTGAGCATAACGTTGAGCCAGGTCTCCGATCATCGACACAATAGACTCGTATCCAGGCACGGAGCGCTGAATCATATCCGGAAAGACCTTGACAACATCGTCATTAAATTCGAATCCAGCAACGGCTGAAAGAGGATTGGAGTAGATGGTATCGCGTTGAGTCATGCTGGCTTTTAGTTCTTTAATCCGATAAATCGGGTCGTTAGAAATCAATGGTGCGCTATTGTTAGCTGAGCGCTGCTGATTTTAGACGGAATCTGTTATTTCTGCATCGTATTATCGCGATTTGCTCTAACAATGTTCAATAGAGAACGTGATATTGACTATGCTAATGATATGTATTTTGGATATTTTTGCGTAGTGAATGGGCGGTATGGCGTACTCTGGCTATCAAAACATAAAAGCATTGGTTGTAGATGACTTTGAGAGCTTTCGGCAAATGTTGGCAAACATGCTCGAAAGCTTTGGTATCGCGTCGATTGACAGTGCTGTGACAGGTAACGAAGTCATGCGTTGGTGCCAGGAGAAGGATTTGGACCTGATTCTATGTGACTACAACCTTGGCCGAGGAAAGAACGGCCAGCAAATCTTAGAAGAGTTGCGGCATAAAATAATTCTGTCACGTAAGACACTTTTTATACTGATATCGGCAGAATCGAGTAAAGCCATCGTCATGTCTGCCTACGACTATGAGCCTGATGCCTACCTTGCTAAGCCGATCACCGGTAAAGCGCTAAAGCAGCGTTTAGACAGATTGTTGCAGCAGCGCGACGAAATGTTACCTATCTACCAAGCCATCGACGATAAAAACCTTCCCAAAGCCACGGATTTACTCAATCGTCAGATTATGGCAGGCAGTCGAATCAGTACCCCCTGTCAAAAACTATTGGGAGAACTCTATTTGGAATCTGGCCAGATAGATCTGGCTGAAGATATCTATCGGAGCGCCTTGCAAGTGCGAACACTCGATTGGGCTAAGGTGGGCATGGCTAAGGTTCGAGAATTGCAGGGCAATAAGGGAGAAGCTAAAACTTTCCTCAGAGAGATCATTAAGAAAAACCCGTTGTGCATGCAAGCGTATGATGCACTGGCCGGTATATACCGAAAAGAGGAAGATGACGAGGCATTGTCTGAGATCCTTAAATCTGCGGTTGAGCAATCTCCGATGGCGATTTTACGTCAAGAGTCACTGGCTAAACACGCAATAAAAGTGAATGACAACTTCACTGCGGCGCAAGCATTTAGACAAACTGTTCGACTTGGAACCAACTCCGTTCACGACAAGCTTGATAATCATATTCAGTTTGGGAGATCAACCGCACAGCTCTTGCGAGATGATCAAAGTGCTGCGGTAGATTTGTCTCGTGAAGTGATTAAAGATTTAGAAGAGGTTGGTTCCCGCTTTGCGATGAGTGAAGAGCAGTCAGTAATGACACTTTTCGTTGAAAGCCAGGTGCTTGCGGGACAGGGTAATACCCGTAAAGCCAAAGAAGTATTGCAAATGGCTGAGGAAAAGTACTCTAAGCTAGAGACAGAAAGTGATCTAGATACTGATTTGAGTATGGCTCAAGCGTTAAAAGATACTGGGAACAAAGAGGCCTCCGACCAGGTTCTGTCTAGGCTAGTGCAAGAATATAAAAACGATCAATCCGCACTAGAAAAAATCGATCCTTATCTCGATGAGCCCATTAGTCAGCGTAATCGCGGTACAGTCACTTCGATCAACAAGCGTGGTATTGGCTTTTATGAAGCCAATAAATTCGAAGAAGCAATACGTTGCTTTGATAGCGCAAGAAAGCTTTTTCCCAATCATATAGGTATACAACTTAATTTAGTTCAATCTATTGATGGTGAACTCAGGGCTAGGGGGTATGACAAAGAAACTTATTACAAAGCGATGCGAATTATTGACATCGTTAAGCGAAACATTACCGGTGATCATCCGCAGTACGATCGATACTTACAGTTGCAGGATATGATTGGTGCACACAGTCGAGAGGTATAAAGGAACTGACTATGGAAAACTCCAGAGAATCACTGGATTTTAGCCTAATTTTGGCGTCCAGTGTTCATGACATGAAAAACTCAGTAGGGATGTTATTAAATTCCTTAGAAGAGTATATTCACGAATCAGACGAGACTGATCCTGCTCAAGAAAAAAGAATTGCGACGTTACAGTATGAAGGTTCTCGTATAAGCGGAGAGTTAATCCAGTTGCTGTCTATCTATCGCATGCAGGATCAACGTCTGCCAGTGCAAATTGATGAAAATTTTGTGATGGATACATTCGATGATCAAATCGCACGCAATGATATGTTATTTCAAACGCGAGGTATTCAGGTAGATGTTGAGTGTGATGATAACTTACGTTGGTATTACGACAATGAGCTTGTCGGCGGTGTGATCCACAACATTCTCATTAACTGTGCCCGCTATACTCGTGAAAAAATAGTGTTAGCTGCCGTCGTTGAAAACAACCAATTATGTATTGAGATTGCAGATGACGGTGGTGGCTATCCTTCAGCGATGATTGACGCTCCGATTAATGAGGACCGCGGTGTTAGTTTTGAAAGCGGCAGTACAAATCTTGGTTTGTACTTTGCCTCGAAAGTCGCTGCACTACATGTCCAAAATGACCAATGCGGCTCCATTTCACTAGCTAATGGCGGGACGCTAGGCGGTGGGCGCTTTATTATGCGCCTGCCGTAATGGTCAATTAATTAGTCGCCTTATAAATTAAGACTGGCAAGGCCATTATCTTCACATTGTTGTTTATTTTCAGGCGGCGCAATGACTGCGATACTTGCTGTATCGTCATTGGATAAATACTTATCTGCTACGCGTTTTAAATCCTCTTCTTTGACTTCCAGGACTTGCTTTCTAAAGGTCTCGCGAAGTTCTATTGTGCGTCCATTTAATTCAGCATGAAACGCTTGCTTGGCTTCACCTGCAGGGGAGCCTGGTTTGTCGATTGAGCTTATGACCCCCAAAATGGCTTCTTCAACGCTTAGCCAGGCGTGGTCGGTATCTTTTAGCCACTGGATAGATTGAGAGAAATCTTCGAGCGTTTCGGATAAACGAGGATCTCGGTAAGAATAGAATCTGAACGCGGCAGAATTGCTATCTTGTTGGGCTCCACCTCCGTACGCACCGCCTTGTTCGCGGATAGTTCTGTGAAGGTAACCGTTACGTAAAAATCCACCCAGCACTGTCAGTGGTGCAGCATCCGCATGAGTCATAGCGACAGTTGGAAATGCCTTTGCGCAGAAATTTACTTGCGTATTGGTTAACCACGACTGACGAACATTCGTGGTATCGGGTTGTTGTAATTCGATTTCACTGCCATCCATGCGAGCGGGCTGTATCGTATAGTGTTTACGCCAACTATCGATTAATTGGGAATGTTGTGCGGGCAGGTTAGTTTCATCACTAACGAGTAGAAACTGCATCGACTGTTGGGTAATTTTTTTGTGCAGGTTGAGTAATGTGGCAGAAAATTTCTCCATTCCCTCTGGATTTTGCAGTTGTTTATCCAGTAACTTAATAAATTGAATTCCGCCAAGACCAGAGACTCTGTGATTCAAACTACTGAGCGGAGACATGTTCGCGGTAGCTGCCGACATTGCCAAGCTATGACCGCTGCCCGTCACACTTTGCTCTCGGCGGGCGCGCATTTGAGCAACCAACTCTCTGATACGGTTATGTTCGTCAAATCGAACGCCATGTAATGTTTCCGCCATCAAGTCAGTCATAGCGATATGATTTTTGGCAAGTGCTTTTGCAGAAAGGATGATGTGGCCTCGACTTTTTTGCGGGTCGTGTACATCACTTCTTATTGAGGTGAAGCAATTGAGTGAGCCAACTATCTGAGACTGACGTTTTTGTACGCTGAGGTAGTCTTCCTCGTTGATGCCTAGCTCACTGAGACACGCTGAATAAATACCGAGTATTTGCAATTCTTCATCGGTTAAAGACGGGATGTCAATAATAGCCTGTTGATACACTAGCCCATTTGTTCCAGTTTGGTAAGAGGCAACAGGGAAGTTTTCCGTTGTACTAAAGTCCCCGGTAACATGGTGCATGTTGGCCGGTACATCTTCTATCCCCACTTTGGGTAAAACAGACATGTCATCTTTTTGTTGCTGGCGAGCTTCTAACGCTTTCGCTTGATCGATAATAGCTTGTTTCTGTTGCTCGTTTAACGACGCTTTTAATTCATCTAGGTGACGACGTTCGGCAGCTTGTTTGCGCTCTTGGATGTGTTCATCGGGCGCTAGTGTTAGGCGGACGCGGTGAGGGTTGTCTAATAGTAATTTGCGTACCAAGTTTTGGATAAAGTCAGGCTCTTTGATGGCGTCTCTTAATTTAACAATAGCCGGGTCGATATCGAGTAAACCAATTGGGTCGCCACGATGTGTTGCTGCACTTAACGCTGTCAAAATGAGTTGTAACCCATAAGGGTAGCTGTCACCACTTATCTCGCGTTGTTGCAATTCAAGTTGATGCAAGGCTGCTTCAAGATCTTCTTGCGGTACACCGTTTTGGGCAACATGTTGCAAGGTATCGAGGATCAACTGTTCAAAGGCATCCGCTTTGTCAATGTCGCTTCCTTCAATTCCACAAACAAAACTAATTTCATGTTGTGAATCGTCTAACCCACAAAGAGGCGAAGGTGAATTCCCTAAATCCGTAGTTTCTAATACATGTTGCAACGGTGAGGCGCTATTATCGAATAAAATACTTGATAACAATTGCGCCTCTAAAGCCTCGACTAGATTAGTGGATTTACCTAACAGCCATCCCATAACAATGTGGGTTTTTTCTGATAGGCTTTGGGGCGACTCTGTTTCCTGCTCTTTGGCGTCGTTGTAGGGGTAGCCCTCCATAACACGCACTGGTGAGTAATAGCGCTTTTCTTCGGGAACAAAAATATGCTCCTCTAGTTTTTCAAAACGTTTGAGAGCTTGAGCTTCAAATTTTGCTTGGTGCTCAGCTGCACTAATGTTGCCAAAAGTCATGAATATGGCATTGCTAGGGTGATAGTGTGTTTTATAAAAAGCTAACAGTTGGTCATAGCTAAGATCGGTAATACTTTCTGGGTCACCGCCACTATTGTAGTGATAGGTGGTTGTCGGAAATAAATATTTCGATAAGGTCTGCCATAGTTGAGAATTGATGGAGCTCATTGCTCCTTTCATTTCGTTGTACACTACACCTTTGTACATTAGGTCAGATTTGCTGTTGCCTGCCTCGCTAAAATCAAGACGGTGTCCTTCTTGGGCGAAGTCTAGAGGGTCTAGACGTGAGAAAAATACTGCATCTAGGTAAACGTCCAGAAGATTGTTAAAGTCTTTTTTGTTTTGGCTTGCAAACGGGTAGGCCGTCCAGTCGGAACTGGTGAATGCATTCATGAAGGTATTAAGCGAGCGCCGAATCATCATGAAAAAGGGGTCGCGAACTGGGTATTTTTCACTACCGCATAGGGCCGTGTGCTCAAGGATGTGAGCCACACCGGTTGAATCTTTGGGTACCGTGCGCAGTGCCACCAAGAATACATTCTCGTCGTAGTCAGACGCTAAGTGTATATGCTGGGCGCCGGTTGCCTTATGCTGATACTCTTCAATGGTTAAGTTTAAAGAAGCAACTTCCTGACTGCGTACTAGGTGAAACGGCTGAGCGGCAGAATGTGTCATAAGTACTGTGTTCGCAAATTAGTGATGAATGTATGGAGAACTATTATAGGTGTTATAGGACCTGGAGGCGAACCTATACTAGCGCGGTATAGGTATGCATTGGTTATCTGTTAACCAGAAAGCAGATAACGGTCAGCTCAGCAAAGATACCGGGCTTTGAGTATTAATCAAAAGACGTTTTTGCAGGGGCCTTAGCCGTTTGATCTCTGCTTCCCGTTTACTCGCGCTGCTTCGGTCAGTTGAAGACTCAACCATCAGGAGCTTTACCGGTTTGTCTCCACGCAAAGACTTCGCGCCTCGTTTCCCCGAGGAGTGTTCCTCCCAGCGCCGTGTGACGTCTGTGGTAATACCTGTGTACAGTTTGCCAGAATGGGTTTCGAGAATATAAATGAACCAGCGGGTTGAGGGTAACTGTCGGGTTTCTAGCATTTGCGGTTAAACTTCATGCAAAAATAAGTGGTCGCTACGGTGTCACTTTCTATCAGCTTCTGGAGCAGCGATTATTACGGCGTCCGGTGTGCTACTTGATCTCATAGTATCAGAAAAGAGGCTTGGGAATGTCAAACGCAGTATTCAATGATAATGAAAAGTTGCAGCTTTTAGACAATTTTTATGCGATAGCCGATGCCAAAAACTGGCATCCTAATCACACACCTAAAAACTTGGCTGCAGCGCTTAGTGTAGAGGCTGGAGAGCTGTTGGCGTTGTTTCAATGGTCAGATGACAAAGGTTTCGACACCATCGTTGAGAGTAAAAACGCGGTAGCACAGGAGATGGCTGATATTGCTATCTACCTGTTGGTCTTGGCGGATAAAGCTGGTATTGATCTAGGCGCTGCAATGCTAGAGAAGAGTCAACACAATGCAGCCCGGTTTTTGAGTAGTCATAGTGAGAATTGACGCAAAATGGCAGATAGAAATTTTGATGATTTAGCCCATCGTTTTCAGCGAAATGTATATTCAGGTTTAAAAGGGGAGATTCGTTTAGCTATTCTTCAGCGAGATTTTCGCGAATATTTGCCGATTTTCGAGTGTTCACAAGATGAAGAACCTATCACTGTTCTCGATGCGGGCGGCGGGTTAGGGCAGATGGCGCGGCTATTTGCGACGCGCGGGCATAACGTGACATTGTGTGATATTTCCGAGAATATGTTGGCACTTGCGGACGAGGAGAACAAGCAGCTTGGCTTAGATTCTCGCATTGAAATAAAACAGCTGGCTATACAGAATGTAGCGAAGCAATTCCCTCAGCACTTTGATGTGGTTACATGTCATGCCGTGATGGAGTGGGTGGATGAGCCTCAACAATTACTCGACGATTGCTTAACGTGCCTTAAACCTGGAGGCTACTTGTCGCTCAGTTACTACAATATTCATGGGTCTCATTATAAAAATTTATTGAGAACAAATTTCAAAAAATTTGCCAAGCAACAATGGGGTGGATATAGAGGAAGTTTAACGCCGTCAAACCCACTTGAACCTGAGACTGTGATGCGTTGGATCGATGAATCTGATTTTGAATTCATCTGTGAAAGTGGCATTCGTACGTTTCACGATTATATTCTTAACAAAACCGATAGGGAAAGAGAGCCCGAAAAAGTTTTAGAGCTCGAGTTGGAATATTCTCGCATTATGCCTTTTATGCGTTTAGGTCGCTATATTCATGTCTTGCTACGCAAGCCCGGTTAGTGTGTTTTCAGCAAAAAATCTTTGGCCTCGTTGACTTTAGCTGCTAGATAGTGGCTTCCTCCACGGTCTGGGTGTAGTCGTTGCATAAGTTTTTTATGTGCGTGCGTAATCTCTTCCTTTGAAGCGCCATCTACGAGGCCCAGTATTTCAAGAGCCTCTTTTTTATTCATTTCGTTTTATGCGGGTGCTCTTGCGCTGTTGTTCGTGCTGCCCTCGAATGTTTCATCAGGATATGTTCTTTGCGCGTAAGCCATCAATAATCGGAATGATTCTTGATCGTTTGTTTGGTAATACCCTAATAGTTTCTTTATTTCTGCAATGGATAGCGAGGCTAGAGTACGTGATTTATATAATCCGTCTGTCATTTCGCCAGAAATATCGCCGCTATCGTGATCAAGGTTTAGCGTTAGGTAAGCGGTCTTTACTTGAGAGTTATTGCCTGAGTGAACTGTACTAGATGCTTTGTGTTTAAGCGTATGCAGAAGGATCGGGAACGCTTTAATTAGTAGCGGGAATAGAGCGCGAGCGATTGGAATTAGGGCAGCAAAAACAGCACCGATCCAGTGTAATTTACCAAACGCAACGAGTGTCAGTAAAATAAACGCGAGTAGGGCTCCACCCCATTGGATTAAGATGGTCTTGCGTTGTGCTTTCGGCGCATTGCTATATTTGTAGTACCCGTAGAAAAAAATAAGGGTTACTAGTGCGGCGAGAAGAGTGCGTAGAATCATACTGAAAACTTATTTCGCGATTTGCTGGGTTAATAGCTTTACGGCTTCGGGTGATTTTTCTGCAAGATTGAGTAACGCAGTCATTCCGCCGCTTGCATACACTGCGACGGCACCAAGCAATTCTTCAAGACGACGTTGGCTATGACGGTCAAATGGGCAGTATGCACCTTGAGATAATGTGGCTAATTGTTTGAATATATTGCCAACATTCGGATTTCCGCCTTCGTGGAAGATAAAAATCGGGACACCAACCAATCCCAGTTGCCCTGCTAGATCACAGAGTCGGTCTGCTGCTTCTTCCACCGCATCACCGATAAATACTAAAGCATTAACTTTGTGCCGCCTAGACTCGTCAAGGGTGTGTTGTAGCAGGCGGCCAATTTGCGTATGACCGCCAAGGCAATTGACACTTTGCATATCACGCATGAGCGTTTGAGATTGGCGATGCCAAGGAGAATACTGAAATTCGTGAAAGCCTCGGTAGTAACATAGTTGAGTAAGAATCCCGCCTAGCTTTTGCGTTTGTGTGAACATCGCGCTCTGTATTTGGCACGCGGTATCCCAGGTTGGCTGGCGGCTTGCTGTGGCGTCAATGGCAAAGATAATACGCCCGGGCTTTTCACTTGCCGTAACGGGGAGCTTATTAATCTGATCGATAAACTGCGTGATGTCTTGTTGACTAGAGACTTGTGTTGAGACTGTCTTGTCTTTCGGTTTAGTCATGATGGCCCCTGGCGTTTTGCTTGAGATTATAGTGGGCCGGGGTAAAAACGTTAAGTGTGGTCGAGGTAGGGACCAAGCAGGCAAAAAAAACCCGATGACCTGGGGGAGAGCATCGGGTCAAGACCATTAGGAGTGAAACATTAAGGATACATTCCTTAAAGTTCGGATCATCTTCATGATCCAGCCAGCGCCACTAACACTTGGGGGGATGTGTGCCGCCGACTTATTTGTAAGTATCGTACAAATTTGCGATCCGTCCAGGTCCTGGTTGCTTTTTTTTAAAACTATTTGTCATATTTTTGTACAACAGTGCCTAGGCAGGGGTATATATAGAACGAATAGGTACGTTTAGGCGTCAATAACACCTGGAGGGAGCTGCAACATAGGATTGAAAGCTCATAGTTCGAGAATTGAGATTTTTGAGAACGTAAGATTATAACAAGTACGACGACCCGATTGGTGGCTCTAGGTTGGTTCCAAAATATGGAACCTCACGTCTGTTAGCGCTTGCGGCTGATGATGTCTAGTGCTAGATTCGTAACCAAATTTAATAAAGCGGTCACGTTTCTACCCCTTTTGTTATTTGTGTGTAGATACTGCTCTCCTTACCTTTCAGTCTGCTAGCGCCAATGGCTAGTGACTGTTCTGGCAAAAGGAGGAGAGAGAGACCCAATAAGACGTATTCCACGTTACACGAGGTTTGGTATGGAAAAAACTCAACGTAAGATCGAAAAATTTAGGCAGCGTGAGCAACGAATTCTCGACGCGGCACTTGAGCTTCTTATTACACACGGTGAAGAAACCGTGACTGTCGAACAAATTGCAAATCATGTCGATATTGGCAAAGGCACGATCTACAAGCATTTCACATCAAAGGTCGAGATCTACATGCGCCTCTTGTTGGATTATGAAAGCCAGTTGGCTGATCGTTTGCGCGATGCGATACGGGAGGCAGAAGCGGGGAACTATGCGGCACCGGCTAGGGCGTACTTTGAATCTCGGATGTCAGACCCTACCAAAGATCGTCTCTTCCAACGTTTGGAGGAGAAAGTCATCGCTCTAAAGCAAGCGCCTGAGATGATTGAGGAACTCCACAAGATGCGGAATGACATCATGGAGTCGATGAACGACCTCTTTACCAGGCGCATTCAAGAAGGCTACATGGAAGATGTACCACCACACTTCTATTACTATACCTACTGGGCCTTGACCCAGGGAGCTGTTGAGTTGTTTCATTCGAAAACGTTCTCCAAAATCGATGAAAGCGGTGGTGATCTCATGCGGTTTATCATGGAGGTCGGTGTCCACATGGGTGACAAGCGGCGCTCATAGAACAAGTAAAGTTTTACTCAATTTCACCTCCTCTTGGCCGATATACAAGAGGAGGTGAAACAATGAATCGATTTCTTTCCGCTATTTTCAAAACTCCGTTTATTCTGTTTTTGCTCTTGCCGTTAGGAGCTTGCTCCTATCATTATATGAACAGCTCAACCGATGAGTGGTTGAAGCGCTTAGAATTGAAGTCTCACCACAACGTAACCAGCCTCCGCAGACATACTATTCCACGATTCAATCGCGTCTGTGTCAGTCGTCCATTTACATTAACACCGGCAGATTTACGCGCAGAAGCAAGCCAAGTACTTGCGCAGGAGCTTGGTTATTTATATCGATCGGTAGACGGTCCGCAAATGGCTTCCTCTCACCGAGAGGCCATGTTAAACGCGGCGAGACAACGTTGCGATTTTCTCTTTGACTTAGACGTGGTGCTAGATGAGGACCAAGTTGCGAGTGTTGGAGATTTTGACAATGGGGTCGATCAATTCTCCGATTTAGGGTTTGATCAATTAGGACTAAAAGTGTCCATTTGGGATGTGCGGTCTGCTCAGCTTGTTGATACCAGTTTAGTCACCAGTCGGACGTCTTTCTTGTCTTTCGCGGCAAGTAGTCCAAGTGACTTGGTTCAGAAGTCAATTCGACTTTATGTTGATAGTGTAGCTATTCAGCAGTAATGCGCATTCTTTCCTTTGCTACCACTAAGTTGGCGATATAAGATAACAGTTACATCCATTCTTTAAGCCTTTCCTGATTATTACTATGTCTGATTTTTTGAAGTCGGTTGAGCAACTCCAAGCTCAATACGAGACGCGATTACCACCGGTAGACAGCTGGAACCCTGAGCTGAGCGGGGATTTAGATATGCGAATTGATCGCAGTGGAGAGTGGTTTTACCAAGGCGATCCGATTGGCCGTTATGCGCTAAAAAAATTGTTTGCAGGGATCTTAAAGCGGGAAGGGGATGACTATTTTCTTGTAACGCCTGTTGAAAAGTGGCGAATCCAGGTTGAAGATGCCCCATTAGTCGTGACGAAATGTGAGTTTTCTCATGCGACGGTTAATGGTTCGGCGCAATCTCAGCCAATCATAATGTTAACGACAAATATGGACGATCAATTCATCGTTGATAAAGAGCACCCGCTATGGGTAGAAGAAAGAAATAGCCAACGTGCCTCTGCCGAACCTGACCTTGCACCCTATGCCACTGTACGTCGAAACATCCCCGCATTAATTAATCGCAACGTTTACTATGAACTCGTTGAGCAGGCTTTATCAGAAGGCGAAAATGAGAGTGCCAACGTGTTTAGTGCTGGTGAAATTTATTCTTTGATTCCATGAGCTCATATTAAAACCAGCTGACACTTTTTGTGTGACTCTCTGTTAGCTTTACAAAGGTTTTCATGTCTATGGCGGTCATTTCCCACTCTAAAGTATTGAAGCGGTTATGTTCTCCATCGCTTTTTAGCCAATAGATCTTATTACCTTCCACCTTTGCAATCGTATCTATGACGTGTTGATTGCAGCCGATTTCAGCAGAATCGAGTATTACTACCTCATCTCCGGGAGTTAAGGCAGCTCTACAATCCTTGACATTGCGTAGAGAATGTTTGTTTAAATTAAGAATATGTAACATTACAGCGAAATAACCCTATCGGCAGCTTGTATGATCGATTGAAAAGAACTGTCAGATATATTTGAGATTTGCAGAAATTCGTTCGTGGGTGCTACGTGGGGAATCTTATCGCCGACGCTAAAAAATGATGTGTCACCCAAATCTTGAAGTTGCGAAATTTTTTCTTTGTATGGGGCGGTGTTTAGTAAACTAAGAGATTCTTTAAAAAAAATGACCTTAACCGAGCAGTCAAATAAACAGGCTGTGATTAATACATCGAGAGACTCTAATGCTTTGTTGGCGTTGTCTGATTGGCGGATAAGTATAGCGAATTGCTGCATTGTATTATCCGCCGAAATTGATTACACGATCGGCTTGAAGAAGGCTGTCGATGTACTGACCAAGGCCTGATACCGAAATATTGGGGATGAGCGTCTCTGGTTGCGCGCTATCGGCACCTGGGTGTCTTGCGTTAAGCGATGAGACGCAAGCTACAGCATCAATGTTGTGTTGAGTTATTAACTCAGACCATATGCTAGCGAGTGGATTTTCTCGTTGTAATAGATTTGACACGCCGTCCCCGTAAAAGAATAACCGATAAACACCATGGCCTTCTGAAATCACTTGCTTTGTAAACCGCGCTGCGATTGATGAGGCTGGTGTTGTTGGCTCACAAAAAATATTAATCGCGTAGATCATTGATAACCTGTAGCCGACATTTTTCTTGAATTGCGCTTAACTTTTCATGGGCAGTAATGAATAGCGAAGATGAAGATATAGTGCCGCCCAACAAAAAGCCCTGCATATAGCAGGGCTTTTGTGTGTCACGATGCAACCGTCGCTTAATCGTCACCGGAAAACGCTAAAATCAACTGTAGCAAACTAACGAACACGTTATAGATGGCAACAAATAACATGACTGTTGCGCTGATATAGTTGGTTTCACCGCCATGGATAATGACACTGGTATACCACGCAATTATGCCGGAAGAGAGCAACAAGAACATGCAGCTCACTGCAAGGTGAAGACCTTGAATATTGAAGAACACATTGGCAATCCCGGCGATAAACGCAACCAGAATACCAACGACTAAAAAACCACCCATGAAGGTTAAATCTTTGCGGCTAACCAGTACATAACCAGATAAACCGAAGAAGATTAATGCAGTCCCGCCAAGCGCCATCAAAATAGGCTCAATACCTGCTGTAGCAACAACAAAGCTCAAGAGTGGAGCGATGGTTAGGCCAAGCCAGCCGGTTAATGCAAATACCCATACTAATCCCCAGCCACTGTTTTTGGTTTTCTCAACGGCAAATAACAGTGCGAAGTAGGGGATTAATGAAAGAAGACCCATATGAGGCATACCGACAATACTGCCGATGGTCGCTGTAACCGCACTAAATGCAAAGCATAGTGCTAGCAGGGTATAGGTATTGCGCAGTACTTTACTGATTTCAAGCGAGCTTGCTTCTGTGCTTGCCGTTTGAGTGTAGAGTTCTTGCATGTAAGTCTCCGTTTGAGATTCAGATGGATTCTGAAATCGTAGTCAATTTTCTAGCATGATACAAAGTTCGCCTTTAATTTCAAACAATTAGTTGGAAATTTCGGACTCACTGCAGGTTAGATTGTGGCGGACCTGTTTGGTTTCAAGAAGTACGTAGAAATAATGGTTCTAATTTTAGCTGTTGATAGTGGGATATTGATAAAAGGTGGCAAATCGGCATTAAAACCGGATAAAAGTAGGGGGTACTATCGCTTTCATAGTTGCACCAAGGTGAGGGCGAAATATTGGAACAATTATGTGTGATGATTAGCGTCTAATCGCTATTGCTATCTCTGAAGGATGTTTTTTCGAAATAGACACTGCGCAGACAAGCGCTTCAGAAGCGGCGTTCTAATGTGTTCTATCGTGGTAGAGATTAACCTAAACAGGTTGCTGCCGTTTAGCCCCTGTAGTGTTCGTGCTGACCTGCTCGTTGCGATGCCCTCAGAGCAAATTGCTAGGCGCGTTGTGGTATTTACCAGGCATAACAAACAGGGCGTTTTGTCTGCCACGAGCGTGTGGAAACGAAGGGCGGTCTTCACGCCTCAAACTGCCATAAAAAAACCCGGCAGGTGCCGGGTTTTGAATATGGCGGTGGGGCAGGGATTCGAACCCTGGGAGCTGTTACACTCAACGGTTTTCAAGACCGCCGCTTTCGACCACTCAGCCACCCCACCGGAAGAGGCGCAGATTATACAGTTATCCTTTTCGCTCGCAAGTCCGAAAATGCTAAGTTTCCGGCGAGCGAGAAAAACTGTCTATATCAGCACCAAATTGATGATTTATAAGGCTTTTATAACGCCTTATTTTAATTGCATTAACCTTCCTGTTCAGTAAGCCCTTGCTTTTGATTTCTTGGATCATTGGCCGGACGTGCTATGGGGCGTGGATTATGCGGTACCGGCGATTCAAGCGAAGTGTCTAATGCTCGGCTCGCAGGGATGGTCACGTTATGGGTTGTAATTTTCACCATTGTAACCGGCTTCGGGTTGAGTCGCGGGTCATTCGCTGCTCGTTGAGGTTCGAGAGTCTGACTCGAATTGTCCTGCGCTGTTGGGGTTGCTTCGGAATCTTCTGAAGATTCAGTGCTCGCCGCGGCAATAGCGGCCTCATCGCTTTGCAGGGGAGTTTCTGCCGAGGATGACGCTTTATCGGCCGCTTCTGAATCGCTGGCAGCCTCGGTAGCTGGCGCTATGCTAACCTCTTCGTCTTCCGCGACAGCGGGAGTTGGTTGGACGCTCTCTTCAGTAGACGGTTCTGCTGTGATATCTCCGCTTGGCTTAGCTGCAACAGCTGGTTCAGCACTCAGTTTAGCTATGTCATTATCAGTTGTGCCTGACGACACGCTGGTCGCTTCAGTTTGGACCTCTGGTTTGGTAGAAGCGTTAGCTTCCGATGCTGGTGAAGGCTGTGCCCCTTCTGCCGGCTTTGTGGCCACTGGCTGACTGGGTTTTGTAGCTTCAGACATATCAGTAGCTTTTGCTTGCGTTCCCTCTGAGGCCACTTTAGCGTCGGCTGCTAATGGCGCTGGGCTATCGCTACGTGGAGTCTGCGCGGGCGCTGTTGCTGTTTCCTGGGCGGGCGCTTTCGCCGGCTTATTTTCCGCAGAGCTGGATTCGTTGGTGTTGGCCTCCGCCGATTGAACTAAGTCTTCACGGCGACCTTTGCGACGTTGTTGCGGGCGGCCACGTTTGTTTGCGGGTCGCTTTGGTGGATTGTTGGCGCTTTCAGTCGAATCGTTCTGCGACCCGGCTGACTTTTCATTAACCGCCTGTGTGCGCTGTTGCTCATCGCGCTGATTTTGTCCACGGTTGCGATTATCGCGGCGGTTGTCGTCCCGACGGTTATCATCGCGATTACCACTTCGATTATTGCGATTGTTGCTACGATTGCCGTTTTCGCGACTATCGTTGTTCTGGCGACGGTTTCTGTTGCCGCTGCGGTTGCGCTGGTTACGGTTATTTTGGCGGTTACCTGAGCGCCTTTGTTGTGGCTTTTTCTTCTTTGAGTCTTTGCTGTCTGAATCGCTAAATAATTCTCCGAGTGCTTTGAATAGTCGCGATAACAGGCTTGGTTTTGCGGGTTTTACAGGTTTAGGCGCGGGTTGCTCGGGAGCTACCTGCTGGATCGCTGGTCGCGCCACCTTCGCCGGGGCGGTGGGTGCTGTTTCGCTTGCTTTTTCCTCGGCAGCATCGGCAGTGCTAGAAATTTTATAGCTCGTCTCTAGGGTGTCGGTGGCATCGTCGCGTAAACGGAGCACTTCAAAGTGAGGTGTAACCATTTCACTGTTGGGAACGATTACCACGCGAATATTGTTACGGTTTTCGATGCTCGATATCGTTTTTCGCTTTTCATTTAACAGGTAGGTCGCAACGGGGACGGGGGCAATGGCCCGAATTTCCGCACTACGCTCTTTTTGTGCTTCTTCCTCAACTAAACGCAAAATCGAAAGTGCTAGCGATTTCGTCGAGCGAATTGTGCCTTGTCCGCTACAACGTGGACAGACTTTTGAGGTGGTTTCACCGAGCGAAGGGCGCAAGCGTTGGCGTGACATCTCAAGCAAGCCGAAGCGAGAGATTTTGCCTACCTGGACGCGCGCACGGTCCATGTCTAATGCGTTCCGCATGCGATTTTCGACTTCTCGCTGGTTGCGGCTGGACTGCATATCAATAAAGTCAATAACTACCAAACCGCCCATATCTCGCAAGCGTAGCTGACGAGCGATCTCATCTGCTGCTTCAAGGTTGGTTTGTAAGGCGGTGTCTTCGATACTCCCACCTTTTGTCGCGCGCGAAGAGTTGATGTCTATCGAGATTAAGGCCTCTGTAACATCTATGACAATAGAACCACCTGATGGCAGTTTTACTTCGCGCTCAAAGGCTGTCTCAATTTGACTTTCTATTTGATAGCGGTTGAAAAGAGGGACGTCGTCGTCATAAATTTTGATGCGGCTTTTGAAATCAGGCATTACCTGCTGGATGAATGCCGACGCGAGATTGTGAGCATCTGGCTGATCGACGATTACTTCGCCGATATCCTCGCGAAGGTAATCTCTAATCGCTCGAATAATGACATTGCTTTCTTGGAACAGAAAGTGCGGCGCTTTACTATCAGTTGCTTCTTTCTTAATTTCGTCCCAGAGGCGAATTAGCCAATTGAGGTCATACTGTAACTCTTCAGAGGAACGCCCTACACCCGCTGTACGGATTATCGCACCCATCCCAGAAGGGATATCTACACTACTCAAGGCTTCTTTGAGAGAGGATCTATCTTCACCCTCGATGCGTCGTGAAATGCCTCCCGCACGTGGATTGTTTGGCATTAATACTAGGTAACGACCAGCTAAGCTTATAAAGGTTGTCAGTGCAGCACCTTTATTCCCGCGCTCTTCTTTATCAACTTGGACGATGACTTCAAGGCCTTCCTTTACGACATCCTTTATCTTGATGCGACCTTCGATATCCTTAGGTTGTTTTATAAAATATTCGCGTGAAATTTCTTTTAGCGGAAGGAAACCGTGGCGCTCTGCGCCGTAATCGACAAACGCGGCCTCTAAACTAGGTTCGATTCGTGTGATTTTACCGAGGTAAATGTTGGCCTTTTTCTGTTCTCTGGTGCGATTTTCAATATCGAGATCATATAACCACTGTCCATCGACGAGCGCTACACGTAGCTCTTCTGGCTGGGTGGCATTAATTAACATTCTTTTCATGTGACTAACTCATAACATTAGGCACGAGTAGAAGGCTAAAATGATAGGAATTTAGGCGCGATTAATCGACGATTAATCGGGGAGCGATGAAGGTATCAACAGGCGCTGGAAAAACGTTAGCGCAGACTTTTAACGTGATGCGGCAGTATGCATTAGGCAAATAATCCCCAAAACACAAAAAACACCAAGAGCACATAGGTGCATGGTGTATTAGTGTTGGATTTCAATGTCGTTGCTAACCGCATCTGTAATAAAGCCGTAAACGCTTGTTTATTAATAGTTGTTATGTTTTAAGCAAACACAACGTGTATAACTTAACTATTGTCTTTAATGCTACCTGTGGAACAACACGTGGATCTAGTTACGAATAACGCGTAAATTTGATCACTTTTAAATTGGTAGTAACGTGTCGTCGTAATACTTTCTATATACCTAAAATTTCTTTCTGTCTTAACCGCGCTAACTCGCGCATCATTTTTAACGAGGGTTTGCTTTGCCTTTATTAAATGCTGCTAAAGCAATCCGTAATTTAGAACTTTTTCTATTCGGCTGTAACAAGGCCTTAATCTGTGAGGCTTTACAGAACAGAGTTGAAGAGCAACAACCAGTGCTTGCAGTCTTCCCGAATCTGAATGCTATTGCACGAAAGTCAAGAATGGATCCTTTTGATGTTTAAGTTCGCGCGAGCTGGCTAGCGAAAGAGATGTGCTAATCAGATGCGCCATCGAAAGGAGTGCGTTTCTGGCTTGACACTCGAGACATATAGCGGCCTGACTATAGCACTAAATTATAAGTCCTTCAAATACTTAGAAAATTCAAGCGTCAGAAGAGTCTAGTTGGTATTATGCCTGAATGACGAATAGCAAAGATCAACTACGGGTATCGTTTGTCGAAGTGGAGCCGGATTCAGCAGGGCAAAGAATCGACAACTTCTTGTTAACCCATTTAAAAGGTGTCCCTAAATCTAGGATTTATCGCCTTTTACGCAAAGGTGAGGTTCGGGTTAACAAAGGGCGGATTAAGCCGGAGTATAAATTGTGTTCTGGAGATTCGATTCGTATTCCCCCTATTCGTACGTCTGAAACTGCCCCAGCCCCTGTCCCTAGCGAACGGCTTCGTGAGTTGTTGTTGGGTTCCGTGTTGTTTGAGAATGATCAAATGTTGATCATAAACAAGCCGAGCGGCATAGCCGTTCATGGCGGTAGCGGGATAAATTTGGGCGTGGTTGAAACGCTTCGCTATGCCCTTGGTATTAAGAAATTAGAGCTAGTGCACCGCATCGACCGTGATACGTCAGGTTGTTTGTTACTTGCCAAACGACGAAGTGTATTAAACCAATTGCAAGACCAGTTTAGGGCTAAAACTGTCCAAAAGCATTATCAAACGCTAGTTGAAGGGAGTTGGCCAAAGCATGTGGTTGAGGTCAACGCGCCGTTGCTCAAAAATCAGCTAAAAAGCGGTGAGCGTATGGTTCAGGTAACCCAGTCTGGAAAGCCTTCTGTAACACGCTTTAAAATTTTGCAGCGTTTCGATGAGGCGACGTTATTGCAGGCAAGCCCGGTAACAGGAAGAACTCACCAAATAAGAGTTCATTGCCAATTCACAGGGCATCCGATTGTGGGAGATGACAAATACGGGAATGCGGATGTAAATAAGAAGATGCGTGAAAAAGGCTTTGCGCGACTATTTTTGCATGCGGCGAGTCTAACTATTACTGACATAGACAGCGGCAAACCGTTTACGGTCGAGGCGCCGTTGCCGGCGGAGTTGCTCAAGCCATTAGAGTTGCTCTAAAAATGGGGAATTTGTTTAGCGGCGAGGATGACTAGTGTTATACATTTTTGACTGGGACGGAACGCTGTGTAATTCACTACATAAAATTGTGCAGTGCACACAAATTGCCGCCCAAGAGTTGGGGATTCCTGTACCCGAAGAGGATGCGGTCAAGGAGATTATCGGTTTAAGCTTGCCAAATGCTATCCAACGCATTTTCCCAGGGATCTCTGAAGTATTGATGCAGGCGATGGTAGATTCCTACTCACGCCAATTCCGCGCAGATACTCATTCACCACTTGATTTTTATCCCGGGGTGGAGGAGACATTACGAAAATTACTGGACGATGGACATCACCTAGCGGTGGCTACGGGGAAAAGTCGTCGAGGCCTCGATAGAGTGCTGGTAGAGATGGGTTTAGATGGCACCTTCCATGGAACGCGTTGCGCCGATGAAACTCAATCAAAGCCTCACCCGCTCATGCTCGAAGAGTTGCTTGAGGAATTATCGATGAAAGCAGAGGAGGCGGTGATGGTAGGAGATACAGAGTACGATATGGAAATGGCGCAGCAGCTTGATATGCCCCGAATCGCGGTGAGTTACGGCGCTCACAGTATCGATAGGCTTATCCCCTATGAACCGGTATTGTGTATGGACCAGTTTGACGAAATCTTGGCCTGGAAAGGGTAGTGCAGGTGAATTTTGGGGATCAAAAGCCTTCCTTGGTGTTGGCCTCCAGCTCGGTATATCGGAGAGAGCTGTTATCCCGTTTAGGTTTGCCTTTTTTACATTTAAGCCCCGATATCGACGAATCTCCGTTTCCTCGTGAAGCGCCAGAAGCGCTTGTAGATCGGCTCGCAAGGTCCAAGGCAGAGCGCGTGATTTCTACAATCCGTAGCGGTTTCACGGTTGACAGGGCTGACCTAGCTGAGACAGCCTGGGTCATTGCCTCTGATCAAGTGGCCAGCTTAAACGGGGAGCTTTTGGGTAAGCCAAACAGTGTCCCAAGGGCAATCGAACAGCTGTCACGATGTAGCGGTCACCAAGTGTGTTTTCATACTAGCTTGTGTTTGTATTCCTTGGGTGCGGGTGTCGATGCCAAACTGATTGATGCTTTCATCAGCTCAACCAAAGTTAGCTTTCGTGAGCTGACGCGGGCGCAGATAGAAAACTATATCCACCGTGAGAAACCCCTTGATTGCGCAGGAAGCTTTAAGGTCGAAGGGTTAGGGGTTTCATTGTTTACAGGTATAGAAAGCGATGACCCGACGAGCCTTATTGGGTTACCTCTCATCGCATTGACGGGTATGTTGCAATCCGTCGGTTTGGACCCATTGAGCGTCAATTCCATACAATAATCGCCCTCACGAGCTTGAGAGGTGCCCAAAACCACTAAATATGGTGATTTTTTGCACTCCGAGGGCTATTTACCTTTGACAGACTTAAGGTCGATCCCTATTATTGCGCCGCTATGTCGGAAGCCCCCAAATTACAAGCCTTACCACGCTGGGTAGATGCCCGCAAATTTGCATATCAGGGCGTTGAAATGGAGGGTTTTATAGCGCGTGATCAGCTCTCGCGTTTGGCCGATGCAGTGGTTCAAGTTGTACAGCCCGTGCATGCAAAACTTCAATTTTCAGTTGATGATAGCCGACATCGTATTGTGTCCGGTGAGGTTAACGTTGAAGTCGAGGTGACTTGCCAGCGATGCATGGAAAGCGTGCCCCTGTCTATACAAGGCCAACTATTAGTCGGTGTGGTCGCTAGTGAAGACGAGGCAAAGCAACTACCAAGAGATATTGAGCCTTGGTTGTTGGCCGACGTAGAGGGTAATTGCGACCTCTACGAAGTCATCGAAGATGAGCTACTGTTAGATTTGCCGATGGTGTCTTATCACGATTATCAATGCATTGACGATAGTTTGTACTCTAGTGGAGACGAGGTCGTTGAAGAAAAGGCGGAAGAAAAACCAAGCCCCTTTGATGTGTTGAAAAATCTAAAGAATACGACCGATAGCTAAATTGGCTGGCGGTATTAGATACATTTCAGCTTGAGTAAGCTGTGTTAAAAGTTTGATTTATATTCCAGGAGTTTGTCATGGCCGTTCAACAAAACAAGAAAACGCGTTCTAAGCGTGGTATGCGTCGCGCTCACGATTCGCTATCTCAAGCAACTTTGTCTGTCGACCCAACCACTGGTGAAAAGCATCGTCGTCACAATGTGACTGCTGATGGCTTTTATCGTGGCAAAAAAGTGGTTGAGACTGATTCAGAATAAGTTTGAGTCCAGCATCTAAAATCCGAATCGCGATTGATGCTATGGGTGGGGACCTTGGTCCTCATCCTATCCTGTCAGCTGCCCGGCGCTTCGCATCCTCTCACCCCCAAATAGATATCATTCTCGTGGCGCAACTCGATGCGTTAGATATCAGCCTGTTATCAAACCTGCCAACAAACCTCTCAACATTCAATGCGAGTGACATCGTTTTGATGGACGATACGCCAGCAACCGTTCTTCGTCATCGCCAACAATCGTCGATGTGGAAAACGCTGGAGTTAGTCAAGTCGCAACAAGTAGATGCGTGTGTAAGCTCTGGTAATACCGGCGCGTTGATGGCTATTGGAAGGCATTTGCTTAAAACGTACTCGGGGATTGACCGACCTGCCATCTGTAAGCCCCTGCCTGCTACTAACGGGCGGTGCTATTTATTAGACCTAGGGGCAAATATAAATTGTACTGCACAGCAGCTGGAGCAATTCGCGACAATGGGGGCGGTATTGGCGCAAGTCGCTGAAGGTTGTGCGCGCCCGAAAGTAGGTTTGTTAAATATCGGTGAAGAAAATATCAAAGGTGTTGAGCCTGTTAAAGAAGCCGCTCTGCTACTCCAGCAAAACGAAAAAATTAATTATGTTGGTTTCGTTGAGGGAGATGATATTTACACAGGTAATGTGGATGTGGTGGTGTGTGATGGATTTTTGGGTAACATTGCACTTAAAGTCAGTGAAGGGGCAGCCAAATTTTTAGCGCAAAGTATTCACAGGCTATTCAGTAACCAGTGGTACGGACGCTTTATGGGGTTGTTGGCAGCTCCAGTTGTGAATCAGTTTCGTGCGAAATTTGATCCGGCGCGTTACAATGGTGCTTCTCTGCTTGGTTTGCAAGGTACCGTTATTAAAAGCCATGGAGCCGCAAATGAACTCAGCTTCTACTACGCTATCGAAATGGCGGTGCGTCACGTTGAAAATCAAATCCCTCAAAAAATTAACGCCCAGTTTACAAATTTGTATAACTAGCCTTTTTAAACGCCTACCTATCTGATTAATTCATTATGTCTGAACGAGAAGTACCGACAGGTTTTGAGAACCTTTATCGAGAGAGTAATTATGTCCAGTTGCTTGGCCCGCTCTATCATAAGCGCGATGGTACTGGTCACATTATTGGCCTAAGAATTGCGGAAAAACACTGTAATACGCGCGGGGACGTACATGGAGGAGTGCTAAGTAGCATTGCTGATACCGCAATGGGTTATAATGTCGCTTTTAGTGAGGAACCGCCGACGTCGGCGGTTACTGCTTCATTAACTGTCGACTATCTGGGGCGAGCCGCCGTGGGCGATTGGTTAGAGGCACATGTCAATATAGAAAAGAAAGGTAAGAGGCTAACCTTTGTGACGTGTACATTTTATGCTGGTGAAACGTATGTTGGCAGAGCATCTGGTGTATTTCACATGTTGCAGAAACGCGTTCAAACTTCAATTTAAAAAAGCATACTGATTAGGAACTACATTATGAGCATTCAGGAAAAAGTCGCGATTGTTACTGGGGCAAGTCGAGGAATTGGCGCGTCAATTGCTGATACCCTAGGCGCAGCAGGTGCAACTGTTATTGGCACGGCGACTTCTGAAAATGGTGCCACTGCCATCTCTGCGCGTTTTGCCGAGAAGGGCATTAACGGAATAGGTAAGGTGCTCAATGTAAACGAAGCGGGTGCTGCTGAAGCATTGGTAAAAGAGGTGCAAGATGAGTTTGGTGCGCCACAAATTCTTGTGAACAATGCCGGTATCACGCGTGATAATTTATTGATGAGAATGAGCGATGATGAATGGAACGATGTCATTGGTACAAATCTTAGCGCAGTGTTTAAAATGAGCAAAGCATGCTTGAGAGGTATGATGAAAGCGCGCTGGGGACGCATTGTTAACATAAGTTCTGTTGTTGGTTCTATGGGTAACGCTGGGCAGACAAATTATTCCGCAACTAAAGCTGGGGTGGCTGGGTTTGCCCGCTCTTTGGCGCAAGAAGTGGGGTCTCGGGGTATCACAGTAAATACCGTTGCACCAGGGTTTATCGATACCGATATGACAAAAGAGCTTCCAGAATCGCAAAGAGAAGAGCTTTTAAAAAAGGTCGCTTTGGGGCGACTTGGTGATCCAGCTGAGATCGCAGGTGTCGTAAATTTTCTCGCAAGTGACGCAGCAAGCTACGTTACGGGTGAAACTATACAGGTAAATGGCGGTTTATATATGTGCTAACTTCTTGATAAATAAGAAAAAAGCACATAATTCTCAAGTTTTTTAAGGTGATGCGTTACAACCTGGGGAAAATAGATGTAAAATGCGCGCTCAAATTGGGCCGCCCCTGGGGATTAACCCGAACTAACTTAAATTTTTTGGCGGCGTTAGCCGGTTTCCATCGACTAGGAGTTGAATACTATTATGAGCAGCATTGATGAACGCGTAAAAAAAATCGTTGCTGAGCAACTGGGTGTTAAAGAAGAAGATGTTAAGAATGAAGCATCTTTCGTTGAAGACCTGGGTGCGGATTCTTTAGATACTGTAGAGCTAGTTATGGCTCTAGAGGAAGAGTTTGAAACAGAGATTCCAGATGAAGAAGCTGAGAAGATCACTACTGTTCAGCTTGCTATCAACTACATCAACGAAAACTTAGCGTAATTTAATATACGCTACATTTCGTAGAGTGTAAGTCGTGTCACAAAAGCCGTATCTACGAAAGTAGAGCGGCTTTTGTACTTTCTGGGTGGCGACATTCGCGTCGCTCGTTCAGTTCCCAGCATATACAGTTTATTGTTCCAAAATGGGACAGTCTGTTGCACAAGTTTCAATTGATCGGTTGCTGTAATCGGGATTAAATAACCGCTATCGTTGGCTCTCGGTGCATATATTCCGTGCAGCTTGAGTAAGGTTAATTTTAGGAGGTCGCTTTGTCACGTAAACGCGTTGTTGTAACCGGGTTAGGTATGCTTAGCCCGCTGGGCAATACAGTGGAGTCCACGTGGGAAGGTATTCTTGCCGGCCGCAGTGGTGTTCGTCCGATAGAGACATTTGATGCAACCGCATTCACCACCCATTTTAGCGCTTCAGTTACAAACGTCGACGTAGGTAAGTACATACCTCTAAAAGACGCTAAACGTATGGATCCATTCATTCAATATGGAATGATTGCGGGTATCCAAGCATTTGAAGATTCTGGTCTGGAAGTCACTGAAGAAATTGCTCCACGCGTGGGTGCTGCTATCGGCGCTGGAATCGGTGGTATTGGTTCTATTGAGGAAGTAACTAAGACCATAGAAACCAGAGGGCCTAAAAAACTGTCTCCGTTCTTCGTGCCAGGCGCGATTATTAATATGATCGCGGGTAACCTTTCAATTAAATACGGCTTCAAAGGGCCGAACATTGCGATCGTTACTGCCTGCACCACAGGTACGCATAACATCGGTATGGCCGCTCGTATGATTATGAATGGCGACGCTGATGTCATGCTCGCAGGTGGTGCCGAAATGGCAACAACACCTGCTGGGCTTGGTGGCTTTGCCGCCGCACGTGCTTTGTCAACGCGCAACGATGACCCTCAAGCCGCAAGTCGGCCATGGGATCAAGATCGAGATGGTTTTGTGCTGGGAGATGGCGCAGGCATGCTTATGTTGGAAGAATATGAGTTCGCTAAGGCCCGTGGTGCGAAAATTTATGCAGAACTTACAGGCTTCGGAATGAGTGGTGATGCTTACCATATCACTTCGCCAGCAGAAAGTGGCGCAGGTGCCGCGCTATCGATGACCAACGCGCTCAACGATGCAAAAATAGACGCGTCTTCGGTTGATTATATTAATGCGCATGGTACGTCCACTCAGTTAGGTGACAAAGCGGAGTGTACTGCAGTGAAAAGCGTGTTCGGCGCTAATTCAGAAAACCTCGCGGTAAGTTCCACAAAATCTATGATTGGCCACTTACTTGGCGCAGCAGGGTCTGTGGAAGCCATTTTTGCCGTTTTGTCGATCCGTGATGGAGTGGCGCCTCCAACAATCAATTTAGACAATCCTGGTGAAGGTTGCGATTTGAATTTCGTGCCTAAAACCGCACAAGAAAAGCCAATCAATATTGCTTTGTCGAATTCATTTGGTTTTGGTGGTACCAACGGAACGCTGATTTTTTCAAAGGTAAGCTAAAGGCTATAACGTTTGATAAAAGGGGCTAACGCCCCTTTTTTTGTGCAATATATTTAACATTGTGTTTTTAACCGATTGCTAAAAGACCATGGAACATAATTCCTTTATTTTGGTTGATGACGATCTGTCAGACAACATCAAAGCCCTCGACAGAGGTTTGGCTTATGGTGATGGTTTGTTTGAAACTATGCGTTTTAGTCACGGCCAAGTTCCGTTATTAGAGGCTCATTTAGCAAGACTTGAAAGGGGTTGTCGCGTACTCTCAATTGTTTTCAATCGTGATCTTATCTCGCGTCGTTTAGCTAAAGCGATTGATTTTCTTCAGCGCTCTGAAGTATCAGATGCAGTTATAAAGTTGATTTTAACCCGTGGTGTTGGTGGTCGCGGATATAGTCCCGTAGGTTGCGATAATGCGACCACAGTAATCGCAACTTTTTCTCAGCCAGAATTTCCTGCTTGTTATGTCGAGCAAGGCGTGGATATAACGGTGTGTTCGAACACGTTGTCAAGTAGTAAAAGCCTGGCAGGTATTAAACATTTAAATAAACTGGAGTATGTGCTCGCCGCGAAAGAGTGGGGAGCCGAGGGTTTTCAGGAAGGTTTGCTCTGTGACAAGGCGGGCAACATCGTTGAGGCGACTAGTCGTAATATTTTTGTGGTGAAAAATAGTTGTTTGTATACTCCCCCTATAGAAAATTGCGGTGTGTTGGGTGTGCTTAGAGAGCGTGTTCTGATAGAGGTATGCGATGAGCTGGGGCTGTCTTGCTACGTCGAAAATATTCGAATAGATGATGTTGTTAGCGCAGACGAAGTGTTTTTATGTAATAGTGTAACGGGTATTTGGCCTGTACGTGCAATTGATGCAGCCATTCTCCCAGTCAGTAGGCCTATTACAGCAGCGACAAGAGAATGCTTAGCAAGAAAGTATGGCTATAATTAATTGAATTACTGTTTCCAGTTTAGTTGGACTTTTAATCGAGTTTATGAAGAAGGTTTTTTACATATTGACTGTTTTTTCTCTATGCGTAGCTATCGTAGTAGGTGTTATGTTTGTGAGTTGGCTAAGCACGCCTCTATCCCTTAGTGAGGAGAAATCGGTGTTCGTAGTCGAGCCGGGAGCTTCTCTTCATAGCGTTAGCCAACAGCTTGCAGTTCAGGGGGCATTAAAGTGGCCACGTTTACTTGTGTTGCTTGGTAGATTAAGAGACCAAACCAATATTAAAGTGGGTGAGTACGAACTGGTTTCGGGTGTTGGCCCGGAAGAATTTTTGGATATGTTGAATGACGGTGACGTTATTCATTATTCGGTTACTTTAATAGAAGGTAAAACATTTAATGAAGCTTTAGTAGATTTAAAGCAAGAGGAAAGCCTAGTACCCACATTGGTAGATAAAGATGCGACCGCTGATTTTTTATCCCAGTTAGACCTTCCTAACGAAAATCCTGAAGGGTGGTTTTTTCCCGATACCTATCACTTTGTTAAGGGTGAATCTGATGCAGATATATTAATTAGAGCCCATAATCGATTGCGTGATGTCCTCTCGACAGAGTGGGAAGGTAGAGCTAGTAATTTACCGTATGAAAATGCTTACGAAGCACTAACCATGGCTTCAATTATTGAAAAAGAAACGGGAACCCCGTCTGAGAGAGAACAAATAGCCGGCGTTTTTGTTCGACGTCTTGAAAAAAATATGCGGCTACAAACCGATCCAACTGTAATTTACGGACTAGGCGATAAATACAATGGGAATATTCGACGCTCTCATTTGCGGCAGGCTACACCCTACAATACCTATGTAATAAAAGGCTTGCCGCCAACACCTATTGCGATGGTGGGGCGTGAAGCGATTTACGCAGCACTTCACCCTGCGGAAGGAGAGGCGTTATACTTTGTTGCAAAAGGCGATGGTAGTCACCATTTCTCCACGACCTTGGAAGAGCATAATAACGCGGTTCAGGAATATCAGGTGCGTAAACGTGTAGAGAATTACCAGTCTGCACCTCAAAATTAATTGTACTTTGTCAAAATCTAAAATGAATAGTCGTTTAGGTAAATTTATAACGCTTGAGGGCACTGAAGGTGTCGGTAAATCGAGTAACTTGTCATTTATAGAAGGTTACTTGCGAGAACGCGGTGTGAACGTGGTCGTCACGCGCGAGCCAGGTGGTACCCCATTAGCGGAAAATATTCGAGAAATTATTCTGGCTGCCCGTGACGAGCCTATGTCACACCTTACTGAATTGCTGTTGGTGTTTGCCGCTCGTGCTCAACACCTTGAGGCTTTGATAAAGCCAAATTTAGAGGCCGGTAACTGGGTGTTGAGTGACAGGTTTACTGATGCAACCTATGCCTACCAAGGCCATGGGCGTGGTTTGCCGATAGATGTTATTAAAATGCTTGAAGAGCTCGTTCAGCGAGACCTCAGACCCGATCATACCTTTATTCTTGATGTAGATGTCGAGACGGGTTTGTCTAGGGCAAGTAACCGTGGCGCTCTGGACCGTATTGAATTAGAGCGGGTTGATTTTTTTGAGCGCGTCAGAGATGGCTATAAGTCTTTGGCGGCCCGACACCCTGAACGGTACTCTTTGATTGATGCTGCGCCTGCCTTAGAGAAGGTTCAGGCATCGATTAAGCAATCACTGAATGAACTATTGGGTGTTGACTAGGTGAATAGCGAAGGGCAGGGCATAGTGTTTCCTTGGTTGGCTCACACCTGGAAACAGCTGGATAATATGCGTAAAGCTCAAAAACTTCCGCATGCCGTGTTACTTAAAGGTGTGGAAGGTATTGGCAAAGCTGTATTTGCTGAGCGTTTCGCTCGCGCACTTCTTTGTTCTTCTGGTGAAGTTGCACCGTGTGGGGAATGCAAAAGTTGTCAGTTATTTTTTGCCGCGACGCACCCTGATTTTTTATCTGTTGCGCCCGAAGACAAGGGCAAAGCGATCAAAATCAGTCAAATTAGAGAATTAACCATCTTCCTTTCACAAACGGCTCAACAGGGCGGAAGAAAGGTCGTTCTCATTTCGCCTGCCGATGCGATGAATGTGAGTGCAACCAACGCGCTTCTAAAGTCTTTGGAGGAGCCACAAGGCGAGACTATCTTAATACTCGTGACATCTCAGCCTAGTCGATTGTTAGCGACGGTCAGGAGCCGCTGCCATCAAGTGGCATTACCGACGCCTTCAAGAGAAGAGGCTTTATCTTGGTTGAAAGCCAAGGTAGGTGATGAGGCGGGACCATTGCTCGATGCGACCTATGGAGCGCCTTTGCGTGCGGAGCAGGCGTTTCGAGAGAATTGGTTGGACATTTGGGGCGATATTCAGGCGGTGTTTAGTGGCTGTTTAGAAGGGCAGATAGCGGTTCCAGCGGCATCGAAACAGCTGCTGGAGTACCAGCCCCCGCAGATTGTTGAAGCGATTCTTGTGTGGCTTGAGTCGAAAATACGAGCTGAGGTCTCTGGTACCTCCGTTACCACGAGCGATGCTCTTAACGGCATTCCTCAGCAGCTGTTATTTGACATGCGAACCCAGATTTTGGAGACCAAGCGACTGCTACTAAGCGGTGCTAACCCTAACCCTCAGCTTGCGCTTGAAGATTTAATGATTGATTGGGGGCAGCAAGTGAATAGCTACAAAATGCGTACCCATAAGAAGGCTCGACCTCTTTAGCGGTCGTTTCTCGGTCTTTGGCTGCTTGGTTGAATACAGACTATTGGAATACAATAGGGACTGTCGGAACTGAATCCCGACTATACTTTGGGTATTGACCCCTCACAAAATAAATACAGGTGGCTATGAAAGGGCTAGGCGGCGGAGCTCGCAACGGAATACTATCGTTAACCATTAAAGATAAGGCAGTGCTCTATGCAGCATATATGCCCTTCATCAAAAATGGCGGTTTGTTTATTCCAACCAACAAAAGCTACAAGCTTGGTGATGAAGTGTTCATGTTACTTAATCTAATGGACGAGCCCGAGAAAATCCCCGTCGCTGGTAAAGTGGTCTGGGTCACACCTAAAGGCGCTCAAGGTAATCGCGCTGCCGGTATTGGTGTTCAGTTCAACGATCAAGATAACAACGCTACCAGTAAGATAGAGACTTATCTCGCGGGCTCTTTAGAGTCAGATCGTCCCACTCACACCATGTAGTTGTCGTACTTCGTAGTCATTCCCCTATGTTAATTGATACGCATTGCCACCTCGATCGGCTGAAGCTTGGTCGTTACGACGGAGAACTTGTCAAAGCCTTGGAAGCCGCGCGCCAAGCGGGTGTCGGGGGAATGATGTGTATCGGTATCAGTCTCGGCAATAAAGAGGATGTGGTACGTATTGCTGAGACTTATTCCGATGTGGTTGCATCGGTTGGTGTGCATCCGTTAGATGTCGAAGAAGGGTTAGCTACGGCTGGTCAGCTGGTTGAATGGGCAAAACACGACAAAGTCGTGGCGCTCGGTGAGACAGGCCTCGATTACTATTATTCCGAAGACACTAAAACTCAGCAGCAAGATAGTTTTATTATCCATCTTGAGGCTTCTCGAGTCAGCGGGTTACCACTGGTGGTTCACACGCGTTCCGCAAAAGAAGACACCTTAGCGCTGATCAAAGAGCATGGCGATCCAAGCATCGCGGGTGTGCTGCACTGTTTTACTGAAGATTGGGACATGGCCAAGCGTGCCATGGACATGAACTACTACATTTCCATCTCTGGTATCGTGACCTTCAAAAATGCTGAGCAGATTCGTGATGTGGTAAATCAGATGCCTCTCGATCGTTTACTCGTTGAAACCGATTCCCCCTATTTGGCGCCGGTTCCATACCGTGGTAAACCCAATGAGCCTGCTTATGTTCGTCAGGTGGCAGAGTTTATTGCAGAGCTGCGCGGCATTTCCTACGAAGAACTGATTACAATAACCGCCGATAACTACTTTCGATTATTTCCCAAGGCGAAAACCCACCTTGCGCCAGTCGGTAATGGCTAAGCCAGACACCAATAGCGAACACCAACAGGACACCCAGAATGCAACAGCAGCTTGAAATCATGCTTTCCATGCAAAATGACATGAACACCAAGGTCAATACCGACTGGGTGACTAAAGGTTTTGCCTGGTATCGTGCTATCTGGATTGAAAGTGCAGAAATGCTCGATCATTACGGCTGGAAGTGGTGGAAAAAGCAAACGCCGGATATTGATCAGGTGGTGCTTGAACTCGTGGATATCTGGCATTTTGGGCTGAGCATCCTAATTCTTGAAGGTGCTAAAGCTGATGCTATCGAAGCGAAGCTGCAAACCAGCCTCAGCCAGACAGGCGATAAAGAGTTTGGTGAAGCGTTAGAGCAATTCGTGGCGGTGACGCTCCAAACCAAAAGCTTTGATATCGAAGGCTTTGCAGCATTGATGAACACCATTAACCTGTCTTTCGATGAGCTGTATGTGCGTTATGTCGGTAAAAACGTACTCAACTTTTTCCGACAAGATCACGGCTATAAAGATGGCTCTTATCGTAAAGAGTGGGGCGGCAGAGAAGATAACGAGCATCTGGTGGAGCTCAGTAGTAGTCTCGATTCAGCTGCGAGTGATTACAAAGATCGTCTCTACAGCGCCTTAAAAGAGCGCTATGACGAAACTGCCCCGGCGTAAACCACGTTAATTGGTGAATAATTAACGAAAAAGTACGGCTAGATAGTGAAAAAACTAGCCGATTCCCTATAATGCGCACCGCGTCGGCGGGTTCCTGGTCTAGCCAACGACTCGACCGATCATTTCTCCCCAAAAAGGCCGACGCCGTATCGAATTCTTCTACACCCTGACTATGGAGATATATCTGTGAAAGCACCAGTTCGAGTTGCCGTCACTGGAGCGGCCGGCCAAATTAGTTACTCATTGTTGTTCCGTATTGCTGCCGGCGAAATGCTGGGTAAAGATCAGCCAGTAATCCTTCAAATGCTTGAAATTACACCAGCGTTAGGCGCCCTTAAAGGTGTTGCAATGGAATTGGATGACTGCGCATTCCCACTACTTGCGGGTATGGTTTGCACCGATGATCCAAACGTTGCTTTCAAAGATGCTGACTACGCACTGTTAGTAGGTGCTCGTCCACGTGGGCCAGGCATGGAGCGTAAAGACCTCCTTCAAGCCAACGCAGCAATCTTCTCTGTACAAGGTAAAGCGATTAACGACCACGCATCACGTGACATTAAAGTGTTGGTTGTTGGTAACCCCGCAAACACCAACGCATTGATCGCACAACGCAATGCGCCAGATATCAACCCACGTCAATTCACTGCGATGACTCGCTTGGATCACAACCGTGCGTTGACTCAGTTGGCTCAAAAGACTGGTACTTCAATCAATGACATCACTAAGTTGACTATCTGGGGCAACCACTCTTCAACTCAATATCCTGATATCCACCAAACGTTGGTTGATGGCAAAGATGCAATGGGCCTTATCGACCAAACTTGGTACGAAAATGACTTCATCCCAACTGTACAACAACGTGGCGCAGCGATCATTGATGCTCGTGGTGCGTCTTCTGCTGCTTCTGCCGCGAACGCAGCGATCTTCCACATGCGCGACTGGGCATTAGGTTCACCAGAAGGTGACTGGGTGAGCATGGGTGTATACAGCGATGGCAGCTACGGTATATCTGAAGGTCTTATCTACTCGTTCCCATGTGTATGCAAAAACGGCGACTGGGAAATCGTTCAAGGCGTTGAAATTAACGAATTCTCGCGTAAGAAAATGGAAGCAACCGAAGCAGAGCTTTCTGAAGAGCGTGATGGCGTAGCAGAGTTGCTCCCTAACTAAGAAGTAGTTATTAACCCGATAAGCCGCGAATATCGCGGCTTTTTTTTGCCTTCAAGATGTAAAATCAGCATTAACCAACGAGAGGTATTGGTATGACGTTTCCCAAAGTCGGTAACCTGGCACCGGCATTCTCACTAAAAGATCAAGATGGCAACAAAGTTAGCTTAAAAGATTTTAAGGGGAAGAACACAGTAGTCCTCTATTTCTACCCCAAAGCCATGACACCTGGTTGTACTATGCAAGCCTGTGGTATCAGAGATCATAAAAAGGACTTCGATAAGCGTGACGTTGTAGTGCTTGGGGTTAGTCCGGATCCGGTCGAAAGGTTGCCTAAATTCATTGAAAAACAACGGCTTAATTTCACTTTATTGTCTGATGAAGACCACAAGATTGCCGACAAGTACGGCTGTTGGGGGCTTAAGAAGTTTATGGGTAAAGAGTTTATGGGCTTAATTCGGACCACGTTCATTATCGGAAAAGATGGGCGGTTACTGAAGGTTATGGATAAATTTAAAACGAAATCCCATCATGAAACATTGTTGGTTGAATTAGACGAACTGGGGGTTCAATAGCCAAGCGTTGATGAGCACAGAGAGGAGGTATATACCTCCTCTAACAATTAATAATAAACTCCCCAAGACTTATTTCGATTCAGTATCTGTTTTAGTAAATCTTTAATTGCACATGCGCCGCTAATAAAATAACTTTTAATTATAACGAGGCGGCGTGACCAGAATTTTCTGGTAATGCCCTAGCTTAGTTACAACAGAATGATCATTATGTAATCTACGCTCAGGGAAAAGTTGCGGAAATCGTCGCCAGTTATAACTATTGTCGCTCTAATAAACAAACTGACGTTTACAGGGATAGAACTCAGGCGCAATTGGGAATAGTTTACAGTTCTTAAATGAAAAGGCGTCAATATAATAAATAAAAGTAGCTATAGCATAGCTAGTGTCCTCCAGACTAAACGAGTACTAACGAAACGGCATGGATTTAACACATACAACTCATCAACATTCTGCGCTAGAAGGCTATGACTTCTCGAGCTTCGCTGGCCGACTTAAATTTCTTCATAAAGTGCTTGCTAACCCCCAAAACAATATAAATCGGCAGTCTGAGTTGTACCTTCGGGGCGGGGTGGAGATGTTCAACTGTGAAGCGGGCTTTATTGCATCAAGCTGTGGCTCTCTGTATCGAAATGCCTTGGTGTTTAACAAGACCGAGAAGCGTTTTGAAACTCGTTTGGGTGAGATTGAGCAAACACTTTTTGATCAGATTTATGACCCTTGTCACGATCTGACGGATTCAGCACCTGTGAAAGGTGCCAAAAGAGGCAGCGTGGCATATAATTCTCGCGAAACTCTTCGGTTTTTGGGTATACCCGTCGTGTTGAGCGGTAGCCGCTGTGGTGTTATCTGCTTTTACACATCTCACCGTTTTGAGTTGGATCCGAACGACCTCGAAACAATAGAACTGATGGCAGAAGGAGTAGCCAGGATGATTGATATCCAAAACACACAAGAAAAAAATCGCATAGAAGATATCCGTGGTTTCGCTACTCCCGGTTTGAAAACCCTTGAAGAGTATGTAAACCAAGCGCGCCTTCCTGAAGCGTATGGCGTGTCTGGTCGTGTTATAGAGGTGTTGCAGCGCCGCATTGGCGAGCATCCACTGGCAATTGACCATATTGCGGAAGAACTGAATTTATCAAAGCGTACGTTGCAGCGCCGTTTGCAGCAACAAAATGTTAGCTTTGCTCAACTTAGAGACCAGGTAAGGTTCCATTTTTCAATTGATTATTTAGTGCGCAATACTATGAGCATCGATGCGATCTCGAATGCGTTGGATTTTTCAGATCGAACTAGCTTTACCAACGCTTTTAAGCGATGGACGAACCTATCGCCTAGTACTTTTAGAAAGCTGTTTCGCGACTACGCATAACACCCTAATACTCTCCGATTCCCCCCTTCAATGGCCGCTTCAAAAGCGGCCATTTCAATTGCCCCCACTGCTCAAAACAGGTAGAGTTGCCGCTTTCTAGCGGGCTTACAGTGCGCTTTTCCAATAAGTTAATATACGAGGTTATTCATGGATTTCTTCATCCCAGCAGCGATGGCGCAGGCAGAAGGCGCTGCAGGTCAGCAAGGTTCTTGGTCTTTCTTAATTATGATGGGCGGGCTTTTTGTATTCATGTATCTGTTCATGATTCGTCCACAACAAAAGCGACAAAAAGAGCATCGACAATTAGTCGAATCCTTGAAGAAGGGTGACGAAATCGTGTTGAACAGTGGTTTAGTCGGTAAGATCGAAAAGGTTGATGACAGCTATGTCACCTTGGACGCCGGCAACAATAACCAACTTAAATTTCAGAAAATTGCCGTCCATGCTGTTCTTCCCAAGGGCACCATTAAAGAAATATAAGTTTTTCTTTAATTTTCGGATCTGTGATTAACGGAACAATTCCACTACACGGATCTACCAAACTTACGTATCCTAAGGGCCATCGTCGTCACGTATCGGAGATTACATGGCCCACCTTTCACATCTCAACGACATTGTAAGTCGTCCTCCTCCGTACACACAGATTGCTCAAACGCCAACACCTTTGCAACAACTAAAGCGCGTGTCGTCAGAACTGAACGGACCAAGAATTTGGATCAAGCGTGATGACCTTACTGGCTCAGGTTTGAGTGGTAATAAAGTCCGAAAGCTAGAATTTGTAATTGCGCAAGCGATCGCTGATGGTTGCGATACATTAATTACCTGTGGCGGTGTACAAAGTAATCATTGCCGAGCAACGGCGTTGGCTGCGGCAAGACTCGGTCTCAAAGTAAAATTGGTCTTGAGGAACGACCTGGGGGACAAGCTAAATGCCGATGGTAATTTGTTTCTCGATTTTTTAGCCGGAGCTGAAGTTAATATCTTTCCGCCGAGAGAATATCGCAAGCGATTAGATCATCTACTAATAGATCAAAAAACGTTAACAGACGAGGCGGGCGGTAAGGGTTTTATCATTCCAACGGGTGCCAGTGATGAAATTGGTATTTGGGGTTATATCAATGCATCCTACGAGCTACAGAAGAACTGCGAATCTTTCGGATTTGAGCCAGCGTCTATTGTTGTTGCGACTGGCTCAGGTGGTACACAAGCTGGCTTAACTGCCGGTATTCACCTTTGTGGTATGGGGACAGAGGTGCTTGGAATTGCAGTGTGTGATGATGAGCAATATTTTAAGCGCAAAGTGTCTAGTGATATCAAAAAATGGCAGCAGCGATATAACATTCAGAAGGCTATACCCGCTGAGAAGGTTCGGGTAAATGATCATTATATCGGACCGGGTTATGCGAAAGCTGAAAAAGAAGTTTTTGATACTATCTCGTGGTTGACGCAAAACGAGGGGATAGTTCTCGACCCGGTTTATACCGGTAAAGCTTTTCATGGTTTGGTAAAAGAAATCCAGCGCGGGAGCTTTAGGAAAGGAGACGATATTGTTTTCGTCCACACTGGTGGCATATTCGGTTTAATGGCGCAGAGACACAGTTTCGGCTTTGAACATAAAGTACTTTAGCTCCTTAACAGTTCACAGGAACAATAAAGATAAGGCAACTTAATGGCTTTTTTAGACACTCTTAATTGGTTCGCATGGAGCCCATACATGATTGGGCTCATTCTCGGAACGGGCGCGCTACTGATGCTGCGTTTAGGTGCAATTCCGTTGAGAAAGATCGGCTATGGTTTTTCACTCTTGTATAAGGGAAGAAACGGGTGTGGAGAAGGGGATATTTCACCGTTTCAGGCGTTAATGACGTCGCTTTCTGCAACGATAGGCACTGGGAATATTGCCGGTGTGGCAACAGCAATTGGCTTAGGTGGACCTGGCGCTTTGTTTTGGATGTGGTGTAGCGCACTGGTGGGTATGGCAACCAAATATGCTGAGGCAGTGTGTGCAGTGCATTATCGAGAAACAGATGAAGATGGAATGCACACGGGTGGTCCGATGTATTACATCAAAAATGGCTTGGGTAAAAATTGGATGTGGCTCGCTGTAGCTTTCGCAATATTTGGTAGCCTGGCGGGGTTTGGTATTGGTAATGCGGTACAAGCAAATTCAGTTGCCGATGCCATCCATACTGTCATTGGAACCGAATATAAAATTATGGGCGTCTACGCAGACAAGCTAGTCGTTGGGATAATTTTGATGTTATTGGTAGGGGCGGTATTACTGGGTGGTATTCGCCGGATAGCGCATGTTGCTGAAAAAGTTGTGCCCATTATGAGTATTACCTATTTCGCTGCCGGAGTACTGGTTCTGATTTTGAACTTTCCTCAAATTCCTGCTGCGGTTGCCTTGGTAATTAAAAGCGCTTTTAACCCTGTGGCAGCGACGGGAGGCTTTGCTGGCGCGAGCATTATGATGGCCTTGCAGTTTGGCGTCGCACGAGGCGTGTTTTCTAATGAAGCTGGATTGGGGAGTGCTCCTATTGCGCATGCAGCTGCACAAACTGATAGCCCTGTTCGTCAAGGTTTAATCGCTATGCTTGGTACATTTATCGACACCTTAGTTATTTGTTCTATCACGGGGTTGGCGATTGTCGTTACCGGTGTTTGGGATGATGGCGTCAAAGGTGCTGCGATGACTCAGGCTGCGTTCGGGGCTTCATTGCCATACGGAGAAGTCATAATTTCGATAGGTATCGTATTTTTTGCGTTCACAACAATTCTAGGCTGGAGTTATTATGGCGAACGCTGTGCGCAATTTCTATTTGGTACTAAGGTCGAAAAACCGTTCAGAATTTTATGGACGTTAATGGTCCCCGTGGGCGCCTGTGTGGTCGGTCTAGATCTAGTCTGGGTTATAGCCGATACGTTAAACGGCTTCATGGCGTTGCCAAACCTTATTGCTTTAATTCTTCTCTCTAGCGTCGTGGCAAAACTGACCAGAGAATATTTCAAAGCTAAGCAAAAAGAGGCGCATAATTAGCGTGATTTTTGTTGGTGTTGAATTGAACGGTAGATACCGAGAAACTCTAGTTTGTTTTTTGCAATGAGATGAATACACCATCGCATCGAACCTAAGCAGGTTAAAACTACTAGAGTGACTGCGTAGAAGACGCTGCTGTTGTCTAACGTATAGAGTTTGAAAAGCAATAACAATATTAACGGTACAGCAACAACCTTCGATGAAAGAAGCAATCCCAAGTCACGAATAGGTTGTCCAACGTTAATCATAAGTTTGAGTCAGGTTCGTTATATTGATAAATGTTGCTCTCACAATGAAGCATATCGGCTGGACTGTGTGTTTCTGAAGGAATGGGTTGCACAAAGTTGCAAACAACATTAACGAGCACTTAGGTAAATCGCTTTACGATCTGTTCCACCTGAGGTAGGTAACTTTCTCCAAACAAGTTTAGATGATTCAGGAGGTGGTAAAGGTTGTAAAGGCGGAGTCGAGACCGCCAGTCATCGTCCATAGGATAAATTTCCTGATAAGCTTCGTAGAACTCCTCACCAAACCCGCCGAATAGATGTGTCATGGCGAGGTCTGTTTCCCTCCAGCCGAAATACACAGCCGGATCGATTAAGACAGGTTCTCCTATAGAATTACTATGGATATTGCCAGACCAAAGGTCACCGTGGAGCAAGGAAGCTGGCTGTGCTGGTATTACGGCGTCGATGTTATTCATCAGTTTGTCGAGTTTGTTTTTCACTGCAGAACTCAATCGTCCGGCGTCATATGCCATTCTCGTTTGGTAACCAAGCCGCATTTCACAAAAAAAATCATAGCCGTTATTCATCATCTTGTTGGGTTGCGGTGTTAATCCGCAATAGTTGTTTCGTGATAAGCCGAAGTTACCGCTGGTGCTGGTGTGCTGCTTAGCTAACCCTTCAGCGAGCGCGCGCCAGTAATCTTTAGAGCGCGGTGCAGGATTGATATATTCAAGTACCAGGAAATCAGCTTCAGCAATGATGACGGAGGGGGCTTGCAACGGCGAGTGGGTTTGTAATTGAGATAAGCCATGGGCCTCAGCGTGAAAAAAGTCAGCTGGACAGTGCTCGTTAAATTTCAGGCAAAATACGTCTGAATCGGCCTGTAGCTTATAGGTTCGATTAATATCGCCGCCGTGTAATGGTGTGAGTGATAATGGTTGATCTTTGAAGTGCGATGCCAGCCGCTGAAGTAAAGCGCTTTGCTGCTGTGTCATAGTGGTTGTCTATACAGTGGTTTTTGAGCTAAGGTGTAGGAATGAGAGGTAGCGCTATTGGGTCGCTGCACGAAACTTCTAATAACTCGGCGATCTAGAGTTAACGCCTGCTAACGTTAGCAGTTGAGGAATATTATCATGCCCGCAGGTTTTGGTAACAAGCTTGTTATTGCTATTTCATCACGCGCGTTATTTGACTTGAGTGACAGCAATAATGTTTACGAGCAAGAAGGCTTAGCTGCTTATTCGGCTTACCAAGTGGCTCATGAGAATGATGTCTTGGAGCCCGGGGATGCTTTCCCAATGGTTCAAAAGCTATTGAGGATTAATGAGCGACTGGGCGGGGAGCCGCGGGTTGAAGTGATCCTATTGTCACGGAATAGCGCGGACACTGGTTTGAGGGTATTCAATTCCATTGAGCACTACGGTTTAACGGTAACTCGGGCTGTGTTTTGTAGTGGAGAAAGCCCATATCGTTATGTTCAACCGTTCGGTTGTCACCTCTTTTTGTCCACACACGGCGAAGATGTTCGCAGCGCTTTAGATCACGGTGTCGCGGCTGCCACGCTGATTGCGCCCAAATCTAGGACGAATCAAGAGCCTCGAGCCTCTCATGGCGATCAGCTACGCTTTGCCTTTGATGGTGATGCAGTGCTTTTTTCAGATGAGGCAGAACAGATCTTCAAGCGAGAAGGGCTAGAAGCTTTCACTACCAGTGAAAAAGCGGCTGCGAAAAAACCGCTGAAAGTTGGGCCGTTCAAACATTTTCTTGAGGCGTTACATGGCATTCAAACGGAGTTTAAGGACGAAGAGCACCCCCCAATCCGAACGGCGCTGGTTACGGCGCGTTCTGCACCAGCGCATGAGCGGGTTATACGGACGTTACGTGAATGGAATATCCGAATCGATGAGTCATTGTTTCTTGGCGGGCTAACCAAAGGGCCTTTTTTACAAGCCTATGGCGCGGATGTTTTCTTCGATGATCAGCGACAACACTGTGATATTGCCAGCGAGCACGTCGCATCGGGCCATGTACCGCATGGTATTGCCAATATAAAAGCGACCTCTTAAGCCATTCTTTGCAATAGTGCCATTACCCTTATTCCAAGCCGCTGCTATGCTCAAAGTTATGGATGATTAACCTGGCAGGCTTCGTGTTTACTGAGTCTGGCTCGGTTGATCACGATTGAGATTAAGTAGTAGCGGTATCCCGATATATGATCCAGACCATTGTATTCGCAACGGATCTCTGCGTTTTTACTCCTTACGTCGTAAACCACGTTCTAGAACTAGCCGAAAGGCTTCAGGCGAAAGTTGTCGTTGTACATGCGATCGAGCCCTTAGGGACTCTCGGTGCCGCTATGGTGAAAAATTACCTCCCCGAAAGCGAAGACCTTCAGTCGCAAGATGCTCGAACTATGGAGGTGATTAGCTCTCTTCGCGAACGCATCATAGACATTATTGCAGACGAGTTTTTAGATGCGGATGCTCAGTATTCTCAGAACACGGAAGTTGTGGTCGTTCCGGGAAAACCTGCCGATGTCATCTTGGAAGTTGCAGAAGCCAGAGATGCTAACCTGATAATGGTTGGCACTCATAGTCCGGATTTTGTCCATGGTTATAGTTTGGGGTCAGTTGCAAATAGAGTCTTACAGCTGTCAAAAGTGCCTGTTTACACCGTTCCTATGCTTCCCAAAGCGCACAACAGGTCTGGTTTATCTCAAGCTGGTGGCGGTATCTAAAACGCTATCGGGCTAAAAAAACGCGAACTTGCATCCAAGTAATAGCAGCAAAGAAGCAAGCAGCGGGTGCATAACGCGGTTGGGCAATTTTGCTGCGAGATAGGTGCCAACGTGAATTGCGGGTAATGAGCCGATTAGGAGGCATCCGAGCAAGACGAAATCCACGTTGCCTAAAAAGATAAGGTGCCCCAAACCAGCGACTAGGGTTAGAGGTACTGCGTGGGCTATGTCTGTTCCCACAACTCTTATTGCTGGTAAGGCTGGGTATAGAATAAGAAGTAAAGCTGCGCAAAATGCACCTGCTCCTACCGACGACAATGTGACAAAGGTCCCGAGCAATAAGCCACTGACAAAGGTAATTGCTTTCGCGTGGTGCCTAAACCAAGGTTCACTGTCCTGAAGTTCTTTCCTTTGAGTAAATCTCTCTATTCTCTTTTTCAGTAGTAACACAACTGACGTCAGAATTAGCATAACGCCCAATGCACTAGTCAATACAGGCTTGTATTCGTCTGGACTACCAAAAACGGTACTGAGCAAAAGGGTAGTGAGAAAGGCCGCAGGGATACTGCCTGCGGCGAGTATGCCAACCAAATCCCAGCGAACATTACCTCGTCGATAATGTGAGATTGCGCCACCGCTCTTTGTAACGGCTGCGTAAAGCAGATCAGTGCCGATGGCAACGTGGTATGGAAATCCAAATAAAATTAGCAGTGGGGTCATTAATGAGCCTCCACCAACGCCCGTTATTCCAATTGCAGCGCCGACAGCAGCTCCCGCTAGAATATAGATTATAAAGTCCATAATATTGCGCTACAGTTATATTAACGAGGTCTAACGGTAAAAGAATGAAATTCGACTGGTAAATATAGGGATTTGTTACTATTCTGCAAAAGAATAATTTCTTATATTTATATAATTTAAAAGCCACCCACTGCGCGGCCAATTGGAGGGCATATGAAACTGCAGCAGTTAAGATACATTTGGGAAGTTGCACACCACGATCTCAACGTGTCGGCAACCGCTCAAAGTTTGTACACATCACAACCTGGTATTAGCAAGCAAATCCGCCTGCTTGAAGATGAGCTGGGTGTCGAAGTGTTCTCAAGAAGTGGTAAACACCTCACTCGCATTACTCCAGCCGGGGAAGCTATTCTCAAGACTGCTGGTGAGATCCTGCGTAAGGTCGAAAGTATTAAGCAGGTTGCTCAAGAATATAGTAACGAGCGGAAGGGGACGCTTTCTATCGCGACCACCCACACTCAGGCACGTTATGCGTTACCTCAGGTGATAGAGAAATTTATTGAGCGTTACCCGGATGTTTCTTTGCACATGCATCAAGGTACACCGATGCAGATATCCGAAATGGCAGCTGACGGGACCGTCGATTTTGCTATTGCGACAGAAGCAATGGAACTGTTTTCAGACCTTATCATGATGCCATGCTATCGTTGGAATCGTTGCGTTGTGGTGCCGAAAGACCACCCTTTATGTCAACTTTCGAGTTTAACGTTAGAAGAGGTGGCTAAACACCCCATCGTTACCTATGTGTTCGGCTTTACCGGGCGTTCTAAATTAGATGAAGCATTCCTCGATAAAGGATTGGCGCCTAAAGTTGTTTTTACCGCCGCTGATGCTGACGTCATTAAAACTTATGTGCGTTTAGGTCTCGGTATCGGAATTATTGCCAAGATGGCGTTCGATGAGGAGCAGGATAGCGATTTAGTAGCGCTAGATGCGAGTCATCTATTTAAATCCAGTATTACTAAGATTGGTTTCCGTCGCGGCACCTTCTTGCGCGGCTTTATGTATGAATTCATCGAAGAGTTTGCGCCGCATCTAACCAAGGATATGGTCAACGATGCGTACGAGCGACATAGCCGATCTGAGTTGGAAGAGTTATTCCAGAATGTCGAGTTGCCAACTTACTAAGTTGTCTGCTCTATTGTTAGTAAAAACAAACCCCGGTAGGTCGACCTACCGGGGTTTGTTTTTACTAACCAAAATGCCAGTGTTTAAATAAAATCGAGGTCTGCACTATTGTCTAAAATCTCTCTTGCCTCGTCCTTTGCCGACTGTTCTTGATCGAGAACCTCTTTGACGAATTTAAGGTATACGGTATAAATCTGAGTCGGAGCGCCATTTTCCTCGACGACAAAGAAGGGGGCACGGTCAACGTTGTATTCTCTTGCCAGCGCCAACCCCGGACTATCAGGATCTCTTTCATCGGCAACCACCACTTCATTAATGCGCTCCATGTTACCAGTGCTCTCTAGCTTTTCGAGTACATCCCCACACTTTTTACAGGGAGAACCATCGGCGAGAATCTTTTTAACTAAGGTGATCTTCATAGTGTCTCCTGGCTAATGGCAATTTAATGGCTGTTTGTAAATGTAACTACCCGGCTATTTTTACCGTCAATTTGTGGGGATACAACCCTTATTTGTCTTCAAGGTTGGTTGCGTGTAATCCACATTCTTTTTGAGTTTCTGCTTCCCACCACCATCGTCCTTCACGTTCATGTTGATTGGGGCCCAATGATTTTGTACAGGGCTCACAACCGATAGACACAAAGCCTTTGTCGTGAAGTTCGTTGTATGGCACTTGGTTGCCTCGAATGTAGTCCCAAACCATCCGCGAGCTCCAATTCGCTAACGGGTTGAACTTAACGAGCTTTTCATTGGGGCGTGAGAAAGCTAGATCGTCCTGAATAACCGGAATAGCGGTCCGTGTACCTGGGCTTTGATCCTTACGCTGTCCGGTAATCCAAGCGTCTATGGTTAGCAGCTTGTTACGTAGCGGCATTACTTTGCGGATACTACAACACTCTTTATGGTCGTCGTCATAAAAACTGAATAAACCTTTTTCGCGTACCAGGTCCCCTACGGCAGCTGCGTCAGGCATTAACACATCAATTTTCAGGCCGTAGTGTTTTCTAACCTTTTCGATAAAGCGATAAGTTTCGGGGTGGAGGCGGCCAGTATCCAGTGAAAAAACCTGAATATCAGAACGAATTTGGTATGCCATGTCTATTAGCGCTACGTCCTCAGCTCCGCTGAAGGAAATTGCTATGTTGTCGAAATTATTGAGCGCATATTGAAGGATAGCGTGAGGCGGCTCCTTTTGAAGCTGGGTATCAACGTCGAGGGTGTTGATTAACTCTGGCATTTCGTAAGTCCTAGGTTTCTCGATGGGATTCCAGGTTGTGTGCGCTTGCCGCGATTTATGGCGAGGGCAAGGCGTTCTACTCCTGGGGCGCGCATAATAGCAGGCAATAGCAGGGGATAGAAATAATCAATAACGATACGCTTATAGCGAAAACTAGGTGGCGTGTGAGTGTGAAAGTTATCCACAGCGCGGAAAAACTTCCCGTGGAACATTGACGGTTAATTTATCTAATTGCCTAAACGGCGCACAATATGTGCTCGGTTAGTAATCGCTTTAGCACCACATGTGGTTATTTTTCTTGTGTATCAAGGGGGTCTGTGCCGTTTGGGCGCTAGACGCTATGTGTTAGTTGCGTACAAAAGTTAAAGTGTTACTTTAAGTGTTCCACGTGAAAACGTTGTGAATAAGCTGTCTATTTAAGTGGATAACTTTAGTTGGAGTGGTAATTGTTGCTTTGTAGGTGAAGTATTTAGGGGGCGGTGCTTGCACTTAATTGGGCCTATCTGTAGATTGGCGCCTTTTAAAATTAAGGTGTGGAGAAGATCGTGGAATTGGCGTGTTTAGACCTTGAAGGTGTGTTGATCCCAGAAATCTGGATAGCTTTTGCGGAAAAAACGGGTATAGAGGAGCTAAAAGCGACGACAAGGGATATTCCAGATTACGACGTGCTGATGAAGCAACGCCTGGCTATTCTTGATAAGCATGGTCTTGGTATTAATGAAATCCAAGAGGTGATTGCGACGCTCACGCCGCTAGAAGGGGCTCGGGAGTTTGTGGATTGGTTACGAGAGCGCTTTCAGGTCATTATCCTGTCTGATACTTTCTATGAGTTCTCTCAACCTTTAATGCGCCAGTTAGGTTGGCCGACGTTGTTCTGCCATCGCCTCGAAATCGGAGAAGGTGGTAAAGTGGTCGATTACACGTTGCGCCAAAAAGACCCTAAGCGTCAGTCGATTCTTGCGCTTAAAACACTTTATTATCGCATGATTGCAGCGGGTGACTCCTATAATGACACTACGATGCTCGGTGAGGCGGACGCCGGTATTCTATTTAAAGCTCCACAGAATGTGATCGATGAGTTTCCTCAGTTCCCAGCCGTGCATACTTACGAAGACTTGAAGAAAGAGTTTATCGCGGCGAGCAATCGGGACTTAATTCTGTAAGGACCCCGTCTTCTATTAGCCGTGTACTAATTTGTATTAGAAAAGTAGGTGAGCGCTTCGAACAGGGGGCTCACCTTGTCTAGCGTCTCTTGATATTCAGCATCGGCGTCAGAATCGGCAACAATTCCTCCTCCTCCCCAAAAATACACATCGCCCTCGCAGAGCACCATGGTTCGGATAGCGATATTAGTGTCCATTTTTCCATTTGAGCTGAGATAGCCAATACTTCCGCAATAAATCGACCGTTCGACAGGCTCGCACTCGTTAATTATTTGCATCGCCCGAATTTTGGGGGCCCCGGTGATGGAGCCTCCTGGGAAGCAATCGCGCAGAACCTGTGTGTGGTTGCAGTTTGGTTTAAGTATGCCCGTCACTCGACTGACTAGGTGGTGAACGTTAGCGTAGCTCTCTAACGACGCGATCTGTGGCGTATTAACCGAATGTGGCTCGCAGTGTTTGCTCAGATCATTGCGCAGTAAATCCACGATCATGATATTTTCAGCTCGATCTTTACTGCTACTCAACAGTATTTGGGCGCTTAGCTCGTCATCTTTGATTTCTTTTTTTCGTGGCGCAGTGCCTTTAATCGGTTTGGTTTCGACGCGTGATTTGTCCGCAGTTAGAAATTGCTCCGGTGAAAACGACAACACCGCGTTGCCCTCTAATTCAAGGTAACAAGAGTAGGGGGAGGGAAGGCGCTTTCTCGTATAGAGATAGAGTGCTAAGGGATCACCTTGGAAGGCGGTTTTAAACCGCTGTGCAAAATTCACCTGATAGCAGTCACCAGCCTCAATGTAGTGTTGTATGCGGTTGATTTGCTGGAGGTAGTCTCCTTTTGTTAGCTCTCCTTGGGGAGGTTCGCAGGAAAATTTGTTGAGGGGATTAAACGTTTCGCTCCTCAGGGCATCAGACACTTCGGACCTAAGGGAGGTTGAGCAGTGGTCGGTAAATGTTAGAGTCGCCGTCGAGGACGGGTGATCGATAATTATCGCCCAGTTGTATATGCCAAACCATGCATCGGGAAGCGCTATGTCGCGTTGCTTGCTGCCCACCGAGGGTTCTATTGCTGAGCCCATATTGTAGCCGAGGTAGCCAATAGCACCTCCTGTAAAAGGAAGATCTGAGGCTGAAGCAGGGTGGCCAAATTCTTCTAGCGCAGCATCCAGTTCATCAAAAATTTGTGTGGCAGCTTGGACGTTTGGGCTATTAGTTGTGGTTGTGAGTTGCTCGCTGAGGATTTTCTGTGGAGCTGCACTAATAATGTCGTAGCGGCCGAAATTGCCACTGGGGCGACCACTGTCTAGCCATATGGCGTAAGGTAAATGCCTGATGCGCAGAAAATAATCGCTGACATCGTCGGTATATGGCAGGGGTAAAGAGGTTAAGTTAAACCTGTTACTGGTGTGAGTGCTCAAAGCACGTATGTCTCCGTTTGAATCCCATCGGTGGCGCGCGCATTGTAATAATATCTGTTGTTTGATGCACTTTCTTGTTCTGGCAATCTATAGTCGCTATCGTTCGCTCCTGCAGTTAGCTTCCTTGGCATATTGTTATGTTTTGTAAATCATTGAATTATAAGCAGAAACCTCAGAAAAGCATAAGTATAATCGCGCGCCGCTTTAGGCAAGCAATACGTTTAGCCTCGATGATTTTTTGTGCTGTATTGTCGATTGGCGTTTGCGGGCAGGCTGAGCAACCAGCTAAAGAGGCAGAGTTTGATCTCTCCACCTTGCCATCAGGTTGGCACTGGTCTTATGTGGAAGAGCCCATATGGCAAACCCAAAGTTTCGTTGTGCAGGCAGGCTTGCAGCATAAGCAAAGTATATTGTTGGTTCATGGTATAGGCGGATCATTTACTGATTGGCTTGACGTGATTAAGTTCATGGCTGGGCAGTATCATGTTATTGCAGTGGATCTGCCTGGGTTTGGTCGTTCAGAAGAACCATTAACCCAGCTTTCGCCTCAGAACTATTCAAAGTTTTTGCATTGGGTTTCCGATGAGGCAGCGAGGTCACCTCTCGTAGTGATAGGTCATTCAATGGGAGCGGCGATTTCGTTGCAGTTCGCCGCAGACTATCCGGACCTGGTCCAGCGACTCGTGCTTGTTGATACGGCTGGGGTGCTCGAACGCACTGCGTTGTTGAAAGAGAATGTTAACTTTCCGGTGGTGCCCAAAGGAACGCCTAGTCCGATATCAAACTTCGCACGAAAGCTTAATCAGTTTGCTAAATCGCTTGTAGAGTGGACTAGCACTACGCCAGACCCAATCCCGGCAATTAGTGCGAGCGATGAGGCGTGGCGCTTTTTGTTTGAAGGGCGTGTCAATGCGAATGCTGGCCTAGCGTTGATTATGCATGATTTTTCAAGCGCGATTGATAGTGTAGAGCAACCGACTTGGTTGATTTGGGGAAGAAACGATACTGTCGCGCCACTGAGAACAGGTCGCTTGTTGTTGGGAAGGCTAAAGCAAGCTGAGCTGCGCGTTATAGACGGTGCGGCGCATGTGCCAATGAAAACGCACCCAAAGATGTTTCAGATGTTGTTAGAAACGGCTTTAAACTCTGAGCCAGATTTAAATAAACGTTTTGCAACATCGCCGGTACCGGCAAGCCATACAGGCAACATTTTATATTGTCGTGATCAGCACGGTGGTCGTTATTCAGGGCATTATAAAGCGGTATATATTGAGAATTGCCAGGGCGTCACACTGGTAAACCTGACCGCAAACCAAATTATTATGAATAGGTCGCAAGTATCAATGGTTAATGTCGGTGTAAACAACGCTGGCGGCACTGCAATACAAAGTGAGTTGTCAATCGTCTCGATGACAAATGTCGATCTGCAAGGGCTACGGGGTATTGAAAGCGATGGTACACGATGGGACCTCGCTGGTGTAACTGTTAAAAGTCAAGAGAATGGCGTCGTTATAAAAAGGCGTTCACGTTTTATTTTTTCTGTCAGCAAACTCAAGTCTGGCATTGCTAGCACTGGAATACACGGTGTCTTTGAAAGCGACAACCGGGTTCTAGACTTTATTTTGTAAATTCACCCACTCAAGAGTATTAAGTAGGAACGCATGAGTACTTCTGCCATTACCGTTATTGTTTATCTATTAGTTGTTACCGGTGTGGGCACACTGCTGGCAAGGCGCAATAAAAGTTCATCCGATTGGGCCACAGGTGCAGGCGGGATGGGTGTCATTATGATTGCCGCAGGCATTGCTGGTACGCGCATCGGTGGAGCTGGTTCATACGGCGTAGCGGGCGATGTAATGAATACTGGTATTTGGAATGTATGGTATGGGGTTAACACATTCCTTGCACTGGCATTGGTTGGCGCTTTCTTTGCCATCCCGTATCGCCGCTTGGGTTTAACTACCGTAGCCGAGCTATTTGGAAAGCGTTACGGTAAATCTCGTAGTGGTTGGTTTACGAGTTTGTGTGTTCAGACCGAATACCTTGTCGTCAACGTTATCGAACCACTACTGATTGGCGTTATTGTCAGTAATATTTTAGGAATTCCGCTTGTTGTGGGAATTTTCATCGGTGCTTTCGTTATTATCGCTGCAACAGCATCGTCTGGACTAAAAGGAACATCGTCGACCAATATAATCCATTGTTTTGTGATTATTTTTGGTTTGGCTACTGTAGGTGTTGTTGTGGCAGGCCAGTTGGGAGGATGGGGTGCCGTGATCGATAAAGCCAATGCGGCGCTAGCTGAGTCTGGAAAAGATTCTTCTAGTTGGTGGAGTTTCATTGGTTTAGGGTGGTTTCCCATCATTGCCATGTTCTTCTCTGCGACAATCCATACGCCAGCGGCGTCGGTATACGTGAATTATTCCAGTTCTGCCAAACGTGAAAGTATTTTATTGCCTGCGTTTTTGTTGGCCGGGGTCGTTGCTGCGACGATGCCATTTTTATCGGCTGTCATAGGCGTGGAAGCGCTCGCTAAATATGGATCAAACTCAGGTATAGCCGGCTACAACAGTATTACCAAAATTGCTATTGATGCTGGCCCGTTTATAGGTGGCGTTGCGCTAGCGGCTGTCCTCGCTGCTTTGATTTCATCCGGTGGCCCGATTTTGTTGGCAAGCTCGACAATGTTTGTTAACGACTGGATTCCTTCTTCAAAGGACTATTCACCGGATAAAAAACTAAAGGCGTATCGTATTACCGCCGTTATATATGGCCTTGTTGCTGCCGTGATCGCCTGTTACTTTGGCTACGTAGTGGGTACTGCATCGGTATTAAAATGGCTGCTGCTAGGGTACGCCATGGTCGTCCCCCCAGCGATCGCAATTGGCTACATTTTCTATGTGAAAGCGACAACGGAATCTTCCGTGTACTGGGGCATAGTGATTGGCTATGCATTAGGATTGATTGCTTGGTCAGCAAATAACCTAGTGTTCAAGTCTGAATCTGACGTTGCCGCTTATTTCACAACATTAATTCCATTGGTACTCATTCCGAATATGTCGCTGTGGGCTCAAGCGGAAAAAAATGAACATGCGAATAAAGCGATTATTCGAAGTTTTGTGCTGCTTGCTGCAGGCCTATTAGCTGTTTTTGCTATTAGCAAGCTTGCTGGAGTGTCATCTGACGATATGATCATTTATCTCGCTGCGCTTGCCGCACCATTGATGATCGGAAAGGTTTATTTGAGGTTTATGCCTGCTACGACTAATGAAGGCGTGTTCTGGGGAGTGTTGCTAGCGTTTACCGGTATTGTGGGTACATGGTTTTTAAATACGTTTTATGTTCAAACCGATATGACCATGGTGCTGTACGCGGCAATCGGGATTCCGCTCGTTGTGATTCCTACGGTGTCGCTGGCAACACTTAAGGCCTTGGTGCTAAATGAACAAGAGCAAGAGTTCTATCGTTTATTAAAAACACCGGCATAGTTGCACGGTAATGCGTAGCAGGCTTGCTGATGTTTTACTCGGTAGGTCTGCTTTCCAAGAGCTTTTGTTACCTCTTTGGTTCTTTTCCTTGAAGTTGATACGCAAATGAAATGATGTAGGCGATACTTAAATAGAGTGCTTCAGGGATTTCATCGCCAATATCTAGCTGAATCAGTAGATCTGCTAGACCTTCATTGTCACAGAGTGGTACACCCGATTCTTTTGCAATATTGACAATTTGTTCTGCGACGCTTCCAGTTCCTTTGGCTGTCAGTATCGGTGCAGATTCGCCATCGTAGTAGAGTGCAATCGCTTTCTCAATTTCATCTAGGTCAATCTGATTATTTGACATACTGTAATCTTAGGTTTTTATATCGATTAATGAATAATCGATTTTGTTTTCTTTGATTGGCGGGGTGCCTGCAATGCAGTGTACTTCATTGACCTGTACACCTTGCTCTTGTAGTTGTGATTTTAAAGAAACTAGCTTCTCTTTCGCCGTCTTTAGTAGTGCAGTGTGTCGTGTCCAAAATTTAATGTTTACCTGGCTTTCTACGCATCGAATTTGCGCGTAAAAAGATTGCTCATTAGGCAAATCAAAGCACAACATGACGCTCCATAGTCTCTTCTTTTCTGTTTCGTTGTTTTCCTTTTCATCTGTCTCTATCCATTCGTCTTCGATAAAAAGTTGAAGAGTGAAGAACTGTTCTTGATAGCGAATAGGGATTTCAAGTTGCAGATTAATTGGAGATGACGCGGTTATTTCATTCCCTACAGAGGATCGCCCAGTAAGCGTTTGTAGTTGGTTTAACAGTATTTTTGAAATAGCCGAAGAAACGTGTTGTTGAAGTTGGTTTCTTAATTTTTCAGTTGTGCTACTGATGCTCGCTGCTGTTACGCTAGTGTTCTTTTTTTTCGAGAACAGAATTTGCTTCAGTAATTTTTCTACTGAGGCCTCTTGCGAGGCTTTATTTGGAAGAGTTGCGTTGCTTGTATTTGCGTTTGGGGTGATTAATTCACTGGCTAGCACTAATAGTGCAGCCTTTAGGTCTTTGGAGGTGATTTTTTCCATCGGTTGTTGAACGTGGTCGTTTACATTCGGCTGTAAATTGCCTTGCGCAGTATTGGTTCTAGGTGAGCTGTTGGTTGTTGCTTTGTTTGGCGTAAAGTGGTCGCCAAATTTATCTGCCAGCATCGTGCGCGGGAGAATCTTGTCGAGAATAGACTGTAATAAATTGGATACAGTGGGCTGTGGTGTCTGAGGCGCAGAAGACAGTTTTAAGCTACTACCGCCGTTAGCTGACGACAATTGCGCCCTGTTTTCAAGAAATAAACCTGAATCACGAATGCTTTGCTTCACTGACAACGGGTTGCTTAGCTCACTAGGTGCTTTTGCTAGTGATAGAAAATGCTTCGTTAAAAGTTGCTCATTGCCGCTGAGATATTTATTTTGTAACGGCTGCGGTAGTTGCAGGAGTTTGTCAGCAATATTGAATGCTTTAGGTATTGTATCGCTTCTTACGTTTGGTAGGAGTGTCCGCAACGCGTTTGTGGCGACAATACTATTCTCTGCAGATTGAGCGTTAGTTCTGTTCGATATTGTATTACCCTGCGCTGGGTCAGTGCTGATTTTTGATTGAGTATAGTGCGTTAACAAAACGCGAGCTAAGCTGTGTTTCTCCGTGCTTGATGACAGTGTCAGTGTCGCATCGCCTGGAGTCAGCGACGTATTAGTGATGACCTTTTCACCCGATTTGAGCGTCAATAAAAAAGCGCGTGGTTGCGCGAGCAATTGTTTCACGTCAGTGGGTAGGTTTTTATACTGGCTCAACCACCTCGTTGCTTGTTCCGGTGAGACTTGCTGACTCTCGCTTATGACAACGTTAACCGAGGTCGCCATGGCTGCTTGGCTTTTTATGTGGCTAGCGGAAACTAGTGATTGCCGCTGTTGCTGCAGGAAATTGATCGCCGTTAGAAGCGGCGTGTTTGGCGCTGGTGATGCTTTAGTTGTAACAGTTGCACCAGTTGCAGCAGTTGCAGCAGTTGCAGCTGAGGCAGTGGTAAGTTTTGTGGAATTATTGAGCTGTGTAGCTGAACGGTCTGGGGCAGAAGTCCCTTTGCTACGGAGGGGAATTAGGCTGCGTGGGTCGATAATCACCGCGTACTCCCTCCATTTTTAAAGCTGAGAGTCATTGTGCGTCGCTAACACTGACCAAATGGGGTCATAGCAGGTATAATCGCCCATCTTTGATAGATAGCTTGAGTATAGACACTGGCGCGGACCTCCGACGGAGGCAGTGCCGATATCCTGTTTGGAGTGGGTTGAATTTTGTCCGATTTGGTAGTTAAGCCCTCAATTTTAATTGAGAACCTTTCGTGCGAACGATCCGACAGGCTTCTTTTCTCCAAGTTGTCTATGGAGATCGAAGCTGGCCAGGTATTACAGATTCGTGGTCCAAATGGTGCAGGGAAAACAACACTTCTTAGAATTCTCACGGGTTTATCGTCGGACTACTTAGGGCGAATTCAGTGGTGCGGCCGCGACCTCCGGGAAAGCCTCCAAGCATTTCGTAGTCAGTTATTGTACATAGGCCACTTACCGGGCATCAAAAAGGCTTTAACTGCCGAAGAAAACCTCAATTGGTACGCTCGTTTTCATGCCGGTGTACCGCAACTTAGTATTCCAGAAGCATTAGCCGAGGTTGGCCTCGCCGGATACGAAGATGTGCCCTGTCAGAGTATGTCAGCAGGGCAGCAGCGTCGAGTTAATCTCGCGCGCTTGTTTCTTACGCCAGCGCCGCTTTGGGTTTTGGATGAACCTTTTACCGCGATTGATGTAGGCGGCGTTGCCATGCTTCAAGCCCGTATTACTGAACACACCAGCGGCGGCGGCATTGTTATCCTGACCTCCCATCAGGAGCTAGATATAAAAGACGTTAAATATCTAAACTTGCAAGATTTTTGGAGTGTGAGCGATGAATGAAAACAGCTCACCCATGGCTTCACCGGGTTTACTGCCAGCGTTGAGTGCTCAATTTAAACGTGATGCGTTAATCGCCTTCCGAAACCGAGGTGAATTGCTTAACCCATTAACGTTTTTCCTCATTGCGGTCGCCATGATTCCCTTGGGTGTATCCCCAGAATCCAGCCTGCTATCCCTTATTGCGCCTGGTGTCATTTGGGTAATGGCGTTGTTGGCCACCTTGCTATCGGTTGATGGTCTTTTTCGAGCAGATTATGAAGACGGAACGCTTGAACAACTCTCACTCACTCCACACCCGTTGTACCTCATGGTGCTCGCCAAAGTGTTGCTGCATTGGTTGATTACCGGATTGCCGCTGGCGCTACTGTCACCACTTTTGGGTATGTGGCTTTCGCTGCCCGCAGAGGGGTATATGCCGTTGTTTCTCTCGCTCTTACTTGGCACCGCCTGTTTAAGCCTCATTGGTGCAATTGGCGCTGCCTTAACAGTCACCTTACGCAAGGGGGGGATTCTAATCTCGCTGATCATTATGCCACTCTATATCCCAATTTTAGTGCTTGGCACCGGAGCGGTTACTTACGCTATAGATGGCTTTCCCTTTATGAGTTTGATGTCTATCATGGGCGCCTTTTTGGCGTTTTCTATCGCATTTGCCCCGATGGTGACGGCAAGTGCATTGAGAATCAGTTTAAATGGGTAGTGATTAATGGGTTGGCAGTGGTTTCATCGATTAGGTTCTCCTCGTTGGTTCTATCAAAAAACCGAGGCTTGGGTGCGTTGGTTAGGTTGGTTGGCTTTTTTGATTATCGCTGGGACTATCTTCTGGGTCATGGCATTTGTGCCCAAAGACTATTTGCAGGGCCACAGCTTTAGGATTTTTTACCTTCACGTGCCTACGTCAATGATGGCGATGGGTGGCTACTATGCCATGGCCATCAGTGGTGCAATTGGCCTTATCTGGCGAATGAAGCTAGCTGATATGTCAATGCGCTGCATCGCGCCAATGGGAGCTGCATTCACATTCTTAGCCCTTGTGACCGGGGGCTTATGGGGCAAACCGACCTGGGGCACTTATTGGGTGTGGGACGGTCGAACCACATCGACCCTGATTTTGTTTTTTCTCTATATGGGTGTTGTGGCGCTACAAAATGCCTATCAGAACCAGCAAATGGCCGATCGATTTAGTGCTTTGTTGGCACTTGTGGGAATGGTCAATATTCCGATTATCAAATGGTCGGTGGACTGGTGGAATACGTTGCACCAACCTGCAACGATAAAGTTGACCGAAGAATCAACTATGCATGGCTCTATGTTGTACCCATTGTTTGTCATGATGGTCGGGTTTTACTGTTTTTTTGCCTGGGCACTCATTAAAGCTATTCGTATCGAGATCCTCCGGCGAGAATATCGGACTGATTGGGTGAAACAAATAATTGCCGCGGAAAACAAATAATAGGTAGCTCATGAAATTTCAATTCGATTCGTTCAGTGCGTTGCTCAGTATGGAAGGGCATGGCATGTATGTCTGGATTAGTTACGCAATTGTATTGATTGGCATGCTGTATTTCGGCTTCCGACCGAATTGGCAGTTCAAGCAGTTTGTTAAGCAGCAAAAAAGAATTCAGCTTCAAGAGCAGCAGATAGCGCAGCGAAACAAGCAGTAAATTCGACAACGTTCAATAAAGTAGTTTAAGAGGTCAGTGTATTCATGGCGATGCACCCGGTTCGCAAGCAACGTCTAGTCTTTGTATGTTTTATTATTGTTTTCTCGACCATCGCGGTTGGGCTGTTGGCCTATTCTCTGCGAGAAAATATCGATTTGTTTTATCCCCCGTCGAAAATTGTAGCGGGTGAAGCACCTATAGATAAGCAAATTCGAGCGGGAGGATGCGTGATTCCAGGCACTATCGTCCGTTATGAAAACAGCTTGAAAAAGTCTTTTCGCGTGACCGACGGTGCGGCCCAGCTGCAGGTTTCTACTGAGGCAATTTTGCCCGATTTGTTCGGAGAAGGTGAATCAGTTGTGTTGACGGGTAAATTGAATGGCGACGGTGAGTTTGTTGCGACAAAAGTATTCGCAAAGCATGACGAAAACTACATGCCGCCTGAAGTTGCCGATAGTATGAAAGGGCAGGTTGATCATGCGAAAACGTGTGAGGGCCTAGACTATGGTTCCTGAGCTAGGTCACTTCGCGCTTATACTGGCGTTAATTTTTAGTTTACTGATTGCTGTATTTCCTCTTTACGGTACGTACACAAACAATGTTATGTTAATGCGATCAGCGCATTCTCTATCGATAGGTTTAATTGTATTTGTTAGCGTATCATTTATTGCTCTCGTCTATTCGTTTGTTCAAGACGACTTTACGGTAGAGTACGTTGCGAATACCTCAAACAAAATACTACCTTTACATTACAAATTGACAGCGACTTGGGGCGGCCATGAAGGTAGCTTGTTGTTGTGGATTTTCTGCCTTTGTATTTGGCTGTTTGCTGTCAGTCTATTTGCGCGAAGTTTACCGCTGGTTATTCGTACACGCGTATTGTCTGTTATGGCGTTGGCAACGGCGGGTATAATTTTATTTACATTACTTTCATCGAATCCTTTTTTGCGACTCTTGCCAGGACCTCCGCCTGATGGTCGTGACCTTAACCCTCTATTACAAGACATTGGATTCATCATTCATCCCCCTTTGTTGTACATCGGCTACAGTGGCTTGGTTGTACCGTTTGCTTTTGCAATCACCGCATTGTTGTCGGGCCATTTGGATAGCGCTTGGGCTCGTTGGTCGCGGCCTTGGACCAATGTTGGTTGGGCGTTTCTCACCCTTGGCATGGGGATGGGGAGTTGGTGGGCCTATTACGAATTAGGTTGGGGCTTCTGGTGGGGTTGGGACCCAACGGAAAACAATGTGCTAATACCCTGGTTAACGGCAACCGCATTGGTGCACTCGTTGGCCGTGACGGAAAAACGTGGTTTATTTAAAACCTGGACTATCCTGCTAGCGATTACCACGTATTGTTTGGTCTTGTTTGGTACTTTCATAACCCGGTCTGGCATCGTGAATTCTGTTCATGCGTTCGCAAATGATCCAGAGCGCGGCGCCTACTTGTTGGCTTATATAGTGATAATTGCCGCTGGTTCCTTTTTGTTGTACGCACTTCGCGCGCCGACAGTGGCAAGCTTGTCGCGCTTTAAACCGTCTTCGCGCGAAACCTTTATGTTGTTGAATAATGTGTTGTTAACCGTTGTGATGGCAACAGTTCTATTAGGGACTTTGTATCCCATGCTGGCTGATTACATGAATTGGGGTAAGGTTTCTGTGGGAGCCCCGTACTTCAATTTTTTCTGGGTTTTGTTCACCATCCCGTTAACGTTGTTGATGGCAATCAGTGCGTTGACACAATGGAAGCAAACGTCACCCGGTATTTTTAAAAAGTACCTCACTCCTTCGCTCTTAATTAGTCTAATTGTCGGTGGAATTTTCCCATTTTTCTATGGTGAGAAATACCATCTCGGTGGTGCTTTGACAGTTGCAGTGACGGTATGGATTTTTGCCGTGAGTTTTTCGGCGCTTTTGAAACAAACGCGGAACGCTCCGAGCTTTTTCGCGGGAGTTAAACAGCAACCTTTGTCGTTTTATTCGATGCTAGTCGCTCACCTTGGAGTGGGTTTGCTGGTACTTTCAGCTGGGCTTACCTCAATTTACTCTGATGAACGCAATATTATTTTACTGCCAGGTCAGGAAAAACCGTTATTCGGTTACAGCTGGGGGTTCGATGGTGTGCGTGAATTTGTAAAAGATAACTACTCAGCTCAAGAAGGAACCATCTACGTGGTGCGCGACGGAGAGCGTGTTGCTACCTTGAATCCACAAAAGCGCTTTTACATGTCAGGCGCAATGGTCACAACCGAAGCGGCCATTGAAGGAAATTTATGGCGTGATTTATATGTCTCTTTGGGTGAAGCGGCCGAGCCAAAATCAGCCGGTGGGTGGATTATCACAGTCTATGTGAAACCTTTTATTGGCGTGCTTTGGATTAGTATGTTGTTGATCGCTGGTGGTGGTTTTATGGCGTTGTGGGATAAACGTTATCGTTCCCGTGTAGCAGGTTCAGTCAAAACGTCGTCGACAAACACTGTTCAAGGTGCAATCGGGTAGCTGTGATGAAGCGATTAAAGCTGTTTATACCTCTTATCATTTTTGTGTTGTTGGCGATTTTGTTTACTTTAGGGCTCGGTATCGATCCACATAAAATGCCGTCTGCGCTGGTAGGCCGGCCAGTGCCTAACTTTTCATTGTCTACGGTACAGGATACGACTCGTATCGTTGATCAGGAGCAGTTAAAGGGGCACGGCTTTGCGCTCATTAATATTTGGGCGACTTGGTGTGGCCCTTGTCGGCAAGAGCATCCTTTTCTGGTTAAGTTGGCGAATAATGGGTTTCCGATATTCGGCGTCAACGCTAAGGATGAATTAGAGCTTGCACAGCAATGGCTTAAAGAACGCGGTGACCCCTATAAATTTAGCGCTTTTGATCCGGAGGGAAGGCTTGGCTTGGATTTAGGCGTCTATGGTTATCCTGAAACTTTTTTAATTAATAGCGAAGGGCAGGTCCTGCACCGTTTCGCTGGCGTGCTCACCGAAAAAGTGTGGCAACGTGACTTTATCCCGCTGATTAATCCGTAAGGAATTGAATTCAGATGAAAGCCATATTTCAGGCGGTCCTAATTGTTGTTGTGTTTGTTGGCAGTCAATCCGGGCTGGCTAAGGAAGTCTACGATTTTAGCAATGAAGCGGAGCGTGAACGCTTTCATCGGTTTACTTACGAATTAAGATGCCCCAAATGTCAAAGTCAAAATTTGGCAGGATCTGATTCCCAGATATCGCAAGATCTCAAGCGAGAACTACATCGCCTAATCATTGATGGTAAAACGGACGATGAGATTCTGGATTTTATGGTAACGCGTTACGGTGATTTTGTTTTATACCGGCCACAATTCCAGAGTAATACGCTGTTGTTGTGGCTAGGACCGCTCGCTTTAATCTTGATTGGACTTGGTGTGTTTGGGTGGATCCTTTTTCGAAAGATGTCAGCACAATCCACTGAAGAGTAATTAAATCAATAATTACATTGGGGCCCATGCGTACGGCTCGATGTACCTGGAAGTTTGAATGTTCGAATATAGTCTTTGGTTTATAGCCCTGTTAGCTGTAGCGCTTATCGTAATTCTTTGGCCGCTTATTTTTCGTCAAAAAAACGCAGACAGTGATGCGGAGCAGGGGATCGCAGAGCAGCTTGCGTTTAATGAGGCGCTATATCGAGAGCGCGTTAAAGACATTGAAGCGCAGCGTAAAACCGGAGAGCTTGACAATGATCAGGCTGATCGGTTGGTCAATGAAGCAACCAAACAATTGGAACAAGATAACGATATCAGCAGCGTCACTAAACGCTACACGCCAAGCCGTCCTTATGTAGGTATTGTGGTAATGGCTATATGCGTCCCGTTGTTGGCCGCTGGTCTCTATTGGTACTATGGTGCTGCGCCGGATTGGGAAATCCATCAACTTCTGCAGCAAAAAGCACTGCTCGATAGCCAGCAATCAACCACAGCGCAACGCACTGAGCCTTCACCACTTGCGTTTGAACTTTATGAAAAGCTATCGGCACGTGCTGATGCACGCCCTGATAACCTCAATAATTGGATTGTATTGGCGCGTAACGCCTATGAAGTTGGTGAGCTATCGCGTTCCATAGAAGCTTATCAAGCCATATTGAACGAAAAACCGGATTCGCCCCAAGTGTTAACCGAATTAGCGCAAGTCGTATTTTTGGGGTCGGGTAGAAAGTTTTCTAGGGAAGTAAAAATTCTGTTCGATAGAGCGATAGAGTTAGATCCGACTAACACCCAAATCCCCGGCCTAGCTGGCTTCGATGCCTTTCAGGCAGGCGATTTCCAGAACGCAATTAGTTACTGGCAGGCGGTACTCAAAATGCTTCCGCCTAATGACCCCAGTTACGCGACATGGCAGCAATCCATCGCTCGAGCGAAATCAGAGCTAGCAAAGACCGGTGTTGAGGTCGCTTCTAATGAGGCTGTTGTTGGTGAAGGGGAGGGCTCATCAGCCCCTAGCGTGGCTGTTAAGGTGTCTTTTGCAGGCGACGCTTTAGGTAGCCTTGATCCAAATACCACCGTTTTTGTCTATGCAAGGGCCTGGCGGGGAGCGAAAATGCCTCTTGCGATGGCGCGTTTACAAGTGAAAGACCTTCCTACTGAAGTCGAGCTAACCGAAGCGATGGCGATGGCTCCACAGATGACAATCAAGCAGTTTGAAGAGTTGGAGGTCGTCGCCAGAGTGTCGCTACAAGGCAGCGCCCAGGCACAATCGGGTGATTGGCAAGCCACCGTAGGCCCCGTCAAAACAGCTCCTAACCAGAAAGTTGAGCTGATTATTAACCAACAAATTCCTTAGCTTAAAAGCACCTTTAGCCGTGCTAAAGGTGTTACAAAAGTGTAAAATCTCAGCCCTTTAGGGGGCAGCCTATTCCGCTTATCGTGAAGCGATATCTCGCACCAATACGAGCAATGGAAGCGCTTGTTGATATCCCAATAAAAATCAAAAAAATCAAGCAGTTAAAGATTAAAGTGAATCTAGTTTATGCGGTTAAAATCGATTAAGTTGGCGGGTTTTAAATCATTCGTCGATCCAACAAATGTGTCCTTTCCGAGCAACCTCTGCGCGATTGTCGGTCCTAACGGATGCGGGAAGTCCAATATTATTGATGCAGTGCGCTGGGTTATGGGGGAGTCGTCCGCCAAGAACCTTCGTGGCGAAAATATGACCGATGTTATCTTCAATGGCTCCGGTGGGCGGAAGCCTGTCGGTCAGGCCTCTATCGAACTTGTTTTCGACAACAGCGAAGGCAAGGTAGTTGGAGAGTTTGCGACGTTCACTGAGATTTCCGTCAAACGCAAAGTAACCCGTGATAGTCAAAATACCTACTACTTAAACGGTAACAAATGTCGTCGTAAAGATATTACGGATTTGTTCCTAGGTACTGGGCTTGGTCCTCGTAGCTACGCAATTATCGAGCAGGGCATGATCAGTAAATTGATTGATGCCAAACCGGAAGAATTGCGTACAACCATCGAAGAAGCTGCGGGTATTTCAAAATACAAAGAGCGACGCAGAGATACAGAGAACCGTATCCATCGTACGTTAGAAAACTTAGAGCGACTCACGGACATCCGTGAAGAACTTGAACGCCAGATCGCTCGATTAGAACGTCAGTCGAAAGCGGCTGAAAAATATACTGAATACAAAGAAGAGGAGCGTTGGCTTAAAGCTCAAAAACTGGCTCTGGAGATTAGACAGCTCGAAGACCATTCCAAAACGACAAAAGATTTAGTTACCGAACTCGAGTTGAAGATCGAGGCTATGGTCACTGATCAAGTGGGTAAAGACACCAATATTGAAAAGCTTCGAACTAATCACACGGAGCTCAACGATACATTCAATGAAGTGCAGGGCCGCTACTACGCAGCGGGTGCTGATATTGCGCGTATCGAACAGAGCATCCAAAACGCAGAAGAGCGCTCACAGCAACTGCAAAGAGATATCGAGCAAGCGGGCCGTGATGCTTTAGAAGCGAGTGAAAATTTAACATCAGATAAGCAAAAAGCCGAAGCCTGGCAGGCTGAACTTTTAGAAATCGAGCCCGAGTTAGAGTTAATTAAAGAGGCCGAAGAATCGTCAACAGAGCTCTTGTTAGAAGCAGAAGATTCAATGCAGCAGTGGCAACAAGAGTGGGATAGCTTTAACCAGCAAGCCGCGTTACCGCAACAAAATGCTGAAGTGCAGCAGTCGCGAATCCAGCACATCGAACAAGTCCAAGTACGATTAATGGAGCGGATTGAAAAGTTCGAAGCAGAGAAGTCCGATATATCTCTTGACGAAACTGATACAGATTTAGAAGCCTTAGAAGCGAAAATAGAAGAATTTGAATTGCAGCTTGAGGAAAAGCGCGAAAAATTATCAGGTATTGCCGATAAAATTGAACAGTTACGGAGTGAATCCCAAGAAACTCAAAAAGCGGCGAACGCGAAACGTGGCGATTTACAGCGTTTGCAAGGTAAGTTGACCTCACTTGAGACGTTACAGCAAGCGGCATTAGGGCAATCGGATAAAACCGTTTCCAATTGGTTGGAGCAGCAGGGTGTCGCAAATAAGCCGCGCCTCGCTGAAGGCATTTCCGTTAACAATGGTTGGGATGTTGCGGTTGAAACCGTTCTTGGAGACACGTTGCAGGCAGTATGCGTCGACGGTGTTGACCCCTTTGCCGAATTGAGTAGTAGTTTAGAAAAAGGCTCTGTTGCTTTCGTTGAAAGCGGAAACCAGACTGTGAGCGGTAGCTTTGAAAAGAGCGCGCGCTTATCGGATCAAATTTCTAGTCAATGGGATCTGTCGGGTTTTCTAGCTGGAATTTATATTGCTGAATCTATAGCCGACGCGATAGCGCTTCGGCAAGGATTAAGTGCTAACGAGTCAGTTATCACCCGCGAAGGTTTGTGGTTTGGTTCAAACTGGTTGCGTGTTGCGAAAAGTAAGGATGCAGAACAAGGTATTTTAGAACGCAAACAAGCAATTGAAGAGCTCCAAGCAACTATTGCCGAATCTGAAGATGGACTTGCAATACTGGAAGAGAAGAGCGATTCGATTCGCGAGAGTTTGCGTGCGTCTGAACTTGAACAAGGTGAATTGCGCGAAGCAATTGACGTCGGTGGTAGTCAGTTAGGCGAACTTCGCTCAGACTATTCGGGCAAGAAGGTCCGTATCGAAGAATCTCTTAACCGTCATCGCCGTCTGGTACAAGATATTCAGGAAGCTAGGGAGCAGATGGAGTCCGAAGGGCGAAATCTAAGTCAGGCTCGCGCCATCCTTTCTGAAGCGATTGAAGAGATGGAGAAAAACAACGGCGAGCGAGAGCGCCTAATGAGTCAGCGAGATCAATTTAGGTCTACGTTAGATCAAGCTCGGCAGAAGGCACGTCACGATAAGGATAAAGCACACGAACTAGCGATGCGCTCGCAATCGATTCACACACAGCTTGAGTCTATCAAGCAAGGTATCGAACGTTTAGAGCAGCAATCGACACGTTTAACCGAACGACGTGAAACGTTACAAATTTCATTGGAAGAATTGCAAGAGCCCTTAGCTCTAAACAAAGAAGAATTGGCCGAGTTGCTCGATAAACGTGTGGATGTTGAAAGCGAATTAAATGATGCTCGGCGTGCGATGGAAGAAGTCGAACATGAGCTCCGCGCAGTCGAACAAGGCAGACATCAAGTTGAACAGCAATTGCAAAATTTGCGGGAACAGCTGGAAAAAGCCCGTATTGAAGCCCAAACATTCCGAGTGCAGCGTGAAAATGCTGATGAGAAATTAAAGCAAGAAGACTTATCCTACGACGAAGTGCTGTCTAAGTTGTCTGACGATATCACTTTACCCTTTATCGTTGAAGAATTAGAAAAGATTGCGACGCGGATTTCGCGTTTAGGTGCTATTAACCTAGCTGCAATTGACGAGTACAAGGTGGAGTTAGAACGTAAAACCTACCTAGATACACAAAATGAAGATCTACAGGATGCGCTCGCGACGCTTGAAGAGGCAATACGTAAAATCGATAACGAAACACGTAACCGCTTCAAGGAAACATTTGAACAGGTGAATTCAGGTTTACAAGAGCTATTTCCAAAGGTATTCGGTGGTGGTAGCGCCTATTTAGAGCTAACCGGCGACGACTTATTGGATACTGGCATCGCGATTATGGCGCGTCCTCCAGGCAAACGAAACAGTACTATTCATTTGCTTTCCGGTGGTGAAAAAGCGTTAACGGCTATTGCGTTAGTTTTCTCTATTTTCCGCTTGAACCCAGCACCATTCTGTATGCTCGATGAGGTTGATGCGCCGCTAGATGACTTAAACGTCGGCCGTTATGCGGCGTTGGTTGAAGAAATGTCGAAGAACGTACAGTTTATTTATATTTCGCATAATAAAATTGCGATGGAAATTGCTCACCAACTCATGGGGGTTACCATGCATGAACCAGGTGTTTCTCGTATGGTAACAGTCGATATCGACGAAGCTGCTCAGTTGGCAGCTGTTTAGTAAGGATTCTAGACGATGCGCGAATGGTTAACAGTCATTATTGTTTTGTTAATCGTCACAGTGGTGTTAGACGGCTTGCGTCGCATGCGTAATAGTCGGCGATCTGCAATCAAAATGTCGTTGAGTATGCATCAAGGCACCAGCAAAGATGATCTCGATAGTTATGGCAGTGAGTTGCCTAATGGTGGCGCGCGTGTGGTCACTGTACGAAAACCTGACGACGCGCAGGAAACAAATCATCGTGTCAAATCTGAACGTCAAGAAAAGGTAAGTCGCACAGGGCGACCCTACCGAATCCCCGAGCAAGTTTCTTTAAATCTTGATGAGCATGTGCCAATGCTGATGGACTCAGTAGCGCAAGAGCACGAGCCAGAAGATAATCAGGCTCCTCACACTGAAGATGTTCGCATCGAGCCCTCTTTTAGTGCCGTCGATGATGAATTAAGTGATGTTGATATCGTTGAACCGGCGCTGAGTGATGATGATGAACCAGCGCAAGAAGAGAAAAAGGTAAAACCTAAAACAACGGAAAAAACAGCGCCGCCAAAGTCATCTTCTCGGCCTCGATCCACGGTAAACGACGAGCAAGAAGATTTATTTGCTCAAGAGGATAGTGACCCTTTGCCAGAGCCAGAGGATGTTTTAGTGCTCAATGTCATGTCAAAAAATGACCAGTTTTTTAATGGCGATGACCTGCTTTCAGTGGTTTTAGCCAATGGAATGCGGTTTGGTTCTATGAATATCTTTCACCACCACGAGTCCGCTAGCGGTGAAGGAAAAATCTATTACAGTATGGCAAATATCGTAAAGCCGGGTGTTTTTGATTTAAACGAGATGCACACCTTTAGAACGCCGGGCGTGAGTTTATTTATGACACTGCCAAACGAAGGTGATAGTAAAAAAGCCTTTGAGGCAATGTTAAATACTGCGCAGGCGTTATCGACAGAGCTCGGGGGTGAGCTGAAAGATGAAAACCGAAGTGTAATGACCTCGCAGACTATTGAGCACTACCGAAGTCGAATCAAAGAATTCGAACGTAAACAGCTATCCAAAGCACCGGCATAACATTTGTTGTACGACACTATCGTTTGAGGTTATCGTTGACTGCGAACTCTTCTTCCGCTGATTTTCCCAAAGACATCGCGCAACGAGCTGATGCTTTGCGCGAAACAATTGATGAGCACAACTACCGATACTACGTTCTAGACGACCCTGATATTCCCGATGCTGAATACGACAGGCTAATGCGTGAGCTTCAGTCGATAGAAAGGGAATACCCCAAACTTCTAACACCTGATAGCCCAACCCAACGGGTCGGTTCAGAACCGCTGGCCGCATTTTCACAGGTGAAGCACGAGCTTCCGATGTTATCGCTCGATAACGCCTTTTCAGATGAAGAACTAGTACACTTCAACAAGCGTGTCTGCGACCGCTTAAAATTTGCTGGTGATATTGAATACGCCTGTGAACCAAAGCTCGACGGTATCGCTATTAGCTTGTTATATGTCGATGGTGTATTAACCCAAGGTGCGACACGGGGCGATGGCGAGACTGGCGAAGATATAACGCAAAATATAAAAACAGTAGGCTCAATACCCTTAAAACTCCGTGGTAAGGGTTACCCTCGATTACTTGAAGTGCGGGGCGAAGTGTACATGCCAAAAGAAAGCTTTAACGCTTTAAATGAAAAAGCACGAAGTACCGGGCAAAAAACATTTGTTAATCCTCGAAACGCCGCAGCGGGGAGTTTACGTCAGCTTGATTCATCAATAACGGCAAGCCGCCGTTTAGAAATGTGTGCCTATAGCGTCGGTAGGGTGGAGGGCGGAGATCTACCTGGCACGCACGCGGACACACTCAGAGATTTAAAGGGTTGGGGTTTTAGAATTAGCGATCAAATGGCTGTTGTTGAAAATATTCAACAGTGCATAACCTACTACAAGAACATGGAATCGCTTCGAGCCAGCCTACCATTTGATATCGATGGTATCGTCTATAAAGTTAATCAGTTGGAGCAGCAGCGAACACTAGGTTTTGTTGCGAGAGCGCCACGATGGGCAATTGCGCGAAAATTTCCCGCACAAGAGGAAATGACCACTTTGTTGAATGTAGAGTTTCAAGTAGGGCGAACCGGAGCAATAACACCCGTCGCTCGATTGGAACCGGTGTTCGTTGGTGGCGTTACGGTATCGAATGCAACGTTACATAATCAAGATGAAATTAAACGTTTGGATGTGCGCATTGGCGATACCGTAATTGTTCGGCGAGCAGGTGACGTTATACCGCAAGTTGCGGCTGTTGTTATGTCGAAGCGTCCTAACACAACAAAAGCTATCGTGTTTCCTAGCCTGTGTCCGGTATGCGAATCACCAGTTGAAACAGTTCCTGGTGAAGCCGTCGCTCGCTGTACTGGCGGCTTAGTTTGCGAAGCTCAGCGAAAAGAAGCCATTCGCCATTTCGCGTCACGGAAAGCGATGGATATTGATGGTCTAGGAGATAAGTTAGTTGAGCAGCTTGTCGATCAAGGTTTGGTTCATTCTGTAGCAGATATTTATAAGCTGACGACAGAGCAGGTGGCTGGCCTTGAACGGATGGGGAAAAAGTCAGCAGAGAATTTAATTGCTGCAATCGATCGCAGCAAAGCGACAACCCTAGCTCGGTTTTTGTACTCCCTTGGCATTCGTGAAGTTGGCGAAACTACAGCGCGCAACCTCGCGGCTGCTTTTGGTAGCCTGGATAAACTGATGACAGCGAACAGTGACGAGTTGCAGGCGGTTAAGGATATTGGGCCTGTCGTTGCACATTTTGTTGAAGAATTTTTTGAGCAGCAAGATAGTCGAGAAGCTGTCGCAGCGTTGATAGATCAAGGTGTGACATGGTCGGATGTTGAGGTGGCGGTTGATGGTTTACCCTTTGATGATAAAACGTTTGTGGTGACGGGTACGTTAGAATCTATGTCGCGCGACGAAGCGAAAGAAAGACTACAATCCCTTGGTGCCAAAGTGTCTGGTAGTGTATCTAAAAAGACCAGTATTGTTGTTGCTGGGCCAGGTGCTGGATCCAAATTAACGAAGGCAGAATCTCTAGGTATTAAGGTAATTGATGAGGGCGCGTTTCTGCGCTTACTCGAGGCCCCCGAAGAGTTTGTCTTTGATGAATAAGTTCACGGTCGGGTTGATGGTGGTGTTTCTATTCATCGTTGTCGGCTGTACTACCTTGCCACCAAAAAATCAAAATAATTTATGCGAAATATTTTACGAGCATGATCATTGGTATAAGCATGCGGTGAAGTCGGAAAAAAAATGGGGTGTGCCAATACCAGTATCGATGGCATTTATATATCAGGAGTCTCGTTTTGTTGCGGACGCAAAGCCACCTCGAACGAAATTTCTTTGGATTTTTCCGGGGCCACGAAAAAGTAGTGCTTATGGTTACCCTCAAGCAAAAGATGAAACCTGGGAGTGGTATCAAAAAGATGCAGACAACGGGTGGGGAGATCGCGACGATTTTTCAGACGCCATGGATTTTATTGCTTGGTACAATGTACAAAGCCATAGAAAGTTAGGGCTATCTAAAACGGACGCTTATAGTTTGTATCTCGCTTATCACGAAGGACATGGTGGTTTTTCTCGAGGAACCTATAAGAATAAACAGTGGCTGCTAAACGTAGCGAGTAAAGTGCAGCGTCGATCTCAACAGTATGGTGCGCAGTTAGCCTCTTGCCGTAAAGATCTCGACAGCGATGGTTGGTGGCCATTTTAGTTATTATGTGTGAATAGTGATTTAGGACTTGTGCCTTTCTCTGGGGATTAGTATGGACCAAGAATCAATCGTTTATGGCTGCATCAAAGATGCAGGTTATTATCATAACGAGCCGGAACGCCGCCGTGTAAACCGTGATGCAATGCTAAGCCTTCCTCATGCGGATGAGTGGCCGTTTTTAAGTCAGGAGATGTTTTCCATTCCTCAAGTCGAAGGCCATTACGGTCAGTATCAAACCGAAGTCATGCACTTTGGCGCTTCCTATAAAGCGGTTGAGTACGAGTGGGAGTTGTGGATAAAGAAATTCGAGGAGCTACTGAAAAACATGTACTGGGTATCTGCAACAGTCCATTTAGAAACAGAGCTTAGTGGTACGCACACATTCACTTGGCAAAGTTTGAAAGATTCCCACACCCCCGGTGATCCGGATATGCACGTTCACTGCGAATGGAGCCAAGAAAACGCAGTAGGTTTTTAGCGTTCTGTCATAATCAGAGGCTCCGGCGTGTTAGCAATGAATCAACTTCGCGAAAAAGCGCAAAACATTCGTCTCGCGCTCTTTGACGTTGATGGCACCATAATTGGCCCCGATGGGCAGTTTTCGCCAAGAACCAAGAATGCCATTAGCGTCCTCCAGTCGAGGGGAGTCAGTACGGCTATTGCCAGTGGCCGTCCACCTTTCGGTACACATCACCTCCAGAAAGCACTGGGCCTTACCTCAATGGGCTCATTCTACGCTGGCGCGATGCTTTTTGAGCCCAGTTCGGGGTATTGTCTGGTACATCACCCGTTAAATAACGAACTTTCTTCCATAGTCCAGTCAGTCAAGGCTGATAAATTGTATCTTGAGGTTTATACTGAGAATCAATATTGGGTCGATTCTGACTCAGAAGTCGCGCGCGCTCACAGCGAAATACTTAGGGTAAAACCCAAAGTTAGCCCGTTTATCGAGTCGGTCATAGCAGACCAACCGGTGATGAAGATACTTATCGGTGCCGAAGACGTAGAGGGAAAGTCTGCCAGTTCTAGACTTAAGGCTATAGAAACGTTGCACCCGGAGTTCAATTTTGCCTATGCAAAAATGGCCTCTCACCCACGCTGGGAGTTTGCTAGTGTCCTAAGCGGAGAAGTGAATAGGGAGATATCTATTGAGCGCATAGCCGATTATTACGGCATAAAATCATGTCAGATTATGGCATTTGGTGATGCTCAATCTGACTTTGCTTTTATTAAGAAAGCAGGGTTGGGCATTGCAATGGGTGACGCTCCGCTAGAGGTTAAAGAAGTGGCAAATTATGTGACGGGCCGAGCTGGCGATGATGGTGTGGCCAATGCAATACAGTCTTTATTTGAATAAGGTATTCAATTAAACAAATATATGAAATCGAATCGGTTGTCTCGCTTAACAATAATTTCCATCGCTGCCATTGCGGGTATCGGATTCATTGTACTATCCATCAAGAGCTTTAACTTTTCAGTCGATACGGTACTTATTCAGCTGATGGCTGTTGTTATTTTGGTTGTTGTACTGATTGCGCTTGCCGCGCTATTCGCGATGTTTGTGCGTTGGGTGCTCGCCAGAATTGAATCAAAAAAGAATAATAATAGTTAACGCTATAGTATAAAAACTACGAGGTTGGAATTTGAATGTCTGATGATAAAACTACGCTCGACGTTATCGAAAGGAGCGTCAAAGATTATAAACATAATCGTGCATTTACATGTTTAGGTAAATCACTTACCTATGGGGAAGTCGATGAGGCATCTAAACGTTTTGCAGCTTGGATTCAAACGCAAACAAACTTGAAACCAGGTGACAGGTTTGCAATCCAGTTACCTAATATCTTGCAGTACCCAGTCGCTCTTTTCGGTGCGATTCGAGCTGGCCTGGTGATCGTTAACGTCAATCCGCTATATACCCCAAGAGAACTTAAGCACCAGCTCAATGACTCTGGAGCGAAAGGTATATTGGTGCTAGCGAACGTCGCCCACACCTTAGCAGAAGTTGTCGAAGAAACTGGAATAGAGCATATCGTAGTGACAGAGGTTGCCGACCTTCACCCACTCTTGAAGCGCATGGCAATGAATTTTGCTCTGAAATACGTTTTGAAAGAAGTCCCGCTTTTTAGCTTTAAGAAATTTACATCTTTTCTCGATACCTTAAAAACACCTAGCTCTTCATTTCAGCGCGTAGAGCGTAGCCCAGAAGACATCGCGGTGCTGCAGTACACTGGCGGAACCACGGGTGTAGCAAAAGGAGCGATGCTTACTCATGCCAACTTGGTTGCAAATAAAGACCAGTTGCTTGAGCGTCAAAGTGGGTTAATCAAACCAGGTGTCGATACTTACGTAGCGCCTTTGCCTCTTTACCATATTTATGCATTTACATTGCATGCGATGTCCGTCTTTTCCAACGGTAATCATAATTTATTAATCCCTAATCCACGTGATATAAACGCTTTTGTAAAAGCGCTTAAAACCGAAAAAGTATACGGCTTTGTTGGTTTAAACACGTTGTTTAATGCGCTGTTGGATAATGAGGAGTTTAAAGGCCTGGATTTCTCAGCCCTCAATATTACTTCTTCTGGTGGCATGGCCCTAGCGACGGACACTGGGCGTCGGTGGAAAGAAGTTACGGGCGTCACGGTAATGGAAGGGTATGGTTTAACGGAAACATCACCCGTTGCTTGTGCGAACCCTCCTGAGGCTATTCAGCTTGGTTCAGTTGGTTTACCCGTAAAAGATACCGAGCTAAAGGTAATAGACGAAGAAGGGCAAACCCTCGGCACCGGTGAAGTTGGCGAGTTATGCATTCGTGGCCCTCAAGTGATGAAAGGTTATTGGCAGCGCCCTGAAGCAACTGAGAAAGTGCTAGATGCAGAAGGTTGGTTTAAAACTGGTGACATGGCAACCATTGCTGAGGATGGATACGTTCGAATCGTTGACCGTAAAAAAGACATGATTCTAGTATCAGGTTTTAATGTTTATCCGAATGAAGTAGAGGATGTGTTGTGCGAGCATCCTGATATCGTTGAAGCTGGTGTGATCGCAGTACCCGATGATAAAAGTGGCGAAGCTGTAAAAGCGTATGTCGTTAGTAGTAATCCTCAATTGACAACCCAAGCCGTTCGCGAATATTGCAAAGAAAACATGGCAGGGTACAAAGTGCCCAAGACTGTGGTGTTTACTGATAGTTTGCCAAAATCTGCTGTCGGTAAAATATTGCGTCGCGAGTTAAAAGCACTGGAAGGAGCTGAGTAATCAGTGGAAGTGGCAGGGCCTGGCAGTAAAAATGCGCTTATTTTATCAGGGGGTGGTGCGCGTGCTGCTTATCAAGTCGGCGTATTAAGTGCGATAAATGAGATCCTTCCAAGTAATTGCCATAATCCTTTCCCAATTATTTGTGGTACTTCCGCTGGTGCAATTAATGCACTGGCGCTTGCCACGCATACTGGAAGTTTTAGAGAGGCCGCCAGTGATCTCGATTCGATTTGGCGACAAATAGCAATCGAAAAAGTCTTTAGGACTGGTTGGTGGCAACATACTAAAGACTTGGGGAGGATATTTGCATCCCTTTTTAACCAAGGGGTTGGCAAAGATCGGCCCTTGTCTTTACTTGATAATACACCTTTAAAAGAGCTTTTACTGGAGATTCTAGAGTTTGAGAATATCCAGAAAGGTATCGATGCTGGTGATCTAGATGCCGTATGTGTTACGGCGTTGGGCTACACCTCAGGTGAATCCGTCAGTTTTTTCGAGGGTAAAGAGTCGTTAGCGAGTTGGCGTAGACATCGGCGGGTAGGGCAGCCAACTAAATTGACTGTGAATCATCTGCTCGCTTCATCTGCTATCCCCACTATTTTCCCAACAGTCAAAATTAATCGAGAATATTTTGGTGATGGAGCGATGCGTCAGCTCGCTCCGATAAGTCCAGCTTTACATTTGGGGGCCACCGGCGTTTTAGTTATTGGTGTGAGTGGAAACCGCAACCCAGCTCATTGGGCGAAAAGACGCATCAAACCTAAACACTCACCATCCATGGCGCAGATCCTCGGCCACATGTTTAACAGCGCATTTATTGATTCTTTGGAAGGGGATATAGAACACTTGGAGCGCGTTAATAAGCTTCTATCTATGATTCCGGGCGATGTGGTGACCGATAGTGGGGCTGTTCTCAAAGAGGTGAAAACGTTAGTCATTTCCCCTTCAAAAGAGTTAGATAAAATTGCCGGCCGGAAGGTGCGTTATCTACCCAGCAGTATGCGTTTTTTTATGGGCGCGACGGGAGCAACTGCAAGGGGTGGCGGCTCAGCAGCTGCAAGTTACTTACTGTTTGAGAAAGCCTTTTGCGACGAGCTTATTGAGTTGGGTTACCAGGATGCGATGTGGGAGAAGGAAGCGATCCAGGGTTTTTTTGGACTTTAACCGAGACGTTGTAAGGTTTGGTAGCGTTGTTGTAGGCCTTTGTCACAATGAGTGGAGTGGTCGGTGCACTTTACCTAACGAGGCGTAATATTGGTTGTTCGATTGTTGTCGTATCTGTTTGTAACTTTGTTGCTAATAAAATCTCAGTGACGATTTCTTCGAAAACGGTAGTTAATACCGAGCTTGAAGGGATATCAGAATATCCATTTTTTTCTAATTTTTTAATTTCTTCAATTTGCTCTTTCGTGAATTGGAAATTGGCTTGTATTTCCATTATTCCTCTCCGGATAAGTACGACGCGTAGCGATAAGCTCTGAGAAAACACAAATGCGTAGTTATAATTCTTTTTAGCATTTCGAATGCAATCGATAATTTATACTTCTATGGCTGGCCGATTTATGTTGGGATAAATTTAGGCCGCTATCGCCATTCCTCATTGCTACGGTCATGTTCTCCTGGTAAGTCATTATCTGCTAGTAGTCGCAGATAGTCGGTAATATTTCTCGAGCAAGGTGTTGCGCAAAATGGCTGTAAGGAAAAACTGATTTTCAAGAGATCACGCGCATAAAAAAACCGCAGCCTAAGCTGCGGTTTTTCTCAACAGTCTGAAGTTAAGCTAGCGCTGGGCTTAACTAACTTCCCGTATTTCGACAGCCGCAATACGCTTCCCTTCATCGGCAGCTTGTTGGAACGCTTCGATTTCGTTGAAGTTTAGATAGCGATAGATTTCAGACGACATGCTGTCAATCTTGTTGGCATACGCTAAGTACTCTTCTGGGGTTGGCAATTTACCCATGACCGCCGCTACAGCAGCAAGCTCTGCAGATGAGAGGTAAACGTTAGCACCATCACCCAAACGGTTAGGGAAGTTGCGTGTAGACGTTGATACAACCGTCGCTCCTGGATTTACACGCGCTTGGTTACCCATACACAGCGAGCATCCTGGCATCTCGGTACGAGCGCCCTTGCGGCCGTAAATCGAGAAGTAGCCTTCTTCCATCAACTGGTGCTCGTCCATTTTTGTGGGAGGAGAAATCCACAGGCGAGTCGCTAATGCATCGTCGGTCGATTCAAGTAATTTACCAGCTGCACGGAAGTGACCAATGTTGGTCATACAAGAACCAATAAATACTTCGTCGATCTTGTTGCCAGCTACCTCTGACAGTACTTTTACATCGTCAGGGTCGTTAGGGCAGGCAACGATTGGCTCTTTGATTTCGTTGAGGTCGATTTCGATGACTTCGCAGTATTCGGCATCCGCGTCAGCTTCCATCAACACAGGGTTCGCTAACCACTCTTCCATTTTGCGCGCACGACGCTCAAGTGTGCGCACATCGCCATAACCTTGCTCGATCATCCAGCGCAACATGGTGACGTTAGAGGTGAGGTATTCTTTAACAGAATCTTCGCCTAACTTGATGGTACAGCCGGCGGCAGAACGTTCAGCGGATGCATCAGAAATTTCAAATGCTTGTTCTACTTTTAGATCTGGTAATCCTTCAACTTCAAGGATGCGGCCAGAGAAGATGTTTTTCTTACCTTTCTTCTCAACAGTCAACAAGCCTTGCTTAATGGCGTATAGAGGAATCGCATTAACCAAGTCACGAAGAGTGATACCTGGTTGCATATCACCTTTAAAGCGAACCAATACTGATTCTGGCATGTCTAGTGGCATTACACCGGTTGCTGCTGCGAACGCGACCAAGCCAGAACCCGCAGGGAAAGAAATACCCATTGGGAAACGCGTATGCGAATCACCACCAGTACCTACAGTGTCTGGAAGTAACATACGGTTTAACCAAGAGTGAATGATCCCGTCGCCTGGGCGTAACGAAACACCACCACGAGTCATAATGAAGTCAGGTAGGGTGTGCTGAGTATCGATATCAACAGGCTTAGGATAAGCCGCGGTATGACAGAAAGATTGCATGGTAAGGTCTGCAGAGAAACCGAGGCATGCGAGGTCTTTTAGCTCGTCGCGTGTCATTGGGCCAGTGGTATCTTGTGACCCGACAGTAGTCATCATTGGCTCGCAGTATGTACCTGCTCGAACGCCTTCAACACCGCACGCTTTACCGACCATTTTCTGTGCAAGGGTATAGCCTTTACCAGAGTCTGCTGGTTGCTCAGGTGTACGGAATAGATCAGAAGCGGGTAGGCCTAAAGCTTCACGCGCTTTTGCAGTTAAGCCACGACCAATGATTAAAGGTATGCGGCCGCCAGCTTGTACTTCATCGAGAAGAACGTCTGATTTTAATTCGAATTCAGAAATGACATCGCCAGCTTCGTTTAAGATTTTGCCATCGTAGGGACGAATTTCGATGACGTCGCCCATGTTGAGCTCTTCAACAGGTGCTTCGAAAACCAACGCGCCAGCATCTTCCATTGTGTTGTAGAAGATAGGGGCGACCTTACCGCCGATACAGATACCGCCACCGCGTTTGTTAGGTACGCCCGGGATATCGTCACCGATGTACCAAAGTACAGAGTTTGTCGCTGATTTGCGCGAAGAACCGGTACCCACGACGTCACCCACAAAGGCAACTGGAAGACCTGACTTTTCGAGGTCGTTGATTTGTTCTTCTGCATTGTGAATGCCTTCGCGAGGTACTTTGTACATCGCTTTGGCGTGTAGAGGGATGTCAGGGCGCGACCAGGCGTCAGGTGCGGGTGAAAGGTCATCGGTGTTTGTTTCACCAGTCACTTTAAACACGATGCTCTTAATGCTTTCTGGCACTTTATTGCGGCCAGTGAACCACTCGCCGTTGGCCCATGACTCCATCACTTCTTTTGCGAATGCGTTGCCCGCTTTCATTTTTTCGTCGACGTCGTGGAACGCGTCGAACATCAGTAGGGTGTGCTTCAACTCTTTGGTCGCTAACGGAGCTAGGTCAGCATCGTCTAACAACTCGGTAAGTGTGGAGATGTTGTAACCACCGTGCATATTGCCGAGAAGTTCAACAGCTTTAGGCTTGTCGATGAGAGGAGAAGTGGCTTCGCCTTTAACAATTGCGGTTAGAAAGCCAGCTTTTACATAAGCCGCTTCATCAACACCGGGTGGTACTCGGTTAGTCACTAGGTCGAGTAGCGTCTCTTCTTCACCAGCGGGTGGGTTTTTTAATAACTCAACCAGCTGAGCGACTTGCTCTGGGTTTAGTGGCTTTGGTACGACGCCTTCGGCGGCGCGCTCGGCAACGTGTTTGCGATAAGCTTCTAACACAATAATGGTTCCTTCTGTAATTCGTTACTCTCTCGGCGGGATCTCCGACGAAAGAGGCTATCGATGACCCACATCGATGGCAGAGGGAGGGGTTTTATGAAAGTAACGGTGACACCGATCTCTCATTCGGGGCGCGTATTCTACAACAACAGGTGTAGCGTGTTAAGTTAGCCGCTACTGACTAATAGCGAGTATTTAGTGCGTTGATGACGCGCTATCCCGCTGCACGATAGAATCACCTCCAAATGTTAGTAGGAAAGGCCACATCGAGCGGTTATCATGCATCGCCTCGACGATAATTCTAATGTTGTACACCATTTTATGTCCGCTCCAGTTAAAACTCCTTGTATTGGAATTTGCTCTACAGCCATCGGCGACGAAGTCTGCAGAGGCTGCAAACGCTTCACTGGTGAGGTTATTCACTGGAATGGTTACAGTAATGCAGAAAAACAAGCGGTTGTGGACAGACTCAACGCGTTGCTCATTCAGGTCCTGCAGCGCAAATTCTGTATTTTCGATGAAGCATTACTCAAAGAGCAGATTCAATTCCAGCAAATTCGCTGCGACTTTACGAAAGTGCCCTATTGGTGGGTGTTTGAGTTGATCCGAACTGGAGCAGGGCAGATTACTGATTTGTCGCTATTTGGTGTTCGACTAGAGCAAGAATATCAACATGCGTCGCTTGTCGATTTAAAGCAGCAAATCGATAACGAATTTTACGAGCTTTCTTGCGCATATTACGAGCGTTATGTCGTTCCCGGTCAGACCGTGTAGTGCTTCCTTACGTTGCTATTAATAAGTCCCGGGGTGTGGTTTCACTAACCCAAAACAAAGGGGCTGAGTAGCTCGCGAGCCTGTTTTGAAAGGTTTTGAATGGTGGTGGAATTGGCTACTTCATGATCCGCAAAGTCAAATGCGGGTGCAACCACCTCACTTATCAACCCATAATCTCCGCTCACTAACATGGATGCCTTCCAGTACCCACCGGGCACGACAAGTTGTAATTGTTCTCCAGCGGCTAAATCCCACCCGAGTGTCACAGTTGATAATTGCCCAGAGGGAGATACTAAATAGTACCGGATCGCTCCTTTGCCATGGTAACAATGGATAATGTCGGATCTATTCCGGTGCAGTACACCAGACGGTGCGTCGCTGGTTAACAGGTAAAAGATGCTGCTAGCAATGGGCGTCTTTTTATTGTTGATCTCTCCGTGAACCTTTGCCGTGTAGGTTCGTCTAAAAAAACCACCTTCTAATGGGTGTGGTTCTAGGCCGAGAAGCTCGATTAAAGAGGAGATATCTGGCTGCTGAATCATACTTTAACTTTGTCCTTCAACTATCTGAAATTTAAAGGAAAAAACTGTTCTGCTTTGATGCTTTGCTGTATCAGTTATCGATGCCTGGAGAGATTGTTTTAAGTGCCTAGGCGGCTAAAACTCAGCGAAAACCTTAACAGAAACCAGTCAGTCCTATACACTATGCGGCCTTTTCCAGGGCCAGCCCCTATTATCTACTGCATTTCCCGGAGATAAACATGTCCCAAGCTTTTATTTGTGATGCTATTCGTACGCCAATTGGTCGCTATGGCGGTGCATTAAGTCCGGTTCGTCCAGATGACCTGGCGGCCTTGGTCATCAAGCGTCTTTTAGAGCGCAATACTTCAGTTGACCAGACCCTTATCGATGATGTGATTATGGGGTGTGTTAACCAAGCTGGTGAAGATAACCGCAACGTTGCTCGTATGGCAGGTTTGCTCTCAGGCCTACCAGTAGATGTGGCTGGAGCGACCATTAACCGCCTGTGCGGCTCAGGCCTTGACGCAGTCGGTACTGCAGCACGCGGTATCAAAACTGGCGAGATGGATTTAGTAATCGCTGGCGGTGTTGAGTCAATGACTCGTTCTCCTTACGTAATGGGTAAAGGTGAAGCGCCATTTAGCCGCAAATATGAGTTACAAGACACCACAATGGGCTGGCGTTTCATCAACCCGTTGCTCAAAAAGCAGTACGGTGTTGAAACCATGCCTGAAACGGCAGAAAACCTCGCGGCTAAATTCAATATCAGCCGTGAAGACCAAGATGCTTTTGCTTATCGCAGCCAAATGCGCGCCGCCGCAGCTCAAGAAAATGGTCGTCTCGCTGAAGAAATCACGGCAGTTGAAGTCCCTCGCCGTAAGCAGGACCCATTAATCGTTGATAAAGATGAGCATGTCCGCGCTAGCACCACGCTAGAAGGTTTGGCTAAATTGCCTGCACCTTTCCGCGAAAACGGTAGCGTAACGGCAGGTAATGCATCCGGTATTAACGATGGCGCTTGCGCGATCTTGGTGGCTTCGGAAGCGGGTGTTGAAAAGCACGGCCTTAAGCCTCGTGCTCGTGTAGTAGGTATGCAAGTTGCGGGTGTCGACCCAAGTATTATGGGTTACGGCCCAGTACCGGCTGTGCAAAAGCTATTGGCGAAAACCGGTTTAACCATTGACCAAATGGACGTGATCGAATTGAACGAAGCGTTTGCGGCTCAAGCGTTGTCAGTCACTCGTGCACTGGGCATTCCAGATGATGCTGAAAACATGAACCCGAACGGTGGTGCGATCGCTCTTGGGCACCCACTCGGCATGTCTGGTGCTCGGTTAGTAACCACTGCGACCCTTGAATTAGAAAAGCGCGGCGGTAAGTATGCGCTTTGCACGATGTGTATCGGCGTAGGCCAAGGTATCGCATTAATTCTTGAGCGAGTGTAGTTTAAGCTCGTTGCGTCGCTAAAAATTGCGCGCTCATTTCATCGTGAGCGCGCATTTTATTGTCCAAATTCAGTATGTCTTTATCCGCTATCCACCAATTCTTGCGCTGCGAAACACCCGATCAATGGGTACAAAACGCGCTAGCAAACCCCGATGTTTTGCTGATTGACCACGCCAACTGTGAGAAAAAGGCGGCAAGTACGGCGCTGCATCTAATGTATCGATACGTCGATAATATGGATTTGCTGAATAAGATGTCGCGCCTGGCGCGAGAAGAATTGCGCCATTTTGAGCAAGTAATTGCAATTATGGAGGCGCGTGGAATTCCGTACCGCCAAATTACGGCTGCACGTTATGCCGCTCATCTACACAAAATGGTGGCGACTCACGAGCCTCAAAAGTTGATTGATACGCTGATTATTGGCGCGATTATCGAGGCTAGGTCTTGCGAGCGGTTTGCTAAGTTGGCGCCATTTCTGGATGCTGAACTAGAAAAGTTCTATCTGTCATTACTAAAGTCTGAGTCACGGCATTTCAAAGACTACCTTGATCTAGCGCAACAGGCTTCTTCTATCGACATCTCGCCTCGTGTTGATGAATTCTTAGACAAAGAAAGGTCTTTGATTGAAAGCGCTGATACTGAGTTTCGCTTCCATAGTGGGCCAGTCGTATCCGGCGTCTAGAATTGGCGGCCTCGCACTCTTAGATAATTCTTTGCTGTTGGGAAAAATAGGCGTATAAAGCCGTCCCGGCATTTGTTTGAGAGCACATACCCCTTGACCGCTTTAGTCCTACCCACTGGCCCGTCCGAAGGCGATGGTGATATCTTCACCCGGATAATCAAAAGCATCGAAAAGCAAGGGTACATTGTGCTCGATAATGCTTTCCCTGAAGAGGTGTTAAGCCGTCTGTTTGTTTACCTGAAAGACATTAACAAGGATGAGTTTCATCCTGCAGGTGTGGGGCGCGCCAATGGGTTTCAAATCAACGAGTTTACCCGCCGTGATCGCATCTGTTGGTTAGAAAAAGGGCCTGATGAGACGCAAAGCTATTTCGAATGGATCGAAACGCTACGGCAACGCATTAACCGTGATTTATTTCTTGGGTTGTTTGATTACGAATGCCACTTTGCCCATTACCCGAAAGGCGCATTCTATAAAAAGCATGTAGACGCGTTCAAAGGCCAGTCCAACCGCCGTTTATCAACCATCCTCTATTTGAATCCGCAATGGAATGTGAAGGACGGTGGAGAACTAGCGATGTACCAACCTTCAGTCGCTGAGCCGTTTATCAATGTTGAGCCGGTTTGGGGGCGTGTGGTGATTTTCTTGAGTGAAGTTTTTCCGCATGAAGTACTACCTGCAAGTCGAAGTCGTTACAGTCTTACGGGATGGTATCGTGTTAACGCAACCATCGGCGAAAACTTGGATCCGCCAAAATAGGATATAAGGTAGTCTTTTCGACGTTTTTTTGCGCACATATTAACGTTTAGCGCTGTTTTATTAACGGTTTCAACAACTGTTTTCTTCTTGTGTTAGCAAAAAAGGCGTTTTTTGCTAACAAAACTTGTCATTTCCTCTGTGTGTCCTTTTCGCGTCGTTGGCCAGAATAGCTGCCGCATCGTGACGCGTTGGTATTAATCAAGCAGTAGTTTCTGTCAACACGTTGCGCCTTCTTGTTTCACTTAAATCAAAAGATCTTATAGAGGACGCAAAATGCTAATGAGTGTGGCCAGATGTACTGGCGTAATTATATTAGTCACCCCGGCTTTTTTCTCAGCGGGCCACACGTGGGCTCAAGGTTCTTCTTATTCAGATAACGAAATGGAAGAAATCCTAGTGACTGGCCGACAGCAGAATCTCGTCGGAGAGGCATCGTCTGCTTCTGAAGGCGTGGTTTCGCAGGCGGAGCTTGAAATTAGGCCTCTGCTCAGAACGGGTGAAGTATTAGAAACCGTACCGGGATTGGTCGCCACACAGCATTCTGGCCCCGGTAAAGCAAACCAGTATTTTCTGCGCGGATTTAACCTCGATCATGGTACTGACTTCGCTACGGTGATCGATAAAATGCCGGTGAATATGCGCACTCATGGTCATGGTCAGGGCTATACCGATCTCAACTTTATTATCCCTGAATTGGTAGGCGAGATTGTTTATCAAAAAGGCACTTACTACCCAGGCGTTGGGGATTTTTCTGGAACGGGTACGGCGCGAATGGCGTCGACGAATTCTTTAGGTGGCCACCAAATGAAGGTTGGTAGTGATTTTGGCCGTGAAAATTGGAATCGATTCCTAGCTTGGGGCCAGACTGAAACGGGCGACTACAGTCAATTTATTTATGGCGTTGAGTATGAAACGACCGATGGCCATTGGGATGATATCGAGTCCGACCTACAAAAGAAGAATATTTGGTTAAAACAGCAATGGCGTCAAGGCGATAGTGACTTTGCACTCACGTTCATGGCCTACGACAATAGTTGGAACTCTGCAGATCAAATTCCTGAGCGTGCAGTCGATTTGGGAATTATCACGGAATATGGTTCGTTGAATACAACCTCTGGCGGTGAGTCCAGTCGCTATAGCATATCGGGTAATTGGTCACGTCAAACGAAGAACACTCGTTTGGACGCAAGTGTTTATACGGTTGCTTATGAATTAGACCTCTATGCAGACTTCACCTATTTTCTAGATAACCCAATCCTCGGTGATCAACATAATCAAGTTGATGATCGAACAATCTACGGGTGGGATGTAGCTTGGAGTCATTTTTCAAAGGTAGCTGGTTTAGATATGGCGAATACCTTTGGAACACAAATGCGTTATGACGACATAGCAAAAGTTGGTATTTATCGAACCGAGGCACAGCAGCGCTACGATGTTTTTCGTATCGACAGCGTTGATGAATGGAGCACCGGATTGTACTGGGAAAACGAAATTAACTGGACTGAAAAATTCCGTACCGTAGTCGGCGTTCGTTACGATTATTACGATTTTGAAGTTAATCCAATTGAAGCGGGTGACTCTGCGTCTCTGGCAGTAAATGGGGGCAACGCATCGGATGATATTGTGACAAGTTCATTGAGCTTGATGTATGCGTTCAATGACGAAGTAGAAGCCTATGCAAGTATTGGTCAGGGATTTCATAGTAATGATGCGCGCGGTACGACTATCCAAGTCGACCCAACGAATGCAAGTGTGCAAGTCGAAAAAGTTGATCCACTAGTGGATACGCTTGGCTATGAATTTGGGCTGCGCGCATTTTTTACCGACAAGCTCAATGCATCGATTGCCCTATGGGCATTGGATATTGATTCTGAGCTTGTGTTTATTGGTGATTCGGGTGCAACTGAAGATACTGGCGTGGGAAGTGAACGCCGTGGTGTTGAAGTGACTGGCTACTACTATTTAAATGAAGCCTGGACTTTCGATATGGAATATTCCTACAGCGACGCGGCGTTTGTAGAGTCAGTGGATGGTTCAACGGATATTCCTGGAGCGTTAGAACATGTTATCAGTGCCGGCGTAAATACTAAATGGAGCGATAGTTTTTACACTAACATTCGCTTGCGATATTTTGATGAGTATCCATTGGATGGCGGCAGGACAGCGGACGCGAGCAGTATTGTCAACCTACGATTAAACTATGATATTACGTCGCAGTTATCTCTCTCACTTGATGTGTTGAATTTGTTTAATTCAGAAGATAAAGATATTCAATATGTCTATGAATCACAGATTAATGATTCACGCTCAGGTTACGTTGAAGCAAGCCCTGTAGAAGACTTACATTTCCACATCTTCGAACCGCGCGCCTACCACCTGAATCTCTCTTACCGATTTTAATATATTCTGTTCGTGCTCGTCATAAGCCCCTGCAAAGGGGCTTTTTTTTGTTTGAGATTTTACTCCAGTGAAAAGGCTAATCAGCGGCTGAAAACAACATTGGTCATTGCTTCTGACGTCATTGAAGCAATCGCGTTAATACCTCCGCGATTTATTTAACCCATAGCGTAGAAGATCACAACAACTCGATTGAAATCGATAATTGGTTGTTGGCAGTGCGTTTCCTAATCTTCACTTCTAAATGTATCCACAAAAACTTCCCTGTCTACGTGTCCGATAAAATTATTGCTAGTAACTATGTGACGGTGAGTAATTTTAGGTGGCTCGATAACGACGCCATGACTGGCTTTCTAGGTATTGTTAAAACGATTAAGATCAAAAAAACCGGCGACAAGATGATGACCTGCAGCCAAGTTTTAGATAAGTGGCGCATAGAAATACATTATGCGCGAGTTGGATGTGTGCGCCACCTCATGCTTTTAGGCGGTTGAGTGCTTATATCAGCGTACTAAAAATGCGAAAAGATTTATCTGGTGTATATTTATTGAAATATTGTGGAAATAATTAGGCGTAATGATAACCGGCTTGGATGTTGTATTCTGGGGCAATTCAACTAACTCAGCACAATAATGCCGCATGACATTGTCTTAGTTTTAGTTCGAACATATAAAGCTGCGCTGTTCTGGCACAACTTGAGCGACATTTTTACTTCTAGTCGAATCGAATTGTGATCTTTCACTCAAAATTATTACTTTAATCCTTCACGGGTAAATGTGGCATATTAATCGCTAATGCATTCGATGAATCAGTATCGCAAACATGCGGGAATGTGACTCCATAGAAGTCAGGTATAGTTCTTCACTTAATATTACAAGCGTAAACTGGTATCAACAGGTGTTACGTTGATGTAAAGCGGTATAGGTGTATGAAATGGCAACACAAATAACCAATATACGAAAAGAAATAATTCGGTTATTGAATGACAATGCTTTATCGGCATTGTTTCAGCCGATTGTCCAGCTAGACGGTGGAAACCTCTTCGCGTGCGAGGCCTTGATACGAGGCCCCATCAACACTAATTTTCACTTTCCTTATCGTTTGTTCGAAGCAGCTTCTCAATGTGGGTTACTTTCACAGTTAGAGTATGCGTCGAGACATGAATCTCTAAAAAGTTTCAGTAACCAAAATGAGAGCTGCCTACTATTTCTTAACGCGAGCCCTATGAGCTTGAACCAGGGTTATGCTGCATCTTTTAGATCCGACGTGCTTGCTCGTTACGGTTTATCGGCAAATCAAATCGTTATCGAAATTTCTGAGCAGTACCCAATGGGTGACATTCATAGCCTTAAAAATGCTATACATTTTTATCGTGATCAAGGATTCGGTATAGCGATAGATGATTTCGGGGCAGGTTACAGCAGTTTTAGACTGTGGGAAGAGTTGAGGCCCGATTTTGTCAAAATTGATAGACATTTTATCAATAACGTTGATAGCAACCCGGTTAAAAAGAAAATTCTTTCCTCTATTTTGTGGATAGCAGAAGAGGTGGGCTGTAAAACCATCGGCGAAGGCGTTGAGAATCAAGCGCAACTCAATACGTTGGTAGAGCTTGGAGTTGATTTTGCTCAGGGGTTTTTACTCGGGCGGCCTCAGCAGAAAGTGACTCGGCCTTTCATGCCTATTACACAAAAAGCGCAAACATTCAGTGAGTTTTTACGTTGTGGCTGAAGCGTCCTTGTTCCTGCTTGGTTCATACGAACGAAATAAAATGCTCTAATCTGAATCTATTAACCAAGACTTCAGTTCAACTGATCCGTTTATCTCTACGCACCAGGCACTGGTTTCCCAGTCACCAAGTACAACACGGCTAAATTGTTTTTTACCGTCATCAGACAAGAGCTTGTGCGTGTTTGGCCTGTGCGTGTGACCGTGAATAAGTATATCTGTGTTGTGAGCAATGAGGTCTTGGACAACCGCACTGTCGGTTACATCCATAATATCGCTTGGCTTACGACTATTCATGGTTTTGCTTTGTAGCCGAATCTGGCGACCGAGCGCCCGTCTTTCTTCCAGTGATTTGGAGAGGATTTCGTTTTGCCAAACTGGGGAGCGAGCCTGTTGGCGGAAGGATTGGTAGGCGGTATCGGCAGTGCAATAGGCATCGCCGTGAGCGAGTAAGTATTTTTTACCTTCGTGAATTAAGATATGGGGATCTGAAAGCAACGTTGTACCAGAATTCTTGGCAAAGCTTTCACCCACCAAAAAGTCGCGATTCCCGGGCATAAAATAGATTTTTAGCCCTTGCTGTGCCGCTAATTTTAAGTGGTGTTGAACGTCCAGTGCGAGAGGGGAGTCATCATCATCGCCCACCCACAACTCAAACAAGTCGCCAAGTATGTACAAAGCGCCAGGTTCCTGGCTCTTTTCTTCTAAGAATTGATAGAAGGCTTTGGTGACATGGGGACGTTGAGCGTCGAGATGGAGGTCTGCAATCAGGCTTATCATATCGACACCCAATATCAATGCCTTCGAAAGTTAGGATTCGCTAACAGTTACTTTTTCGATAACGATGGGGTCGTTAGGCACATCCTGGTGAAAACCTTTGTTGCCAGTTGCAACGCCCTTAATTTTCTCAACTGTATCCATACCTTCAACTACTTTGCCAAAGACGCAGTATCCCCAGCCTTGGCTGTTCTTGGCGGTGTGATTGAGGAATCCATTATCTTTAACGTTGATGAAAAACTGAGCAGTGGCGCTGTGTGGATCCATGGTTCGAGCCATCGCAAGCGTTCCAAGGTCATTTTTTAGGCCATTATCAGCTTCGTTTTCAATGGGCTCGCGAGTGGTCTTTTCTTGCATATCAGCATCCATACCACCACCCTGGATCATAAAACCGTCGATCACTCGGTGGAAAATAGTGCCTTCGTAGAAACCCTCTTCAGCATACTGTTTGAAATTTGCGGCTGTTTTGGGGGCGTTTTCGAAATCCAGTTCGATTACGATGTCGCCTTGGTTGGTCTGGAGGGTAATCATAAAAAAGCTCCAAAAATCTTAGATTTAGGTGATGTTGTGGTTAAAAGAGCGGGCTATAATACGCCGTTCAAAATGATTCTCAAGTATAGTCGAACCGAGGTGCGTGGCTCTATTAGTGAAACGCCGAAACGGGTGTTATCACGCCGATTTAGCGCACCTAAACGTTCACCTGATGCTGAAATAATCACATTCCAATTCACCTAAGAGCTCAATTCTTAAACGATAAGCATCCAATGACAGACAACCAAAAACCCCTGCACTTTATCGAGCAACTCGTCAAATCTGATCTAGAAGCTGGAAAGATTAATCAGCTGGTCACGCGATTTCCTCCTGAACCAAATGGCTATCTCCATATCGGACATGCCAAATCAATTTGCTTAAATTTTGGTCTGGCAGAGAAGTACCAAGGGAAGTGCCACCTCCGTTTCGATGACACAAACCCTGCAAAAGAAGATCAGGAGTTTGTCGAGTCGATCCAAGAAGATATCCGATGGCTAGGTTTTAAGTGGGATGGCGATGTTAGATATACATCTAACTATTTTGACCAACTCTACAATTGGGCCGTGGAACTGATTAACAACGGGCTCGCGTATGTGTGTGATCTGTCTGCTGAAGAGGCTAGGGAATACCGAGGGACGTTAACGGAACCGGGTAAAAACAGCCCCTATCGCGATCGTGCACCTGAAGAAAACTTGGCATTGTTTGAAAAAATGCGTGACGGCGGTTTTGAGGAAGGGCAATGCTCGCTAAGGGCTAAGATTGATATGAGTTCGCCTAACATCAATCTTCGTGATCCGATCATCTATCGCATTAAAAAAGCGTCCCACCACCAAACCGGCGATAAATGGTGCATATACCCATCTTACGATTTTGCTCATGGTCAAAGTGATGCGATTGAAGGTGTAACGCACTCATTGTGCACGCTGGAGTTTGAAGATCATCGCCCGTTATACGATTGGCTGATTCAGCACCTATCAGTCCCGAGTGAGCCACACCAAACAGAGTTTTCACGACTAAATCCAAACTACACAGTGACCAGCAAGCGAAAACTAAAACAGTTGGTAGATGAAAACCATGTCGAAGGGTGGGATGATCCACGAATGCCTACCATTTCTGGAATGCGGCGTCGGGGCTATACTGCGGCGTCAATTCGTAATTTCTGTGATGCCGCCGGTGTTACGCGTTCGTTGGGCATTACCGATGTCAGCATGCTTGAACACGCCATTCGTGATGATCTCGATAAAAATGCGCCTCGCGCTATGTGTGTGTTAAACCCACTTAAAATTATTCTAACTAATTATCCAGAAGACAGAACTGAAACCGTCACTGCACCGGGTCATCCCAATCGAGACGACCTCCCAGCACGTGCTTTACCGTTTTCACGTGAGATTTTCATCGATAAAGATGACTTTCGTGAATCCGCCAATAAAAAATATAAACGTTTAGTATTAGGTAAATCTGTACGTTTGCGTAATGCCTATGTGATTACGGCAGAAGACGTTCTGAAAGACGAGAGTGGCAATATTATTGAAGTACATTGTCGTTGCGACCTAGATACGTTAGGCAAAAATCCAGAAGACGGTACGAAACCTAAAGGTGTTATTCACTGGGTCGACGCGAAAGAAAACGTTAATTGTGAAGTAAGGTTGTACGACCGATTATTTGTGGATGAAGCCCCGGATGCGGGTGGGAAGAACTTTTTAGAGCTATTAAACCCTGATAGTTTAACCATATTAGAGAACTGCAAAGCAGAAAAAAGTTTGTCTACCGCCAGTGTCGGAGACCACTTTCAGTTTGAAAGGGAAGGCTACTTTACAATTGACAGCAAGTATTCAACGAATGAAAAGCCAGTGTTCAATCGCGCAATAGGCTTGCGTGACACTTGGGCTAAAATTGCTGATAGCTAATTTTTTAAAGTGTTTTATACACAAGGTTTTATGTAAATAAATCAAATGACTTTATATTTATACAACACGCAATCGCGACAAAAAGAAGAATTCATCCCTGCAGACCCTAATCGTATTACGATGTATGTTTGTGGTCCAACGGTGTACAACTACGCTCATATTGGTAATGCTCGTCCAGTCGTCGTTTTTGACACGCTTTTTCGCGTATTACAGAGTTTGTATGACAATGTCATCTACGCTCGTAATATCACGGATATTGACGACAAAATTATGGCTGCTGCAAAAGCCGAAGGGACTGATATAAAAACCATATCTGATCGCTATGAAAAAGCCTACAATGAAGATATGGGTGCATTAAATACCTTACCTCCAAGCATAACGCCCCACGCAACTGATCATTTACCTCAAATGATTGAAATGATGGCCTTGCTCGTTGAGAAAGGGCACGCCTATGTGGCTGATGGACACGTCATGTTTGCGGTTGATTCCATGCCTGAGTATGGAAGCTTATCCAATAGAAACCTCGAAGACATGTTGGCGGGTGCTAGGGTAGAGGTCGCTTCTTATAAAAAACATCCGGGCGATTTCGTGTTATGGAAGCCATCCTCTAATGATGAGCCAGGTTGGGATAGCCCCTGGGGACGCGGAAGACCAGGTTGGCATACCGAATGTGTGGTAATGATCGAAGCGCATTTGGGTAACACGATTGATATTCATGGTGGTGGCAAAGACTTAGTATTTCCTCATCATGAAAATGAGTTAGCGCAAAGTCATTGCGCGCATGACGGTGATACCTATGTGCGTTACTGGATGCACAACGCCTTTCTAAATTTAGAAGGCGAAAAGATGTCGAAGTCGTTAGGTAACATCAAAACAGTTCATGAATTGCTAGAACGCCACACCGGGGAAGCGCTACGTTTTGCTATTTTGTCTGCGCACTATCGTTCTGAACTTGATTTCACCGGCGCCTTGTTAGAGCAATCTAAGTCCAGTCTTGATTCATTGTACACAGCACTGAGAGAAGCTAAAGATGTTCCTTTGATCGATGTGGACTTGAGCGAATCGAAAGTTTATCAAGCACTTCTTGACGATATAAATACTCCTATCGCCATTAGTGAATTGCATCAACTGGGAAAACAATTAAACAAGGCAGCAGACCAGGATAAAGCAAAGATCAAATCGCTATTGCTTAAGTCAGGAGAGTTTATGGGGTTCTTGCAAGAAGACCCTGAAGCCTGGTTTCAAGCAGCAAGTGGCGATGTAATCAGTGCAGAGGATGTCGAAGCATTGATTGAAGAACGAGTTGCCGCCAAAAATAATAAAGATTATGGCCGTGCAGATGAAATTCGAGAATCACTCAAAGCACAGGGTATTATTCTAGAAGATAGCCGTGAGGGAACGAGTTGGAAGCGCGCTTAACCCATGAGAGCTTCGGCTAAGATAAAAAATTCAATAACGAGGTAAGAATGAGCTTTGCAATTGAACACCGGTTTCGTCGTTTAAGAAAAACGCCCGCTATACGCGATTTAGTTCGTCAAACACATTTCAGCACCGATGATTTAATTCTGCCGATTTTCGTAGAAGAAGGTATCGATACCAAAGTCGAGCTGTCGACTATGCCAGGTGTGTTCCGTTATCCAGAGAGTGAACTGGCGGAATTGGTAAAACGCGTTTGGTCTAAAGGGATAAAAGCAATTATCTTATTTGGCGTTTCGCACTGCAAAGATGGGGTCGGTAGCGATTCTTGGGATGACAATGGCTTGATGGCAAGAATCATCCGTATTGCCAAAGAAGCAGAACCTGAAATGCTTGTTATAAGCGACAACTGTTTTTGCGAATATACGGATCATGGGCATTGTGGTGTCGTGGTTGATGGTGATGTCGACAACGACTCAACGCTTGCCAATCTGCAAAAACAAGCGGTGGTTGCGGCCAATGCAGGCGTCGATATGATCGCACCATCAGGCATGATGGATGGAATGATCAGCGCGTTACGTGGCGCTCTAGATCAACATGGTTTTTCGCAGATACCCATCATGTCGTATTCCACTAAGTTCGCATCAGCGTTCTACGGCCCATTTCGTGATGCGGTGGATGTTCATTTAAAGGGTACTCGTGATTCTTATCAGCTAGACAAGTCTAACAGTAGAGAGGCCTTGGCCGAGTCCCTTCAAGATGAAGCTGAAGGCGCAGATATACTGATGGTGAAGCCTGCCACAGTTTACCTAGACGTCGTGGCAAATATCCGTGCGCATTCTTCATTGCCTATGGCGGTTTACCACGTCAGTGGCGAATATTCGATGATCAAAATTGCAGCAGAGCAGGGCGCAATTGACGAAAAAGCAGTCGTTCTTGAAACGATGATAGCGTTCAAGCGCGCTGGTGCTGATTTAATCCTGACCTATTTTGCTGAAGAGATAGCTGACTGGCTTGCTTAGTGATCGCTTGGCAAAAACTATTCAAGAGGAGTGTTAAGGTGAAATTCTTACCTATTTTTGTGGGTTTGTTTACCTGCTTGATGCTGACAGCGTGTGCGCCGGAGATTGGATCGGATGCATGGTGTAAGCAGTTGGAGGAAAAACCAAAAGGTGATTGGTCCTTTAATGAAGCAGCCGATTATGGAAAACACTGCATTATTAAATGAATAGGCCTAAGTTTAGAGCTTGTTATGATTGCAAGACATGTTAGTGGGTGCTTCAAGTGCCTACTAACGTAATATCTCCCTCCGTAAATTTCTTTAAATTCAATTAGTTAACACCATCTCCCGCAAACGCGTCGCATTTCTTAGAAATAATATGCAATCAAGAGCATTAGTAACGATTGCTAAACGTTATATAAATAAATGATATAAAACTAACACAATTCTAAAAACCCGTTATAATTTGGCGTACTAGTTCACATTTTTGGGGTATAAATCAACTTTTTTCTACACAATGTGAATTCGAGTCTTTCATGGATGCTGGAAGCATCACCTGTTAATGCAGTATCTACTGCCATAGTGAATGAGTCACTTATATGAACGATACCTACGGCTTGAAAATTCGTGAAATATTCCATTTTCGCTACGGCATCTGCCAAATGGTTTATTTTGCCCCGGCTAACTGCTGGGTGGGACTTAACGAAAAGAAGCAGACGCTCTGGGCTCCCAATGATAGTGGTGGCAATCCTCAAATGGACAGGGTTAAAAAGCCAAACTACGTCTATTCCCAACAGTTGGCTTACTTGCAAATTTTAAATCGAAACTACCAACCTGATTGCGTAGTGCTCGACATGAGCAGTAAAGAAACGACGCCCGCGTAATACGCTCGTCTTTTAAATCAAAACTGTTGAATAAAAGCTGCCTCCGGGCGGCTTTTTTTGTACCCTTACGCCCCCGAATCATTCTATCCAGTAAATCCTCGAGTAGTTGCACAGTCAGGTGCATAAGGTCCGTTCCATGAGTAGTAACTCCCAGCATTCGCTCGATTTTTATCCGTTTAAAGTTGAGTTACCCATACGCTATGAGGACTTGGATACCCAAGGCCATGTCAACAATGTCTCTATAGCCGGGCTTTATCAAGAATCTAGAGTTCAGTGTCATCGCGAGATTTTCCGTGATTTACGAAAACAGCCATGGAACGGTCCCGTACTGAGTAAAGTATTAGCCGAGATGAGGATTAGCTACCTAAGAGAGGTGCATTTTCCTCACGCTGTGACAATTGGGGTGGGTATTAGTCGAATAGGGAATTCCTCATACACCATGTCGTCAGCGATGTTTCAGTTAGGTAGTTGCGTGGGAACCAGCGATGCCACCTTGGTATACGTCAGTGAAGGGAAGGCGTACCCCATACCGACTGATGCGCGTTCAATATTAGACCAGTACGCCATCACAATACCGCTAACAGACGTAAGTCGATGAACCGCTAGTCCAGATAGTAAACGCTATGATGAATAAAGATTCTGATACGGAGCTTTTCGAAAAGCTTAATCGTGAAACAGCTAAAATCGACTGGAAGGGACTTGAACCTCATTATGCAATGGGATCCTTAGTGGTCGTGTCGCCGGGCACTGACCTCGTTCAAGTCGCTATTCATTTTGCTAAAGATAACGCCAAAGAAATACAGGCTCTATTAGAAAGCGGGCAGCTCGAGCGTGTTCAAGAGGGCCAAGCCGAAGAATATGGGCGGGCGGAAGAATCTTTTTGGGCGGTTGTTGTTGCGCCGTGGGTATTGATTCAGGCGGTTGAGTGAATACTAACGTGTTTTTGGCTATCGTTAGTGTTCGCTTATTTAGGTGGTTTGGCCGAGCTCGCCAAAAGTACGCCGAAAACCTCGGATTATGTCGCTTTGTGTAAGTATGCCAACGAGCTGATTTTGCTGATCAACAATAGGGGCGTGTCTGATTTTATCGAGGCGCATTTGATCCACGGCTTCTAACAAGGTGAGGTCTTCATAAAGCGTTCTGGCAGGTTTCGTCATATAGTCGCAGACTTTCAATTGAGACCAGTCTGCCTTTCCAAGCAGTGTTGAAAATATGGAAACTAGGTCTCGCTCTGTAATGATGCCAATTGGTTCGTTGTTCTCAGCTACTACTAAACAAGAAAAGAGGCGGTCCTTGAGTTCTGCGACGACTTCTTCAAGTGACGTATCAAAAGAGCAGCTAATCACATCGGCGGTCATGCAGTCGCGCACCCAAATTTCTTCAAGCATTGGCCATAGCCTCTCAGTGTGTTGTACCTATCTTATGTATAGCACAGTGACACTATTGCTTGGCTTTCTATCGTGTTGGTCATAGTGCAAACTATGACTACTTCTACTGAGGATATACGATGCTCCAGCGAATAAGTGTATTCACCTTCATTCTAGTCATCGCCGTAACGGCACTTGCAGCGCCACCAAAACAAACCGTTGTCGGGGACTTTTCCAGTGGGCAAGTCGTCGGTTGGGATGAAGAGTCTTTCAGCGGAAACACCGAATACTTAATCGTCGAGCAGCTAGGGGTTCCCGTTCTGCAAGCGAGTAGCCGTGCTAGCGCCTCTGGTTTAACCAAAAAAGTACGAATAGACCTGTGGCAATACCCATACCTAAATTGGAGTTGGATGATTAATAACCGCCTACCAGAGAGGGACCACCAAACCAAGGCGGGTGATGACTATCCTGTTCGTATTTATCTAATCATCGACGGCGGGTTGAAATTCTGGAAAAGCAAAGCCATTAATTACGTGTGGTCTTATAATCTTGCCAAGGGCTCGGCTTGGCCAAATGCGTATGCAGGGAACAACGTTGTCATGATTGCCGCACGTGACGGAAGTGATGACCCTAAGCGTTGGTATAACGAAAAACGGAATGTCCTGCAGGATCTACAAAAATATGTAGGGCCTGACGTTCGCTATATCGACGGTATTGCATTAATGACAGATACCGATGATACCAGTAGTTTTGTCAACAGTTTCTACGGTGATATCTATTTCTCGAATGAATAGATCTAATCGCTAGCAAATATTTCTTTAAGGAAAAAACTCATTGCCTCCCATGATCGTGAATCAGCCTCTTTGTTGTAGGCCGATCCATTCTCGGGTGAGTTTGCCGCTGGATTGGTAAAAGAATGATAGGTATTTCCGTATGCATGTATTTGCCAATCAGCCCCAGCCTTTGTCAGTTCATTGGCTAATGCCGTCAGCTTTTCCGATGGCACCATTGGGTCTTCGAATCCGTGAAGCGCTAACACTTTAGCATGCACCTTATTATTAGTTGTATTGCCTGGTGCATCGAACAAGCCGTGGAAAGACACAACACCTTTCACATCGGCTCCAGTTCGGGCTAAGTCTAGAACACATAACCCACCAAAACAGTATCCAATTGCTGCTATGTTGTTCGTATCGGTTGTTGCCAATGAGCGTGCGGCTGAGAGTGCGGCAATAATACGTTGTTGCAGATTTTCACGATCTTCAATGTACTGCGCCATCAACGCTCGGTTTTCGTCGAGTGTCGCACCGCGTATCCCTTTTCCATACATATCGATGGCAAACGCGTTGTAGCCAAGTTCTGCAATTTCTCGGCATTTTTGTTTTTCGAAATCTCCTAAGCCTCCCCACATATGACAGATCAACACAGTGGGGCGTACTTTATCGGCGTGTGTTACGGAGTAACCTTCGCAAACAGTTTCTTGGTCCAAGTAATCTACGAATTGTTCTTTGATTGTCATTGTTGGGAGCCGTAAACCTTATCAATAATGAAGCCTAGTGGAAGAATAGTATCAAAGTCTTTGGTATTGCCAGTCGTTTCCATTCATTACTAGTCGATGGTATTTGCCGTCTGATGTCAAATCACAGTCGTCATAAGCGACATCGTCTTCGTATAATATGATTCGTATCGGACCTGATTGCGCCAACTTTGGTCGGTAGGTTGGTGGATTCCTCGAGGCGGCAAACTGTAATGCTGCATCAGGTGTGTCGCAGCAGTGCAACTCTGATAATGTAACAAATGTCGGGGGCGTTAGTTGAAGTTTTCCTTCGCGGTGTTGCGTCAATATTTTTTTGGGTGTAAGCCAGTGGTAGTCAACTATCTCACTACCGTCGACAGTCACGGGCGTATCGAAAGGAACTTTTGATAGAAAAAACCACGTAGCATAGCGCCGAGGAATACCGACAGGTGTCACCCAGTGCGAATAAGACTCGAACCGAGAGGCGCTTAGATCAATATTTGTTTCTTCGAGTGCCTCTCGTCTCGCTGCATTCACTGCCGTTGAAATGTCATCTTTAATGCTGGTTTGATCGGCAGAGTCAATTGCTCCGCCCGGAAATACCCAGGCCCCACCATTTGTTTTCAGCTGAGTGTTTCTTTTCACTAGCAGCACTTCCAGTTGAGATTCTGCTTCGCGCATAATTACAACGGTTGAGGATGGTTTAGGTTTGGCTTCTGAATTTGACATACAATTATTATTTTTTGTGTCGTTATCTTTTATTGATACTGAGCTTAATCTCTTCGAAGCTCATCCTTAACAGCTATGGGAGTGGGTAAATAGAGCACAACAATGTAACTCGACACCAGGAATGTAAGAATGGCAGTTACCTGAATTAAGGTCGAGGCGCGCTCGGAGATGAGTGATCCATTTAGCGCAATTAACGCGATTAATAAGGAAAATTCACTGATCTGCCCTAAACGGAATCCAACATTCCAAGACATGAGCTTTTTCTCACTTTGTTTTGAAAGCAGCACGCGGAAAACAGCGGGTTTACCCAAGATTACTACGCTGGCAATAACAACACCGGCTAATAAAACCTCTCCAACGAGATCCATATTCATGGATGCGCCCAGCGAAAAGAAGAACAAAATCAGGAAGAAATCGCGCAGCGGTTTAAGGCTCAAGGCGATGTATTGTGCGATAGGACTCGTGGCAAGTGTGATGCCAGCGAGAAAGGCTCCAATTTCAGCGGACAAACCAATAGCATGAGTCAGCTGTGCTAAGCCAAGACACCATCCAAGTGCAACAAGAAAAACATACTCATGTATTCGATCAAATTTTAAAATAAGTTTTAATAAAACGTACCGAACGAATAGAAACGCAAAACCAGCAACTAGAGGAAGTTGAAGAAAAGCAAACCCTAGTTTTTTCACATCAACGGTGCCTAGATCTCCGCTGAGCAGCACGAGAAGGCAGACGATTGCCAAGAAATCTTGAAACAATAATAGACCGACCATCAACTCACCGGTGTGTCGATGATGCAAAACAGTTGTAGGTAAGAGTTTAATGCCAATGATGGTGCTAGAAAACATTAGCGCCATACCAATTACTAAGCAATCCGTATGGCTAAAGCCAAAAATTCTTCCAAGTCCATATCCGGATATGGCAAAAATAGCCGAGCTGATCAAGCCGACGAATGTAGCTTCTTTCAAAACGGACATTAAGGATTTTGGCTGCATATCCAGCCCTAATAGAAACAAAAGAAAAATAATCCCTATGCGAGATATTTCGGTCAACATCGGTACATTGTCGACCCAGCCCAATACATGTGGTCCAAGTAAGATACCGAGTAAAATATAGGCAACCAGAAGTGGCTGTCGAGAGTACAGTGCGAGCGACGCAATTAGCGCGGCACCAGTGAAAATAAGAAAAAACGAGTGAAAAAGGTTTGCTTCCATATTTGGGCTATAAGAGTCGCGGGGTGAGAGCATACGCTCTCGCTAATCACAGATATGTGCTCAGTGTATGCGAGTTTGGTGACTTTGTGAAACGAGACAATACTTTAAGATAGCCCCTTACTTACTTTTAGGGGGTAGAAAGGAAAAAGCCGCTCAAAATCAATTGTGCGGCTTTTAAATCTAACATAAGAGGCTTGAGCGACTTAAGCGCGTCGGCGGAATAGGGGAGTTGGTTGATCGACACCTGCCTGATAATACTCAGAAAAGTCATTGAGCGATTTTAAAGCACCTTCAACGTCGATATCCTCTGGCAAGCTAAAGGCATTATAGCCACAACGCTTTAAATAACAGAGTTGGTCACGAATGAACTGACCTACAGCCCTTAGTTCGCCGGTAAAGCCATAACGCTCGCGTAATAATCGACCTGTTGAAAATCCTCTGCCGTCCATAAACGCTGGGAAATTAACGGCAATAATTGGCAGAGAGAGAAGGTCGTTTTTGACTTCGCTGATATCATCGTGCCCGTTAAGCCATACAGATACATTGCCACGACTTGATAACACAGCGGCATTCTCTTGCCAAACAGCTAACGGAACGATTACCGGCCCTTCAGGTGGGGCATCAATAGAAAGATCTTCTTGGTCTAGTAGTGTCCACTCATCAGTGTGGAGTTCGCCGTTTTTAATTAGCTTTCGCATATACACGCTCCTTAAAGGGGGCCAAGCCTATACGGCGATAGGTATCAATAAATAGTTCTTCAGCTTGGCGTTGATCAACGTAGACACCAAGAATCGTGCTCAATACATCAGTGACTTGTTCGCGACCAAACGATGGGCCAAGAACCGCGCCAAGGGCAGTCTCGCTGCCTGTACTACCACCGAGCTGAATTTGATAAAACTCTTGCCCTTTTTTATCGACACCTAGGATACCGATATGGCCGACATGGTGGTGACCACAGGCATTCATACAACCTGAAATATTGAGGTCGAGATCGCCCAAGTCATAGATGTAATCAAGGTCATCGAATTTTCTTTGAATAGCCTCTGCAACAGGAATTGACTTAGCATTAGCCAAAGAGCAGTAATCGCCACCAGGGCAGCAAATGATGTCTGTTAGTGTGCCAATGTTCGGTGTAGCAAAACCGGCTTGTTTTAGGGATTGCCAAAGTGGATACAGATCAGCCTTCGAGACATCACCGAACACCATATTTTGTTCGTGTGTTGTGCGCACCTCGCCAAAACTGTATTGATCAGCTAAATCAGCAAGCGTCTCTAGTTGCACATCGGTCACATCACCCGGTGGAATGCCGGCAGGTTTCAGCGATAGTGTGACGATTGCGTAACCCGGAATTTTATGAGCACTTACATTGCGCTCTAACCAGCGTTCAAATGCTTTTTCTTCCTTGGCCTTAGCTTGTAGCTCCTCATTGAGGGAAGCGTCATCCAATGTCTGATAGTCTGGCGCGGTAAAAAAGGTTTTGGCACGCGCTAACTCCTCAGCGGTTAGAACACTGTCAGAGGCTTTTAAATGCTGCCACTCAGCTTCAACCTGCTCAGCAAACGCGTCGGCGCCCATCGCTTTAACAAGTATCTTAATCCGTGCTTTATATTTGTTATCTCGGCGGCCGTGAAGATTATAGATTCGTAAGATTGCTTCAAGGTAAGTGAGGATATCGTGCTCGGGTAAGAATTCTTTAATAACGCTTCCAATGACTGGAGTGCGACCAAGACCACCACCCACAAGCACACGAAAACCAGTGTTTCCGTTCTGGTCTTTAGCCATCTGTAGACCAATATCATGAACCTGAACCGCGGCTTGATCTTGTGGCGAGCCAGTGACAGCAATCTTGAATTTCCGGGGCAAAAATGCAAATTCAGGGTGGAAGCTCGACCACTGACGAATAATTTCGCAGTAAGGGCGAGGATCAATAATTTCGTGAGGAGAAATACCCGCAAATTGGTCTGACGTTACATTACGAATGCAGTTGCCGCTGGATTGTGTTGCGTGCATTTGTACTTTAGATAACTCTTCCAGTATATCTGGTACTTCCGCCAATTCGGGCCAATTCAATTGGACGTTTTGGCGCGTGCTGATATGGCAGTAGCCTTTGTCAAAATGCCGCGTAATGTATGCAAGGCGTCGTAGCTGCTCAGTGTTCAACATGCCGTAGGGGACATTGATTCTGAGCATAGGGGCGAGGCGTTGAACATAAAGGCCATTCTGTAGCCGCAGCGGAAGAAACTCTTCTTCGCGCAATTCACCGGCCAAGTAGCGCTGTGTTTGATCACGAAATTGTGCAATTCGCTGTGACAAGATGTCGTGATCATGTTGATCGTATACGTACATTACGTTTGACTACCCAAGTTGATAAAACAAAAACAGAGTACTAGCGCGGAGGCCAACTATCGTAAAGGCTGAGAAAACACCCGGTACCCCGTGAAAAAAGAGGCGCGAAGGATACACTAAATGTGATTATCGGGCGATACGGCTAGATAATTTCTAAGCGCAGTAAATTAGCACCAAGCCGGTGGTGTGTAAAATCACTAAAAAGTATCGTTAGATAGCCAAAAGGCATAAAAATACGCCATTGAGTATGCCAAAAGTGTGAAAACCGGTTATCATGTGCGCCGAAATTATTTAGGTCAGCACCACTGGGTGCAAAAATCGATTTGGGTAGAAGGAGTAATTCAATGTCCGACGAAAGTAACCCTGCAAAAGATAGTGGCAATGGTTTGTACGATGCATTGGCCGCTGCTGGATTGTTAGTGATTATCATCACGACGGTTGTTTTTTGGGTTAGCTCTCAATAGAAACTGCTTGAGGTAACGTCAAAGGCCTCGCCTGATTATCAGGTGGGGCCTTTTTTATGCCTTACCTTTATGAATCCTGGGTATTAAAAAATGACCCGTTTATAGTCGTGTGTAATACTTTTTTCGTACGTTCATCTCTCTAAATAACCCTTCGTTTCCACCTTCTTGACCCAAATTCTCCAGGCAACTAATTTCTACCCACAACGTTAATGGTGTGGAAGTGCTGTCCGTGGATTTGTTTAGAAAAAAGCCAGCTGTGCAAGACGAATTTGTATTGCACAACAGTTATGCGTTTTGGATCTCGCGCCTGGCGAATACGCTGCAGGATCAATTCAATCAGCGTCTTAAGCCCTTAGATGTGACTTGGCCGCAGTGGATGGTACTAAACGTACTGGACCAAGGGACCGCAAAGACACCAGCGAGTATTGCGGAGCAAATTGGTATTGACCGTTCTGCGGTCACCAGGTTATTGGATAGGTTGGAGAATAAACAGCTTATCGAACGGCTTCATGACAAGTTAGATAGGCGCTCTGTGATCATCAAAATGACATCCCAAGGCGCCAAGTTGATCGAAGAACTCAATGAGTTAGCACAGGAGCACCAAGATCATTTTTTGAGTGCGTTACCGAATACTGAGCACAGAAGCTTTAAAGGTAACATCCAAAAATTGCTTCGAATCAGTGGAATTGACAGTTTGTCTCTCTGGAAGTAAGTAAACCCCCTATAGCCGAATTTGTAGTACGGTTAACTTTGAAGCCAGCTTTCGCTGGCTTTTTTTTCACCTTTTAAAAGTGGGTGCCGGGAATATTTTCCCTTTTATAGGGGGTTTTAAGCAATATGAGTGTCTAGGCTATTATTGATTCTAATATAATATTAAAAGTTAGGCAGGTTTAGGCGCCCGCGCTTTTAAGAATTTGCTTAACGATAAAGATAAGTGAAATCACAAAAATGGTTGTGAATATAATGCCCGCAGTGGCGTATACCTTGATGCTACCGTATTTAAAATCGCGCTCCCGTGCCTTGTTGCTTTGAACGCCAAAAGCTGCGGCCAGTGTGCTGGCTAGTATTTGGAGAAAGGTTGGTGGTTTTTCAGTTTCTTGCGCCTCGTCCATTTCGTTGTTAGTAGGCTCAGTGCTCATATCTCGTCTCTTTTGTGATGCTATTGTTCATGGGATCTTTCTAGATTTTAACCTGCGTGTCCACCCTCAAGGTAAACTTCATAAGCGCGAATCACATCCACCAGTCGAAAAACTAAGGGAAATGATTCCCAGCTTGAATCTGCAATGAGCACAACACGCCGTTGTGATTTGGTGATCATACGAGGTGAGATAAGTTGGCTATGAATAATTGCAGAAAGTTTTCTAAGGGCTCTAATGGATAAGTTCGCTACCCGTTGTATTAACAGGCGTTACTTTAGAAAGGCTGCTGACGTGTTTGGAGCTGCAAGATGGGCAAATTTTAGAGGCAATAGTATTGTTTTGAACGAGTACTGATAGCTGTTTGGTGGAGCCGACCCAGCCACAGCGACATTTCCAGAATTCCAACCAGTTGTGGTCTTTCCGTTTAGCCATTGCCAGTTTCCCCACGCTTTCCAATCGAGTCGGGGTGGGAGTATCGCAGAGCTTTTTGAGATCGACAAGTTTTGTTATGGAGTGAGGTTCAAATCAATCGTTATATAGGGGTGAGGCAATAGAGGCTGTTAAAGTGTTACGTCAAATATGAAATTTAAGCTTTTGAAATGTAATAAAAAAGCGCCCCGAAAGGCGCTTTAGCTATTCAATTGGCGGTGGCCTTACATATTAGGGTAGTTCGGCCCACCGGTGCCCTCAGGTGCAACCCAAGTAATGTTCTGGGCCGGGTCTTTGATGTCGCACGTTTTACAGTGAACACAGTTCTGAGAGTTGATCTGGAACTTCTTGCTGCCATCATCTTCTTCAACGATTTCGTAAACACCAGCAGGGCAGTAACGTTGCGCTGGTTCGTCGTATAGCGGCAAGTTTTTATCAAGCGGAATCGAAGGATCTTTAAGCTTCAAGTGACAGGGCTGATCTTCTTCGTGGTTGGTGTTCGATAGGAAAACCGATGACAACTTATCAAAGCTCAGTTTGCCGTCGGGCTTAAGGTAATCGATCTTCTTGCAGTCAGCCGCAGGTTTTAAAGCCGCATAATCAGGCTTTTTGTCACGCAGCGTCCAAGGCAAATGGCCAAAGAACAGGTTTTGATCGATAAAGGTGTATGCAGAACCCAGCCAGAACCCGAACTTGTGAAGTGCAGGAACGATATTGCGTTGCTTCTCGAGCTCTTTGTATGCCCAAGACCACTCATACGCCGTCTTGAAGGAGGTAACCTCGTCGTTTGCACGCTCTTCGGCAAGTGCTTTAACAACTTGTTCGGCGGCCAGCATGCCAGTCTTCATGGCCGTATGAGAGCCTTTAATCTTCATGTAGTTCAAAGTACCCGCGTCATCACCCAGTAAGAAACCACCAGGGAATGTCATCTTAGGTAATGACTGAATGCCGCCTTTGATGAGTGCGCGCGCGCCGTACGAAATGCGCTCGCCGCCTTCTAGGTATTGCGCAAAAGCGGGGTGATGCTTCATACGCTGGAATTCGTCATAAGGGCTTACGTGTGGGTTTTCATAATCTAAGTTAGTAATCAAACCACAGGCGACTTGGTTGTCTTCCAGGTGGTATAAGAATGCACCACCCATGGTGCCACTTTCAGTTAGAGGCCAGCCAGCGCCGTGGAGTACAAGGCCAGGCTCGTGTTTGTCAGCAGGGATCTTCCACAGCTCTTTGATACCGATACCGTAGTGCTGTGGATCGCTATCAGCGTCCAAGTTGAACTTGGCGATTAATTGTTTGCCAAGGTGGCCGCGGCAACCTTCGCAGAATAGGGTGTACTTGGCGTGTAGCTCCATACCCGGCATGTAGGAGTCTTTTTGTTCGCCGTTCATGCCGATACCCATGTCGCCTGTTGCGATACCCTTAACCGAGCCGTCTTCGTTGTAGAGGACCTCAGACGCCGCAAAGCCTGGGAAAATTTCTACACCCAGTGCTTCCGCCTGCTCGCCTAACCAACGGCAGACATTACCTAGGCTGACAATGTAGTTGCCTTCGTTATGCATCGCTGGTGGGATGATGGGGTAAGGCATTTTGACTGTGTGCTTCTGCGTAAGAAACACGTGTAACTCGTCGCGAGTCACGGGCGTATTCAATGGCGCGCCCATTTCTTTCCAGTTGGGGAAGAGTTCATTAAGCGCGGTGGGTTCGAGAACAGCACCAGATAGAATATGGGCACCAACCTCAGAGCCTTTTTCAACCACACACACAGTGAGCTCTTCGTTGAGTTGGCGTAGTCGACAAGCTGCAGCCAGACCAGAAGGGCCAGCACCGACGATGACTACGTCGTATTCCATACTTTCTCTTTCCACAATATTCTCCTCTAATGCTATGTAAAGCCGGATTCGCAAACGGCTGTGGGAGCCTGGATTTGAGTAAAATCAGGCAGGCTCAGCCAGACCGAGCCTTTTTGAAAGTGGGCGCATTATATAGCGGGTTTTGACTCATCTCTATAGAAAAGTCCCGTGCATTCAACACCTTCTGACTGTTTTTTAGTCAAAACGAGCGGAAAAAGTGGTTATTGATATTTCGCCAGTGAATACCGGAAAGTCAGCAAATACAGGGACTTGTCAATCGAGTGGGTATTGATTTTACGCGACGAAACCTTCAGTATATGCGCCGCTCGTGAGGCCTCGCCCGTACATGGGCTGTGATTTAGCCAGGCTAAATGCCTCACAAGTCACATTTATCGCGGAAATCTCCGCCTCCGAATTCCTTTCAATCGCTAACTGAATGGGTTATCCATGAAGATACTTGTAGCCGTAAAACGCGTTGTTGATTACAACGTTAAAGTACGCCCAAAAGCTGATGGCACTGACGTAGATTTAGCTAACGTTAAAATGTCTATCAACCCTTTTTGTGAAATCGCTGTTGAAGAAGCGGTACGACTAAAAGAAGCTGGCACTGCTAGCGAAATCGTCGTGGTTTCTATCGGCCCTAAACAAGCGCAAGAACAAATTCGTACTGCGCTAGCGTTAGGTGCTGATCGCGGTATTCACGTTGAAGCCGACGCTGGTCTTGAGCCACTTGCAGTAGCTAAGTGCCTTAAAGCAGTTATCGCGAACGAAAGCCCTGATCTAGTGATCACTGGTAAGCAATCAATTGATGCGGACAACAACCAAGTGGGTCAAATGCTTGGCGCATTAACTGGTATGCCTCAAGGTACTTTCGCGTCTGAAGTGAAAGTTGAAGACGGCAAAGTAAACGTTACTCGTGAAATCGATGGCGGTTTGCAAACTGTTGCGCTTAACCTTCCTGCAATCGTTACTACCGATTTGCGTTTGAATGAGCCACGTTACGCGTCGTTGCCTAACATCATGAAGGCGAAGAAAAAGCCACTTGATGCGACTACACCTGCTGATTTAGGTGTTGATACGGCGGCTCGCGTTAGCTTGTTGAAAGTTGAGCTTCCAGCAGAGCGTAGCGCAGGTATTAAAGTACCTGACGTTGATACCTTGATCGATAAACTTAAAAATGAGGCGAAGGTGATCTAATGAGTATTCTAGTAATTGCAGAACACGATAATTCAAGCCTCAAAACCGCAACGCTAAACACTGTTGCCGCAGCACAAGCTATCGGTGGCGACATCGAAATCTTAGTTGCAGGTTCTGGCTGTGGTGCGGTTGGTGAAGAAGCGGCAAAAGTTGCCGGCGTTAGCAAAGTATTGGTAGCTGACAACGCTGCCTACGAGCACCAGCTAGCAGAAAATGTTTCTCAATTGATCGCAGAAATTGGCGGAAATTACAGCCACATTCTTGCATCAGCGACAACAACTGGCAAAAACATCATGCCACGCGCTGCAGCATTGCTTGACGTTCAAGCGATCTCTGATATCAGCGGTGTAGAAAGCGCTGATACGTTTAAGCGTCCAATCTACGCGGGTAACGTAATCGCGACTGTACAAAGTTCGGATGCAATCAAAGTAATCACTGTGCGTGGTACTGCATTCGATGCTGTTGCTGCTGAAGGTGGTTCTGCTGCAGTTGAAGCATTAGGTTCTGCACATGATGCAGGCGTTTCTGCATTTGTCGGTGAAGAGCTAGCGAAGAGCGAACGTCCAGAATTGACCTCTGCGAAAATCATCATCTCTGGTGGTCGCGGTATGCAAAATGGCGACAACTTTGAAATGTTGTACAAAGTGGCTGACAAGCTTAACGCTGGTGTTGGTGCATCACGTGCAGCAGTAGATGCTGGCTTCGTTCCTAACGATATGCAAGTGGGTCAAACCGGTAAAATCGTTGCGCCTGAGCTTTACATCGCTGTGGGTATCTCCGGTGCTATCCAGCATTTGGCGGGTATGAAAGACAGTAAAGTGATTGTTGCGATCAACAAAGACGAAGAAGCGCCAATTTTCCAAGTTGCAGACTATGGTTTGGTTGCTGACCTGTTTGAAGCTGTTCCAGAATTAGAATCTAAGATCTAATGAAATTGCTTTAAAACACGTAAAAAGCCAGCTTCATGCTGGCTTTTTTGTTTGTGCTTGTTAAATTAGGCCACTCTTTCAGTTGCGTTATTCAATATTAATTGCGGGGACTTATAAATGACGTTTTGCACTCCAGACTTGTGTGATGATAATCCAGAGCTTGTTCGTGTTTGCGAACCGATGTTTGCAACGTTTGGCGGTAAAGAATCCTTCAGTGGAAAAATTGTCACCATAAAATGCTTCGAAGATAACTCGCTCGTGAAAGAAAATGCGTCAAAACCCGGAGATGGCCAAGTGATGGTGGTTGACGGTGGTGGGTCGCTTCGAAAAGCATTGCTGGGCGATATGATAGCCGAGGAAGCGGTTAAAAATGGCTGGGCAGGGCTAGTCATTTACGGTTGCGTACGTGATGTTGATGCACTTGAGCAACTCGATCTAGGCGTTCAAGCACTTGCGGCTATCCCATTAAAAACCGAAAAGCGTGGCATCGGTGATTTAAACGTTCCCGTGACCTTTGGTGGCGTCACATTTACGCCCGGCGAATACGTTTACGCAGATAACAATGGGGTCATTGTCAGTGAAAAGCCTCTCCTGTAGGGGCAATCACTAATTCTCCTTTCGAGAGCGCCACTTTGGTGCTCTCATTAAGCTTTTCAATAGCACCGTACCCCAAGCTGTCTATACTGAATTTATACAACGATATTGTTGAAAATTCATGACGCAAAAAGCCCCCAATGGCATAGAGCTCGATACGAGCCCAGAAGAAGTCGCCATAACCGTAGATTTGAACGTGATTGAAGATACCTCTGCGCTGAATGCAGGGGTGTTGTGTGGCGTATTGGCGGCTGCCAAGGTCACAGTTGGGGTGGATAAGGGCGCGATTCAAACCGTGCTTGACGATGTTGCAAAAGGGAATTCTGTTCACGCTAGGGTGGTGGCTAGAGCCAAGCCGCTAGTACCGGGAGAGCCTCCTAGCATCGACTATTTCGTTCATCCGGGCGATATTGTCATTGCAGGCGAAGTAATAGCGATCGAATCACCTGGGGTAGAAAGTTGTCCGGGCGAATCTGTTTTTGGCGAGCCAATTAACGCTGCATCCTTTGATTACACGCCACTAGAAGCTGGTGAAAACACGATATTGGATGCTGATGGTCAACTGATTTCGACAATTCATGGTGTGTTGTCATCAGCCGCTGACAAGCTAAGTGTGGAGCCTATTGTTTTTGTGGCGCCTGATAAGCTACAAGCGACGATGGACATTCATGCAGCGACTACGTTGGGCACCCCGATAAGTTTTGAGCATATTGCCGATGCGCTCGCACAGTCAGGTGTTAGTTACGGCGTTGATCAAGATGCAATTTTGGCGGCGCTCGAAGAGGCTGAGGAAACTCACGAAGTCGTAACGCAGGTGGTAGTAGCCAAGGGAAAAGAACCCGTTCCACCGCAACCGGCAACGCTGAAATACCAATTCAAAATTAATGGTGAGTCGCCAGAGAAGTATCTTGATTCCATTAATCCTCAAAAAACTAACGCCGAAGGAGCCGTAAAACCAGTCGATGAAGCGGTCAGCTTAGTTGCGTTGGATGTGGTAAAAGAGGGCAGTGTGATCGCTAAACGCTTTCCAGCGAGCGATGGAGAGGATGGGAGTGATGTGTTTGGCAAGCCAATAAAACCGTTGGCTGTAGCAACTCGAAGTCTTCCTGTTCTCCTACCGGGCGACAATGTTGAGCATAATGAAACGACTGGACAATATACTGCGTCAGTTCTGCTATATGGATACCCGGCCATAAGAGACAACAAAATAGTCGTCATTGATCCTGTAGAGTTAGCTGAAGATCAAATGAGCGCAATGTTGACTCTATATGCGAATTATCAATCTGATAACTACCCCATAACAACATCACTTATATTAAAAAAGTTAGAGTTACTAGGCGTTAGCTACGGCATCGACACCCAGGCTATAGAGAGCGCTATTTCTCAAGTGCAAGAAACCCGACAGCCTCTAATTAAACGCTCAATAGCCACCGGTAAAGATGGTGAAGCAGGTAGCGACGCTTACCTTGAATATATCCTCAACTTGGAAAAGAAAGCGGGCGTTACCAAGGATGACGGCACAATTGACTACAAAGAACGGGGCACTATCGTTAACGTAGAAGGGAATCAGCCAATTTGCACTAAAGTTGCTGCGACCCTGGGACAGCCTGCTGTTACCATTACAGGTGAATCTCAACCCTCTGAGCCGGGAAAAGATATCCAGTTCAAAGCTGGTCAGCATTGCTATTTTAAGGACAATATTTTTTATGCAACGGAAGCTGGAGCGGTTTTTATTAAGGATAACGTGGTTCATGTTACCGAGGTTTTCCAACTTAATGGTGATGTCGATCTACAGTCTGGTAACTTATTTCAAAAGAAAGGCTGTATTGATGTCGGTGGTAGCGTACAAAGTGGATTTGAAGTTAAGGCGAATGGGCACATTATTGTTCGAAATAATATCGAAAACGCCCGTTTGATTGCTGGTGGCGACGTTAATATTGGTGGCGGTATCGTCCAGCCTGAAGGAGGTGATGGATATATACACGCTGTGGGCAATGTCACTGTCAAATTTTCTCAGAATGCTCAAATTTACTCTTATAGCGATATTATTATCGAGCATTCCTGCATGAGTTCACGGCTGCATGCCAAAGGCAGTGTTTACGCACAAAAAGGAAAGGGTAATATTATTGGCGGCGTGGCGAAAGCAGAAAAAACTATTCGAGCAAAGTCCATAGGTTCACCAGCTGCTGCGGTAACCTTTGTCGAAATAGAACTTGATCCTAAGTTTAAGAAGCAATATTTAGAAGAAACTAAACAATTGGAAGAGAGCGCTAAAGTTAATCTTGAAGCAAAAGAGCGTTTGTCGGAATTGGTTAAAGCGTATCGGGAACGTTATGAAGAAGCCAGACTAACGGCTGAAATCATTGTTGAGGATACAATCTATCCTGGCGTGAAAATTAAAATACTTGGGGGATCCAAAAAAATAACTGAAGAAATACGTCGCTGTCGAATAACGCTCGGCACGAATAACGTTATACATATCAAACCGCTTGATAAAAAGGGCTGAACAGGCAGCCCCAAGTCTAAGAAATGGTGTTTTTTAGCTATTTATGGCATTTTTATCTTTTCGGATAACTCTTCAGCCGTATCTTTTGCATCATCCATTACATCTTCTGCTTTTTCCATTGCCTCGTCAGCTTTGTCTGATAGCTCTTCCGCCACTTCTTCAGCGGCGTCTTCAGCTTCTTCTGCAGCGCTAGCAATCTCATCTTTAACATTATCAATAGCATCGCCGCCTTGCTCGGCAGCTTCTTCTACAGCGTCCGCTGTGCGTTCAGCTACCGACGCTGGTGCTGCATCTTCGGGTTCTCCGCACGCTGTGACCAATAGTCCCGCAGCAATTAATGGTATCAAACAGCTTAATTGTTTTTTCATAGTAAGTACTCTCCCAATGGTAGTTATATTCAATCAGCACTATATTTGGCTTGATGCTGTGACTGGGATTCTATACACAGTTCTTAACAATAGATAGATACGGTTTAGTCGACTAGTTCTAATTTTGTTTAATCGATGTAACCTTTATAAGAACAGCGCATAAAGAGCGCAACCAATTCCGTCCTATACTCAAATGATAAATTGAAAGATAACGCGTTTAAGGTCATGCTCTTTATGAATCTCGTTGCGGTTAACGAAAAAGTGCGTAAAGATCGAGGGATCAATAGATCGCTAGATGAAAATATTGTGGAATTTGGGCGTTGGGCAGCGGTCAGTTTTCTAGGTATCAATGTTTTCAGTATAGGTTTTACGATTACGAGTAAAGGGGGGAGTTGGCCTGTTATAACGAGTACTGCGCTTGCCCTCGCGTTTTCGCTATACACCCTTATGTTGGCGATTCAATTTGATTCGATATACGCCCGCGGTGCCAAACGCTGGCGTCGACTATTCTATGTAGCATTGTTAACAACAATCTCACTAAATGCTCTATCAATCGGGTACTCCTGGGAATATTTGAATGCTTCTAGCAGTATTTTAGTGTGTTTTGTTTACGCTGTTTTATCATTTTCAAGTGTCGTGTATTTATCCCCTTTGTATCGTTTTTACACGGTGTTTAACCTAGTGGTTTGGGTGTTTACGCCTATCGCTGTAATGTTAATCTCATCCGTCAATATACAATCTGTTCACATAATATCTCTATGTTTTAGCTTGTGTGTATTGGTATGTCTTTTGGGCTACGTACAGGCAAAGAAATTTTGGCAACTCCAAGAAGATAAGTTTCTGACCGAACAAAAGCTTTACGCTTTATCTGCTCAGCAAGCAACGCATAAAACCGAGTCAGCATTTAACTCTAGTCAGTACCTAAATATTAACCGCGGATTAACCTACGGTATCAATGACATTATAGCTGGGGTTTCTTTACTTAATGATGATGGCGAGCCCGAAACGCTCGCTGAAATACAGAAATATGTTAAGCGTGTAGCTATTGCCCAGCTAAGAAAATTAGATTCCATTGAAGACTACGTAAAGCTTCAAGGTGGCAAACTGCCTGTTGAGAATAGCGCGGTTAATCTGGTCCCAGAACTGGAAGCTTTATTCTTTTCTATTGGTTCTTTTGCTAAATTACGAAATATCCGCTTGAATTATTGTATAGCAAGTGATTTTCCTTCTCGTATCAAATGCGACAGTCAAAAGGTCTGCCAGGCACTCGAGAATTATCTCAACTATCGTATCGAAACTTGCAGTACAGGAGATTTATTTGTATCAGTGGATGTCGTTGGAGAACTAAACGTTGGTGAATTCATTTATATTGATACAGTTGATGTCCCAAATGCCACAGCTAAGTCAAATGAAGATGTTCAACCCAATGACGATACCCTCGCCGATACGTCAGGTCTTATGATTGGGGAAGCAATCATCAAGCACTTAGGCGGTGACGTAGTTCATGCGAAAAGCAAAAACGAACAAACAAATATAAAAATTCCAGTAACCACGGTTTCCCACAATAGGGCAGAAATCGACCTTAGGGATACGTTTAGGCAGAGCCTACTAGAGATACATAATGTTCCAGCATCTCTGAAAACAGCGCTACATTCAGCGATAGAAGACTGGGGAATGGCATTCGTTGATCACGATGATGATAGGGTTTCTGATACCGTGTCGAGTAAAGGCGTAAAACGAATGGTGTTGGTGTTTCTTGATCACGAGTCTGATGCTAAGCACGTGGCTACCAAGCTCGAACTGGCCGAATATGATTCGGTAATTTATGTTATTAATGAATTGAATCATATCTTGGGTGTTGAACATCAAGGTCCTTCCTCTGACGCCGATCCATCAGATAACGTATATAAACTGAGTGCGCCTTTAAGTACACGGCGGTTAAAGGAGTTGCTGTATACCATTCACCGCGACAATGGCGACGCAAAGCTTGACTCAAAGGAAAACAATCAAATAGCCGCTAATATTGAAAGTTGTGGAAAAATACTTCTTGTCGAAGATCAAAAAGTCAATCAACTCGTTGCTGCCGGTATGCTTAAAAAACTAGGCTACCAACCTTCTTTGGCGCAGGATGGCAAAGAAGCACTATTGATGCTTGAGCAAGATGAATACGATTTAATATTAATGGACTGTCAGATGACCGGTATGGATGGCTTTGCTGCGACAGAGGCTATAAGGGATCGGGAAAAACTAGGGACCATATCACGCCACATTCCCATCATCGCTTTAACCGCACACAGCGCGGCGGAAGATCAAACGCGCTGCATGGCGGTGGGGATGGACGACTGTTTAACAAAACCCGTTCAATATAATCAACTCGAAGGGTCGATAAGGCGCTGGTTAGGTCGAGACCAAAGCCAAATCTCACACTGACTCTAATCCTAAATATTAAATTTGCTCCAAATAGGGCAGTGATCGGAAGGCTTCTCCATACCGCGAATGTCATAGTCGATACCAGCGTCTTCACAGCGATCATTTAGCGAGTTGCTGGCCAGTATTAAATCGATCCTAAGTCCGCGTTTCGGTTCACGTTCGAATCCGCGTGAACGATAGTCAAACCAGCTAAAGAGATCGTTCGTTTCCGGGTGTATCGTACGGAACGTATCGGCTAACCCCCAGTTTTGTAACCTTTCCAACCATTCTCTTTCTTCAGGCAAAAAGCTACATTTCCCGGTTTTCAACCAGCGTTTGCGGTTGTCGTCACCAATACCAATATCGCTATCGGTTGGCGAGATGTTCATATCGCCCATGACGATGATGTGCTGATTTTTCTCGTAGGAGGATTCTAATAGCGATTGAAGATCACGATAGAACTTTTCTTTATTTGGAAACTTAGTGGGGTGCTCTCGACTCTCTCCTTGCGGAAAGTAACCATTTATTACGGTTAATTTTCCAAGACCAGGATAGTCAAATTCGCCTAGTACAAAGCGCTTTTGAGCTTCTTCATTATCAGTTTCGAAGCCGCATTGCTCTTTAGTTGGCTTAAGTTTCGACAAAAGGGCGACGCCGTAATGCGTTTTTTGGCCGTGATATATCGAGTGGTAACCTAAGGCCTCTATATGCTCTAGTGGGAAGTCGGCATCAATGACTTTGGTTTCTTGTAATCCAATAAAATCTGGATTGTGCGCTTGAACCACAGCATCAAGTTGATGTAGTCGGCTGCGAATACTATTTACGTTGAATGAAACGGCTTTCATGATAGATATATTGTTTCCCCAGGATTATTTACAGTCTCAAAATTGCAAAAGCCGGAATTTTAGATAAATCCCGGCCTTCGCTTTTTTGACGGTTGAATGATTAAAAATTTGCTATTTTTTGTACGCGGTCATTTTCGAGTAGCTTGATATAGTCTACGAGTATGTGTCCAGTTTCGTTTAACACTGGATCTTTATCAGGATCAATTTCTTGGTCAGCTGAAAGTGGTGCGTCATCGTCACCATTACTGTCTTCTGCTTCAAGTTCTTCGACAGTTTTGTAGGTGCTCAAGCCTTTTGCTTTTCTGCGTTTATTCTCAATCGCTAAACTCTTCGATTGAATGCTCGTTTGCTCATTTTTACGTGCTTCCAGGTTGAGCGAAATAGATTTTCGATCTTCGTTCTCTCTAATCAGGTTAGCCTGATCAATTAGGTAAACATAGTCTGGGTCTTTTACCACCCGTTGGTTATGCTTGGTCTGGAGGAATGGCACCATATCATCGAAGTCGAAGTAGGTTGCATGGGGCACTTTATGAATTTGGTCCCAAGGTAAAGCGGTATCGTAGGAACTTTCACCGATATCCTCTGTTTTAATGAAATCAAAATATTTAACATCAGGGATAACACCTCGATGTTGTGTGCTGTCCCCAGAGACACGGTAAAATTTAGATTCGGTAATCTTTAATTGTCCCTGCAATAGAGGAGATAGTGATTGAACCGTACCTTTGCCAAACGTTTGGTTTCCAACCACTAGACCACGTTTATAATCTTGAATCGCACCGGCAAAAATTTCCGAAGCGGATGCACTTAATCGATTGATTAGCACCAGTAATGGGCCTCGGTAGTAGGCTACTCTACGTGAGGTGTAACGCCTGTCTATTTCTTCTCGGCTGGTACGGATCTGCACCACAGGGCCTGGGTCGATAAACAGATCGGTTAGCATGGTTGCTTCTTGTAGCGAACCGCCACCATTATCACGTAAATCTAAAATAATGCCGTCGACATTTTCTTCATTTAATTCGTCGATTAGGCGTTGTACGTCACGTGTTGTTGAGCGAGCGTTGGGGTCGCGGCGACGGTAAGCTTCGAAATCGTGATAAAAGGTAGGAATGTCGATAACGCCAACCTTATACAGATTTTTACCATCGGTTAATTCAAATACGGCTTTCTTGGCAGCTTGCTCTTCGAGTTTGACGGTATCACGCGTGATTTTAACAATTTTGATTTGATCTTCAGGTGTTAAGGTTTTGAGTCGGACTATTGTATTGCGCTGGCCACGAATTAGCTGAACCACATCGTCGAGACGCCAATCAATCACATCGACCAATTCGCCTTGGTCGCCTTGTCCCACCGCCACGATTCTATCGGAGCGTTTTAATTCTCCTTGTTTGTCAGCTGGGCCGCCGACAATAACCCGGTCAACTTTAGTGTACTCATCCTCGGTACGAAGAACCGCACCAATGCCTTGCAATTGTAAGGACATATTGATGGTAAAGTTTTCCACGGTGCTTGGTGACATGTAATTTGTGTGGGGATCGTAGAGGAGGGTGAGCGCATTCATCATAGTCTCGAACACGTCATCTTGATTTTGTTGCTCTACACGGGTCAGCTGCATCTGATAGCGTTTAATGAGCGCTGTTTTAGCCTCTTCCAAGGTTTTATCAGTTAACATCAAACTCAACAGATTTAATTTGATTCTCTTGTGCCAAAGTTTATTGGATTCAGCCAAATCTTTGGACCAAACGCTGTTTTCGAAATCGACGTTGATTGAATCTTCCGTCGTGAACTCAAATGTTTGATCGGGGTTTTCTAAACGACTAATCGCAGACTCTAAGCGAACAGCGACGCGCTGACGATAGCGGTTAAAAATGTCATAGCCGACACTGAGGTCTCCGGCACGAATATAGTCATCAAACTTTGTAGAGTGCGATTCGAACTCTTTGATATCGCTCTCATAAAAAAAGCTCTTCGCTGGATCAAGGGTGTCGATATAATTATCGAAAAAGCGTTCAGACATGGTGTCGTTCAAAGGCATTTTTCGAAAGTGCCGGCTATTTAATGTGCTGACTAATTCTTGAGCAGTTTTACCTTGTTCCCTCAGAGGGGTGAGTTGTGTCAGTGCCACGCTCGTGCTGACGTAGCACAACATTAAGGATAGTACGCTGAATGACCAACCAGCTAGCTTGAGGGTGGTTAAGTTCGATCTACTTAGCTTCATAAGTCGTACGTTTTCCAAGTGTTGAGGGGAGTTGAACAAGCATTTATATAGTGTTTGTAATTAAGCATTATAGCGCCGATGAATTCAATTAAACGCCTCTGAATAACGCGAATTAGTTGCTATAAATGGCCTATTAATACCTGCGACGCTTAATTTCTAGGCTTTAGCTCCTCGTCGCGCGACGCTATTTTGTGTATCTGGGCAACCAAAAGCGGAACACCGAGCCTTCACCAAGAGTACTATCGACCTCTAATTGACCCCCTAGGAGGTTAACCAGTTCCCTAGTGATTGTGAGGCCGAGACCCGTGCCTGGCGTGCCATGAGTCCTCGAGCTAGCCTGGACAAACTTGCCGAAAACAGTGCTCAATTCCTCGTTCGCAATCCCTATACCGGTATCAGAGACAGAAATCCAAACACCCATATGGTCATTTAGCGAGCCGATTTGTGCTTCGACGGTCACACCGCCAGTCTCGGTATATTTGAGACCGTTTGAGACCAGGTTAAATAATACTTGGATTAGCCTCTGACGATCTGTTAAGACCAATAGTTCGCTTTCTGGAAGCTTAAAATCAAGATAAAGCTCTCGTTGCTGCGCTTCATAGATCAAGTCATTCTTAACGTCGGCAAAGACGTCTTCTATCGATACAACTTCTTTGTGTATCTCGACTTTGCCAGACTCTATTTTCGCAATATCTAAAAGGTCATTGATAATGGATAGTAAATGGAGGGCGTTTTTTTCGACGGTAGTCAACGCTTGGAATGAACGTTGCGATAATTCGTCGCTATCCATTTTAAGCACTCGGCGAGTGAAACCAATGACTGCATTTAATGGTGTCCTTAATTCATGAGAAACGTTGGCGAGGAATTGGCTCTTCGCGATATTGGCCGCCTCGGCTTGGTTTTTTGCAGAGGACAATTGCTCAGTACGTTGTTGAATTAAGTTTTCAATATTAATTTGACGATTTACGAACGTCATACTTAAAGTAGAAGCAAAAAAGCTTGCAATAATGGCAAATAAATATGAAGCATTTTGAGTGTTGTAAGCCGTCAGAGAATCGCTATAAGGTTTGATGCCAAAAGACATTTTCCAGGTTCGATTAAACACATCAATTTCCTGCTGATAGCTCAACACTTGTGTTTCGCCATTGGTATAGATCAGGGTGTTGTTTTCATCAGTTTCATCAATAACATTGAAGTTAAAATCTCTATTTAAGCCGTATTTTTTAACGATGTTTTCAATCAATCGTTTAGGTTCAAATACAAGAAGCATTACACCAAGGAAGTTATTGCTATCAATTGAATATTGTCGGTCGGCGTTCTGATCCTGAATCACAGGTATCACAAACATTACACCAGGCTCTCCATTCCTGGGTTTAGTATATAAAGCGGTCGAGAATATACTTTTTCTACTGAGGCTTTTTTCAATTGCAGTTGCCGTCGAAGGGTGGCTGAGTAGATCGAGACCAGCGGAACTATCAGGGCCGGTTGGGTAGGCAAAATAGACCGGTATATAAACGCTGCGTTGGCCAGCATCTGTGTATGTTCGGTTTATGTTGTACTCTAGTATTTTATACTCACTATTCACCTCGATGGATGCCTGATCTAAGAGGCTGTCTACATCGTTAAATAATACCCTCGGGGCCCATGCCAGCGTCGTAATGCTAGGTTCATAATGTATTACGCTATCACCTATAGTGTTAAATTCCCTAAGCTCTAAACCACCGCTTGCTAATTGATAAGCACGCAACGAATCAAGTGCTTGAGCCATTGAATACATTCGTTGCTGTATTTCGAAACCTGCACTTTGTCCAGTCTGAGCAAGTATTTCATTATTTTTTTGCAAACTATCTTCTTTAACGATATGAAGACCAATATTGACCAAACCAAGGAAAAAAACTAGGAAAGCAAATAGACCTACGCGTTGATGGGTTTTGATACCGATACAATTAAATACAACATAGAGAAAGAACGGGGTCGCAAGGAGCAGGCCGATAACATTGCCAGAAAACCAGCCAAAACATAACTGCCACACTTGAAAGTCACTTAACCCCAGTCTGGAATACAGTAAAAAGCCGCCCCACAGTGGCGAAATGACACAGCCCAAAGAACCTATTAGCATCAGCGTGATAAATTGCCGATCTGATGCAGGGACCAAGCGGTTGGTAAATAGCTTTTTATACAGCGAGTAGCTAACAAACGCCTGAAGAGCGCTTCCAAAGCCCGCAGCAATACTGGCGACAACTAAGTCGGCAAGATGTATTGAAGCAAAGTTTTGCAGAAATGAGCCATGAACGAGCGTAGAGCCGATCCAAATAGCGGGGAGGATAGGTCGTCCCCAGATAAGAATTGCCGCTAGGGCCAGGCCCGCAGATGGCCATACAAACGTAGTAAAGCTACCAGGTGGGTTAACAACGAGAGATCCCAGCCCCAGCACAACGTAAATAGCCGCGATCCCAATATTCTTGTAGATGATGCTCAATTTAATGCTCCGAATAGAACAGCGAACGTTGTCTATTTTTTGCGTTACAGTGCATATCCGACCTTTTTACTTGGTTATAAACGGCTAGTGCGTATCTGGACCGTTGAAAAAATGAGCAGTAACCCAGCGTTCCACTGTTTGTTAGGTGCTCCAATACAAAAAGTATAGAAGGCTATCGATTTACTGTTCTCACTTTTCAATAAATCCAGTAGAATGCGTGCCCTCTTGATGTGCGGATAAAGCAATACAAGCATCTCGAGACATGCACCCGTAGCTCAGCTGGATAGAGTAGGTGGCTTCGAACCACTTGGTCGGGAGTTCGAATCTCTCCGGGTGCGCCATACACAAAACCCTCGCCAATTGGCGGGGGTTT
>JAWSVE010000010.1:0-150 GCA_033852115.1 Cellvibrionaceae bacterium | reverse complement strand
ATTGGCGGGGGTTTTGTGTATGGCGCACCCGGAAATATTCAGCCAAAGCTCCCCAGTTCGACCCGTTACGAGAGTAACTGGGACAAGGAGCGAAGCGACGCCGCCCCGCAGGGGCAACAACATCTTCCGCGATGTTGTTGTCAATCTCTC
>JAWSVE010000009.1:0-97084 GCA_033852115.1 Cellvibrionaceae bacterium | reverse complement strand
CATGCAGGTCTTCGACCCGCCGTCGTCCCTCCGGCGCCCAACATCGTTCCAGACGATGTTGTCAGGCTGCTAATTAAAAACCCCGTGTAGCATACGCCGCTCGGGGTTTTTTATGTTCCTATGAAAGTTATCATTCATTCCTGTCACGCTTTCCTTTAATCTTCCCATTCAATTTATGTAAATAGAAGAAAAATAGATGTCTAAAACGCAAAGTAGGTCTCTCTCTGGAAAGGTTGCGATAGTGACCGGTGGCGTAAAAGGAATCGGTTTAGCCTCAGCGCTTGAGTTAGCTAAGAGAGGTGCGGATGTAGTTATTGCTGACTTGGATGACAGCGATGCCGACAAAGCCGTTTTAGAAATTACTAATCTAGGCGTGCAAAGCTTTTTTCAAAAGACCGATGTTTCTGATCCGGTTCAATTAACAAGCCTAGTTGAAAAGTGTGTCGATCACTTCGGCCGGTTAGACATTATGTTTAATAACGCTGGTGTTGCCGGTGGAGGCAAGCTGCTGGATTGGACTCCCGAAGAGTACCGTAGAGTAGTCTCTGTTAATCAAGATGGCGTGTTCTACGGAATTCAGGCTGCCGCTCGCGCAATGATCAAGGGTGGCAATAGCGGAGTGATCATCAACACTGGGTCGATCTATGGTCAATTGGCGTCACTCTATAGTGTGGGTTACAACGCGTCCAAAGCAGCGGTTGAAAATATGACAAAATCTGCCGCTTTAGAGTTAGCACAGTACGGCATATGTGTGGTTAATGTTGCTCCGGGAGTGACGGATACAAATATGATTAGTGAATATCGTAACGCCGGGTTAGAGAATGCCATGGCGAAAAAACATTTACGTAGGACGCTAATCAAACCTGAAGACGTTGCCCGAGTTGTCGCATTTTTAGCAAGCGATGAAGCCGCCTGCGTCAATGGTACAACGATCTACGCTGACGACGGCTTTTCTGTTTTTAAATAGCGATATTTTTATTAGCCGCACTTTTTATAAGGCGATAGATAATGTGCGGACATAATCTGTCGGCTGATCAACCTTAACTCCACAGTTAGAACCAAACATCTGGTTTTTTAAAGCCCACTGCTTTCGTCGCACTGCGTAGCTTCTTGCAGTGTGACTAATGTAATCGTTTCGATGTTGAAAGTGATGCCACTGATAATGCGATAAAGTGGCGTGTATTATCGAACTTTCTAATTATCAAGTTTACCTGCAAAGAGTGTGACTTTAAGATTATCGTTAGCAAAACTTACGTAGGGGTAGTATCGAATTATTTAGAGCGTCGTGTGATAGACACAATTCGCCGGGTAGATGACAGCCTCTACGTGTAACACAGGGTTTCCTAATTGTTAGGTGTATGTATGTCCAAAATTCTATTTCTGGCTACGCTTCTTTTGCTTGGTTCTTGTAGCCTGGTGCAAGACTTAAGTGATCTCCAGGTTGATTTAGATTCTGCAAACGCCGAAATGCGCTTAATTGCAGGGCGTATAGTCCCAACAAATGATATGTCATACGCTGGTCATACTATAGCGGCGCTGCTGTCTCCCAAGAGTCACAAGGTGTTGTCGTATCAAGTACTAGGCGAAAAACAAAATGAATTTGCATTGGGCCATTCGTCTTCTGAGCCAATTCTTTTTGTCTTCAAAGACGTGAATGCCGATTTTAAATACCAAGCGGGTGAGCCAGCCTCTATAAACGCAGATTTATTGGTGGAAAGCCCGCCTACGCTAGACACCGAGCATTGGGCTTTCAATATTGTGTCTTTAAAACCGCGGACTTCTGAATCGGCTATTCCAAGCCTCGACTTATCTAAAGAAGATAGCATTAGTACCGTGCCATATTTAAGTGCTGATATTGGTTCACTAATCAGTTTCGACGAGCGAAAATTTCAAGATAGCGTGACTAGAATTGGATTGTGGCAACCCTATCGCTTTATCAATGAAGTAGGTTATGGGTTTTATTTGGCGCAGCCGTGGGACCCAGATAGGGGTGTGGTGCTATTCGTCCACGGAATCAACTCGTCTCCCAAAGTGTGGCGCGATTTAATACCACAGCTAAATTGGACTAATTACCAGCCCGTATTTTTCCACTACCCATCAGGTGCTGAATTAGAGGCTAGTGCCTCGATAATGTCGTATGTTGCAACCGAAATGCGTCATAGGTTTCCGGACTTGGAGGTTAGGATTGTTGCACACAGTATGGGAGGGTTGATAACAAAACGCTATTTGCAGATTCAGCATCAAAATGAAGTACCCGTCGCAGATCGTATACTCACCATCTCGACGCCTTGGGCAGGGCATGATGGGGCTCGTTTAGGCGTGGAATATGCGCCGGTTGTGGCACCGGTTTGGCGAGACATGAATCCAGAAAGTAAATTTCTTAGTAATCTCAATCAACGCGGCTTGCCTCCACAGGTAGACCATACCTTGCTATTTAGTTTTTCACCCAAAGAAACGAGTAGTGAGAACATTGATGGTACAGTGAGTCTCGCCAGTCAGCTTGATAGTCGTTCTCAAGTTCGTGCAAATAGAATTCACGGAATCGATAAAGGCCACCAAGCAGTGGTTTCAGCCTCTATCACGGCTGACTATATTAATCATTATATTCTCCGTCCTACGATGGGTATAACGCGAATGGAATCAGGGAGTCAAACACTCGCCAATTTATCTGAATCCGATTAGGCCTCCTCGCCCCCTTAACCTGCACACTCTTCATCCCTTTGTCATAGTTGGTGGTAAACCTCCTGATCCAAAAAGAAGGTTGTACCGTATTTAGATAGACATGCACACTAAAGGATGACCATGAAGCGTCTGCACCTAATTCTACCCGTTATCTTTATTTCGACAGTTCTACAGGGCTGTGTGTTTGGCGTTGTCGACTTCGTGACACCTGACGACGGCTACAATCGTATAGATCAGATTTCTTATGGTGAGTTAAAGCGACAGAATGTTGATTATTACTGGCCTGCTAAAACGCCTTACCAGAACACAACCATTGTATTTTTCTACGGCGGCGGGTGGCAAAGCGGCAAAAAAGAAAATTATCGATTTGTCGCGCAGGCACTAACAAGCGAAGGGTTTCGAGTCGCTATTCCTGACTATCGTGTCTATCCTGAGGTTAGCTTTCCACGTTTTATTGAAGATGCGGCCGATGCTGTGGCAACGATTCAAACCCGCTACCCTGATAGCACGCTGGTCTTAATGGGACATTCGGCCGGTGCGCACATTGCTGCTATGTTAGTGTCAAATCCTCGATACTTACAAAAAGCCGGCGCCGATGCTAAGTCGGTCGCCGCGTGGGTCGGTCTTTCAGGTCCCTATGATTTCCTCCCCTTACAGAGTAAACGCTTAAAAAAGGTATTCGCTGGCGCAGAAGATTTGAAGCTCACACAGCCTATTCACTTTGTTAGCAGTGATATTCCGCCAACGTTGCTTATACAAGGCCTTGATGATTCCACCGTAATTCCGCGTAACACCGAACGTTTGGCTGCGGCGCTAAAAGAACATAGTGTTCCTCATCGTGTTATTTATTACGAAGATGTTGGGCATGCTGGCACCGTCGGGGCAATGGCTCCGATCCTCGGCAGTTGGTCTAATGTCCTACCAGACGTGTTGGAATTCCTGAAAGATGTTAATCAGCCCTCTCCGTTAGTCACTAATCTTCAATAGCGACAAGTTGTTATGATGCTAAATAAACTATTTGTTTTTTTTCTATCGTTAACTCTCATTGGGTGCAGTTCTGTCCAAGTAACTGACTACGAAAATAATCAACCAAAATTACAGTTAACGGAATTTTTTAACGGCAAGCTGACGGCGCACGGCGTATTGAAAAATTATTCCGGTAAGGTGACTCGACGCTTCAATGCCACCATCGATGCTAGTTGGAGTGACGGCGGTATTGGTACATTAGATGAACACTTCGAGTTTGACGATGGAGAAACCCAAACACGCGTTTGGACCTTAACACCCATTGGCAATGGTGAGTATACTGCGACCGCCGGTGACGTTGTGGGTAGTGGGCAGGCAAGCGTAGCGGGTAATGCGTTATTTCTCGATTACGTGCTAAGAGTTCCCTACAACGACGGGACACTTGACGTGCGAATTGATGATCGCATGTATCTCATTAATGACACCACGCTGATAAATGAGAGTGTGATGATTAAATTTGGTGTTCAGGTCGCTGAGATTGTTCTTGTGATTCTTAAGGTCGAGTAGACAAGCCGCTTTAGATAGCGTCGTGACTATTCATCAGGTTTTTCTATTTTTGCTTATTATTACTGTAAGCACGTTGGATATGTTCAAGCTTTTCTAAAAACAGCAGCCGCTCTCTCTGATTGTTGTATTCGAACACATACTTGCTATGGAATTGTATCGTCAGTGAAACATACTCATTAAATAGCACGACGTTGTATCCATCAAGATCTGAAGACGCAAAAATCCCCTCGAGCTGGTGAGTGGGAAACTCTCGAGTTTCGTCCCGATGGCCGTGCGTGACGATCTTTTCAAGCACGTGCAAAACAAACTTAACGTCAATCTTTTCGTCTAATGACATAACATGAGCCCATTAATAACTAGGTTTTACGCTGTCAGCCAATGCCTTGTGCGACCAGTGCATCAGCTACGCGTTTAAAGGCGGCTATATTTGCCCCTCTACGATAGTGTATTTTGCCATCGCTAAGTTTTCCATCACCGGTACACCGCTTATGAATATTTGCCATGATGTCTTGAAGACGTTTATCGAGATTGTCGAAATCATAAGACACAAACGCCGCGTTTTGTGCCATTTCTAAACCGGATAGTGCAACACCACCTGCGTTCGATGCCTTACCCGGTACATGGGGCACACAAGCATCTTCGAACGCATCGATAGCGTCGGCCGTGCAGGGCATGTTGGCCCCTTCTGCGACCCAGCGACATCCATTCTCAATTAATTTTTTTGCATCGCTGCCATCTAATTCATTTTGGGTTGCACAAGGCAAGGCAATGTCGCATTCGACCGACCAAGGTTTTTGATCATCGTGCCATGAGATGGTCTCGCTATTGACTAATGATTTTAGGCGTTCGCTTGAGCTGCCTTTTTTAGAGAGTAGGGTACGTATGTCGTCTTCACTAAACCCTTTCTTATGTTGCAAAACCCCTTGGCTTGACGACAGTGTTAAAACCGTTGCGCCTAAATCGATGGCTTTTAGCGCTGCATGCAAAGCGACATTGCCAGCGCCGGAAATACAAATGCGTTTGTCGGCCACTTTTTCGTCGACATGTTCTAGCATTTCTTTAACGAAGTACATTAGACCGTACCCGGTTGCCTCAACTCTAACATGGCTGCCACCGAACTCAATGTCTTTGCCCGTGAGAGCGCCCGCGAAGTTATTAACAAGGCGGCGGTATTGACCAAAGAGGTAGCCAATTTCACGTGAAGATACATTGATATCCCCGGCGGGAACGTCTTTGGTCTCTCCTATGTGGCGGTATAGTTCGTTCATAAATGCCTGGCAAAACCGCATAATTTCCGCGTCGGAATGACCCTGCGGGTTAAAATCTGCGCCGCCTTTTGCTCCTCCCAGCGAGAGCCCAGTCAATGCGTTTTTGAATGTTTGTTCGAAACCAAGAAACTTTAAAATAGATTCATTAACGCTAGGATGGAAGCGTATGCCGCCTTTGTAAGGGCCTATAAGTCCACTGTGCTGGACGCGCCAGCCGCGATTGATTTGGATGGTGCCATCATCCGCCTGCCAGCAAACCCGAAATGAGATGACGCGATCTGGTTCCGATAGTCGCTGCAGTACTTGCGCGTCTTGATAGTGTTTGTTGTCCTCCACAATGGGAAAGACATCACCAGATAGCTCTTTTACGGCTTGCACAAATTCCGGCTGATTCGGGTTGCGGGTTTCTAGCCATTCGTAAAATGCTTGTTGGTTTTTAGTAGCGTGTTCGTTCATGACTGTTCCCTGGTGTATTGGCTCGACTTTGTGCTGCGTAAATGACTATCCGACGTTAGACCATGTTCTAATAAAAAGTACGGTTGGCCAACGTTACTGATCAGTCTTTATATACGCAAGTAAACTAGGCAATAGATCTACCTTTGTGCATATACCTCCGCAACGGTATTTGCGTTTAGATCAATGAATCTATAGGTGAATTCGCTGCGTAACATTACATAGCGCAACAAACGCCCTTTTTTTCAATCAAATCTCGTTGCCCGCCACGTAAAATGATGTAGCAAGAGAAGCAGAATGTACGACACGAGCCTGTATTGGTTTACAAGAGATCTCCGGTTAGATGACAACAACGCGCTGCAAACCGCCGCGTTGACAAGCAAGAAACTGCTGTGTGTCTACGTTGTGGACCTTCAATGGTTTTCGCCCAACGCATACGCAAGTTCTTCTATGGGGGAGTCGCGGCGACGTTTTTTGGCGGAAAGCCTGCAAGATCTGAGTGAGCAATTAAGTGGGATGGGCCAGCAGCTATTGGTGTTTCATGGCAAACCCGTTGATGTGTTGAAGAAGTTAATTCGTACCTACCATGTCGGTGCTGTATTTCGTTCGGAGCTTGCCGGAGTCTACGAGGCTCGGCAGTGGCAAGAACTACAGCGGCAAGCTGAAAACGTGCAGTTTCGAAGCTTTTCAACACATACGCTATTTACCCAGCAGGACTTGCCCTTCAAGTTGAGCCGGTTGCCGCAAACGTTTACTCAGTTTCGTAAACTTGTCGAGAACAGAAAAGTGTTGCCTGCCCGCGACAAAGCCAGGTGTGTGCCTGGGCCACCATTAGTGCCGCTACACAATATTGAGCATGCGCTTCGTCAAATTGACCCATCATACGGTGAAAAGCGTCATAGCTCTGCAATGTTTACGGGCGGCGAGAGAGCAGCGTTAACCCATCTGCGAGGTTATTTCTCCTCACCGGCACCCTCCACATACAAAGAAACACGCAATGCGCTAGAAGGCTTTAGCGCGTCCAGCAAATTTTCTCCTTGGCTAGCTCAGGGGTGCGTCTCGCCGCGCAGGGTGCTGTCGGTATTGCGTGAATTTGAAAACGATGTCGTGGCCAACGAATCAACCCATTGGCTCTACTTTGAATTGCTTTGGCGAGAATACTTTCAGTGGTACGCCTGCGCGCATAAACAAGACCTCTTTCGTTTTCAGGGTATAACGGGCAAACCGGGGAGGCGGTGTTTCTATCCTGAGCGCTACCAGCGTTGGGCAAATGGCAATACCCCCTATCCACTCGTTAATGCTTGCATGCGCCAGCTCAACGCAACCGGCTATATGTCTAACCGTGGTCGGCAGATTGTTGCGAGCTGCTTGATCCACGAACTAGACTTGGATTGGCGTTGGGGGGCCGCGTATTTTGAGCAGCAATTGGTCGACTACGATGTGGCGAGTAACTGGGGAAATTGGCAATACTTGGCGGGAGTCGGAGCAGATCCTCGTGGCTCTCGTCACTTTGATATCGAGAAACAGACCGCCCAATATGATCCGCGCGGTGAATTCATTGCCAAGTGGGAAGGTGATCAACACCAAACACACCTCGATTCCGTCGACGCGGCTGACTGGCCCATCATGAGACCCTAGTGCGCAGTATTGCTAACCTTTTACTCAGTTTGAACAAAAAAGCCGCAAAGGGTACTAACATCCAACGGTTAATCGGAGCGTTACTACGGAGTAAGTGCTCGCAAACAGCTCAGCGCTCATCATGTAACAATTTACTGTGATACCCGCTATTTAAGGCGTTTCCATTACATAGTATATTGGTGCGCTATTGTCCTCCTGAGCCAGGGTCGCAAGCATAAGAACTTAAAGCTCATAGCATTGCTTAGAACGCAGAAGGTATTAGGAACCACTGAATGACGTCCTACTTTATAAGACGCTTCTTGTTAATTATCCCCACGTTTCTTGGCGTTACCATGCTGGTCTTTACAGTAACTCGTATGGTGCCCGGCGGGCCAATTGAGCGAATGTTGACCGAAGCTCAATTACAGTCGGGCGACAGGGGTTCTGTTCAAACCAGCAATCGCGGTATAGCAGGCTCAACGCTTTCAGAAGACCAGCTCCAGCAATTAAAAGAATATTACGGTTTTGATAAACCCGTTATCGTCAGTTATTTCATTTGGTTAAAAGATGTACTGCAACTCGACTTGGGCTACTCGACACGGTACGGCGAACCCGTTTGGGACAGTATCAAGCAGCGTTTACCCATCTCAATTTATTATGGCGTGATGACCATGATACTGACCTACGCGGTGTGTATACCGCTAGGTATTCTCAAAGCGATAAAACACAACACATCAATAGATAACTTGACCTCAATCCTTGTATTTGTGGGGTATGCCATTCCCGGTTATGTTGTCGGTATTATTGTACTAACGGTGTTTGCTTTTTACTTGGACTGGTTCCCCTTAAGTGGATTTGTCAGCGACAACTACGATGAACTCGGTTTTCTTGGGAAAGTTGGCGATATTATCAGTCATTCCGTATTGCCGTTGATAGCATACATGGCCGGTAGCTTTGCCGTGATGACATTCATGATGAAGAACTCCCTAATGGATAACCTTGCTGCCGACTATGTTAGAACTGCCATGGCAAAAGGTCTGAACTTTAAAGGTGCGGTCGTTGGACATGCGTTACGAAATAGCCTAATTCCTATCGCAACCAATTTTGGTGAAAACATCACGTTGTTTCTTGCTGGCTCATTTCTGATCGAAAAAATATTTAATATTGATGGCTTTGGGCTGCTCGGCTATGAGTCGCTGGTCGAGCGAGACTACCCCGTGGTCATGGGTATATTAGTGATTGGTTCACTGCTGTCTTTGATCGGCAATATTATTTCCGATATCTGCGTCGCGTTGGTCGACCCTCGCGTTAAGTTTGGGGCGTAATCGATGGCGTTAATCAACCTCAATCCGCAAACTCAAAAAACATTTAATCGCTTTCGCTCGATTGGCCGTGGTTATTGGTCGGCGATAATTCTTTTGGTATTGATTCTACTATCGCTGGTAACGGAGCTGTTAATTAATAGCCGAGCGTTAATCGTCAGTTATGAAGGGGAGTGGTATTTCCCAACCTACGGCGCCGTCATTCCCGGCGAAACCTTCGGCCTCGACTATCAATACGAAACCAACTATCGCGATCTACAAAAACAGTTTAAAGCCCAAGGGGAAGACAGTTCGGGTAATAAAAATTGGGTCCTGATGCCAATCGTTCCCTACAATGCGTTTGAGAACGATTTTATTGAAGGCAGCTACCCACCTTACGCCCCATCGATTACGACGCAGCACTATCTAGGCACTGACACCGTGGGGCGCGATATTTTGGCTCGCCTGGTTTACGGCTTTCGGATTGCGATCTTCTTTTCGTTATTCTTACTGCTATGTAATTATTCAGTTGGGGTGGCTATTGGTTGTTTAATGGGATACTGGGGTGGGGCGTTTGATCTTCTATTTCAACGACTCATAGAAATTTGGTCCAATATTCCTTTTTTGTACGTCATCATGATTATCGCTTCCATCATCGTGCCAAGCTTTTGGACGCTAATTCTCGTGATGGTGATGTTCAGCTGGATGGGCATGACCTGGTATATGCGCACCGCCACTTACAAAGAAAAATCCAGAGAGTATGTATTAGCCGCAAAAGCGCTAGGTGCGGGAACGTCTCGCGTGGTGTTCCGTCACATATTACCCAATACAGTTTCAGTAATTATTACCTTTATCCCGTTTTCCGTTGCAGGTGGTATTACCGCATTAACATCGCTCGACTTTTTAGGCTTTGGCTTACCTCCGCCCACCCCGAGTTGGGGGGAGTTGTTGAGTCAAGGTATAGCAAATCTCCAATCGCCTTGGATCGTATCATCGGTTGTAGCGTCGTTGATTATTATCTTGACGATGGTGACCTTTGTTGGTGAAGCAATCCGCGAAGCATTTGACCCTAAACGGCACACAATTTACGAATAGTTAAAGGTGACCCATGAAGAAAAAACTGATTTTAACTTGCTTGTCAGTGACGGCACTTTTCCTGATCGGTTGCTCTAGTGAAGAGGGAGAGCAAAATAATCAATCATTGGTCGATGAGAGCGAGTTAAAAGCGTATCCGGTGAGTGAATTGCCTACGGGGCTGGTTTGGGAAACAAATAATGAAGACCCTGTTTTCGCTTCTCCTGAAGCAAAAAAAGGCGGTACGCTACGAAGCGCGATGGATTCATTTCCATTGACGCTACGTTGGGTCGGACCGGACTCTAACTCAGGATTCAGATCATCCATATTGGGAAACCAACTTGGATTGATTGACTTCCACCCGAATACGCATAACGTAATTCCTGCGATGGCAACCCACTGGGCCTATGGTGAAGACGGGAGAACTATTTATTATAAGCTCAACCCTAAAGCGGTGTGGTCAGACGGTAAACCAGTTACCGCAGACGACTATATGTTTACTTTAGATTTTATGCGTTCAGAGCATATCGTAGCTCCTTGGTACAACGATCATTACACCAACCGAATATTGAGTGTAAAAAAATACGACGACTATACGATTAGTGTTACAGGAGATGTTGCTAGACCCAAAGTAGATCTTCATTACTATTACAGTATCAGTCCGACAGCTAGGCACTTTCATAAGCTAGACGAAAATTGGGTGCGAGATTACAACTGGAAGATTGAACCGAACACAGGGCCTTATCAATTAAGCAAAATTGATAAAGGTAAATCTGTCGTATTTACGCGAAAAAAAGATTGGTGGGCCCAAGATTTAAAGTACTACAAAAATAGATTCAACGTGGACAAGGTTAGTATTAAAGTCATTCGAGACCCAGAAACTATGTATAGGTATTTTCTGCGTGGGGAACTAGATGCTTTTGGTTTAACCCTGCCTTCTTATTGGCACGAGAAATCAAATACTCCAGAATTTCAAAACGGATACATCCACAAAATGTGGTTCTATAACGATGTATCTCAACCATCGCAAGGGCTCTATCTTAATCAGGACGATCCAATCTTATCGGATAAAAATGTTCGCTATGGAATAGCTCACTCTCTCAATATCAGCAAAATGATAGATACAGTGTTGCGTGGTGATTATGAACGCCTGCATAGTGGCACTGTGGGTTATGGCGAATATAGCAATACTAATATTCGCGCTCGAGAGTTTGATTTAGAAAAAGCAGACAGCTATTTCTCTGCAGCTGGTTGGAATGAAAGAGGGCCCGACGGTATTAGGACTAAGGGGGGAGCTAAACTTTCTCTAACAGTGACATACACCTCGGAGTTGCATACTGATCGATTAGTTTTTCTTAAGGAAGAAGCGAAAAAGGCGGGGTTAGAATTAGTGCTTGAGCGGTTAGATGGTGCTGCTTCTTTCAAGAAAGTATTAGAGAAAAAGCATCAAATTTCTTGGATGGGCTGGAGTACAGGGCTTAGACCACAGTTTTGGGGTGGTTACCACTCGTCCAATGCGCACATTCCGCAAACCAATAATATAACCAATACGGACGACCCTGAGTTGGATGCACTGATAGATACATATCGCTTCGCAGAAGAAAAGGATGTTGCTATTGCGGCTGCCCATGCGATTCAGGAAAAAATTCATGAGCATGGTGCTTATATTCCAACCTATATGATTCCTTATATTCGGCAAGGGTATTGGCGCTGGATGAAGTTGCCTAATCCTCCAGGCACGAAATGGTCCGATACCTTGTTTGACTTTACCGCAGCTACTGCAAATTTAGGTTCTATTGGTGGCTTGTTTTGGATTGATGAAGAGGTCAAACAAGAAACCTTAGACGCTATGAAATCTGGCAAAACCTTTGAGCCAGTGACGATTATTGACGAAACCTACCGAGTTCAGTAATCCATAATGTCGTCATCAACCAGCATTTTATCTGTTAAAGACCTTGTCGTTTCTTTTGAGACAGAAGACGGTAAGGTCGAGGTGCTCAACCGTATTGGTTTTACTCTAAACCGTGGCGAAAGCCTGGGGCTGGTAGGTGAATCCGGTTGTGGAAAGAGTGTGGCAGCGTTTTCAATTCTGCGCTTGTTGCCGCAGCCTTCGGGCAATATTGACGACGGTGTGATTGATTACGACGGTAAAAATTTATTGTCGCTGCCTATTGAGGAGATGCATAATATTCGCGGTCGCAAGATTGCGATGATCTTCCAAGAGCCAATGACCGCGCTCAATCCGGTGCATCGTATTGGCAAGCAGATTGGAGAAGTCTATCGGTTGCACTTCCCCGAAATGAGCGAAGAAGATATAAAACAAGCCTCTATCGATATTCTAAAAAAGGTTGCCATACCTGCGCCAGAAAAGCGCCTCAACGAATACCCCCACCAGCTATCCGGCGGCATGCGTCAACGGGCTATGATTGCAATGGCGTTAGCCTGTAAACCCGATATTCTAATTGCTGACGAACCGACGACAGCACTCGATGTCACCACACAAAATCAAATCCTGAAGCTCATTCAAGATCTACAACAAGAAATCGGCATGTCGGTATTGTTTATCACCCACGACTTAGGCGTGATTGCCGAAACCTGTGATCGTGTGATTGTGATGTATGCGGGCTGTATCGTTGAGGAAGCGCCAGTGCGCGATCTTTTTAAAGCACCCAAGCACCCTTATACACGTGGTTTATTAAATTCTATCCCAATACTTGAAACGGAAAGCAAATCAGAACTCCAAACTATCCCAGGTATGGTGCCAAGCTTGAGAGATTTGCCAAGTGGGTGCCGCTTCAGAACACGCTGCGAATTTGCGACTAGTGCCTGTAGCGAAACCGAGCCACAAATCGAAGCTATTAATGATGATCCATCGCACCGTGTCGCGTGCCATCGTTGGCGGGAGTTGGCCGAATGACAAGTAAAATGCCTTCGGAAGACACACTATTGTCAGTCGACAATCTGCAAATGCACTATCCGATTCGTGGTGGTGTATTGTTTCGTCAAGTCGCGACTAACTATGCGGTAGACGGGGTCACCTTTGACTTAAGGCGAGGCGAAACACTAGGGCTGGTCGGCGAATCAGGTTGTGGCAAAAGTACAGTCGCTAAATCGATTTTGCGTTTATACGAACCGACTGGCGGCAGTGTTAAATTTGAAGGTCGCGATATTCTTTCGCTCAGCAAGAAAGACATGCGCTCGATTCGCAGCGAAATGCAAATCATCTTCCAAGACCCCATGGAGTCGTTAAACTCGCGACATACCGTAGGCTCAATTCTCGAAGAGCCCTACGTGATTCACAACATGGGAACCGCAGAAGAGCGAAAAGTCTGGGTAAAAGAGTTACTAGCGAAAGTAGGTTTGCAACCCGACGCCGCCAATCGATATCCGCACGAATTCTCAGGCGGCCAGCGACAGCGAATCGGTATCGCCCGTGCAATCGCATTAAAGCCCAAGTTGTTAGTGTGCGACGAGCCGGTATCGGCGCTTGACGTGTCTATTCAATCGCAAATCATGAACTTGTTGATTGATTTACAGAAGCAGTTGAACTTGGCATTGTTATTTATCGCCCATGATCTTGCGGTTGTAAAACACGTCTCTGATCGTATCGCGGTAATGTATCTAGGAAAGATTGTCGAGATTAGCGATGCGCAAACCCTCTATAAAAACCCCAGCCACCCTTACACCCGCGCATTGATTGACGCCATTCCTAAACCCGATCCAGATAAGAAAAAAGCACTCGTCGCGCTGCAAGGCGAAGTACCTTCACCGATCAACCCGCCATCGGGTTGTCACTTTCATACCCGTTGCCCTTACGTGCAAGACAAGTGTCGCACGCAGGAGCCTGACTTAATCAATATCGAAGGGCAGGGGACAAGCGAGGGCCTAGTCGCCTGTCATTTTCCGGTTGGGAATCGATGAACACCGCTGGGGTTTGTGGGGCCACTGTTACATATGACGTCAAAACTCAGTAGCAGTCAGTAGAAGTCGTCAATACTAGTGCAGTTGGTTGCTATCATCGTGGCGAGAATGTTCGTGTGCCAGTTGTTATACGTTAATAATTCTACTTTTCAGTTCTGACGCTCGTACCGGTTTCCCGAGATAAAAGCCTTGTCCGATATCGCAATCAAGCTCATCCAATGTTGTCAGTTGTTCCTCAGTCTCTATTCCTTCAGCAACGACCTGCAGGTCTAAGCCGTGCGCCATTTCAATGATGGCGTGAATTAGCTTTGTAGCGTCGGGTTTAACCCCGATGTCCGACACAAAAGATCGATCAATTTTTAAAGCTTTAAACGGATAGCTCCGCAGGTAGCTCAATGAGGAGTATCCTGTACCAAAGTCATCCATCGCTAGTTGAATATTAGAACGGCTTAATTTTTCGAGTTCTTCTGTGACAAAGCCCTGCTCGCCGAGTAAAACACCTTCCGTAATCTCCAGTTCGATATGCTTAGCCTCTACACCGTAATGCTGAAGTAGTTCGACAATGTTTTCTGTTAACCTGTCACCCCTAAACTGCCGCGGAGAGAGGTTCACCGCTATGCGAAAATTCTCATCCGTAAACGCTTGCCAGCTCGTGAATGCCTTTAACGACTGCTCAAGTACGAAATTTCCCAGCGCTATGATCTTACCTGTTTTTTCCGCAATCGGAATAAACTCGGCGGGTGAGACGCTACCGAGTTTGGGGTTTTGCCAGCGTAAAAGTGCTTCTGCTCCGACGATCTCTCGACTCGCAATACCAAATTGAGGCTGAAAGACGACGTAAACCTCCTCACGTTCCAGCGCTCCGTGTAATTGCTCTTCGATACTCAATTGGCGGTAGGCTTCTTTATTCATACTGTCGGTGAAAAACGAAAAGGCATTGCGACCTTTGCTCTTGGCCGAATACATTGCAGCATCGGCTTTTCTCAACAGGTCAGATGGCGTATTCCCATCGTCTGGATAGGTAGAAATGCCAGCGCTAGCTGAAATTATTATTTCACGATCGTGAATATAAAAAGGTTTGTCGAATGCGTTGAGTAACGTTTCGGTAATGTGGGTTAGAGATTGACTTGAGTCTACGGAGGCGGTTACGAGTATAAATTCATCGCCGCCCAAACGAGCAATAGTGTCTTGAGAACGAACACAAGCCTTGAGTCGATTGGCTGTAGCGATCAATAATGCGTCGCCCGTTTCATGTCCAAGAGTGTCATTGATCTTTTTGAAATCATCGAGATCAAGAAATACAACAGCTGTTGAAGACTGAGTTCTCGCCGCATTTTTGAGCTGTTGAGAGAGACGGTCCATAGCCAAGAATCGATTAGGTAACTTGGTCAACGAGTCGTAGTGGGCTTGGTAGAGAATTTTCTCTTCAAAGTGTTTTCGCTCAGTGATATCCCTAATGACCACGAGAAACTGTTTGTTTGAGTCTGAATAATTGATTCTGGACTCGAAGTGTCTGTCTTGCTGGTCTTGGCTCAATGAGTACTCAATAATCTGCAAAGACCTAAGTTCTTTGACCGTTGCCATTGCATGAGAGTAATGGGCTGCAACGTCTGACGGAAAGAATCGACGTATATTTTCTCCGACTAAGTGCGTGGCCGGGGTGTGAGGGTCTTGGTGGTCAGATGTTCTTAGGTCGATTACATTTCCCGTATCGTCGAGCAGGAAAAACGTATCGGGAATAGCTAAGAACAAGCTATCAAACAAGCTGTCTTTTAACGTAATCTCGTATTCGGCTTTATTTACCAGAAATGAACGAAGGTCTAATTCCGCAGTCATGGCGTTGAAAGATTCTGCGATTTCGTATAGTTCTCCGTTTCCTTGTATGCGACATACTACTCCGTCACGTTGCCCATACAAATTTTTTGTGCTGTCGACAATGTGTTTCACGGGTAATTGCACAAACTTGTAAAAAATGAGCCACAAGCCGCCTAAAATGGCGATAAAAAACACCCCTGTATAGGCGCTTTGCTCAAATATAGCGTGTTTTACATTTTGCAGTTGATGCGATAAGTCAAACACTATGAAGATTGACCCTACGTTTAAGGAACGCAGTTCGTTCGCTTCAGCAGCCAGTGTTAGCGGTGCATAGGCGATAATTTTTTCTTCATCACCCGAGTAAGTTATCTGGTAGGTTTTCTCAGACTGAAGTTTAGCAATTACATTTTTGTTGAAGTCAGGAAACAGAGATGACGCAGGCTCATTCACATGATTAGGGCGTGCAGAAAATAATATATTTCCTCTATGGTCGGTTGCTGCGAGAGCGATGTAGTTAATGTTTGCAGATTTTGCTGCGAGAGTAATGCTGGCTCCAGCAAGTTGATCCTTTTGGATGTTCGATTCCATTTCTCTCACTAGCGAAGCGATATCATACCGAACAAAGTCAAGATTGCGTGAGATTATTTCTTCCTTGCGTGAAGAATAATTGTCCAGCACTAGAATTAGCCAAAGCCCCCCGAAACTTATACTCAGAAGGATTGGAAGCCATAGTTTAAGGGAAATACTTCGGTATCCTGTCATTCTTCCCTCATGATGACAAAATTGTCCGATGTGAGCTGATTAATCTTTAATGGCGATTTAATCAACTTATTTTCATACATGAATTGAGCGAGAGATGATGCCGTTTTTTCCAGTGGAGATGGGTTGCCTGATAGCTTAATGATCATGTCGTCTCTCTCCGGTATTTCAATACCCGAGTAGATCACATCCATATCGCTACTGTTTAGGCTGAGCCTTTCACCGATGATTGCCATGGCTTCATCGGGTTGATCACGCATAAACTGCCGTGCTCTGAAGTAGGCGTCGATGAGGTGTTGCACCGGTTTTTTAGCTGACGCCACTGATGATTTGTTTACCACCAAAACGTCAACAATAGTATCGGGGATACTAGAGCTATCGAATAACGACACCGCACCTTGACGAATCAAATGACTTTTTACGGGTTCAAACGTGACAATCGCATCGGCGTTTTCGTAGCAGGCGATATGTTGGCCGAAGCCGCATACTTGCATGTCAATGTCTGAAAAACGTAATTGTGCCTTTTCTAAAGCACTCTGCAGTAGCAGCGCACCGACCGCTGTGTTTTCTACCGCGATGGACCGTCCTTTTAAAGTGGCTAGCGACTCGATGTAGGGTTTAGCAAGAAGAACGTCTCCACCGTGAGAGTAATCAAAAATGAGAACTACAGTGAGATCGTACCCGTCATCTATGAGTGAAAGAGTTTCATCCAGCGTTAATGCGGCTGCGTCCAGCACACCAGTGCGGACGGCGTGCATCACTTCCGACGCCGATGGCAATATTGTAAGGCGTACCTTGGATTTGTTAAGGTAACCTAAATCTTCGGCTAGATAGAGAGGCGCGTAGCCGGGCCAAACATTCAACCCAATATTGATTCGATCAACTGGGCTGGGCCCACAAGCGACCAAAAATAATGAAAGAAATAAAACCCAAAGTCGCATATTCTATCGATGTATAAAAATTTAGAGGCGTAGGTATTAATTAGTATAGGAGTTTATGCAGATATTGCCTGTATTATCTATTCCGCCTAATCACGAGTTATTTCATTCGTTCCATATCCCACTTCGTTTGTTCGGCGCTGTCGAACAAAAATGCATCTACACTTAATGCTAAGAACACGAAAAGATTTTGATTAAAAACGCGGAAAGTTTATAACGTGAAGTGTATAAGGGCGGTCAATGGCCGTCTTCCGAAAAAGGCTGCTGCCATAGTGCTGTGGGCGTTGCTGCCATTGTTATCAGTGGGGGGACTTACTTCTGCCGCGGAAGAGTCTGACACCTTAGATAGAGTTGTTTATATTGAATCACCTACCTATAAACAATTAGCGACGGCTTTACATTTCTTTCCCGCGCAAAATATGGGTTGGCAGGAGGTCGCTAGCTTACCGCTAAGCCAGGGGCGTCAGGCGGCTACATTTTTTATTTCCGCCGATCAATACAAATTGCCAGTATGGATGCGGTTTGATATTGCAACTGGTTCCATTGCGGCAGAAGATAAATGGCTATTTGGGTTAGGCAGTGGGTTTCCTGGTGACGTTGAGGTTTTTCTGGTATCAGAGGGAGATCTACTCGAACACTACAAGATTTCGTCAGACGATAAGTTTTCGAGTTGGCCTCACCCGAATAGGTTCGCTCATTTCCCCTTATCTCTGCCATCAAATACAACATTGCAAGTCCTCACAAAAATTGAGTACGCCCCAGTTCCTCATTACACGCCAACGATTACAACTCAAAAGATTCTTGATTCTATTGATTTGACTTGGCGGGGATGGGGAGGTTTTTCGCTTGGATTTCTATTTGCATTGGCAGCCTATCATTTGTTCTTATCTTTTTCGATTCGAGATCGAGCCTATCTCTATTACGGACTACAAATGTTGGGTTCTATGTGTTGGTTTTTTTACCAGCAAGGCATCTCTTTTAAATATTTTTTACCGAACAACCCTTGGCTACAAGACCAAATCTCGTTGATTATTATCTACCTTCCAATACTGGCGGCTTATCCCTTCATGATCCACTTTTTGGGGCTGAATAGCCTTTCAACACGGTTGGTGAAAGTCTTATATGGTTTGAACGGTCTGTTGGTCGTGATGATCGTGTTGAAGCGGCTGATCCCAAGTTTTGATATTGGCATCATGTCTTTCTATGTCATATTCTCATTCTTAGTGTTTATAGGAGTTGGATTTTACGCCTTACACCGAGGTGTGGTACATGCCAAATATTATCTTATTGCGTGGAGCGTATACGGATTCTCCGCCATTAATATGATGATGTATGTGGCAGGGCTACCTGCGCCTATTGAGGAGAATGGTTACTTGCTCCAATCGGCTTCGTTCTATTTTCAAGCGTTATTTCTGGCATTTGCATTGGCGCATAGAATTCGAAAAATGCGTGAATCGAAATTGCAAGCAGAATCTGACAATAAAGCAAAGAGCGAATTCTTGGCGAGGATGAGCCACGAAATTCGAACGCCATTGAGCGGCGTTCTAGGTATGGCGGAATTACTCGCTGACCGCCTCAAAGATAAGACAAGTTTGTATTATGTCAATATCATTCGATCTTCCGGTTCGTCATTATTAACCATTATCAATGATATCCTCGATTATTCGAAGTTTTCTTCGGGGAAAATTGAGTTAGAAAAAATTCCTTTTAATATTCAACGTCTAGCCGTTGATAGTCTCGATGTTTTTAAAGTTAATGCCGCGGATAAAGGGATAGAATTAATTGCAGATATAGACCTGGAGTTGCCATCAATACTTATTGGTGACCCAACACGCGTTAAACAAGTCATGCTAAATTTTATTAGCAATGCGGTGAAATTTACCGAGCAAGGTCAAATAGTTTTGAAGGTCAGCAAGGATTCACAGTCGGAGGGCCTCATTCGGATAGCCGTCATTGATTCTGGTCCAGGCATCCCCGCAGCTTCTCAAGCTAAACTGTTTGATGCGTTCTCACAAGCTAGCAATGCCACAGCACGTATACATGGAGGTACCGGGTTGGGCCTGTCGATCTGCAAACAACTTGCCGATGCCATGGGCGGCAACATCGGTGTGGAAAGCATACCGGGTAAAGGATCGACCTTCTGGGTTACCGCACAACTCGAGTACGGGAAGCAAAGCGTAACCAGTAGCCAAGGGCACCATGACTTAACGCTAGAGGGGAAACGTATTTTAGTGGTAGAAGATAACTATACGTTTTCGGAGCTGCTTGTTGTTCAAGCCGAAACATGGGGTATGGATGTCGAACGTGCAAAGGATGGCATTGAAGCGCTTGACATGTTGGAAGCCAGCTACGCAGCCGGTAAATCCTTTGATTTGATTAGTTTGGATCTGGTAATGCCGGGGATGGACGGTGTGGAAACCAGTAGCAAGATTAACCATGACGAACGATTTCGTGGAATCCCAAGAGTGTTGTTAACTTCTGCCATCAATTACCCGCCGCAAAACGAATTAGCCGCAGCTGGGATTAACAAAGTTATGGAGAAGCCAGCTTTACCAGGCGATCTGCAGCAAGCTTACAAATCTATACTGGCCCATACTGTATCCGGCAACAATGTCGCTTTCTTGGTAAATCAACCAGCAGATACAGATATTCCACAATTAACGATCTTGGTCGCGGAAGACAATCCAGTTAATCAAGTCGTTGTTCGAGGCATTTTGAAAAAGCTCAACCAGCAAGTCATTTTGGTTGAAGACGGGTTGCTAGCCGTTGATGCGCTAAAAAGTAACCCAGAGAAATTCGATTTGGTATTAATGGATTTTGATATGCCAAATATGGATGGCCCAACTGCCACAACCGAGATAAGGCGTTGGGAAAGAGAAGATAATTTGCCTCCAATCCCGATCGTTGCACTTACCGCTCATGCAGTGCGCTCTCACATAGACGCTTGCTTCGAGGCGGGTATGAATGAGTATCTCGCAAAGCCCATCGATATTGAAAAGCTCGAACAACTATTGAGAGCCTACCCTACTAAATATCCGCGCGCGAAGCCCTCGCCAGCCGCAACGAGTTAACCCTAGTGGTCCCGTGCGGCTCCAGCAACATAGTTCCTATGTATAGAATTGTTTAGCCGTTGATAAGATTATGCTCGTAGCGTTTCTCTCCGGGGATAGCTGTGGGAAAATCTAATCGAAAATAAATTTTCGGCTAAGTCCGGGGGATAATCTATGACGCATCGTAAGCTAGATATTAGACAGCGGGGGTTCTTATTGTTAGCGCTAGGTGCGCTGTGTGGCTTTTCTGCTGCACACGCAGCCGACGAGTACAAGGCGCCTCGCAATGCGCAAGGCCAGCCGGACATTGCGGGTATGTGGACCAACGAAACGTTAACTCGATTTCAACGTCCGCAACAATATGGTGATCGGTTAGTGCTAAGTGACGCTGAAGTGATGAAAATGGAGGGGGGAGCCGATAAGCGATATGAAGAGGCTAACAAACCCACCGACCCGAACGAGGGCGTTCCCAATGATGGCCGAACGGGTGGCTACAACCGCTTTTGGGTTGGTAACGTTAATAGAGTCATGCGCGTAGGCGGAGAGCCTCGCACATCGCTAATAACTTACCCGAAAAACGGTCGTATTCCTCCGAGAAAAGATGATGCTCCAGCGAAGAAAACAGATGGCTGGCACACGATCTTTTTTACCATTGATGTGGGCGACCTAGAATCCTACGAAACACGCTCGGCTGTAGAGCGCTGTATATTTTGGCCGTCGCAGGCAGGGGCTGTTTTGCACCAAGGTGCCTACAATGCAAACTACCAAATTGTGCAATCACCTGATCATGTAATGATTCTCGCTGAAACCATTCATGATGCGCGGATTATTCGTTTGAACGCCGAGCATTTACCAGAGTCAGCTATTACTCGGCCTTGGATGGGTGATTCTATTGGCTGGTACGAAGGTGATACGCTCGTTGTTGAGACAATAAATTACAGCCCTAAACAGTATTTTCATCATGCATCAGATCAGTTGAAAGTCACGGAACGTTTCACGCGTGCGGGGCCTGATCGTTTGCACTATGCGTTTCATGTTGAAGATCCGTTGGTGTGGGAAAAGCCTTGGGGTGGTGAATATGAATTCTATACATCCGCAGGGTGGTATGAATATGCTTGCCATGAAGGTAACTACGCGATGAAGCACGCGCTGGAAATCGGGCGTATGCAAGACAAGGGGCTGATCCCGAAAGACGACAGCCAGTAGTCGAATAGCGAATGCGGGAGTCAGGTGATTAAAGCGATCGCTTAACAGGCTCCTTTCATTGAGCGTTCCGCGCGTTCATAAAAAAGCCCCGGTCAAGCTAGCTTGTCCGGGGCTTTTTTTGTGGCTAGTGTCGGAAAGATTAGAATCGACTACCTGCACTTTCTGGAGGGGCTGTGTAAGAGTCTTGAATGCCTGTTTTTGCTGTTAACGGCATGCCAAGGTCAGCGTAATTGTTAGCGTCTTTAGTATACGCAGGCCAATCAATAATGCCTTCAACACTTGGGTTACCGGTTTTGGCAAACTGAGCCCAAACGGTTGCAAGTTGATCAGCCGCTTTCAAATCTTCTTCGTCGTGCTCAGGCACTTGTGCAGAGCAACCGCCACTGCGAGCGAGGAACTGAGTGGTGCGCGACGATAGGCCGATAGGCACTGCGCCAAACACATACGTTAGTTCAAGGCCATGGAATGCCACACACCCTTCTTCTTCTCGCCACTGCTTTGGCAGCTGTGTGAAGTTGTAGGTAAATGTTGGTGTCCCTGTGGCGCTGTGAAGATCAGCCATTAGCGGTACACTGGATTGCAAACTGCGCTCGCCTGCATTTGCTCCAACGATTAACGGCACTTGGTGTTGTTTGCCTTTCACGAAAATATCGCTGACCGGCTCAGGAATAACGTAGCCTTCAACAACAACACCGGCACGGAAGCCGACTTCTTCTTTCGCGCCTGCAGCAATAATGTCTTGCCAAGGCTTCGCGCGCAATTCTGCAAGTACGTTTTCACCTTCTTCAATACCTAATGCAGCAGCAAGTTTCTGCCCACGTTCTTCTGCTTTATCGAGTGGGGTAATGCGTTCGGGTGATACCAACGCGGATCCGCTTTGAACGATGGCGCGATGGAATAAACCTTTAGTTAATGGCGTCGCCATTTGTGAAATGGTTTTCGTCCCACCACCAGATTCACCAAAGATAGTGACGTTGTTGGGATTGCCGCCGAAGGATTTAATATTTTGCTGTACCCACTCCAACGAGGCTTTGAGGTCGAGTGTGCCGTAATTGCCGGACGAGCCGTTGGGATCTTCAGCAGTCAGTGCTGGATGTGAAAGGTAGCCAATAGGTCCGAGTCGGCTGTTAACCGTAACAACGACAACGCCTTTGCTGGGAAGCTTGGGGTGGTTATAGGTTGTTGAATTGCCGGTGCCTGAGGTTAAACCTCCGCCGTGGAAAAACACCATCACAGGGTGGTTTGCATTGGTTTTTTCTGCGGTTGTTACCACATTGAGGTATAAGCAGTCTTCACTGATCGGTCCGCCAGCACCCATGCTGCTTTCACCTTGCGGGCAACGATTCGGCCACACGGTACCGTCTCTTTCTCCGTCCCAGGCTTGGGGAGGTTGAGGCGCTTTCCAGCGGAGGTCGCCGGTTGGAGGAATGGCATAAGGAAGGCCTTTGTAGATACGTGCAGTTGCGCCAACTTCGGTCACGCTTTCACCGCGAACCGCACCGAGCGGCGTATTTACAACATCACCAATAGTGTTATCAACTGCAACGGTCGCCGGTGCACTTTGTGATTCGGGCGCAGCGGCTGAGGATGTCGAGGTGTCGGAACTTTCGCTGCAGGCGGTGAGACCGGTGGCAACAAGAAGACCACACATGAGCGGCATAAGGGATTTTGACATGATGTTCACCTGTATATTGGTAGTTATTATTGCAAGGTAATTATGTGTTTTGATATATACAGTACAATCGTATTGTAAAACCATGAAGGTTTCTAGGTGCTTTGCGATAACCGATTACAAAACTGCCGCACATCCTGCCCAATAAAGGGTTGTTAACACAGCTATGTCCCCCACTTTTGCAAAGAAGTGTGAATACTTCTCTCCCAGTCTTAATCGTTTTTATATAGCAACTCGCGAGTTCACCAATAGTTGAATGCCAAGGTTGATCAACAATGGTGGCGCATAAACATTAATGCTGATTGCGGCTACAACCGCATCAAGGAACGCATCAAGGCGGTGACCGTTAGCTAGGTACTATGTTGCCAAATGATGGTGAGTTGGAGAGCGTTAATTACGTTGAGTGCGGGAGATTCTCTTGAGGGATAGGTGAAAAATTATAGTGTAGTGTCGCCATACAAACTCGCCACTTTGCAGAGCGCTTTAACATACTTAACAGCCTCACCGGTAGCAATACATTAGAATTCGTAAAACACATGTTGTAGGAGAAATATTATGAGAAAGGCAAGTCGCTTTCTGTTTGCTTTACTCGTCACGCTGCCCGCGCTAATCATGTCTGGCTTTTTACAGGCGGCTCAGACTTTAGAAAAAGTCAGTGACTTTTCTTTGATTGATCATAACGGAAAAATTTTGGAATTAAGTCGCCAGCGGTTCAATAAAGCGCTTGTGATCTTTGCTCATGGAGATCAATGTGATTCAAGTTCGGCAGATCTCGCAGCGTTAAGGCGCGTGCGTGATAACTGGCAAGAGCGTGCCGTGAATGTTGTGATGATGAACTCTATCGCAAATGAGAGCCGAGAAGATATTATTAAAGCAGTTGAACGAAGTGATATCGAATTCCGTGTTCTCGATGATTCTTCTCAATTAGTTGCGGAAGCGCTAGGGTTAACGCAAGCCGGGCAGGTGGTGGTGGTTGATCCATCAACCAAGGCGATTCATTACAGAGGCCCTCTGGGTGCCACTGTTGAGCGCACGCTTGAAGATCTGTTGGCTGGTAAATCGAAAGCCACCGTAAACATAAACACTACTTCCGGTTGTGATATTGCGTTTCGAGCAAAACAAATGCATGAGCAAAAAGTGCCAGACTACTCCACTGTGATTGCGCCTCTCGTGGAAAAGAATTGCGCCTATTGTCATCGAGAGGGTGGTATTGGTCCTTTTGCTATGAATAGCCATATCATGTTGAAAGGTTTTGCGCCGATGATTAAAGAGGTGTTGCTGACTAAGCGCATGCCACCGATGCAAGTAGATCCGCATGTAAATAGTTTTACAAATGCAAACTATATGTCTGACCAAGAGCTGCAAACATTTGTGCATTGGATTGACGCCGGTGCGCCACGGGGCAAAGGCAAAGTTGATCCGCTGACAGCTATTGCACACGGTGATTTACGTGCATGGCAGTTGGGCGAGCCAGACCACATTGTGGTTGCGCCAGAACACGATATTCCGGCAACTGGCGTGTTGGATTATTACAACGAAGTGGTTGAGTTGAGTTTTGATGAAGATAAATGGGTTAAAGCCGTACAGTTTATTCCTGGCGACCCGGCTGTGCTGCATCATTTGTTGACCTACGTAGTTGCCCCCTCTGAAGAGTTTCAACCTGGTCGGCGGGTTGCGCAAGGAGTGGACATTGGTGAGGCAGCTGCCGTGCCGCAACCAGGTCGGAATGTGGCGAGTGGTCTCAATTCACGAAAGTTTTTAGAAGGCTACGCACCGGGTAAAGTGGATGCGATGGTGTTTCCAGAAAATACCGGCGTATTTGTGCCCAAAGGGCATAATCTCGCCATGCAGTTTCACTACACCACTAACGGAAAAGCGACAAAAGATAAAACAATACTGGGTATTTATTTTCATGACGAAAAAACCTTACCCGTTGATGAGTATTTGAATTTGGCTGTGGCGACACCATTTAAAATACCCGCAAACGCCATTGAGCATAATGTTGTAGCAAAGCATACTTTTGCTGAACCGATTACCTTATATGGTTTGCGTGCTCATATGCACTTTCGTGGCAGAGACATGAAGTTTAGTCTGGAATATCCCGAAGGTGAGTTAGTAGATGTGCTCAATGTGGCGGATTATAGTTATGCATGGCAGCCAACCTATCAGCTAGAAAAGCCGATGTATATTCCTGCCGGGGCTACCATGTATGTGACAGGCTCTTTCGATAATTCGCAATACAACCCAGCGAACCCTGATCCAAATAAAGAGGTGACATTTGGGCTGCAAAGTTGGGATGAAATGTATATCGGGTATCTATCCTATACAAAAGCAAAATGAATATATTCTGACACCGCCGTTGGCGATGTGGTGACAAAGGCTACGCAGTGACGAATTGCGTAGCCTTTTTTGTGCCCGATGTTTTACTGACATAGAGTGCTGAAACTGCTATAGCAAATTCACCGCGTCATGAGGAGGTAGCATTATCCGCCCAAGCTGTTGCTGATCTCAGTGCAGGTATTGAGGAGAGATGGAATAAGTGTGTCCATTTTATTCTCGGTGAATCGCTCTTTTGCTCCTGCAATAGCGATTGCCCCAGCGGGTTCTCGTGCCTCATTGAAAATGATACACGCGAGACTGTTGACGCCGCGCCGCCAAAAACTATATGACTTGGAATAACCGAGTTGTTGAATGTCTTTCGTCTGAGTAAGTAAATCACGCAGTTTGAGTTCGGGCTTGTATTGCTTTTGCTCACTGAATAACGAACGGATTCGCTGCTCGGCATTCTTCTGGTGCGCAGCAATGACCCGGCCAGACACGGTCATCAATAAAGGGGCGCGGGAACCAATCGTCGAGCTAGACCGGATAGGTTTGGTCGATGATATTTGATGAATGTATAGGGCATCACTTCCATCAGCGATAACCAGATTAATTGTTTCACCGGCTTCATCATATAAACGATGCATGTAAGGAATGGCGGTGTTGCGCAAGCGGTGGCGCGATAAAATTTTGGTCCCCAGTTCCCAAAGATAAAGCGTCGCATAATAGTTGCCGCTACTGTCTTGTGCGGCGTAACCCGCTTCGACTAGGGTCGCGAGCGTTCGGTGCATGTTGCTTTTGGGTACGCTAAACGCTGCGGCCATCGCTGATACACCCATCGGGGCGCGGAGGTCTACCAAATACTGAAGTACTTCAAGCCCTTTAAGTAAGGTGCTGTTGGTATTGACGTTGCTGCTCTTGTCCTGCTGACTTAACGTTTGTTGAAAATCTACTGGGTCTTTGGTCATGGGAAATGCTCTGGGCACAAATAATTGCTTTGCGATTGACTCTATTTCAAACCAGTTTGCTCGACCTGGGGCTCCTCCGTGCCTAGCAAGTGTCCGTCTGTTGTGAGATTGCAATGTAAACCATTGGCTCAGCAGGGTGCAATACTATTTTTATAATACGGAACATAGTTGTGATTACTGGAACATTGGTCAATTTGTTTGCTGGTGTAGCTGGGCCAAGTGGGGTCTCTCTTCCCGGGCGAAACCTTGCCAGCCGGAGGTAGTCTGGGCTGTATTGGGTGGAGCGTTGCAATGTGCTGCTTACATGAAAACGTCACGGCAATTGGGGGTGATTAAGTCATCTATCTCCTATATCCCCTATTTGGGGGATACATTTTATTGACTCCTCCACGCACAATTCGCGTTAACCGTAATACAGGGGCGAACTATGTGGAAGGGATTGTTGTGTGTCATTGTGCTGTGTGCGACGACTCAAGTACTGGCGAATACCCCTGTCTTAGGCGATCTAAATCATGGTTCTAGAAAAAATATAAGCTGCCCGCAAAATCAGCGCGTGACCGCCATAATGATTGTGTATGAACACAATGCCGTAGTGGGTGATCTGGCCGTGCGCTGCACACCGATAACTAGCGAGGGTAAATGGGGTGGCGGAGCTGGCTATACCGCCTTTGGCTATAACGCCCAAAACTATCAATGGCGGCAAAGCGCCTCCTGCCCGCGTGATACATTTGTGGGTAGTATAGGAGGGGTAACGGGCGCTACGCTCTTGGTCCTTCCCCCTGGAACGCCCAAAATTGAATCTATACGACTGAGTTGTTACACCGCAAAAGACAACGGCAAGCGTCATCGCTGGGAAAAAAATATACACGTTGCCGCCATCGAACCCGGTGGCAGAACCAGCCCTTCTACATTGGAAAAGCCTTTAAAAGACTGCGCGAACCAACGTATTACACGAGGTATTCGCGTCTCTAGTAGTCCCGCAGTGGGCGGTCGAATTGTGACTGGTTTACGTTTGCAATGTGCTTCCGGGACGCCTCGACCACCGTTTAACGGCACAGCCCCCGCGCTTTTATCTCCCAACTTAGGCAGCGCAGATAAAGATCGTGTTGTCGGGGCGAAGCAGCGTTTTACATTTCGACGAGTCGGAAATGATGCGAGCTATAACGCGCAGTACCAGGTCTGCGTGCGCAGCGATAATTCCGGCCATTGCATGCTAGAGCAGTTACTCAGCCCAGGTAGCTCAGGGCAATTTGAGTTGAGTATACCCAGCGTTGCGGAAGGGCGAACGCTGAATTGGCGGGTTCGGACATGCAGTGCGGAGGTGTCTAGCCAGCTCTACTGTGGTCATTATTCACAACCGACTCCATTTTTTGTCATCCCCCGAGCCGCGACTCCGGCGCAGCCAATGGCGAATGCGCGTCAGTCAACGCGCACCGTCGTGTTTCGCTGGAGAGACCGAGCATCGGCGAATGCAGGCTATCAGCTAGTTATATGGAAATCCGGAGCCAGGGCTGATTATGTTTATGACAACCCAAAAGCTAACCCGCATAGTCCCGGTAAAAGTATCAATGTGTTTGTCCAGCCTGGTACGACAAGCCAGCGTGTCGATGTCCCCGGTGATCTAGGGAATAGTGTCGAATGGGCGGTTTATGCCTGCGCGCTCGATGACAATAATCGACGCGTTTGTGCTCGATCACTGCGATCAGGGCGAGGCTTAAAATTGAGTGGTAGTAGCCAACAAGCGCCAGCAAAAAATATTCGTCAAACACCTTCTTCAACGAAAAAAGTAACCAAGGGGATGATCGGTGTTAAAAAATAGCGTTGATGTGAAAATGGTGCTTTGCAATAAATTATTGGCGGTAGGTATTGCTCTTTTAGCAATAGTTTCTAGCCATCAAGTGTCAGCGAGCCAAACAGCGTCGATAGGAGGGTCCGGCGGCGTTCGGCAATTTTTTTATACCTGTCCGAAGTATCAGCGCATTGCTGGAATGAAGGTAGGCTATACCGAACTTATCGATGACGTTAGCTTTCTATGTAAAACTATTTTCCATAACGGTAAACACCGCACAGGGCAGTTGCCTGGACCCAGTTCATGGACTGAACCTATGCGAGAACTTAGGTTGTCCCGATATCAAGAAACGGTCTATTGCCCGACGGATACCTATGTTACGGGGGTTTCAGGTAATACCTTTCATGTGGCTGGCGCTACAGGTTTCAGCAGTTTGAGCTTACATTGCTCAAGAGCTGATACTAACGGGCTTAGAATTGGCTCGGATACTGTTATTACCGTGTCGGCTGGCAATAATGGAAGAGGGCAACGAACTGGAACGAAAGTATGTGCCGATCGAAAAATTGCTCATCGAGTGTTTGGCCGGCGTGGTGTATTCACTGACAGTGTTGCGCTTCGTTGTATGTCTGGTACCAAACCTGCGGCGTTCAATAATGTGCTGCCCAAGCTAATGTTACCCAGCGCGAACACCAATGATGAATTTAGATATGCGGATGTCAATCAAGCATTCAAATTTCGCTATCCTTCAAATACCGTCGTTGAGCGAGGGGCTGTAGAAAGTAGATTGTGTCTTTCTGCTGTGGGAAGCGGGTCGCGTTGCCTAAAGACGGGGCGTGCAGTACTTGTTGACGACACACTCATGACAGTTAATATCGAATTGCCCGATAGCTTGCAGGGAAAGTTGGCACAATGGACAGTAAAAAATTGTTCGTTGGATTATTGTGACAGCACCAGTGCGGCGAAGACATTTTTTGTCTACCCCAATTCACCACAACTTATTAGCCCGGCAGATAATGCATCAAGTAACTCTCGTACAGTAAACTTCCGCTGGCAAAATAATAGTCAGGCGACTTCAGGTTACAGGCTTGTAGTAAAAAAGGCTGGGCTGAGAAACGTCGTTAAAGTTGATGATATCGAGGGGTTAGCATCCAACAATAGCCGCTATATTAAAGGGAAAGCGATTAGCTACTCTTTACAGTCAGGTAGCTCAAACCAGTCGGTTGCGATCCCGGTAGAGATGGGTAATGCGCTGGAGTGGCAGGTGTTTAGCTGTTCAAATTATCAAAAAACAGGTGTGAAATGTAATCCAGTTTCCCAGTCGAGGAAATTAACCATCACGCAAAAGAGGATTAATATTTCCAAGCCGTCGACTCGTGCGAAGCCGCCATCAATGACTATTAAAAAGTAAGCTTAGTCGTCTATCTATTTTCCTCGCGAAATCACGCCCATCATTGGGTTATCCCTTAAACAGGGGATAGCCCTCCAGTCTAGGTTCTTGCTACCTTAAACGTAACATCGATGGTTACGTTTAGATTTTATAAATAGGCAATTAAAAGGAAGCAGGGCGATGAATGTACGCAATAGGGTGGCTACTTTTCGATTCATTATTATACCGTTGATACTATGCCTGAGTGCAAACATCGCCGCCGAGGTATCGATATCCAAGGTTGATCCGAGCCCTGTGATGCTGGAGTCAGGTAAAGCGATATCTATTCGTCTTCAGGGCGCCGAGATGAAAAAAATTCGTGGCGTCATGCTCTCCAAGGATGAGCAAGGGCGACAGCGAGTGAATGGTTTGAGGGGCCGCTATATAGGAAGTGATACCAATGGCAGGATTGCTGTTAATCTATCGCCAGGCATCACAGCAGGAAAATATTTTATACAACTGACTGATGGCAGAAATGTATTGCTACCGTTACCTGCTCCAGTGTCTGTGGTGTCAAATAGCTCAGCGGCCAACAATGCTTCAACTAATTCTCGCCAGATAAAACCCGGCAGTACGGGAAACTCGGCGCCAAAACCCAATAATCTACCACCTCAGGTTATTTCAGTAAAAACTCCAGCAGTTATCGAAGCTCAGAAAACTTTTACGGTGCAGGTTGATACAAACGATGACACTGCGGTTACTGCACTCCTCGTAAAGTTTAACAACCGTGTAACGCGGATGAACGCACGGCGACCACATAAAAAACAAACACAATTTCAGGTTCGATTAACGCCGCCCGCCGCAGGAAAGTTTGAGCTGGAAGTGACGGCGTTAGATGCAAAGCGGCTAAAAAGCGCCGTAAAAAAAGTGGCCATCAACGTCGCTGGCGCATCTAACTCAAGATCAACATCTAAAGCCCAAACCTCAACGAACGTCTCAAAGGCGCCTGTCACTGCACCTGGTTCTAGTTCTTTACCGGTAGATAAAGAGCCACCTGTGATAAAAAATGTGCTGATTGTGGGGAGTATCTCGCCGGGTAAAGACTTTAGAGTCCAAGCTAGCGCTGAAGATAACATGTCAGTTAAGAAATTTGAGGTTACGTTTTTGGGTAAAACCTCGGTTGTCAGCGCCCGTGGCAAAAAGCGTGAAACCGTACGAAATAATTACAAAGCGCCTGCTAGCGGTAAGCATACAATCGACGTCGTGGCGATCGACTCGAGTGGTCTGCGTAGTAAACCAAAGCAGGCAATGCTTGATATGGATATGATAATTGAAAAGCGTGAACAGGCGGAAAAACAACGCGCCGCGGCTGACGCGAAAAGAGCTGAAGCGTTAGAAAAATCTAAACAGCGTGCAGCGGAACTGGCGGCTCGAGAGCAAGCGGCAACCGGGGGCAAACCGCTTAGTACTCGCAACTCCACGACGACTAAACCAAACACTGGTGATGCAGTCATTAAAAGCGCTGCAAAAACCACTCGACCTATTTCTAGGAACACGCGAATACCTAGCGCGACCCAAGAGCCAACTGAAACACTCGGTGGTAATAGCGGCGCTAGCATTTCACGTAGTTGTACACAAGGGCCTTATAGTACGACCATCAATCTCCAAAGCCCGTCTAACAACGCTTATGTTGATAATGGTTCTGAGTTTGTCTGGACGCGTAGCGAGCATGAGACATGCGGCACGGCGACGATAAAACGTTATCTGTTTTTGTTGCACGCTCAAAATCGCTCGCAAACGACCTGTAACCCCAGTAATTGCGTGTATCGTTACATAGAGATTGATGAGAACTATATTGGTAATGGCGTCACCAGTATGAGTGCACAGGACCTTGCGAAGCTTAATCAAATAGGTATTCAAGACGGAGATACCTTTACCTGGTCGATGCGTTATCGCTCGGAGTATTTTAACCAAGCAACAGACGGTGCGTGGCAGCAGCGAAGTTTAATCTTAGGGCAAGCCCCTGCCACTTCAGATTCGGGGGCAGGCAATGGGAGTGCTGGCAATAATACAACTGGCGGTAGTAATCCGTGGCCTAATAAGCCGCGAGCGGTGCTACCAAACCCGGTCTATGTGATTGGTGGCCCTCGTGTGTGCTATGACGTCGAGTTAGAGCTGGCTCCAAACCGCGATCCAAATAAAACGATTGGTTTGTTTGTACATAAAGGTATGGCGTCCAATTTAGGTATCGATTACGGCTGGGTTGACCCTGATCGTACGTCACAGGGAGGAGTGTCGGATCTAGCTGGATCAATAGAGGTGGTTCGTGGCGCGAATGGACAATTCACCAAAGAGGGAACCGGGAGTGTCATGTCTTCGTTGCAGTTTTGTATGGAAGAGCGGAGTTCGGTCGTTGCGGGGACTCGTTCTGTAAACTTTAGTATTGCGGACCGAGCCGTAGAGGCTTATACCGCCCAACAATATACTGATACAAGGCAATTACCCATTCAGGTCACAGCCCAAGCATCTAATCCACCTGCCAATACTGGAACACCGAGTGGAAATGAAAGTCCTGATGTGACGTTCAATGATATTCTCCCCGCGTTCCAGCATGCAAAATGTCAAAACTGTCATTCGGTGGCGGCAGATAATTTCGCCGTGGGTGGTGGTGCCGACGGTGTTGGATTGCCTTCGAATCATCCTGGGGTGAATTCAACCACCAACTGTATGGCTTGCCACAGTTCGTTCTTGACCAATGTTAATAATGTTGCGGAAATAGACTTAGATTGGCAGCCGGCATTTGCTAACCATGTATTTGCAGGGAAGTCCGCACCGCAGTTATGCGCTATGGGTAAAACCGGCGCAGGTGGTCACGATGCAGAGGAACACCTCACTGAAGATCGCCTCATTCTTTGGGCTATCTATAATGGGGCATGGAATGGTAGCGGTATGACAGCTGTAAACGCATGGAAAGACACTGTGCATGCATGGGCGGATGCGGGTATGCCTTGTAACTAGTCCACCATGAATACAAGTTCCGCATAGTGTTAGCCTCATGTTCAATGACAACTACACTATGCGGAGCGTATCTATCGAGATACCTCTTCAGTCGCGCGAGCACCACTCAAAATATTAGTCATTGCATAGTTGCCTTCGTGGCATGCATATTCGTAGATGGGTTCATTGGTTTTATTGAATACCATTTTTGCGTGCCACGTTTCACTATAAATAGTTGGATCATCAACTGAAAATTCGTAATGAATTTGCGAATCAGAGACGCGTGTAAAACGTTCGGTGACTACCGCATCCGGTGAAATATAGAGTGATTGATTAAACCACGTTCGTAAACTTTCACCAGGGTTAAATTTTCGTGTTTCCACAACCAGCGTGTCGCCCTCCCAGCGTCCAATAGAATCACCGAACCATTGTGTCATCCCATTAGGTAAGGGTTCGCCCTGCATGCGGATGATGCGTGCGTCATGGTTCATTTCTACAAGTATCATAATTGAATTGGGTGTTTGTACAATTTGATAGTTGTTGTTGTACTGAACATTCAACATAGGTGGGCCTGCGGTAGAGCCAAAACCAATAATGCAGCGTTCGGCCATCGGCCGTGTTTCTGGGCCACTAAAATCATTGCGCACTTGGTATAAATTCTCGTCGAAAACTTTTTTCCCGGCTGCTGAATAAGGAAGTTGCCCATCTTCTTGATTAACCAACCACGTCGTGCGGTAGGCGCCATCTACGTACGCCAAGTTGTCACCTTGGTCGAGGTAAAACGAATTGTATCCGCCGACGTTCGATCCTTTGGGTGGGGGTGGCGCGTTAGGGTCTGTTGGTTTCAAACCCCGTGCTTGCCGGGCTGCAGTATTCTGCTCGATTGCGGCCGCCTCTTCTGCCGAGAGAATATTGTTTTTGTAGCGTGCCGAACGTTGTAAGTAGGTGAGACTGACATTTGTCCATGTGCCTTGGAAATCGGGTGAACCATGATTGAGTCGCGGTGCGGTGTAGGTATCCGCGTTGCTGCTACTTGATATAAAAGCTAGCGCGGTAATAGCCAAAATAAGTGTTGAGTAAGTCGTTTGGTAGGTAAACATTTTGGGAGGCCTGGTTATAAAGTCTGATGATTCATTGGGCTGTCATTGAAAAATAATTCTAATCTTAGGTGCCATGGTGAAAGAAGAGCAATGTACATTTCTTAGCAATTTCATTACGGCATTGAATTACTCAAGAATGCTAACTAGTTCCTTCAATTATGTCGGTTCGCCAGATTCATGAAAGATTTTCTCTGTTTCCCAAAGTAAACATTAAATGCGTGAACGCGAATAATCTTTTGCGTCTGCTGGAGGCGTATCAAAAGGATCTATGCTAATAATCAATCTAATAAGTGGCTCCGAATACGAAATCACTTTTTGAGCTAAGTGCAGTTGTTTAGAAACATGATGTCGCGGTTTGACGTACTTGGAACACGGAGTCCAAAAATAAGGAGGTTGTATGAACAAAGTAACATTGTTATTGAGTAAAAAGCATTTTATAGCGGTTTGGTGTGTGGTCGTGGCATTACTTTGGCTACCTATTCAGGGTAGTGCCTGCTGTGGAGATTTTCCTCTAGAAGGGCTGGAAGCGTTTGAAAGGGTAGGGGCAAATGAAGTGGTTCGCCTAGATACTCCTGGCCAGTGCGAGATTCTTCAACCTGGGGCAAGCAATCAACGTTACCCTGTTTTGCTGTGGTCTGGTGCGGCTGGCTTATCACAAGAAAGTTATGTCCAGGGGCTAACCCACATAGCGACCTATGGCTTCGTAGTAGCGATCGCCCCCACTATGTCAAACAGTAGGCCTGATCTCTTGCTCGCTTGCGTTGATGAAGTCACTAACTACAGCGATCGTGCTGACTTATCACAAATTGCTGTTGCTGGGCATTCAATTGGTGCTAGTTCTGCAATCGGTGCGGGGATCGACTCTCGGGTAACAACGGTTCTCGCCGTTGAGCCTCTTCTAAATGAAAATAGTGGCCATTTGCCGTCGTGGCATTCGACTCAACAAGGTCCTTTACTGCTTTTGCTCGGAGAAAGAGACTCAATTGCGACGATCGATATGAGTGAGCCGCTATTTGAGGATGCTAATGTTCCGGTGTTTTCGGTGGCAGACGCATATGCGACGCACTTTGAACCTTTTCGCGACTTAGGCGTGTTTAAGCCGATGATGACAGGGTGGTTGAGGTATGTATTCTATAACGACCAAAATGCCCGTGACTTGTTTGTGCTGCCCGAGAGAGTAATCTGCAACGAAGAAGATTTGTCGTGTGAAGTTAAAGGCGATTTTCAATAATTGCGCGGTAGATAATTGAGTCGGTTCTAGCCCAGGCAATTGGACCCTGGGCTATTTTCTATTGTTAGCGCTTGTAACCGTGGGTGTCTGACACTGCTTTCGTAAATGCTAAGAGCGTTTGAAACAGTTCGTCGGGGTTAATAGGTTTGGTTATGAATCCATCCATTGTGGCTAATTTACAGCGCTCTCTATCTGAATTTAGGGCGTTTGCGGTTAGTGCGACAATCGGCGTACTCACGTTTGTAGTGTTCTCGAATTCTCGTATTTTCTCAGTGGCGGTGATTCCGTCCATTATTGGCATCTGTATGTCCATGAACACGATGTCGAACTCATGGCGTTGATAAAGTGACAACGCTGCTTCTCCATTGACTGCCAGCGTCACGTCGCAGCCCATGTTTTCCAAAAGTCGAGAGGCTACCTTTTGATTAACTGCATTGTCTTCGACAAGTAGCACTTTCGCGTTGTTTTTTAAACGGGGCATGCCCGAGGTTTGTTGCTGACAAATGTCGCTACTTGTAACTGCATCTACTGAAGTATTCTCTTGGAGTAATGGTAAAAGCTCGGAGGTTTTGATGGGCTTCGCTATTTGAGCGGATGCTCCACAGGATATTAATTCTTCTTCAGTGAGTTTGCTGTCGGGTGGTGTCACTAAAATAAGGTGCAGAGCGCTTTCAGGAAACTCTTTACTAATTCGCTGACACGTTTTTCTGCCATCACTATCAGAGCTGTAAAGCTCAATAAGCGCGTGAGCAAAAGGACGGTGGTTGCGTGTCGAATGTTGAATTTTAAGCAAGGCATCGGCTTCAGAGCTAGCGGTTTCGATAGAGTAACCATATTGCGCGAGCTGATAGGTGGTGATCTGACGGAACGTACTATTATCGTCAACGATGAGAAGATGCTCTGGACGAGTAGGGTTTTCATTTGTCTGGGTTGGTGCAGGCGGTAACTTAAGCTCGAATGAAAATACAGAGCCTTTACCCAGCTCGCTGCGTACATTGAGTTTGGAATCCATTAACTCCAATAGCCGCTGAACAATCGATAAGCCAAGTCCTGTCCCGCCGAAGCCTCGTGTATCGGACCAATCCTCTTGAACAAATGGCTTGCAAAGAGTTGTTAGTGCCTCCGGCTTGATGCCTATGCCTGTATCGCATACTTCAAAATGCACAACATCTGAAGCATTGCGTTTATCGCCTGTATAAACGTTGATGACTACCTCGCCCTGCTTGGTAAACTTGATTGCGTTGGCAACAAGGTTTAGCAAGCATTGCTTAATTTTTTCTCCGCTCCCAATGACGTTTGTCGGCAACTCGGGTGAAACGTTTACGATCAGTTCGAGGCCTTGGTTTGAGGCATTGAGTGGTAAGACAGTACCTAAGTCCTCAGATAAGTGTCTGAGATTAAACGCGGTGTTTTCTATCTCTACATGATCGTCGCTGAGTTTTGAGAAATCTAAGATATCACTGATGATATCCAAGAGAGATTCTACGCCGTTGCTAATGGTATTGACGTACTCTCGTTGTGTCGGCGTCAGTGCTGTGTTTTTAAGCAAGCTAGACATGCCGGTAATTCCATTCATAGGTGTGCGGATTTCGTGACTGACATTAGCGAGAAACGCCGATGTGGTTTTGCTTGCCGCTTCGGCGGCGTTGGCGGCCAGTGTCACCTTAATAAGTTCTTCTCGGGCTGTGTGTGCAGCAGTGACATCCTGAAACGAGCCGGAGAGGCGGGTAACGCGGTTATTGTGATCGCGCTCAGAGTTAGCGCGAACGTGGTACCAAATGTAGTTGCCGTTGCGGTGTTTAACGCGTATCTCGATGTCAAAGGCTTTGTTGTGGCGAAAATGCTCTGTAGTGATACGGTTAACATTGTCTACATCATCGGGATGGATCAAAGATTCAGCAAACCCTGGTGTCTCCAATTGTTTCGCGGGATAACCAAGCATGGCAGAGAGACGAGGGGAGCACCAAATAGTGTCGTTAGCAAAGTCGAATTCATACAAACCGTCCTGTGTCCCATTGATTGCGCGTTCAAAACGTTGCTGCGTTTGATAAAGAACATCTTCGTTGAGCTTTTGTTGGTGTATGTCCTGAATCGAACCCGCCACTCTAACAGGATCTCCTTGCTGATTTCGCTCTGCCATACCTCGTAATCGAAACCAACGGTTTTCTTGGTTCGCTCGAATTAGCCTTACTTTGATATCGAATGGTGTATTGCCGTAGAGGTGACTTTGTAGTGCGATCTCATAGGTTGAGTAATCTTCTGTGTAAAGCAGTTGTTTAAATAAATCGCCTTGGGTATCGAATACGTCTTTGTTGTAACCGAGTAACGTATAAAAGCTTGAAGAGCACCAGGCCGACTGATCCAATAGGTTTCGCTCCCAGTGCCCCTCAGAGCTGGAAATAGATGCCCGTTCCAATCGGCGTTTAACCTGGTCAAGTAGCTGAGTTTGGGCGTAGAGCTTATTTGCGCTATTGACTTCACTTGAGACATCCCAGCCTGCACCAATCAGTTTTTCCACCACCCCATCATTGTCTAGAAAAATCTTGCAGAATATTTGCATATGACGAAGTTCGCCATCATTGTTGTAGTATCTGTATCGGTACGAAATTGAGTCGGTCGATTCACTCAGTGCTTTGTTGATGTTATTGGTGAGCAAATTCTGGTCATCCGGGTGAACACGTTTTTGAAATTCATTCAATGATTGGTCTTTTCCGCTGCTACCTTTTAACCCATCAATAGAGTTTTCTATCCAATCGAACCGCCGTGTTCGCATGTCTAATTCGAATGCAGCTATCCCGGCTGTTTGAATCGATAGCTTCAACCTTTGGCGTAGCGTCTCAGCTGCATGAGTTTGCTTCTCAAGGCGCTGATTCATGTTGATATATTCTGTAATGTCAGCGACGACGCCGACTAGCTTTAATGCAACCCCTTTTTCATTTCGTAGAATTCTCACGTGGCTTTTAGCGTGTATAGTGGATCCATCGATGTTTTCTAGTTCATATTGGAAGTCGTAGTAATCTAAGCCATTTTTTATGGCTTTCTTTCGCACATCAATAATGCGCGATCGAACCTCAGGCTTAACCGAGTTGATGAGAAATGTGCTGTACTCTTTATCTGTTAAGTGGTTTAGCTTGTTAGATATTTTTGCGCCTAGCCAGCTATAACTCTTCGTGTTGAGATCAAACTCCCAGGGTGAAAAATTAGACGCACGAGTCGCAACGTCTAAGCGTTGAGAAAGTGTTTGTTCTTTTTTGATTTGTTCTTGTAATGTGTTTTCCCTTAATACTTTATCCGTTTCATCCCAACCTACACCGAGTACTCGAAAATCTTCAATGGATGTTCCAGATAGTATTCGTATGCACCCTTTAAAGTGAATAACATTGCCGTCTTTACCTCTGTAGCGCTGGGTTACGGTATAGGTATCCTTTCCTGATTGGTATGCTTCGGTTGGAGAGTCATAAAAGATATGCCTGTCTTCAGGGAGAGCTATTTTGTAAATCGCTTTGTGAAAGCTTTCTAACGGGACATCATCTAGACCAAAGTTCTTAATTGGGTTAATTAACCACGTATAGCGCCCGGCCCTATAATCGAACTCCCAGACATGTAAGCTGGCGGATTTTACTGCGACCTCGAATCGAGCCGCCATGGCTTTTAGACGCTGCTCTTTCTCAACTTCTTCAGTTACGTCCCAGCTAATACCTATGATATGGGTGGCTTGTCCTGTTTCGTTGCGGAGAACATTGAAGTAGCTTTGTATATATTGTTTATCTTTGTGGGGGTTGGTTGTGCGATGGCGTATTTCATACCGATTTTGACCGTTAGTGTTTTTTACAACCTTTCTAACGAGCGCGCGTGCGCGCGGTAGATCCTCAGCATGAGCAGTGTCGCTGATATCTAAGTTTTCTATGGGCGAAATACCATAGAGTTCCCAGAAAAATGCATCAGAGAAAAATTCACCGGTCTCGACGTTGCTACTCCAAACGCTAATGTGTGCCGATTGTTTAACGAGGGTGAGTAACTCTTTAAAGTATTCTTCCTGGTTTTGTGCGTACAGTATATTTCGTGGTAATGCATGGCTTTTATCGGCTGGGGAAAACACTTTGTAAACTATAAAAGCTATCAGTATGCCAACGCCCACTAGGCCAAGACATACGGCTATCAGCTCAATTAGGGACAGCGTAATCATTAACTCGCTTGATGGCGATTCTTGGATCATGCAATCAATAGTCCCTTCTGGGAATGAAATAAACCGGTTATACAAATTAACAATTTGAGTACTAAAAAATGATCTGGTTATACGATTGAGTTTTCAGCCGTTCAATTGTTTAGCGGTATGCAGCGAGTGCTGATTGAGTTTTAGTGAGTCTTGTGTTCCGTCAATTTTTATCACAGCTATTCCGTAAACCTTTCCTTTAATACTAGCAATAAACTGCAATAAACCCATGGTGAATGGGCTAAAAACGACGCGAAAGTAGGGGTGGGTCAACTAAAATGCAAAAGCATGTAGTGGGAAAACAAAAAAGTGAGTTTGCTAGCAAAAGTTGGCGGTCGATTGGTTTCATATTCCCGGTTGGGAGGTATGTGTCTGACCCTATCGCTTTACACTTTATTTATGATGTGCAAAAAGTATTTCTACAGGGTTGAACGTAAAACGTAGGACCTTATGAGAATGCGTTGGTAAGCAAGTCCATTGAGTTATGTCGACCCAAGTATCTGCTTGGGTCGACTCTTAGTTGGAGACTCTGTTGCTAGGCGGTGCGAGACTGGATCAATTTTTCCATTGGACAATGTTATAAGCTTGCCGATGACTCCACGACTATGGTGATGCTGTCGACATCGGTCGTGCCAATACCGCCATCATAGACTTCAAGTTCTACAATATATTCTCCTTCGATATCGGGATTAAAGGCAGCGTTTGCGGAGGTTGCGTTGCTTATATCGTCCTCTGTTAACGCGCTGTCGCTGGGTACAGAGGTGAGTCGCCATTGATAGCTGAGGGCAGAGGGTGCTTCGTCGACGTCGTAGCTCGCGCTGCCGTCAAGTTGAACGGGCATATTGAGGGATGCGTTCAGTTGATCTTCGCCTGCACGAGCATTAGGTGGCACATTCCCGCGGTAAGCCCGCACCGTCACTGTATCCTCTTCGCTACTTAGTTCGCCGTCGTTCACAACGAGGCCTAGGGTATAGGTACCTAACAGTGGATTGTCTATGGTATTAGCGACTTTTGAAGTGAAGAAACTGTCGACAAAGGTCGTGTCGTTTGCGCTGGTAATTGTGTATGAGCGTGCAATCAACCCGGCGCGGAGCACTTGCGCTTGTAAGCTATTGGGATGTCCTGTGGTTGGGTCTTCTAGCGCTTGTAAGGTTGCTTCTGCATCAAATCGATCACTATCTGTTTCTGTACGGTCCGCAGAGGGGTCGCCGTATTGGTCTGTGGTAGCGCCATTGCTGGGGAGCACCAAGAGATCGAGAAATGCATTGTTGTTTATCACTAAAGCGGCGGTCTCATCAATCTCGTCTTGCCACATTTGATCATCGGGCGTGCCATCTGTAATAGAATCCGGCGCTTCGAAGTTGCCGTCATTGTATGGCCCGTCTGAATCTTCGTCGGTGGCGAGAATGATATTGATGCGCGCATCGTTTCGGAATTCTAAACCGCCTACAGGTGAGTTCACTAGGCTTGGGTCAGCGAGAACGTATCGAATGGCTTCAAGGCCTGCTTCTCGCTGCGGAAGGGCGTTGCCATCGTTATCTCGTAACAAACTAGTGTCTATTGCATCGAATGCCGCGATGACTTCAGCGGTAACATCTGTTGTTGTGGTGCTCGCAGTAAATGCCAGTTTGACTACGGGCTCCGTAGAGCCGATTGGCCGCTCCTCAAATGTCACAACGGCGAAACGAGCATCTACTTGGTTTTCGGGGTCTGACAGTGCTTGGACAAAATCACTCAACCCTTGTCTGACAACGGCAATTTCTTCGTCCATAGAACCACTGCCATCGATTAGGAAAACAAAATCCGCTTTCATGGGTAATTCTAATGCTTCGTCGGGAACAAAGCTCGGCGTTGCCGTGTTGCTACCAGTGATGTCTGCAGTTGTTAGTTGACTATTCGGCGGAACTGAAAGCATTGACCAACTGTAATTCAATCCATCCCCGTCAGGGTCGTAAGAGCGGGTTCCATCGAGCAATACGGTTGTTGCTTCTAGCACATTTTGGTCGTAACCCGCATTGGCAATGGGAGGTTGGTTTTCCGCAGGCGGATCCGTTGGGTCAGTTGGATCAGTCGGATCGGTTGGATCAGTTGGATCGGTCGGATCAGTCGGATCGGTTGGATCAGTTGGATCGGTCGGATCAGTTGGATCAGTTGGATCGGTCGGATCGGTCGGATCAGTTGGATCGGTCGGATCAGCCGGATCAGTTGGATCAGTTGGGTCGGTCGGACCTGTCGGATCCGTTGGGTCAGTTGGGTCGACGTAGCTTGGGTCGTCGCAAATGATGCGAGACTCATCCAAGTTATCTACAAAATTATTATTGATAGGCGTAAAAGGTAAATCAGCACCGCTTCGTTCTTGGGAGATTGCTAGCTCGGTAAATACCGTATCCCGCGTGGCGTTAACAACCGGTAAGCGGCTTTCACTCGACGGGTCATACACCCAAATACCGTACTGACTATCGACATCTCCAACTTTACCTTGTTCGCAAAAAGCACTGACACCGTTATTGACAGTGGTGCATTGAGACCAACTCACGAGTAACCTACCGCTGCCATCCTGATAAGGTGTTAGGGCGCTAAACCAACCATCAAAAGATTGCTGGCTGGGATAGAGATCGACGTCGCTGCTTCCAAGCTGACGTACTGCGGTTTCACCAAATACATCGCCATGTGTATCGCTGGGTGAGTGTAATTTAACGAGCGCGCCGCCAGATTGCATATTATAAAAGTGTTTTAGAACGCCCATGAGGTAGCCGTCTGCACCTTGGATAATTTTATCTAGCGAAATAAATTCTTCATCACTCCCAAAAATGGTAACGGTTTCATACAGTTGTTTAAGTTGAACAGTATCCGGTTCGATAGTTAGCAGAGTGTAGTGATTACTAGGAAGTGCTTGCCCGTACGGTGTGTCAATCGTAAATGCACATAACTTGGGGTCATCCCATGTACTGGGGGTTTCTAGTCCATTGGGATAATCACCGCTCAAAAGCTCGAGTGATGTAGACGCTGCTGCATTGTCATCACAATTAGCCAACAACTCGTAGCTACGTGACCAGCGAACAAACGCTACCTCACCGTTGCGCAGAGTTGTTGTTTTGGTGTCGTGATTATTACCAAAAGTCAGCTGTAGAATATCACTGCCTTCCGCGGTCATTCGGTGCAACAACGAGGGTCTCTCTGATGGACCTATTTTATAGCAATCTTCATCGATGGTAGGGGGGATTGGTTCCGCTGTTGGTAGATCTGGATTGCCAGCTGCGCGATCCGACGAAAAGACAATATTGCCGTCGGCCGTGTATGTAGGGTTAGTGTCTTGCCCTTCGTTAGCGAGAATGGAATCGCTAATAATTCGACGTACACTTTTTTCCTGAAAACTGTATTCATATATGTTCCAGGTGTTATCTGTGACATGGTCTAGCGGGCCATGGGCTGCGAACAGCAAGCGCGTACCATCTTCTGACACAGCGAGATCTTTTACATCGAATTGGTTGCTGCCAAAGTAGGACTCTAATACAGCCCATTGCTGGGCTTCGACATCAATGCTTGAACGGTGAATCAGTGTTGCCCCCGGTGAAAAAACATAGGGAGAATGCAGATCTTGAGGTGTTTGGTTGTTTTCTTCCAAAGACGCTTGGTAAACACTGTAATGACTGTCGACAGACTTGGATATACTCCGCTGTACATAAGCGATCGGTGTGTCTTGATTAATTCCCGCTGCTTGTAGCTCGTTGGATGAACTGTCGTTGCTGCTAGAGCCTCCGCCGCAGGCTGTGAGTACGCTACCCATCCCGACCAAGCAGGATATTGCTGAGAAACGATTTAAGTGCGTGGACATAAGAGTCACCCTAATAAAATTCTACTCCATACATCCATACTGGCAGACATTGGGGAAAACAAAGTGGAACTTCATCGCACTTTATTAGGTGCTTTTTTCCACTATTTAAAAGTGTGATTGCTAAAAAATAATGCCAACCAACAACTAAACTAAACGCTATATGTGCTTAGGCAATAGCTAAGTGTTCAATCGTTTTTCGTGATGCCAACATCAACATGTACGACAAGTTCTAACTAGGAATAAATGAAAATGCATATTCTACTGCTGTTGGTGACACTTCCTTTTCGCCAAAATTGATGTCACGAATGCGACTTAGGATAGCTAATTCAAGATCATGCATGCCAAGCTCACTCGTCACGAGTTTTAAATCTGAAATGCTACCGTCAGGTTCAATAATGAGGCGAAAAATAAATTTACCTGCTAGCTCTGGGTGTTGGTTTAAGGCTTCAAGATAGCGCGCGTAAACGCTGCTTTTTGCCGCCTCGAAAGTCCGTCGAATGTTTTCCATGTCTCGGCGGCCGGCTTGCCCAGACAAATAACTTAAGGTGCTTTTGCCGGGTTGGTCAGACACGCCTGCCACGGTGACAGCTACGCCATCATAAGCGGCCAGGCCAGCGCTCTCTTGCTTGAGCATGGTTTCATTCACTTCGATGCCCTGGCTACGTTTGCCTATGACTTCCTCCCCGAATGCATCACGTGATGTAAATTCCTTTTGACCAAGATCACTTTTGCTAACATTTTTTCGTTGCATCTTGGCGACGTTGACGCTGCCCCGTAATGCGCTCAGTTGATTGCTGAGCGATGCAAGGCCTTGTTCTTTCATTAGCTGCTTTTTATCAACCGCCTTGGGCGCCGGTGCTGGCGTTGGTGCCGGTGCAGCCTTCACGACTTGTTGGACGGGTTGTTCCTTCGGTGTGACAGGTTTGGGTTTAGGCGGCGGTGCCACTGGCTCTGGTGGTGGCATTTTTACCGGTTCTAGCATGACCTTAGTTTTGGTTAACTCTTTTTCTGGTGGCTCATAGGCCGGATCGATAGTGGGTAGCCAAGGCACAATGAAACAAAACAACATAACGCCTATTAAAATTCGCTTAATCAGGCGCTTGTATTTTTCTTCCTGTTCCGCGTCCTCCTGCCAAGGTAAGACGAGTTCCAGCGCTAGGGGTTCTACATTCGCAAACATAAACAATCTCTCACAGCATCCACTGAATAGCAGGCCACTACAAATTACTGAGGCTGGCGACTTCGGCGCTAGAGCCATTGGTTGGGATAAGCCCTGGTGCCGCTACTTGATTGACAGCTAGGGCTATATCACGAAAATTTTCAAGCCGACATGTCGACATCACAGCTTTTAACAAACCGTAGGGGACTTCGTGGTCTCCCATGATAGTCAGTGCAAGGCCGTTTTCTTTTTCATAGGCATTTAATTCGCCTTTGGCTTCTTTATAAGTTTGTAACGCTACCGATAGTGATTCTATCGATGACTTTTTGGACTTGATAATATCGTTAATCGTGCCAACTTCCTCTTCGCCAAGCCAAATGGTTTCTTCTCCAATCATTACTACCAGGTCCCCGTGGGGAGGCGTACCAATCGTGGAGTCTGGTAATTCAATAAATTTTGCATTCTCTAGCTTCTCAGCCTCACCCGAATTAAGTAGGAGGAAGAAAACAAGAATGGTGAAAATATCCATTAAAGCCACAAGGTTCAATTTGGTGGCGTATTTTGGCTTTTGATAGTGGAATATCGAATTATTCATCATGATTTAACTCGCATCACCTAACGATATTTCTGGGAAAAGTTCGACTTCTACGACACTTGCTGCGAGCACAGTGCGGTAAGATTTCACCGTATCCATAGTGGCGACCAAGTCTTGATAAGAGAGGCTGTGATCGGCCAACAATACGATGTCTCTGCGCTCAGACAGTTGGGATTTAACTTCTTGCAGTACCATAGACAGTGTCTGATAGTCATAAGCGCTGCCTTGCTCCGTTTTCAGCAAAGGCAGTTTTTTAATGAGTGAGCGCTTGTCGGGGTAATACACAGCAAAGCCCTTATCATTTACTACTACCTCCAGCTGCGACTGTGACTCTGCGCTAGATGCGAACCCGCCGGTAAGATCAGGTAGCTTGATTTCATGAACTGAAATTTGTGTGAACGTAATGCTTAATAGCAACACGGGCACGAGCACAATCATCAGGTTCATGAAGGACGTTATGTCGATATCGGCATCGTCTTCCGGTTTGTATTGAAATCGAAAAGCCATGATAAAACCTTGTCGTATCTACCAGTTAGAAGGCCGGTGCGGGCGCTGCGCCATCGGTGCGGTTTACCAAATCGGCTTCGGCAGAAGCCTGTGCATCCGGGGTTATGGTCATTCCGCTAGATGGGCGAGCAATACTGGCCTCGATAAAACGGTGTAGCGTCATGATGTTTAAAAACTTTACAGCCGCCATTTCAATACTGTTTACAATCGCTGACGTTTTGTTTTGAATCACCGCATGTAAGACCAAAAGCGGAATTGCGGCAATCAAGCCGAACGCTGTAGTGTTCATAGCGACAGAAATCGATTGCGAAAGTAACGTCGATTTTTGTGCTGGGTCAGCGACGGCCACTGCTGTAAACGCACTAATTAAACCAATAATAGTGCCTAGTAGACCGAGCAATGTTGCTACGTTTGCCAATACCGCGAGATACCCCGTACGGTTCTGAAGTTGCGGCATGGTTTCGAGCATCCCTTCGCTCATCGAGTTTTCGATATCGCCACGCTGTTTGCTTACTTTCATCATATCTAAACCGCAACCAATAATACGCGTGACAGGTGTTTGAACCTCTCGGGTATAAAGCTGCATTTTCTCGATGTCAGTTGAGCGCAGTAGGGGCAGGAAGTCGTTGAAAGCTTTGAGATTTCGAGCTTTTTCGCGAGCTAAAAACAGCCAGCGCTCAATGGCAATACCTATGCCGATAGCGAGCACGATGGCGATAGGGTAAATGAATAACCCGCCGTCTTGAAAAAACGCGGTTATTTTGCTGTAAACATCAATCATGTGGGCCTCCTACAGCGATGTTTAAAGAACGAGTGTTAGGTGATCTAAAAATTAGTCGAGTGATTGAGGTGATTCCAAGTTCATCTCTTCATAAATGTGCATCGAACGCAACATGATTTCCCGGTCCACTAAGTCAAGAGCTCCATCATGTTTTTGCTCGACATTCCAGTGCAATTTGTCTGGAGTGCCGATGCCTTGCCAGGGAATGAAGTAGCTGATTGCTGGCTGCTCTTTATCCCCGACGAAGACTGACTCCAGCTTGATGGCGTCAGCCTTATTGTCTTTTACGCGTTTACTCTCCGATATTGCCGGTTTGACTAGCGTTGCATTTACTGTTTCTTGTTGCGCATCTTGACTACTGGGCTGGTCTTCGCCGAAAGCATTGGCGGCAATAAGAAAGCAACACATGCCATAGGTGAATGAGGCGCTTACTCTTCGTGACGTATTCATTAGAACTCCCTGGGCTAGTTGGCGACTTTTGAGGAAGCAATGGAGTCTGCGTGCGGATCGCTAGACTCCGTAATATTTTCAACTGGCGTAGAGTCTGCGGTAGAAGCTGAGCTAATAGGGCTGGACTTCTGTAGGTCAGTTAACCTGATCAAGTCACCGGTGGGCCCAATGATGGAGCGTGTTGAAACAACGCCAGTGCGACCACGGATCTCGTCTATCCATGCAGTCACTTGCTGGTCATTGTTGGTAGTGAGTAATTGATACGCTTCCATATGCGCTTGTGCTTGCAGAGGTTTATTTAAGTAAACGTCATAAAGTACGCCCAAATTTAAATGTAGTTCGGGCGAATCTCGCCATTCAACCAAAGCGAGAGCGTAGGTGTTCTGTGCGTGTGCAAAGTGACCGCGTTGACGTTGTGCTTTCGCCAAGCGCAAGTAGGCGTTCATGTTGGCATCATTAACGTCGATGGCTTCGACATAATGTTGAACCGCTAACGAATAGTTTTGTTGAGCCGCAGCAATGTCACCTCGCATTACCCAAGGGCCGCTTAATTTAGGATGTGCTGTGACGAGTTGGGCTAGAAGTTGGTCGGCAAAGTCGTATTTTTTGGCATTGAAAGCACGCCTTGCATCAATATAAGTAGACACAGCTTCTTTATCGATCCGCCCAGAAAGTTCACTATAAGGGTTTGGTTGCGCCTCATAAGGTAAAAGCACGCCGGTTTTGTCGGTTTCCTGGATAGGTAGATACAGCGAAGTATCGGCTAACGCTACCGAACTTGAGCCGTCATAGCTCCAACCATTGAGTTTAGAGTTGCTACAACCGACCAGGCTTAGAAGACAAAGCGAAATAGTTGCAAAAATTCTGAGGGGTTTAACGTATTTCATCACCGTAACTCACTATGCGTTCTGTTTTTGCAAATCGTGTGGGGTGCAACTGACTCATTAGCGCAAAGCTTTGGTCAATCCACTGATTAAATTCACCGTCCCAGCCGCGATTAATATTGCTGAGTAATAAATCCTTCGCTAACTCGTCAAACGGTTGCGCTTGTTCTTCAATGATTTCGCTATAAATGATGCGTTCATCCGCGCTCAATGATTTGGGCCGTGGACTTTGGCGCAACTCAGTGGCGAATTGGTGATACATATCGGCAATCTTGTAGGCGCTCAGGGTAACAAACTCGAAAATGCCCGAGTCGGCGGCGGCTTGATAGCGTTGACTAGCTTTGTCTAGTAACGCGTTCTTAGCGCCGAGACTTTTATCTAGTGGTAGGCTGATAGCTTGTGCCTTGTACGCGCTAAGTTGATAGTATCCATATTCGGCGTTTGCCCATGCGGCGAGCCAACGACTGCGTTCGCTCGTCGCCTTGCCCGCTTGCTGATGGCCTTCGACTAGCTTATCCAGCCAGTAGAGTTTTTTCTGTTCTTCTTTAAGGGTGTCGTAATTAACTGCCAAGCGATACCGAGCCTCCATCATTTTGGCAAAAGGTTCGGGATAAAGCTTGTTGTAGGATTTAAACTGCGTAATGGCTTTTGATAACTGATTGTCTTTTTCGAACATTGTTGCGGCGAGGAATAAGGCTTCGCGACGAAGGTTTAAGTCGGGGTCGCCTTCCGCGAGCTTAAGGTATTCACTAGCGGCTTGGCGCCAGTTTTTATTTTTCTCATAGGCGAATGCTAGTTTTCGTGGGAACTCAATCGCGAGTTCATGCTCGGGATACAGTGCAATTAACTCAGTTAGCTCTGTTATGGCTTTGTCCCACTGTTGTAATTCAATAAGTAATGAGGATGCATCGTATTGTGCTGTGATTCTTACGGGTGAATCAGGTGCCAGTGTTTTTAACTTTAACAGTTCATTGGCGGCTGCTTGTTTTTGATCCGCGGCAATAACAGTTTCGGAGTGCTTATAGACGGAAGTCGCTAACCGTTCGGTTATCTGCGTATACTCATCTCCGTCTTGTGAGACCAGTTGTCGTTGTTGCAAATAGCCTTCGCTGGCTTCATCAAAGCGTTCTAGTTTAAAGAGCGAGTGCGCGAGAATTCCAAACGCTGTTTTCTTTAATGATGTATCTAAATCAGGATTGTTGCTGATTAAACTTTGTGAAATATCTAGCGCTCGAGCATACTGTTCTAAGCTAAAGATATATTCCGCCGCATTGGTTAATACAGAAGCAGAGCGCTCATCCTGATGATATTTTTCTGCAAACTGCAACATGCTGTTGACCGCTTGTCCGCGCCAACGCGTCATCGCTGTTTCGCTCTTCAATGTGTTTATGTGATTTTCGTAGGATACAATCGCTGCGTAACCAGCATTGGCGCCGTGTTTATCTGCACTAGGCGTAGTGCCTCGATAGGCGACGCGCTCGTAGTCGGGAATGGCTTGATCAAATCGGCGTGCTGTGAATAGCGCATCTGCACGCATGAAAACAATTTCATCAATGGCTTCGAAGCTGGGAAACGTATCGATAAATTGTTGGTAGTAGTAGGCAGCCTTGTCTAGCGCATCGACGGCTTCGCTATCAAGCTTCGCAATTTTTTTCGGGTCCGCTTTAGAATTATCAGTGGCCTTTTCGTTGGTGTCGATTATTTCTTGCTGTAGTTCTTGTCCGCGAGCATGATAGTTTTTGGCTAGCTCGTCGAGGTAAGCCTGCATGGTATCGTTAATGCTTGGCATAATGCCGTCGCGCTTTTTGCTAAAATCGGAGTAAATACCGTAAGCGTCGACAAAACGCTCTTTTTCAAAGAAAGCTTGCTTGGGAAAGCTCCCTTTGATGTAGGTGTCGATCATCTTTTTATGGAGTTTAGGTGTGCGATCCTGGTCACTATAGTTCGTTACAAATAGGCGATAGCTTTCGGCCGAAGCTTCATATAATTCTTTGTCGAGATAATATTGACCAAGATTGTCATAAATTAACCAAACATAATGTTGGTCGTTCAGTTGGGGTAGCGCCTCAATAGTTGCTGCACCGGCAATTTTATCGAGACCAAGGCTGACGGCGTGGAGAGTGTCGTTGGTTAACGATTGATCCGGCTTGCTAAGGGCGTCAATAGATTCAACAGGGCCAAGTAATTGGTTCAATACATAGACAAAATCATTCATCGCTTGTCGATAATACAGTTGCTTGTACTGCGACCAGCCGAGCATGTAGTGGGCGTTGAGTTTGAATTTTGCGTTGCTGTACTGAGTGACTGCGCGATAGGCTTTTTCGGCACCTTGGTAGTCGCCGCGATTAAATAAAATATCCCCTTTGCGGAAATAGGCCTCGGCCAGGTTTTCATAGTTAGGGTGGCGACTGGTTAATTGAAGTAACATGGCGAGCGCTTCGTCTTGATCTCCTTCCATATCATAGGCTTTTGCTAATTGATAAAGCACTTCGGCATTGTCGGGCGAATTGGGATAACGCTCTAAAATATCACGATAGGATTTGATGGCTTCAACGTAATAGCTTTTGTCTGCGGTAATGACTTCGGCGTTAACCTGGTCGTCTTCTCCTTCGAGCATATAGACGTGCGCAATACGCCTTTCAATTTGTTCCTTTAGATTCTCGTCTTCAATTATCGTCAGTAGTTCTTGATATTCGCTGCGAACATCTTTGCGGCTAATATTCTGTGTCACCTCGGCGATTGGCTGCTCAGGTTCTGGCTCGTACTTTAACGAACCTAAAGTCTGTGTATTATTTCCTGCGCAGGCCGATAGCATGATTGCGGGCACAATGACGCTAAGTGGTGTTTTTCGAAGCCAGCTTGGTCGATACCGTGTTGTTATATGAATCATGTTGCCATTAGTCTCCATCTTGGCGTACTGGACGGCGGACGTTATTGAGGTTAATCAAAGCAGTGTCGTATAAACGCGCTTTCGCTAATCGACTCTGTGCTAAGTAATAGCGCATACGCTCTTCGTGCTTATCGAGCTCAACCTTAACTAAATTGCGCATTACAGGTTCAAGTTTGGCGATATACCGTTGAGTCACCTGAAGTTTTTCATGAATTCGTTTGTGGTTGAGTTCGACCATCTCTGGATAACTATCAGGTTGACGATAGGGCTCACTTTGCTTGCGTAGTGAATTCAACTTGTCTGTGAGTAGCGCAAGCTCCTTACCACTGTTGTCTAAAAGAGACTCAAAGCGCTCTTGGTCGCTTGTATCTAGCGTGAGCTGTATAAGATCTAAATCATCTTTCTGTTGTGTCAATCTAGAGTGAAGCGTTTCGCTTTCTTGAAGTAGATGTTTCATGGATTCATCAAACATTTTTGATTCAGCCGCAGCAAGAATAAGTGCATGTTGCTCGGCTTGATTCGACCAATGAGTGAGGTTGTCGCGTATAGCATAAAGGTCTGCTAACTCATGGAGTACTTGGTTGAACGGGTTGCTCGCCATTAAGTCAATTAGAAAAGGCGTAAGCTTTTGGTAGTCAACCGAAGGTTTTGTGCCGTACCAGTCGGTGTCATCGACAATGGCGTCAAGATTGGCGATAAACTCGTGAGGGACGTCGCGCATGTCGATAATTCGACGCGCTTCAGCTACTTGCTGAATGCCTTGTAAAAACTGTTTTTCCGCTGTGATATGACTTTTAAGCGCTCGATTCATCGAGTCTTGCTGTTCATACAGGTGGCCTAGTAAAACCTTGCCTTCTTGTACTTCCGGAATAGATATTGAACGCTCATTAAGTAGCTGCAACGCTGGAAGAGCGATTTGGTATTGTTGTTGACGAACCGCCGCCCACGCATAAGCCAGCAACGCCCGGTTAGAATATAACCCGGTGGTGCGAATATTTTGTAGATAACCCCAGGCCTTCAGAAGTTGTTGATCTTCAATAGCCAGCTGAGCTAAACCGTGTCGTGCGCGGTCTGACAATACTTGCAGTTCTTCCGAATCATCTGCTGCTGCGACTACGGCTTGCAAATTTGCTTCCGCCGCTGCACGGTTGCCGCCACGTAGATACGAGATGCCTAAATTAAATAATAAGTAAGGGTGTTGAGGTGAGTATGTTGGTATGTTGTCAACAGCCTGGCTGATAGATTCCAAATGGTTCGCATCGTTGCTTACCAGTGTCGCGAGATAATGGTAGTCAAGATGAAGATCCGCTGGTACAGCGCCATGTATTTTTTCCAGTGCGTCGTGAGCATCTTTATCTCGAGAGTGAGCGTAGAAAAGCTTCGCGAGGTAGTACCAGGCGCGATTTCGTACATCTTCTTCAGTTTGTCTAACCAATAAGGCGTTAAATAAACTCTCCGATACGTCACTCAAGCCGTACGATAGTGCCATGCCACCCTTGAGTAATTGCCCACGGTCACTATTCGCGCGCTTATTTTCTTTGTCCGCTACGTATTCGTATTCAATCAGTGCGTTAAAATAGTCTTGCTGATAGTAATTAAATAGAATGGTGCCATATTCTAGATCATCACGAGTTTGGATGTGGTTGCTTGACTGAGACGCTGGAAAAACTTGCCCTGAAAATGCTATGAGCGATGCGAAGAATACAGTCACCACGGCATTGCTGGGTTGCGCTGGCAGCAGAGACTTCTTTCCTGTCTTACTTCGGTAAGTCTTCATTATTACTACCGCTGCTTTAGCTCGAAGATTGGTTCTTGATTGGCGCCATCATCGCTGATAGCAATTTCGAGATACTCGCTGGTTTTTCCCTTGTCGAAATCAAGGGATACCGCGCGCTTGTAATCGCGTTGGTTAGAACCAATGCCCGTAAAGAATACCGTTGCAGTATGTTTTCCTTCACTGAGATTGGTTATATAAAGACGGTGAACGCCACCACGAACTAGGGCGTTACGTTGTTTTTCTGAATAGATGTGAGAGGCCACAAATTCACCGTCAAGCTTGAACTTAATGCCTTCTAGGTCAAAAAAATGTCCTGATGCAATCGATACGAAGACCGTGTATTTCGTGCTCGACGGATAAAGCAGTTGTTCCTCCATGTTGCGTAAATCTTTATTGAGCACTACTACTTGGGTTTTGAGTTGTTGAATATCGTTTGACAGTGCACGAATTTCAGCCAAGGCTCGATCTCCACTTGATTGGAGTTTCTTTTCAGCGAAATTGACATTGCTTTCAGTTGATGAGGTGCTAGAGGTTGTCTGCGCTAGAGTCGGCGTGCTGAAAATGAGCAGAATGCTCGACAGTATCAAGCGCGCAACGATATTGGCTGCGGCCGCAAAAATGGCAGCGGCACGTTGCTGGTCGAGCTGACAGCTCGATTGTAGAGATGCTGATACTTCCATGGTTTTTTTGTTCTCGTAGCAATTTTCCGGAGTCCCAGAAGCGTTATTCGTAGATAACTATAAGTGAGTTTATAAATAACGATTAGCGCCAATTCACAATCTGAGAATGCACTAGCGCATAAAAATCATAAAACCTTCGATAGTGAGACAGCGTCAGTGACGCCAATCTATCGGTGCAAACAAAAGGTTATATTGAAATTCGCGACAATTGTTTTGGCGTTATTTCCTGTGACTGCTGTCACACTGTTTGTTGTCGCTGCAACCGGACGTGCTTTCCGATGCGTTGTATAGTTGTTTAATAGTGAAGAGAAGATTTGACAAGGTTGAAAGAGAAGTCATTATGATGAATGCACGTGGTATTAAATTCCTCTGCGTCTGCAGTTTGCTTGTGTTGTTGGTTCCTAGCCGAGTGTTGGCCCAAAATACTGTAAGAATAATAGAACCGGATGACCAGACAACGGCGGCTGACGTTGCCGCGATAGATACGGAACGGTTTGAGCTGGGGGCATATACTGGTGTGTTGTCAGTTGAAGACTTTGGTAGCGAGGCTGTGCTGGGGCTTGAATTTGCCTACCATCTCAATGAACGTTGGATGTTGTTGGCAAATTATGGGAAAGCATCCATTGACAAAGCATCATTTGAAGGTGACCCAGGATTCCTTGCTTCAGCGGACAGAGATTTTGAATATTATGGTGTCTTGGGAGGGTTTAAGTTATTCCCAGGAAGGTCATTCTTTGGCGCAAAAAAGAAGTATCAAACAGGCCTCTATGTCTTGGCGGGGCCAGACCATGTTAACTTTGCTGCTAATGATTCATGGGGCTTAGCATTCGGTCTTAGCTATCGCGTGGTGTTAACCGACTGGCTGACCGGCAGTATCGACTTCCGTGAACATCTGTTTAAACGAGACTTTATCGGAGACGATAAACAAACGCTTAACACCGAATTTAAAATTGGGGTTAATGCCTTGTTCTAGTTTTTTCTTAGGTGTATTCGCCAGTGGGCTACTTTATTTTTTAAAATAAGTAATTAAGCCCAACGGAAAAGAATCCACTTTGTCGCGTTTTTTCTTCGGTCTGGATAATGCTCGAATCATAGAAGTAATGACGATAGTCAGCACGGAACTTGTAATTGCGGGAAAGCGCGATTTGATAACCCACACCCAATGTGTAGGTGAAACGTTCTTCGTCGCCGAATTGTGTGTCACCTACACCACCGACAATATAAAGTGAAGATAAATTGGCTTTCCCTTTACTGGGATACATTTCGCCGTGAAAGACTTTATAGCCCACCAGTAAGTCATAATGACGATACGTACGGTCATCGCCCGTAAAATATGGCGTTTGGCTTAGTTCAAACGACGACAAGTCAACATCTGTCTGTAAAAAGTTATATTGCAAAAAGAAGTCTTCGCTGGCTTGAAATTCGCCCGTAATACCGTAAGCCAGTTCACTACTAAAATCACCAATATTAATAATACCAACGAAAGCGCCCAGCTCGAAGACTTCCCGCTCAATGTCGATGGAACTACCCGAATGTGTCTCTTCTTCTTGGGCGCATACCGTTAGCGGTAATCCAAGCAGTGCGCTACCTAGAAAAATGCGTTGAATCCAATTGTCCATGCGTCTACTCGTTCTGTATCAAAATCGGTATCAATTACGAACCAGCGGTACTCGCCTTTGACGAGAAAATTTCGCCCAACATAATAATGGGCGCCCAGGCTATAGGTGTTGTAGCCTGATTCGTCGATAGTTAATGGCGCCAGCTTTGGCTGTGAACTAATGTCCATAATGCCGGTGCCCACGGAGATAAACGGAGATACTTGCCACTGACTAAATGGTTCAATAAGTGCGTTGGCACCGTAGAGGCTGCCACGAATATCTTGACCGTAAAACTTGCCAACTTCGATCTCAGCCTCGAGCCAACTAAGAATACGGTAGCCGACGATAGCACTGAAGGTTTCGACACTATCGAGCTCACCATCAATAAACTGGCCTGCTTTTAGTCCCGCTCGCCAGCTTCGTTGAAGGTAATCGCCATAGCTTACAGAAGGTAGGTCAGCGGGCTCACCGGAGGCTTGCATAGTCCGTGATAGTTCCGCTGTGCTGGTCCAGCCTCGATTGCCGTTTGCCGTACGAACCTCAAACCAGCCGGGGCGTTGTGTTAGCACTTTAATTTTTTCGCCTTGTTCTACCGCGTAGAACACGGGATAGCCTCTCCCTGGGCCTGTTCGCACTTCGGCATAGGGATCAATCACCGTGAGAGTTTGAGAGGCTTGCTCCTCCGGTTCGGCATAGGCCAGTTTGGTGAAGAACAATAACGACGTCAGTATCAGTAGCGCGGCGATATCTAGCCGTCGCGCTGGTGTGGGAATTTTGTTGTGGCGAACCATGGATCAGGCCCTTGAAGTATTCAATCGCTGATTAATCAGTATAAAGGAGGAGCTTTTCCTGGTTAGGCCGCGAAAGCGAATTCTGTGATTTAGCCCACTTTTGAATGATCAAAGCTGGAGCTAGCTCTCATTTTATAGTGTCTAGCGACCGGGGCGTCTGTAGGCATAGGCCTCACATTGACGTTGGTAGGCGATTTCCGTTGCTTCGTCCTCGCTAGTGATCATATCGACAGGCGTATTGGTCAGGGCTAGCAGGCGTCGCTCGAGTTGAGTCTGAAATTCGATAGTACCCTTATGGTCAATATGCTGTAGGTCGATACCGTACTGTGAGCGCAGTGCTTTCCCAACTAACAGGCTTCGGTGACAGGTAGCGGCGTCTTTCTCCGCGCAACATAGTGCGATGGAGAAACCTTTATCTAAGCCTCTGAACAGCCGCTTTAGTCCCGCTTTAAATAGCGTAGATGTCATTAAGCGCTTGAATTGGACCTGCCCTGCGTCGTTGTAGTGTGCTAGGTCCTTGGTGCGAGGTCCCAACTCTTCACCAAGGTAAACATAAGCGATGCTATGGCGTTTTAAAGTGAGTTTTAAGTTGCCCTGATGGTAGTCATGAAACACTTTACTGAATGGTACGGAACGGATATCGACCATAACGTCAATGTTAAGGGCTTTCAATTGGGTTATAAAAAGGTCAATAGGCTTTGTGGCATATCCGATACTGTAAAGGGGGATAAATTTCTCTTTGAGTGGCGGGGTACTCATATGGCTGATGCTTTACAACAAGGCTGTAGTTAAGAGTGAAAATGACTCAGAGGGGATGTGTGCCAGATTAAGACCCTTCGTTCCCCCTGATGGTGACAAGTTCGGATGTTTTAGTTAAGTCTCCTTGCCTATCTATAGCGGTTCTACTGTCATATCCTATCAGAACAAGAGGCACCGATAATGGCCTTGTTGACGCGTAGTATTCGTTTGGCTCTCATAAAGCGGCAGGAAAACCACATTCCTGCAATTTCATTGACTGATATCGTGAGAATGACCAAATCGGCGAGAGAACATGGAAAATAAATGTTTTCTATCTAACAAGAGGGGCTTCAAGTTTATTAAAACAATCATAAATGTACCGATTGAACCGAAAGAAAACTGGCGTAATTAGTTGGGAGAAATGATTTCGTAATTCGGTAATGTTGCGCCGCGAGAAAACATGGCGCGAGTCACAATTTTTTATCTTGTTAGCATGCAGTGAATATTTGATATGATTTTTTACGCTGGATTCGGCATCCATTATGAATTTCATATTTGTATAAACTGGCACTAATGTGTGGTTTTGATACCAAACATACCCCCCCAAATCAAAACTGGTTGATCTTGTAATAGCCGGCTTAAATTCTGATCCATAGAATCGTTCCACCTTTTGTTAACAGTCCTCACATAATAAATATAGGGCTGTCGGAAGGTGGTTGGTTAAAATCAATAATATATAACGATAAAATAGAGGTCATATATGAACGTAGCTAAATTTGCAAAATTGGCAGTAACCTCTGCCGTTGTTGTTTCTGGTGTTGCATTATCTGCAGGCGCTTTAGCCAGCGGTGGCGGTGGCGGCAGCAGCAACTGTAGTGTTACCGAAGTGTCCCCTTTCGGTTCTGATACTACATTTTTCGTACCAAGCGGCGGCCCAGGCACCTACAACATCCTAGGCTGGGGTAACGGAACTGGCGGTACTGTTGGTTCATACGATGGCATGCTAGAAGCAGCTGCAGAGCACTGCGTATTAGTTGCTGCTGCAGAGACTAGCCAGTCAGGTAGTGGTGCAGACGTTGAAGAAGCGGTTAACGAAGCACGCAGTCGTTACGCGAACATCGTGGGATCAAATCCAAAAATCTGTACTTCTGGTCACTCTCAAGGTGGCGGTGGTTCTTTCAACGCTGCAAACCGTCTAGGTGCTGACTGCATCATCGCGGTTCAACCAGATACTGTTTACACGGTTTCTATCTATCGCCCTGTTGCCAGCGACACCGATGTAGTATGTATTTTCACTTCTGGTGATACTCTAGCGCCAGCTTACCCATTCAACGACAGCAACTGTGAAGATAACTCTCCACGTGGTCGTTACACTATGGAAATGGGGTCTGGTACTCACTTTGCGCCAAACTCAGGTACTGGTGGTGATCCAGGTGAAATCCAACGCGAGTACATCGATCTTTGGATGCGTTAATCGTCCGCTGATCTAGCGTTCTAGAAAAAACCTCAACCTACTGGGTTGGGGTTTTTTGTCTTTATAGATTTAGGTTTTACAGTTGTTGGGTTTGTTTTCGGCAAGATGGCCAAATCATATAAAAATACCAAAAAGAGTCATCTACGATTACCTCGGCTTGGATAATGGACGTGAATTGCAACTTATTACGTTCGTTGGAATCCTACACAAACTTCACAATATTTATAAAAGCCCTTGGAGAGTTAACGCTACTTTTGAATTTAGCCCTAAGGCATAGTAAAAGTCGAAGCTCCTTTTATAACAATAATTGTATAGATTGGCTCGATTGGATTGCAGAGAGGATGTGATATGAAGAAGTATGTATCTGTCTTGGCGACAGTTATGTTAAGTACAGCATGTGTTGGTGCCTATAGTGATAAAGCCCACTCTGAGAGCATTGGAGAGCCTAAGGGGGCTGAAGAATCGGCTCATGGCCTCCAAACTCTCGATGATCGCTTTAGTTATGCCTATGGTGTCCAGCTTGGAGAAAACTTTAAGAAAGCGGACATCAACTTGAATATTGATGTTTTAGCCAGTGCGCTACGCGATGCAATTGCTGGCGAGGCAAAGATGTCTCCCGATGAGGTGATGGCAACGGTTTCTGAGCATCAAGCAGCGCGAGAGAAGAAAAAGGCTGCTGAACGGGCTATTGCAAGTAAGAAAAATAAAAAGGAAGGTGCAGCATTTCTGGCGAAAAACGTTAAGAAAGACGGCGTGATCGTGACGGAAAGTGGTTTGCAGTACAAAGTCATTCACCGTGGGGACGGCGGTTATAAACCAACCCCTGAAGATATTGTCAATGTGCATTATCGAGCGACACTGGTTGATGGAACCAAGTTCGATAGTACTTATGATCGAAATGAGCTATTCAGTAGTAAAGTGAGAAAGCTCATTCCCGGTTGGGCAGAAGCCATCCAATTAATGTCAGAAGGGGATAAGTTTGAAATCTATATTCCCGCGGATCTGGCTTATGGAGAAGAGGGCTCTGGCGACTACGTTGAGCCTCAGGCGGTTTTGATTTTTGAAGTTGAGCTTGTTGAAATCGAAAAGATGTCCTAGCGGGTGAACATGCCAAAATGTATTGGGCGATGACGGGTACCTCAGCGTTAACTTGATTTCACTCTTATTGACGAAAACCGCTGCACTTGAGTGTGGCGGTTTTTTTATGGAAATTAGTCGTTTTCCTAACGCGGCGGTATCAATACAACAGGGCTTTTTTTCGCACATTAAAGGTAGAAAACATTTCTAGATTTTTATTTTCGTTGTCAACGCGACTTATTGTTTGTGTTGAATGCTTGGTTGCAATTGATAGAACTTGATTTTAGTGGGTTATGATACTGGAAAATATTTATTTTCTTATGAGTTTCTATGCCAGCTAAAAAGGTTGTGATAAGTGTCATTAATGCATAACAATTAATAAAAATTTGGTCAGTTGAAAATCGAAATTCGTTTACAGCGTAAACCTAATTTTTTAAAAGTGCTAAAAGATGCAAATAATCGAGGTAAATAATTAAAAGAAAAATGTTAAGGGTTGCGAACAACTATTTTTTTAATAAAGCGATCGAAACGTCGTCATTGTTTTTAATTGTAAACAGAAATTTCGATATAAGTTTTAGATTTGTACATATTGGCACAAGTGCACCATGTTGATACCCAATCGTCATTAGTGGTTCAAAACTGGTCGCTGTTGTAATAGCCGTCCAATAAGGTCGCCCCCTAGAATCCTTCCACCTTTTGTGAACGCTTCCACTAGCTAATAAGTAAGGCGGCGCTACAAAAGTGTTGTTGGTTTAAATCAATACAATAAATAAGGATAACAATAGAGGTCACTTATGAAATTAGTAAAATTAGCAGCTGCGTCTGCTCTAGTATTATCTGGTGTTGTAATGTCTGGCGCTGCGCTAGCTAGCGGTGGCGGCGGTGGTAGTACCGGTTGTGGCACCATTGACGAAGTACGCGTATCTGGCGGAACCTTGTTCATCCCACGCGGCCAAAGCAACCTTAACATCATGGGTTGGGGTAACGGTACTGGTGGAACTATCGGTTCTTACGACGGCATGTTAGAAGCTGCTGCAGAGCAATGCATCATCGTTGCTGCGGCGAGCACTAGCCAATCTGGTTCAGGTCGCGATGTAGCAAGTGTCATTGAACAAGCAAAACGTCGCTCTGAAGCTGCCTCAAATCCTAAAGTGTGTACTTCTGGTCACTCACAAGGTGGTGGCGGTTCTTTCAACGCTGCACGTCGTGCTGGCGCTGACTGTGTAATCGCAGTTCAACCAGACACTGTTTACACCGTGCGCATTGACGGACCAGTATCATCTGGTACTGACGTTGTATGTATCTTCACTAGTGGTGATACTTTGGCACCTGCGTATCCATTCAATGCTTCTAACTGCCGTGCGAACTCTCCTAGCGGTCGTTACACTCAAGAATCTGGTTCAGGTAGTCACTTTGCACCAAACTCTGGTACTGGTGGTGATCCTGGTCGTTTCCAACGTGAGTACATCAACCGTTGGTTAGTTGACTAATCACGTCGAGTATTTCGGTACTTGAAAACCTCGGCCTAATGGCCGAGGTTTATCAACACCAAGTTTAAAAGATTGAAGAGTTTACGTTGATTCAGAGAAGTTGAATTCGGCATATAGAAAACCTAGAAAGATCAAGAACGATTAGAATAATAATATTGATAATATATTGTGCTGCGATACCAACCACGCTTAGCTATTCTGACGCTCAAATATAGAGTGTAGTCGTATAATAATAACGCGGAAGCATAGCGCCTTAGTGCAAGTCTGTTTATCTATTGGTTAATTGATTGGCTCGTGAAAATTTCAGTTAGTATTAAATCACTTTATATTGATTGACGAGAAAAATTCACTCATTACATTATAAATGTGGATCTGTGGTTTTTATCTTAAGTAGCGTGTTGCCAACCGTTTACGCAGTAGAAAATTACACTCACTGTAGACCGAAATGTAATCATGGCTAGCCCTGAGTTGGGTGAAATACGATGAAGCTATTGATAGGTAGCGCTATTTACACAGTGTTGTTAAGCCGTTAGAGCTCGAAAAGACGCTTAAAGGTATTTAATGAATATTCGTAACTCCGTTGTAGGGCTAGCTTTTCAGATGGCCGTGCGTCGGAGACAATCAGATCCTTTGAGAAGCTTCCCGGAGCTTCTTAGGATGCAAAAAGGTCGCTGGTACAGGGCTTAACCAACCTTGTTGGCCGCTACAGAGATGTAGCGGCCTTTTTTATGTGTGGCATTTTAGTTGATGCTGAATCTCGTGACTTTGCTAACCGTAATCAAAGCACTACCTAGGGACTTCGGCGTGACCTGTAGCGAGTGTGAACAACCTTGCAAATCGAGTCTTCCTAACCTTTTGTTTTAATGGATAAAGTTGATCTGCCAATAGAGTGGTCGTTGACTACAGGTTCATATAAAGCCGTCTATGCTTATATAGGACAGTAGGTTCTTTAGGCAGGGATGTATGGCAAATTTTTTAGTTCGTTGGTTTGGAAAACCCAAGGAGACTACGGTTGAGGCGTCTCTAAGTGAGGCGGTTGACGGGGCTGGTTCCAGCGGGGACTGCATGTGGGAGCTTGCGCTGTTCAAAAAAATTAAAGAAGTTGCTGACTTTCAGAAAGATTCTTTAGTTCGAGAGCATGCGTTAAATGAAACCCTTAGGGACATTTGGGTCCAATCGGCCGATACGTTAGAAGATATTCGCAATACAACCGCTAACTCTGCGCAAGATATGCGCAACCAGAAAAATCAGTTGGCCGAGTCTTACTCTGGCTTTGAGCAGATTCAAGTACTGTTACTAAACACCATCGATCGCCTTAAGCAAATAGGCGTTCAAACGCAAGAGTCGCGGGTGGCTGTAGATGGGTTGAGTAGTGTTAGTGAAAAAATCGAAGGGTTAGTACAAGAGATCCAGAATATCGCGGCTCAAACTAACCTATTAGCGCTTAATGCGGCGATTGAAGCTGCAAGAGCTGGTGAATCAGGCCGGGGGTTTGCTGTGGTTGCCGATGAGGTTCGTACGCTTGCTAAGCGGACCGGAGACTCATCGACAGAAATTACCGCGCTAGTTAATAAGATTGTGGCTGATACTCGTGGAGTTGCGAAAAAAATTGTTGAGTGTGAAACAAGTACATCGGAGCTTTCAAACAACACGCAACAAGTGAACGATGTTATTGGGGTAATCTCTGATATGTCGGGGCGCATGAGCCAAGTTATTAATCACGCGTCGGTTAGTAGTTTTATTCAAACAGTAAAGCTTGACCATGTCATTTGGAAAACGGAAGTCTATAAAATTCTCTGGGGATTGTCGGACAAGTCGATAGATTCATTCGCGGATCACACGAGTTGCAGGTTGGGTAAGTGGTATTACGAGGGCGATGGCTATGATCACTATCGCAAATTGTCGTCTTATAAATCTCTCGAATCGCATCACAAAGATGTACATCACTATGGTATTGCAGCGTTGAATGCCCATGTCAACGACGAAGCAGAGGAAAAAGTTGCGCACTTACGCCGGATGGAGAATGCTAGCGTCGAGGTCATCGATTTGCTGTCCAAGCTAGAAAAGGAAATCGTCGTGGCTGAGCAAGCGGAAGCGACCATTGTGAAAAAAGACGATATTCAGTTTTTCTAGATTACTATACAGTCTTCTGATCTAAACATGATTTAACCCGGTTACAGAAGCAGACCCTTCTGCGAATTAAACTCAGATAATATAAGTGCTTATTCGCTTCGCTTTCCACACTCTCCACCGAATTCTTCAGGGGTATTTCCTTGCCAATAGCGTTGAGGGTTTACGCGGGCAGGAATGTCTTTGTTAGTGACAGGGTGTTTGAAGTGAAACGGCACGGTGCCTGACTCGGGAAATGGGTGGTAGAACAAATGTGGCTCATCGGGAGTGGGAGCCCCTTGTCGTGGACAGCGAATACTGGGTGATACGCCCCAGTCGTTGTCATTGAAATTACTTGTATCGAATGACAAATTGAAGCGGTTTATTTTCCAGCGGCCTTCCTCTTTAATGAACCCCATGCGATAGATCCCTAACTGGTTGTAGCTTCTGTTTGGGACATTAAAAAAACCTGAAAACCCGATGTAATCGAATCTTGCTTCGGCCAGGTCTCCACTGTCTTTAATGGTTATTATATCTTTGACTAAATAGTGCTTAACCAGTACCCCAAAACGGTGTTCTCCTGCATCATTGCTGAGAGCTGGTGCGAGAATGTCTCGCCAAATTTTTTCGCAGCCGCTGCGCTCACGATAGAGCCCGTAGCCAGAAATTTCACAGTACTCTGTGTTCTCAGAAAATAAGTCGATAACCTCAGGAATTAGTCCGTTATCCATAAAATAGCCGTATGCGTAAGCGATACGACGAATGGCTTCGATATCTTCCTGGCTCGATATTCTTTTTTCTAGTACAGAAATGCGATCTATTAAGGTGGACTCTGTATTATTGTTGGTACATGCGCTCGTCAATAGTGCTACCAAGCAGTAAAACCCCAGGTGCATGAATCGCATTGCTTATTCCTTTTGGTTGAGTCGGCTAAGGTGGTTTAGATTCTGTTGTATCTTAAGCTTTTTATAGTGAGAAACTAGCAGTGCTCTAGGCTATAAAGCAACAATTTTTATGGAGGCTGTTTGAAGCCCGATTTCTTGACGAATATGGTTAAGCAAATGACGGTTAATTACTTTATCTAGCTTCCTTGGTGCAGACTGCTAGATCTGAATATATCAGCACCGCTTTTAAGAGCGGCGTTCACACTCTATAGCGCGCTGGGATGTTTTAATCGCGTGCTCACAACAGTTATTTCTAAGCTACTATTTATTAATGGTACAGAGGATATTATGTGAGAGCCTGTAGATGGCTGAACACCTTGGGTTAGCTAAAAAGGGTTTTGCGTTTGGTATTGCGCTCCTAATAAGTGCAATGGTACCACTGTGTGTGATGGCAAACGACCTACAGTCAGCCGATAGTCTCCCAAGTGCGCAAATCACAGGAGGTATTCAATTTCTAGAAGACCCCTCATTAACATTGCAATTCAATGATGTCCTGCGCTCAACAGGCTGGCTGCCAGCTGACCAGGAAACGTTTAACCGAGGGTTTACAGCCTCAGCATGGTGGCTCAAGTTTACTGTAAGTGGTGGTTTGGGCCGGCCTCAGCAACTTGTCGTCAGTAGCTCGTTATACGAAACATTAGATATTTGGGTGATTGAAGAAACGAGTAGATCACCGAGTGTTAATGGAAACGCAATAAAGCACTACGCGCTTGGATTATCTAGACCCCTCACCAATAAACCGATCAATCACCGTCATAACATTATTCCCTTGGGGGTGGTTGACGATGATCGGGTTGAAGTGGTTATGCGCGTGACATCCGACGCAGGACTCGTTGTACCCATCCGGGTTTGGGAGGATAGGTCATTTTGGCAGCACGACATTCTTGAAAGCGTGTTTTTCGGCGTCTTTATTGGCTCAACTCTTCTATTCGCTTTTTACAACTTTCTGCTCTTTGTTACCGTTCGAGATGGAGCCTTTTTGGGGTACGTCTTTTGGGTTTTAGCCATGGGAATGAGTGGTGCCGTGTTTGAAGGCTGGGCAGGTCAATGGTTGTGGCCAGAACATGCCGCGGCGACCATTTATTTCCTAAAAGTGCTTTTTGCGTTTAATCAATTGATTACCATAGTTTTCACTATGTTGTTTCTAAAAACGTATTGCATGCCCTACGCTATACGCTGGCTGGTTAACGCTTGGGTCTTGTTTTATCTTGTGTTGTGGTTAAGTGCTGTTGCTGATTTTCAATATGCTCCGCTGATAAGCCTTACGATGTCAACGATTCCATTGAATTTTGGTATTTGTATTTTTGTCGCAATCTATGCCTTGCGTCGAGACTTTGAATCCCCCGCGAAGTATTACCTTATTGCCTGGACTGCATTTTTTGTGGGAGCCTTAATTTGGGTCGCTGCGAGAACCAATATCATTTCTGCAAATAGCTGGACAGATCGGGCGGTGCAAATTGGTATTCTTTTGCAGATGCTGTTTTTATCTTTAGCATTGGGAAATCGTATCAATACAGAGCGTAAGCTCCGTATGCAAGCCAAGAAATCTGAGATAGAAGCGTCTGCAGAGAATAGAGCAAAGTCTCGATTTCTTGCGACAATGAGTCACGAGATACGAACACCTATGAATGGAATTCTAGGCATGGCAGAACTTCTTAGTGACACCGAATTGAACAAATTCCAAACTGATTATTTGGCGGTTATTCGTCGTTCTGGTCAGGGATTGTTATCAGTCATTAACGAGATCCTTGATCTTTCGAAACTAGAAGCTGGAAAAATATCACTCGAATCGTTACCTATTCAATTGTCAAAAATTTTGGATCAATGTTTATCTTTATTTGCATATGAAGCGCAACGCAAGAATATTTCATTGACCTTTGAGCTAGATGAAAATGTTCCTGAGGTGGTGGTTGGTGACGAGAATAGACTTCAGCAGGTGCTCATCAATTTGCTAGGGAATGCAGTGAAGTTTACACACGACGGAAAAATTAACGTTAGCGTATCGTTGGTTGGCGATTTACAGAGGTCGGAAAGGTTAGGCCTTGTCGATGATTTGTTATTACGTTTTTCTATTTGCGATACCGGTATCGGTATAGAGCACGATCGCCTCGAGCGATTGTTTGATGCTTTTGAGCAAGCCGATGAAAGCACTACCCGAAAATATGGTGGTACAGGTTTAGGGCTTACTATAAGCCAGAAATTAGTGCTATTAATGGGGGGGGATATTGGTGTTAACAGCACTGTGGGGGAGGGGACTGAATTTTGGTTTACGTTACCATCAAAAATTGCAAATACCGATCAGTATGAGGGGATTTCAAAACCAATTGAACTCAACGATCCGCCTGTTGCAAAAACTAAACTCCAGGGGCGGGTTGTAGTCGTTGAAGACAATGAGGTGAATCAGTTAGTCATACGTGGGCTACTCAAGAAACTGTCGATTGAGCCTGTTATTCTTAATTCAGGTAAAGAGGCCATTGAATACTACCATGCACATCACGAAGAAACGGCTTTAGTTCTTATGGACTGTGAGATGCCTGAGATGGATGGGTATCAATGCACGCGATTGATTCGTACATTCGAAACGGAACATAGTTTATCACCCGTAACTATTTTAGCGTTGACGGCCCATGCGATGCGCGAGCATGTTGATAAAAGCCGGGAGGCGGGTATGGATGGGCACATTGCGAAACCCATTGATTTCAAACAACTAGAACAGGTGATCTCGAGTTATTTAGTAAAACCTGTAGAGTCTACGGACCTAAAAAGGAACGATGAATAGGCCAGCTATCTCGTTATGCCGCTAAGATAATAAAAAGCAGTTGCAACGAGCCTATTATAAAACCCAGAACGGCGCCGAGTAGTTCGATAAAGCGGAACTCTTTTGCAAGAATATCGTAAAGCATCTTTTCCAATCGGTCAGTAGAAAAGCTTTTCACTCGATCTTCGACGAGTGTTCGCACATCCAATGCCCCACTGTTGCTTTGCGTGAGCTTTTCAACCAGTTCAGGTAGTTGAACCATTAGTTCGTCGGCGAAGGTAGCTTTTAATTTGGTCAGTGTGCGCGAGCGAAGAAGAAAATTGGATACAGGTACGGCTTTTCCCAGCTTTTCTCGTATAAATCTTTCAGTATGATTGTCAATAAATGCCTCATAAATCTTCCGGCTTTTATCGTTGGTCAGTTGAAGGCTTAGGTCATTGGATGATAGCAGGTCCGTCGCTACGATGACGCCTAGTTGCGTTGCGATGTCAGGTTGCCTTCTCGGTAGAATCCCCTGAACCGTATAACCCAACACCTTAACCGGGCGACGCGGGTGAAAAAGCATTTTGATTGCAATGAAATTTGTTATCCAGCCGATCAAAGCTGTAATAAAAGGTAAAGAAAACAATGCAAAAGAGTATTGCTCTAGGAGCGTGTGCATCCGCAAACCTGCGCCAGTAGTGATGTAGATAAGATATGTTCGAAATTTTGAATTTCAACCCGCCATTCGTTTTACCGTTGAGTGTTATTCATGTTTGTTGAAACTTGTGGGTACAATAACCCATCATTGAAATCCTAACCTATTGGTTGAAGTGCAAACTATTTTTGGAGATGTCCATGAGAAACAATGACAGTCTAATGATGATCATAAAACCGCTGGCGAGAGCTACGCTGTTTGTGACCTTTGGGGCGTCCCTGGTTGCTTGTAGCACCCAGGACACTCAACCTGGTAAGGCAGTCTCTCAGCCTTTTGACCTTACCGGGACTTGGACAAACATATCTTTAACGAGGCTTACTCGGCCTGCAGGCGTTGACAAGCTAGTGTTAAGCCCAGAGGAGGCCGCCGCTCAGATCGCCGGCACCAGCATCGCGGGGTTATCTCCAGATGATGCAGATGATGCCGATGTTGTAGACCCTAATCTAGGCGCGCCGCCCAAGGGTGGTCGAGATTTTGGTGTTCGAGGCTACGATTCATTCTGGACAGATCCAGGGTCGTCTTTAGCGCTCGTCAAGGGAGAGTTTCGATCATCCTTCATAGTTGAACCCGAGAACGGGCAGATCCCGGCCCTTAAAGAGCCGAAGGTTGATATTGGTCGCGCTAACTTCGGATCAAGGTATGTCACCGGAATCGGCGGAAACTCTGACCCAGAGGCATTGCCAATCGCAGAGCGCTGTTTAATTGGCTTTGGCAATACGGGTGGCCCAGGCATGATGGGTACGTTGTACAACAGTAATTACCAGTTTGTACACACTGAAAGCCATTTTATGATTCTCGTCGAAATGAATCACGATGTCCGCGTAGCACCGATTTTTGCGTCAAAAGAGGAGGCGCAAGCGAATCACAGGCCTGAGCCTCTCAAGCCCTGGTTGGGTGACTCAGTGGCGTGGTACGAAGGTGATACCTTAGTGGTTGAAACCACTAACCTAAACCCTCTTCAAATGTCGCAAAGCCGCGTCGCGATTTCTCCCGAAGGTCGTTTTATAGAACGTTTTAGTCGTTACTCGGATTCTGAAGTGTTCTATCAATTTACCGTTGAGGATGACAATTTATATTCTCAGCCATGGACCGCGGAACTCAGTTTTCATGCTACGGAAGGACCTATCTATGAATATGCGTGTCATGAAGGTAATTATGCAATGGAAGGTATTTTAGCGGGCGCTCGTAAGCAAGAACGAGAGAAATAATTAGCTAAAAGCGGTGTCTTTAGTTTAAGGGCCACTCGACAAACCCTAGAGGTGCGTCGCGTGGCCTTTTTTATTTGCCTTCTTTCTTCAGTCTTTATCGTAAGGAGGGGAAATGGTTTTTCTGTAGCATTTTCCTTGTTTCCACCAACTCTCTGGAATTATTTGGAAAAGTATTTCTCGCTAATATTTTCTCTTTCTTTTTTTACACTTCATTTCACTTTTGCAGACCGAGGCAGATTGTTTAAAGTATGAGTGGTATGTATGATGAACGTACGGTCAATAATGATTTGGGTGACAACCACTTTTTATTGGTACGTAATTTTGTTTCAAAGCAATAATTTAATAATAAAAACACTACATCTACACCAACCGAATTCTCCGTCTTTATAGCGATGGACGGGTTATTCGCAGCGCTAAGTGATTGGTTTACGTTGGTAATAAAAATACAAAGAAGTTCTATCGCGCTATCGACTAAATAAAAATTCTAATTTTTCGTTTTTTCAAGAACGGTTTTGGTTTGGCTGCTTCATTTGAGGTGGTGTGGTTTCTTGCGCATAAAATTTTGTAATGCAAATCCTTAATAATACAAATAGAAGTGGGAGGAAAGAGGTGTACAAATCTACTTTTAACTTAGGGCGTATCACGGCGTTAGCGGCCCTAATTGGGGGGGCGCAGTATGTGACTGCCCAAGATAATACAATGGAAGAAATCGTCGTAACGGGTTCTTTGATTAAGGGCACTCCAGAGGACTCCACCATTCCTGTTGATACGATCTCTGCTGAAGAACTAGACAAGCAAGGGGCACCTCCTCCGCTTGAAATGCTTAAAAACCTTTCCTATATGAACGGCATTGTGGGTGAGAGCAACCAGTTTACGGGCGGTAGAGGTCAAGCTGCACAAGGTACGGCGTCGATTAACCTCCGTGGATTGGGTGCAACTCGGACGTTGGTTTTGCTCAACGGCAAGCGATTGTCTTCGGGTGATGCGAACCGGCTTCCAACCAATGCAATTGCTCGCGTTGAGGTGCTTAAAGACGGTGGCGCTGTTACCTATGGTTCAGATGCTATTGGTGGGGTTGTAAACTACATCACCAAAGAAGGCGTTGAAGGTTTCGAAGCCTCAGTCGATTACCGGTCTATTCCTGACTCCGATGGCGACTACAATATTGGCTTAACTTGGGGAATGGTTTCAGACAATTCCGATTTTTTCACTTCATTGAATTACTATCACCGCTCCCAGCTGGCCATTATCGATCGTGATTGGGGTATTCAGCCTTACACCACAAACCCAGAAGGTGGTTGGGGTTCTGGTGCGAATCCCGGTTCGTTTAGAGGTACTTCTTTTGGCGCATTTGTAGGTAACAATTTTGTTGATCCTGCATGTGAGGATGTGGGAGGCGTTTTAACAACGGGCGCTTTACCTGATCCAAATGGTTCCACTTGTCGAACCCAATACACTATCTGGGATAATTTTGTTGAAGAGCAAGATTCTTATCAGTGGTTTGCTGGATACAATTTGGACCTAACAGAATCCACTCGTTTGCATGTTGAGGCGCTATACGCCTACACCGATGTTCCTCATGCGAATACAACGCCTGGCTATACGACGGCTAACTCAGTACCTTCAGGCTCTGCACTGAATCCGTACTATTTGATTCCTGCGTCAAATCCCGGGCTCCAAGATCTTGTCGCGCAAGGTGTTTATAACAACTTTGGTTTTCTCCCTGCACTTGGGATCTTAAATAATTGGCGACCATTTTTCTCTGGCGGTAATCCTCTATTTGGTTATGAAGAGGCGTATACAGCGTACGAGAGAGATCAATTCCGTTTGTCTACAGAATTAACGGGTGACCTCACAGATACTCTGAGCTACAGAACTTCTTTGACTTACTCTTCCGCAGAAAGCGAGCGTAAAGAGTGGGATATGCGGATTGATCGTCTAGTCGCTGCATTAAATGGTTTTGGTGGATTCGATTGTGATAACGTCACAGCGGGCGCTAATGGTTGTGAATATTTCAACCCATTTTCTTCGGCCTATCCAAGTAACCCAGTTCTCGGTCTAGAAAACCCATACTACGATGAAACACTCGCCAACTCACCAGAGCTTGTCGATTGGTTGATGGATCAACATGCTTCTACCACTAAAGGTGAAAATGTTGAGTTCAATTTCTTGTTAACGGGTGACTTAGGTGTTGAGCTCGCCGGTGGTGCTGTTGATTGGGCGGCCGGTATGCAGTATCGACATGAAACCGACGAGGCTGATTACTCCGATTTTAATAATCAGCTGGTAAATCCGTGCCCTGTTTACGGTGATACCTCGTGTCCTCCAGAGCAGCGCGGTGCAAGCCCTTGGATTTTCTTGGCGACCTATACTCCCTACGAGTATGATCGAGAAGTGAAAGCCGTGTTTGGCGAAATGCAGTTACCTATCACCGATGCAGTTAATTTGCAGCTCGCGGCGCGTTATGAAGATTATGGAAATATCGGCGGCGATAGTTTTGACCCTAGCCTTCGCTTGCGAATACAAGCAACGGATTGGATGGCCTTTCGTTTTTCCGCTGGTACAACTTTTAGAGGCGTACCACAGACAACATTGAGTCCTAATGGTGCTACTGGCTTCCAGTTTGTTAACGGCAATAGCACGCCAGTTGTGACGACAGGTAACCCCGATTTGGTACCGGAAGAGTCGACCAACTACAACGTAGGTGTCATGTTTGCTGGTGAAAACTTTGACCTCAACATCGATTACTGGCGTTTTGATCTCGATAAAGTGATTACCGCGGAACCCATTTCTGGCATTGTGGCGGGTGTTGCGGTGTGTGATCCGGCATTCCTCTCGTACGTTGAGTTGAGTGGTCCATGTGGTGATGTGAATACCAATATTACAAAAGTCACGCGTTCCAGTATCAATGGCGCGGGTCGTATGAATGATGGTATTGACATCCAAGGTAGCTATACCTGGGATGACGTTGCATCGGGTGCGCTGAGTTTAGGGTTATCGGCAACTCGTATTCTTCACTTCGAAACAGAAGATCTTATTGTGGATGGTGTCGTTTTTGAGCAAGGTTTTGATGGAGTTGGTCAATTCAACGCGCAAACCACGCTATTTCCACTACCTGCTTGGAGAGGAAATGTATTCCTAAACTACGCGTTTGGTTCTCAAAATATCCGCTGGTCTGCTCAATTTGTAGATAGCTATGAAGACCAAAGAGCGTCGGTTGATTTCACCAATTTCCCCGAGGGGCAGAAAATCGATTCAATCGTCACTCATAACGTGACGTATCGTTGGGATGTCAATGACGCGCTCACCCTAACAGGCGTTATTGATAACCTGACGGATGAAGATCCTCCCTTCGCACGAACTGAAATTAACTACGATGCGGTGACGCATACCCCGCTAGGTCGCACCGTAAAAGTGGGTGCTAAATACCGCTTTTAATGAATCGAGGGAGGGCGCGTAAAGTGCCTTCCCCGTGTGTTTCATTTAAATTTTTATCGTGTAGGTTTGCAGTTGGTGTAATGATTCTGAAGCTTCCCCTGGCTTAGTTGTAGAACTAGGAGTAGTTCTCAGCGTTTTGGATTGCGTTTCACTTAGATCTACTCGTTTAGCGGCTTTAAAGCCGCTTTTTTTGTTTTCTAGTGTCGCTAATTATCATAGTCGTAAAAGTAAAATTCTGCGCCAGTAATGCCCTAATAGTGTTCGTCTGCACCATGCCTAAGCGTATGGCTGTACTGGCATGAGGCATTCTCTATCAGAATCACGAAAAGATCGCCTTTATTGTCACCAATTTGATCAATATGCTCTCGGAAACCTGTGGTTTAATACTTGCATAATGGCCCCTTGGCTTATTACGAAAATTATTATTACAAAACAAAACCATTAGAGAGCAAATGTCCTATGCAATTTACTAAACCAATGATTGAGCTGGTTTATGAAATTCGTAAACGGGTTCCATCAGACCTGAAGCCAGCGGTTAAGTTAGCAAATCCAGAGCTTATCCCTGAGCTAATCGAAGCCTATCGCGACTCCCGTGATACGATTCTCAAAACGCTGATTCGAGCACTATGCGAACAAGCTGGCCCAGCTTGGCTAGACGCATTGGATTCTCCACCTGCGACTCACTCCAAACTATCGGTGCATATTTATCGAGGTAATGTGCAGCATAAGGAGAGGGAAGCCAGTACCGGGGATTCGACTGCCGTTATGGAGCGCAAGCGAAAAATATACAGAGGCAGGGTGGTCGCCGGCTAGTAAAGAGGCGCCTACCACCGTTACCCAAAGTACCCCTTTAGTTCGTAGTGGTAAAGCACGTGTTGTGTTTCGCCATAGCGGTGTTATATCTGTATCTATTGCATGGGAATAGGTATCATTGCCTGAAAATAATTTGTGGCCCATCGTTCGATAGGGTCTGTTGATTTCCTATGCGCGATCACAAAAAAACCTCGTCGAAAGATGAAAGCTCGGGCGCCCCGCTAAATTTAGCGCTGTCTGAATCGCAGGTCAGACTGTGGTTGCAAGCGGTGATTGATAGTGGGGTGTTGGGCAGGTCTAAAGTTTATGTTGAGCTACTTCAGTATTTTGTTGATAGTGCGTGCAGAGGCCACATTCCGAAGGAAATCGAACTAGCTATTGAGGTTCTTCATAAGTCAACAGACTTTGACGTCGCAAAAGATTCGTCTGTTCGCGTTTATATCCATCAATTACGAAAAAAAATCGACAATTATTTTGAAAAATATGACCAGTATGATGGCTATGTTATTAAGCTGCCAAAAGGTCAGTATCAACTTGTTGCAACGCCCTATAGTAAGCCATTGAGTCTTTCTGCCGGAGATTCTCCTCCGCGTAGACACTCGAAATTACTCATTCCCCTTCTGCTCTGCATCGTGATTTTATTGGGCGTGAATATTAGCTATCTGTTTTTTGAAAAAATTGAGCGCGACGCACTCCCTTATACAGGCAGCATGCGAGAGAGTATTTTTTGGCAGCCCCTTATCGATAGCAATGCTCCGATTTTACTTGTATTGGGCGACTACTATATTTTTGGGGAATTGGATCGGGCGGGAAATATTTCTCGAATGGTACGCGAGTTTGATGTCAATTCAGCCAATGATTTAGAGGTTAAGCTTATCGCTGCTCCGGAGTTATCTGGCCGCTATTACGATCTTGATCTTACTTATGTACCGGAGGGCGGAGCGCTAGCCCTTAATTCAATACTGCCTCAGCTCCATTCCTTGGGACGCCCAGTCCACATGAAAATGATGTCGACACTTTCAGTAGCGGATATTCGCGAAAATAATATTATTTATATTGGCTATGTCAGTGGCCTGGCGAAGTTACGGTCCTTTGTGTTTGCTGCGTCGCACTTTACCATTGGTGAAAACTATGATGAGTTGCTGGAAAAAAACAGCGGTGAGTCCTACGTAAGTGACGCGGGCTTACCTGCAAAGAATCGAGCGTTTGTGGATTATGGATTGATTTCGCGTATCGCGCTTGGTTCTGATGTATCTCTTTATAGCGTGAGCGGTCTAAGGGATGCAGGGTTAACCGAAGCTGCGGATATCATCATGAGCGACTCATTTTCTGAGAAGCTTAAAAAGCGGATAGGTGGTCAAGCAGCGAGTGCTTCGCTAGAGGTGCTCATCGAGGTTCGAGGCATGGACCGTTCTAATTTTAGCTCGTCCGTGTTGCGTTCTGAGCTCCTCGATTCAGATTCTTTGTGGGAGAGTTCTGAGGTTCCGTCATCGCTACAGTATTAGTTTTTTGTATCTTTGATTGTTTGGTAAACTGACGGTCTTTTACTATTTTCTGCTCGTTTAAGTTCGAGAGCTAATATGCCTGATCCAAATACACCGATTCCGTTTGGTTTGCCGAGAGAAAAAGGCGAACAGACTGACCGAAAATTTATTGAAGCTCTCGCGCGGGGCTTGGACGTGTTGAGAGCTTTTCAACCCGGCGATGGATTTTTAGGGAATCAAGAAATAGCCCAGAGGACTGGTTTACCAAAGTCTAGTGTGTCCCGTTTTACCTATACACTGACTAAATTGGGTTACCTAACCTATTCAGAGCGACTCGAAAAGTATCAGCTAGGTAGTGGTGTGTTGGCGCTTGGCTATGCATACGTTTCAAATCTGGCTATTCGCCAAGTGGCGAAGCCGTTGATGCAGGAGCTCGCAGAGAATACGGGCACTGCCGTTGGCTTGGCCTGCCGCGATCGCTTAGATATGCTGTATATTGAATATTGCGCGCCCACCAAGGTGAAAACGTTTCGCCAAGAAGTGGGTGATCGTTTATCGATGGCAACTAGTTCCATCGGGCGAGCCTATTTGGCGGCACTGCCCGATGATGAGAGAGCGTATTTCATTCACTACATCAGTAAAAAAGTGGGTGATGATTGGCCAGCTGTGAATGAAGGCGTCGAAGAAGCCGTTAAATCCTACCGGGAAAAAGGGTACTGCACATCATTCGGTGACTGGGATAAGGATGTGAATGGTATTTCTGTGCCGCTGGTATTAGGGGAAGGCCACATCTATACATTGAACTGTGGCGGTCCTAAATATCGCTTGTCGGTGGATTATTTGAAGACAGAAGTGGCTCCACAGTTAAAGAATATGGTGAGGAATATAGAGGCGACGATAATTCGTTACTAATTATTTAAATGTTATAAATAAAAAACGGAGCCAATTGGCTCCGTTTTTTATTACTACACTTGCGTTTAGCAGCTTATAGCTCAGCGAAACGTTGAGTGTGCCAGTCAGTGCTACCGTAAGTGAACTGAATAGTCGTCAAACGCTTGAAGTAGTGACCTACATCTAGTTCTTCAGTCACACCGATACCACCGTGGATTTGAATTGACTCTTGGCCAACCAAACGTGCAGCTGCACCTACACGGCTTTTTGCAGCAGAGATTGCTTTCTTATCAACGCCGCCAGCAAGATCAGACTTCATTGCTGCCATTAAAACAACTGACTTAGCTTGCTCATGTTCGATGAACATTTCAGCCATGCGATGTTGTAGCGCCTGGAAAACTGAAATAGTTACGCCAAATTGCTTACGCGTTTTAGTGTACTCAACGGTTTTCTTGTAAGACATTTCCATCGCACCCATGGCTTCAGCACACACAGCCAAAGTCGCACGCTCGATGATTTTCTCAACAACAGGAAGCGCTTTACCTTCTTCGCCGAGAAGATTTGCCGCAGGAACCGTTACGTTGTCAAACTTAACTTCACCACCACGCGCACCGTCTTGTGTCGCGTAACCGTTGATGCTTAGGCCTGCAGTATCTTTATCAACCAACAACAAGCTGATGCCATCTTGGTCGCGTTGGTCGCCAGAGGTGCGAACAGCAACAATGATTTTGTCAGCGTTTGGCGCATTCAAAACTGCTGCTTTTGCGCCGTTGATGACGTAGTTGTCACCAGACTTTTCAGCTTTAGTAGTAATGTCAGCAAGGTTGTAACGTGCTTGTGGTTCGTTGTATGCGAACGCTAATTGCAATTCGCCACCCATCAATTGAGCAAGTAACTCTTCTTTTTGCTCTGCGCTGCCAGCTTCAGCGATCAAGCCGCCACCTAAGATAACAGTCGGAACGATTGGCTCAACTACGATACCTTTACCTAATTCTTCCATTAGGCCAACGATATCAACTGCAGTGCCGCCAAGACCGCCGTCTTCTTCTGTAAAAGGAACCATCAACCAACCTAGCTCGGCGAATAGTTTCCAGTTGTCTTTGCTGTAACCTTCGTCACTTGCAACGATGGCAACACGAGTGTCCCAGTCGTAATCATTGTTGACAAATTTAGCAACGCTATCGCGTAGCATTTGTTGTTCTTCGCTATAGGAAAAATCCATTGTCGTTTCTCCAGAATTCTTTAATTAAAAGCGTTGAATGAAAGTGGGGGCTTAAAGGCCCAACACCGCTTTAGCAATAATGTTGCGCTGTACTTCGTTACTGCCGCCGTAGATAGATGCTTTACGGTTATTGAAGTAAACAGGGCCTGAGTTGGCTGCGGTACCAGGGCCGACAGGTTCGCCGTCGAAGCCTTCCATAAATTGCTCTTTCACGAATGGAACGCAGTAGTAACCAGCTACTTCAACGTTGAGTTCATCAATGCGTTGCGCGATTTCAGAGCCTTTAATTTTCAGAATTGAAGATTCAGGTCCAGGTGCTTTACCCGTTGAAACAGCAGACAGAGTGCGGAGCTCGGTGTACTCAAGTGCAAGAAGATCGATCTCTAATTGAGCCACTTTTTGTTTGAACGAGGAATCTTCCATCAAAGATGGGCCGCCGTTGCTAGTTTCTGCCGCTTTCTTCTTCAGGCCTTCTAAACGTACTTTAGAGTTAGCAACGCGGGCAATACCAGTACGCTCATGAGTCAACAAGACTTTCGCGTAAGTCCAGCCTTTACCTTCTTCACCGATCAAGTTTTCTGCTGGTACGCGAACGTTGTCGAAGTGAACTTCGTTAACTTCACGGTGACCGTCGAGCGTAATAATTGGAGATACAGTGATACCAGGGGTCTTCATGTCACATAGAATGAAGCTAATCGAGGTTTGGTTCTTCTCACCAGGTGCACCGGTACGAACCAAACAGAAAATCCAATCAGCGAAGTGACCCAGAGTTGTCCAGGTTTTAGTACCGTTGAGGATGTAATCATCACCATCGCGTACAGCAGTAGTTTTTAGAGAAGCCAAATCAGAACCAGCGTTTGGCTCTGAGTAACCCTGACACCACCAAACGTTTGAGTTAAGGATGTCTGGAAGGAAGCGCTGCTTTTGCTCTTCGTTACCGAAGCTGTAAATAACAGGAGCAACCATTTTGATACCAAACGCCATGACTTCGAGAGCGCTTGCTTTCGCACATTCGTTGGCCCAAATGTATTTTTGAGTAGGGGTCCAACCAGTACCGCCGTACTCTACTGGCCAGTTAACCGCTGCCCAGCCTTTTTCGGCTAAGATTTTTTGCCACTCAACCCAGTCTTCTTTTTCTAGGTGGATGCCATTGCGCACTTTGTTTTGAATACGCTTGGGGTATTTTTCTTCAAGAAATTGGCGAGCTTCTTCTTGGAATGCCAACTCTTCTGGTGAAAAATCAACGTTCATAATGATTACTCCAGTGTTTTAAATTCAATTAACTCGCATCACGAATCATGTTGCGGGCAATAACGATTTGTTGGATCTGGGTAGTACCTTCGTACAAGCGGAATAGGCGCACATCTCGGTAAAAGCGCTCAACCGCATATTCAGCCATATAGCCTGCGCCACCGTGGATTTGTACGGCGCGGTCAGCTACTCGGCCCACCATTTCAGTAGCGAACAGCTTGCAGCAAGATGCTTCGGTACTAATTTGGTGGCCTTCATCACGTTTCCGAGCGGCTTCCAGCACCATCGCTCGGGCCGCATAGGCTTCGGCTTTGGAGTCTGCAAGCATGGCTTGAATGAGTTGGTGTTCGGCAATCGGTTTGCCGAATTGCTTTCTTTCGATAGCAAATTGTAGAGCATCGTCAATTAATCGTTCTGCTGCGCCGGTTGCTACACCGGAGATGTGTAAGCGACCGCGATCGAGTACTTTCATTGCGGTAATGAAGCCTTCGCCTTCTTTACCGCCAATCAAAGCGTCGGCTGGTACGCGGCAATCTTCGAAGATGACGTCAGAGGTGGTCGAGCCCGCTTGGCCCATTTTCTTGTCAATTGGGCCGAGAGTAATGCCTGGTAGAGTTGAATCTACCAAAAAGGCTGATACGCCGCGAGCGCCTTTGATCTCTGGGTTTGTGCGCGCCATAACAGTGAAAGTTCCAGCGCGGGAGGCATTGGTAATATAGCGCTTGGTGCCGTTCAGGATATAGTGGTCACCATCACGTACCGCGGTTGTTTTTACTGCCGCAGAGTCTGAACCTACATCTGGCTCAGTTAAGCAAAATGAGCCAATTGTTTCGCCAGAGGCATATAAAGGAAGGTATTTCTGTTTTTGCTCTTCGGTGCCGTCAAACACGATTGCTGCGGAACCAATGCCATTGTTGGTACCGATAAGAGAGCGGAAAGCGGGAGATGTCTTACCAAGTTCGAAGGCTACCAGCACTTCTTCTTCCATGGTCAAACCCATGCCGCCGTATTCTTCAGGAATAGTTAGACCAAAAAAGCCTAGGTCTTTCATTTCCTGAACGACATCATCGGGAATTTTATATTCTTCAGCCACTTGGGCTTCTAGGGGGATTAACCGGTCGCGAACGAAGCGAGACACAGTATCCAGGATTTGGTTGAGAAACTCCTGGTCACGGATCATAACCGAACCTCAATTTAGGTGATGTGAAATGACAGTAAATCCGTCATATTTTAGGGCGCAGCATTTTAACGCGGATTACGCCTCAATGCTCGCACTGAAAAGTGCGGAGTAGTATGCCACAATTCCGCATCGTGGAACACCTGTATCACAAATTGACTCAATAGTCCCTATTAATAATCTTGGTTGTTTTGTATCAATAACATTGATTAATCGTGTTTATGTTAGGGTGGATTCGCATTAGCCAACTGCTATATCATACGGCACCCCGATTGACTGGCGAGCATCGAATCAATAGCCGCCGACACGTAGCGACTCAAATGTCACCCAAGGTCAGTATCGGCCTAGTGATTTGGCTAGAAGTTTGCAGTCGCCATCTTACTTGCCGTGCGGTTCGCACAGGCAGCATAAACATAAAAAGAGAGACCTTAGTTGGAAAGAGTACTCGACAATAATACTGACGCGCCCCGACTTGCCAACTTAGCAGATGTCCTGGCGTATGAGCAGGAAGCAAGCTGTGAAGAGCGCTTCCCGATCACCAACAGCTATGCCTTGATGAAAGAAGCCGCTGCGCGGTACGGTGATGACCTAGCCCTACAGCTTTTACCAACCGGCGCCGAAAACGAGGCGACGATCGACGTTAGCTACAATCAGCTGCTCGCAAAATTAACTCAAACTGCCAACATGCTCAGTCATCTGGGTGCCCAGGTGGGTGACCCCATTGCCATTATGCTGACCAACATGCTCCACAGCCATTATGCGATTTGGGGTGCTCAAGTGTTGGGTGTGGCAGCTCCCCTCAACCCCGTGTTGGATGCTGAGCACCTTGTTGAAATTGTTAATACCGCGGGTTCTAAATTTTTAATTACAATGGCGCCGCCGCACAGTGACTCTAATCATTGGGCCAGGGTGGAGGCACTGTTAGACGGCGCACCGCAAATCGAAACTTTGATTGTGGTTGAATTGCCTGGCTATACGCAGATTGATTTTAAATTTGAGAAGAAAGGTGTAAATGTCATTAATTATGACGAGTGCATCGGTCAGCAGCCAGCCGATCATTTGATTTTTGATCGGGAAATCAGAGGCGATGATGTTGCTGCCTACTTCCACACCGGAGGGACAACCGGGCGGCCCAAAATAGCACAAGTTACACATCACAATATTGCGTGGTCAGGCCAAGTTATAGAAGACTTAGTGCGTTATCGCGGTCGCTTCCCGATTATGTCTGCGTTGCCGATGTTTCATATTTATGGATTGATCGCAGCAGGTATCGGCACATTATTCGCGGGTCGTTCAATCTTGATAATGACGCCGGACGGATTTAGAAATCCTAATGTGATCAAACTGTGGTGGCATCATGCAGCACGTTATCGCATTGTTGCCTTTGCCGCCGTGCCGACGATATTGGCCGCATTGCTGCAGCTTCCCGCAGGCGATAACGATTTATCTTGCCTACAAGACGTCGGCTCTGGTGCTGCCCCCTTACCAAAACAATTGCGTAAAGAATTCGAAAATACATTTGATGTCCGAGTGTCAAATGGTTGGGGCATGACAGAAACTTGCTCGCTTGGAACCCGTCAAATTCCCGAATCGCCGGCACCGGAAGGGAGTGTTGGTGCGCGGTTTCCGTATTGTGAGTTGCGCATAGTCGAACTAGATGGCACTAACGTTGTTCGCGACTGTGATGTTCATCAGTCTGGGGTGCTTATCTTACGTGGTCCGAATATTTTCAAAGGCTATCTCAACCCAGAAGACAATGCGAAAGCATGGGTAGACGGGGATTGGTTTAATACTGGCGATGTTGCTTATGTTGACTCAGATGGGTTTGTGACGCTCACAGGGCGAGCCAAGGACTTAATTATCCGCGGTGGCCATAATATTGATCCCGTCACAATCGAGGAGCCTCTGTTAAAGCACGCCGCCGTCGCGCAAGTTGTCGCGATTGGTCAACCAGATGCCTATGCAGGCGAACTACCGGTTGCTTATGTGGAACTCAAGCCAGAATTTAATGGCAGAGTGACAGAAGATGAATTGCTTGCCTATTGCCAAGACTCGATTGCAGAGCGAGCGGCTATTCCTAAGCGAATTGAGTTTGTGAAAGAAATGCCAATGACTGTTGTGGGTAAATTCTTTAAACCAGAATTACGTAACCGCTCAATCTGCTTTGTGCTAAATAACGCCATGCAAGAGCAAGGAATTTTCGGTGAAGTTTCGGCAGAGTTCGATCAGGCAAGGGGCCATGTGGCGACGGTCAAATTACATAAAAGCGAGCAGCACGATTTAGCTCGCGAGGTGTTAGAAAGATTCCCGGTAGTGATCGATTTTTGCTAGCACTCGAGTGTTAGCGGATCATTCAAGGGCTGTTTGGAGACGAATAAATATAAAAAAACCACGGAGTTAGGTGGCAAGTAAATTGTGCTGTTGTCAGCGCAGAACTTAAGGGAGTGGTTGGTGGTTTTCGTGGGGTATCCCATTCGTTTTTAACGAAAACATCAGCAGCCTGTTTCATTAACCAGTAAATTTAACAAGATAGGTTTAACTATGTCTGTCGTTAACTATGAATTGCAAGATGACATTGGCGTCATCAAAATCAATAACCCACCGGTAAACGCGCTTTCTCAAGCATTGCGTCAAGGGTTAACCGAAGGCTTGGCGCAAGCTCAGAGCGACGCCTCTAAAGCAGTTGTTCTTGTATGTGAAGGTCGTACGTTCATCGCCGGTGCTGACATTACTGAATTCGGAAAGCCACCTAAAGAACCTTCTCTTCCTTCAGTGCTTGACGCTATTGAGAATTCTCAAAAACCCGTTATCGCGGCGATTCACGGTACTGCATTAGGCGGTGGTTTAGAAGTGGCATTGGCTTGTCACTACCGTGTTGCTATCCCAAGCGCAAAGGTAGGTTTGCCCGAAGTTAACTTGGGTATTCTTCCTGGTGCCGGTGGTACTCAACGTGCTCCACGCTTAATGGGCGTTGAAGCGGCGTTGGATTTGATTACTTCTGGTCGTCCTATTGCAGCTAAAAAAGCGCAAGCCTCTGGTTTGATTGATAAAGTGGCTGACAGCGAAGACGTATTGGCGGAAGGTGTTGCTTACGCACAATCATTGGTTGCAGAAAATGCACCACTAAAACGCGTTCGTGATATCACTATCGATCCTGCATCTATTCCTGCTGACTTCTTCGAGAATGCTCGCAAAAAATTAGCGAAACGCGCACGTGGTCAAATCGCACCTGATCGCATTGTTTCTTGTATTGAAGCAGCCGTTAATTTGCCAATGGATGAAGGTTTGGCAAAAGAGCGTGAACTGTTCTCTGAGCTTGTTGTTTCTCCTCAATCTGCAGCAATGCGCCACGCTTTCTTCGCAGAGCGTGAAGCGGCGAAAGTAAAAGATTTACCTAAAGACACGCCAGTTCGCGACATCAAAAAAGTGGCGATCATCGGTGGCGGCACCATGGGTGGCGGTATCGCGATGAACTTCATGAACGTTGGTATTCCAGTCACCATGCTGGAAATCAGCGATGAAGCGCTAGAGCGTGGCCTTGGCATCATCAAAAAGAACTACAGCATTACTGCTAGCAAAGGCAAGATGACTGAGCAACAAGTTGAGCAATGCATGAGCTTGTTGAGCGGTACCACCAATTACGCCGACTTGGGCGATGTTGATTTGGTAATCGAAGCCGTATTCGAAAATATCGAAATCAAAAAACAAGTATTCGCGAAGTTGGACGAAGTGTGCAAGCCTGGTTGTATCCTTGCTTCTAACACCTCTTACCAAGACATCGATGAAATCGCGACTGCCGTTAAGCGTCCTGAAGATGTTGTTGGTATGCACTTCTTCAGCCCGGCTAACGTAATGAAGCTGTTAGAAAACGTTCGCGCTGAGAAAACAGCTGATGACGTTGTTGCAACAGTGATGAAGTTGGCGAAGAAAATCGGCAAAGTGCCTGTACTTGCTCGCGTTTGCTACGGCTTCATCGGTAACCGAATGTTGCGCAACTACGGTCGTGAAGCACAACTGTGCATCATCGAAGGTGCGACACCTAAGCAAGTGGATGACGCGTTAGAAGGTTTCGGTATGGCAATGGGCCCAATCGCTATGGGTGACTTGGCTGGTATCGACATCGGTTATAAAGCGCGTGAAGCATTAACCGACGAGCAAAAAGGTGATCCTAAAGCATTTAAAGTGGCTGATACCTTGGTGGAAGCTGGTCGCCTTGGTCAAAAAACGGGTGCAGGTTTCTACAAGTATGACCCTGAAACACGCGCACGTATCGAAGATCCTGAAGTGTTGGAGATTATCGAGAAAACTGCCGCTGAGTTAGGCGTAGAGCGTCGTGAAATTTCTTCCGACGAAATCGTTGCTCGCTGCATCTACGGTTTGGTTAACGAAGGTGCGTTGATTCTCGCTGAAGGGATTGCACAGCGCCCAAGTGATATCGACACTGTATACCTTAATGGATACGGTTTCCCTGTCGCGAAAGGTGGTCCAATGTGCTACGCAGATCAAGTTGGCTTGAAAGAAGTCTACGCGAAAATTAGCGAGTTCAACGAAGCCACTCAAAACGGTACTTGGGAACCAGCACCTCTATTAAAAGAGTTGGCTGAGTCAGGTAAGAGCTTTGCTGATTGGGCAAAAGAAAACGCCTAATTGAGTTTGGCTTATAGAAAATTAAAACCCGCCGAACGGCGGGTTTTTTTTAGTCGTCGGCGTATGCAAGTGAAAATGATCCTGGGCCAACATTGATGGCACCTGTGGTGCTCATGATGGAGAGGAGGGGGGTGATACCTTTCTTTTTAACCCTTGCGACGAATTGTTGATATATCTCGAGATTTTCGATCTGCCGTGGATCTCCTGCGTAGCTCATGACTACAACGGGAATCGCAAGACCCTTATCAATCGCGTCTTCTGCACGCTTAAATAGAAATTTAATGCCTTCATCATACCCGCGAACTTTCGCAATCGGCTCAGTGATACCTTTATAACCTTGAACGATCGGCTTGATATCCATCATGTTGCCAAGTTTGTAGCTTAGCCAGCTAACGCTATTATCTCCTTTTGCGCGCGCCCTGTTTTTTAAAAAATAGAGGCTGTTAGGGACCAGAAGTGCGCGTGTTTTAGATTTTAAGCTTTCAATGTGTTTGACGATTTCAGAATGCGAAAGCTTGCCTTCTTTCATTAGTCGAATGACTTCGAATGCTAATACGCCCTGGCCTGTAAATAGCGCCGCGCTATCTACAACGCGAATTTTAAAAGGCACGGTATTGCCTTGTTTTTGTCGAACCTCTTTGAGGCGTCGGCGCTCTACAAAAGCTGATTCGCGGATGTTTTTATAAACTCCGCTACGTTGTGAGCTAATTGTTAATGCCAGCACTTCATCGTAGTCTGAAGCTAATTCGCTTTCTATGAAACTAGAAATTTCTTGCTGCGATGCAGGTTCAGACTCGGCAGAAAAGTCTTCTTCAAGTTGTTTGCTTTTGTACAACTTGATGGTGTGTGCGGGGTCGCGAGTATCTCGGTAAATGCCAGATCCGATTTTTAGATTGATTGGTAAAATTTTAATGGCGTGTTCTTGTAAAAACGCCGTTGGCAGGTCGCAGGCAGAATCTACTGCTAGGCAAGCTCTTGCAGACATAGAATAGCTCCATCTAGGTAGTTGTTATTTTTATTTAAAAGCCAGCTTCATCGCGTATCAGGGTAGCTGACAGTATTGTTTTTAGTGTGGTGCTGGCGAAATAGTGAAGTAGGCTCGAAAAACGGGCTATACGATAGGGCTGAGTGGAATGCTCGGAGGGATGAGTGGAGCGAGTGTCCGCTTTAATAAAATGGACTAGTAAACTAGTTGGCTCTGCTATAAATTTTGTGTTATTAAAATCTTAAATTACCTACAGTATTGTTTCTAGGCTGATACTTCTTTTAGTATAAAGCAACCCAGGCTTATTGTATGCCTGGGTTGCAAAGTGTTATTTTTCGGCAAATGCCAGTGAGAAAGCGCCTGGGCCAACATTCACTGCCGCCGTAGTGCTCATAACAGAAAGCAGTGTTTTAACGCCGCGTGCTTTCGCGTCATTAATAAACATTTGATAGTCACGATTGTTCTCGATGACCTTTGGGTTACCTGCATAGCTCATATTAATGGCGTTGATCGTTAACCCTGATTCTATTGCGCTGTTTGCTCGCTGAAAAATCTGCTTTAGTCCGTCTTCAAATCCCTTTGCCTTGCCGCTGGTAAATGTTTCTCCATGCTGAGCTTCAATGATTGGTTTGATGTCCATCATGCTACCAATTTTGTAACTTAGCCAGCTGACTGACTTGTCGCCTTTGATACTAGCGCGCTTGTTGAGGTAATAGAGGTTCTCTGGGAGCAGAAAACCCTTAACTGTATTTTTTACTTTTTCTATATGGGCCGCTATTTTGGGAACTGGTATGCCGGCTTTCAGTAAGCGTACTGCTTCGTATGCCAAAAGTCCTTGCCCCGGAAATAGGGCCTGGCTGTCGACAACTTGTATTCGAAGTGGAGAAGAGTTGCCTTGTTTTTTTCGCGCTGATTTAAATCGATCGCAACCAACAAATACGGATTCTTTTACATTTTTATAGATTTCGCTCCGCTTTGAACTGATGGTAATCGCTAATACATTGTCATATTGGGGTGCAATGTCGTTTTCAAATATGCTCGATATTTCGCTGACTGAAGCGGCTTCCGATTCGGCAATATAGTTTTGGTGTAATCGCTGGCTGCTATACATTTTAATCGTTTGCGCCGGGTCGCGAGTGTCGACAAAGGTGGTGTTGCCAAGCTTGAGCTTAATGGGTAGGACTCGTATCGCATGTTTATTGATGAAAGATCTTGGTAGATCACATGCGGAATCAATGGTTATGCATGCCTTGTTAGTCTCTACATTCCTTGAAAGTGTTGCTGACATAAAACACCTCTTGTATTAATTATTGGTATTTGGCGCTAAGTGTTTTGCTGATCGCGCGAAAACAAAACTAATGTCTAGCCCGTAGGATTTATTTATAAGCGCGTGTCAGTTGAGCGCGTGTATTTGTAAGGGGTTGTTTCGTTGGCGAATAGTTAAAATGGTTTCAATGGTTCTAACAAAATGCTGACTGGCAATTCTTATTTTTTACATAGTTAGAGTGAATAAATGCTGGGAAACTATGATGAACGAGTTCACAAAAAATGGGTGAGAAGTGATGCCGAAAGTAGAGGGAAATACAGTTTAATATTTAAAAAAGGAGCAACTAATTATTTTAGGTTGAAACTATTTATGTCAAAACGTAATGGAATCTTTGATAAAGAAGAAAATTGAACGATCCAGAAAATAAAAAACCCGCTCAGTGAGCGGGTTTTGGCGCTTGTATCATTGTAGGTGTTATGGGTTCAGGACTATACGGCCCATGATCTCACCGCGACGCATACTATCTAAAACGTCGTTAACTTGGTTAAGCGGGCGATGCTCAATTTGGATTGGATTGAGTTTGCCAGACTGAGCAAGAGCGATAACGTCTTTCGCATCTTGTAAGCTGCCAACGTAGCTGCCGCAGATCGATACGGCCTTCCATGCGAGCATTGGAATGGGTACGGCTAATGCGCCGCCCATTAGGCCGACAACAACAATTTTTCCACCTTGGCGCATGATGTTAACCGTCGGGTTAACAGTCTTTTCAGAGCCCACAAAATCAACAACTCCGGCAAGACCTCCCGTATCTTTCTTGATTTGTTTCCAAGCGTCTGGCTCGCTCAGGTTGTAAGCGTGTTTGATGCCTAGGCTGCGCGCATACTCCAGTTTTTTCTCGTCGATATCGGCCACAATTGGCTGTTCGTCATACATTGCTAGTGCAATCTGAAGCCCCATCATACCAACACCGCCGAGGCCAAGAATCATGATCGGGCCACCGGCCATCACATCTTCCAGCTTGCGGATTGCGCTGTATGCGGTAATCCCTGAACACATATAACACGCAGCCAGTGCGCCATCGAGATCGCCAATTTCAATGAGGTATTTGTCGTCTGGGACTAAAACGTGGTCAGCGTAGCCACCAGCAACCGATGTGCCAATGCCGCGTGGGCGAGTACACAAGTGCTCTTGACCTGATTCACAGATTCCGCAGCTACCGCAGCCGATCCATGGGTAAACAGCGTATTCCTTACCAATTTCTACGGTTGTAGCGTCTGGCCCTGCGGCAATTGCTTTACCTTGTACTTCATGACCAAGAACGAAGTCTCCGCTAGAAGCTGCTGCAACGGGTAGTTTGTTACCGCCGCCCAGATCAAAGTAGCCATCGTGGATATGCAAATCTGAATGACATACGCCGCAGTTTTGAGTGGCAATTAAGACTTCTTTGCCTTTCGGTTGCGGTGTTTCAGTTTCGATCTCTTGAAGGGGTTCACCCGGTTTGATAATGGCTTGGCTTTTCATACTTCGGCCTCGGTTTAGATAATAAGGGAGTGCATCAAGAAGATCCCAATGCGTCAGGTGTCGAGCATGTTACGGCGCTCGTGTTAAATGTCAATTAGGCTGCTATAGGGGTTCGCCTATTTCATACTTTATACCTAAAGGGTCCTCTGGTAAATCTTTTAGCTTTAAGATCTGGTTCTTTACCCATTGAATTGCGGGGTCTGAATCTCGGCTACGATGCCAGTATATGTGGTGCCCTTGGGGTTCTAATTCTACCGGTAACTCAATGGTAGTCGTTCCGGGAATGTTGGCGGCGTAGGAAGGAATCGTCGCGCAAAGGTCTGTGTCACAGACAAGCTTTTGAACCATGAGGTAGTGCTGGGTGCGAACCACAACACGGCGTTTCAGGCTCAGCTTTTCAAGTGCGTAATCGACATAGCCCGATCCACTCCGCCGGCTCGAGACATGTATGTGTGGTAGGTCGACGTATTCTTCTAGTGTAAGGGGGTGTGTAGTCGCTGGGTGGCCCTCTCTCACAACACAGACGTACTTGCCTTCAAGAAGGGGTTCGTGGCCTAGTTGGTCGTTGGTCAATACAGGGGCATCGAGTACTAAGTCGAGTTGTCCTGCCGATAGCATTTTTAATGCATCGCGTCGGTTGAGCTGTTCTACTTGAAGCTTCATATTTGGGGCTTCGCGCTCAAGCACCTTATATAAGGCTGGTAATATAATGCTCTCGGACAGATCGTTCATGCTTAGGCGGATTCGCTTCTGCTCTTTCGCAGGAATGAACTGATAACTGTTGTCGATGCTGGTGCGCATTAAGTCGAGCGCATCGCGAACTTGCCCGATAATGGCTTCAGTTGTTGGTGTGGCAACCATGCGCCGTCCGGAGCGAGTGAATAGAGGGTCGTCAAACACATCCCGTAAACGAGAAAGTGCGGCGCTTACCGCAGGCTGCGTGACATAGAGGCGCTTTGCTGCGCCACTCAGGCTCGATTCTGTATATATTGAATCAAGCACAACGAATAAATTGAGGTCGACTTTATTGAGATCCACGGGGACTACCTGCAGTTAGATATGCGAGAAGTGATAAAATTAAATAACTATGATTTATATTGCGAGATAAAGCTAAATCAATTCTATTTATTGTACTATGGCGTTACTATAAAACAATAGTGGAGCGTCGCTAATCACACAAAACTAACCCTGTCGCGTAGACCCGCGAAGCTGATTAGAATAGCGCCTTCATGCGAACCAGGCCCATAGTAGGGTCGCTAAGACTTAGATGCAGTGAGCAAGCTGCTTCCGCAGAACCGGGCATGAGAAATTGTGTCCGGTTCGCTGCGTTTATAGGTAGCGGATAAGAGTGTAAAAAGAGAGATTTCATGAGTGAGCTTTTTATTGTTCGGCACGGCCAAGCGTCGTTTGATTCGGACAATTATGATCAGTTGAGTGATACGGGTCACGAGCAAGCGCGGATTCTGGCTGAATATTGGTCGAGCATTGACCAGGCTTTCAATGGTATCTACTCCGGCAGCTTACGCAGACAGCTCGAGACGGCTGAAAACCTTGCATCAAGGGTAGACTCGCCAAAGCCTGTCATCCTAGAGGGGCTAAATGAGTATTCATCGCATGGGGTGCTGGCTGCGTATCGCGAGCAGCGTGCGAAAAAAGAGGGTTTTGATCTCAACGGCAGCATGAAGGATCGCAAATTCTTCCAGCGTTTGTTGGAGGCCGCCTGCCTCTGTTGGGTGAGAAATGAATTGGAAGGTGATGACATCGAGCCTTTTGCGGACTTCAAGGCGCGGACCTCTGGTGCCCTGAGAGAGATTATGACAGCAAACGCCAAGGGGCGTCGTGTGGTGGTTTCAACGTCTGGGGGCGTTATTGCCATGGCCGTGCAAATGGTGCTTGGGTTATCGGATGAGCAAGCCATCAATCTCAATTGGATGGTGTTTAATTCGTCTATTACCCGTATTCAGTTCAGTGGGAATAGAAGTTCATTGTCTGTTTTTAACGCGATTCCGCATCTGGAGCGGGCAGGTTATACCGATAAAATCACCTATCGCTGATGGCGACAAGGCGTGACCCGGCAGACACCCGCCAATACTGGGGCTTATTCTTCGAATGGTGTACACTTGCCGCCCCTGAAATGCACCCCCGGCGCTTGGTGTGCGGTTATCGATAGCGCGCATCGAGAAAATTGACACGGGGTTTCAACCCCAGAATTGCTAACATCACTAATGGGATAAACGACTGTGGAACAATCGCAACTCGTCGACAAACCAGCTGAGATTCGCGAAGGCGAAGAGCTGGATATTCAAAAGCTTAAAGATTACCTTTCTGCCAATATTGCAGGTCTCTCCGGAGAACTCTCCATCAAGCAATTCCCATCCGGTTTTTCTAATCTGACGTATTTAATTACCTTTGGTGACCGGCGTTGGGTTTTACGCCGCCCACCGTTTGGCAGCAAGGTAAAGGGTGCTCATGATATGGGCCGTGAATACCGTGTATTGAGCAAGCTCAACTCGGTATTTCCTTATGCGCCTCGCCCTGAAATCTTCTGTGAAGATCACGATGTATTAGGCTGCGACTTTTACATGATGGATTACCTCGAAGGTATCATTGTACGCAAGGACTACCCAGCAGGTTTAGAGCTTAGTAATGAACAGGTGCGTCAACAATTTTTCAATTGGGTAGATGTGCTGAGTGAGTTGCACAATGTTGATTACGAAGCGGCTGGCTTGGCAGAATTAGGCCGCCCCGCAGGTTATGTCACTCGTCAAGTTGAGGGGTGGTCAAAACGTTATACGGCCGCGATCACACCCGATGAGATCCCAACCTTTGAGCGCACCATTCAATGGCTGCACGATAAGATGCCCGCGGAGTCGTCAAAAGTAGGCATTATCCATAACGACTACAAAATGGATAACGTCATTTGGTCGTTGGATGACCCGATGAAAATGATCGGCGTGTTGGACTGGGAAATGGCTACATTGGGTGATCCGCTGATGGATCTTGGCTCAACTCTCGGCTATTGGGTAGATCGCAACGATCCCGAACATTTTCATAAGTTTGTGACCATGCCCACTACACACCCTGGTGCGCCAACTCGTGACGAGATTGTTCAGCGTGTCAGTCACAACCTCAATATTTCTGTTGAGCAATTCGATTTCTATTTCTGCTTTGGCTTGTTCCGTCTCGCCGGTATCGGTCAGCAAATTTATAAGCGCTACTACGAAGGGCTAACCAAAGACCCTCGTTTCGCGCGCTTAAAAGACAAGGTCTACAGTCTGCACGAAATGTGTGAAAAAGTGATTAATGAATCTGACCTGTAACTTTTAATTTTCATCATTCAGGCCAACTAATTTTAGGATTTGAGAAGAGGTTATTTATGCCAGCTAAAGATTTGTTCGATTTGACCGGTAAAGTTGCATTAGTGACAGGCGCGAGTCGTGGTATTGGCGAATCCATTGCGACGACTTTGGCCGACTACGGAGCTCAAGTAATTGTGACAAGCCGTAAAATCGACGGCTGCCAAGTGGTTGCGGACAAAATTAATGCCGCTGGCGGTAAAGCCCAGGCCATGGCTTGCCATATTGGCGATATGGATCAAATTACTAGCACGTTTGCTGCGATTAAAGAGCAGTACGGCAAACTCGATATTTTGGTGAACAACGCTGCAGCAAACCCATACTTCGGTCACGTCCTGGATACTGATCTCGGCGCTTTTCAGAAGACAGTTGATGTCAATATTCGGGGATACTTCTTCATGTCTATCGAAGCCGGCAAAATGATGAAAGAGCAGGGCGGCGGTGTAATATTGAATACGGCGTCTATTAACGGCGTGAAACCCGGTATGGCGCAAGGTATTTACTCAATCACTAAGGCGGCGGTTATCAATATGACCCTGACCTTTGCGAAAGAGTGCGGGCCTCTAGGTATTCGCTGCAATGCGTTATTACCCGGTTTGACTGATACAAAATTTGCCTCTGCATTGACCAGTAATGAGAAAATGCTGGATCGCGTCCAAAATGCTCTTCCTCTGCGTCGCGCTGCGCAGCCAGACGAAATGGCGGGCGCTGCGTTATACCTCGTATCTGACGCATCATCCTATACAACGGGTGAATGTTTGGTTGTTGATGGCGGTAGTCTAATCGCCTAATTTTTCGTTCACACTCGGAGAGTTGTTATGTCCACCATTATTAATCGCCGTGATCTCGATTTCATGCTTTATGAGTTTCTCGACGTTGAGGGTTTGTGTGAGCGTGAGAAGTTTGCCGATCACGACCGTTCTGCATTTAATGCAGTTATTGATCTCGCAGAACAAATTGCTGAGGATAAATTTGCGCCAATTGCAGCAAAGCTCGATGAAGAAGAACCTGATTTCGATGGCAATGAAGTTAAGCTAATTCCTGAATTGAAAGAAGCGCACGAAGCTTATATTGAAGCCGGCTTCATGGCGGCAGGTTTGGATTACGAACAAGGTGGTATGCAGTTGCCGCTAACTGTTATTCAAGCGGTGCGCGCGATTTTTTGTTCGGCAAATATTCCAGCATTGGCTTACTTAGGTTTGACCAACTCTGCTGCGAACATGTTAGAAACATTTGGTAGCGACGAAGTGAAGAATCGCTTTTTGCCGCATATGCGTAGCGGTCGTTTCTACGGCACTATGTGTTTGTCAGAGCCGCATGCTGGTTCTAATCTAGCGGATATTCGCACCCGTGCTGAGCCGCAAGAAGACGGCACATACCGTTTGTACGGGACCAAGATGTGGATCTCTGGGGGTGAGCAAAGCATCTCTGAAAATATTGTTCACATGGTGTTGGCGAAAATCCCTGGTGGTCCTTCTGGCGTTAAAGGTATTTCATTATTTGTTGTGCCTAAATACCGCACCGATGATGAAGGTAACTGTCACGAGCGCAACGGTGTAGACCTCGTTGGTTTAAACCACAAGATGGGATACCGTGGTACTACTAATACTTTATTGAACTTCGGTGAAAAAGAACCTTGTGTTGGTTACCTAATGGGTCCGGAACACGAAGGTTTGCGTTGCATGTTCCACATGATGAATGAAGCGCGCATCGGTGTTGGTATGGGTGCGGTGATGTTGGGCTATGCCGGCTATCTGCACTCATTGGAGTACGCCAAAGATCGTCCACAAGGTCGTCTACCCGATTGTAAAGATCCAGAATCTCCTCAAGTGAATATCATTGAGCATGCTGACGTTAAGCGTATGTTGTTACAGCAGAAAGCCTATGTTGAAGGCGGCCTGTCGCTTGGTTTGTATTGCGGTAAATTGGTTGATGATATTCGTACTGGCGATCCAGAGAAAAAAGCAGATCGTGAGCAGTTAATGGATTTCTTGACGCCAATCGTTAAGGCGTGGCCTTCTGATTTTTGTTTAAAGGCGAATGAAATTGCGATCCAAGTGTTGGGTGGTGCTGGTTATACCCGTGACTATCCTGTTGAGCGTCTCTATCGCGATAACCGTTTAAATCCTATTCATGAAGGAACCAATGGTATTCAGGGTATGGATATCCTCGGTCGTAAAGTTCGCATGAACGGCGGCTATGCCTTTAAGCTGTTCCAAAACGAATTGCGAGCAACAATTGAAGAGGCTCAAGCTGAGGGTCTAGAAGAATACGGTTCTGCTCTGGCTAAAGCACTTGATGCTGTCATTAGTACGACCGATTTCTTGTTGGGTGAGTCAAAGAAAAATGTTCGATTGGCTACAGCGAATGCCACAATCTATCTTCGTGCGTTTGGTCACATGACTGTCTCGTGGTTGTGGTTGAAGCAAGGTATTGCCGCTAAAGCGGGCTCTGCCAATGCGACAGGTAGTGATAAAGATTTTTACGCCGGTAAATTAGCGGCTTGTCGTTACTTTTTTAAATACGAATTGCCATCGATCTATCCAGATTTAGATTTGCTCAAAGAGCTAGATGACACCTGTCTAACAATGAGTGATGCGAGCTTCTAAGGAGACTTTAAATGCGTGCAGTATTATGTAAGGAATTGGGGCCGCCTGATTCATTAGTGGTTGAAGAGGTTGCGTCACCTGAAGTGAAAGCGGGGCAAGTGTTGGTTAAAGTTGGCGCTTGTGGTGTTAACTTCCCCGATACCTTAATTATTGAAGGTAAATATCAACACAAGCCCGATTTACCTTTTAGTCCTGGTGGCGAAATTGCTGGCGAAGTTATTAAGGTCGCTGGCGATGTAAAAGATGTCGAAGTCGGTCAGCGCGTTATCGCCATGTGTGGTTGGGGCGGCTTTGCGGAAGAAATCGCCATTGACGCGGATCGAGTGATCCCTATTCCTGATGAAATGAGTTACGAAACGGCGTCAGCTTTTATCTTAACTTACGGCACTTCGTATCACGCTTTAAAACAGCGCGCTGATATTCAGCCAGGTGAAACCTTGTTGGTATTAGGTGCAGCCGGTGGGGTTGGCTTAGCTGCAGTAGAGCTTGGTAAAGCCATGGGTGCAAAAGTGATCGCTGCTGCGAGTACCGCAGAGAAATTAGCGATCGCAAAAGATCACGGTGCAGACGAATTAATTAATTACACTGAAGTCGATTTAAAAGACGCCGTCAAAGAGTTAACTGGCGGTAAAGGTGTGGATGTTGTTTATGATCCTGTGGGTGCAGACCTTTTTGAACCTGCGGTTCGTGCAACCGGTTGGAATGGCCGTGTATTGGTGATCGGTTTTGCCGGTGGCTATATTCCTAAGTTGCCAGTGAATCTAACCTTGTTAAAAGGTTGTTCGGTTGTTGGTGTTTTCTGGGGAACCTTTACCCGCAAACAACCAGAAGATTCGCAGCAAAATAATCGCGAGCTTATCCAAATGTTTTTGGATGGCAAAGTAAGGCCCCACGTATCTGAAGTCTTTCCTCTTGAGAAGGCTGCTGATGCATTGAAGGTATTGGCCAATCGCCAAGCGAAAGGCAAAGTGGTTGTTACAACTGCGCCAAGCGCGTAACGAAGTACATTCTTTTCAAAAAAAGAGGTAATGCCGTGCCAGCAGTAAATAAAGATCAAATCCAAGATTACGTTGGTAAAGAAGTTGGTGTGTCTGGCTGGGTTGAGATCACTCAAGACCGCGTCAATAAGTTTGCTGATGTGACTGAGGATCATCAATTTATCCATGTTGATCCAGAAAGAGCAAAAGATACTCAATTTGGTGGCCCTATCGCACACGGTTTTTTAACGTTGTCTTTATTGCCGCATTTTGGAGAGCAAGGTTGTGCCTTAGGTATTGAAGGTACAAAAGTGCGTATTAACTACGGATTAAACAAGGTGCGCTTTTTAACGCCTGTGCGAGTGGGTAAATCTATTCGCGCGCGTTATAAGTTTTTAAGTGCAGAAGAAAAACGCCCCGGCCAATTTTTATTAAGTCACGAAGTGACGGTGGAAATAGAGGGCGAAGAAAAGCCTGCCATGATTGCAGAATCACTGGGTATGGCTGTTCTATAAAGATTAACTATTTGGAATTCACTAAGAGGAATTAACTATGAAAGAAGCCGTCATTGTATCGACAGCGCGTACCCCGATCGGTAAAGCCTATCGCGGTGCTTTTAACAACACTGAAGCTGCCATTTTGGGTGGCCATGCTGTCCGTGAAGCGGTTAAGCGTGCTGGTATCGATCCAGGTGAAGTACAAGACGTTTGCTGGGGCGCTGCGCTACAGCAAGGTTGTCAGTCTGGCAACGTTGGTCGTCGTGTTGCGTTAAATGGTGGTTTGCCAGTGACTGTATCTGCGCAAACAATGGATCGCCAGTGTTCGTCTGGTTTGATGGCCATTGCGACTGCAGCAAAACAAATCATTGTTGATGGTATGCCTGTTGCGATCGGTGGCGGTATGGAATCTATCTCTTTGGTTCAAACCGAAGAAATGTTCCGCAAGCGTGCAGACGATCCACAAATCATGGCGATCAAGCCTGAAGTATTTATGCCAATGCTAGATACTGCAGAAGTGGTTGCTAAGCGCTACGGTGTTAGCCGTGAAGTGCAAGACGAGTATTCTTTAGAAAGCCAGCGTCGTACGGCGGCTGCTCAAGAAGCAGGCAAGTTCGATGACGAAATCATTCCTGTTACTGCCAACCAAATGTTGTTCAACAAAGAAACTAAAGAAGTTTCTTACAAAGAAGTAACCTTGGCGAAAGACGAAGGTAACCGTCCTTCAACTACGCTTGAAGGTCTTCAAAGCTTGAACCCAGTTCGCGACAACGGTGTGATCACTGCGGGTAACGCGAGCCAGTTGTCTGATGGTGCATCAGCTTCTGTATTGATGGACGCAAAATTGGCTGAACAACGTAACATTGAGCCATTAGGTGTATACCGCGGTATGGCAGTTGCTGGTACTGAGCCAGACGAAATGGGTATCGGTCCTGTTTTCGCTGTGCCTAAATTGTTGAAAGCCAATGGTTTGACCATGGACGATATCGGTCTTTGGGAATTGAATGAAGCGTTTGCCGTTCAAGTGCTTTACTGTCGTGACAAGTTGGGAATTCCTCAAGAAAACCTCAACGTAAACGGTGGCGCAATCTCTATTGGTCACCCATACGGCATGAGTGGTGCTCGCATGGTTGGTCACGCGCTAATCGAAGGTAAGCGTCGCGGTGTTAAATACGTTGTTATCACCATGTGTGTTGGCGGCGGTATGGGCGCTGCAGGCTTGTTTGAAGTTCTATAAGAACAAGCGTCTCGCAAAACGGAGGCATAGGCCTCCGTTTTTGTATCTGCTAAATAATTAGGGTAATTCACGATGAAAATTGCAGGAAAAACAGTGGTTGTTACCGGTGGTGCAAGTGGCATCGGTAAGGGCTTGGTTCAGCGCTTTAAAGAAGAAGGTGCGGCCAATATTGTTATCGCGGATATTAATGCTGATGAGCTTAATGCCTTTGCCGAAGAAATTGGCGCGACTGCGTGCTTATGTGATGTCAGTAAAGAATCGGATATCAAAAATTTAATCGATACGGCTGAGCAACAGTTTGGTCATATTGACTTGTTCTGTGGCAACGCGGGCATCCTGGCGAAAGGTGGTTTTGAAACGCCGAACGAAGTGTGGGAAAAAATGTGGGCGGTTAATGTGATGGCGCATGTGTACGCTGCACGCCATGCGTTACCTAAGATGATTGAACGTGGTGAGGGTTATTTCCTTATTACTGCTTCCGCTGCGGGTTTGTTAACTCAGGTGGGCTCCGCTACCTACTCAGCCACCAAACATGCGGCGCTCGGTGTCGCTGAATGGTTGCAGGTCACTCATGGTGGGCAGGGCATTAAAGTGTCTGCGTTGTGCCCTCAAGCCGTTGAGTCAAAGATGACGGCGCAGAGCAATGGCGGCGTGGCTGGTCTTGATGGAATGCTCAAGCCCGACGCAGTAGCGCAGACGGTTATCGAGGCACTAGAGGCTGAACGCTTCATGGTGTTGCCGCACCCCGAAGTGGAAAAATATTTCCAAAACAAGGCCAACGATTACCAGCGTTGGATTGGTGGTATGCAAAAACTTCAGGAACGTTTTGGGCTGCCAAACGAACTGAAGAAATCCTAGCTTGTTCCATAGATTGTCGAATAAGGTCGCATTCGCGGCCTTTTTTGTGGCTGCCTGTTATGCGATTGATGGCCTAGTTGTGCGTCGAGCGCTACAATAGCCGAATTCTTATCCAGGTATTGAGGCAAGTATGTCAGCAAACGATGATTCTTCTAAAGTAAGTGATCTCGATAGTCGTCGAGAGGCGGAGGCTGACTTTGGGTTGCCTTTTGATGATCACGTCGAGGAGGTCTCTGAAGGCGGTAAAACCGTTCGTCGTCGCGGCATCTTTTTATTGCCTAACCTGATTACGACTGCGGCCCTGTTCAGTGGTTTTTATGCCATTGTTGCGGGAATGCACGGTAATTTTGAAAACGCCGCAATAGCAATATTTGTTGCGATGGTCTTTGATGGGTTGGATGGCCGGGTCGCACGACTAACAAATACCTCCAGTGCATTTGGCGTCGAGTATGACAGCCTTTCCGATATGGTGTCTTTTGGCTTAGCTCCGTCGTTGGTCATGTTTAATTGGGGGTTGGCGCCTTTGGGTAAGTACGGTTGGGCGATGGCGTTTGCGTTTGCGGCGTGTGCAGCGCTTCGATTGGCTCGATTCAATACTCAGGTGGAAACCGCAGACAAGCGCTACTTTACAGGGTTGGCAAGCCCCTCAGCTGCTGCGTTAGTGGCGGGGACTGTGTGGTTTGGTCATGAAGCCGAAATTACTTTTGAGTTGTCATTGCTGGTGGGTTTGCTAACGCTCACTGCGGGCTTGCTAATGGTCTCTAACATCAAGTATCACAGCTTCAAAGGATTGGACTTCAAGGGCAGAGTCCCTTTCGTGAAGCTACTGCTGATGATTATGCTTTTCGTTGTTATCGTAGCAAACCCGTCAGTAATGTTGGTATTGATGGCCGCGATTTACGCAACGTCTGGCCCACTGATGTGGCTCTGGGAATATTCAAGAAAAAAGCGGGTGGACGATTAATCCTATCGTTAGGGTCTAGTTGTCATCCAGTTTTTGGTGTCTATAGTTAATCTGTTGTGCCTCTGATCGATTTGGCTAGTTAATGTGCCGCTATAAAGCGGTTTTTGACGACATTTCAGCCAACTGAAAAAAAACTGCAATTTAGTGAAATTACTTGTTGCCAAGGTCGGATTGAT
>JAWSVE010000008.1:538893-759711 GCA_033852115.1 Cellvibrionaceae bacterium | reverse complement strand
ATCAATCCGACCTTGGCAACAACTAAATTAAATATTTTTGTCTTTTTTTCTCAATGACTTAAGGAACAACCAGAACGGCTATTTTTCATGCCCGAACGGTGTTTTTACACTCAATTTACTTCAATAAGGTGGTACTTCTTCTTACCCAACTTAACGATATAGAAGCGACCATAATAAGAACCATCATTCGAGAAGCACTCCAACAACTTCATATTGTCATCCATAGACTTTGCTTCGCCATTAATAAGCACAGCAGACCTCGCTAGAGCATCCTTCACTTGCTTGCCTGATGTCGCGACACCACTATCCGCCAAGAACTGCGTTAGGGGTTTATCGGTCAGCTCAGAACGGTTAACTATAGTAGAAGGCAGACCATCGAGCTTGAGCTGCTCCAAATCACTTTCTTCTAAGACACTGGCATCACTATTAAAGAGCGCCTCAGTGATTCGCTTTGCGGCTAATAAGCCGGCTTCACCATGGACCAGCTCCGTCACTTGTTCCGCCAATACAGCTTGCGCTTTCGGCTTGGACTGCGAAGCCTTATCTTCCGCTTCTATCGCATCAATTTCAGATACGGGCAGAAAGGTAAAGAACTTCAAGAACTTATACACATCCGCATCAGCAGTATTCAACCAGAACTGGTAAAAGGCATAGGGAGATGTACGACTGGAATCTAACCAAATAGTGCCACTTTCGGTTTTACCAAATTTGGTACCGTCAGCTTTAGTCACTAGTGGCAACGTTAAGCCAAACACATGACCACCATAAAGCTTGCGAGCTAGATCAACACCACCAACAATATTACCCCATTGGTCGGAGCCTCCAATTTGTATTGTGCAGTCGTGTTGCTTGTATAGCTCAGCGAAATCCATCGACTGTAGTAGCATGTAAGTAAACTCCGTATAGGAGATACCGGCACCTTCACGATCAATGCGCTGCTTTACCGACTCTTTATTGATCATATTGTTTACGGAGAAATGCTTACCCACATCCCTGAGGAAGTCGAGAACATTCAGGTTGGCCGTCCAATCTAAGTTGTTCACCACTTCGGCCGCATTATCTACCGCTTCAAACTCAATAAATTTAGAGACCTGTGAACGAAGCTGATCAACCCAACCCGCTACAACATCCGGGGTGTTTAATTTGCGCTCCTGGGCCTTGAAACTAGGGTCACCAATTAAACCAGTTGCTCCTCCCACCAGCGCAATGGGCTTATGACCAGCCTTCTGAAAACGACGAAGCGTTAATAAAGGCACTAAACTGCCAATATGAAGGCTGCTCGCGGTAGGATCGAAACCACAATATAACGTGCGCGAGCCACCATTCAGATACTCAGCAAACTCATCGCCGCCTGTCGTTTGGGCAATTAGCTCACGGGCTTTGAGGTCATCTAGAAAGGCTTTATCAACACCAGTCATCGTTGTGGTTCCTTAAAACAGTTAAAGCCCTGATGTTAGGGCGGATTTTGAGGCGCAAACCATACCGGAAAGCACCCCAAATACAAGAGGGATACTCCTTAAGAGCACGCGGTCACAAACAGCGGTTACATTCAGACCAAACGATGTATATATGATCTAATCGGGGTGCTATAAAGCAGTTTTTCTGATATAACTTAACATTGTTCACAAATTTTTTAGCTGATTCACCGAAATGCCTGAAAACAAAGAAAAAAGTACGGTTCTTCATGCCGCCAAGCACTTTCCCAGGACCCACCTAATCGCTGCCTGCGCGTTGGGGGTATGCCTAACCGGTATGATGTCTTTATTTCCATCGAAAGACGTCTCAGCAAAACGCGGCCCGATACCTTTAGCCCTCTCGCTCGAACCGACAACCGCTATAGAATCATTGCCTGACATCAATGCCGCTAGCGCCGATTACCAAGTCGCCCCTCAACCAGTAGTGGCCGACTGGCAAACGCTGACGGTAAAAAGTGGTGACAATCTTTCCGTGCTTTTCCAGCGTGCCGGCCTAAACAATCAAGATGTATATGAATTCACCAATAGCTCATCCGAGGCAAAAGAATTACGAAAGATTTTTCCCGGCCACCAGCTCGCATTTTTAATTGACGACCAAGGCCAGTTGCAACAGCTCCGACACATTAAAAACAAGCTCAACTCGAAACTATACAAACGCACCACGGATGGTTTCGTTACTCAGCTTGATAGCCGCGAACCCGATATTCAAGTTGCCTACCGCGAATCTATCATCAACAGCTCGCTAATTGCTGCGGCACAACAACCTGGCGTTAACATGGACATCGGACTGACGATGTCTCTCGCTAGCATTTTTGGCTGGGATATCGACTTTGCTCTCGACATTCGCAAGGGCGACAGCTTTAAGGTGCTGTTCGAAGAGCAGTTTTTAGATGGTGAGCGTCTCGGGGCAGGAGATATACTTGCTGCCGAGTTTACCAACCAGGGAACTACCTACCGAGCCGTCCGTTATATCGATGATGATGGGCGAATTCAGTATTACACGCCGGAAGGTAAGAGCATGCGAAAAGACTTTTTGCGCGCACCGCTCGATTTTCGCCGCATTAGCTCAAACTTCAATCCTCGCCGGCTTCACCCTATCACCAAAACTGTTAGGGCACACCGTGGTACTGACTATGCGGCAAACCGTGGAACACCCGTTTGGGCCGCAGGTGACGGCAAGGTTGTGGCATCTGGCTATACAAAAGCTAATGGTAACTACATTGTTCTTCAGCATTCAAACAACATTCAAACCAAGTACCTTCACTTACATAAGCGCCACGTCAAAAAAGGCCAACGAGTAAAACAGAAACAAACCATTGGTACGGTTGGATCGACAGGATACTCAACCGCACCGCACTTACACTATGAATTCTTATTGGATGGTGTACACCGCAACCCGAGAACTATCGTTAATAAATTACCCAAAGCGAAGTCCATCGACGTCGCAGAGCTGGCTAATTTCAAAGCACAGACGTTACCTATCATGGCCCAGTTAGCCGACTACCATCAGTCCAGCCTGTTAGCCTCAAACGCCACAACGACGACGCTCAATTAACGTTCAATGTAACAACTCCGCTCTGCCAAGGATTCTGCCATGCCCAATGCCTCAGATTATTATGTGGGCCTGATGTCTGGCACAAGCGCTGACGGCATAGATGCCGTCGCGGTAGATTTCAGCGGAGACCACCCGTCTATTCTCGCCACACACAGCCACACAATCCCCGACGAGATACAGCAAGTCATTTATAGGTTAATGCGTCCGGGGGATAGCGAGATCGACCTGCTTGGCCAGCTCGACCAACAATTGGCAACGCTATTCGCTGATGCGGCGCTTTCTGTGATCGATAAAGCAGGATTACGCTCTAATCAGATAACCGCCATTGGCAGCCACGGCCAAACTATTCGGCACCGCCCGCTTGGCCAAGTGCCACACCCCTTTACCCTGCAGATTGCTGACCCCAGCGTTATCGCTTTTAACACCGGAATCACTACAGTGGCAGACTTCCGCCGCAAAGACATGGCGGCCGGTGGGCAAGGAGCACCTCTCGCGCCGGCGATTCACAATGCCGTTTTTCGCCACCCTGATATTGAACGATTCATCGTCAATATCGGCGGGATCAGTAATATCACCCACCTGCATCGCACTGCAGATGTGATCGGTTTCGATACCGGCCCTGGCAACGGGCTAATGAATGAATGGATCAAAAAGCATCAAGCATTAGAATACGATGACAATGGACGCTGGTCAGCTAGCGGCACCCCACAACCGCAATTACTGAGAGAGCTCCTGCTGCATCCTTACTTTCTTCAGCCTGCCCCCAAAAGCACTGGCCGTGAGGAATTTACTCTTGATTGGGTCGAGAGCGTATTGAGCTCATTTAGCGAAATACCAGCAAACGATGTGCAAGCCACGTTGCGCGAATTAACCACTCAATCGATAGCAGAACACATTCAATCTCAAGCACACACATCGCGTTACGAAGTTTATATCTGTGGTGGGGGCGCTCACAACGGCGCTCTCATGGACAGTTTGCAAGCGAAACTTAACCCCAATGTTGTTTCTTCAACGGAAGATCTGGGGTTACACCCCGATTGGGTAGAAGGCGTGTGTTTCGCTTGGTTAGCACGGCAAACGCTCAATCAGCGGCACGGAAATATAGCCACTGTTACTGGTGCCCGCCATGATGTGGTTTTGGGTGGTGTGTATTACGTTTAGAAAACCGAACGGCGGCTCAAAGCCCAGTCGCAGTGACCGACACTTAAATAGAGAATGACTCACCACAACCACAGGTGGTGGCTGCGTTAGGATTATGGACAACAAACTTAGAACCTTGAAGCCCTTCTTCGTAATCGACCTCAGCTCCCATTAAATAGGGATAGCTCATCGAATCAATGACCGCTTTTATGCCGTCCTTTTCAACGATGAAGTCATCATCAGCCATCGCCTCTTCGAAGGCAAAGCCGTATTGAAAGCCTGAACATCCACCCCCAGTGACAAACACTCTAAGCTTCAGCTCATCATTACCTTCTTCCTCAACGAGCTCTTTGATTTTTGCAATAGCGCCAGGCGTTAGTACCAGAGGCTCGGGAGTGAAGGTTTCGGTGGTCGACATTAGTTTACTTCCAGAAATAACTCAGCGCCTCAGTAGAGACTCCTGAATAAAGGTGACAAGAAGTATTATGGCTTTAACCCAGCAAAACAATCAAGTATTGCTGGGCAATCGTGAAGTGTTTGAATTTACGCGGTGCCGGAAACAACGTCAGCGCCACCTTTTGACAGACCAAATGGCCCAGATGATTTTTTGCTGCTGCTAGCACCGACATAAACAAGGCTGCCATTAACCTGAGAGCCTTTAACCATCTCGATCAACTGATAGTGGACATTACCTTCCACCTGAGCTTTGGATGCCAGTTCAATATGTTTGGTCGAGTGAACATCACCAACCACTTTGCCATCGATGCGCGCCGTAGGCACCTTGATCTCGCCTTCAACAATGCCGTGCTCGGCAATATCTAAATGAGCATCAGCACCATCCTTTGCGATGACATTACCCTTTAGCGAGCCTTCTATATGCAAGGTTCCCGCAAAATGCACATCGCCCACGACTTCAGTATTACGAGCAATCAGGGTTGTCCCTGTGCCTCCGCCCGATTTAGCCATGCTAATTCCTCTCTTGTTACACCTATGATAGGGGACTTATTAAATTGACTGTTATTCTGATGACTGAACGACCCCAGCCGATGGCAAGGCCTCATCTGTTTGTTGGCGAGGCTGAACCAGACCGCCTGCAGCCGGAGCAACTTGAACCGGCTTTCGAGACACCTCACGTGGTAAATCTGGCAGCCATTCCGACATTTTTTCGACTACAGCTGCGTCACGCCCAGTTGTTTTCGCAACCAATTCAATTCGCTGTGGCTCAAAGCCGAGGGGCAACTCAAGCTGCCCAGCAATATTTTGAAAGTACTTAAAGCGTAGGCGAATATCAGTCACATTGACTTCACTCGACAAGTCTTTTAGCGGAATTTTACGAACCTGTTCACCTTCTCGACCGACAATATTGAACGTCAGTGAACCACTCAGCACGTTATGATTCGTCGCCAACTGCTGCACAACCACTTTATAGTCATATCGACGCGGCACACCCGTCGCGCTCAGTTCAACAGAGCCTATGGTCAGCCCGCGCCGATTTTCTGTTGGCGCCATCAACCCACGATAAAACGCGATGTCTTCTTGAAGCGCAGCAATTTCCTCTTTGAGGCTAATGACTTCGCCTCGCACATCTTCGTTAGACGCTTGGTCTACTTCACGAGCCAAACTAAGGTTCGCAACTTTCTGCGATAAAGCCTCCGCTTCTCGCGTTTTGGCGTCCAGCATAATACGCAGCTCGTCTCGCTCGGTAATTGCTTCGGCTTGCTGAGCCTGTCCCTGACTATTGCCAAGCCAATAGCTGGCGATAGCCGTCAGAATAACTGCACATACAAAACCAGCGATCAACGCACCCTGAAAATAGGGTCGATGCGGGACCACTTTTAAGCGCGTAGATTTGGTTCCTTTAACCGCTGCCATAATTAAGCCGTTATTGTTGTAGGTTTAAAAATTATCTAAAGCCTAAACGCCTTAGGGCATTACTGCGACGCCGTCGATTCCTGCATCTTCGTCAAAACCAAACATAATGTTCATGCATTGAATTGCTTGACCTGACGCCCCCTTAGTGAGGTTATCAATCACCGATAGAACCACAACCGTATCGCGTCCCTGGGGCTGTAGAACCGACAAGCGGCACATATTCGAGGTTTTAACTGATCTCGTTTGAGGCAACTCGCCTGCAGGGAGCACATCGACAAACGGCTCATTGCGGTAGCGTTCTTCGAATAGCGCCTGTAAATCACCCGCATCGGCCGATGTTAATTGAGCATAAAGGCTCGCCTGCATACCTCGAATCATTGGCACCAAATGCGGAACGAAAGTAATGCGCGGCTGCGATTGACCAGCAACAACATCACTCAGCACTTGTTCGATTTCAGGCAAGTGTCGGTGCCCGCCTGCAGCGTATGCCTTATAGCTATCGCCTATTTCGGTAAGTAGAAAATCGACTTTCGCTCCACGGCCTGCTCCACTCGCTCCCGAGGCAGCGCTGGCAATGAGATGTTGATCGTCAACCAGCCCTTGCTCAAGCAATGGAATCAACCCTAAAGTCACCGCAGTGGGATAACACCCCGGGTTGGCAATCAATCGAGCCGACTTAATTTTTTCGCGATTGAGCTCCGGCAATCCGTATACCGCTTGCTCAATCAACTCTGGGCACCCATGAGGCTGGCCATACCATTGCTCCCAAGTATTTTGATCACGCACTCGATAATCGGCGGATAAATCAATCACTCGCGGCCCACTTGTCAGATCTGTACCCAGTAGTTCAGGCAGCATTGCCTGCGCTACGCCGTGAGGAGTAGCAAAGAAAATCACATCACATTCTTTTAACGTCTCAGTATCGGGCACGGTAAATTTGAGATCATAATGACCGCGCAAGCTAGGGTATAGCTCGGAAACCGCACGACCTTCTTCGCCTCGCGAAGTAATACAAACCACTTCCGCGTCACGATGACCGGCCAATAAGCGTAATAATTCAACACCCGTGTAGCCGGTGCCGCCGACAATACCCACTTTGATCACTTCTAAGCTCTCCTGGAATAAACTGACTGTTTCTGCCTAACCACATATAATAAGAGCTGACGCCGGAATACTAAAGGATAGGATGGCAGTTTCTGTGAATCTATCTGCAATCCATCATCAGCAACCCACCGCCACAGTGTAGACTATGTCCAACCAGCCCCGAGCCAACACGTCGCGATTAAAGCAACGCTGGAACATCATCGCGGAACATTTTCGTGACAGGCTCTCGTATATCGATGCATTACCGCAGCTCACATTTTTGGGCCTAATTGTGGGCATCTGCGCCGCACTTTTAATTGTTGCTTTCCGGTTTAGCATCGAAATTCCCCTATTTTGGTTTCTTGAAAACAATACCGATAACTTTGAAGGCCTAAGCCGCTTTTGGCATTTTGCACTTCCTGCGGCGGGTGCCATCGTTATCGGTATCGCAATGAACTACCTCGCCCCATCGTCGCGACAGGTCAGTGTCTCTCATGTACTAGACCGGCTTCATAACCACCAAGGTCAGCTGCCAGCAAAAAATGTCGCCGTGCAATTTTTTGGCGGTATTGCAAGCTTAGTTACCGGCCAGTCCGTGGGTAGAGAAGGCCCGGCGGTACACCTGGGCGCAGGTGCGGCGAGCTTGTTAGGGCAATGGCTTAAACTACCCAACAATAGTTTGCGCACTCTGGTTGGCTGTGGTGTCGCTGCAGCCATATCTGCCAGCTTTAACACCCCCATGGCGGGTGTCATTTTTGCGATGGAAGTGGTGTTAATGGAATACACCATTACCGGCTTTATTCCTGTAATCCTGGCGTCGGTCTCCGGTGCCGTCATCAGTCAAATTGTGTTTGGCGAAGATCCCAGTATTGTCGTCAACCCCGGCCAGATGAATAGTCTGTTGGAAATTCCGTTTATGGCCTTTGCAGGTGTGGTAATCGGCCTGATCGCAACGCTGTACCTGACATTTCAAGACCACCTCAAAGCAGTAAAAAGCATGCCGCTCATTTTACGCTTTGCGTGCATCGGCATTGTTACTGGAGCCCTTGCTTTGATAGCCCCTCAAATATTAGGCCTCGGTTACGACACACTCGAAGGCGCTATGAACGGCGAGATTGGGCTAAATATGCTGTTAATTATTATCGCTGCCAAACTGGTTGCCACCGCCATTAGCACGGGCCTAGGGATGCCAGGTGGCGTCATTGGCCCGATGCTTGTCATCGGTGGCTGTATTGGGGGAGTCCTTGGCTATGTCGGTAATATTTTTTATCCGCAATACGCGGCAGACGCTGGGTTCTATGTGACGCTGGGCATGGCAGCTATGATGGGAGCGGTACTCAATGCACCGCTTGCTGCGCTGATGGCGGTGCTAGAACTCACTTACAACCCGAACGCTATTTTTCCCAGCATGGTGGTGATTGTCATGGCCTGCGTCGTGAGCCAACAGATTTTCAGGCGTGAAGGCGTATTTGTAGCGCAGTTACGAGCCATGGGTACACCGCTGCGCGCAGAACCCGATCGCCAAGTACTGAGCCGTGCCGGCGTGCGCAGCGTTATGAGCACTAAATTTGTTGCTAGCGACGCGGTAATCAACACATCGAATATCAGCGTCCTATTGGCTCATTACCCAGATTGGATTGTGCTATCTGACGACGACACTCTTCATGTGCTGCGCGCTGCCGACCTGGCAAAGTGGCTTGATCAATTTAAGGAAGACGATAGCAGCGCACCCGAAAAAGTTAACTTGCTGGAGATCCCCGGGCAGCGCTACCAACCCGTTGGCGTTCACGCACGAGCAAATTTATTTGAAGCGCGTAACATCATGATCAAGGCCCATAGCGATCTCATCTACGTCGAAAGACCTCACGCTAGACATACAAATCAGGTGATGGGTATCATCAATGCCGAGATGATCAACAATTTTTATCGCAATTAACTTCGCTGTTTTTAACTTATTTTAGTTTGGACTCTTTATGCTTTGGGTAAAAACCTTTCATATTTTTTTTGTCGTGGCTTGGTTCGCTTGTATTTTTTATCTACCGCGCTTGTTCGTGAATTACGCCATTGCCGAAGATGAGGCTACCCGCAAGCAACTGCTCATCATGCAGCAGAAGTTACTCAAATTTTCTATCCCATGGGTCATCCTGTCCATTGTGTTTGGTGCCTGGCTAATGAGCTATAACCTGCCCTATTACGGAAAGGCTGGGTGGCTGCACGCCAAGTTGCTGCTAGTATTGGTGCTCATCATGTATCACGGCCTCTGTGCAAGTATCATCCGTCAGCTCAGCCAGGGGCGCAAACCCAAGAGCCACATCTATTACCGCTGGTTCAACGAATTTCCTGTACTCATCCTGCTGGGAGTTCTCATTCTGGTCGAAGTCCAACCCTTTTAACCGACCGGGCAATCGCTACACTCCCACGCCCTAGTGTTTGGCACCCTAACTTCCCAGCAAAATCTGTAGCCTGTGTTAGACTCAAAAGAGCCCTCGCATGAAGTGAGGGCGACATTAGGTGCTACAGCAGTGCTACATGAATCGCACTTAATCCGTCGGCACTACAATAATGAATCGGCGCGCACCCCCAGCATCATCTCGATCCATACTAGTACCTGTCGATTGCTGGTAACTCGCGCCAACTTCACTGGAGCAAGTGATGAATCAGTTCAATAACGAAACTCCCGTGGTTATGAGCCTTTCTAGTCATGACCCCTCAGGAAATGCAGGAATTCAAGCCGATATCGAAACGGTGGCAAGTCTAGGGTGCCACTGCACCCCCGTCATCACGGCCCTCTGTGCGAAAGACACTCAAGCATTGCGCGATATAGCACCGACCGACACAAGCCTAGTGATCTCACAAGCCCGCGCGATTCTTGAAGATATGCCCGTAAAAGCAATCAAACTAGGCCTAATGGCCAGCGTTGAAAATATCGAGGCTATTCATACCATTCTCTCAGACTATCCGCAGATACCCGTAGTCGTCTCTCCAGTCATTGCTGAGTACAACAACGAACTCTATAACGCCAAAGCCATTCTACGAGCAACGAAAACGCTACTAATGCCTCGAGCCACTGTTGCAACCCCAGATGTAGTCGAAGCATTTGAACTTGCGCAGAGTGCCGATACTGCGGACGCATGCGCATTCGAGATTCTAGAAACCGGTTGCCAATATGTTCTCGTCTCCGGCAGTAGTCGCAACCAACACCACTATGAAAACACCCTCTACGCCGACCGGCGCATCCTCCGTCAATACAAGTGGCCACGACTCAAATTGGTGAGTCATGGTGCGGGTGCCACATTATCAGCCAGCATCGCCGCCTATCTTGCCCACGGATCACGAGTGGAAGATGCCGTTGAGCAAGCGCAACAGTTTACGTGGCGAGCGCTTTCCGCCAGTCGTCGACTCGGCATGGGGCATCAAACGCCAAACCGCATGCATTGGGCGGACCGCAACGAAACGAGCACAGAGAAACAGAAAGTCTCTTAGCCCAACACCCGATCAATCCATTCACATCTCAGCACCGTATCTGGTAGACTCGCTCGCCCTGCAAACGCAAAATATTTCGCTTGAATCAAGCCAATACAGTGATCCACGGACTCTACGCCATAACCAACGACCGCCTCATGCCAGGCGAACTGTTATTCGAGAAATCACGCGCGGCTCTTGAAGGCGGCTGCAAGATCCTCCAGTACCGAAACAAAACGCTGCCGCCCCATCTTGCACTCGAAAAAGCCCGTCGACTCAAAACGTTATGCGATGAGTTTTCCGCTAGCCTGATCATCAATGATTCTATTGAACTCGCCAAAGCCGTGAATGCTGGAGTGCATCTAGGACAAAGCGACGATGCGATTACTCGTGCTCGCCAAGTGTTGGGTGAGGGAGCCATTATTGGAGCGACTTGCCACAACCAACTCGGACTTGCGCACAAAGCAATTGGGGAGGGAGCCAGTTATGTAGCCTTTGGTAGGTTCTTCCCATCTAGCACCAAGCCCAGCGCCTCACCGGCAGATATCTCGCTCCTAGAAGAAATCAACCGATTGCCGGTACCCAATGTCGTGATTGGCGGCATCAATGCCGACAACGCTACATCGCTCATTAGCGCAGGAGCACGTTGCATCGCGGTCAGTGAAGCGGTGTTTGGTTGTGATCAATTAAGCCAAGTAACGCAATCAGCGGCGCGCCTAAGTCAAATTATTCCGCTGCCATAGTCACTGTAAACGCGTACAATCCGTAACACGTTGCTTACAACGTTTTTTATTTATTACATCGTCTTTAGGTATTGCTATGAGTCACTCCGAAGAACTATTCCAACAAGCCCAACGTGTCATTCCTGGCGGGGTAAACTCTCCAGTAAGAGCATTTAAAGCAGTGGGCGGCACCCCTCTATTTATTAAGTCTGCAAAAGGTGCCTATATTTTTGATGAGGATGACAAACGCTATATCGACTATGTGCAATCGTGGGGACCTATGCTGTTGGGCCACGCACATCCAGCCGTGTTGGACGCCGTTCGGAAACAAATTGACAACGGCCTGAGCTTCGGCGCGCCGACCGCTATTGAAACTGTTTTAGCAGAAAAAATATGTGCAACTTATCCGGGCACTGATTTAATTCGATTTGTTAGCTCCGGCACTGAAGCGACCATGAGCGCCATTCGCCTAGCGCGCGGCTATACCGGTAGAGACAAAATTATTAAATTTGAAGGTTGCTACCACGGACACTCTGATTCCTTGCTGGTAAAAGCCGGGTCGGGAGCGCTGACATTGGGCGTTCCTAGCTCTCCTGGTGTACCCGCCTCGCTGACCCAGCACACGATCACTCTGACCTATAACGATAGCGAACAAGTGAAAGAGGCCTTTAAACAATTCGGCGACGATGTAGCTTGTATCATCGTTGAGCCCGTAGCAGGGAACATGAATTGCATTCCACCCGTTCCCGGTTTTTTGGAAACACTCCGTGAGCAATGTGATGCCTACGGCAGTGTATTGATTTTTGACGAAGTGATGACCGGGTTTCGCGTTAGTCATAGCGGCGCACAAGGACATTACAATATCCAACCCGACCTCACTACCCTCGGTAAAGTTATCGGCGGCGGGATGCCAGTAGGCTCGTTTGGTGGCAAACGAGACATTATGGAACATATCGCACCACTTGGGCCTGTTTACCAAGCCGGCACATTGTCGGGAAATCCCATTGCAATGACAGCTGGGCTAGCGAATTTGGAATTAATTTCCACGCCGGGATTTTACGAGCCGATTTTCAAACGCACCACACAATTGATGAAAGGGATGCAGGCATTAGCCGATCAAGCGGGCATCCCATTTACGACTAACCACGTTGGCACCATGTTTGGACTTTTCTTCAGCGAAGAAGACAAAGTGACAAATTACGCTCAAGTCATGGCTGCCAATACGGAACGTTTTAATAAATTTTTTCACCTTATGCTAGATGAAGGCGTCTATCTCGCGCCTGCGTCTTACGAGGCTGGGTTTATGTCAGGCGCCCACAGCGATGATGATATTGAGCAGACACTCAGCGCCACAAAAAACGCATTCGCTAAATTATTATAAGAGCTCAGCTTAATGAACAATTTATTTGCGGACCGCATTACCGATGTCCCGCGATCCTTTATCCGCGAGATATTGAAAGACGCACTACAACCTGGAACCATCTCCTTTGCAGGGGGGTTACCCAATCGCGATTTATTTCCGTTGGAGGCTATTAGTAGCGCCAGCGAAAAAGTGTTTAGTGGCATAGGCCGCGATGTTTTGCAATACAGCAGCTCTGAAGGTTATGAACCGCTTCGCGAGTTCATTTCAGCGCAATATGCCGAAAAAGGCCTCGACATTCCGGTAGGCAATATCCTTATCACAAGTGGCTCGCAACAAGGGCTGGATTTACTGGGCAAAGTTCTCTTGAACGATGGCGATGGGTTAGTTATCGAAGAGCCTGGCTATCTCGGCGCGATTCAAGCATTTGCACTCTATCGCCCCGAATTCATACCGGTAACCGTTGACGAAAACGGTATGGACTGTGATCTGTTGGCAGAGAAACTCCAACAGCATTCGCCTAAATTATTCTATACCGTCCCCAACTTTCAAAACCCATCAGGCATTACCTACCCAAACGCGAATCGTGAGAAAGTTGCCGCGCTGGTTAAAAAAACCAACGCCTATTTTATTGAAGACAACCCCTATGGCGACTTACGATTTAGTGGTGAACACCAAACTTCATTCAAGCATTGGCTGCCGGAACAAACGGTATTACTAGGTTCATTTTCCAAGACGGTAGTACCAGGTTTTCGTTTAGGTTGGATCGCCGCTCCGACGTCATTAATGGAAAAATTAATTATTGCAAAACAAGCAGCGGACTTGCATACCAACCAACTTAGCCAGTGTATCGTTCACCAGTATATAGTAGACAACGACTTAAACGCCCACATACGAGAGATTGTAGCGGCTTATGGAAAACAAAAGGATGCCATGCAAAGCGCTATTGAAAAGCACTTTCCCAAGGAGGTTCGCCACACCAATCCCGAAGGGGGGATGTTTCTCTGGGCCACCCTGCCCGAAGGCGCAAGTGCACTTAAGTTGTTCGAAATAGCCGCGGAGAAGAAAGTTTTGTTTGTACCCGGTGATCCTTTCTATATCAACCAAACACATAAAAACACACTTCGCTTGAACTACTCCTGCGTCGACCAAGCCACTATTGTCGAAGGTATAGAAAGGCTCGCATGCGCGATGCAAGAATTAGGGTGTCTTTAAGCTAAAGTGAAAAAAGCTAGAGCGAAAAACTCTACAGAGGTCAGACAGTCATCGCGTCAATGAGCTTGTCTAAACTTTCAAGCGCTGAAGGCTCGATACTAGAAATACTGCAACCTACCCAATAAGATCTATTAGCATCTTCATCTCTGGTCCAGAGGCAGTCGATAGACATAGGAATTAACTGTGTGTCGCCAATGGGCTCGGGGAGGTGTAAGTCTATTTTGTAGATCGTACCTTCCTTGTACGGGAAATTGCCCATCATCATTAACCCTTCTCGATGAATATTAACCACTTGGCCGAGAAAGGCTTTACTAGCACGGTCGTATACATTTACCGAGCCAGTGAGCGTGTGCCGTTTTAAGCGGCGCTTTTCCTGACCTGGCGACAACGGTTCCATGTTATTTCTCCGGGGCAACAGCCTCCGCTCTCGCATTAAGGCTTTGGAAAATATTTTCTAGCGCACGCTCGAAGAATGGTTTGGTGCTTCCTGCAATAACTTTAGCTTCACCGGACAACATCATTCTTGCCAAGGCTAAACCAGACTTCATGGCTACTTTTTTACCCATTTGATCTACCAGCATGTAGTGCATGGTTTTCGAGTTATACCAAGCGACTTTCAAGCGTTTTCCACCGTCGAACTCAAACCAAGTCCCGAACTCAATCATTTTTAAGTTCTCAACCATTTTTTCTTCTTCTGGTGTGGGCTTTTCTTCAGGCTCTTGAACGTGACCTGCTTTTTCAGCCGCCTTAGCTTCCAACTCTTCCCGCTCAGGCTCAGGAGCTGGCGCCACTTTACGGCTTTGCATCGCTTGCTCCTGTAGCGACAATACTGCCTCTACAAGCTTTTTCCCTTTTGTTTGATCATAGCCAATTGTTTCGAAACCGTTTTCAATAACGTCGAGTAAATCGTCATGCAGATCCATTTGCTTGGCTTTTTCTTTGGGGTCCGTTTTAGGCTGGATACTCCAAAGAACGTCATCAATCGCTTTTAATGCCTTTTGCCACAATTCAGATTCATCACCATAACGCAGCAGCAAAAATGCCAGGTAATCAGACCATGGTTGCAACAGCAACAATAAGATCGCTGATGGCAATTCTTTACCATCTGTTCGTGACCGCACTTCATTGTTAACGCGTATTTTTACTTCGCGTAATTTCTCTTCACCTTGCACTTTTTCAAGCGCACGCTTTTCCATCAAGTCTTGTCGGCGAGAAATCTTTTTAACATAGGAGCTAAACTCTAATAACAGCTCCGCGAACAACCGCACATCTTTTTCAAAGTCTTCTAAAACCCGTGAGACAATTTGTTTTACCTTGGTGTAAATTTCATATTGCGATGAGCCATCGTTACTCACCCATTTCGAACCCGCTTCCGCCAAGGAATTTAGCAACAAACGAGCCGGGTGCTCAGCTTTTTCAAAAAAGGAACTATCAAGAAACGCAACCTTTAAGAACGGCGTATGTAAATAACTTAGGATAGCTTTGATGGAATCCGGCAGATTTTCGTCAGACAGCATGTATTCAAACAACATACCCACCAACTCGATGGTATGCATATCCATACCATCAAGCTCGCCATCTTTGGATTCTTCTTTCAGTTGCTCCGTTAATTGTTGGCTAGCGGCGTTGATATCAATCGGAGTAACAACCTGGGCCTGATTTTCAGTTGCGTCTGAAAATACCGCCGTATTGGATAACGCCTGCCCTTGTAAGGTTTGCAGTGCGGTGACAAGCTGTTGATTAGAGTACGCAACCGCTCCAGTTCCAGCACCAGAAGGCGCCACACCATTGGGTGCAGCTGCGCCGCCTGGGCTTTGGTTGTAACCTGAAGGCGCGGCACCTTGTTGTGCGGCCGCTGGGTCACCCATCGCGATGTGATTTTGCAAGGTGCGAATTGCGTCGACTAGCTGACCTTGGTATTGCTCTGTTGGCCCGCCGGCAACAGGAGTCTGCACGACGTTTGATTGTGGAAGCGCCTGCGCAAAGCCGGGGGGCCGTGCCGGAGCTTCCCCCTGATTAACCGGTCGCGGATTAGACTGCGGCGACGCAGGGGGCTGAGTTTGAGTTGCACCAGCGGAATCGAAACCTGGCAATGGTAGATCTACCGCATCGCTAGCCGCATGCGTGCTGCGGGTAATTCCAGGTAGTATTTCTTGATTGATAAAATAACGATTAACGTCGTCCAATATTTCTTTTAAACGCGCAATAAAAACATTATCAAAGATTTTGTAGGCAATAATCTTTGATTTAGTATCAATAGAGAGCTTTTGCATGCCCTTGCGCAGTGCTTCGCAAAACTGGATGGGGCTAACGGGATTGTTATATTCTTGGACCGTCTCACCATTAATCAGCACCGCGAAACGCTGATTAAGACACCACAACTCCTCGCCATAAGCTTCCTCGGCTCGTCGAGCAACAGACGATATAGCGATTGTTTCTTCTAGGTCTTCGTTATCGACCAACGACAGCATATCACCACGGTATTTTTCTTCGCCGGTGCGGGTATTAAGTTTTTTATTTTTAAACTTTACGAAACCTTCTGCGGTTGTGGTGATAAAAAACTGCTTAAGGTTTTTTCCGTTAATGCGGAATTCCCGCACGGTCTCTTGAAGCTTGGTCGCTTCTTGATTGGTTTTAGCACCATCCGCAAACTCTAGAAGCTTCTCATCCAGGGCCTTGAAAAATTTCATGAAAACATCTTCGCAGTGGTCTGCGCAGACTTTCTGCAAGTGCTTGAGGTGTTCAACGGCTTTAGCCTCAGGGAATTGCCCTACTGCATGGAGGTGTGGCCGGTTTGGATCGTTTCGCGTGTCGCTCATAGGTGTCCGATTCTACTTGTCAACGAGTATCCCCATCAGTCCACAATCCCCGGTTGTTCTGAAGGAAGAGCTGGACCTACACTCTAGAAGTGTAGCCAAATTGTGGGCAATTGACGGAAATTTGAGGTGAAGATGGTCTTGCTCCCAACTATACGAGCCCATTGCAAGTCGCAACGCTTAGAAGGCTGTTGCTGACCCTAAAGGTCCGCGCGCTTAGAATACCATTGCTAACCTTGCGGGATATTAGCATCAAAAGTGAACTACTTCACATTTCTGGAGGCTTAAGAGGTGTAAAGACCTGTGCCAGCGGCAAATTCGTGAAAAAGCAGCAACTACCTGCGTTTTTTTAAAAAGCTTAAATAGTCTCGCGACGCTTGCTCTACATCGGAACCGGGTGAAGCAAACCGTACCGCTTGCTCTGCGAACTGTGCAGCTCGATTTAAATCATCCATATTGGTATAGGCCTTCGCCAACACCATATATAGCTCGGAGTTACGACGATCGATGCGCAAACCGCGTTCGGCGAAAGCAATAGCGCTTTGTGAATCGCCACCGCTAAGGGCCTGCTGCGCCTGCACTAACATTTGATCGCTCGCCTTAGTCGGCAACACTCTGCCAGCCGGGGCTGTTTCATCCTCGACCACAGCCGATTCAGGTCTATACGACGTACAACCTCCGGCAAATAGCAAAGAGATAATAACAACGCTGACTAAATACCGATGAAGAGACAATTGTTTCAACTTTTTACCTCAATGAAGGAACTGATCTGGCAAGCACACTTTAACGATTAACACCGCCGTTTCAATGCCTGCAAGGCACTGTCACTTTCGGCTCACTACCCTTGATGAAAGGCACTGCCACCGCAGACCGACAGCGCTCCCTACTTAGACCATTTTGTACGGGATCAACCCAAAAACGTTGAATTCGCTTGTCGGGGAAAATCTCCAGCGAGCGTGTTGGTACGTCGTTAAAAATATCCCCCCACACCCGCATGGCACCGGTTGCTCCCGTCAGCGGCGTCGCACCATTATCATCCCGGCCTACCCAGACCACAGCGAGGTGGTCCCCTGTGAAGCCTGCAAACCAGCTATCACGCTGATCGTTAGTTGTCCCAGTCTTACCCGCTATAGAAATCCTCTCATCGATCGTCCTGTAAACGGTCTTACCTGTGCCTTCTCGCATGGTTGCTTGTAAAGCGAATTGCAGGAGTTGCACGGTAGCGGGGTCAAAGCGAATATCGGCGTCCAACGGATAGCGAGCCAACGGTTGTCCCTCAGCCGTTAATACCGAACGAATTGCTCGCTGCGGCGTATATACCCCTTCAGCGGCAATTGTTTGATACATCGCCACCACATCAGCTGGCGACAAATCGATGGAGCCCAAGAGAATTGCTGGTAACTCAGGAATATCGACCTGGATCCCCAAAGAATGCAGCGTATCAATCACCGTATCAACACCCACCGTGTACCCCAAACGTGCACTGGCCTGATTATAGGACTGCGCCAACCCCTGATAGAGCGGTATCACGCCGTGTGACTCCAAAGAAAAGTTTTTGGGCTGCCAAATATTATTTCCATCAATGAACACACTTAACTCAGAATCATCAATTGGTGTGATAAGGGTGTACCGTGCTGCATCGTTTAGGGCCGCCAAATAAATAGCGGGTTTCGCCAATGAGCCAATCGGCCGTTTCGCGTCCAGCGCCCGATTGAACCCTGATGCACGCGCCTGCCGATCCCCCACCACAGCCAAGACTTCTCCACTACCGACATCCGTCACTATCGCTGCACCCTGTAAAGACTTCGCATCCAATTGATAGTCGCTCTCTAACCGCTTCAAGCGCTGGGATATCGCTGATTGGACCGCACTCTGAACACGTGGAGATAGGGTGGTGAACACTCGAAGCCCTTCACTTCGCAAATCGTCTTCGTCGTAATCTCTTTGCAGTTGACGTTTAACCAAATCAATAAAAGCTGGGTAGCTATAGACACTGGATGCACTCTCTGCCACCACATCCAGCGGTTGTTTAAGCGCCAGCTCCGCTTCCAGCGGATTAATCAAATCGTTTTCTCGCATCAGCCTAATAACCACATCCCGACGCTCTGTCGCACGCTCCGGATTACGCCAAGGGTTGTAGTAGGACGCCCCTTTCACTAAGCCGACCAACAGCGCTATTTGGTGAATTTTGAGTTCCCTTAGCGGTTGACGGAAGTAATGTTGCGCGCCCAGTGCAAAACCATGGATACCTCTAGCACCACTTTGCCCCAGGTACACCTCATTCAGATACGTCTCTAATATTTCCGACTTGCTGTAATGGAAGTCCAACGAAATCGCCATAATTGCTTCATTGAACTTGCGCACTAAACTGCGTTCATGGTTTAGGTAAAAATTTTTCACTAACTGCTGGGTCAAGGTACTACCGCCCTGGACCACCTGCCCTGCTTTCATGTTCATGTAGGCAGCACGGGCAATGCCTCGCAGAGAAATACCGAAGTGTTCAAGGAAGCGACGATCCTCGACAGCGATGAGCGTTTCCCCTAACAATGGCGGAATATCCTGTAGCCTAACAAGCAGCCTATCTTCCATGTGGGCAGGGTAAATCCCACCAATTTCCTGTGGCTCAATACGGACAATGGCAAGGTCTTGCCCCGCCGCGTTGTGCAACGCACTCACAACATCGCCATCGAAAGACACACGCATCGCTTGGGGTTGCTCACTGCCATCCCAAAAGGAAAACCCACGGCTAAATAGCTGAACCTGTGCGCCATCAACCCAGTAACGGCCAGCTTTGGTGACTCGACTATTACGCTGATAACCTAATGCGTTCAGTTCAGACACCAATTCACTAAGGCGTAGCGGCAGTCCGGCGTAGAGTTCTAAAGGTTGGGCATAAACCCTGGCAGGCAGCGCCCATTTTTTTCCTTCAAACTTATCTCGAACCACCCAATCCAAATAAGCGGCCCAGATACTGCCCAGCAGTGCAGGCACCAATAGCCACAGCCACCAATAACTGAGCGCTCGACGCCACCAGCTTGGAGACTTAGGCTTGTGACGTCTGCGTGTAGGCTTCTTAGATTTGCGAGAGCGAGTGCGTGATGATTTGCCGGGCATAGTAATACTGGATGATTAAGGGATGACTAGTTTACTGGCCCGGGAAAAGATTATCGAGACACATTCCACGGCCTTTCATCATCGCGCAGAAAACGTGATAATGACCACTAAATGAGAAATGACTCCCGATAAAAACAGACAGAATTAAGGCACATTGTGATGAATGATGGTTACCACATCTACGGTATGGGTGCAGCGCTAGTCGATACCGAAATTGAAGTCAGCGACGCAGACCTTGCCGCGCTAAGTATTGATAAGGGAGTCATGACGCTAGTCGACGAAGCTCGCCAGCAAGCATTGATTGAGCATTTTTCTGATCACCTTGTTGCCTCTAAGCGCGCCTCTGGTGGTTCTGCGTGCAATAGCATCATCGCCGCCAGCTACTTCGGTGCAAAAAATTTCTATTCTTGCAAAGTGGCTGACGATGAAAACGGACAGTTTTACATTGATGACCTCCGCGATGCGGGGGTTGATTACCACCACACCGGAAATTTAGAAGCTGGCACCACAGGCAAATGCTTGGTGATGATTACCGACGATGCCGAGCGCACCATGAATACCTTTTTGGGCATCAGCGAACAGCTATCAGACATTGAGATACACGCTGACGCTGTCGCGAAATCTCAGTATGTCTATATAGAGGGTTATCAAGTCTCATCAGAAAGCGGAAAATCCGCTGCCATTAAATTACGCGAGCTAGCGGAAAGTCACGGCGTGAAAACGTCACTCAGTTTATCCGACCCTGCCATGGTGCAGTTTTTCGGAGACGGTCTAAAAGAAATGATTGGCGGCGGCGTCGACTTATTATTTTGTAATGCTGACGAAGCCAAAGCATTCACGCAAACCGAGAGCATCGAAGCCGCAGCTGAAGCCATCAAGCAATACACAAAAACGTTTGCCATTACGCTCGGTGCTGAAGGTGCATTGGTATTCGATGGCGAAAACACAATCAAAATAGATTCTCACCCGGTTAAAGCCATCGACACCAACGGTGCGGGTGACATGTTTGCCGGTGCGTTTCTTTATGCTATTACCCACGGTCATGATTTTACCACCGCCGGCAATCTCGCAAGCTTAGCCTCCGCTAAACTGGTAACACAGTTTGGCCCACGGTTACCCGCCGAACAACATGACGAGATCAAACAGCAAATTATTAGTTAACCAACCAAGAAGCGAATATGGCTGATACACCCAAGCAAACGAACCAAAGTACTCCGCCACCAAAACCGTTTGATAGCCACACGTTAATGTGGCTATTTGCTTTTTTTGCTGTGTATTATTTTGCGTTGAGCTTGACCGAAGCCAAACCGGAGAGCATTGGCTATAGCGAGTTTAAGCAAGCGGTTATTGCCAGCCGCGTGGCTGAGGTCACGTTTAAGGGCGATCAAATTCGCGGCCAATACCGCAACCCCACTAGTGATCAAGCGGCTCAATTCACTACGGTAAAACCGAATCTAAATGATGCAGACCTTCTGCAATTACTCGAAGACAACAATGTTGCCATCACAGCCGTAAGCTCCGAGGAACCACGATGGTTTCAGTTGCTATTGGGTGTACTTCCCTGGTTGCTCATTCTCGGCTTTTTTATTTACTCTAGTCGCATGCTGCAACAACGAATGGGCGGTGGCAGCAAAGATGGATTATTTGGTTTTTCGAAATCCAAAGCGCGTTTATTTGAATCGAATGATAATCAAATCAGCTTTGACGACGTGGCTGGTGCCGAAAGCGCCAAGCAAGATTTGCAAGAAATTATCGACTTCCTAAAAGATCCCGCAAAGTTTCGCCGCCTCGGCGCAAAAATGCCTCGTGGCATTTTATTAATGGGCCCGCCCGGTACAGGCAAAACCTTACTCGCGAAAGCCACTGCACACGAAGCTGGCGTACCGTTTTTTAGTATTAGCGGTTCTGAATTTATTGAAATGTTTGTCGGCGTTGGTGCATCCCGCGTACGCGATATGTTTACCGATGCACGCAAAAAGGCACCGGCGCTTATTTTTGTCGACGAAATTGATTCCGTTGGCCGGGTACGAGGCACAGGTTTAGGTGGAGGCAACGACGAGCGCGAACAAACGCTGAATCAAATTCTCGCGGAAATGGATGGCTTTAGCGCGGATGAAGCCGTCGTCGTACTCGCCGCCACCAATCGTCCGGATGTACTCGACCCGGCCCTTCTTCGCCCCGGACGATTTGATCGCAAAGTCACGCTGGAGTTACCACAACACAGTGCTCGCAAAGATATTCTAAGTGTGCATTTGCGCAAGGTCCCATTGGAAAGTAATGTCGACGTCGCAGAAATCGCTAGCATGACGGTGGGTTTTTCCGGCGCGGATTTGGCAAACCTGGTGAACGAAGCCGCACTCCTAGCCGCTCGACGCGACGCAGAGAAAGTCAGTCGCGATGACTTTAACGATGCCCACGATAAAATCATCATGGGAAGCGAGCGCAAAGATTTGGTCAATCCTTCGGAGCGACAACGCACCGCCGTGCATGAAAGCGGCCATGCTCTCACCGCTCTGCTACTACCGCATAGCGATCCTTTACGACAGGTCTCTATTATTCCCCGCGGACGTGCGCTTGGGGTGACCGAACAACTACCAGAAGAAGATCGGCACAACTATACCGAAGAGTATTTAATGACGCGTCTATCCGTTATGTTAGGTGGCCGCTGCGCGGAAAAAATTGTACTGAATAATACCAGCTCGGGTGCCGCCAATGATTTAGAACAGGCAACACGTCTTGCCAGGATGATGGTGGCCCAATGGGGCATGAGCGACCTATTGGGCCCGGTGCATTTTAAAACCGGTACAGAACACCCATTTCTCGGCTACGAAATACAGCAGGATAAAAATTTCAGCGAAGACACCGCGCAAAAAATTGATAGCGAAGTCCGTCGAATTATCAGTGAAGCAGAAATTACCACTCTCAAAATCCTGGGTGACAATCGAGATAAATTGGATACATTGGTCGATGCACTGCTTAAGAAAGAAACGTTGGAAAGGTTAGAGATCGACGAGATTTTGGGTACGAAGGTTAATTAAGTTATATCAACTGAAGCTTTCAACGCTTCAAAAAATTGGTGAGGTTCCGTACTTAGTAGTGCCGATGCTTGTAGCGGGCAGCCCTTCCCAGACACGCGTTAATACATCCCTGTAGCTCTCTTCGGCGTTATTTACATGGATGTAATGTATGCGGGCAATGCAGGAGCAATTGCCTGTCCTGCCTCAGAAGGTCTGGGAAGGGCTGCCCACTACAAGCACCTAGTTGGGAGATAATGCTAATCTTTTGTAGGGGAGTGAGTGGTATGTTGCAGCTGATCGTAAACGACAGCTGAACAAAGAACATGCATGTCTCGGATGATGTTGTAAATAGAATCGGGATAGGGAGGCACCTCACGATGCCTCTCCTCCCACACCACCGGGCATACGGGTCACGTACCACGGCGGTTCAAATCATCAATTTCACCTTGCTGCCAATTCAGGCAGCCCCAAGCTCCTAAAGTATCTATTTGGAAGGGCGGAGTAAAGCGCTGGGCTTTTACTTAGACGCCAAGGGCCGTGGGCCGATTTGGCTGTATTCCAAGCCAAGAACCTATCGACACCTAAATGCCTTAAGCGCCGATAGCCCGATCTACCCCACTGTTTCCAAAGATAACATCGCAATTTACGTCGAATCCATTTGTCTGCATCTTTCAGAGGGCTCAGAACTTCGCTGATGTCGAAGTACGCTTTCCAACCAAGCAGGCTTTTCTTTAACTCTTCTAGGATGTAGTTGAACGAACGGCCTCGTGTTCGACGGGTAACGGTACGCACGGTGGCTTTAAGTTTTGAAAGTGATTTATCACTGACTTTTATTCGCTTATCTTTGCGGGCCAATGTAAATCCCAGGAAGCCTCGTTTGTGTACCGCCGCCACTGCACTTTTCTCGTGATTCACTTTGAGCTTGAGTGTCTTTTCGATAAAGCGCGTTAGACTGGCCATGACTCGCTCACCGGCCCGATAACTGCCCACCAGTATTTGGCAGTCGTCAGCATAGCGTGCGAATCGTAGCTGCCGCTTGTCTAATTCCCAATCCAGTTCGTTCAGCACGATATTCGCGAGCAGTGGGGATAGCGGCCCACCTTGTGGCACACCTTTTGTCGATGTTATTCGCTGGTCGTTAAGTTGCACCGGCGCTTTAAGGTAGCGGTTAATTAGCCGCAATACATCGCATTCTGGGTGTGTGCGTTTAAGTGTCGCCATTAAACGATCATGATTCACTTCATCAAAGAAGCTCGCCAGATCTAAATCAACGACAATGCGATAGCCGTCTCGCGCGAAGTGCTGCACATGACGGATCGCTTGGTGCGCTGATTTGTTAGGGCGAAACCCAAAGCTGCTAGGGTGGAAAACTGTTTCCCAGTGCTCACTGAGTACTTGCGCGATGGCTTGCTGTATAAATCGGTCGACCACCGTGGGTATGCCGAGTTTACGCATCTTGCCGTTGGCTTTGGGAATTTCTACGCGTTTAACAGGTTGCGGTTTGTAGCGTCCCGCAATCAGTTGCTCGCGTAGTTGCAGCCAGTGTTGTTTTAGGTATTTCGGTAAACCTTCCACCGTCATGCCGTCAACACCGGGGGCGCCTTTATTGCGTCGGACTTGTTTTAACGCGCGTTGTAGGTTGGTCCTTTCTACAATACGCTGCATTAACAAGGAGATTTGATTGGGTTCAGCCATATCGATTTTCCAGCTCACCGTTCATTCAGTGGTTTCCCAAAGGCGATTTTTTTTTTTCGCTAAACAAATGCTGTCGGTGACGTCTTCCTCAATGTAGTTGAACCTGATTGGTGCGTGCCTTCCACGGACGAGTCTCGTGTACTATGCACTTTGCTGACTTCTGTTACGCGATCACGGTTAATTGCTTAGCCGTCAGTTGTTCCTTCAACACGCAACAGATCTCCCAGGGTAAGACATTTAACTTTCATCGCGTAGACGCCTAATTTATAAAACGTAAGCCGTTTGCAGATGGAAGGCTTTGTGGTCACGTGCCCACTCGCCTCGCTTACGTCACACCTCATATTAGGTTCTTGTTCATCGCCCCGCGATTTTGCCTTGGGCTTCCTTCAGCCATTACCTCGCGATAATAACCTTGCCCTTTGGCTAACCTTCGGCTCTGCGAATACCTGGTAAGAGGACTTGCACCTCTCTAGTTAAATGCCATGCCTGGCACACACGCCTCGGGTTGGGGCAGCGCGTCTTTTGCGCTGTCCCAGCCAACGGCGACAACCCCGACTTGTTAGGCATTTAGCTGAACCACGCTTTTGAAGCTGTTTTATTTAAAAAGTAATAAACCAATAAAAAACAAGCTGATTCAATAATTGCTACGTAAATGGAGTAATTGCTAATCGGGTCATAGAATGCCATACCCGACACGACAACAGCTAATATTAGAAATGTACTTTTAGGGTTTTTGCCCCGGCTTCTTATTGATTGAGTTATCCAATATAAAACGCCAGCCCAAATAGGAATGAAAATATAGTTATAGATATCCAGCATTCCGGTATCTGTATAAGCAGCATAGATAAGCTCTTCCATAAGAAATATTATAAAGCTTATGCCTATACAGTAATACGCATACGATATTTCTTTAGGCATTTCTGATGCAACTAAATCAGACTCTGGTGTTTTATATGGGTCCATGCTCTTACTGCCTAACAACAATTTATGTAATGTGTTGACAGATAAACGGACGATAAATCAGCTGCCAGATATTTGGCTTAAAAATCAACATACTACGCCACTGGTCGAGAAATGGAAACTAGCTTACATAAACGGTTATTGTAAACTGGTTGCTCGTTTATCTGAGTATTTGAGTGATTGTATTTGCATATAACTGCTGTTTATTATCGAAACACTCACCCCAGCTAATATTTTAAGAGTCGGCATCTAGATAACTCGACTCGCCTGCAAGGAAACACGCGCCAGTGTCAGCTAGGTTTAGCCTTCAAACAACCTGAATATTAACCGGCACCGATTTAAATGCCGGCGTTTGACTGCGCGGGTCTCGTTCGGTACCGATCAAACAATTGGCTTCTGGGTAATACGCCATGACATTACCCGGCGGTAAATCGAACGCCACCACCACAACCTCTTTCATTACACCGATCGCAGACTGTACATTAACCTTATCGCCCGCTTTTAGCTTGAGTGCATCGATATCGTCTGGCGATAGGAATACCACCCAACGGTGCGATGCGCCACGGTAGGAGTCTTGCTCTTCGTAAATAATGGAGTTGAACTGCCCTTCGCTTCGTACGCTCATTAATTGGAAAGGCCACTGTGCATTTTCGTACTTAATCAGCGCGGCCCAATCGTGAACGGCGAAGCTGGCTTTTTTTGTTGGGGTATTAAACACAGGCTCGCGCAATATTCGCCCGTCTACGTGAAATTCTTGTTTGGTTTGATCTATGTCTTTTAGCGACTTCATGCCAGGAATGGTCTGCGCGATTGAGCGGCGAATGCTTTGATGGTCTTGCAATGCTGCAAAATCAAACCGTTCGTTGACCCCTAAACGCTGAGCGAATTCGCATAAAATCGCTGTTTCTGATCGTGGTCCGACTAATCGCTTTATACCGCCATCACTCAAGCGAACATAATTAAACATCGATTCTTGTGTGGTGGGTTGTGGTTCTTCATCGCGGGCGGTGACGGGGAAAATAATCGCTTCACTATCATCCATGCCGTGAACATGGCCGCGGTTCAATGTGGTTGTCAAATAGACCTTGGTGCCAACGGTATTTAACGAGCGCTCCGCCCATGCAGAATTGGGGGTTGCCTCATACAAATTTCCACCCATGATTAAGGCCGCTTTAATATCACCACGTTCCGCCGATTCTATGCACGCTAGCGTATCCATTCCTCGCGTTTGCGGCGCAATGACACCTTGCGCTTGCAGCGCCTTCAACACAGGCTGAGCTAGTTCGGGTTTTACACCAATGGTGCCAATACCCTGTACATTGGAATGCCCACGCAACGGCAGCAACCCGGCATTGGCTTTACCCACCATCCCTCGCAACAAGGCTAAATTTGCAATGGCTTCGACATTTTCAACGCCGTGTGTGTGATGGGTAATTCCCATCCCCCAGGCGAATACAACGTGCTTGGCGTTTGCATAACACTCGGCAATGGATTCGATTCGCGCTTGATCGATCCCTGTTGCCTTCACCAGATCATCCCAGCCAAGTGCGTTAATCGAAGCTAAGAAGGGTTCAAATTGTTCGCAGTGTTGTTGAATAAAGTGTTTTGCAACGTAATGGTCAGCGTTAGCATCGCTCGTCTGAATTTCATTTTTTTCAATCAGCGCTTTGGCAATGGCGACCATCAATAATGCATCGCTACCAATATTGGGCTGCAGATAGTCACTCGCAATTTCGCTACCACCGGCGATCAACGACTTTGCGCTTTTTGGTACTGCAAATTTAACCAAACCTGGTTCGCGGGCAGGATTGATGATAATGACCTGACCACCCCGCTCTCGACACGCTTTCAGCTTATGAATTAAACGCGGGTGGTTAGATGCGGGGTTTGCACCGATGATGAAGACCAAATCACAGCCATGCAAATCGTCTAGCGTAATGGTCGCCGTGCCCGAGCCAATCACATTTTGCAAACCCACACCGGTGGCTTGATGGCAATAATAGGAGCAGTTGTTGATATTGTTTGTGCCATAGACACGTGCAAGCAACTGCAACAGATAGCCTGCCTCGTTGCTAGAACGGCCAGATGAATAGAAAAAGGTTTGGTCGGGCTCAGCCTGTTTGAACGCACTAGCGGCTTTTTCTAATGCATCATCCCAGGCAATAGGCTGGAATCGAGTGTCAGTTTTTGATTTGTATAGTGGCGTCGTCAATCGCCCAAGGCTTTCGATTTCTTTACCCGATAGCTTTTTAAATTCCGATAGAGGGTGATCAAACACTTCCGGGGGAATCCCCGGCTGAATATCGGTGGATTGAGCTTGCACACTTTTATTACAGACCGACGGAAATTCATCGACTTCGTTAGTCATTCCACCATGCTGCCCACCCATTCCTAAACCGCAGGCTTTGCATGCATTACGGCTGGTCAGCGCTTTAGCGCTATCAAGCAGGCCGATACGTCGAACTGTGTTCAACGTATAAAGTATCTTTTTAACACCCCCACCCACTATCTCGCTTTTTGCATCGGATGGCTTACCTATACTCTTTGAACGAACGTCAGTCATATTCAGTTTGCGCTCCTATTGATGCTCATATTTGCGCACCTAATTAAATACCAATGCATTTACAGATTTAAATTCACCGCTGGTATAGCATTTTCTTTGTCATTAAATGTGGGTAGGCACTCAACAATTTGGCTCGACTGCACACCACCTTGCTCAACCATATACGTTTTAAACGCGCGATAACGCGCATTCGATAATTCTGCCAACTGGCTATTTAGGCTTTCTTCATCCAGCGGATTCTTTGCTTTATTTTGTAACACTTGTTTATCGGCCGAGGTACTCACAGGGCAGGCAACGACGTTCAACGCAGACTTCTCTTTAAACAATGTACTCATTGTATTGAGATAGCTTTGCATATCGCTACTCAACTCATCACTGCCTGGCTCATAGGTTACAGAGTCAAAGCTGACCTTGGTCGCTGCGCCTACGATCTGCTCACCCACGAGCAATGCCGCTCCCCAGGGCTGAATCGCATACTTTATATAACTAAGCGATGCTTTGGTAAGCGCTGTTGCCAAGGAAGATCGAATGGCCGGAGCAACTCTAAAATTTGGATCCTGCAAGGTGCCATCTATCGGTAAGCTTAGAGAAATCACGTCATCGCTATCACGAATAACACTTAAGGCTGTGTTAATCGGCATTGGCATTCCGGCATTGAATTCATTCGCAATGGCCGCTTCGGATTCATGCAACTGCAAACGTTTTATCTCCAGTGCGTTGCTGACATTCACAACATCATTATCAATCAATATCGTCGAATCCAGATTGACGACACCAGACGTGATGGCATACCCCGTCGACACTTCAACATAGGGCGAATAATCAGTGGCGCTAAACTGATCGACAACCAGCGCCAATTCAGCATTCATCGTAGATGCTAGCGGAGACACATGGCCCTTGACCGAGATTTCATCGTGCTCATCGGTAGTGAAATCTATATTCACAGGTGTTTTGCGGTCAGCCGATGCACTCGCAAGCTCGCCAATGTGAAACGCTCGAAAATGTATAACGCGATTTAATGTTGGTGAGATACTCTCGTCCTCAATGTTCAAGCGACTGGATGAATCAATACGCATTTCACCTACTCGCCAATCTATAGACTCTGACGCACTCGCCTCTGCAAGATCACTTGATGGCTGATTTTCCGACAAGTTCTCTCCACCATCATTTGCAGGCACAACAAAGTAATCTAGCATGTGTTCTACCTGTAGACGCTGATCGTCCATACGCAGAACACGGCCCACTAACCCTTCAAGCAACACGCTGTCTACTGATGCGAAAGATTCTGTGAGCTCAATATTATTGATGGTTAATGCATTCCACTGAAGCGGTTCTCTGTCATCGAGTTTTAGCAGCAGATGTTTAAAGGTCACTTCACCCAGCGTAAGCCGACCCTCAGTGTTGATAGATAGTTCATTAACCAGCACATCGGTGGTCAGGGTGATCGAATGCGCAGCGTCTGGACTAAGCACTTGCACAGACAGCTTATTTAACGCAATTTCACCTACCCCTATTTCCCAGAATGCGGACTCGCCGGCCTGCTCGTTATCAAGCGGCACTTCGTTTTGCTGCGGTTCATCCTGACCATCACCATCGCGCTCGAAACCGATACTGAAACTTCCATCAGATGCTTGCTGAGCAACCACTTGCAGACCATCCATTGAGACGTTATCGATCTGAACCTTGTTATCAAAAACGGGGCGTAACGAAAAATCGATCTCGAGATCGCCTATCCCGGCATGCGCTTGTTCTTCTGTCGCCGCGGAAAACCCTTGTAAGCGAAAATATCCTGCAAAAATATTTAAATCGACATTCTGAATAGTGGTTTGAGTCAGTTTGCTATCCTGTAAAACTTTTACAGCGACTTTTTGCATAATAATTGGCGCAGCAGCCAATACCGCGACAATGAGCAATACAATAATGAGCAGGGTGACGAGAAACGCTTTTACAGCTCGATTCATGGCGATTGACATAGTTTCCTCAAATTAAACAGCGTAGAGCTAAACAAGCAGGCGTTAGGTACTGACCAGCGCTATAGCCAATAACCCCAACCCCATCGCAATCCACTGCTTGAGGTGCATCTGTTCTTTCAACAGGACAACTCCCAGGAGCACGGTGATAATGGGATACAAGGATGAAACAACAACGAGTTGAGAGACGTTTCCCCGGCCAGCGGCAAGCAAATAGAACAGCACGCCAAGACCGCCGAAGACTCCGCCAATGAGCGCAAAGGAAGCGCCTCGCCATTCGAAATTGGGCTTGAAACCAATCATTACAAGAATACCAAAAGCAACAATGACCTCGCCCATCACTTCATAGAAAAATGCACTGTGCGGATCAATGTGATTGGTTGCCAATTTCGGGAAGAAGCGACTGATCCCCCACATAGTTAAACAAGCGATTGCGGGTAACAGCCACTGATTCATGATTTCTCCCACCTTACCTATGTAAAGCGGGATATTGTAGAGTTATTTTGCAGAGCGATCATCCGGCAAAGCGAAGGCAAAGATATATCCGCCGAGGGGATCGACTTTCGCCGCCGCTGCATTGCGATCACCGCCAAAACTAATCCCTTCGGCCGGCATGGTCACGATCAAGACTTGCTTGCCGCCCGACGTTAAGTAAGACATAGGGGTAGCCTGGCTCGATTGGGGTAGTGTGTAACTCCAGAGCTGCTCACCTGTGAAGGCGTCGTAAGCTCGCGCACGGCGATCCATCGTTCCAGACTGGAAAATTAGCCCGCCTTTAGTGGTGACTGTACCCGCACTCTGCGGAGTGCCAACAAGAACGGGCAAATGCACTTTGATACCTGCCGGCCCGAGGTCATTTGCTGTGCCTACCGGGCGCTTCCACAATAATTGCTGGGTTTTCAAATCAATCGCTGCCATTAAGCCGTATGGCGGCGCGGTACAGGGGACGCCAAGCGGAGAGACAAAAATTTGAGTAGACGCACCGTAGGGTGTCCCATACTGTGGTGACGCTCGCACCCCCTGCTCCATCTCTTCACGTGGCACCAAGCGCAATTCACTGGCAAGGTTCATCGGGTTCACGACTAACAAATGATTGTCGGGGTCAATGGACACGCTACCCCAGTTGTGACCACCCACATTCCCAGGATACTGGATAATTCCGCCCGTAGTCGGCGGGGTAAAATGGCCTTCGTACCGCAATTGGTTAAAACGAATACGGCAGATTAAGTGGTCTATGGGGGATATGCCCCACATATCTTTTTCCTCGAGCGGCCCCAAATGCAAGTTTGGCATCGCGGAGAAAGGTTGGGTCGGTGCGGTCCAGTCTTCCGGCATCCCTCCCTGAGGCACAGGTCGTTCCTCTACCGCGGCAATGGGCTCCCCGGTGACACGATTCAGTAAAAAGATTTCACCGCGCTTGGTCGCCTGAATGAGCGCCGGGATACTTTCTCCGTCCTCACCCGGCAAATCGATCAACACAGGCTGCGATGGCGCATCATAATCCCAAATATCGTGGTGAACGGTCTGAAAAGACCACAGTAGCTTGCCGTTACTACCGTCAAGCGCTACCACCGAACTAGCGTATTGCTCCGACGCGGTATGCCTACCTGCACCGAAATAGTCGGGCGTTTCATTGCCGGTAGGCGCGAAAACGATACCGCGCTCTTCATCAACGCTAAACATGCTCCACACATTGGGCGTTCCTCGCGTGTAGATTTCGCCTTCTGCCGGTTCCTGGTTGGAGCCAGGACGCCCCATGTCCCATGCCCAAGAAAACTGCCCTGTCACGGCATCAAAGGCCCGCACAACACCGGATGGCTCATGTACTTCGTAGTTGTCCATCACCCAGCCACCCACGACGATGTTGTCGCGCACGATGGCCACTGGCGAAGTGACCATATAAAAATTAGGTTTTACTTCACCCATTTTTCGTGTCAGATCGACAAAACCTTGGTCACCAAAGCTAGTGCACAACTGGCCCGTTTTCGCGTCAACTGCGAATAAACGCGCATCAACCGTGCCGCCCGTAATTCGTTCCGCACATTCACCATCATAAGTCTCAGGCGCTTGATAGTAAGTGACGCCTCGACACGTTGTCGTAAAATAGCGCGCAAAACTCGTATAACTTTCCGGCACCTTTGGGTCAAAGCGCCAGATTTCACGCCCATCCTCTGCATCCAATGCCACAACGACGTTACCTGCCCCGCAGGTGTATAAATGGCCACCGACTTGCAACGGAGTTCCTTTCGAGACACCACCTAACCCGGTGCGTACGGACCACAGCAACTCTAGATGATCCACATTGTCACGATTTATCTGATCCAGAGGGGAATACCGGCTGCCTGATCGCGTATTCCCATAACTTAACCATTCACCGTCACTTGGCAAATGACTAGAGACATTGTCCACAACGGGTTGAATTGTTTGATGCACCTCTACATCGTGGAGCAACTTAAAGCTGTACCCTGTGATCGATATCACTAAGAAGCAACACCATAACAGAGGCTGGTAGAGCAAGGTGCGCGTCGTGTTGGCTCGCGCTACCGCCACCAAAACCAATAAGGCAATCAAACTAATTACCACTATTCGTGGCAGCAAGGGCCAAAATGCAAAACCGTTTTCAAGCACGGCCCAGGCAATTGTCCACACTAAAATGGCAGCGACTACATGCCCCGCGAGTGATCGCCTTTGCCAACACAATATCCCAGCGATGACCAGCGCCACACCATTCAACACATAGAACAAGCTGCCACCTAACGCGGCAAGATATCCGCCGAGTGCCCCATGAATTGCGCCCAAGATAAAAAGCAGTAGAGCACTAACTCTATAGATGACTTTGCCACGTGAACTCATAATGTATTCCAATGCGTTATTGTTTTAAGGACACCATAGAATGGCGTGGGAACGAACAATATAACGTATCTATAGTCGAAAAAACCAAACATATAATTATTGCTTGTCATTGTGCGTGGGCATAAGACTAACTGGCATTTGCCAAAACGCGTTTGTCGCGAAGAGATCACATTGCTAAGGTTCGTGAATTAATGGCAACGGACAACTTATACAATCCCCGCAAATCTGATAAGTTGCTATCCAGTAAACGACTAAGATAATTAACCACACCTAACAGGATATACAATGAAAAGCTGGCAGTTATTCTGCGCAATGACCGCACTATTGATTACCCTCAGCGAAAGCGCTTTTGCGGCGAAATGCAAAGGTTCGGAAGCCGCCAAAAATCAGCGAATTGCCGAAGCGTTTTTAGCAAGTAATAGCAAAAAGCCTGGCGTCATCACCACGGCTTCAGGGTTACAATACCAGGTTTTGAGAGAAGGCAACGGCGGCGATACACCGAGTCGCCGCAGCGAAATTGTCGCGCACTACGATCTCACCAATCTCGACGGTAAAAAACTCGACAGCTCACGTGACAGAGGCGTGCCTTACCAAACACGCGCAGATCAAGTCATTGAAGGTTGGAGTGAAGCCCTACAAGCCATGACGGTTGGCGAACGGCGCCTGGTTTATGTTCCAGCAGAACTTGGCTACGGATGCAAAGGGATTCGCGGCATTATTGGGCCAAACGAGCTACTCGTGTTCGACATGGAGTTAGTGCATATTGTCAAACCGGGCGATTGAGTACGAAGCACCTTGCACGACTAGGTCCTCGTCTTGCTCGGTCTCTAACATGCTACTCGGCGTAAAATCATCCATACTCTCTTGCGCTTCAATGAGATGAAGCGCCATGCGAATAAAATCAGTGCCCGTTAATATACCGACCAACTGACCCTTCTCAACGACCGGCAAACAACCAAAACGATGCTTTTGCATAAGCGCACCGCATGCGCGCAAACTATCCCGCGGGTGAACCACTCGCACTGGAGAAGTCATAATATCTGTTACACGCATTTTCTTATCGAGCATTGCTTGCCGTTCTGCATGATTACTGATGAGATGGGAAACGCCGCATCGCAATATGTCACGATGAGAAACCAGACCTATTATTTTGCCAAATCGATTCACAATCGGTAGGTGCCGAAAATCTCCCCGGGACATTAACTCGCACGCCTGCGACACTGTCGCATCAGCATCCAAGGTCACCACTTTTGTGGTCATCATTTCGCAGACTTGTATCATGGGATGTTCACCATATTGGCCACAGAGTTCATGGCGATTCAGGACTACTTATTCCATTAAAACAAACGACTACTACACCTTGCTTTAGATCACACACGCTTGCGTCAGAGCGCAACGCGAGAAATCTCAACACGCAATTATTCAACCCTAATCTGAAGCGCCTAAAGCTGCAACCCAGCACGCGATGGTCAACAGAATGTTTTGCGATTACAGGCCTATGACCCTAAACGGTCTGCATATATGCGCCAAACGCCAAAGACTCTAAAGGTAAAAGCGTGCCAAAAACGTTATTGACAAGCGATCGAAAAACCACGATTGTTGCGCGATATAACGATAAATTATTACCACACTGCAGCACGTAATCCCTATGACGTACTCTACCTCTAAACCCATGTTGATAAGCCTCGCTTTTTGTGCCGTTTTAACGGCATCTGCGGCAGGAAGCTATATTCTTCAACAACCATTCGCAGAGCCTGATGCCTCCTATGCCTATGACGACATTGCGCCCAAAGGGAAAGCCTCAAGCGTGCAATTCGATGAAATTGAAGATGCAATACGGCACATCGAATACGACCCCGACAATGCGAGTGAACATGGCCAAGAGTTAGAAGCCTCGTTAAGACAAGCCACAGAAAGCTACACACAAGCACTATCAACAGAGGAGCTCGCACGCATTAGCTTCCTCGCCAGCAAAGTACTTAGCCCCGAAGCCACAGAAATTTTCTCGCAAGCACTACCATTGTTTACGACATATCACATTGAAGAGAAAGCGCTACTCAGCGAGACACAGGGACCAAAGACCGTTGCCGAAGAATTAATACAATTTGAAGCACTCCGTGAGCTAAGGCGTTCGCACCTCGGAGAAAGCCTTAGTCAATTGCTCTATGAAAAACAACATCTTTTTACGCTCAACCTTTTGAAGAGGCGTGCAATACACGAAGACACATCATTGAGTGACGAAGAAAAGCAACAACAGTTGCAAGTTTTACAGCAGGCGCTTCGAGACGCCATGTCACCGCCCCAATAAGCTCAGCAGACAAATACATACAATGCGAACACAGTCGATCAACACAATCTCACGTTACCTGCTAGCGACACGATCTATCGCCGCCATATTCAGCGGTCTCCTCGTCGCCATCCCTTACAACGTCCCACAGCTTTATTTGATCACTTGGTTTGGCTTCGTTCCCATCTTGATTGCATTGCAAGGCTGCCGACTGCGCGGTGCGTATGTTTTAGGTCTGCTGTTTGGACTCAGCTTCTATTTAAGCGCCGCATCATGGATTAGTGACTTTATTGACAATTTTAAAGATTATTCCACGACCCACACTTACGTTCTTTCAATCGTGTTCTGGGTCTACTGTGCACAACTTCCTGCATTGATGTTTCTTCTTTTCCGTTGGCTGACGCAGCGTTCACACTGCCTATCGCTGCTCACTTTCCCAGTGTTAACTGCACTTTTTTACGGCTTTTTTCCTATGCTGTTTTCGGTGCAGCTTGGCGAAAGTCAAAGTTACTTTCTTGCCGCACTACAAGGCATTGAGTTCACTGGCGTTTTCGGACTGGATTTCTTAATAGGTTTGGTCAATGCATGTTTTGCCGCACTCATCACCCAACACTACCTCAAGAAAGTGAATCCCAGCGACCAATGGTTAATTGCCGGGGCGCTAGCAGGATTTAGCCTATGGCTAGGCTATGGTATGTACGCAGTCCCACACTGGGATACAGTTATAAACGCACAGGTTAAAACGTCTATCGCTTTCATCCAGCCGAATGAAGAACCAAGTGCCAGCATACCCCCTGCCGCACCAGGCTTTTCGAAGTCTTATCCGCCTGAACTCGCCTATACAGAACTCTTGAAAGCTGATTCTCCCGAATTAATCATTATTCCCGAAACCAGGTATAAGGGTTACTTCCGCTACGATCATATAAATAGCGCATTTCAAAGACACGTAGATAACCTAAACATACCAGTCATATTTCAAGACAATGAACAGGCCTATATCAACAATGAGCCAAAAAAATATAACAGCGCTGTATTGCTAAACGATAACGGAAAGCACTCAGCCACTTACCGCAAAACAAAACGTGTTCCGTTTGGCGAGTACCTCCCCTTGTTTGACGAATGGGCGCCAGCAAAAAAATGGGTCGTGGAATTATTTGGTGATTTTTTTATCGACTTCTCGGCGGGAAATGAACCTACTGTTTTTACTGCAGGCCAAATTAAAGCGCTACCTCTCATTTGTTACGAAGTCATGTTTTCGGATTTTGTCGCAAACAGCGTTAACGCAGTACCACATTCGAATGTACTAATTACAATTTCAAATAACGGCTGGTTTGGCGAGACTCGACAACCCTATCAACACCTCAACTCTTCGCTTTTACGTAGTGTTGAAACACGCCTGCCCATGATTCATGCAACAAACAACGGACCGTCCGCTGTGTTTCTTGCTAATGGTCGACGCCTACTTGAAACACCCTATCACCAATCGGCTGCATTTGTGACACAAGTCCCGCTTGCCACCCAACCCACACCTACGCTGTTCACTCAGCACCCCTATTGGTTTGTTTATCTTTGTATTGCCGTATTAACGACACTAATTATTTTTCGAATAAAGATAAAAAAATGAAAGCTTTTTTGAAGACACTTTATTTTTCAAAACAAGAAACCGGCGAGTCACAGATAGTATTCCTCAAAAAAACAGCAAGCGCTTTTATTTTGATTTTCTTGCGATTCATGTCATAGCACTCTGTCAGCATGGCTCAATACAATCGAGCCTCCAGTGCATTCCAATCAATAGCAGTGCACTGTTCTCTCCCGATAAATGTATAAACAAGGATAACTTGGAGACTTTTATGCAAGCTGGCCCATCTCTTTGGAAAAAAGCAAGCCTCGTATTATCAGCGATCGCTTTAGCATCCACCATTAGCAGCAACGCAGTCGCATTTGGCGGCGGCAGCACTAGTGGAGACAAAATGATCATTGGTGACTCTATTTTCGCTTTGTCAGGTGACATTCATGAGTACCTAGAAGACGACCTAAACGAAACCATTGACACCTACGCACGCTCTGGCTGCCAAATGAATGGCGGAAACCTTATCTGTAGCAGCCGCTATTCCGTACCTAACCAGTACGACGATGCGAGCAAGCGCGGCATCAACACTGTGATCTTCAACGGTGGCGGCAACGACTTTTTACTTGGGGACGGCGCAAACTGCACAGACGAAGCCTGTATTCAAGAAGTTTTGTTAGCAATTGAAGAAACCATCGCTGGCCTTGTCTCAGACATGAAAAGCGATCGCATCAGTGAAATTATCTTCTTGGGTTACTACTACACTGGCGACGCAGATGAAATCAACTTTGCGTCAATGGAATATAAGAAAGCAAACTACCCTGCAATGGGCGTGAAGTTCGTTGACTCTCGCGATGCTTTCTTGGGGAACGAGTCGCGATACATTACTAGCGACGGCATCCATCCATCGGCGGCAGGTTCACGCGTGTTAGCCGACCTCATTTTGGACGCTCTAGACTAATTAGTCTGCGGTAACAAATCCCCTCTTAAGCGAACTGGGCCTGTATCGGATAGCTCAGTTCGCTTTTCTACCCCCCCTCTCAGGCAACATGTTCAAACAGCTTTCGTTTTCACCACTAACCATTTTCTGCATTATCATTCTTAGCTGTGTCGCCTGTTCTGAGGAATACAGCTCGAACGACAATGCATCAAAGAGCACCTCCGTACGAAATTACCTGGACATGGAGTTCGTCGAAATACCTGCCGGTTCATTCCTTATGGGGAGCCTTCCAAACCAAGCAGGACACGAACCAGATGAGGTTCAACACCTTGTCACGATTACGAAACCATTTTTCTTACAAACCACTGAGGTCACTCGAAGACAGTGGCTTGCGCTTATTGATGGCAGCCCATCATCATTCCCAGAATGCGGTTTAGACTGTCCCGTTGATCGATTGCGATATGAATGGATTCAATTTTATATTGCCAAACTCAATGAACAGGATCCTACCTACCGTTACCGCCTCCCTACTGAAGCAGAATGGGAATATGCTGCTCGAGCCGGTAGCACGTCAAACTTTTACACAGGTGCGTGTATTACCGACAGCGACGCAAACCTAAGCGGCCAGCAATCACTAGCAGACTGCAAATCATTTCCAACATCTCTTGGCCCGACGCCAGTAAAAAGCTTACCCCCCAACAAGTGGGGCCTGTACGATCTCTATGGGAATAGCTGGGAGATGGTTGAAGATTGGTATGGAGAATACCGGTCAGAACCCACAATGGATCCACAGGGGCCAGCTGAGGGTGAGTTTAAGGTTTTACGAGGTGGAAGCTGGCGCTTTTATCCGACACATGCTCGCTCAGCCAACCGATTTAAATCGATTCGGGATATTGCAGGATTTAGGCTAGTACTAGAGACTAAGTAATACGAGGCTACTGAAGTTGCCGATAGCGAGGTAAATAATCGTCCGCCGTCGCTATTTCACCCTCTGAAAAATGTTGGGACATTAACCAACTAATTTGTGTAATTTTATCGTCCTCTGAAAGACCTGCCGTCACAATAGCGTTCCTCTCAATCAAAAACTGACTGACTCGCGCATTCCAGCGAGATGCCGAATCAGCATCCGACACATCCCGCGCGGAAACTAAGCCCAACAGCTGCTCACTCAACTGTTGAGCAAGGCGATCAGATGTATCAGCCATCACGCTGACCGATTGATTATGCAGATTGTCGTATATCTGCCGATCCTCTGACGGAAAATAATACAGGCCGCTCTTAAGATCTTGTTCAAGCCGCTTCATTTCTAACTGCCTGTCTTGCTGCGACATATCAGACTGCTGTATCGCCCGACGACTCAGCAAATATCGATGGTGCGCCTCTTCCGCACCGAATAAATCCAACGCTGTACGGTGATCAAAATGCTCTCGGCGTAACGCTGCTAGGGACTCCAGATCACGTGTAGCGTTATCGACTGGAGATAAATCAACATCGCTGGACTTACTCACGGACAAATCCTGAACCGCAAGCCGATATCGATAGTAGCGCCCCAGCAACTCCGCAACCTGCTCTCCAGCGGTGCCAGGCAAACCAATTTGCACCAGCGATTGCAACTCCGCCACAAGATCTGCCGAGACGGCATCCCCCAACCGATGAAAAGCAAGCTCCAGTGCCGGCAGCGCTGATTCATCAATCACCACATTCCCCGCACCATCAATTTGCACATTCGCTAAAGCGTCGTGAATGGCTATAACGTCAAATGGGATTTCATCATGCTCTGCAAGGTTCTTCTCGCTGCCACGATGTCGGTCTTTAACAGCCTGCCATTGCCACTGAGTATTTAAGCTCTTCGATTCACTGATAAGCTTGGCAGACTCAGGGGGAAGTACACTTTGAGGTCGCAGAGGTCTTTGCGAGACAAGAAGCCAAGCAGCGCCGACTATAATGACCAGCACAGCGGCCGCGCTAATATAGTAACGCCTTTTCATCAGCGGCCGCTGTTTCCGAGAGAGAGCATACGTGACACTCTATCGTCTTTCATCATACTGAAAAGATGCCTCAAGTTCGTCTTCCGAAAAATACTTAGTGCGCAACTGATCAATTTCCGATTGCTGCTGCTCTTGGCTGAGACCAGCACTTTCGATTGCAGAACGCTCTGTACTGAATGCGGAATACTTCGCTTGAAAATCGGCATCCACATCATCAAGCTGCTGCGCAGGCTCTTCTTCATCCCCTTCAAGATAGGAGAGTTCTGTTTTTAAAGCCTGTAATTTTTTTTGCTTTTCCTCTGCGCTAATGTCTTTGTTTGATTCAATCTTCATCGCTTGGATAGTGTAATTTGCCATGAGATGCTCTTCGCCATACAACTTTTCGGCCGCCTCTTTTCCAAAATACGTATAGCGCAAGGCTTTCAGCTGGTCGTAGTCATCTAAGGCCGAATCCAACGATGGGGTAGCGGAGTGCAATGCGGGTAAATCTTTTTGCGCCAAACGGTAATAGTAATAGCGGCCAAGAATATCTGCGGTCTGGAAACCGGCCTCACCCGGTAAACCAATCTTCACCAACTCCTGCAATTCATGCAGGTCTTCTTCAGACATGTTGTCGGGTAAACCACTGAACGCATCTTCGAGAGACTCTCGCGCCTTATTATCTAATACGACGTTACCGCCCTCGTCTAACTCAACATTAGCGAGCCCCTGATAGACATCAACTACATCGAATTCTATATCCGGTACTTCATCATCAACAGCGACCTCTTCCGACCGCTCAGCACCATCGGAAATTTTTTGCGCCCGGTCTTCCCTCACGTGTTTTTGTAAGCTTGCTGTTATTGTCTCTTTAGGGAATCGGTCCCATTGCCACTTCTTACCAATAGAAGGATTAACTGTGGAGGATTCGGCCGCAAGCTGCATCTCTTTAATTGCTCGCTCCGCAGCAGCGAACTTAAACTGCAAACCGACAACCAATAACCCCACCAGAGCCAAGACTGTACCGCCGGCAATAAACCACACTTTCCCCTTCAATGGTTTATTAGTTGTCTCGGATTTATCGTTAGTCATACATTTACCTATAGATTATTGTGATGCTGAAGCGGACTCCGCCCGGATCGCTCCCACGGTTTCACCACTCCAGTTTTTAATCGCTCTTCGCAAGCTTGAAGCACTCGAAAACCCCATCACTTCAGCAATTTCATCCACATTTAATTTTGATGAGCGTAAATGAAACGCTGTCAACTCCATTCGTACATCATGCATAATGGCGCGAAATGACGTGCCTTCGCAGGCTAATTTACGAGTAAGCGCTCTTGGCGTCATCGAAAGAAGATCCGCTATTTCCTCTAGTGTGACCAACTTGTTGTAATACAGGCTAACATGCCATCGCACTTTAGAAGCCAATGTAGGCTCAATCTTGGCGGCTTTCAGCTCGCTCTCACAAATTGTCGTTACCCGCTCAAAATTGGGTTTTCGAAATTGCCGCCATGGCGTGGTAAGAAATTCAACATGTGCGCTAATTGAAGAAACATCTGCATTAAATTCAACCGAATCGCAGGGTAGACTTTCGTACATGTGGTAATGCGCAGGCCGAGGAAAAGCAAGTTTCACTCGAATTGACGTATCGGCCGCTTCGGGGTAACCGCACTCGCTAAATAATCTCAGCGTTACCGCAAGCCGATATTCCAGCTCAAACCGCGAGAGCATTTCTTCCAGTTCGCCAAGCTGCGCAGCTCGCGATTCCATTGTCATGACCATCCTACCGTTTTCATCCACATAAGCGGTCGGCTGGTAGGCATACATAGCGTAATGCGGTTGCGCGATTAACAAGTAGCGGCGCATCGCCGCACCCGCCTCCACTAAGCTCGGAGCGCAACTCACAGCCAACCCCACCATGCCGTTAAAGCTCCAATCCATTATTTGACCCACTTTCAAGCCAATACCAGAAGAGCGGCACAATCCAATACCGTTGCGTATCAGTTGGCTTTGCTGAACATAGGAAATCTTGATACCACGAACCCCAAGCATCGCTTGATTGATTCCAGTATTCTCAAGTAAGGGCTCGAGCTTTGCGCCAAGCTTCGTGAAACATTCAATAAACCCCATGGGATGGAGTTCGAGCGGGATAAGCTTTTTATTTGGATCCATAGCAAACAGACCTCACCAACCAATTGGGTATACAGCCCTATTATGCCGAGTCTGCGCACCTGGAATTCCGTTTCGGGTGAGATGAATGACTGTGGAGCGGAAACCATATGATCATCGCTACCGCAGCTACAACTTCAAAGCTTCTGCGTAAATAGAGTGTTTACCAACAGCGCATTATCGATAGCTTGACGTGCGCATTTTTATATTTATGTACAGGCGAACACGAGGGTCGCACTGCGGCGATTAATACTTACTTAAAAATTTTTATATGTTGTAAGTAACACTGACTAATCAAATTAGCCATGACATGAGGGGAAAGGATTATAGTGAGTAAAAAATCAAGAGTGAAGAGTTAAGAAGACGTGAAACGCGACAATATGGAAACGAATATTCGAGTGTGACGTGTTACGTTTTTTCGCTACCAATTTGCATAGAAGAATAATAAAAAGTTATTTGTAAAGAGCCAAAACATGAAAGACTTACTAAAACAGTGGACTCGATGTGACTCATGAGTCCGCTGTTGCAACTACTTCTCTTCAATAATTTCTATGGCATTCCCGGAAGGGTCTCGCGCAATAATAATATTTAGCCCTTCGGTTTGAGTGGCTACTTTGCGATATCCGAAACCAAGGGCTTCAATCTTTGCAACTACCGCGTCAAATTCAGTGGTATAAAAAGCTGTTTGCGGAAACTTACTTTTCGCTAGAGGCTCTTCCTTTAGCGGCTGGAAAAGTGCAAGAAACGGCCCTTTTCCGATAGTAAGAAGGACTTCATCGTAATCAGGTGAATCTAAGTATTGCAAGACAGTCGCGCCAAATACTTCCGTATAAAAAGCTTCCGCCTCTTTTCGATCTCGAACAATTAATTTTGATCCACCTACCGACATTTTAGACTCTTTACGCCCAAAAATTTCTACCGCGTTACCACTAGGATCCCGAGTAATAGCAACTTGCATGGTGGGAAAATTCGCCAACACTCTAATGGGATAACCAAGCTCTTTTACCTTGGCAGTTATAGTCGCAAAGTCAGGCGTATAAAACAAAACGACCGGGTACTGACTATCCCGAACTGGCGCTTCTGCTTTTGGGTTTGGTGCAAAGAGTGCGAGACGAGCACCTTCACCAAAACTCATAATCGTTTCTTCAAAGACTTCTGGCGCATAGTTGTATCGTTTCACTTCTTCCATGCCGAAGAGGTCTTCATAAAATGTTTGCGTCTTTGGCAAATCCTGCACAATTAATTTTGCCGCACCTATATAGTGCGGTAGATTTTCGTTTAATGCTTGCTCTTTTGTTTCAGCCGTTACGCTGGTACTCAAAAAAAGCGCGCAAATCACACCACTTACTGCAGATAAAGGTTTTAACCGCTTCATAATAGCCCCTTAGATTATCGTTATTTACCAAGTTGTAAGACAACAAATTTACTCACTGCAGAAATATCGTCTTCAGACATCATTGTCACCATCGGAGGCATTTCTACGCCGCCTTGCGCAACCGCTCGCTGCACCTGCCCATAATTGGTAAGCTGAGTCAGCGCAGGAGCCGCAGCGGAACCACCGCCATTTGAGCCATGGCACGCAGCACACATCTGCGCAAATACTTGCTTGCCTTGTAACAGCTCACTCTCATCCGCTTCGACTCGCTCTACTTTCAGATCAAGCATGGACGCAGCATGATGGATTTGCGCCCGCATTGGCTTCCCGCTATCCGGCAACCGCAAGGCAATAAGCTCTGCGGGATGATTTTGTTCGGCAAGTGCCATCACAATATATTGCTTACCCTTAAACGAATAGGTCATAGGGCCACCAGAGACTTTCGCAGGCAATTCAATTTCAGCAACTGTTTCTCCGGTTGCTTTATCGTAGGCGCGGAACAACTTGCCGCCGGGGTCGCCACTCAAATTACCACTTTCCGCCATAAATAAGAGCGACTTGGTTACCAACGGAACGGGGCGGACGCCAGGAAAGCCCATATTATCGAAGTCTAGATCCAGGTCCTTAAGCGCTGGGTGATTACGAATATAATCAGGTGCACCACCAATTGACCGCCACCACTGATGCTCGCCCTTATTCATATTGGTTGCCGTCACCTTGCTCCAGGGCGGCGCAATGACCGGCAACCCATCCGGGCCTGGTGCCGAAATTGTCGTAGCACGAATATAGTCCCAGTTAGTCAGTGTTCGATCTGCCTGTGTCAAACGCGCGATCATTGCATTGTTTCGCGTTGGCACAAACATCATATCCGTCTCTACATCATAGGCTCCGCCATTCCAATTTGAACCGCCGCCATAACCGGGCTGAACCCAAGTACCTTGAGTGCCACCTTCCTTAACTCTCGAGGGTGGGGTGTAGATCGGACCGCGAACATATTGTTCTGCAATAGCGAGCGCTTTTTTATGCAGCTCTGGCGTAAAATTAATTAAACGATCGGGATCAAAGCCTAACGGTTCATAAGGTGCAGGCTTGGTTGGAAAAGGCTGCGTCGGTGAACTACGCTCACCAGGCACTTTGGATTGAGGTACTGCGCGCTCTTCGATAGGCCAAACAGGTTCACCTGTTAACCGATTAAACACAAACGACATACCTTGCTTGGTTAGCTGTGTAACGGCTTTGATTTTTTTACCATCAATGGTTAAATCATGCAGTATTGGAGCCGCTGGCGGATCGTAATCCCAAAGGGGATGGTGAACCATTTGATAATGCCATACACGCTTACCGGTTTTACCATCTAAACAAACCAGGCTTTGTGCAAATAAATTATCTCCAAGTCGATGCCCGCCATAGAAATCATGGCTCGGTGCTTCAACAGGCAGGTAGACGTATCCGGCTTCAGCATCGACTGACATCATCGACCATACACCGGTATTCCCTGTGTATGTCCAAGAATTATTTTCCCAGGTGTCGTTTCCAAATTCGCCTTTTTGTGGAATGGTATGAAACGTCCACAACAACTCACCGGTATGAACATCGTATCCACGAATAAATCCCGGCGGAGCTTCTTTGTTTGGTGACGTGATATAGGTGACGACCTGAGCGACGACAACATCGCCAACAATGGCCGGCGGTGAAGAAGAGCCGACGAAGGGAATGTCTCTGTCTGCAAGTTCCTCTTTCAGTAGGACGTATCCATTTTTACCGAAATTTGGATCAGCCTTACCCGTCGATGGATCAATAGAAATTAAACGACCATCTAAGGTGTTATGGAACAATCGCTTTTGCTTTCCATCTGTCCAATATCCCAGTGAGCGGCTACTGGACTGTAAATTTCTGCCGCCAATATCGGCTGGTGATGGCGTAAACACCCACAGCGTTTCACCGGTTTCAGGGTTAATCGCTGACACCTGGTGAGCACCACCCGGGGTATACAGCACACCATCAATCATTAACGGTGTGGCTTTTAAGTTGGCATCATGCCGACCGTCGAGCGGCAATGATTTCCAACGCCAGGCAACAGACAGTTCATCGACATTGTTCTTATTAATTTGATCAAGTGCAGAATACCGAGTGTATCCGTTGTCACCACCCCAGGTATGCCATTCACCATTGGGCGCGCCCTGCTGCGCGAGGGCGTTCCCAGATAGGAGCATCGCTGCCATCGCGATCGAAGGCATCGGCTTTATAAAATGACGAAGTCTGAATTCACGCATTATCTTTTTATCCATGTTACTGTCGAGTTAGCCTTCTTTAATTGAGGGAAAACGTGGATAGCCTTCTTCAACTTGAATACCCAAACTGTTGATCGCAAATGCGGTCATGCTATACCCGCCCACTGTAAACACGAGTTCCATGATTTGTTGCGTGTTGTAAAATTTAGTTAGCTGAGAAAATGTATCGTCTGTAATAAAAGCTTCTCGACGTAAATCATCGGCAGCGTTTAATACCGCTCGGTGCTCATCACTCCAACCACTAGCATTGGGGCCAAGTGCAATACGGGTTATATCTTCGTCACTCAAACCAGCAGCTTTTGCAATCGGCTCGTGGTGCGCCCATTCGTACTCTGCGTTTAACAACCAACCCGTCCGCATAATTAACAGTTCACGAGCTTGAGGTGGCAGGCTGGTTTGACTCATGATGTAGCTGCCGAAAGTATAACGCGGTCCAAATAAAGCCGGATGATGAATCATGGTTGCGTAAATATTAGGAATACTGCCATCTTCACGTACATGCGGTTTAATAATGTCTCTCTGTTCATCGGTCATTTCTTCGAGAGTCAGTGGTTTTAAGCGCGGAGTAGATAGTCTAACGTTGCCAATGGTTGTCGCCAGTGCAGGCATTTCAAATTCTGTAGGCAGTGTATGCTCAAGAACAGGATCAAGTTGGATACCGGTGGAATTCAATACCATGGAGACTAGTTGATACTGCGCTGCAGTAAAAATTGCATCAATTATTTCTTGCTGCGAATAATTCACACTGAGTTTTTGCCATGTTGCGTCACTCACCATTCCGTCATAACGCAACTCATCCACCATATCCATTAAGGTTTTTTCAAAGTCGGTCCACGACTCGGCATTAGGGTCGCTGGCAATTTTCAGTATTTCTTCATAGCTCATACCCACATCGTTTGTTGCAATTCGTGCGTGCTGAGACCACTCATACTCTGCTTGGCATAACCACCCCATACGCAACATAATAATTTCTCGATCACGCGCAGGAAGTGTTGATGCGTTCAATAAAACTCGGCCTAGCGGAGTCCAACGATCATACAGCTCGACGTGATGCGCTAACGTCTTATAAAGATTAAAATCCGGACGATTATTTAGCATTTCAATTTGTTCTGGGGTGCGCCCCTCAACCGGAAGCGGCGGAATTCTCGGCTCTTCAAGACGTGGCGAAAATGTCATAGCGGTATCTCCGGTTTCTTGCGCCATGCTTACCTGCGCTAATGTGCTATCGGCATGGTTAGTCGTGACAGTTGTTTCTTCATGACCACTGCATGCGGTTAGCAGGCACGCAATACTGGCGGCCAAACTAACGGGCAACAATTTTTTTATACCTACAGACGGGGTAATAGACATGCGGTTTACTAACTCCTCGTTAACGGAATAGGCTCAGAAGAATACGTAGGCAGGTTACAATTAACCTCAATGTACTCAACCGTCGAATGGTGTTTGAATCGATTTTCAAGAAAACCTAGCTCATGAAGCTGAGTGCAATCTTTAGTGCTTTGGAAAAAATTTTATTTTATTTGTTTTCCTGGCGTGTATCATTTTTCAAGGATGTGAACATAACACACTGCACCCACGCCAACCATATGTGCCAAGCCTTTCTTTGCACTTGGCTGCTGGCGCTCACCGGCTTCGTTACGGAGCTGACGAGTAATCTCTCCGACTTGGCCTATGCCAGTTGGCCCAATGGGATGCCCCATACCAATCAACCCGCCAGACGCACTGACAGCGCAGCGCCCACCAATATTAAATTGGCCTTCTTTTAATGCGAAGATCGCCTGCCCTGGTTCACATAGCCCCATACGCTCAACGTATTCTAATTCTTCAATAGTAAAGGCATCGTGCAACTCCACCAGATCAAGATCGGCAGCATCACACCCCGCTTGCTGTAGCGCTAAACGCGTTGTTTCTTCAGTTAACTCTGCATCAAAGCTAGCCGCATTCTCATAGAGACGCTGACTACATGCTGCGGATGCGGTCACACGAATAGCGCGACTGGCGTCAATACCGAGCTGTTTGATGCCGTCCTCGGATGCGACAATCACAGCGGCGGCCCCCTCACCAACTGGTGTACATTGCAAGGACGTGAATGACCCAGAGATTTGGGTACCGTTGATAATTTCTTCTAATGTGCGCTCTTTCTGTCTTTGAGCATTCGGGTTTTTTGCAGCATTGCTATGATTTTTTAGCGCAACCAAAGCGACATCATCTAAATCAATACCATATTTGTTCGCATATTCATCTGCTAGCAGCGCGAAATGTGTAAACGGGACAATCGCATCGTTGGCCAGATGAGGGATACCCGTCAGTGATTCACCGCGCAGCACCTTCGCTGGCTTATCGACACCAACCGCGAGTGATACGTCAGTCAGTCCCGCGGCAACTTCGTAACACGCATGGCGAAAAGCGGTTGAACCAGACGCTGAGGCATTTTCGACATGAGCAATAGGGAGTCCGTGGCTTCCCAAGTGTCGAAGCATTGGACGCCCCGGCGCCATCGGCAACAACGCTTTTGCCACATACGCCGACTCTACTGCGGGCCACTCGATATTGGCATCTGCCAGCGCTTGCCGAACAGCGGTCAAGCCCAGCTCAACATAGGAGGTTTCGGATAAATATTGGTAACGGTGAAAGCCGACACCGACGACATACACTGGCTTTAAATCACGTAAAATCGATGGCATTAGGCTCCTCCTCCGGTTACTAAGCGGCTGGGACGAAAGCGCAGGTCTTGGAAAGTTTCACTTTCTTTCCCCTCAACATCCACTAGCACTGCTGTTAATTCCGTGCCAGGAGCCAGCCTGACATCGGTATCGACATCCAACAGCGTTCTCACAACCGGGCCATCAGTTAAGCGAACTGAGCCGACCACAAACGGCGTCTGGCGTCTTTCATCAGCGTGTTTATGCACCACCGCTGAAGAGACTAACTCACCCTTTCCGGTCAATGGCACAGCTTTTAGCTCATCGCCTTTAGCCCCACATTGCTCGCAGCCGTAATGCTGCATCGGAAAAAAACAATAGCCGCAACTACAACGGCCTCCCATTAACTGGATATCACCTTTCTCGTCTGGGCTGGTGTAAAGATTTGGCTTTAACAATCTGAGCTGACTCACAGCTACCCCCCTCAGCAGGCATCGCTAGCGGCGACGGGTTCAGAAACTTCGAGCACTGAATTCGTCAGTCGCAATGAAAAATAAGTGACAGGAACGGATTATGTGTTTTAACATACTTGCTGGTCAACAAGTAAGTTAACTAACTACACCCTTATTAACTACACCCATAGTTACCTCAGAGGTAGTGATGTCAGCAGCCGAAACCAGCGTTCGCCGCACGCAGAGCGAACGCCGTGAAACCGCCGAGCGACAAATCGTTCTCGCGGCCATTGAAATCATTGCGGAAAAAGGGCTATCGGGACTCACGCTGGCTGCCGCTGGGGAGAATGCGGGGTACAGTCGCGGCATCGCTAGTCATCACTTCGGTAAGAAGGATGAACTTTTGATAGCCATTGTTAGGCACATTACGGAGCGATTCAGTGTACAGGTCGGCGAGATCCAAACAGTAGAACCTGGCCTGCCAATGCTGCTCGAAACCATTCGCCAATACTTTGACCGAGTTACCAAAGACTCTCGAGGGATTCGTGCACTTCACATGGTCTTGTCAGAAGGCATAAACAACCCGTCCTTGGCAGCCCCTATCGCACATGCGAATGAAAAGAGTATCAAGGGTATCGCTTACCACATCCACATCGGCCAAGACGCAGGAGATCTGCGCCCTGACCTAATTCCACGTCAACAAGCCATCATTATTTTGGCCGGCTTGCGCGGTGTCATGGCGCAATGGATCATCGACCCCAGCGACATCAGCCTACCGGACATTCGCGAAGCTTTTTTAAACAACGTCGTAAGGAGCTTGTCAGTTTGAATCCCAGCCAATGCGACTCAACCTGACAGTAATTGAAACCATGGCCAGCAACCCAAAACCAAACCGCCTAGAAGATTGGGCACAACGCACACAGAATACCACCGCTATTATTCAGGACGACAGATCACTCACCTACGCACAATGGAATCAACAGGCCGATCAGGTTGCCCACAGCTTGGCAAAGAGAGGGATTGGCTCAGAAGATATCATGGTGCTGCGTTTACAAAATTCCATCGAATGGTGCGTATTAAATGCAGCCTTATCAAAATTAGGCGCTGGCGTACTAGGTCTCAACTGGCGTTTAACTGCCAAAGAAATACGTTTTATTCTCGAGAACAGTGGCGCTACAGCCTTCGCTTGTGATGATCAATCGCCGGAAGCACTACTGCCCGCCTTTGATGGCCTAAACATGAAAGCACTTGTCGCTGTCGCACCCACACCAACTCTTTCGGGTGACTTCACCCACTACGCGGCACTACTGGAGACTCCACCAGAGCCGCCTTTTTATTCTGACGCTGATGCACGTTTAATTATTTACACCTCGGGCACCACGGGGTTCCCCAAAGGCGTTGTAAATAACCGCTCAAACCCAAGCGCGACAAAAGATCCGCTACTTGCGCAGCAGCAACGTGAATACTTAGCCAGCGTTCGAGGCGAGGGCAACAATGATCCGGAGCAAGTACTCGTAACCATGCCCATGCACCATGCCGCAGGCCCCGGAATTGTCCGCACTGCCGTTAATCGAGGAAGCACCATGGTGTTAATGCCTCGCTTCGACGCAGAGAAAGTCTTGCAGCTCATTGAGCAATACCAAATAAGCACATGGAACGGCGTACCGACCATGTTCAAGCGCATCGCGGCGCTACCCAAAGACATACTCGATAAGTACGATGTGTCGAGCATTAAAACGTTAAGTGTTGGCGCTGCACCAGTACCCAAAGCATTAAAGCAATGGATTTTCGACTATTTCGGCCCCTGTTTGCGCGAAAACTATGGGTCAACAGAAGTTAGCATGGTCAGTTCGCTTTCCCCCGACATGCACACCGAAAAACCCGGCTCCTGCGGAAAACCATTTAAGCACGTGAAAGTCAGCATTCGCGATGCTGCGGGCAAGGAACTTCCTCAAGGCGAAACTGGAGAAATTTGGGTATATACGCCAGTAGCAATTTCGAATTACCTAGGCGCCGACACCATGGATGAAGACACCCGTGATAAAAACGGATTCTTCCGTATGGGCGACGTCGGTTATCTCGACTCAGATGGGTACCTTTATATTACCGACCGCATTAAAGACATGATCATTTCTGGGGGCGTCAACATTTACCCAGCAGAAATTGAAGCTGCACTGATTCAGCACCCGGCGATTCAAGATATCGCCGTCATTGGTGTACCCGATGACGAATTCGGCGAGCAGGTAAAAGCATACTGCGAACTTAAACCAAACCATGACGCTAGCGAAGCGGAACTCAGTGACTTTGCAGCGGAGCACCTCGCATCCTATAAACGTCCACGAAGCTATGAAATAGTGGCAGAGTTACCGCGTAACACCATGGGCAAAATCCTAAAACGAGATCTACGCGATCCTTACTGGCAAAACAAAGAGAGACAAGTATGAGTGAGATACTAAGCCTTGAAGGTAAAGTGGCTTTAATTACCGGTGCTGGCCGAGGTGTCGGCGAACAAATCGCCAAACATTTTGCAGATCACAACGCGAAAGCGATCATTGTTAACGATTATTTTCTCGATAGAGCTGAGGCGGTTGCCAAAGAGATCAATGATGCTGGAGGCAATGCGCTCGCGATTCAATGTGATGTTACCAACCTTGATTCTGTCAAAACCATGGTCGAACATGCGAAAGAAAAATTCGGTAGCATCGATATTCTCGTCAACAATGCGGGTAATGCCGGAGCAGAGCCAGACCCCGACGCACGCAAACCATTTTGGGAAACCAGTCCTGAGGCGTGGAACAGTTTTATTCAGGTTAACTTTTACGGTGTCATCAATACATCAACTGCGGTCATTCCAGATATGATTGAGAAAAAATCTGGACGCATTATTACTATTATTTCTGATGCCGGTCGTGTTGGAGAAACGGGGCTGGAAGTCTACTCCGGAGCTAAAGCGGGAGCGGCTGGCTTTATCCGAGCCATTGCGCGCAGCCTAGGACGTTATAGCATTAACTGTAATTCCGTTGCCATCGCCGCCACCTTAACGCCAGATATTCAAGCGCGCTTGGAAGCAGATCAGGAACGCTATAAAAAAATCATGTCAAAGTATGTTATTCGACGCCCAGGCAAACCAAATGATATTGCCAATATGGTTTTATTTTTGGCATCTGACGCGTCTGAATGGATTACCGGCCAAACCTACCCTGTTAATGGTGGCTTTTCTTTTAATCAGTAACTAACAACCAGCGTGATCAAAGAAATAACGGGTATAAAAATATTATGACCGACAACCCAGAAGGTAAGCAGCACATAACAACGGAGCGCCTCGGTAACACTTTAGTGATTACCATCAACCGGCCCGAAGCAAAAAACGCGTTTAACAACTTACAATCCCACCAGATGAATGATGCTATCGATCTACTAGAAAACGACGATAGTTTATTTGTCGGCATCATCACAGGTGCTGGCGGGACCTTTTCTGCAGGCGCCGATTTAAAAGAAGCGGCTAGCGGCGTAAAACGCGAGCGCCCAGCCCGCGGAGGGTTTGGTGTATTTGCCAAACCGCCACGCAAGCCTTTAATCGCAGCCGTTGAAGGTTTCGCAGTTGGTGGCGGGTTTGAATTATGTTTAACCTGCGACATTATCATCGCTGCGGAGAGTGCAAAGTTCGGATTGCCGGAGGTCAAACACAACGTCGTTGCAATTGGTGGCGGTCTGTTTCGCCTGCCCAAACGTATGGCATACCATCAAGTGATGGAATTAGCATTAACCGGAGAATTTAAAGACGCCGCCTATTTTCAACAACAAGGTATCGTGAACCAAATCGTTCCAACAGGTACCGCGTTAGATGCAGCCATACAGTTTGCAAATAAAATACAAAGTAACGGCCCGACCGCGTTGGCGGCGAGTAAAGAAATCGTTCGCCATAGCTTCGACTGGACGGATGATGAGGCCTGGGCAAAACAAATGCCTATTGCTAATGTCGCTCTACAATCTGAAGACCGTAAAGAAGGCTTGAAAGCCTTTGCCGAAAAACGCAAACCTACTTGGAAAGGTCGCTAGTTATACGAGTTATCGTTTGCGAGCTGAAGAATAATCTCAGGAAGTGGCGTAGTTTCATTTTTTTCTGCTCGATTGCCGGGGCGAATTTTTGACTCATGCGCGAATGCCTCTATCGCCTGAATACGCGAATCATCTAAAGGATGGGTACTCAACAACTCCGGGGCCATTAACTCGCCCCGTTGTTGTTTAAACAATTCGAAAAGATCGGCAGCGCCCTCAATGTGGCCATATTCGGCCAGCACGGCTCGCATAGCAACTCGATCAGCTTCAGTTTCCTGATCACGATTAAATGACAGCGCTGTAAACAGACTGAGCTGACCCAGCAACTGTTGCGACATACCGCTATCACCAAACCCTGTTATGCAAGCTAAGGCTAAACCAACGGTTAATCCTCGCCCCATCGCAACAATGGGATCTCGGTGCGCAATATGCGCAGCCTCATGCGCAACAACCATTGCCAAGGCGTTTTCGCTATTGAGCTTTTCAAGCAAACCACGATAGACGACTACGTGACCACCTAACGTGGCATAAGCATTCACCAGATCATCGTCACTGTAGTGCACTGTGATCGACATTCCATCGGCTAAGTCCATGTGCTCAGTGAGCCGGTCACTTAAAGCTTGTAAGTAGTCTTCGATGGCTTGGTCACCAGTGCTCCGTTGCGAATCAATCAAGGTCGTTTCGGCAAAGCCATCACTAACCAATGCAGCTTCCGTTTCAAAGGGAATAAACCGGACTAACCACTCGGCTAATAGCGCCAAGACAAATACCGCGGCTACCACGATAGCGCTGACACCCGCTAACAGAATAAAAAATTCTTTTAGCGGGTGCTCTTGCGATACGTTTATCCCCTCAGGTATTTGTGGATTGCTGTATTTCATTATTCACTTAGCCTGTTAATAACAAACACTAATAGAGCGCAGTGCCGTAAGCGTATACTTCGACGCTACCCACCTGCTGTTGCTGCCCCTTGTATATTGACGCTGTCTCTAGCTTTACGTTAATCACTGCTTGAGCGCCCAGGCGCTGCGCTTCTTCCTTCATGCGCAAAATGGCTTCGCGCCTGGCTCGCTCCACCAACGTCTCATAAGCTTTAACACGCCCACCAACAATTGATCGCAAACCGGCAACAATTCGTTTGAAATAATCAAGCGAGATCACGACATTACCGCTAACGAGCGCAACCTGAGTAGGCTCAGTCGCATTTAATGGATAACGCTTAGCGAAGGTGAGAATATGCCGAAGTTGCTGCTCACGCTGAATGATTGAGCGAAAATGGCGTTTCTCAGCAATGCGACCGAAAAAGTAGCCTAGCGACAATAGCGTCAGGAAAAATATTAAATCGTACATCCTTGATCTCCGTGTCTTACTCGAGAACCACCGCAGTGCCATAGACGAAAAGCTCAGCAGCACCGGCTGAGATAGAGGACGTCGAAAATCGAACATTGAGCACGGCATTGGCACCAATTGATTTGGCCTGCTCGATCATTCGTTCAGTGGCCTCTTCCCTCGCTTCTGTTAACAACTCTGTGTAACTTTTTAACTCGCCACCAAAGATATTCTTAAAACCCGCCATAATGTCTTTGCCGGCATGCTTAGCACGTACCGTATTGCCCTGCACCATGCCAAGGTGTTCTCTCACCCGTCGCCCGGGCACCATCTCAATATTCGTAACCAGCATTTTTTATCCTTTCTCCGTAAACCCTATCAACATTAGCCTAAAACTCAATCTGATAGCCCTAGACAGGCTCTTTGCGCCGGTAATATGCCCGTCTTAACCCCAGCATGTCTAGTAGCTCGACCCCGTGATTTTTTAAACGACGTGTCAACCGATTCCAGACTTGTGCGTTATAGATAGTAAGCGCGCGAGATGACACAAACTAAGGCCCTCTGGCCACACTCATATTGACAGCACGACTGACTTAACGGAGCTATATAATGAACAAGCCCAACAACCAATACCCTCACTTCCGCCAATACATCCATCTCGCTACAGGTCTAGCTTTGACGGCAGTCCTTGCCTGCGGTGTAACCGTTGCAAACGCAGAGTCCCGAGGCCCCTCAGCCGATGGTGCCCGACATGCCAATGTTCAACAGCACCGAGCACGTATGGCAGAACAACACAGACAACGTAAAATGCGAGAAGGAACACGAACCATAACCCGCACACGGCCAGATGGCGCAACCGCCACTCGAACGACAACGGTTGATATCGACCAAGAATCGCAAACCCGCACGCGCACCACTGAGGGGGAAAGATTCGACGGTAGCACCTACAGTAGTAGCGACGTCATGCAGCGCAGTGAGGATGGCTTCACGCGAGAATCGACCCGCACCAATGCGGAAGGTGTCACCACGTCTCGCAATGTCGTAGCGACAATCGATAAGGAGGCTGGCACACTCCATAAAGAGATCACTGTGGTTGACAAAGATGGTGAAACACATACTAGAGTCATTGATAGAAGCCGTGGTGATAACGAATCAGATAGCGCAGAGTAGGATTTTGTCCTTAGCAACGGATTGCTGCTCATCACAATACCCAGGAGATTGTGTTGTGATGAGCGACAAAAACGAAGTTGAAATAGAGAAACAGACGCTCACGAATGGCCAATTTACATAACGCCAACATTGCACATGCTGCCGCGGAATCAGCTCATCAACATGATGCTGAGGGAACAGCGCAATCGCTCAATGACTTTTTTGCGAGCGTGGAGGGCCGCGCATATCAAATGGCCAAGCTAGCGACAAAAAGTCATGCCGAAGCGTTGGACGTAGTACAGGAAGCAATGATCAAGCTGGCCACTAACTACGCCGACAAATCGGCGTCAGAATGGGCGCCGCTTTTTCAAACAATTTTGCAGCGCGAGATCATACAATCCCATCGGCGCCAGCAAAGGCAACATCGCTGGTTCTGGCAAAAACGTGGGTACCAGGAAGATGAGCTGCAGGAAGAAGATCCCATTGATTTAGCGGAAAGCGACGAAAGTGAAATGCCTGACAGTGTGTGGCAGCGAACACAAGACATAGAGGCCGTGATGCACGCCGTCGAGCAATTAAGCATCAGACAACAGCAGGCGTTTTTACTACGCAGTTGGGAAGGCTTCGATGTGGAAACCACAGCGAACATTATGCAATGTAGCAGCGGCAGCGTTAAAACACATTACTCGCGAGCAGTTCGCGAATTACGCAAGCAATTAATGCACATGCAACACGAATACTCACAATAGCAACCAGGTTACAGGTAACCCCTTATGACCGATAAAAAATTTAGCGACGCCATAAAAAGCAGCTTAGACAAAAGTACCGACTCGCTGCCAGAGAATGTTCGCGAACAATTGCGTGAAGCCAGGAATAAAGCCCTAGCAAAGCGGCAAGCGAGTTCAGCCCGAAAACGCTGGCAAATCGCTGCTTCAGCTATCGCTGCGTCGGTATTGGTCGCCCTCATATTGCCAAGTATTGTTCAAACACCAGCACCAGAGGAAACGTTAGATACCCTCACTTACCTTGATGTTGATCCAGAGATGCTCGAGCTCATGGACTTACTCATAGAGTTTGGCGACCTAGCGGATGCAGGTAACGATGCGATTTAGCAAAGTAATGATCGCGATAGTGCTACTTCAAAGTCTCGCAGCAAAAGCTGAGGAGGCAACTAATTCTGAAGCATTTTGGCTATGGTTAAGCGAGTACAGTCAAGGTGATGGCGAATTACTTGATCCACTGATGCTTGAGGAAGTACTGAGTCATGAATACCAACAAATGACATTGGAAAAAGGTGAACACGAATCATCGACTAAATCGATTGAACTCATCAAAGCGCTAGAGTCGCTTGATATGGAACCAAAACCCAAGACCAAAACGTCTCCGCTACTCACGGAGGGAAAGTGATTATGAAACCCATCAAATATAAACCACTCGTCCAATGTATCTGGGCCACAATATTCGTAGTAGGATTCGCTGTCTCATCACATGCCAAAGAGTGGCAGGAACTGAATAGTGAAGAGCAAGCGATACTTGCCCCCTTAGAACAGCGATGGTCACAACTTGATGAATCGCAGCGACAGCGTTTGTTGGCGACTGCGCAACGCTATCAATCATTAAGCGACGAACAACGCACTTTTTTGCAAGAGCGTTTCGCGAAGTGGCAAGCCGTAGAACAAACACGACGAGAGAGATTACAACGACGCTACGAACGCTTTTCTCAACTTCCCCTCGAGCAACGCAGACAATTGCAACAACGATATCGCTGGTTCCAAGGGTTAACCGCTGAAGAGCAGAACAATCTGCAACATAACTTTCAACAGATGAGTCCTCTTGAAAGACGGCAGATGCGTGATCGTATTCGCCAGGCGGATAGACAGCAACGTCGACAACTCCGCGAGCAGCTATTAAAACAACGTTTAAATCGCTAGAGGAACGATTTGTGACTATCTTCACTCGATTTGCTACGGGTGCAATCACCGCACTCATCTGTATCACCAACGTTGGGTCTATCGCTTCAGCAAATGCCGAACCCAATTCGCAAGCACTAGACGATACTTTACACCCACTAAATAGCAGTGCACTTGATCTCGAGCTTCAACACCAGCGGCAAAACTTGCAAGTTGGTGATGGCCAATTAACGACTTTGCTGCTAGCACCTTCAGTTAATAGTCTCAGAGGAAGTCACCATAGTTGGAGCCTAGGCGTGGATATTCCGCTGCAACAAGTCGAAGGGACTTATGCCTACAATATTCCTCTAAACGTAGCCGATGCCTGTGAGCGCTTGGACGCAGGTCAAATCAACCCAGAAAGAGGTTTTTTAATTCGTCGTTTAACGCAGCTGTGTGCTGATTATCAGGACGAAGACTATCAAGCATCGGGTATTGGCGACATCAGCATTTATGCGCAGTACGCCTATTACAACGAGTCCAACTGGACCCCAGCGACTAGCATCAGCTACAAATTTGACAATGCAGATTACGACGAATTTTTAGGTAGCGGGACGAAGGAAGTGCATCTATCGGCAAGTATGCTTGGTAGCTTTCACAATCTCGCAACCAGTCTCTACGTTGGACATACACTATTTTCAGGCGGCGACTTGGAATCCCTTTACGATGATTATTCCCAAGCCGAAGTCACCCTACGAACACCCTGGAGACTGAAGTGGGAACTCGGCACAACATTTGGGTATCGCAACCCAAATGATGTTGATGTAACCCACGCAAGTTTGTTTGGCGGGATTCGCCTGGGTGAAAACAGTAGCCTAGTAATTGAGTACACAAGCTATCAAGGTGATAACTACTCAATCGATTCGGAAATCACAGCAAGTGCCAGTGTCTATTTTTAGTATTGCAATGGCATAAAAAAGCCGCCAGTCAGAAACTGATTGGCGGCGAGCCCTTTTTTAATATTCAGGGGAGGGGAAACTTTAATTAAAAACCTTTATTTAGAATTCAACGACATTCGACGTAGTGCAGCTTCGCCATGGCCCGTAACAGATGGTACCTGCATTGCGAATACGCGAGTTCGTTAAGCGAGCGGTCGATGACGAGCTATCAGTTCTGAACACAGCTTCCTTCATATTTTTGATATCACAATTATCAACCGTAACATTGATGGTGAACCCTGTTCCGCCATTTTGCCGCAAAAATTTCCCGGCTCCATCGACAATACAATTCGACACAGTAATATTGGCAGCAGCGTTAATTTGCATAAACTTATCGTATCCGTCATAAGCTTCAATATTGCGGACGACGATATCGCCTTGCGATTTCACGGTTAAGCCATCTTCGCCAATGTCCGTCCAGCGAATATTATCGATAGTCCCGCCTCCATAAAAATGAATACCGTCCGCACCGTTTCGACCGATGATGACGTTCTTCAACGTCGCACCGTTTTCTACTCGAAACACAGGCTTTTGACCTTCACCTTGTCCTCCGTCACCCAAAGCGGATGTTGGATTATAAGTTTTACAGCCGCCATCAAACACACCGCTACTAACCACAATGGTAGACGAAACAGTCACCGAGCCAGTTGAAACACAACTTGAACCTTTCCCGTTTCCAGTTGGCGGCTGTGAGCTACCGACTAAAGCAAATCGCCACAATTGAGGCGCGCCTCCCCAATATTCCCATTGGACAATGTTGGCGCCATTCGATGAATTGAAGTCATAGACCTCTACTGCCTTGCCACTAAAGCGTGAGATTATATTGTATGTTCCATTACCCTCAGCATTAATTTGCCACTGCTGATTGTCACCCCCTAAATATTCCCATTGACGTAAGTCACCACCATCCGATGTACTCCATGCATAGACATCAAGCGATTTGCCTGAATGAGCGGGACGCAATGTATAGTAGCCATTGCCTAAATTAGTGACATCCCACTGTTGATGCGTATCACCGTCGTAATCATATTGGACGACGTTTGCACCATTGCTAACACTTGCGCCGCCAACCTCCATCGCCTTACCGCTAAAGCTATTGGTAATGACATAGCGCCCGTTTTCTAAGGCCCCTGCAGGTGGATTAGGCTCCGGGGTAGGGTCATCTGGCTGGCTGGTCGCAACGGCGTTGCTGATCATTGCGCACAGTGCCACAGGAAATACCGCTAAACGTAGTAAATTTAAACTCATGTCAGCCCCTCTTTATTTTTGATTAATTATTGTTGACGGGATGCTGCATTAACTTCCCTACAGCGTAGACCGCGAAGCCTAACACTGTATAGAGGACATATAATTGCAAAAACTGGCTGTTTTTGCCTAGGGTTTCATGAATAGTGACACCGGGCACACAGCCCGCGTTAGAACTCAGTGAGGTTTTCAGCGGCAATGGCTTGCTGCTCTTCGACAGAAAACGAAGCATCAAATAGCCATTCAATTTGCTGCGCCTGTTCGGCTGACGACAGCGATGAATTAAGAATATCGGCTTTTTGTTGCAAGAATATGTCCCGGCGACTAAGCCAGTTAGTTATGCCATAATCTCGCGTCAAAAAATGTTTTTGGGCTTGTTCACGCTGACGTTGCTTTTCATCTTCAGATACGCTCGTATCAGAAGTAATTCGCAGATTCTCGAGCATATACTGCTCTTGTACGTGCTGGCGTTTAAATAACTTTTCTGCAACAGATCCCCCAAAATACATCTGCCTCAAGGTTTGAAGATCATCAAGTTTAATCGACAAGGTTACTGGATCGGTCACGTTGGGGTAAACGGTTTCGAGTTGAGACTTGGCCTGTAAGTACTCAAAAAAATTACCGACGATATCTACCACTTGCTCGGCAGCAGGACTGGGTAAACCATCACGAATTACCTGGCTAACGTAATCACGCTGCTGCTGGCTCATAGTGACTGCGCTATAACCTATCGTTTGGTATAACGCTTGAAGACCTACCTCATCCACCACGACATTGCCGTAGTGATCAATGCGCACATCACCCAAAGCCTTCACTATGCGCTGTTCGTCAATAGTCGCGGCGACACGGGCATCGAGCCCCTGGGCGCCCCCTTGCTGTGTCGCTGCATATTCACGCAAGGCTTCATTAGAAGACCATTGCCAAACACTTTCTATCGTTTCTGTCTTACTCTCAGTCGCCGAGGTTTCGAGCATAAGAGACTCATCAGTGTCTTCACGTGCCAGATACCAGACAACTGTTAAACTAAGCAGTAAAAAGGCCAACCCGTAAAGAAACACGTAAAACAAATCAATCGTTGATTTAGACGCCATTTGCTTGCCTATCAATGTTATTGTTATTTTTAACCCAAGAATCTTGTTATTTCTGATCGAAGAAACTACTGCAAAACTTTGGAGGAATGCAAATTGTCTGAAAATGTTTCCCTTGTGGATGAGATCTAGCTCACTTTGCAACGCGGGAAGCGAAAGATTGTCTGGTCACCAATGAAAAATTTGTAATACGGCTATAAACGCAAAAAGCCAGCGATAAAGCTGGCTTTTTATCTAGGCAAATAACAAGATTTACATTCTTACGATTTTTTCAGCTTGCGGACCTTTTTTTCCTTCAGTAACGGTGAATTCAACTTGCTCACCCTCATTTAAAGTCTTAAAGCCATCCCCCTCTATCGCACTAAAATGTGCGAATACATCGGGCCCTGAAGCCTGTTGAATAAACCCAAAACCCTTAGACTCGTTGAACCACTTTACGGTACCGGTGACGCGATCTGACATAGTTTTTCCTCATGATCTGTTGTTACAAATAATCGCCGCAAACACAACACATAGTCGCGGCACAGCCGGAAAGTTGGCGATTACTTATTAACGGCAGGACGAGGGCTTTATAATTAAAACGATCGAATTGGCAGACGAATAAGTTCTTGCTTTCTAGCTTGACGATTATTCTATCCTGGGCCAAATAAAAGTCAATTACATCAAGCCATGCAACTTTAACAAATAAAAATGCACAATAATGTGGCGATATTGAGGAAAAAAACCAGTCAATATAATCTAATTAGTGCTGAATAGAATAGAAAAACAATCTAGATATACCCAAAAAGTAAAATAGACAATGCGGACATTATTTTAATAAGCAGAAATAGTCGAGAATAATAAGCGGGTCTTACGACCCGCTAAGAGACTAATGTATGCGGGTTACTTTTATGACCGCTACCGAGTTATTCCAGTCGTATATTTCGGGGGTCAGAATTTCATTTCCTTGCTCATCTTCTGTGCCCAAGTCATGAAACCCATTACCGATGTATACGAAGCCTTCGTCACCGTCATTGGGACCCGGGGAATAGCCATCTCCACCACATCGAGGCCCGGGGATGTTTGCACAATTCTGATCATTGAGCTCTGTTCCGGCATCGTAACCGGGGCTATGAGTAACGCTCGTACCGCGAAATGGTAATCGCACGCCATTCACTGCGAGGAACGTATCGTTTGTGGGAATGAGCATTGCCGCAACGCTTAAGTATCGATGATGCCTACTCGCTTCAATGACTACTTGATGAGTTTCACCTGGACCAATTAAGCCTGGAATGGTGACGACATTACTGACCGCACTCCCTTGCGATAGCAGGAGATCAGTTAATGGTGCCGTATCACCACCTTCTGCAAGCAACTCAACTTCTATACTAGCCGGTTGGCCTAGCTCAAATACGGATACTGAGTTGTTGTGCGTCGCCACTAATTGAGGCGTAAAAAATTGTCCTTTCGTCACATTCGTAATTTCTACTTCGTATCTCAATGTTTTATCGGCTAAAGCTGGCACTCCGCTAAATGCACCACATAATACTAGCCCAGCTGCGAGCAGCGATTTGCTTGAAAATATCTTCATGTCCTTTCTCCTTTTTTTGATCAATTGCCAATTCACAATGGCAACGTCAGTACGAGAACGAACGTGAATGGGTTACGAGAATTTACGCTAAAGGCGATACTTTACAATCCTGTAAAATGTATCACAAATATTCCACAACACGCTGAGATCAAAGAACATAAACCGTTTAACTATAGAGCGCGCTATTCATAGCGAGTCATAAACTGCGCTTTGGTTTGCGCAACCATTTCATCCCATGGTTGCTGCTCCAGTAGTGGGTGGGGGCGAGCCCCGCCCTTAAGTGCATCGCCCCAACGAGCTATATCAGCACCCGGATGATTACTGATGTAAATATCCGGTGACAATTCAGCTAACCGCTCAAAACCCAACAGTGTTTCTTGGATCAAGTCCGGGAATTGAGGATTTCCGTGCAGTTGCACCCCTGCGTTTGGCCCACGACATCCAAATACCGTAACGTCATACAGCCTATCAGACTCTGACGCAGTTAGACTCCACACGGTACACCCAGGGGTATGCCCCGGCACTTGAGTCGCTGTTAAATTGACGCCACCAAGCGATACGACATCACCGTGCTTTAAAACCCGGTCGACTTTGACCTTCGGCCAGCCTTCAAACCCCAGTGGGGACAGATCTTTTCCTTGGCGCAATGCTTGCGCATCGCCTTCCATTGCAAACACTTTCGCTTTGGTTGCGTTTTGAATTGCCGAATGAGCCTGTACATGATCAAAGTGCGCGTGCGTTGCTAATAGGATCCGTATATCAGAAGGGTTGAAACCTAAGCGCTTAATATTGTCAATGACCAAACTCTGCATTTCGCGCGTGCCAGAGTCTATTAAAATATGTCCTTGGTCAGTTGTAATGAGATAGACGCCGATATTTTTTGCACCAACAGAATATATATTTGCCAATACATTAAAAGGTTCTTCAGGCTCACTGGCATCTTGGTGTAATGGTTTGGCCATTTCTTCTTTTTCCTGATTACTCAGATCGCTTACGTAGCGCGCTGCTTCATTATCAGTTGAGCTTGCACTTGGAAGAGAACACATTAACGCTGCTACGACACTCGTGACCGCGAGCACACACCGCTTGTTAAGCTGAAAATTCATAGCACCCCTATTTAAGTTTTAATGTTAGATATCAATCACCAGTCTACTGGCTACTTCTGCAAAAGCGTTTTGGTCACCTTTCCCATCGCGTTGCGCGGTAAAGAATCCACGACTCGTAGACTTTTCGGAATTTTGTACGAAGACATTTTTCCCGTACACCATTCTTTTAACGCCACGTCATCGATAGAAGAACCCGGAGCCAACACCACTACTGCCGTTACGGCTTCTCCCCAGATAGGGTCGGGAACACCAATGACGGCGCACTCTAAAATTTCGTCGTGACTCAGTAGCACCCCCTCAATTTCCAGTGCTGATATTTTGAAGCCACCCGACTTAATAATATCAATCGATGAGCGTCCCATAATACGGTAATAGCCATTTTCAACGACGGCAACATCTCCCGTGCAAAACCAACCATCAACAAAGCTTTCTTCGGTGGCGGATTTATTTCCCCAGTACTCCAAAAATACGGTCTTACCCTTTATGCGTATTTCCCCAGGAACCCCTTCTGTACTTACACGTTGTTGCTTTTCATCAAATAACGCCACCTCGACCCCAGGTAGAGGGACGCCGACTGCACCAGCCCGCCGCTCACCACGATAGGGGTTTGAAATAGCCATTCCGATCTCTGTCATACCATAACGCTCTAGAAGCACTTGCTCCGTCAACGCCAACCATTTTTCATAAATAGGGATAGGACAAGCGGCCGACCCGGATACATTCAAGCGCATATGACGAAACCCGTTGCACACTTTTTCTTTTTCGCCAGCACTCATGCCTTCTAAGTAGGATATTAACTTTGCATAAATTGTTGGCACAGCCATAAACAACGTATACGTATCTTCCGTAACCTTTGGCAAAAGTGTTTCGATATCGAATTGTGTAAAGACATCAATTGTTGCACCCGCCCACAATCCGCAACATAGGATATTTATAATGCCGTGAACATGATGCATCGGTAAAAACAGAGGGATACAATCCGCTTTTTGCCACTCCCATGCCTCTAGTAATGAAAGAATCTGAGAGTGAATATTGCTATGCGTTGACACCACCCCTTTGGGTTTGTTCGTTGTGCCGCTCGTAAATAAGATCATCGCTCGGCGGGAAACATCAAGCGAAGGTAGATTTGCGTTAAGAATTGGCATTGATTCGACATCGGTGAACAACTGATGATCAACGCCATGTTGAGCGCATAGACTAGCAATGTCTCCATTTAACTGGTCGGAGACAATTAACTGCGTCGCACCCGTTGACACAAGATAATGCTCAAGCTCGCCGATAACAGCGTTTATATTCAAAGGAATGGCAATTCCACCAGCTCGCCAAATGGCAAAGAGCAATGTGACATAGTCCAAGCTTGGAGGAATAATCATGGCGATCCGTTCTTCGCGGAGATCTCCACCTCCTTTGAGAAGCTTCGCAGCAACATCATTAATACGTTGGTTAAGTGCGGCGTAAGTAACTTGCTCCTCGCCTATGGTTAAGGCAAGCCTATCATTGTTATCATCTAGAAATGGAAAAGCTTGCTTTGTCTCGTTATCAGTAATCATTAGCGACCTTACACAGAAATGGTTGCAATACGGAATCTATTCATTAGCGTAGGCAATGTAACCGAGGATACTTCCACACTTTCGATGAACTGTACACCCAGCCGAACTGGGAAATCTCCCAATTTATTAGAGACTTAGCATGGCTACGCGAAACATTTCACTTATTGGTTCTGGTATTGTCGCATCGACTCTCGCCTCAACCTTCCAGGACAATGGCATCACGGTCTCCGCTATCGGTGCCAGGAATATAGAAAAGGCTAAGAACCAGTTTTCTTCAATGATGCCAGCAACTGCCGTAACGACAATTGCCGACGCCGCCAAACAAGCTGACATTCTGTTTATTTTGGTCAGCGACGATGCGATTAGTAGCATTGTTGAGATGCTCCACCAAGAAAATGCGATCAGACCCAATACAATTCTTATTCACTGTAGCGGCGCATTATCGAGTTCTGTCCTCAAGCGGTCCTCACACTACGCTGTAGCCTCGGCACACCCGCTTCAGACGTTTCCATCTGTGAAACAAGCAAAGAACTCATTGAAGCACTGTATATGGTGTTGCGAAGGTGACACGGAAGCGTTGAATGCAGTCCGCCCCATGATAGAAACGGTTAGCCAACAATTTCTTGAAATAGACTCATCAGCTAAAACTCTTTACCACTGCGGCGCAGTGTTTGCGTCAAATTATCTCGTCGCACTGATTGATGCGGCATTGGAATGTAATGAATTCGCGGGTATCGACCGACACGATGCGCTCACCGCACTACGCCCGCTAATTAACGCCACCCTAGACAACATCCAAACCAGAGGCACAACAGAAGCACTAACCGGGCCTATCGCACGAGGTGATAAAGAGACTATTCGTCACCACCTCACATCGCTAGATAAACAATCAGCACTTTTGGGCATATATAAATCGCTAGGGGAACGTACGCTACGCCTTGCTAGCAACAAAGGCACAGCGAGCCCAGAGAACTTGATGTGTATTGAGCAGATCTTGTCAGAACATCCTGAAAACTAAAGGGGCGTTCATTTTATATAGCATGGCTTTCTTTCGGTATCATACGATACAAAATGATGGCAATAGCAACCGAAACCCATTCGATAATGAGTAACAGCCACTGCATGAATGCTTGCCCACCATCAAACACAACCCCCACGAATCGGGTCACACCTGCCCCAGCCAGCAGGAAAATAACGGCTACCAGCGCTTGATGAAGGCGACTAAACGCTGCATAGAGAATGTAACACCCTGCGCCGAGCAGAAAGCCGCCGTAAGTCGCCCTAATTTCTGTGATAGACACGGGGTTATCTAAAGCAATCCCCATGGACGTCATAACACCAACGGGATTAAAAAGCCCCGCCAGGCCACAACCAATAAACAATACGGCTTGCAGCACCAAGAAAGCCACGGCCACTCGCTTCGATTTGACATTCAACTTCAACTTAATTCCTCAGCACGAATTAACAAAGAGTACACTTATACGGTACCCTCGGCATTAAAGATTACTAGGTGGCAACTCAACTAACGTCAGCGTAATGGTAAAGGCTTTTCAAGCTGAAGAATTGAATCCGATAATTCAGACACCTTGTCATTAATCGCCACCTCCGCATCATACAACCCTCTGTTGTAAAAAAACGGGCCTATTTCTTCGGCAAAAAAATCTATTAAAAATTCGGCATCGAATCCGCCGATGCTTTGGTCCAACTCCTCGTGAAAGTAAAGCTGAACTTTTTTCACGATCAATTCCTTTTCGTCTTTAGAAAATTCAATCTTTTCCATCAAAATCTCCTTATCAAGTAGTTTATCGCCATAAAAACGACAGCTAAACTGACACTGTCTTAGTACGGAAATATGCTAGACATATCGATACATTATAACTGGCATGAGCAGTACCCATAGTAAAAATAGAGACCATACTCGCCCCCTTAAGATATGATAATCGTTGAGTAGATGATCCCATGAATGTCCCGCAACATAGTGACCAAAACCAAACTCAAATATAACAGTTGCCACAAACCAAATTGCGCCAATACACCACGCATTAACTAAAGACTCGATCGGCCATAACCGATGAACGAAGTAAACAAATGTTCCCGAGAGCAAAACTCCCGTTAGCGTGGAGAGCTGATGAGCCGATAACTCAGAAAGAACCTTCCCATAGGTCAACTCACGTAACACGCCATTGATTACCGCAATGAAAGCCAGCGGCAACCACAACAACGCATATTGAAGTACCATACACACCCCCTCTTCAGCACAATCTAGCGGACAAAAGCTCCCGGATCAGTCGGTAATCGCCACCGAATTGCGCCTTTTTAGGTTTTTCGCAATCGAACAATAAGGTATGGAAATACCCCATAAAGAATTAGTGACATAGCGTACGCCACACCCGAAATAGAGTATTTCGTCTGCATATACTCTAGAAGGGATAAATCTCGCAACCATAGCACTAGGGTGAATTCAAAAACTAACAGATATAGCAACGCCAACCCACCAACACACAGCGCCTGTGGCCTATTTATCACTGTGCTACTGGCGTACACAATATAACGTGCCGCCCAAAAGCATACCGCTATCATGAAAGGCAACTCGATGAGTTCTGCCGTTTGCTCGCCTACACTAGGCACCAAAATCAAAATTCTTAGTGTTCCGAAAGCAAAACCAACCAAAAACACAATACAAAAATAGAGTGCTGAGCGATTCAACAGTATTCTCATTTTCCTAGACCGTTGTCGATAACGTTTGTTACAAACGCTTTCTCTATGGCGACGAAAGCGCACATAGAAAATAATCGCACCATGATAACTAGAATGATGGTACGAAAACTATCTTGCAGTGCTTTAGAATAAAACGCAGGCGAAGTGGAGCATTAACCACAATGGATCGAAGATTTACGTTGGGAAAGGAAGTTCCAGCTCGATATCATTGGTCTGAAACACCGCTGTACCGGACGAAAAGTAGGTTTCGAGTTTTTCAGGCGTCACAGGCTGGGCGTAGAGAAAACCCTGCGCTTGATCACAACCTCGCTTACGTAGCCAACTCGCTTGTTCTTCGTTTTCCACACCTTCTGCAACCACATTAAGCGACATATTATGTGCGAGCCCAATGATCGAGTTTGCAATCGACGCATCGTTTTGATCATGATGTATGTCGTGTATGAAGCTACGGTCGATTTTTAATTTTTGGATTGGAAAACGCTTAAGATAGGCGAGAGACGAATAACCCGTACCAAAGTCATCGATAGCAAGTGACAAGCCCATTTCGTTCAACTGAGCCAGCATATTGACAGTTTCGCCGGCGTGTTCCATGGCAGACGTTTCAGTAATTTCAAATTCCAAATATTGTGCGGGCAAATCGATTTCGTTCAAAATGTCTCGCAAGCGTATTGCAAAGTCTTGCTGCCGCAACTGTCGAGGAGAAAGGTTGAGCGCAATTTTTCCAACATGCAGCCCCATATCAATCCAATGACGCTGCTGGCGACCAGCGTGGCGGATAAGCCATTCACCGAGGGGAACAATCAATCCCGTTTCTTCCGCTAAAGGAATAAAGTGCGAAGGCGATATCAATCCACGCTCCGGGTGCTGCCAGCGTATGAGCGCCTCGACCCCAACTAACGACCCACTCTTTAAATCGACTTGTGGTTGGTAGTAAACACGCAGCTGGTCTTCATCGATAGCAGCTCGTAAATCTTTTTCAAGAACCATAAATTTCACAGCCGACGCATCCATGCCTTCAGTGAAATAGAGGTAATTATTTTTACCGCTTTCCTTCGCTTTATGGAGTGCTATATCGGCTCGCTTTAGCAGTTCATCAGCCGCATTACCATCTTGGGGGTACATACTGATACCGATGCTGACAGAGTTCTGCAATGTTGTTCCATCAATAATCACAGGCTCAGCTAGACGCTTCAACACTTTATCGGCTACGCGCCTAGCATCTCCCACTGACCGAATATTTTCTAAGATAACTATAAACTCATCACTATCCAGGCGCGCCACGGTATCCATTCGGCGGAGCTCGGCAACCATCTTGGTAGCGAGTATTTTTAACAACTGGTCGCCAGCATTTCGCCCTAAACTGTCATTGATGCTTTTGAAGTGATCGATATCAATGAGCATCAACCCTAACTTAGTAGAACTTCGATGGGCGCGGACTAAACCGTGATTTAAACGATCATAAAAGAGTGAACGGTTTGGCAATCCGGTTAAGGCATCATGGAACGCCATGAAGTTCAACCTAGACTGCTGATCTCTAACAGCCTCTTCAGCTAACTTTCGCTCAGTAATATCCATGCAAATACTGCATACGCTAAAGATATCGCCGGTTTCTTCACGTAGCGGGAATCGCAACATCAAGTAGGTATGTAAAGTGCCGTCTTTATGGCGCACCTCAAGCTCGCTTTCGACAACCTGAGTACTCTTGTCGAACTCTTCCTCAACATCCCACAACGACTGCGCCAACTCCATTGGATAGTCGCCAAAAAAACCTTGTTCTACCAGCTTGCTTTCATTCACTTCGGCCAGCATTTTGTAATGATCGCTGGCCATCATGATATTGCCATTGAGATCTTTTATGGAAATGAGGGCAGGAGAATTATTTAGAATGGCGTTAAGATAAATCTCGCTCGCCCACAGCGCTTGTTCTGCCTTGGCGTATTCCGCAGACTTCTCTTCGTACTGTCGAATTTCCAGTACATGACGCATCAAAAAACCCGAAAACAGCCATACCGGCTCTAGGTTTTGAACCGCCAACTCCAAATGATCCAATGACGAGCGCGATTCCATATAGTAAACCGCTAACACCTGCCCCTTTTCTATTACCGGGTAAATATAGATTGAGTTAGTGCCAGGCGAATAATTGCTGCTAGTGATGGTTTGACTATACAACGCTTCGACGCACAGCGGTTGCCCCAATTCAATCGCATGTTGAATGTTGCGGTGCGGTAATGATTGAAGGTGCTTGAAATCAATACGAGGCAAAACCACATTAGTTTGGTTTTGTGCGATAGCTTCTATACGAATTTGGTCGTTTTGCGGAATTAACAGGACGACGCGAGAAATAGCGGGGTCACCAATAACCAAGCGGGCTAGGCGCTCGATAACTTCATTATGATTGAGATCCGTAAAAAGTTGATAAAACTTCTTGATCAACTCGGCTGCAGTTGAATTATTCTGCATATAAGATCAGTACCACAACATTCGGATTACGCGAGGCTTACATTACCTAGCGACTATCACGAGAAACTCCTTCCAGTTTTTAGTGACTCATTCCGTTGTCTTTCCATGTAACATGCGTCGCACACTGTGGCTGATGTTAGCACTTATGTAACCACAAGTATTTTGCGAGGACACCGATGTGCCATAAAGCACCCTTGGTAAACCACCTGAACCCCCGTTCAGATCGCGAGCGGAAAGTTTCACCCCCAATGGCGCCCAATATTACCTTAATGTCTAATCCACATCCAACACTAATCGGATCGTTATAATCAAATAATCACGCTAATTTTGGTCGTTATCGACGCGTGGTCACCCAAACTCATACCAATTGCTGAGGAATGGTAGAAACGCGACTTTTTCGTCTCTTCAAACCCCTAGATATCGCCTTTGCCGTTAGTTGCTGAAGCAATTAACGACAAGAGAGGTTTTACCTCGCTCAAGTCACTTGAAATTAGGCCGATGAGGTTAATACTTGAGTATGGCAATAAGCGTCTTGAATGTTCAACCGACGCCCCTACTCACCCACTCACGAGACAAGATAGGCCACAGTGAAAGACATATACGAAACCATATCTGTCCCGTTTGTTAGCGAAGAGATGGTCGAACGCGCCGAAAACGACACCAAATCGAATATCGAAGAGCTATTAGAGGCAGAATTCGGCGAGTCGCATGAATTTATTATCACGCCCAATACCGTGCAGGTAGGGAGCACCACACTCATTGACCTCGATGCTGATGCCATTTTCGCTCAGACGCCTCCAAGCAAAAAAACCAAGCAAACTGACCCACATATTTTGAGGGACTTCGATCGACCCACGTTACCTGCTTCTGAAGATGCCATGGTGTTCACATCCAGGGTCATTGCTAATCGGCAAACACTGCGCATCGCTGTTCACTCCGACCTGGTTCAATTGTACCGGCCAGCGGTGAATTCTCTACTCGCGGATGTTAGAAGAAAAAGAGAGGATCACATTGAGGTAGATTTAGCTCGCTGCAAACATATTTCGTTGACCGGCATAGGCGTGTTGTTACTCATTAAGGAAAATTCACCCCATAAATGCGATGTAACCTTGAAGAACTGTGAGCCCGAAATTTATAAAAAACTCAGATGGGCAAATCTAGAATCGGCATTCACTATCAATACCAAAAAATCTACAACGCAGCCATAAAGTGTTTATAAAACTGCTTGGCAGTGCGCCCACTATGAGTGGCACGACTCAGCGCAAACTGTCTCGCCTCTTCCCTTACAGCTAACATATCGCCCTTGTATTCAGCGAAATAGTGATCAATTAACCCGAAATACTCTTCCCAAGAAAAAGGGTAAAAAGAAACCCATAAACCAAACCGGTCTGCCAGCGATAACTTTTCCTCAACTAGGTCACCATAATGTAACTCGCCATTAACGATAGCGACATCTTGGTTATCACTGCTATGTTCTGGCAGGAGGTGGCGGCGATTTGAGGTAGCGTAGAGTGCGATATTGTCCGGTGGAGATTCTATTGACCCATCCAACACGCTTTTTAAAGCTTTGTAACTGGTTTCCCCTTCGGCGAAAGACAAATCATCGCAGAAAATAATAAAGCGGTAAGAAAGCTCACGAATCTCATCGACAATCTCGGCGAGGTCAACCAGATCATCTCTATCAACCTCAACTATTCGCAACCCTCTGTCGGCAAACTTATTTAACAATGCTTTGACCAAACTGGACTTCCCGGTCCCCCTGGCGCCCCACATCAAGACATTGTTAACCGCAGCACCATTAACAAAGTTCACTGTATTCTCAAGGAGAAGGCGCTTTTGCACATCGATTTGTTTTAGGTCTTCCAACCCTATCGTGTCTATGTGCGTGACCGCTCGAAGGGTATGCGTTCGTGGACGCCAAATAGCGGCTTTGTGAATATGCCAATCAACTGTCATGAGACTCCCCTCTGCTCCAGTGCGAGCCGCTAGATGCTCGACAATGACCATTCTCGGAGTGTAAAGCAAAGGGAATTCTTCGGATAGGCAGGAATATCAGGGCAAGTATAAGCGCACAACCTTCAGGCCGAGAGAATGGATCGCGTTACATATCACCGATACGCTTTAGCAACGCGATAAGCTGTTGACGATCACTTTCTTCCCACTGACTAAACATCTCAGACTCAGCCTTGGCAACCATTGGAAAGCCCTTACGCATCAGCTCCTCGCCTTGCTCAGTCAGGTACAAGGCATAAGCTCGACGGTCAGTTGCATGTTTGCGGCGCTCAACTAGTTGACGTTTTTCAAACCGGTCAATGATCTCACCCAGCGTTGAGCGCTCAATGCCGTTGGCTTTCGCGAGGGCAGTTTGACTAACCCCTTGGTTATACTTGATCTTACTGAGTAAGCTAAATTGAGGCGGAGTGATTTTCAGCTCGTCTAATAGGGAAGCCATTTCTTGCCCCATTCGCATTTGCGCCCGTCGAAGCTGGTAACTCACCAAATCACCTAACATTCCCAAATAAAACTCTTCTGGTGCATTCGACGGTGGATACCCCTCCACCTGCTCGGCAACGGACTCTAGGTTCGCCACCCCATCACTTACAGCATTAGACATACCAATTACCCCAATTTATATTGCTCAAGACATCACCCACTACGGTGGCTATTTATTATTGTGAAACCTGATAGCCGTCATTAACTGGCGCATAGATTTAAGCAGAGCTTCCCAAGTCTTAATAGCGGAAACTGGCACAATTTTGCTAAGAGATGTTAATGAAAGTGAAATTGGACACTCAAGGTTCCGTTGCCGGTCTTGAATGGAAGCTCGATGGGGGCACCCTCACCTAACACAGACTCTGGATAATGATGCCCTAACATGACCTGAGGGCGCAGCAAACCGATATCCAAACCCTGCTCGGCATAGAGACGTTTGGCACCACCGCTAATCATGTTGGTAATCTCTCCAACACAATCCATAACTTGCGGTGTTATTTCGTCAACGTCATCCCCTAACATGTTTTTGACAATAGTGAATATTGTTTCTCTAGGGAAACTAACGGCAAGCCACCCTGCAACGGGCTGCCCTTCGAAGCTGATAAACCCTGTTACATCCCCCGCAAAAGACTTCGCAGAAGCAATTGACGGCTTTCCCGCATCCACATTCAAGAAAGCCATCGTCGACAAGACATTGACGGTGGCCTCCAACAAAGGGTTCACATAGTTAACATTCACGATTTGAACAGTACCTTTACAAGCGTTACAAGCACGCAGCGTTTGCTGCCAGGGATATTACACCAAGCGGGATATCCCTATAAGGCTAGACGCAAAACGCTCCTCGCTCAAATGGGTGCGCTTGAAATAATGGCAGGCGCCACTCAAGGAGACGCTATCAAGAATAAGAAAGGTTTGGCCCTAACCAACGCTCAGCCGTTTGCATATCCCACCCTTTACGATCGGCGTAGTCTTCAACCTGGTCTCGATCGATCTTGCCTAATCCAAAATACTGCGAGTCAGGGTGCGAAAAATACATACCAGAGACTGAAGCACCAGGCCACATCGCTAATGTTTCGGTTAGCTCGATACCGGTCAACTCCTTCGCATTGAGCAAATTAAATAACGTTGTTTTCTCCGTATGATCCGGCTGCGATGGATAACCCGGCGCAGGTCGAATACCGCGATAAGATTCGGCCACCAACTCTTCATTGGAATAGCTTTCCGATTCAGCGTACCCCCAAAAAGTTTTTCGCACTTGCTCGTGTAACCACTCAGCAAATGCTTCCGCTAATCTATCCGCGAGTGCTTTCAACATTATTTTGCTGTAATCATCGTGAGCAGCATCAAACGCTTGTGACTTTTCTACTTCACCAAAACCCGCTGTAACCACAAAACCACCAATATAATCTTTAACACCCGTATCTTTAGGTGCGACAAAATCAGACAAAGCAAAATTCGCTTTACCTGCTGGCCGAGGGGTTTGCTGACGCAGCGTGTAAAAAGTCGCAGCCTCTTCGCTTCGAGATTCATCCGTGTACACGTGAATGTCATCACCTACACTATTAGCCGGCCAAAAACCATAGACACCCTTGGCGGTCAACCATTTTTCATCGGCGATTTTTTTGAGCATAGCCTGTGCATCGTTGTACAAAGACTTTGCAGCCTCTCCTTTTTCAGAGTTCTCGAAAATCCTGGGGTACTTGCCTGCTATACCCCAGGTTGCAAAGAACGGTGTCCAGTCAATATAAGGGATCAACTCTTCTAAGTTCACAGCGTCCAACACATTCACCCCTGTAGATACCGGCACTGGGGGCAGATAATTATTCCAATCGAACAAGGCCGCATTGGTACGAGCATCGGCCAATGATAAACTTTTTCGTTTTGTTCGACCTTTCGCGTGATTGTCTGCAAGCTCTTCGTAGCTTTTTCGAATATCCGATTTGTATGCCGCGCGATCATCTGACAACAATTTCGATACTACGCCAACAGCTCGACTCGCGTCCCGGACGTATATCGCCTGGTCATTGGTGTAATGTGCGTTTATTTTGACTGCGGTGTGAATTTGACTGGTAGTCGCACCACCAATTAGTAGCGGCACCTTAAAATCTAAACGCTGCATTTCTTTTGCAACGTGTACCATTTCATCAAGGCTTGGCGTAATCAAACCGGACAAACCGATAATGTCAGCATTCTCCTTTTGAGCCACTTCTAAGATTTTTTGAGCTGGCACCATGACACCCAAGTCAATCACTTGATAGTTATTACACTGCAACACAACACCGACAATATTTTTACCAATATCATGCACATCGCCTTTAACGGTCGCCAAAATAACTTTACCTTCCGCCGGCGCATCCTCTAGACCGAGTTGACGCTTTTCTTCTTCCATGAAGGGCATTAGGTGCGCAACCGCTTGCTTCATAACGCGCGCTGATTTCACCACCTGGGGTAAAAACATTTTGCCTTCACCAAATAAATCACCGACCACATTCATACCATCCATTAACGGACCTTCGATGACATGCAGAGGCCTCTCGACCTCAAGACGTGCAACTTCGGTATCTTCAACGATGTATTGATCAATACCATTAACCAAAGCGTGAGTGATTCGCTCATTAACGCCAAGCTCTCTCCACGAGAGGTCTTGTACTTTTTTCTCAGTGCCTTGACCAAGGTACGCTTCAGCTGCTTCTAGCAGCTTATCGGTCGCGTCCGGATGCTTGTTTAGAATGACATCTTCTACCAAATCACGCAGCTCTGGCTTGATATCATCATAAACTAACAGCGCACCAGCATTAACAATCCCCATATCCATTCCGGCCTGGATAGCGTAATACAAAAAGACGGAATGCATCGCTTCGCGCACGTAGTTGTTGCCACGAAACGAAAACGATAAATTGGAGACCCCGCCAGATATGTGTGCGTAAGGCAGGTTTTCTTTAATGCGACGTGTAGCGTTAATAAAATCCATCGCATAATTGTTGTGTTCAGCTATACCTGTTGCCACAGCAAATACATTCGGATCAAAAATAATATCTTCAGGCGGAAAATTAATTTTTTCCGTAAGCAACTTGTAGGCGCGCTCACAAATTTCAAACTTTCGATCTTCCGTGTCTGCCTGGCCTGTTTCATCAAATGCCATAACAACTGCCGCAGCACCATAATTGCGAATTATTTTTGCCTGCTCAAGAAACTGGTCTTCACCTTCCTTCAAAGAAATGGAGTTGACAATCGTCTTGCCTTGCACGCATTTCAAACCGGCTTCTATCACATGCCATTTAGAAGAGTCGATCATAACGGGAACGCGAGCAATATCAGGCTCTGCCGCAAGCAAATTCAAAAATGTCACCATGGCATGCTCACTATCAAGCATCCCTTCATCCATATTGACATCAATTATTTGCGCACCACTTTCAACCTGTTGACGAGCCACCTCAATCGCCGTGGTGTAGTCGTCCGCCTCAATGAGCTTTCGAAAACGCGCAGAGCCGGTTACATTTGTTCGCTCACCGACATTAATAAACTGTTGTGCAGCATTCGCTGTCATAATAAATCTCTTAAATGTTTAGCCAAAGACAAAGGGTTCGATACCGGACAAGCGAGTTTTGACCGGCACTTGAGGCCGTTTACGCGGCTCATAAGGCGCTACCGCTTCGGCAATAGCTTTAATATGTTCAGGCGTGGAGCCACAACATCCACCAATAATATTGACCAAACCTTCTTTGGCCCAATCTGCGATTAAACCGGCCATTTCTTCCGGGGTTTGATCATACTCCCCCATCTCATTAGGTAATCCCGCGTTGGGGTAAACACTAATGTAACATTCTGCGAGAGGTGACACTTCTTGAACCGCCGGGCGCAACTGTTCGGCACCAAAGGAACAGTTAAAACCAACGGCAAAAGGCTGCAAGTGACGCACGGAATACCAAAACGCTTCCGGTGTTTGGCCCGACAAGTTGCGTCCAGAATAATCCGTAATCGTCCCAGAAAGGATGATGGGCAATTCGAAATCTTTCTCTTCGAACACCTTCCGCGCCGCAAAACCAGCTGCTTTGGCATTGAGAGTATCAAAAATGGTTTCTATTAAAATAATATCAGCACCGCCGTCGATCAATCCGCGCGTTTGCTCAGAATAGGCTTCGACCAGATCATCAAACGTAACAGCACGATATCCTGGGTTGTTCACGTCGGGTGATATAGACGCCGTTCTATTGGTTGGTCCGATTGCGCCTGCAACCCAGCGCGGTTTATCTGGTGTCTTTTCAGTCCAACGATCGGCGACTTCCCTGGCAATGCGCGCACCCTCTTTGTTGAGCTCGTAGACATACTCTTGCATGTCGTAGTCGGCCATCGCGATGGTCGTCGCGCTAAAGGTGTCGGTTTCAATAATATCTGCACCCGCCGCAAGGTAGGCATCATTGATATCATCAATGACATCCGGGCGAGTCAATATTAATGCGTCGTTATTCCCTTTAATATCTAAATGCCAATCGGCAAAGCGTTGACCACGAAAGTCCGACTCGCTCAGTTTGTATTGCTGCACACAGGTACCATGTCCACCATCCAATATGAGAATTCGGTCCTCTGCCGCCGCATAAAGTGCCGCAATTCGCTGTTCTCTGTTCATCATAAATCCTGATTAATTTAAGGGGTCGCTTTGCTTACCCTGGTCATTTGGTTATGGCTTTAATTGATTAGTTTTAGTCACGATTAACGCGATTTTGTCGGCCTCATTCCCAGCATGTGGCATATCGCATAGACTAGGTCAGCACGGTTTAACGTATAAAAATGGAACTCTGTAACGCCGTGATCGATCAAGTCCATGACCTGCTCTACCGCCACTGCTGCGGCGACCAGCTTGGCTGTTTCGGGGTCGTTTTCCAACCCTTCAAACCGTTGCGCCAACCAAGCGGGAATACTTGTCGCGGTTGCATCGCAAAATCGCTTAATTTGGCTAAAGTTATGAATCGGAATAATGCCCGGGACAATAGGTATTGTTATGTCTTTACTCTGCGCTTTATCTAAGTAACGATAAAAGAGGTCGTTATCAAAAAAGCTTTGAGTGATAGCCCTGCTGGCGCCGGCATCGACTTTTGCTTTCATCCAATCTAAATCACTATCGAGACTTGGGCTATCTGGGTGTTTTTCGGGGTATGCCGATACAGATACTTCAAAGTCCCCAATGGCTTTGATACCTTCTATAAGCTCCACACTACTTTGATAACCACCGGGATGAGCGGAAAACTGCTTACCCATTCCTTCAGGCGGGTCTCCGCGCAAAGCGACAATGTGACGAACACCGGCTTCCCAGTACGCTCGAATAACCTCATCGACTTCCTCTTTAGTTGCTCCCACACAGGTCAAATGCGCGGCAGGAGGCACAGAGGTTTCTTGGACTAGCCTCGATACAGTCGCATGAGTTCGTTCGCGAGTGGATCCACCCGCGCCGTAAGTTACCGACACAAAATTTGGCGACAAAGGCGCGAGACGTGCTATCGAGTCCCACAACGTCGTTTCCATTTTCTCCGTTTTCGGTGGAAAAAATTCGAATGAGACAGTTAGGTCATCAATATTAATATTGTGGCTTTTACGTTCGCGATTGAGCTGCGACCAATTCATTGTGTTGCTCCCAGAAACCTTGTTCTAAATAAAGTAGTGGCGTTGCCATGGCCTACCCTTCATTTTTGGGTAGTGGGACAAACGCAAAATGGGACAAATCCCACCGCAAAAACAAAATGTTCTTTGATGGGTTTTTTCCCACGCAGAAGTCTACAGTAGCGCATGGATTTTGCAATTGGTTACAACTTAAACCTAGGTATTTTAAAAGATTAGCGAGGAAAGTACGGCGCAAATTCCAGGCGACACAGCCAAGATACGTCGCAGACGAATGGTGAGACGTTATTGGATCAGGAGCGGGGGGTGGGAAAGGAAGAAGTAAACGCTCTTCGTTTTGAACAAAGAGCGTTCTTAGATAATTGTAGGGTTATTGGCGGCTACCGGTAAATGGGGCCCCACCCATGCCACCTAGGTCCATATCACCACTAATTGCGTCGCCATCTTGTTGGCCAGAATATGTAATCGTGAAACCTTGACCTTGGAAATCAACGGCGATGTTTAAGGTAAATTTACCGTCTTCGATAGAACCTTCTACTGGAGATTGACCCATACCGCCAGTATAAGTACCGGAAAGCTTGTCACCGTCTTGTGTTAATTCAAACACAGGATCAGTAGACGCTTGCGGTGAGTCGACTTTAATTAGCCACTTACCCGACATATCGGCAAAAACAGACGTACTGCAAACCATTGCAACGACTAAACCCATTATTTTAATTGCTTTCATAATTTCCCCATTAATTAGGCTCTGTGAATTTGAGTAGCGGGGATTCTAAGCCGCACAACTGTAAGGTGCAATTACAAACCTAGCGTTCTGCAAAAATTTACAATTCCTAATATTTCGATGATGCAGCGCCAGTGTGGCGACCTAATGAACTGTTTTAATGGCGTAAGCCGGGGGTTCAACTACAGTTAATTAATAGAAATAGGCACCGGCATAAACTGCCGAAAACTGCCAATTCCATAGCATCCTGACCCTAGTGGGCCCCTGTAACAATGGCGAAACCACACCAAGAACTGTTAACGAGCAACGGACCGCTCGATACCGCCTACCTATCCCTATCACGAGACTGGGATTTGTGGCAGGTACCGTTTTATGAAGCAGTAAAGCGAATTGATGAGGCAATCGTTGCGTCGTTAAATGTCAGCCGGGCTAGTGTGTGGCTATTAGATGAGCCAGGTGATTGCTTAGACCTTATCGACCTTTACTGTTCGTCCACGCAAACACATGCTCATGACGCCTCGCTTAAGCGTCCAGATTTTCGGCGCTATTTCGAGGCGCTTGATAGAACCCGCATTATCTCCGCTCACGACGCTCATACGCATCCCGATACTAGAGATTTATCTCCTGCTTATTTGAAGCCTAACGGTATTTTCAGCATGCTAGACGCCACCATCCGAAGTAAAGGAAAAGTGAGCGGGGTGATCTGTGTTGAGCAGGTTGGTGGCTCGCGCCTTTGGCACGAGTATGAGAAACGCTTTTTAGTTTCCATTGCCGACCTGCTAAGCCACCTATTAATTTATCGAGACACCATACTTGCCAAACAACATCTAGATAGGCTTAACGCCACACAACAAGCAATTTTAGATGCTGCCAACTACAGTATTATCTCTACCGACAAACAAGGCGTGATACGCAGCTTTAACGCCGCCGCTGAGCGCATGCTTGGCTACCGTGCCGAGGAGCTCGTCGACAAGTTCACCCCAGAAATTTTTCATGTTTCAGAGGAGCTTGATCAACGCATCGCGCAGTTATCCGTTGAGCTAAATCGCAAGATTCATCCACGTTTCACTGCATTAGTTGCAAAGGCCGCACTGGGAACTCCCGACGAAAACCGCTGGACTTATCGTCGCAAGGATGGATCCACTTTCACTGTTCTAGTATCGGTCACAGCAATTACTGATCGAGATCGAAACATTTCGGGGTTTCTTAGCATTGCTACTGATACCAGTGAAATTGACAACCTACAGTCAAGTGACTCCCGCTATAAAGCGCTAGTGGAAAGCGCGGGGGTTGGCATTCTAGTTATTGACAATGGGCTATTTATCGACTGCAACCAAGCATGTTTGGATTTATTTGGTTGCGCTCGCGAACAGCTAATTGGTGCGAAACCTTCAAAGTTTTCGCCTGAATACCAGGCAAATGGCGAAGATTCCAATACACTGGCATCAAAACTTATACAACGGGCATTGGAGAGAAGTGTAACTTTTGAGTGGGTTCACAGGCGGCTTGACGGTAGTCAATTTATCGCGGAAGTGACGCTTAATAAAATTCAAGGCCGAAGCAAAACCGGCATACTGGGAATCATAAAAGACATTACCTCCCGTAAAAAAGCGCAGCAAAATTATATAGAACAGCGCGAACTTCTCGAAGCAACATTAAATGCATTGCCCGGCTTCTATTACGTCATCGATTGCGACGGAAAACTTATTCACTGGAATCAAAATTTCGAAGAAACTCTCGGATACAATGAAGAAGAGATTTCAAACCTAACCTTCCAGTCGCTTATTCATCCCGACTACCACCTCCGGGTGACAAGTATAATTGAAGATGTGCTCAAAACAGGGCAGGAAGAGTTTGTCGAAATCCAACTACGCCACAAACATCAATCGTACGTTACCATGCTATCCGGCGGCTCGCGAATTGTTCAAAATGACCAAGCCCTATTTGTCGGCGTTTCTATTGATATATCCGCACGCAAAGCCATCGAAGAGCAACTGGCCAATTCTTCGCGTGAGATACTCAATCAAAACCGAAGCTTACAGTCCATATTCAATTTATCGAACCGACTGAACGGGCTTCGTAGCCCCGAGAGTATTGCCAATGAGGCCCTCACAGAACTCAACCACTGGCATCCAGATTGCACCGCTCAAGTCTTACTAATCAACCGTAAACGCAAGTCTACTATTGCCACGTACACCCAAGGAACGGAAGCAAAGAGTATTAACAGCGTTGACAACGACATTCTTTTCACGATTTTAGGTATTTCAAACGATGCGGGTAACGAATCAACCTTTTTCAAAGACGCATTGTCCAACCCGCTTTTAGCTCAAACAATAGCAGCGAACAAAACCAACACTCAGAGTATTGCCGCACTAAAGCTGGTTCATGGCGATAATATATTGGGCGCGCTAATTCTTTGGTTCAACGAGCCACAAAATTTCTATCAAGGTGAAAAAGAAACGTATATCGCCATCAGTAAAACAATATCCATGGCAATTGCCAACGCCGACTACGTCGCGGACATGTCGTATCGAGCCAATCACGACTCTCTGACTGAGCTGGCCAATCGAACCCTACTGCATGAAACATTCGATCATTGGATAAACAACCAACCTACCGATAACAGCGCTGCACTATTTCTGATTGATTTAGATCGTTTTAAAGAGGTCAATGATGCACTAGGTCATCATACCGGTGATCAACTATTAAAAATGGTTGCGTCACGCTTAGTCAGTATCTTTGAAGAAAGCGCACTCAACGATGAGTCAGACGTGCTGGTAGCGAGACTTGGCGGTGACGAGTTCGCACTGCTGCTTTGCGGCAACGAAAATAAGCGGAGTGTAGAGATCTATGCAAATCGAATCCTAAGCGCTCTAGAACAACCGTTTCACGTGATGAATATTGATATTCAGATCGGTGGCAGCATTGGCTTAGCGACTTTTCCCGAACACGGAAAAGATAGCCACGAATTATTGCGAGCTGCGGATGTCGCGATGTATAAGGCCAAACAAGATGGACTTGGCTTCGTACTTTACAACGCAAACTACGACCTACATACACCAGAGCGCTTACGTTTAATGAGCGACCTCCGCCAAGCAATTCAAGAGCGCCAGTTTGTTCTCCACTACCAGCCCAAATATGCCATTGGCTCATCACGGCATATTATCGGTTTTGAAGCGCTAGTTCGTTGGCAACATCCAGAATTAGGACTAATGTACCCCGACAGTTTTATCGCATTGGTCGAGATGACAGATCTCATCGTACCCTTTACCGACGTTATTATAGAAGCCGCCCTGTCCCAACAAGCGGCATGGAAAAAATCCGGTTATCGATTTTCGGTGGCGGTCAATTTGTCAGCGAGAAACTTAGTTGGAGACCATTGTTTTCATACCATCAAAAGCCTAATGGATCGCTTCGATACCAAGCCAGGTGAGCTCGACCTGGAAATTACGGAAACGGCTCTCATGCTCGACCCCGACCATGCCGTTGATTTGCTTCAACGAATTAGCCATTTTGGTGTCGCTGTTTCAATCGATGATTTTGGCACAGGATACTCCTCTCTTGCCTACTTAAGGCGATTACCGATAAAAGCATTAAAAATTGATCGCGAATTTGTGACCGATTTATGCACTAACCCGCAAGATGAGGTTATCGTTCGATCAACGATAGGGCTAGCCCACAACCTTGGCTTAGCCGTCGTCGCCGAAGGAATCGAAGATCAACAAACTCTCGACCTTCTCCATGAGCTAGGCTGTGATCAAGCCCAAGGTTACTATTTGTCCAAACCATTCCCGTTTTCGCACTTTGAAGATACCCTTCCGCTTCCTCTGTAAGCCCCCTGAGAAGTACCTCAACTTAAATTATTGCGACTCTCTTCAAAAAAATACTTTTTATTAAGATCAAATTGCCTCAGTGATTGTCTACAATCACATCCATTCAACATCGAAATGGTTATCAAAGGATTTTTATTATGTATCGAATTATCTTAAGCACCGCGTTGGCTCTATCACTCACAGCTTGCAGTACCTTCGACCCTTACACAGGTGAAAAAGAAGCCAGCAAAACAGCCACCGGAGCCACAATCGGAGCAGGTGTCGCGGCGGTGTTGGCGTACATCGGCAGCCGTGATGACGATAGTGACGTTCGCCGCCGTCGTATCCTAAAATCCGCTGCAGGCGGTGCCGCGATTGGTGGTGGAGTTGGTTACTATATGGACAGCCAGGAAGCCAAATTGCGTAAACAACTGCGTGATACAGGCGTAAGCGTCGTGCGTGAGGGGAACAATATCAACCTCATCATGCCGGGCAACATTACGTTCGCAACCGACAGCTCAGACATTCGCTCCGACTTCTATGAAGTACTAAATTCAGTCGTGCTGGTCATTAATGAATTTGACCAAACGCTCGTGGTCGTCGCTGGGCACACTGACAGCACAGGCTCCACCAGCTACAACCAAACCTTATCTCAACGTAGAGCCCAGTCTGTATCCCAATACTTCCTATCGAAAAACGTATTAAGTGACCGCTTAGAGAGCGTCGGGTTTGGTGAGAACCACCCCATTGCCGACAACACGACTGCTGCAGGACGCCAGCTCAACCGCCGCGTTGAAATCACCTTAGTGCCTGTTACCGAGTAATTCTCCTTATCTGCTAATAAGCCCGACGTTGGTCGGGCTACCTCCCCGTTATATTTGCCGCTGTAAAGACCTGTAAAAAAGCCCGCAAGAGCAATCCACGGTGATAGAGTTGTAGGCTTTGCCTACATAATCTGTTCACCTTTCCAGAGTAAGCCCCCTAAGGAGTAGACGTTGTTTAACCGTGACTTATTCGCTTGTTTAGCGACATTAAATGTACCCGCTAAATTACTTGGTCTTTTACTGATTGGCACTTGTACTGCCTACACAAGCAGCACACTTGCGCTAGAGGCAGCCGCTCAGCACCCTGGTGAAATCATATACAACCAATCCTGTGCCGCTTGCCACGACAACCCATCGGTCAGTAAAGCCCCCGGGAAAGATGCGCTGGAATCTATGCGCTTAGCGTCAATCAGCTACGCCATTAATGACGGCAAGATGAAGGCCCAAGCGTCTCATTTAAGCAGTGACCAAAAACTACAACTGATGGACTACCTAGTCGGGTCGGAAACAGTCGACGAAAGCTGGATCGATTCGATGATGTGCAGTAGCGATCGAAAAAATACCCATCTTTCTGAGAGCCCCACTGTTGCCAATTTCGGCTTCAACGCCGAGAACCACCGCTATATAAGCAGCACTAAAGCCGGTATAACAACGTCTGACTTCTCTAATCTAGAGGTCGCCTGGGTACTGGCGTTTCCCAAAGCAACAACCATGCGTTCTCAAGCTGCTTTGAGTGAAAACACCCTGTTTTTACCCGTTGCCGAAGCAGCCAAGGTATTCGCTATCGATGTTAGTGAATCGACGCCTTGCTTCAAGTGGGTCTATAGCGCAGCCATTCCACTACGATCTAGCGCTGCTATGGGTCAACTAAGTGACGGACGCCATGTGGTCGCCGTCGCAGACCAAGGGGCCAATGTTCATTTAATTGATGCTTCAAACGGTAAAAAAATATGGGTTCAGCACGTAGCTATTTCAGAATATTCGATGACCACAGGTACACCCATTATTGATAACGATCGAGTGTATGCACCATTGTCCCAATATGAAATCACGCAGGGCGCTCGGCCCGATCATACCTGTTGCACGTCCCACGGTGGTTTAACCGCGCTTGAGGGCAAAACAGGTGAAATCATCTGGACGGCACACACCATGCCTGCAGCTAAGCCAGTTCGCGATCGTGGCGATGGACAAATGATTTGGGGGCCATCCGGCGCGCCTATTTGGAACTCTCCCGCTATAGATACTAAACGCGGTGTCATTTACGTCGGGACGGGTGAGGCAACCTCAGAGCCTGCCCACGAAAACACGGATGCAATTCTCGCCATCGACATGAAAGACGGTTCGATTAAATGGAGCTTTCAGGCAACTGCCAATGACATTTTTCTCAATGGATGCGGGTATGGCAGTAAGAGTCTTAACTGTCCAAGAAAAGAAGATACCATCTCAAAAGATTTTGACTTTGGCGCATCTGTCGTGATCGCCACACTGCCATCGGGTAAAGAAGTCCTCTTTGCGGGACAAAAAAGTGGTGCCGTATGGGCGTTAGACCCAGACAAACAAGGCGAAGTGCTTTGGCAAACGAATCTAGGCGAAGGCTCTCCGCTAGGAGGGATTCACTGGGGCTTAGCCTATCACGGCGATACGGTCTACGCGCCCATTAACCGCCCATTTGGATTCCGCCCAGGTCCAAATGTCGATAAAAGTTTTAAGCCAGGAATGTACGCACTCAATGCAGACGACGGGAAAATCCAGTGGAAATTTGAGGCTGAGCCCGATTGCTCCGGTGACCGAAAACAAAGAATGCGAGGCTGCCAATTTAACATTGGTTTATCTGGCGCTCCAACACTGATCGGTGACGTCGTAGTGAGCGGAGGGCTCGATGGTTTCCTTCGTGCATTTGATGCTAAAACAGGAAAGGTGTTATTTCAGTTTGATACCGCTCAACAGTTTGACGCGATTAATGGTATCGAAGGAAATGGAGGATCAATTGACAATGCATCCATCATCGCCGGCAATGGTTATCTGTTCGTTAATTCTGGGTACGGTATGTTTGGAGAAGTCCCAGGGAATGTCATGATTGCATTTAAGGCAAAAAAAACACAATAAGCATACACAAGCAGTAGATGATCACTTGGATTGAGCTAATCACTCAACCCAAGTGATCGACACCATGAATACCTAAAGCCATTTTCTTCCGACCCACTCTCACTCAACATCGCAAGAGCTACTCATTCATGCCTGCCTGCAGTTCACGCTGGACTTGCTGAGTAAACGACATAACACTGTCGATGTCGTCTTCCCATCGTAAATCACTGGCTCGCAATACTGTATGCATTATAGGTTGGCCGATAAATTCAGGCCTGCCCACTTGATCTTGCAAAACAAAAATGACAAAAAATGAACTAACAATCGCTCCGCCCACAGTGTTACTAAGCCGAGCACCGAGATGACTTATCGCGCGAAGCTGCCAAGCTAAAATCAAGGTAAACAGCCCAACACTTAATACGATATTGAGCATTTCAGCTAAATGATTACTAGTAGTAAGGTAGCTCACAAAGGAATAGAGCTCATCGAGGAAAAGCTGCAAGAGTAAAAATACGCTCGCTATAGAAAGCTGCAACGGAAAACGCCAGTAATGCGTTAGCAGGTGACTAACAAAACTCATCACCGTTGCCACCGCCAACGGTAACACTAGCTCCAATAGCTGACCAACAATCACCTCATTTGAATTCATCCATAAGGATTGTGATTCAAACGCCACATAAATTGTTGCCAATAAATAGCTAAACAACAAGATTAGCGAAACCTGCAACCTTGAGCACAGTGCGGTTAAACGACTCAAGCGTACCAGTGGTTTTGTCGGAGCAACTGCCGTCGTCGTCTGCAGAAGACGTATCTGGGTACGACCAATGGATAACTTAGCCGGCAACTTCACGGACTGGGTCTCGACACCCATTTGGGTGTCATTCAAAACCGTGCCGTTTTCTCGGGACATGTTGCGAACGGTTAAACCTTCAACACCGTGATTAACCACCAGGTGACGAGGTGACACGGTATCGTCCGATACGATTAAATCATTATCGTACGCTCGCCCAATATGAAATGGGAAGTGATCAACCGGGTAGAACTGGGAACGCACACGAAAACTGCCGACAACTTCTAAGACAAAAGATACGGCGGTAGCACGAGGCTCGTTTACCTCATTCGAGCCTAAGAATTCCACTGTAGCGTCATGGCTTTCCGGTGTTGTTTCTAGGTTATTCACTCTATCCACTGGAACCCCTCTAAAAAGCGCTCAAGCAATCGCATGCCGTTTTCTAACGTTACGGTGGATAAATCAAGTGTAAACAAAAACCCTTGTTTGGGGTGGCCCGTCATGGCCATCAACACCATAAAGTCCGTTAATTCGGGGTAGCGCTTATAGGGCCGAGCGCAGACATTGGCTTTAAAGCTCTGCCCAGACAAATTTACAAAACGTGTTGAACAGGTAAAGTTGCCCACATCTGTTTCATCAGCGCCACCGATAAAGCGGCTATTATTGTGTTGCTGATACAGTCGGTAGAAAGACCTCGGTGATAGGCTGTCAGTTGCCAACCAAAAGTATTGGTGGCTAATACTACCGGCGCTTTGACGATCCGATAAAAATATTGCATCGCGGCCATTGCAATTAGTCGCGACTTCCAAGTATTTATGATCATCGGTCTCTGGCTCTGTATCGCCCCAGCAATCAAGTCGTGATGACACTTCACCCGGCACTTGGAATTTCCCGATCGTTTGCGTTGGCCATTCGGATTCCAGCAGTTCGTTGATCAGGCGGTCTTGATTTTCAATTAATTGCTCACCAATTTGCCGCGTGATGTCCGGTGACTCGCCATCAGGGTCTGCACGCATTAACATAACATCGACGTAATGCGCCGGCACTAAAAAGCCCACAGAATTACCTGCTGACGCGACATTAACCCCAACTACACGCCCTTCTTGGTCTAATGCAGGACCACCGCTCATCCCGGGGTTGATACCACCACTGAAATGAATTTTTTCGTAGATGCTGTTTTCCAACAAGCCATTAGCTGTACCCGCGACGATAGACAAATCCAAAGCCAAGGGATGACCCAGTGAATAAAGTTCGGCCCCCTTTTTAGGAAGCCCAGTAGTCACTAACGGAGAAGCCAAAGGGTGATCGGCTTTTAACAGTGCGAGGTCGTGAACCACGTCAACAGCGACTACTGACAACTGGCCACGCTCACCTCGGGTATTTGACCATTCCAGCCGGTAGCGATCAGGCTCGTGCACCGCACTCGAGACGACATGAAAATTAGACGCAACGAGATTTTCTTCACCAATAACAAAGCCAGTACCAAGAGAAGCCTTTTTCTCCATGCCTGGCGTTATCACTTCGATGCGCAATATGGAATCTTGATAGGTTTCGTAAAGTTGTTGAGCCGTCTCATCGGCAAGGACCCCACAACCAGAAAAACCTAGGGACACAAACAGCAATATTCGCAACACAGCAGCCACACTCTATTCCTATGATTTAGAGTCACCCAACGCCGAGCCACCCCCATTTATTACTATAGCAAGTCTCACTAATTAGGCAGCGTCATCCAGCTCAGCATTACCAGGGGCAACACTGTCTTCGATGGGCTTACCGGAAGCATCAAGTTCGACTATCGGATATCCGAGGTCTTCCAATGATTCGAATGTAAATTCTTTATCACCAACCACCAAAATAATCATCTTCTCAATCGGTAGATGTTGTTTCGCGAGTTGATCAACTTCTTGCTTGGTCATTCCGTTAATAATCGCTAGCTGCTGCTCAACAAAATCTTCGGATAGATTGTACTCTTGTATTTTTGCTAGAAACCCGGCCTTCTGTCTCGGGGTCTCGTAAGATAGGGCATCGCGCTGACCAATCGCCGACTGCATAAAGGTTAATTCGTGTTGCTCGATACCTAGCGTCCGATAACCGTCTATTTCATTGATAAACTGCCGCACAGAATCCGCCGTTGCTTCGCGTTTCACACCAGCAGAGGCGCTAAAAGGCCCTGGATAATGGCCACCAGAGAATCCACTGCGAGCACCATAGGTGTATCCTTTATCTTCGCGAAGATTTAAGTTAATACGACTACTGAAAGTACCACCGAGTACAAAATTCATTAACGCGCGCTTAAAATACTCTCCAGTCACATCGTAAGTTAAATCGGTAAGATAGCCTAAGCGAATTTCAGACTGATGAGCTCCCGGCTTATCGACAAAGTATAACGTCGTTTGATCGTATTCTGGCGACTCAGGGAACGCGACAGGCGCTGTTTCTCCGGGGGGTAACTTGGCCAAGAAAGCTAATTTATTCTGCGCGGCGCGACGACTGATATCGCCGACAACTACAACATCGAGCGCACCGGCCAAGAAACTCGCCTGACTGTAATTACGTACGTCTTGCAAGGAGATATTTTCAAGTGTTTCGACGCGACCACTCGTCGACACCGATCGAGGATGATCCGCGCCATAGATTAATTTGCGAAACACATCGCTAGCAATACTTTGCGGTTCTTGCTGGCTCGCTTGGATACTTTCAACTTGCTGTTGACGTAAGCGCTGCAAATCTTCTTCGGTAAATTTTGAGGCGAACAGGCGCTCCTCTAGTAACGCTAAGGTCTCGTCAATCCGATCACTCAATGCACTGACATAAATATATAAGTTTTCTCGATCAGAATTAACGCTAATTCGGCTGCCCAATTTATCCAACGCAATCTCAAACTCTTCGGCAGAGTAATTTTGTGTTCCTTCATTCATCATGGCTGCCGTTAAACTCGCAATACCTGCAAGGCTTGGGTCCTCAATAAGCTGGCCGCCCGAGAATTTCAGCTCAATCGTTATAAGCGGTAACTCGCTACTGGACACTCCGATTGCGGGAATTAGAGCACCTTCCCTGCCAATTTCACCGCGCCAAAACTTAGGCACTTCAACTAATGGTGCGGGACCAGGCTGGGGCTGCTGAGACCGATCAAAATCATCTACGATTGGACGGGGTTGCAACTCGGCGGTTTCTGACGCTTGTCTTTCCGGACGTTCGGGAAACTCAAAATTATCGGGCTTCGCAACACCATCGGGATCACTGGGTGCAACGACGCTTTGAATGACCGCAGGCTTGTTTTTAACATAGGTTTCAAAGACACGAAGTACATCATCTTTTGTTAGCGTTCGTAGCGCCTCTAACTCACTGCGAATGCGATTTGGATCATCATAAAATGTCTCGTAGTACGCTAAGCGAGAAACCTTTCCGCGGACACTCGCAAGGCCTGAGATCAAATTCGCTTCACGCGTCGACTTATACATCAAAATATCATCGTCACTAATCGAATCAGCATCGAAACTGGAAATGAGTTGACGTATTTCACCTTCAAATTCGGAAAGAGATACTCCAGGGAATGGCATGACAAACAGCGTTAAGGAGCCAGCCAACTCCATATTGCTATTAAAAGCACTCGCATCGATTGCTTTTCTTGGCAACACAAACTGCTTGTATAAATAAGACTTTCTTCCCGAGCCTAAAATATCCGCTAAACATTCCAATGCGACTCGGTCCTGATGACTGAACTCAACAGTGGGATAGGTCAATAGCAACGCAGGGAAACGAATATTTTTATCCACATAGGATATATAACGGTCGTTATCGATAGTCACCGGCATTGGTGATTGATCGACAACTTCAGGGCCTGCAGGAATAGCACCAAAGTACTTTACGACAAGCGCTAAGGTTTCTGTTTTATCGACGTTCCCACCTATGGTTAACGTCGCATTGTTTGGGCCATACCAGCGCAGAAAGAATTTCCGAAGATCCTCAACAGTAGCCGCATCCAGGTCTTTGATATCACCTATAACTGACCACGAATAAGGATGACCGGCTGGGTATAACGCGGCAGCATTTTTTTCGCTCCACAAACCATAGGGGCGGTTTTCAAAGTTTTGTCCTCGTTCATTTTTTACAGTCGCGCGTTGTACTTCGAATTTCTCTTGAGTGACCGCGTCTAACAAATATCCCATACGATCAGATTCAAGCCACAACATAGTTTCCAGATTGTTACTAGGGACAGTCTGAAAATAATTTGTGCGATCATTGTTGGTGGTGCCATTCATAGTACCGCCGGCTTCAGTCACAATTTTAAAGTGCTCGTCGTCGTCAACATTCTTTGAGCCTTGAAACATCATGTGCTCAAAAAAATGTGCAAAACCAGAACGGCGCGCTTCTTCCCGAGCGGACCCTACGTGGTAGGTAACATCAACATGCACCAAAGGGTCTGAAGTATCTTCGTGAATAATAACGGTAAGACCATTATCCAACCGGTATTTTGAATAAGGAATAACAATCTGATTTCGCTCGCTATCTACGGATTCAATAAAGGTGACACCCGCAATTTCAGGCTCAGATTTAAATCTATCGAAAGTAAGAGAGCTAGAACACGCCGCTAAAAGACCGGCTGCTGCCATTATGCTAAGAGAAACCAAGCTGACTCGGCGGACTAGGATTCCACGCATTCACGACTCCTTAAGACGTACTATTAAAAACGCTGTGATGATATGTAATTGTTATGATTTTTATCGTATAGCGAATAACTTAAGACTATTTCACCCCGCATAGGTTCTATCAAAGAGCCTAATGCAACTCAATATCCTAACCCAGGCGAAGTACCAAAACCAGGACACGGCGCACGTCTAGCATAGCGTAGTTACACGGGGTATAACGTTAAGAATGGCTGGGCCAGAATCGATAGAACGCCCTCTAAAACCTGGTTTGGCTAAGCCGCTAAAGACTAAAGTGATTCATCAACCAAGCAACAACCAGCACTTGAGGCAACGATATCAATGGTAAGAATAGTGCGACCTTCCAGGATTTAGTCGTATCTTTAATAACCATGATTTCGGTGTAATCTGTAGCCACTCCCGTCATCAAGAAGGCGAAGCCATTACCTGGTGCTCCTGCGCGCGTCACTAAGTCAGCGGCTATAGGCGTAGAGCCTTCTGAACAGACCTCGATGATTGTCGAAGCAATCATGGTCAGCATCAACCCCACCATAGTAGGCCCAAAATATTCAGCAAAGTGCTCTGCGGGCAGAAATGTACGGATAAGGCTTGCTAACAGCACGCCGAAGAGTAGCCAACGAATAACCATTCTCGAGCCTTGCACCCCATCCACTACCGTGTGCTTCAGCCATGCGGCATCAAAGCGCGTTTGTTGAAAGCTCTGTTTGGCCGATGGCCAAAACTTAAACCCATCAGGTAAGTCTGATTGATTCGGGTTGACCGGCAACACGCCCCTTGCCTCCAATCTATCAAATATCACACCCGTCAAAATCGCGATGAGCATCGACAAAATAATGAACGCTAACGTCCACGGCAGACCGATTAAGGCTATTAAAATTAAGGTTAGGGAGAACGAATTCCAGGGACTAGCAATGAGAAATGCCATTAACTGCCCCAGACTTGCACCGCGCTCATAGAGTCGTGCGCCAACCATCAAAATCCCGTGGCTACATAAATCCAGTAGGACACCGGCGGCAGTAGCTCGCAAAATCCCATTTAGGCCGCTCTTGGTGCCCAAGACCGACATAATCAATTCACGCGGTATCTGACCAATGATACTGACCATGACGAGACCAAGTGCCAGCCCCCACCACATCGTGTTCATCAGTTCAAAGACCGACGCTCCAATGGTTTTCAGCCAAACAATACCTGCCCACTCGGCCACGCCAAACAGGTAACCGAGATACAACACCCCAACGCCGATCAAAGAACCCCACAACAACCAATCGACTTTGGCCGAATCACTATCGCAACAACTACCGCTCGCTTCAGGTTGAGACGGGCCACAACACCCAACCGACAGCGTCGACTGTTTTTCTCCGCCAGCCTCCGAATCAAAACCACAACATCCTTGAGCCTGAGTTTTCGAAGTAACTGGCTCAGCACTTGAGCAGCTTGAAGTTTGGCTTGAACAACAACCATCGGTCTCTTTCATCATCGGTTCCCATTCATATCGGGGGTGACTATTAGACGCATTGCCTGAATTTCACTTATCCCAGTTTTCAATTAGCGAGCATATTTGCTCACCCGTAGGATCACAGTTCGGCATGGACTCCCATTGCGCAACAGCTTGCCGCATCCTGTCACGCAATCGTTTAATCTCCTGAAACATCGCCTCCGTTCGCTGTAAATTTTCGCGCATCAACTCGCGCACAGTAGGGCAAGGTGAAGCGCCATCACCCGCCGTAGAACAAATGGTTTGAATATCATCCAAACTGAAACCTAACTGTCGCGCACGAACTGCAAATCGCAGGGTGCTGTGATCTTTTTGCGAATACAACCGGTAGCGATTGACTGGGTCTTGGCTCGGTTTTAATAGACCTATTCGCGTGTAGTAACGCACAGTATCGGGCGAAACACCGCATTGTTCAGCAATGTCTTTAACCTGCATATTTCTCACCAATTTAAACGTAACGCGACACTTCCATTTACGATAACGAATTGTAGACCTTGGAGCTACTCGCAGGTCAAGTGATTGGCCATATTTCGCCACAATTGTCTGCCACCACGCCACAATTCATCGCCAGCTATGCCGTAAGCCTGCCCCACACTGCAGCAAATGAACGAAAACAACCGCAATGGGGAGCATGAAATGGACAAGCAAACTGCAACTGCCGCGCATTGGCTGGAGAACCTAGAGGTTTTTCTTATATGCTTACTGATTTCAACCTTGGTACTTGTAGGGCATACACTTGCCTTCAGTCATGCTCACGCGGATAACACACTAGATAACGAACCTCACTCACAAAATCTTGGCGCTGGAGAACTTCAGCTAGTGAGCGAGAGCAACCACCAAACATCTACCGCCCTATTGAAGCATACGGACTTTGACGTCACCGTGACGGGGATGATTGCCTCTGTAATTGTCCGTCAGACCTTTGTTAACGACAGCACCGAATGGGTTAGCGGCCGATACACATTCCCTTTACCCTCTGACAGCGCTGTTCACTACATGCAGATGCAAATTGGTGAGCGCACCATCATTGGAAAAATCCGTGAAAAGCAGCAAGCCCGCGCAGAGTTTATCGCTGCGAAAAAGGCGGGCAAAAAAGTTAGCTTAGTTGAACAGCATCGGCCAAATTTATTTAGTAATCGCGTCGCCAATATCGCCCCAGGCGAAACTATCGCCGTTGAACTTCACTATCTTGATATTGCGCGCTACGACCAAGGACGGTTTAGTTTACGATTCCCCACTACCATTACACCCCGCTATATCCCTGGCAGAATTCTTCGACCAAACAATTCGCAGACGACTAACGATACGAAACAGGAGATCGTCACAACAAGATTAAACTGGGGCCGCGGCTGGGCGCTGCCCACCAACCAAGTACCAGATGCACCGAACATCACACCGAGCATGAAGCCTTCTAGCGACGCATCGCCTTTGACCCTACGAGTCACTCTTGATGCCGGTCTACCGCTCGATCGTTTTACTAGCCTCCACCATCCAGCCTCTACGCAACAACATGCGCAAGGGTATCAGTTGGTTTTGGACCGCAGCGCAAAACTCGACCGAGACGTGGTTGTCGAGTGGGAACCAAGCACAGGCTTGGCACCTCGAGGCGCTGCGTTTGTAGAAAACACACAAAATGGAAGCTATGCGATGGTCATGGTACTTCCGCCGCAACCGCATAGTGGAGCCCCATCATTACCCAAAGAGACAATATTTGTTATTGATACATCCGGTTCAATGGCAGGAAACAGTATTCGCCAAGCGAAACGCGCACTGATAGACGGCTTACAAAAACTAAAACCCTCTGACCGGTTTAATATCATCGAGTTCAACTCTTCCGCCACTCCTCTCTGGCCTCGCGCGCGACAAGTCACTGCGGAAAATGTTATCCAAGGCGAGCGATTCGTGCAGCACTTGCAAGCGAATGGCGGCACAGAAATGGCGTCAGCCCTTTCCTTAGCATTTGAAAAAGAGATGCCCGAGGATCAAGGTTCTTCGCTACGCCAAGTCATTTTTATCACTGATGGTAGCGTTGGTAACGAAACGGCTCTATTCCAACAAATCGAGCGACAACGAGGTCACAGCCGGCTTTTTACTGTAGGCATCGGTTCCGCGCCGAACGGCTATTTCATGAAACAAGCGGCCGAAGCGGGGCGAGGGTTTTACACATTTATTGGAGCACAAACAGATATCCAGAGAGAAATGAGCGATGTGTTCTACAAGTTAGAAAAACCTGTACTGACCGACCTCACGCTATCGTTCGACAGCGAGACTGATAACACGCAGATTGAACTCTTCCCATCACCCATACCAGATTTATATGCAGGTGAGCCAGTAGTCGCTACATTTAGATCTAACCACGCCTTACCCCAACACATCACGCTAATGGGCAATCAAACGACACCGTTTTCGACCAACCTGTCGTTGGAAAATTCAGAGAAAAATAGCGGTCTTCGTCAGTTATGGGCAAGAAAAAAATTGGATTCCCTCTACCAGCTAGAACGAGATGCGAAATTTTCACAACAAACCGATAAGCTCGAAAATATAAAACGTGACATAACACAGGTGGCGCTAGATCACCAACTTATGTCCCGCTATACCAGCTTTCTCGCGATAGAAGACAAGGTATCCCGACCACCCGAATCACCATTGAAAACGGTGCAAGAAAAAAATGCATTACCTGCGGGTAATTCCATGGCAATCAATGGCACCATGCAAATCCCTCAAGGTGCACTTGGGCTACCTTTTCTTTGGTTCATCGCAGGCGGGTGTTTTTTATTGGCTATTTTTTCCAGCGCCCTCTTTCGAGTTGCTCAGCGCTCCACGGCTGAATACGGAAGCTATCCGTCATGAGAAAAACCGACGTTTGCAGCCGCCATATTTTTCGTTGGACATCAATGCTCGCCTTGATAGTGAGCATCGTCGCATTTTGTCAAGCGAGCTATTTAGAAAGTAAAGCCTGGCTCTCTCAGCAATTGTTAGAAAGAGCATGGCAATCAACACAACCGGGAAAACCTTGGCCCTGGGCGGATATCACACCGGCAGCCAAGTTAACAATACCCAAGCTCGGTGTAGAACAAATTGTCTTAGCTGGCTTTAGCGGTGAAGCATTAGCCTTTGGACCTGGAGTCGAATCTATTGGCAGCGCTCACTTGATTGCGGGTCACCGTGATAGTCACTTTGAGTTTTTGCGGCACTTAGAGATAGGTGACAAGTTATACCTCGAAACGCTAGACGGAAAAGAAACATCTTATCAAATTTCCAGCACTGCCATTATTGATACACTGCAGCATCCAACGATCCAACCCGCGCAAGATACAGTCATTCTCTCCACCTGCTATCCTTTTGATGAATGGCAAGGTGGAGGATCACGGCGCTATTTGGTGATCGCTGAGCGCAACTCCCTTACCGCAAGCGTTAATGAAACACTAAACTTCTAATGCCCGAAATAGACAATAATATCCACTGCAATTAAGACAATAATTATCCATTCAAGAAACGACGCATGCTTATGGTTTTGTTCATTTGCCAAAACTTCTAACAACTCGTGCATGGTTTCGAGCTTTGTCGACAACAGGTTAACACGAGGAATCACATCTAAGTATCTGGCTCCAATCAAATACATTGACTCCAACTCGGGGTAGTCCCAAAAAAACTCGGGCGTATCTAAAAGGTTAAAGTGCAACAAAATATCGCTCTTGGTACTAAACAAGCGACCGCGGCGTTTCGCCAACTCTCTGCGATTTAGGGGAATCTTTCCTGACTCAGCCAAGCCACTGGGTATCGATGCGTTGGCTTTTATTTCACTATATGCCAGCTCTTCAAAGACCGATAACTTTATCGATTGCGCAAACGCATGGGAAAACGCCAACCGACTGAAGCTATGATTGTTTGGCAGGTAAACCACATCCTGGTGCAAACGCGCTTCCCCATCCGTCACAACATACCGAAACCGTTCCCCCTCAGTTTTTTCCAACGGGTCCGTTACAGTAGGCTTTAAACTTTTTAGCAACGCCGACTTCTCGTCATCAGGAACCCCCCAAAGGATTAGCACACCATAGTCGAAGACCCACGCTTCACCTTCGCGCATTGTCAGATGACACACATCTCTGTAGCGCGCAACATCTCCGTGCGCGGCAATAGCCTGTCCCGCATCCGGACGCTGAAGCTCACGACCGATAACCAACGTATCAATTTTACCATTAGCCGATATATTCATATTTTCCCTTTGGAGCGATCACTCCGATATTATTAACAAACGAGCCGAATGTTTCAGCTCTGTGATTAAATATAATTACTACGTTGTATAGCTATTTCTAAACAAAGTGCTATGATTTTTCACAGTTTTACTGAGCGACATTTATGCCTACAACCAACAACTCATCTCCCCATTTTCGTCTCGCCTCAATCGAGGATCTAACGGCTATCCATCAATTAGAAATCACAAGCTTTGCCTCCGACCGCCTGTCAAAAAGGCGTTTAAAGCATTGGATCCAAGCAAGTAACGGTATCCTTATGGTGGCCGAAAATTGCCAACATCTGCTCGGTTACGCCCTGGTTCTTTTGCACCGTGGGACTCGCTTAGCAAGACTTTATTCCATTGCCGTTGCGCCAACCGCCCAAGGAAAAGGCATTGCCCGTCGCCTCATAGAACATCTTGAAAACGAGGCTGCTAACCAAGACCGGTTCTACATGCGTTTAGAAGTCGCAAACGACAATACAGCCGCTATCAAACTATACGAATCTTTAGGTTATCGACTATTTGGCATTCACCGCGATTACTACGAGGACCATCGTGATGCGTTGCGCATGCAAAAACGTATTCGTTACGTACCAGAAAATTTAAAATCTCATGCAGTCCCTTGGTACCAACAAACCACTGAGTTCACCTGCGGGCCTTCTGCCGCAATGATGGCTATGGCTGCACAAGACAAACAATTCGATCTTACGCAAATAAATGAACTCGATATTTGGCGTGAAGCGACCACCATTTTTATGACCTCCGGACATGGCGGCTGCCATCCTATTGGGCTTGCTCTATCCGCATATCGACGCGGCTTTGATACCCAGGTATTTCTTAACACCACCGACACCCCGTTTATTGACAGTGTTCGCAACCAAGATAAGAAAGACATTCTCGCGGTCGTCCACAAACACTTTGTCGAGCAAGCTAACCAGTCGAACATCGCCATCCATTACCGTGATGTCTCTCAGGTAGATATAGAAGAGTGTTTGAACGCAGGCTCAATCGCCTTAATGCTGATTAGCACCTTCCGAATGGACGGGCGAAAAGCTCCGCATTGGGTAGCAATAACTGCCATGGACGATTCATGTTTTTACGTCCACGACCCTGACCCAACCGACGGTGAACAAAGTGCGTTTGACTGCCAATATCTGCCCATTGCTCATACCGATTTCGAAAAAATGAGCCTGTTTGGTTCTAGCCGGTTACGCGCTGCGGTCATCATCGGAAAACAACGCAGCACCAAAAGTCACGGCGTTAACTAACGGCCACGCAATTCAAGCCGTCGTGCAAACTCACTCATTATCTGCATATACAACTCATCACCTAAAAACAGGTCCTCGACACCTGACTCCAAGCTTGGGTTGTCGTTCACTTCAATTACGTAGGCCTTATTGCCTTTTTGCTTAATGTCTATTCCGTACAACCCGTCACCTATTATCCGTGCCGCTTTTAGTGCAGCATCCAAAACCACCTTGGGAACTTCATAAGTCGGCAAGGTTTCAGACGCGCCACTTTCTACACCGCCATCACCATGATCATAGATTTGCCAATGGCCATCTGCCATGTAGTATCGACACGCATATAAAGGGTGGTTATTTAGCACGCCGATGCGCCAATCGTAATCTGTGTACAAAAATTCTTGCGCAATCACCAAGTCAGACTGCAATAACATGGATTGCAATGCACTGGTTAACGAAGCTCGATTTTCTACCTTGCTAACGCCGATAGAAAACGATCCGTTGGGTATTTTCAGCACAATCGGATACTCAAACATCTCTTCTAACTCATCGATCGTCGATTCACCACTTTGAGACACTATCTTTGTCTTCGGCGTAGGCACATGGCTATAAGTAAATGCATCTTGGAGAAATACTTTGTTACAGCAACGCAATATAGAAGTAGGGTCGTCGATGACTACCAGACCTTCCAATTGCGCTTTGCGAGAGAAACGATATGTGTGATGATCAATCGCCGTCGTCTCACGTATAAACAAGGCGTCGAATTCACCGAGCTTTGCATAGTCGTTCGGCCCAATGATTTCTGCGTGGATACCTAACTTGCTCGCGGCCTTTTCCATTTTCTTCAAGGCCTTGAGGTCACTCGGCGGCAACTGTTCTTCTTTATTGACGAGTATCGCCATATCCCAACGACTAGCCTTTCGATGCTTTGGGTTACGCCATGCACTTTGCGTAAAGTCGATTAACGTTTTCTGAAACAAGCTGAGCCCGTCGACAGACAGTTCGGATACCTGCCCGACCTTAAGGTCTTTAATCTGCCACCCGTCGCCGCGCTGCAGCGTGACCTTCAAGAGCGGGCATGGGAAACGCTCAAATAATTTTCGCGATAATTGCTTTAAGTCAGTGCGATCAGTTTTTCCGAAACTGACTTCAAAACTAAACGTATCATCCAAACCATTGCATAAGTTTTTATCGAGCGAATGAAGTAACTCATGAATTTGCAGAAGATAGATTTGCTGACTAGCCAGATCCGTAAGCGTGTTGACCGATGGCAATACTTTATGGCCTCGTGCCTCCGCCAGTAATGAACAATAGTATCCCTTGCTCAAATAGCGGTCAGTATTGCAAAGGTTGATCACCCGCGTTTTCTTTTCACCTTTCTTGGGGTATTCGTTGAGATAGGTATCAAAGCTAATAACGGAGCCATCGGGAAACCCGTCACCCCACTGAGTTACATCTTCAACTACAAGGTATAATTGCGACATCCGCGCTCCGTAAAGACGGCCTGGACCGGCCGAAAAAAGATGCGCGATATAATCACCAAACACCTGGCCACACAAACGATTTTTTAACTGCGAATCATTTATTTTTTCATAATAACCCGGCCGGCTATACACAAATTATCACAAGGGTTCGACTCGTCAGTAACAGCCGTGCAAGCGCCCGTCCTGTGCTACGCTTTTATATACCCCCTCAAACAAAGGCTAGGATAAAAGCACCATGTCGAGCATTTTAGTCGCTGACGATCAACTGGTAATGCGGAATATGTTCAAGAGCATACTCTCCGCGACTGACCATGATGTTGTTTATGTTGAAGATGGCCAAAAGGCCTATCAAGAAGCGACTAAGCGTCGTTTTGACCTCGTGATAAGCGACCTTTATATGCCGTTTATGACCGGCATTGAGCTGACCGCGAAACTCCGTAGCCTATCCACTTATAAAGGGGTTCCCATTCTTATAGTCAGCACGGAAAACGCCACCGACCGCAAGCAGGAAGGTCGACAAGCTGGCGCCAGTGGTTGGATCGTCAAGCCCATTAGCTCGCAAAAACTTATGCCAGCCGTCAACAAGCTACTAAGTTAACGTTTGTTTTTCCTGTAGCACTCCTACCAGCCAGTCGCTACACTCCAGAGCCTTTAACATTCAAAAGGCTGGGGGAGTTATGGCGTATAGTCCGTTTAATTTATCAGGAAAAGTCGCTCTAGTAACGGGAGGCAACGGCGGTATCGGTTTAGGTTCGGCAGATGCTCTGGCACAAGCAGGTGCGGACATTTGCATTTGGGGACGCAATGACGAAAAGAATCAGGCCGCTGTCGAACAACTCAAACAACACGGCACTAAGGTTCATGCAATCGTCTGTGATGTAGCGGACGAATCAGCCGTCGAGACAAGCTTCGCCGAAACGCTATCGGTAATGGGTAGAGTCGATACCTGCTTCGCTAACGCAGGAGTTGGTGGTGGTGGCCGCAGCCCTTTTCACGAGCGCACTTCTGAACAATGGCACCGAGTGACTAGCGTCAACCTTGATGGACTTTTTTACACGTTACGTGCCGCTGCAAAGCATATGGTTGAACGCTCTCAGCAAGGTGACCCCGGCGGAAGACTTATTGCCACCTCATCGCTAGCCGCCATAATGGGCATGGCTCGTGCCGAACATTACGCGGCAACAAAAGGTGCTGTGATTTCAATGATGCAGGCACTGGCCATTGAGTATGCGCGGCACGGCATTACGGCTCATAGTATTCTACCCGGACACATTCACACAGGAATGACCGACGCAACTTATCAAAACGAAAAGTTTGTCGACGCCGTGATGCCACGCATACCCATGCGCCGATGGGGCAAACCTGAAGACTTTGGCGGCATCGCAGTCTACCTTGCCAGCGACGCGAGTGCTTATCATACCGCCGAAACATTCTTAATCGATGGCGGCTTTTTCATGTTCTAACCGCCGATCAAATTCTAACGCAAAAAACGTATCCATCGCCAAAAAGCCAGGATATCAGCTAGCGCGGTAGCGACATAAGTGAGTGCTGCCGCGCGCAGTATTTTGCGAACCGCTGGTTGGTGATGCTAATAATAAAAATTGAAGGAATGCGTACCGCAGCGCCCAAGGCGGGTATCAACATCAAAAAAATCGCACTACCTTTTTCAAACTTATGCAGTATGGGACACACCTTTTCGCGAAACACAATCAAGCGCTCGCGACGCTGAAACTGAATCGCATGCCCCACTTCATGTGCCGCAATAGCACCTGCCGTCAGTGATTTACCGTGATAATGGTCAGAACTACGACGCACCGCGCTAGCCGCGGGGTCAAAATGATCGCTAGCTTCTCCCCCATCTTTAACAACTACATCGACAAGCCCAAACCTTTGAATAAGATGCTCCGCCAGCTCTCCGCCATTGCCGGGCATGTCATCAATCGTTGACGCATGCTTGCGCATAACATAACGCACCGATAAATACGGTGTGTAGATCGCTAGAAAAACAATGCCTGCTAGCAATGCCAGTATCAACGTTTGTAAACCTCTTTCAATTCATTCAAGAAACTATGGTATCGTTGCCGCCATCGTTCTTGACACTTAACAATTAGGACATTTCATGCAATTAAAAGATTCCTCCGCTATCGTCACCGGCTCATCGTCTGGTATTGGTGCTGCCATTGCAATTGCTCTGGCAGAACAAGGCTGCAACGTCGCAATAACCTATAGCCGCAATTCTAGCGGTGCCGAAAAAGTTGCGGAACAGTGCCAAGCATACGGCGTAAAAACCTTGATAAAAAAAGCCAACGTCGCCAATAAAGAAGACTGCCAATCACTTGTTGACGATACTGTTGCGGCATGTGGCAAACTAAACATCCTAATCAACAACGCAGGAACCACAAAATTTTGCGAACACAGCAACCTGGACGGACTAGACAAGGACGATTTTTTAAACCTTTACGAAGTGAATACCGTCGGCGCTTTTCAAATGGTGCAGTCAGCCGCCCCCATCATGCGCAATGAGCCCGTCGCTCACATCATCAACATGGCTTCCATAGCGGCCGTGACTGGCGTTGGCAGTTCCATCGCGTACGCTGCATCCAAAGGGGCCATGTTAACGATGACGATGTCTCTTGCCCGCGTGCTAGGACCGCAAATTCGCATTAATGCAATTTGCCCTGGCTTTGTGCAAGGTGAGTGGTTGGCGGAAGGCCTGGGTCAAGAGACTTACGATAAAACTTTGGCGGGCGTTCGACGCATCGCACCACTGAATGATACGGCTACGCCAGAACGTATCGCGGAAACGGCCATCGGCGTCATTAGCGGGATGGATTGGACCACAGGTGAAAGCATCATCATTGATGGCGGCACTCATCTCCACACGGCACCACTGCGCAAGTAGCCACGCTGCGGGTAACAAGCCGTTCACACAACGATTCAGCCATCCATAGTTTCCCAGCAACTCTTGATTCATATCATAGGTGAAGCTCTTCGCTTCACCTATGATATGGCCATTCAATCAGTTGATAGATCTTGGGACGCTTTATGATGATAGAAAAACACGACCTTCACCACGAATTCCCCGAAAGCGAAAAAGCAATTCATGAACTCAAAATGAACAACGCCCACTTCGCACGCCTTTTTGCGGAATATCACGATACCGAACACGAAGTTCATCGAATCGAGACGGGTGCCGAAAATACCAGCGATGAATATTTAGAATCTAAAAAACTGCAGCGATTAAAACTTAAAGACCAGCTGTACGATATTATCAAGAACTACGAAGCGGCGCAGGCATAGCGGTAACAATCATAGCGGCGACAACCATCTCGCCAAAACCGCCTTTTTATCATATCACCTTATAAAATCGCGTTGGCATCGCTGTGGCAGTAAAGCCTGCCGTAGCGATTGCTCTGCAATAAGCTAAAGTGAAAAGGCATCCGCAAGCAATTCGTAGGATTTTAATCGCGCCTCAAAATCAAACGTGATGCTAACCACCACGAACTCATCGATACCAAACTGTTCCTGCAGCGCCATCAGCTTCGCCTTAACCTGCTCCGGGGTCCCCACGGCTCGCTTACTACGATTGTGCGCCAACATTTCTAGCTCACCTTGGGAATAAGGATAGGCCTCCGCTTCTTCTACACTGGGGAAAGGTCCCGGGTCACCGCGCAGTAGCCGAACAAACCACAAGTCTCGGCTGCGAGACAACCGCAATGCCTCTTCTTCCGTATCAGCACAGATAACGAAAATCCCCAAGCTCGTATAGGGCGAAGATAACGTTGCCGACGACTTAAAACGCTTGCGATAGATGTCGAAAATATCGGGAGAAATATTAGGGTTAATAAAGTACGCAAAGCTGTAGGGAAGCCCCTGCTCAGCAGCAAGGTAGGCACTGTCTTCACTAGAGCTCAGCATCCACAACTCAGGGACATGTTCAACTTTTGGGAAGGCTCGAGCCTGCTCCATCCCACGCGTAGTTGGGCTTTCGTCCCTCAACAATGCGCTTAAGTCAGACACCATACTAGGGAAGTGCTCGGGACCGCGCGCCGCGCCATAGCGCAGGGCCGCTGCAGTAAAAGGATCCGTACCCGGCGCACGACCGACGCCTAGGTCAATTCGACCGGGATATAACGCCTCCAAAAGCTTAAAGTTTTCCGCTACTTTATAAGGACTATAATGTGGCAGCATCACACCACCAGACCCCAACCGTATTCTCTTAGTTTCTGCCCCCAAGCGAGCGAGTAACACTTCTGGTGAGCACCCTGCCAGCGCATTGGACGCATGATGCTCCGACACCCAAAATCGGTGATATCCCCACTCATCACAAAGCTTCGCAAGGGTTATTGTTTCTTCCAGCGCCTGGGGCGCCTCACCACCCGTTCTCACAGGCGATTGATCAAGTACAGACATTTTAAACACGCTAGATCCTCCCGGCAGAGCACCCTAAGGAAGTTATCACACGAAAACAAGGCATGAATTTATAGCCAAACAAAAAACCGCAACCAGAACCCGTGACCAAAATCTAGATACTGGTCCTTGGTGGTCACAAATAGCTGACTGGTCACAGTTGTATTGTCGCATTAGCTTGGTATAGTCGCTGGCATTGGATAATTTATCCTCTACAGCACACTATAATGAGATCAACATAAAGCTATTTGCGGGAGATACGCACATGTCAGTCGACGGAACCTGGGAAGTATCAATGAATACCCCAATGGGAGAACAAAAAGGCACATTAACGCTATCCACTGAAGGTGGCGCACTTACTGGCCGCATGGAAACAGCCATGGGAGCGGAAGACATCGCCGACGCATCAGTCGACGGTAATAATGCTAAGTGGTCAATTGCGCTAACCAAACCTATGCCTGTCACCTTAAAATTTGATGCCACTGTTGATGGCGACACAATTTCTGGAAAAGTCAGCCTAGGCATGTTCGGATCTTCTGATCTTACGGGCACTCGCGCATCCTAGTTGCTAACACTATAGCGGTATTGTGAACCCTTCCAATGCCGCTATAGATTTAAATACTCTCCTCTACCCTTCTCATAACCACCAATAAAGCATACGCTAGCCTGACGATTACATTAACCGGACCCTCGAGCCAGACCATGTTGATTGGCATTCTCGAAGCTGAATCACTCCCTTCGCCTATCAGCCAACAATTCGGCAGCTACGCCGATATGTTCGAAAATACATTAAAAGCCGCCGACTCACGACTACGGTTTAATCGCTACGCGGTGGATAAAGGGCAGCTGCCCAAGTCTACCAGCGACTGTGATGCTTATCTTATTACTGGCAGTCGCCACAGTGCTTACGAGGAGCTCGACTGGATTACCGCTTTACAAGAATTCATTCAGGCATGCCATCACGAAAAACGAAAGCTCGTCGGCATTTGTTTTGGGCATCAAATTATTGCTCACGCGCTCAGCGGGAAAGTCGAAAAAAGCCCAAAGGGCTGGGGAATTGGTGTTGCAACATTCTCCATTGCACACGCCCCAATTTGGCTGAGCAAACCGACTGAAAGTTTTTCAATTTTAGTCACACATCAAGACCAAGTTATTGATTTACCGCCGCAAGCCGAACAATTCGCCACCAATACATTTTGTAATAATGGCGGTTATTTTATTTCCGATTTTATCTTTACACTTCAAGGGCACCCAGAATTTTCTAAGGGATACCTACGATTTCTACTAGAAAAACGACGCGCCATTTTCGAACCAGAACACCTAAAAGAGTCGCTCCAAGCTATTGATAAATATAAACAAAATACAAAGCCTATCGAGTGGCTATTAGAATTTTTCTACTATTCAGAACAACCAATTTTTTAGTTTGACTTACAAACTATATTGTTGGACATTTCTTTACACACAACCAAACAATTTCATTAACGCCCTGCTTGACATTACGCCCGGCCGGTTTAGTATCGGACTTAAGTCTGTGAAGTAGCCCGCAAAATACCTCGCGATATGTAAGCGATAAAAAATTAAGATAATAAACGGCACAGAAAAACCAGCGCGGCTAGACAAAAAAACAATAACAATATTTTCAACTCGATAACGGATCAAATCTCCACTTACCACGCATCACAAAAACGTTAAGTAAAAAGTTTTAAACCACAAAAGCCACTTAAGGCTTTTGTAAACGCGTCTCATTGAGACACGCGGCCTCGCTCGGCCTAAAAAAATAAAAATAAACAATTTTTCAGAAGTACCACCAAAATCAACACACGTTTTAAGCTAGACATTAATAAAAATAGAAAGGGGAAGAAGTTCTATGAGACGTAATAAACTCTACTTAAGCATGCTCTGCTGTTCCTTAGCCATTCCGCTAAGTGCTGTGGCGCAGGATGATGAAGCGGTTGAGGAGATTGTTGTCACCGGCTCTTACTTGAAACGCGAAAAGTTCGATATGGCCTCACCTGTTGAAACAATCAACGCGATTGAAATTCAGCAATCTGGGTACTCGGACATGGGGCCCTACCTTCGCGATTTAACATACACTGCCAACGTCGACACTGTAGCAAACGTTTTAGGTACTGCCGATGGGCAACAGGACGGTAACTCTGCAAGGTTTAACCTCCGGGGGCTAGGTACCTCCAGTACTCTAACACTATTTGATGGACGTCGAGTACTCAACTCCGGTGCAGTATCAGCTATTGTTCCTGATATCGCCCTAAGCCAAGTTGATGTAATTCTTGATGGTGGAGCGGCGCTCTATGGGACAGACGCAGTTGCAGGCGTCGTTAACCTAGTACCAATTCAGTCTTATGAAGGCGTCAAAGTTACGGGCTACTATAATAAAGATGCACAGTGGACTTCAGACGAAACCAAAATTTCAGGTCTCTGGGGCACATCGACAGATAAATTAGATATTGTTGCCGCTCTAGAATATTCAGAGCGCGAAGATGCGGTCTATCGGTCGGATCGTCCGAAGTATTTACGCGCAGATAATGACTCTAGCCCGCTGGGCAACCCAGGTTCTTTTAACCTTAACGTATTCGGTGGGGTGCCGGTAATCGACCCAGAATGTGGCAGCGCGAATGATGGCTTAACTGACGATGGCCAAGCAGGGGCATACCCCAGTGGTATTCCAGCTTTACCGATAAGTGCATCTGTTCCAGCTTACTTTTGTACCTTTGAGTACGGTGCGTATCAAGACTACAAACGCCCTTACGACAACTTAACTGCGTATGTATCTACAACTTATCAACTAACTGACGATATCGCGCTCAAGATGTTAATTAACCACAATGACCGCAATTCAATTTTAATTGCGTCTCCATCAACCGGGGAAATCGGTTCCAATACGTTGCTCAACATCCCTGCCTCTCATGATGCAAACAACCTAACTTTTGCTGGCTTTCCTGGAAGTGCAAGTCCTTTTTACTGGAGACCATTTTCAAATAATGGAGCGACGCAGCCGTCACATTTAGATGACCGCGGCTCTGACGATAGCGAATTTAACTACATAACCAGCTCAATTGCACTGGGTACTGAATTTAACATTGGGTCCTCAGGGTGGTCAGGTGAAACATACTATACCGCGGCGACCACTAGTACGAATATCGACGGCCATGTTCTGAACCTCGACCGGCTCCAATAAGCTTTAGAAGGTAGGGGAGGCGAGAATGGCAACCAATGGTTTAATCCATTCTTCAGCGCAAGCCCCCTGTCCGCCTCGTACAATCCATGCGAGATTGGCACAGCAGCTGGATGTACTCATAATGATCAAGGGTTGGTTGATTGGCTTTATCAAAAGTCTAGCTATCAGTCGACTCGTACTGACTACTCCAGCTTAGAAGGTTTTGTAAGTGGTGATTTATTTGAACTGCCCGCTGGTGCTGTTCAATTAGCCGCGGGCGCTCAAAGTCGTAAAGAGCATTACAAAATACAGGGTAGTGCGTTCCAAAGAACTGCGAGTACTGAATTCCCAACGGCTTCTGCGAGCGGAGGGCCAGCAAATTTAGATTACAATTCAGCTCAGATTAATGGTGTACGCGGAAAATCAATCTCTGAGTCACAGGTCAACTCTGTATTCTTCGAGACTTTAGTTCCGCTACTGGATAATTTAGAGTTAACGGTCGCCGCACGTTACGAAGACTTCAAAGACTTAGACGTTTCTGCTGCGGTACCAAAGGTTTCGATAAGATACACACCTATTGACTCACTTTCTTTGCGAGCATCAGCAGGCCAAGGCTTCCTAGCCCCAACCCTATCTGAGGTTACTGCTGTAGATAACCCGTCATGTGGCGAAGTTTTTTCAGGAAACGATCCAGCTTTGGATGGAAGGTTAGCGGGTACCCTGTCTTGCTCTGATGGTAACCCACTTCTCGATCCAGAAGAATCTACTATTTACAATATCGGTGCTACTTGGAAGGCGACGGACGACCTAGAACTAAGTCTTGATTATCAAGTGATTGATTATCAAGATCGTATAATTCGTCTCAGCCAACAAGATGTACTTCGTGTAGACCTGGGCAATTTCTTGACATCGAGAGGTTTAACAATCGACGAATGGAACGACTTGGTCGAAAATGACCTCACCGCAGCAGAAAACCTTTTCCGCCCTTGGGTTGATAACGGAGAAGGCAATCCCGATATCATTCGTAACGCTGATCTATCTGTAAACCAAGTGACACGTAAACCTGGGAATGTGGCTAACGTAGAAGTAGACGTTGTCGACTTCCGAATTAAGTACAACCTAGATATGGGTGCCGCTGGATTCCTCAGCGCGAACTGGTCAACAACTTGGTACAGTAAATACGACTATCTCGACCCATTTGGCGATACTGCTGATGCAGCCGGTAAGCAAAATGGTCAAACGGATATCGCGCCCCCTATCTCAGAGTTTAACCACCAACTCAACTTAGGCTGGCTGATCAACAACCACAATATTGGTTTCACGATTAACCATGCCAGCGAAATGGAGTTTGATGCATCTACCGGCCCATCCTGGGGCGGTGGTCTAGGGTATACAGGCGATATCAATGGCTTTAATACTCCACCTGCAGGCCCAGAGAAGATCGACGCCTATACTGTTGTAGATTTCCGCTATGGTTACGAATTCGAGGAAGCATTTAACGGGAGTCTGAATCTATCATTAGGCGCAAACAACCTATTCGATAAAGAACCACAAGCACTTCCAGTGGTTGGTGGCCTCGAAACACGTACACAGGACCCAATTGGACGAACCTATTTTGTCCAAGCAACCTACACCTTTGAATAATTATTTTCCCCGCTGGATCCAGGAATATTTAGGGCTGCTTTGCAGCCCTTTTTTTATGCTTTAAATTCAACGTAGCCAAACTAGACAGCGGACCTTACACTAGCGCATCCAAAATTTAACGATTCCGCGACTGTGTCAATTCTTAAGCAACAACTCCCCCCACTATTAAAACTTGCCATTCCCGCTGCCGGTGCGCAACTGAGCATTATGCTGTTGGGTATTGTTGACACGATCATGGTGGGGCGGCTTTCCGTGCAAGCATTGGCGGCGTCATCCATTGCCAATGCCTGGCTGTATGCTTTGTTGTGGTCTGGCATGGGGCTTATACAGGGAATTGATCCATTGGTAAGCCAAGCCCATGGTGCAGGGCGACAAGATCATGCCAGTCGTGCATTACAACGCGGCATCGTGCTCGCCATTGTTATTAGTGTGCCGGTGATTTGCCTGCTACTCAGTACGCAGCACATTTTATTGTGGTTTCGACAAGACGCGACGTTAGTCACATTGGCCTCGACCTATTTGACCCTTCAGTTATGGTCCGTGCCAGCATTCTTTTTGTTTATTGCTTTCCGTCAGTACTTGCAGGGTCGCGAAATTGTGCAGCCGATGTTGTGGATTGCGGTGATTGCGAATGTGGTTAATTTTATTGGAAACTATGGTCTTATCTTCGGACATTTTGGCTTCCCAGAGCTAGGGTTGGAAGGCGCGGCTATCGCGAGTGCCGTCACGCGTGCTTTTATGTTTATAGCATTGCTTGCCTGGTGCTTGCGCTTTAAATTAATTGAAGGCGTCTGGTTGCCGATTCAACGTGAAGTCTATCGGCTCAAAGAATTTGTCAAAATTATTCAAGTGGGTTTACCTGTCGCCACCCAAATTGGGTTAGAAATTCTAGCATTCTCATGCGGCACCTTTATCGCAGGTAGGCTAGGAGAACTATCACTTGCCGCCCATACGGTCGCCCTCAACATCGCATCCGTATCGTTTATGATACCGCTGGGAATTTCGCAAGGTGCCGCGACGCGAGTAGGTAACCTTATTGGTGCGCACCACTATCGACAAGCAAATCACGCGGCTTGGGTTGCCATTGTCGCCGGTGGCGCGATGATGATAATTTCCGCTGTTATATTTTTAGTGTTTAAAGAACAACTGCCTCGTTTTTTTTCCGTCGATGCATCACTTATTCAAGCGGCTGCGTACATCTTACCCATCGCTGCTGCTTTTCAAGTGTTTGACGGTATTCAAGTGGTATGCTCCGGTGTTTTACGTGGCATGGGTAAACCATTACCATCTACCTTGGCTAACTTATTTGCGTTTTGGGTCATCGGGTTACCGGTCGGCTACTGGTTATCGATTGAGAAAGAATTTGGCCTCTCCGGCCTGTGGTGGAGCCTAAGCCTGGGACTAGCCTTAGTCGCCGTTATTTTAATGGGCTGGATAGCCCTGCGAGGACCTGAAAAATACGCGCGGCACTTTGAATAATCATAATAAAGCATAATCTTCTAGAGGTTTTCATGGCACATCCTTCGAAAATCACCGCAACCATAAAACACCATTCCCTTTGGCTCGGCGGGCTGCTTGCTCTCGCAATAGGTCTTAGCATGAACGCCGCCGGTTGGTCGACGGAAGCCTGTATTGCTGGCGGTGTCGCTGGTCTATGCGCGACATGGTGGATCTTTGAACCCATTCCAATTCCTGCAACATCACTGATTCCTCTGGGCGCATTTCCCTTACTTGGTGTATTGAGTGGACAGCAGATCGCCGCCGCTTACGGTCACCCCTTAGTGATGTTATTCATTGGCGGCAGCCTGCTTTCGAAAGCCATGGAAAAAACCAACACCCACCAACAGCTGGCTATTGGCATGGTTAAACTGACTGGCAGCCACAGCAGTCGACGCATTGTGTTTGGTTTTATGATCGCAGGCGCGGTGTTGTCGATGTGGATTTCCAACACAGCAACAGCGATTATGCTATTGCCTATCGTACTCGCGGTGATAGAAAAAGCCGAAGACAAAAAGCTCGCTCTTCCACTGTTATTGGGCGTGGCCTACGGTTGCAGCATCGGGGGCATGGGCACCCACATTGGTAGCCCACCCAATTTGGTGTTTATGAGTCATTACAAAGAAGCGACGGGTGAAACACTCACGCTCGTTGACTGGATGACTTGGGGACTGCCGGTTGTTGTTTGTTTATTGCCCCTTGCCGGTTGGTGGTTAACACGAAACCTTTCTTCGGGTGGGCAACTAACGCTTCCCGATCCAGGCCCTTGGACAACAGCTCAAAAACGCGTTCTTGTTATTTTTTCACTCACAGCACTGGCTTGGATCACACGCGGTAATCCGTTCGGCGGTTGGCAGGCGCTCTTTGGTTTAGACACAGCGAACGACGCAGCCGTGGCGTTTATCGCCGTCATTGCACTCTTTCTCATTCCCGCAGGAGACGACGCTAGGGGCACGAACACGTCGCATCACAAGGAGCGACTGCTCGATTGGGAACACGCTGTAAAAATTCCTTGGGGGGTATTTATTCTTTTTGCCGGTGGATTGTCATTAGCCAGCGCTTTTACAACCACAGGCATTAGTGAATCACTCGGTAACGCTTTATCTGGCTTAGCAAACCTTCCCACATTTTTAACGATCTTACTCGTTTGCCTTGGCGTCACTTTCTTAACAGAAATAACTAGCAATACCGCGACCTCAAATATGTTGATGCCGGTGCTCGCGGCTGCGGCTGTAGGCGCAGGGATTGATCCAAAACTGCTCATGGTACCCGCCGCATTAAGTGCCAGTTGCGCTTTTATGTTGCCCGTAGCTACTCCGCCAAATGTCATTGTCTTTAGCGCCGAAAAAATGGAAGTAAGGGATATGGCAAGGGAAGGTTTTGCGCTGAACATTATCGGCGCAGCTGTTATCTCAACCGTTGTTTTTTTCGTTGTCGGATAAAGAACCTAGTGTTCCCCACAGACAGGGCATTTAGGGTCACGCTTAAGTAATAGCTCTCGCCACTGCATAGATTTTGCGTCAAGCAATAGCAAGCGACCGACGAGTGGTTGGCCGAATTCAGCAATCAACTTTATTGTTTCAGTGGCTTGAACACTTCCAATAATACCAACCAGTGGTGCTAGCACACCATTTTGCGAACAACTCAGCTGGCTATCATCGATGTATTCGTACAAGCAACGATAACAAGGTGACTCGTCGCTACGTGGATCATAAACAGTAACTTGCCCTTCTAAACGGATAGCCGCGCCAGACACTAACGGCGTTTTCGTTTTGACTGAAAGCTGATTCAGCATAAACCGTGTGGAAAAATTGTCAGTACAATCAACCACGGCATCGACTTCGTTGAAAACCGTCTCACATTCGGCGTCAGTCAATCGCGACTCATAACAACGTACGCGGCAATGTGGATTAATGTCGAGCAAGTGTTGTCGTGCTGACTGTGCTTTGTTAACCCCAATTCTTGAACTCGCATGCACGATTTGCCGTTGCAAATTTGATACATCCACTTCATCAAAATCTGCCAGATACAACTCACCTACGCCCGCCGCCGCCAAATACATTGCCACTGGGCTACCCAAACCACCCAAGCCAACGATTAATACCTTGGCATTCAACAATTTCTCTTGGCCCTCGACATCCACATCGGGCAATAAAATTTGTCGACTGTAGCGAAGCAGTTCTTCATCTTGCATAGTGGATTTACACAACTCTTATTAGATTCAGATTATGCTGGCAACTGAGCGAAGGTCGCTCTCTCATGACCGCCAAGATCACGCCGCGTTTCCACATGAATAAATCCAGCATCGAATAGTAGGGTTTGAACATCAGCTGCTTGCTGATAACCATGTTCTAACAGCAACCACCCTCCTGCATTTAAGTGGTCAGAGGCGCCCCGCACAATAATATCGATATCCGCCAAACCGTTTCGCTCAGCTATCAAAGCACTGGCAGGTTCGAATCGGACATCACCTTGGGATAAGTGTTCATCTTCGCCATCAATATACGGCGGGTTAGACACAATTAAATCAAATCCATGAGGCTCGATATTGCGGTACCAATCACTACGATTAATTTCGACATTCGTAAAACCTAACCGACGGCAGTTCTCTATGGCTAGTTCTACGGCTTGAGACTCGCTGTCTACAGCTAAAATTTTCCAATTCGGCCTTTCAGAGGCAAGCGCTAAAGCAATAGCGCCGGTACCCGTGCCTAGATCCAAAATAGTGCGCTCAGTATCGACAAGCAATTCCAACGCTATTTCAACTAACAACTCTGTATCAGGTCGAGGGATGAGTGTTGCGGGGGACACCAATAAATTGAGCGACCAAAATTCTTGCTCACCTAAAATATAGGCAATAGGCTCACCCAACTGCCGTCGCGCCAACAACGCAGCAAACTGCTTTTGCTGCTCTACGGTTAATTCTTTTTCGGGCCAAGTAAAGAGATAGGTGCGTGTTTTATCAAGCACTTTACTCAGTAAAAGTTCAGCATCAATGCGTGCTGTATCAAACTGCTTGAGCGTTTGGCTAGCTTGTTTTAAACACGTCGCGATTTGCATGGTCGCTATTAATTAACTGTCGCCCGCAAGAGAGGCCAATTGATCCGCTTGATATTCATTAATTAGCGGCTGCACCACCACGTCGAGATCACCTTCCATCACCTCATCCAATTTATACAAGGTTAAATTGATTCGGTGATCCGTGACACGCCCTTGCGGGTAGTTATAAGTCCGGATGCGCTCGGAGCGGTCGCCGCTACCAACGAGGTTACGACGCTCATCCGACAACTCTTTCTCAGCTTTTTCGGTCTGCATTGTTTGCAGTTTTGCGGCAAGCAAAGACATTGCCCGTGCCCGATTTTTATGTTGCGAGCGTTCGTCCTGACATTCCACAACGATTCCTGTTGGTAAATGCGTTAAACGGATCGCGGAATCAGTTTTGTTAACGTGCTGACCACCAGCACCGCTGGCACGGAAGGTGTCAACGCGCAAGTCTGCTTTATTGATATCCACTTCTTCCGCTTCATCCGCCTCTGGCATGACAGCCACCGTACACGCCGAGGTGTGAACCCTCCCTTGGGATTCCGTTTCCGGAACGCGTTGCACGCGATGAGCACCAGATTCGAATTTTAATTGCGAATAAACGCCTTTACCTTCAACCCGTGTAATAATTTCTTTATAACCACCGTGTTCACCAAGGCTTTCGCTTAACACTTCGATCTTCCAGCGTTTAGATTCTGCATACTTAGAGTACATACGAAACAAATCACCAGAGAAAATAGCCGCTTCATCGCCACCGGTGCCTGCCCGTATTTCTAAAAAGACGTTTTTCTCGTCGTTTGGATCTTTAGGTAGTAGTAGTTTTTGCAATTCGAGTTCAAGCGTTTCTTTTTCCGCTTCACCGCTGGCGATTTCTTCTTCTGCCATCTCACGCATTTCAGCGTCGCCATCAGCTATCAGGGACTTTGCATCGTCGATATCACTTAATACCTTCTGATATTGAGTAAAGCTTTTTACAACAGGCTCAAGCTCAGCATATTCTTTGGATAATTCGCGAAACTTATTTTGATTACCAATAACCTCAGGGTCACTTAACAAAGCCCCCACTTCGGTATATCGGTCTGACAAGTTTTCTAATTTAATCTGAATGGAAGCTTTCATTATTTCTCGCTATCTTCTAAATCTTGCTCAGTAAGGTCGAACAATTCTTGTGTCAGACCAATCATATCTTGACGCCCCGTAGCACCTGCTTCACGCAGTTTGATAGTCGGTGTATGGGAAACTTTGTTAACTAAACCGCGTGCCAATTGTTGCACAACCTGTTCGGCAGCCATGCCACCTTCTAACGCTTTTAAAGCTTTATCTAACTCACTATCCGCCAATGATTGTACCTTTTGGCGTACGGCTTTAATGGTCGCTACTGAATTCAGCGCCCGCAGTTCACTCTCGTAAATGCCAACGCCTTCGTCAACAATCAAATGCGCTTTTTCGGCAGCCTCTTCTCTCGAGCGTTTACTTTCATCGATAACTTGCCGAAGATCATCAACGGTGTACAAGAACACATCCGCCAGGTCACCCACTTCAGCTTCGATATCTCTCGGGACGGCGATATCAACCATAAACATTGGCTTGCGCTTTCGCATTTTAAGCGCCGATTCAACTGCACCTTTTCCAAGAAGCGGCAGCTGGCTCGCCGTCGAGGAAATAACAATATCTGCACGATGTAAGTGCTCTGGAATATCTGCCAACAAAATGGCTTCGGCATTGAATTGCTCCGCCAATTGTTTAGCTCGACCCAGCGTGCGGTTAGCAACGATAATTTTTGCAACACCTTGATCGTGCAGGTGACGTGCAACTAACTCGATGGTTTCACCCGCGCCAATTAGTAACGCGGTGTCTTCCTTTAAATTAGAAAAAATTTGCTGCGCCAGTGATACAGCCGCAAATGCTACGGATACGGGGTTTTCACCAATGGCCGTTTCGGTCCGTACGCGTTTGGCGATGGCAAACACCTGCTGAAAAGCATTATGCAATCTAGACCCTACCGTGCCCGCATCACGCGCCACACTGTAAGCCGATTTCATCTGCCCAAGAATTTGCGGTTCACCTAGAATGAGTGAGTCCAAGCCGCAAGCCACCTTCATCATATGACGAACCGCCTCAGCGCCATCGTAACCATAATGACAGCGGCGTAGATCTTCAGCAGACAATTGGTGGTAGTCCGCTAACCACTGAATAACGTGGTTTACATCCGCGTCTTCCGCGACATATATCTCTGTTCGATTGCACGTTGAGAGGATAGCAACTTCAGAAACGGGCAGCTGTGAACGAGCATGCTGCAAAGCCTCTTCCATAATTTCGGGCGCAAAGGAGACCTGCTCTCGCAGTTCGAGTGGAGCCGAGGAGTGATTGATACCCAGAGTTACAATGCCCATGCTGCTACCAATAGTCGCGGCGTTGCGCTAAAAATTCGCGGCCAGTTTGGCAGCATTTGCGCGGTGATCAATATCTATTCGACTAGGTATCATGACTGTATAGGCTCTATATAAGGGCTTGGGGCAGCTGATATCGCGCCCGCGTTGGCGGCACATTATACCGATTCAAGCTGGCGGGGCATAATGGCTTTGTACCAATATAGTCCCTGGCTTTAAAGAATTCCGCATCAGCAACCCAGCATCACCACAAATCCTTACGTTTAATGAATCAGGGCCTACCATTTGACCGGGCTATACTGTACTCACCGCATAACTTGATGGCACACTTACCCAGAACCGTTTCATCATAAGGTTTTGCTACCGGGAATAGTTTTGCCCAATGATGGTCTTAATTTCGCAAGACCGAACAATAACGACTTAATCATAGACCCAGCGCATGAAAAACAGGCTACTTACACTCGCTTCAGCAAGCGCCGCACTCATATTGGCCGGCTGCAGTAGCACCCCAGTTACCCCTCCAGAGGTAACCGACAAAAACGCCGCAGGAAGCACCGAAGCTGTCGCCGAACCAACGCTGGTTAAGATCGAACCTGTCTACAAACCTTTTCCAATTGAAACACTTTACTCGCTGTTAGTCGCAGAAATTGCAGGCTCACGAGAGCAATACGATATTGCCCTGGGGAACTACGCTCAGGAAGCTGCACGTACGCGAGACCCCGGCATCGCCGCCAGAGCCACCCGCATCGCACGCCTGTTAGATGCCAGAGAATACGCGCTAGAAATAGGCAAACTATGGCTAGAGATCGAGCCTAACAATGCGGAAGCGTTGTTTGTCGTTGCAAGCGAGTTGGCGCAAGCTGGGCAGCTTTTGGAATCGTTTAAGTACTCTGAGCAATTGCAACGCCTGGGCAGTACGCCCATTTTTGATAGCATCGCGGCTCGTGCAGGCCAAATTACCGATACCCAGCGTGATCAACTACTAGCAAACTACGACCGCATGTTGCTTGAGTACCCCACCGATTCCAAGCTTCTGGTCGGCAAAGCGATGCTGCTACAGCAGCAAGATCAAGCAGAGCAAGCGCTCACTATTATCCAACAGGCATTGGCAAGTGACGATGAAGACGTGCAAGCAGCAGTACTCGAAGCAAGGCTGCTCTATCAACTCGGACGAGGCGAGCAAGCACTCGATAGGCTGATCGCATTATTGCAGCGACAACCCGACAACCAACGCTTACGCCTTCAGTATGCTCGGCTTTTGGCAAGTATTGATATCACCGAAGCTCAAGAGCAATTTGAGCTACTTGTAGAACAATCCCCCAATGACCCTGACCTCCTATTTTCGCTAGGGCTGGTTGCCTTCGAAAAAGGAGATCTCGACACAGCGAAAGCCACGTTCGAGCAGCTGATCCAATTGGGTAGCCGCACGGACTCCGCCCATTACTACCTAGGCAAGATCGCTGAAGCCGATAAAGACCCGGTGCTTGCCGTCAAACACTACCTCAGTGTTCAGCAAGGGGCAGATTTTTTACCGTCTATTGGTCGTGCTACTGACATCCTTATCAGCAACAACCAGCTGGAACAGGCACGCGTGTTGATGGATAAAATGCGCGCGGCTTTTCCCAACGAAACCACCCGCTTTTATCTGCTCGAAGCTCAAACCCTGGCCCGCTATCAACACCTCACCGAAGCCGAAGATATTCTAAATCAGGGCTTAACCCTTCACCCAAATGACACCGACCTTCTTTACACCCGAGCAATGGTGTATCAACAAAGAGATATGATCGACCTGTCGGAAACGGATCTGCGCACAATCATTAAATACCAGCCAAACAATGCGTCAGCGCTGAACGCACTGGGTTATTCACTCGCCGATCAATCAGATCGAATTGACGAAGCCTATCAATTAATCAAACAAGCGCTCAATATTAGCCCAAACGATCCCGCCATCATCGATAGCATGGGCTGGGTACAATATCGCATGGGCAACTATGAAGAGGCGCTTTTGCGCTTACGGCAAGCACTTAAAGCTTTTCCTGATGATGAAATTGCAGCCCATCTCGGCGAGGTGTTGTGGGTTAGCGGCGAGCACGAGCAAGCCGTCGACATATGGCGACAGGGCTTACAGCTCAACCCCAACTCCCGTCACATCAACAGCACGATGGAACGCCTTGGCGCTGGCAAAGGCGAAGAGTTAAGTGCTGAGTAAGCAACAATGGTAAGTATCACCCCTTTACGAAGTAGCGTCGTCCTCGCTTTATTGCTACTTAGCGCCTGCGTCAGTAAACCGCTAACACCCATAGAAAACCTGCAACGTTATCAACAGCAACTTGCAGACATTGAACATTGGCGCTTTTCAGGCAAGCTAATTATGCGATCCGCCGCTGAATCGGAGAAGGCTCGCGTTTCCTGGCAAAACCTCTCGGCAACCGATTTTAAAATTCGCTTGAGCGGCACACTTGGTGTCGGTACTACCTATATATACGGCGATCGTGACGCCGTTCGCCTTGAGCAAAGCGGAAAGGAGACCGTGACAGCGGCAACACCAGAACAGTTAGTCTATGAGCAACTCGGCCGAGATATCCCAATTAGCCACCTGCGCTTTTGGGTACGCGGCCTACCTGCGCCCGATGTACTAAGCCGCAATGTCAGCCTCGCGGATAGCGGCCATCTCAGCAGCTTCGAGCAAAGCGGTTGGCAACTAAGCTTCAGCGACTACCGCTTGGTGGACGGCTGGCGACTACCAGGGAAATTAGAGGCATCGCGAGACGACCTAAGCCTCACGCTTTCCATCGCCTCCTGGACCATTGAGCCTACAATAGGGTCGGCGCTATAGCCGTCGCTCCCAGAAAAAGCCAACACCGCCATAGTCAGCCGTATCGAATAATGAACATCGAAACCATTCAACTGCCCGCACCCGCCAAGCTAAACCTTTTTCTGCACATATTGGGGCAGCGAGACGACGGTTATCACGAACTACAAACGATTTTCCAGCTACTCGACTTCGGCGATACCCTGAGCTTTACGCCACAAAGCGATAACCGAATATCTTTAACCCCATCCATCAATGGCGTCAAAGACGAAGACAATCTAATTGTTAAGGCCGCTCGCCTACTGCAACGGCATACCCATACCCCATTAGGGGCAAAGATCACCTTGGACAAACGCCTGCCCATGGGCGGTGGAATTGGTGGCGGCAGCTCCGATGCGGCCACCACACTGCTAGCTCTCAATCATCTATGGAACACACAGGTATCACGGAAAGACCTCGCCGAGCTGGGTCGACAACTCGGTGCCGATATCCCTGTTTTTGTGCTGGGTCATTCGGCCTGGGCAGAAGGGGTTGGAGAAAAGCTCATTCCGGTTGATTTACCTGACAATTACTATCTGGTGCTCTCACCTCCATGCCATGTCTCAACGGCCAGTATTTTTACTCACTCAGAATTGACAAGAGACAGTGCCGCCATTACAGTAGCGGCCTTCTTCGAGCAGGCCACCCGGAACGACTGCCAAACCCTAGTGTCGCGGCTATATCCGGAAGTAGCTGAGTGCATAGATTGGCTCAGTCAGCACAGTAGTTCTGCTCGAATGACGGGAACAGGTGCTAGTGTGTTTGCGGCTTTTCCGAGCCGAAATAACGCTGAGCAAGTACTCGCACAGAGCCCATGGCCTGGGTTTGTTGCGCAAGGGGTTAACCAATCCCCAGTACACAGCCTGCTCGCGAAATTGGTTTAGAACGACTATATATAGAAGCAACTATAATTTAGACGTTACAAGCCACATTGTTGGGGTGTCGCCAAGTGGTAAGGCAACGGGTTTTGATCCCGTCATTCGCAGGTTCGAGTCCTGCCACCCCAGCCATATCCTCTTCAGGTAATACTCAGGTAACAGTCCCGCACGGCTCCTGATATATAAGCTTAACAAGTACTGCCACGCTGACGGGCGCTGGCACATAACGTCTACGCTCACACACGCTAAGGTTATCGACATGGCAGACTTAATGGTCTTTACCGGCAACGCTAACCCCGACCTTGCTCACAAGGTGGTTTCGAAGCTCGGCATTCCTATCGGCGATGTGTCTGTCGATAAATTTTCCGATGGTGAAATCGCCATTGAGCTCAATGAGAATGTTCGTGGGCGCGACGTTTTTGTTCTGCAATCCACCTGCGAACCGACCAACACCAACTTGATGGAACTCATCTTCATGGTCGATGCGCTGCGTCGCGCGTCAGCGGGTCGTATTACTGCGGTGGTTCCTTACTTTGGTTACGCGCGACAAGATCGCCGCGTACGTTCTGCCCGCGTACCCATTAGCGCCAAAGTAGTTGCCGATATGATGGTTAGCGTTGGCGTTGACCGCCTCCTAACTGTCGATTTACACGCCGAGCAGATTCAAGGTTTCTTCGACGTACCGGTAGATAACGTATACGGTTCACCTGTATTACTCGCTGATATCGAAAAACAAAATTTTGACAACCCCATCGTAGTATCACCCGATATCGGTGGTGTGGTTCGTGCACGTGCGGTAGCAAAGCAACTAGACATTGATTTAGCCATTATCGATAAACGTCGCCCAATGGCGAATGTTGCCGAAGTGATGAACATTATTGGTGAAGTCGAAGGACGTACTTGCTTGTTGGTTGACGATCTCGTAGATACTGCCGGCACCCTATGTAATGCGGCGGGCGCGTTGAAAGAACATGGTGCCAAGAAAGTCGTCGCCTACTGTACCCACCCGGTGCTATCAGGCAAAGCCATCGACAACATTAACAATTCACAAATGGATGAATTAGTTATCACTGATTCTATTCCTTTGGGTAAAAAAGCCGATCAATGTGATCGCCTTCGCGTACTAACATTAAGCTCAATGCTCGCCGAATGCGTGCGACGTATTAGCAATGAAGAATCTTTGAGTGCAATGTTCGGCTAATCCCATTGGGTTTGGCGTCCATTCTCTTAGATAAACGCACACTCATTCGAGTGATGTCATTAACCCCGTAACAAGTCGGTCGCAGACTATTACGGTATCGCTGTTATTTAGAACAGCCACAACGAGGAAAAGGCAATGTCACAAGACTTTACTTTAGATGCCAACGCCCGAGCAGACGTAGGGAAAGGTGCGAGCCGCCGCTTACGTCGTGAAGCAGCTCAGGTTCCAGCCATTATTTATGGCGGCAAAAAGAAACCAGAAAACGTTAGCATCCTTCACAAGGATCTAATGAAGCAACTGGAAAACGAAGCGTTTTATTCGCACATCATCACATTAAACGTTGATGGCAAAGCGCAAGACGTAATTCTGAAAGACTTACAACGTCATCCAGCGAAACCACAAGTGCTTCACGCTGACTTTCTGCGTGTTTCTAAATCTCAAAAGCTTCACACCAAAGTACCTCTCCACTTCATCAATGAAGCGTCTTCTAAAGGCGTGAAGATGCAAGGCGGCGTAGTATCTCACTCAATGACAGAGCTCGACATCACCTGTTTGCCACAAAACTTGCCTGAGTTCATCGAAGTTGACTTGGCTGAAGTAGAAGTAGGTCAAACCATTCACATCTCTGATTTGAAACTACCTAAGGGTGTAGAATCTGTTGCACTGTCTCACGGCGAAGATCACGATCTTCCTGTTGCGAGCATCAACAAGCCTAAAGGTAGCTCAAGCGACGACGCTGCAGAAGACGGCGAAGAAGCTTCAGAAGAGTAACCACCAATTAACGGGTGAATGCCATTGAGCATTAAACTTGTTGTGGGCCTGGGTAACCCAGGCCCCGAATATCACGCCACTCGCCACAACGCCGGCGCCACCTTGGTGGAAGAATTAGCCCGCCAACATCACGTCTCTCTCACCCCCGAATCCAAGTTTTCCGGCCTAACCGGGCGCTTTACGCTGCAGGGAAAAGACATTCGACTATTAATCCCGACCACTTATATGAATTTAAGTGGGCAGGCGGTTGCACCGATGGCGAATTTTTTCAAAATCTCGCCGGACGAAATTTTAGTCGTACATGACGAGATCGATTTACCGCCCGGCACGCCTCGCCTTAAAGTTGGCGGAGGATCCGGTGGCAATAACGGCCTTAAAGATATTATTAAAGCACTAGGCAACGAAAAAAATTTTCGACGCCTGCGCATCGGCGTTGGTCATCCGGGCAGTGCCGCGCAAGTTGCGAATTATGTACTCAAAAAAGCACCCAGTAGCGAGCAAACTCTCATCGATGAGAGCATCGACAAGGCCTTACGCTTGGCACCGGACATCCTCTGTGGAGACTGGGAAAAGGCTATGAAAGAGTTGCACACAAAATAACGCGCAACAGCGCACTAACGAGATATAACACTATGGGTTTCAATTGCGGCATTGTCGGCTTACCTAACGTTGGCAAATCAACGCTGTTCAACGCGTTAACTAAAGCGGGGATCGATGCGGAAAATTTCCCTTTCTGTACCATCGAACCTAATACCGGTATCGTGCCAATCCCAGATCCTCGACAAGATAAAATTTCTGACATCGTTAAACCAGAAAAAATAATTCCCACCACCATGGAATTCGTCGATATCGCAGGGCTCGTCGCTGGCGCATCAAAAGGTGAGGGTCTTGGCAACCAATTCTTAGCCAACATCCGAGAAACAGATGCCATCGCCCACGTCGTTCGCTGCTTTGAAGATGAAAATGTGATCCACGTAGAAGGCTCAATCAACCCCGCCGCGGACATTGACGTCATCAATACAGAGCTGGCCCTTGCCGATCTCGATACGGTTGAAAAATCTTTGCAACGCTACACCAAAGCCGCAAAAGGGCAAGACAAGCAAGCCATCGTGATGAAAGCGCTAATGGAAAAAATTCTTCCACATCTCAATGAAGCGAAGCCTCTGCGCAGTTTCCCACTCAACGATGACGAACGTAAATTACTAAAACCACTCGCTTTTCTAACCTTGAAACCCACAATGTACATCGCAAATGTCGATGAGGATGGTTTTGAGAACAACGCTCATTTAGACAAAGTACGTGAAATCGCCGCACAAGAAAATGCCGTCGTCGTACCCATTTGTAACAAGCTCGAAGCAGAAATTGCCGAGCTTGAGGACGACGAAAAACAAGAATTTCTCGCCGAATTAGGCATGGAAGAAGCGGGCTTAGATCGCGTTATTCGCGCAGGTTATGAATTGCTTGGGCTACACACTTATTTCACGGCAGGTGTAAAAGAAGTTCGTGCCTGGACAATTCCCGTTGGTGCAACAGCGCCTCAAGCGGCAGGAAAAATTCATACCGACTTTGAAAAAGGTTTTATCCGAGCTGAAGTCATTGCTTATTCAGATTTCATCGAGCATAACGGCGAAGCAGGTGCTAAAGATGCAGGAAAATGGCGCTTGGAAGGCAAGGAGTATATCGTTCAAGATGGAGATGTTATTCATTTTCGCTTTAACGTGTAACTTTCGATAAAGTCCTATAACTACCTTTACACTTTCCCACACTCAGTAGACAATTCCGACATGCTGTCACTAAGACGCCAAGCTGGAATTGTCTATGCAAGAATCTCCTTACCTTGCCACCGTGTTTATTAGCCTCGGCAGCCTGTTAATTGCCGGGCTGGCCGCGCAGTGGATCGGAAAAAAAACAGCCATACCGCGCGTCACCTTATTGATCACCCTAGGTATTGCCGTTGGTCCCTCAGGCTTTGATCTAGTGAGTGACCTTGCTCAAGAAACATTCCCTTGGATAAGCCATATCGCATTAGCGATGGTCGGATTTCTTTTAGGCGGCAAACTGCATCTTCGCTGGCTACAGGCTCAAGGGGCAGCTGTAATTTCCGCTTCTATATGGGTGACGGTTGCAACTTGGCTTGCCGTCACGTTGGCCGTGGCACTAATTTTTAACAATTGGCCACTCGCGCTCTTATTAGGCGCAGCCGCGACCGCGACCGACCCTGCGGCAACACGCGACGTGATTGAAGAATCTAAGCAATCAACGCCGTTTACGGAAAAACTGCTCGGCATCGTTGCTCTAGACGATGTTTGGGGTCTATTAATTTTCAGCCTGTCTGCCGCACTTGCAGTGTTTTTATTAGACGCTCACCTTACCGTGGCTCTCACCTCGCTTTGGGAACTTGGCGGAGCGATTGTATTGGGTATTGCAATCGGGCTTCCCATTGGCTGGCTAACCGGGCGTTCATCCGAAGGCGAGCCCCTGCTCATTGAGGCATTAGGTGCAGTCGTTTTGTGTGCCGGCTTGGCACAATGGCTAGAAGTTTCGTATTTGCTAGCCTGTATCACGATGGGCATGACGATCACTAACACCGCCAAACACCATAGCCGACCATTTCATGCCATACACCAAATTGAATGGCCGTTTATGATGCTATTTTTTATTTTGGCTGGCGCATCACTCGATTTTAGTCACTTAGCCACAACGGGCTGGCTTGGTGTGACCTATGTTATCTCGCGCATATTGGGACGCTTGATGGGTGGGTGGATATGTTGCCGCTCCGCGTCTTCAAGACCCTCTTCCTTACAAGGAATTTTACTAGGCTCAGCTTTGTTGCCTCAGGCAGGGGTAGCGATCGGTATTGCACTCATTGCATCACAAGCTTTTCCGCAATTTGCAGAAGCGCTTCTAACCACGGCAATAGCAGGTACCGTTGTCTTTGAGCTATTGGGTCCACCGATAACGCGTTTGTGTATTGCTCATGCAAACACTTCACCCACGGATCAATCACAACAACGATAAAATAGAGAACGTTATGATTAGAACAACGCGCATCCATGCAGACGGTTCAATCGTTCAACAAGCGGATGTCACTTCACTAGGTCAAAAGCCCGCACCTGAAGAGTTTTTGTGGATAGACTGTGAAAGTATCCCGGAGAAAGACGAGAAGCAGTTATTGGCGGCGTTCGGCTGCCACCCTCTCGCGATAAAAGATGCGCAGAGAACGCGCCACCCTCCAAAAATCGAACACTTTGACGACATGCTATTTATTTTGTATCGCGGCTTAGTTGAGGTTAAAGAAGGTCTCGTCGTCGAGCCGTTGCAAATTGCATTATTTGTTGGCGATAACTTTATTATTACTCGCCATAGCAAACCAAGCATCTCAATTGATCAATGGTGGAATAACCAGCAACTTGTATCGTTACTAAAGACGCCATTCCTTCTCGCCAGCAAACTCATCCATACCTCCTTTGGAATTTATTTGGATACAATTTTGGCGTTTGAGCAGGAGCTCTCGGAGAAAGAAGAGCTAATGCAAGACCTTGGTGATGATAACGATTTACGCGAATTAATTAGCTATCGCGGTCGTTTACGAAAATTAAAGCGCACATTTAACTATCACGAGCGACTCACCAGTGCATTGGTTGCCATGACCCAAGACGATGAACGCTTTAGTGTTTTTGCACACGAAGCCCAGGATTTACATGAACGCTCCGACCGGATACTGAGCCTTCTGGGAATGTACTACGAAATTAGCGGCGATTTAATCGAAGGTTATCTTTCAATTTCATCGCACCGTTTAAATCGCACCATGCAAATTCTTACCGTAGTAACGACGATCTTCGTACCTCTCGGTTTTCTTGCCGGACTATATGGCATGAACTTTCAATACATCCCCGAGCTTCAGATTAAGTATGGCTATTTTATTCTGTTGGGCGTGATGGCTACGATTAGCGTCACGGCCTTAATAATCTTTAAAATTAAACGCTGGCTGTAAACGATGGATGATCACTGGCTAAATTACGTTTTCTTCTCTCTTGGTGAGTACCGCTTAACCTTTGGTGCTGTCATTTTTGCAACAGGGTTAATGGTCGCTTCTTATATTGCATCAGTTGTTGTGCAGCGGGCCGTTTCGCGCTTGGGTTCATTGAGAGCGTCCATCAGTAGCGCTCAAATTTACACAGTGAGTAGAATTCTTCACTACCTTTTTATAGTCATTGGTTTTCTTTTAGCGGCTAGTGCACTGGGTATCGACTTAACGAAGCTCGCTATCATTGGCGGCGCGCTTGGCATAGGTATTGGCCTAGGCCTTCAAAACATCGTTAATAATTTTTTCTCTGGCCTGATTATCATGCTAGAAAAATCTCTGAAAGTGGGCGATTTTATTGAATTACCGGATGGTTTGGTGGGCGAGGTCAAGCAAATTAACATCCGCTCTACACTCGTGAGAACAAACGACAACGTCGATATCCTTATTCCAAATGCAGAGTTCGCCAGCTCGCGCGTCACCAACTGGACTCTGGAAGATAACCTGCGCCGCTTTCGCATCCCTTTTTCCGTTGCCTATGGCAGCGATAAAGAGCTCGTTAAAAAAGCGGCTTTGGAAGCGGCGTCCACTGTGCAACTGACGCTAACCGATAATGGGCGAATGCCTGTTGTGTGGATGACAGGCTTCGGTGACAGTGCCCTAGACTTCATACTCGGTGTCTGGGTCTCTCCGGAAGCAGTCAAACGCCCTAGTTTTTTGGTATCCGAATACCTATGGGCTTTAGACGATGCCTTTAGGCGATACGGTATTGACATACCCTTCCCTCAACGCGACCTTCATCTCCGCTCAGGGTTTAGCAAAGAGGGAATTTCCCACCAAGCGCTCGAAAAAGGTAGTGATTAAGCGCCCAATCGCGCTTGACAAGAAAGGCCAAATCAGGAAAATAGCCGCCCTCATCACGGGCCGGGTCTCGACCTGTGATGATCAAGGAAATGGCAAGGTAGCTCAGCTGGTTAGAGCACAGCATTCATAATGCTGGGGTCGCGAGTTCAAGTCTCGCCCTTGCTACCATTTCTCCTGCTTTTTTATCCAATCTCTTGTTGGCTAAAACTCTCACTCACCGCCTTCTCGCTAAAATCATCCGACTAAACTCAACCACCGCCCCGGCAACTATTCTGTACCTGCCTATGTTGGCCCGCCTTCGCCGTCTTTGACCTCCACGACTCGTCGCTAGCTATCAACGTATTAGCTACCCCTTCCGACTCCTTTGATTTCGCGCCGGTGAAATAGGCTATACCTTTTATAGGGCATACGCGCTTTTACGCGTTTTGCGAAATCGCTTTCTTTCTTTGCTACACGACGATATGAAGTCTCCTAAAGGGCCAGAAGACAAGCCTCAGTCCCGCTTACTACGCCAGTCGAGCTGGGCAAGCTGGGCTATCCTCAGTGCCGCTGGATTGATACTCCTAGGCCTAGCCGCGTACCTAGATTTTCTCTACCAAGCGCGTATGGAGGACCAAAAACGGGCAGAGGTCTTCGCCGAACTCGGCATACTCCGTTCCAACATTGAGGGCAGAATCAACACTAATATCCAAACGGTCATGGGCATTGTTGCGCTGATTAGTACAGAGCCCGATATCTCTCAAGAGCGCTTTTCAGCCGTTGCGGCAAACCTATTTTCAGGCGAGACGGAGTTAATCAATATCGGGGCAGCTCCCGATTTAGTGATCCGCATGGTGTACCCGCTCGAAGGGAATGAGCAGGCAATAGGTTTAGATTACAGGGCAAACGATCGCCAGCGAGACGCTGCGCTAGCCGCCTTAGACAGCGGAAAGCTAACTATAGCCGGACCACTGAACCTGGTTCAGGGAGGTGTGGGCATCATTGGCCGCATACCTGTCTATACCGAAAGTCCAAGTGGAGAGAAAAGGCCATGGGGGCTGGTATCTGCGGTTATGGACGCAGAACATCTGTATACATCGAGCGGGCTTAGCAATACCAACTCAAACCTCCTTTTAGCCGCACGAGGCAAAGACGGCACAGGAGCCGAAGGCGAGCTATTCTTCGGAAGTGAGGACATCTATTCCGCACAACCTGAGACTACCACCATAACCCTACCAAACGGCTCTTGGGAGTTAGCGGCGGTACCGCGTGAAGGTTGGCATGCAGCCACTCAGGTGCTGTGGGGCATAAGGGCTCTGCTTGCATTCACTGTTGGACTAGTAATAATCCCACTTGCCGTTTTACTCCGTGTTGTCCAAAACCGTCACGATAGTGACATTCGGCTCCGCGCATTATTCGACCTATCGCCTATTGGCATCGCCTTGAACGACACGTCCACAGGTCGTTTCGTTGAATTTAACCAAGCACTCCTCGAGGCTACCGGATACAGCCGTGAAGAGTTTGCCCAGCTTAACTACTGGGAGCTCACACCCTCAGAGTACGCTACCCAAGAAACGAAACAACTTGAGTCTTTAAACACGCATGGCCGGTATGGCCCGTATGAAAAAGAATACATCACAAAAACAGGCTCTAGAATTCCGGTTGTACTCAATGGCGTATTGATAAAAGACGGTTACGGGCACGAATTCATTTGGTCGATTATCCAGGATATATCTGAACGAAAAGCTAACGAGATCAAAATTATCGATCATCGTGAGCAGCTCGAAATGGTGCTTGAAAGCACTGAGGCTGGCATATGGGACTGGAACATACTAACGGGCACAATACACATCAACGAGCGCTGGGCTAAAATTTTTGGCTATTCCCTGGAAGAACTAACGCCCATGTCGATGGAGCGATGGCAAGCGCTTGTCAACATCGAAGATTTTTCGCGATCTTCACAATTACTCAAAAACTACTGGAACGGGCAGCGAGATCATTTTGCTGGCGAGTCTCGTGTTCGCCACAAAGATGGGCATTGGGTATGGGTTCTTGAATCTGGAAAAGTAGTCGCTAGAGACAATAGCGGAAAACCTACTCGCATGGTAGGAACCCACCTCGACATCAGCAACCAAAAGAACGCTCAACTGTTGATAGAGCGATCGAGGGAGGAGCTTCAAAAGTTTTTCGATTTATCATCAAACTTAGTATTTATCGCTCAACTAAATGACCGCTTTGAAAAAGTAAACACCGCCTTTTCCCACATACTAGGCTGGAACGAAAGCCATATTCTCACCCACACCTTTTTAAATTTCGTTCTGCAAGACGATGTTAAAAGCACCGAAAAGGCACTTGCCAAGCTAAACGCAGAGAACACTACAATAACCTTTAATAATCGTTACCAGACGCGCGATGGCGATTCAATTAGTATTATATGGAACATCGCTTTTGATCCAACGACCCACAGAATTTATGGCAGTGGCATTGACATCACTGACCTTGAAACAGCTCAACAGGCACTCGCCGACACACAAAAGGAAGTACAAAGTTTCTTTGATGTATCTGATACGTTCATGGCTATTTTCACTAAAGATGGGATAGTCCACAAAGCTAACCAAGCGCTCATCAGCGCATCCGAATACTCTGAAGACGATATTATAGGAAGCCATTTCACACGCTTCATCGATCCCAAAGACGTCAACTTGCTCCACAATGCCCAACAAGCACTGTTGCAAGAATCTGATACACAGCCGGTACAATGCCAATTCATCTCAAAATCCAATAAGCAGTTAACACTTTTGTGGCGTTTTGCCATACACCCCACTAAGTCACTGTACTATGCAACAGCCATTGATATAACCGCTCAAGAGAAAGCAAAAGAGAAAATTCAACACCAAGAATTTTTGCTACAAGAAATGAGCAATCAAGCAAGCATTGGTGCATGGGAATGGAATTTGGAAAGCAACCAACTCACCTGGTCGGCAACAACCAAAGCCCTACACGACCTTCCCGAAGACGCCGAAATTGAGGCTGACACATCAAGCAATTTCTTTAAGGAGGGACCCGAGCGAGAGAAAATGCGTCACCTGATAAAACTGTGCGTGTTAGAAGGCAAGGCATTCAATGAAGAAACACAAGTCATTACCGCAAAAGGCCGCACAATCTGGGCAAACATAACCGGGCGCGCCGCGCTAAAGCAAGGTAAGTGCGTTCGCATATATGGATCATTCCAAGACATTAGTTCGAGAAAGATCGCCGACCAACAGTTACAAAAGGCCAATCATGAACTGCAATCACAAATGATGCTATCTCAAGTAATAGCTAAATCGCTCACCAAATTTATCGCGCACGCAAACACATCAGACGCCTTCGATGAAATACTTCAAGACTTACTCATAATGACGGACAGTCAATTTGGCCTTATAGGAGAAGTTCGGCATACAGATTCTGGCCAACAATATGTGAAAACGCTTGCGGCCAACGATGAAGCCTGGAGCAAAGACCTCCGAGATCACTACAAAAACCTCTATCCATCGGGCGCAGAAATTTATGACCTCGACAACGTATTTGGAAAAGTCATTAACTCCGAGCTGTATATTATATCCAACAACGACAGCAATGCGCATATTCTCGCAGACGCCTCCTCTACTCATCCATTACTAGATTCATTTTTGGGCTTACCCATAGTACGTAATGACCAAGTTATCGCACTCGCTTGCTTGGCCAATAGAGAAAACGGTTATCACGAAGGTCTTGTCCACTGGTTGACGCCTTTGCTTGCCACCATCGGTCAAATTATTGAAAGCATTAATATTCAGAGAGAAAAGAACCGCACCGAAAAAGAACTTGTTTCAGCAATGAAAGCGGCCGAAGCAGCCGTCAAAGCAAAAAGTGAATTCCTCGCCACCATGAGCCATGAAATTCGTACACCAATGAATGGCATTCTTGGCATGCTCAACCTCTTACAAAAGTCAGAGCTTACAAGAATCCAACAGCGTAAGTTAGATATAGCTAAAAACAGTGCAGACTCACTTTTATCATTGATAAACGACATTCTAGACTTTTCTAAAGTCGACGCAGGAAAGCTAGACCTAGAGGTTCTCGAATTTGATTTGCGTTCAGTATTCGACGATTTATGTGAAACCATGGCTCTACGTGCGGAAGAAAAACACCTAGAGCTAATATTGGATTTAGCCGATATTAGTTTCATGCGAGTAGAGGGGGACCCCAGTAGAATTAGACAAGTACTGACCAATTTATTGGGGAATGCCATTAAATTTAGCCAACGAGGGGAAGTGGTTGTTAGCGCAGAAGTCAAACGAGACGGTGATACCGTTTGGCTTAACGCGAGTATTTCTGACACAGGTATCGGAATTCCAGCCGATAAGCTCGCCAATCTTTTCACGCCGTTCACTCAAGTTGATGCAAGTACAACGCGAGAGTTTGGCGGGACAGGGCTGGGGTTAGCTATTTGCAAAAAACTATGTGATGCAATGGGCGGTGGTATTTCAGTGAACAGCACGCTCGGACATGGCAGTCAATTTAGCTTTCGCATTCCTCTTCGGTTTATTAGTCAAGAGCTACCGAGCGCCTTATCGCCTAATGACGTTATTGTATTATTAGACATTAAAAATCCGTTCTCTCTAAACACATTACAAAAACAATTGAGTGCCTGGGGTCTAGAATGCCAAAGCTTGCGCGACTTTACTGGCGACGACATTATGACGAGTAACCGCCTGCTAAATTCACGGCGCTACTTAGTACTCATAGAGATGTCTTCAGAGCCCAATTCAGAACATTTAACCACCCTAAAACAAGCGGCTACATCCGCAGACGCAAGCCTAACAATAATGCCGATATTGCCAATGAATTATCGAGGAGACCCATCCGTACTCACAGACCAAGGCTTCAATAGCTGTATATACAAACCACTTTCAGCAAACGATTTATTGTTCGCCATCAATACAGCAACCGCATCCAGCGATGTCGAATTTTTCTCGCAACCAGAGGCCGCCGGTAGAAAAAAAGTAGAACAATGGCCTAAGTCGACCCGGGTGCTTTTAGTCGACGATAATGCGATTAATGTTGAAGTTGCCAAATTGATGCTTTCCGAACTTGAAATACATGCCGATGTCGCCACAAACGGGAATGAAGCGATCCAGTCGCTACTTAATTCTGGCGCAGACCCATTTACATTGATTTTAATGGACTGCCAAATGCCAGTCATGGATGGCTATGCCGCAACAAAACTCATTCGCGAAGGTCAGGCTGGAATTGCTTATCGCAAAATACCAATAATCGCCATGACCGCCAATGCAATGACGGGCGACCGAGAACGCTGTGTCACCGCAGGAATGTCAGACTATCTAAGCAAGCCCGTCAATGAGGATCAGCTTCTGGCAAAACTGCAACGATGGATTGGCAAAGCGCCCTCCCCAGCCAACGATGTCGAGACCAACAAAACAAGTAAGACGAAAACGCCACAAGACTCATTAGAGCACAACCTGGACCGCACTCAAGAGAACCGCGGCGACAATGCGCCCAACCCCTCACCACCATCAGATGCCGATACTGTAGCTAATCATGACATCTGGTTGCAGGATGAAGCTCTCACTATGCTGAAGGGGCGCCACGATCGCTTGGAAATACTTCTAAAGATGTTTTGTGACTCGTCCACTGAGCGTCTAGAGGCAATAGAAACTCACTTTGCCGACAATGATCTCGCGGGAATTCGCTTCGTTGCCCATTCAATTAAAGGCAGTGCAGGACAACTCAAGGCGCAAAGGCTCCATGTCATTGCGGCGGCAATGGAACTCGCGGCTAAAACCAGCAATTCAACACAGGCGCAAGCGCTCAAAGTCGATTTTATTGAAACCTTTCACTCAACAGTCAAAGCTTTTCGTTCCTACCTCAATTACTAATGTGGCTAAAATAAAGCGATGGCGCATTAAACAACTTCAAAACCACTTTCAATTGATATTAATCAGCTACATTACTGGCCCCCGACTATAGAATTCTCCGCCGTCTAGACTACGTTTATAGCTAAATTTAGGGATACTCACCCTGGAGATAGAATAACATGGCCGAAAAAATCGTAACTCTCTACGATGAGGGTACCCACACATGCCTCCTCTTTACCGGACTAGTCGAGGGAGAAGGCATTCCTAGCAATCAACTGGTTATCATCGATCACGGGGAAGCGGCTCTTTTCGACCCAGGCGGAGAACTAACGTACACCCCTTTATCAATCGAGCTATCAAAATATATTGCGATCAAACAATTGAAATACGTTTTCGCCTCACATCAAGATCCAGATATCATCACGTCTCTGCCCCGATGGCTCGTCCATACCAACTGTAAAGTGGTTACATCCAAACTTTGGGCACGCTTTCTACCACACCTAGTCTCTGATTTTATTTCAGGGAAAATGGATAAATCCTTAAACAATAGGCTCATCGAATTACCGGACAAAGGCGGCAAACTTACATTGGGCGAAGCGCCCATCGTTGCCGTTCCCGCACACTTTCTGCATTCTGTTGGCAATTTTCATTTCTATGACCCTATCAGCAAGATTTTATTTTCTGGTGATGTAGGCGCAGCCATTACGCCCGGGCAAGATCACGTCCCTGTTGATGATTTCGAGTCTCATTGCCCCCTAATGGAAGGATTCCACAAGCGTTACATGGCTTCCAATGCGGCATGCAGACATTGGGTGAAAACAGTACGCAAACTGGATATTGAAATGATGATTCCGCAGCACGGCAAACCATTTTTTGGCAAGCCTATGGTGAATCAATTTTTCGACTGGTTTGAGGAACTCGAATGCGGAATCGACTTGCTCGCAGATTAAGTGGCGATCAGAAAGTGATTCGATGACTGTGAGATTTAAGCCATTGTTTCGCTTCGTTTGTTTGCGGGCACAATTTTTCCACCAGCCGCCAAAAACTAGCGCGATGATGGCGGTGTTTGAGGTGACTCACCTCATGAGCAACTAAATAATCAATCACCCATTCCGGTGCAGCTAAGACATACCAATTAAACTGTAATACTCCGTCCGCGGTACAATGTCCCCACTTAGTTTTCGTCGCCCGGACTTTAACACCTGATACAGTTTTTCCAATCGACGCGGCTAGCCGATGCGCCTTAGCTGTCAACAAGGTTAATGCTTGGGCTTTGTACCACTCGTGAATGGCTTTACGAACTTTGTCCGGTTCTATCTCTCCCCTATTCATCCGAACGCCGACACACAACCCTTCTTCGTTAAGCATTACCGTCTTTCGAGGTGCGTCAAACAAAATCAGTGGGTATTCTTCACCGAGAAAGCTATATAACTCTCCGGCTTTGTAATATTTTTGCGGCGTTTCATCCAATACAGCCTGTTGCTTACTCAGCGTATTGAGCACCCAATCTCGCTTTGACTTTACGAAAGCAATTCCTTCATCTCTCGAAACAAATTGCGGTGTCATTAAAAACACCTCGCCGTTGCGTACCACAATTTCGAGTGTGCGACGCCGAACAGAGCGCTTGATAGTGAGCGAAAAACCGAGCTCACCCCGTTCAGGTGAAAGGCTATCAAACAAATCGAGGGCAATGGGTACACTTGTTTTAGGTGGGCGTCTAATCACGTCGAATCAAATCCTGGGTAATCTCTAGCAGCGTTAATTTCTGCTGAACATAAGCCCCCGTGTCGATAAAAAACATATTGCCCTGTTGCCGCCAGTCATGGACGATTGTATGACCGTGAAAAGTGGCATCGATACCTCTCACTATAAATTTTTGTTGCTCTCGGATAATACGCCGCCCCCACAATGCGCGCCAGATTTGATCGGCATTAAGCTTCTCACCAGATCGCATAGTGTCCCAGTCATGAGTCGGTGTTTCTGCGTGGCAAACACCAACAGTATGACCCGACGATGTATCGATGGTGCAGGCAATAGGCAACTTCGCAATCTTAGGTAGGTAACTAGCAACTTCAGACTTGTCTGCTTTGGACAATTCAAGATACCAATCGCCACCATTTTTTATCCACCCCTCCCAAGAAGGAGATTTAGCGCCCGCGTTAATAGCGGCGAGCATCATATTCTCGTGATTACCCTGGACAGAATAAAACCAAGGTTCATCCAAAAGGCGCAAACAAGCCAAACTACTGGGCCCACGATCAACCAAATCACCAACGCAAAACAAACGATCGGTCTGAAACGAAAAACTTACTCGACTTAATGCGTCACCCAGCAAATCGATGCACCCATGTAGATCCCCCAGGACAAAATCTCTACCTTGAGTATTAACCGGATGTTCCTTGAAGTGGACGTATCGAATCATGGTGCGACCTAAACCGTTTTAAGCCCCCACAATGTCCACAAACCAATGCCGACAAAACCAATACCAGCGATAAACGTTAATGCTCGCTCACCAACATACTGAGATATGTAGCTCCCCGCTAATACGCCAATGGCAGACGCTACAATGAGGGCCAGACTGGACCCGACAAATACCGCCCATTTGCTGACATCCTTATCCGCCGCAAATAACATGGTCGCCAGCTGCGTTTTATCGCCCAACTCCGCAATAAAAACCGCTATAAATACGGTGGCTATAATCTTTATATCCATTGTCACCCAAAAACTAGTTGATCATTCGCAAGTTAAAGACTCTGCCCTATAGGCAAGAAGAGGGGAAGGAGTATAATGCTCAGCTGCACTTTTTGTAACAAGCACCTATTTCTATCCACTAGTCGAAACTCACGTTGAGGTGATTCCGTTGTACCTAAACAAAGCCGATTTGGCGCAATGCCAAGCCTGGGAAGCTGAACTTTCCGACGCTTATGATTCACTAAAAAGCCAGCAATTAAATTTGGATATTACTCGTGGTAAGCCTTCGAGCGAGCAATTAAACCTCTCTGACAGCTTGGATGGCATTTTAAAGGGCAACTATAAAGCTGCCGACAATACAGATACGCGCAACTATGGCGGCCTTGATGGAATTACCGAGTCGAAGAAACTAGGTAGCTATCTACTCGGCAGCCCCATAGAAAACATCTTAGTCGGCGGCAACAGTAGTCTTCAGCTGATGTTTCAAGTCGTTCTGACGGCACACCACTTTGGCCTCACCGGCGCCGAAAGCGCCTGGTCATCGTCTGGCACTGTGAAGTTCATCTGTCCAGTCCCCGGCTATGATCGTCACTACACCGTAACCGAGACACTTGGCATCGAGATGGTCACCGTCGAAATGAATGACCATGGCCCAGATATGGACGCAGTAGAAGCGCTCATCAAATCTGACGACACAATTCGTGGCATGTGGAATGTTCCACGCTTTTCCAACCCTACGGGTATTGTTTACAGCGACGAAGTTGTAAATCGTATTGCTGCACTCGGCAAGATTGCCCACCCAGATTTTCGTATCATGTGGGATAACGCCTACGCAGCCCACCAACTGTCAGACGACGCTCCTCAAGTAGCCAACATTTATGATGCTTGTAAGGCGCAAGGTACAGAGGATAGCGTTATTCAATTTGCCTCAACATCGAAGATTACACACGCGGGCGCAGGGGTATCGTTTATTTCAGCTTCCCCAGCTAACCTTGCGGGAATCAAAAAGGTGCTCAGCGCTTGCACCATCGGCCCTGATAAGGTCAATCAACTTCGTCACAGCCGATTGATTCCCGATGAAGCATCACTAAAAGCATTAATGGCAAAACATGCCGAGTTACTAAAGCCACGGTTTGAGATGGTGCTTAACAAATTGTCTGCGGCGTTTGAGAAATCTGACCTAGGCCGCTGGGAAACACCTCAAGGCGGTTACTTCGTATCTTTTGATGCGCGCGCACATTGCGCCAAAGAAGTTGTTCGCCTTGCCGGAGAAGCGGGAGTTAAACTCACCCCTGCCGGTGCGACCTACCCTTACGGCAAGGACCCATTAGACTGCAACATTCGTATTGCCCCGTCGGTGCCTTCAGTCGCCGAAATCGAAAAAGCGATGGATGTATTTGTTGTGTGCGTAAAATTAGCTTCCGTTAAACAACGTATTGCTGAACTAAGCTAAACAACTAGCTAAGGCAAGCCCACAAAAAAAGCCCAACTTATGTTGGGCTTTTTTTGTGGGATACGACAATACAATTTAACGCAAGTTGTCTTTATCTCCCTGAGTGAATGGCTTCAACTGGTCAAAATGACCATCTCGTACTTTGTTCGCCCAGTCCGGGTTGGATAACAAGGCTCGACCAATTGCAATCATATCAAACTCATTTGCTTCCATTCGCTCAATCAAGTTGTCGATACTCGCAACCTCTGACTCTTCACCACGGAACGCACCAATAAACTCGCTATTCAGGCCAACACTACCAACACTAATAGTCGGCTTACCCGTAATTTCTTTTGTCCAGCCAGCCAAATTTAAATTAGAGCTATCAAACTCCGGCTCCCAAAAGCGTCGCTGACTACAATGGAATATATCAACACCAGCATTATTCAAAGGCTCTAAGAATTGTGCTAGCTCATCCGGAGTATGCGCTAGTTTTTGCGTATAATCCTGTAACTTCCACTGTGACCAGCGAAAAATAATTGGGAAATCTTCACCACACAATTCACGAATTTTTTTGACGATCTCCACCCCAAATTCAGTTCGTTTAACAAGGCTGCCGCCATATTTATCGTCACGAACATTAGTGCCTTCCCAGAAAAATTGATCAACAAGATATCCGTGAGCACCGTGCACTTCTACGCCGTCGAAACCCAATATTTTGGCATCGAGCGCTGCTTGCGCATACGCATCGACAAGCTTCTCTATCTCTGCAACGGTCAGCGGCTCAAACATCTTTTTACCAGGGGCTACTAAACCAGAAGGTGACGCCGTTGGTGCATCAGGGTGCGGTCCAGTCCCAGGGCGACGAGTAGCACCAACATGCCATATTTGCGGAACCATTTTGCCGCCGGCCGCGTGCACGGTATCAATAACGTTTTTCCAACCGGCCAACGCATCCTCACCAAAGAACGATGGATTAGTCAACGAGTCTGTCGCAGCGGGGTAATTAATTAATGTGCCTTCCGAAATAATTAGACCAACACCACCCTCTGCACGCTTACGATAATATTCCGCAACGTCCTGACCGGGAATGCCCTCGGGAGAAAAACCACGGGTCATCGGTGCCATTGCAATTCTATTTTTAACAGACAGCTTTGGGCTTTCAAACGGTCTAAATAAAACATCGTTACTCATATTTACTCCACTTGTATTCGGGTCTAGCGTAATCATATACCGACATTGAAGTCAGCATTTCTTAATTCGTTGTTTGTAAAAACACGATCACAGCGCTTGCAACAATGCTCGGCTGTTCGGCGTGCAACCAATGACTCGCGTTGTCTACCGTTATAATCTCAGCATCAGAAAATTTACGATGGATTTCAGAAAACATTTCGTCAGTGATGTAATCTGACTGAGCACCTCGTAAAAATAATGCTGGGCCGTTATAAACCTGATTATCACCCACGGATAAACGCAGCTGATCATACTGAGCTGTAATGGCTGCTACATTTATACGCCATTTAAACCCACCTGTCTCACTTCGGGTCAGGTTTTTTAAAATAAATTGTCTAACGGGTAGTGAAGTTATATACGCTTGCAACTTTTCATCAGCCTCTTTGCGAGACGTCAAACTGGATGCATCAATGGACTGTAATCCCTGCAAAATTTCATTATGGTGTGGGGCGTATGTAACTGGCGCAATATCGGCCACCACCAACTTTTCGACACGCTCCGGATTATTCAGCGCAATCACCATGGCAACTTTGCCGCCCAACGAATGACCGAAAAAGTGGGCCTTTGAAATACCCAGCTCATCCAGAGTTTCCAAGACATCACGCGCCATCAAATCAAAGGTCATTTTGTCGCTATGTCCAGACTTACCGTGGTTACGTAAGTCTAAGCGATAGAGCGTAAAATGCTCGGCAAGTTGTCGCGCGATGGCGCCAAGGTTTTCGAACGAACCAAACAAGCCATGAAGCATGACTAAGGGCTCGCCGGAACCACTGATTTCGTGATGTAGCAACATGAAAATTTAAAAACCCCGAGGGTGTTTCGCAAATCGTAGGAAAGATCGCATTCTGCAGCAACCAAACCTGGGTCGCCGCACAGCAGACTCAGTCTAATCAGATGTTGGTTTTGGCGCTGAGCCTTTAGGAAAAGGGAACTGCGCTACCTTATCGCCAGGTTGAATATCTGTCACTTTCACAACGCCTTCTTTTTCGACCTCATCAATGCGGACAATCGAATGCATGGGAACGTAAGAGCGACTGACGTTGGCAAATTCGTTTTTCAGCTTCTCTTCACCCGGGTCGACAATCATTTTCGACCTCTCGCCAAAAACGTACTCTTCAATCTCGATAAAGCCATACATCTCGCTTTGATAGATGGATCGCGCATAGACCTCAAATACCTGGCCTTGATTATAGAAAATGACTTTATAAATAGGGTTTGACATACAACTCTCTCTAAAAACGAAACTTCACCATAAGAGCCCTTGCTCATATGGAAAACCCTATCGGGTGAACGCGATAGGATAGCATATGTGGGGCCTAGACCTTTAAATACAAGGGCTCGAGGCATGCTTAATTTTATGCAATTTGCACATAAAACAACCATAGGAATTGCGCTCGTCTATCGCTATAATTCGCCCCCCGCCGAGGGCTGCCCTTTCATCAAAGCCCCTTATTTATTCGCGGGAATAGTCCATAGAATCAATTTCAAGGCTTACACATGACCACGGATACTGCCGTTAAAAAGCTGTATATTAAAACTCACGGCTGCCAAATGAACGAATATGACTCGGCCCGCATGCGTGATTTGCTCGGAGAGTCACACCAGATGATCCCCACCGACACACCCGAAGATGCCGATGTGCTGTTGGTCAACACCTGTTCGATCCGTGAAAAAGCCCAAGAAAAGCTGTTTCATCAGCTAGGCCGCTGGAAACAACTGAAAGAGAAGAACCCCAACCTCATTATTGGCGTGGGGGGCTGTGTAGCCAGCCAAGAAGGCGATGCCATCGCACAGCGGGCGCCTTACGTCGACCTTATTTTTGGTCCTCAAACACTGCACCGCTTGCCAGACCTATTGGAAACACCCAAAGACAATGGCGCCGTGGTCGTCGATATCAGCTTCCCGGAAATCGAGAAATTCGACAACCTACCCCAACCTGAAGCCGAAGGCGCAACAGCCTTTGTTTCTATCATGGAGGGTTGCTCCAAATACTGCACTTTTTGCGTGGTACCTTATACCCGTGGCGAAGAAGTAAGCCGCCCCCCCGAGGATGTATTAGCGGAAGTGGCACACCTTGCCGAGCAGGGTGTACGAGAAGTCAACCTGCTTGGGCAAAATGTCAACGCCTATAGAGCGGAAGACAGCGAAGGAACCCTCGTCGACCTTGCACAGCTAATCACCTATGTCGCCGCTATTGAGGGCATTGACCGCATTCGCTTCACCACCTCCCACCCTGTCGAATTTTCAGACAGCTTGATAGATGCCTATGCGAATGTTCCTGAGCTCGTCAGCCACCTACACTTACCGGTACAAAGCGGCTCTGACCGCATTCTAGCGGCAATGAAACGTGGTCATACGGCATTAGAATACAAGTCTAAAATGCGACGCATAAAGGCCGCACGCCCCGACATCTGTTTTTCTTCAGACTTCATTATCGGCTTTCCGGGTGAAACTGACGCAGACTTCGAAGCAACCATGAAGCTAATTGACGATATCGGCTTCGATATCTCGTTCAGCTTTATCTACAGCGCGCGCCCGGGAACACCGGCGGCAGACCTTCCAGACGATACTCCGGCAGCGGTTAAAAAAGAACGATTAAGCATCCTCCAACAACGGATCAACTCCAATGCTCAACAAATCTCTCGACAAATGGTGGGCAACCAAGAACGTGTGCTCGTAACCGGCTACGCAAAGAAAGACCCAGGCCAACTATCGGGTCGCACCGAGAATAATCGGGTCGTAAACTTTCGCGCAAATGACTCTGAGCTCATTGGGAAATTCGCCACAGTGTTAATTGAAGAAGCCCTGCCGAATAGCTTGCGCGGCACACTCATTAGCTCGGAGTTGGACGAATAGTCACCGTCATCGTGCCTTAAGATCGCCATACAATTGTGCTTTCATACCGTCAAGACATATAAACCACCTATTTAACAACCAATTTGACGTTAATCGGGTGGTTTAAGGGCTTTCCAGAATACATTCTTTAGAGTACGCTTAGGTTAACCTTTTTAAATACAGGACATCACAAAACAGTTTGGACAGTCACTTAGCCGATAACTCCACAGCCCAGTCTGATACCTTCCGGGTCTCATTAGAACCCAACAACGCCCGACGCCTCGCTAATCTCTGCGGCCAATATAACCAGCACCTCCGTCAGATCGAAGATCGACTCAATGTTGATATTCGCAATCGCGGGAATTTGTTTGTGCTGCGTGGAGAAAACTACGAGGGCGCTCGTGTAGGGGCAGAAGTACTGGAACACCTGTACGCTGAAACAGAAAGTGACGATGAACTTACACCGGACAAAATTCATTTAGCCCTACAACAAGCGGGGATCGAAACCTTGATGGAATCTAAATCCGAGAAAGTTGCCAACGCTACATCTGCTAAATCAAACACTCAAAACGCCACCTCAAAAGGTAACGTTGAAGAACTAACCCTAATTCGCACAAAGAAATGTACGGTTAAAGCCCGCGGTAAACACCAACAGCAATATGTCCGCGCAATTCAAACTAACGATATCAACTTCGGCGTGGGTCCCGCCGGAACCGGAAAAACCTACTTAGCGGTCGCCTGTGCGGTGGAATCATTATTGGGCAACCACGTCGAGCGAATTGTATTGGTTCGGCCAGCGGTAGAAGCCGGTGAGAAATTGGGATTTTTACCAGGTGATTTGTCTCAAAAAGTAGACCCCTATTTGCGACCACTTTATGACGCGCTATTTGAAATGCTCGGCTTCGAAACGGTCGAAAAATTAATAGAACGCAACGTCATTGAGATAGCTCCGCTTGCCTACATGCGCGGTCGAACCTTGAATAATTGCTTCGTCATTCTCGACGAAAGCCAAAATACCACGCCGGAACAAATGAAGATGTTCCTAACACGTATCGGTTTTGGTAGCACAGCGGTTATTAATGGTGATCCCACTCAAGTCGACTTACCCCGAAATCATAAGTCTGGCCTATCGCATGTTTCCAACATCTTAAATAACGTGAAAGGCATTTCATTTACGTACTTTGATGCTAAAGATGTTGTTCGCCATCCGCTGGTTCAACGTATCGTCGAAGCTTACGATGCTTATGAATCAGACAACAAAGATAACCCAAAAGACGATTAACGGCCGGGCGCTTCTCTCTTATATTCCCATGGACATAACCGTAGATATTCAAATTGCCAGCGATGGCGATGACGCCCCCGACCCTGCGTTAATTAACGCCTGGGTGGAATCGGTGCTGCAAGAAAGCGACGTAATAGCCCAGGCGGAAATAGATCACCGCCCCATCGAGTTAAGCTTGCGTGTAGTCAACAACGACGAGAGTCAGACTCTCAATCGCGAGTATCGCGGTAAAGACCGCCCCACCAATGTTCTATCATTCCCATCAGACGCTACTGTGGACTTACCCTTTCGACACTTTGGGGATTTAGTTATTTGTGCGCCGGTGGTCAGAAACGAGGCTCAAGAGCAGGAAAAAACCATTCAGAATCACTGGGCTCATATGGTGGTTCACGGCACGCTGCACCTCGCCGGCTTCGACCATATTGAGGCTGATGATGCAGTAGTGATGGAAACCATCGAAAAACACATCCTCGCGAAACACGGTATAGATGACCCTTATCGCGACTCACCGCAACAACAAGCGGTTTAAATCTCAACACAATTAATATTATTAGCTGAAAACTCAGCGGAGCAAAAAGCACAAAATGAACAGCGAAGAACCTCACAGTAGCCAAGATAACAACGAACAGCGGCAAGAAAAGAATTGGTTTAGTAAATTAATGGAAGGCTTCTCATCGGAGCCAAAATCCCGCGACGACTTGATGGAAATCATCAAAGAAGCCGCCAACAATGACGTACTCGATCAAGAAGCTGTCAGCATTATCGAAGGTGCGCTGGACGTGGCCGACCAGCAGGTGAGAGAAATCATGATTCCTCGCTCGCAAATGGTCTACGTAAAAATCGATCAACAACCCGAAGATTTTTTGAGCACAGTCATTGAAAGCGGTCACTCCCGTTTTCCCGTCATTGGAGAGTCAGTCGACGACATTAAAGGCATACTACTAGCGAAAGATCTTTTATCGTTAATCCTTAATGGAACAGACGATTTTAACCTCGCTAACATTTTACGCTCCGCAAATGTCATTCCCGAGAGTAAACGCCTCAATATTTTGCTTCGCGAATTTCGTGAAAACCGCTACCACATGGCAATCGTCATTGATGAGTACGGCGGTGTTTCCGGGCTTGTGACCATCGAAGATATTCTAGAAGAAATTGTTGGCGAAATTGAAGACGAAACCGATGAGGACGAAGATGATTCCTTCATCCGCTCCATGGGCGACAATGAATACGTCGTTAAAGCGCTAACCCCCATTGAGGATTTTAACGAATACTTTGCCTGCGGTTTTAGTGATGAAGAATTCGACACTATTGGCGGTATCGTAACCCAAGCCTTCGGACACTTACCGTTGAGAAATGAAACAACACAAGTTAATGGCTTCGAGTTCAGAGTACTTTATTCCGATAACAGACAAATTCATTTAATGCGGGTCAACAAGGTCGAGTAGGTATATTCGACTCTTAATCTTAATAAAAATAAATTATTATAACGACCTTACCTCGCCAAGCGTTATCACACATGCGACTACAACTTCCGAAGCCCAGTTCGTTATGGCTGGGTATAAACTTGTTAGCCGGAGCGCTCGTTCCCCTCTGCTTTGCGCCCTTTAATTTTTGGCCTGCGGGAATACTGTCAACCGCAATCTTAGCCGCATCACTGTATAACTCGCAGGGTAAACTTGCCTTCTGGCGTTCACTTGCCTTCGGTTTGGGTATGTTTGGTGTTGGCACTAGCTGGGTGTTTGTCAGTATCCACGAATTTGGCAATGCACCCTTGCCGTTTGCCGGATTACTCACCGCACTATTTACCCTGTTGCTTGCATCAGTCTTTGCGATCCCGTTTGGCCTACGCGGGCGCTGGCTGAATTCATCTAACTGGATGTTTGCACTGAGTTTTCCCGCGACGTGGCTACTAAGCGAATGGCTACGTACCTGGTTGTTTACCGGTTTCCCTTGGCTTTTTTTGGGCTATGGTCACATTCATACCTGGCTTTCTGGATGGGCTCCAGTGTTTGGTGTGCTTGGCGTCGGCTATATTGTTGCGCTGACCGGCACGGCGATGAGTTTCGCAGCCCGCAACCCACGACAGCCGAGGCAATGGGCTGCTATAGCGCTGCTTACTGCGGCGTTTTGGGCACTAGGCTTGATACTTAAACAAGTCAGCTGGACTCAAGATTACCAAACACCCAAGACTGTAGGTATCGCGCAGGGCAACATTCCTCAAGAGAAAAAATGGGATACTGATTTTGTAGCGCCGACACTGCAACGCTACGGCGAACTAAGCGAATCACTGTGGGAAAACGATTGGGTTATTTGGCCGGAAGCAGCGATCCCGCTTATTTTAAATTATCGGCCGCACAGCGAAGCGCTGGAGCCCGCTCTAAAAAACATAAAATCTCGCGCGCTAGCAACTAACACCACCTTTATTACCGGCATTTTGTATCTTTCACCCATTGATAGAAAGTTCTACAACTCCATAGTCGCGACAGGGCTCGGAAACGGCATTTATCACAAACAGCGCCTAGCGCCTTTTGGTGATTATGTGCCGCTGAGTGATTGGCTCGGACCGCTACTTGAATTATTCAATCTACCACACTCCATTTTAGTACTTGGCCCACCTAACCAGCGTGGTCTACAAGCGGGTGGCGCATTGCTGTCACCCGCCATTTGTTACGAAGTTGCCTACCCTGACTTGGTTGCTCAGGGCGCACAAAACAGCCACGTACTGATTACAGTTAGCAATGATGCGTGGTTTGGTAGCTCGTTAGGCCCAATTCAGCATATGCAAATTGCGCAAATGCGCGCAATCGAAAATCAGCGTTATATGATTCGCTCCACCAACAATGGGATCAGCGGGATTATTGATCACAAGGGAAATATTCTCGCTCGCTCAGAACAATTTGTTGCGCAAGCCGTAGAATCCGAAGTGGTATTAAAAAGCGGGACAACACCGTTTATGGCGTGGGGCAGCACACCCTGTGTGCTATTTAGCTTCTTGTTAATAGCTATACACGGCATTTTCTTAAGGGTTAATCGAGGTCAAAAGCCTAGCATTAAACAATAGAGCAAAAAAAACCGGGCCTTTATGGGGCCCGGTGGGGTTTCTAGCTTTGGGGACTAGAAAGGAAACTGGTGGGAGTAGAACGCTAAAACTTAAGCACTACGCCAAATGAGGTGCGAACTTTAGCCTACTTTGCGTCGCCCGGCAACGTGATCCGCAAGAGAAATAGCCTGACTTTCCTTTAGCATCTTATTAATACCATTTACATCGTCTAGGTTGGTCAGCATCTGGAAACCATAACTTGGACCGTCTGTATTCTCCCAGCTGATGTTAAAACGACCGAACATGCTTCCCATTTGTTCGTTGTATATGTGTCGATAAAATTGTGTGTGTGTATTGTCGAGGCAAAGTTTCTGACACACCTTCTCGATAAAAAACACGGCGTCTTGCGCTAGACGAGAACCACCCAATTGATGTGTGTCGGTCAAGAAAACGAAATACTTACTGTCACTTTTACGCAACTCCAATTGCATTGAGAACTCATTTCCATCCCGGTCCTGCATTTTTACTTTCTGCATTTCTGGCATAAGGTTCTTTTTAGTGATCATTTTTACTATCTCGCTCTGGCTATGGCTATGGCGCTTGGTTGTATGGTCGTCTGTCAGTTGAGCGCTCGTTTCGCTATAAGAACAATCAGACCTATGTGGACTGCGTCCTTATAAGAACAGGAACTGGGTCTCAGTTTAAGAATCTCGGCGTATATTCCAAGCCACCAAAGTGACTCAATCATCCATGTGCGTTTCAGGCGTTTCGGGACACCACCGATAAACGGTTATCAAAAGCGGGTAAACGGCTTTCTTACTACTCAATGTTTACACTGATCCATTAGTGTAAGATAACTGGAATAAAAATGGAGCATTTATAGAATAAAAACAAAGGAACTAGATAAAAATAATCTAATGAAACAGCCTGTTATTTACTCAATTCAGGCAAGTTTTGCAAAATCTGCTAGCGATATCCGACTTTATCAAAAGGGCGCTCTTAAGAAACTCACGCTCAACCGAAAAAGTTAAGGCGGCTAAGTTAAGGCGACAAAGTTCGCCACAACATGAACACCACCGCCAGACTGCACACAGCCAGCGAAACAGAGCGTAGATGCTGTGCCGGTAGTAATGGGCCGACACGCACCCCCAACCAACCACCCAGCAACACCGGAATGATCAGTGGCAAACTGATAAGCCAGTGGGTTGCCGGCATTTGCCCAGACACCCCCAGTACAAACAAGCTGAGCAAGGCGCTTATCGAAAAGAATGCGGCCAACTGGCTGCGAATGTGGTTTGCCTCTTGCCCCTGCATGAGGATAGCCAGTGGTGGCCCACCGATAGAGGTAGCGGTACCCATTACGCCGGAAAGAAATCCCGCTATAGCGAGATTGGCCGGCGTCGGCGTTAGTGGTAACCGTAAAAAGCTGGCAGCAATTGCTGATCCAATTGCAACGGCGATTAATATAGCCAGGGCTTCCAGCGGCACCCACCACAAGAGGAACGCCCCACACATAGTGCCCGGGATGCGGGCAACGAGTGCAGGAACGAGAGATTGAATAGATAGACTTGCGCGAAAATAAAAAACATTAAACGCACTGTTCACGATGGTTGCGATCATTACCGCGCCAGGAACAAAACGGACGTCAATCAAGAAAAGAAGTGGGGCTGAGACAATGGCGAAGCCAAAACCGATGCTGGTTTGCACCAATGCGCCAACGAATACCGTTATACAGGCGAGCAACAATCCAAGCGGCGTGATATCTAAAAACATGTATGTCAATCGTAAACAAGAACGGGGAAAGTATCACCGTTTTACGAAGGCAACACTCAGTGAGATGCGGGATTGTGCGCGGAAAGTTGATGCTGAGCAACCTCATCGAGTTGCTCACATAGCGAATGATACAGTGCGGATACATCCACCGTCTCACCCGCTTCAATGCGTCTTGAGATAATGGTTTGGGGGTATATTAATAACTCAGTTTCGCCAAACCGTAGGCAAGGGTCTCGACCATCTTCGTCGTCAATGATCCACCAGTCGTAATCCGTATTTTGCGTGGCTATTACCTGACCGAAAGTCATCCCTAACGCTTGGAGAGCTAGCGTTTTTTGATCACCCTCAATCCCTTCATCCAATAAGGCTTGGATACGATTAAGGTCATCAAGACTCGCGTCCATCGTTTGGCCAAGAGCTTCTGAGGCTATTTCTTGAGAACAGGCCAACAGCAGCGCAATTTTTTCCATGTCCGCGCCACTAGGCGCTTCTATTTGAGCAGTCATGCCTTGAGTGTAGTTGGCATTTCAAAAAGTGCCAGAATAGGCCGTGAAAAAGTTTGCGTAAATCGGGCAAAGGCAGGCGTATTGAGTTAGGCCGACTGAAAATCGACATGGAAGAGGCTGCGCTGATCCGGCAGCTCGCTCAGCAATTGCTGAAGCGGTACTTTACTCACGGGGTGAACCATACCCGGTGCCAGCTCAGCGATCGGCAATAAAACATGGCGATATTGTAACAAGTCTGGATGAGGCACATTCAGGGCAGGTGTGGTAATCACAAGATCCCCATACAGCAGCAGATCAATATCCATCGTGACAACCGCTGGGTTTTGGCGGTTTCGCCCCAGAGCATTTTCGATATCCGTTAATACTGACTTAATTTTTTCTGGAGAGTATTCACAAGTGAGCTTTGCCGCACCATTGTAATACGGGGAGGGATGTTGCCCCGCCGCCGGGGAATGTGAAGCGGACTCATAAAACTTCGACGTGATTAGATTAGAGTCTAGCTTGCGCAGCGCATCAAGGGCGCGTCCGATATTTTCAACGCGATTACAATTGCTTCCTAAACCAACGTAAACGTCTACCACTAGTCGTGAACCACCCTTACATTGCTTCTTAAGCCCGTGAGCCCCGCTCAATTACTACGCCGACGGATGAAGTTGTCTTAAGCGCACTAAGCTTCGCGATCCGCAAACGCACCCAACTCGCATTAAATTCGTCTTGTATCAATTGCGCCACTTTCTCAGCGACTGTTTCGACAAGATGATAATGCTGTTGCGTAATAAATTCCGTCACCCTATCGGCGATTGCTTGATAGTCTAACGCGTATTGTAGCTCGTCAGTTTCAGCCGCACGGCGAATATCTGTCGCCACTTCGATATCTAAGCTAATCGGCTGTTTTATATTTTTTTCCCATTCATAAACACCGATTTCAGTATCTATGCGTAACTCTTTAATAAATAAAATATCCATCAACTCGTACTTAATTTTCTTTTATCAATATTGTGCTTAACCGTCACACAGCTGGCAACGTATCGAGCGGCCAACGAGCTTGCACACTCAAACTCAAATCATCCTGTTGCCCGGCTTGTAGCCGTTGATATCCGGCGTAGGCAATCATTGCTCCATTATCCACGCAAAACTCACCACGGGGGTAAAAAACTTGCACTTGTTTTTTGGCTAAGCCGGTTTTCAATTTCTCTCTCAACATCAAGTTAGCCGACACACCACCTGCCATTACTAAGCGCTTTAAGCCGGTATGCTCGAGCGCACGCCGACACTTTATGAAGAGTGTTTCTACTACAGCCTGCTGAAACGCGTGGGCAATATCCGCCATGGTTTGTTGATCTGGCAGGCCGTCATCCTGTGCATGCGCCGCAACGGTATTGAGAGTAAAGGTTTTTAACCCGCTAAAACTAAAATCTAATCCTGGCCTATCCGTCATCGGGCGAGGAAAAACAAAGCGTCCTGGCGTACCCTGCTCAGCCAATTTGGCGATTTGTGGACCGCCAGGATAATCTAAGTCGAGCATTTTAGCGGCTTTATCAAAAGCCTCACCAGCCGCATCGTCGAGGGATTCTCCAAGTAGCTGATAACGACCTATACCGTCAACGCGCATCAACTGCGTATGACCGCCGGATACCAGCAGTGCGACAAAGGGAAATTCTGGCGGGGTATCTTCCAGCATCGGTGCCAGCATGTGACCCTCCATATGATGCACACCTATCGCCGGCACTCCCCACGCATAAGCTAGCGACCGACCAATACTCGCCCCCACCATCAAAGCCCCCACCAAACCTGGACCCCTGGTGTAAGCAATGCCATCGATATCGGCAGACGAACAGCCGCACGATGCCATTAACTCTTTGATCAGGGGCAGCGTTTTACGGATATGATCACGAGAAGCCAATTCGGGCACTACTCCGCCATATTCCGCATGCACAGCCACCTGGCTGTAGAGGCGGTGGCCTATTAGCCCCTGCTCGCTATCATAGAGAGCGATGCCCGTCTCGTCGCACGAGCTTTCGATTCCTAACACTAGCATGCTGTCCCGAGACTCCTTCGTCATGAGGTTTGATGAAATTTAATACTGAGGGCCCCCCAAAAGACACGCTGAAAGAGCCATATCGCCAAAGAGCCGCATAATAATCAGCCTCTGCCGCTAACACCAGCACGAAGGTAAGCTATATCGCATTAGATTGTTGAACTTCCCCAGAGAAGTGTTTAATATTTGCGCCCCTTGGGAGAAGGCCGTCTACACTGGGTGTTACAGGTCATTTCAGACCATTATTTGGCCAATTAGCTTAAGGTCAACGAGACCCAAACGGTCAACGTTTAATTCTTATACAGGACACAGCATGCCATCAGTAAAACTGAAAGAAAACGAACCATTTGATATTGCTCTACGTCGCTTCAAGCGCTCTTGCGAGAAAGCAGGCATCCTTGCTGAAGTACGTCGTCGCGAGCACTACGAGAAGCCCACTTCAGTTCGTAAGCGTAAAGCTGCCGCTGCCGTTAAGCGTCACGCGAAGAAAGTTCAACGCGAATCTCGCAAGTTTCAGCGCCTTTACTAAGTATTTCCCACTGCTTGGGTTAGCCCACCAGCCAAACACCAAGTAGCGCAATACCTGTATACTCTCCCTTATGAAACCCTGCCAGCACCTGGCGGGGTTTCGTGCGTTTTGCTTTTATCAATCACCACCCAAGCATTCACGAGAAGAGATTATGGCCAGCCTGAAAGACCAAATCACAGAAGCAATGAAAACGGCTATGAAAGCGAAAGACAAAGAACGCCTTGCTGTGATCCGCCTAATTCTTGCGGACTGCAAGCGAATCGAGGTTGATGAGCGTATCGAGCTAGACGATGATCGCGTACTCACGATTCTCGACAAAATGACCAAACAACGTCGTGATTCCATCAAGCAATACAATGATGCAGGTCGTACCGAACTGGCGGATCAAGAAGCCTACGAGATTAATGTGATCAGCGACTTCATGCCCGAAGCCCTATCCGACGACGAGATCGCTGAGCTAGTTGATAAAGCCATCGCCAGCAGCGGTGCCGAGAGCGCGCGAGACATGGGTAAGGTCATGGCGATTATCAAGCCACAGATGCAAGGCCGCGCAGACATGGGCAAAGTCAGCCAGCTGGTCAAAAGCAAACTGAGTTAATCCCACCCTAATTACAATGCCTTCTGGCCAGCCCCGCCCGAAGGCAATACACTGCGCCAATCATTTTCGAATTCAAAGAGCATCTATTTCGTGGCAGGCCGCATCCCCCAATCCTTTATCGACGACGTGCTTGATCGCGTCGATATCGTAGAGCTTGTGGATAGCCGCGTTAAGCTGAAAAAAAGCGGCAAGAACTACAGCGCCTGCTGCCCATTTCACGACGAAAAAACCCCCTCCTTTACCGTTACCCAAGACAAACAGTTCTATTACTGTTTTGGCTGTGGCGCCAGCGGTAACGCGATCGGTTTCTTGATGGAATACGAGCGGCTCAATTTTCCCGAAGCCGTCGAACAGCTTGCCAATCTCTGCGGCCTAGAGGTTCCTCGCGAAGAGCGACAACAGTCGGCAGAAAGCATCGCCCGCGAACAAGCCCGAAAATCTATTTACGATTTACTCGAACGAGCTACAGACTTTTATAAGTACCAACTACGCGCACACCCAGGAAAACAGCGAGCCGTGCACTATTTGCAGAATCGAGGCTTAAGCGGCGAAATTGCTCGTGACTTTGGTATTGGCTTCGCCCCACCTGGCTGGGACAACCTACTCAACGCTTTAAGCAACAGCAACGAAGAACAATCCCTGCTGATAGAAAGCGGCATGCTGATTCACCGCGAAGATAACAACAAACTCTACGATCGCTTTCGCGACCGTATCATGTTCCCCATTCGGGATGTGCGCGGCAGAACCATCGGGTTTGGAGGGCGGGTACTCGGAGATGAAAAACCTAAGTATCTCAACTCGCCCGAATCGCCTGTTTTTCATAAGGGCGAGGAGTTGTACGGTTTATACGAAGCTCGTCAAAGCAACTCGCAACTCAAACGCCTACTGGTTGTTGAAGGCTATATGGATGTAGTGGCCTTGGCACAATTCGGAATTAACTATGGCGTAGCCACCCTCGGCACAGCCTGTCGTACAGACCACCTCAATAAAGCCTTCAAATACACCCAAGAAATTGTCTTTTGCTTTGACGGCGACGCGGCGGGTCGCAATGCCGCAAGACGCGCCTTAGAGTCAGCACTACCCGTAATGACCGATGGCCGCCAAGTGAAGTTTCTATTCCTTCCCGAAGGAGAGGATCCAGACACACTAGTTCGTCAAGTCGGTGCGGATAAATTTACGTCAATGATCAGCCACGCCATTCCACTTGAAGAATACTTTTTCGATGCTGTGAGTGAGGATCTCGACCCTCGCTCCTTGGAGGGCAAGGCACGCCTCAGTAAACTCGCCGCCCCACATCTTCACCAGCTACCGAAAGGTGTCTATCGCGAGCTCATGTTCGAGCACCTAGCCAAACGAACAGGCTTAGATAAAACCACGCTACTCGAGTTCGTCGACGAAAAGCCTCAACCCATTGCCAATGACGAGGCATCGAGCACATCGCAAACCAACGACAACGTCGTTACGGCTGAGCAAGACACGCTACCAGACGACTATGAACATATCGCCAACATAGGCGATCACTCATCATTCGAAACGGAGACGCAAACTCAAGCACCACCGCACAGTCGTCCCCGCGCCACAAGCCAAATTAAGTTGCCTCCCGCACGCTTGATCACTCTGCTACTGCTTCATTACCCAGAACTTGCTTCTGAGGTGGATGAATGTGCGGATCTAGCAGAGGCAAATGATCCCCATCTGGCGCTTTTTTTGGAGCTACTCACGCTGCTTAAGCAGCGACCACACTTCACTACCGGACAAATCCTCGGGCACCTGCAAGGCACCTACGGACAGGAGCGTGCACAACCCATCAGCGAACTTTCGGAACAACAAGGTAAGCTGATCAGCAGCGCCAAACAAAGCCGAAACTTCGATCCCAAAGTAGAGTTCCTCGAAGTACTTAGCAGCATCCGCCGCCAGCGGGCCTCACTAGATGCCGCAAGCATCGTTGCCGACCTAGGCAAGCGCTCATTTGCGGATCTCTCGGACGAAGACAAACAGCAACTTAAGCAAGCACTTGCTGACCTCAAGTCCCCGCGCTGACACCTTGCCTACTTAATAACCACTATTTGTCTACTTGATTGCAAGCACGCCAACTAGCTGTGCTAGAATGGCCGCCCGCTAAAGCCCAGGATTCTATAACCCAGAATTGTTGGAATACACCGATTCACCCTTACACAGTTAGCAGCGAGTAGTTAGCATGTCATTTGAAAACATCCCAGCAGGGAAAGATCTTCCCGAAGAGATTAACGTCATTATCGAAATCCCACTCAATGGCGACCCCATTAAATACGAAGTCGATAAAGACAGCGGCGCTATCTTTGTTGATCGCGTACTAGGCACCGCAATGCATTACCCATGTAACTACGGTTACGTACCACACACACTATGTGGCGACGGTGACCCTGTTGATGTATTGGTTATTCTCCCTCTCGCACTCGTACCAGGCTCCGTTATCCGATGCCGCCCAATCGGTGTTCTGAAAATGACAGACGAATCTGGAGAAGATGCGAAAATCGTGGCTGTTCCAGTTGAAAAAGTGACAAAACTCTACCGTGATGTAGAAAGCGTTCGCCAACTACCAGACATCACCCTAGATCAAATCTCTCACTTCTTTGAGCACTACAAAGATTTAGAGAAAGGCAAGTGGGTTAAAATCGATGGCTGGGACGGCCCTATCACTGCGCGCGAAGAGATCATGGACTCAATCAAACGCTACGAAGAGTCGGAAAACAAACCCAACTTCTAGTTTTGAGATTTAACTAAACGCTCCCTAGGGAGCGTTTTTTATTTGCAAGACAGCGTAACGCTAGTCGATTCACGCAGGATAGATTACACCACCAAATAGAATAGCCGTACGCTGCTAGTGAAACCCGCGCAACGAAGACGCAATCATTGAAGAGATTTCGGAGCTCATGTACGCATGAGTGGCTGGCTCATTCAAATAGCCACCTAATCTTTTATTCCATATCTTGCTCCATCGAAATAATTCTTCTAATGGCTTAGGCCTGCAAAAAAGAAACCCTTGATAACCGTCAACGCCGATAGATTCAAGCTGCTGTAAATCATCGTGCTGCTCAATGCCCTCTGCAACCAACGTCATGTTTAACTTGTGACAAAGGGAGCAAATCGTTTTAGCAACTTCCGCCATGACTTTATCCTGAGCGATTCCATGCACAAAACGGCGATCCAGCTTTACCTCGTTAAATGGCATGGCGCGTAGCTGGCCAATACTTGTAAAACCAACGCCAAAATCATCCAAGGACAGCCTATACCCGTGTATTCGTAAACGACTTAAATTCTCGAGCTGAAGGGAGTCCGCCAGCGTTTGATGTTCAGTAACTTCGAGAACCACTCTCTCCTTAGCAACAGAATGCCTTAGCAAGACATCGTCTAATAAGTCGGGCAGCTGATCGTTGAACAATTGAGATGGTGATAAGTTAATTGCTAGATTTGGCATACTGCCATCAGCGTCAGCAAAGCTCGACAACTCAGGCAGACTATTCTCAAGCATCGCTATCAACATTTTATCTAGCAGGTCATGATCTTCAGCGACTGAAATAAAATCTCGTGGCACGAGGACTTTTTCTTGTGGTGCAGCTATCCGCATCAACAATTCAATACCAATAATTTGTGAGGTTTTAGCGTCAAACTTCGGTTGGCCATATGCGACGACATGGCCATTCTCAATGGAATGAACAAGGGATTGCTTAGGTACAACAGATGAAGTTGGCGACTCTTTCTTAGGTTTGCGTCGGATTCGCTGCAGCATAAAAGCAACTGAATCTGAATCGATTGGTTTGAGTAACGTGCCAACTAAATTGACATCGAACTGATTAACTAAGTCACCGACATAATCAACAACACGTTTTTCCAGCGCCGAAATAATGACAATTGCACCTTGGTAGCCATTTGAATGGAAACGTTTTATTAAATCTTGACCATCGATACCATCCATATGGAGATCAACAAACACAGCATCGTAATAGTGCGGCTTTTTAACGATAGAATTTAAGGCATCACGCGGGTCAGAGTAGAAATCAGCAACCGCAACGCCATAATCCAACAGAGTTGAACACAGCACCCTACAAAGCGATTCCGAGTCATCAACTACCAAACACCTTATGCGCTTTCGCATTATCCACTCGACGTTTTATAGAAAGGAAAAATCAGACTAGATAAGTAAAAGTATAGCGTACATCCCCCTTATCCCTTAAACACATATCGATATATCGACTTCGTTATGCAACCGTATAAATTATAACTTCACTATAGCTTTCTTTATGATGGTATCTAATGATGACTTTCTATCATAGATAACGAAGGGAAGTCGCAATGACAACACTTAAAGACCGCTATGAAACAATCTACTACCTTCAAAATAAGGTGGACGGATAGGTTTTTGCGGTGAAAACTATGAAGCTATTTTTTCGCATTAACATCGTCACTATTTACCAACAAGCAGCCTCTCACTCAATGAGCTAGGAAAACTATGCCGCGTCATATCGGCAACTACTGCATCGAAGCAGTATTGAACACGCCTCATTTGTAATAACCCACTACCACTATCGTAAATTGCAAACTCAGCACCCGCAGCACCTGCTCTAGGCTGGCCAACGGAGCCAGGGCAAACCAGCGCGCAACGAACACTATTCAGGTTACACTCCGTATCAGAGGATTTTCCATCTTCGCCTTTAGCGTTCCGCCAATAGTGCATCTGCACATGACTGTGACCGTGAAAGGCAATATGTGTATCTTGTTTTTGCAGATAATCTAGATTCGCCTGATACGTCATGTGATAGACATAGGCAAAGAAATACATTTTGTCGATGGGCGATCCATGAACTGCGATCCAATCATCCTGCCTATGCACCGGCGATAGGTGCGCCAGCCAATCAATATCAGCTTCGCTAATATGTTTCCGTGTCCAATCAATTGCCCAACTAGCCAAGCGAGAAAAACCTCGAGACGTATCACCCGTGGCAGCGGCAAAATCATGGTTACCCTGTATCACCAAGCATTGCCTATCTCGTAACAACTGAATACATTCTCCGGGGTGCGGACCATACCCGACAACATCACCTAACACTAATAGTTGCTCAATACCTTCTCGATCAATCTCATCGAGCGCTGCTTCTAAGGCGGGAAGATTTGCATGAATATCCGCAAGTACTGCAAACCGTTGTTGGGAAATACACTCAAGTGATTTCGATTGCCCTTCGGTTGAGCCAGGAAGTGACGCCTTAGACTCGTGTGGTGGAATATCAGTACCGATGTTCTGGCGACGACGATGCAGCGCTTTCTTAGTCGCATTTGCTAAGGCGTTGCTTATGACACTTAGACATTCAGTTTCTCGTCCAGGAACTGATAAGTTTTCTCGGAGTTGTCCATACAAGACATACGCCGGGTGAGCTGATCCAAAGTTATCAAGGATAGACTCAACAATTGCGTCCCCCAAAAACTGGGCTGTGTCAGTCGTCAACATAGACAACTGGCGAATCCAAACCGGCAGGACATTTGCGAAGCTTGTAAACTCATCCCACTGGTACAGATCGTCGTCAACGTAGTAGACCTTTCCAGCATCGTCCCAAGCTATATTGGACAATCCCTCATCTAGCCTCACATCGTGTGATTTGGCTGCCGCCAAGTAAATATTTAAAAATGCGTGAAGTCTTTCATGCGCCAAATCTCTATTGGTTTCGAGTAAATCGCCAATAAAACTATTGAACGGAAACAAGCGTGGCGTAATATTCCCAACAACGGGCACATCTCCTATTTGTTCAATCTGGAGGCTAAACCACGTTTTAGACGGATGATGCACAGCAACAGCTTGCTCTTTCTCGAGAGCTGACAGGGCGCGACGATAAGCGTCTTTTGGCTGGAATACGAAATCCGAGCGAAGCTTTACCACCGAGGTATCGGTGACAAATAAGTTGGTGGCAGGTCGCCCGGTAAAATTCGATTGATGCTGCAATGCTTGCGGACAACGCAATGCGTCTAGCACATCATTTTCTGAAAAGCACGACGAACGCCCACTCACGGAAGGCGTGAATTCAATCATAGAAGATGTACAGTGAACTCAACAAACGAGGAGACATGCAATCTCCCCCTTTGTTAAGAGACAACTGATGAATAGACCTAATTAAGGGCAGAAGGGCTCAATCGTTGGCAAAGCACTGCGCACGGCAGACCAGCCCATACCTAGATTCGCTTTGCGACCGGTAATCAACACCAATAAGCAATTCTCTTTTCCGGGCACAGTACTCATAAAGTGGTAGGTATGATCAGTACTCATCTGCACTTCTTTGATAGAGTTTGATACCGCCTGCCCGCGCTGATTAGATAACAACTTTTCAACGGTTGTAATCGTTTTACCTCTAAACATATCGACAGCAGCAGCTGCTACAGCATCGAGATAGCTTTGAGTAAAATACGGAACATTGTGATGAGCAGCCAATAGCAAACCCGAAGAGAGGTCTACCACTGCACAACCCAACGCATCCGAAACATCACTCACCATTTCCTGACATACACCATTTAAATCGGCCATAATTGCCTCCTAGTTGAAAAATATAGCCTACACACTGATTTCATCTGCCAAACGACTCGCCATATTTTGAGTCGACGACAGTAACATTCCTAAATTGATTGAAGTATGCGCGAGCGCAGTTACAACTAATCGAGTACCAATTTTCTTGATAGCGACATAACCATCCTGGTTCTGGATAATCACAAAATCACACCCTTTTTGCTTAACCTCCACGGCAATTTTTTCACCCAAGGCTAAACAAGAACTCGTCATTGCGGCTAATTTTGAATCCTCATGATCACCTTCAAAAAGCGAGGATACTGCATGCCCGTCTAAGGTAGACAAAACCACGCCATAGATCGAATCGCTCACGCTTAGCAAGCTTTTTAAGTGCTGAACAACCACACTTTTTTTTAGCACAATTTCCTTTTTTTCCGCCATGCTATGCGTACTCCACGACAGCCATCAAAGCATCCATTACATCCGCCATATCTTCTCTGCGACGCGGATCAACCGCCATAACCGGGCAGAATATATCGTTGGATTCCAAGTATTCGTAATATGGTGAAAACTCTTGGTTTTGGGTTACCTCCGTACGAGTGACCCCAACAACTAAACCTGTTTCGTCAATCAATTGCTTAAAATTACTCACGTAAATATCCAAATCAGCTATGGGGTCGGGGCGTGAATCGTCAACTAGAATTACCAGCCCTAACGCGCCTTCCGACAATATTTCCCACATGTGACGAAAACGATCTTGGCCAGGTGTGCCGTAGATTCTCACTCGAGTGTCTTCATTTACAATCACTTCACCAAAGTCAAACGCTACCGTCGTCGCTTGTTTAAGTTCTCGCAGCTCATCAGTCGTTTCTGCATCCGTCGATACCGGGGGAATATCACTAATGGCTGCAATGGCCGTCGTTTTGCCAACGCCTGCAGTACCTGTAATTACAAACTTTAGTTCCGACACCAGCTACCCTCTTGCGCCAAATTTCATGCGCAGTTTGCCGAAAAGGTTGACATGTTTTTCGCCCGCCTGTTTTTCGATGCGAGATTCGGTCTTAATCACAATGTCTCGTATACACTTCGCATCACGGCATCGATTCACGAATACCTCTACTTCACCCAAGGTCAAGCCAGTCATTTCCGCAGCCATTTGAAGCGATACAGGCTTCTTTAGAAGCACCGCACAAAGCCTACTTGAGCCATGCAAACTCGTACAAATTGTCCGGTCTGGCCATCGAATTAAGCGAACAGCATTGGTTGGCTGAGCAGTGCTTTGAAGAACGTCTCTAGTTTCTTTATGACTAATTTCTTGAAAATCAAACGTGTTTAGGCAACTGAGAATATCAGCCGCACGCAGAGGCTTACCTAGATACTTTTCATGCGCTTTTGCTTCAGTGCAGTTCCCATAGAATATGACACGCTCACCCATTTTTTCTCGGCGTATAGCATTCTTCAATCCGGCTGGAGAATCGCAATCAATAATCTTTACCTTGGCTTGATGCTCATCGGTTGTTATCTCCCACTCATCACTGGTTTTAAAAGACAGTAATGAGATGAGGCTCGAAAAGACCATTTGATCTCTTGCATCAAGCCCTTGGATAGAAATGGTATTGCCGTGATTCATGATTACCCATTGATCGAGTCTATACAGAGCAAAGAAATTACTGTGAGTGATTTTTGACTCACCTTTATATTTCTGGAAATGCTCGCGCTCTAATATAAAAGAAGAATAGTTGGGGACCTTCTAAATAGCCAAAGCCTAAAATAGGCTTAACGCCAATAGCTGCATTTGGTAAACGAACACAGGTAACCAATCGGCAGATACCTATAAGTATGTCTTTGTTTTTTGGTTATTTTTTTCAAAAGCGGGCTTGTGGCGCAGCGATTCACATAACTCTGTATCCTTTACCTCGACAAGCATGTGATAAATTAGTATAAAAACTTCAATCGATGCAGCACCACAGCACTATAGAAGCGATCGGGTATGCTTCGAGGTTCTGAAAAGTTATCGGCTAAGCCATCAGTCAGTAGGTTTTAGCTGATCAAATGAAACGGCAACTGTGAATAACGTGGGAGTAAATTTAAAATACTCCCAGGGCTTCGACATTCATCATCTATCCTGTAAGGGATTCAATTTTTCGAATGACTGCACAACCATTACAACAAAGACTCTAGTACGGCGTAGTAAAAAGAATATCTCTGCAAAACATAAAACCACTAATGTGCGAGACTATGTACAGCATCATCTTTGATTTAGACAATACACTGACTCACCGGGCAGATACGATTAATTGCTACGCTAACGTATTTCAGCACGACTTTAAAACGTCTATGAAAAACGATTATTCATTTGAGCATATTGCCAATTTGCTCGTTCGGCATGATAACAACGGCTATGCAGGTCATAACCGTAGGAGCAAGAATATTCGTGACAGCGATATATGGAGAACACGTCCAAGCATCGAAGACCTGATAGACCATTGGCAAGCCTGGATTCCTAGAAATCCGTCTCCTATGCCAGGACTGATGCAAGTCCTTGAGCATTTTAAGAACAGCAGCTTCTCTCTGGGTATTATCACAAACGGTAGCGCTAAGGCACAAAGAAAGAAAATTGAAGCCCTCAATATAGACAACTATTTTACTTCTATCCTGATTTCCGAAGAAACTGGCTTTCAAAAACCAGAGAAAGCTATCTTTGACTTAGCATTAGCGGAACTGCAAGCGGACAGGAAAGCCACCTACTTTATTGGTGACCACCCCTCAAACGACTATGCCGGTGCATTCAACGCAGGACTGATACCCATTTGGCTTGAAGGTTTTGTTGATTGGCCAAATCATTTACCGCGACCGAAACACCACATTCAATCACTGGCGAAATGTATCGATTTAATCGATACATTAACACTAGCCACCATGTAACGATGCGCACCTCTATCGGAGTGACATCTTTCTATGTCGGGTGCTGTGTCGGGTGGGCGCAAAGAGGATTGAAAAACCAATTCATAGAGTTAGTGTTTTGGGTTGCTAAACAACAACCCTGCACTTTATCTTTATAATACTTAGTGAAGATTCGGAACAACACCGACCTGAGGCATATCTGCCAGTCCAACGTCGCGCGCATGCTCTTCAAAGCCTTTATTCTTCCAAAAGAATGCACCAGGCATCGTGGTTGGAATTACTAACACATAGAATAACGCTCGGCCTATAAACAGCGCACAAACAGTTGCCAGACTAGCGAGCAGTAAAACAGCTAACCCCGTAGTCGGCGGAAGCAAAGTAGCGACTCCAACAAGTACTAGAGAAACGCCCAATAATGTGTTGCGCAGCCGGTAGGTTTTACCAAACGTTGTGCACTGCACATAATGCGCCGCAGCCCCTTCACCTTCCTCACCATTGAGAAAACGTGCATGACAAATTAATCCGATTGATTCGGCTAACAAGCCAACAGCCATAAATGAAGCAGCTAGCGTTATCGCAGCGTTTAAATCACCTCCTGACAAAGCCACGCTAGCAACAAAAAAAGTGCTTAACAAGGCTCCACCAAAGCTAGCACCTGTTCCAAAAAACGAGGTGATAACTTGCCAATGATTCCAGAATGGCCGAGCTTTTATTCGATATATCTTGTGCATGTACCACAAACCAACAATTGCCGATAAAGAGGCAAATACACCAGCTAAAGTGCCGAGTACTGTCACAATAGCGAAATCCAACCAAAGCCCTACCAGCTCAAAAAGTATAAAGCCGCACAACCCCGCGAGAAAACACGCAATACCTAACGCCTCACGACTTAACGGAGAATGACGTAAATTATTAAAACCTCGGTAGAACCGTAAAGGCTTCCCTAAATGCACAGTCGACATGATCAAGCCCGCAACTTGCAAACCTGCCAATGCGATTAAAAGTGCAAAATAGCCGACACCACCGCTAAATGACTGAACAGCGTCTATCCCCAACAATTGCCCGATAAACACGAACATAAAAGCGCCAATGGCAGCCTGGCTCGTCAAAGTGAAAAATACCAAAGGGTTTTCACGAGAGCTTAATTTACTGAGGTTCCAACTAGTCTGCTTACCCGATTTTTCGTCAACCACAGATCGAAACTGCCCCTGCTGATCCTTAGCATATTTAATTGGCATTGAATCCGTTCGGGTTACTTCGTTCGGCATCGTTCGCGTTTGCTGGAAACGTATATTAGGGTGGGTAATATCCGGCGTGGGAAACCCAGGAATAGACGTTAGATTCTGCTCTCTATTCTCGGGCAACTGCTCAACAACACCAAAATCCAGTGCGTTCCCTAAACATGCCGACGCACAAGCAGGCTTTAAACCTTCTTCTAAGCGGTCTACACACATATTACATTTCGACACCTGCCCTTTAATTGGGTCGAGCTGTGGGGCATTGTAGGGACACACCCAAGTACAATAACCACAACCGAAGCAGGTATCTGGGTCTTGCAGTACTGCACCATATTCAAGATGCTTAGTGTACGCACGCGTAGGGCAACCTTTTAAACACACCGGGTCATCACAATGGTTACAAGCCATTGAAATATTCATGCGTTTAAAGTCAGGATAGGTTCCGCCTTCAACGTAACCGACCGAGCGAAAGCTGATATGGGCAGGGTTGCCATTTTTTTCGCTACAGGCGGCCTCACATGCATGACAACCAATACAGTTGTCGGCATTAAAATAAAACCCGTGCTGCTTGTAACGGTTCGGGTTTTTGCTGACGGCGGGATTCTGGTTGATCATCAGCGATTCTTGCGCTGGGATCTTATGTTCCGTTAATTCAAGTAGATCAATTTTTTGTCCGTAGACATTTTCATTCTTTACCCCATCGGTTTTTAACAACGCGTAGGGTTGTTCATTGGGCCGAGGCTCCCAGGTTCCAACAGGCTCGCTGTACACTGGATCCGGCTCGGCACCCATCTGGTCGAGACGATCTCGGATGCTGCGTAAAACAGATAACATACTCGGTCCTTAAAAATTCATTTACCAATTTGCTGGTGTAATATCGCTCGCGCGGCGTAACAGTTACGACGCCTTACTAAAAGTTTCGGCGCTGCACGTTTAATTGCGCAGCCGTCGCTTGATCTACATGCTCGATACGCACTGCACCTTGTTTAAATGCCGGTTGGCGCGAATGAGGATCTAACAACCCCAAAGATAGGCGGTTAACACAGTCAAAAAAGTGAAACGGAATGAACACCATATTTCGCGGTATTCGCTGGGTCAGTTGTACCATCACTACAGCATCACCTCGTCGCGATACCAAACGGACATACGATTGGTGCTTAACCCCTAGCTCCGCTGCTGCGTCGGGGTTCATTTCCATATAGGGAGTCGGGCTGAATTTATTGCAGTTCCCCAACTTCCCCGTTCTTGTACGAGTATGGAAGTGCTCTACAACTCGACCACTATTCAACCAGAAAGGATAATCTTCACATGGTCTTTCGTTGTTATCGATAAAGGGCAACGGAATCAAGTTTGCCTTGCCACTTTGAGTAGGAAATTTGCCATCGACATAGAGCCGCTTATCTCCTTCGCCACCTTCGCTTCCTTCTCGATAAGGCCATTGAATGCCACGATTTTCTTCAATCAGGTCATAGTTCATCCCTGAAATATCGAGTGTTCGCTCTTTACCTTTAGACAGTTCGCGCATCTCATTAAACGCACCTTCCGTGTCCTCTGGGAAATGGATTTTCTGGCCATTGGGGAATCGCTTGGCCATTTGCGTGAAGATCCAAAAGTCCGGTTTAGATTCACCCAAGGGTTCAACCACCGGGCGAATTAAATTAACGCGTCGTTCAGTATTGGTAAAACAACCCGTTTTTTCTGCCCACACTGCAGCCGGAAAATACACGTGAGCATATTGATTGCTTTCAACATCAGCGTAGGCATCTTGCACAACTAAAAACTCAAGCTTCTCCATTATTTTACGAATGCGCGCCGTGTTCGGCATGGAGGTCATTGGGTTAGTCGCTACCAGCCAAAGGCCTTTAATTTGCCCCGATTCAATTGCCGGAAAAATATCTGTTTGAGCGAGCCCGCGTTTTTCTGGGAAGAAGTCCTCTTCTATTCCCCAGAACTCTGCAATCTCTTTTCTATGCTCAGTATTTTCCAGCATTCGATAACCCGGTAACCCCGAACATGAAGACCATTCCCTCGTCCCCATAGCGTTGCACTGACCAGTTATCGATAAGCTAGTACCACCAGGCTTACCGATATTGCCCGTAATGAGGTTCAAATTGTTTATACCCACCACACCATCAGACCCATGGGTGCTTTGATTTATACCCATCGTCCAAATGCTCATCGCAGCCGATGCCTTGGCATATAACCGTGCCACATTACGAATCGTATCTTCGTCGATGCCGCAAATTTTTGAGGCTGAAACTGGGTCGTAGTCTTTGACACACGCCTCTATTTCTTCGATGCCCTGCGTGCATGCAGCGATATATTCTTTGTCTTGTAAACCTTCAGCCAAAATGACATGCATTAATGCGTTTTGAAGCACAACGTCTGTGCCCGGTGTAATCGGTAAGTGAATATCTGCAAATTGAGCAAACATAGTTACCCGAGGGTCAACGACGATAAGTGGAAACTTCCGTTTTTCGAGTGCTTCTTTTAATCGCCAGTAGATAATGGGATGTTGCTCAGGCAGGTTTGAGCCCCAAGCAATCATGCAGTGGGTGTGCTCAAAATCATCGTAACAACCCGGTGGACCATCAAGCCCAAAGGAGCGTTTATAGCCAGATACAGCGGATGCCATACAGAGCGTGGTATTGCCATCATAGTTGTTGGTACCAATGCAGCCACGCGCTAGTTTTCCGAGAGTATAAAATTCCTCGGTCATAATCTGCCCGGTAGATACGATGGCAAACGCATCACGCCCATACTGGGATTGAATACGCTGAATCTCATCCGCCGTTTTATCAAGCGCAGTATCCCAATCCGTAGACTGGAACTCGTCCCATGTCTTCTCTCGTATTAGCGGCGTGGTACCACGGCCCGACGCTTCGAAGAGTTCATGCTCAAAAATGCCCTTGATGCACAACTTCCCTTTATTGACATGAGCATCAGCACGGCCCCGCGTCGCTACAGCCTTACCTTCTTTATTGGTTCCAACTTCGATGCTGCAACCAGTGGAGCAGTATCCACAGGTGGTGTACGTCCACTTTTCGACTTTTTTATCAAGAATTTTAATTTTGTTACGATCACTACGGCCAAAAAGCATTATTTTGGTTCTCCAGCCTCAAATTAAGGTCTTATTCTGGTGCAATTCATTTTTGAATTTTCGGCTTTTCGCACCAAATAAATACTCATTACTAGAAAAATGCGTGATTTCAGGTAATTCTGATGAATATGACCGGTTTTATAACAAGAATCATGCCATCCAGCTTCTTATAGAGCCAAAGGCGTAGGGGTCGAAAAGACTCAAAGTGAACAACAGATAAAATGGCAAGCGCCAGCCCTACAATAAATAGGTTACATACGCTGATGTTAGAAATGGGATGGCATTGGGTGCAATTCAGCCAACGCCGAAGGAAAGGATGCCACAAACCTACTAGGGGTTAGGGTCTAGCGATAAGTTACTCGTATCTGGAGGGGGTGGAGGAGCCGTTTTTCTTTTTTCTCCCAAATCGGCACCAACCGGCGCCAACTCAAAATCGCTGTTTGCTACGGCTACCGGGGGTACCTCATGGCGCTCCGCCGCTAAGAGTAAGTCAGCACCTACTTCGGCGAGATCGAAGTCGCTAAAATCAATAGTAATCTCAGGCTCTTCCGCACGCTCACCCGGCGCGAGCAGGTCTGCACCAACGTCCGCAAGGTCATAGCCAGCCACTTCGACCTGGGCTGCAACCGGCGAGGGCTTCTCACTAGCATCCAGTAAATCACCTTGCGCGGGACGCAAGGTCATCCCATCGATTTTTAACACAGGAGGCTGTTCTGGTGCTTTGGGTTTCACCAATAAGCTGCCAACAGGGGCCAACGATAAACCCTCTGCGCCCTCCGGCTGTGAGTTTTCAAGGGCTTCAGCTCGAGCTTCTTGTTGCGCCTTTTTGGCGGCTTCTTTTGCAGCGTCTTGAGCTGCCTGAAGCTCCAAACGCTCCTTCATTGTCATCGCCTTGATAGGCTTTTGCTCTGACGGGGAAGCCATGCTCCCAACCGGTTTCGCTGCGGGGCGCGGTCTGGCGGGTGCTGGGGCGGCGCTGGCATTAGATGCTTTTACCGACACTTGCGCGCCGGCCTTGACCAAGGCAGCTTTATACTTTTCAGCGCTTACTTTATCGAGGTTGCGCTTGAGGGGAACAGCCTTACCGGTAAAGAGCGCATCTACTTTAGCTAACTCAATCTTGAATAGCTGCGCCAAACGCTGCTTAACCTCTGGCAAGGTATGGCCTAGGACGATATCGCCGCGAAATACAATATCAAACTTTTCGTCGCTCATTGTTGCTGCTATCAGCCTCTGGATAACTCTATTTAATCATCCTAACCGATGGCATCGCTTTGCGCGACTCGCCCTTTGAATAAGCTGACAAACGTGTCGGCTCACTGCCCTGACGGCAGATGAGCCAAGCACACTAAAGCTCGTTTTGCAGCCGCTGAATGCGAACATTCAGAGGCGGGTGGGTGGCAAATGCACTGGCCATTTTGTCAGAAAAACCAGAAGATATACCAAACGCAACGAGAGTCTCTGGCATTTGGTTAGGAACCTTTGCGTTCATTTCTGCTTGCAACCTCTGCAGCGCGCCAATCATAGCGCCTTTGCCCGCAAGACTAGCTCCCGCGTAGTCTGCTCTAAATTCGCGGCGACGCGAGAACCACGCCACAATCATATTCGCCAAGAACGCCAATATAATTTCCGCAACAAAAGTAGCCACATAATAACCGATGCCATGCCCGCGCTCATTTTTGAGCACAACGCGATCGACAACATGACCGATGATTCGAGCAAAAAACATGACGAAGGTATTCACCACACCCTGCACTAAGGCGAGCGTTACCATATCACCATTGGCCACATGCCCAATCTCATGAGCCAGCACCGCACGTACTTCACTTTGATCAAATCGCGATAGCAGCCCATCACTCACAGCGACCAGCGCATTGTTACGATTCCAACCTGTAGCAAACGCATTGGATTGCTGAGATGGGAAAGTACCCACCTCAGGCATTCCGATACCGGCCTGTTCAGCCAATTCAGCCACAGTGTTTACCAACCACTGCTCTTTAGCCGAGCGCGGCTGATCAATAACCCGCGTTCGAGTCGAGCGTTTGGCTAGCCACTTAGACATGAACAATGAAATAAAAGAGCCGGCAAAGCCAAACACGGCGCAAAAAATAAGTAACGCTTGGAGGTTGAGCCCACTTCCCGTGCTGTCTAAGTAACTTCCCACTCCCAGTAGATTCAGTGTAATACTCGCCACCACAATAACGGCGAAGTTGGTGAGCAAAAACAAACCGATTCTTAACACAGACATCTCCAAATCAAAAACGAACCGCATCATCAAAATGCTAACAATAGGCCTGGCACACAAAAGCGCGGACCCATTTACCTACCATGATATGGGGCAAAACCATACGGATTTCAAGACTAGAAAAATGAGAATAAGTTCGAAGACAATAGAAAGAAAAATCTATTATGAAGCGCCGAAAAAGAACCGCAAACGAGAGAGGATTATACTAGTCGTCACAACGCATTTTTTGCCATACATGCTGCATCGATAAGGCTGGTTGATCTTCCGCCGCCTGACCAACAAATTGGGCAGGCACTCCGGCAACTGTTGTATGCGCCGGGACATCGGTCAACACGACACTGCCTGCGCCTACCCTGACCCCCTCGCCAATATGAATATTACCTAGCACTTTCGCGCCGACACTGAGCAGCACGCCGTCACCAATTTTGGGGTGCCTATCGCCACCCTCGCAACCAATACCGCCCAGCGTTACCGAGTGCAAAATTGAAATGTCATTGCCTAATACGCAGGTCTCACCAATCACAACACCCGTCGCATGATCAATCATAATCCCGCCACCAATCCGCGCCCCCGGATGGATATCGACACCGAACTGCTGTGACATTTTGTTTTGTAAGTAAAGCGCAAGGAATTGTCGCCCACTCAACCAAAGTTGGTGAGCGATACGGTGTGTTTGCAGTGCATGAAAGCCCTTGAAGTACAATAAAGGCAAACAATACTTATCGCAGGCTGGATCGCGGTCTTTATAAGCGCAAATGTCTTGCACCATAGCTTGGTAAACCGCCGGGTTTTCTTCTAAGGTTTGCGTAATTAATTCACGCAACGACATCGACGGAACGGTTGAGGTATTCAGCTTATTGGCCAGCTCAAAACTAATCGCTTCAGCAAGGTTGTTATGTTTAAGAATAGCAGCATAGTAGTAGCTCGCTAAAGCCGGCTCTTTCTCGACGACCTGCTCCGCCTCGCTCTGAATAGCGAGCCAAACTTCTTCTGCTGACAATGTCGTTGTGGTTTCAGTCATCGTTTTTTACCTTGGTGCCGGCGAAACTAAAGGCATAGAGTGCCACAAGGGTTAGGCAACTGACAATCAATGGCACCGGATCTGTCTAAGTTTTCGCTCCACACAAACTAAGGCACAGCTTCCTCAGGGACTCGTAACACTAGTAACAAAGGGATCGCTGCCAGCGTCATCCACATCATTAAACGAAAATCCTGAAGGTAAGCAAGAAACTGTGATTGACGATACACCTCAAGATTAATCAGAGATAACCCACGAACACTCTCGATGTCTATTCGACCAAGGTCGATTGCCTGCTGCAAACCAATTCTATTGGTCGAGAGGTACTCTACAAAGGCTCCGTGATTAGCCTGTGTGTTTTGCGCCAGCAAGGTTACAGCCATCGACACGCCCACGCTGCTACCTAAATTACGCACCAAGTTATACAACGGTGTAGCTTCAATTCGCCATTGTGCGCCGAGCGTTGCAAAGGTCAATGTCGAGAGCGGCACAAATATCAACCCCAGCCCAATCCCCTGCACAAAACCGGATACGAGAATAAATTTTCCACTTACCTGATCACTAAATTGCGTCATTTCCCAAAGCGAGTGCGCCACCAACAACAAACCCGCACAAACCATGATCCGCGGATCCATCTTTGTCACTAAACGCCCAGCAATTAACATACTGATCATCGTACCTGCACCCCGAGGGGCTAGCAGATTCCCCACTGTTAACACAGGATAACCCAGCAACCCCTGCATTAACGGCGGCAGTAGTGCCAGCACAGCGAGCAAAATAATCCCGATCAAAAACATAAATGACATTCCGACAACGAAATTTCTGTCTTTAAAGATACTTGGATCGATAAATGGCCGCTCGTTGGTATAGATGTGAACAACAAAAAGATAAAAAAAGACAGCCGCAATGATCGCCTCAATGACAACCTCAAGACTATTAAACCAATCCAAGGATTCTCCTCGGTCCAGCATCATCTGCATGGCACCAACGCTAATGGCTAATAAGAAAAAGCCTAAGTAATCGAATCGCCGGTGTTTATCTACTGCGGTCTCAGGTAAAAAACTCATCAAGCCGATGACGGTAAATATGCCGATCGGTAAATTAATATAAAACACCCATCGCCAAGAATAGTATTCCGTTAACCAGCCTCCGAGTGTTGGGCCGATGACCGGCCCTAGCATAACGCCCATACCCCACATCGCCATGGCGGAGCCATGTTTTTCTCGTGGATAGGTATCTAGCATAACGGCCTGGGACAGCGGCACTAATGGCGCACCAAAAACACCTTGCACGAAACGGAACAGAACGATTTGATAGATATCTTGCGCTGCGCCACAAAGCATCGAGGCGAGCGTAAAACCGACTACACAAATTAAAAACAAACGCCGACGCCCCAAGCGTGCGGCGAGAAACCCTGTCAGCGGAATAAAAATTGCCGCAGCCAATACATAGGACGTTAGCACCCAGGCAATTTGATCTTGAAACACCCCCATTGAGCCCTGCATATGCGGTAGCGCCACATTAGCGATAGTTGTATCGATCGCCTGCATGATGGTCGCCAACATGACCGACAACGTGATAAGCCCACGCTGGCGACCGGATAATGCTGTAGCTTCAGGTGCGTCCATCGTTACGCTTCAACTGGGATAAAACTTACAAGGAAACGCCGAGCAATTTACGCACGTGCCCTGTATCAATATCGACAACAGCACTCAAGCCAACTCTCAGCGGTGGTGAATCTTGGGTGAAATGTATTCTTACTCTTACAGGCACGCGCTGCGCTATCTTCACCCAATTACCCGTGGCGTTTTGCGGCGGTAAAATAGCGAACTCAGCGCCAGTAGCTGGACTAATACTTTCTACCTCACCTTTCCAGGTGATATCTGGGTAGCTGTCCACAGTAAACGTCACCGCTTGGCCAACTTGAACATGCGTCAAATCGGTTTCAGGGAAGTTAGCCTCGATCCATATATTGGCATGCGCCACCAGCGCGGCCGCATTAATACCCTCACGCACAAATTGCCCCAGCTTTGGAATGTTACTGACCACACCCGCCAAGGGGGCACGCACTTCGGTGTGGGCTAATTCATATTCCGCATGGCGCAAGTCAGCCAAAGCGAGTTGATAGGAGGGATGATCCGTTAAAGAGCCGCGGGTCTTACCACCAAGCTCCGCTTCGATTTGATCTATATCGTGACGCATAATCGCCAAGTTTTGTTTCGATGTTTTTACCGCATGCTCTAAATCATCCATCACTGATTCTGAGACAAAATTTTTGCCTTTTAAATCTCGCTGTCTATTTAATTCGCGCTCGTTGAACGCTAAATTTTCTTTCTCAACATCGAGCTTCACTTGCTGTTCAAGATACTTACTGCGCAGCGCATTCAATGTCGCTTCAACTTCACCTAGACGCGCCTGCGCTTTGTCAACTTGAACACGAAAAGGCGTATTATCAATTCGAAAAAGCAAGTCTCCCCGGGCGACGGTTTGGTTTTCTATGACATTCACGTAATCAATCGTACCCGCCACTCGAGCACTAATAGGCACAATATCAGCCTTAATGTAGGCATTGTCCGTTTCAACATAACGCCCTCCGTTAAGGTAGATCATAAGGCACATGACGAGCACACCCAAAGGCACAACGACCATAAACACAAAGCGCTTTAGTTGATTTTGGGTGACAGTTTTAACAGACATCGCAGTATCACTCATTCGCTAAACGCTTTTTGATAAGTTATCTTTTATTTGATTAACGGCTTTGAGCATAATTTGTTTTTCTTCCTCGGAAAGCCCAGCAAAGGCCTCTTTCCGGACCTCGATAATGACCTCTTCTATTTTTTGCAGGTGATAAGTGGCTTTTTCGAGGGGATATAGCTTATGAGCCCGGCGATCATTGGGATCTGGACGGCGCTCAACCAACTCTAACTTTTGTAGTTGATCAATCAGTCGTGCAAGGGTGATTGGCTGAACCTCTAAACGATCAGCGAGCTCAACCTGACGAATCCCTGGGTTTCGTGCGACATACACCAACGCGCGAGACTGCGCCAACGTCAGCTCACTACCAACCATGCTGCGCTGAAACACCTTACGGAGTAAGCGCGCAATGTCGGTAATTAAAAACCCGAGTCCGGGTTCTTCGAAAACACTCATATTGTCATTTCCAATTCAATTGCTAGAGGGCTAACAGGTGATGCCAAACTGAAATATGCATCACTGTCTTATAATAAGCAATGCTTATTATAAGACAATTTCCAAGGCATAGTGTTAGTAAATTTTGTATAAGCTGGTAATTGCAGGATTGAGTTGGAGGCTAGCGCATAAGTCAGGCCCTTGCCTCGCCTTCTGGGGAGGCCGGCATTGTTAGACCAAGACTTCGTCTAGGTAGTGGGGCAAATTGGCCATGGAGAAAAAGCACTGCGCCCCAGCACCAAGGCGCGCCTCGATATCTCCCGGCGACAAAGACGGCTCACAGTAAGCAAACACTTGCATACCAGCGGATTTTGCCGCATTGATACCCGCGACAGAATCCTCAATAACCACAGCGTCACTTGGGGTCACCCCCATTTGCCGTGCCGCATACAAAAATAAGTCCGGAGCGGGCTTCCCTCGATGAACATCAGCGGCACTATAGATGAAGCCATCAAAATACCTATCAAGCCCTGTGATACCCAAGGTCAAACTCAACTTATCATGACTACCGCTGGACGCGACGCAGATCGGCACCTTCTGCTGAACCAAGCGTTGCAACACAGCCTCGACACCGTCTATTGGCTGTAACCGTTCGCGGAAAGAATCAAAGGTATTTTTTTGTAATTGATTGAGGAAGTTTTCGGGTATCGAAACTCCAAATTCGTGGATTATTTTATCGATTACCGATTCCAACGAGAGACCGCGAAAAGCATTATTAATATCTCGAATCGATAAAAGTAATCCATATTTTGCCAAGTGCGTCTGCATAGTTTCATTGGCAATCTGTTCGCTATCAACCAACACACCATCGCAATCAAATATCACTAACATTTTAACTGGAGAACTCTTTTTAGGTTTTTTATGTCATTCACGAAGGCCGATTTAATACGTAACACTGATAAATCTCGGGGAGTTTTTTTAGTACGAGATCCTTATACAACATTTCACTCTGCTCAACTATTTCAGCTAGTGCATCGATTGAGAGTGCCGCACAAAATTCATCTGCCAACGGGCGATAACTTAAATGCCAAGGTTCACGACTTACACCACCGTAATCAATCGCATAAGGGCGAAAAAAACCATTTGCCTGATCACTATCAATTAACGGACTAAACCACTCGTAAAAAGCTGCAAAGACACCTCCCGGCTCGCATTCCTCTACGGTGAGCTGAAGCCGGTAGCCTGCAGGCAAACAACGTTTATCGTAGATATCAAAATCCGTTCCCCAGTGGTGCCGAGAAGCCCCAGGTAACGCGGACCAGCGCAAAATCGCTTGCAATAATTCCCAGTCTGTTAGTTTTCGTGTGTCGATTGGCTGACCATCACTGTTGAGAACTGGCCGCTCTCCTCTTACTTTCCCATTCCAAATGTCTGTTTGTTTTTCAACGCTTCGAAATCCGCTGGCAACCACCAGGTCGAAACCTGCTTCACTCGCTTTTGCGCACAACGCACTCAATGGAGCGATGACGTCTTTATGCAACCAAGCCGACGATCCGGGTACGACACACAAATGCGAGTGATCAAAACCGAAGAGAATTTGCCTTGTCATTTTGATCATCATTTGTGTCGCTTAATTTGTTGCGCGTTAAAACGTCGAGTCGAATTTTTGATCCCTCAATTACGACCCGCAATTATTCATATCCAAAATGCGAAATACAGGTTCAAAAAGTGCTGAAAACAAATTGCAGAGTGAAACCAAACCTGTATTATAACCCTCAGCTATATAAAGCCGTGAAGTATTATATATATCGTGCTTACTAATATGCTATCACCTCTAATTTTTCAATCAGGTGAACGCAGATACTAATAATTTTAAAGCACTTAATTTTGTGGGGGCCCTCGTAGTTTTGGTTGAGCACGCAAAAGAACTAATAGAACTCAAAAACCTAGGCGCTGCCTCGGTCAATATCCTACGCGCTATTGGCGTCAGCACCTATGACGATTTAAAAAGCATGGGGTCGGTCCAGGCGTATCGGCGGATTAAAGCCCGCGGCATCAATGTATCCAAAGTAATGCTCTACGCCTTAGAGGGCGCTCTCTTGGATATTCACTGGAAAGCGCTCGAACCTGATTTAAAAGAACGCTTAGTCGAAGAAGCTGAAGCAGAAGACTTTTCTGTAAGCTAAACAAACTGTAATCACATATCAATCTGGGGCTGTCATGAATTCACTCAGCCCCCCAATGTTGTGACCATGTTCTCAGATTTTTCCTGATTTTCCACCTCAATACCATAAGTCCATCGGTCACAACCAGCTATCGTTACGACGTTGGGTTAGGGTATTTTTCTTCATAGAATATCGCCTGTCCTAAGAGTTTATAGTCGATATGCAGTTACCCGAAAAACATCTTCCCGAGCTCGATGAGCTCGCCAAACGCATTTGCAGCCTCACCAAACACATTCTGGAAGGTCTTCCGAGTGACGGAGACCCTATTGCAATGAGCAGTGTTCAGGATCTTTTTGACGGCCAACCGAATACCAGAATTTTTGTCCTCAAAGAAGGTCTCTTAGACTACGAGTTTGGCGGCAAGGTTGTATTTCGCGCGCAACCTGGTGACCTATTAGGTTTCGCAAAGTCTCTCAAACTAGAAGAAGGTCCCTATAGCGCCGACTCACCTGTCGAATTAATTCCCTATACTCGCGATCAGTTAATGGCTCACGTTAACAGCTCGGAGACTTTACAAAAACACTGGACATTACTGCTGATAAGCCAAGCAAGTTACTACCGCCAAGCATTAGCGGTGGAAACCCCTGGGCTTTATCAGCCAGCTACCGGTTTTTTACACTTTGAGGAAGGCGATACGATCATCGCGCAGGGAGAAGAAGCTGAATGCGTATACACACTACTCGAAGGTAGCGCTGACGCAATCCACGATGAGATTAAAGTCGGTGAGATTAAAGCTGAAGAAATTTTTGGCGCGATGGCCGTTTTTACCGGACAACGTCGCAATGCGTCAGTAATTGCCACCAGCGCTTGCAGTGTGCTTGCCGTGAGAAAAGACGAATTCCTGGACCTCGTTGCCCACCACCCTAAAGTCGCTGTTAATCTTGTGGAAGAGATGGCTGAAAAAATTAATCAACTCAATCGCCAAGTTCGCTCGCTCCAATAAAGCCACGATTAAAGTCACGACCGTTGACCACCAGACAGGACCGCCCTCTGTTTGTACACCGAAGACTTATAGGCTAACGTACCCCCATCCAATTCGAGCGAGTCAAACCAATGAGTGACTTTGGATTAAAAACGTTATGCTATCTTCATGAAATAGCCGATCCAGGCAGCAAAAGTATTAGCATAGAGGGTAAAGAACTTTTCGCCGTCAAAAAACGACAGCAAGTTTACGTTTACGTTAACCGCTGCCCGCATGTGCAACTGCCATTAAACTGGACACCAGATCGCTTCCTCGACAAGGACAATGAGTTGATTCAGTGCACAAGTCACGGCGCGTTGTTTACAATTGATTCGGGTCTCTGTGTCGCAGGTCCTTGCCCCGGACGTAGCTTGGAGTCTGTTCCTGTCGAAATTATTAATGGAAAAATCAGTGTTGCCAGTTCTGTTTTAGCGCAACTCTAGAATCACTTGGTAGCTCATTCATAGAGTTCAGGCGCACTAAAAGCGATTCGTTCTTTAATAGCTATTTCGCGAGCGGTTAATGCCGCTCGATACGCCAGCACCTCCACGCCTAGATAAAGGGCTTCTCTCAACAACTCTCCATAACGAACATCAATGTCATCTGCCGGCACGACATGCTCAATGCCCGTATGCTGGACACAAAAAAGCAGCACCGCGCGATATCCCTTGTCCACTTGCGACATTAATTCGCGTAGGTGCTTTTGACCACGTTCACTTATTGAGTCCGGAAAAGCACCGACACCCTTACTGAGTGCCAAGGTAACGTTTTTCACTTCGACATAGCAGTCTTTTTGCTTAGCGTGCCCCGCCAAAAAAAAATCAATTCGACTGCGTTCTGCACCATAAGGCACCTCTCTCCGGATTTCGCTATAGCCTTGAAGCTCTTCAATGACCCCATTTTTAATGGCCTCTTCCACCAATGCGTTGGCCCTACCGGTATTTACTCCCGCTTTTTTTCTACCCGGAACGGTGGCTATCTCCCAAGTGTAAGCAAGTTTGCGCTTAGGGTTATCGGACTTGGATATCCAACAGGGAGAACCTTCTACTAAACAGTTTTTCATTGATCCCGTATTTGGGCAGTGAGCTGTCACCGTTTCTCCGGATTCCAACTCCACATCGGCGAAAAAGCGTTTATAGCGGCGCACAAATCGCCCCTTAATAAGCGGAGGATTAAACTTCATAACATCTGGCTAAACTTGTAGGTTAATTTTGCTGAACAAGGAAACATCATACTATGGATCTTTAAATGACGCCGTATACCTAAGAGCCGGCCCTGAAGGGCCCCTACTATCAAAAATTGCTGGCGCAGCTTGTTGAGTTCTGGTAGGTTGCACGGTTCAAAAAACGGGGCCCCCCCCAGTACCGCTCTGCGGGACAAAAGGTAGCCCTTTACGATGGATATGTTGTGTTGAAAAGAGGCCATAACGATGCCTAAAACTTCAGCTAAGATTGAAAGCTTCAGCATGCACGGTTTTTCACCCTATAAAGAGAAAAAGGGTGAAGAGTACATGAACGAAGCTCAGCGTGATCATTTCCGTGCGCTCTTACTGGCATGGAAAAGGGAATTGATGGAAGAAGTGGATCGAACCATGAGCCACATGAAGGATGAAGCATCCAATCCACCAGACCCCGCCGATCGTGCAAGCCAAGAAGAAGCCTTCAGCTTAGAGCTTCGCACTCGCGATCGTGAGCGCAAGCTGATCAAAAAAATTGACTCCACTCTGGAGCTCATTGATAACGATGACTATGGTTTTTGCGATACCTGCGGCGTCGAGATAGGTATTCGTCGTCTCGAAGCACGTCCTACAGCGACGCTGTGCGTGGACTGCAAAACCTTAGACGAAATCAAAGAGAAGCAAATCAGCGGTTAATTATCTTGCTGTCTTGCGCTGCTAAACACAGCTGGGCCCACTCGCCGGAGTGCGCCTAGCTGTGACCTCCCCAGCCGTCTCCATTGCGAACATTACTCCGTATGTTGGGCGATTTGCCCCCTCACCTTCGGGACCATTGCATTTCGGTTCGCTCGTCTCTGCCTTAGCCAGTTATCTTGATGCGCGACACCACCAGGGCCAATGGCTCTTAAGAGTGGAAGATCTCGACCCCCCTAGAGAGGTTGCTGGGTCAGCAGACGCTATTGTCAAAAGTCTTGAAACGCACAAGCTTCACTGGGACGGTGAAATCCTCTGGCAAAGCCAACGCCAGGATGCCTATCGGGAAGCCTTAACACTGTTATCCGACATGGGTGTTACATTCCCATGTCGCTGCACCCGAAAAGCCATTGCCGCACTTGGCGGCATTTACCCAGGCACGTGTCGCACCCCCGATACACCTATTCGACAGGATGAGCCAGTTGCCTGGCGACTATTGAGCCACGACTTTCCAGCAAGCGTTCAAGCCTCTCACATACAAATATATGACGACCTGGTTTTTGGCCCCCAACAGCAGGATGTTGCTGCCGAAATGGGCGATTTTATTATCAAACGCAAGGACGGCTTATACGCTTATCAACTCGCTGTTGTAGTGGACGATATCTATCAAGGTATTACCCACGTTATTCGGGGCTCTGACCTACTCGAGTCTACAGGACCGCAAAAGCTGCTGTTCCAATTGTTGGGAGCAACGGCTCCACGGTTCGGGCATTGCCCAGTCGCTTTAAATGCACTGGGGCAAAAACTGAGTAAGCAACATCACGCGTCACCACTCAACGATGCCCAACCATCAGAAAATTTGTGGCAAGCACTCTCCTTTCTCAGGCAGATGCCTCCTACAACGCTGCGAGGAGCTGAGCCAAGCGAATTGTTGAGCTGGGCAATTCACAACTGGGATATAAACCAGGTTCCCAAAATCATGGGTTATCAACCCCCGGATTCAAACCAAGACCGGTAAGCGATTTGCCACGGCCAGCTCGCAACAGGTAGTATCCTAGTCAGTGACCCATAACGACGATTAACAATAATGAAAACACGTCCTCTGGTTTTGATCATTTTGGGGGTTTATATTTTTTCACCGGCGCTGTTCACCTGGATCGTGAATCCGAATGGTGCATGGTACCGGCCCTACGTTATCTGGTTGATAGTCATAATCGCGGCATACTTCATTCACAGCCGGCGTAAAAAAGACAGCATCTAGCTATGGTTTTTGATTTACCTCTCGTTGCGTTTTATTGCGTTTGCTACATGCTCGTTTTGTTTGGCATTGCATTTATTACCGAACGCGGTTGGATCCCCGATTCCGTCGTCCGCCACCCCCTGACCTATATTTTATCGTTAGGTATTGTCGCTAGCGCCTGGGAGTTTTATGGCATCGTCGATTTGGCCGATCAATTTGGCTATGGCGCACTGGCTTACTATCTGGGTGTTGGCGCAATTTTTATTTTCGCACCTGTCGCGCTCGCGCCACTTACAGAAATTGCCCGGCGCTACCAAGTTCGTTCGTTAGCAGACCTCTTGGTATTTCGCTACCACAATCATTCCGTTGGTGTGCTCGCAACGTTGTGTATGTGCCTCGCAGTGATTCCCCTACTTGCTCTACAACTTCAAGCCGTCTCTGACACACTGACAATTTTAACCGCCGCGCGTAATGAGGATTTGCCTTTAACCGATACGGGCTTCAGTAGCCGAGAAGTGTTGGCATTAATTTATTGCGTTATTCTGGCCATATTTACCGTGCTGTTCGGTTCGAGCCGCGACAAACATCGCGGCCTTATTACCGCAATGGCATTTGAGTCTTTGTTAAAAGTCTGTGCCTTGTGCGCAGTTGGACTGTTTGCCGTTCACCATGTTTTTGGTGGTATGAGCGGTCTCGATAACTGGTTACAAAACAATAGCGTTCACCTCGACAGATTGTATGCGCCGGTTCAAGACTCCGCTTCGCATACATTGTTGATTATTTTTTTAGCCACAGCCGTGGCGATGCCACATATTTTTCACATGAGTGTGGTTGAAAATCCTGTACGCAACGCTATCCGTACGGTGGGTTGGGCTTTCCCATTATTTCTTCTGTTCATGGCGTTGCCAATTTTTCCCATTTTATGGGCTGGCAAAGAGTTACAACTCACAATGTCGCCCGAATATTTTACCTTAGGCGTGCCACTAGAAAGTGGTTCCCCCGCGTTAACGATGCTCGCGTTTTTAGGTGGGCTATCGGCATCGACAGGTGCACTCGTCGCAATATCATTAGCACTCACCACAATGCTACTCAATCAATGGCTTTTGCCAATATTGAAGCTTAACGCGCGCTGGAATATCTTTCATTTATTGCTGTGGTTACGACGCGGTTTGATATTCGGTGTTTTCATTGCCGGTTTCTTGTTCTACCAGCTCGTACATAGCCGTTACAACTTAACCGATTTAGCATTACTCGGATTTATTCAAGCTCTGCAATTCTTACCCGGCATTATTGCCATTGCTTATTGGCCACGCGCGAACAGCAAAGGGTTTCTCGCAGGCTTGAGTGTTGGCACCTTGGTGTGGGGGTTCGGATTATTTTTACCGACCATTGTTGGCATTAATGCTATTGAGTTGCCCAATAACAATCAATCCATTTTACTCGGATTTAATCAGTGGAATGCCATTACCTTGTGGTCACTGAGCCTCAATATTTTAGTTTTTGTTGGTGTATCACTGTTCACAAAAACCTCAGACGCAGAGCACTACAGCGCGGAGTTGTGCAGCGCTGATGAAATAAGTCATCCAGTCCGAAATACTTTAGATATCTCTAGCGCTGGAGAATTTAAAAGCCGCCTTGCGGATCGCTTAGGTGCCGACATTGCAGAACAGGAGGTCGACCGCGCGCTTCGAGAGCTTGAGCTAAATCGCAGTGAACGGCGTCCCTATGCGTTACGCCGACTGAGAAACCGATTAGAAGCTAACTTATCTGGATTATTTGGCATTTCGGTAGCGGGGGAAATTCTCGACGAGCATATTCCCTACAAGATTCCCACTCACTCAGGAAGCGCCGACATCAACTTAATAGAACGACGCTTCGAAAGGGATAACCGCGAGCTATCCGGGGTCGCTGCGGAACTCAACAACTTGCGTTTATATTATCGAAAAACGCTACAAGAACTTCCAATGGCCATTTGTTCTTTGGGCCCCGATTTAGAGGTGCTAACTTGGAACAATGCTATGGCTGAGTTGACCGGAATCGATAGCGACGACGTGACTGGCTCCCATCTCAGCAACTTAATCGAACCTTGGCATACTCTTATTGCAGACTTCTCCGCTGATCAGCACACCCACACTCACCGTCAAGCGACAGAGATCGACAATCACACCTGCTGGTATAGCTTACACAAGGCATTAATTGAGGGTCCGGTACCGAGCAGCGCAGACTGTCAGGTGATATTGATTGAAGACGTTACGGAGCTGCAACGTTTGGAAAATGAGCTGATCCACTCGGAGCGCCTAGCATCAGTAGGACGGCTTGCAGCAGGGGTTGCACATGAAATTGGTAATCCCGTTACCGGAATTGCCTGCCTTGCACAAAACATTCAATACGAAACTAAGGACAAAGAGCTATTAGAAAGCGCGGAACAAATCCTGGAACAAACCGATCGTATTACGCGAATAGTCCAATCGCTTGTCAGCTTCTCCCATGCCGGTAGCAATCATGCTGAAACCTACGAACTAGTGCATCTAAGTGACTGCGCGGATGAAGCCATCCACTTATTGTCACTCCAGAAGGACAAAACCGAAGTCCACTACGACAACCAGCTAAACGAGTCTCTCGTCATTCGTGGCGATGCTCAGAGACTAATCCAGGTCTTCGTCAATCTCCTCAGTAATGCAAGAGACGCAAGCCCAGCTGGAGGCCGCATTCCGGTAACTGGGGCCATTATCAATGGCATGGTGACGGTTTCAATTGAAGACGAAGGCCATGGCATTCCTGCCAATAAACTCGGGCAAATCCTCGAGCCCTTCTACACCACCAAAGAGCCAGGTGAAGGCACTGGCCTGGGCCTCTCGATGGTATACAGTATTGTCACCGACCACGAGGGCCAGATAGAGATCCAGAGCCCGGTTAACGAAGCGACTGGCCGCGGCGCTCGCTTCACTCTGCAATTCCCCGCCTAGATCAAATACCACTAAGTTTGTTACCTTCAAAGGCACGAGACTGTTTGCTTTGGGATCAAAATCGCCTACGATAGGTCAAAGTGTTACCAACATCATAAAAATTGTTACCGGAAGAAACCGGCAGACGTAAATACAAGAACTCACCCTGGCTAGATTATGAGCAAAATATTGGTCGTCGAAGACGAAGCCATTATTCGCACTGCACTACGCAAACTATTGGAACGCCATAAATACGATGTCGCTATCGCTGCATCAGTCAAAGAGGCCACCACCAAGTTTGTTCTGTCGCACTTCGACCTCATTATCAGCGATCTCCGCTTACCCGGAGCACCCGGCACCGACCTAATTCAACTAGCAGACGATGTCCCTGTATTAATCATGACGAGCTACGCCAGCTTACGTTCGGCCGTTGATTCTATGCGTATGGGTGCCGTGGACTACATTGCTAAACCTTTTGATCACGACAAGATGATCGCTGCAGTAAAACAAGCTTTAGGGAAATCCGAGGCGAGCAAAAAAGCAGCACCGAGCAAATCCAAAACGTCTAGCGCAGCTGTTAACGGCATGATTGGCTCAAGCAACGTGATGAAAGAAATCTATAATCGAATTCACAAGGTTGCGCCCACCAGTGCCACCGTGCTGGTGCATGGAGAGACAGGCACAGGGAAAGAGTTAGTCGCTAAAGCCATCCACGCAGAAAGCCCGCGTCACCAGCAGCCCCTGATTTCTGTTAACTGCGCCGCTATTCCAGATACGCTGATTGAATCGGAGCTATTCGGCCACGAAAAAGGCGCCTTTACCGGCGCGCAAGCAACTCGCGAAGGGCTGGTGGCTGCCGCCGATGGAGGCACCCTGTTCCTTGATGAAATAGGTGAGCTGCCGTTAGAGGCACAAGCTCGCTTGCTAAGAGTCCTGCAAGAAGGTGAAGTCCGACCCATTGGTTCAATTGAGAGCCGCAAAGTGGACGTTCGACTCGTGGCTGCAACTCACCGTAATTTAGGCCAATTGGCGCAGGAAGGCCGTTTCCGCGAAGACCTTTTTTACCGTATCAACGTTGTTCAGCTAGTACTACCGCCTTTGCGCGAGCGCGGTAAAGATATCATTGCCTTAGCCGAAGCGATGTTAGCTAGATACTGTGAAAAGTTTGATAAGCCCGGTCTCAGCTTTTCCCCAGAGGCGGTCCAAGCCATCACGACGTATACATGGCCGGGCAATGTTCGGGAGCTAGAAAACGCTGTACAACGGGCGGTTATCCTGTCAGAAAGTGATAGAGAAATCAGCCACGACCTCCTATCGATTGACCTCGACCTCGTACCCGTGGTCGACATGCAAGAGTCTGACAACCCCTTTCAACAGATCAGCCCTATGCCCAAAGCGCCACCTCGCAAGCAGCATATGGACCCTAATGAAGACCTCTCCCTTGAGGACTACTTCCAGCGATTCGTGCTAGAACACCAAGACACGATGAGCGAGACGGAATTGGCCCGTAAGTTGGGCGTCAGCCGTAAGTGCCTATGGGAAAGACGCCAACGCCTCGGTATCCCGCGCAAAAAGACTGTTAAAACCGGAAGTTAGAAAAGTTCCCCTCCACTAAGCAGTTTTTTCATTAAGGCGTTACCTCTCATCACCAAAGGTAACAAAAGCCGAGAAATACGGTAACGCACCCCCACTTCACCAGCCCTGAGAACACCCGCCGCATTTTTATAACCCATTGTTTTTATTGAGTTTTTAATTGTTGGCACAAGGAATGCTTTAACCAGCTACATAATAAGAACAACAAATAATAACTACAAAGCAAAAACAGATAATAATAAGAACAACAAAAAATAAGAATAATAGACAAGTACTGACTTATTGATTGGAGAGGGTTTGCCAGGTAGCAAATTCGCAGCAAGGAAGTTTGATAAAAACAACAGTTAGATGTGAAGTTACGATTGACGGGAAAGCTTAGGCTTTCCCGTTTTGCTTTCTAGAGAATGCATTTCCCCCACCGTAGCCCCAATTGGGCAATAATTGCCGCTATGCACCCTGGCCGTGATAGAATCGCCAGCTAATTTTTTGATCCTTACATAACCCGCTAGCTTGCAGACAACCACCTGTTTCCCTCCTATGTTGAAATCATTCATACGTCGTATAGCGTCAAGAGGCAATCGATCCGATACCGCCACCGCTGCGACACACCATATGCATCTCGATGACATTAGCCGAGGCGCCTTGCGCGTGATTAGTGAGCTGGAGAAGGCTGGTTACGAGGCCTATATCGTCGGTGGGGGTGTCAGAGACTTACTACTTGATGGTCATCCAAAGGATTTTGATATCGCTACGGATGCGACGCCAGAACAGACAAAAAAAGTCTTCCGCAATGCACGCATCGTTGGCAAACGCTTTCGGATTGTCCACGTGCGGATGGGGCGCGAAGTGCTCGAGGTAACCACCTTCCGTGGCTCACATAACGCCACCGACAGTCGCCATGCAGCCACCAACCAGCAGGGCCGCTTAGTCAGAGATAATGTCTATGGTGACCTAAAATCCGACGCCTTGCGCCGTGATTTCACTATGAATGCGTTGTACTACTCACCTAACCGAGAGGAAGTCACAGATTTTACAGACGGGCTTGCAGATGTCGATGCTCACCTCGTGCGTATGATCGGGGACCCAGCGACACGCTATCAAGAAGACCCTGTACGCATGCTGAGAGCGGCCCGTCTAGCAGCAAAACTGGACTTCGACATCGAAACCAAGACCGCCGCGCCCATAACCGAATTGGCCCATCTACTGGCAGACATTCCGCCAGCACGGCTATTTGATGAATCTCTCAAGCTCTTAATGGGCGGCTACGCCGAAGCTTGTTACCAAGAGCTTCGTCACCGGCATTTGTTCGAACAGCTATTCCCAGCAACCCAAGAAGTGCTGGATACCGATGCCCCCGGCCAAGCCGACAAACTCATTACACTGGCAGCAGCCAATACCGACCGACGAATCCGCAATGATCAACGGGTGACCCCAGCGTTTATCTTTGCCGTCATACTGTGGCCGGTGGTTCAGCGCCAAACGCAACAATTAATAGACGATGGCTTAAGCCCCATTCCCGCGATTCACCAGGCCGCACAATGGGTACTTTCGCGGCAATGTCAGCGGGTTGCGATTCCCAAACGATTCACGATGACGATCCGCGACATTTGGGAGCTGCAATTCCGGCTCCGACGCCGCAACGGCCTTCAGGCGTTTCGGGCAATTGAACACCCCAAATTCCGCGCGGCCTATGACTTTCTGCTATTGAGGGAAGAGTCTGGCGAGTCCTTAGACGGCCTAGGCGTGTGGTGGACAACATTCCAATCCGCTGAAGAAGCCGAGCGCAAGGAAATGGTAAGCAAACTCAGCGGGTCAAAGGGAGGGGCGAAGAATCGATCACGCCGCCGCCCAAAAAAGAAAAGCCCACCCACAAGCCACTAGCACATGAAAACACCCTCACCAAACACCACCGTGCAAGCGTACATTGCGCTGGGCAGCAACCTATCTGACCCACTATCTCAGGTCAGTTCGGCTGTGGAGCAGCTGAAATGCCTACCCAATAGCCGAGTTACTGCGCTATCGGCCTGGTACCGCTCCAAGGCTATTGGTCCTGGTGAACAGCCAGACTACATCAACGGCGCGTTACAACTAGACACACAACTGTCACCACATCAACTGCTTGAACACACGCAAGCGATAGAAGCGAACCACGGCCGAGAACGACGCATTCGCTGGGCGGCTCGGACCCTAGATTTAGACATTTTGCTATTTGGTGATCAAACATTAGACAGCGATAATTTACAGATACCTCATCCTCGCCTAACGGAGCGCAATTTTGTACTCTATCCCCTGGCGGATATTGATCCCGACATGGTGTTTCCCGATGGGACTCAGCTATCGACATTAATATCGCAAAGCTCAATGTCAGGTTTGCAACGACTCGCCCCAGAGGCGACTCCCCCAAACTTGGTATTATCCGAGCCGATGAAGTAAGGAGTAAGGTGTGAACGGCGCCCTTAACGTGCAAGTGGATTACGATCCAAGTCAGGTTCCCCGCTTTATCGCGGTAGAAGGCCCTATTGGCGTCGGCAAAACCACGCTCGCAAAAAATCTCGCCCAAACCTTTGGCTACGACACACTACTTGAGCAAGCCGAAGACAACCCATTTCTTGAACGCTTTTATCAAAACCAACGCGTCAATGCGCTACCCACACAGCTGCACTTTTTGTTTCAGCGCGCCAAACAAATTCAAGCCCTACGCCAAGGTGACATGTTTGAACCCGTGCGTATCGCCGACTTTTTGATGGAAAAAGACCAGCTCTTCGCTCAAGTAACACTGGACGACGACGAGTTTCGACTCTACCAACAAGTCTATGATCAGCTCACCATTGATACGCCAACCCCCGATATCGTTGTATATTTGCAAGCGCCGTTAGACGTATTAATCGAGCGTATTAACCATCGCGGTATCAAAGCAGAAAAACATATCGACACCGCCTATTTGCGCGCTCTTAACGACGCCTACACTAAATTTTTTCACTACTACCACCAGTCACCATTATTAATTGTCAATGCAGCGGAAATTGACCTAGTCAACAATGATGAACACTACAAACAGTTTGTTGACTACCTGCTTAGCATTAAGAGTGGCCGTCATTACTACAACCCTGCCGCACTTTAATGCGTGAATCGACCGCCGTTGATTAATCAACACTAAGGTAAAACACCATGCCCTACGCAAACCTCACTAAAGAATCTGCTTTAGAAAAGCCGATCACTGTTAACACCCTGCGTAAAATGAAAGCCGAAAAGCAAAAGTTTGTCACTGTTGCGCTTTACGACGCCCCGATGTCAGCGATGGCACAAAAAACCGGCATTGAGGTGCTATTAGTGGGCGACAGTCTCGGCATGACTGTGCTCGGGTATGAATCGACGATTCCCGTGACTATGGAGCAAATGATCTACCACGTCGAAGCCGTGCGCCGAGGTAATGATAAATCGCTGATTATGGGTGATTTACCGTTCATGACCTATGCAACACCAGAGCAAGCCATGACCAATGCAGCACGCATTATGCGCGCCGGTGCCAATATGGTTAAACTCGAAGGTGGTGAGTGGCTAGCTGAAACTGTTTACATGCTGACCCAACGCGGGATTCCGGTGTGCGCGCATCTCGGTTTGACACCTCAGTCTGTTAATATTTTTGGCGGCTTTCGAGTACAAGGTAAAAACGACGAGCAAGCCGATAAAATTTTACACGACGCGAAACTGCTCGACGAAGCCGGTGCCGATTTAGTCGTCTTGGAGTGTGTACCTTCGGCGTTAGCGAAGCGCGTCACCGACGCCGTCGGTATGTGCACCATCGGCATTGGAGCCGGCAGAGAAACCGACGCGCAAGTCTTGGTCATTAATGACATTCTCGGTTTAACACCCCAACCGCCCAAATTTTCTAAAAACTTTTTGATTGAGGCCGGAGACATTCCCGGCGCACTGCTTAAATATGCCAACGATGTGAAAGAAGGTATTTTCCCCGAAGATGCGCATACTTTCGGCTAACACGTATAGAGGCCCAGGGATAGACAATGGCAACACGTAAGATTGATGGTTTGCTCGCGAAAGCAGATACATGGCTATTCAGTGTAGAAACCAGTGTTGACTTAAAAGCGCACCGTACGCTTTGGCATACAAGCCGCGTACTGTTTGCCGCTATTCGCGATTTATTCAGTGGCAACATCACGTTACACGCGATGGGGTTGGTGTACACCACCATTTTATCCATCGTCCCGTTTTTGGCGTTAAGCTTTTCAGTTTTAAAGGGTTTTGGTGTTCACAATCAATTAGAACCGTTGCTCAATACCTTAACAGAACCACTCGGCTCACAAGGCCCAGAATTAGTGGCCAACATTGTTGGATTTGTTGATAACTTTAAGGTGGGTGTTTTAGGGTCTGTTGGCCTTGGTTTATTGATCTACACGGTCATATCGCTAGTACAAAAAGTTGAAAACTCTTTCAATCAAATATGGCGAGTAAGCCAACCTCGAACCATTGGCCAGCGTTTTAGCAATTACCTGAGTGTCATTATTATCGGTCCGGTATTAGTTTTCTCGGCACTTGGCGCAACAGGCACGCTAATGAACTCGGCCATCATGACATACCTGCTAGAAATAGGCCCGCTTGGCTGGCTCTTCGCGACATTCAGCCGCATGACGCCATACTTTATGATCATCGGCTTATTCACTTTTCTCTACACTTTTATTCCCAATACCAAAGTCAAAATTCGCTATGCGTTTATTGGTGGAATCACCGGCGGCATCCTGTGGCAAACTGTAGGCTTTGCGTTTGCGAAGTTTTTTGCAGTTTCAGCAAGTCAAGGTAGCTATGCTGCAATTTACTCCGGCTTTGCTATTGGTATCGTTTCTTTATGGTGGCTTTACCTATGCTGGCTGATTTTATTGTTTGGAGCCTCGGTTGCTTTCTATGCACAACACGCGATGCAAATTACACGCTCAAGGGTAAACAATCCTAGCGCAGAAATTGACGAACACACCGGTTTATCGATGATGTATCGGGTTGCAAAACAATTTGATGGCGACGGCGGCGGGTTATCAATCAGTGAAATGGAATCGAACCTATCGGTAGGACCCGAAGCGATCAATCGAATCTACCAAAAGCTGGTGGACAATGGTTTTTTGATTCAAGGCGGTGATGGCGGCGACAAACTATTTCCGGCGAAAGCGCTCGACCATATCTTGATTTGCGATCTTTTAAAAGCACTGCGTCAATCAGATAACCCGTTACCCGCCTCACTCAAACAAGATCACAATGTTCTACAGTTAACCCAAAAGATCGAGCAGTCTTACCAACAAATTTTTGACGACTTAACATTAGCGCAATGGGTTCGCCAAACGGCCCAGCAAGCGCCATCAAACACAGATGTCGACTTACCCAAAGCGCTAGACGTCGGAGAGAAGAAAGCCACGGCAAGTTGATTCTCATCATCACCTTCCGAACGATCCTCCGGCATACTCTAACGATGGTATTCCACAAAAGAGGTGTTTATGGGCATAGAGGTTGATCGAACCGAGTTTTCTGCCGAAGACTATCGCGCCTTTGGAAAACGGGTCCGCGATAATCTCTATGTACTGGAACGACTACTTGCCAAGCCAAATTTTGGCGTAGGCCCCACCACCTTCGGTGCCGAGCTGGAACTCTATCTGATTGATAACAATGGACACCCCCTGCTTCTCAATCAAGACATTCAAAACCAACTACAAGACCCACAGTTAACACTCGAACTCAACCGGTACAATTTAGAATACAACTTCAGCCCCTACGCAATTAACGACAACTGCCTCGCAAAAACCGAAGCTGAGGCGCTGTCGGTATTAAAACGTATCAATGAATGTGCGCAGCAATGGGGAGGATCTGCAATCCCGGTGGGGATTTTACCGACACTCCAGGCAGCCGATACGGGCTACCATGTAATGACCAAAACTAAACGCTACGAGGCGTTAACTAAGCAACTGTCGGAGATTCGCGGCGGCCCATTTACCATTGATATCCAAGGCTCTGAACACCTTAACCATTCAATGCAAGACGTTACTCTCGAAGGAGCCTGTACGTCGTTTCAAATTCATTTGCGTGTGGCACCAGAACGCTTTGCCGATACCTATAACGCACTGCAACTTGTAACGCCACTCGCCTTAGCGCTCGGCGCAAACTCACCGATTCTATTCGGGCACCGCTTGTGGCACGAGTCCCGCATCCCCTTGTTTAAGCAGTCGATTGATTGCCGCCGCCCTGACCTAGCGCACCCAACACCCGCTCGAGTTAATTATGGGCACAGCTGGTTGCGGCACGGCGCCAGCGAGTTATTCGCGGAGTCAATTTATCTTTATCAGCCTATCTTGCCCTTGATAAGCACCGAAGATCCGCTCGAGATTTATAACCAAGGTGGTGTGCCATCACTCCATGAATTGAGACTTCAACAAGGAAGTGTATGGCTTTGGAATCGTCCGGTATTTGATCCTGCCGATGAGGGTCACCTGCGAATCGAAATGCGCGCACTGCCTGCAGGCCCAACGATTGTCGACATGATGGCAAATGCCGCACTATTAATTGGCCTTACCGAAATGCAACGGATCGGCATTAACGAAAAATTACCCGCAATACCTTTCGAATATTGTATTAAAAATTTTCATCGCGCGGCTGAACATGGATTAAACGCAGAACTCATTTGGCCGGACATTAAGCAAAACAAGTTAACCTACCGGCCTGTAACGGAAATTCTGAAGGATTTACTACCTAAACTTAGCGAACACCTCACTGCAATTGGTTTTTTGCATGCGGACTTTGATCGTTTATTGGGTATCATCGATGAGCGTTTGCAAACCCGACAAAATGGCGCACAGTGGCAACTTAACAAACTTCGTCAGCTGGAACAGCAACTGTCGCGACCTGCCGCACTGGTTGCCATGATACAAGAGTACCGCGAAAACAGCGCTGCCAATATTCCCGTTGCGCAATGGAAATAATGCATTTACGTAAAGGCAACTTATGAAACCGCAAAGCCAGATTTTTCCTAATTTTTATCCATTTCAATGCTGGTCGTCACCCGCATCTCAAGAGCTAGGCGAATCAGCGCTGGACTTTTTACACCATCTGAATGGCCCTACGCACCTATACTTACCAGGCCAAGATGGCGCTCGATCTCGCGTTATTGTAACGCTACTGCACGGCAACGAACCGTCAGGATTAATCGCGCTCTATCATCTTTTAAAAATGGGTATCAAACCCGCAGTAGATATTCACTGCATTATCGCCAGTGTAGCCGCCGCGAAATCACCACCCACATTCCACTACCGCATGTTACCGGGACAAAAAGATTTAAACCGATGCTTTAGCGCGCCATTTGAAGACAACCCACAAGATCAATTAGCAAAGGGCATCCTAGAAACCATTGAGTATCTGCAACCCGAAGCAGTCATCGATGTTCATAACACATCAGGCTCAGGGCCCTCTTTTGGTGTTACCACTTTTATGGATCCTCGACACGATGCATTGGTCTCACTGTTTACACAACGCATGATTGTCACCGATTTAAACCTGGGTGCCCTAATGGAGATCAGTGAACATGTTGTTCCCACCGTCACCATAGAGTGCGGCGGCGCAGCGGATATGGAGTCTCACCTTCTCGCCCAGGAAGGTATCGAGCAATTTGTCATTCGCGACGATGTGTTAACACCGCCCCAAACGGATTTTGATCTAGAACTTTTCCATAACCCCATTCGTTTAGAACTTACCGAAAACGCCTCCATTATCTACGAAGAAGTACCACAGCAAGACGTTGATTTAACCCTATCTCCTAGTATCGAACATCTTAACTTTGGCTTTGTAGACGAAACCAATGACCTGGGTTTTCTCAACACCCAAATGGAAGACGTTTTACGTGCGACGAATTCCCACGGGGAAGAAGTCTCCCAGCACTATTTTCAGACGGACAACGGGATTCTTCGACCTACTCAACAGTTGAAATTTTTTATGGTCACCACCAACCCGGAGATCGCGAAAAAAGACTGCTTATTTTATTTCGTAACAGCCGACTAAGTTAAAGATAGCCATCACCCTTGCCATTTGCTCCCGAGGCAAATTTAACGCATTATGCTCGACCTCAATCAGCATGCATCTAGCGCAAAACCACTGGAGGACGTGTGCAAACTTGGCAAGTAGGCGAAATCACTATCCACTGCGTAGTGGAAACCGTTTTCAAACTCCCCTACAACAACAAATCCTTTTTGCTACCTGGAGCAACGCCCGACGAGCTTGCAAAGATTTCATGGCTTAAACCCCATTACCTCAGTGAGCAAGGTCACCTTCTCATGGCTATTCAAGCCTTATTAATTGAAGCAGGAGATATTAAACTGCTAGTAGATACCTGTATTGGTAATGATAAGCCACGCAGACTAACGGCAGGACAGGCATTACACACTGACTTCCTAGATCGGCTAGCCCATATTGGCTGGCAACGACACAACGTGACGCATGTCGTATGCACGCACCTGCATGTCGATCACGTTGGCTGGAATACCCTGTTAGAAGAGGGAAATTGGGTACCTACCTTTCCTAACGCTGAATATTTAATCGGCAAACAGGAGTACGAATTTTGGTCTCGCAGTAAATCCACCGACCAACAGGCGGTGATGGAAGATTCTGTGACACCAATCTTCAACGCGGGGCTAGTGACGCTGGTGGAGATGAATCACACAATAGACCCTGGTCTTCAGCTTATTCCAACGCCAGGTCACACACCCGGGCATGTGAGTGTTTCAATCCAGTCAAATGGCGAAAAGGCGTTGATCACCGGAGACTTTATTCACCATCCTTGCCAGATTGCTCGACCCGATTGGCACTGCCAGTTCGACGAGGACATCGAAGCGGCGTCTTCCACGAGAAAACGTACGTTGCAAACCCTAGCGGATGAAGACACTTTAGTCATTGGCACACACTTTTCTAAACCAGCAGCGGGAAGGGTTCGCCTCGATGACAATAATACATGGTACTTAGAGACCGACAATTAAACCGTAAACTCATAAGATATTAGTTATGCAAAACAAATTACTTTTTTTCGGAATGATATTCATATTGGCAGGACTGACGATCGTTCATTTCAGCTTACAGCCCGAGGTAGGCTCATCAACTGACGACAGCGACTATATTCATTCTGATGACCCTACAATGCAGGCCGCATATAATAAAGCTCGAGAGCAGCTCGATTACTTTTTAAAAACTGCGCGATCGAAGCCAGAAGGAACACAAGGTTACTCCGTGAAAATTGGCATACAAGAAGGTGATGTCACCGAGTTCTTTTGGATCTTTCCCTTTGAAGAATATCAAGGTGATTTTGCTGGTCGCATTAGCGACGAACCAAAATTAATAGAGTCAGTCTTTAAAGGCGAAGTTATTCGTTTCTCACGCGGACAAATTATCGATTGGACTTTTGATGACAAGAAAACCAACGTCATGCATGGGAATTACACGGGTTGCGTCGAACTGCTTGAAACGGCACCAGAACATGCCGAACAATTTATGGAACTATACGGGTTGGACTGTAGCAAACTAAACTAGCGGGCTAGTAGTCGCACAGATGGACAAACAACAAGCGAAACACTATTTACTTAGCAAGCCGGAAGCCAAAGAGGATTATCCATTTGGCGATAAAGCAGCGGCATTCAAAATTGCAGGCAAAATGTTTGCGCTACTGTCGCGGCACCAAGGTCGAGACATTTTGAATCTAAAGTGCGCCCCGGATGAATCCCTAGCACTGCGTGATATATTCCCTGGTATTATTCCAGGCTACCACATGAACAAGCGCCACTGGAATACGTTGTTTTTAGATAATGACCTGGTTGCCAACACAACCAAGGCTTGCATCCTAGAGGCAGTACCGGATAAAGAAGTTGAGCGATTAATTGATCATTCTTACACGTTGGTTGTGCGAGGGCTCCGCAAAGCAGAACGACTAGCCCTCGAACTTAGGCAGGGAACCGAAGTCCTCTACCGCTAAACGGCCTGGGCGTACCACCCAGGTACTTTATCGCTGCCCAACGGAATACCTGGAGCTACCACGTCATTCGCCATCAACACATGTCGCTCAGCTAGGCTAAGTGAGTCCATAAACTGGGCGACAAAAGTATTCACGCTACGATCTTGTAATCCACCCGCAAAATGTATCAGGTCTCTCACACCGTCCTTGTCTTTCAGTCGAAACCGCTTGGCAGACTTTCTATAGACTGCATTGGATAATTTATTAAGATGAAAAATACTCTTCTGGGAAAAGATTACACCAGCCATAGCGCCCTCTGCTTTTAATTGGTCGAGGGCTTTAAGATAAGCGACTACCGAAAGGTCTCAATAGCGAAGTGATAAAATTGAGGGGTTGTTCAAAGTACTCTGAGAAAACTGTGAAGCCATTAACTGCTTACATGCATTACGTCTCGCAATAATTCTCTAGCAAACTACATAGACTTAGGTGATACGCTGGCAAACTGCGTTAACAATCTATCGCCGTCATTTAAAAAGAGAATTAAATTCAAGTGGTTAGCAGAAATGCAAATAAAAAATGCGCTACCGCAGCAGCGCACAAAGCGATGTTATGAAACCAGGAAAGCATCTTTGTTACTGACCAACTTGGGGAATGGCCACCAACTCGCTTACCTGTAGAACCTATTATACGGACCCCATATAAAATTGTTATGTGGCAAATTGTCGCACCCCTGTTTTTGGGGCGACAGGCGTTATAAACCCGGCATGATTTGCTGTTTAAACAATGCCACAACTTCCGCACCTGCCTTCTTCGCTGCCGTATGAGCAAAATTAATGACCAATTGTTTAAACTCCCGCTTAATAGCCGCCTGGCTCTTTTTCGCTAATGTTAATTCATAGCCCTTACGAAAATCAGCGATCGCCTTTTTATCGAAAAAAGCTTCTAACACGTCAAACAACCCGCGTGCAGACACCTTAACAATTTCCGTGTTAAATGAGTGCTCAAAGATTTGCTGCGATTTTTTTAATTGACCCTGCAACCAGTTTTTCGCCAGCGTATCTTCAATAATCAGGCAAACCTTGTCGCCTTCAGGCTCCAAGCTGGCGCGACTTAATGCCGCCAACAATCGCGCCTGCGCTTGATCTTCCACTCTGCCACCAAACTTTAACGCTGCATCGTAGCGTAAACGCTTCACCTTACTGACAGGTGTCCGCAGCAATTCGCTGACCGATTGATTACTATACTGCGAAAGTGGTGGAGACCCAGAATATCCGTGCTGATCTAACAAATGCATTACCAGTGCATCGATATCAGACTTGGGCATAGACCCTAAACCAAAATTTAAGTATTTCTCCAAAAACTCCTGCTCGAATGCAGTCATGGTTGTCATCCTGTGTTGAATAGCGATTTCTGCTAGTACTTCTCTTGAATCAAATGACCAAGCCGCTGGATAGCCCAATCGAATTTGTCAGACCAGTGATAGCCAAAGCTCAATCGAATGTGGTGGCGATATTTTTCGGAAGCGGAAAACATAACACCGGGCGCAATACTGATATGCTCCCGATAGGCGCGCTGGGCCAGTGCCACGCTATCTATCTGTAGCGGCAACTCAATCCACACCACGCATCCGCCAGCCGGTTGGGTTATTTTACACTCTGCCGGGAAATGCCGCGCAACCGCACTGATAAGTTGCTTACTCGTTGCGGATAAACTCATCCGCAACTGTTTTACATGGCGAGCATAGGCGCCTGACTGCAGGTAATTTAAAAGCGCCAATTGAGAAATGCTCGACGCGCTACAATTTGTAACGAACTTTTGATACGCAAGCTCACTCTTGTAGGCCGTATTAATCACCCAGCCAACACGCAACCCAGGCGCAATAGTTTTGGAAAAAGAACCGCACAACATCACGCGACTAGATTGGTCGAAGGATTTTAAGTTGCTGGGACGACGTTGATCAAAACTGGTATCGCCGTAAATATCGTCTTCGATCAACATAAAATCCAGTTGTTCTGCTAGTAGCACCAGTCGCTGCTTGGCGTCATCTGAAAGGACTGCACCCAAAGGATTACTAAAATTACTACTCAACACGCACGCTTTGATTGGCCATTGCTCGGCGGCAAGCTGTAACGCATCAAGACTCATTCCTTCACGCGGATGAGTAGGAATCTCCAACGCCTTGAGACCGAGTGACTCGACCACTTGCAACAAGCCGTAATAAGCAGGCGACTCTAAGGCAACAATATCTCCCGGTTGAGTCAGTACTTTTAGACTCAAATACACCGCCTCCTGGCAGCCACTCGTAATCACCACATCATCCGGGTGCAGAGCACATTGAGCTTGAAGATAATACTTAACGACCTCACGCCGAAGCTTTGCCAGCCCTGGCAAGTTATAACTACTCATTGGCGCAGGTTCTTCACGCCCAATCTTAGACATAATGCGGTTCATTTCGCGTTGAGGTAAAAGCTCTGTGACCGGAACAGCCGCACCTAAGTTGATGATGTTAGGGTCCCTGGCAGCCAGAATTAACTGTAACACCAACGCCTGGCCGCTAACGTCTGTCGGCTCCACTAACGGTCGCGACACGTCTGGCTCCGCTAAAGACTCATCCGCACGAGACAACACATAAAAACCTGATCGCTCTCTCGCCTCGATGAAGCCATCCTGTTCGAGCTGCCGATACGCAGCCACCACAGTAGACGGACTGACACCTCGAGCTGCACTAAAGCGTCGCACCCCCAGCAAGCGCTCACCGGGCTGCAAGATCCCTCGTTCGATTTGTTCTGCCAGTTCAAAGGCGATGTCTTGATAAAGCAGTTGAGCCATAATTGTCGTCCAACGAGAGAAGGTCTAAAGGTTCGCGTTGCTCACTTAACTGAGAAAAGCAGTACAGATTTGGTCACCTTGAACAATACAGATCCATAAAAAACACATCTGTACCGTATCAAAAATATGTAACTTGCATCTGTATCGATGATACGTCATCGCTACACTAGCGTCATCTTCCCTAATGACAGAGGACGCAACCATGCCTGCACCGTGTTTCATTGTTGATGCCTTCACACGAGATCCTTTCCACGGCAACCCAGCCGCCGTAGTGATTGTTGACGACGAGCAATCCGACGCCTGGATGCAACACGTTGCCGCAGAATTTAATCTCTCGGAAACAGCATTTCTTCGCAGGCGCAGCGACACAGAATGGGATCTGCGCTGGTTTACGCCCACAGTGGAAGTCGCGCTATGCGGCCACGCGACGCTCGCGTCGGCCTTCACTTTGTTCAACGAGGGTATTTCTTGTAGTAATCAACTCACGTTCCATACCCAAAGCGGCAAGCTCTTCGTACATCAACATCGTGATCGTCAAATGTTGTGTATGGACTTTCCTTTAACCCCAATCAAGCAGTGCGCTCCCAACGAGGCCCTGCTAGATGCGCTCGATCTAGCATCAGCCGAGTGCTATCGCACAGACGACCGATATTTGTTGGTACTTCCCTACGAAAAATCTGTGGCCAACCTTTCACCAGACTTTAGCGCCCTAAAAGCCTTTGACCCCATTATCGTCACGGCGCCTGCGAATAATAAAAGTATTGATTTTGTCTCACGTTTTTTTGCCCCAAGCAAAGGGATCAATGAGGACCCCGTCACCGGTTCTGCACACTGCGCTCTTGCCTATTACTGGCGCGAGCAACTAGGCAAGTCAGCACTTAACGCTCGGCAAATTTCCTCGCGATCGGGCGATCTTCAGCTTGAGGTGAGAGGGAACCGTGTGAATATTTTTGGGAATGCCGTATTAGTTATGCGCGGCAACTTAAACCAGTAAATTAGTCATCGACTTATACCAACCTACTAAGCGAAGAAAGATGGATTTTTACGCGTTAATCGTATTTGCGTTTGTTGCCTCAATTACGCCAGGTCCCAACAATTTAATGCTCGCGGCATCCGGCATGCAATTTGGATTTATAAAAACAGTTCCACATGCGTTGGGAATAGAATTGGGTATGACGGTGATTTTTATCATGTGCGGCTACGGAATTGGACAGACAATCCTGGCAAGCCCTTATGCGCGATGGCTGCTGTCTTTTGCTGCATCATTATATTTGTTGTATCTTTTGTGGAACATTCTCCACCTACAAAATGCTATCTCAGAATCTAATATCGCATCTAAACCGATGACATGCTGGCAAGCGGCCAGTTTTCAATTTATCAACCCTAAAGCGTGGTTAGTGGGCATCACGGCAACTGTACTATTTATATCGGATACACACTGGTACAACATCGCATCATTCGTTGTTACCTTTATGGTGGTCGCAATGGGCAGCATTTCAGCCTGGACGTTATTTGGGCGGTTTCTACAGAGCATCTACAACAACTCTCGCTATCGCCGCAGCGTGCAAGCCAGTTTGGTGTTGCTAACCATGTACACTGTTGCCTCGCTGTGGATATGGTAACGCGGCTACTGTGCGGGCTTCCTGGCAGAGAAGATCGCAACACAGCCTTCGACACGACACTCCACGTCATCAAATATTTCTCTCAGACCATTTTCCAATGCGTCTTTATTATCTCCCGCGTTGTGAAAAATTCCTTTCTTATTGTAGAAATTCATTAATTTTTTGGCGCGAGTAGCACTGCGAACACCTTGCGACAAAATCGTACTGCCATAAAGAACACCTCCTGGCTGCAAGTAATCCGCTGCATGCCTCATTACCACAAGCTTTTCAGCCATAGAGCCTGGAATACAGTGCAGCAAGTAGTTCATACTGATTGAATCAAAATGTGGGCAATTTAAATCAAAAGGGACTAACACATTGCGTTGGTATAATTCGACGTTACGGAGCCCAGATCGCGCACTGGCGACACGTAAACTATTTTCATTTAAATCCATTAACGCGAGACGATGCTGTGTGGGCAACAAGCAGCGCTGTAGGTAATAGCCCGTACCGACACCAATGTCGAGATGATTTGCACTGGCGAACTTTTTGAACTCTTCACGTAAAATATGTGTGGGGCATTTCCAGATGTAGTGATTTGAAACACCCAACACCCACCAGTCATAGATAGCTAATACTGTGCGACTATAGACTGCCTGACCATCTGCGCTAGTTTGCTCATTGATACCCGAAGAACGCGTTTGGGCAGATGGTGAATCAAGCATAATTATCCTTTGTAATTGTAAGTTTATGCCAATAGTGACTACGTAAACGGGCCACTTTACTCTACAATATGCGCCAACGCCTATATCGATATACGACAACTTTTTGTCTTATCAAGTCGACTCAAATAGAGCCTAATCTCGCATGCTGAAGCAAGTTCCTAACCTATTAACAACGTTGCGTATTCTTCTTGCCGCACCGATTGCTTGGTTAATCATCGAGGGAGAGTTTTCTCTAGTGCTGGTACTTGCCTTTATTGCGGGAGTAACCGACGGGCTAGATGGGTGGATTGCGCGACGATTCAATGCTCAATCTCGATACGGTGCCATCGCTGACCCGATATCCGATAAAGCGTTACTGATCGGCACCTTCGTTAGCCTGGCGTGGGTAGGGCTGGTTCCAGAATGGGTTGCCTGGCTAGTGGTTGCCCGCGATGTAGTGATACTCACCGGCGCCATTTGCTATCACTGGCTTTATGGACGATACGATATGGCTCCTAGCTTTTGGGGAAAAGCCAGTACGCTAGTGCAGATTTGTTTTGTTTTAATGGTGCTCACTCAACAAGTGACACCGGTTTTTACCGCCGAAATGTTTCAGGGCATGTTGTGGCTACTCATTGCACTCGCAGTAATTAGCGGCGGCAATTACATTAAAGTGTGGGGCGGGAAAGCCATGACCCATGCTTCGGCAAACACACCCGACAACTAACTTAATTGATGCAACCAACAACCACAGCATAGCTATTGTGAAAGATTTTTATAAAAACGGCCACCGACATCTACAACAAACCTTTGCGTCTGAAAAGCTTGCAGACCGCCTCAACAAAATCATTGTTCACGATCAGCTCACTGAAGCGGAACAAGCGTTTATTAGTTCGCAGGACATGGTTTTCGTCAGCACGGTTGATGAGGCTGGACAGCCCACGGTGTCATACAAAGGAGGCAACCCAGGGTTTGTAAAAGTGCTTAACGAGCGACAATTGGCGTTTCCTGGTTACGATGGGAATGGCATGTTTTTGACTGCCGGCAACATTATCGACTCAACCAAGATTGGCCTCCTGTTTATTGATTTTAGCTCGCCGAATAGACTACGAGTTCACGGTGAAGCTAGCGTACAGATTGAGAACCCTCTGCGTGACGAATACCCAGAATCCGAGTACATTGTCCAGATAGAAATCACGAATATATTTGTCAATTGCGGCCGCTACATTCACCCACATAAAAAAATTGGCACTAATCAGTACGTACCGCAATCGGGTCAAAAAACTCCCGAGCCAGACTGGAAAAGTGAAGCGGTTTTCAGCGATGTTTTGCCAACTGCAAAGCGATAACTAAACTCCTAAAAAAGCAATCAATATACTTCCGACTATTGCGAACACTATTATGAAATCATTTTTCAGAAAATTATTCTTCCCTATCCTTTCGCCGTTTGAATCGGGTACCGACCCGTATTCTTACAAGCCCTTAAACAGAAAAGTACTCATCGTTGTTGGCATTCTATTTTTAGGGTTAAGTTTGTTTCTCGCACCTAGCGCAATCAAAGCAGGCGATATAGGTTACTTATTACCTCTCATTGTTTTCTCAGGCGCGGGTCTAGTGTGCACCGTAGTTGGCTTACTCGGCAATGACCGGGCTGTCTGTAAAATATGGGGAAATCGATAACCCCTCCCATCCATTACTAACCATAAGTGATTTATTATGAGCGACTTTCCCAACTGCCCTAAGTGTAATTCTGAGTTTACCTACTCAGACGGCACATTATTAATTTGCCCCGAATGTGCCCACGAATGGTCAGAAGCCGAATCACTAGAAGACGACAACACAATTTTCGATGCCAATGGCAACCCGCTTCAGGACGGCGATACCGTGACCGTTATTAAAGATTTGAAGGTCAAAGGTTCATCGTCTGTCGTCAAAGTAGGCACCAAAGTAAAAAACATTCGGCTAGTCGATGGAGACCACGACATTGACTGCAAAATCGATGGCATCGGAGCCATGAAATTGAAATCTGAGTTTGTTAAAAAGGTAAACTGATCAACTTTATCTAAAGCATAATAAGCTGATAGTTTGGATTTTTATCGGCCTTGTCAAAAAACTTCAGCACAATTTTATAGAGGTCGTATTCGAAAGGGGTTGTGGATTTTTGATCAGGCAATGACTCAATAGATTCAGCAGAACCAAGATAGCACCATTGATCAATGAGATGGAAATTTGTCAGCTGCGCTGACATCTCTTTTATCACCACAGGCCCCGCATAAGGCCAGACTTTAACCCGCCAATCGTCCAAACCTGACAAAAGTCGTTGGTTGTAATCAGCGGCTTCTTCTTTTCCAACACAGGCGCCATGGCAGCGTTTAAGCTGGTGCGCAAAACACGCCCCTTTTCTTGATTTTTCCAGTCCTGTGAGGCGATGACAGAGACTATTGTCTTCCGCGACTTTACGAAGCGTTTGTTCTGTCATTTTCTTAGAGCGAAACAGCCCAACTGTTTTATCTAGAGATTCCAGAGGAAGAGAGTCGCCGCTTTTAATCGCAACTCGGAGATAACCGTTGCCGTCTTGCTCTAGCAGCATATACCAAAGTTTTTTATTCCGACGCAACTGACGGTTATAAATTGGTGATTGTGTTTTAATTAAATTTGCCTCTAGTAATTGCGCGCCTAAATCACCGGCAGTCTCTACGTATTCAATTCTCACCACTTGACGTGACAATTCCATTTCTTTGTCACTGGCATGGTCAGCGCTAAAATGTGATTTAACTCGGTCACGTATGCTCACCGATTTTCCCACGTAGAGCAGTGCATCACGGTTATCATAAAATTTATAGACTCCCGGGCAATTCGGTAACTTATCCACTTCGTCAAGCGGGAGGTTTGGCGGCATGCTAGAACGGCGAGTTAATTGCTGGATAGCGGTCTGCACTGCCTCAACCCCCAGTAAACGAGACCAGCGCGCAACCAGTTGCACCAACAAATCAGCATCACCCATCGCTCGGTGGCGAGCATCGACATGTAAGCCGTGAACATGAATGAGATTATCAAGACTGTGCTTGTTGAGATCGGGGGTCACGAGGCGAGAAAGCTTAACCGTGCACATCACCTTGGTGCGATAGTCATAACCTAATCGTTTGAATTCATTCTTCAAAAAACCATGATCAAACCTGGCGTTATGCGCCACCAGTGTTCTCCCGTGTAGATGACTCAGCAGGTCTTCTGCAATATCCGAGAACGCAGGTGCATCGGCTACAAGCTGGTCGTCAATACCCGTCAGTGATGTAATGAAGGAAGAAATAGGGACACCCGGATTCACTAGACTTTGATATTGATCTACCACCTCACCATCAAGCACCTCGATAAGCCCCACCTCTGTGATGCGATCTTGGCTAGCCTTACCACCGGTAGTCTCCAAATCGAGAAAAACGAAATGTCCCTGGGGGAATAGCATGATTCAGGTGCCCCTAACACGATAAAAACAACTGTATATTTACCCAGATAAATCTACCCGTCAAGAGACGGCGCTATCGGTGGAATGTGCTATAACTTAAGAGAACACGAGTCACCCTCTCCGCTTCAGCCGAGGTCGCCTAGGGTAATGACAACAGGAAAGAGACATTCATGAGCTCGGGTAGTCAGCATCGCACCCATTTTGTGGTTGCAGCAATCGTCGCATCAGAACTCCATAAAGCCATGTTGGTAGCGCGTCAAATCGCGCTCACAGCGAGCAATGCCCGCGCACTTGCCCTACGAGCAGGACAAGGCGCAGCGGGGTTTCGAGCCATTACAGAGTTCATTGACGACTTAGCCAGTAAAACGGTGGAAGCGTCCCAGCAAATTAATGGCCGGGCAATTGTCATTAGCCGCATGGCCTCTGAGTCAGCTAGAGTCGAGGCGACCCTCGATAGCTTCAAGCGAGCCTACACGTTAGCGGAAGATGCTGAATTTTTAACCAGCCTAGCGCCAGCCTATTCTAAGATTGAAGCCGAACACGTAGAGCTAAAAGGCGCATTTGAGCAGCAAGTTCAGGGCCTTCACAGTGATTTAGAGGAACTCTCCAGAGAGCTCCGGACAGCCGCCGTGCTATCAACAATGTCGCGAGTTGAAGCCTCACAGTCTGGGAAACAATTTGAGCAGCCGCTGTCTGTTATTGCCTCTAACGTCGGCGACGCCGCTGGAAAAATACAGAACCACGTCCGTCATTCACAACAACTGTTTGCAGGATTGTCATAGCAATCGCTTTAACACTACCAACATCACGGATCGATTATGCTAACACGCGAGATTTTCAACAACGGTCGTCATCAGTGGTTTATGTTTGGTCGAGATCCAGACAAACCCGACAAAATTATCGATACCAACCAGTATATGGTGCGCACCGCAAATAACGCACTGTTGATGGACCCAGGTGGCGTCGAGCTTTTCTCAGCCATGCTGGCTAGCGTGGTAAAACAAGTGCCGGTCGAGCAAATTACCCACCTATTCGCCTCACACCAAGACCCAGATATCATTTCCTCTCTGGGACTCTGGGACAAAGCACTTGAACACGCGAAACTCCACGCACCATGGCTATGGGAGGGTTTTATTCGTCATTTTGGAATGGATACTATTGAATACGTCTCCATTCCCGATGGCGGTGATTCCTTGGAACTCGACGGCGTAACGCTAAAATTTATCCCTGCTCACTACCTACACGCTTCGGGTAACTTTCACGTCTACGACCCGCAGGCGAAAATATTAATGAGCGGTGATATTGGTGCAGCATTAGAACCCGCTGGCGCGCCATTTGAGGTGACCGATTTTGACGAGCACATACCCAAAATGAAAGGCTTCCATGAACGCTGGATGCCCTCCAACCGCGCCAAGCAGGACTGGATTAACCGCGTCAGGCAACTAGACATCGACATCATGGCACCGCAACATGGTCGAGTATTTACCGGGAATAACATCAAACGATTCCTCGACTGGTTCGAAACCCTAGATGTCGGAACCGCTATCGCAAAGTAAATTTCGCCTCTAGGCTAACCTTTCTTAATCTCTCGCTGTGCTAAACTTGGCCGCTTCAACTGGCCAGTTTAGCAAACGTTATGACCACAACAGCATCCCCATTCTTTGAAGAACTCAAGCAAATCGTTGGACCACAAGGTTATCGCGAAGGCGACGCCATCGATCAAAAACACTACAAAGACATAATGGGCGCTAGAAAAATTTGCCCCGTGTTACACCTTCGCCCAGCCAACACCGAGCAAGTCTCTCAAATATTGTCTCTGTGCCATCAAAACGACCAACCTGTGAGCCCTCAAGGCGGAATGACTGGTTTGGTATCTGCGGCAGCGCCCTTAGAAGGCGAAGTCACCCTCAGCTTGGACAGAATGAATTCAATACTTGAGGTAGATCCTTACAGCGCAAGTATCACCGTTGAAGCGGGAACGCCCCTGCAAATAGTTCAGGAAAAAGCAGACGAAGCAGGCTTGCTGTTTCCTCTAGATCTCGGTGCGCGCGGCAGTTGCAGCATAGGCGGCAATCTCGCCACCAATGCTGGAGGCAACCGAGTGATTCGTTACGGCATGATGCGAGACTTAGTGATAGGCATGGAAATGGTACTCGCTGATGGCACCATCATTAACGAAATGCATAAGCTGCGAAAAAACAACACGGGTTACGACCTAAAGCAATTGTTTATTGGTAGTGAAGGTACGCTGGGTATCATTACCAAAGCGGTATTAAAATTATTTCCGAAACCTAACTCTCAAGTTGTCAGTTTTTGTCAATTAAACAATTTCGAAGATGTCAGCAAATTGCTAGTACACATGCAACAACACTTAGGCGGCAACCTGACAGCTTTTGAAGTGCTTTGGCAAAACACTTACGAACAAATCCAACAACATGTACCCCATGTCATCTTACCCTTTAAGCAAGCTACGCCCTTCAGCGTGCTGGTCGAAAGCATGGGGACCGCCGGTGAAGCCGACCAAACATTATTTAACCAAACCATGGAAGCCGCTTTTGAAAATGAACTCATCAGCGACGCGGTAATTTCTCAAAGCGATAAAGAAGTGCAACAGCTTTGGGCGATTCGCGATGGCGCCACAGAGATTCCGCGCGCCATCGGACGTATGCATGCCTATGATGTCAGTATGGCCATTGGCGATATGCAATATTTTGGTGAGCAAGTAGAACAACGCATTCGGGATCAATGGCCAGAAGCAACCATCAGCTTATTTGGCCATATTGGTGATGGTAACTTGCACGTATTGGCGCATGTCGGCGAAGGAAACCGAGAAGCTCACCACGCTGTTGATGAAACCATTTATGGCATCATTAAAGAGCTAAACGGCGCAATTTCCGCTGAGCATGGTATCGGCTTAATGAAAAAAGAATTTCTTCCCTATAGCCGGTCGAGTGCAGAGATCGCACTCATGAAAACAATTAAAGCGAGTTTAGATCCAAAGAATATTTTATCGCCAGGGCGAATTTTTTAAGACAATCATAGCGAAAACAAAAACAACGGCCACCATCTAAAGTCACCACGTTCTCAGCAATAGGCTTTTACCTTGAGAGACCGAGTATTTTCGAATCACCACTGCGTTTTGCTAGTACTGGGCAGTTTTAATCCAATCATAGCAATCGCACGGTTTTTAATTAAGAAACCACAGACTAAAGCGGTACCTCTGCCTACCCACACCTCGCCTACCTATCACGCGACCTCTCAATTATCTCCACATAGAGCAGCGTGTATTTAATAAGGAAAGGCTCATAAGTTACATTACGAAAGCTATAAAGCCTTTCGCACATCGCCACTGACCAGCACCATTCCGATTGCCGAATTTCGCCACAATTGTTCACAATCCATCACTGGCTGTTTTCCATCACGATTGCGACACTTTACAACACGTAATCGACCAACAGGACAACACCATGGCTAAACCACTGAAGCTCGCAATTATTTATGGCGGCCAATCAACAGAGCATGCGGTTTCTATCGAGTCGGCATTGAACTTAGTTCAGTCTCTCGACACCCAAAAGTACACTCCCTTATTAATCAGAATTAACGAAAGCGGTAGCTGGCATCTACAAACCAACTCTCAACCAGCACTGCAACAAGCGGCGTTACCGGGCTTTATTCCGACCTTGTGGCCAGAACATGCGCCTGCAATCGCACTATTGCCCGACTACCCAGGTCAGTTAATTAACCTTCACACCACCCGAATCGAAAGCGAAATTGATGTCGTTTTTCCGCTGGTACACGGACGCACAGGTGAAGACGGATCACTCCAAGGGTTTTTAAATATGGCGAATGTTCCTTATGTCGGTTGTGATGTGATGAGTTCGTCTATCATCATGGACAAAGACATCAGTAAACGTCTACTCAAGGAAGCTGGACTACCTGTCGTCGACCATCTTGCTTTTAATACACTACGCTACTCTCCTACCTACGATGAAATTGTCGATGCTTTGGGTGATTATTTTTTTGTAAAGCCTGCAAACAGTGGCTCGTCTATCGGCATTAGTGCGGTAACGCGAAAGAGCGAGTTTCGCCATGCAATGCATCTCGCGCAGCACTTTGATCACAAGGTAGTTTTCGAACAGGGAATCCGTGGCAGAGAGCTAGAGTGTGGCGTTGTCGGAAACCATACCTGTTGGACCTCTGCTGTTGGTGAAGTGCTCTGCTCTAAACCGTTCTATGACTATGAAGCCAAGTATTGGGATACTGAGAGCACTCATTTACGCGTACCTGCAGATATTGATAAACGTATGACCGAACAAGTGCAGTATCTTTCCGAGCGAGCTTTTCAGGCTTTGGACTGCCAAGGAATGGCTCGTGTCGACTTTTTCTTGAAGGGCGATCAGTTATGGATAAACGAATTAAACACCTTACCGGGATTAACCAGCACTAGCTTGTTCCCAAAGTTATGGGAACATAGCGGCATTGCGTTTTCTGAGCTATGCGACAAGTTAATTGAGCTGGCAATACAAGGTCATCAGCAAAAGCAAACATTAAAAACAACATTGGATTGTTTCTAATGGTAAACAGCATTAGTACCCGGGCTGATCACCCCAAAGGTATTTGTGCTGTTGTAGTTGAAAACGGACGGGTAGATTATCTTTCACGATCCAATCGGCTAGATCGCGTGGTTTTAGCTGGTTGAAACTGCTAGAAAAGAGTACTTCATCGACACGATTTACTAGGTCGTATTCGTTGAGTTTAAAGCATGCCCACTCGTAGTCTTCCCGATTGCAAATAACAAATTTGATCTGATCGTTTGGGGTTAAATGCGCAATATTGTCGTAGAGGTTTTTCGATACTTCACCAGAACCAGGCGTTTTGAGATCCACAACCCGACTAACCCGGCTATCCACGTTATCGATTGGCATTGCGCCGCTGGTTTCGAGGGAGACCTCCCAACCTTTGTCACACAGCAGTTTTAGCAAAGGCAAACAATTTGGTTGAGCCAAAGGTTCACCTCCGGTCACGCAAATAAACCGAGGCTCGAAACTGGCCACTTGCTCAACAATATCATTCAGCGTTTTTTGCTCACCACCATGAAACGCATATTCTGAATCGCAATACTGGCATCGAAGTGGGCAACCCGTTAAACGCACGAAAACCGTAGGCTTACCTACAGTGCGTGCTTCGCCCTGCAACGAGTAAAAAATTTCTGTAATTCGAAGTGAAGGCGCTGTCATAAGGCTACCGTTTGGATCTTTTGAATATTCACAGTTTAGGCGAGAAACTAGGGTGTAAATAAAAACGACGAGCTACATAGCTCGCCGTTACGGTGTATCTAAGTGACTGAAATAAATTCAGCGACTACTGAGGGAAATTTTGTTGCAAAAAGTTCTTTGCCAGGCGAGCTTCATCGGCACCGCTACTTGCTACTTCCTGCAGTAGCTTTTTCGACTGCGCTTTGTCACCCTGCTGAAACAGCAACTGTCCCAATTTTAGCTTCGCATCTTGAGCTTTTGCATGGCTTGGATAGCTATCAACCACTGTTTGATACGCCTTCTTCGCTTGCTCTCCCTCATTACGAATTTGATGCAACTGTCCCAACCAGTGAAATGAATTGCCTGCATACTGCCCATTCGGAAACGTCGACAGGTAACTGTTAAAGGCTTCAATCGCTTTGTCGTACTGCTTAGCCCGAATTTGATCCATAGCGGCATTGTATGTCTCAAATTCGTCTGCGCTAGGCGCTGGCGTTCGAGGTTGGGCTGGTGTCGACGCAGTAGCTGGAGGGTTTGCCGGGGTGCTATTCGCAACTGGAGTAGCGCTTGCCGCCGGCTTTGAGCCGCCAGATAGGTCGCTGATTCGACGATCGAGATCGACGTAGTCATCCAAACGCTGTTGCTTCAAGCGTTTTAATTCGTAGGCCTGCTCTTCAACTAAACCACGAAGGTTTGCCACTTCCTGCTGCAGGGTCTGCAATTGGAAGTAGATATCAGCTTGCATACTACCGCCACCAGATTCATCCACGGGTGTCGCTGGCGCGTTCCGTGGTTGACCGATCGGGCGAATGGTTGGAGAGGATTCCACCACTTCCACTTGAGCGAAAGTAGGGGCACTTGAAACGAGAAACACCGCTGCCAGGCCGGCAGCGGTGATCAGTGGGTATCTCATTAGAGCAATATCTTTCTTTGTCTGTAGAATCGTGTCTGCAGAATGCTAGTCAAAAAGACTAGTTCATTTCTACGCGACGGTTCATCGACCATGCAGATTCACTGCTGCCAAGCTGAGCTGGACGCTCTTCACCGTAGCTAACAGTTTCAATGCGTGAACGCTCAACACCTTGAAGCACTAGGAAATCACGCACTGCATTCGCACGACGCTCACCTAGAGCCATGTTGTATTCGCGAGTACCACGCTCATCTGCGTGACCTTCAAGACGAACACTGTCAGTGTTATTTTTCAAAATTGCAGCATGTGCAGTTAACGCTGAACGTGCTTCGGCCTTAAGAATCGATTGATCGAAGTCGAAGTAAAATACAGTGTCTATGCCGGCCGCAGGGTCTTCTTCGGTATCAGATACAGTGACGCCAGTGCCACCTGCTGTACCGGTTTCAGTGCCGCTAGTGCTATCAGTCATGGTGCCTTCATCACCCATATCGGTTTCTTCGGTGGTTGCACAACCGACCATTAAACCTAAGGTGCAGGCCATCACTAGCAGCATTTTTAATGAATTGGTAACCATCTTTCACTCCCATTGTAGTTAGATGCGGAAAAGTTATAGGAAAATCTTTAAAAAATCAAAGAGTTAATTCACAAAAGGTGCCCATGCCGGTTCCCTTACATCCCCTTTTTTGGAGGGAAGCCGGAATTTGCTACCTGAATCCAGTGAAACTGCCGCTAGAATCCCCTTCCCACGGTATTTCGTTGCATACAATAACAAAGCACCATTTGGCGCCACGGTTGGAGACTCATCGTAGTCCAAATCATCTGAAGCAGGTGTCAACAAACGATAGATGCCCGTGGTGGTGTCCTGTGCCGCAATATAAAACACCCCATTATCTCGATGCACAAAGACAATCGTCTTGCCATCCGGTGATACACGGGGCCTTGCGTTGTAATCACCAGAGAAGGTTAAGCGCTCTACCCGCCCGCTGGCAAGAGTTACTTGATAAATTTGTGGCTTACCGCCCCTATCTGAAGTGAAAACAATTCCTTTTCCGTCTACCGTCCAAGCCGGTTCGGTATCAATGGCCCAATGCGGTGCAGGCCTAGAGAGTTTTTTACTTGCGATGTCCAAAATATAGATATCTGGATCACCATCTTTCGACAGTGTAATGGCTAGTTTTTGACCATCTGGCGACCAGGATGGTGCCCCGTTTAACCCTTTGAAATTCGTCATTTGTTGTCGAACGCCAGTAGCTACTTCTTGAATGAATATAGCTGGCCGTGTTGTTTCATAAGATACATACGCAAGGTAACGACCATCAGGTGACCAAGAAGGCGATAATAGCGGCTCATCTGGACGAGATTGAAAAATCATTTTCGCGCGCGCGCCATCGGCATCCGCCACCATCAAACGATAGGTTTTATCGGTTTGTTCAACATAGGCGATTTGTGTCGAAAAAATCCCGCGGATATTGGTGACGTACTCATACACTTTATCGCTGACGTGGTGGGCAATATCGCGAAGGCTATTTGGCCCGGCTTCGATGTTTAATGACAACACCCGTCGCTCAGCGAAAATGTCGAACATTTTAAACTCAAGCCGGTAGTTGCCTGCAGGATTGCGCGTCAGGTTACCAATCACCAAAAACTCAGTTTTCAGCAAGCGCCAGTCGCGGTAATAGACTTCAGATTCGCGCTTCGGCGATGACAGCATGTCGCTGCGAGACACCGGCGCGAACAAACCACTACGACGTAAGTCTGCGGCAACGATTTCTGAAATATCTTCCGGTAGTGGTTCACCAGACCACCCCATAGGAGAAACAGCGATGGGGGTAGGATCATCTACACCACTATCGATAACAATTTCTAACTGGGCGTACAGTGGTGAACTAAATACCACCACTAAAAACGCCACAACACAATTAATAGCAACCAAATGCCTCATAAGCGCAGATCCTGAGGTTCAAATAAAACCGATACTTTTCTGAAATATTGTTCAAACACCGCAGAGTCCATACCCTGCAGCTCCGTAAATTGCTCCACTTTCCACACAGCCTGCTCGGCCGAGCGATCGAACGCAGCGTTGCCACTACCGTCTGTAATCGACACATCAACGATGCGACCCGTTGGCACCAACTGAATTTGCAACCGCGTCTTCATGCCGTTGCGAGCAGACGGGGGACGGCTCCAGTTTTGGCGAATTCGCTCTGTAATCAATGCCATGTAGCTTTGCGCGGTGGCTTCTGCCTGCTGGGCACGCATCAAGGCGTCTTCTTCTTCAAGCAAGTCATTTAACTCGTCTTCCATGCGAAGCTGCTCGGCCATCGCTAATTCTTTCGCTTTACGTTCTTTCTCAGCCAATTCTCGCGCTTTACGTTCTTGAGCCTCGCGCTCTTTCTTCTCTTTTTCTGCTTGCTGCTTCTTGGCTAACGCGGCTTTGCGCTTTGCATCCGCTTCACGCTTTTTGCGAGCCTGTTCGGCACGCTGTGCTGCTAAATCAATTTTTTTAGTTTGTTTGGGTTTAGCCGCCTTGGGCGTGGTCGCTTTTAGCTCGACCATTTTGGCTTCAATATACCGCGGCACAACCACTTGGTTCTCATGAGACGCCGCTTTCCACCCCCACGCTACCGCAGCAACCAGCGCACCGTGAAGCAAAACACTGATTAAGATCGGGAGATTGTAGGAGCTAGCGCCGCGCATCAATTTATTGAGCCTTGTCTATCGCTTTACGTTTAACCTGGCGGCTCGGTAACAAGCCCTACCGAACCCGCACCAGCGTTTTGTAATTCTGACATCAACGCAACAACCTTACCGTAGGGAACGCTCGTGTCACCCCACACCAAAATAGGTGTTTCAGGTGCTCTCTTCAGCACGATACCCACCATATTTTTTATTTCCTCAAGCGGTTTCGATGACTCTGGGTCGCCGCCTAATTTCACAAAGTAGCTACCATCGGCTTTAATGGAAACAATTAGAGGCTCATCTTGTTTTTGGTCTATAGGCGCTGATGGTGCTTGGGGCAACTCCACCTTTACACCCTGCATCAACAACGGCGCGGTTACCATAAAGATAATCAGTAGTACCAACATCACATCGATGTAGGGAACCACGTTGATTTCTGCCATCGGTTTACGCTTGCCTTTCCTCACGTCAGCCATGTTACCTCCTCAACTCAATCGTCGATTACGACTTGGCATGTACTTGACGATGAAGAATTGATGAAAACTCTTCGGCAAATGTTTCATAGTTGCTGGTCAAGGTTTCAGCACGGGCCGAATAACGGTTGTAGGCAAGCACCGCTGGAATAGCGGCAAACAACCCCATTGCCGTCGCCACCAACGCTTCTGAAATTCCCGGTGCAACCGCGGCAAGCGTGGCCTGATGCACGCCTGCTAATCCGCGAAACGAATTCATGATGCCCCACACGGTACCAAACAGGCCAATATAGGGACTGACTGATGCAACACTCGCTAAGAACGGTAAATTTTCTTCTAATTTTTCTTCTTCTCGACGAAGTGCGACTCGCATTGCACGCTGCGTGCCCTCCATCACCGCATCTGCGTCTACAGCACCTTTTTGTCGTAAACGCGTAAACTCTTTAAAACCAGCGCGAAATATATTTTCCACACCATCCATCGCGCCCTTTCCGGTTTTATTGTTCCCCTGCCGGAATAACTGATTGAGATCGACGCCGGACCAAAATTCTTTTTCAAAAGCAACGAACGATCGATAAGCCTGCTTTTGGTACAAGCCACGTTGAATTATCATTCCCCAGGATACAACTGAGGCCAAAAACAATAAAAACATCACCGCTTGCACAAGCAAACTAGCGTTAACGATTAAACTCCAAATCGAAAGAGTTTCTGCTGCTTCACCCATAATATTTTCCTAGTATTCTCTGCCACCAAGAGCCAACTGCAATTGGTTAGCCAAACATGGTCTGACAAATGTAGCCGAACTCCGTGTCTGCCACAAAGTATTCCATCGAATGTGATTAGTGTTGAGCCGACTTAAGGCTCTTTTGCATAACCTCAGGCATTGCCGTTGGTTTCATTGACTCTGCATGCACACAGGCGATTTTAACCTCTGCTCTGCATAACAACTGCTGGTTATGTCGCACTTGCTGTTCAAAAATCACGTAACTGCGTTTTGCGGATAGAACCTCAGTGGTGGCTTGCAGCATGTCCCCAAGGCGGGCCGCGCTGCGAAATTCAATATTCATTGAGTGTACCACTAGCAACAACCCATCATCCAAGGTCGCTGGTTTATCAAAGCCAAAAGTCGCCAAGTATTCGGTGCGTGATCGCTCCATAAATTTTAAATAATTGGCATGATAGACAATACCGCCCGCATCAGTATCTTCGATGTAGACTTTGATCGGCAGTGAAAATTCCCCCATTAAACCAATCTCGCTCTATTAGTTGTCATCAATGATTTTATTTTCGCCATCAAATAATCCACCCTGGGCACCATCTGTTTTCAATCCAGCAGTATTCTTCGGCTTTTCATTTGGCCTTAAACCAAAATGCTCATAAGCATGGGGGGTTACCACCCGGCCACGCGGGGTTCGGGTGATAAAACCTTGCTGAATAAGATATGGTTCCAATACATCTTCAATGGTATCGCGCTCTTCGCTAATGGCAGCCGCCAAACTATCGACACCCACTGGGCCGCCACCAAACTTCTCAATCATCGCTAGTAGCATACGCCTATCCATATGATCGAAGCCTTGATGATCAACTTTCAACATATTCAATGCGCTGTCGGCCACATCGCCGGTCACCGTGCCATCCCCTTTAACTTCCGCGAAATCGCGGACACGACGTAATAATCGATTGGCAATACGCGGCGTTCCACGCGAACGACGAGCAACTTCGTGAGCACCTTCTGGCTCGATGCGAATCCCCATTAAACTTGCCGAACGGCTAACGATGTTGGTTAAGTCCTGCACATTGTAGAACTCTAGTCGCTGCACGATGCCAAAACGATCACGCAGTGGCGAGGTTAGCAGCCCGGCACGTGTTGTTGCGCCGACCAGAGTAAAGGGGGGCAAATCTAATTTTATGGAACGCGCGGCAGGGCCTTCACCAATCATGATATCCAGCTGAAAATCTTCCATAGCGGGATAGATAACTTCTTCAACAACGGGACTGAGGCGATGGATTTCATCAATAAACAATACGTCGCCAGGCTCTAGGTTTGTCATCAACGCTGCCAGGTCACCCGCTTTTTCCAGTACCGGGCCAGACGTGGTTTTGATGTCGACACCCATTTCAGCGGCGATGATATTCGCTAAGGTCGTTTTCCCTAAGCCAGGAGGCCCAAAGATAAGCGTGTGATCGAGGGACTCACCGCGCTTTTTAGCGGCTTCCACAAAGATGCCCATTTGCTCGCTAACGGCCGGCTGACCAATATATTCCGCGAGGCTTTTCGGCCTAACTGCGCGATCCTGCTGATCTTCCATTGGTTGCGCATCACCGTGTATAAGGCGGTCTTTTTCAATCATAGTGAGGTTTCTATTGTCGCCTTCTAGGCGCTAGCCAAACTTCTAAGCGCTAGACGAATTAACTCTTCACTGCGCTCTGCCTGATGTTCCTTTTGTGTTGCTACAACCACTTGAAGTGCTTGAGCAGGCTTGTACCCTAAAGCGATTAAGGCACTTTCTGCTTCGGCGACGATATCACTGGCAACGTCGCTCGTTGGCTGATCGTCATTTAGAGTATTCTCAGGCATGACACCGCTGGAGGTCGTTTGCCAGTCTTTCAAGCGATCGCGTAATTCAATCAATAAACGTTCAGCCGTTTTTTTACCAACACCCGGGACTTTAACGAGTGCAGCGAGATTATTGTCTTTAACGCAACTAACAATATCGTTGGTATCCATTCCGGAAAGAATTGCGAGGCCGAGTTTCGGGCCAACGCCGTTGACTTTAATTAACGTTCTGAACAGTTCACGATCGCGCTTGTCATAAAATCCATACAATTGTTGGGCGGTTTCACTAACTGAAAGGTGGGTATGCAATGTGACTTCAGCGTTTAACTCAGGAAGCTGGTAAATACTGGTCATTGGCGCTAATACTTCATAGTGCACACCACCCACATCGATCAGCAGTTCTGGTGATTGCTTCTCAACAAGTATGCCGCGTAGTCGTCCAATCATGTTCTATTAATTATCTCTCATTATTCTGTGTAAAGCATGGTGAGACTAGCTATACCATGCGGCCACGGCGAAAGGTTCGCGCGCGTGCAAATTTTATCAGATGCTGTTGTGTGTTCGCGTGACACAATGCCGTCGCCAATGCATCGGCGGCATCTTCCTGGGGTGACTTGGGTAGCTTGAGTAACGTTTTAACCATGTGCTGCACTTGCAACTTGTCGGCGCTGCCAGTGCCCACCACGCTTTGCTTAATCTTCCTCGCTTCGTATTCTGACACCGGTAGTGCTTGATTAACCGCAGCCACGATCGCCGCGCCTCGAGCTTGCCCCAACTTTAGAGCAGACCCAGCGCTCTTTGCCATGAACACCTGCTCAATCGCCATTTCCTGCGGGCAGTATTCTTGAATTACTTCGGTCACAGAGTCGAAAATAAGTTTAAGGCGGGCAGGCAAGTCCATATCTGGAATACGGATAACACCGCTGGTGACATATTCACTACGACTACCTTGGGCATTGATAATCCCAAAACCAGTTTTACGCGAGCCGGGGTCGATGCCTAAAATTAACGCCATGTTCGGGGTATCTCCGGTTAACAGTGGCTAGTCTAACCAATCCCAGCGCTTGTCGCGACTTAAGATCATGCGAATCCAACGGTTTCCCCGGCATAAGCGTACTCAGACAGCGTCTAAAAAAAAGGCCGCGAAAAATCGCAGCCTTTATTTAATTAAACGGTTTCTATAGCGTCGCTACGGGCTATTCGCTTTTTGCTGCGTCCTTTTCCTTCGTACGCAAGCGAATACTGAGTTCTCGCAACTGCTCTGTATCGACGGCTCCGGGCGCATCGGTCATGACACATGCAGCAGACTGTGTTTTCGGGAAGGCAATCACATCACGAATGGAGAGTGAACCGCTCAACCACATAACGATACGATCCAAGCCATAGGCTAAGCCGCCGTGAGGTGGCGCACCGTATTTCAGTGCATCCAGCAAGAAGCCAAACTTTTCTCGTTGCTCTTCAGGGGAGATTTTCAAGACATCGAATACCGCTTGCTGCATCTCTTGATTGTGGATACGCACCGAACCACCACCAAGTTCAGAGCCATTGATCACGATATCATAAGCAAGTGACAACGCTTCGGCTGGATTGTCGCGCAGCTCTTGCGGCGAACACGAGGGCGCCGTGAACGGATGGTGTAACGCTGTTAAACCCCCGTCGTCCGTCTCTTCAAACATAGGGAAATCAACCACCCAAAGGGGGGCCCACTCACAGGTGTAAAGGTCAAGGTCTTCACCTAACTTACAACGCAATGCACCGAGCGCTTCAGATACCACTTTGGCGCTATCAGCACCAAAGAACAGCAGGTCGCCATTGTCGGCTTCAACGCGGTCGAGAATAGCCTGTCGAACATCGTTTGGTAAGAATTTAACAATGGGCGACTGCAAACCATTGTCGAGGTCGCTGCGGTCGTTAACTTTAATGTAAGCCAAGCCTTTCGCGCCGTATATACCGACAAATTTGGTGTAGTCATCGATTTGCTTACGGGTAAGCTTGTCGTTACCACCAGGGACTTTCATCACAGTCACACGGCCTTTCGGGTCTTTCGCTGGGCCAGAAAAGACTTTGAATTCCACTTCGGTCATCAAATCTTTTACGTCTACCAATTCGAGCGGAATACGTAAATCCGGCTTATCAGAACCGTACTTCGCCATCGCTTCAGCATATGGCATGCGTGGGAAGGTTCCGAGATCTACATCGAGCACCTCTTTGAACAACTTAGAAATCAACTCTTCGTTGATTGCCATAATTTGCTCTTGATCCATGAAAGAGGTTTCAATATCAATTTGAGTGAATTCGGGCTGTCGATCAGCTCGTAAGTCTTCATCGCGGAAACATTTCGCGATTTGATAGTAACGGTCAAAACCAGACACCATTAACAACTGCTTAAAGAGCTGTGGTGATTGTGGCAACGCGAAGAATTTGCCCTGATGGGTGCGTGAAGGCACCAAGTAATCACGGGCACCTTCTGGTGTCGCACGCGTCAGAATCGGCGTCTCGATATCAAGAAAGCCGTTGTCATCCAGGAAGTTACGCACGATGCTGGTAACTCGTGAGCGTAAACGCAGGGTTTGCTGCATATCGTGGCGACGCAAATCGAGATAGCGGAACTTTAAGCGGACGTCTTCACCCACCGAGTTATGCTCATCGAGAGGGAAAGGCGGCGTTTCCGAAGCATTCAAGATTTGCAACTGCGTGCCGTAAACTTCGATGGCACCTGTTCGCATGTTTGGATTAACGGTGGACTCACTACGCGCACGGACTTTACCAGTCACCTGAAGCACATATTCGCTACGAACTTTGTCGGCAAGCTCGAAGTGCTCATTGGCATCGGGGTCAAACACCACTTGCACAATGCCTTCTCGGTCACGTAAGTCGATGAAAATAACTCCACCGTGGTCGCGACGACGGTCTACCCAGCCGCACAAAGTGACTTCACGATCAATAAACGCAGTGTCGATCACACCACAGTAGTCGGTACGCATAAAATTATCCTAAGTCTTACCTTATTTGCAGCCAATATTTAGGCCGCTGCTACTTGTTGTTGCCTTCATTAGGGCTATCCCCTGCTTGGAGATATTGCCGAGGCCGATTTTCAATATTACGACGCAGGCGCTGAAGACGAGCTTGAAGTTGTCTTTTTAGCTGGCGAAGTCTTCTCGCCGCCAGACGAGCCGCTCGAAGATTGGCTCCCCGACGAAGCGCTGGAACCCGACGCCGACGAATCACCTGCGACGTTCTTCTTTTTACCCGTCTTAAAGTCGGTTTCATACCAACCACTCCCTTTGAGCCTAAAGCCGGCAGCCGAAATCTTTTTCTTGAGGCTAGCTTCTTTACACGCTGGGCAATCCGTCAATAGAGGATCACTCATCTTCTGCAAAGCTTCCAGCTCATGACCGCAAGACTGGCATTGATATTCATATATAGGCATGACTGCACCTCACTTTACACGTTCACAGGCATAAAACAGCCAATCTAATCAATGGTGTGTTTCAAAGAGCCGCGCATTATACCTGGTGTCTAGCCCTAGATGAATTCACAAATTAGCAAACCGGCAAATTAATCTAAAGGGCCTCCAAGGTACCTGGACTGTCAGGGTTATGGTTCAAATTCAGCGAAACTGGAGTCCCCGGCAACCCAGTAAAGAGACTTGCCCAAATCTCATATTTGAAGGACTTTCGTGGTAAAGCCACTAAAAGACTGGTATTTAAGGGTATTTCGGTATTTTTTTGTTGCCGATGCCAAAAATATCCTTTATATATAGCACCTGCCGATTAGTTGGCTAGTTTTAGCCTATAAATAAAGGGTTTTCAGGGCTTTTGGTCGTCAAGATCCCCTTGCCGACCCGGAATTTTGGTCTACAACTAACTTAAAGGAATACTAGTAAAGCGACCCAATCCTTAGGATTCCCTCGTTTTCTAGCATCCCGACATGAAATACCAATAAATTTACAACCTATAAACCAACAAAAGGATACGCGCATGGCTGTTCGAAAGACTGCTGCAAAGAAAAAAGCTCCTGCTAAGAAAGCACCTGTAAAAAAAGCTGCTGCCAAGAAAAAGGCTCCAGCGAAAAAAGCAGCTGCTCCAGCTAAAAAAATCAAAGCTATCAAAGAGCGCTACAGCAAAACTCAGATCCTTAACCAGATCTCAGAAAACACTGAGCTATCTCGCAAGCAGGTTTCTTCTGTTCTTGACGAGCTGTCTGACATCATCGAAGGCCACATCAACAAGCGTGGTGCCGGTGAGTTCGTATTACCTGGTTTATTGAAAGTGGTTACCGTGAAGAAGCCTGCGAAGAAGGCACGCAAAGGCATCAATCCATTCACTGGTGAAGAAACCGTCTTTAAGGCAAAGCCTGCCAGCATTCAGGTTAAAATCCGCCCACTGAAGAAAATGAAGGAAATGGCTGAGTAAGCTCTCACCCGTTTCATTCAACGAAAAAGCCCTGCCGGAGACGCCAGGGCTTTTTTGATTTATTGGCTTAGCTAAGCCGCTTTGGCCTACGCTGGAGTGAAATCATCACCGGCTAACGCGCTTTTAAATCGATCGCAAAGCGCTCGTAGCTCTTCCTCCCCATAACATTTAGGCTCGATATCCGCCCCCCAAATCGGCCCAGGCCAAGCTGGATCTGTTTTAAAACGTGCCACGTGATGGACATGCAGCTGCGCCACCTTGTTACCAATGGCCGCTACATTCATTTTGTCGGGCACAAATAGGTCCGCCATGACTTCCGAGAGGTGGCAGGATTCACGCATCAATTGCTGTCGATCCTCCAAACTCAAGTGGTAAATTTCAGCCATCGACTCACGTTGAGGAACCAACAAGACCCAGGGGTAGGAAGCCTCCCGGTGCAACAATACCAGCGACAACTCAAAGCGCCCCAACAAAACGGTATCTTGCTCTATTTGAGGGTGCAAACTAAACATAACGACCTCCGTGAAATCAATTCCAGTTCGCCGTAGAATACCCGCTTTTATACTCAATGCACTAGAACCCATTCGTGGGCGCAAAGCACACCAATTCGAGATATCACTACTATGCGCGCTAGCCGTTACCTCATTGCCACTAAGAAAGAAACTCCAGCCGATGCCGAAGTTATCAGCCACCAGTTGATGCTACGCGCTGGTATGATCCGCAAATTAGCCAGCGGTCTGTATAACTGGCTACCTCTCGGTCTGAGAGTGTTGCGCAAGGTCGAAAACATCGTGCGCGAAGAAATGAACAAATCTGGCGCTCTCGAAGTATTAATGCCTGTCGTGCAACCTGCCGAACTATGGGAGGAATCAGGCCGATGGGGGCAATTTGGGCCGGAACTATTACGTATTCACGATCGCCATGACCGCCCTTTTTGCTTAGGCCCAACACACGAAGAAGTCATTACCGAGCTGGCACGAAATGAACTGAGTAGCTACAAACAACTACCGACCAATTTCTACCAAATTCAAACAAAATTTCGCGACGAGCGACGCCCTCGCTTCGGCGTTATGCGTGCGCGCGAATTTATGATGAAAGATGCCTACTCATTCCATCTTTCAGAAGAGAGCCTAAAAGAAACCTACGCCATTATGCATCAAACGTACTGCAGCATCTTTGATCGTATTGGCCTAGATTATCGACCCGTACTGGCCGACACCGGCGCCATTGGTGGATCGGGCTCACACGAGTTTCACGTACTCGCTGAAAGCGGAGAAGACGACATCGCATTTAGCACCGAAAGCGATTACGCCGCAAATATTGAAAAGGCCGATGCGATTGCCCCGCAAATGTCTGCTCCTGCGCCCAGCGCTGACATGACTGAAGTCGCCACCCCCAATCAACATAGCGTTGTAGAGGTCACCGAATTCCTAAAGGTAGACATAGAGCAAATCGCCAAAACACTGATTGTGCAAGGCGAAGAAGATGAGGCAGGCGAAGCACCACTAGTCGCGTTAGTGTTACGCGGCGATCACGAGCTCAACGAAATCAAAGCCAGTAACCTCGACGGCGTAGCATCGCCATTGCGCTTTGCCAGCGACGCGCAAATTGAAGCGGCCATCGGTTGCAAACCAGGCTCTCTAGGCCCCGTTGGTTTACCAATCAAAACTTACGTTGACCATAGCGCAGCGGTACTTGGCAATTTTGTCTGTGGCGCCAATAAAGATGGCTTCCACTTAACCGGCGTTAACTGGAACCGAGACCAAGCATTTGATGAATCCGTGGATATTCGCAATGTTGTAGCAGGCGACCCGAGTCCAGACGGAAAAGGCGTGCTAGAAATTAAACGCGGTATCGAAGTGGGACATATTTTTCAACTCGGCAAAAAATACAGCCAAGCCATGAATGCAACTGTGCTCGATGAAAACGGCAAAGACCAGCCCATGACAATGGGCTGTTACGGCATCGGCGTGTCGCGCATTGTTGCAGCAGCTATTGAGCAAAACAACGATGACAACGGCATCATCTGGCCAGAAAGTATTGCCCCGTTTCAGCTCGCCATTGTGCCAATTAACATGCAAAAATCACCCGCTGTCGCTGAGTTCTGCGAAAACCTCTACGAGCAATTAACATCAGCAGGTCACGACGTTATTTTTATGGACGACCCTAAAGCGCGCCTGGGTGCCACCCTGGCAGACATAGAATTAATGGGGATTCCGCACCGTGTCGTCATTGGCGATCGCGGCTTAGACAGCGGCAAACTGGAATACGTTAACCGCAGAGACGGTGCAAAACAGGAAATTGAAACTGATAGCCTGCTAGACTTTTTAGCAGCGAAACTCCGCTAGGCAATAATACAACCTCGGCATAGCTAACGATGTCATCAACGCAACGAAAAACAGATCGCAGCGCCCAAGCAAGACGCGCATCAATGAAGCCGGTGATACTCATCGGCTTCATTGGAATGCTATTGAGTTTTTCGACAAACGCAAACCAACGGCAAGCCGATGTAGATGACGCTATGCGTCAAGCGTTACGCAACGCCATCGAAAACAGTGATAGTTTTGCAGACCGCTTTGATGCCGAAGTCTGGTTATTTGACAAATCCCAACATCTAGAACGATTTGTCAAAGACCCGGAACAGCGTTTGGATCTGCTGCGAAAGATTCATCGTAGCGCCACGCAAGCCCAGTTACGCCCCGAGTGGGTATTGGCTGTGATCGAGATCGAAAGTCATTTTGACCGCTTCGCGATTTCCCATGCTGGTGCGCAAGGCATGATGCAAGTCATGCCCTTTTGGAAAAAAGAAATCGGTCGACCTGACGATAATTTGTTCGACCTTGAAACCAACCTTCGATATGGCTGCGCCATTCTTAAGCACTACCTTGAACGTTCTGAAGGTCGGCTTGCCGAGGCATTAGCACGTTACAATGGCAGCCTCGGCTCCTATCGTTACCCCGAAAAAGTGATGGTCGCCTGGGAAAAGCGCTGGCGCTAACAAAACTATTACCAAGACCCCAATCACTTCTCAGCTCTACTGTTAGTTGAATTAGCGTCTATGCTTATAGACAACTACTCAGGAAACACGGAGCTAAACAATGAGCTTATATTCGGAATTAGGCGGCCAACCCGCCGTGGGTGCAGCCGTTGATATTTTTTACAAGAAGGTACTTGCAGACCCCGATGTGAATTATTTTTTCGACGGATTAGTAATGAGCCGCCAAAAGAAAATGTTGGAACACTTCTTAATCTTCGCCTTCGGCGGGCCAAACAATTACAGCGGCCGCGGAATGCGCGCTGCCCACCAACGTCAAGTCGAATACGGATTAAACGACAAACACTACAACAGAATTATTGATCACCTTGGCTCTACTCTAAAAGAACTAGGGGTAACCGATACTAAAATCAAAGAAGCAGCGGCAGTTGCCAATAGTGTTCGCGGCGATGTACTCAATCACTAACAAAAATACCTAGGCGTTTTCAGTGAACACCTGCCGAACTTCTTCAGCGATTAATTTCAGCCCTTGATACACCATATCTGGGGCCTGACAATAGGTTAAGCGAATACATTCATAGCGATGAGGCCACTCACCCTCTTCGCTTGTCTCCTGAAGCCCGACAAAGAAGTCCTCACCTGCCAACACCAAAACTCCTCGCGCCTTTAAACGCCGGTACAATTCGGCACTAGAGATAGGTAACCCTTTAAACCACAACCATAGAAAGATAGCACCCTCAGGCTTGTGCATAGCGTATGGTAGATCGGCAAATAATTCTTCGACCCACCCAATCGCCTGCCCTACTGCATTGCGATAAAACGGACGCACAACGTCTTCACAAAGTGGCTCCATTGCTTTATTACGCAACAACTGCTTTGCAATCGTTGGGCCCAAATTCCCAGCGGCCAACGTCATAATAGTGTTAGCTTTAACGTAAGCCTGAATAACTTCTTCACTCGCTACAACAATTCCGGTTCTCGCACCAGGCAGACCTAGCTTTGACAAACTTAAAACTAGAATCGTTTGTTCATTCCAAAACGGCTTCGCTTCGGTAAATGTAATATTGGGGAACGGGGCTCCATAAGCACAATCTAAAACAAAAGGAATGTCTGATGCTTTTGCTATACCAGCTAATTGCTCTATTTCCGCATCCGTTAATACGTTGCCTGTAGGGTTAGTCGGACGCGATGCGCACATCATTCCAACAGAGTCGCTCAATTCAAACGCATCAAAGTCCACTCGATATTTATAAACACGCTCATCAAGCCAATCAATTTGAGGTCTATTCGCCTTAAATAAATTCGGTGAGTGCCCCACATCCGCGTAGCCTACATACTCGGGAGTAATAGGAAGGTAAATCTGACGGTTCATCCCATCACTGCCAAGCCCAGCAAATAAATTAAATAACACGGAAAAAGCGGACTGACTGCCGTTGGCAACGGCGATATTCCGCGCCGATACAGACCATCCACAGGACTTTTGGAGATATCGCGCGACGTCGTTTAAAAAATCAGGATCACCCTGCGGTGGCTGATAAACACCTAACATTTTATGACGCATACTGTCGTCATCAACAATCTGCTGGAGAGTCTGTTGAAACACCGCTTGTGCGCCTGGGATAGCGGCAGGATTGCCGCCACCTAAAAATAATAGATTTGGATTCACCAACAAAGCTTCACCCAAATCATCCATTAAAGACACCGTGGCGGATTGACCCGTAAATTTTTCTCCAAATTTTGATAGCTTCATATTCTTCTCTAAAACAGCTTTCGAAGGAGACTCCCCTCCCGCTACATTAAATCATCACCGAGTAGCACCAAACCCATAGCATAGTACTGAAATCTCTTAATCTAATGAAATAAATGTCTCACTGATCAACACTCACCTGATATTGATCAAACCAAACTAAGAGTCACGAACAGAGAAAAAATCAGTAATTTAGCGTCAGCAACTGTAAGAAGCGCGCCAGGAAGGTGGTGAGAAGGACTTGGACTAGGGATCGCAATATAAAGTGAACCGAACGACTCAATGCAGCGCTTAAACCCGCTTGCGAGAAACAAAAAAGGCACTCCAAATGGAGTGCCTTTTTCTCTATGGTGCCCAAGGCCGGACTTGAACCGGCACGGCTTTCGCCACTACCCCCTCAAGATAGCGTGTCTACCAATTCCACCACTTGGGCATTAACCTTA
>JAWSVE010000008.1:0-538779 GCA_033852115.1 Cellvibrionaceae bacterium | reverse complement strand
CAAGAATGCACCACTTGGGCATAAAACCAATTAGAAACTTATTCCGCTGCGGGAACTTCGCTTTCTACTTCAGTATCTTCGACGACAGGAACAGCACTTTCAGCTTCTTCTACAGTCGGTACCGCGCTTTCAACGTCAGTTGCCGCTGGTACCGTAGACTCAACCGCGTCTTCGTCAGCAGGGACAACTGACTCTTCAATGTTTAAACCGGGAATACCGAGGTCATCTGATACTTCGCCCGCATTTTTCGCGATCACCGCCAAAGCAAAACTGGTAGAGAAAAAAACCACCGCCACCATTGCTGTCATACGACTAAAAAAGTTGCCACTACCTTGGCTGCCAAAAACGGTCTGCGAAGCCCCGGCACCAAAAGATGCACCCATCGACGCACCCTTACCTTGCTGTAGCAAGATCAAACCGATAATTGCTGCAGCTGCGATTACGTGTACAACAATAACTAGTGTTTCCATGATTCAACTCGTTGCGGCACTATGTCTGCCGCTCTCTTTACTTTCAAGTGGGTTACTTGTTTAAGCGGCTGACTCTGCCAAATCAGCGGCTTTGCAGATAGCAATAAAGTCATCTGCCTTTAGGGATGCTCCACCAATCAAGCCCCCATCAATATTCGGCTGCTTAAACAGTGCTTCTGCGCTGTCTGGCTTGACGCTACCACCATACAAAATACGGGTTCGCGCACCAAAGTCGCCTAGCTGCTCGCGAATAAAGCGGTGTACATCTTCCGCTTGTTCTGGTGTGGCGGTGCGCCCTGTGCCAATCGCCCAAACAGGCTCATAAGCAATGACCGCACGACCTAAATTTTCTCTACCAACCAACTCTTTAACTGCACTTAGTTGCCGACCGATGACCGCCAAGGTCTCGTCTGCATCACGCTCAGCGAGTGTTTCACCCACACATAAAATGGCTGTCATTTTCGCTTCTTGAGCCGCTGCAAATTTCTGAGCAACAAGCTGGTCGCTTTCTTTATGGTACTCCCGACGTTCAGAGTGCCCTACGATTACGAAGTGACAATACATATCCACCAGCATCGCGGCAGAGATATCGCCAGTAAAAGCGCCGTCTAACTTCTCAGACACATCCTGCGATCCGAAATGGATATTCGATTCTTGCAACTGGCGCTCAACCTGTGACAAGAATACATAAGGCGCGCAAACCGCAACCTCAGCTTGGTGCATACCTTGCCATTGCGCCAGCAACCCTTCGAGAAGCTCAGCAACACTACGTTTGTTGCCGTTCATCTTCCAATTGCCTACTACCAGCGGACGCCGCATTACAGTCCCTTTATTCGTTTAACGGGGGGTGCCAAAAAGCGGGCGCCAATGTTAGCTAAGTCGCCCGCAAGATACAATCACTTAGTCTGCTAAAGCACTGAGATCCTGCCAGAAATTAGGCCGATAAAGCGTTTTTTAGCCAATTGCTTCAGTAACGACCTCAGAAAGGTCTTGAGCCAGTCTTTTGACCAAAGGCTGGTCTTCCCCTTCGACCATTACTCGCACCACTGGCTCGGTACCTGAAGGTCTTAACAACACGCGGCCACGACCATTGAGCTGGGCCTCAGTATCCAGCACCGCCGCGCGAATTTTTTTGTTATCGTCGAGATTTACCTGCTGCGACAATTTAACATTGATCATCGTTTGTGGGAGCTTCCGCATGCCGCTTTTCAACTCATTGATAGAGTGGCCGGTACTTACGACCGCTTGCATCACTTGCAACGCCGCAATGACACCATCTCCAGTTGTCGTCACATCACTACAAATGATATGACCGGAAGACTCTCCTCCCAGCATCCAATCGTTGCTGCGCATCGCTTCAATGACGTAGCGATCGCCGACCTTAGCCCGCATGAAGGGGATTTTCATTTCTTTGAGTGCTAATTCAAACCCAAAGTTGCTCATGAGTGTTCCCACTACCCCATTGCAACCATCTGCATGCTGTTGCCGGTAAGCGGCGATGATAAATAGGAGCTCGTCGCCATCCACGACCTCGCCTTTCTCATCGACAAAGACAACTCGATCCCCGTCGCCATCAAAAGCAATACCTAAGTTAGCATTCACTTCAAGCACTTTAGCTTGTAGCGATTTAGGCGATGTGGAGCCGCATTCGTAGTTAATATTGGTACCGTTTGGCTCTGAGCCTATGGTCACAACATGAGCACCCAGCTCTCGAAACACAGAAGGGGCGACTTGATATGTCGCGCCATTCGCGCAATCAAGGACAATTTTTAGCCCTTTGAGGCTAAAGCCCCAAGGAAGAGTTGCTTTACAAAATTCAATGTAACGACCTTGAGCCTCGATGCGCCGCGCTTTTCCCAGGACATCAGCAGTTACCATGGGCTTGTCTAATTGCGCCTCGATCGCCATCTCAATTTCATCGCCTAATTTAGCACCATGAGATGAGAAAAACTTAATGCCATTATCGTAGTAAGGGTTGTGCGAGGCGCTGATAACAATGCCAGCCTGGGCTTGGAAGGTACGAGTTAAATAAGCTATTGCAGGTGTAGGCATTGGACCCAGCAACCCCACGTCAACCCCGCCATTAATTAGACCGGCCTCCAAGGCTGACTCAAACATGTAGCCAGAGATTCGTGTGTCTTTGCCAATTAATATTTGCTTGGGGCCCTCAAAGCGCTCCGCCAGGACACATCCGGCAGCCCAACCGAGTTTGAGCATAAAGTCCGGAGTAATGGGTTGCTCACCCACCTTCCCACGAATGCCATCGGTACCAAAATATTTGCGTGCTCCAGCCATGTTCACAACCCCCTTACATCTCTTAGTTATCGCCCGCTGGGCCTCGTTAACAGTTGGCGGTATTCTCTTCGACTGCGCGTAAAACTGTTAGCACATCCCGAGTAGCGGCTACATCATGGGCGCGAATGATACTCGCCCCGTGCTGCGCTGCAAGTAGCGCTAGCGCAACACTGCCAGCCAAGCGCTCATCGACTGCGCGCCCCAGGAGGTGCTGCAACATAGACTTGCGCGATAACCCCACTAGGATCGGCAGATCGAGCTCGGCAAATGCACCGAGGTTTCGCAACATATCCAAGTTATGCTCAATCGTCTTGCCAAAGCCAAAGCCAGGGTCCACTAACAATTTGCTTCTACTAATGCCAGCCGCCTCGCATGCGGCAATTCGCTCGGCCAAAAATTCTCGTACTGAACAAATGACGTCACTGTATCGAGGATCGTTTTGCATCGTGCCCGGCTCGCCCATCATGTGCATTAAGCAAACGGGCAGTTGCGTCTCTGCTGCCGCCTGCAATGCGCCATCTCGCTGCAGAGCGCGAACATCATTGATAATCCCAGCCCCCACAGCAGCAGCAGCCTTGATAACGGGCGGTGAGCTAGTATCAACCGATATTACAACCTGCAGGGATTTTCGGATTGCCTCGACTACCGGCACTACCCGGCGCAGCTCCTCGTCAAGCGACACGGATTCAGCGCCTGGGCGCGTGGATTCGCCTCCCACGTCGATGATGGTAGCGCCCTCCTCGACCATTTTGTGCGCTCGCTCCACCACCAAGCCCAAATCCAAGCCACCGCCTTGATAGTAACTGCCACCATCCGAAAATGAGTCAGGTGTGGTGTTCAACACCCCCATTACTTGGGGCGATGATAGGTCTAGCGAGAGGTCAGCACATTGCAGCTTCATGTTGTCCATCTTTCATTTTATGTTTGGCCCACAAAGAAAAACGGCCAGAACGTTTACCGCACTGGCCGTTTTAGATTATCGGTTTAACTAGACTTCGTTTGCTGGGTCGCCGATTGGTCCGGGCTTTTTACCACCTGATTCACCGCCGCCTTTAATGTGGCCATTGAAGTCACTATCGTTCCAATCACGTGGCGGACGCATTTTTCGGCGAGCCATTAAATCGTCGACCTGCTCCGAGTCGATAGTCTCATATTCCATTAACGCATCTTTCATTGCATCAAGAATATCCCGGTTTTCTTTTAGGATAGTTTCTGCACGCGCATAACAGCCATCGACGATGCCACGCACCTCTTCGTCGATTGTGTTCGATGTTGCCGCTGAATAGCTGCTACTGCTCATACCCGGGTAAGCACCCTCGTCTTCACCGTAATGCAGAGGGCCTAGCTTATCTGACAAGCCCCACTTCATTACCATGTTGCGCGCAAGATCAGTTGCCCGTTCGATATCGTTTGAAGCACCCGTGGTGACACCTTCCGCTCCTAAGGTCATCTCTTCAGCGATACGACCACCAAACAGCGTACAAATTTGTGATTCCAGCTGACGCTTACTTAGGCTGTATTTATCTTCCTCAGGTAAGAACTGAGTGACACCTAACGCTCTGCCGCGAGGAATGATAGTGACCTTATGAACCGGATCGTGCTCAGGAACAAGACGACCGACAATGGCATGGCCAGCCTCGTGATAAGCCGTATTTTCTTTTTCCTTCTCGCTCATCACCATGGTCTTGCGCTCTGCACCCATCATGATTTTATCGCGTGCTTTTTCAAACTCTTCCATTGTCACCAAGCGCTTGTTGGCTCGCGCGGCGAAAAGAGCCGCTTCGTTGACGATATTCGCCAAGTCTGCGCCGGAAAAGCCTGGTGTACCACGTGCGATGACACTCGCGCTGACTGACTCATCAATCGGCACCTTGCGCATATGCACTTTCAAGATTTGCTCTCGACCACGAATATCTGGAAGACCCACAAATACCTGGCGGTCGAAACGGCCCGGGCGTAGCAATGCCTTATCAAGCACATCGGGGCGGTTGGTGGCAGCGATGACAATGACACCATCATTCTCTTCAAAACCGTCCATTTCGACCAGTAGTTGGTTGAGAGTTTGCTCACGCTCGTCGTGACCACCACCGTGACCACCGCCACGGTGACGACCTACCGCATCGATCTCATCGATGAAGATAATACATGGCGCTTGTTTTTTGGCCTGATCAAACATATCGCGCACGCGTGATGCACCGACGCCAACAAACATTTCGACGAAATCTGAACCAGAAATGGAGAAGAAAGGTACTTTTGCCTCACCAGCAATCGCTTTAGCGAGCAAGGTTTTACCGGTACCAGGAGGGCCTGCCATCAATACACCGCGGGGAATACGACCGCCCAGGCGCTGGAACTTAGAGGGATCGCGCAGATACTCAACCAACTCTTGAACATCTTCCTTCGCTTCGTCCACGCCAGCGACATCCGCAAACGTGGTTTTAATCTGGTCTTCACCTAGCAGACGGGCTTTACTCTTACCAAAGCTCATCGGGCCGCCACGGCCGCCGCCACCGCCTTGCATTTGACGCATGAAGAACATAAACACGCCGATGATCAATAGAATTGGGAAGCTTGCCACCAGCAGCTGCTGCCAGAGGCTCGGTTCTTTCAGCTCGACGCCTTGATAATCAACTTTGTGCGCTTCGAGATCAGCCAACAGCGTGTTATCAGGCACATTGGGTGGCCGCACGGTATGAAAGCGGGTATTGTCAGTTTTCACCCCATCGATACTGAGGATATCAATTTCGACTTCTCGAATCCGGCCATCACGAAGCTCTTGAATAAAGTCCGAATAGCCTAGCTCTTGTTTGTTCTCTTGAGGACTGAAGGTCTGGAATACCATCAATAGCACCCCAGCGATCACCAACCAGAGAATCAGATTTTTAACCATATCGTTCAAACGAATACCCTCGCTGTACTGCTTTATTGGGAAAGCCTAACCCGAACCGAAGCCCCGGTCACGTGGTTTTGGTGCCAGCGGAGGAGGCAGCGACTCCAGCGCAACGTTGCCAGCTTTCTTGCCCCTTAAAACCGGAGCCTTAATGAATTATAGCGGTTGTGGTCAGCCTAGCCCGGCTGTTAGCCTCGAAAACCCTTGGCAACCAGATAAACTTCTCGCGACCTCGGGCGAGACGCCTCAGGTTTGCGGGTCACAACCTTTTGAAAATTTTGTTTTAAGTCTTGGAAAACTTCATCGAAGCCTTCGCCTTGGAAGACCTTTGATACAAATACGCCATTTTTGACCAACACTTGCTTAGCAAGATCCACGGCAAGCTCAACTAAATACATGGATTTGGGCTGGTCGATATCGGTCACTCCACTCATATTGGGGGCCATATCCGAAATTACAAGGTCAGCGCGCTGCTCACCCAACGCTTGAAGAATCTGCTCAAGCACCTTGTCTTCCGTAAAATCACCTTGAATAAACTCAACTTCGGCAATAGCGTCCATTGGGAGAATGTCCGACGCTACTACGACGCCTTTATCACCCACCAACTGCTTGGCAACCTGAGTCCAGCCGCCCGGGGCCGCACCGAGGTCAACGACGCACATTCCGGGTTTAAAAAGGCGGTCTTTTTCCTGTATTTCCAACAACTTATAACTAGCCCGAGAACGATAACCGTCCTCGCGGGTTTTCTTTACATAGTGGTCGTTGAAGTGCTCACGCAGCCAGCGATGACTACTTTTCGATCTTGCCATAGGAGGTATCTGATAGGTGTTATCTAGTTTAAATAAAATAGCTCATATTATTACGCAACCATTCTACCACCTATGCCGCGACCCTTCCCGAAAAGCGCAGGTAACCGTTCAAGCCGTAACCAGTAAACCGTTGATCAATGCGCTAAAGAGAGTAGACTAGCGCGCCCAAACCGGCTCATCATTAGCTTCTTATACGCTGTGAATCGCTATTTGGCTTCACAGTACGTGCAATTTACATTTTAAAACCAGCAAAGGTCTTCACGTCGAATGTTATCTTCCGACCTCAAAAAGCAATACCGCTCCATTGGACACAAACTCAAGCCTACCGTCATGATCGGAGGCAACGGGCTCAGTGAAGCCGTCATCAGCGAAGTGGAACGCGCACTGCATGATCACGAACTCATTAAAGTGAAGCTCGGCATTGCAGACCGGGATGATCGTCAAATGATCGTCGAGGAGCTTGCCAAGGAAACTAAGGCTGAAGTGGTACAAATGATTGGCAAGATGGTACTACTCTACCGAGCCAACCCAAAACCAAATCCAAAACTCTCAAACGTATTGCGCCCGCATTAATACAATTGCTTGCCGCAAAAATTACAACGACTCCGCACATGGCTGACCGACAGAAGACGAAGGCCAGCCGGCTAGCCTTTTCGCGACTACTCTTCCAGCGTGACAATACTCCCGCGAAGCGCCACACCCGTTGTAATGGCGCCATCATGACACTCAAACTTTTCATTGCTCTCGAACGGTTTTTTGTCATAGTAGCTGTGAATATTGACAACCGCGTTCGCACCGTAATCAATGGCTTTTTCTCTCAGTACTAAAAGTGCAGACAAAAAAGCCCACTCGCACGCGTCCTGTGGGGACTTACCGAACGAATTCGTTTTACGTAGCGCATCGACTTTCACGAAACGTTCGACCACTTCCGCATGAGGTTGATCGCCAAAATAAAATTTAATGTGCTTATCTGCTATCGGTGTTTTTTTCTCGCCCAGGGTCATTGCAGACTGAATGCCAAAAAACCGCGTATCATCTCTCGCCACAGCAGATTGAGCAGTAAAACAAACAACAAGAAGACAACATAACACTCGCATAAAACCACCTCGATTAAAAACCACCCTAACTCTACACCAGTTTCAAGACCCGCTACAATGTAACGCTCCAAACTACACCTACGACCTAGAGCACACTTATGAAACTATATGATTGCCACCCTGCACCCAATCCACGTCGCGTTAGGATTTTCATTGCAGAAAAAGGTTTAACGATAGAAACGCAGCAAGTCGACTTTATGGGCCGAGAACAGCTGACTGAAGCCTACCAAGCAATGAACCCACTGTGTGACATTCCCGTTCTAGAGCTCGATGATGGGAGCCACATCAGTCAGGTCAATGGTATATGTCGTTATTTGGAAGCGGCATTTCCCGAACCCAATCTTTACGGGCGCGATGCAAAAGAACAGGGTTTAATTGCCATGTGGGACAACTGGGTCGCCAATAATGGCATCGCATCGGTTGCCGATGGTTTTCGCAACTTTTCAAAAGGCCTCGCAGATCATGCAGTGACAGGCGTAAGGCCCTACGCGCAAATCCCAGCGCTAGCCGAGCGAGGACGGCAAAGGACAGAAGACTTTTTTGAGGACTTAGACAAGTACCTCGGCGAGAGAGAGTTTGTTGCGTGTGATCGTTTCAGTACAGCGGACATCAGCGCTTTCATCGCTTTAGAATTTGCGCAACGCATCAAACTGGAGCCAAAAGAAGATCAACTTAATATAAAACGCTGGCACCAAGCCGTATCAGCTAGACCTAGCACACAAGCCTAGACGACCAACTAAAAAGCCTTCACATTACTAATGCGAAGGCTTTTTTAAAACTATCAATCGAGAAACGAGATTGATAGCGGAGCAGAGACCGGCAAACTTTGCCTGCTCAGATGTGTTGAACGCGTTCTATCTCGTAATATACTTCACCAGCCGGTGTTTGAATGGCGACTTCGTCACCAACCATTTTGCCAATCAAACCGCGTGCAATCGGTGAATTCACCGAAATTTTATTTTCTTTTACGTTTGCTTCGTCATCACCTACGATTTGATAGGTAACTTCTTCCTCTGTATCACAGTTAACTATATCAACCGTGGTACCGAAAATAACTTTGTCGGTGCAGGGAATAGTGGTGACATCGATAATTTGTGCATGTGAAAGCTTGCCTTCAATTTCTTGAATACGACCTTCACAAAAGCTTTGCTGCTCGCGCGCGGCGTGATATTCGGCATTTTCTTTCAAGTCGCCGTGTTCACGCGCTTCCGCAATTGCAGTAACAATACGCGGACGATCAACCTTTTTAAGTTGATCTAGCTCGGAACGCAATTTTTCTGCACCGACCTTTGTCATCGGAAATTTATTCATAAGCTGTTCTCAATCTTGCCACTATATCATGGCAGTAAAATTCTGTTTGCTAGTGTGCGACTCGTTGATGCAATTCTTGCAAACGACGCACCTCTTGTTGTTGACCAAAACGCAACGCCATACAAATCGCACGCGCACCCGCTAAGGTAGTTGTGTAATACACGCGATGATTTTCAGCGCTTCGGCGAATAGACGCAGAGTCTTTTATCGCTTGACGGCCTTCAGTGGTATTAATCACGATATTAATTTCATCGTTCTTAATCATATCCACGATATGCGGGCGGCCTTCACCGACCTTATTGACCGAAGTCACAGTAAGCCCTGCTTCTTCTATCACTTTTGCGGTACCACGAGTGGCGACGATTGCGAAACCAAGGTCACTCAACTCATTGGCAACTTGCACAATACCGTCTTTGTCAAAGTCACGCACACTAAGGAACACCGTACCCTTCGTTGGAATAGCTTGTCCAGCGCCCAACTCAGCTTTTGCGTAAGCTTCTGCAAAGGTGTCGCCAACACCCATTACTTCACCGGTAGACTTCATTTCCGGGCCAAGAATCGGATCGACCGCAGGGAATTTGTTGAACGGGAATACCGCTTCTTTAACACTATAGTAGTCAGGCACGATCTCTTGCGTGAACCCTTGCTCTTCCAAAGTTACACCTGCTTGGCACCTAGCTGCAACTTTCGCTAGTGACACACCAATACATTTCGAGACAAAAGGTACCGTTCGCGACGCCCGCGGATTCACTTCAATGACGTAGATCTGTCCATCTTGATAGGCTAGCTGTACGTTCATTAAACCGATGGCGCCCAGCTCAATCGCCATGGCTTTAACCTGCTCGCGCATTAAGTTTTGAACATCTTCGTTGAGTGAGTAAGGCGGCAGTGAGCAAGCTGAGTCACCAGAGTGAACGCCGCACTGCTCAATGTGCTGCATAATCGCACCAATAATAACTTGTTTACCGTCACTCACAGCGTCGATATCAACTTCGATGGCATTATTGAGGAAGTGATCAAGCAAGACAGGTGAATCATCTGAGGCTTGTACAGCATCGGTCATGTATTGCAGCAATTCCGACTCGTTGTAAACAATTTCCATTGCGCGCCCACCTAACACATAGGAGGGGCGAACAACCAATGGATAGCCAACGCTTTCAGCAACCTTCACAGCCTCTTCTGTTGAGCGGACAATCGCATTAGAAGGCTGCAACAATTCAAGTGACTGAATCATTTGCTGGAAACGCTCGCGGTCTTCTGCCCGGTCGATTGCATCTGGCGTGGTACCGATGATCGGCACACCCGCGTCTTGCAACGCGTTGGCTAACTTTAATGGTGTTTGACCGCCAAATTGCACGATCACACCTTTTGGTTTTTCTTTCGCAACAATTTCGAGCACATCTTCTAGCGTAACGGGTTCGAAAAACAAGCGGTCAGATGTATCGTAATCGGTGGAGACAGTTTCCGGATTACAGTTAACCATAATGGTTTCGTAGCCATCTTCACGCATGGCTAATGCCGCGTGCACACAACAATAATCAAACTCAATACCCTGACCAATACGATTCGGACCACCACCCAACACCAGGATTTTGTCCTTATCGGATGGGTTGGCTTCGCACTCTTCTTCGTAAGTAGAGTACATATACGCGGTCGCGGTAGAAAACTCTGCAGCGCAGGTATCGACACGCTTATAGACGGGACGAATATTTAAAGAGTGACGAAACTCGCGAACGGCACTTTCAGACTGCCCCATAACCGCGCCAATGCGCTTATCAGAAAACCCTTTGCGTTTAATACGGAACATTTCTTCCGCTGTTAAGCTGGTCAACTGACGCGCTGAAAGAGCCGTTTCGGTTTTAATTAAATCCTCGATTTGAATCAAGAACCAGGGATCAATTGCAGAGGCTTCATGAATTTCTTCTAACGTCATGCCCGCACGGAACGCATCTGCCACATACCAAATTCGACTGGCTCCAGGCGTTGTTAAATCGCGACGGATATCGGCCAGCGCGTTAGATTCAGTCAAATCAACTATCGGTTCAAAACCCGCTGAACCTACTTCTAAGCCACGTAATGCTTTTTGCAACGATTCCTGGAAGGTGCGGCCAATAGCCATCACTTCACCCACTGATTTCATCTGAGTCGTCAAACGCGCGTCAGCTTCTCCAAATTTTTCGAAAGTGAAGCGAGGCACTTTTGTGACTACATAATCAATTGACGGCTCGAAGGAAGCTGGCGTGGCACCACCAGTAATTTCGTTTTGTAGCTCATCAAGCGTGTAACCCACAGCCAACTTCGCTGCCACTTTAGCAATTGGGAAACCCGTCGCTTTCGAGGCTAACGCGGAAGAACGTGATACACGGGGATTCATCTCAACGATAACCAAGCGACCGTTTTCTGGGTTTACCGCAAACTGTACATTGGAACCGCCTGTTTCGACGCCGATTTCACGCAATACCGCCAGCGAGGCATCACGCATAATTTGATATTCTTTGTCAGTCAATGTTTGCGCGGGTGCAACAGTGATTGAGTCACCAGTGTGCACACCCATTGGGTCAAAGTTTTCAATGGAGCAGACAATAATGCAGTTGTCGTTTTTATCGCGCACCACTTCCATTTCGTATTCTTTCCAACCAATCAATGATTCATCAATCAACAATTCGTTAGTTGGAGACAGGTCTAGACCACGCAAACAAATTTCTTCGAATTCTTCCCAGTTGTAGGCGATACCACCACCAGAACCACCCATGGTAAAGGAGGGGCGGATAATGCAAGGGAAACCAAATTCTTTAGGCACCTCTAGCGCTTCTTCAAGACTGTGAACAATCTTCGCGCGAGGGCATTCCAAGCCGATAGATTTCATCGCTGCGTCAAAGCGACTGCGATCTTCCGCTTTGTCGATAGCGTCTTCGGTTGCACCAATTAATTCAACACCGTATTTTTCAAGTACGCCGTTGCGATGCAAATCCAACGCACAGTTCAATGCAGTTTGACCACCCATCGTTGGCAGAATAACGTCAGGGCGTTCTTTGATAATAATTTGCTCAACGGTTTGCCAGGTGATGGGCTCAATGTAAGTTGCGTCGGCCATCGCGGGGTCGGTCATGATGGTGGCAGGGTTGGAATTCACCAAAATTACACGGTAGCCTTCTTCGCGTAGCGCCTTACACGCTTGCGCACCGGAGTAGTCAAACTCGCAGGCTTGACCGATCACGATAGGACCAGCACCAAGAATTAAAACCGATTGTATGTCTGTTCTTTTTGGCATGTTTCTTCCGAGTGTTTTAAATACCGAAGTAAATACTGTCTAAAATTTTTGCGGCACATCCGCCATTTTTTAAAAAAGCGACCGACTACTTAGCCGCTTCCATTAATTCAACAAAGTGAGCAAATAAAGGTGCCGCATCACGTGGACCAGGGCTTGCTTCCGGGTGCCCCTGGAAACTAAACGCAGGCTTGTCGGTGCGATGGATACCTTGCAGTGACCCGTCGAATAGCGAACGATGCGTCGCGATCAGGTTTTCAGGCAGGCTGTCATCATCCACGGCGAAACCGTGATTCTGACTAGTAATCATGACTGTGCCTTTTTCCAAATCTTGCACGGGGTGGTTCGCACCGTGATGACCAAATTTCATTTTCTTAGTACGCGCACCGCTGGCCAAACCTAGAAGCTGGTGACCAAGACAAATACCAAAAACTGGAATGTCGGTTTCGAGGATTTCTTTAATTGCTGCAATGGCGTAATCACAAGGCTCTGGGTCGCCAGGGCCATTAGATAGGAATATGCCGTCAGGGTTCATGGCCAACACATCCGCAGCAGGTGTTTGCGCAGGGACCACGGTGACATCGCAACCGTGGTCAACCAAGATACGTAAGATATTGCGTTTTACGCCGAAGTCATAAGCAACGACTTTGAACTTTTTACTGTCAGCCGAAGGAGAAGTATGGCCTTCGCCAAGTTTCCACGTGCCTTCTGTCCATTGGTACTGCTCTTTAACCGTGACAACCTTCGCCAGATCCATTCCCGCCAGGCCTGGGAATTCCGCGGTGGCCGCTTTCGCCTGCTCTTCGTTAATTTCACCAGCCATGATAGTGCCACGCTGAGCACCACTCTCACGCAGGATGCGCGTCAGACGCCGAGTATCAATATCAGCAATACCAACAACATTGTTTGCGCGCATGTAATCATCAAGGTTTTGCTGATTACGGAAGCTGCTCGCCAACAAAGGTAAATCGCGGATAACCAAACCTGCGGCCCAGATGGTCGCGCACTCTTCATCCTCTTCATTGGTGCCTGTGTTGCCAATATGGGGGTAGGTGAGGGTGACTATTTGTTTTGCGTAGGATGGGTCGGTGAGAATCTCTTGATAGCCAGTCAGCGCGGTATTGAATACCACCTCACCGGTGGAGATACCGTCAGCACCAATGGCCATCCCTCGAAAGACTGTACCATCTTCGAGAACTAAAATGGCCGGTCGTGAGGGCTGTGTGTTCAAAGTCGTCTCCTGTTTGTCACAATCTTGTTTTAACTAATATGTCGCCAACTGCTGCAGCCCCATCAATCGACCGCCTCCCCAATTGCGCACTTATCGCGCGCGCAGCCTTGCTCTGACTTATTCACGAAAGGTAAAAATAAGCCACTAAGAGCGAAAACTAATGTGGATTTACGGTTGATTACCGGCGATCAGTTGAAAAAAAGCGAGATGAAACGGCTGTCTCATCTCGCTTTTAGGATTCATTTACAGGCATCTGCTGTATGCGTGTAGCATCTATGTTTCAACCCGATCGTAGGCATTTGATGCGCATCGTTCGGGAGATTTCCCGTCGATCATGCGGCGCAAGTTCGGGGGCGAATTTTAGACGAAAATGGCGTGCAATGTCCAATCAAGAAATAGCTCAAAAACGCTAATTCTCGCCTAAATGCGAAACTGCTTAACCACCTGCGCCATGTTCGACGCCATCGACGCCAGTCTTGCCGTACTGCTCGCAATCTCCACGGCACCTTCAGAAGTTTGCCTCGCGACTGAAGCAACATTCTCCATGTTCTGCTCCATCTCCCGGGTAGCGGCGCTTTGCTCCTCTGAAGCACTGGCAATCTGATTAGTTTTGTCCTTGATTGAAGCCACACCGTTGGTAATCGCATTCAAGGACTCACTGGTCTCAGCCGCTTTTTTGACCGACTCTTCCGCCTGAACTTTGCCCTTCTCCATGACCTGAACAGCTTCCTTCGCACCCACCTGTAGGCGCTCAATCATGTCCTGGATCTCTTGCGTTGAAGACTGGGTGCGCGACGCCAAAGTACGCACTTCGTCTGCCACCACGGCAAAGCCACGCCCCTGCTCGCCTGCACGCGCCGCCTCAATCGCAGCGTTCAACGCCAGCAAGTTGGTTTGCTCAGCAATACCCCGAATCACATCCAATACCGAACCGATATTTTCTGACTCTCGCTGCAAGCGATCAATCACCTCAGACGCCGACGTAATATCAGTCGCCAAGCTCTGGATTTGCGACATGGTTGAGCTAACCACCTCCATGCCTGACTTGGCTTCCGAATCCGCCTGAGTAGCCTCATCAGCGGCCTGGGACACGTTCTGCGCTACATCACTAACCACTGTAGCCATCTCTCGCACCGCGGAAACCACCTGTTGGATAGCCGACTGCTGATCGACAACGCCTCTTTCCGTATCTTTGGCCGTGTGACTGAGCCCTTCGGTATTGCGATTGAGATCCTCAGCCGTGGAGGCAAAGTCCTTAATGATTTTATGAACCCGATCGATAAAGGTATTAAACCACTGCGCTAACTCACCCACTTCATCTTGCGACTTCACCTCCAACCGCTGGGTCAAATCACCCTCGCCTTGCGCAATGTCCTTAAGCGCAACAACCACCGAGTTGATTGGCTTCACTATCGCCGCCTGAATCAAATATGAAACCCCAGCGGCCAGCACGCTAACCACTAGAATCGTAACAACAGAAGTCGCGATGGTATCTGCAATAGTTTGTGCGGCTTCGGTCAAATCGACTTTTAAATAGATAGCGCCAACCTGGATGCCACCCGCATCAATAGGGTCAAATAACTCAATGAAATCACCATCGTTGACGAGTCCCTGGGTACCAGGCTGACCAGGAAGCCCCCGAGGAAATTCCTTTGATGGCTCTGTGCCACGCTCGTACCAAACGAAGGGTTTATCCGTCTCATCGTAAATCACCGCCGCCGCTACGCGCTGATTCGCGGTTAGCGCGAGTAAGGTGTCACGTGCCGAAACATCATCCCCAAAGGCGATTGCACCATGAGTACTCCCACCAACAATTTTGGCCAGCGTAATCGACTCTTTCTCAATAGAACTATAAAGCCTATCAACCTCCATGCTTAGCGCTGTCATATTTGATCCAACGACCGCCAGCACGCTGGTGAGCGTAATACCCAGCAACACCTTCCATTTAAGTGAAATACTTCCAAACATCTCAATCTGCCCTTTAAAAAAAAGTTTTATACTTCTTTTTTCAGCATAGACGTAAATTTCAATACCACCCAGTTTGGAAGGAAATAGCTTTTAGTCGTTCGCTTTTGAAAACGTTAAAGTACGCTTCAAAAACTAGCCGCCGATTTCAATGAGGAGTATTTTGGCCGACCTTGCAAGCAACCCCGCAGCGACAAACGCAGTCATTGCTGCAAAGCGAATTGCCCCCACTCCAGTACTACTTTTTTTAGAGGGGGGGGAGGGAGAAACATAAACTATTCACTTAAGAATTTAGGTTTGGGGCTCTTGGTAGTAAAATTTAAAATCCATAGCAAGACTAAAATCACTTGCCAGAAAATTTCCTGAGAGATTACTCTTGTAAATATTTAGAAAATTCACTTTTAATAGTACTAATGGGAATAGCGAGGCCAAACCCTTCTGAGTGCCCTTGCTGATCTGCCGAAACCCTCTGTGTATTAATACCCAAAACATCTCCGTTCGAATCAATTAACGGGCCACCGCTATTTCCGGGAAGAACTTTTGCGTCTGTGACAATCTCTTCACTGGATGCCCTCGTAATAATGCCGGACGTAACCGAATCACGTCGTCCAAGCGGGCTTCCAAGTGCATAAACAGGAACACCTTGCCGGGCAGAGCTCATGCTCCCTAGGTTTAGATGCGGCGTAACAAAGCCAGTCACCTGCAACAAAGCAAGATCATTTGTCGATGACAGTTCCAGCAAATGTGCCTGTCCAATAGTGCCATCCTTGAAAACAACCTTAAAATGCTGAGACAGAGAAGCTGCTGTACTGGTTCGACTGAACGTTCGTTTGCGCTCCCTAAATTCTCGCTGTCGTCGGTTGGCTTTATCCACCGCTTTGTCGTAAGCCCTTTTCATATCATTAAAACGACGCTTATATATCCGATATTCCTCAGGAGTTGTTGGGTCTATGTAATTCCCAGGGGCAGACACTTCTTGTCGCATTTGCCTCAATGTCGCTTCCATCGATTCCAAGCGACGCTTCTCTATTTGATTGTCTTCGAACATCTCAGCAATTACACGCTCTTCTTTATCGAATTCCCCCTGCTGCTCTGCCCAACTCGTAGATGATTTCGGCCTGATCACATGCTTGTTGGTAACCAGGTAACCACCATCAGATATAAAGAAACCAGAGCCAACGGCCACGGTTGTTTCAATTGAAACAACCGCAAGTGTCGCCTCTTCGACCACCGACTGAGGGTTATAAAGTGCTTCAAGTTTTGCGGACAAGTCGACCCAGTCATCCTGGTTTGCAACCACCTTAGAAGACGCACTACTAGAGGGAGCCTCCATCTCCTCCACCTTAACTTTTTCCGCTGGCTTTTTATCGGTGTAATGCCAACGGCCATTTTCGTCTTTGTATCGATAAATTTGAGCCTCACTTGTTACAGGACAGCTCAAACTAAACACCCCCAAAAGCACCAAAATCGTCAACTGAACTAAATTCACATTAATATCCCTTGCCATCTAAATCCCATGATTCAATTATTCAACTTACAATGAAAGTCGAAAAGTACCACTGCCATGCCGATTAATCAAAATCTCACTAAATTTATTCCAAAGAGTTCTCGACAGTCATACTACCCGATATTGTTCAGCTTTTGCTTGCCAATAAGCTGCAACAAATAGGACCAACCCCCACCCATGCTTAAATACACGCCGATGCAAAGTTTGCGAGGTGGGGTGGCCTTGGGCGACCTTGTGAGGCATGGATGCCGAAGAGAGCTACAGGGACGTATTAACGCGTGTCGCGCAAGGCCGTCCCACTTCGCAATCCGAATCTAGTTCCACCACCTCAAAAACAAGAAAGCCCAGCAGAAGCCAGGCTTTCAAAGTCATTCATCCAAAATTAAAAACTATTTAAGCCCCAAGACATCCTGCATATCAAACAACCCTTTATCCTTCCCAGCTAACCACCCAGCCGCACGCACTGCCCCACGCGCAAACGCCATCCGACTAGACGCCTTATGCGTAATCTCAATACGCTCACCATCCGCCATAAACATCACCGTATGATCACCATGTACATCACCACCACGCACAGTCGCAAAACCAATCGTCTCACGATCGCGAGCACCGGTTTGACCTTCACGACCATACACCGCCACTTTTTGTAAATCACGATCTAACGCATTCGCCAATACTTCACCCATCGCCAAGGCAGTACCCGATGGTGCATCCACTTTATGACGATGATGTGCTTCATACACTTCCACATCGTAATCATCGCCACAAATACTGGCCGCCATATCGAGTAGTTTTAACGTGACATTAACGCCGGTACTAAAATTCGCGGCAACACACATAGCGGTTTCAGATTGGTTGGCTAAAAGAGTTTCTTTCTCTTCTGGCGTTAAACCGGTTGTACCTATCACAATTTTTTTACCGTGCGCAGCACAAATTTTGGCGTTAGCCAGCGTAGCGGCTGGTACAGTGAAGTCGATCAAAACATCAAAATCATTTACAACGCTTTCAAGATCACCAACAACTGCAACACCATTTTTGCCAAGCCCAGCAAGCTCACCGGCATCAGCGCCAAGCAAACTACTTTCTGGCCGCTCAATTGCCGCTGCCAACTCAACGCCTTCCGCTTGCGATACCGCATCGATTAACATTTTACCCATTCGACCAGCCGCGCCGGTCACTGCAATTCGTGTTGTCATGATTTTGCCTTTACTTCAAATTTTGATTCAAAAACGATTAGTAAATTTACTAGGGACTATTTTTCAGCGCTATCCATGCTGGAATCACTGTGATTGATGTGTGCCGTTATGACTTGCTGCATGGCTTTTTGCACGGGGATATCTAACGGCGTGCATTTTTCTTTATCCATATACACTAAAAACCCGCCAATCATGTAGCTCATCGGAATGTAAACCGCTACTTGGTCAGTATTCTCCCCCAAAGCAATGTGCTCGTTAGTGACAAAGCCAATCATGCGCATACCATTGACTTCCACAGCAACAACACTTTGCATATCGTGCTCATTGGAGCCGGTTAAAAACCCTAACAGATCTCGCGCACTAGTGTAGACGGTTTTTACGAAAGGAATTTTCTCCATCAAGAGTTCGAACCAGACAAACAGCTTCTCAATCAAATAAGCTTGGGCCAACACCCCCAAAGCAAAGACGATACCGAAGGTGGATAGCAAGCCCATACCGGTGATGTACCAGCCTTCTGGCAGCAACCACTCGAGAGGAACGCGAAGCATTTGCTCAGCGGTAACAAAGACCCAATAGATTAAGCCGAAGGTAATGAGAATCGGCAGGGAGAAGAGTAAGCCTTTTAGAAAGGTATTTGTGATGGTTTTCATTGCCGCTTCGCCAGATAGGTTAAAAAGGGAAAATAACACCTATAACGAAAATTGGCGACACTTGGTCGCCAATTCTGTGGTTTAAACCTCGATGCTGGTATGGGTTTACAACTTCATATCACCAAAGAAGTTTTTCATCCCTTCGAACCAGCTTTCTTGGCGAGGCGAATTAGTGTCGCCTGACATACTGGCCTGGAACTCTTTTAACAAGTCTTTTTGTTTACCGTTAAGCTTCACCGGTGTTTCTACGACAACACGGCACAGCAAGTCACCAGCAGCACCGCCACGAATTGGCGTTACACCTTTTCCGCGCAACCGGAATAGCTTGCCAGTTTGCGTTTCCGCCGGAACCTTCAACTTCACACGACCATCAAGAGTAGGCACTTCCAGTTCACCGCCTAGCGCGGCATCGACAAAGCCAATAGGCACTTCGCAATAGAGGTTTTTGCCGTCGCGCTGGAATATCTCATGCTCTTTAACCGACATTTGCACATACAAATCACCGGGAGGCCCACCATCCATCCCCGCTTCACCTTCGCCAGCGAGACGAATGCGGTCGCCGGTGTCGACACCCGCAGGCACTTTGACGGATAGTGTTTTGGTTTCTTCTACTCGACCTTGACCGTGACAATCACCGCAAGGATCGGTAATGATAGAGCCTTTACCGCGACAGCTAGGGCACGTTTGCTGGACGGAGAAAAATCCTTGCTGCATACGCACCTGGCCGATACCACCACACGTAGTACATTGACTAGGCTTAGTACCGGATTTTGCACCGGTGCCATCGCAGGTTTCACAGCCCACCAGGGTAGGAACGCGAATTTTTACACTGGTACCTTTAACAGCATCTTCCAAGCTCAACTCTAGGGTATAACGAAGGTCTGAACCTCGGCTTGGCCCGCCGTGGCCGCCACGGCCACCACCCCCGAAAATATCACCGAAGACATCGCCGAAGATATCACTAAAATTACCGAACCCACCGGCACCGCCAGCGCCGCCCATACCGCCCATCCCTTCAACACCGGAATGACCAAATTGGTCGTAGGCTGCACGTTTTTCTTTATCCGAGAGAATTTCGTAGGCTTCACTCGCTTCTTTAAATTTTTCTTCAGCTTCTTTATCGTCAGGATTGCGATCAGGGTGGCATTTCATCGCAATACGACGATAGGCTTTCTTCAGATCCTGATCGGATACGCCCTTTTCAACACCTAAAATTTCGTAGTAATCGCGCTTTGCCATAATCCTGCTTCTACCTGCCCCCAACAACGTAAATTACTTGCCGCATAACTGGCCAAGGCCCGGGGTATTTAGCCTGACCAGATACAACAAACGCGGAGCAAGCTCCGCGTTGTGAACCCTACTCTATCGAAGGGTTATTTATCTTCTTTAACTTCTTCAAACTCAGCGTCAACAACACCATCGTCCGCCTTGCTATCAGCTTGCTCTGCACCTGCATCCGCACCTTGTTCTGCCTGCGCAGCTTGCTCCGCATAGAGTTTTTGCGCCAGTGAACTAGAAGCCTCTGTCAGTTTAGTCGTTGCCGCTTCGATCTTGTCTTTATCGTCGCCTTTGACTACTTCTTCCGCTTCTTTTATCGCGGTTTCGATGGCAGATTTCTCTTCATCGCTCGCTTTGTCGCCCGCTTCGGTCAAGGTTTTTTGCGTTGCATGGATTAAGCCTTCAAGCGTGTTGCGTGCAGCAGCCAGCTCTTCGAACTTTTTATCCGCTTCCGCATTCGCTTCCGCATCTTTCACCATTGCTTCGATTTCTTCGTCACTCAAACCGGAGGACGCCTTAATCACGATTGACTGCTCTTTACCCGTTGCTTTGTCTTTCGCGCTTACGTTCAAGATACCGTTAGCGTCGATATCGAAAGTCACTTCGATTTGTGGCATGCCGCGTGGCGCAGGAGGAATATCCGCCAGGTCAAAACGACCGAGCGATTTGTTTTGCGCTGCTTGCTTACGCTCACCCTGCACAACGTGAATCGTTACTGCAGTTTGATTGTCTTCCGCGGTTGAGAATGTTTGCGATTTCTTAGTAGGAATCGTGGTGTTTTTCTCAATTAATGGCGTCGCGACACCACCCATGGTTTCGATACCCAAGGTCAAAGGCGATACGTCGAGAAGCAATACGTCTTTCACATCACCCGCCAATACGGCGCCTTGAATCGCTGCACCCATGGCGACCGCTTCGTCTGGGTTAACGTCTTTGCGTGGCTCTTTGCCGAAGAACTCAGCAACTTTTTCTTGAACCATCGGCATACGCGTTTGGCCACCTACCAAAATCACGTCGTCAATATCGCCAACAGATAAACCAGAATCTTCAATTGCTTGTTTGACTGGATCTAATGAACGCTTAACCAGCTCTTCAACCAGTGATTCTAATTTCGCGCGAGTCAACTTAACCACCAAGTGCTTAGGACCGGTTTGGTCTGCCGTAATGTATGGCAAGTTCACTTCGGTTTGTTGGCTAGAAGACAATTCGATCTTGGCTTTTTCTGCCGCTTCTTTTAAACGCTGTAGAGCCAGTGGATCGTTATGAAGATCAATATTGTTAGTCTTCTTGAAGTCTTCCGCTAAGTATTCAATCAAACGCAAGTCAAAATCTTCACCACCGAGGAACGTATCACCGTTGGTTGAAAGCACTTCGAATTGGTGCTCACCATCGACATCGGCAATCTCAATGATAGAGATATCAAAGGTACCACCACCCAAATCGTAAACCGCGATAGTGTGGTCGCCTTTCGCTTTATCCATACCGTAAGCCAAAGCCGCGGCGGTTGGCTCGTTAATGATGCGTTTAACATCTAACCCAGCAATCTTACCGGCGTCTTTAGTCGCTTGACGTTGTGAGTCGTTAAAGTAAGCCGGAACAGTGATTACCGCTTCGGTAACTTTTTCACCGAGATAATCCTCCGCCGTCTTTTTCATTTTCTTCAAGACTTCTGCCGAAATTTGTGGTGGTGCTTTCTTGTCGTCCTTCACCTCAACCCAAGCATCACCATTGTCAGCTTTAACGATCTTGTATGGCACCATAGAGATGTCTTTTTGAACGACATCATCAGTGAATTTACGACCGATCAAGCGCTTAACAGCAAACAGCGTATTGTTTGGGTTGGTTACTGACTGACGCTTAGCGCTCTGACCAACCAAGATCTCGCTGTCATCTGTAAATGCAACGATGGATGGTGTAGTACGATCGCCTTCTGCGTTTTCGATAACTTTGGCTTTACCGCCTTCCAAAACTGAGACACAAGAATTCGTTGTTCCCAAGTCGATACCGATAATTTTACCCATGTGTTTTCTCCAAAAACGTAACTCTTACATTTGAGCCACCGGGTCTGTATAACGGGTGACTCACTTTTTTAACTTGCTACCTTATATTGGCCTGATTTTGGGGAATTCAACCCCGATATCCACACTTAAATCAGGCTTTTTTAACCGACGCTAAAACGCTCCGTATTAGGGTGCTTTCGACACCACCACCATGGCTGGACGCACTAAGCGACCATGCAAGGTGTAACCCTTTTGGAATACATCCATTACCGTATTTGGCTCGAGATCGGGATTAGCGACGGCGGTCATCGCTTGATGCAACTGTGGATCAAAAGGCGCGCCCGCTGGGTCGATAGCCTCAACACTGTTCTTTTCCAACGCTTCTACCAACGACTTCAACGTCAACTCAACGCCTTCAACGATTGCTTTAACCGCTTCCGATTCGTCACCTTGAGATGCGGCTAGTGCGCGCTCTAAGTTATCCACCACATTCAGCAGATCTGTCACTAGCTTTTCTTGACCAAATTTATGAGCCTTTTCCACATCTTGCTGAGCTCGACGCTGAGCGTTCTGAGCATCAGCCACAGCACGCAGCGCTTGGTCTTTGGCTTCCACTAACTCTTCCTGCAGACGGGCCACTTCACTTTGAAGGTCGCCCTCGGTCGCTTCGGTACTTACTTCGGCGTCTGCGGCGGTCTCTACCTCGGAGTTCACACCCTCTTCCACATCAATTTCTGCAGATTTTGTCTCGTCGGACACGTTTCTCTCCCCTAGCAATAACAACGTCTATTCAGTTTGGCCAATAGGCCAATTACTTCCACTGGCGGGAATATGGGGGCAACTGGACGCCTTTCAAGCGTCCTTTAGGAGAAATTTTGCTGACATACCACGTAGATTTCATCGCTCTCAGCTAGCCAATCGACAAAAAACACTGTATAAACAACCACTAAAATTCTTTGGAGACTCGGCCCCGTGTTGACTCACCTCAGCATCAACAACTACACCCTCGTTGAACATCTCGATCTTGAGCTGCATTCTGGTATGACGGCCGTCACCGGTGAAACCGGCGCGGGAAAATCGGTAATGCTCGATGCTCTCGGCCTTACCTTAGGCGATAGAGCCGATGCAGACCGTATTCGAGCCGGTGCAGACAGGGCGGATATCAATGCCAGCTTCGACATTAGCGCCTTACCCGAAGCGCGTGCTTGGCTGGAAGATAACGCGCTAGAAGGTGAACCGAATGAGTGTTTGTTACGCCGCATGATTAGCGCCGAAGGCCGCTCAAGAGCCTTTATCAACGGGCAGCCCGTAACACTCGCACAAATAAAGGCCCTTGGTGAAATGCTGATCGATATTCATGCCCAGCACGAGCACCAATCACTCCTCAAAAAAGAAACACCGCGCCGCCTGCTCGATGATTACGCAGGACACACGGCACTGGTGAAAGAAGTGAGCGCTGCATTTCGTGAATGGCAACAACTGGCAAAGCGCTTCCAAACATTAAAAGATAATGCTGACGAAGCCGCTGCACGAGTGCAATTACTGAGCTACCAAGTCAACGAACTCGATCAACTCGACCTTCAAGCCGGGGAAATCGATCAGCTCGTTGCGGAACAGAAACAGTTGGCCAACGGCGAGAGTATTCTCAACAACAGTTATCAACTCACAGCGCTCTGCGGTGGTGAAGAACAGAGTGTTTTAGAAGGTCTAAACCGAGCGCTCTATATCGCACAGGGCTTACCACAGGACATCCCCGCCGTTGGAGAATCAACCCAGTTGCTCATGTCTGCCCAGATTCAGGTAGAGGAAGCCATCAGCGGTATGGAACGCTTTATCGACGGCTTTCAGCTCGACCCAGAGCGTTTGCAAATTGTCGACGAGCGCCTATCAGCCATCTTTGAAATCTCTCGAAAGCACCGCATTACACCGGAAGAGCTGTTTGATCTCCACCAAAAGCTCGCCGAAGAGTTGACTGAAATCACTGGCGATGACGCCGACCTTGATCAACTTGAGAAGAAATGCATCGCACTTGAATCGCACTACCGCTCTCTCGCTCAGAAGTTGTCAAACCAACGCCAAAAAGCAGCCAACAAACTGTCCAAAGCCGTTAATCAGCAGCTCCATAAACTGGCCATGGAACATGCCAACCTACAGGTCACATTAGTGCCCAATGAGGGTAATGCGCAGGGGGCAGAGGATATTCAACTGTTGATAAGTACCAACCCTGGGCAGCCGTTGAAACCATTACACAAGATTGCGTCTGGCGGTGAACTGTCGCGCGTCAGCCTAGCAATCCAAGTGGTGACTGCACAAACATCGGCGACACCTACCTTAGTATTCGATGAAGTGGATGTAGGTATTGGCGGCGGCACGGCAGACACTGTCGGCCAAATGCTGCGACAGCTTGGAGAGAAAGCACAAATTCTGTGTGTTACCCATTTGGCACAAGTGGCCAGCAAGGCACATCAGCATTTTCTCGTCAGCAAAAGTAAGAAGAAAGGCAATATGGAAACGGCGATTCTGCCACTATCCGGAGACGCCAAGGTAGAAGAAATTGCGAGGATGATGGGCAGTGATAAGCTCACCGCCACATCGTTGGAGCACGCCAAAGAGCTAATGGCATAACAGTGCAAATAGCGAAGGAAGTTACTTCTTAGGCTTTACGTACAGTACCAATGAGTGCCCCACCAGCTCGTAACCATTTTTGTGGGCGATCTCGAGCTGTAAACGCTCGATTTCTTCACTGTGAAACTCAACAACAGCACCAGATTCGACACAGACCATGTGATCGTGATGATCCCCTTTGGCGAGCTCGTAGACCTTATGGCCGCCGTCAAAGTTGTGGCTCATCACAAGACCGGCGCTTTCGAATTGCGTCAGAACGCGATAGACAGTGGCTAAACCCACATCTTCACCACTCTCTAACAGTGATTTATACACATCTTCCGCACTGAGATGACGCTCTTCAGAACCTTCTAAAATTTGTAGGATTTTTACACGGGGCAAAGTGACCTTCAGCCCAGCGTTACGTAATTCAACATTTTCAGATGACATTTCAGGTCCTTAAGGTCTTTCTCGCTAACGCGGTTAGTACTTATTATCTGCAGCCAGCATTACCGACTGCAACTTAATAGGGGTCTATCGGGTCTGACACACCGGTACCGGTTTACGAGGTGCCCTTCTCAGTGTCGAGACAATTCAGTATTATCCCCGTTCGCTAAACGATGTGGAACCCCAGTTCATGCAATTTAACCAATTATTTAAGTCAGGTATTAAGTCTCGTCTCGCCAAATTCTCTCTGCTTGGCGCAGCCCTGCTCTGCCTGACAACCACCACGGGTTGTACGAGCTTCCAGTTTCCCGGGGTATATCGCCTGACGATCCAGCAAGGGAATGTGATTACGCAGGACATGGTCGACCAACTCAAGCCGGGCATGACGCCTCGCCAAGTCAGTTACATTCTCGGCACCCCTCTGATAGCAGATAGCTTCCAGCAAGACCGCTGGGATTACCTCTACACGCTGCGTGATCCTGAGGGAAACACAAAGGAAGAGCGCTTCACCGTGTTTTTTAAGAACGGTGGGCTAAGCCATTTCACGGGCGACTACATGCCTACTCCAAATAACGATGCAACCGAGGCAAGCTAGTTCGATCTTGCCCGACAACCAGACATCACGGCTCGCCGCTATCCTGTGATTTAGACGCTTTATTTTTTGCCGCGCGTTTGCGGCGAGCCTCTTTCGGGTCGGCAATTAGCGGACGGTATATTTCCACTCGATCTCTAGGCTGCAACTCGTATTCCGCCGCAGACTTCAGACCTTTCGCACCCAACGCCTTGCCGAAAATCCCCATTTTAGCCGTCGACAAATCAATTTCAGGGAATTCCATGGTGATTCCCGAGATTTCCGCCGCTTGCAACGCTGTGGTACCAGGCATCACCCTCAGCGCAATAATCTTTTGTTTTTCCACGGTGGCATAAGCCACCTCAACTTCAAATGCGTTACTTTCTACAGAGGTTGCCACTGACGATGTATCTCCACTGAAAACTGATGGCTATGCTTAGTGCTTAGCTATAGCGCTTATTGGCCCTTTGACTCATTGCGTCTACCAGTTGATTACCAACCGACTCAAGCACCCGGTTACCCGCTACCGCTAATATTTTACTTTTAAATTCAAACGTGAGAATGAGGCCCACTTTGCAGCCGATATCACCCAGCGCCTCAAACGTCCAAGTTCCTTCTAGTTGCTCAAACGGGCCTTCAACCAACTGCATCTCGATACGCTCAAAGGGGATTAGGGTGTTTCGAGTGATAAAACTTTGGGCGAAGCCGCTTTTTCGAATGTCCAAACCGGCAACGATTTCCGACTCACTGCGTGAGACCAACTGAGTACCAACAACGCCATCCATAAATTCAGGGTAACGCTCAATATCGTTAACTAACTCAAACATTTGCGCTGTCGAAAAAGGAACCAACGCACTTCTTTCAACTACTTTTGCCACTGACTTTATTTTAAACCCGTGTTAGCTCGCACTGATGATGGAATAGATTTTTTCCCACAGCAGGACAATAAAAATCAACCCCACCAAACTGGGCGATACATAACGCACCGCAGCCCGCCACAACTCAAAGACTTCTTTCGACTCATGCGACAACTCTTCGCGCACGTGACTTTTGTGCATGCACCAGCCTGCAAATATGGCGATAAACAAACCACCCAGCGGCAGCATTATTTGGGCCGTGAGAAAATCCACCGAATCAAAGAAAGTCATACCAAATATTTTATATTCGTCGCCCGACCAGTCATTGAAAGACAACACAGTCCCCAGACCGACAACCCAAGCGATAGCACCTAACACGACATTGGCCCAAAAACGATCGAGCTTGGTCGACTCAACAATCCATGCAACACCAGGCTCGATCAACGAGATAGCCGAACTCCAGGCGGCAATAGAAATCAGTACAAAAAAGATAGTACCGAACAGAATTCCGCCAGGCATATTGCCAAACGCAATGGGCAAACTGACAAACAGCAAACCAGGGCCAGCACCTGGCTGAACGGCCTCATTCGCAAACACGATCGGGAAAATAGCCAAGCCGGCGACGAGTGCCACTACCGTATCCAAGATCGCAATGGTTACTACCGTACGACCGATAGGCGCATGCTCCGGCATGTAGGAGCCGTAGGCCATAATCGCGCCCATACCCAAACTCAAGGTAAAGAAGGCGTGCCCCAGCGCTTCTAATACGCCATCCCAGGTGAGCTTGTCGAATTTGAAATCAAACAAGAACGCGAAGCCTTGCTTGAAGTTACCCTCGAAAATACCGTAGCCCAACATAATAATTAACAATACGAATAGAATGGGCATTAGGACACGAACCGCCGTACCTAAACCTTTGGTCACACCACCAATCACCACAGCCAAGGTCAGCGCTATAAAAATAGTGTGCCATTTAATCAGTTCGTTTTTATCGGCCAGCATGTTGTTGAAGTGGGCATTCACCACATCACCTGTCGCATTCGCGAATGTGCCTTCAGCCATCACAAACACATAGTTCAATGCCCAACCCGCAATAACGCTGTAAAAAGATAAAATGAGCAGGCCCGCGACAACCCCCATCCAACCAATGCCTGTCCACGCTTTACTCATCCCCGCCTCGGCGGTTAAGTCATGCATCGTATTAACTGGGCTTAAGCGGCCACGACGGCCTAACATAACCTCCGCCATCATGATGGGGATACCAATTACCGCGATGCACACGAGATACACCAGCACAAAGGCGCCGCCACCGTTTTCACCCGTGATATAGGGGAATTTCCAGATGTTACCTAGGCCGACGGCTGAACCAGTAGCCGCCAGAATAAAGGTCCAGCTGCTATTCCAGGTGCCGTGCATTTTGCGCTGATTGGATCGACCTGCCGTCATCTTTCCCCCAAAGTCATTGTCCTAGCCCCGAACGCCTCTCAACCTAGCCATACCTCTGGGCGCTTAAGTGGGGTCTCTTGATATCAAATTCCGGTCGATTGTACCGGAAATTGGGGGTGGTGGCAGTCAGGTATATAGCAAATTGAGGACGGTATTCTTCACAACTCAGGCGTAGGCAAGCTTGGCACGGGCCTATATAATCCGCCGCCATGGCTAAGAAACCAAAAACACCCAGCAATAACATTGCGCAAAACAAAAAAGCACGCTTCGACTATCACATCCAGGATACTTACGAGGCGGGTATCGTACTGCATGGCTGGGAAGTCAAAAGCTGCCGCGCAGGCAAGGTACAAATCACTGACAGCTACGTTTTCTTTAGGAATGGCGAAGCCTTCATGTCCAACGCGCAAATCCAACCGTTACCCACCGCATCAACCCACTTCGTCACTGAACCCACTCGCGTTCGCAAACTGTTATTGCACGATAAAGAAATCGTCAAACTGCAACAGGCAGTCGAACAGAAAGGCCACGCCGTGGTGGCCACATCGATGTATTGGAAAAAGCATTTAGTGAAGGTATCAATCGCACTCGCCGTTGGTAAAAAGATGCATGACAAGCGCGCCACCGAAAAAGAGCGGGATTGGAATCGCGAGAAGCGGCGGATTATGAAAGCGAGTAACTAATACTCGAATAAAAAATGAAACTCACCCGAATAGGGAACATCGTTGTACTCGAACGAAAAAGCCCCCATTAGGCTTTCCTCATCGCTAGCGGTAATTAGAATTTCAGCTTGAGCTGGGAAGATCAGAAAATCACCCACTGCGCTTTCAAATGCAGCTGAATTCGATTTAAAACTTATGTATTCAATTGGGCCACTGACATTTTCGTCAAAACTATAACTGCCCTCAACCAACCTTTCATTGATAGCAATATCGAAGCCCGCACGCTCGCCCTGATCTAAGAACTCAAGGGATAACCATAATTGCTCAGGCAACAAATCATTGTAGCCTCGAGAAAGGCACACGTGATCATACTCAGTAATGCTCACCGAACCGCCACCAAGGGTAAATAACCCAGCGTCCAATATATATTCTTCGCTTACCTTTATTAGTTCAGCTCTATTTAAATAATAAAGACTTGGGTCCGGATTCCAAGACTCTACCCACCGCTCAGAAGAGATAGTGCGAAACATCCCTTCTCCGGCTGGTTCGAAAGCCATAGTGCCACCATTAAGGTATAGAAAATTATCAGTAGCGATCGCTGGCCGCCCTGTCTCGTAACTCAAACACTCTGAATAAAAAACATGACCGTCATCCACTCGAAACAGATTAGGCCTTTCATCGTAGCTCGTGTACAACAGTTCATCAGTTTCAACGTTGTATACCCCTGTTATCTGTCGGTATAGCCAAGTACCTGGCAAATTATCAAGATCAAATGAGGCTTGACCTGAACCAGCATCATCCTCAGACTCTATATAAATATACTTAGTCTCACTATCATCACAACCCGCCAGCCCGAACACCACCAACAAAGGAAACCAAGCCAACTTGCTTAAAGTATTCATTCGCACCAAAAAAATTCCCGTAAATTTTTCTTACGATTAGACCATCCGCATAGTATTTGCTGCAAGTAAAACCCGATTAAACATCTGTAAGCTTGACTAACCGGATGCAACTAAGACAGCTGCATTCCATCCATTTCAGCCAACCGGCCAATCAGCTCTTCCATTCGAGTTGAATAGCCAAATTCATTGTCGTACCAGCTCACCACTTTGACCAAGGTTTTATCCATCACTTGCGTCAGTTCTGGATCGAAAATACTGGAGTGAGTATTACCAATAATATCGCTGGAAACGATCGGCTCATCACAATACGACAAAATATTTTTTAACGGCCCTTCTGCGGCATCGAGCATCGCTTTGTTAACTTGCTCAACTGTGACTTCTTTTTCCAGCTCAACGGTTAAATCCACCAAGCTACCATCACTGACCGGCACGCGCATGGCTAAACCATCGAGCTTACCTTTAAGTTCAGGCAACACTTCACCAATGGCTTTTGCCGCACCCGTGGAGGTCGGCACAATGTTCGTTGCGGCACTGCGCGAGCGGCGTTTGTCGCTATGGGGCGCATCAATTAATCGTTGATCTGACGTATAAGCGTGCACTGTGGTAAGCAAACCACGTTTTACGCCGAAGGCTTCGTGCAACACTTTCGCAAGCGGTGCCGCACAGTTAGTAGTACAACTCGCATTACTGATAATTTTTGATTCAGGCGTGACCACATGATCATTAACACCGGAAACAATTGTTGCGGACAAAGGCTCTTTACTCGGTACTGTGAGTAGTACACGTTTTGCTCCCGCTTTTAAATGCTGCTCTAGCTGCTCTAACTTGCGGAATTTACCCGTACTCTCGACAACGTAATCAACCCCTAAATCCGCCCAAGGTAAATCGGCAGGGTCTTTTTCAGAGAGCACGACGAAAGGGTCGCCATCGACAATGATTTTATCGCCATCGACTTCAATCTTACCGGGGTACTGCCCATGAATACTGTCATACTTCAAGGCGTAAGCCAGTTGATCAGCACTGGCCAAATCATTCACTGCAACGACATCATAGTGTTTACGTAATTTTGCGATGCGTAATACAGTTCGACCAATTCGTCCAAAGCCATTAATTGCAATTTTTGGTACTGCCATAGTGTTGCTCTCCAAATAGAAGGGCTGCCAAAAACCCCGCGATGAATTTCATTGTATTGACACGTCGTTAATTCAGTTTAGCGTAACACCACATAAAATGAACGCCCGCCACGTACAATTTGCAACAATATTTGTTGACGACTACGTGACACAGCACCTACCAACGATTTCAAATCACTCACGCGCAAGCGATTCGCACCGTAAATTAAATCTCCCGGTCGCAAGCCGCTATAGGCTGCAACCGAGTTAGGCGCCAAACCGGTAACCAAAACACCTTTACCTTCTGGGCTTTCCTCAAAACGGACACCATCCAACAGCGGGTGTAATTGCGCTGTAGCATCCAATTGTTTGGGCGGAGCAATTTCAACCTCTGTGCGGCGGCGTTTACCATCACGCAGATACTCGATTTCAACCGCATCACCAATACCGCGCACACCAAGTTGGCTGCGCATTTGTGAGTAAGATTGCGTCGGCTCGCCCTCAATAGCGATAATTATGTCACCCGATTCAAGCCCCGCCTGCTCGGCCGTAGAGTTCGCGTCGACGCCGGTGATCAACACCCCTTTTTGCCCACGCTTTAACGAGAAGGCTTGGCGCAGTTCCGCGGTCATATCCTGTGAGCTGATGCCAATTTGGCCACGCTTAACTTCGCCGTCCCGCAAGATCTGCTCCATGCTGGCTTTCGCCATATTAATGGGGATTGCAAAACCAATGCCGACGTTTCCGCCTGCAGGTGCAATAATTGCCGTATTAATGCCGATTAACTCACCACGCAAATTCACCAAGGCGCCACCAGAGTTACCAGGGTTAATCGAAGCGTCGGTTTGAATAAAGTTTTCATAACCCTCAATACCCAGCCCTGTACGACCTAGCGCACTCACGATCCCCGTGGTGACAGTCTGGCCAATACCAAAAGGGTTGCCGATGGCGACGACAAAATCACCCACTTCCAGGCTATTTGAATCAGCCAGCGCTACCGCTTGCAATGCATCCGGTTCAATTTCCAAAACAGCAATATCTAAATCCGGGTCAGCGCCACGCACCTTTGCAGTGAACTCTCGACCATCTACCAGCGCTACTTGCACCTCATCGGCACCCTTAATGACGTGGTAATTAGTCAGTACAATGCCATCACCCGCATCGACGATCACCCCAGAGCCCGCACTTTGTTGACGCCGCTGAACCTGCGGCCTGCCTCGTGGCGCATCAAAAAAGAAGCGAAAGAAGGGGTCATTCAGTAGCGGGTTATACGCTTGCTGCGTCGAGAACGTTGATATATTGACCACCGCCGGATTAACCGATTTGAGCATCGGTGCCAACGACGGTAACTGCTGCCCTTGTGAATCAAAGGCGGGCAACGCCGCCACAGCCGTCGAGGACATCACCGCCAGAAAAAAACCCACCAATACCTTCGATAGTCGCCCCATAAAACCCTCCAAATCAGCCAGTTACCTACAATAGGGCCCCCACCCCACATTTCAACCTCCGCACCACATTGAAACCCACCCAATCAGCCCCATCTACTATTACCAAGGCATTTGTCATACAATGACCGACTGCTCTGAAGAAGCCGCATAGCAGCCAACTTCAAAGCATGGACTCAAAAAGTAAGTCCAATTCACAGAGATGTCGCCTCTAGCAAGGCGCGCGACGAGCAAGTGAAGGAGCGTACACAAAGTACGTGACTGAACGAGAGAGGAAGCGCAACGCAGCTAGCGGCGTCAGATAGAAGAATTGGGGGCGATTAGGATTCGACGCCGGTAACAAAACTCAATGTGCATGTCGTGAGGGTAGCGAATCACGTAAATCCAAAGCTGCATTTTATTAGTTGCCAATGACGACAACTACGGTGCTCAATTAGCTGCGTAAGCAGTTGATGAAGCACTTCTAACGGTGCGCCGTTAGCGGTTTTTAACAAGGTGCCTGTACCGCGTTAACGACTGTCATTCAGAATAGGATCGCAGCAAAGCATGTTCGGGGCGGCGCTGTTAAACTTTTACTGGACTCGTTGCTAACGTCCTGCCCGTTGGGCTGATAGCGACTAAATTAATCAACGGACCTAAGCATGTAGAGCATTGAGCGGAGTGCTGACGGACGGGGGTTCAACTCCCCCCGCCTCCACCAAATACAAACCCCATCTCCGAAAGGTGATGGGGTTTTTTATTGCCCTTACAAATTCATATTACCCTTCCAACATAGCCACCTATCTGCGACCCAATGAACTTTCCTAAGTGAAAAGACGTACTGATTAGATATTACAGACATGAAACCTTTCACAGGAACGCGCGTGAGTACCACCACCAAAGAAATTCGCTTTATATTCGGCGACCAGTTAAACCAACAGCACTCGTGGTTTAGCGAGCAGCGTGAAGATGTACTTTATGCCATGGCTGAGTTACCTCAGGAAATGACTTACGTAAAGCATCACGCGCAAAAGATTGCTGCATTTTTTCTTGCCATGCGTGCTTTTGCAGATAGCCTCAAGCAAGGCGGACATCGCGTTGAATACTTCAGGCTTAACGACTCCATTGCGATTAAGGAAAAAGCTAGAGCCGAAAAAGGCCGATCAACTAACTCTTGCCTGGCGTCAATACTGTCCAATCTATACGACCACTACCAACCCGAAACAATACTGTTTCAACGGCCCGATGAATGGCGCCTACTCGCGCAAGTCCAAAATCTTCAGGCGAAGGCTAAAACTCCTGTCGCCATTGTCGACACAGAGCATTTCCTACTACCTTCCGATGAAATAAACCAGGTTTTCCCACAAAGCAAGCATAAGAAAATGGAATTCTTTTACCGCATGATGCGCAAGCGCTTCGATCTACTGATGGAGGAAGGGGAACCCGAAGGTGGCCGCTGGAATTTTGATTCGGAGAATAGAAAAAAGCTTAGTAAACAAGACCTAAAAGACATTCCCGAGCCCAAGGTGTTTAGTAATGATGCCACTGATATCTACGCACTACTCAACGACGCAGGCGTAGAACGCTTTGGTGTTGAAAAGGCATGCATTGACTGGCCAGTAACGCGAGACCAATCTATCGAATTACTGGCATTTTTCTGTGATAGCTGTTTACCCTTATTCGGAAAATTCCAAGATGCGATGACGGACCAAAGCCCAAACGCGTGGAGCTTATATCATTCGCGACTATCTTTTTCGATTAACGCAAAACTTCTGCATCCGCGTGAAGTGATTGATGCCGCCATTGATGCATATCGAAACCGATCCGATATTGACCTCGCCCAGGTAGAAGGCTTCGTTCGACAAATATTAGGTTGGCGAGAGTTCGTACGCGGCATTTACTGGGCAAACATGCCCGAGTACGCTACTCAAAATAGTTTAAACGCGAACGCTGACCTTCCAGATTTTTTCTGGGACGGCGACACCGACATGAACTGCCTTAAACAATCGATCGGACAGTCGCTCGACCACGCCTACGCTCATCATATCCAACGCCTAATGATTATTGGCAACTACTGTTTGCTCGCGGGCATCAACCCCGACCACGTCGATGCTTGGTATCTGGGTGTTTATGCCGACGCACTGGAATGGGTGCAACTTCCCAACACCCGAGGCATGTCGCAATTTGCCGATGGCGGCATTGTTGGCACCAAACCCTATGCCGCGAGTGGCGCCTACGTCAATCGTATGAGCGATTACTGCAAATCCTGCGAGTTTAATGTCAAAGAAACCGTCGGAGATAATGCATGCCCCATCAATGGATTGTACTGGCAGTTCCTCGATCGACACGCCGACACGCTTGGGAAAAACCCCAGGATGGCATTCGCTTATAAAAATTGGTGGCGAAAGAGTGACGAAGAACGCGAGATTATTGTCAAAAGTTCTTATGCCTAGCCCAGCGACTATTAGCTATCAACAAACTCCGTAAAAGCCCCAGCCAGAATATCTTTTGTTCTCCCCGTTAAAAAATCATGGCTACAATTGTGCCAGGACCAGTACCGCACACGCTGCAATACAACTGATAGTTCGCAGGTGATTGAGCACTGTCCATTTTGACAAGTACTCTTGCCAAGCACGCGTTAAGTATTGTTCATTATCTTCACTTTGTTTCAGATAATTATTGAGCGGAACGTTACCAAACGCCGTCACACAAAACATACCCACGATATAGATTACAGCAGCACTGACTTCCAGTGAGGAGCGGCCTACGTGCCAGTCAGCAAATGACCACACAATCAAACCTGCAAACCATAGTGTTGAGATGAAAAATAATGGCATAAAAGCGGTATTCAAAATGACATCGTTAATTTTGTTCATTGCTTTAGCCCCATCGTTGGCGGGCAATGCCGCTAACGATTTCATAATGACTACTGAAAAAACAAAATAGATACCGGCCATAAGACCGGTCATTAAGATAAGTAGAAGGATCATATCGAGACTCCAATATTCGGCTGTTAATTGCCTAGTTAGCCGCCGACCACACGCCGGTATTAACTAGACCATTTACGTAATCCTGAAAACGTCGCGCTGGTCTGCCAAGTACATGCTCAACGGTATCAGTTGTATTCTCGTTACGCCCATCGAGTACATTGACGAACAGTTCATTGAGCAACCAGGCGATATCATCTGGCAAGCCTTGTGCTTTGGCGCCTACCAAGTAAGCGTCAACAGGTGCTGTTTCGAAACCAATGTCACGATGACTCGCGTCGGCAATTGTTTTCACACACTGTGAAAAAGACAGTAGCTCTGGACCAGTTATTTCCAATAATTGATTTCTAAGCTCAGGACGTATCAACGCCGCAACGACCACTTCAGCAATATCATCCACATCGATAAAGGGTTCATTCGCCTTCGGCTCAGGTAACAACAACTCACCGCCCTTCAAACCATCCAGCATGAAGCTTTCACTGAAGTTCTGCATAAACCAACTTGCCCGAACAACATTCCAGTCTAAACCACTATATTTAACGACATTCTCCGCCCTTTGCGCGCCCTCTTCTCCTCGCCCGGACAGTAACACCAAGTGATTGATTCCCACTGATTTTGCGCACTCTACAAACTCACGAATGTCACTCTCTGCTTGAGGTACCGCTAAATCTGGGAAGTAGGTGACGTAGGCTGTTTTCACTCCTTGCAATGCGTGCTGCCAGCCCGATTTGTCCGCCCAATCAAATGCAAACTCACTGTTACGTGAAAGACCTCGTGTGGTGTAACCCAGCGAATCCAAACGTTGTAAAACTCGTGCGCCTGTTTTGCCTGTTGCCCCAACAATAGCGATTGCTTCATTTTTCATGGTGTACTCTCCTTGCTCGTTGATTTTCTGGAAGTGCTTTCAAAGGATTCCCTTGAGAACGAAAACAAGTCTACGAGCACAAACCTTGATGTTTAATGATCACATCTCTATATTTCTTAGCACTTTGTCCAAACCTAACGTCATGGCTGGCAGTCAATGGAAATCACCCAACAGCGCGATATTCCAGCACCGAGTGATACGCTTGGGGAAACCCTGTACTCGTTGCGACTCAACGGCCTGATCTATGCCAATTCAGAGCTGAGCGCCCCGTGGGGCATGGATATGCCACCGATGAAAGGGAAGATGATGTTTCACATCATTACCGAAGGTAGCTGCTTATTACGTTTCCCGGAACGAGAAGATATATCGCTACAGCCTGGTGAATTAGTATTGCTCCCTCGCGGCGAGGGGCACCGGATCTGCTCAGACAGAGACGTTTCTTGCCAACCGTTCTTCGAGATACCAGTCAACAAATTGTCTGATCGCTTTGAATTAATACGACACGGCGGCGGTGGACAACAAACACTACTGACCTGTGGTGTTGTTAGTTTTGATCACGTTGCTGGGGAAAAACTCGTCGCTCAACTACCCGCTGCTATTCACATGCAAAGTGACAACAACCAATTACCCGCGGCACTACAAGGTCTTATGGACATCATGGCCGAAGAAGCCAGCTCACTCCGTGCAGGCGGTGAAACTGTCGTTGCCCATCTAGCCGATATTATTGTGATAAAAGCCATTCGCTATTGGCTCGAACACTCACCCGAAGCGAACTCAGGGTGGCTCGGCGCATTGAAAGACCCAAAGATCGGAAAGGCCCTCGCAGCAATGCACGCTCATCCCGAAACGATATGGACCGTGGAGCAGCTTGCCCACCACGCAGGCATGTCACGGTCAGGATTCTCAGCGCGGTTTACAGAAATCATTGGCACCTCCGCCAAGCAATACCTGACTGAATGGAGAATGAGCCTAGCCCGCATTAAAATTATGCAATCGCCAATCCCGCTGGTTGATCTAGCAGAAGAACTGGGCTACCAATCCGAAGCCGCTTTTTCGCGAGCCTACAAACGTGTATTTGGCGTCCCACCCTTACGCCCATCGCGAGACAAAAAAGCCTAAGCGTAGCGACGCTTTTTAGTCGATCCCCGGCAAACCGTTCCAACGCTTATTCATGCCACCAAAGACTGGGCCGATTTTACGTTAAGCGGCGACCCATCACCCGTAATATTGCGGTAATGGCTTAACGCCCACCATGACGTCGAACAACCAGAGCAAAGAGTATGATCATAACGATAAAAATATCGCTAGGTTCTTCACAACACTGCAACGCAACCCTATTATGATGGGCCTAGTTTTGATACATCCATGACAGAAGGGTTGCGTATGGCGAAGTTGCATTTGATTGGTGGTGAAAAAGGTGGCGTGGGTAAATCGTTCACCGCGCGATTGTTGGCGCAGTACTATATCGACCACGGAAAACCCTTTGTTGGCTTTGACTCCGATCAGTCCCATCAGACCTTTAGCCGTTTTTACGATGGGTATACGTCGCCTGTCTTTGTCGACCAGTATGAAAGCCTCGATCAAATTATTGACGCAGCAGAATTAGGCAAGTCAGATATTTTGGTTGATCTTGCGGCGCAAACCTTGGATGACTTAAGTCAATGGATGAAAGAAAGTGGAATTCTAGATCTTCTGCAATCGATTGGATTCGAGGTTTACTACTGGCACGTTGCGGATGGCGGCTATGATTCCATTACCTTATTGACGAAAGCGCTAAATCAGTTCAAGCATAAGAATTTGACAACAGTTATCGTACAAAATGCTGGGCGGGGTGAACACTTTTCAGTGTTGCAGAACTCTAGCTACTTCAAAAACGCGATACAGGATGGCGCTAAAACATTAACCCTTGAGAAACTGCACCCGCTACTAGCTAGCAAAATCGATTTTAGTAGCTTGAGCTTTTGGGCCGCCGCAAACAGTAGCGACCGCCTAACGCGAGTGGAAAAACATCGAGTTAAGGTGTGGATGGAGAAAAATTATACCCAACTCAATGAACTGCTGAGTTTTTCACCCGAGATTGAAGAAGCACCTGTTGTGTAACTAGCACAATTTAGTCGATAGCAAACGCTATCGACTTTCACCTTTAGTTTTGTTTTGACAAGATCATAAATGTACCCAAAGCAAGGCACACATCTTTGCCCTGCTGATCAACAACACGGCTTTCGATCACCGCGGTACGCCTGCCTCTACTGACGACGCGGGTTTGACAGATCACTTTCCCTTCGACAGCCGGACGCAGATAGTTAATTTTTATTTCGATTGTTGAGGGCATTTCGCCGTCATCAAGTAAAGTTGTTACCGCATTACCCATGCCCGTATCCACCAGCGAAAATACCGCACCGCCGTGGGCAATGCCATGAGGGTTCATATGTTTTTCTGAAATGTCGAGTTCGCACTCGCTTTCACCGTCGCCCCGACGCACAAGATTCAACCCAATTAATTCCGCAAATGGAAATTTCAGCGGCTCGGACATATCTGATCGGCTCCACATTTTGTAAACGCTAGAATCAAGAAAGAATTCACAAATATATGTGGAGCACACTAAGCGCTAATTGTTTAGATTTCAAATAATCAATGACAATGCAAGCTATCAGTCTTTTAAATAGCTAAAGAATTATTCAACAACACCAAATAATTAGTCTATGTGCTTAATCAAATTCTGCGAGTAAATCATCAATCATGATAATGCCACATACCCCATGCACCACCCCGACCTCACTGACGTTGGCGTATAGCAGCTGAATATTGCTCGAATTACAACTATCGCTGACATCATAAATACCTTGAACGTACCCGCCCAAACTATCGATAAACTCATCGCTGTTTGCACGCGCCACAAGCCGGTCATAATTTGAATGGTAAAAGTAGACGTCTAATGTCGAGTCGCTGAATGCGACTCCTGGATTAGTTATGTTTGTATAACTACTCAGCTGTAATAGTGCTTTTAGTGCGTTATAAGCGCTGAGGTTACCGATAAAACCGGCTGTGAAATCATTCGTAAGCTGCGTTCCAGTGATGACATCTGCTGTTTCTAAACCCGTGTCTGCGTATTGAAGCAATGGAGGTAAAATTCGCTCTACGGCATAAGCTGTCACCAATTCATCATTAACGTAACGACAATAATCATCCATCAAACAGGTGCCGTTGGCATAGTTAATAACGCCTTTCACTGTCTCATACACATTGTAGGGACCAGCACCGGTATAAAGCCGAGTGGTTTTTAATTCGCCTTGCCGATTATGCAAAATCTCTTGCCACGCAGCCACTGCACTATGGCCACCCTGAGAATAGCCAGCAATCGCGACATTTTTGGCACCAGCACTGGGCGTTATGACATCGTCATAATTGCCCGAATTAATCGCAGATGAAATTAAGTCCACCGCATTAATTCCCGTTCGTTTTGCTTGAAGGTAGGTTTCTGTTTCAGCACTGGTGTTGCCCAAACCATAATTGTCTGGCACAACCACCAAGTATCCACGGCTAGCCAGCACAATTGCCAAGTTATACCAAGGCCCCGACGTACTTTTATCACTTGGTGTAAGGTCAGTGGAATGCGTCAGCAATACAATGTCGTTCTTCGGGGTAAAATTACTCAGGCCACTCGTATCGGGAAATACAATCAACCCGGATAGATCTTGGCTGACATTACCCCGAGGATCAATCGACTCATATAAAACCGTTTGCGTAACGACATCATACTCTGACAACGGATTAAACAAATTTGGCAATTCATCATTCGCAATATCATTCAGCAAACTATTCACCAACGCTTCAACCAGAGGTGATAGATCCGCTTCTTCCACCGCGCCTTCAAGCAATGTAAGCGCCGTAATATTCCCAATGCTGTTTAGCGGTAACGTCTCTTGCTCAACAACATTGATACGTTCGTTTGCGGGTGTCACCGAAGCCGCACTTCTAAACAATAGGCTCAATGTTTGAGATGCAGAATCTTCAAGCGTAATGGTTTGGTTGCTGTCAGCGGTTAAGTCGTCATCGCACGTTAGCAAATGATCAACCAATCGATTCTTAGACGTATCGTCAATATCGCTGGTGCCTCGAATAATCAACCGCGAAGTCGTTAAGCTGCACGGTTCAGAGTAGCTATAGGTCAAACCGCTAGTCGCCAAGTGACTCAAAGCGAAGTGAGGCGCATTCATTGTTGAAACGCTGTTAATAGCTGGCAAGGAGTCGAGCAAAGTGATCCCATCATCTGGCACATCACCTCCACCTCCGCCGCCGCTGCTGCTACTCCCCCCTCCGCCACAGGAAACGATTGAGACTAAGCACACTAACAAGAATAGGTTTTGGTAAACGGGAAATTTCATTTAGCTTCCTTCTACTCATTTATAAGGGCAGGGACTGCACAATATGCTACTACATTGCTGCATTGGCGATCTAAACGGGCGCACAAAAACGAGCAAGCCAACAAGTACAGCGAATAATATCTGCTAACTATGGACCACAATAGTCGCAGCTATTCTCCGTCAACCTCCCCTAACCAACCCGAACCACAGCTGCCGTACAGAAAACAACCTATTTGCAACGTGGAATAGCTCACATTTAACGCATCAGCACCACAACTTGCTGGACAAACGCCATATTTGGGAATATATTCCCAAATATGGCTAATACAACCGAATCACCGATTACATCTGCAACGCTTCGAATCCTAAAGGCGCTGACCCGCATTCTGATAAGGAATGGGATTGCCTACGGGACCCTAGCTGAATTAATCCGCAAGACCTATGTCGACGTGGGCTTTGAATTAATGGAAGAAACAGGCAGAAGAGGCACGGTGTCCGGAGTGTCCGGCATGACGGGGCTTACGCGTAAGGAAACCAAACGACTTCACGAGCTACAAGCGCTGGATACCCAAGCCGCAGACCAGCGATACAACCGTGCAGTGAGGGTAATCAGTGGATGGCTAAACGATCAGGAGTTTTTAGACGACCAGGGTCAACCGAAGTGCTTACCGCTGGATGGACACGCGTCATTCTCGGAACTCGTGAAGCGCTTTAGCGGTGATATACCGGTAGCAGCCATGCAAATTTTGCTGAGCGAAGCAAAGTGTATCAACGAAACAGACCGTGGAATCGAACTTGTCAGCCATGCCTACATCCCCAGTAATGCCCCCGCTGACAAGTTAAATATATTGGGCACTGATGTTGCCGAGCTAATCGACACCATTGATCACAACATCAACTCAACAACTGACCAACTCAGATTTCAACGCAAAGTCTCTAGCCATCGATTAAACCCAGCGATGGTTTCAGATTTTCAGCAACTAAGCAGTGAAAAATCTCAGCAATTACTCGAAGAATTAGATGCATGGCTATCGGAACGCGAAGTGCGCGATTCTGAAGCAGACTGCCATTACGTCGCACTTGGCATCTACTATTCGGAAAAACCCAGCGATCGAAAGGATTAAAGACTATGAAACGATTAATAATTCCATCCGTATTAATTCTCCCATTGATTGGCTGTGGCGGTGGCGGTGGTAGTTCCAGTAACGGCGAAGTCGTTGGCATTGGCGGTACCGGCTCACCCGCTCAAGCAACGGGCTCGATTACCGGCTTTGGCAGTATTTTTGTGAATGGCGTTGAATTCGAAACCGACTCATCCTCGATCACTATTGACGATAACCCTGGCTCGGAATCTGACCTTAAACTCGGCATGGTTGTCACTGTTTCAGGTGAAATTGATGGAACAGGTAACACAGGCACTGCGACCACCGTTGTTTTTGACAATGAAGTTCAAGGCCCCGTTAGTTCAATTGGTGCAGTGCTAACCAATGGTAAACGGGAAATTATTGTGTTGAATACAACCGTTATTCTCGATCCTGTTTCAACCGTCTTCGATGACACCAGTTTTGACACCATTGCTGTCGATGACCTTGTTGAAGTTAGCGGCTTCCGCAATAGCGCCAATCAGTTGGTAGCCAGCCGTATTGAACGAAAATCTGCCTTCCAAACCGATATAAGTGAAGTTGAAATCAAAGGACAGATTAATTCACTCGATACCGTGGCCATGAGTTTTGTTGTTGGAACCTATACCGTTGACTACAGCACTGCATCGGAAGTCGAAGAACCTCTATCCAATGGACTCGGTGTTGAAGTAAAAGGGACATTAAACGGCACAACCATTACCGCAACGCGTGTTCAGCAAGAGGACGATATTTTCGGTGATGAAATAGACAAAGTGAGCATCGAAGGTTTTATCACCAACCTATCGGGTACAACCTTTTCTATTCTTGGCCAGGAAGTTGATGCATCCTCGGCCACATTTAGCCCTGCTTCACTGGTGTTAGCCAACGATCTAAAAGTAGAGGTCGAAGGCCCAATTGAAGGTGGCGTGCTTCGGGCAAGATCGGTTGAAGCGAGAGACAGTGAACTAGAAATCAATGCGACGGTTTCAGCCATCAACGGTCAAACAGTCACATTAAGTTTATTCAACGGTACCGTCGATTTCACAGTCGACAACAGTACCCGAATGGATGATAAAACAGGGGTCGAAGACATATTTACTGTGGATGAAATCACACCAAGCGATTTCCTGGAAGTACGGCTCATCGACAATGGAAGTAGCTACATCGCTACCGAAGTTCGCCGAGATGATTTAGACGATGACGAAGTGCAAGGACCTGTTGATAGTTTTGTTAGCGGAAGTAGTATCACCCTATTCGGTATCACCTATTCAGTGGATGGTAGCACGCAATTCAAAGATGCCAATGAATCTGCCATATCGAGTACAAACTTCTTTTCAACCCTACAAGAAGGGTCAATCATTAAACTTCAAGATGAGTTGACTACCGATGGGACGGCTGACGAAGTAGAGTTTGAGTAACGCCTTAATCGTCAAAAGCGATGACTCTATATAGACCAAGTCACCTCCAGGTGACTTGGTCATCTAAAGCATACTAACCCGGAATAAGCTGCTGAATTTCCGGAATACACGACCCGCAATTGGTTCCACATTTCAAGTTTTCACCCAAGCTTTCGACGCTAGCACAACCCTCTTCTATAGCGCTCTTTATTTGGTTCTCACCCACCTGAAAACATGAGCAAATTATTTTGCCTGGCGCAGAAGCACCGTCGCCGGGAGAACCCGCCAACAACTGATAACGGATATCGGTTTCTACTTCGGTTTCTAATTTTGACTCAAGCCAGGTGCTATCCATTAATTTATCGACTTGAGAGTCCAACACGACGACAACTTTTAGCTGATTACCGATAAAGCCCGCTGCACGGGCAGCAACTCCGCTGGAAAGAGACATGTCGACCCACGATTCAACTTGCGGAAACGCAGCCTTAAAATCTCCAATAGAACAACCGTCAACACCTTTGTTCGCCAAAATATATTTCGTTCCCGAAATTAATGTGACCTTTACCCAATAGTCCACTGCCGGTGTCCAACTCCCGGAAAGATCATTAGCAATGAGACAAAAACCTTCGACGCTGGGTGTAAATGCTTCTAACGATACGGGGCAATGTTTAAATTCAGGCTGCCCACCGACAGGGTCCACATTTGAACTCACTAGCGCACCAACACGACTCGAAGAAGCAAAGGCGCTATTCCAATGAATAGGAGAAAAAATATCACCTTGTCGTTGGTCTGTACTGACTTTTACGCGCCCAAAAAATTCACCGTTATGATTTTTCAAATGCGCAATGCTATTGGCGGTAACATTAAACCGTTTTGCGTCAACAGGATTAATTTGCACATAGGGCTCATCCACGTGAGATAAGAGTCGTGAGGCCTTTCCTGTTCGCGTCATCGTATGCCATTGATCTCTAATTCGCCCAGTATTCATTATCAACTGATCACTGGTGGGCGACTCCGCGGGATAACGCGCCGCTATAGGGATGAACTGCGCCTTTCTGCTGGGCGTAAAAAACTGTCCGTCTCCAAACAGGCGCTGCGTACCCGTAGGTGACGATTGGGTAATAGGCCATTGAGTCGGCTTTAATGTTTCGTATTCTTCTCGCGTTATATTTTCCAATGCTGAGATATCAAACCCACGCTGACCGTCATTTTCAAAGCCTGAAAGCCGAGCATGCTCTCGAAAAATATCGACGGGGTGGTTATAACTAAACCCATCCCTAAAACCGAGATGCTGCGCCATGAGGGAAATAATTTCCCAATCCGGTTTGGCTTCACCCATAGGCTTAAGAAACGATTTTTGAAAAGAAATGCACCGTTCCGAGTTAGTGGCTGTACCCTGCTTTTCCCCCCACCCTTGGGCCGGAAAAAGCACGTCTGCTGTTTTGGTCGTATCACCATTGTCGACACAGTCGCTAACAATGACTAACTCACACTTTTCCAACGCGGTACGCACAAAGTCCGCGCTGGGCATACTCACCACTGGGTTAGTCGCCATTATCCAAATAGCTTTAATCTTTCCATCGTTGACCGCTTGAAACATATCAACCGCTTTCAAGCCTTCCTTTTCGGCCATGTTGGGCGCTTGCCAAAACGCTTCAACCAAACGCACGTGATGAGGAACATCAAAGCTCATATGCGCGGCTAATTGATTCGCCAAGCCTCCGACTTCTCTTCCGCCCATAGCATTCGGCTGGCCCGTAATAGAAAAAGGAGCCGCGCCAGGCTTTCCGATTTTTCCTGTCGCAAGGTGGCAGTTAATAATTGCATTACCTTTGTCACAGCCAGACGTCGATTGATTAATACCTTGAGAAAAAATTGTCACGACCCTATCAGTAGCAACAAAATAGTTATAGACCTGTCGTAAAACGTCTTCATCAACGTCACACGCCTGAGACGCTGATTTAGTGTCTGGCACTTGTAATTTAGCTTGCGCTAAAGCAGCAGCAAATCCATCAGTGTGTTGGTGAACAAATTCATCGTCGATACAGCCGTTATCTGCAATAAAGCTCAACAAGCCATTAAAAAAGAACCCATCACTACCGGGCTTAATAGGCAAATGAATATCAGCAATTTCGCAAGTCGCTGTTCTTCGTGGATCAACAACGACAACAGTCAAATTGGGGTTTTCTTTTTTTGCTTTCGCAATACGCTGAAAAACAATGGGATGGGCGTAGGCTGTATTTGAGCCAACAATTAAAAGGAAATCCGCCAACTCGATATCTTCGTAGCAACCTGGGACCAGATCTCCACCAAACGCACGCTTATGTGCAGCAACGGCTGATGACATACACAGACGGGAATTTGTATCGACATTCGCCGAGCCAATAAACCCCTTCATCAGTTTATTAGCAACATAGTAGTCTTCTGTCAGTAATTGTCCGGAAAGATAAAAAGCAACTGAATCAGGGCCGTACTGCTCAATAATGCTTTTTAGCTTCCCGCTAGAGTAGGCCAGCGCTTGTTCCCAGCTAACGTCTTCTCCATTCACTTTAGGACGCAACAAACGGTTTCCTGCACTCAAGGTTTCGTCCAGCGCAGAGCCCTTCACACACAAGCGTCCATAGTTTGCTGGGTGTGCTTTGTCGCCTTTCACTCGAACATCATTGTCGCCACCCGTCGACACGGTAACACCACAACCAACACCACAGTATGGGCACGTAGTATTTGTGCTACCGCTCTGACTAATTTCAACAGTTTCTATACGTTTCATATCGACTACACAAAGGGTCAACTAAACCAGCGCCAACAGCGCCACAAAATGGGAACTCCAGCTTATAATCCTTAAGCTGCGGATAAAAGGTCACGGACAATGTCTTTCTCGAGAAAAACTTCGCCGAAAATGAGACCCGGCAGAATGGCTTCTACCGACACTTCTCTCTGCATTAAATCAAAATAGAACTGCCCGGAAGCAACATCCCCAAACAACACAATCCCTTTTACACGATTCTCTTCAAGTATTAACTTACGATAAATACCTGCCGCTTCGTCATGCAATAGAAGTGACTGTTGATTCGTAGCTTCTTCTATCTCGCCTGCGGAAAAAAGCTGTATGCCGGAAACCTTCAATTTGGTCGCGACTGGCTGATTCTCAAATGCGAGTGTTGGCTGGCCCGACAGACGACCCGCCAGTACCTTCGCCTGCTCCCATATGGGTGCAACCAAACCAAATGTTTTGCCGCGATGCTCAACATTTTCACCCAACGCACTGATGTTTGGGTCGCTCGTCAACATATAATCATCGACTTGAATCGCCCGGTCGCCAAGAAGACCTGCAGATAACCCCAGCTCTGCGTTAGGCGTTATGCCCGTCGCTATAATGGCGAGTTCCACTGAAAGCTGCTGACCATCTTTCAATTTTGCCCCACTCAAATTTGCAGCGCCGCAAAACTCGACCACTTCGTTTCGCAACGCAAAGCGAATGCCAAGACTCTCCATTTGCCGTTGTAGCAAGCGCGCGGCCGCTTCATCCAATTGACGATTCAACAACCAACCAGAGCGATGCACCAACGTGACCTCTACTCCGCGTTTTGCCAAACCATAGGCAGCCTCTAGGCCTAGCAAGCCACCGCCGACAACCAATGCATGCTTAGTCTGTTGTGCCTGATCAATAATCTGCTCGGTATCCGCAATGCTGCGAAACGAGTAGATACCTTTTAGCTGTTGATTGTCTGCCGGAATTTTTGCGGAACGCGAACCCGTGGCAATGACTAATTTGTCATAGCTGAACCGAGTGCCGTCTTCACACACTACATGCTGGCAACTCCGGTCAATTTCGGAAACCTGCCCGCAATGAAATAGGATACCGTGCTCATCGAACCAATTGCGGTCTTTAAGAATAATGTCAGACACAATGGAGTCTTGGGCCAAAACGGAGGAAAGCATGATGCGGTTATAGCTGCCCTGGTGCTCGTCACCAATCACAGTGATCTGAAAACGTGACAGGTCGTAGGCCTGCATTTCAGTCAACAAACGGCCAGCCGCCATACCGTTTCCAACGACTACCAAAGACTGCTTTATATGAGACATTGCCGTATTAACTACATCTAAAATCGGATGGAGTTAGCAATGCACAAAGCAGGCCATGGCCAAATGGCACTAAAATAGGGAGCCGCGGCAGGGGAGAAAAGCCTAAAATAGCGCAAAAGAGAGGTGGCTCGCACAACAATCAGGCATTAATCCAAGAAAATTTAACTAACGTAGTCGACACTGGAAGATGACCTATTTCTCCCAACCCGCGCTGCGACACGAAATACTCTGCCCTAAGCATTGGCGTTTCACATATTGGGGATCACTGATAAAAAGGGAGCAGAAACCGGTCAATAGCCGCTAAGGAAACCCTTTCATTGAGCAAAGGCGCATGCCCACGATTCGGCACTTCTACTGCCGCCAGTGAGGGTTTTCTTCGTTCCATTTCGATGACTGTACTCGCCGCGACAAGGTCAGACTTTGCACCACGTAGCATCAGCAGGGGAACATTCGGTAAGTTATCGAACACCGGCCACATTTCGTAAAATCTTATATCACCTTCATCTTCGTTTAGCGGCTGGGAAATCGCGGGGTCATAGTCAAAAACAGGGATACCGTACTCATTTTCACGATACAAATTGCGCGCGAAAGCCAGCCACTCATCGTCCGACAAACCGGGGCACTCACGGCCATTAATCAACCTCGCTTGATCAGCAGCCTCCTGCCAATCGTGTACTGGCGGCAATTTGCCAACATAGGATTGAATACGCTTTAGACCAGCGGCTTCTATTTTGGGAGCAAAATCATTTAGTACAACACCCACAAAGAGCTGAGGTTGCCGAGTTACCATTAGCATCGAAACTAGCGCGCCAAGCGACGTCCCGATCAACAGGATGTTTCGTAGCGATAGCTGATCTATCATGCCAAGCACATCCTGCATGTATACAGCCGGTGTGTAATTCTCCGGATTTGTATCGTAATCGGACTGACCTCTGCCACGAAGATCAACGCAGAACAGGCAAAAATATTTCGACAGATGTTCCGCTAACGCATGAAAGTCAGCAGCGTTTCGCGTCAAACCAGGAATACATAGGATTGTTGGTTTTGTTTCGTTTCTTTCACCATAACATCGTGCATGGAGCTTCAAACCATCGCCGCTTGTACACCACACATCCTGCCAACTATGACTGTTTTTATTCGTAGACGACATCTTCAAACTCTTTACGTAATTCACGCTTTAATAGTTTCCCATTCGGGTTGCGAGGTAATTCCCGAACCACTCTTATATCTGTAATACGTTGTTGCTTACCTAATTTCTGATTTGCCCAATTCTTCAAGCTTTGCGTATCAATGTTTGGTTTTTTAGCGACGACCAGCGCTACAGGAGTTTCTCCCCAGCGATTACTTTTTGCACCAATCACCGCGACATCATCAACCCACTGATGTTTTTTTAACACCGCTTCAATATCTTGCGGATAAATATTTTGTCCACCGGACAAAATCATGTCTTTCTTTCTGTCTACGATAAATAAGAATCCGTCGCTGTCGAGGTAACCAATATCACCTGATCTAAGCCACTTAACCCCTTGAGTATCGATATACACACTCGCGTTTGTCGCTTGTGGATTGTTGTAATATCCCGCCATCGATATGCGGCCGCGAGACACCACCTCTCCACTAACTCCTCTACTTTGTGGGTTACCCTCATCATCAATGATGAGTATGTCGGTGCCAACCAACGGTTTACCGACAGAAGACCAACGACCTTCCGCTTGCTCCGGCTCCAAGGTGGTAATAATGCCCTCAGTCAAACCATAGAGCTCGATAACTCCACAGGGAAATTGTTCAAATAGTGTTTGTTTTAGATCCGCGTGCAGAGGGGAGCCGCAACACATCATTGCTTGCATTGAGCTCACATCATGTTGCTGCGAATGCATCAGCTCCGATACTCGCTGAAACTGCAACGGCACCATGGCAGTATGAGTGACTCCTCGATCTCTTACATCGTCCAGAAACGATTTGGCATCAAATTTTTTATGAATTATTAACGTCCCACCAGCAATTAGCGTGCATAACATTCCGATCCAAGAGATGTTGGAATACAAGCCGATTGTAACCAATGTTTTTGCACCACCGTTGTATCGTAATGCAATACCCAAATCATAAGCCCAGTCTCTGCGCGCCTGGTGGGTATGAGCGATACCTTTAGGCATACCCGTAGTACCAGAGCTATAAATAATATTCAACAAATCATCTTGATCAATACTAACGTCTGGTTGCGAATTGGGCTGAGAGTCGCAAAGGTCTTCGACTGTTATCCAATGTCTGGGCTGCTCATCACACTCCTTCTCATCAGTCAGTTTTTTATCACAAACGAATAATTCCACCGAGGCGGGCAATTCTTGGCGCAATGCGTCGATGCGAAATAACTGATCACTTGTAACAATAATTGCGGATACATTGGCATCTCGCATCATGTTAACCAACGCTTCTGAGTTAACAGACAGATTAATCGGTACCGATATGGCGCCCGCTGACATTATTCCCAATAACACTTGCAACATTGGAACACCATTTGACATCACAACGCCCACTCTGTCGCCACGTTGTATGCCTTTCGCTATGACGCCATTAGCAAACTGGTGCGTTAGATCCATCAGCTCGCGCCATGACAATGAGTCATCTTCACAAATTACAGCAGGTTGATTGTTTCTCCATTTTCCATGTAAAGATAAAATATCAGGAAGTAATGGTGAGGGGTTTCCAAAAGCAGGGATCATCTTATAAGTTCCGAAATACATACCTGAAGAAAAAATGGGGTGGCAAAGCCACCCCGAGTGGGGTTACACACTACTAGGGAACTAAAACCGATAACCAATAGACAAGGTTATGGTGCGGGGGTCGCCATAAAACCCCGTCACAGTATCCTCTCCGCCCAAACCAGGAGCCACAAGGTTACCACTGTTATCAAAGGTAGCTGCAAAATTATATCCGGCGACTCGATATTCCTCGTCAGTTAGATTTTTCCCGTGCAACCCAATAGCCCAGTGTTGATCAGGAGAGGTAAATAAGATATTCGCATTCAGCAATGAGTAGCTGTCCTCATCTAATACTGATGGAGTCTCGAAGATATGGGTGTCATCACGAAATGCCCAGCTCGCTTGCCATTGACTCTGCCAACCTACCAATTCAAGCGAGTAGGTTAATGCCAAATTGGAAGACCATTCTGGCGTATTGGACACCACCCAAACATCAGAAACATCGACTACGGTACCGACATTAGGGTCGAACGTTTCAACACTAACAAATTCTGCATCGATGTAGCCAAGTGTCCAGGCAAGGTCTAAATTATCTAAGAGTGAAAGCTGCGCTTCCAATTCAATTCCTTTCATTTCTGACTCACCGGCATTAACGACTTGCGACGCAAAGTCAGTTGCACCTACTGCACGCTGCACGGTCACCTGCTGGTCCTGATAGTCATTATAAAATAGCGCAGTGTTTAACTTTAAACGTGACTCCCAGAGAGCAGCTTTCCACCCTAATTCAAAGCTGTTAACTGTTTCCGGATCAAACGGGTCGTTAGCATTTGGGTTTACTGATTGATTCGCGCGCATGTCGAACCCACCCGACTTAAAGCCACTGGTAAAAGATGCATACAACATAGAGTCATCATTAATATTGAATTGCGCTCCGATATGGGGGGAAAATTCTGACCAGCTCTCGTCACCTTGAAAGTCCGATTGAACTGCAATGGGAGTTGCGACATCGTTTGGATATTTAACGCCCGAGTAAACATAACGATATACATCTGCGACTTTCTCATCTTTCGTATACCTGCCACCAACACTCATCGACCAACGATCAGAAATATCGTAGCTGGCCTGTGCAAAAGCCGAATAGCTTTCAGTGTCAACACATCCGCCATTTTCAAGCGTAATACCGCCGAGGCCAAGCACAACATCAAATGCTCCACACGCCTCACCTTCAAAATAATACAATCCCGATACCAGCGTTAGATTTTCACCTGCATAGTTAAGCTGAAATTCTTGAGTAAATTGCGAGTCATCGTAAACTGCGGGCACATCGAACGAATTCACTGGCGTAGAATCGAAATCAATATCGGTATACGTGTCACCACTGCGAGATGATGTAATCGACTTAAATTCAAAGCTTTCGTTAATTTCCCATGCGACACGCAACGATACGCCTTTAGTCACCACTTCATTATCGTTAGGCATACTTGTATCGGAATCGTAAACACTACGGTAAGGTAATTGGCCCGTTACCAGACTTTCTGTTAAACGGTAACCACCGCGCGGGTCGGTATCATCATTTGTCCTATCAGCATTTAAACCAACCAATACATTGTCCAACGCTTGCCATTCGATCTTCATATTAGCGGACATAAGATCTTTGCTGTAGTTGTCATCGCCGGTGTTGCGAAATTCACCAAAACCGTCTCGTTGAAGCGAAGCTATACCGCCGCCAATAAATAATCGATCTTGAATAATCGGCATAGAACCGGATGCGATTATATCTCGCTGCGAATAGCTACCGGCTCGGCCTGTCACTTCAAACGTTGGCTCATTGCCAATACGACGAGTGTTGTATTTTAATGCACCACCAATTGTATTTTTTCCGTAGAGCGTTCCTTGGGGCCCTCGCAATACCTCAATGGTTTCGACATCCAACACTTCTAAAACTGCACCCTGAGGCCGGGCGATATACACATCATCTATATAAATTCCTACGCCAGGCTCAAAACCCCACAAGGGATCTTGCTGACCGACACCCCGAATATAAGCCGTTAAGGTTGAGTTGGTCGCGCGGCTCGTTTGGAGTGTTGTGTTAGGTAGGTTCTGCTGCAGCTGTGTAATATCTGTGACACCCTGCTTTTCTAACTCAGCGGTATTAAACGCACTCACCGCCACCGGAACATCTTGTAGATTTTCTTCTCTTCTCCGCGCCGTAACGACTACTTCGTCAATCACAGCTCTGGGTTCAGCGGCGAACACAACCGGCGAAAAACTGAATGAACTTATCGTTGTGACCACTGCTGCGGTACCAACCAAACCACTACGCGTTAATTTATTATTCATAATTGTGACCTTCTATGTTGAGGCTCATCGTTATTAATTTATATCTAGCTTCAATCGTATTCTTCGACGCGACTGCGCGAACTGACCTCACGAAACCTGGAGTCCAAGCTCGAAGCGCATTGGGCGGTAAAACTCGCCTGACTTCACATCGACACTTCAATATTTCAACAATTGTTGAATTCGGAATCGACAATATTCAACAAATGTTGAAATGTCAACATTCCCCTTATAACAAATTCGTTAAAGTGGATTTTTTATTAGCTATTAGAGGTCAACAATTTATTTCCCAGCATGCCCAACAGAGCAAATAGGCTCGAAGCCAAAATCGCATAGCTAGAAGATACAGCCGGATTCTCTACACCGCCAAAGAGGTTAAGCACTAAGTGGATGGCCAAACCCATTACCGCTGCAATCGCGACAATCCACAAGGGTATACGCCCTTGAAATAGCACACCGAACAATATTGGCACTAATGACGCTGCCGCCAATCCGTAAACACCTTTTTGCGCAAAAAGCCCAATTAGAGGCGGCGGATTCCAAGCGACAGCGGCTCCAGCTAAGCCGATTAAGATTAAAGTGATGCGGGACCAAAATAGACCTTTGTTTGCATCTCCGGTGAAAGGCAAGACAATATCTTTTACGACCATTGCCGATAGCGACACCAATATTCCATCGAGAGTACTCATGCCAGCTGCCAATAACGTGATAAAAATTAACGTCAATACATATTGACCCCACACTGAGTTAGAAAATTCATGCAGCAAATATTCACCTACAACGGCATCCTGCGAGGACACATCAACACCAGCTATACGTGCGTAGAAGCCGACCAACAGCATCAACGTAAAACATGTTCCAACGATTACCGTCGTTCCTATGAAGGTTCCAATATCTTTTTCACTGCGAAGGTATAACACTTTAGTCAAAATGTGTGGCTGCAACATCAGTGCGAAGGTCACGATAAAGCCACTTAAAAACACTGAGAAAAAATCGAAATACAAGTTGCTCTCAGGATTAAATATATCACCATAGCCACTCCCGACCGCATCAATCACTGTAGTAAAGCCGCCATCAAAGTATTTAAACCCTGTAGCAAATAGAAACACCGTGACAATCAACATCATGATGCCTTGCAAGGTATTGGTATATGCGTGGGCATAAGTCCCACCCATGATGACGTAAGAAAATACGAACAACAGGATAATAATCAACGCGGCCTTTTCAGAAACCGGGAACAAACTTGCCATCAACATGCTGCAACCCACCAGGATCAACACGACAAAGGCAATGGATAACAGGTTGATCATTGTAAAAAACACACTTAGACCCCGGTGTTGATAGCGGTGGAAGATCCATTCAGGAATCGTCGCTGACTTGTTGCTTTCACCGAGCCGCAAAAACCCTTTGGTCAGCAACAAAAAAGCACTCAAAATACCGAGGGGGGCCGCAATGCCATAATGAATGTACGCCGATAGACCATGGGTATAAACAAACCCCGGATTGATAACAAAGGTGGAGGTGGACGCGATAGAGGCAGCCAAGGTTATACCGACTAAGATGGGGCTCATATCCTTGTTGCCAATGGAAAATCCCTGGATATCGCGAGTGCGGCGCATGCCTATCCAAGATAGCCAGAACACCAGCCCCATATAGGCACTCATTAAGCCGTATTTAAATATTTCAGGACCACTCATGATGATGCATTTATCCTTATTATTAGATGCTTCGAATCGATCAAAATACAGTCTATTCAACAAGCGTTGAATTTGCAAGTGTGATATTGTTACGCCCCATCAAGTAGTAACTAAGATGTTTAATGGGGACTTTAAGGGCGGGGAATGAATACAGCTAAAAGCGTCAGCAAGCGTGATCGAATTCTAGACGTAGCAGAAGAGCTATTTGCATTACATGGGTTTGACGGCGTGACCATGAGGGATATCGCCAATGGTGCGCAGGTCGATGTAGCCCTAGCCAGCTACCACTTCGGCAAAAAGCGCGATGTGTTTGACGCTGTGTTCATGCGTCGGGCAGATCTGCTCAACAATTCGCGCCGAAAAGTACTCTATGCCAGCAAAGAAAAAGCGGGAAATAAGCCTCAAACTATCGAACAGATTATCGAAGCATTCTTGCTTCCTCTGAAGCTCGCACAGGAAACCGGCGACCCAGGCTGGCGACACTATCTAGCGCTACTCGCTTACATCATGGCATCGCCAGTGTGGAGTAAAGAAATGATGCCGCACATATACGATAAATTGGTCATAGAGTTTATCGATGCCCTACGGGCAGCTCTCCCCGGCGCTAGCGATGAACACATCTACTGGTGCTACCATTACCTATCAGGCGCGCTCACCCTAACCTTGGCTCAAACCGGCCGAATAGACCAACTGTCGAATGGTAAATGTCTCTCCACAGATTTCGACTCAGCCTATGAACACATGGTACCGTTTGTCGCCGCAGGATTTAGGGCCGTGTGTAAAAATAGCGATTAAACGCGTGCACGACCGCGAAAATTCTCATCACCGCGGTTTAGCCAAACCGGCGTTACGAAGGTGAGCAGCTTTGATAATGAGCGGCTGATACCAAGACCCTAATAGCCGCACTATTTTGTCGAGGATCCAAGCATCCTTACCTATCAGCACTCGGCGGCGGTTTTTCTGCACGCCTTTTAAAATAACCTGGGCCGCCTTCTTGGGTTGAGTTCCCTGAATAATTGCGTTTGCGGCCTGGCGCATGTCCGCGACTGAAGCATTTCGCCGCGTCAATAATTTCTCGTTCACTTTGGCGCTATGCGCTATATTTGTTGCAATACCGCCGGGGTGCACGCAAGTCACAGATACAGGTACCCCCTCCATTTCTAGCTCCATCCGCAATGCTTCCGTATAACCGCGCACAGCAAATTTGGCAGCGTTGTAACACCCTTGCTGTGGCATCGACAATAAACCAAATAAACTAGAAATATTGACCACATGTCCGTCGCCGGACTTTTTAAGGTATGGAAGAAATGCCTGGGTTCCATAAACCACGCCCCAAAAATTAATACCCATTAGCCATTCAAAGGCATCCATTTCTAAATCTTCAAGCAATGTCCCATAGGTAACACCAGCATTGTTAAACAATAGGTTAACTTGACCATGCTCAGCATAAACATGGTCTGCCCATTGTTGAACGGCTTCTTGATTGGCGACGTCTAACTCATACAGTGACACCTTGATGGACGAATCCCCTAGTAGAGCTTGCGTCTCTTGAAGCGATGCCATGTTGATATCACTTAATGCAAGCTGACAACCATGAGTGGCAAGCTCGATCGCTAAAGCTCGGCCGATTCCCGAGCCCGCCCCAGTAATCGCTGCCGTTTTGTTTGAGAAACTTTTCATGATTGACCTTCCAGCGTTATACCCAATTAGTTGTAACTTCCCGATGGCATTGGAAGACAAAACTTCTTTAAGTGCAAGTACATACTTCGGCTTTTGAATACTTACATCTTAAAATTTAGCCTCTTGTGCCTAAAAAAATGGTATTCCAAAAACCCTTCGAGAACACAGACTGTGTGATCACCAAAACGTTTTGAATAAACCATTATTTAACAACATACGTTTATACGATGCCTCCGAATCTCAAAACTAAACCTAAAAGTGAGCAGGCTTCGCAGTCATTGGTAAATCATTGCCTCTACTAGGGACGGTTTCTCCTCTTAATATTCAGCTTGATTGTTATTATTACCCTCTTAAATTTGCCCGCTCATATTATTTTCTGGCTCACGAAAAACTCAGCATGTTTTGAGGTAACGCCGTACTGAGCCAGGCTAAGTGAACCAGCTTCAATGAGCACACCTAAAGCTTTCCAGCGCCATGAGTAAAGAAGCATCATAAGATTTCAATTAAAAATCTAAGCTGGTTAGAATAATGAAAAATAAATCAAACAGACAACTGTTCTAAATAATAGAATTTTTTCTAAAAGGGGTTTCCATGCGAAAACTATTACCTAGCCAACTGCTACCCAGCCAACTATACAATCAAACTCGCCGCCAATTTTTAAAACGAAGCGGCCTGCTGGCTAGCGCAGGTGCAGTGGGAGCCAATGGTCTTTGGCTGCCATCTCAAGCGTATGCCAGCACACCGTCGGCAGTAGTAGAGACCGAGAAAGGGAAAGTGAAAGGCTATGTCGATGAAGGCATCAGCGTTTACAAAGGGATTCCTTATGGCGCCAATACGGGAGGCGCTAACCGCTTTAAACCGCCGCGCCCAGCGGTAGCCTGGAAGGGCGTATTAGAGACTGTGAAATATGGCCCGATAGCCCCACAGTCAATCGATGCCAGCGGTGCTCTCAATGCGGGAGAAAGCGAAGATTGTCTGAAGCTTAATGTATGGACACCCGAACCTAACAGCAACAAAAAGCGTCCGGTGATGTTTTGGTGTCACGGTGGTGGCTTTACAACGCTTAGCAGTTCAACTCCCAATTATGATGGAACGAACCTAGCCGTCCGGGGTGATGTGGTGGTGGTCACCATTAACCACCGACTCAATACAATGGGATTCACCCATATGGAAAGCCAAGGTGGTGAAGACTTCGCTGGTGCAGGTGCTGCAGGCATGCTCGATCTAGTCGCAGGCCTTAAATGGGTACAACGCAACATTGAACAATTTGGTGGAGACCCTGAACGTGTGATGATTTTTGGAGAATCAGGCGGTGGCCGAAAAGTCGGAACACTGTTAGCCATGCCAGCGGCCAAAGGATTATTTCATCGAGCCGTTATACAAAGTGGACCTTCTCTGCGACTAGTATCTGAAACCGACGGTGCTGAACTTGCTCAAAAACTAGTGAACAAATTGGGTTTGAAGAAAGGCGATATGCGCGCCCTGCAAGCACTTGACCCAGGAAAAATAATTGCTGCTTATCAAAGCCTAAGCCAAGAACCTGGGTTTCAACCGATGCTCAATGGTTTTGCGCCGGTTGTTGATGGCATTACATTACCAGCTAGCTCATTTCATCCAACCGCCTCCACCGCGAACCCAGACGTACCGTTAATTGTTGGCGCAAACCGGACCGAGATGACATTATTTCTCCGAGGAAATCGAGCTTTATTTAGCCTGGATGATGCAGGCCTAATAAAAAGCGTAGCGGGCCTGGTTGGCGCAAACAAAGCGAAAGACGTTATCGAGGTATATAAAGCCGCACAACCCAAAGCCTCACCATCGGAAGTATTTTTCCTCATTGCGAGCGATCATCGCTACGTCGCGCCTTGCACGACAATTGCCGAGAGACGCTCGGACCTCAATACAGCACCGGTCTATTCCTACTATTTAACCTGGGCGACCAACACTTTCGGCGGTTCGTTAATGACACCCCATGCTTTAGACATTCCCTTTGTGTTTGACAACACGGAAACCGAACACACCACCGCAGGATTCACAACAGGCACTGAAGAAGAAAGAGCGCTCGCCGCTAAAGTCAGCTCCACATGGATAGAATTTGCGCGCAGCGGAAACCCTAATGCCGGGACTCTACCAACATGGAAACCGTTCACGAGAACACAGAGAAACACTATGGTTATTAACAATAACAGTGAAAATGTCATTGATCCCATAGCGTCACGACGAGAAATAATGCAAGACGTTTTAGGGCTGAGCTAACAAGCCAAGATCAAAAACAAAACACCCCGCATACTATCAAGGCCAGCATTTGCTGGTCTTTTTATCTCCCCTCTAATGGCCCTTTCATTGGAAGCTACCTTGCCCGCCAGACGAATGATTTACGCGCCAACCTAAATACATTTTTATCAAGTTTGTGATTATTTTCAGAATTTTTTGGCGCTCTACTCATTTCTCTACTATATAAATTGTTGTCGTCAATTTTTTGACAGACTACTTTAACAATGAATACATACCATTCGTTGTACTAGGGGTGTTTTATTACTTATCAATGACCAATAGAGGGTGAGAATGGAAAATCAATTCAGTAACCAATCATTAATCGACACATACGAAAACGCACTGCAACCCGTTCGAGACCAGGCGCTCAACTCTGACATTGCTGAACGAATATTAGACTACTCACTCGACCGTGATACCGTGCACCTGTTTTGGATTTTCTATAATGTGCTGGGTGTGAATATGACCGAGCCAGTGGAAGACTGGATTTGCCGAGCAGGAGAAGCATCGATCGCAAAGGGATATGAAATCCTCGGCAAAGATCTTCTAAAGCACGCACGCCACGAAGCCGGTCATCAAAAGATGATGCAACGCGACTACGCCAATTTAATCGACCTTTGGAATGCCACACACGATGAAAAAATATCGCTCAGCCATTTCGACGGGAATACAAGACCACGCGTAGTGAGAGAGTATGAAGACATTCACGAAGAAAACATTGTTGGACCAACACCCTATTGCCAAGTTGCTATTCAATATGAAATTGAAAGTTTGGCACCAATTCTAGGACCTAAATTAATACAATACACACGCGACATTTGCGGAGAGGACGTACTATCAAAACTGTCCTTCATTACCGATCATGTTGAAATAGATATTGCGCATACTGAGTTCAACAAACAAGTATTGAGCAAATTCCTCAAGGACTTCCCCGAAACTATCGAGCCGCTTATAGAAGTAGGTACAGAGTCATCAACCATTTACATGCGCTTCTTTGACTATTGCATGCAGCAAGCTAAAGACCTGAAAACTTCATTAATGAAAGAGCCTGAACCAGCTTAGCAATCCAACTAGGTTGAGCCAGAACATCTTTTAGTATCGAAGTTGAAGTTTTAGAGGTTACTAGTATGCACCTAAACAACCTGGCCACTCGTCATACAACCCACAGTGGCTTTTCTCAATCAAGCGACTGGTGGCTACAAGAAAAGCAGCAGACACTTCTGCTGCTTTTTCAACAAGCAAGCCAACGAGTACCAGCCTACGCTGATTTTTTAAAAAAACATAAAATTGACCCTAGTAAAGTTAAACACTATAACGATCTCTCTATTGTCCCCCCTGTAAGCAAGGACAACTATCTTCGGCAATACCCGATGCCGATGTTATGCTGGGATGGACATATCAATCGCGGTTTAATGCTGTGCTCCACCTCCGGGTCCACGGGCGCACCCTACTATTTTCCACGCACGCAACAATTGGATCGGCAAGGCTCTTATTTATTGGAGCAATTCCTGAACCAGTCTCACTGCAAAGGCCCCGTATTAACCATCGTCTGCTTTGGTATGGGCGTATGGATTGGAGGCGTGTTAATCTACAGCGCGCTACAGATGTTACAACAACGCGATGAACGAGCAATCAGCATTATCGCGCCGGGAATCAACAAGCCCGAAATTCTCTCTGCCTTAAAGAATCTCGCACCGCAGTATGAAGAGGTCGTGCTGTTAGGTTACCCGCCGTTTATCAAAGATGTTTTTGATACCGCTATCAACGAAAATATTGATGTACGTTCATTAAACATCAAATTGATGTTTGCAGCGGAAGCAATTACGGAAACCTTCCGACAATACTTGTGTGATCATATTGGGATATCGAACCCTTTCACCGACATCCACAACATCTACGGCTCTGCCGACATAGGCGCTATGGCTATCGAAGGCGCAGCTGGCATACTCCTTAAAAAGCTGGCCAGTGAAAACCCGCAAGTTGCCTCGGACTTTTTCTTAGCGAGCAAAAACCCTACCGCTGCACAATACAATCCGCACTTTACAAATTTCGACTGCGAAGACAGTAATATTTTGGTGTCAGGTGATAGCGCGCTCCCACTCATTCGATACTCACTTGGCGACCGAGGTGGCGTGTTTAGCTTTGCTCAAGCAAAAGAAATGTTAGCCGCAAGTGGAATCGATTTTGAACGTGAGGCGAAAGAACGAGGCGCAGGCCCACTGCCCGAATTACCGTTTGTTTACGTTCACGAGCGCGTTGATTTTTCGGTAAAGTTTTATGGTGCCATTATCTTCCCGGAGCACATACGCGAGCCGGTACAAGACAGCCGATTCAAACAAAACTTAACCGGTCGATTCTGTATGGAAATCGATGAAGACGATCACGGTGATCAACGACTAGTCGTCTCCATTGAGTTGAAAAATGGCCAAGAGAGTACCCCTACTCTCGTTAAAGAACTCATAGAGCACATTCGGCTTTCTCTGGCTCACCACAGCTCCGAGTATGCAAACAACCTTCAAGCGTTAGGGAAAAAAGTAGATCCCACTGTGCGTCTACTTCCCTACGAAGATGAACGCTACTTTCAGCAAGGCATTAAACAAAAATGGGCTCGCACTACAGATTCCGCGCCTTCGTAGATTCAACCAATCTGGAATTTAAACGATGGACTTAGAACTAAAAGGGGCACGTTTTTTGGTGTCTGGTGGCACACGCGGGATCGGTAAGGCAATCGTTACCGCGTTGCTGCAAGAGGGTTGCAGGGTGTCAACCTGCGGTAGGTCTTCAGACTCATTAGATTCACTCGCTTCAGAACTCAGCGCACACCACGGAGATTCACTAAAAACTTACCAGGTAGATATCTCAAATCACAGCAGTGTCGAGCAATGGGTGAATGAATCTGCGTCGTTGTGGGGAGGTATTGACGGTATTGTCGTGAATGCCAGTGCTATGATGACGGGTTCTGACTTAGAGGGCTGGAAACAAATGCTCGACAGTGACCTACTCGGCAACATTCAGTTCGTCACAAGTGCAATACCGCAGCTCGCTCATTCAGATCACGCGTCAATCACCTTCATCAATTCAACGGCCAGTATAGAAAGCGCTGTTGATGTTATGGGTGGCAATAGTGTCGCGCCCTATGGCAGTGTTAAAGCCAGCTTGCTTCACTACGCTTCGATGTTAAGCACTCAACTCGCACCGGAAGGTATCCGCGTCAACAGTGTATCGCCAGGTCCTGTAGAATTCAGCGGCGGTGTATGGGACAACATTCGGCAGCACAACCCACCTGTCTACAACGCCATGAAAGAACGGTGTCGTATCGGGCGCATGGGCCGTCCAAGTGACGTGTCAAATGCAGTGCTTTTCCTTGCTAGCCCTGCGGCATCATTCATCACCGGTAGCAACCTGGTTGTAGATGGCGGTGCGACAAGACGCGTTCAATTTTAATTTGGTTGATACATCACTTGAGACAACGATTTTCAACAATTCCATCTATCAGGCGAATAAATTCGAAAGCAGGCCATATCTTGCAGGCAACTTAATCAAGCGGATTTAGGTTTGCAATCAGCAAAAAATCATCTCAGGTTAATCAAATACCTGCTCGATTTAGTTCAAAGCACCCTTATCTAACGTGCCTTTGTTTCTTTTCTTCCAACGAGAAAATTTATAAGTCTCTCAAAACTCCATATTGGCAAAACTTGTCGTGAAAACGACATATACCATGCAATCCAGAATCAAAAAAAAAATCCTTTGATCTCAAATTGTTGTAAACAAGACAATAATTGGAAAGCCCACTTTTTTTTGAGGGAATGGATATTACTAAACTTCCATAAATTCAATGACTTAGAATTTCGCCATTAACTTGGTGCAGCTATTGCTTATAGGATGCTGTCGGTTGACGTTTAATCGATACGATCACTCAATGAGCAAGCAATTTGAATTCGTAAATCATCGACCAGTCGATTGATAGATGACCACCGCTTAGTCATTTTTGCTCACGGCATCAGGTTGTCTTTTGCTAGGGCCAACAACTTTAAAAAGGGGATATAGTCATGGCAAAAGCCAAATTAACATTTAAAGATATTGATGTAACCGTAACCGTACCAGTCGGCGTTCGAGTCATCGAGATTTCGGACAAGCTTGGATCAGGAATAGTTTATGGTTGCCGAGAAGGTGATTGCGGAACATGCATAATGAAAGTGCAAGAAGGATGGGAGAATCTTTCCCAGAAATCTGTTATCGAGGAAAAAGTGCTAGCTGATAACGCAGCAGGTAGACACCATCGCTTAGCCTGCCAGGCACAAGTGTTGGGTGATGTCACGGTAAGCCCAGCTTAATTTCAAATTAGTTTTTAATGAAGAGGTAGACACAATGCCAGATATAATGTTCAGTAGCCCAAACTACAAGACCAAAACTCTTTATGCTGTTGCCGGAAGCCATACGGAAACCATTCTACAAATAGCCAAGGAACACAAAATACCCATCCAATTTAATTGCCAGGATGGGAAATGCGGTACGTGTCTAGTTAAGGTTGTTTCTCTCGAAACTAAAGAACGCATGGCAGGACCGTTAACCGAAAAGGAGCGTTCAGTCTTACTCGAGTTAGGTAAAATCACTCGAGCAGAAGTCGACAAAATGCTTGTAGACGATTTCCCCTGCACTTGGCGATTAGCCTGCCAAATGATTGTGCGCGATGAGGATTTGCTAGTAGAGTATGACGTTGAATAATGTTTTCTAGCATGTTTTGCACTTGAATCTTTTAGCGTCTAGATATTTTCTGCAATTTTCGTCAGCCTCTGTTCGCTAATTGATTTCAAGTACGCAAGCTCCAACAACCCTCCCTCATAGATTTCGTAGAGTAATCCCAAGGCCTATAGCTAAAACGAAATCCCGGAAATTTACCAATTTTAACAATCACTTTTCGACCCAAATAGTTATAGCACTTATATATCCGTTGTATGGCAAGCAAAACCTAACTGCAATGCCAACATACAGCTTTCATCACCTAGGTATGATGATGGTCAAACTCTAAAATACTACTGCTTGGCGGCCGAGTTTAGTAGGCGTAGAATTAGCAGCATGAACAGTACCCCCCTTAAAAGTGAATCACTCGTCCTCCGCAATCCGAAGATTATAGGTAATTCCTCCGATCCCACGGAAAAGTACGACCTTGTGTATAGTATTCCCTATCTCGCCGCCTACGATGTAGTTGGCCACCAACTACAAGTTGCGCGCCCACGGAACCATAAAGTGGCGATTCCACAAGAACAATTTGAGCTAACAAGCCGGTCTCTGCGCGTTCAAAATCAGACTATTGGCTATCGCCAGGCTTTGCCCACAGCACACCTCACCATCCAGTTCACTCAGATCAAAAATTATCGCGATTTGTTCTCTTACATTGAAGATAATGAGCGCTTGAAGCGTCTTGCTGCATTAGCCGAAGAAGCCGACAAATGTTTTGACTCCGAAGCGTGGACCGCCTATTGCGTCATGGCAACTGGGGTTATCGAAGGAATACTGGGGTCTTTTTACGGCGGGAAAAAAACACGATATGCCACACTACTCAAAACCGCCTATCAGAGCAAAATAATCTCCGCTCAAGATTATTATATACTCGATAAACTCTGTGAGTCTGAGGCGCTCATTCACGTTTCCAACCACGATATTCCACTGACTACCAAGCGTACCGCTAGCGCGGTCAACCGCGTATATTGGCGCGTGATACGCACCGACTGGAATAGCGAAGTCTAAGCTAGGCTGCATCACCAAGCGCTGATTAAGGCGGCCGCCCTGGTACTCGTTAATATCAGCTGATCGAATGTAAACCCACCTAACGACAACCTATCGATCGTCACTAATCTACGTCGCGCACCAGTAACCAGATCAAGAGTATCTGCGAGCTCCGCGCGAGGTTTTGAGTAATACATCACACAATGAGAGCCAATCGAATGGCTCTATCGAAATGGACATAGCGCTGATGCGCTCGCCCAACAACAAAATTGTGGACATGTATCGAATTCGGTATATTGACGCCCGTTAGTCATGCTAAATATCTATTCCCCGCTGCGCTCACAGCAAGGCACTTATTGCGTAACACACTAGGCCTACAGAAATGACAAATACTCCCCACACAGGCAGCCTCAGTGGCTATGATGCACGACATCTGCTTGCCTGGATTTTGTCAGGTGCGCTTGCAATCTATACCGGCGCTTTATTTGCGCAAAGCGCCCTATTCGAAAAGCAAACATTAACGCAGTTCGAGCGCCTGTTTATCGCTGATCGCGCTACACCGCCTCAGGATGTCATCGAAGGCTGGCAGCCAACACGATTAAAAGATATTTGGCTACCGCAAAGGCGCGCCATTTATCGGGAAGCATGGTATCGAACCACGTTTACGTTAGACACCATTCCAGAAGAGAAGCTTGGCTTATTTTTTGGTCGTATTAATTCACAAGCGAGTATTTGGGTAAATAACGTCGAGGTTGGGGCAACCGGTGACATCGATGGGCCGCCGCAGGTTAATTGGAACTATCCACAACTGTTTGAACTACCCGCAGAATTTTTGAAAGAGGGTGAGAACAGTTTATACATCCGACTGAAGGTGATGCTGACCAATACAAACGGCATATACGAGCCGGTATTGGATTTATATGACAACTTGGAAAGCGAGCATAGTCGAGCAACTTTCCTAAAAATTACCACCGCGCAAATTCTCTCACTCTTGATGGCGATAGGCATTGTCATCATGACAGTTTTCTATTTCTCGCTACGTCTTCCCAAAAGCTATATATGGTTTATCGCCGGTTCTGTGTTTTGGCTAATTTATAGTTTTAAGCTCTTCGTTAAAGATGTCCCTTTGCCGGAAAAATATTGGCTGTTTTTATTTCAATTCAGCCTTCAGGCGGCCGCAACATGCTATTACGGTGCAGTCGCGAGGATGCTTAATCTCAACCGCCGTATCATAGAATGGGTTCTCGTTGGTTTGCTTCTGCTTCACGTGTTGGTTGTCGTATCTAAATCAGCATTAGACTATTCAGGCCTGACGGTATTATTCCTTGGTATCACCGCACTGATTACCTTTGTCACTGGCGGTATGTTGAGCGTTCACGGCTGGCTACGCCGAAAAGAGGTAGGCCTATGGATGTTATCTAGCGGCCTCATCATCTGTGCGATGGTTGCATACGACATGACCTTTTATTTCTTTAGGATTACGGCCATTACCCCAAAGTACCCGTTTATTCCACTCGTCGCTAGTCTTCTAGGCGGACTGATTTTTTTCCGTCGCATCGTGTCTCTCAACAAAGAGAACGAAGATATGCGCACGAATATATCGTCAGTTAAGGACGCCATTACTCAGGAGCGAGAGCGCTTACTCAGAGAAATTCATGATGGTGTCGGCGGACAGTTAGTCAACACGATTGCCGTACTTCAAAAAGGAAATGTCACGAATGAAGACATCATGGATTATGTTAAGACGTCGCTAGACGATTTACGACTCATCATCAGCAGCCTTGAGCCCACCTCCGATCAAGGCGATATTCTCGGCATACTTGCGACGATTCGTGAAAGGCTAGAGATCCGGCTTAATCAAGCAGGGATAAAACTGGCTTGGGACATTGACGATATCCCCGATGTTGCCTGGTTCAATTCAGAACATGCTTTGCAATTGATGCGCATCCTGCAAGAGGCTATAACCAATGTTGTCAAGCACTCCGGTGCCGACACAATCACCCTTTCTTGCAAACTTGACCGCCAAGATCAAGATGATTTTGTCCATATCACTATGACCGATAATGGTGTTGGCTTTCAAAGTGAAAAAAAATCTGGCTCTTATGGTTTAGTGAACATGAAAAACCGTGCGGTTTTATTAAATGGTGTGCTTGATGTTACCAGCGCTCAAGACGAAAGCACTCACAATACTCACGGTACCAGCGTGTCGCTATGGATTCCCGTAACACTTTCAAAATAAAAAGGCCGCGTGATTACGCGGCCTTTAGTCCCTCTTGTTTACTTAGTGTTTAATTAAATAGCGCTGAGTTATTGTTCTCATTACTTTCTTGAACACTATTATTGCTATCCACCTCGATGAGTAAATCACCATCTTCTCCCGAATCATACAAGCAGGCATAACAACCCGTATTCGACAGTCCCCCTCCGCGAACAACGCACTTGCTGCGATTGTAGTTACTAGGTCGAGGAATCGATACGTTAAATGTTTGACCCGCCTGAACTGCCGGTAGAGCCGTTTCTCCAACCACTTGATTGCCTGACTTCATTTTTACATCGGAAGAACCAGAAGCTGCCGATCCTTGGTTGCGTACGTTCACACCAATGACTGCTGGAAGGGTAAAATTACGACGCTGGTAGCTACCCAGAAGCCCAGAGCCTTCTGTATTATTACTAGTATGCGTTGTCATACCTGTGCTGCAAAAACTAGGGTCAACAGAATGATAAACGTAGCTGCCTCCACGGCTATCATACTTGGTGACGGATGATTTGTAGCTCCAGTGATTCATCAAACTTTCGGGTTTTAGATCGGCTTTTGACGAAGTTTGCGAATTGTTTGAACCGCTATTAGTGGTTCTTGAACCCATGCTACCACCAACAACACGTACGCCAGTTCCTTGTGATTGATAGCGCTCAGGAATTACGGTCCAACGGAATTCACCACCCGCGACTCGGCGGCCGTTTACCATTAAGTGCGCAATCCCTGTCGTTGCTCCTTGCCAAGTCTGACCTGTGTAACGTGACGTTACACGGATGATCATGTTTGTTGGCGTTTTCTTGCGGATACTGACGCGACCAGGGAGACCCGATACGCTTGTGACGCCTTGAAAGTTTAAACCTTTCAACTCAAAGTCAAACTGTCTTAGTTGATAGCGCAAAAACATCGTTCCCTCTGGCGTTTTTTTAGTGCTAAATTCTTTGCACACGTGACTCGCTGCGCCTAGTACGCAATTAATTTTTACTCCGATAGTTGTTGGATTTTTTACTACCCGCGCTGCGTTATCAACAACCTTGCCCGTCGCTCGTCCCGCTTCATTCCACACACTTGCAATGGCAGCAGCAATCTGACGCGCAGTATAGCCAGCGCTTCGCATCGCACGCTCGGCATTTTCTTTGGTGACACCCATTTGCTTGAGGAGTGCGGCCATTTCATTAGCTGAAGTATTGATACCGGATTTTAGTGCTGCAACAATCTGCCCTGTTGAGTAGCCAACGGCCTCCATTCCTTGCGCAATTTGAGCAGCAGTCATGTTGTAAGCGCTGGCTAAGCCCGATGCAATTTGTGCAGCTGTATAACCTGCTGCCTTCATCCACTGGGTCGCGGTTTGCGCCGATGCATTAAATACGGATTGAGCAATTGCCGCCGCCGTCTGCGCAGTGGCCTGAACACCTTGTTTAATTGCAGCGATCACCTGAGCGCCTGAGTAGCCTACCGCTTTTAGAACCTCGGCAACTTGGGCAGCTCCCATGTTGTAAGCACTAATAACACTCGCCGCAATTTGTTCTGCTGTATAACCGGCTGCTTTCATCCATTGCGCCGCCGTCTGCGCACCAGCATTAAATACTGAACTTGCGATATCCGCCGCGACTTGAGCACTAGCTTGAACGCCTTGTTTTATAGCACCGATGACTTGCGAACCAGTGTAGCCTGCCGCCTTTAACCATGTCGCCACCTGCTGAGCAGACGCGTTTAATTCACTCTGTAACGCTTGAGCAATATCTCTTGCAGCATAACCGGCACCCTTTAGCCAAGCCGCTACTGTCGCTCCTGCAGCATTGAATGTTTGTTTAGCAATTCTGGCAGCGGTTTGAACACTCGCGCCAACCACGTTTTTCACTGCGGATATAACCTGCGCGCCAGTATAGCCTGCCGCCTTCATCCACCCTCCAATTTGCTGAGCAGAGGCATTAAAGGTGTCCTGCAAGGCTTTTGCAACTTGGTTTGCACTGTAGTTCGCCGCCCTAAGTAGTTGCGCAATTTGTTGACCGCCAAGGTTGAACGTATCATTCAAACCTTCCGCTATTTGGCTCGCGGTTTTATTGGCTTGTTTGAACGCTTGAATCAGCGCTTCCGGTGCATTAAAAGATTGGGTTGTTTGATTAAGGCACCTGACTTTGTCTAATCTGACAGGTGTTAGGTAAAATCCAACCAGAGGGTTAATCGAATTTTTGTCAAGCGTGATATCTGAAACACCTGTTAGATAAAAAGTCGCTTTATTATCTTTTAGGTTCTTTACGTAGTTCAGCTTACTTTGATTGATGGTTTTGGTTTCGTTGACGTCAAGATAAACTCTCTTTACTTTATCTTGTCTATTAAACCCCGAGCCCGTGTGATAACCATATTCAATTCGACATTCATTTGCGGCAAACGCTGACAGGCTCATTCCGCTCAGCATCATGAGCGTCGCAACAGAAAGTGTTTTCGATACGCACGGTTTTACAGTTAATCCCAATTCCTTCCTAGTAATATGTAACATGGTAGTCTCCTTAACGTGTGTTTTTACAACGTTAAGAATCATAAACAGCCCGCGGCAGTGCTGATATCCCCCAAACAAGGGACAGAGCCCTTTTGGGCATCCCCTATTTAGGTGATATGGGTCACTCCACAACATGCGTATGCTCTCTGTATAAATGGCTATATCACAGTTGAGGAAACCGTTACATGACCGCGCGGAAATCACTATCTACCAGGTTTCACCCGTTGTTTGTTGCGGTGTTGCTAGCAAGCGGGAGTACCTCCGCAGCCAATGAGTGTAGACTCAAATATGAGTTTTCCAATGGCTCCAGTAATCCCCAAAGAACACTGTCACTCTCTACTGGTGAAACGAGAAACATCAATCAAGTCGATACACTGCGAGTGGAGAATATTGGCAGGCAATCACTGGAAGTCATTTTTCAAGGCGGGCGACCATTACTGATTCCTACCAACCAATCCAGTCCGCATCGAGGGCTTCACACCCCACCGAAAAAACTGGTCTCAGTAAAATGCATCGATTCAGCATTGGATAGCGCCACTAGTCCGCAAGCGCTAACGACTGATTGGACACGCCAGGGGCGCAGCGCTATCGATATTGCGCGTGTTTTGAAGTCGCAATACACGCTAAATGCAGAGCAAACCACAAAACTGTTGATGAGTTCTAGGCATGGCATTGGAGACATCGCAGGCGCTCTACAACGCGTTTATAACGCCTCCACTCAAAGCATTGCCAGCACGCTCAAAGCAGAAGGGTATCCCGCAAGCGACATAATCTTAGCCTGTAACCAAGCTTTGCGTGCCTCACCGCAAACATCCGCGAAAATTGCTAAGGCACTCTTTCGCGGCTCAGCGTCGCAAACGGCGATTTGGTTAAAGAGTGCCAACTACCCATTAGCCCAAATACCGTCGGCGCTCCAAAGCATTGAAAGTAACCCAGAAAAAATTGTACAAGCGATTAAAACCGCCTATAACCCCAATGCAATGCAGCTTGTTTCTGTGCTGAAACGCGCGAATGTCGCAATCGATACGACGAACTGCACTACATCCAGGTGCACTAACAGCGCATCACTGCTTAAACGCGTTGGCTACCCGCTCAACGAGACATTGAAAGCACTTAAGTCCGAGTTCAATATCTCCTTTCAAGCGTCTTACGAAATTTGTAAAAACATCTACCGAGCTGATGAGCAAACAATTCGTCAAGCACTACAATATTCTGGGTATAGCTTACAGGACATTAATAACGTCCTTAGTAGATAACCGCAGCACGTCTTCTATAAAGACAAACTCATTGCGAATTAAATCTCTTTAGTACGGACACAAAAAAAGCCACACTGTGGCTTTTTTTAATTGCTAAATAGCAAGTTATTCGACGGTTATTTCTCGCCAATCACTTTCTGCAATGACGCGGCCCGATGTGTTGAGTGCTTTCACTTGCCACTTCATCGCACCAAAGCCAGAGACTATGTGCCAGGGCGGTGCGACATATTGATAAGCCCCCTCCTTGACGATTGCAGATAATACAACACCTTGCTCCGACTTCACTTGCAATTCGTAAAGCTGGGCTTCTTGGACTGGCTGCCAGCTAAAAACAGTTGATTGATCTGAGGTTGTCACTAACGCGGGTGAAGGGGATAACACTAATAACGTTTTTGCGTTACGGCGAGTTTCGAAACCATCGATCGAGTCCCCACTACCTACAAAATAACGTAACACCGGCATGGGAAAACCAGCAACGCCACCGGAGTTGGCGACACCACTCAACGTATTCGAATTACCCTCTTTATCGGCCGTTGCCTCCACACGCAGTAATATTTTATATGGTCCGTCTATATCTTTGGGTATTTGTGATGGATTCGGCCCAGAGAGAGTAAATTCACCCGATGGAGGAAGAAATACATCAAAGTGCGATAAGACGGTGTATTGACGCTGTGCTTGTCGTTGCTCAACGGGAAGCGTTGCCTCGGTGAATAAATCTAAGGCTGATGGCTCGGGGTCGCCAGGCATAACGACTTCCCAACGCCCTTTAAAACGACCCGTGCCATTGTATTTAATGGACGCCTTAATAGCGGGGACAGCATCTTCCTGAGATAAAAAATACACAGGCCTCATACCTTCTTGAGCGTCAAACTCAATCCGAACATCCGTTAACGCGAGCGGAGATCGTGCCCCGCCACCTGCGAGCCGACATGTAACCGTCACATAGGCATCCGTTAGACCATCGTTAAAACGTCGGACGTAGTAGAAGCTGCCATTGCTGCTTTGTTGCGCTAACTGAAATGCCTTGCGTGTAACCGAGGCAGGGATCGTCATAATATCCGTTAAGTTGTTAACACCGCCTGTACCACTCGTTTGTGCCAAATTATTCCGCGCCGGGAGATTCCCCAACAAGGTCCCTGGCACACAAGGATTAAAGGCACTCACACCCGTCGAGGTCACTTCGCTACACCAAAACGCTTCAACCGGCACCTCGTTAGCACCAATATTTTGAAAGGTTAAAAATACCGTTGTTACTCCCGTATGGCTAACGTTAACACCCGATGGATTGACGCCAGACACAGCGCCAACCTCAGCACTGACTAGAGCGGATACAATTAGCCATGCGAGATAAACCCTTAGGTTTTTTGTTGTGGATTTTACATTAATCATTGCATGACTCCTTAAAATAAGCTGATCGAAAGACCGCCATGGGTCGACCAGTTTCGTCCACTACTTTCAAATAGAAATTGATTATCGATACTGTAATTATCATTCAGCGAATGTCTTAAATACATCTGCGCTGGCATGCTGTGGCCACCAAAGCTCGGGATAGTAAATTGATAGGACAGCTGGGTTTGCATAGAGTAATTTTCAGCATCATTAAAATTTTGTGAGTCTTCAGATTCTGAGTAACTGTAGTTGCCACTCAATGATAAATTGTTGGTCATTTGCCAACCCAGGTTGAGACTGGCCGTGTCGTTGTAACGCTTGAGGGATTGCTCGAAATCGTTCGAAGCAACCTTCCCCAAAGTGAGCCCCAAATTAACCGTCGACGCTATTTGGGTGTTTATAGAAATACCATGATTGATATCGCGAAAGTCTGCTTCCGCTCGCCCGGGCTGACGATTATCTTGATCAGACCAACTGAAGGTATACCCAATACTGGTCATACCAATCTGCCAATTAAAGTTAAGGTTATGGCTGATATTAAATTGATCTGGAATGTGGGAATTGGGATCAAAACCGACCGGCAGGTTATCACCGTATTGATGAATTCGAGTTAGACTATAACCAACGTTACTTGGTAAGTAGACTTTGGGATCCTCACTAAACGCACTAACAGGCATATTCAGATTAATTGAATTATTTTTGGTCACTGTCGTCAATACCGTGTCGAGGTCATCTAAGTTATCTCGACTTTCATTTGTTGCCAACTGAAGTGATACATGCCCTAACTGACCACTCAACGATATCACACGACTTCGGGTATCGGCATTCACAAACGCGCCGACACTTTTGTACAGGGGATCGGTCTCTTCTTGTTTAAAACTCAGGGTCAGATTCGAATTCGAACCAGTTTCATAATTTGGCTGTAGAAAAGACCAGTCAAGAGACGCACTATAGGCGTCGTCTTTCGTTTCGAGAGACTCAACAAGATCATCCCCCTGGGACAGAAAAGGGTCATTGGGGTTTTCATAACGACTGTTAGCGTAGCTAAGATTGACACGCAATGCCCCGGAGGCAGATTGCCCCGAAACCACCAAACCGTAGCCCTGGCTTTTTTCCGCGTCGGCTACCTCACCAATATTAAATCCTAAATCTGACGTAATTTCTGCCGTGAGATAACTCAACTCGGCGCGCAAAGAACCGAGGTTGTTAGATAGCAGGTCGTAACCGAATGTCGTTGCCTGGATACTATTTTCGCTATAATTTTTAGTACCTAAAATATTATTGTAGCCCGTAATGGTTTGTCCGCTCTGGCTTGTTACCGAAACATCAACGCCCAACAATTTGGTTCTCGCTACAACACCGCGATTTGAAATGCCACTTACCAAGAGCGGGTTGTTGCCGTAGCTAACATGCCCTACAGCAAGCAAGGTATTATTTTTTTGAACTTCAACTAAATAGTCAGAAAGGTCGGTTTTGGGAGCCTCATTGTCAAGCTCATTAAAACGCAGCGCTTGCTCTCGCTCGCTAGTACTAACGATATTCGCATTGCTGCGAATTTCCCAATCTGCGCGGGTGTGCCGGGTCGACACCCCAAAGTTACCTGACAAGTGATGATAGGTGTCTGGATCAGTGGGTTGAGCGTCACCTTTCGCGCGACTGGAAAACTGAGAACTTTCTGTGACATCGCCGGTGACGCGAACTTCAGCCGTTTCAAAGCCGCCGCGAGTTAAAACATTAAGCGGTAACTCTGCAATAACCTGCCACTGACCGTCCTGAGTAATGGCATAGACCAAGAGCGACTGCTCCCCCTTCGGCAAAGGCAGGTCGCTTGAGGGGTAAAGAAATTCATCTAGCGCTTCCTGACGAATCAACGCTGTTACGTCACGCCCACCAATAAAAAACGCCAACCGCTCGGCTTTCACATCGGAGTCATCAACCACACGAAATCGTATCGATGTAGCAGCGCTTATCCATTCGCCCTGTTGAAATGACAACGGCTCAATAAACCCTGCATCCACAACAGATGTCCATGCAGCCAATCCACTCATCAGCCCACAAACCAACAGCCTCTTCCTAGTCATAGTACCCTTTTCCGCCCCATTCATTGCATTCCTCGCACTCTCAGAGATAATAAGTCCCTCATAAGCGGATAAGTTAGCGGTCGTAAAGCGATAGTCCTATCCCCCATATAGGGGATGGCTTAACGGCACCATTTAACGCAAGCTAGCACCTCAATGTATGGCCCTATCGGCCGTCAACTGTGAAGCAACCACGCTATAGGCGATTGACTATATAGGAATGCCCAACCATGAATGACACGGAAACGCCAACGGTTGCTATAGTGGAAGACAACCAAGCAACTCGCGAACGCTTGGCTGAAGTGATTTTCCGCTCCAATGAATTTCACCTGAGTGGTGTCGCGCAAAATTGCGCCGAAGCGAGACAGCTAATCGCAGACACTAAGCCACGAGTATTGCTGGTGGACTTGGGGTTGCCTGACGGAAGTGGCATAGATCTCATTAAGGAAACCCAGGCTTTATCACCTAAATCTGAAATCGTTGTCATCACTATTTTTGGCGATGAAAAGCATGTGGTATCGGCCATTGAAGCCGGCGCGTCGGGATATTTGCTCAAAGATCATGAAGCAAATCATATTCTCAATTCAATACGACAACTATTAGACGGTGGCTCACCAATTAGCCCAAGCATTGCCCGTCATCTGCTCAAACGGTTTCGCGCCCCCACTGACAACAACGGCGATGATGAAGCGCCAAAATTAACTTCACGCGAAGAAGAAGTATTGAACTTAGTGGCGAAAGGCTTTACCTACGCAGAGATTGGCAACATGCTGACCATGTCGACCCACACAGTGACATCGCATGTTAAGCACATCTATCGAAAACTATCGGTGAACTCGCGAGGCCAGGCTGTATTTGAAGCGATGCAGCTGGGCCTAATTGACCGGCCTCATTAGCGGTTTTTAGATCAGGCGGCTTGATAGCGCGCGCCTGGTGATGAATTAATTCGCTGATCAGTGAATCACAAACACTCTAATTTGCACAAAATCACCTTTGGGTGATGGCGTGATTGTCCCTGTAAAGACACGCTGATTAAGCCATTCGTACTGGCCCTTAGGGGCTTTAAACGTTGGCGTTGTACGAACATAACGTGAGGCGGGCATGTTTTTTTCCTCATCCGCCGCGACAGAGGCAACCAGCCCTCGGTTATCGACTTCAATCACAGCGCCATCAGCGGTTTTAATCGCATAAATCGCTTTGACTTCAAGCACACCATCTGGTCTAACCAGCTGCCAATCTGCACCGCCCGGTATCACTTCACCGCTGATTTTCGCACCATCCAAGTGTTGGCCTTCAAATTCACCCCCAGTAATGGGAATGAATTGACGCATTCCCGCATCACTAGGGCCCACTCGAACCGGCGCACCAATGAGCACTTTCAAGTCCATTACCAACTCAGTGGTAGGGATTTTTACATCCGGTTTTTGCCAGGTATCTGCTGAGCTATTCATCGTAAAACCAACCGTGGAAAGTAGTAAAAATAAGGTCTTCACTAAAACACTGCATGATTTAAACATCGGTATTCCCTTTTTATTAAAATAGCGAACGTAGAACTGATTGACGCCCGTCAGAAGAATTTATTCGGTGATGTAAAAATCTACAATAACATTAGCCGCTTTGCGCATACCAGAGCCAACAAATAGTGTTTGATTTAGCCACATCAGTTCCGGTACAGAGGTCTCGAGGGTTGCAGAGGTACGAAAATAATATTCGCTAGGGTCAACAGGCTCACCAGCCGCGAGCCTTGCCATCACTTGTTCGGGCCCATGGCGAAAACCACGATCTTGAATATAGATAATCTGCCCGTGGTCTGTTTCAAGAGAATATCGAGCATCAATCAACGTGCTACCATCTTGCCGCTGTAGCAGCCAATCGCCACCGCCCGCTAGCACCTTCCCCCGTATACCTTCGCCTTCAAATATGCCGCCAAGAATCGGCACATAGCGACGCATACCGTTGGCTGTTTCACCGATCTGTGTCGGCGCTCCAACCTCTAACATAACGCGAATAAAGTGTTCGAGTGACGGTTGTACCGGTGTCGTCAAGGTGTCCATGGTTAGCTAGGTTGAGTTTCTTTAGCGTCTTTGTTGACGGCTTCAATATTAAAGCCCGCGGTTTGTTTGTAGCGCGCAGCGACTTCTTCAAGCTCCGCTTGCGGAATCACATCATGGATATGATCGAAACCGTCGGGCGACCGTTCTTCGGCCATTTGCATCACCTGTTCTGGGCCGTTTTTACGGTTAAGTAAGACGATGTTTGCAGTCGCCGGGCGACGTTCTTTCTCATAATTGGCAAAAGTTGTGGTTAGATCATCCCCCTTGGCAAATTCATCGGCTAACTTTTCAGCGTCCAGGATGCCCTGAGATGCACCATTTGATCCAATCGGGTACATCGGGTGCGCGGCATCGCCAATGAGAGTCATATTACCAAATGTCCATTGCGGTAACGGGTCGCGATCAGATAGCGGGAATTCGTAAACATGCTCACAATTGTCAATAATGCTTGGCACATTCACCCAGCCAAAATCCCAATCTTCGAATGATGGTCTAAACACATCAATTGAGACTTCCTTGTTCCAATCTTGCTCGTTTTGCACGTAATCTGGAACACTCAATTCGGCAATCCAGTTAATCAAGACTTTATCTTCGCCAACAGGCATCAATGGATAGGCGACGAATTTACAATCTTGGTGACCTGCCATGAACATGGTACTGCCATCAAGGAATGGTTTATCGATGGTGACGCCGCGCCACAAAATACGGCCCCCGTAGATAGGTGAGCCTTCATCAGGATAGAGGGTTTTTCTGGCGGTTGATTTAATACCATCGGCAGCGATTAAACAGGCTCCTTCAATGACCTCACGTTCACCATTTGTTTTTTCAAAGGTCGCTTCAATACCATCAGCTGTGTCTTTCCAGCTATCCAATTTGTAACCAGTGCGAACCTGCTCTTCTCCCAATTTGAATCGTGCTTCGCGCAATAGCATCATCTGCAGCTCGCCACGATGAATAGAAAACTGTGGAAAGTGATAGCCCGCATTCAAACCACGTGGCTCAGCCCAAATTTGCTGACCCAATTTGTTGTAATAGTGAAGCGCGCTAGTGCGAATGGCGATTTCGTCCAATTTTGGCTCTAGCCCCAACCCGCAAAGCACTCGAACTGAATGGGGCAACAAGTTAATGCCTACACCAAGCGGCTGTATTTCATCAACCGCTTCAAGCACCAGTACCGATTTACCTTGTTGGTTCAGAAGAAGAGCTAAGGTAAGGCCTACCGGGCCTGCACCTGCAATAATGATTGGCTTCATCAATTCATCAACCCATGCTGCATGTTATTTTTTGAGCAAGGCATGATAATAGAATTGATTAGTATGTTGAACTAATTATGGGAAAATCAGGGAAATAAACCCAAAGGGTCAAGGCCGGAGTAGGCTATAACCGACCTCAACACTCAGGGCTCAAGTGGCTGCAAGGAGCTTACCAACCGGCTTTGAAGCCCAAATCCAGGTTGTACATGATGGCGTCTATGTCTCGAATCTTGCCATCCACTACCCGGAATAACTCAGCAATGTAGAGGCTGCGCGGCACCTTTCGACTATCGACACGCGGTCCATCGCTAGGTAAGTCAGAAGGCCCGAAGCGACCAGGAGCCACCTCGATATTGCCCGGTATATCAAAAATTCCCCAGGCCAGCACTAACCCACGCTCTTCATCGACGACTGACACGCGCCGGTCACGAATGTCGGTAATGTAGTTGAAACGGTGAAAGCCAATCGGACAGTCTTCCGTGGTTGGGTTTTGATTTTTGAGTAAAGTCACACCATTTTCTCGCCGAACACACTCTCGGTGCATAGGCACACCCTCATCGGTGCTCTTCGCAATGCCATCAAAGTACGCGTGCGCGGCGGCAACTAATTGATCTCGTGAACTACGTGCACTTTCTGGCAGCACCACGTCGTAAATCGGATTGGGCGCTTTCAACTGGCTTATTCGAATGAGTCGATTTCGCTTATCCGGGCGAGAAAGCAAATGCTCCAGTTCCGTTACCTCTCCATCACTGAAACGAAAACGAACGGCCATTAACAGTGGCTCTTCAACGCCATCATGCTGTTCGGTAAAGACACCAAAAAACGTTGCCTCTTGCAGGCTTTGGTCGATGAACGTTTGTTGATAACCACCTTTGCTGGTAATCGTTTGCCAAACACCGTCGCCCAGTTGAGTTACCTCCCCATTCTGGGTACTGCGTAACTTTGATGCGAAGAAATTAATATCACTGTGACGATGATTGACCATCGCATCGATAGTTTGAGTGACCTTACTTTGTACACAGGCGCGATCACAGGGTGCAGCCGATACATGAGCAGCCAAGACCAAACTCGCCATGGCGAGCATCAAACGATAGACCCAACTTGCATGAAGATTATTGTTTTTTAATGTCATAGTAGTTTCCCTTTCGACTGACGCCTTAGTTGTGTGGAATAACCGGTAGAACCAGCGCTGACGATGTATCCCCACCAAAATACACAGTGACTTCAGGGGCCGGTTCGACGCGAGGCGTGGCCCGCTTATCAGCAAAGTTAAGTGTGAGGCGAATTTGATGGCCTTTTTTAAAGACATTCGACATAACGTAAAAATCGAATTCTAATTCTACTGGCATACCCGCTTGCAACGGTTGTACAGATGCCTCCGTAAACGGGTGATAGGGTAAACCCAAATTGTTATAAGGCGCGTCGGCCGTTTGTCGCAAAGAGGCTCGCAAACGCCCTTCCACCGTTCGGTAAGTTGCGCTGCCATCAGGCGCAACATCGTCAATACGAGCAACCACATCAGCATCGCTCACTGAACTAGACAACCACAAACGCAACACCGGGTGACCGGTAATTTGAATGTCGTTAGCTAATGGTGCAGTGACAAACTGTAAGCCTTTATCCCAGAAGTTTTTATTATCAATGTCATAATCAACTGTCTGAGATACCTCACCCTGTGCGACACTTCCCGGTGCAATACCATCTGCAGTTAATTGCCCTTCTGACAAGACAAATTCCGTCGACTGCTGTTGAGGCAAGGGCCAGGCCGCTGCCGTGTGCCAGCCCGGAATACCGATTGACGATGTTTCTAAGTTGTAGGTGTAATAGGTAACGGGGTTTTCATCCATCACGCCGTTATCGACACCTTTCAACCAGCGATCAAAAAAACGTAATTCTTCAACAATGATGTCAAAACCCGTGTCTTTTTGTACGCTTGTCCAATCACAATGCGTTGCAGGCCCGACTGTCAATTTACGGGGGTTATTGACATTATTAAATGTAAAATACGGGCCATAACCTGGACCTTCTTCATCTAAGTTGGCAACGGTATATATCGCAATACCGGACTTCTCGATTGTGTCTTTGTAGGTGTACGGGCTACTTTTAATCCACCATTGGCTGCCAAAATTTTCAGCAACACTATCGCGAAATGGCGTATAGCCCGCTGTTTCGATATTGTCTTTATGCTCGGCAATAGCGGCCGCGAGTAAACTTTTATCCTCGTCTGCACTGACAGGTGCCGCTAACTTGTCGCGCGCTTCACGACTACCGCCGCGCATCACACGTGTTGGCACACCTTCAGGCGGGGCCATGCCGCCAAAATTAGCAAAGGGATACACATCCCACTCACAACTCATGGGGAAAACCGCTTTTAAACTCGGGGGCGCTACCGTCAGTGCCTGCATCTGACTGCCGCCGGTTGCAGAACAGCCCCACATGCCCACATTACCCGTACTCCATTCCTGAGCAGCTAACCATTCGGTAATGTCGTACGCATCCCAACGCGCTGCATCCTGCCATTCACCGCGATTAAAGCCTTCGTTTGTGCCGTAACTCGCATACAGGCCGCGAAAATCGGCGGTTGCTACTGTGTAACCATATTTCACCAGGTTTGCGGCCTTTCCCGGATAGGCTTCACCCGTTAACGCAGGCCCATAGTTGCGCCGATTGTACGGTGTATGCATCCATAACACCGGGGTTTTATCGGTCGTTACCTCACCATTGAGAGTGGGGCGATATAAATCCACAGCAATTTTCGTCCCATCGCGCATTTCAATGTACTGAGACTGTAAATCGTAACCATCGTATTTTATGTCTGAGTACCCACGGTAGGCACTGGGCTTCGATATTTTTTTCTCGTCTAACGCAGCGGCGCCTGATTTATTTTCTGGCTGCACACCGCAACCTGCAAGCAAAACCACAGCGGACGCCATTATACTTTTACCAAAATGAGACATTATTTTCCCTCGATGTATTTATTCTTTTATCGTGCTAAAAATTAACTAACCGTATTTTAAATTTTCAACGTTAGAATTTTCTCAACGGCTGCCAGGCAATTCTTTCCGCGCGGCCTGGGTCGTTCACAAGCTGGCTATCATTGTTAAATAACATTGTTGCTCTATTATTTTCTTCATACGGCTTCCAGGTAGGCAATGCAGCGTTGTTTGGATCGCCGGTTCGCGCAAAACTAATCCATGTTTCGGCCATAATCGCCGATAGTGCAACGGCATCAGGGCCACCGCCCGTAAATGCACTACTCAGTTGCGCGTTATCAAATACAAATGGAATCTCTAGAGCATGAGGAGCCATCAACAAACCATCCCAAACTGGTGTTTCCCAATCGAAGCGGTACATATAGGTTGGTGCCGCGCCTAACGTCGCTTTTCGCTCTGCCAACACAATAGAATCCATGCGGTATCGATCATCACTATCAATAAGCATTAAAATTCTACGCAAGCTCTTGTCAGGGTAGGCATTGCGGTACACCGCAATCAGTTCGTCCGCCTTATCGCCGACCAGACGCTCAACGTGTGCCCGCAGCATGTTTTCATCAACATTATCCAGCCGAGGGTTCGGCGTAAGAAACAAAGAAGATTCGTGACGATTACAGCCAACAATAACCGGTACATCAATTGATTCTTGAGGGGCGGTAGGGTCAAAGGGCCAATGAGGCATATCAGGCCCCATGACGGGTGCCCAACCATATCGTTCAAAGAACGACGCATCTTGGGGCAACTGCGTTAACACTTTTCGCTCTGCTTTTCCTTGGGCTGCAATTATTTTGTCGAACGGTACGTCCAATAGCTTTTTATAATTGCTACGGCTAATCCCTAGCTCATCCAGTAAAGCCAATGTCCGCAAGTGAGCGGTTTCATTGGAAGAAAATCGTAAACCTGGACCACTGTGTACAACTGCAGAGTGAAAAAGCCCTTTTGCGCCAGGCAACGCCAACATAGTTGACACTTTTCTGCCGCCACCAGATTCACCAAAAATCATCACTCGATTGGGATCACCACCAAATTGCGCGATATTATCTTTGACCCATTCCAAAGCGCGGATGATATCGAGCATCCCCACCATACCGGATCGCTGGTAATCTTGATCTAAGTCACCAAGGTGTAAGTAACCCAACGCGCCCAATCGATGATTGATTGTAACGACGACCACATCACCTCGACGGCATAAATTAATGCCATCGTATAAACTGGATGCGCCACTGCCCGACATAAAACCACCACCGTGCAACCACACCATCACCGGCCTAGTGGCTTCCTTCTTCACACCGCGCGAACAAATATTGAGATATAAACAATCCTCAGAATGCGGCTGTGAATTTAGCGGCGCAAACAATTCGCGGGTTATGCGCGCCCCAGCACCAGACCTTGGCAAGGTTGCCGGACCGCCACCGCCTTGCGGCGCCATAAAACCAAACTCGACGGTATCGCGTACCCCTGTCCATTTCGCAGCCGGCTGAGGAGGCAAGAAGCGATTTTTCCCACCGGTATCCGCACCGTAGGGAATACCGCGAAATACATGCACACCGTCGGCAACACCACCGCGAATTTTTCCACTTTCAATGTTGACAACAGATCGTGGATCGGGAATCACAGACGCCAACGCATTGCTTGATAACAAAGAACCCACGCCAGCAATACCGGCCACTTGTGCACTGCGATTCAAAAAAGAACGTCGATTAATTTTATTTTTATACATTTTTTATCTCTTTAAAATTATTGCTACTGTCCGCGAACAAAACGTCATCGAAGCCGTTAAATTGATGCGCAGGATTCTGAGAAGCATAGTCTAGGCCGCTAGGAGAAATTTTTAACACCTTCCCCATACATAAAAGCATCGCAGATAGCTTCTCATTCGCCTGTTAGCCGTTGGGACCCATAATGAGATGATCGAACCAACGACGCTCTACTCCGCGTACGTCATTCACTACCTTGGGCTCTAAATCGAATACCATCGCCGGACGCGTATCAGTATTGTAAGCGGGCCACTCAGGGAGTAATTCATGGTTTGGATTTCCGGTTTTCGCAAATGCAATCCACGCTTCACTCATTAAGTCGGCGATACGTTGTGGCTCAGCGCCTGTGCCAGACATCGATGTGGATTTCGCAACATTATCAAACACCAGACCTATTTCTAACGCATGAGGCGAACGCCACTTGCCACCATCGACTGGCGTATTCCAATTCAACATATAAAAATAGGCCGGTGCACCGCCCTGCTCAGCTTTGCGTTCGACTTGCGCCGTATGTGCGCGCACAAATTGCGAATCGGTTGTCGCGGCAAAAAACACATCCGTCGGGTTATAGTCTGGATGTCGCTGTCGGTACTTAGCAATGATGTCTGCTGGATCTGTCTCGCGAACATTTTTCGCCAATAGCTCTGGCAACTCTTCCCAGCTCAACGTGAACGATTGCGGAAATCTCGGTCCTAGAAAGATACTGCTCTCGGCTCTATTGAACCCAATCAGCATCGGCACATCTTTAGAAACTTCAGGGGCATCGGGTGTAAATGGGTGACGATACAGATTTCTATTGTCAATCACTGGCCCCCAATTTGGGCGGGCCCCTTTACGCATCGCCGCGCCCACCGCTTGCTGAATTTCCTGAGTTGAGAATGTTGTAATATTTGATACGCTGTCTGGCGTTAAACCCAACTCCGTAATGACTGCCTTCCCTAAATCACTCGCCGTCTGAGGCTCGATAAACAGCAGCCAAGCACCACTTTGCACCGCCCCTTTATGGAATAGGCCTTTTGCACTCGGCATAGTCATTAACGTCGTCACCTTAGCGCCGCCGCCGGACTCACCAAAAATCATCACGTTGTCAGGGTCGCCACCAAATTGTTCGATATTGTCACGCACCCATTCCAGCGCAAGTTCAATATCAAGGATCCCAGCATTGCCTGAGTCAGCGAACTGTTCATCAAACTGGCCAAGATAGAGATGCCCAAATACATTGAGGCGGTGATTAATGGTGACCACCACCACATCGCCGCGATTCGCTAATCGCGTACCGTCATAACCATGACTCGCACCCGACCCTGCGGAGAAACCACCCCCGTGCAACCACACCATCACCGGTCGTTTTTTGCCGTCATTTAAACCGGGAGTCCACACATTGAGGAACAAACAATCTTCGTCGTTATCTTTTCTATTCGCCCATGATGCGAATAAGCCTCCCCCCATACCACCTGACGCTTGTGGCGCTTGAGAAGGGTAATCCAAAGCGTCTTTTATCCCTGACCAAGCGGCGGGCTTCTTCGGCGCTTGAAAACGTGTGGTCGCCGTATCGGCACCATAGCGAATACCCTTAAACACATTGATGCCTGACTCTTGCACACCGCGTACTTTGCCATAGGCGGTGGTTGCAACCGGTGAAGTATCAGCATGGATGAGCGCACTCCCCATGACCAACACCGCTGTGATAAGTGCGCGACCGACGCCGAATAGGGTAAGTTGTGACTTTGTTTTAAAACACTGAATATCGCACGCCATGGTTTGCGCCTCCTAGCGGGACCTGAGTCGATGAATCTGCGAGAAAATTGTGACTGACTAGCTGCATTTATTATTAGTTTGCTTAACAAACTATATGTTTTTTACCCAGCCATTCCAAGCCATGTGTAATGTATTAACAGTCCTTTACCGACAATAGCAAAGGGCGTCTGCTAGCCCGATCCTTGGTCGTGAGTTAGTATCCCAACTCCTTAATGTAGAGGCTCCCAACATGCGTTTGCTCATCACAACACCCAAGGTTCTCAAGCCACTCATCGCCACCATTCTAGGTTTAGCCGCACTCACCACCACACAGTGTTTATATGCAAATACACTGGCGTCAAACACAATGGCCTCAAACACAATGTCATCAAACACATTGGCGGTAGGCGAAGTCGGAGATTACTCGGTGATCGAAGAAGAGTTTGTTTATTCGGTCGTTGGGGACGGCATTGAACTAATGGCTCGCAGCTATAGACCCAACACAGAGAAGACGCTACATGCCCTCGTTGAAGTGCATGGCGGGGCATGGAATTTATATGATCGCACCGCGGGTGAACTCTACAATCGCGCGCTCGCGTCAGCGGGCCTGTATGTGCTTGCCATTGATTTCCGTCAAGGCCCCAACTTTAAACACCCGCTAGCCAGCCTGGATGCCACATCAGCCGTTCGCTATTTAAGAGATAACAGCAGTAGGCTCAACCTAAATCCTGACACCATCGGCATTGCAGGCAGCTCTTCAGGCGGACACCTAGCGCTGCTAAGTGGCTTGCTCCCAGATCATCCGCAACATTTCGCGGACGAGAGCATCAAGCCATCCACCTCGGCCAGCGTAGACTACATTATCGCGCTGTGGCCCGTATCAGATCCCATTTACCGATTTAATTATGCAAAGCGAATTCAGCGAGAACCACTGATTAAAGCACACCTAAATTATTTTGGTGATGAAGCCGCCATGAAAGACGCGAACATTGTGCGTGTGTTGGGTGAATTGAACGTAACACCGCCCGCGACATTAATTGTACAGCCGGGCGAAGATAAAAATATTCCTCTAGAAATGACACAAAACTTGGTGAGTGCGTATCAATCCGCCGGTGGCGCAGTGGATTATGCATTCTATCCCGGCGAGGCTCATGCATTTGCCCACAAGGCTTCGGCGGCGACCGACGATTGTATTCAATTGATGGTTAATTTTATTCGTCGACAAGTCCAATAGACCGACAGCGGCTAGCACCTTTAGCGATCGGCTGATGTCCCAGCAAACGATCGCTAAATCACGATGACCTGTCCCACTTGGTTTGAACCAGCGTGCTACTGAGCACAAAACCGCTGAAGCTTACGACGATCTTTTTTGGCATGCTGCAAATCACCCGCGGCTTCCGCACGCACTGCATTGTTTTCCCAATGAGCACACGGAGGTTCGAATTGTTCCTCCGCGATATACGCGGCCACTTTTTTAAGCTCATCCAATGGCATAGCCACCGCTGGCATAAGGCCCAATTGATCCACCGCATGCTGGAACCTTACTTTATCCAGACTCGGCGATTTCGCGAAGCTGGCAACCAATTCAATGAATTGCTCATCACTCTCAGCAATTTTTCTATACTGCCGCTGCACGCCCCACATCGGCGGAGCCAAGGGCGGGTCAATGGATGCATTGTGACAGGCGTTGCAAACGGGAAATAAACCTTTCCCTTCTTCCGCTTCCGGCGATAGTGCATTCACCTGAGCAACGAAGGCACAGAACGTTAAAGAAACAATTCTCATTTTTATCAAAAACTTCACAGGCTTATTCCTTATTGGTAACTCAACCGCTTGGGTAAATGGAGATTGTCAGAGCCAATGCCACAACTTAATCCCCTGTATATTATCACTTAGTGTAACCAACCAAACCCGGAGTTTCCCTGTTGAACAGGAATACAGTCGTTACTTGAGATATATCAAATAGCAATCAATAAACGGGTTCTGTGAGGAGGCACCAGGTGAACTAATGGGTGACTTCGCTGAACATCCAAGTGCAAAACAACACGCGATGCGATGTTTTAGCTATCTCGATTATGCGAAGCGGAAAGCCGGAATATGGTGGAGTGTAGTCAGACCCTTTAGTCTAGTCTACAACCCTGAACGGCTGGGGCTCACTTTCAAACCCCACTTCCTCGACGATCTTGCCGCTTTCATCAAATCGAAATAGGGTTATTCCCTCCCAGATATGGGCCGGGTCAATGTGTTTCTGATCTTCGCGTATTGGGCCCATATAGTTTGCGACTAAACGCCACTTTAAAAATACCTTATCGCCATCGGCCATCGTCTCCGGAAAATCGATCTGCGTCACAGACCACCAGGCTGGAAACCAAGTGAGCAGACCTCGCACATCTTCTCGACCATGGAGCGCGGTCTTACCAAATAGTTTTTCGAAAGCGGGGTAACTTATGGTGATGTTCTCGGACGCTAATTCATCAACAACGGATGAATCCGAGCTGTAAACTCCTTGAAAAAAGCGCTTTGCCGTAGCGATTCGTTGGGCTTCAGACGCTGCGCTAGCGCTGTTTGCAGCACAGACTAAGACTAGCGTTCCAACGACGAACGTAAGTAGGTGTTTAATTATCATCTTACATTCTCCAGGTGTTAGCGCCTTAAATATTGAAGAGCATAATTTTTATAATAGGTTTCGCCCGCGGGGGAGTTATTTCTTTATCTGCCTAAAAGAAGTAACCGAGACCGATCCTACGCACTCACCCCTCAAGTCGGCCTTCGGCCTCTCTGCGTTACTCGACGACTTAAAGGACGAAACATCTGAGCGTCACACCACGGCGCATTAAAGCTTTAGTATATTATTTTTTGGTACCTAGATAATCTCTCAGCCCTCTAGACAACGCGATAGGAAAAAGAGTTTGATGGGTCTCGCCATCAAAGATAAGGTTAGAAATTTCAATATCGATTTTTGTATTACTTCTCAGCGCCTCACCAAAGTCGAGCGCGTTTTCTTTCATTTTTAATGGCCCTGATACCTCTTTTGATGGATCGGGGTTGGCAGAGACGATTAGAACGCTGACTTGCTCTTGAAAATCGTCTTCTTTATTTTGTTCTATCTTAAAAATTGAACCCTTGTCATACCAAAAGGAAGGGTCGCTGAGAATATAGTAATCGAAAGCACTCGGCGCCTTCTTCAAGACATACCCACCAAATAAACCACCAAAGGAATGGCCAGCGTATATTTTTCTATTAAGGTCAGCACGATAGTGTTTACCCAGAAACGGAAATACCTCCGTTGTGATAAATTTGAGATAAGCATCCGCCCCTCCGGAGTGTTCCCGAGCCTCTTTCGAATGGTAGTTTGTTTCGTTGGGCGCATAAGTCGGTGTGTAATCCCGCGTTCGACTTATCTGCCAACTCACCTCATCCGAATAGGAAATCCCTACGATTATCACCTCGCCTATGTTGTTAGAACGAACCAGCTGACGCACCACACCCGTGGCCAATGGAAACCAGGCATTTCCATCGTTGATGAAAATAAACGGGTAGCGTCGTGTAGCATTTTCATCGAAAGACTCTGGCAGCTGTATGAAAAGGTCGTAACGCCGCTCCAAGAGCGTGGAGTCGAGCGTGACAACTTGTGATCTATCAATAGAAAATGGCGGAGGCAAATCGGCCATTCCTAGTGAGCTGATTAGTATGAGACAGATTGCACCTAAAAAGTGTTTCATCTTATTCTCTTAGCCCATAGGGATTGAGGCCGTTGTCGGTATTTCTACAGACTGAACGAGACTGTCGAAAAATTAAAACAACCCATTTTTTCCAATTTATATACTAGAAAATTGGACTGTTTTCGCAAATATTTTTGGTTTAATCGCCGTAAAAATAATTCGAGGCCACTCTCCGCACGAAAAAGGTTCAAATACAAAACACCAGAGGAGATGTATTTTGGAATTTAATAAATACTGTCGCGGTTCAAACTTGATACTAAGACTCACCATGCTTTCTCTCTCTAGGTGCGGCGAGAACTAAAGCCCCTACTAAAGCCATACCAAGCCCCATGAATTGTATAACCTTATCAGAAGTTTTAGCTCTATCTACATATTCACTAAAAGGCAATGGAAAATAGTCGCGCTCCATATTTTTAATTGCAACGGCGTGACACGCTTCCTTTTCATATTCACACGCAGCGCTATAGAATCTGTAATTGAGGTTGTATTTAACCTTACTCCATAGTTCGTTTGTTTCATAATTGGATGGGTTATTTACATAGAATACACCCCTATCCTCCATTACAAATATTGCTTGGTAATATTCTGCTCTGTGCCTCAGACTATATGGATTATCTACCACCTTGCGCGTGTCTTTCTTTGTAAGTTTTCCTTCGATATAAGGAACTTTATTTATATTTTGTCGATACAAGTGCGGATAATGGTCCACGAATAGAATAATCAATACCCCTAAGACCAACATACCCGCAGCTTTTGGCTTACTTATTTTTATCATGCTAGTGCTAACAGTTTATTAAAGAACGCGCCTAGATATGGATACTGTCTCCATATCTAGGCACAAATATCCAAATATGGACACCAAGTATCCACATCTAGGCACAATTGTCTATATATAGGCGCGCTCTTTAATTCAGGGGAAAAATGTATCCATATATAGGCGCGTTCTTTAACTCCGCAAACGGGAGAATGGCATTTATTTCATCAATAAAAACAAACTCACAATGATACTTTCTATTAATCATCTTTGAGGTGCATTATCACTGTTCAGCTGTCGCAGTTGCGATCAGCTGCAACTACTTCAACCTCTCCCTCAAAAGATTGGCGCTGGGCTAGGGTAATTGGGTGGATGGCCTTTTCAAGACGTTGATGAAACACTTCCTGTGTTTCACCCTGCGGGCGCCACAAAAGACGGCGTCCCAATTTGCTCCATGCAAATTGGCCTGAGGCAGGACGCCGAAGAGAGCGGCATGGATGCCGAACTGCGTGCCTAGGAAAGGCCATCCACCCAATTACCCGGCACTAGAACCACCATACTAAACACCACTTCTAATACGAAAAAACCCGAGCATTTTTTCAATAACTCGGGTTTTTAAAACAACTGCCATCTAAAAAACTTACAGAGGATGCACTTTCACTGGTAAATGCGTGTAACCTTTTACAAAGCTCGAATAAATTCGTTGCGGCTCACCAACAACTTCAACAAACGAAAACCGCTTCATAATCTCTTCCCAGACAATACGTAATTGCATTTCGGCTAGGCGATTTCCCATGCAGCGATGAATGCCGAAACCAAATGACAAATGCTGACGTGCATTTTTTCGATCAATTATAAACTGGTCGGCATTTTCAATAACCTCGTCGTCAAGATTACCTGACGCATACCACATGATAACCTTGTCACCCTTCTTGATCGTCTGACCACCGAGGTTAACATCCATGTTGGCCGTGCGACGCATGTGCGCTAACGGTGTTTGCCAACGAATAATTTCAGACACCATATTTGGAATGATCGTAGGGTTAGCCCGGAGTTTATCGTATTCAGCCGGGTTTTCGTTAAGCGCCAACACACCACCGGAAATTGAGTTCCGTGTTGTATCGTTCCCACCAACAATTAATAGCAGCAGGTTACCTAAGAACTCATGAGGCGGCATCGATTTAGTGGCTTCGGAGTGCGCCAGCATCGAAATAAAATCCCCTTTTGGTGGCTGCTTGGAACGCTCCACAAACAAGCGACCGAAATATTCTGCGCATTCTTGCAGAATCGTCTCGCGCTCATCATAGGAATCAATGATTCCACCCCCAGGAATTGCCGTCGACACGTCAGACCAGTAAGTTAAGAGGTGACGGTCCTCAAATGGAAAATCAAACAAAGTAGCCAACATTTGTGTCGTTAATTCAACCGACACATAGTCAACCCAATTGAATTCTTCACCAACGGGACACGCATCCAACAATTTCGCAGCGCGCTCGCGAATGACGCCTTCCAACAATTTTAAATTAGGGGGAGCAACCGCACCTTGTACGGCTTTACGTTGCTCATCGTGCTTTGGTGGATCCATGGCGATGAACATCGCTTGCTGAAAATCTTCAGGGGCGTCGATGATGCCGATTGTCGGCTCCGATGAAAACACATCGTGAGAGGTATCGACATGCATGATGTCACGGTACTTAGTGATAGACCAATATGATCCAACCGCTGACTCGGCGCAATAATGGACTGGTGCATCGCGACGCAAGCGCGCGAGAAAGGGTTTATAGGTGCCCTCTCGCCAAATACCTGGGTGAGAAATATCAATTTCACTGAGCGGCATGGTGTCAGCATTGCGCCCGACCATGCTCCAGTTTTTCTTTTCTTTCATTGACTGTTCCATCTAAACCCCCTCCGTTTGTTTAACGTTAAACGATGATGCCCCAAGACTTCGTTAGTATTGAAATTCAGGTGTGGTGACTTTAATTCCGTCGAGTGTGTCATCAAGAATAATTTGACAGGCTAGGCGCGAGTTTGCCTGGCGGTCTGGACGCAGCTCTAACATATCGGCTTCCGACTCGGATAGCTCATCGAGCTTACTCGTAAAAGCATCGTCTACAAACACGTGGCATGTAGCGCAGCTACAGGAGCCTCCGCAGTCGCCGTCGATACCTGGCACCATGTTATCTACAGCGGCTTGCATCACACTGGTGCCAGCTGCAGTCTCAACCGTTTGTTCGTTACCATCATGTGAAATGTAAGTCACTTTTATACTACTCATAAATATCCTTTCTTCAGAATTACTTGATTCTTCCTAGTTGTGAAAGTTAGCGACAATAACATTCTCCTACCCCAAAGATAAGCCCTTTTTGCGACCTATGAGTATTTAAACGCCCCATAAAAAGAAAGCGCCTATAAAGTCGCATTCAATAACTTGTAGTAATAAAGTTGTATTAATCACATGTTGTGACAGCGCTAACGTTAGTAGGGTTCGGGCGGTGGTGGATCAAAGCGGTTGTCTGTACTCGTCGCGTCGTAGGGGCGATAAAAATCTGGCGCGGATGGCTGATCCGGCTTCACGGCGGCACCGACCGAACCTGGGTGTATATTCTCTTCCACCCAGCCTTTATCATAAGGCGTCAAAAATATTTGATGCCAACGAAACGAGAGAATTTTCCATTGTAATTCTTGTTTAATATACTCCATCTCGTATTTGCCAAAATTCCAACCCGCTTTCATTTTCCCTTCACGAAAAATATTGGTGATACCCGGGCTCAACCAAACCGCTTTCGCTTGAGTGCCATCGTGATTGATTTCAATGGCTGGATTAACCGACATATGCATCACCATAAAACCAGGAATCGGTTTCGGTGGCGTCGCCGGTTTAGGCTGGCCAGCACGTAAAAAGTAGCGATGAGGCGCATCCGCGCCGCGCACAATCCCTTTGTTACTTAATTCAATTTCTACGTCGGGGTGATCGGCAAACAGCGAGACAATGTCCTGCCGTGCGCCGATGTTAATGTAATGCTGATAACGGGATTGCAACTTCCAGATTGCGAGCACATCGCTAGTGTAACGCGCTTCATTTTCGATGGCGTTTAGTCGAGCTTCCAGCTCACTTATTTTTTGTGATTGGTCATCACAGCCGATTAGACCAACCAGTACCAAACCCCAAGCTAAGACAACAAGTCTACTTCTCTTCATCATTTTATTTCCTACTCAGCGGCTTTTTCAAAATCTGAACGTTTGCCACAAGGACCACCAAACTCACCCGGCCAATTACCAATCCAATACTTCGTATCGGTTACCGGCGTTTCAATAGGCTCGCCAGTGACTGGGTTAGGGTAGTGAAACGGCACAACCCCGGTTTCGGGAAACGGATGATGAAACGTGCTGGGGCCATCGGGCTTCACGGTGTTGCTTGGACAACGAACACGAGGATTACTGGCCCAATCCCGATGATTGTAATTAATCGTGTCGAACACTAACCAAAACTTACTCAACTTCCATACGTCGTTTTCTTTCACAAAATCCAACGTATAAATCCCCAGTTGGCTACCGGTGTAATTGTCCGCACCCAAAGCACCACCCGCGCTCAGGTAATCGAATCGACCCGTTGCCGTTTTTCCATCCGGTGATACCGTGACAACATCTTTAATCATGTAATGCTTCGCCAAACGCCCAAACGCTAACTGGCCATCATCAGCACCTAGAGGCTTGCCGATCAAATCCTTCCACATACGAACACAGCCATCATAACCTTTAAACACGCCGTAACCGCTGATCTCGCAGGATTCGATATTTTTAGAAAACATCGCAATGACCTGATCGTAAAGCACATTGTCCATTAAGTAGGCATAAGTGAACGCCACCTGACGCACTTGATGGACATCTTCCTGCAGCGTAATACGGTGCTCTAGCGCCGCGAGTCGTTGTTCCAATCTGTCGATACGATCGTCTTGCGCCTGGGCTTGTAGAGAGCCCCCTATCATGACTATTGTAAAAAACCCTAAGACAAACTTCGTCAGTAGATATTGATGACTCATGCATCCTCCGAGAACAAATTTTCGTAGATAGTGCTAACTATTTTCACATACCCAACCTAGGATTGATGCACTTTATGCACAAAAGCAATGGGGCTACACACAAATACAGCCTACTCTTGATGTATCTCAAGGTTAGAAACAGGACGGAGTTATTTTAGGAAAACCTCGAATAGTTAGCCTTTTTCATCGACCAAGACATCGGGTAGATTCATACGTATAATCGCAGACGCTTTAAACCCAACAGCTCGAAGGATCGACTACCCTCCATGACAACCTTTAAAGACATTCTCGTCGCACACGATAGCGATACCATTAGCGAACAGCGGTTATTGGAATGGCTTGATAATGCGTTAAACATTCAGATTCTAAGTGAAACTGAAGTGGTTAACGACCTTATAGATGCGCAAGACAAAGGAATGTTGGGAGAACGTCTGTTCCAGAAAATACTGACGCTTATCAGCGAGAAAAATGCGTCCAACCTGGACAATGAGGATGCCGTCACAGAATGGGCGATAGCTGCCGATCGCACCATTGTGCCGAAATTTTTACCCTCACATGACTCTGCTGAGGATAATGGTAACCAGGTTGACCGTTCCATACCGAGTGACCTTGCCGAAGACGAAGATACGATCATTATCGATCGCCGAATGCCTCCTGCAGATGAGGATGCGACACGCATCGCTGTCACAAACTCATCCATACAGCCAAAAGCGTTAGACGATAAAACAATCACTAGAGCAAATGAAGATCTTGCGGAAACCGTCATCGCGCCGTTGAAACAAACCATCGAAGCAATCACACAAGTTGACGATGATGCAACTCGAGGGCCGAACGGCCGGTTAGCCGAGGGGGCAGACCAAGAATCGCAAATTAATGTCGGTGACACACTTAAACAGCGTTTTGTACTGGTAGAAAACATTGGACACGGCGGCATGGGTACCGTATTCAAGGCCCGCGACATTCGCAAAGAAGAGTTCTTTGATAAAAACCCCTACGTAGCCATTAAGGTACTTAATCCCGAGCTACGTAATACCGGCGAAGCATTGTACGCCCTCCAGCGTGAAGCCAAGAAAAGCCAAACCCTGTCACATCCCAATATTGTTACCGTCTATGACTTTGACCGAGACGAGGATGTTGCCTATATCTGCATGGAGTATTTGGAAGGCAAAACGTTAGATCAAATTATTTTAGATGAGCAATTTGAGCATGCCGACCATCAAACTATCATGGCGTTAGTTGAACGGGTCGCTCGCGGACTCGCATACGCTCACCAAGAAGGTTTCGTACATGCCGATTTGAAGCCCAACAATATCATTCTCACCGATGATTCAACGGTAAAGATTCTCGATTTTGGCATTGCACAAGCGGTTCGCAACACCGGTGCCGAAATTGATACAAGCAATGACGAAACGCATTTCGACCCATACACCCTTGGAGCCATTACACCGGCCTATGCCAGCCCCGAAATGCTTCAAGACCGCGCGCCCATTCCCGCCGATGACATCTATGCGCTGGGCTGTGTTGCCTACGCCCTGCTGACTGGCGACCACCCTTTCACCGATAAAGATGGCAACAAAGTCACAGCATTAGAGGCAAAACGAAAAAACCTCGTCGCCAAGCCTATTCCAGGATTAAAAGCTCGCTATTGGCGAGCGATTAAAAAGTCCTTGTCGTTCGATCGTAATCAACGTTATAGCAATGCGGGCGAATTCATCGACGCAATCAAACCGCCAACGAAGATACGCCGTTGGATGTTGGCGAGTATCGCCGTGTTGATTGTCTCAGTTATTGCCTCCAGCTGGTATGCAGCCAATCAGTCTAAGGCCAGTGTTGGCCTTAATGACTTACCACCTGCAATGGCAACACTTGCGGACACAATAAAACAAGGCGACACAGTCTTTGAAAATGGCGATATTGATCAAGCCCACAAATTATATTCTTTAGCATGGGAAGCATTCCAAGAACTGAACAATATCGACCCACGTGACCAATTTAAATTCAAGGTAATTATCGACCGACGCATTGACAGGATTGCCAGTATCGTAATGGCAGAAGCCGAAAACGAAAACAATGACGTATTTCGGCTTATTCAGCTCCAGTTAACGCTGGAGTTTTTATTACGTGGCGACGTGGGAACCCGCAACAACGATATTGAGCTAGCATTAGAAAAACTACAAACCAAGATTTCCAGGCTCAAATAAATTACTTTGCCTTTTCAAAATTTGCGAGGGTTAGCGAGCTAACCGTTGCAACAGTTGCCGTGAGATATCAGGCCACACCCTGTCCCAGCAACAATTGTGATCGAAGTCATCATACACAAGCAGCCTAGCTTGTGGGTCTTCGGCAACCGAGGCCACACTGATATTTGCCGGAATGGTTTTATCGTTACCAGCAACCAAATGCCACCGAAGGACGCTACTCGGCAACATCACATCCTGTGCATTCAACGACTCACTGAGCGGCAAATAATGAAAGTGATTAGTCCATGCAGAATGATCGAGGTTGCCAGCCAAAGTAACAACCGCCGCCACATCATGTCGTCGATTCGCGACCAGCAGACTCAATGCTCCCCCACCACTGTGGCCAACTAAAATGAGTTGCCTGCCACCCCACGACACTTGTAGCTGGTCAATAGTGTTGGATAACAGCTCAACTACCCGAAGAGAATAACGACCAGAAGTCCACCATGAAGCGTCGCAACGTTCCGGCATCTTTTTAAAGCCATAGCACGGACGATGAATATACGCCGCCGGATAGGATGAGGAAGCGGCCATCAAAGGCAAGACTACCGAGTTATGCGTATTTGGATTTTTATTCGGGATCACCCGGCGCCAGGGTCTGCCATCACCCTCTAAAAATATCAGCGCGTACTCTTTTCCAGCCTCTTCTTTCAACACATTATTTTTGTAAATGCGTATAGGAAGGGATAGAGCGGCCTCGCCCCTCTCCGCATCAGTAGTCGCTGTTAGGGTTTTAGCGTCGAAGTGAAAACCTGCAGCGGCTCTATCTAAGTCTTCGACCGGCGAAGCGCAACTAAGCAGCGACAGAAAAACACACAACCAAAGTTTATTTGAATGAACGCACATGATTACACACCAGAGCTTCGACCAAAGAAACATCTTCGGTATACTCCTACCACGCCATATTGGTCAGTAAAATCAGACCCAGTTCTTGGCCTACGTAGCAAATACACCACTATTTTGATCGAAGGGATTCAAGCATGATTAACAGCCATAAACAAGGAAGATACTCAACTCTCGCCCGACGCAAAGTACTAGCGACAATGCTTCCCGTCGTATCCACACTGCTTGTCAGCTGTAGCGCCCTAGACGACAACCAAAATGTCACAAACGACGGAATCCAATCGAAAGATTTATATATCGTCGACTGCTTACTGCCAGGCCAAATTCGCAAACTCGGGGCAATGACCTATTCCGCTGCACGTCGCGCCATCAAAACGACCGCCGTTGATTGTCGAATCCGTGGTGGTGAATACGTCGCATACGATCGCGCAGACTACCGCACTGCACTAAAAGTGTGGTTGCCAGCCGCCGAACAGGGCGACGCCGAAGCACAAACTAACGTTGGTGAAATTTTCGAGCGCGGCTTACGTGGCGATGAGCTGAGCTCAGAGCCCGACTACCCATCAGCCGCTGCATGGTATCAGAGAGCAGCCGAGCAAGGTTTTACACGTGCTCAAATTAATCTCGGTTACCTATACGAAAAAGGCCTTGGTGTAGAAAAAGATATTTCAAAAGCACTGAATTGGTACCGCCAAGCCTCTGGCCTTACGGAGGATCAATTAGTTTATGAATCATCCGCCAACCAGGCGCTAGATGAACTGCGCAATGAATTGAATGGCAAGATCAGCGTTGCAGAAAGCCAAACACAAATCCTCAACAAGCAACTTGCTCAATTGCGCAACGAACAACAAACACTTCTCGCCAGCCAACAAGCGTTGGAAAGCGCTTTAACTGAAGCCAATACTAATGCGACGAAAATCGAACTAGAAACCACGCAGACACAATTAGCTTCGGCACAACGGGAAATTGATGTTCTCACTCAACTATATGAGCGCGCTGAAATGGAAAGCCAAAGCTTACGTAGCGAGCTCAATAGTCTACCGACTATCGCCTATCGCGCGGCGGAACCAGCGCCATTGTTAGAACCGTATCGATTATCAGAGTCTAACCCTGTGCAACTCAATGACATTCAATTTGGGCGTTACTTTGCACTAATTATTGGCAACCAAGATTATTGGTATATTGAAGACCTGCGATCTCCCAAAAATGATACGTTGAATTTACAACGTGTACTCGAAGATAAATATGGCTTTAGTACTATTCTCATTCAAGACGCTGACGAAAAAAGCATTCTCAACGCGCTCAATGATTTACATGAACAACTCACACCCGAAGACAACCTTTTGATTTATTACGCTGGCCACGGCAATATTCGCAAAAGCAGTTCTAGTAATCGTCAGCGCGGTTACTGGTTGCCAGTTGACGCGCAGGCCGATCGCTTTTCAAACTGGATCAGCAACTCTGTAATCAGCGACCACCTCGACCGCATACAAGCGCGCTCCATACTTGTACTCGCCGACTCTTGCTATGCGGGCAACATGGCGTCGGATAAAAGCCCTTTTTTACTCGGAAGCGTTAACAAAAAACTATCGAAAGAATCCATTGAAGTCGGCCTCGCTCGACGCTCACGGTTAGTGATTTCTTCCGGCGGTATTAAACCCGTTCTGGATGGGACGCAAAGTCAATATTCATTGTTTGCAGGAGCACTAATCGACATCCTTGAAAAGAACGACAGTATCTTGCGAGATAACATGCTGTTTTCACAACTTGCCGTCAACGTTCGACACAGGGACAACAGCGGCGAGAATCAAACACCGGAGATGCGCCCAATTCGAGCAGCCGGTCACAGCGGTGGAGACTTTTACTTGGTTCCGAAACAAACGCTGGGTAGCAGCGACAATAGAAAGCCCAACGTTATTATTGCAAAAGTAGAACCATAAAAAATGGGGCCTTCGCCCCATTTTTATCCAATCACGCCCAACGCTTCTCGCGCTTTTTTCTTAAAACTCTAACTTAACACCCAAATTCACGCTGTAGGAATCCAAGTAATCGCGTTTCAAATCGGTATCGTAAAGCAGATAAGCTGACAAACCATTAGGGAAAATAGCATTAATCGCCAACCCGGCATTGTAGAAGCTATCATCCAGCAGATCGTCTTCTAGAGTAAGCACAGTTTGCGTTGGATCCCCAATATAGGCGCTGTCAATTGCTAAAGGATCATTGCGGTATTGATGCTCCCAATTGGCAATCAATTTAGGAGCGAACACAGCAACACTGGTATTGATCGTCCAACCCAACTCAACACCTAGGTTAGATTTGAACGATTCAAAATCTTGATCTTGCAAAGATACTAATACACCTTGGTTGTTGGTATTACCACGCGCCGATTCTCTGAGCTCATCAATACTGATTTCGACGTATTCAACAGCGCTGACTAAGTTAAGATAAAAACGTGAAAAGTTAAACGTATAACCTAAATTAACGGCGCTAGTTAACTGCGCGCCTTTGGTATCCGCCACGCCAAATTGGTTGATAGCCCCAAAATTCATGTACCGCTCAGTACTGTATTCACTGTCGGCATAACTAAAAATTGCATCAAGATAAAAATTACGCACTGGATAAAAGCTGGTAAAAATAGACACATTTGCATCGGTGTATTCAATCGTATTTTCACCTGTATAGTGAGTAATATCTGACTGGGTATAACCCACTGCAGCACCACCTACCCAACGATCACTAAATAAATAATCAACACCGAAGTAAAGATTATCTGCACCAATGTCAAACGAAGACGTGTCCGATTCGCCCACTGTCACATTACCACCAATAAATGTACCCCAGTTGCTTTGAACGTCGCCCGCCCCGGCCCCTAAAGTTCGCCCGGGGAGATATTGACCATTAACATTGAAAGTTAAACCAGACGTATCGACCGCTCTTAGCCCTCGGCGTACCCGTGACAGGTGCTGAGAAATATTTTCCGCTTGTTGATGACTGCTCTGCATACCCAAAAGCCCCATCGGCGCCAACGCTGTTGGCGCTAGCTGATCGAGCCCCGCTGCGATGTTTTCACTGTTCTGCAACGCGACGCAGCTATCATATAGGTCTTGTTGATCCAAGCGAGTGAACCCTTGAGACTCAATCGCTGAACACGCTTGATCTAGCACTTCAGCAGTACGACGTTGTTTTTCAGTTAGGCCTTGAGCGTTTTGTAGGTTGGCATCAAACTGCGGCTCGGGTTCTGGCTCTGGTTGAGCCTCATCGTTGTCGACAATCCACAACGTGTCTGATTCAGAAAAGATTGTACGGTTTAGACCACAATTACTTGTAACGGAACTCACATCTAGCACGATAGACTCTTCGAATCCGCCTTCAGTTGCCCGCCCCTCCTGACCAATAGTGTCATCGACTACTTGAAGTGCAACGCTAACTGGCTGGGCAAAGGGAACACCTTCGCTTTCATTATCTACAATTACCGAAAAGGTAAAATTAGGCTGCGGGATCGTAAAGTCTTCACCTTGATCGGCCGTACTGTCGGAAGCGGCGACACCCAGTGCGCCACTAATGGTGCAACTCTCGCTGGGGAATTGCTCATCTTCTAAGCGCCATTCCAGATCGACAAAGACTGTCCCTGCCCCCTCATTCACACGATCTCCCATCTCTCCAAAACTGACGGAAATAATCGACGAAAACGCGGAATGCGCAAAAACCATTAACAGCAAGGGTGCTAAAGATTGAACACGAAACATCATAATGACAAACCTCCTGTACGCCTTTTGCCCTCCACTAAATTGGCAAAAGGAAAATATGAAATGAAAACCTCCCCAACAAGCACCGAGGAGTCTAACGCGGGAGCGGATTCTACCACCTGTTTTTGGAATTAATCCCATTACATCAATAACGTTTGCGTATATAGAGATATTCGTGACGCCAATCACACTTTCACGCAATCAGCTCATACCCCGTCCCATAGCATCACCGACTCTGTACTCAACCTCCCCCAACAGGCCCCGCCTTCGCTCACTCCCCAATGCATTGCCTCAACAACAGTCGCAATCACTTCATGAAGGCCGTTTGCGTCTTAAAAAAGCGCGCCTGAGACCATTATTGTCTACACAATCTTTGATAAACCGCCCATTTTGGAGTTAGAATCTCGAAACTTAGCCAAGATTGTCGACAATTTCTCATGACATCACACAGCGCTCCATTCGAAACAAGCAATTTAACGCGTGCCGATGATGCGTTCCTGGCCTTACGAACCGCCATCGTCAAAGGCGAGATCGCGCCTGGAAGCAAAATCAACGAGCCGCAATTGGCGACGCAGCTAGGTGTCAGTCGCGGCCCGTTGCGAGAGGCCATTCGCCGTTTGGAAGGCTGTAAGCTTGTCGAAATCAAACCCAACGCCGGTGCCAGAGTTATCCAACTCAACGCCGAGCAGCTTCTCGAGATTTATGAAATTCGCGAAGCCCTTGAAGGTCTCGCCGCACGGCTTGCCGCAGAGCGCGCCGACGCCCAGCAAATTGAAGAACTCGAGGCGTTGCTGGGCACACATCACAGCGAGATCCAATCCGCTCACGGTGAGATCTACTATCAGGCTGAGGGTGAATGGGATTACCACTACCAACTGGTATCCATGAGCGGCAATCAACGCCTGTTCGATACATTATGTGGCGAGCTGTACCACGTTATGCGCATGTACCGCGTGCGTGCGAGCACCACACCGCAACGCCCCAATCAGGCGTTTAAAGAACATCAACACATCCTTGAGGCTATCGCTAATCGCGATGGCGAGCTTGCTGAAATTTTAATGCGCCGTCACATTCGTGGTGCACAAAGAGAGTTAGTCTCGCAGCTGAATCAAGCCTCTTCTAACCCCCAGCAAGACGAACAATAGGAGCAGCGACGTGAGCAGCACGAGTACACAGTCTCCCGGCAGTAAATTCCGACAAGCCTTATCAGATCATTCCCCTTTACCGATCGTCGGTGCCATAAACGCGTACACCGCCATGCTTGCCAAAACAGCCGGTCATCACGCGATCTATTTATCTGGCGGTGGCGTCGCCAACGCCTCTTTTGGCCTACCCGATTTAGGGATCACCTCATTAAATGACGTTGCTACCGACGCACAGCGGATTACCGATGCCTGTGACCTACCGCTGTTAGTCGACATCGATACCGGCTGGGGCGGCGCTTTTAATATTGCTCGCACCATTAAAACCTTAGAAAAAGCCGGCGTTGCCGCTGTCCATATTGAAGACCAAGTCGCACAAAAACGTTGCGGCCACCGCCCCAACAAAGCCATCGTCAGCCAAGAGGAAATGGTCGACCGCATTAAAGCCGCCGTGGATGCAAAACAAGATTCAGATTTTGTTGTCATGGCTCGAACCGATGCCTTGGCCGTGGAAGGTATGGATTCAGCCGTCGAGCGCGCCATAGCCTGCGTAGAAGCCGGAGCCGATGCCATATTTCCCGAAGCAATGACCGAGCTAGCGCAATACAAAACGTTTGTTGAAGCCGTCAAAGTACCGGTACTGGCCAACATTACCGAATTTGGCGCAACACCATTATTTAATTGCAAAGAGTTGGGTGAGCAGGGCGTCGCGATGGTGCTTTACCCACTCAGTGCATTCCGCGCCATGAACAAAGCCGCGCTCAACGTATACCAATCGATACAACAACACGGTGACCAAACCGCGGTTGTTGATTCAATGCAAACACGTGCCGAATTGTATGAGGTACTCGGGTACCACGCTTACGAAGACAAGCTCGATGCACTTTTTTCAAAAGAGAAATAGTTAAGGTTTGCGACACCTAATCAAAAACCAAACACTCATCGTTTTATTAACACTTAACGCCACTCACACAGCACAAAATCGGGGGACAACATGGTAGATAAAGCACTAGGTGGTGCCGGTCTAAGAGGCCAAGTCGCAGGAGATACTGCGTTATGTACTGTCGGAAAAACAGGAACAGGGTTAACCTATCGCGGCTTTGACATTAGCTTGCTCGCAGAAAAAGCCACATTTGAAGAAGTCGCTTACTTGTTATTGCGCGGCAAACTTCCCAACCAAGCCGAACTCGATAGCTACCTCAACAAATTGCAATCCCTGCGCGGCTTGCCTCAAGCATTAAAAGAAGTATTAGAGCGCATTCCCAAAACCGCCCACCCTATGGACGTGATGCGAACTGGCTGCTCCATGTTAGGCAATCTCGAAACCGAAGACGATTTTGCACAACAAGACGACGTCATTGACCGCCTAGTAGCCATCTTCCCCAGCATCATTTGTTACTGGTACCGCTTCTCACACGACGGCGTGCGCATTGAAACCGAAACCGACGATAAAACCGTCGGCGGCCACTTCTTGCATATGTTACTCGGTGAAAAACCTAGCGATCTATTTGCCAGCGTCATGAACGTCTCTCTAATTCTTTACGCCGAACACGAATTTAACGCTTCAACATTTACTGCACGTGTTTGCGCATCGACATTATCCGATATGCATTCGTGCGTTACTGGCGCTATCGGCAGTTTGCGCGGCCCACTTCATGGTGGCGCAAACGAAGCCGCCATGGACATGATCGAACAATGGCAATCCGCCGATGAAGCCGAACAAGCCATGCTCGGTATGTTAGAACGCAAAGAAAAAATCATGGGCTTTGGCCACGCCATTTATCGCGAGTCCGATCCCCGCAATGCCATCATTAAAGAATGGTCAAAAAAATTATCGGACACAGTGGGTGACACACACCTCTACGACGTATCCGAGCGTTGCGAATCCGTGATGTGGCGAGAAAAGAAACTATTCTGTAACGCCGATTTCTTCCATGCCTCGGCTTACCATTTCATGGGCATTCCCACGAAATTATTTACCCCTATTTTCGTCATGTCCCGCGTTACCGGTTGGGCTGCGCACGTAAAAGAACAACGCGCTAACAATCGCATCATTCGCCCCAGCGCCAACTACACCGGCCCAGAAACATCGGAATGGATCTCGATAGAAGATCGCAAGTAGGGAAAGAGCGATGGAAAATCGTAAGTAAAGAATCGAAGATCGAGATTAAACATCATCAATTTTTAAATTCTTGAGCGTCTGAATGCGTACAAATTTTCGTGCTGGCAAGTAAGACACCGCGCACAACACCGGAGTTTACTGGTAGTAAATGAGGGTGTGAGGACCGGACTGACGCCACCAGCACGGAAAAATATGCTTAGTCAGATGCTCAATCGTAAGAGGTAAAACTATGTCTGCTAATGTAGATCTAAACCAGCGCCCCGCGCCGGATCAAGAACTTGTCGATATCGCTGAATATGTCGTCAATTATGAAGTCACTTCAGAAGAAGCCTACAACACCGCCCGCAATTGCTTGATGGATACGTTAGGCTGCGGCTTTTTAGCGCTGCGCTTCCCCGAGTGTACAAAGTTACTCGGCCCACAAGTCGAAGGGACCATCGTACCTAACGGTGCGCGTGTACCCGGCACACAATTCCGTATGGACCCTGTCAAAGCCGCGTGGGATATCGGTTGTATTATTCGCTGGTTGGATTACAACGATACCTGGCTCGCCGCCGAGTGGGGCCACCCTTCCGATAACCTAGGTGGCATTCTCGCGGTCGCGGATTATATTTCGCAACGCAATGTCGCACAGGGTAAAGCGCCACTCACCATGCGCGAAGTCCTCACCGCCATGATTAAAGCCCACGAGATTCAAGGCGTACTCGCGTTAGAAAATTCATTCAACCGCGTTGGCCTATGTCACGTCATGTTAGTGCGTATTGCTACCACAGCGGTCGTGACCCACATGATGGGCGGCACCAAAGAACAAGTCATCGATGCCCTCTCCCACGCCTGGTTAGACGGCTCCAGCTTACGCACCTATCGCCACGCACCCAACGCAGGCCCACGTAAATCTTGGGCAGCCGGCGATGCTACGTCACGCGGCGTACGCTTAGCGGATTTTGTTATGCGCGGTGAAATTGGTTATCCCAGCGTATTAAGTGCAACAACCTGGGGCTTCCAAGACGTACTCTTTAAAGGCAACAAGTTATCCATTAGCCGCCCTTACGAAAGCTATGTAATGGAAAATATTCTGTTTAAGATTTCGTTCCCGGCTGAGTTCCATTCACAAACCGCTGCCGAAGCCGCTGTGATTCTTCACCCGCAAGTGAAAGATCGCATTGGCGAGATCGACAAAATCGTCATGCACACGCACGAATCGGCGATTCGCATCATCAGTAAAGTCGGCCCACTGAATAACCCAGCCGACCGCGATCACTGTTTGCAGTACATGACAGCTGTTCCGCTTATCTTTGGTGACTTGGTAGCAGAACATTACGAAGATTCATTCCATGCGGCCCATCCAGAAATTGATGAGCTACGCGAGAAAATGGAAATCGTCGAAGACGAACGTTACAGCCGTGAATACCTCGAAGCGGATAAACGCTCAATCGCCAACGCCATTCAAATCTTCTTTAAAGATGGCACCAGCACCGAGAAGGTGGAAGTGGAATATCCCGTTGGGCATCGCCGTCGTCGTGAGGAAGGTATTCCTTTGCTTGAGCAGAAGTTTAAGAATAACTTGGCGACGCGTTTTCCTGCGGCTAGAAGTGGGAAGGTGTTTGGGCTTTGTAAGGATGCGGATACGTTGGCGGCTACGCCGGTTAATGAGTTTATGGAGATGTTGGTTATTTAGGTTTTATTCTTTTGTTTTGGGCTCGTCTAAGAGTTTTTACTCTTTGCGAGCTTTTTAAGACCTAAATAGTTTTAGTAAAGGTTTCGCCTTGGGGCGAGTTACTTCTTTTATTTGGCTAAAAGAAGTAACCAAGAAAATGCCACCCTACAAGCCGGCCTTCGGCTTCTCTGCGTTACTCACAACTGAGCGGGCCTGCGGAACTCGCTTCGCTCAGACAGTCCTCGGCTTATCCGCTCAGTTGCTCCGTTACTCGACTGCTTAAAAGGGGAATGTTGACGCCCACGACTGTAGGAAATTTCGAGTAAATCGACATAATTTTTGAATGCTTGAGCTAATTATTCGCCATTCTCACCGAAAATGCACATGGAGCCCACATATATAAACAACAAGGATAAACTCTAGGTTTAAGAATCTTCCAAATACCCAACCATACTTTCGGTATATGTCGATATCATTTTTTCTACATCATCATACTCGTCTTCGCTTAAAAGCTGATACGGTTGACTAAGCTCTATTTTTTTATCGAACTCGTATTCTGTATCTATCTCTGACCCTATTATTAACTGTGTTGTTGTTGGCAGCTTTTTTGATACATACTCAAGAACCTTAGGTAAATTAATATGGTCTTGCCCTTGCTGATTTGGGGAGTCTATTACTATTGGAATAAGAAAGTCTCCATTATTAACAGCTGTTTGCCAAATTGCAGCATAATATGCCAAGATCTGCCTAGGACCACCGCTTCCTGAAAGAGCGGGCCTGCTAGTAAGCTTTTGCCTTTTCATTTCAATTGATGGCAAGTTAAGTGATATAAGTGCAGTAGAATAAGCTTTTCTATAATCCTCAAGTATTCGTTTTGACCTTTTGTTATCCTTAAGACCGTTAAGCTTTTCATCTAATACTTCAATTTCACCCAGTTTAACACCTATTTGACTCTCAAGGTCAGCTAGCTCCGTAGAAAATGCATTAAATGCATGTTCGGCACTCATGCTGTTTACGACATCTTTAAAATTCATTTCTCCTTTTTTAGCTTCTAGTATTTCGGATATTTTTTTGTAACGCGCTTCTAGCTTATTCATTTCATCTTGCGATGCATGATGCGTTTTTGTTAGACCAACTAAATCGTGGTTAAGTTCTAACACCATTGTACGCAGAATTCTCGCATCTTCCGCATAGGTGAATAAATCTAGAAAGTTCTCAGTATGCTCTGCATCACATATCGGGCATACTAGTTTTTCTCTCTCGTGTTCTAAATAATTAGTGTCTCCTTCATACACTTTTAGCGCATCCTGAGACAACACTATCTGCGCCCGAACAGAAGATATTAACTCTCGTTCTTTGACAAGCATTTTTCGTAGTTTTTCTTGTTCCGCATTTAAAAAAGATACCTCCTCTGTCAATTGATCAATTTCAAGACTAAAGTTTTCCGCATCGACTTTTGGTCCTGACATTGGTAAAGAATTCTCTAGACGAACTTTAGCCCTGTCTAAAAATTTTTTCTCGCTCCTAAGATCTGATAATGCTAACTGTGCTTGCTTTTTTTTAGCATCATGCTTATACCATTCGAACGGCTTTATCCCGGTAAAGTATTCCAAAATCGCTCCCATAGGTGTTTTAAACCTTTTGGAGCTTGGAAATGTGTCCCAACCAGCTTGCCAGCTTCCATCTTGATCAATATAAAAAGGAAGGAAAAAACATGCAGGATCAGCAACAACTGTTTCGAGATCACCTTTATTTGTTACAAGTAGGTTAAATCCTGTAACCTCAGCAAACGCCTTACTCCACTCAACATGATCCCCAGTGACGGTCAATAGTTGATCGCTTTCATCAAACAGCCCCCGATACCCCATGTGTTGAGCTACCTTAAAGCTTTTACCTTGAACTTTGAACTGTACAATGGAAATAGTTGCCTCATCCCATTTCTTCAATTTTCCTTGCGGTTTAGCCCCCAGAGTTTTAAATATGCTTTTAATAAGACTGGATTTTCCCGTGTGATTAACCCCTACTATCAGATTTGTCTTTGGGTGAAACTCTATCTTTCTCGCTCTCTTCTCTTTTTGAGATAGAAGATATACCTTTTCTAATTCCAATCTTTTCATAAGATTTTGTCCGGAGGCTTCTTGTTAATTTCCTTAGATTTGGTCCACGCATGATTTAATAGCCCTCAACGCGATAACAGCAAATATTGCAGGTTTTCTAACATCAGGAAACTCCTTTTCCAAAATTGAAAACATACTTTCAAAAAACGGTTTTAACTCTTTTGGGTCAGAATTTAGCCCTATTAACTCATCACACCTATTTTCCAAAGACTGAATTGTGTAATCCCGTGTACCCAGTAATTGATTGCGATATAGCTCAGAAGCCGCGCTTTTAATGCTAGTAATTTCAAAAAAACTCAAACCCTCATCTTGCAACTGCTTAAGCCATTCATTTAGATGATCTAATATGTCAGGAACTGTCTCTAAATCTGAAAGAACATTTTCAAACTGACTTCTGGAAAATCCCTGATTTTCGGCTAATTGTGAAAAACTCATACATCTGTCTGTTTTAGCACCTAAGGGGCCTATTTTAGCTAGTAAACTATCAACGAGCGAGTGGGCTTGATTTGCGTGCTTAGGACTGCGCTTGTTTAAGAAACTATGAATCTCACCTACTAAATAAGTTCTAGGGTCATCAACTGGAATGCTTGTTTTAGAGACCTGAATCTTAGTTAAGTCGGGAGGTAAGTCTTCAGGCTTACCCATCATAGCTAGTGCGTCCACTAAAAGTTTTCGATGCTCTTCTTCTAGGTCAGACAAATAACATATAGCTGTAGTAGCGGCGTTGCCCCCACCGGTCAAAGATAAATTACAACCCGCGTTCGAAACAAAATGGCCGGACACTTCAATATTTTTCAACGAACTAACGGAAGTGTATAGCTTGCCTATTGTACTTTCTTTAACTTTTTCGAAAGGCTGTGGTTTACCATTTTTTTTGGAGGGTACATAGAGGCCCGTCAGATCCTTCCAGCCCCACTCATTTCGATCTTTCTTCTTTATTTGAAATATTTTTAGATTAGTTGGGCTTTTCAGAGAATCATAAATGGCAACATCTTGAATAACTTCAAAAAGAACTAAAAAATCATCACTTCCGCCAACTAAAGAGAACATTGTTGATATTGCCCAGTAACGCTGAAAATCAACGCCCTTTTGACCATGCCCACCCCCAACTTCGGAACCAGCATCATTTACTATTTCTATTAACTCTTCGAAATGATCCATAATAAATTAAATATCTGACGGAAATTGCTCTCTATTGTACATTTTTTGAATTAAGCTTCACGTAAATTACGTATATAAATTATGCCAGCAGCCGAAATTAATTCGCGCTAATTGCAGCGGAATAAATTGCTAAATAGGTAGCTATGATTAACGAAGTGAAATTTCACCCTTTTGATAAGCAGTCTCGCACTCAAACCAACTAATTGATTCGGCAGCAGAAATACTTGATTAATTTTGAGCATCAAAAGTAACCGGATAGCCCCAATATATCTAGTGATTTTTCATTTGCATTTGTTACAGGGATGTTAAGTATTCTTTGGATGGCACAAAATTCAACATTGGGGTTATGGCGACGTATCGGTTGCACTCTCGTGGGGCTTCTTTCTAGTTTGGAAATTAGGCGGGGTAAAGGGCCTTTCTTGGTGTTTGATGAGTTTGCTAGGTTATTTTCTTCCAAATTTGCATCTCTGATACATAAGGGAAGCTGAAAGAGTCGCCTAGGTCAGAAACGATATGTCGTATTTTCTCTGATATTTTTTGTTGGGTTTCGGGGTCTAGTGCGCCTATGAAGCTTGTTGAAAGTGCGCGCGCGACGACTGATTCGCCGCTTGAGGCTTGTGGGTTTGGTATAGACCACTCATCTACAAGTTGGATTCTGAGCTCCCACTTACCTTAAACAAAATGTAAATGCGTCACACTATTCAACAAGCGCGTACCCTATTCCACGCAAGTAGGTATCATACGTCTGGTTACTTTAGCCAACCTGATTGGCTGATTTTCACCCACAGACATATCTAACATTAATTCAAAAGGATTTGCCATATGCCGACTAGACGACAAGTCGCACGAACCAAGCAGCTTCTTCAAGCTAACCAACACGAGATTTTTGTAGTTTCAGTCCACGAGATGGATGCAATTATCAGGTCTTCGGCTCGATACTCTAACCCGATATTTCGAGATACGTGGGACGATCAGAAGTCGAAGCTTGAAACGACTGCAAATTACGCCGGAGCTGGCGGAGATGCAGTAGTTTTAACTAAGCTCATTGCCGATCTCGGTGGTGCTGGCGCAAAAGCCTATGTTAAACACTATGGAGGAAAGCCCCACATTATTATTGGGGGAAGACCAGGATTGAGAAAGGTGCTTACTGGCACTAAGTATGGTGTTAAGAACCCGAAGGTAATTGCCATGGGTTTAGGCAAGGCTGGCGCTGCACATTCGGCTAAAATGGGTGGCATACTCAGTGTCGTGCTATTAACTGGCTATCGAGTTGCTGATTATGTGCTTACGGATGAAGCGACTCTAGGGCAACTTATCGGGCGCTTAGCAACAGACGTAGTAAAAGTAGGTATAGCAACCGGCGCTTCAATTATGGCTGCGAACGCCATTGTCACTGCAGGTGTTACCGTTGCAGTAGGCCCTATTGCCGCTGTTCTAATTGTTGGAGTGCTCTCGACGATAATACTGACTGCCATTGATGAACAATTCCACATCACCGATCGACTTGTAGCTGCCCTCGAAGAAATAAATCAAACTCTTCTAGATCGTATAGAGTCAAAAGCCGAAGAGCTTGCAACAGAGGCGCTAGCATCCGTTATTGATTACACCGCAGAAACGGCCAGAAGAATAGCAATTGACTTTGCACGACATGGCCTGGAAAGATTCTTAAGACCAACATTGAGATAGAGCGTTTTAATGCAAGATCAGGAATACTCGGCTGTCGCAAAATGGTCAATGGTAGTGTTGTTCGCGGGCATACTGCTGTTGACCACTGTTTGGGGTTTCACCGCCATTCAAACAATTTTGTCAGCGGTTTTTCAAAATACTCCGGTAATGACATTTGATAAAAGCGGGTTTTACATGCCCGGCTTTGCTATTTCTTCAATCGGCTTTTTAGTCGCTTTACTTTATCAGCCAATTACTAAGTCGCAGCCTTCAAAACGAGCCAATAACGTTATCGGCACGCTTTTAATTGCTGGCATCGCAATCGCTTTTGTCCTGCCCTACATTGTTCATTCGCAAGTCGCACAGTACGCAGCAAACAACAGATACATAGAATGTAAAGCGGCGTCACATCAGTGGGTTTTTTATCACCGCATTGTATATACAATTGATGGTATCGCCTGTAGTAGTGAGCTTAAAAACACTAGCAACTAATCTAACCAATAGAAATCACTTGAACTCAAGACTTTTAAACTGGCTTCTTGCGCTACTTTTTATCGGACTTGGTGTCTCGTTATTTTTATTTGATTCTATAACTATACCAAGCCGAGGTGGCGCAAGGCCGCATCATATTGAGGGGTTAGGCGTTTTTTTAGTTGCAGCCCTACCACTAAGTTTCGGTGCGGCTATTTTATTGGGCACAACCTTTCCAAAGTCACCAAAGTATATCGGAACCACTATCCTACTACTTGGTTTTACTTCCTTCTTTATCGGTTTTCTCATTTAACTATCTTGTCTGTTTTTCATTCTCCCCTTTCAAGCCGTCGAGTAACGGAGCAAGCAAGAGGCAAAAGCAGAGGCTGTTTGAGCGCAGCGACCGAGCCAACGGCGACCAGAAATAAAAAGCCTCAAGCTTCTCTCGGTTGTGAGTAACGCAGAGTATCCAAAAATCGGCTTGTAGGGTGGCATTTTCTTGGTTACTTCTTTTAGCCAAATAAAAGAAAAATTTGCAGGAACAAATTTGGACCGCTTATTTAGCGGGACCGCAGGTCTGAGATGCAGGACGCATCGAATCAACTACCTCACCCAAAGGCGAAACCTTTAATCTATAGCGAATATTTCTTCACAACCAGTGAGGGCAGGTTAATCGTGTCCCCTTTCAAGCCGTCGAGTAACGGAGCAGCGGAGAGAAGTAGCCGAGGCTGTTTGAGGAGCGGAGCGACGAGTTTCCGAGGCGGCTCTCCGATGTGAGTAACGCAGAGTAGCCGAAGGCCGGCTTGGTGGGGTGTCGTTTCTTTTGGTTCCTTTTCTTTGGACAAGCAAAGAAAAGGGACTCGTCTTAAAGACGAAACTATTTTTACAAGCACATCGCTAAAAGGCGGAACATTATAAAAAGGAAAAAAGGGGACAAGGAAAAAAGGGGACGGAGGGATTATTAAACATCCAGCTGTTTGCTCGCGATTTGCCAGGTCCAGACAGCCGTCATGCAGACACACAACAAACTGAGGAGAACCACCGACTTCCATCTTAACTGATAAAAATCGACTACTACTCCCGGCACACTCTAAAAGTGGTAAGACATTTGCAAAATAAACGCATGCCAGCGTTTTTTCAGCGCACTGTAATCCACTTCCTCGCTGCCGTTGATAAATGCAGCACCTCGATTGCTGGAGAACTCACCGGTTACGCTCCAGTCCGGCGTGAAGTACCAGCGAGCGCCCAGCGATAGCGCCTTTTGGTATTGGGTCACCGGATTGCCCCCGACTGTTCGTTGGTAATCCTCGCCATCCCTGTCCTGATCATTGAAATACAACTCTTCGTAACGCCCATACAGACTGATTTGACTGGATAGCAACCACTCCACTTGCCCGTAGTATCCTTCGAGCTGTGAATCGCTACGACTGTCTCCTAGAACTGTGGGTATGTGTAACACTTCAGCATTGTTGATTGCTATATCCGCGTTCAGGTATTCCGCCGTAATAATCCAATCTGCCATTGAATACTGAAGTGATAACAGCTTAAGCAGGGCGGAGATTTCCATTTGAGTAATGTAGGATGTAAACAATGTGGGATCCGAGGCCAGTGCCACTCCCCCAGCAAACTGCTCCGCAGGTGTAAAATTCGGAGCGTCATCATAATCGGAAGAGGCATCTACCAGCGACAAAGCCAACGTCATATCTCGTAGGGCACCGCTGGGCAAAAATTCAACCTTGAAGATTTGACTTTCCAACGAGTCAAAGTCGCCGGGTAACTCGCGCTGAAAAATCAGATACTCCAATGAGCTGCCATCCAGACCAATCTTTCCATAGGACAAGTCAACATTGATGTCCGCCAGTGCATGGTTGAAATTGAAGTAAAGGTGCCCGCCGTCAGTGGCCAGCAGAACATTACGCATACTTTCAAAGTAAACTGACTGTGGAACAAAAATGCCTGGCCGTGCATGGGGCACGTCACGGGTGGTATTGTAAACTCCGTAGGGTAGCTTAGTGCGCCCGAGCCTCACGCCGACCATCGCAGAAGCGGACACCAGATATTTGTAGTCCACCAATAGAAAATCTACGGTCGGATCTCCATCATCGATCTCCCAGGCCTTGCGCGACATCAATTGGCCAGCCAGTCGAAACCGATCAGTGATCTGCCAGGAGGTGTTCAAGCCAATTTCCCGAAGATTGAAATTGACACCGGTATCGTCATCAAACAACGGATTATCGTCGGAAAACACCACGGACTGGCTGATGAAGCCTCGGAATTGAGGTTCCGCTGTCCACCCCCAACTGGACACTAACAGCAGCACAATAGCTACTGAAAAACGCTTTAGCTTATTACGTCTCATGTGCTTTCACCGTTAGCATCGCGTCATCAATCCGGTCGACCTCTGCGCTATCGATATAGCCAATCGCACCTGGAGTGGCGGCCACTTTTTCGATCATTTCTTCAACCGAAGCCACCACTTGTGGAATCGTTCCAGTACCACTGAAAACCAGCCGATGCCAGAAACGATCGAGTTGATAAGGCTGCATATGCAGGTACCGTTGTACGAATTGTCTGTGCAACGTGATGTCTTTCGGCATTATGAATACAGAGACCCTGGAACCATTCGACCAGGCGCGCTTTTGCATGGCGTAGATTCGCACCAAGGCACCGCTATTCAGGGTTTCCTGACTAATGGAAGGATGGTGAATCAACAGCGGATCAGCACGTACTGCGGTAGCCGCAGAGAATAACCACACAGCAGCCAGCAGCAACCTGAAGGCCTGCGAAAGAGTTGTTTGAGCTGTGTGGAGCAGAAAATTGATCACAGGCGACATGAACTAAATGAACTGAATGGAATAACAAGTCAGTTTAGACCAAAAACGACGGAAACGGGGGCGGAGGGATTATTGAATAATCAGCATTTGATCATTATTAAATCCCTCCGTCCCTTTTAACTCATGTGATCGCGAGGGTTGCGCTCTTGCTCCCCCTCAAGCCGTCGAGTAACGCTGCAAGCAAGAGGTAGAGCTGAGGTTGTTTGAGCGAAGCGACCGAGCCAACGGCGACCAGAAATAAAAAGCCTCAAGCGTCTCTTGCTTGTGAGTAACGCAGAGAAGCCCAAGGCCGACTAGAGGGGTGTCGTTTGATGTACAGGGATGTTCGAATGCCGCGAATGCATGGATGCATAGGAACTCGTCTTAAAGACGAAAAATTTAAAAAATACCATTCGAATAGTTTAGAGCTGTGTATCGGATACACTCTGCGCAAGCACGCCACACAAGATGAATAGAGCGCCAAATCAATAAACCGAGCGAAACCCCAAAACTTTACCTATTCAATTTGTTCGATTAGTTCTCCATAAGCCCCGCGTTGTTATAACCTTGGATTGTAAAAATCTCACCCCTTCTCGCGTTCAACAAAATAACTTATTGATTCACCGTAATATTTTGGTCGCTCTATAAATATTTATTGCGCGGTAGCATTTGCCCACCGCTAGTGAGTAGCACTTCACATTTTTCAGATATGTGTTAGTTTTAATCGGAATATAGTTAATCTGATAAGGGCAAGCTGATCCGAAAGGGCAGCACGCAAAATTACCGGTCTAAGGCTTATGTATAGCTATGACAGCGGGATCGCCAGATTGGACACGAAGCTCTCCGTGCTTTTCTCCTGTCTTGATTTCGCATTGGAATTTTGACCCCGCGTTGTTATCCCTTTACCTACGATGCAGCCGCCCTTCTATCCGACCTTTTAGATTTCATTGAGCTAGTGCGACAATATGAAACTACCGTTCTATAAAGGATTACCCGTCAACCATTTGAAGCTTGGAATGTACGTTTCACGGTTGGATGTACCGTGGGAACAAACTGATTTTCCACTGCAAGGTTTGTTGATTAAGTCGGTGGCTGACATTGAAAAACTATCACAATATTGTCAACGCGTTTGGATTGACGAGGAGAGGTCTCGCGGCGAGTTACACAAAAATAATTCTTTTCCGCCAAAGTCGGGAATAAAAACAAAGGCAAAAATCGCAGCGAATTTTGCAGACTATTCGATTGCCTATAACTGGAAAAAAAAGCATTGCGTTGAACAATATGCAATTCAATCTTCAATGAAGCGAGAAATAGTTCGCTCAGCCAAGCTTTTCGATGGCCTAGAAAAGCAAATTCACAACGTATGTACCAATATTATTCACTGCCACACTTCCGACATAGAGAAATTAGTAGACAGTACATCGCAGGTTGTTGACAGCATTATACGAAACCCCGATGCCTTTGCTTGGCTATGCCGGATTCGAGATACCCGCGAACCCATCTATACACATATTATTCGGCTCGCCATTTGGGGTGGGATTGTGGGTCGGCAGTTAGGGTTAAACCATTATTCGTTGACTCACCTGAGTTCAGCGTTGCTATTCACGGGTATTGGTAAAAGCACTTTATCGAAACAAGTGCTAGAGGGGTATCATCCTTCAAAAGCGCGTCTTGAGTATCAATGTCACCTCCATGAAACGTTATATCAACTACAACAGATTCGCTTCAGCACTGACGGCGTGATCAATACCATTGAAAACTATTGCGAGCGCATTGATGGCAGTGGATTTCCTCTTAATAAAACGGTGAATGAAATACCGTTTCTGTCACAAGTTGCAGGGCTTATCGAGACTTATGAATTGATGATCTCGCCTTACGATATAAGCCATGCTGTATCGCCCTCAAGTGCCGTTGTTTATCTCAACCGCTACAAGGGAAAATTTTTTGATGCGAGTCTTGTCGAAGAGTTCATTAAGGCGATTGGAATATATCCTACAGGCACATTAGTGGAGCTGAGTGATGATCAAAAGGGAATTATCTTTTCCCAGGATTACGAGCGCCGCCTGCGCGCATCGGTGATCCCTATCATTAATTCTCACGGAACCATTGCCAACAAATACCGAGTGCTGGATCTTTCCTGCGCTGATCACCGCGAAGGTGATTCAGGAGATAATCAACTCTATATACGCAAAGGCGTTCCCGCCAGCAATATACCCCGCGGCCTACTTGAAGACGCTCACAATTGGATGTTCAAACGGAACCGCGGTGTTAAGGGAATGATACAAAGCATTTTAGGCTAGCCCTACAGAACAATCATACCAACAATAAAAACTGCATCACCGCCAATTCTCTTAGTTGATGAGCGCTCTAGTCTATTTGCACCACCAACATGCATCAAGCCCCACCCAACTTGCAATCTCCCCTTTCAAGCAGTCGAGTAACGGAGCAGCGGAGAGAAGTAGCCGAGGTGGAGTTAATCCACCTCACGTTCAGATATGCTTTGCTTCATTAGTTCGGCGTCGTCTTCTGAAATCCATTGTCCTTTAAGCAGCTTGTCGGTCGCGGCGTTAAATTGTTCACTATACATTTTTTGGTCGTGATAAAGTGCCTTGAGTGTTGCTTCAGAGAACGGCGCTTTTGCGCCCATGATGCCGCCTAGTCCGCCAGCGCTCAAATAACCTCGGTGGGCGGCGGTAGGTACGCTGATGTAAGGCATTTGTATGCCGCCTTTGGCGTTGCCGTTTTCGTCGCGTTCGATTTCAAACGTTGCGCTGTATTGAATACCTTCGACGGTTGGCGGGCGAATGTCTTCCCGTACCCAGCGTTGTAGGTTGTGGTAGGCACCACGCAGGAGTGGTGTCCAGATGAGGTCGTTGGGTTCGTCGCCGTCACGCATCCAGTTTGTCACCCAACGCATAACCGCGCCCGCATCTATAGCCTCACCCGTTGTTTCTTGACCGAGACGAATCACGTCTTTGCCAGGTATTTCTCCAGGTATATGCGACCCGCCCGTTACTTCGTAGGTTACACGGCCGCCGGTTTCACTGAATGCATCCGGTTGACGGGTGTGCATCCCCAGCCACATTTCGCCTTCGGAATAAAGTGAAATAAATGGGACTTCCAATGTATTGATTAATTGGCGAGGATCTTCGAGCGCCACGTCATCGGAGCATTGATTCAAACGAACTAACGCCGGGCCAATCACACCAAGATAGCCGTCATAAAGTGGTTCACCCTTTGGTGTACGGTACTGATCATGAAACGCGACAAGCCAGGTTCGAAGATAGATTGAGGATTGCGATAACCCAACCATATAGAGTGTTGGCTCTTGAAAATCGGGCAAAATTTTTGTGCGCGATTCACTTTTTAATAAGAGTGCCAACTGGGCCAGCATATCCCAAATGAGGCCATCTTCCGTCTCAGTAAACGACGATGCTGGCACGAGGCCAATCGCATCCATGGTTCGATACATGAAGCCATCGCCTGTCATGTAGGTCGGAATAATGGAAGGTTTATCGCATCGGTCTGACAGTTCGAATGGGGTGTTCCAGTTTAGCGACGAGTAACGCTCGCTATCGAAGGTTTGTAAGGCACGCGCGCTGATCGCTTTGCTGGTAATGCCCACCCATGCATCCCCCTGCGCAACCATTCGCTCAACATCAATCGGCCCACCTAAATCCACGCCGCCGCTTGCATTCAATATCAGGACTTCTACGTTGCCACTGAAACGGCTCGGGTCTTTCGGACGACGGACTAAAATTCTGGTGGTGTAATCCGTTGGGCCAGCAACAACTTTGACTTGCTGCCCCTCCCCCGCCCAGTCATACACGTTTGCCATTCCGGATAGAAAAAATTCTTCCTCAACATAATCTACCGACCGCAAATATTCACTCGCATCAAGGTACGGTCTAGATGTTTCGGTCACTACTAATGGAGGCGACACATGGGGAAGCGCTACCGCCGTTTGCCCATTGACTACAATAGACAGTAAAAAACTCATTGCAGAAGAGACAAAAATCGTTAGCGGCCGAAGTATTTTTTTATTATTCATTTTAAGTATGCCCCACAATCATTTGGTACGAACTAGGAAAGCGAATGGCGATGCACGCTAAGAATGACCGGAAAATGCCAATATATCTAGCGTTTCTTATGTAAAGAAGGTTATGGGTTTTAGTACGCTAGGCGACTATAACTCATCGAATATGACAAGCGTATTCGCTTTGTTGTTAAACATGATGCGAGTTCATGCTAGATGTAATCCAGGGGAACAGAGGCATTGTTCTTTATGAGTTCAAACATATTGTTCTCTATCCAACGATCTAACGAACAAATCTTTTTTCGTAGATCTTGCCCCAGTGCTGTTAGTTCATACTCAACATGCGGTGGAACAGTTCCCATGTCCACCCGAAGTACCAAGTTCATATCCTCTAGTTCACGCAACGTTTGGGTAAGCATTTTCTGCGAGATGCCGTCAATTTTTCGCAGTAGCTCACCATTTCTCCAGCGCTTTTTGGCCAGCGCATCAATGACCAGAAGATGCCATTTACCGGCAAGAAAAGAGAGTAGTCCCCGTGCAGGGCATTTTGCATTAAACACATTCGGCTCAGCTTTAGCGTGGTCTTTTGGCAGTTGATACATGCAGGCTCCAGAATTTTATGGTTACTATCTTATAGTTACTAAAAGGTGCGTACTATATTTTTGGTAATCGCTCACATAGTATCAACGGCTCTACCCACTTACCACAAATGGAGTGATCCGAATGTTTAATCCAGTCCACCCAGAAGTTGCGACAGGCGAAGCGCTCGCCGCGCTAAATGAAGCTAAATCGCAGTTTGGTAACGCAATAAACCTGTGTAAAGTAACAGCCAATGCTCCCAACACACTCAAAGGCATACTTGCATACAACAAAGAGCTGTCAAATGACATGGAACTTACTAAGGGAGAAATTGAATTAGTTGCCATGCTGACGTCGGCGTTGAATCACTGTGATTATTGCGTCAATGTTCATATGCAAGTAGGCAAAATGTACGGGCTTACGGAAAACGATTTAATCGACGCTATGTCAGCTCGTGCGCAAAGCGCTCGCGATCAATCGCTCCTCAACTACACCAACGAGCTAGTTAGAAATAGAGGTCGCGTTTCACAACAAACGTTGATCGCTATCCGAGAGCAAGGCTTTAGTGAGAAAGCACTGTTAGAAGTCGTTGGCGTTGTCGGCATCTATACCAGCCTGAATTACATTCGACATATAGCTAATCCTGAACACGATTTTCCCAAAGTCACTCAGTTTGATGCAAGCGTGCATGGCGCGTGATATTTCTTGGAGGGGAGCTGGGCTATCGCCATGGTCCCAGTTGCTCCCCTCGTTTTTTTAAATGGTGTTGATTTATCTGTCTTTTTCTCGACGCGAGAATATATGGATTATTTAAAAGTTTCGCCTTTCGGCGAGTTACTTCTTTTGTTTGGTCAAAAGAAGTAACCAAGAAAAGCCCACCCAACAAGCCGGCCTTCGGCTTCTCTGCGTTACTCACAAGCAAGGGAAGCTTCGGCAACTCGCTTCGCTCAAACAGGCCTCAGCGTTTATCCCTTGCTTGCTGCGTTACTCGACGGCTTGTAATGGGGTATATAGAACAATATCTGCGCCTCTGGACAAGAGGGGTTCTCCCAAAAATCACATAATACTTACACATTACAAAATCGTTATTGATCATTAATAACAGACCGGTCTATTATAAATACTAACAAGGAGATATCCATGGCTAGAACACGCAATCAAGACGCATACGATGCCGCTCGCGACAAGCTACTCGACGTCGGTGAGCAATTGTTTCGGCAACACAGCTTCGCAGAAACCGGCATTAACGATGTACTGAAACATGCAGGGGTCGCGAAAGGGTCGTTTTATCACTACTTCGATAATAAGGAATCTTTCGGAGTTGCTGTCGCGCGTCGCTACTCCGATCAGCAAGTAGCGTTCGCGAAAGCGGTTCTAACAAATGGGAAACAAGCGCCTTTAAAACGATTGAAAACGTTTTTCTCTAACGCATTAAAGCAAATGGAGCAGAGAGAATACGCTGAAGGTTGCCTCATGTGTAATTTGACTACGGAACTTGCTGATGAATACCCCGCGTTTCAAAACGAACTCAATAGTAATTGGCAGGCGCTATCGACAGCGCTTGCCAACTGCCTTGGCGAAGCCGACCTAGCGGACATTGGGCTTGCCCACCTAAAACCCAAAGAAGCCGCAGATTGGCTACTTAACGCATGGAGCGGCGCTTTGACTCGCATGAAAGCAACTGGGGATAAAACACCACTCACCCTCTTTATTAAATCTGTATTCACGCCCTCATCTAAATAACAGGAACCGCATATGAAAACGTCACACCCAAAATCCGTTATCGTAACCGGTGCGAGCCGGGGCATCGGCGAGTTAACGGCTAAGTTACTCGCCACAAAAGGTCACACAGTTTACGCCACCATGCGTGATGTGAAAGGTCGCAATGCTGAGCGAGCTCAACGTTTGAAACAGTGGGCCACACAATCAAACGTTAACCTCGGCGTGGTTGAACTCGATGTAACGTCAAAAACCAGTATTACCAGTGCAGTAACCACTATTGAAGAAAACGGACCCATCGACGTGTTGGTAAACAACGCGGGTATTATGCCAGTTGGGGTCACCGAAGCATTTTCAATTGAACAGACCAAAGAACTGTTTGATGTCAATATGTTTGGCCTAGCCGCCACGAGCCAAGCCGTATTACCGAGTATGAGAAATAATAAATCCGGGCTTATCATTAATATTAGCTCTGCTGCTGGTCGACTGGCTATACCTTACTTCGGCATTTATTGCGCGTCGAAATGGGCCATGGAAGCCTACTCAGAAAGCCTCAATTACGAACTAGCTCCCTTTAATATTCAATCTGTTTTAGTCGAACCCAGCGGACATGCAACAGAACTAGTGAATAACCCTCCTAGCCCTTCCATTGATAGCACGATTGAACAATATGGACCACACGCAAATGGTCGAGAAAAATTACTCGGCATGTTCACAGACTTATTTGAACAAGGTAATGCTGACAACGATGCACAAAATGTTGCCGATCGAATTTGTGATTTGATCGAGATGGAAGGCCCTCGACCAATCCGCACGCAAGTTGGTGACGATATGGGTGTAGCCGCCATTAATGATGCAACGGCACCCGTTCAGGCGGGTTTGATTGAACAACTAGCGCAGGTATATGGCGTAGAACAGGCTTAGTGAAAACAAGCATATTCGCTGGTGACTCCGGAGATGTCCTTTAAGCCTACCCATGCCATTCGCATGCATAGATCGTGTTATATAGTCGATATTGGGCACCGAGATGACGCTCCTAGCGCCTTTATAGCCAAGGCCTCTAGCAAGGACACTGCGTTATAGAACCTTGATAGAGGGCCTGCCTTGACAGCACCCCTAAATGAAGCAAGGATTATTATAGTGCCGCTATGTTTCGGCCTCTTGCCCGTTGGCTACGAACGGTTGCCCGATGAACTATGCCTTCACAGATATTTTTGATATTCCACGCTTAACCAAGTTATGCGAGAGCTATACACAGACCAATGGAGTCGTAACGGCATTGCTCGACCTTGAGGGCAATGTTCATGTTAAATCTGGCTGGCAGGACATTTGCACTCAGTTTCATCGCGTTCATCCTGTGTCATCCAAACGCTGCACCGAAAGCGATACCGTTCTCGCAGAGCAATTATCTGAAGGCCAGCAATACAATGTGTACTGTTGTAAAAATGGCTTGGTCGATGTGGCGGTCCCTGTCATTATCGATGGTGAACATGTTGCCAATTTTTTTACCGGCCAATTCTTTTTTGAACCACCAGATCAAAATCGTTTTATTAAACAGGGCAAAGAACTGGGTTTTGATTTAATTCCGTATGTCGACGCACTGCAAAAGGTACCCACCTTCCGCGAGCAAGATATAAAAAAAATTATGGCTTTTTTAGTTAACTTGGCTCAAATTATTGGAGAAATGGGAAAAGCAAAACTAGAGCTATTGGAATTACGAAAAGAGGACCAAAAAACTCTTAACCAATTACAACAAGCCAGACACCAGCTTGAAAAACAGGCATCGGAAGACCCGCTGACAGGCCTTTACAATCGTCGTAAATTTGCCAAACGTTTAAATGAAGAATTCTCTCGTGCCACACGCTACCATCACAGCCTCACCATCGCGATGATTGACATCGATTTTTTTAAAGTCGTCAATGATACTCTGGGCCATAACGCTGGGGATCAAGTCATCATCAAGATTGCCGAATCTCTAAAACGTTGCGTTAGACATTCCGATATCGTCGCTCGTCTGGGTGGAGACGAGTTTTGTGTTATATTTCCCGAAATGGATCAGCAGGATGCTTTACCGGTGTTACACAAAATCCGTGAGAGCGTTGAGGATATGAGCCTGGAGCGATCACCGAATATCGACCATGTTACGTGCAGTATTGGCCTCGCCCACATGACACCTGACATAGCCACGGCTGACGATCTTTTAATTAATGCCGACAAAGCACTCTATCAGTCAAAAAACCAGGGTCGCAATAGAACCACAGCGTATATTCAATACGCCGCCGGTAAACCATCCTAACGTCAAACCTCTCTTTATGTTTAGTCAGCTCACTGCACATTGCCCGTGTAACGTTACGCTTTATTCGACCAGCGGCAATCCTGTCAATTTAAAAAACCTAACCTCAAATTAAGCCCTTAGCGCTTGGATTTCGCTTAAAGAGTCTCTATAACTGAACTGTATAACATGCAACAATCGTCGATTAACTCTTCGATTTAGTACACTGACTACTAGCGTGAAATTTAGAGCTTACAACCATGATAATAAAGGCATCTTTAGGCATAGCGTCATCCTTTTGTCTCGCACTGTTTTCTCATAGTGCTTTTTGCACAACCCCATCAGAAAGTGACCTCACTTATGGACAATGGTACGGACAACTCGGCGCACACGGGCTGAGACGTTCCCTGGCAAACTTCAGCGACTTGGGCGAGCTGGCCAATCGCACCGCAACCTATCGGATTAGCAAACAGCAGCAACGCATCCACCTTGCTCAACAAAGCGCGCTTCCTGGCACACCTGCGCCATTCACATACGAATCCGATTTTGACGGTATTGTTGCACAACTCGGTACAATGACAGCGATTACACCACAATTTGGTCGGCATACCGCGTTAGAGGGTATGGTGCGTCGTGCAGTAAGGGACGGTGACGATCTCGATGTCACCAGCGATCACCTTGATATTGGATTGGTGTGGCAAGCAAATATTTTCAGTCACCGAGCGGGATACTTTGCACTGCATGGTTTTTACGACAAAAATCGTGCGGACATTTTATTCGTCGACGGCGAACGTGTTGGCGATAACATTGGAGCGCGCGTCCAATTCGGCGAGGTGCTAGGAAGCACTTGGGCTTATTCTCTCAAATTAGAGCGCGCGAAGTGGCAAGGCGATAGCGAAAGCTACCGGCCTTCGATGAGCGGCCCTATTCTTGTCACGCAACCCGTAGACTATACACGCACGTATTTTAATGGCGATATTATTGGCCGGTTTAGTTTAGATAACTTTTTTATCGACAATACTCGGTTACGATGGCGAAGCGGTATTTATTACCTTCAAAATGACTACGAAGATCAAATCAACAGCCTCGATCAACCGGTTGTAGAACCATTTGGTGCCACCGAGCGCTTAGGCTTTCTACGTACAGGGGCACATTTATCGTGGGTCCGCGGCGAACAGAACCAGTGGAACCCCTTTATTGAGTTGATGTACGACTATGAGTTTAAAAACAATATGAACGATGTCATCGACGACCCGCATAATGCCACCATAAAGTTGGGGCTAGCCTGGCTCCCTAAACGCGGTTACAGGTATCAGTTTGAGGTTCAGCGCTATCAAGGGTTTGAGGGCGAACGTGCAAGAAACAATATCACCCTAACCGTCTTGCTGGATCATTTTTAGCGAGAGATAAGGCCTGCTAGCGTCCTTGTCTAGCAGGCTTTACCACATACGAAACAATGCCGAGTAAAACCCTAGTCGCAGCAGTGCTGATGCACACTTTCAATATGTTCTTTATCTGTCCCGCAGCAACCGCCTAATACGGTTAACTGCGGAAAGCTTTCACGCAACTCACGGTACAGCTGCCCAAACTCGTGAGGGTTGCCACGATCAAGCGTTTCAGATTCATCTAACTCCGCATGACTTTTACGGCTGGCGTTGGCCCGTATAGCACGTATTCGGTTAGCCCACGCCGCACCCGGTATAAGTTGTTCACGAAAGTGATCGGGGTGCGCACAATTAATCATGTAGTAGACAGGGCCGTTATTGGTTTCCTGATCAACACGAGTAATTGCGTCCTGCAAAGTTTCACCAGAAGGAATACGACCATCCGTTTCGGTCGTAAACGATATAACCACGGGTATGTTGGCATTTTTTGCCGCCAAGGTTATACCGATGGCTTCCTCCACATAATTAATGGTCATGGCCGACACCATGTCAGCAGGTGAGTCCGCAAACGTATTAATCTGTGGTGCATGATAATCACGCGCCTCAATGACACTCATGCGATTATCTGCAACATATCCGTCGCCTCTTGGGCCGACGCAACCACTAATAACGAGTGGCGTTTCTTGAGTTTCATATTGGTCGCGTAGTGCCGCCAACATGTTAATCGCTTCGCGGTTGATATCCGATAGCTCAATCGGGTTGTAGCCCAAGCGATCACCCCAATCTTGGCTTGCTCGCCAGGTGACGCTCTCTAGGACAAAACCTCGATCATGCTTTGCCGCAAGAGCGATATAGTCTTCAAAATAGCGATTCAGCCTTTCACGCCCTTCATCAATTGATAGTTGGTCGAAGGCGGCAAACAAAGGTAACTCAATATTCTCAAGAAAGACCAACGTCGTTTCTAACCCGCCGTCGGTTAAGAATACTTTGTCGCCCAGCTGCGGTAGTTCATTACGATATTTCATTGTGTTTATTCCTTTTAAATAGCTTCTTTTAATGGCAATAAGTCTTGTTCATATGGCGGTTTGGTTACATCACGCCCCATCAACATCTCCCATACGCGAGTGCTAGCTCCCTGATAAAATCCGTTGTCTTGATGCTCTTTGGGATTCACAAAGGTGCCAAACAACATATCGAACCAAGGCACATCGGCGTAGTTGTTACGATGCACACCACGACCATGGTGATGGCTATGGCTTTCTGGCCGCTGCACGAAATAACCTAACCATCGCGGGGTACGTATATTGAGGTGCTGGAAAATCGCGAAGAAAAATGTTGCCACTATTACAATGGTTGCAGCGTCTGCACTGATACCGACGCCCAGAACCAACGCAACACTACCAACCATGCTAAAACCAATGAGATCAATTGGGCTCAACCAAAATGCACCAAAGCTATCTAACCGCTCAGCGCTGTGATGCATTTGGTGGAGGTGCTGCCAAAGGAAGTCTGATGAATGCAGCGAACGATGCCAGATATACAGCACCAGCTCGTAGGTTAAGAAACCAACCGCGACCTGCACTGCAAAATTAGCCCCAGTGAGATCAAATAATTGGTAAGAAGCTAAATAGCCATCCCACATCAACGGCAAATAAGTTGAGACCAATAGATTGATCACAAAAAACAACAAGCCCTTTGTTTTCCACAAAGATACTGCCGGTAGTTTGCGTGCAGGGCATAGCGCTTCCCAGGCGATCAGCGCCAGATAAATACCGGCAGCGATGAACGTTAGCGGGTCGAGCAATATCTCCATAGGACTAGGCAACTCTGAGATCGGCATAGTCAAATCCTCCATTATGTTTACATTGAAAAGTCGTTTTAAATCGCCCTTGCGGGCTGCTCTCAAGCGGGGAGCAGTGTATGATTTGCCCTCTATGTAAACTAGTGAACTAAAAGTACGAACTTTTTTACCTGTAATTTATTTTAATTTTCAGATAGTTAGCCAACTTTCCGTCTATCTCAGGCAGATACAAGTGAGATCGCAGTTGTTAACTAGACCGCCGGTATAGTTAACGACCCACCATTGGCTTTATCACTATCGTCTTTTATTGAATTTGGAGAGGGACAGTGGCCACCAGAGCGAATAGCAGCCGCGAACGCATACTCAGCACAGCCGAGGGAATAATTCTTCAGAAAGGTTTTGCCGGGACCACCATTGATGAAATATTGGATAAATCAGCAATCACGAAAGGCGGTTTTTTCTATCACTTCAATGGCAAGATGGAACTCGCTCGCGCACTGGTCGAGCGATATATCGCGCTGGACAACCAAGTCTTCCACGAGTTTAACGAGCGAGCTGATTCGCTCAGTGAAGACCCTCTACAACAAACACTTATTTTCCTCAATTTAATGGCGGAAATGGTCGCCGGCATGACCACTATTCACCCCGGTTGCCTCGTCGCCGCTTTTGTCTATGAAACCCAGCAAATCGATGAAGAGATATATAACCGAATGCGAGACGGCATTCTTGAATGGCGAGCAATGATGGTGGGCCGCTTGCAACAAATTGAAGAAAAGTATTCCCCCAAGCTGGAAACGGACATCGATACCTTAGCGGATATGTTTACCTCAACATTAGAAGGCGGGATTATATTAGCTCGACTGTATGGCGACAATGACGCGCTGATAAAGCAAGTACAAGCTTATCGTATGCATTTGAGGTTGTTATACGAGTAGATAGCGTGTCACCTCACAGCGAGCAAGCCTCCGGTTTCTCTGTGTTACTCAACCGCTTGCCATCGGAATAGGCAATAAAAACCCCCAGCACTATTACACAACAACTATTGTAAAAACATTATTGTAATAGGCACTCCAATTAGGCCAAGAGCAATAATGATTGCGAAGACATGCTGAGGTTTAATGCCTGGTTTAACAAATGCCAAGCTTGGGTTCTCGGGGTTATAGTGTACGTCTTTCCCAAACTCGCCAGCGGCGACTTTCCGAATATAGTCTTCAGCGTCTTCGACACTGTTGTGGATTGGAATGTTAAAATTGTTGCAGTCCAAACGATAGGCCTGCCCCTCTACCTGGTAACCTAATTCTAGATAAGCGTGATAGTTTCCACCACTGCTACCAGTGGCTCGCATAATTTGAGAACTCACCACGTCAAAATGCGTGGTTGGCCATTGTTTACTGGCATTAGACAGCGTGACGTCCCTGATCGTGGTTACCATCATGACTGCACCTAAAATAACCAACAAGAGTAATAATATAATCTTCGCAATCTCACGTTCCGTTGCGACCAGGAAACCGATTGCGCACAAGAGCGATACAAACCAAATAATGAAAAATTTAAACTGAGAATGCATTCATCTACTCACATATCACTTGCAGCTTGAAGTCAGGCGTGCTTTTCAGCGGAAAAAGGCTTCGAGAACGTAAACGCATAGGGAGACGGTCCGCAGCTAGTTAAGTGATCCATACGTGCCTTACCTTCTTCCGGAGTTGGCACGCAGCCCTCGGTCACCCACCAGAGCACTTGGTGTGCTGATTGAATGTTGTTAAACCATGTATCCCGATCTTGTATGAGTTCAATATGAGCGGTTCGGTAGACATAGTGCTTTAGCGATTCAATATCTTCCCAGACACTCATATTCACAACCAGAGATGAATTATTGAAGACACGAACATTCGTATCGTCACTTGGATCGGGATCAAAGCGCCAAACGAACCCTGGGGATGTTTCCGCTAAATGATTAATTTCTTCAATTCGTGCAACGAAGTCTTTCATTATTTCGCTGTCAAGCGACGCCTTTGCTTGAGCGATATTCATTTGTGCTAATTGATATTTCTCCATTTTCCCCTAGCGCCTTATTTAAGCCGTCTGCGATACCTTTTTTTCTGCATTCACACCAAAGCCCCTCGCCATTCGCTTACCGTTCAGCATTACACCAACCCATGTTGTGCGAACAAACCCGTTATATAGATAGTACAATGGCACCGCCGTTAACACGACACATAGGCTGTACTTAATAGCCCAGTGGACAGGCCATAGGATAAATAGTGCTTGCCAAAAGGCGATGAGCGGCATGTGCATAAGGTAAACCCAGTAAGAACCATCGGCCAAAAAACGCATGAATGGGCTTTCTCGAGTAAAAAACCTCACCCCCATGCCGATGGTACCAAAGGTCAACATCATTAGCGCACTACCATAAATCACGGCGTAGATAACATTAACATCTGGCGCTAATACATGGGCGATATCTCCCCGATAAGGCCATATAATGTAAAGCGCTGCGAGACTCAGCCCAGTCCCTACTATCATATTTAGCTGCCAATGAGAGAATAGTGTTGCAATTTTATGGCGCTGACGATCAAGAACCCAACCAATGACAAACAAATAAAAATAGATAAGCCAGGTCGACCAATGCACGTCGAGGTTGACCATCGGTGTCACAACACCACCTGCCGCTTGCCATTCTGGAATACTCAATAAAATCAAACACACCGGGATCGAAAGCACCCATGCCCCGACGGGCGTTTTCATTAATCTGTGGAGACACGCATCAATAAACAGGCTAATGCGCCCTTGCTTGTCAATTTGCTTATAGAGCGCTCGAAGCATAAATGCGAACAGATAGCACCCAAGCAGCACGTATAAAAACCATAAATGCATTAAGCTCAGTGATTCGGTGTCAGAGTTAGAAAATTCGGGAAGGTTGTCGAGACTGCCATACATTTTAAAATAGGCCCAAAACAACGCTGCGGCTGTTAAAGGAAATGTAATAAGCCAAAAGACAATGAGAGGCAATAAAATCCGTTTTGCTCTATCTTTCGCCAGATATTTAGCACCGCGCCGATGAAAAACCAAGTGAGCAAAAAAGCCTGCCAGCAAAAAAAACACTGACATGCGAAACACATGAATTTCAAACATCAATGCAAAAAGCGTATCGCTGTAATGATTGTCCGGCACCAGATCCGACGCCGACACATCTTGATACAGAAACAGCATCGTACCGTGTATAAAGATACCCAACAGCAAGGCGATTGCGCGCACGGCATCAAGAGAATGAAGTCTCTCGCCGGCATTTGCAGTTTGCATGTGTTCATGTTGGTGCGCTGTGGTGCTGGTCATGACGATCTCCTTTTCGACCTAAGCATTGTTAGTGGAAATGGCTAAATGGCTGCGGCGCAACAACTCAAAGGGGAAACTTACTGAGTAACACGCCTTAGAAGCTCAATTGAGGCCTCAACTTCGACTTTTCGCACCGCAACACTCTCTATATTGCAGCCGATAGGAATACCTTTCGCTTGCGCGAAGTCTTTGAGTTCCCGCCAATTGTGTTCGCAACTATCTACTGATTTTTGCAAGATATCATCTGAATGCAATAAATCATTTTTAAGCCAACGAGGAATAGCGATACCCAACCATTCCATAAACTGTAAGGTTTTGGTTGAACCACAAGGCGTAAAGGTAAAAATAATCGGCACGAGTGGCTTATTATGCTCTTTGGCGTAGTAGTAATAATCCGACAAGAAATCTTTCGATGCATTGACGTCATAGACACCCTGAGAAACAAAAAAGCGACACCCTTTATCGATTTTGTTGAAGACGCGCAAATGCTCATCACCTTTCACTTTGTGCCTTTCTGGAATCACAACCCCGCCCAACAGCGTATCAGGGCTTTCGGAATTCTTAAGAGAATAGGCATCACTCACCGACATTGACACTTGCTGCCCCGAGGAGGCCGCACCGACAAAGACGGTTAAATCCCGACTGGGGTCTAGTTGGCCAAGAAATTCTGATAGCTCGGGTTGCGAGTATCGCCCTACGGCTCGATACACAATTTTGGGTACAGAAAGGTTGCCCATATAACGACGACTGTATTCGAATGAGTCGATTGTCTCCATAAAAGGAAAGGGCCGCTCCTCGCTCGTTCGCGACGCTTCGTCCTGAATATCATAGAGTACAAGCCCATCAATATTGAGATCTTTTAATCTTGCCACCTGGCGGTCGGCAATTTCTTTCACTAAAGCGGCTTCCGTTCCCTGTTTAGGGGGAACCAAACCGTACAACACGATACCATCGGCACGGCTATTGATTTTTTCTACTAACACATTAACTACCAGGAATAATGAATTGACAGTGACTTAACTGGCCGAAGAAACGCACATCGCTCTTCAGCAAACTTAAAACACAACACCTAAATACAAGTAAAAGGATCGTTCTTTTTTATCTGACTGACCATAAGCCAAATAGGCCGGGCCAAGGGGACTATCCCAACCCACAAAAATACTTCCGCTCTCGCGTAAGTTCGAATACTCAATATCCTCACGACGCGCCCAAACGTTTCCCGCTTCGATTGATGCTCCGAGATAGAGGGGCAAACTGATCGCGCCAAAATCATTTTGTGCGACTTCGTAGGTATAGACCCAACTAAAGAACCGTACATGGTTTCCGCTGAGTGCATCTTTGGGAATACCCGACAGGTTGAGAAACCCTCCAAGCTCAAAACTCCCAAGTGTGGTGACATCATCTTCAGTGACAAAACTTTGCGCTCGCACGAGGGTGCGCAGATTATGACGACCTGACGATATCACCCCATTATATTCGGCATCAAATCGCGTCGTCGTTTGCTCTACATCCAGTAAATCCGTTCGCGCTCGCTTTAATTCTGCCGCCAGCTTCCATCCCCGTGTTGGAAAGCTAGCATCATTAAAGCTATCAAAATTAATATCGATAAAGCCGCCCGTTTCCCTCAGTGAAAACTTACTAAACCCCACGTCGGTTTGTAAAACCTTGGGGACTTCCACTTCGGCATTTAAATGCGATGCGCCCAGCAAAAAGTCGAGTCGATTCCGAGGGTTCCAGCCCAGCCCAAGTTTTGATTCTTTTTCGACGCTGCGAATCTCACCAAGTGATTCGCCCTCTTCATCGGTATAGGCAGACACCTGATTTTCATAGTTGGCGATGGCATTAGCGAAAAAGTCACTATTACCTAACGGCCAGTATATTTCCGTTAGAAAATATTTCTCTGTCCCTAGCTCAACCGCCGAGAACCATTCCGCGCCGTTTTCAGAAATATTGGTAAGACGGTAAGACCCGCCAAACTGGTAGCGGCTGAATGTGCTGAAATCGTCCTCGAATGTAAACTTTAGGTCAAAGTAGCCTGGCCCCCATTCTTTTTCGTCAACATCAATCTTCAACACTTCGCCATCAACCTCGGACGCCAACGATGTAGACACACGGGCGATAGTTCCCTGACCAATGAGCTGATCGACGCCATCTTGAATATCCCGTTGCGTTAGTTCCGTTTGTCCGCGCAAACCCAATTTGCGCAACAGGTATTCATCAGACAGGCGTGTATCATTTTTTAAATCGATGCGCTTAATCACTCGCTCACCGGCGAGCGGATCAAGCCGCGCTCGCGGCTGTGCGCCGTAGTCAACTGTATCACCCAGACGCGCCAGTAAATCACTTCCCGCTAACGCCTGCTGCGCAGCATCCTTACCTTGCTGGACGACGGTGACAACTTCGCCAAACTCCAACATGCCCACATCGTTTAACACCGGCTCAATAATGATGTCGCTTTCAGACAATAACGATTTTTGATATTCCACATTGCCATGTGTCAAAAATCCCGTTAACTGGCGCAGAATAGTAATTCCGGACGCAAGTTGATCCCGCTCATACAGAGGCGCTCCAATATCCACGGCAATCACAATATCGGCGCCTAGATTCTTAGCGACATCGATTGGTAAATTATTGGCGACGCCACCATCAATCAATAGACGACCTCCACGTTCTGTTGGTCGAACAATACCGGGCAGCGACATCGAACTTTGAACCGCTATAGAAAGATCACCAGCGTCGAGGATGACCGCCTGCCCTGTTTCAGCATCCGCAGCAACCGCTCTAAATGGGATAGGCAGTGCGTCGAAACTCGAAAACTCGGCGTATTTGCCAAGTAGACTATCCACCAGTTTTTTCATCCCCTGCCCTTGCAGAAAGCCCTGGGGAAGTTTGATTCCGCTCCGACCTAAACCAATATCTAACTGAATAGGAAAACTATCAATTTGGCGTTTGCGCCTGATGGGTATATCGCTTCGACTGAGATTATCTTTATACCCTGCATTCCAATCAGCGTTTGCGAATAACGCCTCTATGTCTTGAGGGCTCTTGCCCGTGGCGTAGAGTGATCCCACAAATGCGCCAATACTGGTACCGGAAATAAAATCGACAGGGATCTTGTGCTCTTCAATCGCTTTCAACACTCCAATGTGCGCACCGCCACGAGCACCACCGCCACCTAACACTAGCGCAACGCAAGGCCGATCTTTCACAGTCGCGCAAGGCGTGTTCACCGTGTGTATAGAGGTAAAATCATTGTTGGCAGTAGCGAACACCGAACAGCTCATCAAAAATACGGCAACGCTTTTACAAAGCTTGCTGTTGCTATGTCGATCAGCCACGTTAGGTTCCTACTTTGTTGTCGGATGGACCGACTCACTATCGATCAAGACCGCGAGTTTACCAAACTCTCTAGTCATGTGCGTTGAAACGCTTCTCTCAATTAATTGATTTATCGCAAAACCACCCTGCGAATCCGTGAGTAGAATACCTGCCTTACACCGTTTCATCGATGAGGAGCCTCGACATGCAAGACCAAGGCGCGACCTATAAGAAGATGGCAGGCACGTCGGCTGTATTCCTGTGCTCAGATTATCAAGGCGCATCGCCCGTTGAGCGCGATGGAGAAACCTGGAATGCACAGGAACTGCATCTAAACGAAACTAGCGCCACGACACAGAGCAAACCGGCAATGGCCAATGCCTTAGCGCTCGAGGGGCTTGAAGATTACGACCCACCCAGCGCAGGCGATGTGCGTCATGTCAGCTCACTGGGCGTAGACTTTATTTATTCAGATAAAATTCGCGGATGGATCCAATTTCAGAGTTAGTGCTCCTGAAAACCACCAGGATAAATAGGTAACTTTCGCACCGCTAAACGCGTATAGCGCAGTATCCGAATTTGGAGACAGACTATGCGCGCCACCCTACTGAGCTTGCTTGCCGGGTTAGTACTCAGCGAATCCGTCACCGCCGCCCAAGTATTCCACAGCCGCAGTGACAGCTATGCCATCGAGCTATTCACATCCGAAGGTTGCAGCAGTTGCCCACCTGCAGAGCGTTGGCTAGGGTCTTATCGCGATCATCCCGAATTATGGCAAACCTACTTCCCCATCGCGTGGCACGTCGACTATTGGGACTACTTAGGCTGGAAAGACGACTTTGCCGAATCACGCCATGCCAATCGGCAACGACGTTACGCAAAGAATGACCAATTCACCGGGGTATACACACCCGGCGTGATTGTAAATGGACAAGAATACCGTGGCTGGCGACGAGGCAGCGAGGTTTCACAAAGTATCAAGCAACTGCCCCAAAGCCCGCTGTTAAAGATGAATGTAGCGCAGCGACATATAACACTCTCGCTAACGGCGGCTGAAAACCTTCAAATACCCGACGTTAAAGCAACGGTGTTAGTCCTGGGTTTTGATGTGCGCTCAAATGTGACTCGTGGCGAAAACCGTGGCAAGCGCTTCTCCCATGATTTTGTGGTTTTACACAGTCAATCAAAGCCCATCGAAAACACCGTTGATGAGGTATCGAAAGAGCAAAACAGTGTTAGCACATTCACAATAAACCATGAAAAATTCAAACAACGCTATAAAACCAACTCACTAGCCATCGTCGCCTTTGTTGAGACGCCTTCTAGCCCAACTCCCATTGCAATTGCTGGTGGCTGGCTCGAGTAATCGTAACTTTTCATTAACCTTGGCCGCGACTTATTGATAGAGACACATTGCGACATCCCTTCATTGGCAGGAGTCGATCCATTAGCAATAGCTATAACACCGATATCAATGATCTATTTTAACTATTTTTAATGGCAGGTTAGTATGGTCGTTAAGCAATTGAGCTTGATCATTCGCTTCTACTACAGAACGCACACATGCCAATAGGAGGCTCACTATGGATATTGGAATCAGTGAAACAGACCGACGACAGGTTGCCGATGAGCTAAAACGCTTACTCGCAGACTCCTACACACTCTACCTGCAAACTCACAACTTTCACTGGAACGTATCTGGCCCGCAGTTCCGAGAGCTGCACTTGATGTTCGAGGAACACTACACCGAACTCGCCGTGGCAGTTGACGATATTGCTGAGCGGATCCGTACCCTGGGTGTAGCAGCCCCCGGCACCTACCGAGCGTTTGCAGAACTTAGCTCTATCGAAGAAGTCGACGGTGTCCCCTCGGCCAGTGACATGATTGCGATTCTGAATAAGAGTCACGAGCAAGTCGTCAGGACATGCCGGCAAGCACTTTCGAAAACCCAAGAGGCCAACGATGAATCATCTACGGCTTTAATTTCGGATCGCATGCGTATCCATGAAAAAACGGCCTGGATGCTCAGGGCCATGCAATAACGAAAGTTCACAGCGATCAACGCAGTAGCCACTCGTGGCTACTGCCCTTTCATCCGCCGAAATTAAAAACCAACCTTGATAAACTGTGAATCAGTATTGTTTCTTCACAACAATGAAGGGTTTTACTCTCCAAGCACCTCACATAAAATACTGCGCTTAAATCATTTTAACGCAGGGTCACTTTATCTATGAAACTCAAGATTAGCGCAACCGCTCTACTCATTGGTAGCAGCCTGCTACCAACCGCTTTTTGTCAGGCTGAAATCAATTCCTTCGACATTAATTTGAGCGAGCACGCAGTCGAAGGCACTTTAGACATCGGCGGCCCATGGCAAAACACCCATCAATCTATTTCCGTTCAATATAACGATGATCTAGATCGCGACGAAGACGGTTATACTCTCGCCTATGGTTTGTATAGTGGCGGAGCCAAAGGTGAAATATCCGGAAGCCTAGGCGGCAAAGCGATGTTAATTGACGCCGATATTGTCGACGGTGGTGCACTGGCATTAGGCGGAGAATTCCGCTGGTACTTTCACCCGGAAATCAGCTTACAAGTACGCGGCCATTTAGCACCGAGCGTTTTGTCATTTGGTGACGTTGATCGATATCGCGAGTTAGGAGTACATGTTGCTTTTGACCTTATCCCTAACACCCATATTTATGTAGGCGTGAAAACAGCGGAAGCCAAATTTGAGGGCTTCAAACGCGACGCGGAATTCCAAGACGGCATTAACATCGGCTTCGAAATGAAATTACAGTAATCCCTCGCTATGCTACCGGAGCGGCCTTTGTCGCTCCTAATCCTGCCCAAATACTCGCACTCCCTGACTTGCAAACAGACCCCCACTACTTACTCTCAACCAAACATTGTTGGGTCGAAGACAACGGCTTGACGTAAAACAACAAATAAATACGACTGATCACCCCAACATACCTCTACTAGTACGCAACGAAACTAAATTTAGCGTACTCAGCAGACAGTATGATCGACAATAGGTAAGGAGTGATGCATGTTAGTACTAAGTCGAAAAACGGGAGAGAAGATTTTAATTGGAGACGATGTCTCAATTACTATATTAGCGGTTCGCGGGAATCAGGTTCGCTTAGGTATAGAAGCACCCAAGGATATCGACGTTCACCGCGAAGAGATTTTTAACCGTATTCAGAATAGCAAAGAAGGCCCGCTGAAAAACACACAAGAATCAGAGCAAGGGGCGTGCGACTGCAAATCAACTGTATCAGCGGGGTAGTAACAACTCAGGAATCGCCGGACGGAGGAAACTCAGACAACACAATCGCAACGGCTTCGTTGACTAGTTCCGTTTTTTCCTGAGGACTCATACGGCTGACTTCCCTTGGAGTAAATCTTGCCTTGGTTTGACCACGCCATTTGAGCACCTGGGTTTCGGGATCGATAAAATCGATCATCAATACGCCTTCGATATATTCAACTGTCCTAACTTCAGTCGTTGTGTTAAACACACTCCAGCGCGGATCATAACAACGATAACAAGTACGGTACCCATAGTAGTCATTGTAATTGCGGTAAGTTCGAATATCCTTCTCTCGCTCAGAGGTCGACAAGTAACTTACTATAAGGTCGGCCTCACCTTCAGCCACAGACTGCATCCCTTTTGCCTCAAGCTCACGAACAATGGCTCGTTCGATACGGGCTTTAATTAAATCGTCACTTTCCATAGCGTGCTCATTAGGCGAAACCAATGCAAAGGTTTTTTTACCGACAAAAGAATAGGCAATATCGTAATCAGTCGCGACGCGCATCGACGTACAACCCGCAACACCAATACACAGTACCACTAGAGCAAAAGTAGATAGTCGTTTCATTACGCGACTCCAGATTAATTAATTTTCCAGCGCAACATCGAGTGATTTACGATACACACTCGGTGCTTCACCATACCAACGCTTAAATGCGCGCGTAAAACTGGCAGGCTCTGAGAATCCTAGCAAGTGGGTAATTTCGCCTAACGATAGTTGCGAATTTTTCATATAAATATCGGCCAGGTCTCGGCGAACTTCTGCCAAAAGATCTGAAAATCGATATCCTTCCGACACCAGCTTACGCTGCAAAGTTCGCACGCTCATGTGAACTGATTCAGCGGCTCCAACTTCAGACACATCACCTGATGGTAGCGTTTCAGTGATATATTGGGTCACAGCAGGAACAATCAACTGTTTTTCAAGTTGAGACATATACTTCAACGCGAGCAACTCATTGACATGGGCCAAGGCTTCATTACCTGTAGGCAAGCCCATTTCCATGCTATGGCGATCAATCACCCATTGATTAATAGGCGCGTCTAAATAATAGGGGCATCGAAAAAGTGATTCCAGCGCTGACTTAATCGGTGATTCTTTCCGAGAAACAAATACAGCTTTGGGTGAAAAGCCTTGACCGCAGAGCAAACGCGACATTTTCAGCACCGCCACATTGACAGCATCGGATGCCATGTCATGCGCATACTTGGGCACTTCAATTGAACTAAAACTGAAAGTATAGTTTTCGCCGTCAGCTTTTAGCGATACATTACTGTAACTATTCACGATCCGAGCATACCTTGCCATGCGCTGCATCGCTTCTTTCAGCGAACTGCTGGCCAACCAAGAATAACCCAATGCGTGGTAGGTGGTTACACTCCAGTGATCACCAACATCCATACCGAACGTCTCATCACCGTACATTTCCAACCCTGCATCCCATAACTTCACCATGCCGGTGATGGGATAACGTGCATTTCCATCGCCAAGCTTCGCTGGATCAAGGGCTGCTTTTTCGAAGGCCAACCTAGGATTAAGACCTTTTTCCTGCAATGTTTGCCAGACTAAAAGTGCCCACGATGTGAGCGTAGTGGAGGCCATTGAAAATCCTTACTGGAAGCGAGATATTCACAGGAAGAAACCGTCGCTTGGATACCGATAATTGTGCATGGTGTAACACGCACGACAGGTAAATTCAGATTTCATGATAAGGATTGTAAACCATGGCAATCAAGTAATGTAAAGCTTTACATTCTTTACTGCTCACACGGCATTTCCTTATCAATTCACTCAAGATTCACCGCAATAGGCGTGGTACTTCGTGACGATCTTCTTTAAACTTTGCGCATTCGATAATAATGACAAAACTTGGGAAGACCGCGCATGAAAAATATTACTTCGCTTGTCGCTATCGGTTGCTTCGCTCTTTCTGCTGCAGATGCAATGGCGCAAGACTCAATGTCTGATGGGGAATACATCGCTCGTCTGGGGAATTGTGTCGCCTGTCATACCGTTGAAGGTGGCGAGCCTTTCGCTGGTGGCTTTAAGATGGCTGTCCCAATGCTTGGCAACATCTATACCACTAACATTACCCCAGACAAAGAAACAGGAATTGGCAATTACACCTTCGAAGATTTCGACAATGCAATGCGGCTTGGCGTAGCAAAAGACGGCCATAACTTATATCCCGCCATGCCCTACCCTTCCTACGCCAAAATTACCGAACCTGATATGCGGGCGCTCTATGATTACTTCATGAACGAAGTTGAGCCTGTCAACCAACCTAATATCCCTAATGAAATTCCAGACCATTTAAGCATGCGCTGGCCGCTGTCAGTGTGGAATCTATTAATGCTCGACGATGACCGTTACAGCCCAGATCCAAATCAATCTGACGAGTGGAATCGCGGTGCATACCTGACTCAAGGGCTAGGCCATTGCGGTGCATGTCATACGCCGCGCGGCATCATGATGCAGGAAAAAGGCCTGGACGAAAGCGACTCCGCGTTCCTCGCCGGGGCGCCCTTAGATCATTGGTCTGCTTCGTCTCTTAACGGCGATATAAATTCTGGATTAGGACGCTGGAGCGAGGAAGACATCGTCGCATTTATGAGAGACGGGAAAAATCGTTTCGGCACCGCCTTCGGCACAATGGTTGAGGTAATTAATAACAGCACCCAATACATGACCGATGCTGACTTAAAAGCAATGGCCGTGTATTTGAAGTCTCTGCCAGCGGTCAATGAAAAGAACGACCAACCCTGGGAATACAGCGACGCAACCGCCAAAGCGATTCAGGCATTTGATTTTTCCGCTACCGGTAGTCAAGTGTATTTTGAATATTGTGGCTCTTGCCATGCCTACGATGGTGCAGGGCATAGTTTAGACATGCCATCACTTGCCGGTAATCCTGTCATTATGGATCCAGACCCCTCGTCTCTCATTAATTTAACGCTCAATGGATCACTACGTTTAGTACGCGATGGCGCCCCGGAAACCTTCGATATGCCTTACTTCCGAGGCTTGCTGGATGATCAACAGATTGCTGATGTTGTCACATTTATGCGCCAGTCTTGGGGACATAAAGCAAGCGGTGTTTCAGCCGAAGATGTCGCTGTAATAAGAACCGCTACGGATCCAACCAAACATGATGTGGTCGTTTTGAGAATGCGTTAAACAATACTACAAGATCGGAAAATCAAAGGCTCTTGAGGTTTCCTCTCAAGGGCCTTTTTTATGTGCATGTAGAATATTTTAGCCTGGTGATTGGTTCCTAATTTCTTTAATATGGCCGCCACACATATTATATGGAGGGGATACAATAATGAATATTTTACTACGCTCTATTACCGTTACATGGTTAGCTTTTGCGGCCCAATGTTTTGCTGAATCCTCTTCCGATACGATTGAGCAACAATGGTTAGATATCATCGCTAGCGGAAAAGCCTATAGCAAGGAACAGTTGCAACCACTTTACCAACAGCTAGGTCCAATAAGCGCAGAAGACATTATTGGCACTTGGAACGGTGGTAAATTCGATGGTGGAAAGCCCGACCCTATCAACTGGTATGGTAAACAATTTAATTCATTAGAAGATGTGAAACCGCTTTTGGTGAGAATGGAAGACGGCTCAATTGGCGTATTCGATAAGCTTGGCGCAGCGCGTCTTCGAGAAATTAAATACCAAGGCGTTGTCTCCGCATCACTGATTTATGATACTCAACCCATTATGGACTACTTCCGAAAAGTGAACGACGACCTGATCATTGGTTGGGGCGATGTTAAAGGCAGCGAAGAAAGCAGCTTCTTTTTCTATCTCAAGCGAGACCCAAAGTAAGTATTACAGCGAAGAAAAGAGGGCTCTCCCCCTCTTTTCTTGCTATAAAATCATTGAATACGGCAATAACGCCATTGCTCGCTATTCGGCAACAACTGGCCAAAAACTTGTTGGCGGTTGTTTATTTTTAATGACCTCAAGTAATTGAGTCAGCTTATCCATTTCGATAGGCTTTGTGAGGTAGGCATCCATTCCTACGTTGCGGCAAAGGTCTATTTGTTCACTGACCGCATGGGCAGTCAGTGCAACGACTACATGTCGCGCTTGCCCTTGTTGCTTCTCCCAATCACGTAGTTCAGCCGTGGCGTCAGTACCGTTAAGCACGGGCATCTCACAATCCATTAAAATCAAATCAAATGGCTTTTCTCTATGCTCTATTTTTTCTAAGGCCTGCTGTCCATTTTTTGCGATTTCCACTTTATGCCCAAATCGTTTGAGTAATCCAGAAATCACCATTTGGTTTACCGAGTTATCCTCAGCGACTAAGATATCCAGAAAAATACCGCCTGGCTTCTTAGCCACTGAAAGGCTATCGTCATCTACGCATAATTGCGCTGGTTCATCGCTGAGTAATTCTTTATATGCTTTAAGTAAATCCTGAGGAAGGATTGGCTTTTCAATGGCCTTTAAAATACCGACGCTAACTAAATCTTTCACCATGGGCAGCTGCGCAGCAGCCGTCAACAGCATGCGTGGAATTTTCTTTAAATCGTCATCCTGCATGATACGACGACTCAGCTCTAAACCATTCATATCCGGAAGGCGTAAATCGATACAAATTAAATCAAATTGCGCTTTTTGCCTGTGACTTTCCTCTAATGCAGACAGCGCATCCTGCCCCGATTTGACCCACTCACACTGTAGACCCCAACTATTGGCTTGGCTCGTCAATAACTGAGCATACGCTGCGTTGTCTTCAACAACCAACAGCCGCTTTCCCTCTACCGAGGCAATCGTATCACTATGAGCCGGTTCTTTATGGGCAACTGGGAGCATAATACGCACCCAAAAACATGAGCCCTCCCCTGGCGTACTTCTAACGCCTATCTCTCCACCCATCAAATTCGCGAGTTGTTTACATATTGCTAAACCTAAACCAGTACCGCCATACTCCCTGGATGTTGCTGCATTCGACTGCTGAAATTCATTAAAGAGGTGCTCCTGCTCATCAGCAGCAATTCCAACACCAGTGTCTACCACTTCTATGAGAACGTTTCGGGATTCATGTTCGAGGTGTTCTACGCGTAAAGTAACTTGCCCAGCGGAAGTAAATTTGATGGCATTACCAACCAGGTTCATCATGATTTGCTTCACGCGCGTTGGATCACCTTCAACCCACTCGGGAAATTCAATCTCAATATCAGCAATTAGCTCGATCTGCTTCTCAGCCGCCTGAGGCCGAAATATTTCCAAGCAGTCAACGGCGGTTCGAGATAAATCAAAAGGAATAGTTTCTAATTCAACCTTCCCAGAAACAAACTTTGAATAATCCAATATGTCATTGATGATCGTTAACAACGAAGCACCGCAGGAACGAATAATGTCATTGTAATGACGACTCGTCGAATCTTTTAGTCGATCAGCCAGTAGCTCAGACATTCCTAAAATACCGCTAAGAGGAGTGCGTATTTCGTGACTCATCTTAGCGAGGAATGAGGACTTCGCTCTATTATCAGACTCTGCAATGATTTTTTCGTCCTGCATCAGGCGAATACGATACGCCATCGCAAACGCCAGCAATATCGCTTGAGCTTCGACCGAAACTTGCAAGATTACTGACGCATGGTAGGTAAAAATATGAGGGCCACCAACAGTGGCCATCATCCAGTTGATCACAGAAAACAAGTAAGCAGCCCATGCCAGCAAATAATACTTAGAATAAACAGACCCTTTTAGGTGGGTGTATAATGCGGACGCCACAAATGAAATGTAAACCCACAATGTGAAGATCGTAATGATCACTGGGCTAGTATCAACTTGAATGTAGCGTAAAAAGCCCCATACCAATAACACACCAATGAGCACGTAATAGCCTTTGGCTATTTTCGGACAGTGTTGTTTTAGGTCCAAAAAATTTATCGTAAATAAAATACCCAATATCAAAGTGATCGAGCTCAGAACAGTGCCTGCCTTAATTTGCAGCCACGGAATTCCCGACCATATATACGCAAATCCGAAACCATTCAATTGCAAACTATAAATCGCAGACAACGCAAGATAAGCAGAATAGTAGATATACACTCTATCGCGAGTCCCGAACCAGACCATCAGGTGATATAGCGCCAACCCCAGTGTAATCCCTACGTGAATCCCTTGAAACCAGGAGTAGCCAAGGTCGTTCTCGAGAACCGTTTTTTGAGTAGTCATGTTTGTAAAGTAAACAGGAAGAGGCGTTCGCCGAACCTCAAGTAACAGTTGGGTTGTTGTGTTGGGTTCCAGGTCAATAGGAAACAATGAAAAGCGATGTAAAAAAGGACGGCTTGTAAAACCTTCATAGCCATTGATAGTCTGCTGCGAAATTAAGTTACCATCAACGACTTTGTATAAAGTGACATCGCCTGCAAAGGCATTTCCGATGTTATAAAACCACTTGCTATCCGGAATGCTTTCGGCGACTTTAAAATCAACGCGGAGCCAGGCTGGGAATCCGTCAAGTAGCAAAACGGTATCACCCTCATTGGCTTTGACGTCGGCGAGGTCCGCATTGGCGACCGAGCGCCAATCCCACTGATTTCCAGTAAAAACGTAAGTGTTGCCACGAGCAAATCGGTAGGTTTTGTTTTCGGCGATTAATATCTCTGTGGACTGTTGTGAAAGGACTTCAAAAGAACTAAATAGCAGCGGGATAAGCAAGCATAACTGGGTTAGGCCGCGTGTTGTCTTTAAGCGATCCATTTTAGATGCTATTCCTATCCAATTGATCCATACCGACTTGTAATGCGTATCGAACCCTACTATCAAGCGTAGACTACGCCTCCTCAGTCGACTAGCTAAACCACTCCTTGGACTGAAGGCTTGCTTCTATAGGGGTACGCTTTTATAGTCGTAACGCATAAGCTCTGACACACCATAGACACTCAGAAAGATCACTCAAAGCCAAACGAAGCAGCTCCAATCACCGCGAAACCACACTTATGAAAGTCACGAAAAGTTCACCTAAGTTTACACGACCTATCCTTATAGCCTGCTTTGCGATGTTGTTCGTCGGCTGTTCAAGTCTGGTCTATCAAAACTTTGATACTTTCTATGGCATTCCAGTGCCCAAAGAGTACACAGAGCGCTCGACCACACCGTCTCCAAGCTTTTATGGTGATGTACAACCTATCTTGGAAACGCGCTGCGTGGTTTGCCATGGGTGCTACGACGCCCCCTGCCAGCTGAAGCTTGAATCATATGAAGGCATCTTACGCGGAGCTAGCCCACAAAAAGTATATAACGGAGCCCGACTTTCTTCTGTTTACCCTACGCGCCTATTCATTGATGCTCAATCCACCGCGGCGTGGCGGGCGAGAGACTTTCACCCCGTCATCAACGAACGTACCAATTCAGCCAACACAAATATTAAGGCCGGGCTAATTGGGCAAATGCTCGAGCTAAAACAGCAAAATCCACTACCTAAGGCCGATCAATTGCCGGATACCTTTGACTTCTCGATCAATCGCGACCAACAGTGTAGTGATATCGAGAATTTCGCAGATTTTGCTGAGGACTATCCACTATGGGGAATGCCCTTTGCCTTACCTGGCCTCAGCCAATCAGAGCACCGCACACTCATTAATTGGCTTGCCAACGGTGCAGAAGCCGAAGCTCGAGAACAATTGCCTCAGCATATCGACAGCCAAGTAAAGCAGTGGGAAGAAATATTTAATGGCGGCTCGCTCAAACATCAACTCGCTGCTCGATACCTTTATGAGCATTTATTTATTGCCAATTTGTATTTTGAAGACAAAGGGCAGGACACTGTATATTTTAAACTAGTTAGGTCTTACACCCCACCAGGTGAGCCTATTTCTATTATTAGCACCGTGCGACCCTACGACCACCCTCGCACAGATGATTTTTACTACCGTTTATGGCGAGAACCCTCAAGTATTACCGCCAAAACACACATGCCTTATCCTCTCGATAATAAAAAATTAAAAAATTGGAAACGCTGGTTTTTCGATTCTGATTATACGGTAGAAAAACTACCCAGTTACGGCGCTGCGGCATCAAATCCCTTTGCAACGTTCAAAGCAATTCCTATGGAATACCGGCATCGTTTTTTATTAGACGAAGCACAATTCACCATCATGAACTTTATTAAAGGTCCCGTTTGTCGTGGCAATGCAGCGCTAAATGTCATTCAAGATCACTTTTGGGTATTTTTCATCGCACCGCTCGAAGAAGCCTCAAGTGCACAAAATGATTTCCTGGCAGAGCAAGCGGATCATCTGCGGCTTCCAGCCGAATCAGAAAGTGGCGTGTGGTCAATTACACATTGGCGTCGGTACGCTAAGGCGCAAGAAAACTACATCAAAGCAAAGGGAGAATTTCTGCGTGAGAACCACGACATTATCTCCAAAGAGCAAATCAATCTCGTGTGGGACGGCTATAAGACCAACGACAATGCATCGCTTACGGTATTCCGTCATCACGATAGTGCAACTGTTGTGAAAGGCCTTGTGGGCCAACCGGACACTATTCCGTGGGTGATAGATTACTCTGTTCTCGAACGGATTCATTACCTTTTAGTAGCCGGGTTTGATGTCTTTGGAACAGCATCACATCAGGCAATGACTCGACTCTATATGGATTTTTTACGGATGGAATCAGAGCTCAATTTCACTGGCTTTTTACCTGCTAATCAGCGCAGTAACGTAATGGCACCGTGGTACATTGATGCAGAAGATGATGTCAGCAAATACCTCACAGACTATTACAACAATAACCAAGCAAGAGCACCCTACGAGTACAAAACCGACAACCCCAAAGCGGAGTTACTCGCATTGCTTACACATCAAGTCAAAGACGTTTTAAAAAATCCATACGCAGTAAAAGAAAGCAGACTTCCCGACAGTACGATTCGAGAATTAGATAAATTGAATATTGCACCGGTAAAAGGCGCACAATATTTTTCAGATACTTCGTTCATCAACATTAAAGATCATGGCGTATTGACGCTATTGGCGAACCGTCGCTACACCAACATTTCTTCTATTTTTGGCTCAGCTGACCGTCGCGTGCCAGCAAAAGACACCATACTACTCGCCAACGGAATTATCGGTGCTTATCCGAATACAATATTTCAGTTGTCTACCGCTCAAATCCCAGAATTTGTTGAAATGGTACAAGGCGTTACCTCAGAGGAAAGCTACCGACATTTATTAGACCGTTTTGGAGTAAGACGTACAGATTCTAGGTTTTGGGCTATAAGCGATGAGATACACGAAAAATATCGTGTAATGGAACCACTGCGTGCAGGCATTTTGGATTACAACCGGCTTGAGAATCGGTAACGTCTCAAGCCATTCCAATATTCTCAAACATCAATCTCGGCGGCTACGTCCAGCAATATTCAGATATTTTTCAGCGTAGCGGCTACCCACATCATAAAAGTGCACCAAAAACGATAGAATCGTATAAATGTTTTACTAAGACCGAGTGTTAACATCCAGCCACACTAGCCAATCAAATAATAATATGGAGTGTAGCTGTTATGGTTTCGTTCACTGCAAAGACTAAAAAACTTCGTCTTGCGCTTACCGCTCTGACCCTCGGTCTATCATGCTTTTCCCTCGCTTATGCGACGCCATTTACATCTCATTTGACATCTCACGGAAAAAGCACCAAAACTCCCGTTGTCAAAATTAACGCGGGCAAAGTTCGAGGAGTCACAACTGACTACGGTTCCCAGTATTTAGGTATCCCCTACGCAGCAGCGCCTACCGGTGATTTACGCTGGCAACCACCTGCTCCAGTTGAACCCTGGGAAGGTATTTTAACTGCAGGTACGGTGGGCAACGGTTGTCCTCAGTCGATCTCGCCATTTGGCCAGCCCAGCGCGAGTGAAGACTGCCTCTATCTCAATGTCTACACGTCATCTCGTGGACATCATCGCCATTTCCGCAAGCGACCCGTTATGGTTTGGATTCATGGTGGTGCTTTCACCTATGGCGAAGGTCACTCTTACGATCCCGCTAAATTAGCGGATGAAGGCGTGATCGTTGTAACGTTTAATTATCGTTTAGGCGCCTTGGGCTTTATGGCTCACCCAGCACTCTCTGCGACATCAAGTACTGGGGCATCTGGTAACTACGGGATAATGGATCAGCAAGCGGCTCTACAATGGGTACAGGAAAATATCCGTGCGTTTGGTGGAGATCCCAACAATGTCACAATCTTTGGTGAGTCCGCCGGTGGATTGAGTGTCCACGCACACTTGGCTTCGCCTCAATCAGAGGGATTGTTTCATCGAGCCATTATTCAAAGTGGTGCCTACCTTCTGGAACAACCAAGCTTGCAAGACTGGGAGTACCTCGGTCTAGCCATGGCCAATGCTATCGGCTGCCCTGATCAATCTCTAGAGTGTTTACGCAACGCAGACGTAAATACCATCGTTGCAAATGCCGACCCTGGCGCACTCGGGTTTCTGCCCATTGTAGATGGCGATGTATTACCAACGTCTGTACTGACATCACTCGCCACAGGCCAATTTAACAAAGTGCCGGTGATGGAGGGTACGACACGTGATGAGTACAGCTTGTTCGTTGCCCTACAGTTTGCGCTCGCCGGCAACCCAGTGACTGAAGAAAATTTTGTTAGCCTTATCACGACATTAGGCTTTCCAATTGAGGTCGCTGCATTAATTGCCAGCCAATATCCGCTGACTGACTATGCATCGCCAAGCGACGCATTCACTGCGTTGGGGACTGATTTCTTGTTCTCTTGCAACTCCCGTACGTCGTTGCAATTACTATCGCAACACACGCGTACCTATGCATTTGAATTCAATGACCCGAACGCCCCATTCACGACATTACCATTTGTGGGGGTTCCTTATCGCTCAGCCCATACGACAGAAATCCAATATTTAATGGATCCAGCGACTGGGGCACCCGCATTTGATGCTGATCAAGAAATGCTATCCAATATCATGCAAAATTATTGGACAAGCTTTGCCCGCTTCGGCACACCAAACTTCACCTTCGCGCCGATATGGCCACGATTCGGCGCAAGCGAGCTGGTCAAATCACTAGAACCTCCCTTCCCACAAACAATCAACAATTTTGCGCAAACGCATAAATGCGGTTTTTGGAATGCGTTGTTAGGCGACCAATAAAACCACTTAAGCTACGCAACTGACAAGTGCGCCCGATATTGCGCACATTTTCAGGGAAGCCCTTTAACGGGCTTCCCTTTTTTTGGCTTTATTAATTCTGATTACCCGTCGATAGTATCTGATCAATAGCCTGCATCGCAGTAATGACGGCCAGACCATCAAACACCTGCCCTTTGAAATACTCTTCAGCCATCGGCGCAATACCACACTCTGAAGGTAATGGGTGTTGCTGTTCAATAACCTGTCGCATGCGCTCGATAAATATAAACTGCGTCCACTCCATAAAATTGAGCGTATCCACACAAAAGGGTTGTAGGCTGGCCAATGCCGCATCACTAGGGCGGCTATCTGACCAAATATTTATTCGCCGCATTTCATGTTCTAGATCATTTAGCAGCCTTGCAATTTGCTGATGTGGCATTCATATTCCTCACTCTATCGAGTTATTATCTTAGCACTCAGTTCGTCGATTTATTTTAAGTTGATTTCGTTCAATCAACTTGGCCACTTACCATTCATAGATGCGATGGTGATACGCATGAGCACCGCACGCTTTAATCCCATTAAGCTTTTATCTGGACGACTAGAAAAGTTAGTCGAAGGAAGACTTTGGCTAAAAGTGCTTCTCGGTTTAGCCGCGGGAATTCTTCTAGGCCTATTGCTCGGCCCTAATCTTGGATGGGCCTCAAAGCCCACGGTCAATGCAATTACTGCGTGGCTAGCGCTCCCAGGACAAATCTTTCTCGCGCTAATTCAGATGATAGTCGTCCCGCTAGTGATGGCGTCTATCGTGCGTGGATTAGCAAGCAATAACAATCCTGATGCGCTGAAAAAAATCGGACTGGTCGCAATCGTCTTCATCCTCTTAACCACTGCCTGCGCAACGGCCATCGGCATCTCATTCGGGCAGTTCATTCAACCAGGGTCACATGTTAACGCCAGTGACCTGTTAGATTTTGAATTACAACCGATCACCCCGACGGGGGCATTTCCAAGTATTGCAGAATTACCCGACAAGATGCTGACAATTTTCCCTAGTAATCCGATGGCATCAATGGTGTCAGGCGAGATGCTACAAGTGATTTTGTTTTCAGCAGTGCTTGGTTTTGCTCTGCTAGCTATTCCCGCGAAGCAAGCGCAACCCCTGTTTGATTTACTTGGCGCTTTACAAGAAGTCAGTATGCGAGTTGTGTCCTGGGCGATGCAGCTTGCCCCATTTGCCGTATTTGGACTCATTACCAAACTAGTGGCCAACCTCGGTTTAGACGTGCTAGGCGGGATGTTACTTTACGTTGTCACTGTGTTACTCGGCTTGGCCTGCATGATGTTAATCTATTTGGGCATTGCCATCATTATTTCGCGCGAATCAATAGTTAGTTTTGCCTCCCATTTAAAAGAACTCTTGCTACTGGCATTTTCAACGAGCAGTTCGGCTGCGGTTATGCCTCTGTCACTCAAGGTCGCAGAGGATAACCTAAAGATAGACCCAAGCGTCGCTCGTTTTGTAATCCCACTTGGGGCAACCATCAACATGACTGGCACGGCCCTTTATCAAGGTGTAGCAACCGTGTTTCTTGCCCAGGTATTTCACGTTGATTTGTCGTTCGCCAGCTATTTATTTGTCATTTCTATGGCCGTAGCTGCATCCATTGGCTCGCCAGCAACACCTGGCGCAGGCATCGTAATTTTAAGCATGGTTCTAGAAGGCGTGGGCATACCGGCTGCAGGCGTCGCATTGCTTCTGGGCGTCGACAGAGTTCTCGATATGTGTCGAACTGCGGTGAACGTGCTCGGCGATGTAGTGACTTGCATCATTGCAGAAAAGGCGCTTCCCACACCGGAAGCTCAAGTTTACACACAACCTTAATTGGAAGACGCGTTAAACCATAGGCGTACTCGCGTCCCTTTGCCAGCCTGACTATCAACATCAATTTTCCAATCAAACCGTTCACATACGCGTTTTACGATGTCTAACCCTATGCCAGTGCCATCAGACTTAGTGCTATAGTCGCGATCAAATATTTGCCCGATATGATCAGCGGAAATGCCTTCACCAGTGTCAACCACATCAACATAATTTTCCGCAAGCGTGATCGATACGCTACCTTCGTGAGTATGCTCGAGCGCATTGCGTACAATGTTACCGATAGTTATTTTCACAATACTCGGAGGGACGGCAAGCGTTGGCTCCGCCAATGTGCGCAAAGTTAATTGGTTATTAGCGGATGATGCCAAGACATCAGCATCGTCAATCACTTCATCAATGATTACCTTAACTTGACTGACTGATTCGGCCGTGATCGTGCTGCAGTTTTCGCGCGCGAGGAACAATGTTGCTTCGATAAAACCCAACATTTCTGTAATTGCGCGTTGAATCCTCGCCACCGCTCGGTGCGAGATGTCCGACAATGGCTGACCTTCTAGTATATCAACGGCTCCAATAATTACTGAGAGCGGTGTACGTAGCTCATGACTAGCCGCTGCACTAAAAGACTGCTCTCTGGCAACAAAAGCATCCAATCGTTGTAAGTAACTATCAATAGCCAATGCAATTTCTCCTATCTCGTTTCCACTATACGCAGGAGCGATACGCAAATTGCGCTGCGCTGGTTTTATCTTCGAAAGCTGGCTAGAGAGCGCACGTACTGGCGATAAAATGGAAGACGAAGCTTGCAAACCGACAATAACTGCGAATGCTAAAACAATCACTCCGCCATACAGCAGAATTTCTAAGATAGCGTGCTCTTGATTTTCCCATTCAGAAATATCATAGGTCAGCACCAAATGTCGGCCGCGATACTCCAATACTTCGACTTGATAATGATGGTCAGCAATTCTAAGACTGTGATACGAACCAACGGCGAGCTGTTTTAGTTCCTTTGGCACGGGCTGCGAATCAGTAATGCCATATAAATCCCAACCACCGAGAAAATGTGGATTGACCTCTGTTCCTTGATCTAATTGCGCCACCAATGACAACATTTGACCATGCACCATATTGCCAAAGGTTGCCTCTTCGAGCTTTTGTTTGATTAATAACAACCCCACGGCAAACACTACGCTTGTAATGGTTACAATAACCACCAACGTTAAAATAATGCGAGCACGAATCGTTTTGATACTCATATAAAATCTTTACCCAAAACTATAACAGGTCGACTTGCTGTGTGAGCCGATAGCCTTCACCGTGAATAGTATGAATTAATTTTTCTGAAAAGGGTTTATCAATTGCTGTGCGCAAATTGTAGATGTGGGTTCGCAATATATCCTTGTCGGGCGGGGAATCCCCCCAAATTTCATCTTCTAGCTCTGCTCGAGTAACCACGCGATGACTGTTTAGCATCAGTAACTTGAGCAACTTGCGTAAGATAGGGTTCAGTTCAATAACCGCGCCAGCACGACTAACCACTTTCGTATTGAGGTCGTAAAGCAGGTCGGCAACTTCCAACTTGTCTCCGTGCCCTATGGCTTGTGAACGCTTTGCGAGCGCTATCAGTCGCGCCTCAAGCTCTTTTACTGAAAAGGGTTTGACCAGGTAATCATCAGCGCCAACAGAGAAGCCTTCCAATTTGTCATCCAGTTGATCGCGCGCCGTTAACATAATAACTGGAGTAGAGACATGAGCGTGGCTTCGTAGGCGATCACAGACCGAGATGCCGTCCATTTTCGGCAACATAAGATCAAGCACAATCGCGTCAAACTGTTCATTACTTGCTAGGCGTAGTCCACTTTCTCCATCCTGAGCAAAATCCAGCACAAACCCTCTGGGCTCTAGATAGTCGGCAATATTCGCCGCGATATCCCTATTATCCTCAATGATAAGTACTTTCATTACGGTGAGCCATGAGTGTGTTGATACCAAGGGTTAACTATAAATTATTGAATGTGAAATTTTGGTCAAATCATGCCGAGCTAGTTGACCAAGATCAAATGTGAAGACTGATAAAGCTGTATTTACGTTTCTTAGTGCCTTTTGTCGACATAATTTTGACATACCCATTTTTACTATGGCCATCACCAATCTCATGATAGCCATACAGCAATGAAAAATACGTCAATTAGCACATGTCTTGTCACCTACCTGGCGCCCTTACTCCGCCCTGCCATCCTATTTTTGTTATCGGTAACCCCGTTATCGTCCGTCGGCTCAGGTATGCAACATCAATCATTACCCCTGGATCCAGCGCTCAGCATTTCAGATGTTTTTAACAGCGCGCGTCAGCGAGCAATTGAACAGCCGATTTTAACGGCACAACAGCAACGTGCGGACAATTTTACTGATCTAGGAAAGCGCTGGACCAACGGTTCACCGTCTGTTGATGCTATCTATTGGCAAGACAAGATGTTAGACGATATCGGCTTAGAGGAGTGGGAGGCCGGCGTCACATTTGACCTCTGGCGATGGAAGGAAAGATCCGCAAGCCAATCCCTTGCCAGCCATTACCAGGCACTGACTCAGGATTGGCGAGACTTCATCGACTGGAATCTCCGCGGTCAGGTTAACCAAACGCTACTTGCGTTATCGCATGCTGAAGCGTTGCTCAGTTTTCAAAAAATGGCTGTCGACGATGCCGAGCGCCTTGTGTCCGCCTCCAAACAGCTTTACCAAGCTGGAAGCATTTCTCAGCTGCAACTCATGCAGGCACAGTCTGTTTTAGCGGGTCAACAATCGTTATTGCTGGAACACGAGGCAGCGATGGTAGACGCTGAACGCGAGTATCAAATACTTACCGGGCTTGATCGACGCCCACACCAATCTATTAGTGCTATCGATCTCAACCTCTCCGATCAGGAGATCGAGAATCACGTACACAATAACGTGACGCTGAAGCTATATCGTGCAGAACTCGAGGTAGCGGAAGCAAAGTTCAACAAAGCTAAGCTCGCAGCGGCACCATCGCCTCAAATGAGGCTTGGTGTTAGAAAGCAACAATCCACCTACCAAGACGACACCATCACTAGTGTAGGCCTCAGTTTTAGCTTACCTATCGCCTCTAGCCGTTATATACGAACAGTAACCAGTGAGGTGGAGATTGAAATTGCCAACGCGAAAGTTGCCTTACATCAGCAAGAGCGCGAGATGCAGCGCCTGATGCATGAACTAGAGCATTCTTTATATGTTAACCAACAAGCATTGGCGATTATGGCAAGCCAAGTTGCGGCCCTTGAGCAACAGAAATTGATGGCACTAACAGCATTTGACGCCGGCGAAACCAACCTCGCGGAAACACTCTACACCCTTCAGCATGTTCACACTACCGAGCGCGATGCGCTGCTCCTGCAAGAAAAACGAAGAATGCTACTCGTACAATTTAATCACCTACTGGGACTGTAATCATGAAAAGTTATGCCATATCTCTATGTTTAACATGCTTCATCTCATTAGGCTTCATCTCACCGGGTTTGAAAGCAGAAAATATTACGCTCGATGATGAAGATTTACTACGCCTTGACATCGCATATGCGAGACTGCAAACAGTTGACGCTAGTCACGGGATTGAATTGCCCGGCACCACTGTTCACGCTCCGAATACAACCGCCCAAGTATTTATTAGGCATGCAGGAATAGTCAGTGAATGGCGCATCCAACCAGGACAAAAAGTTAACAAAGGCGAGATCATAGGCAGTGTACTTAGCGAAGATATTGTTTCACTTCAAAATCAATGGATGGTTTTGAATGCAGAACTCGTTAAACAAGAAACAGCTCTCGAACGAGACCGGTCGCTTTTTGACGCTGGCGTTATTGCTAAACAAAGGCTGTTGAACACAGAAAATTCCTACAACCAAATTCGATTTGACAAGCTAAGTACCGAACAACTGCTCAATCAGTCTGGCATAAACACTAATGACTTACAGCTACTTGAAACGGATGCCGAAGCATTAGGCATTTTTTACGTGCGCGCTCCCGCAACGGGTGTACTCGTACGTCGAGCAGCTGAAATAGGTGAATACGTTGAGGCAAACACCCCGATTGCCACAGTTCAACAATCCAGCAAGCTGTGGTTGCGAGCCCGTCTACCCGCAACGATTGGGTCTCAAGTTTACATTGGTCAGCAATTAACAGACGGGCGCAGTGGTGCAGGCCTAACGGTAAAGCAACGAGACTATGAAGTTGATACCGCGACACAAACGATCCAGATATTTGCCGAATACAATGCACCGAATAATTTGATGCCTGGGCAAGTTATCCCCCTCATTATTCCGCCAGCCCAAGCTGGTGTATTAATTCCTGCAGATTCCGTCGTTTACCTTGGTAATCAAGCCACTGTGTTTATAAAGACGAATAATGGTGTGAGAGCACAAGACGTAAACCTAATACCCGCTGGCAATCACTATCTTGCCACTGACGATATTGAAGCCAACACCGAAGTGATTGTGAAAGGTGCCGCTGTCGTTAAAGGTATTGTTCTCGGCCTAGGCGGAGGTGAATGATGCTATCAAAATTAATAGAGGTTGCCCTCAGTCAACGTTTAATGACAGTACTCGTTGCCGCCGTACTCCTGGGGTTTGGCGTGAAAGCTATGCGTGATTTGCCCATCGATGCATTCCCTGACATCTCACCAACCCAGGTAAAAATCATCGTCAAATCCCCGGGAATGACACCAGAAGAGGTCGAAACATTAATCACGCAACCTCTCGAAGTAGAACTCTTGGGCATTCCCGAACAGTCCATGTTGCGGTCTATTTCTAAATACGCACTCAGCTCAATCACCTTGGACTTTAACGAAGGTACAGATATTTATTGGGCACGACAACAAGTCGCTGAACGCGTCAATAACGTATGGAATGATTTACCAGGCGATATAAGCGGTGGTCTTGCGCCTATGAGCACACCGTTAGGCGACATGTTCATGTTTACTATCGACAACCCCGATCTCAGCAACTCTGAGAAACGATTTCTACTGGATTGGACTATTAGACCGGCCTTACGTACCGTACCTGGTGTGGCGGATGTTAACTCGCTTGGGGGATTCGTAAAAACATTCCAAGTAGCGCCTAAACGCGAAGCCATGGCTTTACTGGGCTTTAAAAACAACGACATAACCGTAGCACTACGATCCAATAATCGCAGCGACGGGGCTGGACGCATAGACCAGGGCGAGGAAGCCATTCTCGTGCGTGTAAACGGTGCAATACAGTCATTAGACGATCTTAGAAAAATTCAAATCACCAACGTTGAGCAAAAGACAGTATCGCTTGATCAAATTGCCAACGTTAACATCGGCTCCCTCGAACGTTATGGCTCTGTAACTGCCGATGGAGATTCTGAAGCGGTTCAAGGCTTAGTGATTGGTCTACGTGGTGCAAATGCACGCGAAGTCGTTAACGGTGTACAAACCAAACTTGAAGAACTAGAAAATACCCTCCCCGACGGCACTCGTATTAATGTGTTTTACGATCGAAGCGTGCTCATTAATAGCGCTGTCAGTACGGTGTCGAAAGCCCTTATTGAAGCTGTAATATTAGTATTAATTTTACTCGGCCTGTTCTTGGGAAATATACGCGCCGCTATCACAGTTGCTACTGTGTTACCGCTGTCAGCGCTAGCCACGTTTCTACTCATGGGAAAAATGAACATGACGGCCAATCTCATGAGCTTGGGTGGACTGGTCATCGCGATCGGCATGTTAGTTGACTCATCGATTGTTATTGTCGAAAACATAGTTGCGTCACTTGGTCGCAATGCGCACAACAAACTGCCACGACTTCATATTATTTATCGAGCAGTCAAAGAAGTGTCTATCCCTGTGACGTCTGGGGTGGCGATCATTGTGATTGTTTTTCTCCCGCTCTTATCGCTTGAGGGCCTCGAAGGCAAATTGTTTGGCCCCGTAACACTGACCATCGTATTCGCCTTGGTGAGTGCTTTATTTCTCTCGCTTTCAGTTATCCCTGTCCTCGCTTCGTACTTAATTAATAAGCAAGAAGACATCGAACCTTGGCTAAGCCGAAAACTACATGAACTATATGAGCCGCTATTGATAAAAGCGCTGACAAAGCCCAAAGCTGTTTTTGTGTCAGCTGGAATACTACTACTCTCTGCTGCCTGTACGTTTCCTTTTATTGGCAAAACCTTTATGCCGACAATGGATGAAGGTGACATTATTATTCAGCTTGAATTTATCCCGTCAATAAACCTATCTACAACCACACGGATGGTGCAACAAGTCGAGAAAGCTTTATTGGACAATATTCAAGAGATTGAGCGCGTCGTATCACGCAGTGGTTCCGACGAAATTGGCATGGACCCAATGGGTCTCAACGAAACTGATATGTTTCTTCAGCTAAAGCCAACCGACGCGTGGCACGTTGACGACAAGGCTGAGCTGGAAGAGAACATTCGCACTGTCATGGAGTCATTCAAAGGCATCAATTTTGGCTTTACACAGCCAATCGATATGCGCGTCTCCGAAATGCTCACAGGCTCCCGGGGAGACGTCGCCATCAAACTTTTTGGCACTGACCTTCATTTACTCAACGATTACGCCCAACGTATCCAAAAAATTGTCAGTCAAGTTCCAGGCAGTGTTGACGCGATGGCAACACTCAATGAAGGCGCCCAATTTTTACAAGTCAATATTAATCGTACTCGTGCGGGACAGCTTGGTGTCGATGCGGATCAACTACAGCGTCAATTGCGCTCCGAGATAGAGGGAATGCAAGTCGGGACGATCATCGACGAAGGCGCGCGGGTACCGTTAGTGCTGAGGTATGACAAGTTACAAGGTGATGGTCAAATGAAGCTCAACAATGACTTCATCAACCTCCCCGACGGCTCAATCATTCCGCTCTCTGAGCTAGCAGAGATACAACGCGTGGAAGGCCCAGTTTCTATATCTCGTGAATCAGGCCAACGCTTTGCGACCATTCGCAGCAATGTAGAAGGACGGGATCTAGTCGGCTTTGTTGCCGAAGCACAACAAACGATCAACGAGCAACTCAAATTACCAGAAGGTTATTCCCTCTCCTGGGGCGGTGAATTTGAGAATCAACAACGTGCCGCAACTCGCTTAAGTATTGTTGTCCCAGTAGCGATTGCCCTTATCGGTTTACTGCTATTCTTAACGTTCAACTCAATAAAACAAACACTGGTTATTCTATCGAACATACCCTTCGCCATGATTGGTGGAATTTTTGCCCTCTTTGTCACAGGTCAATATTTATCCGTCCCAGCCTCAGTGGGGTTTATCGCGTTGCTCGGCATCGCGGTGTTAAATGGCGTGGTGATGATGTCGCATTTTAACTACCTACACGCAAAGAGGATTCCTATTGAAGAGGTAGTCCGAGAAGGTGCGCTACGACGCCTGCGCCCAGTATTGATGACGGCAAGCACCTGTGCATTTGGTTTAGTGCCACTGCTGATTGCCGAAGGCCCAGGGTCCGAAATACAAAAACCACTGGCAATCGTGGTGATAGGAGGGTTAATTAGCTCAACCCTGTTAACGCTATTTTTACTTCCGATCGTTTATCGCTATACCCATCGCTACCCAGTTTAGGCAACTATTATGAAAAGCTTACTCGTTCTGAATACGTCTCTCGAATTAGAAGAAGACATGGTGGATTTTTTACTCGAGCAAGACGATATTTCGGGGTTTACCAGCTATAGGGTCAATGGCCACGGTGAAGCTGGTGCTTGGCATTTAGTAGAACAGGTGACAGGCAGGCGCAAACGCATTCAGTTTGAAATCACCATGGCAGCCAGTTTAGTTGATAAGCTGATTGATTCTTTGAGTGTATCAGTAGGTAAAGATATCTATTTTTATGAGCTGCCAGTCCGACGAGAAGGCCACTTGCGATAAACAAGTTCGTTATCGAAAATGTAAAAAAAGGGCAGCGAAGCTGCCCAAAGGGCTTAAACCTACAATCACGAGGCTTGTTTAGCCGGAGGGCTATGGGAAATTTTTGGTCATAAACGATTAGTGGCTAATCATCCACGGCCGCTGTGAAGGAAACACCTTACTTCCATCCGCTAGATAAATTACTTGTTGCTTTAGATTACTTTGATCCGGCGCGGCGCCAATGATCTGTGGCTTACCATGATGATGCGCTCCAGAAGCGCGGTGTCCACAACATCCGCTACGCTTTAATTCAAATGCTTTTTTTTCTGCCTCTTCTGCGCGGCTGTCAGTCGTAGAAAAATGAGGCTCATGACGCGCCCTCTCATTTTTTTCCATCGCTTTACGTTTTTCTGGCGCCATCGCTAAAACTTCCGGCGGAATCATAATAATTCGTCCGCTCGCTACACCGCATGTTGGGCAAGCTTGCGGCTTACCGCTGTCAGCCATGGTAGCTAGCTGGTGAAACACACCGTGGTCTTTACATTTGTAATCGTACAAAGGCATTGTCATTCTCCTTAGTGGCGCAAGCTCGGAACGTAAATGCGGGTTTTGCTATTCACGTATCGAGCTTGCACTCGCTGATGGTAGTCTCGTCTTATGTATCTCGTTCCTTACACGTCCTTGGACAAAGGCACATCAACACTGCCATCTAATTCAATCTTCGGTCCGTCTGCATTGGGCTTCACATCGAATTCAAAAATATCCGTTGGTAACCACAACGTGGCGCAGGCATTAGGAATATCGACCACACCACTAATGTGCCCCTGTACGGGCGCAACGCCAAGAATCGCGTAGGCTTGTGCTTTGGTGTATCCAAACTTCGTCAAATACTCAATCGCATTCAAGCAGGCTTGTCGGTAGGCAATATGCACATCAAGATAATGCTGTTTACCATCTTCATCGACCGATATTCCTTCAAAGATCAAGTAGTCGTCATATTTCGGTGTTATAGGGCTAGGCTTAAAGATGGGGTTCTTAACACCATACTTCGACATACCATCTTTAATAAGGTTGACACGCATGTGAACCCAACCGGCCATTTCAATTGCGCCGCAAAACGTAATCTCACCGTCACCTTGACTAAAATGTAGATCACCCACACTTAAGCCTGCGCCATCGACATACACAGGAAAATAAACGGTTGAGCCACGAGATAAATCTTTGATGTCACAGTTCCCACCATGCTCGCGTGGTGGAACCGTACGCGCAGCTTCGGCAGCGGCTGCATCTTTGGCATCTCCTTGCATACGCCCCATGTGCGCGGTATCCGCTACAGGAAGTGTTGCTAGTTCTGGTACTCGGTCAGGGTCGGTGGCGACTAAGGCAGATTCGCGAGCGTTCCATTCATCTAACATCTCGCGCGATGGTAAACAGCCAATTAGTCCGGGGTGAATTAAACCAGCGAATTCAAGGCCGGGGACATGCCGCGACTTAGTAAACATTCCATTAAAATCCCAAATAGACTTTTGTGCCTCTGGAAAATGCTCTGTTAAAAACCCACCACCATTTTGTTTCGAGAAAAAGCCATTAAAACCCCACTGGCTTTCGTCAAACGTACCGATATCTAGGATCTCTACTTGTAACAAATCACCTGGCTCTGCCCCTTCAACCGCTATCGGCCCTGACAAGAAGTGGACTTTTGATAGATCCACATCCCGCACATCATCAGCGCAGTCATCATTAGCGATTTGGCCGCCGGTCCAATCCACGCACTCCACAATAAAGTCATCCCCCGGTTTCACGGTTTCAACCATAGGGATATCTGGATGCCAACGGTTATGAATCTTGTCGTTATCATAGGGTGATGAGTTTAGGTCGACTTTAATAATGGTCTCGGTCATAGCTGATGCTCCTATTCGATTAATCTAAAATGTCTTTCTATAAAAAAGTCTTCGTACAAGTTTGAATAAATTAAACCGCCAAGTAGGAAGCCACCTTGGCTTCATCTAATGTGTCCCTTGATTCTTCGTGCACAATCTCTCCCTTTTCAATCACCAGTATTCGATCGGCGATATCCAGTGCAAAACTTAATACTTGCTCCGACACGATGATCGACAATCCTCGAGTGTCCCGAATCTTCTTGAGCGTTCGCGCCATTTCGCGAATGATTGATGGTTGGATTCCCTCGGTAGGCTCGTCGAGTAAGAGCATCTTTGGATTACTTGCTAGAGCCCGCGCGATGGCGAGTTGTTGTTGCTGCCCACCCGATAAGTTACCGCCACGTCTCGACCCCATTTCCTTGAGCACCGGAAATATTTCGTATAAGTCTTCCGGCACTTTCTTTTCACCGGTTACAGTCAATCCAGTTTCAATATTTTCTTTTACCGTCATAGTGGAAAAAATCATTCTCCCTTGTGGTACGAATCCAATACCACCTTTAACTCGGTCATGACTTTTCATGTGAGTAAAATCCAGATCCTCCAACGTCGCTTTACCTTTCGATGTCGGCAACATGCCAATCAACGATTTCATCAACGTGGACTTCCCCATGCCATTGCGCCCCATAATGGCGACGATTTCTTTTGGCTTAACCTCAAAATTAAGACCATGCAACACTTCGCTTTGCCCATATGACACGTGATAATCTTTCACCGATAACATAGTGTTTCCTCGACCTTTAAATACCGACAGTTAGTGACCCAGATACACTTCAACAACCTTAGGATCCGTTTTTACTCGACTCATTGAGCCTTCCGACAACACCTTACCCTGGTGAAGTACCGTCACCCGATCAGCAATGTCTTCGACAAACTGCATATCATGTTCAATAACAATGACTGATCGTCCTTCAGTAATGCGCCGCAATAGCTCCGCCGTTTTTTTACGCTCAGCGACTGACATTCCAGCGACAGGTTCATCTAACATCAGTAATTCAGGGTCTTGAATAAGTAGCATGCCGATTTCCAGCCACTGTTTCTGACCATGACTGAGTAACCCAGCTTGCATATCCAGCTGCTCGGTTAAAAATATCGTCTCGGCAATTTTTTCAACTTCAGCGACTACGTCTGCATCGCGTTTGAACGCTAATGCGCCTATGACGGTATGGCCTTTGGGATAGGATATTTCTAGGTTTTCAAATACGGTTAGGTCTTCATAAATTGATGGGTTTTGGAATTTGCGACCCACACCTGCATGCACGATGGCGTGCTCTTTCATCTTGGTCAGTTCTTTGCCACGGAATTTAATTGAACCTTCAGTGGCTTGTGTTCTGCCACAAATAAGATCGAGTACGGTCGTTTTGCCTGCACCGTTAGGACCAATAATTACGCGTATTTCCCCTTCTTCAACATAGAACGAAAGGTCGTTAACAGCTTTAAAGCCATCGAAAGAAACTGTTAGGCCCTCTACAGCCAGAACAAAATCTGTGTTTGAAGCAGTCATTGTTAGTTCTCCTTAGGCGGCACCGGCTTGCGCCGTATCGGTTTTATCAGCGTCCTCTTCGACACTGGATTCAGTTGACCCGTCGACGCTGCCAGCTAAATCGCTTTCAGCGCTAACGCTCTCTACCGAAGCCGAGTTCTTCTCGCCTAAAGCCTCAGGTGTGCTGCCGGAATACCACTGCGGTAATTTTGGCTCGATAAACTTTTGGAATAGTCCAGCTATGCCATTCGGAAATGCCATGACAACGCCGATAAATAGCGCACCCATTGCGAACAACCACAATTCTGGAAAGCTTTCCGAGAAGGTGGTCTTTGCCCAGTTAACCAATAGCGTGCCGTATACCGCGCCCAAGATGGACAGTCGGCCACCGACAGCGCAAAAAATCACCATTTCAATTGAAGGCACGATGCCGACGAAAGAAGGCGACATAAAGCCTACTTGAAGGGTAAACATGGCTCCGCCAATGGCAGAGAACGCAGCCGCTAGACAAAAAACAAAGATCTTGAAATTTGAAACGTCGTAACCTGAAAACCGCACACGATCTTCTCGGTCGCGCATCGCGACTAGAATTCGACCCAGTTTATTTTTGCGAACAAATTGCGCCAGAAACAAACAACCAAACAACAGCACACAACACGCGTAATAAAGAATTACTTTGGCACCGTCGGTACGAATGTCCCATCCCAACAATGTACGGAGATCGGTGATCCCGTTTACACCACCGGTGTAACCTTGTTGGCCGATAATTAAAATTGTCAAAATCGCCGCAATCGCCTGTGTAATGATCGCGAAATAGACACCGCCAACTCGGCGCTTAAACATCGCCACGCCAATAATAAAAGCGAAAATCGTGGGCACGATGACGACGGCGATTAAAGCAAATGGCAAGCTGTAGAAGGGCTCCCACCAAAAAGGTAGTTCAGTTATCTGATTCCAATCCATGAAGTCTGGGATGCCCGGTGTCGATTGAATTTTTGTCGACTCAGGGTCTGACGATTCCAATTTCAGAAACATTGCCATGCAGTAGCCGCCTAAGCCAAAAAAAACGCCTTGGCCCAAACTTAGAATGCCGCCGCAACCCCAACACAACACCAAACCCAGTGCGACAAACGCATAGGTTAAGTACTTTCCAATGAGGTTTAACCGAAAGACGTCGAGAAACATCGGCAGCACCGCAAATAGGATGAACGCCAGTAACGCAAAGCTAACGATGTCTTTGCGCGGCATAAAGGTAGATACAGAATGGTCCGACATAACAGCCTCCTTAATGGCGGATCTTCAAAGCGAACAAACCTTGTGGACGCAGCATTAATATGCCGACCACAAACAACAACGTAAGGACTTTGGCCATCGAGCCGCTAAGGAAAAATTCCATTGTGGATTGTGCTTGCGAAATAGAGAAAGCTGATGCGATGGTTCCCAATAAACTTTGCGCACCGCCAAACACTACAACTAAAAAAGTATCGACAATGTATAGCTGCCCTGCTGTTGGTCCGGTCGAACCAATCATGGTAAATGCACTCCCCGCTATACCAGCAATGCCACAACCAATACCAAAGGTATAGCGATCGACTTTTTCGGTATTAATACCCACTGCACCTGCCATTGGTCGGTTTTGCACAACAGCGCGTACTTTTTTACCCCAGCGCGATCGGTACATCAGAAAATACACACCAATTGCAATACACAAAGTCAGTACCATGACGAATATTCCATTAATAGGCACTTCGACAATCTCTGTCAGTTGATAGGAGCCCATCATCCAATCCGGTAGCGTTACGCCAACCTCCCGCGCACCAAATACCGTACGATACAACTGCTGTAATATAAGACTTAAACCCCAGGTAGCGAGTAACGTATCGAGTGGACGCTTGTATAAAAAGCGAATCAAACTCCACTCCACGAAAACCCCTAGGGAAAACGTGACAACGAAGGCGATAGCCATCGCGACAAAGAAGTAGCCGGCAAACAAACCCGGCATATAATTAGAAAAAACGTTAGACGTGAGATATGTCATGTATGCACCGAGAATCATAAATTCTCCATGCGCCATGTTAATAACGCCCATCTGACCGAAAATAATCGCCAAACCGAGCGCCATTAAGACTAAGACGGAAAATAGTATCAGGCCGGCGAAGCCTTGCATTGCGAATATCGCGGTTAACTCCGAGGTACTATATTCTGAAAACATGTCGAAATACTCCAATAATCACACCGACGGGATACTGTGTTGTCAATTGGTGGCGACTACTGCCGCCACCTTTCTTGCAGTGCTCTCTATGCCCTATATTTCCGCAGTGAGATTTATTGGTAACCTTCAGGGAAAGGGTTTGGCTCGATGAGGTCAGAACTTTCATAGACCACATCGTATTGGCCGTCTTTTTTCGCTAAACCTACACGGGTTTTAGACCAGAGGTGATGATTGGGGTGAATCTTGACGTAGCCTTCTGGCGCTGTTGTCAATTCGATACCTGGTGATGCCTCACGTACTTTATCGATATCAAACGATCCTGCTTTTTCGACAGCTGCTTTCCACAACCAAGGCCCGAGGTACGCAGCTTGCGTTACGTCACCGATCACGATGTCGTCTCCGTACTTGGCTTTAAACGCTTTCACAAATGCTTCGTTGTTGGGGTTGTCAAGGCTTTGGAAATATTTCATCGCCGCATAAGCGCCTTCAATGTTTTCACCTCCGATACCGAGAATCTCATCCTCTGTAACCGAAATGGTGAGCAACAATGGTTTTTCTTTCGTGAGATTGATACCCGCTGCCTTCAACTGTTTGTAAAACGCAACATTGGAACCACCGACGACAATCGCGTAGATGACATCAGGTTTTTTCAATTTAATCTTGTTGATTACTGAGTTAAATTGCGTGTGGCCTAGCGGGTAGTATTCTTCACCCACCACTTTGAGCCCTAACTTTTCGATATGCTTGCGCGCAATTTTGTTGGATGTCCTAGGCCAGATATAATCTGAACCTAATAAGTAAAAACTTTTTGCTCCTTTTTCTTTCGCCACCCAATCGATTCCAGCAATAATTTGTTGCGTTGCTTCTTGGCCGGTATAGATTACATTCGGCGACTGCTCTAAGCCTTCATAAAATGTTGGGTAATACAGCATGCCGTTGTATTGCTCAAATACTGGTAATACAGCTTTACGTGAAGCAGAAGTCCAACAACCAAACACTGCCGCCACCTTATCGTTTACCAGTAATTTTTTGGATTTCTCTGCAAAGGTGGGCCAATCACTAGCGCCATCTTCTTGGATATACTCAATCTTTCTACCCAGCACACCGCCCATTGCGTTGATTTGTTCAATCGCAAGCTTTTCGGCTTGCACTGAACCTGTTTCGCTGATGGCCATGGTGCCGGTCACTGAATGTAAAATTCCGACGGTGACTGTGTCGTCAGTCACCGCGAGGCCAGTTGTATTGACTTCAGCTGACGCCACACCAGCCATCAGCAGCCCGGCTGGTATTGCGCTTAATGCTCGAAGCAGTATTCGTTTTTTTACAGAAAACTTGCTCATAGTCTTGCTCTCCTCAGTTTGAAATAGCGGCAACGCTCTTGTCGGAACGTCTCCCCCGTCGCAGGCATTTACCGACATCGCTCTATGCAATGTCGCCTCGCCTGGTATGTAAATTCAGGGATAGTGTGCGCGGGAGTGCCGCATTCGGCTATTCGCAGGATGCTCTAACCAAGTACGTCAATTGACGTATATGGAAAATCTCGTTTTCAAGATAGTTTTGAGACGTTCTTGGCGGCTGCAGGGCAAATACGACGAAACCAAGCTTTGAGAAATTTTGCGGCTTTTCAGTCACAAGAATGTGAAGGGTGTAAACCCATAGGGTCTAAGAATTGCACTAAGCATACAAAGGTAGCACTGGGGGCGTTTAGCAAGCACGAGCTATTAACCTAACCGCGTATTTTTTTGACCATTCATTGTCATCATTGCCATACGGCGCAATTCCGTTTTTATGAATCCACACCAAAAAGTCTTTCGCGTGAGACGCAACTACAATCGCTGGGTCGCGAATGAAACGTTAGAAGACTATGCCCTGCGCTTCACCGCAAAAAGCGCTCGCCGTTGGAGTGCTGCGCATGTTTCACAAACCGCATTGGGTGCGATTTCATTTCTTGCCCTAGAAGCCATTGGCGGTGCCATTACACTGAGTTATGGATTCAGTAACGCTGTGACGGCCATCATGGTGGTAGGCGTTATCATTTTTCTGACCGGGTTGCCTATTAGCTACCATGCTGCGAAACAGGGCACAGATATAGATTTGCTTACTCGTGGTGCAGGATTTGGGTACATCGGGTCCACGATTACTTCTCTCATCTACGCGTCATTTACCTTTATCTTTTTTGCTTTGGAAGCCGCCATTCTCGCCTTTGCGCTAGAACTAACATTAGGTATTCCTTTAACCATCGGTTATGTCATTAGCTCGATTGTGGTTATTCCGCTGGTAACACACGGAATAACACTAATCAGTCGCTTTCAAGTTTGGTCACAACCAGTATGGATACTATTGCAGATCATTCCTCTTGCCTGCATCGCATTCCAATCGGATAACGCCATTGATCTGTGGACCAGCTATTCTCCGGCAACCCAAACTAGTGATTTCAACCTTCTCGCGTTTGGCGCAGCGTCGGCGGTACTTTTTTCGCTCATTGCTCAGATCGGCGAGCAGGTCGATTTCTTACGGTTCTTACCTAAGGAGCACACAGAAAAACCTAGTGCTCGTTGGTGGTTTGCGATGGTTGCAGCAGGGCCCGGATGGATCATCACTGGGACTGCCAAAATCCTAATTGGCTCTTTCCTGGCCGTACTAGCGCTTAGCCATGGCATAGAGTTCGATCGCGCATCAGACCCTAACCGAATGTATCTAACCGCATTTGGCTACCTAAACGGCTCACCTCAACTTACCTTATGGCTAACTTGTGCGTTCGTCATTCTTTCGCAACTAAAAATTAACGTGACTAATGCGTACGCCGGATCGATTGCCTGGTCTAACTTCTTTTCTCGTTTAACGCACAATCACCCAGGTCGCGTGGTCTGGGTTGTGTTTAATGTTGCCATCGCATTAATGCTTATGGAATTAGGGGTGTATCGGGTACTCGAAGAAATATTGGGCGTTTATTCTATTGTCGCACTCGCGTGGGTTGGGTCCTTGGTTGCTGACCTTGTCATTAATAAGCCGCTAGGTTTACGTCCAGCTACAATGGAATTTAAGCGCGCCCATTTATACGATATCAACCCCGTTGGCGTAGGATCAATGATCATTGCAAGCGGCCTCGGCTTTGCCAGCCATTTCGGAATATTTGGTGAAGTCGCGCAAGCGCTTTCATCTTACATTGCCTTAGGATCAACATTTGTCAGTGCTCCTGCCATAGCTTACTTAACGAAAGGCAAGTACTACATAGCACGAGAAAGCATTCCGTTTAGCGAGCACAACAAAATCGAGTGTTGTATTTGTAATCATGAATTTGAACGCGAAGATATGGCAAATTGCCCAGCCTATGCAGGTCCAATCTGTTCACTTTGCTGCTCGTTGGACAGTCGTTGCCATGATATGTGCAAAACAGAATCTCGATTATCAGATCAACTCACATCCTGGTTAGGTCTACTCCTACCGAATTCTTGGACTCGCCTATTGCAAAGCCGCTTTGGTCACTTTATTGGCATTTTTATACTGATCAATCTTGTCATCGCAAGCTTGTTGCTCTTGGTTTATGTACAAATTTCTTGGGAGCAGGATGTTGAAAATACCCTCATATCCAGCGCACTAGTCAATGTATTTTTTATTCTTTTTATCGTTTCAGGGGTTGTTTCATGGATGTTTACGCTCGTTCATGAAGCACGCCGTGTCGCACTGGAAGAAACCCAACACCAAACCGAATTGCTTATTGCTGAAATCAAAGCGCATAAAGAGACCGATAGGGAATTACAAAAAGCCAAAGAAGTGGCGGAATCTGCAAATCAAGCTAAAAGCCGATACCTAACAGGCATCAGCCATGAGCTACGCAGTCCGCTGAATGCCATTATGGGCTACGCGCAATTACTCGAACAAGACAGTAACCTGCCTACAAAACGACGCAGTGCTCTAAGTATCATTCGACGGAGTAGCGAGTATCTAGCGGATTTAATTGAAGGGCTGTTAGATATATCACGCATTGAAGCAGGACGCCTCGAGTTAGCGCCTTCCAGTGTTCAATTAAGTACATTGCTGGAACAAATCGTCAGCATGTTCCAAATGCAAGCACACAATAAAAACATTGGTTTTCACTATTCTCGCCTAACGCCTTTACCTGACACTGTGAAAATTGACGAAAAACGGCTGCGACAAATATTAATCAACCTATTGTCTAACGCCGTTAAATATACTCACGAGGGTGCAGTAGACTTCAGCGTTTCATACCGCAGCCAAGTAGCGGTATTCACCATTCGCGATACAGGTGTAGGCATTGCCGAAAAAGATATGGATCGAGTTTTTCGACCATTTGAGCGAGTGAGAAAAGCTGGTGGCCCCTATGTTGCGGGGACAGGCTTAGGCCTGACCATTACTAACCTTCTCATTGAGATACTAGGCGGCGATATTAAAGTTAATAGCCAACCAGGTATTGGGAGTACTTTTACCGTATCGTTGATGCTGTCAAGTACTGACACAGCGTCAACAATTCCAACCAAAAAAGTGCCAACCGGCTACGAAGGCGAGGAAAAAACACTATTTATTGTTGATGATGAACCAAGCCATCGCAGCCTTCTAAATGATATTTTGGCTCCTCTAGGCTTTAACGTTTTACAAGCCTCGGACGGTAGAAACTGTCTCGAGATGCTCAGCCATCTCGATTCTCCACCCGATGTTTTTTTGCTCGACATCACCATGCCGGGAATGAGTGGCTGGTCTTTGGCCCAGCAACTTAGAAAGCTCGCACCCTCCGCAAGCATTCTAATGATTTCTGCGGATGCCCACCCACAACCGCCCCATGAATTTGAGGTTTCTCCTCACGACGGCTACATAGTAAAGCCCATTACTATCGATCAATTACTAGAAAACATTGCGCATTTCACTTCAATTAACTGGTCCTATAGCGAGAATGGCGAAGTTCAAACCGAACTCACTGAAGCAACCCAACACAGCTTAACGCCTTCGAAAGCTGAGGTTATCAATATCAAACGTCGAACCATTGACCTCAATAATGACGTTCGCAATGAGCTTATTCGCTTGGCAAAAATTGGCTATGCCAATGGCATCAATGAAAAGCTACGACAACTCACTATGAATAACGAGGCAGATCCATGCTTAGTCAAAAAATTACAGAACCTGTCAGATCAATTCCAGTTCGCCGCGCTGATTCAGGTGTTGGAGGTCGAGGCATGACCAGCCAATCGAAGAAGCGTGATGTCGTTCTCGTGGTTGATGATACGCCTGAAACCTTAAGCATGTTAAATGATACGTTAGAGCAAGCGGGCGCTACTGTACTGGTTGCTCTAGAAGGTCAACAGGCGTTAACGATCGCAAGTAATATCACCCCGGACATTATATTAATGGATGCGCTCATGCCCAACATGGATGGTTTTGAAACATGCAAGCGACTGAAAGCAATCGGAAAATTAGAACATGTACCAGTAATTTTTATGACCGGTTTATCTGACAGCGACAGTATCGTCAAAGGCTTCGATGCGGGAGGTGTCGACTACATTACAAAGCCGGTAAACGGTATTGAATTAGTCGCACGCATGCAAACTCACTTAAACAATGCCAGACTGACTCTCAGTGCTCGCTCAGCACTAGATAATGCGGGACAGTTCCTTTTCGCGACCAACAACCTGGGTGAACTGAAATGGGGAACACCCCAAGCTCACCAGTTATTCAGTCGTGCCGGCCTTGATGAAGCTTGGCTAATAGATTCGCTACCCCAATTAATTCGCAAACTTTTGTCGCCGCATTTTAACAAAGACAAAGGCATTAATGTGAGCGAAGGCACCCAGCCTTTACGTGTCGATTATTTAGGACAAACTCACAGTGACGAGGTTCTCCTGCAAATAGTCGATATGAAAAAGCCCCAAGAAAGCGAAATCTTAAAAGAATCACTAGCGATTACCGGACGTGAAGCGGAGGTTCTTTTGTGGGTCGCTCGAGGAAAAGCCAATCGGGAAATCGCCACAATTCTTTCAATGAGTCCTCGCACCGTCAACAAACACTTAGAGCAACTTTTTCGCAAATTGAATGTAGAAAACCGTACTGGCGCAGCGATTATTGCCCTAAAGCACCTGTCAAACTAAATACGAATACACTTATGTCCCAGCTAGGTTTTGCTGCCAACTGTGCGTGCAGTAACCAACGGCCGACAAATGTCTTCAAGGCCATTTCTTTTGACCTCATACATCATTGCTAACTGTTCGCCAAGCTTGCCTTTAGGAAACCCTTGCTGATTGAACCAAACTAAGTACGGCTCCGGCAACTCTAACAAAATACGCCCTTTATACTTTCCAAATGGCATCACCTGGTTTACCGCAGCCACGAGCAACTCTCCGTCAAATTCACTCACTTTCTTACCTCGTTCTACGATCTAAATGATCCACCGCCACTCTTTAGCTATTCTAACCTTACATTCGGCGATTCTAACTCGCACTTTACACCAATTTAAAATATTCTGGCTGGCTAAAATACTTCGCCAGACTTTGAGAAAAGGCCCCAGCATATGACCCCTGATGATTTCAATCAACGTATCCGATCTTACCTTCCAGGACACTTAGGCATCAAAGTATTAAATGTCGATGAGGACAGTTTTACTGCAGAGTTGCCGGTTAGCCAACACGTTATGGCACCCAACGGTTTTATGCATGCTGGGAGTGTTGTAAGTCTTGCGGATACCTGCTGCGGGTTAGGCTGCATGGCCATTCTACCGGAAGGCGCACAAGGCTTTACCACCATAGAGTTAAAATCTAATCACCTGGGTACCGCAAGAGAAGGCACGGTTGAGTGTACGGCACGGGTTTTTCACAAAGGCAAAACCACGCAGGTGTGGGATGCCGAGGTTGTCCATCGAGATACCGGCAAAACCATCGCGCTGTTTCGCTGCACACAAATGATTTTGTATCCCCAAAATTAGTCACCTCGTTTACATTGATTTTCGATCACTATGTCCAGCAACAGTCATTCTAGTCTTAGCAAACAGCCGATGTTTTTTGGCTGGAAAGTAGCACTGGCGTTGCTGGTCATTCTTACCTTCACCTCCGGCCTGAGTTTTTACAATCATGCCGTTTTTCTCGACGCATTCGCCAAAGAAGGGCTATTCAATCTAGAAGATGCGTCACTAGCGGTAACTATATTTTTTCTGAGTAGTGGTTTTGCGGGGCTTTGGATCGGCAAAGTAATTGACAGAGTAGATCCTAGAGTTCTCATTTCGATAGGCGCTGCACTCAGCTGTTTGGCATTAATCGGTGTTCGTTACTCCGATGCTCTGTGGCAACTGTATTTGAGCTACAGTCTTTTCGGTGCAGGTTTTTCGGCAGCGGGTTTATTGCCTGCAACAACCCTCATCACGCGATGGTTTGTTCGTCGACGAGCGGTTGCATTGTCCGTCGCCTCTACCGGCTTGTCATTGGGCGGCATCCTGGTGACACCCCCCTGCGCAGCACTCGTTGAAGCCTGGGGACTCCGCGCAGCGACACCGGTTTTTGGTTTGGTATTTTTAATTGGCATAATCCCAACAGCTTGGCTGTGGCTTCGTCCATATCCCGCCGACATGAACCTGCTCCCAGATGGTGACAAGCCAATCAATGAGAAACCAGTCACACTGGAAACAACACTAAACACATCCTCGACCAAAATAGCCAATGGCATCAGTTACAGTGATGCCAAGCATCAGCGATTTTTTTGGGGAGTGAGTCTTTCCTTTATTTTGCTTATGCTGGCCCAGGTGGGTGGTATTGCCCACCAGTATGGTCTCGCAAAACAATTACTTAGCGAAACACAAACCGCGCTTGCCGTCGCGATTTTGCCCACTGCCAGTATTATTGGGCGTTTAGCCGGGGGCTGGCTTATCGGGCTTATGTCCTTAAGAGTATTTGCTCTTAATATCATGTTCTTGCAGGTGTTCGCACTGACTTTATTAGCCACGGATTACGCTCCATTTACGCTATGCCTTGGACTAGCGTGTTTTGGAATTACCGTCGGTAATCTATTGATGCTCCAGCCTCTATTGATCGCCGAAGCTTTTGGTCCACGTGACTATGCAAAAATATTCTCTTTCGCAAGCTTACTTTCTTCTTGGGGAACTGCAGCAGGCCCAATGGTATTGGGTTTGGCTTTTAGTTTTAGCGGTAGCTACGGCGGCGCTTATTGGCTTGCGGCATTGGCAGGTTTGATAGGGCTAATTATTTTCATCTGGGGGGGCCCTCTTCGTAGAGCCAACTAGCTGCGCAGATCACCAATACCCTCCCAGGAAAACTGCACTGTGTTTACCTGTTTTGCTTTAGGCACTACACTAAATAGAGAGTGAGTAAAGGAGAATGGCATGAGTGTAAAGTTACGCGCGTTATCTATCGATGGCAGCCAACAATTTTGGGCCACCGTTCACGCAGCCATTGCGACGGACACCATCGCTGCCTTTTCCGATAATGGTGTCATTTTTACAGCGCTAAACGATCATGCGCGGATGGTACCCCGCTTTGTTGGAAACACTCCCAAGCCCCTGCCATCACATAGCCACTCACACAATAATCAAAGTATTACTATTCATGGTGATTTTTATGGTCTGAGTGCCGACGCGCTTACCAGCAACGACACTAGTCCACGATCAGGTACACGTGTATTTAACCGACGGCCTGCGGGCCAACACCTGTCCGACAATTTCTCAATCGCCAATTTTTGGCACAATTCGAGTACTACACGCGGCACGCGGTTCCAGTTTTATCACGAGAAACCAACTCAGCGCGCCAATTCCACAATCAGCAATTGTAAACCCATCATCATTGATTCCATTCCTTTTGGACCGCTTATCAATGGCACATCCACCCATCAAGCTGGGCTCTTGTTATCACCACTGCAAGCCAACAATGCATTGATGGATCAAGTGCGACACAACGGTGCGATCCAAACACCTCCCTATTCTGGCAATACGTTGATAGCACACAATGGAAAACAGAATGTGCTTTTTATTATGAGCCTTCCTCACCCCTCCCCAGGTAAAACACTGTGGGACATCCGAGACAAGCTTAAACGTGCCCAGTGTGAAAACGCTGTGTTGTTAACAGCGAGCAATGCCGCGCACATGCAAGTCAATGGCGAATTTATATTAGCTAGCAAAGATAGGCCTCAACAGCAACAAATATGCATTTCCTTCGTTGCGACAAAAACGTTTAAAGCCGTAGCGTAGCTAAACCTAAACCGCGCTCAACAGACGTCGGCACTAATTTTGCAACATAAACCTCACTAAACTTTATTGAGAGTGTGACTCGTAGTAATACATTAACAATAGTTACACACTACACACCCTTTGGCAGGGGTGGCATAGCGTCAAAACTCAACAGTTCATTGGCGGCTTATTTCTTTTGGAGCTAACAAATGTACTGCGATATTTTAGTCATCGGTGGTGATGGCGATCTCGCTTATCGAAAATTGTATCCCGCGCTCTACCACCTGGATGAATCTGGGTGCCTTGCGGACTGTGTTCGTGTAGTCGGTATCGCCAGGAGTGAAATTGACAGCGAGTATTTTTCTGAACGAGTAAAAGAAAAATTTATCAAGTTTCATAATGAGCCACTTGAAGAGGCTCTTTGGTCAAAATTTTCGCAACGCTTACATTATTTTCAGGCTGACGCAACAAAAGAATCCGACTTAGATCGCTTGTCGCACGACGTGTTCGGTGATACCAAACGTGATTTAATTATTTACCTCGCTACGCCGCCATCCATCTTTGCACCTATTTGCCAAAGCCTTTGGGCCGTGGGCTTAGTGCGAGACAATACCCGCATTGTCGTTGAAAAACCGTTAGGCGATGATCGTGAAAGCTTTTTAGAAATCAACAACAGTCTCACAGAAATTTTTAAGGAAGAGCAGGTCTACCGTATAGACCACTACCTCGGTAAAGAAACCGTTCAAAATCTGTTAGCGATGCGTTTTGCCAACGTACTCTTTGAACCGCTATGGAACCACCACTACATTGACCATGTGCAAATAACTGTCGCCGAAACTGTTGGCATCGAAGGTCGCTGGGGGTTTTATGATGAGGCGGGAGCGCTAAGGGATATGGTTCAAAACCATTTGTTGCAACTGCTATGTCTTGCGGCAATGGAACCGCCCACCAAGCTGGACGCACGCTCTGTTCATGATGAAAAACTCAAAGTACTGCGCAGCTTGAAACCCATGGACAAATTTGATGTCAGGGATAAAACAGTCCGTGGTCAGTATCAAAGTGGTTCTATCAAAGGTAACGCTGTGCCTGGTTATCTTGAAGAAGAGGGCGCACGCGCTAACTCGACGACAGAAACATTCGTTGCCATAAAAGCAGAAATCGACAATTGGCGTTGGGCTGGGGTCCCGTTTTACTTACGAACGGGAAAACGCATGATAAAAAAATATTCAGAAATTGTCATTCAGTTTCGTGACTTACCCCATGCCATTTTCACCGACCAGCAAGTGAGCAGCCCAAACCGCTTAGTGATTCGATTGCAACCCAATGAGGGCATTCATTTACAACTACTCAATAAAGTGCCAGGACTGGATGACCCAATGTCGCTGGAAGCTGTGCCGCTAGACTTATCGCTCTCGGAAGCTTTTAGTAACCGACGTGTACCTGATGCTTACGAGCGTCTATTGTTCGATGTAATGCGCGCGAATTCAACGTTATTTATGCGGGCAGAACAAGTTGAAGCCGCATGGCAATGGGTGGACGATATCATTGCAGGCTGGCAATCGAGCAAACAAAAAGTAATTGGTTACCCTGCAGGAAGTTGGGGGCCGTCAGAAAGTATTGCCCTAATTGCGCGCGATGATCGCAATTGGGTAGAAGGATAAAACGGAGATTTTATACACCACGTTTTAAAGGAAATGATGACATGTTCAATACACCAAGGTAATCACAGTGACGTACCAACTGCACGAATTTCCAACAGACAGTGAATTAATCGACTCCCTCGCACCAATGATTGCACAACAGCTGAAACAAGCTATTGCGAGCCGTAGTCATGCCACGCTTGCCGTATCCGGTGGCAAAACACCCATTAATTTATTTTCTGCGCTATCTGAGCAAAATGTTTTATGGGATCGTGTTACAGTCACACTCATTGATGAACGATGGGTTGATTCTCGCCACGCTGACGCCAATGCAGGTTTGGTAAAAGAATACTTGCTCGCTGGTCAAGCAAAGCGTGCAACGTTTATTAGCTTGAAAGCCCCTTACGACTCCCCCTACGACAGCGTACAAACTATTTCCAAACGTATCGAACCTATTTTACCCATCGATGTGGCCATTCTTGGGATGGGTGCTGACGGCCATACGGCATCGTTTTTTCCTGATGCCGATACGCTAGATGAAGCAATGGACCCCAATGGCGATAATATCGTATGTGCCGTCACTCCGCCCAACGCGCCGCATGAGCGTATGACGTTAACATTGCCTGTTATCTTAAATAGCCACGCCATTTTCCTTCATATAGTTGGCGATGAAAAACGTCGGGTGTTACAAGATGCAATCGACAATCATCAAACGACCAAGTACCCGATTTCCGCCATCGTCAATCACCCAGAGAAATTGGTTGAAATATTTTTTGCTGAAGAAGCATAAGACGAGTTACGCGCGAGGAGCTAGGCATGTCTACACATCCTATAGTTGAACAAGTTACCGCTCAACTCACCGAGCGAAGTGCTGCAAGTCGACGTGCCTATTTAGAAAGTTTGCAACGTACGCTAGATGAGGAGCCGCCGCGACAGTCCCTTTCATGCGGCAACTTTGCTCATGGATTTGCTGCGTGTTCAGCTTCTGACAAAGACACAATCCGCTTAATGCACAGCGCAAACATCGGTGTCGTTAACGCCTACAACGACATGCTTTCGGCGCATCAACCACTAGCGGAATATCCGGCACTCATTGCTGAATTTGCTCGGTCGTTAGGCTCAACGGCGCAAGTGGCAGGGGGTGTTCCAGCCATGTGTGATGGTGTCACACAAGGTCGGCCTGGCATGGAGCTAAGTCTATTTAGTCGAGACGTTATCGCAATGGCTACGGCCATCTCACTTAGTCACAATATGTTTGACGCCGCTCTTTGCCTGGGCGTTTGCGACAAAATAGTGCCTGGACTTTTAATCGGATCGCTGCAGTTCGGCCACCTTCCCTGCGTTTTCTTCCCGGCTGGCCCCATGCCTACCGGGATCTCAAACAAAGAAAAAGCCGCCGTGCGGCAACGTTATGTCGAAGGCAAAGCCAGTAAAGAAGAACTCTTGGCAACTGAATCTGCCAGCTACCACAGCGCAGGGACCTGCACATTTTATGGTACTGCCAACACCAATCAGGTGTTGATGGAAGTGATGGGCATACAGCTACCCGGCGCTTCATTTGTGCCACCGAGCGATCCGCTACGCAAAGCGCTGCTGCAAGAAACGGTGACGCGTCTTATACAAGCTAACGCGCCCTCTACGCACATACCGCTGTCCGATGTGGTTACACCAGCATCAATAATCAATGCCATAGTCGCTCTGTTAGCCTCTGGTGGATCAACAAACCATACCCTGCACATTGTCGCCATCGCCAAAGCCGCAGGCATTCAATTAACATGGCGCGAGTTCCAGGCGCTGTCGGAGGTTGTTCCATTATTAGTAAGGGTCTACCCCAACGGTCAAGAAGATGTTAATGCATTCCAACGAGCTGGCGGGACGGCATTCTTAATTAAAGAATTACGCAGGGCAGGCCTGCTTAACGATCAAGTCAAGACAATCATGGGCGAGGGTTTATCCGCTTACGAATGCCCGCCAATGCTCAGTCAATCGGAAAGCATCGAATGGGATGCCCCAATTGAACAAACAAAATGGGACGAAGTACTGCGCCCTACTGCTTCGCCTTTTGCCCAAGAAGGCGGCCTGCGGGTATTAGCGGGTAATTTAGGGGAAGCCGTCAGCAAAGTGTCGGCCGTCAAACCAGAACATCAATCGATTAAAGCCCCTTGCGTTATTTTTCATGACCAAGACAGTTTAAAAGTGGCTTTCGAGAATGGCGAATTGGAAAAGGACTTCATTGCCGTCGTGCGTTTCCAGGGGCCGCAGGCAAATGGCATGCCGGAGCTACACAATCTATCGCCCTATCTTGGCACTCTGCAAGACAGAGGGTTTAAGGTAGCACTGGTTACCGATGGAAGAATGTCCGGCGCGTCAGGCAAGGTCCCATCTGCGATACACGTGTCACCAGAAGCCTACGCCGGAGGAGACATTGCAAAGTTACGCGATGGCGATGTCATAGAATTTGACGCGACTGCCGGAGTGTTAGAAGCCCATGTCGATGCCGAGGTATGGGCTACGCGAGAATGCATTTCTCATGATCATGATCACAGCACACTGGGAAGAAATTTATTTAGCCAGTTTCGCGCAAGTGTCGGCGCAGCAAGTCTTGGCGCATCTGTCTTTGACTTCACTTAAACCGCAACAAAGGACACCATATACGCAATGAACTATCTAGCGAAGTTACTGCAAGAGCTACGAATAATTCCGGTGTTAACGGTTAATTCTGCGGAAGAGGCTATTGACGTTTGCAGATCGCTGCAAGCCGGCGGCATCAACGTAGCAGAAATCACATTGCGAACAGCCGCCGCATGGGATGCCATTAGCGCCGTAAAGGAAACCTTATCTGATTTTTACGTCGCAGCAGGTACCATAAAAACTGGCCAAGACATCGAGAAGCTGGCAGCGTTAGGCGGTGTAGCTTTCGCGGTTAGCCCAGGTTTATCACTCGAGATTTGTGATGCTGCGACTGAAAACGATATCCACTTATTGCCCGGTGTAGCGACTCCCTCTGAGTTAATGGCTGGCCTGGATACGGGAAGGAAATGCTTCAAACTCTTTCCAGCAGAAGCGGTGGGAGGGATGGCGCTATTGAAGTCTCTGGCCTCACCCTTTTCCGAAGCCCTCTTCTGCCCGACAGGGGGCGTGAATCCTAGTAATTACCAACAGTATTTGAGCCTGAGTAACGTAGTAGCTATCGGTGGTTCTTGGATGGTAGCTCCGGAATTGATTCATACTCAGCAATGGGATCAAATTACTGCACTCTCACGCGAGGCGGTTACGGCGGCCTAAATCAATCGCACCCCTTAATTAACATCTTGATAGGCAGCGTATTTTACGTTAAAACAACGGCCCTTTCTGTCTTAGCCAATTAGTCATATTACAACGTTGTTTATGCCTCCACTGACCCAATCTTATCTCGACCGTTTTAGCGGCACCGCTCGCCTCTATGGGCAAGCAGCGCTCGAAGCTCTGTCTCAAGCACATTTCGTCGTCATTGGTCTCGGAGGTGTCGGCAGTTGGGCGGCGGAAGCGCTCGCGCGTTGCGGCGTCGGTGAGTTAACGTTAATCGAACTTGACGACGTTTGTGTGACCAATACCAACCGACAGCTGCACGCTATGCAGTCAACTGTCGGGCAAGGTAAGAATGATGTCATGTCAACTCGCTTGTTAGACATTAATCCCGAGCTGAAAATTCACACTGTTCGAGATTTTGTCACCAAGAAAAATATTCCTGATTTAATTAGTCCAAATCACGACGTGGTGATAGATGCGATGGACTCTGCGCATATCAAAGCAGGCCTTGCCTCGTACTGTAGTGCTCGGAAAATTCGTCTTATTATGGTCGGTTCTTCTGGCGGTAAAAGAGACCCACAACAAATTTGCGTTGGCGATTTAGGGAAAACCGAAAGCGATCCCATGCTAGTCAAAATTCGCAGCCAGCTATACCGTATCTACCACTTTTCACGCGATAAAGACCGTAAGTTTCGAATAGATGCTGTGTACTCAAAAGAACAAATGGTATTCCCCAAACCTGACGGTAGCGTTTGCCAAGACAAGCAGGCCTTGCAAGCCGGTGTTAAATTAGATTGCGCGGGAGGGTTTGGATCGTCTGTCATTGTGACCGGTACGTTTGGCTTTATCGCAGCGGACCAAGCCATTCAACGATTCCTGCAAAAACAACTGGGGTTATTTCGACAACGCAAATAAGTTGCATGCATTCTCCGTCGTTTGCTCTGCAACTTCGGCTAGCGTAATGTTTTTCAGATCAGCCAATGCATGCGCCACTTCGATGAGTTGTAGCGGTGAGTTTCTCTCGCCCTGATGACCACACAACGGCATATCGGGCGCATCAGTTTCTAGTAATATAGCCTGCAGAGGTAGCGCTGCGATAGCGTTTCTCGTCTTGCTTGCTCGGCTATAAGTAATTGTCCCCCCAACACCAATTAAAAACCCTTTATCAATATATTGCCTGGCTAGTGCTGCACTGCCGCTAAATCCGTGAATAACACCACCTCGCGCCACAGGCTCTTCGCTTAACAGCTGAAGCATTTCGTTGTGTGCTTTTACGCAATGTAAAATCAAAGGCTTTTCAAAGCAGTTTGCAATGCGTATTTGCGCTTTCAAATATTCAACTTGTACCGCCATGGATATGTCGATGAGCTTGTCCAGTCCCGCCTCGCCTATCGCAACGCAGTGTTTATCCTGTATATAAAAATCACACTGCGGTTTCAGCCAACTGACTAAAGTCTTAGCTTTCGGATTCACGGTGTCAATTTTGTCTAGCCACCATGGGTGTATGCCTACAGCGAAGCTCAACATGGGGTTTGTTTTCACCAAATCATGTAATGATCGCCACTGGGCCGGATTAACACCGGGTACCACTATATGGGAAATACCTGTAGCCAGACAGGCTTCCATAATTTGATCGCGATCCAAATCAAATTTGGAGAAATCTAGATGGCAATGACTATCGATAAAGTCCATGAGGAGAGATGAGATGTCGGCAGCGTTTTGCGCGTTACTGTGTGATAAATTACTGCGTATTATACGTTATTTGGAATTATACGTTATTTTGTGTTGTGTATTACTTGGCATAATGAATAGTATTTTTACCGTTATGCTTGCCAATATACATCGCCTCATCGGCTATCGACAATAAATTTTCTGGGCTCACACCAACCTCCCACTCTGCCACGCCGATGCTAACACTCATATCAAACTTTGTAATGCCGCTGGGAGTATCTAACGTTAAAGGTTCAACCAGAACCGCTCGTTTCTTGTTAATAACATCCACCAATTCGCCTCGATCACTGTAGTTAGTTAATAACAAGACAAATTCGTCACCCCCCAGCCGAACGGCCATATCGGATCGCCGCAACTGTTTTTGCAACCTCGCAGAGATATGACTCAACATATCATCTCCGACACGATGACCATAACTATCGTTGACCTGCTTAAACCCATCAAGATCTAGCATCGCCAGTGCCAAATGGCCGTCGTTGCGCTCCATGTTGTTAAATAGAATTTCTAGCCGATCAAATAATGCCGTACGGTTCGGCAACCCCGTAAGCGGGTCTTTAATGGCTTGGTCTTTAAGTTTTCGCAGAAGGGCGTGCCTGTCAATCGCATAAGTGATAGAGCGCGATAATATACCAGCAGTCGCCTCACCTTTAGGGACAAAGTCTTCAGCACCAGCCTTTACCGCGAGCTCCCCGATCTCTTCATCATTTGCACCGGTGAATACAACCACAGGGATATCGCTAACCACCGAGAGAAGGTGATTGAGTGTTGACAGTCCTTGGGTGTTGCTTAATCCGAGATCCAACAAGATGACATCAACATCAATTCGCGCAACTGCGTCTAGTGCACTATCAACACTCGTATAATGCTGCAATTCGTAGTTACGGCGGTGATCGCTCTCCAGCATACGCCGTAACAAATAGACATCATCTGGATCATCTTCAATTACCAGAAGTCGCGTTTTCTTCTCTCGGAAAGCATCTTCTTCACTTTCCATAGTTACCTTCACCTAGCGGGTCGATAGTGAGTTAAGAGATCGCTATATAGCTGCGTTGTTTAATTCAGTTTAGTTCATATATTCAATTAATGCTCAGCGCAACCACATCGAACCAATAGCGACATAGTGTTTCCATGCAGGTCTGCATATCACTCAAGGTTGCGGGCTTGCGAATGAAGGAACTTGCTCCAAGCCGATATGAGTCATTGATGTCATAATCCGAATTTGAGGTGGTATACACCACCACTGGAATACACGAATAAGCAGAGGAACTTCGCAATTTAAACAAGGCCTCTTTACCGTCGATTCCTGGCATATTGAGATCCAGCAAGATCAAGCTCGGTAGAGTCACGGGGTCCTGGGCTTCGCAGTCCTGCAAGAAAGAAAACATTTGTTCCGCTGAGCTGACTGCACGAAATTGAGGTGGATCATCCATTTTATTAACCGCAGACGACAACAAATATTGATCATCAGGGTCATCATCGACAAATAGTATGAGATGCTCCTTACGTGGCCCAACCATTATTACTCCTTGCAAGGCATCGTTAAGGTAAAGCAACTGAAAGAGCCCAACTCACTTTCAGCGGTTATATTGCCACCGTGCGTGACCGCGATTTGCCTACACAGCGCGAGCCCCATACCAGAGCCAGATATCTCTCGCCCCACCAAACGCCGAAAAGGTTCAAACACTTGCTCAGAAAATTTCGAGTCAAAACCGCGCCCTTGGTCGATGACCGAGATAACGACATCGCTATTAATCCGCTCGCAATCTATATCTATCCTTGGGTTTTCACCTGGTTTGGCATAGCGAATAGCATTCACAATGAGGTTGCGCATTATCTGTTGAAAGGTAGGCAAGTCTACATACAACTCTGCATCACCATGTACAGCGATGGTTGGGCTAGCCTCCTCGCACAGTTCAGACAGATCATCTAGAACGACTGTCATCATTTCCTTGAACGTAGTTTCACGCTTGTTAATCTTTTCTTTTGTAATACGGGACAGCATTAATAGGCTATCGATCATTGCTCGCATACGAGAGGTAGCATCGGTTATTCGATTTAGCTCATAACGAGCGTCTGGATCATCAAGCTTGCCCACTAGCCGCTGTTCAATACTATCAGTGAATGCGATTATCTTACGCAACGGCTCTTGCATATCATGAGATGCAGAGTAAGCGAATCGCTCAAGGGACGCATTAGAGTTTGCAAGCGACCGCTCCATCGCTTTACGTTCCGAGATATCCTCAACAACGAGAATAAAATATTCTGCTTCGCCATTTTCATCCTTCACGAGAGAACCTGTGACCAACGTCCAAACCACGTCACCATTTTTCTTTATCAAACGCTTTTCAATCACATACTGATCAATCTCACCGTTTAGCAGACGATTTAATTCCCGCTCATCTTGAGAAAAATCATCATCGAAAGTCACATCTTGTACGCTGAGACTTGATAAACCCTCCCAATCATAACCTAATATATCGCACAATTTTTTATTCGCTTTTAACCAAGTACCATCCATTGAAACATGTGAAATACCAACAGCCGCCTGCTCGAACGTTGCGATAAAATCTAAACTAAGTGCTTTCAAACGCTCCTCTCGCTCTTTCAGTGCAGTAATATCAAAGAATGTTCCTAGAATTTCTCTAGGCTTACCGGTCTCATCCAGCGTGTAGACTGCATCGCGCGAGTAACACCATATCCAATACCCCTTTTTATGCTTTAGACGATACTCCAGAGGCTCGCCCAGTTTTCCCTCGTTTGCTATAAGCGATTCAAAATGCTGCGCAACTAAGTCAACATCATCGGGATGGAAAATAGAGGCGAATTTTCCCCGTAACGCAAGCTCACTAATATCTTCTATTGAATACCCGGTAATCTCGGTATACATCATGTTGATGAATGTGTTTTTCCGCTTTTCTATATCATAGATATACGTTCCACATAACGACTTATCCAATACTGCATTGAGAAAACGCGTTTTTTCCCGTAACTGTTCCTCCAGCACCTTAAAAGAATTAACATTTGACAGTGTTCCCGACATCAACAGCGGCTTATCTTGGTCGTCAAAGATTGTGTTACCTCTTGTGCGCATCCATTCTAAATTGCCGTCTCCTGAGGTCCCTCGATAAAGAATATCGAAAGGCTGCTTACTGTTAAAATGTGCTTTTAACTGCCCTGCAACATAATCTCTATCTTCGGGAAAGATATGATTTTCCCAGTCGTAGTACGTTGGCAACCGTGAGTCGTCACAAAATCCAATGAGTTCTTGAAGCCTTTGGCTGTACCACACATCATTGGTTTGAATGTTCCACTCCCAGATCCCATCATCAATAGCATTAACTGCTCGCTTAATGCGATTACTGCTTTCCAAAAATTGTTCTTTTCCCGCCATGACATCACTAAGGTTTGTCACCATAGCGAATGCAAATTTTTCACCGTCTGACTCGTGTACCGATAAGCTAATCTCAATAAAAACCTCCTCTCCATTTTTTCGTTTTCCTCGCACCACCCGTCCCGCTGCCATCATGTGCCCTTGTGAAGGGTTATCCATATAGTTCTTTACGAGCACATCATGGTGAATGGCATGATCTGTTAAAAGTAGCTCCGATAAATGCTCCCCCACTAATTCATCCGGTTCGTAGCCAAAGAGCTTTTCAAGCTCCTTATTGGCTATTCGTATCTTCAAATTTGTGTCAACAACCAATAGCCCCCGAGGCAACAACTCAATCGAAAATTTAAATATTGCCTCCGCTTGTCGCTTTACTTCAATTTTCGATAGTTTTAGTTTTTCTTCCGCCGTGCGCTGAACGGCCTCTTCCAGTTGGGCTGGACTGGGAATTTTGAGTAGTGCGGGCAGCAACTTGTACAAAGCCACGGCGGTAAAAATGGATACCAGAGCAGTCATTGCCTTTAATACACCATGAACACCATAGGCACCGCACCACACGGTATAGATAGAAAAAAGATGAGTTATTCCACAGAGTAAAATGAACGACGCAAATAAAAGGAAAATGCCTTTAAAGCCAAGATCCTCACGCTTGCGGACAAGTATGAGAAGTGCGATCGGTATCGAGAAATATGCCAATGCGATTAGCAGGTCGGAAATGACATTTGTCCAAAGAATACCCGGCTGCCACAGATAACAACTTCCGTGCGGCATAAAGTCCATGCTGAAAAATTTTTCTGCCCAACCCACCGTAGAAGACCTCTGCGTTACCACGAGAAAACTGACGACCGAACACAGCCGTCAGTACTATTTCACTTTGGTCTTTTAACTATAGATGGATCACACTGCTTCTGCCTGTTAAATCCCCTTTTGATAACCACAAAAAAAGACAGACTATTAGTTCAAAGCGATACACGAATGAGCAGTAACAGCATTGGATTGAGACAAATTAAAGGGAAGGCCTTACGGCAACAATAGAGAGAATATTGATAAAAAGAGACCGGGGACAACCACGTGCAAATCAAAAGCGCACTACTGATTTAGATCGGCAATAACAGCGGAGATCATCAGTCGCGTTCGTGTTGAGGGTCGCCAATTAGCTTACCTAACGCAACCAGGACAACCAGACCTGCGGCGATACCCGGTAGCCCCTCATAAAGTGCGTTATGCAAGCCGAACCAACGCCAAACAATAGCTGCAGCAAGCCCAACAATAACAGCTACTATTGCGTGCTGCTGAGAACTTTTCCACCCAAAGCAACGCAAAATCAACAACGGCGCGAACGCGCTTGCCATACCCGACCATGCCAAAATAACCAAGCTAAAAACGCTCTGAGAATTGAACAATGCCCAGGTTAGCGCTGCCATTGTGATGAGTAGAGTGGCACCTTTTATCAGCAATGGGTTTTCTACCTTGTGAGGTAAAAGGTCGTGAGTAATGGCAGCTGAGCAACTGAGGATAAGAGAATCAGCCGTTGACATAGTTGCCGCGAAAATACCTGCGAGAATAACTCCCACCATCATTGGCGAGAGCAATTCCATTGCCATAGTTGGAAGTGCCAATTCCGCATCAAAGTTAGCGCCGTCTTGAATATAGATACGCGAAAGCATACCCACCATTGTCGCCATCATATAAAAAGCACTAAACCAAATGTAGTACCACGCTCGCGCGCGCCACATATCTCCGCTATCACGTAATGTCATAAAACGCACCATGATGTGCGGCTGGCCTATCACCGATAGCCCAGCAACCAACCAGCCCAATGCGAAAATCACACCACCCGCGACGCCGGGAAATACCATGTCTTTTGGCACCCAGTCCATAAAGTCCGGGATCGCTTGCATACTATTAAGCGCGGGGGTCACGCCACCGAGGGAGCTCACAGCAACAATTAACAGTAACCCCATCGCAAAAATCATGACCACCGATTGCGCTGCGTCAGTCCAAATAGACGCTCGAATACCACCGGCGAGGCAGTACAGTGCCACCATGGCTGCACCTAAACTTGCACCCACCCAGTTATCCCAACCAAATAAAACATGTAAAGCTTTACTTCCCGCGACTAACTGAGCACCCGCATAGGCCAACAGAAAAAGTACCGATATAGCACCGATTAATCGTTGCAATCGACTATTGTGACCACCGTACCAATAACTTAATACCCCGGCAAAACTCACTTCACCCGTTCGTTCAGTCGCGACCCTAAGGCGCTGATGCACAAATAATGACGCAAGAAAATCTCCAAGAATCCAACCAATCATTAGCCATATTGAAGCCAGGCCTGTGGCATAGGTATAACCGATTACACCAATAAACATATAACCGGAATTATTTGTGGCAACAGCAGACAGCCCCACAAGTAGCGGGTTAACACTGTTACTTGCCAAGTAATAATCTTTACCGGTGTGATCACTTTTAAATGCTGAAGATAGCCCCACCAAAGTGAAAGCGGCGAGAAAAATGAGAAATGTAACGATCATGTCCAGCCTTAACGATATTTATTGGTTTTTTATGAAGGCAGTTTCTATTCGGGGCTCTTAGCGATGCCATCGCTCAGCAATTGAATAAAACCGGGGTGATCTCGAAGCACATTTAAAGCTGCATCGGTTTGCATTTCACTGCGATAGCTATCACTAATTTGAAGTGCTTGCTTTAAATAAAATACCGCTTCGTCACTTTTTTCCATTGATGCGTATGCACAGGCTAGCTGGTAAAACGCGTGACTGTTTTTATCATCAACAGCAAGCGCTTGGTGACACAAGTTAGCGGCCCACTGAGGCTCACCCAACTCGAGGACCGCGTCAGCCTTATAGGTCAAGGCTTCGCAGTCTAGTGCGTTAAGCGTTAATATTTGATCGTAGATCGCGATCTTGCTATTTGGGTTGGTATCCTGGGCCGCGCGCAGCCACAACGATTGGATCTCTCGCGTGAGCTCGATCTCTTCTCTATTTTCTTCGATACTTTGAGTTCGCTGACTTAATTGCTGCTCAATGGTTCTCAAACGTTGCTCATATTCATCCACCAGCTTGGAAATTTCTTCATCCGCAAGAGAATGAACACGCTCTTTAATTTCCCGAATAGATGACCACCCAATAAGCACAAGCACTGAGGAAGCACCGGCAATCAAATAGAAAAAATAGGTTACTGTATCAGTGGCATAGGTAATTGCCCTATCTACAGCACCAATTTCTCTATCTACAACTTGCTGAATCAACTCATGTTTTTGCGCTGCCATATCGACGCGCAATTGACGAATCTCATCAAGCATATAACGCTCAATAAATGGCGTGTATAGCGGTTCTTGTAAGTCGTCTACGTTCTGAGCTACCGGGTCATCTGCTGATGATGACGAATCCTGGCTGAATACTTGCGCCGAAAAAATGAGAAACAGAGCAATTAAGACGCGAGACATATTGCGGCCCCATGATCATGTATCTCAACCAAGGCTGCATGGAGTGCTTTCACTGCCCTATCAAAGTCATCTTCATCAATAACAAATTGCATATCCACCTGCCGCATGGGCTGATGCACTGCCAGCACATTGATATCACGTTCCGCCAACGAAGCAACCGCTTTGGCCAACAGCCCCGAAATCTTCATATCACTGCCAAACGCAGACACAATAGCAACCTGACGCTGGTTAATTTCTGCATCCGGGAAAGCTTTCTCTAGCTCACGACGAATTCGCTTCACCATCTTGAGGCTTGTAGATAAGTAGTGCGTAATCGTATTGGCATTCATATCCTTCGATACGATTTGCGCTCTAAATCGTTTGATGAGGCTCAGGATCTCGCCATCGTATCGAGTAATGTTACCCGACATATCCTGATCGTAGAGTTCAATTGCGTAGACACCTGTACAACCCGCAATAATTTCAACACAAGGCTCGTCACTGACATAGTCGCGAGTAATTAACGTGCCCGCATGATCAGGCTCGAACGTATTCTTCACGCGCAGTGGAATATTGTGCTGCCGCAATCCTTTCGCCGCTTTCGGGTGAATCGCTTCCATACCTAAGTTCGCTAACTGATCGGCAACATCATAATTGGTACGACCAATAGGTACAGCGTTTGGCTCACCAACCAAGCGAGGATCGGCACTGCTTAAGTGGAACTCTTTATGGATTACCGCCTCGGCTGCTTCGGTAATGACAGCTAAACGACTAAATGTCATTTCGCTGTAACCACGATCGAACGTTGACATTAAGCCGTCCGCGCTATGTGCGTAGCCCGTCACAATGGGCACTTCAGTTTCGAGATCCACATGCTCAAAAGCCAACTGAATGCGCTCATCCAATGACATATGGTCATCGCACTGCCAGCCAGTCAAATCAACAAATCGGGCGTTGATACCATCGCGCTGCAATAACTCAGCGGTATTCCAGGCACTATGCGCTTCACCAAGGCTCGCCAGCATCTCTCGCACTGTTGCTAGATGATCTTCTAATGAGAAGTGGCCATGCTGACAAAGACGGTGCAGGTCAGCCAAACATTGACGCGTATCCTCAATGCGCTGGCCGATAAAGTCATTAGCTTTGGACAGCTCGCTTTCACCAAACAACAGGGCGTTAATAGCAAACATTTTCTCTTTAAGGTTTTGCAAGCCGTTGGACCAGCTATCATCATTCACGGTATTGGCGAATAATGCGTAGACACCAGGCTCACCGGTTTTTTTATGCTCTAATAAATCATTAGTGATACCACCATAGGCTGAGACAACGAAAACTCGCTGAAATAAACCTCCATGGGATGCTGCTTTACTAATAATATTATCTCTTACCGCTTGATAGTCACTCATTGAGGTTCCACCAATTTTTTCGACGGTATGCATTTTCATTGTATTTTCCAATTATTTCGCTTAAGAATGAGAAGTGGGTATTTCGCTACAATACAACCCCTATTCAATAGACTCCGCATCTAGCTCATATGCACCTTCCGCATTGTGCACTTCCTTACCGTTAAGTGGCGGGTTAAACACACACGCCATCACCATCTCCTTGTTCGCACGCAAAAAATGCTTGTCGTGCTTATCCAGAATATAGAGCGTGCCGGGCTTGATGGGGTATTTTTTGCCATCCGCAACCGTTTCGACCTCACCCTCACCAGAAATACAATAAACAGATTCCAAATGATTTTGATAATGCATTTGAAAATCTGCTCCCTCATAAATAGTTGTGATATGAAATGAGAACCCCATATTGTCATCTTTCAACAACATGCGAGTACTTTCCCAACTACCTTCCGGCGAGACGATTCGTCGACTACTGTCATTAGCCTCTTGTAACGTTCTAACGATCATTCTTTTTCTCTCTTCAATCTCTCTTTAAATTTTTACGCGCTTGCAAAGGTTTGCGTGGTTATCCTGCCATGCGCGCTTCATCATGCTCTTCATCGAAGTAATCGATCTCTTCAGGAATCGAGTCTTCTTTAGCACACACATCTTTAATCGCACCTTCAACAATATCGATGCCCTTTTTCAGGTTGACATCACTGATCGTCAACGGCACCAAAAACTTAACCACCTGATCGTCGGCACCACTTGTCTCAATAATCAAGCCTTTTGAAAAAGCTGCCTTAGTGATTTTTCCGGCAATTTCACCATTGACGCAATTAATACCTCGAAACATTCCTCGGCCGCGCGTCGTGAAGTTACCTTCTCCGTATTTTTCTACAATCTCTTCGAGGCGCGAAGCAATATACTTACCCTTGCGCTTGATTTCTTTACTGAACTTATCATCACTCCAATACGTATCAATAGCTGCTCTTGCAGTGACAAACGCCATGTTGTTACCCCGGAAAGTACCGTTGTGCTCGCCCGGACGCCAAATATCAAGCTCAGGTCGAATCAACACGACAGCAAAAGGCAAACCATAACCACTCAACGATTTGGACAAGGTAACAATATCTGGATATATTCCTGCTTCCTCAAAACTAAAGAAATCACCGGTACGACCACAGCCAGCTTGAATATCATCAACGATTAGAAAGACTTCGTGCTTTTTACAAACGGCGTCAAGGTTTTGCAACCACTCTTTGGTAGCAGCGTTGATACCACCTTCGCCTTGAACAGTTTCAACCAAAACCGCGGCCGGCTTATCGATACCACTACTAGAATCTGACAACACTTTGTCCAAGTAGGCAGTGGTATCAATGTCGTCGCCAAGGTATCCATCGTATGGCATACGTGAAGTACCAGGCAGACTCACACCAGCAGCTCCACGATGGTGTGAATTACCGGTTGCCGATAACGATCCAAGACTTACGCCATGAAAACCGTTGGTAAACGAAATAATATTTTCACGGCCTGTAATATTACGTGCTAGCTTCAGTGCTGCCTCAACCGAATTTGTACCCGTAGGCCCAGTAAATTGCACAACATAATCAAGTCCACGCGGCTTTAGAATTTTTTGATTAAAAGCCTCGAGGAACTCACCTTTCGCTTTTGTGTGAAGATCTAAACCGTGGGAAATGCCGTCAGCAACGATATACTCAATCAGCTTCTCTTTAAAGTGATCGTTGTTGTGACCATAGTTTAGCGTTCCCGCGCCCGCTAAAAAGTCTAGATATTCTTTACCATCTTCATCGTACAAGTATTCATCTTTTGCTCGGTTAAATACGCGAGGAAACGATCGCGCGTAACTTTGTACTTCTGATTCAATTTCGTCGAATATTTTCATTACTCTCTCCAGTAGGATGATGTTATCTATAGTTTTTGCTGACCCACCTAATAAGCAAGCCAACATCAAGATTCAGTATTATTAAGGGTGAATATGGTCTTGGATATCAGGTCCGCGCTAGAGGGCCTATCGACACAAGATGCTCCGAGTCGTGCTCCCCTAAAAAATGCTCTTCTTTAGAGAAGAACACCTCAGAGCTCAGTTCTGCGCTATGAGCCTTGGCCAAACCCCGGAATAAATTCCAGGAAGCCTGATTATCTTCGGTGATAGTGGTTTCGATATGTGTGACCGACTTCAGTGTGTCACGAGCCAGAATCGACGACACCATCTTGGTTGCCAGGCCTCGTCCGCGCGCGGCCTCACCAACCGCCACTTGCCACACAAATAGCACATGGGGCTTTTCCGGTATCACATAACCGCTCACGAACCCGACTAACTCGCCATCCAAAACTGCCGCGACCGAGGTGCTAGCAAAATGGCTGCACTGCAACAAATTGCAATACACAGAGTTGGGATCAAGCGGGGGGCAACGGCTAACTAACCTGTGGACGTGTGCGCCATCCAGTGCAGTAGGAGCTCTGAGCGTTATTACCTGCTCAGCCAACAATTCATTATCCATATTTAGATATACAACTAATATTTACAGTTCAATTTGATTTTTATACTAAAAATGGCCGATCCGGCCATTAATTGATCACTATCCACGCTAATATCGGCATAAATCCGGGTGGATAGGAAAACTATATATATAGTACACTAAATAAATAATCTGTCCAGTTCGCTTTAAATGGCGTAGTATTCATCGAAATACGAAGGTTTAGTGCTCTAAAGAGTCCTTTAAACCCAAAAACCGGATGATTTTCATACAATTGGTAGCCTAAAGGCCTCACAGCAACCCACTAAAAAGTACTTATTTAGATGTCAAAGCAACTCGGAAGAATCAGTATTAGCGCTTATAATAATCAGCTGCCCTTAGAGCCCGAGGAAATACAGTTGGACCGCATCGAAGAAGTTCTTATAGCTCTGCGACGAGTTATTCGCGCTACCGACCTCCATTCAAAACACCTAGCCAAAACCACGGGGCTAACAGCTCCGCAAATTTTGATTTTGCAGGTAATTAGAGAGAAGCAAGAAGTCACCATTGGCGAACTTGCGAGCGCCGTGAGCTTGAGCCAAGCGACAGTGACGACGATATTGGACCGGCTGGAAAAACGTGAATTTGTTCGGCGAGAGCGAGCGCAATCTGACAAACGTAAGGTATACGCGTCATTAACCGACGAGGGGTACGAGATACTCAAAACAGCGCCAATGCCGTTACAAGATCAGTTCGCACGGCAATTTAATGATTTACAAGAGTGGGAACAGGCGATGATCATTTCATCTCTACAACGCGTGGCCCACATGATGGACGCACAGCACATTGATGCCTCCCCCGTACTGGATGTCGGCACCCTAGATAGACACTCACATCTCGAAAAGCCAGAAGCGTACATTGAGTCGTCGAAGTAATTAGACAATAAGAATTAATTAGACAACAAAAAGGAGCTGATAAAATCAGCTCCTTTTTTAGTTTGAATGCAGACTTTAAAACAACTTACCCAGATTAATAAATCGAGTTTCACCCGCCGCATCATCAACACCATCATTGTCAGTGGAAACAAATACATTACCTGACGGGGTAATAGCAACTCCCTCCAGCTTATCAACCACCCAACCATTAGTGCTCTGCAAATCTGGCAACACATCCTTCACCAGGGTTTTTGATAAAATGGGAAAGCTCTGGCCCTCTGCAACCGGCACAACGCCCGCTATGGAAAATTGGTACAAACGCTTCACTTGTGCACTGGGTCCTTGCTGGTTATCGCGCTCTACGACAACAAAACGCTGGTCATCAATGGCGGAGATTTCACTTAAACCAATCCATGTATCGGGCTGCGCAGTGTCAAGCGGATAATAAGCAAACGTCCATTGTTCGGTCGCCGGCGAGTAGAAACCAATCCGAGTAAAACCAGCGGGGTCATCGCTCCACTCACGCTGGAATGCAACCACAACGTATTCATTAGCATCCGAGCCGACTACCGCTACACCTTCAAAGCCGTTATTTTTTTGTTTACTAATAACGTTTTCTGGGAGCAACACTTCCTGAAGCACCTCACCACCTTTACTCACCAGAATGAGTAAATTGGGCCGAGTGCCCTTTTTGCCTTCAGATACCATCCAAAAGCTTCCATCCGCTCTCTGTGCGATCCCTTCCAAGTCATAGTCCACCGGTTCACCATCCTTTGTAAGCACGGTCGCACTTTTAATAACAGCAGGAGTTTGCGAGACATCCGCGGTAAAAAATCGCGACTGCTTATAGTAACTGTCGGGTACAAGATACACGGTTTTGTTATCTAGTCGATCTGCTACCATACCACTCAACGCCCCCCACGGAATAAGCCGCTGTGCATCCGACACAATCTGTGGATAGTTCGGTTCGCTTGCACCGAATTGGTAGAGACCAATTGTTGAGCGAAAGCCTTCGTTGGCATCATCAACTTCACTGGAAACAACCAGCAAATTTCGCTCTGGTATTGCCAAAACCCCCTCCGGGCCAATAGTCGTCGGTAACAACTGATGCAAGCGTGGCGCTTTTTTAGGGTGCAACGTATACACTCCGACAATATTCCCTCGTTCACTACCAACAAACAAAAATGGATTGCGTCCAAATTTTTCGAAAAGAACGGCTTCGGGTTCGATACCCTTATTTTCTGAACGATTTTCAGGGTAATGTCCTGCACGCAGTACATGGTGCTCAAAACTAGCGCCGGACTCGTACTTCACCTTGCCATTTCTTTTAAATAGCGTGAAGCCACGGCTACCACCTTCGACACCATTTTCGTCTTCGTAATCACCTTCATTCGCTGATGCAATCCAATGATTGCCTACCCAAGCAATGGCATCGGGTTCACGTCGTCGGTCAGCAATCATATCCACGGGGTTGATTACATCATCTTCAATGGCATCTATATCAAAAAGATCCGGCGCACCCGCGCTAAAATCTTTTATTACCTTTCCCTTACGCAAATTCACCAATACGATATGATTATTTTCTTGTAGCGAAACAGCAGCGATATTTGACCGATTAATTGTGACGTATTCGGGTTCCGGGTCAGCAGGCGCTATGTCGGCGTATCCAGTTAACGCTATCTTTTGCCGTTTCCAGCGATGAACATCGCCTTTCATTTTCAGCGATATAAGGTGTCCTGCTGGAAATTGGGGAAGCACACCATCATTCAGATCTTCATCACGTTCATTTTCTATAGCAATAGCGGCATAGCGTCCATCCGGGCTAACAGCAATTGCATCAGGTTGGCCCTCTACATCAAAGTCTTTCACCCACACTGGAGCCTTAGGGTCTTCGATAGAATAAACAGACAGTTTTCCACTGGGTTCCGTAAAACTAGGCGATGTATTCACAGCCACTAATAAAAATTTGCCGTTCACCGCGACAGAGGTAGGCTCGCCATCAAGCTGAATAAAGCCCGCAGGCTCTGGACTTGAGATGTCCGAAATATCCACCATACCTACGCGCTCTTTTGGACTGTTGCTATAATACACAACCATACCATCTTGACTCGCCGCACTAATTTCAGCTGACGTTTCATCGTCAAGTTGATCACCTTGAGACATACTTAAGTTTTCATAGACAGGAAACGTCGCAACACGTGTAAAATATTCTTGGCTTTTAGTGTGCTTGTGACTTTGGTGGGAAGAGCATGCTACAGCCGGCAACAGCGCGATGGTACTGGCTAGCATCACGATCACCACTGATTTTTTCGAATTCGATTTCAAAATAGGTCTCCTATGGTTTTAGCATTACGAAAAACTCATGTTCATCATCTAAATTACAGATAAAATCCGCTCTCAATCTGAACGATTAAAACGCCCACGTCCGCATGAATAATTGGGCATAAAAACTTCCCTATAAGAATTCTCTTATAAAAAACAGCCCCGCTAAAAGCGAGGCTTGTCGATCACTTCAATGTGAGAGTTCTAAGTTGGCCAATCCCTTGACCTAGTTTTTATCGAATATCTATTTTTATAAACTTTAGTGCTTATGCTTATGCTTGTGCTCTTTTTTGTGCTTCCACTTTTTCTTTCCGTACCTTTTTGGAGATCCAGCACGCTCTAGCATTTTTACAAAATTAGTATCGTAGTCATGAGAGCAAGTTTTGATCCAGCTGCGTTTTTTCCAGTTGTACATATGCCCAAAACGGTCATTAGCTTCATCACATGTTGGTGGCACGATGTCGGATAAGTCGAACTGCCATACAGCATCACCAAATCCGTCAGGAATAGACGCCAGATCAGTACTGGATGGATGTTGCACAGCCACGACAAACTTGGTTGGCTCGGCCGGATTGAAAATCATGCCTGTTGCTTCCGAACCGTTAACTTGAATACTCATGAAATGATCCAGAGACTCGGCCACACCGTCGTTATCCATATCCCGTGCGAACCAAATATCACCACCAACCGAACCACTGTTAGGCGCATCTTCAATGATATAGATGTTGCCGAGAGCGTCTTGCGCCAAGTTGTCAGGTGAATTCAAGATGCCGGTTGTCGCAGGAAAGCCGAGATTTTTAGGCGTGTTAGCTTCGCTAGCGAACTGCCGAACCATCGCTTTCATACCCGGTAAAATCTCAACTGAGATCACAGCGGCTTCAGAAGTGGTTGTGATATAAAGCACTTCATTACCATTTGGTAACGTGCCGATTTCCATATCTTCAGGGCGACCGTAAGGTGTTGCACCCACATCGTCAGCTGCGACACGTCCACCACGAGTGTCATCGTTCGAGCGAGGGTCATTGGTTGGTCCATTTCGGAATGGGTTGGTAACGCCAGGAAGCGCGTTGCCGTCTTCGTCAGTCAAAGGAACCCAAGTTGCTGGACCAAAACGCTCCACGTTTTCACCTTGTTCATTCCAATACGCAGAAGCGTCTCCACCAGTCGCTTCAAATGCATCGACAGACAACACGAATGTTTGCCCACCCAATGCATAGTTACCTTCTTCTTTTAGTACTAGCGCGTAGATAGATCCTGAATTCCATTCATCGATAAAATAGATAACTTTGTTAGCGTATTTTTCTGAAAAGTTGATGCCTTCGTGTGAAACCTTCGCAATCGAATCTAAGATACGGTAGTCATTGCCCTCGGTTAACGCTGTGGCAGTCGGATCTGCCGGTGTAGCCATAGGATCGAGAATTTCCACAACCCGACCAAGACCAGACCACTCTTCAGCCACAATCACCGTATCATTAGGCGTGTAGCGAGCAGGATCAAATGCAGCAAAATCATAGTCCCATGCTGGACATGCGGTCGTTGGATCGCGCGGCTCTTCGGGGTCAGCGTCACACTCATTCGTGAGGCTAGCGCCTTGATCCCCGGCAAAAATTAATGCGTTTACGTCCTGCTCGATATCGTAACGTGAAAGACCCGCTCCGAATGGCGTTTCATGAGGGATAAACAAGTAACGGCCAGACGGATCGTAGGCAATCATGTCGAACATTGAAGAATTGCGCCCAGCATTCACACGCTGAATAGATTGCGTGACGTCGGCTTCAACTTCTTGCATGCTCATCAAATTGTTTTGACTTAAACCAGCTGGCACCTGCCAAGGCGAGTTTAATTCGTTGATATGGTTGGGTGATGCAACAGCTGAAGACTGTGTCAGCGGATTAAAATATGGTGCCGTGCCGGCGTGCGAAAGCTGTGCGACAGCAATGGCTAGTACGCTCGCGCCTACTTTTAGCGGTGACTTAAACATTTTTCCTCCCGTCATGCTAACCACTTGTTTTTTCGTGATTAGCGCTTGGTCTCATAAATTTGAAAACTATCTTTATTTAGATGCTTGAATAGATAGTGCTGAACGGCAATAAGCGCCGACTTAAAAATACTGACGTCAACCTGTGAACGTTGGGTGAACGAAAAATGACAATTAGATGGAATATTCGTGACAAACTGCTCAACGGATAAACAGTCTTACTCACAGGGAAGAAATTGCGAGACAAATCGCAGTATTGATTACGATACAACTGGGAGGAATCGGGAATGCGCACCTTTGCCGTGCGCAACAACGTTGAACTAGGCTTACCTAAAAAATAAAAGTACGTGGATGTAACGACGCCCGCAGACTTATTTACTGCAGGGTCAACTCTTTTCGGTCATCATGACTCCAATCAAGACGAATATCCCACGCATGAAAAAGATCTTCAGATAATGTCGGTGCCGTTTTATTGTCAATGAATTCATAGACATTTTTGGGTGGCGTCACGGTTGCGTCCCGCCCAAAAATAAAGTCTTGGTCATCGACGATGACGCGGTAAGCTTTATTCAGTTCTCGCGCTCGCTCATGGGAAGGAGCAATCAATGTATACACATCGCTTTTAGCAATTTTATCGAGTTTAACGCTGCCATCACTGTTAAACCAGCGAGCGTACATCTCGTCGTTACTGCGAAATTCACCTCCCCCTCCGACACGTTGCAGGTAAGTGGCAATCTCGCCCAAAGTCTCTCCACGGTTGGGTGCATCAGCCATACCTTTTAGGTTTATATAACCCCACCCCGCCACTCCATCAACCTTTCTCGGCAAACTAAATGTTTTATCGATAGTCGCACCGATTGAACTGTGGCAGCCCATGCAAAATAAATTTTCTTCGTAGGTTAGCGTTCTTAGCTCACCGTGTTTATTTTCAATAAATCCTTGTAGTGCCCATCCGTATCCGTTATCCAAACCTTTATCACCAAGATAAACATATTGTGGTAACTGGCCGATTTCTTTGGCATACCCTTCTAGCTGATAGTGACGACTGTAGATTGATTTTCGATATGCGATGGATTTACGCATATAACGCACTTCTTTCATTCTTGTAGAGGGTTTTATATCGCCATTTTCAGCAATACCAACATAACGCACAGTGTGTAAAAACTCCGTGCCTTCTGGATAAAGATAGCTATCCCGAAACTCCTTGGTTGCATCTCCCACAAAACGATCAACCTTCGTTATATGTTCTATATTCGACAGCGTACCATCACCATTGAGGTCAACCTCAATCGACTTTTCATCAATGCTAGGCACCACTATGCTCGAGAGGTTTTTTACACTTGCTTCTAATATAGCGAGGTTAGCAAGATACACATCCTTGCTGTAACTTCCGCGTATATTACGGAATTTTGCGGGCAACCGAATCATCACATCATCCGTTGATCCGTTGGTCGGCCAAAAGGTACTGGGCAAGGGTTTGTAGTTGAATGCCACCCAGTGACTGCCATCTTTCGCGAAACCTTGGTCATCGAATGCTTCAGCACCCAGGTGTAGATTGGATAAATCAGGTATCCATCCATCAAATCCCGCTTTTCGCAAACGAGGGGCGAGTGATGAATAGTTATCTTGCCTTACCCAATCGTCGATAGCTTGATCTGTAATTTTCGCAACCGCTTCACTACGGTCTTCGAACAAATTTTTCCAGTGATTGGTCATACCCACATCACTAAAGCTATAGGCGATTTGCAATGCACCATCATTCATGGTGTTTTCGTTGCCAGGCTTCTCATCCTGATGACACACATAGCAAGGGTTAAATTCACCCGCCGTTTGGGTATAACACTGTGGCGGAATAATCGCCTCGCTGTTTGTTACCGTATGAACAGGGTGCACATCTGGCAACGACGGGTTGACATCATTGGTCGATTGTAAGAGTTGTAGTAGTTGCTGAAATGGCTCTGAGGTTGGTGGCGCAGCACTCGGGGACTCAGCCACAACCGACAGAGAAAAGAGGGACGGCAAAACTGCCGAGCATAACGCTAAATATCGCATTTCAAATACCAATGAAGAGAATGAGAAAGCGTTGTAGCCTATGCTCGAATCATGAAAGTTTGATGACCATCGGGAAAACCCCGCTTAAATGGTCATCAAAGCAGTGGCAAGCTATTGAATAACAAACGAAAATGTCTGAATTAAACTTTCAGGAAGCTGACACGCTGAACGGCCTGATACTCGCTTCAAGTAAGCACTTGATACGGCCTCTCGCACACTGTCAGCAAACAGGGGATCCGGTACTGCAGCAAGAATTTTACTGCTGGTCGCACGGCCATCTGCACCAAACTCAAATCGAACGATGACCGCCCCCATTAAGCCACTAAAGGTGGCAACCGGTGGATAACGAAGATTACGCGTTACTAACTCTGTGTCGCACACAGAGGTTGCTTTGCGAACTTGTTTCGACTTGGGTACTTGTTTCGACTTGGAAAGTGGCTTCGAATCAAAGAGAGGGACACTAGGCTCAACAATGTGTCGACGTTCGCTGCGCTCGATATAATTGCCTGCGCCGGGGTTATAGCTGAGATATGACGCGTACATTGAGTGAGACCATGCTTGCGCTAGAAATTTAAGCCTAATCAATTCGTCGCGCAACGGGCCTGGCGTCACTGTATTGATGTCGGCCACGATCGCATTGTGAATGCTGTCCATGGCCTGGAACTGATAAAGACGCGGCTTTCCGACGTACTGGGACGCAATTGAAAAAATATCCGCGCGGTGTCTTCTTGCTTGAAATATATCACCACCGCGTGCGTATATTTTTTTTGCCAAGTCGGCGGCCTTCGGCACATGCTCCCAGCGCTTTTGATTCCAGTTAGCAACAAACAGCAGGTCAGCGGCTATCACCGAAATATTATCAATTCCATCTGTATTTAAACGGCGCTTTAACGCAGCCGACAACCTATCGAGATACGACGCTCGACTGGAACGGCGATAATTGATTAGTTCCTCAAGAACACGCGTCACTTCACGTTGATTATCAAACACTACGCGCTTGCCAAGTTGCTCAATAAAATAATCCGCCGTATCAAAATCACCGGCTTTATAATTTACAAATGCAAATTCACGAGCAAGCGTTGCTGATGAGGGCTGGGACTTGTCCTGATCACGCCAAATCGACTCAGTGTGCTGGGCTGCCCGTTTGAAATCGCCCTGACTAACGGCGTCATTAAAGTCTTTGATACTGGCATGGCAAAGTGTCGCTGCAACGCCTAATGAATATAGCGCTGCCGCCAGCATAGGTTTTAAAAGTGATTTATTCTTCAATGCAAACCTCCTTGGCTGCTTATGTTTAATTATGTCCGTCTAGTACAGTAAGTCCAGAGAAGGAAGCAGACACTACAAACCACGCTGAGCGTTATTATTCGGTATAAACAGCGTATATGACGATCGTTACTGCACAGCGGATCTATTATGCCATACCTGAGACGCTATAAATTCATGAATATTTTTTACATTAGATTCGTTCATCTATCAGGCCTTTAGGGTTTACAATTGTCTGAATAATCAAAGTCTCACCAAATGAGGGCCCTGAGCAATGCAGGCCATGCAATTTTACGCCCCTACCTCTGTTGAGGAAGCCATCAACACACTATCCCAAGCAAGTCCCCCCGTGAAGATTCTCGCTGGCGGCACCGACTTATTGGTACAACTGCGCGCTGGCGTCATACAGCCAGGCAGCATAGTCGATATCAAGAAAATACCAGCCACGCACGAAGTTTCCATTTCTGAACAAGGCACTTATATTGGCGCGAGTATCAGCGGAGCAGAATTCACTGAACACCCTGAATTACCCGCAATGTGGCCCGGTGTTGCAGAAGCCTTCGATATTATCGGCTCCACTCAAGTACAAGGGCGCGCTACGTTAGCTGGCAATCTGTGTAACGCTTCACCCGCTGCAGACTCTGTACCCGCAATGATAGCTGCCGGTGCCATTGCCATCGTGGCGGGCCCCGAAGGACAGCGCGAAGTCGCGGTTGAAGATATTCCTGCTAGCCCAGGCAAAACCACTCTCGCAGCCAACGAGTTTATCGTCGCGTTCAAGCTGCCTAACAGAGCGAAACGTAGTGGTGATGCTTACCTGCGGATGACACCGCGCTCAGAAATGGATATCGCCATTGTGGGCTTAGGCGTCAATATCACGCTAGATACCGACGGTGTCTGTATTGCAGCACGAGTCGGATTAGGTGCAGTAGCCGCAACCGCATTAAAAGTTGATGCTGCGGCGGAGGCTTTGATTGGCACCACAGTTCATAGCGCCGCTATCGAGAAGATGCAAGCCGCGGTCCGCGCTGCTTGCCATCCTATCGACGATAAGCGCGGCACCATCGAATACCGCATTCACATTGCCGGCGTACTAGCAAAACGCGCTGTCGAAATTGCCCTAAAACGGGCAAACGCAAATCAATAGGAGTAGGCAATGGCAAAGCAACACGTGTCCCTAACCATCAACGGCGATCCCGTTGAATATTTATGTGAACCGCAAGAGACCTTACTTGACGTGCTACGCAACCAATTACAAATGACAGGCACGAAAGAAGGCTGTGCATCGGGTGATTGCGGCGCTTGTAGCGTCAAGGTGGATAATCGACTCGTCTGCTCCTGTTTAGTGCTAGGCGCAGAATTGAATAATGCCAGCGTCGATACGATAGAAGGCATGGCCAACAACGAACACCTCCACCCACTGCAACAAAAATTTCTTGAACATGCAGCACTTCAGTGTGGTATTTGCACACCCGGTTTTTTAGTGGCTTCGCAAGCACTGTTAGAAAAAAATCCCAACCCAAGTGAAAAAGAATTACGTTTTTGGTTAGCGGGAAATCTATGTCGCTGCACAGGTTACGACAAAATCGTGTCTGCCGTATTGGATGCGGCCAAAGAAATGCGGGAGGGGTCTAGTCATGAGTAGCTCACCAGAGAAAAAATCAACAGTTACCGCGGAAAGCCCAGAGGGATACCAATGGGTAGGGAAATCTGAAATTCGCCCTGACGGGGTTGAAAAAGTTACCGGCCGTGCAAAGTTTGGCGCTGACTTTACGCTTCCCGGCACATTGGTGGGTAAAATTTTACGCAGCCCACACGCTCATGCAGATATCATCTCGATCAATACCGCCAAAGCAGAACAGCTACCCGGTGTAAAAGCCATTATCACCGCGAAAGATTTTCCAGAGATTCCCCCAAGTGAAGCGCTCATCGGTGGCGAACCGCCAAACATGGCCGATTTGTCCGACAATATTTTAGCCCGCAATAAAGTGTTATATGACGGGCATGCCATCGCTGCCGTAGCCGCAACCAGCGCCGCCATCGCCGACGAAGCATTGGCGCTAATTGAAGTAGAGTACAACGTACTTCCCCACGTCATTGATGTAGAAGACGCAATGGCCGAGGGAGCACCTATTCTCCACAACGACCTATTCACCGATGGCGTTCATCCTAAGCCCGATGCGCCGTCGAATATCGCAAAACGCGTCACTCAAAAAGTGGGTGACACCGCTAGTGGTTTTGAACAAGCGGATGTGATTGTCGAAGGCTCATTTACAACCGCAGCCGTTCATCAGGGTTACATCGAACCGCATGCCGCCATTGCCACCTTTAACGAAGATGGTCAGTTACAAATTTGGTGTAGCAGCCAAGGGCAGTTTATGGTGCGCGCCTATACTGCCAAAGTACTCGGAATGGAAATTGCGCAAATTCGAGTAAACCCTCTCGAAATCGGCGGCGGCTTTGGTGGTAAGACAACCATTTATCTAGAGCCAGTTGCGGCGCTACTGGCTAAAAAATCCGCGCGCCCAGTCAAACTTGTGATGACGCGAGACGAAGTGTTGCGCGCGAGCGGCCCAACATCGGGCTCAAAAATTACCCTAAAAATCGGCGCTACACGCGATGGAAAATTAGTTGCAGCTGAAGGCGAACTAAAATATCAAGCCGGTGCCTATCCAGGCTCTCCGGTCATGCTGGGTTGCATGTGCGCTTTCGCTTGCTACGAACTGCCGAACATGTTTCTCGTTGGCTATGACGTTGTCAGTAATCGACCCAAGTGCGCTGCGTACCGCGCGCCGGGTGCGCCAATGATCGCTTTTGCCGTAGAAAGTCTGTTAGACGATATAGCAAACCAGTTGGGTATGGACCCGCTTCAATTCCGTTTACACAACGCCGTTGAAGAAGGTAGCAAAGCAACCTACGGTCCGAAGTTTCGTCAAATTGGTTTTAAAGAGACGTTACAAGCTGCTTTGAATCACCCGCACTACTCAGCACCGTTAGGCGAAAACCAAGGCCGAGGTGTTGCCAGTGGTTTTTGGTTTAATATCGGTGGCCCGACAACCGCCGCACTCAATATCAATGAAGACGGCACGGCGGTACTGGTATCTGGCAACCCCGATATTGGCGGCTCACGCGCTTCACTTGCGCTAATGGCCGCCGAAAAACTCGGTATTGATTATGCGCAAGTGCGACCCATTGTCGCTGATACCGCATCCGTGAGTTATTCCATGCATACCGGCGGCAGTCGTGTCACGTTTTCGTCAGGCATGGCCATCAGCCAAGCGGCCGATAACATTATTACTGATTTAAAACGCCGCGCTGCGAAAATCTGGGACATCGACCCAGAACATGTTCGTTGGGAAGATGGCATGGCCATCGGTCCTAGCCATGACTCGATTGCAGAAGGCGGGCAAGAGGAGCAGCAAGTTGAACAACAACTATCGCTGAAAGAGTTAGCGGCCTCGTCAGCTAAAACCGGCGGTCCGATTGGTAGTTCCGTCAGTTTAACTGCCACAGGTGCAGGCCCAGGCTTCGGCACCCACATTGTCGATGTGGAAGTCGACCCTGATACTGGCTACACGACAATTCTCCGTTACACCGCAGTTCAAGATGTCGGTAAAGCAATCCATCCCGCCTATGTCGAGGGCCAACTCCAAGGTGGAGTCGCACAAGGCATCGGCTGGGCGCTGAACGAAGAATACATTTACGATAAAAATGGCAAACTGTTGAATTCGGGCTTTCTCGACTACCGTATGCCTGTCGCCTCAGACTTACCAATGATCGATACCGTACTAGTCGAAGTGCCGAACCCGAGACATCCTTTTGGTGTACGCGGTGTCGGTGAAGTACCCATCGTTCCAGTCATGGGGGCGGTTGCAAACGCCGTTAAACAAGCCACCGGAAAACGTCCTGTAGAGTTACCGATGTCTCCCCCGAAAATGGTCAAGCTCCTTCAGGAAGGCTAATGGCAAGAGTCATTGTAAATAACTTTCTCGCCGAACACATTGGCGAGAAAGCGCCAGCCGATAATAGCGAGCTAATGATACCCGCCGATGACGTCAGGCAGTTGATTCGCTCACTTGAACATATTTTTCCATCGCTAGTCGGCAAATTAGCACACGGCATCGCAGTTGCCGTCGATGGAGAGATTCATCAAGATGCATTGCTAATGGATTTAGACGACGATAGCGAAGTATTTTTTATACCGGCAATCGAAGGTGGTTAACGGACGTCACCATGGTGAACAACACCACGCAAAGACGAACTCCAGCGGGGAAGGAAAACTAACGGCGTGGCTTAGACGTACTGACGTATATTCTCCGCAAGCCTTTGCGCATTTTTTTGCTGGTAATTGGCGAGCATAGTCGATAATGCATTGATGACAATTGGCTTAGTCAAATGCTCGTTCATACCGCATGCTATTGATTTAGCCTGAAATTCTTTTACTGCGTGTGCGGTTAACGCCACAATCGGTACAGCGTCTAATTGGTGTTCTTGCTCAAACTCACGAATAACACGCGTCGCTTGATAACCATCCTGCTTTGGCATATCACAATCCATTAATATCACATCAAATTGAGACGGGTTCTCGCAAAAAGTATCGACCACCTCAACACCATCTGAGGTGATTAACGAAGTATGACCCAGCTTTTTCAAAATGGTGGTAATAATTGTTTGATTAACCGCGTTATCTTCTGCAACCAAAACATGCAAAGGTTGATGCTCACTCAATGTAATCTCCTCATTGTTATCAACACTTCGAGGCGCATCACATTCAATAAAAGGTAACTCCACCCAAAAACACGAGCCTTTATTAGGCTCACTCTCAAAGCCCACTTTCCCACTCATCAAATGAGCCAGACGTTGGCAAATCGTCAACCCAAGACCCGTGCCTCCAAAGTGTCGGAAAGTAGATGATTCCGCTTGCTCAAATGCATTAAATAATTTTTTCTGCTGAGGTTTTGCAATACCGATACCCGTATCGGTCACACTAATACGAAACACCCGAGGATTATCTGTCGCTTTGACACTAACGCCAATAGTACCCTTCTTTGTAAATTTTTTAGCGTTGCCAAGAAAATTCATGAGTATTTGACGAATACGTATAGGGTCCGATCTCACCCATTGAGGCAACGATGGATCAACCGTATACGTGTAGTGCACATCAGAGTCCCGCCCGCCCTGCGAATACAAAGCCACCACTTCTTCGATTAAATCCGACACGTTAGTTGGCAATTGTTCAATACTAAGTTTACCTGCCTCAATTTTGGAAAAGTCGAGAATATCATTCACGATGTTCAGCAAGTTTTGCCCCGAAGAATGGATAATATCAACCCACTGTTTTTGTTCTTTATTCAATTGGCTATCACGAATCATCTGTATCATCGCGAGCACACCGTTCAACGGCGTTCGAATTTCATGGCTCATATGCGCAAGAAATTCACTCTTCGCATTGTCGCGTGCTTTGGCAGAAAACGCCTCCATTTCCGCATCATTTTTTGCGTCAGCCAGGGCTTCGATCCTCGCTGACATTGCGAATGCGAGAATAATAAAGCTCAGGCTATAGCCAATAGCTGACCACAATGTAAAGTTGTAAACCATTGGGATAGTATTCGTTAGCCAAAGGGTGTTTAAAACCGCGAGCGCTAATGGAACAAATATCCCAATCATATAGAGCCTCGCTGCCTGCTGCCTCCTCATCAATGCCGGCATAGTTGAAAAGAAAATATATATCGGCAAAATAATTTGCAGTGGAGCCATCATGAAAAAGACAGCACGATCAACCAACAAGCCAACTTGAGCTCCAACCACAAAGAGCAGTGCATATCCCATTGTCAGCCAAAACATCTTTCGGCTAAATATGCGCAGTTGCAAAAACTCAGCATGAAACCACAAAACAGTCGCTGCGCTAAACGCACCAAAGTACGGATAACTGATACTAATAAAATCATCATACCCCGAAATAGTTAGCCTAAGCTCACCACTGTAGGCAAAGTCAAACAAAGCACGCGCTACCGTTTGAATGGAGAAAATTAGATAAAGAATATCTCGCTGCTGCGCATAAACGACCATAAAAAATACAGAAAAAGCGAAGTACAGCCCAAAAATACCGTAATACGCGGCATCCAAATGTTTCTTGTGCGAGAAATAGGATTCTTCTGAAAAAATGCGAACGGGAAACGTGAGCAAATGAACGCTTTGAATACGTACATACACGTCAATCGATTGTGAGGCCGGGAGTATAAATGACACGTGAGGAGATCGAGACTGATAAGTTCGCCCATTATCAACTCGGCTACCTGTACGCAACTCCTGTAATACTTGATCTTTCTGGGTTAAGTAGACATCAATATTGTCTATAAAGGGATAATCGAAATCCAAAAATAGGCGGAGGTCCTGAACATCACGGTTAGCAAGCGTAAACCTCATCCATCCGGCTTGCTCGGTATAGCCAAAACCAGGAATAGACGCGTCCTCCTCTAAGCCCTCAAACTCGCCAGGGTCTTGCATGAGGTCGCTTAGAGTGACGCCTGGAGCAATCAAAGCAAACTGAGAATGCTGCCAAACGGGAACAATGTCGGTCGTTGAGCCTACCTCGATAGCCTCCGAGCAGGCATAGGCACTTAAGAAAAAAAGAAAGAATAACGATAAGTATCTCATCGCGAGCGGCGCCCCCAAGGCTCAAATCTACTAACCAGTATAGACTGTAAGGCTAAACACGCAGGAAATCTGACCCTAAAGAACCGGGTAACGGATAGACGGTTGCACAAGGTTACCCGCAGTGTGATGGCCCGATGAGAGCATCAAGCGTTATATAGGTATACCCAAGCCTCGTAGACTTGTTTATCGGCACTTAACGTCACATCGAGTCGATGACGAAAATATTCGTGGGGCTCCGGATCGTCCTCGCTACACCCCTCATAGCGATCGAGAGCGTCAAATAGCTTGCCGCTGTCGCCTTCGTGAATACGGTATAGCTCACCATCGACGATTTCCTCTGGATTGCCGGAGGGAATCAGCCCTGGGTACTCACCCAAATCGATTTTTATTCCTCTGACCGTAGCATCGCCAACCAGATCGCAAAAGCTGCGAAGATAGTTATGCATTGGGTGCCCTTCGACAGTGCGGAGAGTACCGTAGACAAACAGGTATTCTGGATTCATATTGTGTAATTCTTGAGTACGGTTGTTGTGCGAAAGCTTAATACACGCGGCGAGAAAGCGACACCAACACCCATTATATCAAACCTCAATAAGTAAAAAATTAAGCACAAGTTATTCGCGTAGTTCCGCTTTGTCTTTTACGCGCCCCACGCGGTAGGCTTCGAGTGAACTCGCGACCCAGCAAAGCGCAAAAAAGTATAGCGAGTTATAAAAACTAGCAGGAAGGCTTTGGACTTTATCCCTCAACAATAAGATTACGCCTTCAAATGACATATTGGGATCATCTATCGCAGCTCGTGCAGTCCAAGTCAGTTTAAGTAACTCCCACAGTGGAATAATAAAGCAAATACTTGCAACAATGATGGTGACTAGGCCGAACGTGCGCCGCCCCAGATAAAGGTGCCCTACCCCAGGATAACCAAAAGCAGAAAGTAAAAAGGCTTTAGCAGCATGAGATTTCAAGCAATATCTCCGTTCGATTGTTTGCGGCCTAGCTAAGTAAATAGCGATGAGGAGCAATAGGCAAGAATTGTTCGCTGCTCCACTAGCCCCACCTAAGCGTCATTAAGCAACTTGCGTTGTAAAGTGCGAAGTCTCTCATATTCAGGCCGGATCCAATCATACAGTTCCTGACTTGGCCAATTGTTAACTGAAACATGTTCAGAAAAATCAGAACGTTTCCAGTTTGCAAGCACGGCTTTATATGCCGCTATATGAGCCAGTGCTTCGACAAAACAATCCGGAAAGTGATCACCTTCAAGAAGGTCCATATTTTCAACAATTATTTTTTCGATTTCAGCATTATTAGGCTCAAAAACATGCGTCATCCAATTTCGCCATACCTCTTTTTCCTTTTCGCTTACCGACAGGTCATCACCGAAGTAACTTTCGCCGCCATGTGCTGGTCGATAGTGAAGCCAAAACGCTTCCCATGCAGAGTGACTGGCAAGCAACCTAGCATAGAGAGGTCCATATAACTCTTTTAGCTGCTTGTTCACGCGAGCAAGCTTATTCGCTCTATTGACGAAATACCAGCGATGAAAATAGGTGACTGCCCACCCCATTAGCGCCAAAAGCACTGCCGATAAAATGGGTATGATTTCAATCCATTCGTCCCGCGTTAATTCAAACATCTAAGCGCCTCAACTTAAACTATAGCCATTAACCAAATGAGCAGATTCCCCTAAAATAGGCATGCTCAGTTAGTCTTTATATTTATTCTTTGGATGCAGCTATATGACGTCTTTACTTTATCGCCTCAATTCTTTAACTGCTTCGTCGTTCTGAACTCGCTCTAAGCTACTACTCACCATAGATGATTTAGGGAACCGGAATTCGGCATATCGAAAAAATAAATACTGCCTGCTTCTAACGTTAACACATTGATCTCTGACGGAAAAAAGTTATGAACATAAAGGGAAAGTAATAGTTATTTAATTTAATTTAATTAAAAACAAATCACGCCGACCTTTTTTTGAAATAAAACAATACCCCGACAACCAATAGGTTTGCTAAAAACCAACCAATGAACAATCCGGCAAACTTACTTATCAACTGCAGATCATTTAACATCAATGGCGGCCACCAGCCACATTCCTTATTACCCAAGAAAATCAAATTTAATGGCAAGCCAATGATGAGTGGCAATGGAAACCCAAACCCCGCCCAACCGCTAGCACAACCAGCGAGCCCAGGCACACTACCTACCGAAATAAGCGCCACCTCTAAAAAAGTAATGCCTTTATACTTACCTCGTCGAATCACATAGCGATAAAGGAGGTGTATTATAACCGCGAAAACAAACACTAACATTGCGACAAGAAAGGCGATTATAATCATAGCAATTGGTTGACCTTTTAGAGCGCAACATTTTCAACTATGCCCGCCAGTTCTAAAAAATTGTTACAGTTCGCATGCGCATTGTCATAGGTCAGACCGAAACACCCGGGTATGTAAACAGTATACATGCCAAAGCTCCTCGCGCCATCAATGTCTGCTTTAGGGTTGTCACCAACAAATACTGACTCCTCGGGTGAAACCTCAAGAGACCGACAAGCCAATTCAAAAATAGCACAGTCTGGCTTCCTGCACCCCACAGCATCAGAAACGATTACCGCGTCGAATAAATCACTAACTCCAAGAGCGTCAAAGTTCCTTTCTTGAAAAGGTGATTTACCATTTGAAACCAATCCCAATTTGAGACCTTTTCCGTGCAATGACCTTATTGCTTGGAGGGCATTTGATTTGGGTTTGCAAAAATTTGAAAAACATAACTCATATGTTTTTAGAAGTTCAGAAACGGTCCATTCCGTAATTGAAAACTCATCAACAAGCTTAGAATAAACGCGGTCCTTCCAAACACTCCCATTTGAATCGAGTTCAACAAACCGTTGCCAAAAAAAATCGACATCACCTATCGAATTCTTGAGCATCCCTTCAGCTTGCCAACGAACGAAATCTCGTAAAGATCGAGTTCTATCTAGAATAGTTTCATCGAGGTCAAAGAAGACTGCTTTCATATGGAAGCCATTTAACGCCGAGTCAACGGGCACGCGGCGCGAAGCAGATCGTGTCCCGCGGAGGGCGCGTTTTTTAGCGCCTGAAGCAACTCGGGCGTTTTGTTAGGTGTCAAACCTCTGGCTCCTGATAAAAATAAACGACTTGATTGAGACCAATCAGAGATTTTTCGACTTCAAGGATTATTTCAGATTTCTTTTCTAAAGGATATTCCCCAACTACGACTATACAATCAATTCGCAGTTTTTCCGCCATACCAAGTACTTGTTGGGGAAGCTCTTCTAGATTTACTAATTTTCGATTCGCCCAAACTTCTCCGTTTGTACGTGCCACGATAATAATTTCTGAATATGTGCAGCTTCCACCATCGCCTAAAAGATTGGATGGCAGGTCCTCTAGCGAAAATGCTGAGCTACTAGACACAAAAATTATAAATATAAGAAAATGTTTAGTCGCACATATACCTAACGCCAAGGGTTGCGGCGCGCGCTTTTTTTGCGGCGAAAACCCCGCCTTGTTAACACTATGCATAATATGAAGCCATAAATAGACCATACAGCGCAAACACTGCACCCGCTATATAAACTAGTATTACAGCGTGCCGCTCCTCAAAATTGCTGAGGACCATTTGTCCTACGACGCCAGGGAATGCCATCAGCGCATAACCAATTCCCGGAAATAAAAACGCGAAGCGCTGGGTTCTGTAGAAACAAAAACCGCAGAAAAATGAAGCCCCGAGAGCAACAAGCAAAAGGAAGTGAAACATCATGGAAGCCAAACCAATGGCTTTAAAGGCTCCCCAGCCACTAAATTCTCTAGAGTAAGATAAACCATACTTCTTTAAATGGACTAATCCCAAGCATAGCGTGGGTAAAACCAAACTCAGAAATCCGAACATCATAGTAGTGTTCACAGTTTACTAAAGAACGCGCCTAGATAGAGATACCACCTCCATATCTAGGCAAAACATCCAAATATGGACATCAAGTATCCATATTCAGGTGCTTTTGTCTATATTTGGTCGCGTTCTTTAAATCTGCAGCCAGTATGTACTAACTAATCAATACTGCCGTAAACGCAATACGCGACACAACATGCACTGATTGCGAGATAGGGTTTTATCTACAGGGAGGTCGGATGCTGTGGATGCGCCAGAGAGATTAATGGGTTTGGTACGGTTTTTATTTATTATGTTGTCGCCGAAGAATTTACGTGCCCTGATGCGAGAGCGGTTTACACTGCGTGTATTCCAATGCTTGCCCACCAGGTTAAGAATGCATGGCGTCCGACAAGAACCCCACCAATCCCAATGACGATAATGTGAAAAAACGTTAGTACGCTAAGGATCCCCACAGATCATATTCATCGGCATGCTCAATCAGCACTTCAACAATATCGCCTGGCGCAACAGAAAACTCGTCATTGAGATACACCACGCCGTCAATTTCTGGCGCGTCACCTTGGGTGCGACCAATAGCACCTTCTTCATCAACTTCGTCAATGATTACTGGCAGTGTTTTACCAATTTTTTGCTTTAGTTTTTTAGCCGAGATAGCTTGTTGTTTTTCCATAAATCGCTCCCAACGCTGCTGCTGAACATCCTCGGGAACGTGGTCGGGTAGGTCGTTCGCCGTTGCGCCCTCTACAGGCGAATATTTGAAGCAGCCAACACGATCAAGTTGTGCCTCGTCGAGCCAATCTAATAAAAATTGAAAGTCTTCTTCAGTTTCGCCAGGAAAGCCGACGACAAACGTTGAGCGGATCACTAAATCTGGACAGATTTGCCTCCAAGTTTTAATGCGTTCTAATACCTTTTCTTGGTTACCCGGGCGCTTCATTAATTTTAATATGCGCGGGCTCGCGTGCTGGAATGGGATATCGAGGTAAGGCAGTATTTTACCTTCCGCCATGAGTGATATCACTTTATCAACATGAGGATAAGGATAGACATAATGTAATCGCACCCAAACGCCGAGTTCGCCCAGGGCAACCGCGAGGTCTTGCATGCGTGTTTCAAACGCATTGCCTTCAATAAAATCCAATTTATATTTTACATCGACACCGTATGCGCTCGTATCTTGTGAAATCACTAATAGCTCATTGGTACCGGCGGCAACGAGTTGCTTCGCTTCTTCCACGACGTCTTTGATTGGGCGACTAACCAAGTCGCCGCGCATTGCGGGAATAATGCAAAAGCTACAGCGATGATTACAACCTTCGGAAATTTTTAGATAGCTGTAATGTTGCGGCGTCAGTTTAATGCCAGCACCTTGAACTAAGTCAGGGTAAGGCTTTGTATCTTGCTCGGCCGCTGGCGGTACATATTCGTGTACTGCGCCCATCACTGTTTCATAGTCTGCCGGGCCTGAGACGCTAAGCACATTGGGGTTTGCGGCCTTAATAGCATCAGCATCCGCTCCCTTACCCATACACCCAGTAACAATCACCTTACCGTTTTCACGTATGGCTTCGGAGATAGCATCCATCGACTCTTGTTTTGCGGAATCGATAAACCCGCAGGTGTTAACCACCACGACATCGGCCCCATCGTAATTAGGAGCAATTTCATAACCATCAAGTTTAAGTTTGGTCAGAATGCGCTCGGAATCGACTAGCGCTTTGGGGCAACCCAAACTGACGAAACCCACGGTCGGTTGTTTATCGCTCATAAGAACCCTGTTCTCTACCACCTGAAAAGGTCGACAGTGTAGCGGGACTTGCGGGGTATTTCAGCAGTATTTTTTGAATGAACTCACCGGCTAACACTAACGGTAGGTACGATTTGCCTGGAACGCTTCTGCGATCAATAGTACGAACACAACTAAAAGTAAGTACCACCAAATTCGCTGCGGTTTTTCGATGTCTTGCTTCATCAGCGCACTGCGTACTTCAGCGCTTTGGGTGGGCTTGGTTTCTGGGTTGAGGACGCTGTCGAACAACACCCCCGGGTCCATGGTTTGCAGATCCGACTCATCAATGGGCGCATTCACCGCATAGGCAATATCGTATTCACCATTGGGTGTCGATAGTGTTGCACGATAAATACCACGCTGGTCTAGCACAACATCCTGCAACGGCTGATCGGCATCAACTAGATCTAATGACTTACCATCTGGCGCATTGAGTGATGTTATGCCTGCGGGCAACGAGAGCGTATCGCCAATGCGATAGCTCAATGCTCGTTCGGCCGAATTAGACAGGTGTTTCAGCATTTCATGAATAAAGGGTAAATACATCCCTTGCAGTGGCAAGTTGTTCCACTCTAAGTCCAACGTTGATGCAAACAATAAGGTGCGGCCCTTCCCTATCGTTCGCTCAATCAGTGCTGGGTTACCGTTGTCCAACGACATTAGTACGTCTGCATCGGGGACAGGCTTCATCGCCCAGTGCGCATCAAAACGCGCTTGCCAGTCAATCGACAGCGGCCTAAGAATTGGGTGGCGCATTTCTACATCCGCAATAAGCCAATAGTCATTGCTACTGGCGTATTGCGATTGAATCAAGGTTGCAGGGCTAATCGATGATAACTGACGATTAAACTCGGCGGCTTGTACCCGATCACCCGGTGCAATCAATAAGCTACCCCCTTGTTCAACGAAGCTCGTCAATGCTCGCAGTTGCGCACTTTCAAATTGACCAACGTTTAACAATACAGCAACTTGATGCATAGCTAACTCAGAATCGTTTAGCTGCCGAGGAGATACCATGGTAACCGAGAAAGGTGACTCGCTATCGCCTGCAACCGCCAAACTAAACCAATGTCCCTCATCGTCATACCAATTGCGCGATGCCTCACCATTAATGACGAGAATAGGAATCTTCGGTAACACATCGAAGCTAAAATAAAATTGATCATCCGCTGAAAAGCTTTCATTAGTGAGCGACGAATTCTTAAGGCGCAGCTCAGCTACCTGACTACCTTGTTGCGTCAGCGCTGTGGAAAACTCGACAACTTTTTCAGATTGTTCGATAAAGTCGACATCCTTGCTCTGCTGCAACTCTCCATTCAGATAAAACTCGACGGATTGATTCGATTGCACAACATTGCCGAGATTTCGCAAACGCACATAAAATATTTGCTCAGCAATTTCATCCGATGCAGTGCGCACAGCGCTAGGCGCTTTGACGCCGGTCACGGCGACATTAGTTGTCTTTTCAATGCCGATAGCGATAGGGAAAAAATTGACACCAGGGTCAAGCTTCCACGCCTCATCAAAACCCTGCATTGCCGTCTTTTGAAAATCAGAAACCAGGTAGACTGACTTATCTTCAAAACGGCCACCGCGTAGTAAATCAGACGCGAGGTTAACAGCAGGAAAGAAACGTGTTGCTCGATCACTGGCTGCATCCATTGCCGAAACCGCGGCTCGAATGGTTTCTGCGTCGGTCGTTGGCCCGACAACCCGAAGTACGTCGTCAGCAAATGTAACTAGCGTGATCTCATCTCCTGGTGCCAGGTCAGACAAAATATCGGATATTTCACCGCGCGCCTCGTCTAGATTATTGCCATACGCCATACTCATTGACTGGTCGGCAAGAATAACCACTGAGCGGGGTGCCAAATCAACAAAGCCGGAAAATGTTTGACTCAAAAACGGCCGCGCAAAGGCGAACATCAACAAGGCAATAGCGAGTGCACGCATTGCAAGTAACAACCACTGCTGGATTTGCTGAATCAAAAAATGTTTTTTATGCGCAGTTTGGAAAAAGCGTAAACTACTGAACGGCACCTCTTGGGGTTTATCGTGGCGAATAAAGTGGATAGCCACCGGAATAATGATAGCCAATAAACCTGCGAGAAATATCGGCGCCAAAAAAGACATTAGAAGCCTCCCGCTCGTGCTTTAAGATAAGCGGAAAGCGCTTTATCAAGCGGCTCTTGCGTGTTGAGCAAACAATAATCTACACCATGTGTTTGACATTGTTTTTTGCAGTAACCGATAAATTCATTCACCGCATCGAGATAACCGTCACGAATTGCACCAGGCGTCGCCTTGATTCGCTGCGACGTTTCCATGTCGACAAACTCTGCAGCGTTATCAAAGGTAAAATTCAGCTCTGCGTTATCCATTACGTGAAATAAAATCACTTCATGCCCCATCGCCCTCAATTGCTGCAGAAGTTTGATACTTTCAACCTCCCCTTCGAGCATGTCGCTAATCAATACCACAAAGCTTCGGCTGCGCAGGCTAGTCGCGATGGTTTGCAATGGTTTCACAACATTGGTTGTTTGGGCGGGCTGCGTGTGAACCAACGTTCTTAGAATATGTAACAAATGGGTTTTTCGGTAATAGGCAGGAATTAGCTCTTTAACGTCGTCGGAAAAGGTTACCAAACCAACGGCATCACGTTGTCGCATAACAAAATAAGCGATGGCCGCCGCCAAGGTGCGTGCATACTCTAATTTTGACATGCCGTCCGATCCGAATCCCATTGATGCACTGGTGTCCAGTAATATCATGCAACGCGAGTTGGTCTCGTCCTCGAACTGTTTGATATACAGCTTATTGGATCGGCCATATAGCTTCCAATCGATGTGGCGAGTGTCGTCTCCTTGGTTATAGTGGCGATAATCCGTGAATTCAACACTAAATCCCCGCTGAGGACTACGGTGCAGCCCATTAAGAAAACCTTCAACAGTCACTCTTGCGCGCAACTCAAGATTGTCGACGCTGGCGAGCAGCTTAGGATCAATAAAATTCGTTGTATCCGTCATGATGGATAGACTGTTGCCCTTGGGTTATTCGTTGGGTACTGGCAGTGTTTCGATAAGCTGGTTGATGACGTCTTCTACCGTCACGCGCTCAGCCTCGGCATGAAAATTCAGTAATACACGATGACGCAGCACAGGCACGGCAAGCGCTTTTATATCCTCATAAGACACATTGTAACGGCCGCGTAATAATGCGCGCACCTTGCCTGCCAGGATTAAGTTTTGAGAGGCCCGCAAACCTGCTCCCCAGCTTACCCATTCATTCACAAAATCAGGTGCACGCTCGGTATTTGGGCGTGTAGCGCCTACCAGTTGAACAGCGTAACGCACAACCGATTCGGCAGCGGGTACTTGCCGCGCGATTCGCTGAAAATCTAAAATATCTTCACCGCTAAGAGGGTGAATAAAGTTGACCTCTCGCTGCTGCGTGGTACTGGTGACCACGGCCATTTCATCTTCTTCAGGCAGATAATCAATCATTAACTTAAACATGAACCGATCGAGCTGCGCTTCCGGCAGCGGGTAGGTGCCTTCTAGCTCGATGGGGTTTTGGGTTGCCAAAACAAAAAAGGGCTTTGTCATGGGATGGGTGATACCCGCCGCGGTCACTTGACGCTCTTCCATTGCCTCCAGCAGTGCGGATTGTGTTTTTGGTGGCGTCCTGTTGATTTCGTCAGCGAGCAAAATATTGGTAAATATAGGGCCTTTGATAAACGTCATGTTCCGGCTGCCACCATCGTCTTGGACGATTTCGGTTCCCACCACATCAGCAGGCATAAGGTCGGGCGTAAACTGAATACGTTTAAAATCTAACTGCAAAATATCGGCAACGGTTTTAATTAACAGCGTTTTGGCTAGCCCCGGCACCCCGGAAATCAAACAGTGGCCCCCACCAAACAAAGCAATCAATAGCTCTTCGACAATATCATGCTGACCGATAATAACTTTTTTAAGCTCGGTAATCAGTTGCTCTCGCCCTTCTTTCATGCGACTGACTAGCTGTAGATGATCATCACTGACGTCACCGTTGGCGTCGTTACCAAAACCTGGTTTATCAAAGTCCGACATGGGGCTTCTCCATTTTGTCGTGAATTATGCAACTCGTTTGACTAATAGTATTAGTGGCTAAGCGCATAGATTATGTAGTTGATGCCAATCTTATAGGCCTCGTTGCAATATTTGGTGGGATAAGGTTCGTAAAAGGTGTGTTCCCAGCCATCACCTAAATCGGTATTGTGATTTGCCACCATCATTACTCGCCCGTCGTCATCGAGAATGGCATGCACTGTGGGCGGAAAATCCGGATCATCTAAATAAAATGGTCCACCGTAGTTCCAGGTAACTGATCGCCCCGGCACCTGATGGACTTGGTCGATGTCAAAAAAACTATGAAAGATTGGGTGGGTGTTATCAAGCTCGACAAGTTCTTTGTCCGGAAATATTTTGACTAACTCGACGAGAAAATCCTGCCAGTGTTGCGGCCCCCAAAAATCATCCAACATGACAAAGCCGCCACGCAGCATAAATTCGCGCATCGCAGCCGCTTCTTCTGTTGAAAAATTGGGCCCTGTGCCTGGCGCACCAATGGGAATACGCTTCATATTGATATAGAGAAACGTGTGTTCAAATAATTTAGGATCGGTCAACTCTAAAGCCTTGTACCCATAACTATTGGCATCGAGGCGGGTATAGCGGTTAACTCCGCGCAGAAAATTTCGATCCGAGTCTTCGAAGTCAGTTTCCCACCAGCCTCGTCCGGGCCCGTTGTAACTTCCCCCAAAAGAGGTGTAGTTGGTATAAATACCGCGGACAAACATAAATTCCGGCTCACCTAAATTGCCGTCTTCTAGATCAGCGTCCGAGTCACGAAGAAATCTGTCGCTAGAAAATTGTCCATAGACTGATGTGCTCATGGCCATGATCACTGCGAAGTTAAACCACAACATCACCATCAGCTTGAAATACTTAGCCACCCTCATTCAATAGCCTCCAATAGAATACGCTGAGCCGGGGCAAACGTGGGAGCCACTTCCAGCGCTCTTAAACTACTGTGCTTCGCTTTGTCACGCAGCCCACCTTTCATATAGGCATCCGCCAGTTTTGTATAAGCGCTAGCCGGGTCAGAGGCGTCGAGTTTAGTAATAATTTCATATTCGCGGATGCTCGCTTTGTGTTGCTGATTTTTGTCGGCCAAGCGTGCGTAGCGTTGATGAACATCTATACGGTATGGATCAACAGCCAGGATACGATTGAGATAATACTCAGCTTTCTCGTAGTCACCGATGTTTTCTGCGTGCTCAGCTAAAACCATAGGCGCCTTGACATCATGCTGGTGATATTTCGCCACGTAAGCGAGTTCAGCCAGGTGTTTTTCCGAATCGCCCATGGCTTCGTAGAGCTGCGCCAATACCACCGGTGGGCTAGGGTAACCTGTGTAGTACGGTAAGATTTCTTTGGCTTTGAGTAAGTGTTTTTTCGCCTCGACATAATTGTCTTCTTTAAATAGCACAATCCCTAATTGAAGGTGCGCTTGAAAATCTCGCGGTTGATTTTCAATCCGCTCCAACATATATCGCTTTAAAGAATCAGCACTGTATTGCTCTGCAAGAAGTGCCGATGAGTTACTGCGTACGCCATGACCATGACCTGCGCCGTTATCAGCCATATCGTCTTCATCAACGTACACATCTACCTTTGCCATCCGTTGCGCCAACCAACTGTTAAACTCGTTATCAAAAGACTTGGGCTTTTTATTTAACGCAGTGCTTAGTACCCCCTGTACCGTATGCTCATCACGATAAGCGTTTAACATATCCAACAATTTCTCAAATCCGTACGTTTGAACGATAAACTCAACGACTAAATAGGACTGCAGGTAAGCGAGGTTCAAATCATCATCGGATCGTGCCAGTAGAAACGCATCGTCAATACGCTCGATGGGGAAAAAGTGCTCGGTTTGCATTGCGCGGGCCACATCAAGATTCTGACGACGCCCCCATTCATCTCTGCCTTGAAATTCTTCATAGACGGAAACACCTTCAGACAACCAACGAGGGATTCGATTGTTAGTCATCTGTAATGTGATGATATGGACAAATTCATGCCATACGATTTCTTGCCAGTTAGCCGTTAGGGTATCAGGAGAAATAAGGGTAATGACTTTGCCAAAACAAATACCCACCAACGGCCCAATATCGGGCAATCCAACAGAGCGCACAGCAAAGTCTTCACGCTGATCAAATACTTCTATGAGAACAGGGCCTTCCGGTGTGAATTGATATTTTTTGGTAAGCTTTTCCCAGGCTTCAACTAAAAGTGGTTCCATGTAGGGCCAAAGTACCGTGGCATCGTGCTCGCTCATTTTTACCTGAAAGGTGTCATTTTCCAAGGTGACGAAAGTATCCATGCTGTCTAATACTTTAAGCATGTTCGACGCCCACAGATTGTAGGGATCTTTTTCATAAGCCAGCTCTAGCACCTTACGACCTTCAGCTTCATTACCGAGACGAATCAAATTCATACCGAGTAATGTATGCGCGGGCCAGTATGTCGGCTGCTGCGCAATGGCTTTTCTCGCATGCGAAACCGCCTCTTCAAACAAGTAGTCATTTGCCATCACATCGGCGATTGTCGAATGAAAAAAACCGCCACCGGGTTGAATCTGTTGAGCCCGCTTTAGCATCAGCTCATATTCATCATGATTACTTTCGATCAACGCTATAGCCGCCAGCAAACTAACCGCCATCAACGATTCAGGGTTGTTAGGTAACGCTGCATTAAGAAAGCTTTTGGCTTCGCCGTATTTATGTTGTTTAACCGCCAGGTCCGCATGGGCAACAAAGACTTCCGCCGCACGCGGGTTGGCATAGAGCGCCTTTTCTAACGGCTTCGTTTCCCGGGTGACTTTAGCCAGCCCCACTAGCGCCATTGGGTGATTGGGATTATAGGAAAGCACTTCTTGGTAAGATTGCATGGCTTCCGCGCGATTGTATTTTTCTGAAAACAAGTCACCCCAGGCGATATGCGCCTCGCTATTAAATCGATCGAGGCGAATCGCTTCTCGGTAAAATCGATTGGCTTCTTGGAAGTTTTCTAACAACCAATAAGCGCGCGCGATCATAGCTGCGTCTACAGAACTAAAGTTGATGCTATTGGCCGCATTTAGTGTCGCCAATTGCAGGTAGGCCTTAGCATCATCAAAGCGCCCTCTGGCATAAAGAATATCCCCCAAGGTAACAATAGCTTCAAGCCTTGTGTTTGAGCCAACTGTATCCGAAGCACTAGATATCGACGCGCTCTTTTCCACTAATGGGGTGAGCAGATCAATTGCTTGATTAGAACGACCTGTTTCGACATACACTTTAGCCATTAATACAGAGAGAGAGCGATTATCACTATGGCCCTTGAGCGCATCACGGACTATCTCTTCCGCTTTTTCGTACTCTCCCTTGAAGCGATAAGCTTGCCCCAATACAAGAGCAACTTGAGGGTCTTTTCTGTCGTCCGACGATAAAAGCGATTCAATTTTGTGGTATTCCCCGGTGCGTAATGCTTGAGCTGCTTCCATCACATCGCTTTGAGCAAAAGGCGCAGACAAAGCACACCACAACAATCCGCTTTTGAGGACTGACGCCATATGTGTGCTCAAATTAATTTTCGTTGACCAATGCATTGTAATCGCGTGTTACCTTCGCCAGTTGAATTAATAAGGGTTCTAACTGCTGCCAATAGTCGGACTCGCTTAAGTTTGGTTTGGCCGCACGAAGCGAGAAAACATCACGTTCAATCCGTTTCATTTGTTCACGCAGCTCGCCGGCCTGCGGCGATAATTCTGCGAGGCTGAACTGAATTTGATCCAAATATGCAAGCTCGGCAAGGCGTCCATCGCCCTGGCGAGACAAATCCATGCTGAACACGCCATCACCATTATCTTCTAACGTCGCATGTTCGCTCGGCAGAATATCGCGCTCTCGATAGTGCTCGTTTACACGGTTAGTGCTATAGGTGAATAGCTCCAAATATGACACACGACCGTTTTTATCGCGGTCTGCCGCAAGCCCGGTGACACCTTCAATAAAATAATATGGGAAGACCGTATCGTATTTTTCCGCACCGGATCGCGTTGCTGAAATTAAAATTCTACCTGGTTTGGCTAACGGACGGGTGAAGTCGTGGCTTGAAGATGTAGTGTTAATCACAACCACATCATTGTTCGGTAAAACGCTAAACAACTCTGCAAATTCGTCAACTGTTAAGTCTGGCCCAACGACATTAAATTTCGCTGATTCCCGTCGACCCGTACCGTGACCAATCAAAACCACGGTAAGCTGATCAGCAGCCGTTAAATTTTTTTGATAACGGCTAAAAAGTTGCCTAATATTCGATGCGTTACATACTCCGTCACTACCTATTTGTGTTTTTTTATCATTACCAAGTAACACAGTAATACGCTTTGCATCGTAACCATAATCATTTAGCAGGCTTTGTCTTAGATTGGTTGCTAACTCGCGCTTGGCATTTGCGGACTCTTTATCGGCGCTCGCGCCCACTAAGATAGCGACATACTTTTTTGCCTCTGGGCTGTCACTGTAGGGTTGCAGTTCAGCGTAGGAAGAAACGCTTATCAGCCACAGGAAGACTAAATGTAGTGATGCACTTTTCAGCCACTTCATTAGCTCAGCCCCTTGAAGCGTCTCACGCCCCATTCGGCACTCAGCGAAAAGAGCAAAATTGCTAGCACCAGAGGTTGATCCCAGAGCGACTGCACTTTCTCTTGCGAATGGATATTAGGACTGTAAGTAATATCGTTAACTAAACTATCCGCTTGTGATGACTCGTATACCTTGCCATTACCGTTGTTCGCCAAGCGTTTTAGTAACCCCGCGTCTTTGCTGGCTTGAACAAACTCTTTGCGGGATGGAGTCACCAGCAGTGGCGCTTTGACTTCTAGATTTTCATCGAGGGCGCTCGGGACACGTACGGTGATATCGTGAACGCCTTCTTCCGCGACGAAAAACTCAGCTTGATACTCACCGTCACCTTCTAGCCGCCAGGCCATAGCCTGCTCATTGTCTTTGCCTGTCGGATCAATATGCTCCAACCATAGCAGTGCATCGTTGACTGGCTCAAAATTTTCATCAACCAGCTTAGCTGTCACCACCACTGGGTCACCAACAGCATAATTCTCTTTATCTAGCTGCACTTCGATCCGCGGCTTACTGTCCTCGGCTAACCAACGAACAAGCTGACGCCAAATACGCTCATGGGATTGATCGTCATGGGGCATCATCATTTGCCAGCGCCAAGAACTCGCCGTCGACATCACCGCGCTGCGACCGCGCCCGTAATTCTGCGTAGACAAAATAGGCACCGGTTGATTTTGAAATTGCAGCAACGAATGTTCAAGCAATACAGTCGCACCGGGTTTTGCCCGCCCCGTAACATAGACGCCTTCTAAATCAGGCATCGCTCGCCAAAGGTCACGATTTTTTTTGTCATCGGTATCGAGCCGTAAAATAGGCGAATACTCCCCGGCTTTTGTCATACGTGGTCTGTAGGCCGTACCCGTCGGATGATCACCCCGGCGCGTACCACCGCTCAGAGACGCGGGAAGCTGGCTCTCTCGAACCAATTCAATCGGTAAAATATCGGCCAAATCGGAATCAACGAGTGCTTCTTGAACACCACCAAGTACCATAAAGCCGCCGCCACGTTTGGCGACGAACTCTTTAATCATGGCGAGCTGCTGGTCATTAACAAAGCTGCGCTCTATGTTGCCAAAGATAATTGCTTCGTAATTAAAAAGCTCTTCAACAGTACGAGGAAACCCACCTTCAAGTTCGCTAGGTGATTTAATACCTTGCCGTAAAAACTTTCGTGGCCCTGTTTGTAGATAGGTCGCTAAACGTAAGGAAGGATCACCCTGCAGCGCGCGCTGGACAAATTTGTATTCGTTTCGCGGCTGGCCCTCAACATAAAGAATATCCAGAGCGGGCTTGCTACGGTTGTCGATATACACTTGACTATGATTATTTTGAGTAATGGTTTCGCCTTGCAACTCTTCAATAATCACGTCATAGACAATAATTTCTTCACGGTCTGGAACAATATCAAAATTGAGCTTTTTGGTGGCGTGGTTCTGCGACAACACAAGATTACGACTTGCCACAATGCGATCGCCATCCTTCACTAACAGCCGTGTACTTTGATTGGCGAAACCCGTTTGGCTGTAGCCGACACTTAAATTGAATACGGAACCCTCTAGCAATGTTTTATTAGCATCTACCGTCAGTATGGCTAAATCTTCGTTGATATTGTCTTGCCCAACGCCGACCACATAGAGGGGGACTTGTTGTTGTCGCATGACTGGTATAATTTTTTCCGGATCGTTCGCCGTATTGTGAGCACCATCCGTAACCACAACGACGCCAGCCAGGGGCACTGCCGACAACTCTGTCATGACTCGCTCAATACCTGAAGCGATATTTGATGCACCTCCCATGGCATTGAACTCTTCCGCATTGGATACACGCTCGGCCAATTCAGAAAAACGATAGCTTCTTACCTGAAATTTTTCTTGTAACTGCGGTATAACCCCACCGTCTCCATATAGCATCGAAATAGCTTGCTGCTGGCGACTTTGCTCGCTTTCGGTATCGCGAATGGACATACTTTGCGAGTCATCGACAACGACAGCCACATAGGTTTCTTGAGGTTTCACTTCATTGATTAAAACGCCAGGATCCAGTAAACAAATAGCTAAAATAACAAGCGTTAGAGAACGCAACGCCACAAGTGTCATTCGCCAAGGTGTTGAGAGAGGGCGTGTAGTTTTCCAATAGCTAACCGCAGCTAGCGTGATCACCAACAGCACTGCAATGACGATACCAAGCATCCCCACGCCAAAACCTAGCGTTAGATTGCCATCGAGTAATGCTTGGAGGTAATGCGACTCTATCAAACTATCCTCATTTTATTTCTGGCGTAGCGCTGGGGCGCTCTTCTGACAACCCGCGGTAGTAATTCTCGACAAATGTCTTATATTTTTCTGGGATACTCTCCATTTGTGGAGAAAATAACGCATTCCCACCTGCATCAAATTCGCTTGCCAACCTTAATTGGTTTTCTAACTCAATGACCGGGTTCAAGAGACTGCGCAATAGAGCAGGCCGATTTAAGAAATCAGCCAAGCCTTGTTCCGTCAATTGTGATTCGATAGACCTAGCATTCCCCGACCAAATTTGACCACCGGATGCTCTACCCGCCTGCGCTATGTCCCGCGCCAATTGCTGTGTTTGCTCAAAGGTTTGCTGCATTTCTCTTTGCGATACTCGCTGCTGTGTAAGACTTTGCTGCTCAGATAGAGCGCCACTGCGCTCACCTTGCCGCACACCAGATGTTGCCGGAGCGGTGCCTGCTTGTTGGCTCGCGCTTGCCTCCGGAGACTGTTGTTGTATCTGCTGTTGTTCTATCTGTTGTTGCAGCGTTTCTATCGAGCGGCGTAATGCGCTCACCTGTGCAGCCGCATCTCCGGATACATCGTTGTTTGCATATGACTGACCACGCCCGAGTTGCTGCACACTGGTTTGTAATTTTTCCAGCGCGTCTTCTACTTCAGACTCTAAGCGAAGACTCAAATTGACCATGCCACGCTTGAGTATCATCTTGCTGGTTTCTTTTTTCTCCTGAATAGGCCTTACACTACGGACTAATTCATGCGCCTGCTCGAGCGCTCGTGCGTCTTGTTCGGTATTGCGCCGTGAAATGTCCCGCAAGCCTTTCATTAAATCATCAAGCTGCTGATCGACCGATGCTTGCTGATCTCGTACCTGTTGCGCACCTTCTGCGCGTGCTGACTCAGAGCGAGTATTGCCCATGCTCTGTTCCCGACTCAGCGCTTCAAGTGCTTGCCGTAACGCTTGTTGGTCTTCGACCAAACGCTCTACCTGTTGTTTGGCCAAGTCTTGCATTTCTTCTATCGATTTTTCTTGCAGACCGCTTAGTGCATCGGCCTGTTTTCGCAAACCATCTAACGCTTTTTGGCTTTTCGCCGCAGCTTGTCCTAAGGATTGTGACTGTGCTGCTTCTTCCATTTGTTTCGCCGCATCTGTCAACGCTTGTTGAATAGCCTGCTGCTGTGACTGAGCTGAGTTGTTTGCTTGTGACGCTTGTTGTGAGCTAGGGCGCTGAGCACTTTGTTGCTGATTTTGCGACGATTGCTGACTAGATGACTGCTGTGATTGTTGCTGACGCTGCATTTGTTGTGCAAGCTGTTGTAGCTCACGGCGCAATTGTTCTTGTTGACGTTGTAGCGTTTGCAACTGTTGCCGCTTTTGCTCCTCTGTCATTTGATTTTCTCGACGCGCCAACTCACGCTGCGATCGAGTCAAGCGCTCTTGACGCTTTGCCAGTTCCGCTAATTTATCAACAGTTTCATTCTGTTGTGCCGCACCACTTTGTTGCGCTTGTTGCTGGGGTAATTCGTATCGATTTTCAAGCTCACCCAATTCCATTTCGAACAACTCACGCACATCTGCATCATCTCGTTGTTGCCCGCCGCCTCCACCGCCTGACTGGTTTCTGTTCATGGCTACTTGGGTGCGGTTTATTTGCGCTTCAGCTCTCAGCACATGTTGTAATGCTTTTTGTTCATTTTGTAGCGCGTCTGAAAGAGACAGTTCATCAAGTTTTTCTAGCGCAACCTGCATTTCGCCAATCGCCTGCTGCAGGGCTTCAACCGCTCGTTGATAGCTGTCATTTTGATAATTACCGCGCTCAGTCAATCGACTAATCGACATTTGTGCTCGATCAGCAACTTCAGCTTGGGAGGAACGAATAATTTGTGTATCGGCAGCAAACTCTTGTAAGTCAGCGCTATCTTGCCGATTCTTCAGTTTCCAGGTCGCTGCAATAATGTCTTTTTGCGTTTTAACCAACGCCGAACTGTTGCCACCCCCGCCAGCACCTCCACCACCACCGCCCATACCTGAGCTGGCTTTACTGAATTGATGATCAGTTGAGGTCACTTCCAAAAAATAAATATCAGATACAACGGTTTTCGGGCCTGTCAAACCATTATTGTCAGTTGCCGTGACGGAATAGCTAATCACATCCCCAGGCTGCGCATTCAAGTCTTCGAGATAAATTAATTCTTCACCTGTGAGCGCCAATACCGGTGCCGCTTTTTTATCGAGAAACTGAACAACCTTGTCGTCACTCCCCACCACACTGTACGTCAAATAAAAATCAGTCAAACCGTAGTCATCTTTCGCTTCAATTTCTAAGGAAACTTCTTCTAGCGGCATGACTTCTTGATCTTTGCCTGGCTTTTTCAATACCACGCTTGGCTCTTCATCGGGTATTGCACGAATATAGTATTCGAGGGGATTTTTATTTTGATAACCGAGGGCGTCGACCACCTCAATGGCGTATTCGAGGTTTTCTTTTACCTCAATGGACAGCGATGAATCAGTCACGCTGTTTTCACCGGATGTACTCAAAGGAATGCTTTCGCCATTCGATAACACTACCCGGCCAGAAACGATGGGTTTGTTAAAGGTCATATCTAACTGCACCTTAGTACCCATTGGCGCGAGGATATCTCCACCAGGATCATCAGATTTGTTTTCAAGTCTTGTATATTCAGGGTATTGATAGCGCACAGTCAGATTGGTCACGCGAGGTAGATCAAACAATTCAACTTGATATTGTTTTGATTTTACCAGTAGGTTGTCAGCGTCCACACTTTCCGACAGTGCAACGTAGTATTTAACATCTTGCGTTAACTGATTTAGCTGAATTGAAAAATGCGATTCATCGCGACTAACGTCGGAGTACATGGGGTAGCGACGCCAATTTAGCTGATCATCTTGAACAAATAAGATCAGTTGTTGGGCAGTAGAATTCTGTAACTGGGCGCTTATTGTTAGATCGTCGCCGCGCTGCAAGGTGACATCACCTGGATTCACTTGGATGCCAATTGGCAATGCAACTTCCGCTACCGGAGTGGCGGGCGTGCGCATGAGGTCAGTCAAACCGATTAACATCGTTTGTACTGGATTAAGCAGAACAATAATGCCTAGTAATCCGACCACCCCCAGTGCATACCATTTTTTCCAATTGTGGAAATCAACGCTAAACGCTCGGCCAGTTTGTTCCGGGTTGGCGTGGCGCTCTGCATCCAGCCACAGCTGCGCCAGCAATTGTGGGGAAACACCCGGCGCAGTTTTTTCTTGGAACTCTAACGATGTAATTAGACGCTGCTGAAGATCCGGAAGGTGCTCTTCAATTTTATAGGCAAAGTGCTGTTTACTTGCATAGGCTTTAAGAAAACACCACGCGCACCAGAAAGTAAGCAAGAATACGAGTAAAACCCACACACCTAATGTAACGAGCTGCGCGGCACTTTGAGCCTCGAACCAATCATTGACAGGCAACCAAACAACAAATAGCACGGCGATACCAAACAACCAGCGCGACGCTTGGGCAAAAAACAATAAGCGGTTGTGTTTTTTGCGCGTCAACTCGAGTTGCTGACGAATGGATGTCACTGCAACATTGTTCGACATATACGTTTACCACCCGCCAGAATCAATCACGGATCAACGGACTAATGAAATTGCGCCCTATAAAGCATCGGCGCTATTTGCCTTGGAACTTGTTGGCTTTGTTACTGATATAGTTGTTACTGATATAGATTGTCGCTTGTATTTCAGGGTGCCGCGTGTAGTTCAGTAAGCAATAGAGACCTTTAAAAGATCTGCATAGAGTGTGCCACTCAGCTTCTTCTACAGTGGATTCTTATAATTGAGTATAGACGGCGAGAAGCTAGTTTGGTTCTTTCGATTATAATCAGGAAGACTAAAAGGCGGGGGCTTAAGTACACGTTTTACACATATTTACATCGTGCAGGACAATGACGCTAGAAACATGTGTTGAGGAAATAGAAAAAGTAGATAAAACCGACATTGAGAAAAAATAGATTGTTGTGGTGACTAGCGTGACCAGACTGTATACGCTCTATCGCGCAGCCAATCCTGTTTAGAGTGAAAAGCTAGAGCTGCTCTTAACTCGGATAATGTAAAGCAACTCGTGATGTGGAAAAGTGAGCGCTAATCGGCAATCACCTCGTGCACCTCAAGCGTGCTGTCGGGCAGCACTTCAGACAACCAGGCAATCGCTAATAGTTTGTCTTTGAACACTCTCGTTTCGCAAAACTCAGAATCCATATAGACGCGGTACATGTGCCCAACCGCACTGACAACTTCGTGATGAGAAACCAGTGCGACGCGATATCCCCCAGCCTCTTCTGCAGCGCGCAACCCCAGCTCGGCAATTTCTCGCAACTGCTCTGGCGTGACACCAATGCTGTCGACTTGAGTTAAATCGCCCAAAAAACACTTTAGTTGAGGCTGGGCAATCCCTTGATTCCATAAACCCCGAGTCATCCGAACCAATTCGGTACCGTCAAAGTGTCCAACAATTTTGTAACTCAGCAGCGCCCCGCCATGTTTGAATTGACCTTCTATACCCACATCTTGCCTACCACTTAGTTCAGACCGGGTGAGACTACCAAGCTGCAAGAAATTGTCGCTAACATTAACTACCAAAGGTTCATAGAGTCGATAAAGTGAACCAGTTCACATTTCCTCACGTCGATCTATGTCTTTAAGCACCCCAGGGTCATCCACGGACACATATTCACAGGCTTCGGGATGCTGCTTTAAAAGCTTGCGGCCGCCTTTGTCACCCTCCAACTCGCCAAGAAGGCTCAACCAGTGACGACCAAAAATCACCGGGTGCCCCCAGTTCGTTTCATCCTCTACATCACCGAAGCAAGGAATCCGCAAGCGCGCTGGGTCGACGTTGTGGGTCAATTGACGGAGCGTTTTTGCTTCAATATAGGGCATATCCGCTAGCATGATCATGACACCATCTAACGTGTCGTCTTTTAGCCGACCCGATGTGTCTAGAAGACGATACCCATCTACTAAGCTAGCCCCCATTCCTTCCGCTGCATGTTCCGCGACACAACAGGTGACCGCAGGGTGATCTACCCAGAGTCCGAGCAGGTGGTGGAGATGATCGTCCGGTCGGACCACAACAATGATCTCTCGGCAGTGATCGATTATCGAATCAAGCGTGGCGCAGAGTAATGTTCGACCATCCTCAAACTGCGCGTAGCGCTTATCGCTACCGAACCGCCGACTAAGCCCTGCGGCCAACACAAGTGCAATAACTTCTGACATCCATATTCCCTGAATAAGCGCTAAACGTGTTGATTCAAAACGTCAAAGCGTGGTGCGCGCCCGCACTTGAGTGAGCTCGGCCAAAATAGCGATAGCGATTTCGGCTGGAGTTTTACTGCCAATTGCCAACCCTATCGGCGCGTGTAATTTTTCCAATTGTTGCGCCTCAATACCGAGGCTAAGCAATCGCTCCCGTCTTTTTGACGATGTGCGCTGTGATCCCATTGCGCCGATATAAAAAGCCTGAGTATTAAATGACTCTAGCAGCCCCATATCGTCGATGCGTGGGTCGTGAGTTAATGCCAAAATCGCCGAACGCGTATCATTCGCATGTTCGAGTAGTGCATCGTCAGGCATCGCTCGCAACAGCGTTACATGATCAACGTTCCACTGTGCAATAAGCTCAGGGCGAGGATCACACACTGTCACACGATAATCCATTTGCAAAGCAAACTTAGCCAACGCTCGTGTCACTTCACTCACGCCGATTAAAAAGAGGTGGAATTGTGGGCCATAAATTTGATGTAAATGTGACGGCGAGTGACTTTTTAATTGCAAATCAAAACGCAGACCGTGTTTACCGGGTTGGAGGCGTTGCACACCACTGTCAAAATCAACTTCTCGTGTAATGCACACGCGATTTTCCAACGCCTGGCGCATTTCGTCTAACCAGGCTTGCTCTTTTACCGGTTCAATCAAAACACCCAGCGTGCCACCACAAGGCAATTTGAGGCGTTCAGCCTCTTCTGGATCGGCACCATACAGAATATATTGCGCATGCGTCTTGGCAATTCGGCCGGCGGCTACTTTTTGCAGCAAATCTTCCTCGATACAACCACCTGAAAGTGAACCACATTGCTCACCTCGGCTGTTGCACGCCATCAGCGAACCCACTTCACGTGGTGCAGAACCCCATGTGGAAGATACGGTACAAAGCCAGGCATCATCACCGCGTTTCAACCACTCGATCAGTGTACTAAATACATCTAAATCCAAACTGTACATATTGGCGTTTTACTTACATTTTATTCTGTAGAATTTTATAAAAAGGGCCATCTAGGATATTTTTAGTTGCAATGGCAACTCACGTTGGCGCCTTCCGCTAGCGGCAAACAAGGCATTGGCTAACGCTGGCGCAACTGGCGGTAACCCAATTTCCCCCACGCCCGTTGGATGTTCGTCGCTAGGCACGATAACCACTTCAATTGGCGCTGATTCGCGCATACGCAATACCGATAAATCATGAAAATTACTTTGCACGACACGCCCTTCCGCAATCTCAACACCGGGTTTTAATGCACCACTCAATCCATAATTGACCGCACTTTCAATTTGCTCGACAACACCGTCTGGATTGATAACTCGCCCGCAATCGACCGCACATAGAATACGTTCGATCTGGTAACTGTTATCCACTTGCCGGACTTCAACAACTTCAGCAACGAATGAACTAAAGGACTCATGGACTGCTAGCCCCTGACTTACCCCTTCTGGCGCATTTCCCCAGTTGGACGCTTTTAACACGGCCTCCAAAACCCCTAGGTGGCGCGGGTGATTTTGTAAATAAGCTCGACGAATATCGGCAGGATCTCGGCTCGCCGCATGTGCCACTTCATCCATGAAACTTTCGACAGCGAATGCCGTGTGGGAGTGCCCCACGGACCGCCAAAACCCTAACGGGATACCTGGGTCTTGGAGGCTAATATCGACTTTACGATTGCCGATACTGTATGGAATCGCGGCACCCTCGGCGATAGTTTTATCGGCCCCGGCCATCACATTGCTTGCAAAGCGTCCCAAACCATCAGCCATTTTTTCTGGCAGCCAGCTGGGCATGTAGCTGTCCATAATCGCCGAAGCGAAGCCTTTAATAATGCTGGCAGAACTGACACGGTGTTGCCAAGAAGTCACTTCGCTACTGCTTGCAATGGTTGCACTCAGCTTGTGCAAACTGGAAGGGCGATAAAAATCATGCTGCATATCATCTTCGCGTGACCATTGCAGTTTAATCGGCGTACCAGGCATCGCTTGAGCTATGACGGCGGCTTCCGCCGCGTAATCCGTCATTGCGCGACGACCAAAGCCACCGCCTAAAAATGTTGTATTGACGGTAATGTCTTTCTTCTCCATTCCCGTAAATTGCGCGATGAGCGACTGCGCTAAATCGGGTGCCTGGTTAGGTGTCCACACTTCGCAGCGACCGTCTTTAACCAATGCCACACACACTTGCGGCTCCATAGTGCTATGGTGCTGATACGGTACTCCATAAACTGCACTTACTTGCTTATCACCGCTAACTGCGCTGACGTCACCTTCATCAACCACGTCGATTAGCTTTTCCGGTTCAGCGATCGCTTTCTCTTGTGCTGCGCGGATACTGGCGGAACTCACATTGACCAACGGGCCTTTATCCCATTCAACGTTAATCGCTTTAGTCGCTTGCAGGGCCTGCCAGTAGCCATCGGCGACGACAGCAACACCATTGTAGATGGAGAAAATTTTCGCCACGCCAGGCAGCGTTTCGGCTTGACTGGCATCGACACTTTTCACGCTACCACCAAAGTGCGGGCAACGAATTACCATCGCGACCTTCATCCCATCCATTTGCATATCACCCGCAAAAGGTAAGCTGCCATCGAGCTTACCCGCAGTGTTAAAGCGAGAAAGAGACTGGCCAATCCAGCGATAACTTTTTGGATCGGGTAATTTGGCTGGAGGGATTTCCGATCCGCTATCAAGCAATGCTTGCGCGGTAGAGGCAAATTTTTCGTAAGGCGCTTTGCGATTGGAGGCGGTATCGACAACTTGGCCTGATTGCGTCTCTAAGCGATCAACCGCAACACCCCATTCGGCCGCTGCCGCGTGGAGCAATAATTGCCGTGCCTTAGCCCCTGCCTCAAGCAAGGGTCTATATGCGGTAGTGACACTGGTGCTCCCGCCCGTAACCTGCATACCGAGGGCTGCATTGGCGTAGGCCGGGTGCACACCCGCCATTTCAATGTCAATCTCGGCAGGCGGATAATCTAAACCTTCGGAGATGATTGTAGTGAGGCTGGTATAGACACCCTGCCCCATTTCAGCCTTATCCATTTGAAAAATGACGCGGCCTTCAGGAGTTATTTGCAGCCACGCATTGGGTTGAAAGCTGCCCGCAACTTGGTGCGGCAGCGGCTTGTCGCCGCCACGCAAGCTAATTCCCAATACCAAACCTGCGCCAACGACACCGGTACCTACCAACAATTTGCGTCGAGTGAATTTCATTATTCTGACACCTCCTGCTGAGCAACGCCGGATACTTTGTCTTCTGCCCCTGGAACCCAGGTATTGACTGCGCCTGCTGCAGCATGAATCGCTTTGCGGATTCGGCCATAGGTGCCGCAACGACAAATATTCCCTGACATCGCGCGGTCGATATCCTCGTCAGTCGGGTTAGGGGTTGTTTCTAGCAATGCCGCCGCCGACATAATTTGTCCTGATTGACAGAAACCACATTGCGGAACATCGTTATCGAACCAAGCTTGCTGAACAGGATGATTTCCACCTAAACCTTCGATGGTGGTTACCGATTTACCCTCGACTGAGGACACACGCATGCGACAGGTCCTCAATGCACGGCCACCCACGTGCATGGTGCATGCACCACACAACCCTCGACCGCAACCAAACTTGGAACCGGTTAGCCCCAGGGTTTCGCGGACCACCCACAGTAACGGTGTCGTTGGGTCGATATCTTCTGGGAGGGAAACAGGCTCGCCATTTAAGGTGAATTGAATCATGTCAGTACCTTGTCATCAGACAAATGAGAGAAAGTAAGATACCGGTGGATTTTACGCCCGTGCCGACAGCACCTCCAGTAAAGGAGTGAAAACTCTTTGGTCGCAACAACATCCCGGAAATTAGCCAGGCGCCCATTCGATGCGCGCCCGGCAGGGATAAGGAGTGTGGGGAACCCTAGGCCGCTGGCTCTTCCGGCCCTAGCGGTTTGAGGATAAGAATCAGTTTTGGCAGTAATGTCAGCGAACCAACAATCGCTGCGATCATGGCAATACTGGTGAGCAAGCCAAAATAGACCGATGGAATGAATTCCGATAATACAAGCACCGAGAAACCCGCCGTAATGGTAACTGACGTGTAGTACATTGCTCGGCCGATTGAGCCGTGCGAGCGATGCATCGCATTGAGGTAATTGCGATCCACCGCGAATTCGGTTTTAAAGCGGTGGATATAGTGAATCGCATCATCAATCCCAATGCCCACGGTGATTGCCGCCATCGTAATGTTCATCATATCCAGGGGAATACCAACCAACCCCATGAACCCCAGCACAGCGCCCGCCGCTAGAATATTAGGGATAATGGCGGATAACGCTAACGTAAAGGAACGGAACAACACCAAAAACATCAACATGATACCCAAAAACACAGCACCCAGAGTCGCAATTTGTGACGTAAACAAACTTTGCAACATGTTGTTGTATAGCTTTAACAAGCCTGTGAATTTGACTTGTTCTGACTGCAAACCCATTTCGTTTTCCGCATAGGCACGAATTTTTTCAATCAGTTCGACACGACGCAAATTGCCACTCGTCTCTTCAACACGTAAGGTGATGCGAGTTTGATTGGCTTCATAAGAAAGGAACGGGTCAACCAACAGCGCTTTGACATTGTCCGGCAATTCATTTTGCAAAACGGCAAGTTCAAAATCGTTTAATGGGCCACGGTAAATATCACGCACAACCTTGTACGCAATGGCAAGTGATTGCACCTTGCCGACTTCCGGCAAACTATCAAGGTAGTCATGTAGCTGTTCGATTTCTGAAAGTCCTGCATTGCTGAACCAGTAGCTTTCTTTCAGCTCCTTTTTACTTTCTTCATTCTCAGCAAAAGGATCGTCTTCTCCAAATGGATCTGATTCTGCGAAAGGGTCTTCTTCCGCAAAGGGATCATCTTCAAACCCAGCGTCCTCGACAGCGAACGGATCATCCTCAGCAAAAGGGTCTTCGCCAATCGCACTTTCGTCTTCAGCTGAGCGAACGGGTACATCAAGAATAATATCCAGCGACGTAGTGCCACCAAAGTTGCGGTCAATAACCACCATGCCTTGATATATTTCAGTTGATTCATGAAAGTAATCGATGGGTCGGTTTTCAACGACCAAACGCGACATACCATAAATTGTCGTTGCGGCAATCAATACCGAGAAGATAACCACAGCATTCCCATGCTTCTCAGTGAAACGAGAAAAAATCATAGTAATTGCACCGGAGTTATCGCCTTTATCTTTAGGCTCTCCTTTAGGCAACAACAATAACGTTGACGGCAAAAAGATAAACGCCATCGCAAAAGCGACCATCAAACCAATAGTCATCATCCAACCAAAGTCAATGACCGGTTTAATATCACTTACCACTAAAGACACAAACGCAACGATGGTCGTTAGCGTGGTATACAAACACGGCACCACCATAAATCGTACCGTTTGCAACACTAAGGCTCGCTGAGACCAATCCGGATGTTTGGCATGTAGCTCCCGATAACGTACAACCAAATGGATAGTAATGGCCAAGGTCAAGATTAATAGCAGCGCGACAAAATTATTGGAGATTACCGTCATACGCCAATCCAGCCAGGACAAATAGCCCAGCATCATGGTGACGGTAATGACACAAGTGCAAAATGGGATAAGAACAAAACGTAATTGACGAAAGATGATAGCCATCATTAGCAAGATGAAAGCGGCTGCAATCGCACCGAAAACCACCATATCGCTTTTGATAAATTGAATCATGTCGGCGGTGATCATCGTCACACCACCGATAAAAATATCAGCTCGGTCTTGGTAGCGCGCAACAATTTCCCGCACTTGCGCTACTCGCTCATGGGCCTCCGCATCTTTTTGCGTTCGATAATCCAAAAAGGTTTTTGACACGTCCGCCAACTCCTGAGATTCAGCGTCGGTCAAGCCTTCGGTATCACGCTTCTTACGTAAACTATCTCGATGGCGAACTAATTCGGTGTACTTGTTATCAACTTCGAGATTGAGTTGTATCGCGGTGGTATCGCCATCCGGGCCAAGAATAAGTTTTCGATAAATCGGGCTTTCTTGGAATTCCCGCTTGGCCATCTCGCGATCAACACCGGGCGTTAGTAATGTTCGCTCACTTTCTAAAACTTCGTCTAAGGTCTGCAATGGACTGTAAAGTAGCGGCACATCAAGAATCGTATTTGCACCCACCACACCGTGCAGCTGCAACAATTCATCACGCAAGGCTTGCAGAGTATTTAATGCTTCATCTGAAAACAGCGGCGCATGCGGTTTATAGGTGATAACGAGAAAATCACCGCTTTGATAGCGTGATGAGATCTCGCGAAAATAATCTAGATCAGTATCGTGCTCTAAGGTAAGAGAATCAGCGGATGCATCTAATTTAAAACGTGGCAAGCCAGCCGCTAGGCCCACCAATAATGAAAGCACCACAATGAGGGTGACCAATGGGCGCCCTAAAATAAGTTTGTCGTATATGTTGACTATCGATTCCCGCATGCAATCCGCCTGATTATTATTCCATCAACTCACCCTCGCTCCATAGCCACCTGCGCTGTGGTTACGGCTAGACAAGTTTTCACACTTAGAAGTTCAGCGCGCTATTGTAGGGGGTTATTTCGCGGGGGGATACCGCCATAGGGCGTCAAATTTAGCCGCGCGTATTAGCCCATGGGCCAGAAATAGATAGCCGCTACAGCCGATACCATGACAACCAAAGCGACTGCCGACCAAAAGGCTTTAGAAGATTTGATGTGATGCTCTTCAGCGTGAGGCATTACCCTTGATGTATTGGCGCACGTTGGCATCTCACCCTGTAGTTGTTCCAGTTCATTGAATACAACCTGCATCGACGCCATTCGCTGACTGAGGTCAGGCTCCAACATGCGCTGCATGAGCTGCTGTAAGTCCTGGGGCAAGCGCCGCATGGCACGGGTAATGTCGAGTTTACCGTTGTGAAATTTTGGCAATTGCCCAAGCAATAGCTGATAGAAAATTACACCTAAGCTGTACACATCGCTCTGCGGGCATAGTGGCTCACCCTGTGGACGGTAGGCTTGAGAATGAATCACCCTGCGCTTGTTGCGGGTATCATCCTGCGGCTCTCCATGAGGCAAACCAAAATCGGTGATCTGTGATCGCTGTTGATCACTGAATAGAATATTACTCGGCCGCAGATTACCGTGAAGAACATGCTGCGAGTGCGCATAACTCAGAGCACTACTTAACTGAATGCCCAGAGTTAAAAACTGCTCAACCGACCATGGCCGCACCATCCGTTCTTGTAGGTTACCACCCGCGGCATAATCCATTACTTGAATAACTGTCCTGTTATTCTTAGAACTGCCGTGAACACGCAGAATATTATCGTGCGCAAGCTTCGCTACTTTTTTACCCATGACAAAGCCATTGTCATCGTTGGTAAATTTTTTAACGACCAGCTGCTGCCCAGTATTTTTCTCCACAAACAGATAAATCGCATAGTGCTCTGCTTCTCGAAGTATATCGAGCAACGCAAATGTTTTTTTATTATTGACTGATGCCTTAGCTCGAGCGGCTCGTTTTTTGTCTAGATGTGAACCGCGAGAAAACAACAACAATTGATTCTGAATTGCTTGCAAATCGGGGCGCGCTTGTGGATCCATTCGCATACACGACTGAACAGTTGGCGCGATAGCTTGTGGCAACGGCGCATTGTCCGGTTTTTGTTGACGCTCCGCACTAGTAGGGTTGTGCCCAGAAAATATTTCGTAAAGCATGACACCCAGGGAATAGATATCACTTTTGTCATCGGCCATGACCGTGGGATCTTGTAGCTCCGGTGCCATGTAATTGATCGTTCCCATGACTTCACCAGTGACACTGGCCGCCTCGGATGCATCTCCCCCATTTCGTTCACCGTCATCAGTATCTAGTGTTTGACTGTGCTGGGCATCCTCAAAGAACTGGGCAATACCAAAATCCAACACTTTGATCGTAAAATCTTTGTTGACCAAAATATTACTGGGTTTAATATCGCGATGAATGACACCATTTTTGTGGGCATAACTTAATGCCCGGCATATCTGCAAACAGACATCAATTTTTTTCTGTAGCGGTAGAGTCCCGCCTCGCAGTAATTTGCCAAGCTCTACGCCATCCACATATTCCATGACAAAAAAGGGGGTTCCCTCTTTTGTCATACCGCGATCGATGACTTGAATAATATTGGGGTGACTCAAGCGAGCGATAATAACCGCTTCACGCTCAAAGGATTCAAATACCTGGCCGTGTTGGTGTAACTGCTGATTCAGCACTTTGATAGCCACCGGGCGCGCTAGCGATAGTTGCTGACCGCGGTATACGGCCGCCATACCGCCCTCGCCAATTTTGTCGCCGAATTGATATCCCTCTAATTCCAACGCTTCCACACTGGTTCCTTTTGAAATGACACCAGTCTTAAGCGTAGTCAAAATATGGGATTTTTCCGGCGTTTAAGTGCGGACTCTTCTATACTTAGCGGTGTCCTGAATACAGACGGAGAGCCCAGCATGCATGCACAACGCGCGCCCGAAGCACCCAGCGAGACGACAGGCTGGTCGCTTATTGCTTGCGGTAGCTGGTCGACAGGAGAAGAATTCCCCATCACCCAGGGTCGATTCATTATTGGACGTGACCCGAAGTGCAACCTCATTCTTCCCAGCAACCACGTATCCCGTCGTCACGCCGAATGCGAAGTGTTAAGCAGCGGATTGAGCGTTAAAGACCTCGGCTCGGTGAATGGCACCTTCGTCAATAACGAACCGGTAAAGGCACATACTGCGCTTCCGGGGGACAAGGTACGTATCGAAGAGTTTGAGTTTCAGATTAGCGGGCCAAACAATGCTGACGATGACAAGACCAGCATTCGCCCGGTGGTTGCTATCCCAGAGACCTTAAAAAAACCCAAAATTAAAACCCATATCGACCAGGGACAACCACGATTTAAAACACGCCCGACATCGCCCGGCAACCGAATTGAGCCGCTTGAGAAGCAATCATCATGGCTCGGTATTATTACCGGTGCAGGCATTGCTATTGCGATATTAGGCTTAGGCTATTTTGCCTTACCCATCTTGCGGCAATTTCTAAACGGCTAGATTCGCTATTTATTTGGCAACTAAACGCGAACGAAGATATCTATTCACCCCACTTGGGCATTATTGTTTGCTCAATATCGAGGTGATCAAGGATGCGCCCAACCATAAAATCAATTAAGTCTTCTATCGACTGCGGCTGATGATAAAAACCCGGGCTTGCAGGCATGATAACCGCGCCCATCCGAGTCAGCTTCAACATGTTATCTAAATGGATTTCAGAGTAAGGCGATTCACGGGGCACGATAATCAATTGGCGCCGCTCTTTTAAAGCAACATCGGCTGCGCGTTCGATTAAGTTATTACTTGCGCCCGTTGCGATGGCCGACAGAGTGCCACCACTTGCCGGGCAGATAACCATAGCACTTGGCGAACTAGAACCGGACGCGACAGGCGAAAACCAATCCTCACGTTCTAACAGAATTAATTGCCCTTCATCTGCATTGAATAGTTGAGATAAAAAACGTTGTTGCGCTGCAAAGGTGTCTGGTAATTCAATATCGGTTTCTGTTGCGATAACAGTTTCAGCAGCTCTTGATATGATTACGTAGACGCGGCAATTTGCAGCAATTAAACATTCCAACAACCGCAGACCATACTGAGCACCCGACGCCCCGCTCATCGCTAAGGTGACCGTTTGATCGAAACCATCATGATAATTGCTCATTGAATTTCCTTTCAGTGCTTTTACTTGTGCGTACTTTTACTTGGAGTCAGCTTTCAATTTTGACTCTGGTGTGTGCCAAAAAAATAAAGCAGTCGCCGTTATTTTTCTTTTAAGGCTGCGAGCAGACGTTGATGAATGCCGCCGAAAGCACCATTGCTCATGATAACGATATGAGCGCCTTTACCCCCTGCTTCGCACTCGGATGCTCTTAATACAGTACGACGAATTAATTCATCGATATCGCGCATTAGCTCGGCTGGTGCTTCACTTGCTGACACGACATCATCTAAAGACCAATCGATAGCTGGCGGTTGATACCAAAAAACCTGATCTGCATCTCGTGTCGCTTGGGGCAATTTAGCTTTATGCGCTCCCATGCGCATGGTATTCGAGCGCGGTTCAATCAAGGCAATAATTTTTGCCTCACCTACCTTCGCTCGCAACCCCGCCAATGTTGTAGCAATTGCCGTTGGATGGTGAGCAAAATCATCATAAACAAACACATCACCGACTTGCCCCAAACATTCCATGCGACGCTTTACGCCCGCAAAATTCGCCAGTGAATTAACCGCTGTTTCAGGCCGCACACCTACATGTCGTGCCGCAGCAATAGCGGCTAAGCCGTTTTGAACGTTGTGATTTCCCGTTGCATCCCACTCGACACAACCACACAGCTCGCCTTGAAAATAGACATCAAATTTAGAGCCATCTGGATTAATCAAACTTGCTTGCCAATCACCACTTCCCTCTAAAGCCAAGGTTTGAGTGGGCGTCCAACACCCCATGTCGATAACTTCATCCAACGCTGGTGCATTATTCGGGTAAACCACCAAACCATTGTTGGGCACAATTCGCACCACATGATGGAACTGGCGTTGAATTGCGGATAGGTCAGGAAAGATATCCGCATGATCAAACTCCAGGTTATTCAACACCAAAGTGCGTGGAAGGTAATGAACGAACTTAGATCGCTTATCGAAAAAAGCCGTATCGTATTCGTCAGCTTCTACAACGAAAAACGGAGAGGAGTCACTCAAGCGAGCTGAATGGCCGAAATTCCCCGGCACTCCACCAATTAAGTAGCCCGGCTCCATGCCTGCATCGTCAAGAATCCAGGCTAACATTGAACTCGTCGTAGTTTTACCGTGAGTACCCGCCACGGCCAGCACCCATTTGCCTTGGAGTACAAAATCATGAAGCCACTGCGGACCGGAAACATACCGAATACCGGAGTCGAGCAATGCTTCAACGGCGGGGTTGCCTCGGCTCATTGCATTGCCGACCACGACTAGATCCGGTGCGGGTGATAATTGCTCAGGCGAATAACCTTCGATAATTTCTATACCCGCTTCTTCAAGCTGGGTACTCATTGGAGGGTAAACATGAACATCGGCACCGGTCACGCGATGGCCTTGTGCCTTCGCCAGCTGCGCCAGGCTCCCCATGAAAGTACCGCAAATACCGAGAATGTGAATATGCATCTTCTAACTCACTCGTTGATTCGGCGCAAAGCTTACCACGGTGGAGAAAGGCAAAATAGCAATTGCTCCCGTCACCGAGAAGCGGTTCATTCGCGCGTTATTTACCCACTCACGGTGACACTCAAGCGACGATTTCGTTAGAATAGCGCACCTTTACGAGCGCCAAACCATCAATCTGGGAGATTTCATGGCTAAGAAGAATGCCTTTTACGCACAATCCGGCGGTGTCACTGCTGTCATTAACGCAAGTGCCTGCGGAGTTATTGAGACTGCGCGTGCGAATAAAGACAAAATCGGCAAGGTATATGCCGGCAAAAACGGGATCATTGGCGCTCTACGTGAAGAGCTAATCGACACCAGTAAAGAGTCGGCAAAAACCATCGCATCCTTAAAGCACACGCCGTCTGGCGCATTTGGCTCTTGCCGCTATAAGCTCAAGAGCCTGGAAGACAATCGTGCTGAATACGAACGTCTGATTGAAGTCTTTAAAGCGCACAATATTGGTTACTTCTTTTATAACGGCGGTGGGGACTCTGCGGATACCTGCCTGAAGATTTCTCAGCTCTCTGAAAAAATGGGCTACCCCCTTCAAGCCATTCACGTTCCAAAAACCGTTGATAATGACCTGCCCATTACAGACACCTGCCCCGGTTTCGGCTCGGTCGCGAAGTACGTTGCTGTATCTATCCAGGAAGCAGGCTTAGATGTCGCCTCCATGTGTGAAACGTCAACCAAAGTATTCGTAATGGAAGTGATGGGTCGTCACGCTGGCTGGATTGCTGCAGCGGGTGGTTTGGCCGCTCAAAAAGAAGGCGATGCACCACACATTATTCTGTTCCCCGAGATTGCGTTCGACCGTAAAAAGTTCATGAAACGCGTGCAACAATGCGTTAAAAAATACGGCTACTGCGCAATTGTCGCTTCCGAAGGTGCGCAATATAAAGACGGTAAATTTTTGGCCGACGCCGGCACCAAAGACGCCTTTGGCCACACACAGTTGGGCGGCGTCGCACCAACCCTTGCCAACATGGTTAAAGAAGAACTCGGCTACAAATATCACTGGGCTGTAGCCGACTATTTGCAACGCGCCGCACGTCACATTGCATCCGAAACTGATGTTGAGCAAGCCTACGCTGTAGGCCAAGCCGCTGTAGAAATGGCACTTGCCGGTAAAAACTCAGTAATGCCAGCCATCATCCGCCAAAAAAGCAAAAAATACCGCTGGAAAATCGAAGAGGCACCTTTAGAAAAAGTTGCCAACGTCGAAAAAATGATGCCGCGCAATTTTATTAGCCGTGACGGCTTCGGCATTACCGACGCCTGCCGAGAATACCTTGCGCCATTGATTCAGGGCGAAAGCTACCCCCCGTATAAAAATGGCGTACCTCAATATGCAACATTAAAAGGCGTTATGGTTCCGAAAAAAATCAAAAAGGCATTTAAAGTGTAAATGCAGCGCAAACTGCAACACTTAGCAAAGCCACCTTTGGGTGGCTTTTTTAGTTCTACCACTTCGCACCCGACTCTAATTGCTACTCGCCACCTAAACCAAAGAGCGCAGACCGACGACAGCGATGTGATTGCAGCAAAAAAAATGGGCTTGTAGAATACAAGTCCAACGTTTGAGGGGCTCCCCATGCCATCTTCACTACCTCCACTCAATGCCCTTCGGGCTTTTGCGACAGCTGCTCGATTATTGAGCTTTAAAAAAGCGAGTGAAGAGCTAAGCGTTACTCCAAGCGCGGTAAGCCAACAGATTAAAAACCTTGAAGACCATTTGGGCGTTGCGCTTTTTCATCGCACCACGCATGGCTTAGAAGTGACAACTGAAGGAAAAGAGTTACTCCCCTCTTTGGAGCAAGCATTTGCCGACATTACCCAAGCCGTCGGGCAAATTAAAAATGAGAATAAAGAATTTTTGCGCGTCAGCGCCATGCCCACCTTTACCGCCAGTTGGCTTGCACCGAAACTTGGTGAGTTTCACCGCCGCAACCCCAATATTGTTGTCAGCTTACACTCCTCTCTAGAGCTAATTGATCTCAAGAAAGACGACTTTGATTGTGCAATTCGCACCTACTTATTCAACGATAAGCCCAGTGATGACGAAGTATTTGTCGTAAACGGGTTAAAACATGAACGATTATTTGATAGCCAGCTGTTTGGCGTTTACAACCCACGGCGGTTAAAAAATCGTAGAGGCGCGCTGTCTATTCCTTCGAATATTGAGGAGTTAAGTAATTTCAATCTCGTGCACTTTCGCGATTACAACACCTGGACAATGTGGGCTCGTTATATAGGGCCGACACACCTCGATACAAGCTCGGGCATCGTATGCTCAGACATACAATCCATGGTATATGCAATTCAAGATGGGCAAGGCATTGGCGTTGTCGACGAAGATATTTTGAACAATTCGATCCTTGGTCAAAATCTGGAGGTAATATTTCCAGAAAGTGTACCGGGGAAAATGTCGTTTTACTTAATATCGCCGGAAGAAGAATCTAGCTCAGATGCAGCAGAGCTGTTTAAGAAGTGGCTTTTCGCTTCCACACAAAGTATTAGAGGACATTACACTTTTGATTTGAGCCGAAAAGCAGAATCCGCAAATCCCCAATAAAACAAGGAAGCCGACGGGGAGCAGGGGATTGTGTCGACTTCCTCTAAACTAACGCTTTCTTAACACTGACTTACTTTTTAATTTCAAACTTAGCAATTTCTGCTTGGCGATGACTGCCTTCACAGTAGGCCGTTGCCGCTTCTGAGCGTTTTTGCCCTGGCTCAATAATATCGATCCAGAACTTGTAGCTCGAACCTGACTTCACCTTCTTGCCCAGCTTAATGGTCGCGTCGGCATAACCTTGCTTTCGGATTTCCTCACCACATTTTGTTAGCAAATCCCCGTAAGCTGATTTGTTTGCCATAGCGCCTTGTGATATTGCAGCTAAACCAGCCACCATCAATACGCTCACGGCAGCGTGCCTCGAGAATACTCGTGATATAATTTGCGTGCTCATTGTTGCACCCCTTCAATAAGAAAATAAAATAACAAAAACAGATTTGTGACACTCGGCAACCCGGCATCAACACGGCTGCAGTCTAGGTAGGCGAGGAACTATCCACAATCTATTAAATCTTAGTGCAAACTTAGTTTTTCTTATTGACCGACTGTCCTCTTAACGTCACCTTTTATAAGGATTTTCAACTGGAACAGATATGCGTTTATTCGTCTTAATATTATTTAGCCTTATGCTCACCGCATGTGGTGAGTCGACCCCTACTGATACTGCAGAGTCATACTGGCAAAGCGTTTTAAACGGGGAAGAGATAAAGCGCCAGCTGCTTGTCAGTGATCAACGAGAACGAGGTGTTGAGAGCTATTTTGACCCCAACCTTGCAAGCACGGTTCACTTCGAACAAGCGGTTATAGAGGGCCAGCACGCGCGCGTCGTGACACACTTATCGATAGAAGAAGCTAGCGGCACAGCGCACTACACCACCCCCACATACTTGGTTCAACAAGACGGTGAATGGAAAGTTCGGGCGAACGAAACACGCAAGGCATTTATTAAGCAATTATTCACCGCGTCTCTTGACCAGCTTCAAGACACACTGTCAGAGTCAGCGGAAGAATTTCGCAAAATGGGCGAGGAGTTTGCGCAGGTGGCGGCGACAGAAATCAATGAAGCTGCCGAACAACTTCAAGAGGATGCCGAGCAAGCCAGCGATGACGTGGAAAAGTTTTTACAACAATTAGATAAAACGTTGGTAGAAGAGCTCAAAAAATACGCTCAGGAGAACCCATAACAATAGATAGAACGAAGCGACTCAAAAGAAAAAACCCCAGGCAGACACCTGGGGTTTTTCTTTGCGGTATTGAGATTGGCCATCGACGGAGATTTACCTTCACTCACTAGCCCTAGCCCAAGAGTGGCGCGATGACCAAACTGACAATGGCCATCACATTAATCAGGATGTTCATCGACGGACCCGAAGTATCTTTAAACGGGTCACCCACGGTATCGCCCACCACAGCGGCTTTGTGGGTATCCGAACCTTTACCTCCGAGATTACCCTTCTCGATGTATTTCTTAGCGTTATCCCACGCTCCTCCAGCATTGGCCATCATTAACGCCATCAAAACGCACGTCACCAACGCGCCCGACAACATGCCACCCAATGCCGTTGGGCCTAACAAAAATCCCACAACCACTGGCGCGGCTACGGCTAGCACCCCTGGGGCAACCATCTTTTTCAGGGCCGCCTGCGTCGCTATATCGACACAACGACCACTATCTGGTTTCGCAGTACCCTCCATCAAGCCGGGGATTTCTCTAAATTGCCGCCTAATCTCTTTGATCATGTCGAATGCGGCATCGCCAACGGCTCGCATCGTCAGTGCACTCACTAAAAACGGGAAAATACCGCCAATGAACATACCCATGAGCACTAGAGGGTCACTCACATCCAAGGTAAAACCCGGCACGTTGTGCTCTACCGTTTCTATGAAGGCCGCAATGATCGCCAAAGCTGCCAGACCAGCGGCGCCAATCGCAAACCCCTTACCAATGGCCGCGGTGGTATTGCCTACCTCATCGAGCCCATCGGTTATTTTGCGAGTTTCTTCACCCATCTCAGCCATTTCAGCAATGCCACCTGCGTTATCCGCAACAGGGCCATACGCATCGATCGCCATGGTAATACCCACGGTCGAGAGCATACCTACCGCCGCAATGCCCACGCCGTAGACACCAGCCCCTTCAGGTAACAGCGAGCTCGTGCCAAAAATAATACCGGCGATAATTAACACCGGAACTACGACGGATTCCATCCCAGTCGCCAAACCAGAAATCATCACCGTGGCAGGTCCTGTCTCACCATCCGAAGCCAACTTCTCTACTGGCTTGCCACCGGTGTAATACTCGGTAATTAAACCAATCACAATCCCACCTACCGCACCGCAGACCACACACCACCAGATGTTGATATTGAGTTTAAGCGTGAAAATTACCAGGTAGGCTGCAGCGATGAAAATGACGGCCGCACCGATAGTTCCGAAGCGCAGCGCCACATCCGGCGCCTTTGACGACATACTGCGTACAAGGAGGATACCAAGGATTGAGCAAATCAAACCCGTTGCCGCGAGCAGCAACGGTAACGACATTAATTGTTCAGCTGAATCCGTTTTCATCGCCGTCAGCGTGGCCATACCCATGGTGGAGGCAATGGCAATGCAGGCGATCATCGAGCCGCAATAGGACTCAAAAATATCCGAGCCCATCCCAGCCACATCGCCGACATTATCGCCCACATTATCTGCAATCACCCCCGGGTTTCGCGGGTCATCTTCAGGAATGCCCGCTTCTACTTTACCCACCAAATCGGCACCCACATCGGCGCTCTTGGTGTAGATCCCGCCGCCGACGCGGCTAAATAATGCGACGACAGAGCCTCCCATACCAAAACCATGGATAGCTTCAGCGTGCTCGCCACCAAAAAAGTAATAGAGAGTGCCTAGCCCTAACAGCCCCATGGACGCCACCACCAACCCCATGATAGATCCGCCATAAAAAGCCACGCTGAGAGCTTCAGGTGCACCCTTGGTACTGGCCGCAATGGTTGTTCTAACATTTGCCTGAGTGGCGGTATACATACCAATGTAACCGGCAATGGCAGAGCATGCAGCGCCAGCGATGAAAGCGACTGGGGTATGCCAGCTCTGAAATCCTATGAAGAGCAGCACCACAACGAGCACAGCAAAGGTGCCTAAAATGGTGTACTCGCGACGCATAAACACCATAGCGCCGGTATGGATCGCATCGGCAATCTCTTTTACCGTGCCTTCTCCGGCGGGAAATTTTTTAACAAGCAGATAGATGATAAATGCAGCGACGAGCCCCGCGACGCCAAGCGCAGGGGGAATTAATGAAAGATCCATACTCACTCCTAGTTCATTATTGTCTGAACCGGACGGCGTTGCTCAAACCAGCACTACATGCTGTAACGCACTAAGCATTGTCGATAGCGGCTCACTTCATTCTTAAGGGTGAAACAAGTTCTTGAGCGGGAATTATCCCATTGCACTAACCGAGAATCTCAAACCCGATAACCGCAAACCACTAACGGATCGCCAACGATTCTATGCGACCTCGCCCCCCACAGCAAACGCCTATCGCCACGACAAAACTAAACCATTAAGCCATCCACTGTGAGCCACAACGCCAAATTGAGCAAATTTTAAGCAACAACTATAGGACCCAAGAATACTCCCTTGATAAGGGTTGATAATCTGGATCGTGGCACCATATATGGGCTATACTTGCGTGTTTGCATTTTTCACCTTCTACACGTTCACACAGTCGCACCGAAGGACGCTAATGTCTGTAAATAAACAATCCCGAATCAAAGAACTGATCGCTCGTGGTAAAGAGCAAGGCTACCTTACCTACGCTGAAGTTAACGATCACCTCCCAGAAGACATCTCCGATCCAGATCAGGTAGAAGACATCATTCAGATGATCAACGACATGGGTATCCAGGTGTTTGAAACTGCACCGGATGCTGAATCGTTACTGATGACAGATGGCGACTCTTCTGCCGATGAAATTGCCGCCGCCGAAGCCGCGGCTGCCCTAGCTGCGGTGGAAACCGAAGCCGGTCGCACCACTGACCCAGTACGCATGTATATGCGTGAAATGGGCACCGTTGAGCTGTTGACTCGTGAAGGCGAAATCGCTATCGCAAAACGTATCGAAGAAGGCATTCGTGAATTAATGCACGCAATGGCTTACTGGCCCGGTGCTGTCGAAAAGATCGTTGAAGAATACAACCTTGTCGAGCAAGAAGAGCGACGCCTAGTCGATGTAATTGCTGGCTGGTTAGACCCTGCTGAAGAAGTGCCCTCGGCGGCTGAGATTCTGAATGCCCAAAAAGCCAAAGAGGAAGCTGCAGCGAAAGAAGCTGACGAAAACGATGATGATGACGATGATTCGGCAGATTCTGACGAAGAAGAAACATCCGGTGTAGACCCAGCTGAGGCTAAAGAACGCTTTGACAACTTAGCCAAGCAGTTGACTAAGACCCTCAAGGCTATCGATAAACACGGCCGAGACTCTAAACAGGCTGGCAAAGAATTTGAAGCATTGGGAGAAATATTCAAGTTCTTCAAATTACCACCTCGTCAATTTGACCCAATGTATCGCGGCATTCGCGACATTCTTGATCGTGTGCGTGCAGAAGAGCGTGCCATCATGGCGCTTTGCGTGCGTGACGCCGGAATGCCCCGCAAAACGTTTATTAAAGAATTCCCTGGCAACGAGATCAACGAAGAGTGGATCCCCGACGTCATCAAGAAAAAGCGCGACTACTCGGATGCACTACGTCCTTACACCATGGATATCATGCGTTCGCAACGTAAGCTAATTCAGGTAGAAGAAGAAAGCGGCCTAGATCTCGCCACCATTAAAGAAATCAACCGTCGCATGTCGATCGGTGAAGCGCGTGCTCGCCGAGCCAAGAAAGAAATGGTTGAAGCCAACCTACGCTTGGTGATCTCCATTGCGAAGAAGTACACCAACCGTGGCCTACAGTTCTTGGATTTGATTCAAGAAGGCAACATCGGTTTGATGAAAGCGGTAGACAAGTTTGAATACCGCCGTGGTTACAAGTTCTCGACTTACGCCACGTGGTGGATTCGCCAGGCCATTACTCGATCGATTGCCGACCAAGCACGCACCATTCGTATCCCTGTGCACATGATTGAAACCATTAACAAGCTCAATCGTGTATCACGTCAAATGCTTCAAGAAATGGGTCGCGAGCCTACGCCGGAAGAATTAGGCGAGCGCATGGATATGCCAGAAGACAAGGTGCGCCGTGTGCTGAAGATCGCCAAAGAGCCTATCTCGATGGAAACACCCATCGGTGACGACGAAGATTCGCATCTTGGCGATTTTATTGAAGACAACACCATTGAATCGCCCGTTGATTCAGCCACCGGTGAAGGTCTAACGGAAGCGACTAAAGAAGTTTTAGCGGGTCTGACTGCTCGCGAAGCGAAAGTGTTGCGCATGCGCTTCGGCATCAACATGAATACTGACCACACCCTGGAAGAAGTGGGCAAACAGTTCGATGTAACCCGTGAGCGTATTCGACAGATCGAAGCCAAAGCGTTGCGTAAACTGCGCCACCCTTCGCGCTCAGATCACCTGCGCAGCTTCCTCGACGAATAGTCTCCGCATAATCTCATGCACATTCGATATTAGGGCCGCTTTAGCGGCCCTATTTATTCTTGGGCCGTTTTGGTTACAATCTGCCTCCATTCAACCGCAACATAACTAGCCTCGACTCAACGACACGAGAAAAGGATCCACCTATGAGTACCTTTGACGACAATAGCCTCAGCATCGGCAATACACCGCTGGTTAAAATCAATCGCATTAGCGACGGCAAGATATTCGCCAAGCTTGAAAATCGTAACCCCGCCATGTCGGTGAAATGTCGTATTGGTGCAAACATGATCTGGGACGCCGAAAAACGCGGCGTATTAAAGCCAGGCATGAAAATTATCGAGCCCACCAGCGGCAATACGGGCATTGCGCTTGCGTTCGTCGCAGCGTCACGTGGTTACCCTATCACCCTAACCCTACCTAGCACCATGAGCCTGGAGCGCCGTCAATTAATGAAAGCGTTGGGCGCAAACATCGTATTGACCGAAGGCGCGAAAGGCATGCCTGCGGCAATCGCTAAAGCAAAAGAAATTATGGAGTCAGAGCCCGGTACTTATTGGATGCCGAGCCAATTCGACAACCCCGCCAACCCTGAAGCGCATGAAAAAACAACCGGGCCAGAAATCTGGGAGGATACCAACGGTGAAATCGACGTACTCGTGTGTGGCGTTGGCACAGGCGGGACACTGACCGGAATTTCACGATTCATCAAAAATGTCCAAGGTAAAGCCATTACCACGGTGGCCGTAGAACCCTCCTCCACAACCATGATCACGGCGGCTAAAAAAGGCGAGGAGCCGGTACACGGCCCCCATAAGATTCAAGGCATCGGTGCCGGCTTCGTACCTGCCAACCTAGACCTCGACATGGTCGACCAAGTTGAGCAAGTGAGTAACGAAGACGCCATGACCTGGGCACACAAGCTTATGAAAGAAGAAGGTATTCTTGCCGGCATCTCCTGCGGAGCCGCTATGGCTGTCGCTGATCGCGTCTCAAAGCAGCCGGAGCACGCGGGTAAAAACATTGTAGTTATCCTTCCGGATTCAGCAGAACGCTACCTCACAACCGCGTTATTTGAAGGGCAATTTACAGATAACGAAACCGTCCAGTAGCCTTTGCCGCAGCCGCCAGCGGCTTACATAAAATTTCACACCTACTTGATCGACATCATAGTTCGCCACTGCGCAGTAATCATACTGAAAGTAGTGGCGAATGATTTGAGAAGCGCCATTACAACCTTCTACAAGACCCATGAGGAGATGCAATGAGCTCAACACGATCACGACAATCATTAACCTGGTTATCCTTACCTCTCGTATTCGCGATTGGAACAATATCTGGCTGTGGAGAGCAAGAAGTACAACAACCCGCTCCTGTGGCCAGTCCAGTAGCAACCGCTCCAGCACCCGAACCCCAACTGCCAATCAGCTTAAATGAATTGATGGTGGCGCTGGTCAACCAAGCTGCAGACCCAATTTGGGTAGCTGCCTGGAAAAACCCTCAATCAGATGAAGAGTGGCGCAGGTTAGAATACCTAGCCAACCAACTGGAAGTGGCCGGTTCTCTGTTAAAAATCCCCGGAACGGGGCCAATGGATAAAACCTGGACAAGCGATGCACGGTGGCAAGCGTTTTCTGATCAGCTAGTACAAGTCGGTAAGCAAACCCTAACCGCCGTGGGCACCCGTGATATTGAAGCAATTAACCTCGCAGGTGACGACTTAGTAGCGCTCTGCGAAAGCTGCCACATTCAATTCAAGCCCGCCATTCCAACCGGTAACAAATACGGTGAGCTCTCGCCCACTGAATAGCAGAACCCAGGGCATACTGCACGTCGCAGTATGCCCTTGATTTTCCCTCCTCAAATATTGGCCATCCCGGCTTTTACCTTTTATAATGCGCGACCCTGTTGATACAGACCTTAAATTCTCGCTCGCCCCTCAAACGGGTGAGCAAAGGGTGAAGTCGGGAGTCGAAGCGCCGCGCAAGAATTTGAAGGAGCATACATTAAAGTATGTGACCGAAAATCCTGAGCACGCAACGAAGAATCGCGGCTTCAGCCGAAGCTCAAGTAATTAACCGGTATTGACGCCGGAGTTTTTCGCGAGAGCAAGGTGCCGCACAGGTGAGGAAGGAAGTGTATACAAAATACATGACCGCCCGAACCGCGCACGCAACGCAGCACTCGCGAAAAATAACAAGTCAAAGGTCCCTTAGCTCAGTTGGTTAGAGCAGTCGACTCATAATCAATAGGCCAGGGGTAAAAAAGTTTAAATGGGCCTGTAGCTCAGTTGGTTAGAGCACACGACTCATAATCGTTAGGTCCTCGGTTCAAGTCCGAGCAGGCCCACCATTTAAACCTTTAAAATCAGATAGTTAGAAGCAAATTCTGTTTTTTATCCTTCCCGCCGGGGTTCAGAAAGACGTAACCCTGACGCATCCACACCAAATCCAACTCGACGAAATGCTGAACGCTGATTTTTCCAGGGTTACACTGGGGTTACATATCCCAAACAGTCATATTCGAGAGACCTACGATGAATGTATTTAACCAAGGGATTCTGGAAGAGTTCATAAATGAAGGGCTTTTTGAAGTCGAGACCGCTGGCCCCTTGCACCACCCCATTAATGAGTTAAAAGTACAGAGAGATCAGAAGCTCAACATAATCTTAACCACATCCTCAGCCTATGACGCCAAATCAGTGGCTGTGGATCATCCACCAGGGACTGTTAGGATAAATGAAGACTCTATTGAGCTCAGAAATAGAGCGGGAATCAGGGTGATAATGGAAGGAATTCAGCCCTTCAGCAAGACGGAAACCACAAGCCGTGACGGCGAAACAAAGCGCACCGAGCTATCATCAGTAAGCTCCGTCAAGGCTGTGATCCAGCCCCAAGATACAACCCCCATCAAATATCTAGTAGAGAGGCTAGAGAATGTTGATAGCGGATATTATCTCTGGCCTGATTCTGTAGATACAGAGACCAGCACTCAAACTCTCATTTCAATTGGCCCCAAAGGCAATACTGTAGAAATACCATGTGGATCAAGTACGACTGGGTCTGCTAGTCGATGCCTCCAATTAACAATTGGAGGACATTCGCTATACCTCATTAGCTCCGGCGAAGACCAAAGATCGCTTGGTGTAAAGTCAGGCTTTCTACTTTACCTAGAGCCTCCAGAAAAAGACATTCGCAAAAAAATCAGGAATTGCTTGTCATTTGTCTTGGGACGTCCATTAGTTGAGACGGGCCATAGCACTTTCGACTTCGAATGGAATTTAATTTCATTCGAAGAGATAAGTGCATATTCAATGGGAGGAACTGCATTTTCTACGCATACACTTCCCCCATGCCCTACTGGAAAGACATATCAAGGGGAGCTAGACAAAACTATTGTAGAGCCCCTATTGAACTCGCTTTACCTGAGGTATGAAGAGCTAAAATTTGGACATTTATCTTGGGCATATTGGCATGCCATTACCGCCCCCATACATATTGCTGCCGTACACTTTGGTTCCTGCATGGAATCTCTTCAAAATTCATATATCGAAAACCACGGAAAAATTTTCCAGACATCTCTAATGGAACGAACTGAATGGAAGGCCTTCCGCCCAAAACTTGTTGGAATTCTTTCAGAAACTGAAGTTAACGAAGAAGAAAAAGAAGTGCTCACCAACAAAATAAACGCGTTAAATCAAACTCCACAAAGCATATTGACTGACCGATTCCTTGAACATCTTGAAATCAAACTATCCGAAGATGAAAAAAAGGCTTGGAAGCAAAGAAATAACGCAGCGCATGGTCGAGAAATTGAAGCTGGAAAAGAAATACAGCTAATTCGAGAATTAAAAATTCTTAAAGTAATTTTCCACAGGGTGTTATTAAAGATAATAAGTGGATCTAGCTATTATATCGATTACTACTCAATTGGCTTTCCAATCAAATCGTTAGCAGACCCTATTGTTGACGAAAATTAGCATCTATCTTCAATAGAAAAACTCCACCACTTATGAATATTGGTGGTGGAATCTGGATCTACCGGACTCAGAACTGTATTAAAATCCGTAAAGGACAAGCCTGTTTTCCCTATAAAACTGTGAAACAGTTCAATCAACCTATCAAACTTAACTATCAGCTCATCGATTCCAACTGAAAATTCCGGAAAACGGTTATAGAAAACTTCTCTCAACAGCTCCGCATCTTTCTTACTCATCTCAACCTTCCTGCACAGAAAAAGCCGATGGCCAAGCCTATACAAATCAACGACTAGACCGCCCGTTTGGAACTCCGAAGGATTCCGGTGGAGCATCACGATATAGGCAGCAATTACACCACTAATAACATCCAGCAGCAGCGCTCGTGCAAGATCATCTGGTAGGTGCGTTTGATTGTTGGGTTTAACCAGGTACATCAATGCTGCGCAAAGGGGGCTTACTGAGTCATAGGGATTGATTCGTTCGGCAATAAATGGATAAGCCACAGGCCTCTTTTTCAACCACACAGCATAGCGGCTGGATTTTTGGTTTACTGATGAAGTCAGGGCCTTGCCGCCCCGGTAGGCAGTGAATTTCGGTCTCTCCAGGTTAGGGATTCTGGGAATTAAATCGCACACCGCAGAGTTAACCACGGCCAAAATTTCCTCAGCTTCGGCCAATGTCTCTTGGTTATTTGGCATGTTGCTTCGGCTGATTAAATCCAGCGCTACTAACAACGTCTGTTCAGGATCATTAGTACTACGGCCACCCCACTTGCTACCCAGATCCTCATCAAATAGACCATCGATCAGCTTACGAGTAGTCAGGTTTGGCAATGCCTCACCGTTGCGCCATCTAAAGAATGGCCGCCGAGGCAGATAAAAACGTTTTTTGGAATCTTTGTGGCAAGCAGTAAATCGATTGAGATACTCATAGCGATCAAATTTTTCACCGCTATCAGAAGGCTTTACCTCCAGGCACTTACGCTCCAGCTCTCGAATCAATATTCGAGCCCGTAAAGGATTTGCAGCAAATGCTGAAACTGATTTCGCTTGCTCTCTCATGACTGCCAAAAGTGCCTTTTCATATAAATTAAAAGACACCTTAAAGTCACCCTTCCTTAGAGTCAATCATCCATCATCACACCATGCTATTTCATGCCATATGGAGTAACGATGGATACTCAACAACCTGAGCGATACCTCACTTACGAACAAGTGGCCTCGCTCCTTTGCATGTCTACAGGTGGACTCCGAAACCGACACAGCAGGGGTGAGCCCATGCCACCGTCTGTGAAAATTGGCCGGAGACGGTTATTCCCGGAGTCAGCTTTTCATGCCTGGCTCAAAGAGCAGAGAAGTAATGGAGACACCTTGTGACTTCCCTGCTTACAAAGGCTTTGGATATTGCGGAGGCCTTCAATTCCGCGCCAGAGCCTGTTGATTACGTGCTGCCCAACATGGTGGCTGGTACCGTCGGCGCTCTGGTATCACCGGGCGGTGCCGGAAAATCCATGCTGATACTCCAACTGGCTATGCAGATTGCGGGCGGGTCAGACCTACTGGAGATTGGCGAGCTCAATCACGGCACCGTGACTTACCTACCCGCCGAAGATCCGCTCATCACCATTCACCACCGCTTACATGCGCTGGGCAAGCATTTGAGCGAAGAACAGAAACAGCTCATCGCACGCCAGATGACTATTTTTCCTTTGGTTGGCGTGATGCCAAACATCATGGGATCTCAGTGGCGTAAAGAGCTGCTCAAGGTGGCTGATGGACACCGCTTGCTGGTGTTGGACACGCTGAGGCGCTTCCACATCGAGGAAGAGAATGCCAGTGGCCCCATGAGTCTGGTCGTAGGCGCTATGGAGTCCATCGCGGCAGAAACGGGCTGCTCTATTGTCTTTCTGCACCACGCCAGCAAGGGCGCGGCTATGTCCGGTGCAGGCGATTTGCAGCAGGCCAGCCGGGGCTCTTCGGTGTTAGTCGATAACGTGCGCTGGCAAGCCTACCTCGCAGGCATGACCCAGGCGGAAGCCGAGAGCTTGGGTGTAGACAACTCCCAGCGCGGTTACTTCGTGCGCTTTGGTGTCAGCAAGGCCAACTATGGCCCTCCCTTTAAGGAACGCTGGTTTCGCCGGCACGACGGTGGGGTATTGAAACCCGCCGTCCTTGAGCCCACCAGAACCAAAGGGGCTCGCCGTGACGAAGTTTGATTTAACTCACGCCCGGCACGACCCCGCTCACTGCCTAGCACCCGGACTCTTCCGCAGCCTCAAACGGGGTGAGCGGAAAACTATCAAGCTCGATGTAGTCTATGAATTTGGCCAAGGCCAAAAAATTGAATTCAGTGGGCCAGAACCCTTGGGCGCAGACGACCTGCGCATCCTGCAGGGCTTGGTGGCCATGGCTGGCCCCGCCGGTCTGGTGCTATCCCCAGATCCGAAAACCGATGCCGGGCTTCAGCTCCGCATGTTTATGGAACCCAAGTGGGATGCCATTCAGCAAGATGCCATGGTGGTCAAAGGCAGCTATCGTGCTCTAGCCAAAGAAATTGGCTACGCCAACATCGAGGACACAAAACCCATCCGGGACTGCATCGAGCGGCTATGGAAAGTGTCGATCATTGCGCTATCAGGCGGTAAACGTCGCGGTTTCCGACTCTTGGCTGAGTACGCCAGTGACGATGCAGCAGGCAAGCTGTTTGTCGCTCTCAATCCAATGATCGCCCAGGCCGTGATGGGTGGCAACCAGCACGTTCGAATAAACCTGTGGGAGGTGCGCTCCCTCAAAAGTGACGCGGCCCGGCTAATTCACCAGCGCCTGTGCGGCTGGATCGACCCCGGTAGATCTCGCCGTATCGAGCTGGATACGCTGTGCTCCTATGTCTGGCCAGATCCAGCTAGCGCCACCACCATGCGCAAACGTCGGCAACGGGCCAGAGAGTCTCTGCCCGAGCTTATTAGCATTCAGTGGAAGGTAAGCGAATACGCCTTGGGCAAGTTCGAGATTACTCGGCCGCCCCACGATAACGGTCACAAAGCCCCCGGTAACTGTCACGAATCCCCCCGGCAACCGTCACGCCCTAATGAAGCCGATCCCTGTAACGACGAGGGCTTCAGAGTAGTTGGGGAGGTTCATCCATGATTATCCAGATAATCCACTAGGCGTAGCAAATTGCCTAAAGGCATTTGCTTATGCCTAAGAGGAAAAGTTTTGGAAAAGCAAAAATTTAGTGGATGCAAATTCGCAATCAATCACTCAACAGGAGAGATGTTATGACCACAAATGACGTGGAACATTCAAATCAGAAGGAAATACCCACTCGCAGCTTCACCAGGGTGCTATCTCTTGTCGTAGCTCTGGAAAAGATCGAGAAGCCAGACCTGAAGAAGCTAACCAATAACACTGGAATTCCGGAGCGCTCGATTCACGCCATGCTGGATCGGCTACATCGGGAATACTTCATGGTGGTTGAACGAGTGCGAGGCCGTCGATTTGGTTACTACAAGATTACTGATTGGGGCGCCCTGAACAAAGAGCGCGTGATGCAGCAAGCAAGCCCTGATGACGAGTGCGAAACCACGGACGATCAGCAGGCAGAACTCGATTTCCAGCAAATTTGACAGTCTGCATGACTCATATACGTTGCCCACCGCAAACCCATTTCCTTACGAGGTCTATATGGATAGGAATAGCCTGATAAACATGAGACAAAAGCGATACCAGGATTTTTGCGCCTTTATGAAAAGCAGGGGCTACACCAGCCCCGACGCGATACGGCGGTTTCAAGCCTCCATGGTATTGAGCGCCCTTACCTATATAGCGGCTTTAGTCGTGGCCTATGTACTGACACTGATGGTCATGCCAGGACATGAGACTCTTGCCAAGGTAATCCTGATCATCCTCGCACTTTGGGTGCTGGCCTCCAAATGGGTCAGCTACCGTTGGGCGCAGGTGTTCAAGGAGAATAACTATGTCAAATAGTGACTGGGGAATGAGGGCCAGCGAGATGGCCCGCTGGGCCAACAAGCTGGCATCCAATAGGTGAATCTATGACAGAGTTTAGTGAGAACGATGCAGTAAAAAATGATAAAGGTGAGAGCACCAGCCGCACTTCAGCAGTATTTCGAGAAAAATCATGAGTAATCTATTAATGAGTCACCGAGAAGCCCTCAAATGGGCTGAAACGCTATCAAATGAGGCTTGGAATCAGCAGGTTTGGGAGTCATTAGCTTTAAGCTCCGCGTACGGAACCTCCTGGTTGTTTAGCCTCTTGCTTTTAGTTGTTTGCCTTGTTCCACCTATGCGCAGAAAGGTTCACTGCTGGACAAATATTTACTTGCCATGGAATGCCTGTGTTGGGCTTTTTATTATTCAAGGTTTCGTAGGAATTTTCGGCCACCCAGCAATTTTTTCTAGCGGCGTACTGGCATACTGGGTTAATCAGGTGGTTCCCGCATCCTTGCTAGAACCTGTAGCCGAGTTTACAAATTACTTTACGGTTATTGGCTGGTTAACATGGGGCTAGCTTTTTGTACTCAACATTTTACTCATTTTGGACATACCAGTTTTGGCAGCACTGGCTGCGGTTTTTATACCTCCGCCAACTGAACCGGCGAGGCTTTGACCTGCTTCCCCGGTTCGACCTCGCATTGCGCGCTCTCCACCACTTGCGACTTTGGCGACACCACCAACAAAAATAGATCGCCCCTGCTGCTCTTGAGCCGCTTCACCCAAGTTTTCTTGTCCACCACCTACGTACCGCAAAATCTTATCGGGAATTTCGTGGATTAATCCAAAACTTCTATGGCTGATCTGTATCAGTACTGAGGTAAAAACTGCGAGCATTGCAAATAGTGTTACAACACCGCTCATTGAATCCCCGAGCATTCCAGACATGGCCGGCAGAAACAGAAGCATCAGTACTTTGGCCATAACTATCACCAACAGCATACCGGCTACAAATCCGAATATAGCCAGCGTTGGCCGCAAGAAAAGGCTCAGCGCAACCATATATCCAGCCTTTGCTCGCTCACCGATAAAACCATTTCCCTCAGGAAAAATATGACTGACAGCCCAGACAGGCGCTGCAATAACAGCCTCTATAAGCAAAACGAACCACGCTGCAACTCCCATAATCCACAATATCATTGGTGTTGCGGGAAGGTAAAACGCGAGCATCAAAGCAATCGGTATTAGAAGCATTCCAGCGCCGACTAAAGCCCATAACGTTTTATTTGTCATGCGGCATAAAGTGCTTGTCACTGGCCGAGCTCCCCCTCCAATTAGCCCGCCAACGGCTTCCGATGTATCGTCTGCCACACATGCTGCAAGGTCAGTTAAGAAGGCTCCAGCTAACGCAACCTCAAAACTACCAATGATCATGTGCCCTACATTAGCCATACCAGAAATAGGATCAGGTTCGGACAGCGCATGATTAATAACACTTTCCACACGATTCATAACGAAATTTAGGCTGTCATTATTTTCAGCATAGGAAGAGCGTTCCATTGCATTTACAACAGCACCATTTCCGCTTGTAACACTCATATTTTGGCCATACGATGCCAACGCATTCTCAAACATAGAGTAGTCGTCATTTTCTATGGCTTTGGATGTAGGCCCAGTCAACTCAGCAACAACAGACACCATCCGCTGAGTCTCCGCATTCACGCGCTGGAGATCCCAGTACCAAGCACCAACAGATATCCAACCTGCATCTCGCGCACCAATAGTTGTTCCGGCAGCATCCGGGTTTCCACTAGCCCATTTGTTTATCCTCAATGTGGCGATGTCGGACATAGCTCGATTTACCGCTTGCTCGTATTCGTCCTTAAAGGTTTGTACAGCTTGGTTGTAAGCCAATGGGTCAGGATCTGCGGAAGTATCATCAACCGCCTTTTGTACAATTTGACGCGCGAGAGGGTCGAGATCCTCATCCAAATCAGCGTGTATTTCGATAACCCTTGCTTGGAACTCACGAACAGCTGAATCAATTGCTGAGCCCTCATCAATTTCAGCGAACTCCAGCTTAATTGAACCACATGGATTGGAGCCGTAATTTCTCGGAACTCCATTAGGAAAACCCGACAACCAGGCACTACCATAAGCCAAGCCAGCTTCAACCAGATTGTAACGGCTAGCGTAACGCTGCATAACGGTGTGCTGAACTGGAATTTCAACAGAACCGGTTTCGCTTGCGACCCTAAGATCTGTAACTGACTGGCCCTCCACAATTTCAACAGGGTGCTCTTCAATATTAATATGCCTATCCGCCACATTAATACCATGCATACAGACGCGAGAATTCAATATCTGCATTGCAGTACTTTCGTAATCGACACTAATTTGAGGCGGATAAAATGTACCTGTCCCGCTCATGTGATCTAACGCGGAATTCCATGTTGAATTAGCAAGGCCAACACCGTGACCAGCTAACCAAAGCACACCTATTTGCATCGTAGAATAGCCTCCTGAAAACGGTAAGACTAATGACAATGCGACTACCATCCGTAAAGGAACCCACATGGTCGAATACATTTTTCCCAACGGATTGCCTTCGTGAGCGGAATTCAACACTCCCGTAAGAAAAATATACCCGACCATTAATCCGGTAAAAACGAGCATTCCGGTGTTCAATATTTCAGACATTGCTCCAAGCACGGAATCAGCACTTGATGGCCCCGTACCCCCGGTAATTATGTTTACGACATCCCCAAAGATATATCGTAAATACTCGATGCTTTTGTCGGTCGACTGGACATCAGTAATCGAGGTGGTTTGAGCTATAGCACTTCCACTAATTAGAAACAGTGCTATCAGAAGTAGTGAATTTACTATCTTCATTTTCTAGTACCTCCCAGCCGCGAGATGCAATGAATTCACGATCCGAAATTCTTGATAAGTGTTTGTTGACCAGTTTGGTGATTGCTTTTTTTACATCGTGGTTAACTTCGCATTCAGACATTACGGCGGCCCCTAAGAGCATAAGCTCTCTATTTCTTGCTTTCCTGTTTTGCGCTTTTTGCTGCGTCAACAAATCTGTTAATGCAGCAGTTGCCTGATCATGTTTTTGTAGCTCCGCCGCAATCCGCTTATCCCTTTCGGCCAGTTCGCGAAGTCGCTTTTCCTCAGATGGTTTTAGTCTCGACATCAATACTCTCCACTCAATAAATTTTCATACAAAGTTTTTCATATGGCGCAACACTTAAAAATAAAAAACTTTCAAAAAGTGGAGTTTTTTGTGGTGTTTTATATTGCGTGAAGATATTTTTTAATTTAAGAAAAGGCAAATTATTTTAACTCGCAGCTCAGATGCACGATGGAAGCTTTTTACAAAGAAAGAGTTATATGTTCGGCACGAACTGCCTCTCTGGCTAAGAGCGCATATACGACTCGTTCCGAGTCAATGCGTTTTTGCTGCGCAAAAAAAGCAAGTTAATGGTGCGAAAAGTGGCGATTTTTTATTGTCAAAATATAAATATTTCTAGGTCAAAAGGAAGGAGTGCAACTGCCGCTTCTGCGTATCGTGCAGCCATAAAAATCATTGATGAGCGTACCGGTGCAACACATGATTTTGAAAGAAAAAAAGGCGTACTTGATAGATTTATGTTTAATCACTCAGGACTATCAAGATCCGAGTTATGGAACTTAGCCGAAACGTCTGAACCTGCAAAAAACGCACGTGTAGCAAGAGAGTGGCAACTCGCCCTTCCACAAGAACTAGGAAGAGATTCTCACAGAAAAATAATCGGTGAATTCGCTGAATTTTTAGTGCGTAAATATGGCTCTGCAATTGACGTCTGTGTGCATGCACCAGGAAGAAAAGGGGATCACAGAAACATACACGCGCACCTACTTATGACCACTCGAGCGATGAAAGAGAATGGGGTCTTAAGCAAGAACAAAATTCAGATGAATTGGAAGGATGAAAGACTAAGACAAAACGGTCTTCCTACTGGAAAACAACAAATTGAAATGGTGCGTAAAAAATGGGCCGACATTGTTAATTCTGAACTTGCTGCTTGCGGACTGGAAGAACGCATTAGTCATCTCTCATTAAAAGCGCAAGGCATCACAGACAAAATACCTCAATTACACGTTGGGCCTATAGATACTCAACTAGCTCGAATGGGTTATATCCAGAACGCCCAAAGGTGGGCAATTAATGAATCTATCAAACACCTAAACAACATAATCAGTTTAGGTGAAAACCACAGTGACGTCAGGAGACTGAAAATGAAAAACGAAGCCGAAAAACTTAGCCAATCCAAACAACTAGTCCGCACACATTGTGGCCTTGCTAGCTCTCACGAAGACGCAGAAAAAGCCGAGGCAGAGATGAGTAAAACACCAATTCAATTGGAGCTAGATGACTACTGGAAACCAGTCCGAATCGATCCAAATAAAGGCCGTGTTATCGATATGTTTAAACCAGACATCGAAGGCATTTATCGCTGGGGCGCAGGCCACAAAAAGGGCGAGGAAGCCTTCAGAGATAAAGGTATTGCCATTTACTCGAAAACCATGAGCGAATGGGCATTGGCGGCAGAGCTAGAACTAGCACAAGCCAAGGTTGCAGCAGGAGATTGGAAGGAAATTCGTGCTTTTGGTGACGAGGAATACCGACGCCGAATTTGGGCGCAAGGACAAATGATGGGCATCGAAGTAAAAGGCTATAAACCGACAGAAGGCGACCTCAAAAAACTGACAGACCAGCTGCCTAAAGCGGGCTTGGCGACAGATCAACAAACAGCAAAAGCTTTTGAAAAAAATAATGAAACCTTAAAACAAGAAGACAAAGCAAAATTTGAGAGCGGCAATCATTTCGGAAAATCAAAATCTGCCCCTTCTGGGCAAGACAATAGGCCCGCAAGCGGCCCTAAAATTTAGTGGAGGATAAGCCTATGACCAGTAAATCATATGGTGCAGTCGACCTAACCAAAATCACGTCAGAAGAACGGCGTGAAGAGGTAATGCAAAAGGTGCAAGCCCTTCAAAGCCGCCTTGGATGCAAGCTACAAGTAACAATATATCGTGAGGGCCTTCACCCAGAACCCGAACTCAAAACTATCGTAGAGTCCTTGCGGCTTAGCGATATTAGGTTTAAAACAGGGCACGGTAACGAAACCGAAAACTACGGCGTTCATGTTGTAGCTGATGGCGTGGGCGAAATACCCTATGCCCTGAGTATCTTGGAAACTTTTGAGGCCGGTAAAGAGCCCGAAAAAAAATTTGTACCCGAGCACACGCTTGCAGCAGCTGCACTGGCCTCAGCAACTTCAAGAATATTACCGCTAAACAAACTTCAGGAGTTCATTGACGGTGCCCGCGGTAAAGGCGTCATCAATGATGAACAGTACTTACTTCTATACAAACACTACCTAGACCAAGAGGAGCTAGAAGATGATCAAGCTTGAACTAGACGAAGATAGGCTCAAAGAGTGGAAAGCCGACCTGGCCGAGAGCAAGCGCCAAAGTGCTGAAAAGCGCATGAATGCCGGAAACAGCACTCAAAATTCGACCAAATGTACTGAAAACCGCACCATTGCCGAAAACCGCAAAGACAGCCCAGATGTTAATGACTTAGCCGCCTTATTTGATGACGAAAATCGCAATTAGCCCGATATGCCGAAAACGAGACTGTAAATAATTCTGTGTAACTGCTGGTTAAACATAGTCACTTAATCGCTCGTCAAATTCAATCATAAAGTGATTTAGTGCGGCCTTCCAATTTCTAATCGGCATCGTCCATTTTTTCGAAGCGTCCATAATTGCCAAAAAGACGACTTTTTTAGCCGAGTCGTCTGTTGGAAATAATTTTCGTTTTTTAATCGCTTTGCGAATCACGCTATTGAGAGACTCGATGGCGTTGGTGGTATAAATTGCTTTGCGTATTTCTGGCGGATAGCTAAACAGCGTGTTCAGGTTGTGCCAGTGGCTTCGCCAGCTGCGTGATATTTGCGGATATTTTGCATCCCAACGCTCCGAGAACTGATCCAGCGCGAGTAGCGCTTCATCCTCAGTGGCGGATTGGTAAATCCGTTTTAAATCCGCTGTAACGGCCTTGTAGTCCTTCCAAGGAACATACCTCACGGAGTTTCTCACCATGTGCACAATGCATAGCTGAATACGTGTGTTGGGGTAGGCGCTGTTGATCGCATCTGGAAAGCCTTTTAAGCCGTCAACACACGCAATCAGAATATCTTGCAGGCCGCGATTTTGTAGCTCGGTTAAGACGTTTAGCCAGAATTTAGCGCCTTCATTTTCTGAGATCCACATGCCTAGCAGTTCTTTATGGCCTTCCATGGTCACACCGAGAGCTAGGTAAACCGACTTGTTGATCACCTGCTTATCCTGCCTGATTTTAAGGACGATACAGTCTAGGTAGACAATAGGGTAAACAGGATCAAGCGGCCGAGATTGCCATTCAACAACGCGCTCAATAACAGCATCGGTGACACGGGATATCAATGTCGGCGAAACATCAGCACCATACATTTCTTTGAAGGTGGCAACGATCTCGCGCGTGGTCATGCCTTTGGCGTAGAGGCTTAAGATCTTGTCATCCATGGACGTAAATCGTGTTTGCCCCTTTTGTACAAGCTGGGGTTCAAAACTGCCGTCACGGTCACGAGGCGTTTCTAATTCAAACTGACCCGCCTCTGTCTTGACGGTTTTACGCGATTTACCATTGCGGTTATTGGCGTTTGTTGACTGAGCGTGTTTGTCGTAACCAAGGTGCTCATCGAGCTCGGCATTCAGTGCGGCTTCGACCGTCACCTTAGTTAACATCTGCCTAAATGCATCAAGGTCAGATTCAGTTTTAATGGCTTTGGCCGCTTCCTTTGCGAAAGCTTCAAGATCTTTAGGGTTCATTGCTTACTATCTCCTCGTTAGGGTCAATAATAAGCAGTTACACAGTTTTAGCTACAGTCTCCCGAAAACCAGTAGGTACTTTTTTAAGGTTTTCGGCAATTCCTTACTCTCAACTCCCAAGTATCTTCCCTTTGCTTAACCCATTTAAAACTATATTAGTCGTGTGATTGGGTTGCCGGATAATGCTTCTTAGCTCGCGCTTCACTTTACTATACGGCTTATCATTTTCACCTGGATTCCTGAGATAGTCTAAATGCTCAAGGGAACAAACCCGCCGAATAGTGCTTATATACCCAGCCTTCTCAGCTAGATCCAGACAATCCAAGGAAATCCACTTGATCATATCCGAGATATCATTGCATGTAGACTGCAATTTATTAATCGCATCAATCACTCCAGCCGGGCGCCCAATATTCCAGATGGGCTCATGGTGAAAAGCTTTGTTCCTGAAAGTCTTGATGGCCAACAATTTGCTTTGCATCGTAGACCGATCTCTATGCCCTCGAGGTGCATTTGGAAATACTGGCCGCAATAAGTTTGGCCAGAGAGCTCTGGGGTTTCGATTTACATCAAAGGCGGCGCTGAAAAGGTTTGTCCAGAAACCAAACGTTACCTTGGCAATTATCCGATCCTCATTAACTGTTGCGGTAAGCGGCATATTCAGGTCTCGCCTTATCTCCGCTCTTGCTTTTCGAATCGAGTCTGCAAGATGCTGTACATGACGATGCTGGCTAGCACTCAACCTTCTTTGGGGCCTTGTTGCGACATTGTCAAACCAGTAAGGCCCTAAAGCGCTCCTGGCTTCTTTATGGATAGCGTTCCTTAACGTTATTTCCAACACCTGGAGAAGCGGGAAAAAGGCCGCGGCAACCTCTTTGCTCCACAGGTAGCATCCGAATAGTTCTATTTGGTCAGCAGGGGCAAAAAAGTTACTATAGGTATTCAAACGGGCCGACGATATGTAAGGCTCCAGCTTTGTATGGTTTATTGTTCTCAACTTGACAGTTCCTGCTTGTTATCGTATGTTTACCACATAGCCAGTGAGGATTCCTCTCCCGCCAGCCGCAAGGTTGAGTGGTGATGCCCCCACAAATTGGCGACTGAATTGAGGCCCCGGTGCGAAAGTGTCGGGGCTTCTTACTTTCCAGCCATCCATTCCCCCCGCCATCAATCTAAGTTATTGTTTTTACTCGAATCTGGATTAGATACCGGTGTCTCTACCCCGTTGATATTCCGGACATGATATTGAGAATAGCTCCCATTCTTGATTTGTTTGACAAATTGGGCCCTAGTCATATCCTCATTTGTGTAGTTGTCATGGAACTTCTGATTACGCCCTGATTTTGACTCTGTAGTCACTGAAACCCGCTTTCTGGCCATTGCCATACCCCTTCTTTACTTAGCTTCAGGCTGAGAATAGCATAACAACTTGCAAAACTAAATTTTTATGACCATAATTCCGCTTAACTAAATGAAGAGATTCTCCACCCATGACAGAAAGCTTGAAATCTCGCCTGGTGCGCTATATCACCTCCAATGTAGACAGGAGCTTATTCCTTTCTATGGATGACTCTATACGCGCAGCTTATGCCAAAGCAAACGCCAGAGCCCTAGAAGATTTCAAGAACACCAACCCTGCACGCCCCCGAGCCCAAATGAGACGCTATATGATAGATGATGCTCTCGCAGGGGCCTTAGCCGAGGGAAGCCCGTCAGTGTTGCAGACCGTCCCTAAAGGTGAGCAGTATGTTGTGGTGTGCTCTGGCAACGTCACCTTAAGCCACATTGAGCTGCATGAAAACGCGTGGGCAAGACCCGCTAAGCACAGAAGTTTTCTTGCCCAGAAAAACGCAATATTGGAGCCAGTGACGTTCGACCTGTTTAAAGCAGCTCCTCCTAAGCTTGATGACGCGCTACATATCGTAGCTGTTGTACTGCATCCTCGCCCACAAGCCAAAAATCAGTCAGCGCCGAGCGAAATATTTATTTCGGTGCCTTATACAGATTGGGCCGGTTATCATTTGGAAATTCCTATTCGAGAACTTCTCCAAGAGTATGAGGTAGAACATGATTCAAGCCTCATTGATGAGGCTTGGCCGACATTAAGAGACGATCTACAAAAAGAAGAACATACGTCCGAGAAAAAGTCAGGATAAAGCTATGAGAACCGGAGTTAGCGGATTCCAGCCTGCGAGATTAATCCAGGCTAGAGAATCATTAGGCATAACAAGGGTCGCATTAGCGACCCTTGTTGGTGTTTCACCAGCAACCATCTCAAATTGGGAGAAAGGCAGCCAGTCCCCAGAGGAAGATAAACTTCGTGCACTTGGTGAAGCCGTAAAATTCCCTATGAATTGGTTTTTAAAAAAATCACCTGAGCATGGTAACGAACCCTATTTTTTCAGATCACTCGCATCATCAGCCAAGACTGCAAGAGAGATGGCGAGGGTTCGATTAAATTGGGTTGCGGAGATGGCAAATACTTTGAGCCAATGGGTAAACTGGCCCGAAATTAATGTTCCCTCTATACCAGAAAAAGTATTTCTCAAAATCACCGATGGTGAAATTGAAACTTTGGCTGCCGAGTGTAGAAAGGCCTGGAAGTTGGGCATGGGGCCAATTTCAGATATTGTTCTTACGCTGGAAAATGCCGGCGTAATATTCGCACGCGCTGAGATCGGCTATTTAAAAATGGACGGTGTTTCTCATTGGAGCCAGTTAGACGGTAGACCTTATGTTTTTGTCACGGCTGATAAAGCAAATGGAATTCGGAATAGATTTGACGCAGCCCATGAACTAGGCCACTTGGTACTTCACAGAAATGTCGATGAACCGACTTTTAAGCAACACTATAAGGAAATCGAGCGACAGGCAGACCTTTTTGCAGGATGTTTTTTATTACCTGCTGAATCGTTTTCTGCGGAAGTTAGTTGGCCAACGCTAGAGACATTATTATCGTTAAAACCACGCTGGAAAACCTCTGTGGCAGCAATGATCATGAGATGCTACCAGCTTGACATCATAGATGACGACCAGAAGCTGAGATTATTCAAAGGACGTTCAGCAAGAGGCTGGACAAAAGGCGAACCATATGACAATCAGTTTCCATTTGAAGAACCTAGATTGCTAAACAGAGCAGTCAGAATGCTTGTTGACCAAAACGTACTCAGTCGAACTGAACTCTCTCACAGGCTTGGTCTGTCAGAGTATTTAGTAGAGTCTTTGTGCGGATTACCTAAGGGTTTTTTCTCACCTAAATCAACCGAAAGTAATTTGGTAGAACTGAAAGCGCTATTGAAAGAAAGCGTCAGCAAGCCCAAAAACGGTAACGGGGGAAATGTTCTCGACTTTCCCGGAAATAGAACGAAATAAACCTCAACTCAACCCTTTTTGATACCGGTGAGTGCTGACCCCAAAATACAGCATTCACCCTCTCCCCGATAAATTTTTCACGCTCAGATTACTTTCGTAAACGCTACGACATTTGTACTAGCCATTCGCTGAACAAAATAGTTCTGAATTTTCTCCGCAGACTGCCGTAGGGTCTCTGCCGTTAGAATGATATACCCGGCTGTTACGTCATCCCGCCCAGTAGAGTGATTCATCAAACGCTTGAGTTTATAGCTACCTACGTCTAGGTGCTCTGCCGTGGTGGCAAAAGTTCGTCTCAGGTCGTGGAAGTCGCAATGAGTATCCGATAGCTCCTTTACCTTGGCCACTACTTTCTTGGGCTCCCGCACCTGGCCATACTCATTCTCGGCGGCGAAAACGAACTCTGAAGGAATGCGGCCCTTCTGCTTCTGGAACAGCTCGTCGATATGCTTGGTGATCGGCAGCTCCAAGGGCAAACCGTTTTTGGTGTCATAGAGCGTGAAAATAGCAGCCCGCAGATTCACGTCGCCCCACTTCAGACTGAAGATCTCACCACGCCTTAGCCCAGTGAGCAGGGCGAACAGCATCGCATCACAGATAGATTGGCCGGTTGGCGTTTCCTGTTGCCTAACCTCCTGTAGGGCTTTGTAGAAAACTGACAGCTCACTAGGTCGGAGATGGGTCTGCCTGCGCCGAACATTATTCCACTGCTTCCGGTGGGACAGGATCTCAACTGGGTTCTCAGGAAAGATTGAGGAGCCGTCCTGTCGGCAGTATTCATACTTGGCAAAGTTAAATATTGCCCTCAGCACTCGCATGGTCAGGTCTGCTTGGGCCTTGGAGGCGATGCCCGCATGAATGTCGACAATCACCCGGCGATCAATGTCCTTGAGAGGCTTATCCACGAGCATCTTAAGGTGGTTGCTTACCACGCCTTCGTACCCCCTCAATGTGGACACCTTGAGCTTACGGGCGCGCTTGTAGCCTTCAAAAGTTTCGCCCAGCGTCACGGTGTGCATAGCCTCAACACGCCGCTGCTCATTCGGGTTCACCCCGTCACTCAGGTCAGCCAGGTGTTTCAGGGCCAGCGTTCGAGCCCTGACCGGTGATAGGCCCGGATACTTGCCAAGTGTGATCCGCACCGGGCTGCCTCCCGAAACACGCTTGAACACCGAGAAGCTCTTCACCCCAGTTGAGGTTATCCGCAGGCGCAGTTCGGAGATCTTTTCATCCCGGTACTCGATCCGGGAATCAGGCAAGGGCAACTCTTCTATGGCTTGCTTGGTAAAATTGAATTGTCGTTCCACGTTTACTCCGGGGTTACACAGGGGTTACATCACAATAAGATCTCATATTACATAGCGTGACCTACATGTATATTAAAACCTTTAGAAACAATAACTTAGTTATATATTGTGATTTTGTGTGATACCGGATTATATGTTTTACGCAGACTCATAATCGATTGGTCCACAGTTCAAGTCTGTGAGGGACCACCATCCATAAAACCACCTTCGGGTGGTTTTTTTATGGATGGTGATCACTCACAGACTTCGTTCGCACACTGGTACAGTTCACTACAAAAATATCGGGAATATTTTTGGGCATCTGAGCTCACGAAGATGGGCCAAAGGCCCGAGCACAAGGATGTGCGAGTCCATTGCGATCCAGCATTCAGCAACGAGCGCTGTTTTTTTAGCGCGAAGCCCGCAGGGTCAAAAACCCACAAGGTTTTTGATTCACTCTGTGACTCCGATCAAGCAGCAGTCGACTCACTCTCTATAAACCACGGATTGGCCCACACACCCAATCTCCGAGGGACCACCATCCATAAAACCACCTTCGGGTGGTTTTGTTCTTGTAACCATAGTTTGGCCGCTTTGGCCAAACTATAGTGGCATAGAACGCAAAGAGTGGCCCGCTTTTTACAAATCCCAGCCCTGATTCGGCAGAGATGGGCATTTTGTCAACATCAAGCATGGACGCTGCTGTTTAATAATCAGCCCAAAAACTCTTTCACCCACTTTTTTAATACTGCCAATTTTCATGTGCCAACGGCATTCGATTTAATAACGCTCGTCGCTCACGCCAATCCGGTAAAAACTTATCCATATAGCTTTTAAATCGTTCGTTGTGGCTTCTCTCCAACAAATGAACAAGCTCATGAACCAAAATAAACTCCAGACATTCCGGCGGCTTTTTCGCCAAATCCAAATTCAGCCAAATGCTCTGTCTTTGAGTGTTGCAGCTGCCCCATTTGGTTTTCATTTTTTTAACGCCCCAACTGGACGCCTTAACACCGAGCTTGCGCTCCCATTTCACTAAGAGGCGGGGAATTGCTTCTTTTAGCTGGTCGCGATACCACTCCGTTAATAGTGCTTGCTTCTTGGAAACGGTAGCGTCAGGGTTTACAGCGAGTTTAAGCTTACTCGCACCTTGCTTTTTAAGTTGTTGCTTGCCCGAAACAGTAACCACTTCAAGTCGCAATCGTTTACCCCACACGTAATGCGTCTCCCCCGTTACCATCTCCCGTGCGGATTCTCTCGCCTGGCTCGCGAATTCCGCCTGTTGCTTTTTGATCCAGGGGATTTTAGAAACAACGGCCATGCGTATGGCGGCATCACTTAAATGATTAGGAGCCGAAACCCGCACTTTACCATCTGGAGGCAAAACACTGATGTGTAAATTCTTGATCAACTTGCGATTCAATGAAAGCGCCATTTTGCCAATCGTCATTGCGCTCATACTACTCATACTCCGATTGCGCTTTAATCAAATCCATCAACACTTCCATATCTAAATGGTATTCACCACTCACTTCATTAATTGCATTGGCGATCTCGCGCTCTTTAAACTTATCGCCCTTCCACATCGCCTTTTTAGTCAAACGTATCGCCGTATCAATTTTGATGGCCAGGGCTTCATCTTTACCCAAGTTATCGTAAAGTGAACGCTTCGCGGGGCTATCCATCGATTGAGGATAGTTGGCTTTTGCGGTGTCCTCTGGATGTACAACACGACGCGCCAAGGCGCGAATTTTTTCCAGGTACTCCTGATACTCAATCGCTTTCTTCCGGCGCAATTCAATAAGCTCGTCCAACAGTGTCGACATCTGCTCATAGTATTTCGGGTTTACCGGGTTTTCATCGACGATGGTTTTACGAATATTATTCTCAATACCTTCAGCCACCGCCTCTTTGTCGCGCCGCATTTTTTCCGGAAACGCTTCTTCTCCTTTTTGAATGATTAACTCAATTAATCCTAAGTCCTCAAAATCCATCAGTACTTCACTATCGTCTGCGCGAATGTACATATCCAGCAGGTGACGCATTGCTGGTTCAAAGCGCTTCATATCCAGCAAGTCACCACTGGCTAATTTAATTTCGTCGCGCACCTTTTCGAAGTACGCGACACGAGTACGCATCAACGCGGCCTGGTCTTGGGTAAATCCGGCTTGCAACATCTCATTGGCGATATTCGCATAGGCACGCAACAACTTCGCCACAGTTTGATACAAGGTAACGCGTAAACTTTCTTTTTCGGTCAGCTCGTCCTGGTTTTTACCCGACTCGCCACAAAAGTAGTGCTCAAAATCTTTGGTTTCGCGCGGGTACTTCACCGGTTCGCATAAGGCCTCAACAGCCTCCAGTGCATTTCCCAAATCAATGCGCGCTTGCTTTAGGCGGTCTTTCAATAAACCGGCAACATCTTCCTTGTCGTAGCCTTCAAATGCACCGGCGGTGTAGTCTTTAATCGCTTTATCCAGCGATTTAAACAAATCCTTATAGTCGACGATGTAACCATATTGCTTATCATCGCCATCGAGCCGGTTCACTCGGCAAATCGCTTGAAACAGATTGTGGTCCTGCATTTGCTTATCAATGTACAAATAGGTCGCCGACGGTGCATCAAAACCCGTGAGTAATTTATCCACCACTATCAACAGCTTCATTTGGCCCGGTTCTTTGATGAAGCGTTTTTTTACTTCCGTTTCATATTCTTCAACGCGCTTGGCCGCTTCCTCTTCCGATTGATCAAAAAACTCAGCTAACATTTTTCGATAAATATCGTATTTGAAGAGCTTTTCGGTTTTACCCTCACCCGCTTCCTCGCCTTTTATTTCGCCAGCCAGCGGTAAATAGCTGGTGACAATGCCGCACTTACCTGCAAGATCGGTCGCACTGAATAATTCATACACCTTACAGGCCTGATACACACTGGCACATACCAACATGGCATTGCCGTGGCCATCCATTAGGCGTGGGCGTTTTTTCATATCGAGCCAAATATCGGCAACGATTTTTTCCAGTCGCGACTTGCTCGATAGCACCTTCTGCATGGTGCCCCATTTCTGTTTGAGTTGGGTTTTCGCAACCGGCGACAAACCTCGCGTGTTCAACTCAAACCATTCATCCACTTTCTTTTCTGAGGTTAGGTGCTGGTCAATATCGCGCGCTTCATAACGCAAATCCAGCACTACGCCATCTTCAACCGCCTCATCAAACTTATAGGTATGAATAAAAGGGCCAAACACTTCGATAGAAAGCTTCTTATCGCGCTTCATCAGTGGCGTGCCGGTAAAGCCAACAAACATGGCATCCGGCAGAATTTTGTTCATGGCCTCGTGCAATTTCCCCGACTGGGTACGGTGACATTCATCCACAAACACAAACAGATTGCCTTTAGCACGAAAATCTTTTGGCAAAGAGCGCTTTAGCTCTTCAATAAAACTGTCGGCCGCTTCTGCGTTGTCATCATCAGCATGACGACCAAACTTATGCACCAAAGAACACAACAACCACGGGTTTGCTTTGTTGAGTGTGTTCACCAAATCCGCGCCGCTTTTGGTGCGGTAAATATCTTCATCGACTCCGGTAAAGACGGTCTCAATTTGCTCATCCAGTTCGGTTCTATCCGTTACAATCAACACACGCGCATCACGGATATTTTCGCGAATCCATTTCGCCAGCCACACCATGGTTAAACTTTTACCGGAACCCTGGGTATGCCAAATAATGCCGCCTTCCCGTTTGGCAATATGGTTCTTTGCGGCCTCAATACCGAAAAATTGATTGTGCCGACACGTCTTTTTAACGCCCGCATCAAACACAATAAAGTCGTGGATAATTTGCAAGAAGCGCTGCTTGTTACACGTACAACGCAAATGGAAGTCGAGTTTATTATCAATGGGCTGATCTGCCGGCTCCTTCCACTCCAGATAATACTTCTCCTGAGTTTCGATGGTGCCGTAACGTAACCCTTGCGTGTCATTCCCCGCCATCACCAACTGAACGGTGGTGAAAAAATTGCGAATAAAATCTTTCTTTTGGTTGTCGAGATTCTGGCGAATGCCCTCACTCACGTTAACTGAAGAACGCTTCAACTCGATAACACCCAACGCAATGCCGTTGACATACAACACTAGGTCCGGTCGTTTTTTATTTTCGCCTTTAATCGATACCTCTTCGGCGATGGCAAAATCATTGGCTTCCGGGTTTTCCCAGTCGATCAACCACACAGTTTCATTCTGGTGCCCGGCGCCTTCTTTTTCTTTAACGCCATAGCGCAATAACCGGTACACCTCTTTGTTGGCGTAATAGAGCTTTTTACCTTCGCCAAGCGCGGCTTCAACATCCAGCTTGCGCAACGCCCGCGTAATTAACACCTCACTCACGCCGCGCTTTTGCAACCACTGGGTGAGAATATCGACCTCAATATTTTTGTTATTCGGTCGGTCTTCCCAATTGCCCAAATAGCGATACCCCAATTCTTTTTTAAAGAACTGGATCAAGCGATTTTGTGTAGCCCGCTCTTTTTGCCCAACTTTAGTCATTGTTCAGCCCATAAATTATGCGCAGCGTGGCAAGTACGTCGCTCAAACGCTGCGTTTTTATACCGAAGTCTTTAATATTCAAAACGTCTTCGCTGGCCATCGCGTCAAGAAACTTTCCAAAATCTGCTTGAATACTCGACGGTATGGCGACTCTTTGTTGCGGTGACAGCACGCCGTACAACCTGAATATATCTCCGCGATGCTTCTTTATATTTTTGGAGTCAATCTGCTCGCCCTTCTCTCGACGCTCGGTAAGATCCAGCCAGGCTTTAGCTTTAAACGGGAGAATATATTCCGGCCCAAGAATCGGCACCTCATCGATTATCTCCCGCCCCTGCGAAACACATTGGTAATAATCCGCATCCAATAAGATCGCCGATAAACTTTCCGCCTGTTCACCCATGGGAATTGGCGTTAACAGGGTTTGACCTTGAAGAATCACACCATCCGGAGCGCGAGAAAACAATTCCAGCATAAACGGGTAGTCTTTACTTTGCGGATTCTGAAAGCGATAAAACTGTTGCTGGTGTTCGTTCTCCCCAATTTGCCTATCCCGGTAACCCGCTTCTTCAATAAACGCCCTCAATGCATTAGCGAATTCTGGCGTCAGCACTTCGACACACAATACAATATCCAGGTCTTTGGTAGCGCGAAACGGCAAACCTGCTTCTTCAAGGGCAAGGTGGCAAGCCACACCACCAATTAACGTAAACTGATTATTGTATGTGGCAAATCGTTGTTTAAATAATTCCAATCCCTGTATCGCCATTGTTTCTCCCTAAACCATTCAGCTGTTATTTATGACACATAAGAATTGAGCGATGCTTTAAGCAAGCCATCTAATGCGATTTGAATACGCTCATCCTTTTCGTCTTTCAGGCTAAGGTACAGCGATAGATTATCCACATAGTCTTTGGTGATGGTATTTTTATCTTTTCTGGTGATTAACCCAGGGTCATACCGCCATAGCTGCAATACCCAGAAATCCTCAAAAAACAGATTTTCATTTTTGCTGTTGTGGTTCTTCCATGTATTGGCTGCCGTAGCGATGACAGGTATAGCTGGCTCACTCAACAGACTGGTGTGACTTAACGCCGATTCGCCCGCATAAACTGCCTTGTGTTTTTTGAGCAGTTTATCTGCGTCCGTTTTTTTAATGGTTACGGTTTTTTGTACGGGCGAAACCAGATAAGCGAAAGCCTTCTCCCACAATGCCACGCCATCTTCGTTAAATGTCAGGCGCTTCTCCCTACCCACTGGCACCGTCTCAGCAAGCTCCAGCTCAACCAATTCGTTAATCGCGCGGCTGAGGGTCATCTTGCTGTAACCCAATTGCTCGGCCAACACCAATGCTGACTTCGGCTTTGGGTATAGTCCGATCAAAAAGCGTAACAACAGCACTTGCGCTACCGGGCTCAACTGCTCCACGGGCCGCTCATAAGACTTCTTATAAAATTCACTGAGTACGGTGGCGAATTGTGGCAGGTACAACTGTTTTTGCGGTACCACGAAGGGGACTTTTTGCTCGATTAAGCGTTTACGGTTTGCAGACGTTATGTTCTCCAATACCACAAACACCTCACCGTCAAAGGCTTTGCGATAGGCCTGCAGGTGTTTGGCAATAGCGGCGGGGGTATCGATTTCATGGGATACATGGCAGGCCATCAATGTTGGGGTGCCGTCCAACGCGAGGGTATACCCGCGATAGCGCTCCTGAAGATAGAAAGGTAAGGCTTTTGCACCTTGCCAGGCCTGCAGCCTGCCAATAGCCTGCTCTCCCAGAGCATCGCCAATATAGCGTTTGGCCGCTATCGCCAGCGGGTGTTTTGGTTCAGCCATGGTCAGGAAATCCGCTTAGTAACATGAAAATGCACAGTAACATCATCTATGTTACTGTGCAAATAGTATGTTACTGAAATACTAGGGACTCAGACTGGTAGAAATTACTTTACATATCAGGTAGTTAGAGTCACCCGGCACGCTATCTCGGTAGCCTTCTAGTGAAAAACCTAATAACGCTCAGAGGGAAATAACAGTTTCAGCATCCGGTCATCCGCCATTAACACATAGGAATCATCATATTGGCTGCCGTCGTAACTAGCGCTTTCTACTCGAAAGAATTTTAATGAATCGGGAACACAGAATAGGGCATTTTCCGGCTTTAACAAATCAAACGGATTTTCATTTAATTCAACAAATCCATCGTTAACACCTGAATATTCTGGAAACAATGAAATACACTGCCCTTCACCATCGTTTTGCACAGAAGAATATTTAATGCCATTAACTTGCTTGGATACCTTTGTCCGAAGGTATTCAAAAATAACCTGAGTTGCCAGATAGTCGTGTTGATCACCTCTTCTTGAGGGGCGTGACAGTTGAAACACCAACTCTTTAAAGAAGGCGCGTGCATGAGCTTGCTTCTGATAATTCTCTGCGAAAACATCGCTCGGCGGCTCCATATCAGCCAAAGCATTTAAATCCAACAATTTCAGTGCGCGGTTTGGGCGAAACTCAGCCGAAACCACCGCATCGCCCACCAGAGGGCGCAACTCACTCACGCAAGTATCACGATCAAATGCGCCATAAAACGCCGAAACTCCTGCTGGCGTCATGCGTTGCGAGCCTGCTAACTCACTGGGTACAGAACATAACTGTTTAACGGGGTCTTTGGAGATTTCTTTCAACTCGCTTTTACTAAATGCGATTCTGGCTCTGTATATCGATGTATCAAGAGCAACCTCTCTTACCACACTTTCAGCCAGCTCATCGCTCTCGAACATTCCCGCAAACAGATCATCGCAAAATTCTTTTGCTTCCTTATTAAAAAAGCGCATGCCATGCCTAACCGATCTATTGAACGACTCCCATCGATACTCAAACTCATTGAGCTCATCCAAGTGACCATCGTCTAGCACATACAAAATATCGAAGCCCTTCGCATCTTTATCACTCGGCAACGTATCGCTAAACGATTCCATGTAGCCGTCCACGGCGAATCGGCTAAAATCTTCAAAGACAGCCCATAATTCAAGCGCTTCCAATTTTCCCGAATTTACTTCAAATATTTCTGTTTGATCCCAATCACTGAGCTGATCGGTTGTTACGAGAAAGTTATCGAAGCGGCTTTTCATAAAATCACCAAGCGCATCATCCTCAACACACATTGTCTGAGCGTTGCAGTATGTACAAGTGCCAGCAGACCCTTTGCTTTGGATAAAGTCTTTTAACGAAGGCTTGTAGACGCAAGTTGCACAAATCATATGGGTAAGCGCGTTTTTCCGGTTAACAATTCCTGCATCATGCCTTGTTTGATGTGGCGGGTTTTGGTGAGGCGTTGTTGCAGGGCTTGTATATCGGCGTCCATGTCGGTCAGGATGGTGGCGATGGCGGTTTGTTCTTCTTTATTTGGCAACGATAACGAAAGCCCCCTAAGCTGAGTTCCTGTAATCAAAGGTTGCCCAGATCCAAAAATTAAATTATTTAAGTTCTTACTGATTAGCCAATATCTAAAAAATTGCAATTCGCAATCGGGGTTTAATCTAACAATAATCGTATTATCCGAAACCCCATATTTTCCACGCACATAACTCAATCTGCCAGCATTAGCCCCAACACGTGCAACCAAAATGGCCTCCCCCTCATACTCTGGATATTCACAACTTCCGATTAAGCCAGTAGAACCATATAAAGGAAAATCGCCTTTTGACTTGGTGCCAGTTCTTCCTGATCCAAGGTAATCAACACAGTCACCCAAGCAATGAATTTCCCAATCCTCTGGGATTTCGCCGAGTTCGGTTTGTTTGTAGGTTTTTGGGGTGCCGTCGGGGTGATTGGCAAACGCTGGGAGGCGGGTGCGGCCGGTGAGGAGTTGTTGCATGGTGGCGGTTTTGATCGCCTGTTTTTTGCTGATGAGCTTTTCCAGCTCGTTAATTAATGCATCGACATCGGACAAGGCATTGGCGATAGCGGTTTGTTCTTGCTCATCTGGGAAAGGAACAGAAATAGTCTTGATAAGGTCGGTGTTTAAATTTGGCTGCCCATTCCCTGTTGCTACCTTGTCATGAAGATCTTTTGTTTTCGTATTGATGAAATGAACAAGGAATGATTTATCTCCTAATTTTTGATTGATAATAGCTGCTACACCATCATTTGCGCAGCATTTTAAATCAAGAATTTTAGCAACTCCCAAGGTCGCGCCACTATTCGAAATTATTAAGGTGTTTTTCTCAAGAATTCTACTGTGTTTAGATCCAAGCTCAGTCAACATTGTGGCTGTTGTAACCACACGTTGTTGAGACTCAGGAATATTGGTCAGAGAAGCCACGGTAAGCCAAGGCACGAACTTCCCGTTGAAATATTTTGGGTCACCGGCTGGCCTTGGCGATCCACCTCGAACAATATCCCCCAACTCCCCTAATCTTTTACATTGCCAATCTTCGGGAATTACCCCAACTTCAGTGTTTTTGTAGCCCACAGGCACTCTAGTATCAGCCTGCACCACCAAATACTCCGCACTCGATTCCGCCACCTGATCCACATTACATCCGCTATCCATGCCTCTGCCCTGCGGGTTGCCGCTACCGGCGTTCAAATTTTTTCCTGAAAAATTTGTCATCAAACCCACTCCAGGCCCATGGCTTTTAAATGCCCCGCCACTTTGTCACTCAACGCTTCTACATTCTGCGAAATTTGCGGTAGCGGTTCGGCGTAGCGTTCTTCCAGCTCTTTAACACGGTTGGCGAGTTGCTGAGTAATGCGTTCGATTTCGGCTTGAATATGGGTTTGCAAGGTGGCTAACCATTTGTCTTGCACAATCAGCGTTTTGATCTCATCTTCACTTAATGTGGCGTAGTGTTTAAAGACGGCGAGATCCAGCGCCTCTTGATGTTCTTTAAGGGATTTTTTGCCGTCGGTTTCACTTTCAAACAAGTACTTGGCTTTTTTCAACACCTTAATTTCATCGACATCGGTGCCGACTTTTAAACGCGCGGCAACGGTGGCTTTGGTGACCTTGTCTTTGTCGTTGAGGGCATCGTTTAACAAACCTTCGTCACCGTTGGCTGAACCAGATGACGTGTGCTCTTCAATAAACGATTCTAACTCTTGCGTAGTAGCATCGAGTTCGCTTTGAATGGTATCGATGGTGGTTTGTTCGGCATGAAAATAACGGGCAATAATTAACGCCGGTGGTATCAGTTCGGCTTTGAATTTGGATTTTTTAATAATTAAATCCGGCACTTCTTTTAGCTTTTCACCCTTTTCAACAACAAGTTCGCGCAGGGCTTTGCCCGCTGCCCAGCCGTCTTGCACCAGCACCCAGACATCGTCTTGCATAATGTCGGCCCAGTAATCCATAAGGATTTGGTAGACATCGTATTTATTGAGCAACGGGGTTTGTGCGTAGCTTTGCAGTAAGTCTTCACTGATGCGATGAATAATCTGCTTAGGCAGTTCGCCGATTTGAATGTTGTGGAGTTGTGCGCGCTCACTCCACTGCAAAAAGGGTTGCAAGCTTTGCTCGGCAAAGTGTGTGAATTCGGGGTGATTGAGTATGGTGCTTTTTACCTGGCTGGCGCTCACCAGTGCTTTGCTATAACCGTTGCGATCTGCGGTAAACAAGCTGCTGCGAATACTGGGGAACACTTGCCAATATTTTTCCAGCGTTTCGATATCGCGATTGGGAATACCGCCTTGCAGGTGTGCGCTTAAATCGTGCAGGTCTTCGGGTTCGCTGGAATCGATATAGCGCGGGATATTGAGGTTGTAATCGTTTTTGGCGATGTCACTCAGATTAACCATGCGGCTGTAGCGCGGCAATTCGATTTGCTTGTTGAAGACATCGACAATTTTGTGAATATCCTGGCTGCGCAAACGATTTTTGTTGCCGTCTTTTATAAAGCCTTTGCTGGCATCAATCATAAAGATGCCGTCTTGTTTATTCGCTGCCTTGCCCATTACTGCGGCGGCTTTTTCTTCTGCATCGTTTACAAGTGCTCGGTGGCGCGCGCTTTCTTTATCGATAACAATAATGCAGGCGGGAATACCGGTGCCGTAAAACAGGTTGGCGGGTAAACCGATAATGCCTTTGATGTAACCCTGCTTGAGTAAATTCTCGCGAATGCGCGCTTCGGCATTGCCGCGAAACAATACACCGTGAGGCAAAATGACCGCGCCCTTGCCGGTGCTTTTTAAACTTTTAATGATGTGCAGTAAAAAGGTGTAGTCACCATTTTTTTCTGGCGGAATGCCCCAGGTAAAACGGTCGAACTCATCCTGTTTGGGGTTAATGCCACTGGTCCAGTTTTTGTTGGAAAACGGTGGGTTGGCTACGGCGAAATCAAAGGTAGCGAGTTTGCCGTTGGCATCTTTCCATTGCGGGTCTGCAAGGGTATTACCTTTCCAGATTTTGGCGGTGGCATTGTTGTGCAGAATCATATTCATGCGCGCTAAGGCGCTGGTGGCGTTATCCATTTCCTGGCCGAAAATAGATAAGCCGCGCGGCGCTTCGTCGCTGACTTTTAATAATAGGGAGCCTGAGCCACAGGTGGGATCGTAGACGGTGGTGTCTTGCGAGGTATCGCTGTGAATACCAACCACTTTGGCCAATACCCGTGAGACTTCGGCAGGTGTGTAAAACTGCCCTTTACTTTTGCCAGATTCGGTAGCGAAGTGACGCATGAGATATTCGTAGGCGTCACCGAGCAGATCGTCACCATCCGCGCGGTTGGACGATAAATCCATTTCCTGAAAAATACCGACCAGTTTTGACAAGCGGTCGACCATGTCTTTACCTTTGCCGAGTTTGTCTTCGTCGGCGAAATCGGCAATGTCGATCACGCTTTTTAAATCATTTTCTTCGGCGAGTTTGCCAATGATTTTATTGAGCTTGTCGCCGATCTCTTTATCGCCTTTTAACCGCACCACCTCGTCAAAACTGGCGCCTGCTGGTACCACAATCAAACTGTTACGGTCGCCTTTGAATTTGTCGGATACGTACTTCATGAATAGCAGGGTGAGCACGTAATCCTTGTATTGGGAGGCATCCATACCGCCGCGCAGTTCGTCGCAGCTGGCCCAGAGGGAGGAATAGAGTTCGGTTTTTTTAATTGCCATTTTGACTTCTTTTTGTAATGCAATGTAGTTGCATGGATTATGATTAACGATGAAAAATTTTTATTTGAGCAATGTTTTTATCGGCTGGGTAGGTTACAGCAAATCCGTCTTAAGGCCAGCCGCTTTCAGGCGCTGGGTTAAATTACGCATTTTACTGAACTCGGTACCAAAGCTGGGCCTGAGACCCACCCCTTCACAGAATTCTTTGGCCGTTACGGTGTTTAGCTGATCGGCGTATTTAATCATTTGCAGGTGCAGCTCCAGGGTGTACTGATTTCGCGGCGCTGCGTCCAACGCATCGCGAATGCGTTTATAGATTTGGGATTCGGTCATATTTAAACCATGAGGCATCTATTTATATAATTTAGCTAATTTATATAGAAATCCGCGCTGGAGCAACCCCAACACGCGTAATAAGGCGAAGGCGCCATGTAAGGATACAAACTTTGAGAAAACACTTACCCAGACACCTACCCTAAACACGCCCCAACCCCATCACAACTCTGTCACCCAATTCTACCCACTATCCTACGCCCCATGCTAAAGTCCCCCGCCTAACATCCAACATACATCAATAAGGATATTGACTATGCCAGAATTGGTTATCCCTACTAGTACTGCTCGTGCGTCTGAGCTGTGCGGTTCACAACCTGAAAATATCGAACAGTTTTTAGCCTGTAATAGCCACGTTGGTGATCAGCAACAGTGGTTGCCGCCGCATCTCGCCTACGACGTGTCGGGCTTACCCTCACCATTATCCGATGGTGTGACTCGCCAAATTAACCAACTTCCCGCCTATCAGCGTTCTAATTTATCTTCATGTGTCGATACATTTGGCGAAGAAACCTCTTTACTCGCACGCTTTTATGAACGCCACATCGAACCGATCGATATGACTGCAGTGTCACAAAATGCAAATGGCGTGGGTGGTGTGGGGACCGCTGTATTGAGTGGCCGCACCGATAGCTTTCAAATGGCACTAGAACATTATCAGCGCACGTTAATCGATTTAAACAATGCAAACGGTATTGGACGCGTTGCGGCACAAACCCGAATCGAGCTACGCGACAAAGTTAAGCAAGCCTACGATACCCTCAACCGCTACTACCAACAGGAACTACGTCGCCTTGTTCCCGCCAGTAGCTTTACCAAAAACAAGGGCACCGCGCTGTCTAATGCAGATCGCGGTATCACGCTTGCAGAACGCAGTAGAGGCCGAGGTATTCACGTCGCCGATATGTATGAAGGGCAACAAGTCGGTAAGTTAGCCAAAGGCTTACGCTATGCTGGACGCGGAGCCATTGTTCTGGATATTGGATTTAGAGCAAACGCGGTGCAAAACAGCTATGCCAATGGGGAAAACTGGAAGCGGGAAATGGCTGTGCAGACCGGCGGATTTACAGCGAGCACACTTGCGGGCGCCGCCGTTGGCCGTGCGGCCTTTTTAACCCTTGGAAGAATTGCATTGATGGCAACGCCTTGGGGGTGGGGCATTCTTATTGCGTCCACTGTCATCACAGGTGCGGTACTGGCGTACCAAATGGACCAAGCATCACAGCACCGAATAGGCAATGCTTGGGATCGCTGGATAAGGTAACTTTCAATGAGCTTGCTAGCCTTGTACGAACTTGTTTTTGTTTTCGCCATAATAATTGGCACAATAATGTGGATTCTCAGTGTACCAACAACTATGCGCAAAATTGACAAGTCAATTGTCGCCAAAGGTAAACCTCGGCCATGTCAATGGGACCCAATGTTCATCCGTGCTCTCCTCTACGCTTGGCCAGTGGCTTTACCAGCGAAATTTTTTAAAGATTTGGATGACCGAATTGTAAATACAGCTGATGTAAAAGAAGCAATCAATGCCTTTGACCGCATCGTTTCAAGCCTACTTCTAATTGCATCATTTACGCTGGTGATATGTTTATTGATAGACTGGGTTTTCAATTTCTGATTGCTATTAGAGTAACAGGTTAGCAGCAAGTTAAATTTAAGCATAATCTTATGCCAACCAATGAATACAAAAATCTTTGAAACCGTACTGTATGAAGAAGCAAAGTCTGCTTTTCAGGCCATTATCAACGATCATGGAAATGATCTATATGTATTGGGCATTTATCATTTTGGTGGGTGGGGCGGCATTATGCCGATGTTTAATACTCGTTCAGCACTACGTGATACGCAAGCGCAAGATCACACGCCTTATTTTGATGACAAAAAGTGTTTTGATTTAACAGTGAAATGGTATCCCAGCGATTTTATCGACTTCGAAGATTACAGTCATTACTTCTCAGAGAGCGACAACGAACTGCAAGCCTTGGAGCCGGATGACTTAACGATGGATCTTGAGGAAATAAGCAGCTGTTGGGACGACACTTTACGTGCGATGGAGCGAGTACTTATTCGTCTTAAGAAAGAGAACTTCTTCGCCACCATGCTTGGAAAAAACGAGTCACCGGCACTCTACCTAGCAACTACCGATGAAGATAACAAAGATCGACTTGAAAGTTTTTCCCGCATCAATAGTGAAAAGATCATCAACCACTATAAAGCCGATTTTGAGTATCTCATTGAAACGCATGAAAGTTGGGAGAGAGGGGCGTTTGAAGAGGCAATTAATCAGCGCTTCGAATGATCACAAAACTAACCCACCGCTCCCAGCTTTCACCATCGTTCGCAGCGCGTAACCGCTTTACAACAACGAGCACCGGCAAATAAAGAATAACGGGCAGCACGATGGTAACAGGAAGGCTTCCCGCCACGAGGGGCAGCACTATAGCCTGAAATAATTCCCAGTTGAGTGCGGTAACGGAGAACTCAATATTTTCCTGCGGAAGGCCCACCATTGCTAAGAGCTGCCTGCCTAGTAAATAGCACGAAATGGTAATTGGTCCCACGGTAAACCAATTGTTCGTAATCCAATTAAATAGGTACATTAAAGGAAAGTTCAAACGAAACACAAACGATATCGGTACTAAGAAGGGTGTCTGAAACCCAGGGAAGGGTAAAAATCCACTCGCGATGCCTAACACAATACTTCGCGCAGTCTGTTCGTTACTAATTTCACTGAGCAGAACCATCGATCGAAGTCGATCAATAAGCTTGACGGGTTTGCTTTAATCGTCAGCTGTCATGATGAGGTCTTAATGGAATCAATGTATTCAGCCAATACAGACAAAAAATCCCTCATGTCCTGTTCATTCAAATCGCCAATATTCGCAAGGCGGAAACAACGTAGTTTATCGAGCTTGCCAGGATAGATTGTAAATCCTCTCTCATAAACAAAGTCATGCATAGCGTCGAAGTCAAAGACGCGCCAAGCAGGCTCTTCGATTGGAGAATTGAAAGTATGCGTAGAGTATAACAATCGATACCCGCAACTTCGCGAACAAGATTTAGGCCGTTAGGAGTTGCACTCTATCGATTGTTGTAAACCAAATTGACTGTGCGCAAATTGATAGAACCCATAAGAGTTTAGCTTCACTGCATCAACAGGATTAACAGGAATTCTTTCTCAGCTGGCAACAAAAACAGATTTTTCGATATGATGTTTTTTCATCAAGCGGCCAAATACTCGGCGCTCTTTACCAGCCAGCTTTGCAGCTCGACTGACATTGCCGTGAGTATACTTGAGTAGTTGGCGGATATAGCTCACTTCAAAGTTGTCGATGACAGCTTTTTTTGCTTCTGCAAAAACCGGCACAACATCTGACGGGCTAACCTCATGACTTCTTGAAGACTCATCACCCGACAATTTCAGCGCGCTATCCTCTAAAGGATTAAGGTATCCAGCTTGCAGGGCCTCATCACAATCAACGCTTTCTATTGAGGTATCCAATGAGTTGTGCATTGAATAGCTACCGTCAGGCAGCATTCCTATAACGGCTTGGTCAGTTAATAAATAAGCTCGCTTCACATAATTTTCTAACTCGCGAATATTGCCTGGCCAAAGATAATCAATAAGCTTTTTCTTTAACGCCAAGTGAAAAATTTTCTTACCCTTCCCATGCTCTCTTGCACACTGCGTCAGAAAGTGTTCCGCAAGGAGGAGGATGTCAGATCGTCGATGACGTAAAGGCGGCAAATTAAGCGGCAGGGTATTTAGTCTAAAAATAAGATCCCTACGAAACTGCTTCTCATCGGCTAGTTTGTCGAGGTTGGCATTCGTTGCCGATATTATTCGGACATCTGTTTTTATAGATTTCGAACTCCCCACTGAGCGATATTGCCCGTCTTGGAGAAAACGCAAGAGCGCTGTTTGCGCTTTATGTGATAGCGAATCAATTTCATCGAGGAATAACGTACCGCCTTCAGCCATCGCAATTAACCCTCGAAAAGATTCCTTCGCATCGGTGAAAGCACCCCGGGCATGCCCAAACAATTCACTTTCTATCAAGCTATCGGGCAACGCGCCACAGTTGAGCGCTTGAAATGGTTGAGCTTTCCTGTCACTCGAATAGTGCAGAGCACGCGCCACCAATTCTTTTCCGGTACCGGTTTCACCGGCTATTAATACAGGCGCGTCAATATTCGCATAGCGTTTAATTTGCTCAATAATTGAAAAATATTCTTGTGATTTTCCAACCAGGTTTTTGTGTATTTTTTTTTCTTGATTTGAAACAGCTGAACTATTTTGACACAACAACGTCATACTTCGCTCTATGCGAATTAATATTTCTTCAATATCACAGGGTGCAATAACTATTTCAATCGCTACCTCGTACAACTCCGGACGAGCAGCTAAAACCGAGGGTTCCACTAGAAGAAGATTTATAAACTCACACTTTTTCGTACATGAGTCGATAATCGCTGACGGGGTACTTTGATCGACAAACAGTATTTTAGGTATAGAGGAATCGATACCTTCTAGGTGATCAATGTTACTAGCTGATAATGAGTCGACGCCTATCCCACTTTCCTTTAGCGTCGTTATTAGTGGGCGACTTTGAGACTCACCCCCACCGTAGATTGCGAGCACCTGCCTTATCTTTTCCATGGCGATTATCCTTTAGTCCTTTATCCATTTGTATGAAAAACTTCGCAGCAAATCAATTTGTCGCACCAAGTCACATACAGATGCATGTTACCTGGAGTGACATATCAAAAACGCGAAAATTTGGAGGACAATCTTTTTTAATTAGAATATTGGGTGACCGGGTTATTTGTACCCGATGTTTTGGCTGGAATCAATATCAATCACCAGACATCTGAGCTAGATCATAAAATAGAAGTAATGCCGCATTCTTGATACTTAGTTACTATCAGGCCACGGCACATTGTGTTAGCTAAGAAGAGCATGTTTTACATGCCAAAACCTTAGTGATTAACTATTGAAATTTATGCCTATTAAGCTGTACGTTTGCCAACTAATTAATAGCTAAGCCAACGCGCAGCTCTGATACTGGCGGGGATGCATCTCGCGCGAAAATCAATATTCAAAATTGAAATTAAACATTGCTCTACTTGAGTTGAAAAGGCTAACTATAAAGGGAAGTCAATAGGGGCTTCTTGCACACAACACGCATAGTAACGATCAAAAGAAACCTCTGGGTTTGGTATGGCAATAGCAGATGTAGGATTTTCAAGTGCAACCCAATACAGCTGTCGCTTTATACCTCCTAGCTGGCAAACAATAAAATCGCCATTGCGCAGTGTGCTGACGACGCGGACATCACTGCCATTCAAGTCATCTAACAATAATAGAGCGTCACCAGAGTCTAGATCGCTGCTCATATAATATTCATGAATACTGACCCAGTCAGATACACCATTTGGGAGGTCAAAACCACTAAATTCAATTCCCTCAGAGATTTTGCCACCATCCATATGCTGATAGAAGCAAGCCATACAAGGAGGTAAGGAGGGCAAGTATTTTAGTAGTGATTTTTTTCTTACAGGTGAATTTAAATCAAACCGCGGAATATTAAAAATTAGCTGTAGCTCGCCCTCAAGTGTTACTGACCATGAGTATATGTAATCTGTAACCGCCTCCCCCAAAAGAGTTTCTCGATTAACTACCAACTCCTGAAGCTGAACTCTATTAGTATCACATAGCGCTTTATACATATTTGGAAAATCTATTTGTAACGGTGAAAAAAAATCCGAGTTCCCTTTGTCAACAGCGGCCACCAACCCATCTGGAATTCTCTGAATAGCGCTTTCAGGGAAGTCAGAAGAGTGAGAATAATAATTGACATTTGAATGATTCAAAATTGACCTCAGTAATTTCCGTTCACGTTCAGCGTAATAGCTCTGCGATTTTTGCCTCTATGCGAGCCTTCGCTGCCGCTTGTTCGACAGCGAGCCAACGAACATAATTGGGATCCAGAGGATTACCATGATAACTTGTCCAATTACCGCCCACCAAATTCCCTTTCGATTCGTTTAGAGCCTTCGGCAATGGACGAATATTATCTACCACCCCACCAATGTCTTGCACAATCATCCGCTGCTGCGCTAGTGTCAGATCAGTAAATCCATCCAACTCCTTTATTTTACTAACAGGAAACAAGTGATCGGGTGACATTAATGTAGTTGAGGGCGGCGTAATATCGACGTTGGTTCTTGGGTCCCGGTACCGTTTGCCCTGTACTGCGTCGCGCATCGCTTGCGTTGTTGTAGGGAAGCCTAAATCATCTGCTCGATTAAGTAGCTGATTTAATATCCGACGCCGCGCCGCATCATCAGCAGCTTGTTGAAGCTGCACCACAAGTTCTCTTCGCTCTTGAGTACTAAGGTCCTGAAAAGCTTCAATTAATTTTCTATCTGCGCCATCAAACACTTGTACGATAGGCGCAGGGAAGCGTCGATTTGGCAAATCTACACCTAAGCCCCGAGAAGGCCTAGTGCCTGTTCCTGCCAAAGTCACATCCTCTATATGCCCCGGCCCCACCAATATCAATACTTTGGGGTTAAAATGCCCCCATAGGTAAAACATATACCCTTCGCGAGACACGGAAAAACCATTGAATCGTAAACGGCTTAGACTTTGCCTAAACTGTCGCAAGTTTCTAATACCAGCAGTTAAACCATCCTGTACTCCGTTGACGACTAGGCGGCCATTGCGAATTATTGCACCACCGACACGTCGCATATTGCGCGCACCATTTGCCGCACTGCGACCAAGCGCGCCGCCCACTTTTGCTGTCGCTTCGAAGCTTGGCACAAATGCTGATTTCGCCGCTTTGCCTGTCGCCCGAGCACTAGAGCGAGCACCAGCCCCGACCGCACGCGTGACGCCTTTACCTGCCGCCCGCGCCGCTTTGAAACCTGCTCGAGCGGATTTCACGATGGGACCAAGACTAAACATCAATGCAAAAACGAGTTCAATACTGCCAATCGCAAGCGCTTTAGCTAAGGCCTTAGACGAGCTAGCCACTTTACCGGCAATACCTAAACCAATGTACTGCCCAACCCAGGCGGTCATGCGAACTAGGGAAACACCGATCAATATGGCGGCGACAATTTCCATCACGGACGCTAAGACACCCAGGGCCGCACCTTCGGTTGCCACAATCACGACTATTAGCGCCACAATGGCAATAATGAGTGTTGGTATCAACCAGTGTTTGTTGCAGTTGAACCACTTGCTAATTCCCTTGCCCATTTGGCTCATTAAATAACTAAAGCGCTGCATCGCGGTGAAGGGGCCAAATTGCCTTGCAGCAGCAGGCACTTCTTGAGCGGTCGCCGGTTCTTCGGTTTTTTCTTTATCGTCGCAACTAATATCTGTTGGCTGATTAGCAAGGTAGGTTAACTGTTCCTCTGGATCTTCAGGTATAGGTTGGAATACCTCCGGCATCACACCGCCATTGCTTTCATCGCCCATTTCGTTCTGGCTTAGTTCATCAGCCACGCCTTGGGGTGAAGCGATATCTTCCGGCATTCCGGCGCCAATAGACACCTCACCTCCATCAGGTACATTCAGTTCATGCAACAGCTCAGGATCCCAACTCGATATAGCGACAGGATCCACAACAACATCGTCATCAGTAAGGTTATCTTTACCCAATAACCCCAGAGCATCATCAATAGATTGTCCACTGTCTGCCTCTAACGCATCTTCGGGTAAACGTTCTATCGGTAGTGGTTGGTTTAAATCTTGCCCGACTAATTCCTCTTCGACCTTACCGATAAAATGATCGGGCATTTGCCACGCGGCGCGGACTAAATTGGCGATCCAGGTAAAGTCTTCACCTGTCATCATTTTTGCGATTCGATTGGCACCTTCGATCTTCGCATCTGGTGACATTTCTCGCAGGCTATTTAATGCTTCGATAATTTTTTCTTTGGCTTGCGGCCATGCGGGGCCAAACATGTCAAAGTCTGGCATGGCTCCAACGAACCAAATAGCCGTATCTAGCCACGAATTAATAATCGGCGGTTTGAAACAATCTGGGAGAATACGCCAAGCCCAACCTGTTAAGACAATGGTGAGAATCCACGGGTTCAATGGAAACATTATTACGGCGGCCAGCAGCACCATCAGTGGCGATATGATGTGTCTGTATGACAATACCAAGTCTTTTATATCGGTGAGAATGCCGACAAATGTATCGGCAACCCACGTAAAGGCAGCGCTTACAGCGTCGGCCAATGTGCGGAACATGCCAGCCAGTGCTCGTAGTACTGGCATCGCACCAATCGCAGTTAGCGCATTGGTAACAGCTGCGTTTATTGCTGCCGCCTGTGCCGTTAACCAAGTCGATGCTGAGGACAACAATAATTGGAGTGTTTCAAGACCCACGTGAAGAGTAGGCAAAATGTAGGTCGCTAAAATTTCTTTGGCGGTAACCACAACCTCTAGCTCGTTCCAGTTATCGACCACCCAATTCACGGCTTGCCATAACATTGGCACGCCGACGCCAATAACGACCACTGGGGCCATCGGCGTGAATAGCGCAAAAATTCCCGCTATAACTTGTAACGGTAATAACGCCGGTCCCAAAAATTCTTTGATGTCTTCCCACGCTTCAGCAGCCTTATCTTTTAGCCACGTAAGAAGATCGCCTGTTTCTGTCCAAGCGACATTAAATAGTCGTTTATACTCTTCCCAGATATAGCTGGCCATGCTGCGCAAACCAGCCGTTTGATTCCATAACCAGGTCGCGGTATCAGAAACCCATGTCCATGCCCCACCCGCCAGCTGTTCTATTGCCTTCCAGGCGGGTTGCCCGTAGTCATTCCAGAGGTCTCCAAAAAAATCTCCTGCCATGCCCAGCATTGCACGCAAGTCATCGAATGCAGGGCCTAGTAGTTTTTCCCCGAAGCCTTTGATTGACCGCATGGCCTCAAATAATGATTCGCAGTTACCCGCCGATAAATCCGTGGCAATTTGTTTAACGGTGCCCGTAAATTCTCCAAACACACTGGTCAATGCAGGGACGAGGCCTTCGGTTTGAATTTTAGAGCCAAAACCATTAAATAAATGATCCAAACCAGCAATAATTTTGTCTTTAATCGTTCCAACGATATCCCCACGCATAAACGACAATAGCTCAGGGGCAAACTCCTCTAGATAATCGAGCACAAAGTCGCGGGTACTTTCGTAGGCATCTACAGCTAGATCACCGACATATTCTGCACCGCGGGCCACGCCTCGCCCAACTGCTCGGGCACCAGATACCAGTGCGTCTCCCGCGCTAGATGCCTTATCAGAAACATAATTAACACCGCTATCCCACAGATCCAATACATCGTCTTCTAAATCGGCCTGCACATCGGGCGATGCAGGCGACACACGAATTGGGGCGGATGTTGACGCCGAGGCAGATAGGTCATGATGTTGAATAGCATTTTTTACCGCACCCTGCTGGATAGTATGAGCAAGCTCATGGGCGAGTAATTTTTTACCGTCGACACTACCAGGAACATAGCGCCCGTTTGCAAAGACAATGTGATTGCCATACGTAAACGCTTTCGCTCCAAGCTGTTGTGCTAAACGGTTTGCTTTTTCATCTGTATGGATACGCACATTAGAAAAATCATACCCCATACGTTGCTGATAAAATTCAGGGTCTTGTAGTTTATGACCTCCGTGTCGAATGGTTCGAATACCCTCCGCTATCCCTTGTGTATGGTGATACCCAATAGTGTGTGACTTATCCCGATGTGAACTACTTTCGTATACATCGTCCCGAAACTCATCCTTTTTTAGCTGTACTTCTTCTTCACACTGAGAGCAGACTCGTTGCACGCTTACCAAGGTATTTTGCAGTGATGGCGGTTTGACTCGTGTCTGTGAAGATTTTTGGTGACCGGATGCAGAATGTATCGACGTGGTTGAATCAGACGTTTGAGAGGAGCTCGGCGGTAATTTGTAACTTTCCTGCTGCGTTTTTTTAGCCGCCTTGTTGTTGCCTAGACCGGTATCGCTATGTGCACCGGAATAACCAACGGATCTTTCATGAACAGCATGACTAATAACCTGCTCAGCAATTCTATCCGCCTCTTTCTCTAGATGATCGTCCGGCTGGCCAACTTTTATATTGGCACTTTTAAGAATAGAGACAACGTTTTCATTATGATCAGACAGACGTGATCGTCGACTTTTTTTAACAGCAGTCGCTTTTTTGGGTTGCGTAGCTTTGGGAGTTTTTAGCGACGCTTCCACTTTATCTATCTTTTGAATTAGCAGTCATAATTGCCACAAACAAATGCGCGGTTTAGTTACCGCCTCCTTCAACAACGTTACCATTTACATCATAGGTTGGTGTTGATGCATACGCATCCGATCCTGCTGCCCGTACGCTACCCGTAGAATGACCTTCCGGCGTCACATCGATGGTGACATCACCCAGCGTCTCCATGCGTCCGGATTCAGTTAGCATTTCGATACGATACGTAATCGAACGAAGCCTTAAAGTTAATGGGTGGGTTTCTACAATAGTGGTCACATGCACCTGACCATTATTTTCAAATGCTTGATCTCTCAACCGACGCAAGAAACGTTCTATCCCTCGATTTTGTAAAATCTGATTAACAAATTCTGGGGCTAAACGAATTCCTCTTCCGCTTTCTGCACCAACTCCGGCACCACTCGCATGAGCGCGTTGCCAACCTTGGATAATTTGAACCGCGTACTCGCCAGCACTGAACATTAATCGCTCTAAACCTGCCCGCGCCTCTCTTCGACCAAGCCAAGCTCTCAAAACAACACGTGCTAACCCCTCTGAAGGCCTCTCAACTTCATAAACGCCGGAGGGCGGCGCTGCACGCGTCGGCTGGAGGCGAGTTGCTCTCGCCCCACGTGCTTCAGCTTCCGCAAGAGTCATTGACTCCCAGTATCTACCCGTCGACCCGTGATATCTCACGCCTGGAGGGTAATAAATATTACTGCGCGTATTAACCGTAACTTGTGTGGCAGGATCTAGCACTGGAACTTCAACAGGTATTTCAGGAGCGGCTTGAGGATAAGCGCTTTCAGCAACAGGATTGGCATCCGCTGCCGATGGCGCTTCGGAACTTTCTAAACGTGGTTCGGCAGGTACTTCAGCAGAAGGCTCGCTAGTAGTTTCTCCTCTCATTTCGGCAACCAAGCGAGACAACAACGAATCCCCTATCTCGGTCTCTGCCGCTTCAACATACGCATCAGGGTTTCGCATAAATGCTTCAAGCATCGCTTGTCGCTGTTGAGGAGTTAAACTGTTCGCATCGAAGGTTTCTGGCTCAGCCAAAAACAATCGAACCAAACCATCGCCGGTTCTAGCTCTCGCTGCACGGGCTCGTGCTGATAATTCGGGCGCAGTAGTTTCAGTCGCTGGTGTTTCTACTCTGGGTGTTTCGACTGGCGCAGCCTCAGCTGCCGGGGCTTCAACGCGTGGCGCTTCGACTTGGGGAGTTTCCATCTGAGGCACTTCTGCCGAAGGCGCCTCTACCCGTGGAGCTTCAACTGTCGTGCCACCATACCCAGACTCAAGCTGAGTGCCTTCCCTAACACCTCGCCCAACCTCCAACATTAGGCGCAGCGCTAAAGTACTACTTCGCCAATCGCCTAACCGGCCTCTTTGCCTTCCCCAGCGCGCCCGACGGCCATTACGTACACCGCGCACTACTCGCGCGAAGACACCAAATGTCATAGCCGCAGCGGTTAAATTAATTAGCTGCCTGACGGGTGCTGCAGCTTGATCCAAATGCACTTCCGATAATGCAGTGAGGTTCCCCTCTTCATCTTCCCGCACTCGACTTAGATGAAATGCAGACTCTCGCAACGCCTCCCAAGAATCCGATAAGAATTGCACGCCAAAGATGTACCCTGCAGCACGCAGCGCGACCTCTAACCCAACACCAACCAATGCAGCAAAACCACCTCGTGAGATAAGAGACCGAGAAAATGCATGCCCCACCATGAAAAATATTAGGACTCCGATTGTCTCTTCGATAGTATCGATAACTTCTGGCAGTAAACCCCGCTCGACACGTACTTTCACTTCGTCGATATGCCTCATCGCTGCATCGACGCCCTGAGCTACCATTGCACTTTCGTGCGTACCTAAAGCCTGCGCAAATAAATTTCCAACTAAGCGGTCAATTGCTTCATCACGACTCATGGTCTCATCAGATTCCATCGCTTCGCGGGTAGTATCTTCAGTTACCGCAAAACCGACAAAGCCATGATCCCGCCAAGCGATACCTGAAATACCACGCAACGGTAAGCCAAGATCATCGTAAAGTAGCATGCCGTTATTTCGATGAGCGATGCCTAAGATATTTCGCTCAGGAATGCCAAAACCAATACGCAATAAATTTGATTGCGCATTAACATTGCCCCGAGTGAATTGTTCTATAATTCGCTCGATTAACGACCCAAAAATATCGACTTGCTCACCACCGGCCCGCTGGAACTCCACCCAACCTTGGGTGAATAACATTGTTAACATTTCACGTAATGAGTCATCACCAATGATCGCTTGCAGCTCATCTGGTGTAAGCCCATTTGAGGCCATGCCTCGCATTTCATCGGTAACGGTCAGGCTAGTAAAATGCTCCATTAACAGTAAATAAAGTACACTTAATTCCGTATCACCCTCCATGACCGAGTGATCGGGCCTTAAAGGTGTTCGCGTGCCTTCTGCATTTGCTTGTTCTGTACCTGGTGCGTCGGGATTAGCGCCACCTTCGACCGTTACCCCTCCACCTATCGCTACGGACTCAGGCGGAATAGCAACTACCCCGCCATCAACATCAACCGGAACGATTGTCGAGTAATGTGTCTCCAACCAAGAAATAACCGATTGGTGAAACGGCAAGACCACACGCACGGACAAAGGACGTGAACCATATTGCTCGTCTCTTGGATCAATTCCACCACTAATTCTCAGCCCCGCTCCACCGCGATTATCAGCGAGCCAAGCATCCACAACTATCTGCGTCATACCATGGAAAGCGTGTTCCATATAAACACGAAAAACGGCAATCTCAGGGTCGTCCCACGTTCTCACATCTTCACGATTAAAGGTATAAACCCAAGCACCTGAATTTTCCCTACGAATGCGCATCTCTCCACGGGCCAGATCACTATCATGTTCATCAGTAGACTCTGGTGCTGCTGCTTCCGCAACATCTTGCCGTTGAATAAGATTACCCGCAGAATTTTGTTGAATGACATGCGTTAATTCATGGGCGAGCAATGTTTTACCCGCATCATCATCCCTATTTTGGCCTTGGCCAAAACCAATATTATTTTTATACGTAAATGCTTTTGCGTTGATTGACGCTGCGTACTGATGAACAGCAGGGTTATCATGGATTTTCACCTGGGAAAAATCATGCCTAAAACGCGGTTCAAAAAATTGCCGTGTTGAAGTAGACATAGGTCGTCCCCCCGTTAAAGGAGGTGATCCAGCTTCGGCTTTCGAATTGCCATGCTTCCCGGTTGTTGGTTGACGATGTAGTTCTTCTTCACATTCATCGCATAGCCGATGAATAGTTATTCCATCAATGTGTTGCGTCACTGGTGAATTAAATACTGAATTTCCCACAACTGCGTCGGCGACAAGATCAGCTTGCTTTTCTTGCGGGCTATTCGCGTCACCTATAGTCAGTTTCGGTTGAACTGCTGGACCGGGTTGCTCCGTTTCGGACGTAGCGCCTGGTAGTGGTAATACGGGACAATCTGGATCAGGCGGGTTTTGATCCGATGTAGACGCAACAAACCCCGAATAACACACAGGGTTTCTACCGCGAAGGCTGGTTGTCATCGAGGCCCCTGAAGGGTCGCCAAAACCAAATAGTAAATGCGACACTTCGTGTATTAATCCGATAGCGCGATCTTGTGCTGACATAGACCAAAAAGCTGGACATAGCACGATGGTTCTTGGCGCACCTCCGCTGGTACACACCCAAGCAAAAGCACCGTCACAGGAGTCATTGCAACTTCCTACCCGGGTATTTGCGGTATCACTAGTGCATAAATAACGAATAGACCGGTCAAAGAAGCGTTGTATGCGGGTTAGCCGGGCTTTAATTGTTCTCAGCTCCGACAATATTGCTTCGTCCTCGGTATCAAACTGGCTGCCAGAAAATCGCTCTTTATATTTCCCGTTGTCTAATTGTTCAGGCAATCCAAAACGTAAAAGATAGGCGTTGAAGCTTTTAGAGTTTGTCGGCCGATTACCCGATTCTAGCGCTTGAATATCAAATGTAAGTCGCAGATTCGCCATGGTAATCGAGCTACTCACCAACATTTCTGTCAAGGTAATAAATATTTCAGCGCTAGGTGGTGCACCATTAACACCGTCAGGACACAAGGAGCTACTTGATACACTTCGGTTCAAAGTCTGGTTCGACTCCGAAGATATTGGCGGGCGTGAGCCTAGCTTATTTTGTTGAATAACATGGGTTAGTTCATGTGCTAATAGTTTTTTTCCCTGTGTATCCTCACCGAATTGACCATTTGCAAAACCAATATGATTCCCATAAGTAAATGCACGTGCGTTAATGGAACTAGCATAATCTGCCGTCCCGCTATCACGATGCAATCTAACTTGACTAAAATCTGCACCAAAACGCGGTTCAAAATAACGTTTTAGATTATCGGGAATAGGCTCACCAGTGCCCATCTGAGGGGCAGAAGTAGGACTTGGGGTACTTACGCCATTTGGCTTTCTATGAAGCTCTTCCTCACATTCATTACACACTCGATCTATGCGTGGTCCCTTAGGCATTTCGGTACGGTTGATTTGCGTATTTTGCGCACTCGACTGGTCTCGATTACTTACAACAGCCTCAGCAACCCGATCGGCCTGCTGTTCACTGGGGTCTGTGGGCTGACTAATGGCTAATTTAGGTTGCACTTTACCTGATGTGGAATCCGCAATAACTTCACGAACGGCATCATGCTGCTCTGGACTATTTATGTCGGCTGCAGGTTTGTTTTTGCGTAATGCAGTTGCCGGCTTGAACCAATTAGTTTGCCCATAATGCATAAGTCTATTTCAACCCGAACCTGTGATTTTGCCCAAGTACACTATCGACATTGAGACGCTTATTACTGCTTCTTTTACAGCAAAACTGAACGCTTCAGCGCACAATCCGCAACGTTCTAGCCACCCTATCTGTCATACGAAGATTTATCATTTGGAGCCTTGTCATCTGGATCTAACGCGGGTGATATATACATCTCGCTCAATTGCGTTATCAACACCCGTTTTTCTCCGTTAAGGTAACAGGCTCAACTTGTTTTTGGCTGCGTCAATGGCTAATTTCATTTTTTGCACATCAGCATCGCTATTTAATGCCAGGCTAGACTCGCTGGCTTTAGCTAGCTCGTCTATCGTTCGAATACCTGCCTCTTTTAAAAGCGCATCGGTTTGTGTATCAACTTCTGCCAAATCAGCCACTGGCCTCGTTTTGTTGACTTCGACCGCTAACTCTTTACGCATGGCATCCATATCTTTTAGGTTCTGACTAAGACCCGATAAATCAGCCGCCAACGCTTCTCGCTCAGCCTTAATTTGTGTCAGCATTGCTTCTTCTTGGGTGCGAGTATTTTGAATACTACTGAATTCTGATTTTATGCCAGCCAACTCTGCTTCCATGCTCGCTTTCTGGCTCTGCAAGTCAGCCAATTCAGCTTTTAACGATTCTGTTTCAGACAAACTGTTGCGTCGAGCTTCAGCCTGCGCAAGTTCAGCCTCAAGGTGTGTCATATCGGACAGCGCTGTTTTACGCTGCTCTAATGCCACTAACTCACCTTTCAAGGTTTCTGAAATTTCCACACTTGTGAAATCAACACTAGTCGCCGATCTTGTAGTCTGTTTCGGTGCGTAGTACATCACTCGATCACCTTTTTTAATCAAGATGACCTCACTCCCAGGATCGATACGCGGCGGCGCTTTATTGTATTCAGCCAAATAGACGTTCGCTTTATTGGGGTCGTACTCTTCAACGCTGGAAACGGTAATATTATTCTTCTCTAACTCTACAACCGCTTGATCGACATCAGCTTGAAGCAGCGCTTGCTTTCCTACGCCCGTCTGATTGGTACGATTTACATCAATAAAATTACTGACACGATCGCCACCGAGCTGGGTTACCAGGTTGATACTATTGGTTTGATTTCGCCAAATAGCTTTAGTATCAGTGGTTTGTACAACCTGCATCACCTGGCGGGCTTGTTGAGCTTTGACGCTGTTATTACCTGCTGCATTCTGCCCAGCCGATTGTTTCGGTGAACGAACGACAGTGTCGGCATATTTATCAAATATATTTGGAATGATTGAACAACACACCTTGCTCACCGCTGTTTTAATCAACGGCATGATAGGCACCAGTGACATCCAATAGTCGACTGTCGGAAATGACTTCACGTACTTGCGCTTGTCGAAGTTACATATTTTATAAACTTCATTTTCACGGATTTCTACTGTCGCGAGATAGATCACATTGTCATCGTCGCAACTCGGACACTTGACTAATAAGTGATGACAAAAGCAATCTTTTAAATACTGTAGGATATTGCCAACCAGACTATAAAACGCCATGAGTATCGCCATACGGTAATTGGCTAAACGCTCTAGAAATTCAGGTGGTACGGAAAGTTCTTCGCTGGGAATTAGGCTTATCGTATTACTCACGTAATTGAGCACATAGGTCTCACCTGTCTCCCTGTTCACAACCATATCGGTCGGTTGGATTTGTACTGGCGTCCGGAAAAAGTTACTACTTGATCCATTGTATTCAAATAACTGCAACCGATAACCGTCTTCTAGGCCTAACGCCAACTGATTCCGCTCTTCATGAAACGCTAAACACACCTGAGTATTTTCAATAGCGACCATGTTTTGCAGCTTGCCAGCTCCGTTTTCGAAAGGTCTCGAGAACGTTGCTAAGTATTTTTGATTATCGTTCGCCTCTACGATGACATAGACCCGTTTATCCTCAGCTACGCGTGCGGGATTAATCTCGATACCATCACGACCGATTAAGGATTCCCCTGCGAATCCTTGCAGCATGAGACTGGTGGTAACCGGTAGATTTTCACCAGTACCTCTTAAATCACATTGTACAATCCTGTCATAGTAATCAGACCCCGTATCACTCCCGCTCGCGGTGCAGTAAGCATTACCTTCATTAAAATCCAGTTTCAAATGACCTACGGCATTAAAGCTGTAGGTTGGTGCTGGTTGAGGTTTCACATCGGCAAAGAGTAATTGAGGCCGAAGATAGAACAGGCCTTTGCCTATACCAATGCCGTAGATCAACCCCTCATCTGTTGGAGAGACGACCATTTCGCTCAACGTGATATCGCAAAGGATAGTCATCTCTTCCCAACGATAATCATCCTCGATTCGGGCCACACCAAATACAGTATCAACGCCACGCACACTCGCAGCGGCATACAGTAAATCGCCGCTTGGCGATATCGCTAACGAACTAATTTGCGCGCCCTCGGCTGAAGGCATCTCCAACACCTTAACGAGTTCTCGTTTTTCTAGCTCATAAACATTGATGGTATTATCAACACCGTTGTAGCTGTAGAGGTAACGGCCGTTGGGATGTAACTGAACTCGAGTATGGAGATTCTTACCGAATATTGTAGTCATCCCTGTTTCGCGGAACGGGTATTCAGGAAACTCATCACCCTCAAACATTGCGCAAAAGGTTTTGCTCCGTAAAAGCTCTTGCAGCTGAAGGTAGAAGTCTTTCAGAATATTATGTTCTTTCAGCGAGAGGAAAACATAACCACCATTGTCTGCATTAAATACTTGTATTAACAGATTTATGATACTTGTGAATTTTCGGCGCTGCACAGAAACCAAGCCTGTTGCACCACCTTCAATTTCTTCTATTTCCTCAGCATTTAGAAAACGAAACTCGTTTTGAACCGCTGTAACCAAATCCATGATGCAGTGCTGAAAGAAGTCCATCAGCAATGTGCCATCAAATAAGTTATTTTTATGGCGTGATGAATCATAGGGTTCGATGGTCAAAGCAGGCTTGCCATTTGCGCCTATATCAACACGTAAACACACGGTACCATTGCCGTTCGTCAGCACGGTTTGCCCGGATTCTTCTAACGCCAAGATTTGAGCTAATACATCAACTTGCTGCTGGCTATCGAGAACAATGTCTTCACCTTCACAAGTAAGGGCGTAACCTGGCGTGACGCAAACACTGCGGCGGCTATCGAAGCCGTTGTCGGATGCTTCGTTCTCATCTGAAGTGCCAGCTCCTTCAGACGAAGCGTTTTCTGAGTGGTTAGGACAGCACTCCGCCACGAGACCACAAACAATACCCCAGCCATGTAAATGCTTGTTATGCCAGCGAAGATCCCGTTCTTGACATAGATGGTCCAACGCATCTTGCACGGTATTTACGTTGGGCATTTCGCATGCGCCGTTGTCGTAGCACACGTCGCTTGCTTTAATATCGGTTAAAGGAGGAAAGTTGAAACGTTTACACTCCGGTGCATCGTAGGGTGTAAATTCCCCGTCAGAAACAGTGCCCAAAGCCAAATAGTGATGGAGAATGCCATGAGGAAGCTCATCGGCCAATAATATTGAGCCTGCGACATGAATGGCTTGGCGAACATCTGCTTGCCAATAGTCGCCGGCCAGCATTTGCCAATCGGCAATGTCGAGTATCGCTGTTAAAGCATTCAAGTTTAACGTGACACTGGCACCTTCACTCACATGACCGTGAGCATCAGCTGACGACGTGGATGCCATATCGGCACCCCGATCAAAACCACTATCTGACACTAAATTCCATGTCGTTCCGTTTTTTTCTAACGTACAAAAACCATCCCAACGCCGTACCAGCTCAAACCCTGTAGGCTCAGCATCTGGATAACCCTTGGTTAACGTGCCACGCTCTGGATTAAACCCCGAGGCTAAATGTTTTCCCAAATGTTTTTCGGTCGCATAACGGTCAGCCTCGCCATCAAAAAACTCGTAAGCCCAGTTGCTACTAGCAAAGCCTAGAGGTAATTCGCCAATGCCATATTGCTCACCTGCGTTTTCGCTCGACCACTTAAGCGTGATACGTTCTGGATTGCCGTCGCTATCATAAATGACGTCGTGTGCTTCAATACGAAAAAGGTAATTGCCTATGTCGTCTTGCAGTGCAATTTCATCTGCACAAGGATCACATGGATCAGGCTCGGTGCTCCCCTGACGTACCTCAAGGGTCAGCAGAGCATTGCCAATAGGCGGGTTTACATCGGGATCTTCCGGGTTAACATCTACCTCACACCATTTCACTTGGGCCATGGTTTGGGTACGGGTACACGTATCTGCTCCATGCAAACCAGCATCGAGCAAGTCGGCATCTTCTATCGATAAAATGGTTCGTTCCCAGACATCCAAATATAAACGATGACTACCAGATGGCACTGGTGCGAGAGGAAAGTCATCTTGATGTTCGTATTCCAATGCCACGCCGGTGGCATCAGCTAATGTGGCTTGGGGGTACGGCCTTACTTGCGCCTGAATTCCGTCAACATAGGCATATCCCCATTGCAACGTATATGACTCGGAGCCATCGGGGTTTTCGTTAACAGCGACAATCCCTCTATCACGAGGGGTGCCACTGCCAATGATGTCGGTTATGGCTTCTGCTAAACGATTTTTTGCTAAATCCGAAAATTCATTCCAATCTGCATCGGTTAGCATCCGCCCCATTTGTTGGTATACGCCGGAATATCGTTTTTGTGCATCAAAACTGTTGCGAGAAATTTGTGTTTTCATTAGGTCTGCTCGTTTCTAATCCTAAGTGGAGTCCCAAGTAATTGTTTAAGCAGCTGTGTGCTTATATGGTCAAGAGTTCAGTCAATCCTTCGTCTGGTATAACAACGGCTTCTAATCCGAGCGGCAGATAGTCCACCAACTTGTTAGCCACTGCTTCAGGTAACAAGCTTAAATATTGGAAGTGAAATGCGCCCATCTCACCACCATCAGCACTGCCATAACGGATCGCTGTAGATGTCGCGGGATGGAGAACGGCGCAACTTCTTTCGCCAAATGACTCAGCAAAAAACGTCGGTTTATCTCTGGTTATTTTTGAGAAAGACATTCCACCTTTAGCCTGACTTAATGGCACCGAGGAATAACGTATACAACCATCTTCAGGTGGCGCATCGGAGGGGTGATCTTTTTTGATGATATTGAGAAAGATACAATCGGACGCATTGATGACTTCACTGACGACCTTATCCAACAATGTGCAGTATTCAAGCTGAGATAATGAACGCGCTGCTTGCAGGCGCTTTATTAAACAGTTTTTCGCTGATATAACAGGTAATTCGTCATCAATACTGTGCACTTCGATTTTGCGAACAGCGCAGGCCTCTAGCTCCACTCGCCCGGAATCTGCTTCGACAGTATTCTCTAGCACCAGACCTTCAAATCGCCAGGTGTAAAAGTCTGCGTCTCCTACTCCATCATCAACTTGCCCCAACTTAATCACTTTTCTCACACGGACAGGCGTAAAATCATCGGTGCCAAAGGTTTTGTTGCGGAAAATTGTTTTTCCTTCCTCTTCGATTACGTCAATAACAGACAGAAACGCATCGCTAGGTTCCTCACTCCAATTAACGCTCACAATATTCGTTTGAAAAAAACCGGCTGGCGGTACCATGTAGAGCATTATTTTGTCGGGATGATAGTGGCCCTGGCGCCAATTTGACGTGCGAAAATCGACGGTCCGTGGAGATACATCATCAAATTGGTCGGGATGGCAAGGCGCGCCATGAAAACTGCTTTGCCGCCACACGCTTGTTTCGCCATCAACAGTTGTTTGTTGCGCGGCCGGGTTGGCCGTTGTCGAACTTACGGCACCAGACGGGCAACGAAAGTCTGGTGTTACGGCGGGTAAACCAGGATGTTTCGCCGCCATTGATGGCGGTTCGTCGGGGGCATCCTGGCTGTAGCCATAAGCAGTCGCAGGAATTTCTGGCAGGTTGAGTCGTGGCGTTACCGCCACGCGCTGCCAGCCTTCTTGAATGATAATTTCAAGCTGCCCAATGGCTTCCGCAATATCTTCAATGACTTGGAGCGTTCCTTTGCTTTGTCGCCACCGAACCGCATTGGCAATCTCTTCTCGCTTACCTTTTGCTAATGGCGACACCAGCTTCACATCGAGCAGATCAGCAAAATACGGCAGTAGCCATTCTTGACTCGATAAACTTCCATCAAGAGGGCTGTCTGGAAAGTTATCCGCTTGCTTTTGATGGAGGGTAGCTAAGACTTGATCCAGTAAAGAACCCGTTCCTCGAAAATATTTGTGCAGATCACCATTATCGCGATTGCGATACAATGCCGGCACGATGTCGTACAACTGATCTGCTTGATTAGGCATAGTATTTAAGCGCCATTGGGTTAAACCCTTTTTAAAAATTGATACAACACATTATGTTTATCGAATTGAACGCACGTTAAGGGACGAACGTTTGCATCGTCAGATTGAGCGCTGACGTGCTTGACTCAAAATAAACCAACTGATTCCAACTAGGCGATATTCGCTTTACATAGCCGTTTAGGCTAAGCGCGACGGAATCTGGCGTTACCGTCGCACCAGACTCATCGATAAAACTCTCTAGTATTTGACACTGGCAATTTTCAACACCTGTGACCGATTCGACCGACTGAATAATTTGGCTTCGATAAAACGGTTTGCCAAGTGATGCATTTTTCAAACTAAAATCCGTTGCTATTTTTTGCTTAACGGCTAGTTCTACTTCATCAATATCGTATTCATCGGTTTTAACATTAACGATAATCGTGAGTGCAAGCAGTATGGCTTGGTAGCGCAACACAGTGACGCTCACGCCAGGTAAACAATGTTCGTTTAGCGTACCGGCAATAGTCTCTGATAAGCTTCCCAAGTCGCCTCCGCCGGCGGGAACAATTGCCACATTGACTTTATTACTTCGTGAAAGCGTTGGCTGCTGCATAACGGCTTTTGCCTGCCATACACTACTGTTCGCCTGGGCCAGATTTGAAAAATCCGTTACCGATACAGCTCGCTCTAACGTCAACACACTAGACGGCGCATGCTCGCGCATAGACTCAGCAGATTCCATGTCATTCCCGCCGGACGCGAGAATTGGCTGGGCCACACTTTCAATTAAATAGTGTGGTTTTACTGTCTTTTCTAAACTGTAAGCGGATAAATTTCCCGCCAAGCCTGTTCCAGTTCTGTAAACGACAACAATATTATTGGTCCCGCTGGGCAAACGACGCCCCAAGGTGCCATCACCAAACTCGATATCGAGAGTAGAGTCTTCTCGCATTTGAACAACGAAGTGTGGATCTTCGGGTTCTGAATCAATGAGCGTACTCACTTGGGTGTAAGTACGGTTATCTACTTTGACGGCCAGATCTGCTCGGACGCCTGAGCTGAACTTCGAATCAGCAACAAAGCTGATATCATTTACATCAAGGTGAAATGATTGATTAGTTTTGGTCGCATCGCCAGATCCCAATATTATTTTGTTGTGTGTTTCACCATGTCCGGAGTTCACCACATTGGCATACAACACACTGTCGTATCGGGTAAAGTTATCTGTTTCTCCTGTTGAGCTCTTTTCACTTCCCGGAATTGCTGGCTCGACCACAAGTAATTCATTATCTGTATCAACTGCTTTGACTGTGAGTGCCAAAGCACTTAGCTTGCCCACCAACATTATTTGTCGCCCAGGTGCCAGCAAATCGGAATAGCTATCAAAGTCAAGCGGGATAGTGCTGTTAACGTCTGAACGATAAACACTATCCGTTAAAAATATGGGCTGGTGGTTTTTATCGTAGTCTTTGGGTTTGAGTTCAACAGAAAAAAGTCCATGCACCACTTCAACATTGGTGACGGTTCTATCCGGTACAATGTCAAAGCTATCGCTATGTTCGATTATTTCTTCAATCTGTGTTGCTCGATAAGCATTCCCTAAGCTGTCATTTTGAGCGACCAACCAATCGCCACTCTTAAATTTTTTCGATTTCCCCGTAAAAGTCCAATCTTGTATATTTCGGTCGGTAACCGTTGCTACTGGTTCACGCTCCGGCACATAGTACAAACGATCTCTTGTGCTGGACGCGAAAAAGTCCAACTCATACCCATAGGTACCATGATTGTGGTTTGAATCGCTAACCGAATTTAAGTTTTGATCCCACAGAGCATTATTTTTCCGTAAATTATCGCGGTGTGTGGGTAGAATAATCCCGTATTCAGATCCACTCGGGAAGGAGTGGTAGTCTTTTACAGCAAAATCTGCGGTATAGATTTCTTCGCCAATATATGGCGCATTGCTGGACAGACGAACGCGATTCCCCTCTAAATCGAGCACCTTCGCCACTTTCCATCCACTAGCATACCAACTAATAACAGCACCGATACCTAATCCGTGCCCTTCACTAAGTTCGATGACCTGGCTTCCACTTATCAAGGGTTCACGTTTTTCTTCCGGCTTTAAAAGCAAACGCACTTGAAAGTCTGTTAAGCTGCTGGGTATTGAGGTATATAACATTTCACCATAGAGCGTTAATTGGGTATCAGCCACCTCGGTTACGGTGACCGCAATGCCGAAGGAATCATCGTCCTCAGGCTCGATAACTAACACACCCAGAGTTCCCACCGAGACATTCTCGGTAGGCTCTGCTAACTCAAATGTTGCACTTCGTGATGTAGCGTCGTAAGTAAAAAGGTTTTGTGATTTATTCCAGTCTTTCGCTTTTAACGTATTTAACGCAACATCCACATCAATATCGGACAGCGTTTCAAAAATAGCGGGCTTACTCCCATCAACCGGTTTGTTTTTAAAAGCGAAGCCTTTTTCGACTGTTCCAGATAGCCCCTCTTTAGCAATCAGTACAATAGGTGTTTCTGCTGACGCAGGAGGATTAGGGTGGTAATCGATCATTTCCACCAAACGTTTGACATTTTCCCACTCTGTCGCCGTGCGCAGAAAATTCTCGTTCGCATAAGTATCAACATACTCCATTAGTACATGAGTACTTCGCGCGTAGGTTCGCAATATTTCCCACGCATAATCGCGACGCTCTGCTTTATATTGTGCCTGCCACCTCGATTTTTTCTCTGCTGCAGTCTCATTAGATGGAACAGGTATCTCAGTATCAAGTGCTGACCATTGATTGACACCAGATTCCGTGAACGCCTGCTTCATCAGTAGTCGGAGCGTTTCTAAATAGGTGACCGCGTTACCATCGACGTATCGAAAACGTTCGAGTCCAGCGCGGTTCCAACGAGTGAGGTCTTTTTTATCGAGTAATTCACTCATCCGCGCTGCCCCCCATGGACCACCAACCGCAAGATGCCCATCGCAGGATTACTGGCAACATTGTCACAGACAGCGACTTGATATCCGGCCAACTCGATACGACCACTATCTGACTGATCTGTAAAACGTTTTCCAACACGCTTAAAACGGTTTAAGCACACGGCTTCAATGCCATCTAGCACCATGATTATTTCAACAATGTCGCTCGCGTAAAGATCCTGACCAAAACGCAAGCGCCCAGGCTCAAAGAAGCCGCCCAGCTGACTTCCCAAAGTGTGGAATACGGCTTGTTGAACTTCTGATTGAAAGTAGTGCGAAGAGATTCGAATGGATAATGAAATGTTAATACCAATTTTTTCCGCATCACTCACAAAGACTTCTTGTCCACTCATACGGTAAGCATCGATGTACGTACGCAATACTGTGCGAGATGTCGGCTCGGCCACCCAATTGATTTCTGGCAGGTTTCTCTGGCGATGAAACTCGTTAACTTGTGCCTGTAAGCTAGCCAGCACGTTGGGCCCACCCAACGTAGATTCATTGATCGCCGTATCTAACTCGATTGCCGAAAATAGCATGCAAGCCACCTGGACCGTCGACCAAGACCCGGTCCATCGGCTGTAGGATTCAGCAAATAACACGAGAGGATGGTCAGCTAGCCGATCAGCATAATCTGCCGTTGTCACCATACGACGCTGAGTATGCACTGCACGCGGCCCAGCCATTCGCGCGGCGTCCATTGCACGAGGATAGAGATACCAATATTGATGTAATGCGTCGTGCTGAATGCGCTGCACTAATTCAGGCGCTTTGTCTAAGAATGCTTGTGTTGCTGTTAAGTCTGCTAACGTTGACGCATGCGGATCGCTAATAAAATTCTGAAGCCGGGTCTGTTGAGTTGCCGTTAGTTGCGCGATAACGAATTGATACTCAGGCTCATAGCGCTCTACACCAGTATGAAAAGCCAACAGCCGCGTACGCATATCGACTTCCGTCTCCACAATACTGGGTATTGCATCGGGTATTTTTGCTTTAGGGTCTGCTAGCGCGATAGCATCGTAGCCAATTAACGACAGTAAACGTCGCACCGATTGAGGTTGCCTTGCGGTTTCTAGAAAAGCCTCCGCATGACTCCGATCGAGCATATCGGATAGTTGATCTAATACGACCGATAAGGCTTCAACAATAACAACTTCCATATCCGCCGGAGTCCAACGGCGCCGCTCTGGAAATCTCGCAGACAACTCTTCCATCATAAACAGACGGAAGCCGTCATAGTCTCTCACCAACCAATCGAAGTCATCACCTAAACTAGGTAATGGCAATGGTAAGCTTGCCGTGCGCAGACCACAGTCACTGCATCCTTCAACAAACTCTAATAGCGGTACTGGTGAGTTAGCCATAGTAGTAATTCAAGTCATTAGTCGTTTTAATCAGGGCAAAATTAATCGTTTACCCAGTTGTTTTTTCTTCAGTTGCCAATGGCAAATTCTAATTTTTCAGTATGATTAATAGTTGCTAATGTATACGCGATAGTGACCAAAAGTTTTTCTTCATCGCCAGTTACGCTGACGTCTAAACTCGCGGGGTTCACCTCTCCCTGTAGCGCTTCCGATAAGGATGCCAATAAGCGCTTCTTAGTCAGCTCCCATAATGCGTTCCCATTCGGTTCGAATACCAGAGCGCGAATTCCAACGCCAAACTCGGGACGAAACCAACGCTCACCAGGGTGTGTAAACAACACCTGTTCTATTTGCTCACGCACATGCTCTCTCCGGTTACTATTTTTCGATCCATCTGCACCAATCGAAAGTGGAAACGTCATAAAGTCCGAATTATTGAGTCGAGTCATGGTTATTAGTTAGCCTTGGTTTTAATTGTGAGCGCTGCGGGTGTTAATGGTGGTACCGGCGGCGCCGTAGGAGCGCCAATGGACGTCGCTACATGTGTGTGACTGTTGTACATCGACAGAAAGGTTTGACCTTTTATCAATGGCTCTCCTCCTTCACCACCGAGTTCTACTTGCTCGCCTTTCAGCACTATTTTTGTCGCTTTGACAGTGATACCCGCTGCTGCCATTTCGATTTTGTTACCGTTGGAATCTTCGATGATTGTTCCACTGCTATCCATAGTGGTTGTGTTGCCGTTACTATCTTCAATTACGATACTGTTGGATTCCGCATCAAGGGTAATTGAGGATCCACCCGCATCGGTGTAGCTCACCGTTCCTTCAGGATTAACCAGCAGCTCACTACCTGCGGGATGAAAAAGTCTGAATTGTTCTTCACCAGCCTTATCATCGAATTGCAACACGTGACCAGAAGTGGTTTTAATCATCCGCGTCGTAGGCTCCTCAATCGCGGCTTCACTAGGTGTATCACTGGTTTGTTGCCAAAAAACCCCAACCCAAATTGGTTTGTCTAAATTCCCTTCTTCAAACTCTACCCATATCTGCGAATCTATTTCTGGCACCATAAACAGACCTTGATCCGCTAACCCACCAAACGGTGAGCAAGGCAACGCCCATCCGGTATCTTGGTCGCCAAGAAGCGAAGGCACACGCACTTTAATGCGACCTCTTTTTTCTGGATCTAAATTGTCTGCAACAAAACCTCGATACTTTCCGTAGTATCGTTTCTGTACCTGTTGCGCTATTTGTCTGGCGGCTTGATCCATAAATTCACTAAATACGTTGTATATTAAGGACTGCTTTCTGCTCTACTTTTTCGCCAAGTAGATGTGCTTTCATTCATAAAATCCCAGCTAACGGACTGTCTTCTTCCGGCAAATTGTCGCCATAGGCGTTACGGCTTAACTGAAACATCGCTTTATACCCATCGACATCGAACCGGTGTGTTACGGAATCGACATAGTAGGTGCCGTTATTTTTTTCTCCTACGCCATCGACGCCAACCGGCTCACCTGTACGTAATACATGCCCATACAAACTGCCATCCAACTCTCCTTCGGCCTTTATTTTCATTGCAGCATCATTCGCCGCTCGTTGCGCGGCCGCTTCCGCTTGCACATCGTCGCTCAAGCCTTCCTTGCGTAAACGCCAGGTAAAATTTTCCAGGCCCGAGTTGCTGCTATTCGCTGGGGTGTTTCCTAACAACGGCAGATTGGGTTGCACCTCCACCGATGTTGCTTCAACCCCCTGTTCAGGCGCTATCTGGTAAGAAACACTATCGGGTTGGTGCCCATCTTCACGCACCGAAAAGCTGATGCAATTTGTGTCTTGACCGGCGTACACTTTAATAGTGGATTGGGGCGCGGCGGTTAACTGCCGTTCACCAAAATGCATTTCACCCTGCCTAAAAATGATTTCGTAGCCACTTGCATCTGCTCGATCTTTGAGAAAGTGAACATCTGTCGAATTTTGCAAGAGGTCTTCGACCGTTTGGCCCTCACCTAACGAATCAGCGACGACCAATCCATTTCGTTGTGCAATGGTTGTTGCAATAACACCATCTGTGGTCGGCGCATCGGCGCCCCAGCGCTCTTCACGTTGTAACCTATCCAATAAAATGGAATGGTCCTGACAAGTAACAGTGACTTTTGCACCGCCTTTATCTGCGGGGTATTCTGCTCTGACCTCTTTTATATAACCGCGCATCACTTCCTCTGTTTCTTCGCCAAACGCCGCTTCAATTTTGATTGGTTTCCAGGCAGCAATTCGTTCGTCGTCCTGAATAATCCACGTGCCGTCTTCCATCCGCCGGCTCTCAAATATCAAGGTGGCCACTGTCCAATCACTTCGGTTAGATTCCACTTCGACTTCAACCAATGATGGATACAAGTCGTCAATCGATTCACCATCCACCTCAATCAAACATTCGGCTGGCTGTCGTTTGACGTCACTGAATATATCCAAGAGCCCCATCGTTACTCTTTGACCTTAGGTATCAGTATGACGCTACCAGCCATCGAATCATCAAGAAGGTGTTGCGCAAAGTGTATTTGTGGGTTGGCGTCGACAATTCGCCACCACAACCTATCATCGTTGTAATAATGGCGTGCCAAGATATCGAGCCGATCACCTGCCGCAATCTCATGTTCAATAACACCGGTCGCAGGCCCAATCCTGCGAGCGCGAACACCAGGGAATATGGAGTTTCCTTGAGTGTCCTCTGAAAACTTTTTGGCGTTTCTATAGCGAGATTTTTTAGTCAGCATATTTGCGGGCTAAGCCTTAGTTAAAGTGATTAAACATATTAAATTAGCTACTAAACGTCGCCGACACACCTTGCGCCAGATTTAACGCTGCACCAACCATTTGCCTTACTTTTTCCACTTGATAGAACGGGTTATTCCCTTCGATAATTTGCATGCTGAGGCTGACATTCGCTCGGTATGGGATGAGCGACGGCATATGTGAGACTTCTTCGACCTGAACGCTGGTTAAGAAAACCGGAAGAATGTGTGTCCCCCAAATAAACAAGAGTACAGAGGGGTGTTCATCTCGCTGAAAGGCTCGGCTCCCTCCTAACCCCAATCCACTGAGCACTTGCATACCGCCAGGCCCCTGAGTTTTGGGTTCAACCATGCTGCGTAGCGTGTCCAACTCCGGCTCAATACCAAACTGCTTTGCAATGGCATGCCCCGGCAAACTTGGATCGCCCATCACGTCGGACTTATCTAAAAGAATATCGATGCTGAATGATTCAGGCTCAACACTAACGCCTTGTGCGACACGGGATGTTTCTGTTGGTAGCGCGAAGTCGTAGCCGCCACGCGTACCGGGTGCATTTCCAGTCGTAATATTGATAGATCGCGTTCGTGAGAGAGTTTGCGGATTAAAATCAAACTGCAAAATGAGTGGCGGCAATGACAACCCATATTCCAACAATATTCCTCGGGTTAGATTAACTAGCATTTTATGCACTCCCCGACTGATTATTGTGTTGATTGTTATTCTTAATCTGCTGCTCGCCACCACGGGTATGCATAGCGCTATTTTCTGACGCCGACACTATCTGCGATTCAACTGCCCTCGCTACCCGTCGAGCAATAACACTGTTAGATTCACCATCCGTTATCTGCAACTTTGGAATAGTCAGGGACTCGAGGTGGAGACTTGAAATATCTTGTAGCCCTGAACCACTCAGGTGCTTTGCCACATACCTAGCGATACTATTCGCTCTTTTTTCATACCCCTTCGGTAAACGAATGTTTAAACTGTCGATCAGTAGCTCTGTCGGGATCTCTGTGTCATTACGGTCGACTCGCGACATCATCTTGCCCCCTGGTCAACAATGTTTTCAGGTAGGTATTCGACAAGCACGCCCAAATCTGATGTAGGAATTTGCGCTTTATCTTTAGTCAACTCTCGCCATACACCAATCGCGATGTGCTCAAGATTTATTTCAGTTCCCCCCCCTTTAAAACCTTGCTCTGCGGCAAGATAGGCAGCGTGTAATGCAGCATTACGAATGTTGCCCCCGGTTAAACTGACTGATCGCGCCAGCATTTCAAAGTCAACATTCTTAGAAATCGGTGCCTGCGGTGGCAACATTCGCCGCCACAACAAAGCACGCGCAGCCTCGTTAGGTCTCGGAAATTCGACCACAGCTTGAAAACGTCGGATAAATGCTTTGTCGATATGGGAACGTAAATTAGTTGTTAAAATGCAAGGGCCATCATGCTCTTCTATACGGGACAGTAAGTAACTAACTTCCATATTAGCGTAGCGGTCACGAGCTTCTTTTACTTCTCCGCGCTTACTCATAAGCGCATCCACCTCATCAAACTGCAACACTAATTGCTTGCCATGAGCGGAATCAAACAAGCGACCTATATTTTTTTCCGTTTCACCAATGTATTTTGATACGAGTCGAGCAAGGTCGACTCGATATAATGGCCAGCCCAGTTCACCTGCAATAACACTCGCAGCAAACGTTTTACCGGTTCCTGATGGCCCACTAAAAAGTGCGACAGGACCACCCACTTTGCGACCACCCCATTGATCAACTACGGTGTGTTTGTGCCTTAACCACATCATGTATTCATGCAGCATGCTAATGCGGTCTTGTGGTAACACGAGATCGTCCCAGCACGCTTGTTGTTTAACTCGAAAGCTTCCCGGCGGGGTTATTTCCGCTAATGGCCAATCCAATAACGTCCCCAACCAAAATCGATTTGCGCGAATACACGTAAACGCATGGCTGCCTGCCTCCTGAGCCTGATCACTTTGTTGGCTCACTGGTTGAATAAGGCCACGCTGTTGTAGTTCGCCATGCTCACCCGCAAGCTGGTATAAATGCTTGGATTCATGATTATCGAGCGCTAACAACACCTGCACTAAGGCTAACGTTGGGAATGGTTGAGACGTATTGTTTAAATCTTGTAACAACAAGCCAACACGCGGCTGAGCCTCAACGGCATAAATAACCGCAAGGACATCCATAGCCAACGGAGACAAATTCTCGACGGGTAGTTTTTGCCACGGGTTTGGGTGGCTAGTGCGAAGGGCTTCAACTTGGTGTTGAAGCTCTTTTAGCGTAGCTATCGTTCCATCATCAGGTTTTACACCGGCTCTCGACATCAACAAACATCTAGCTAGCAGCTCCACACGGTCCCACTCACTATCTAACGCCGGCACATACAATGCTTCTGCTAGATCATTCATGGTAAAACCCTGTATAAACTGATAAGCAAAGGATTACTTTTCACCAGAATAGGATCAGCACCTGCTGAGGTGACGACTGAGCGTTGTGCATAAAGCAGAACCTGCGCGGCGGTCTCACCCGGCGCTAATGAGATCGGCAAAGCAAGATCAATTGGAAATACGCCTGGAGAAGATGCAGGAATATTCTCTGGGTCGATTTCGGTTCCGATTGGGTTTTCGCTAACTGATGGTGTTATTTCGGACCAACCGCTACTATCCCAAGCCTCCCAAAATAGCTCAACACTTTCACTCGGATCACCTGCTAACCAAATTTGCGGTACGAAGGAAACAAATCCAGGGTCGTCCACATCGAGAGACAACGTATGTTGACAGCGATTGTTATACACCCAACAAATAAGCGGCTGCCACAATGGATTGGCGACATTGACATATTGCGCTGGCACTACCGGTTGATGTTCTACGCCCGCAAAACCTTCGTAGCGTGCAGCTTGTATTGCACGAGTTTCCGCACCAAATGCTCCTACCAACGGAGGCTGAGGACGAAGCTCTGTTGGCATTACTGGTGCCAACGCCATCTCGTAGATAAGTGATGGTCGATACGTAGTGTCACCCTGCGTAGACCAAACTTGATTGATTTGCTCATCCGTCGCAGGACTGAAAATTGTTTGCAAACGTACTACGTCGCCGTTGACAGCAACTTCATCTGAGATCGGCTGATGTCTAAATACCCGCATAATTTCACCAATCAAACGGAGCTCATTTTCACCAGCAGATATACTGTCTTCGACTATGCCAAAAATAGTAACCATGCAAAACATTCGCACTCGCCACGGGTCATCTGGATAAGCACCTGCTTGAAAGCTACTCGGTTCAAAACGGTAAAAAAACAAATTGACGCGATGCTCGTCAGTACTGTCTGGCACTTCCGCAGGCGCACCCACAGTAATGTCAATATTGTTGCTCGCTGCATTCAAGCTCGTGCGAAGAAAATCGCTCACCGAGTTGCACATAACTGAAATAGAAGAAAGCGGTAATGGCATGACTAAAGCCCCCTCAAAAAGAGGCGACTATCGAGTTGGTAGTGCTTATTGCGGTCTGCTTTAGCCGTCTTTTCAAGTGACGCGCTTTCGACGACAACATTAACCTGGCCAATGCGCACCTGAGAGGATTTTGATGCAGCCTTTTCAATTTTTGATGAAGACACCGGAGGCACGGGCAACGGTTGTGACACACTCGCCGTTGCCTTTACGACTTCGTTGGCGATAGTTTTTGTGATCGCATGATCATTAGATGTTTGTTTAACATGATTCGCGTCATCAGCAACACTTTGATGAGAGGACTTAGAAGCTTGACCCTTAAACACATCAGGCTCGATGTTGCGCTCTGCTCCCTCAGCATCGTAAGTACCTAGACCATCAGGATGCTTTGCATTTGAAAGCCCTTTTTTTATACTTTTTTCTAGGCCAGTTTTTTCTGATAACCCTGGGCTACCCAGATTTACCGGTTTTCCCATATTTCCCGATAAATTGCTTTCAGAAGCGACATTAGCAGAACGATTCGAAACACCTTCTGACACAGAGCTTTTAGTCGAACTGGTAGAAGAGTGATTTCTATTTTCAACCTTAGCCAAACTCTTTGATGACAAGCCTTCTCGCTGGCGAACCCCTGTATATTTCGTGGGTGCTAAGTGGGGAGATATTTCAGAATTCAGCTCGTTAGCAGATATTTTTTTTGATGCCGACAAATTTTTGCCAGCTGGCTCGGCCGAATAATCATCATTCATCAAATCACCCGAGGATGTACCTAAGCTTTCAGCTTCGCTAGCAGGTAGCTGTAATGGAGCGAGTGTGTCTGACTTCTGATGTAAACTGGATTGGTTTTGTTCATTCGGTACTGAAGTATTGTCCAACGCCGATGAATTCGTAACCGGCGCAGACATCGCCGATTCTCTCGCTACAGACTTTGGCGATCGTCGACTTTCTGATATCACTTGCGAAAAAAATCCCACGCTTAACTCCAGTATTTCTAGCGTATTAATTTGATAAGAGTTATTGAATATTTTTTCCACCGGTCATACCTCTCGACCGGTCTATCATTGCCAAATATTGCTTTCGACGATGAGTCGGCAGCTTCAAAATATCATCTTCACTCCAGTGGTAATGCGTAGCGATTTGATGGACATCAATTAACAATTGGCTATTGCTGGCACTGAGAAATCCATACAAATCGACTTCAACAGTATTTTCAACCTCACAATGGGGACAGTAGGCCAACAATCGATTTCCCACTTCGGGTGATGCGTCTTCAATTGCGGCTTCAATGCCTTCTAAATCATTGTTACTGAGAGCTAGTATTTTTGAACCATTTACAGGTTCAATAACTCGGTTTAATAGAAGCTCTAACCCATCGCCATTTATTGATGCCAGCACTTCTTGGTCTTCTCCAATTGGCGCTCGAATTTCGTATTGGCCAGATTCGCACTCATAGGTAAAACCTGGATAATTTTCCGATGCCTCTTTTATCGGCAACTCGCTATAGCGGAAAGATAAATCCATGGTTTCTCCACAAGCACGGCAATTTGCAGACACCCATGTTTCTTGATCATTGACATGTGCAGCCAGCTGCCGCATAAGAAACTGTCGATCGCCAACCGATAGCTGCTGCACTAAGTGTCTAGTTGGGGACTCTCCGGCAATGGACTCAAGCGAATTTTGAAGTACCGATGTAACCATTGAAGGAAAGGAACTCGACGTCACTAGCGCATCTGAAAAAACAAGCTCCATCTCTCCTAAAACTGGTTTGAAACAGAAGTCTTTTCGCAAACTACCGTCAATAATGATGCCACCAGGCAAAACTGATCCACTTGCTCTTGATTGATCGACAGATGGCTGTGCACCAAGTGACATCGTTAATTCGTCCTCACTTAAACGCTATTTAGCTTTCTGTTGGCTCGGTGACTGAGGTATCTCTTTCCCAACCATTATGAGCCAAGGTTAACGTTTGTATTCCAACTGCATTCATTGTGCCTGCATCGAATTCCGGAAGCGCTTGGTATTCAGAAACCCAAGCCCCAAACACACGGTACGACATGGCCACCGAGCCTTGTAGATTCAACACATTAATGACCAAGTCTTTACGGTAGTTAACCAACGACATGCCAGCATTACCTTGAATATTATTCACAAGATTTGCCCAATCCTCGAAAACGGGGTCATGAGTGAGTCCTTGCTCTAACGTGATGTTTTCGTAGGATGTACCGCCTGCCATCATGCGCTCACTTGCGATGTCACCTGCAGATCGCCACTTCACAATTTCCGTTGTCTTTTTCAAACCACTCATTTTTTTCAATCCCGCTACGGGCGCGCCATCAATAACTACCTGAAACATAAAAGTTCTATACGGATCATAACGGTGCGCATTTGCGGGAAATAACGGGGCTGCCATTGGCACTCTCCTTTCATTAAACTAAATTTAATTGGCTGCTTCGGCCGAGCGGGCAGAGAAATTTTCTCCACCAGCCCACTCTGGTTTTCTCGAATTTATTGCTGGCCGACTTTCTGTTGGATACGAACAATGACGAACTCCGCAGGCTTTAGCGGTGCAAAACCAACAACAACGATTACTTGGCCGCGATCAATGTCGCCCTGAGTCATGGTGTCACCCAAACCACAGCGAACAAAGTACGCGTCTTTCGCGGTTGCACCTTGAAATGCTCCTGACCTAAATAGTCCATTCATAAATGAACCAATATTCGCTCGCAAAGACCCCCACAGCGGATGGTCATTTGGCTCAAAGACCGCCCATTGAATGCCGTGATAAATGCTCTGCTCGATCATGATGGCTGTTCGGCGCACAGGTACATAACGCCACTCTGGATCGGCACGAGTTGCCAAGGTTCGCGAGCCCCAAATGACAGATCCAAAATTAGGGAGTTTGCGAATGCAGTTTACGCCGGCGGGATTGAGGTAATCCTGCTCAAGATCCTCAATGTTGTATTGCAGTGAGGCAACGCCCGCCAGGTTGGTTTCGACACCTGCAGGCGCCTTCCAAACACCACGCTTACCATCTATTTTGGCAAACATACCCGCCGCAAACGCTGACGGTGGGACACCGACTGTGCGATCAGCTAATGGGTTGGTTGTTTCGTTATACAGAGGATTCGCAACTTGCACCCACGGATAATAAAGTGAAGTGTATGTTGAAGTTGGTAGCCCTAGAGCTGACACATCCGCGCTGGAGGTTAGCTCCAAGGTCTCCGGTAGATCGATGAGTAATACCGTACGCTTGTACGTTTCACAGAAAGCGCGTGTCGCAGACACTGCGGCGTTACTATAGTTGCCGGAAGCAGGAGGTGTTTCCTCCCATTGCTGGCCTGGCAATAAAATAATACTAACGTCACGATATTTTCTGAGTGTGTCGTTATAAAAGCTAGTGTAGTCAGTGCCACCCAGCGCCGCACCATCATTCCCAGGCGTATCACCCGTAATAGGTTCGCCACTTGGGTTACCCTCGCCGTCCACAGAAGCGGTATCTAGAACACATTCTGAACCTGGTGCTGCTATAGAGATAGTTACCAACGAAGACACATCGTTAACTTGCAACTCAGCGAAGTCGTCACTTGCATCATCCATCGACAACCCGGTATAACTTTCTTCGGCGTCGAACACACCATCGGCGTCGCGCTTCCCAATTGCCATATCGAAAGTTCTTGCAGGGACATCGGCATTAGTAATGGTAATGTAATAGTCATTTGCCCAGGTTCCAGAACTGGTCGCCGTCACTGTTAGCAGATCACCGGCCGCGCCGCCACCGCCATCATCCCCATCAAACGTTGCGGAAGCCGCCGCATGCCCAGCACCTGCCAACCTACAGATATAGGCCGACTTACCGCCGTTTAAATAGAAGGCCAATAGAGCTAAGCCCATCTCGTCAGACTCACTACTAATTTTTCCAAATGTTTCAACGTAATCGTCGAACTTCCCTACCAAGACCGGCTCACCGACTGGCCCCCTGTTGGCAGAACCAACAAAAGCCGCAGTGGACGTCGATACGCCTTCGATCGGTTTGGATCCACTGGAAATCTCCTCTACATAAACACCTGGACTTAAATATGTTGGCATTCTTGCCTCCCGCAAATTAATCGATTGAATTATGTTGAGCGCTGACTCTTTTTTTAAACCCGCGATTTAGTACGAAGGACGTATTTTCGTCTTTCGAGATTTAATCCCTGAAACATTTAGCTTTTAAAATAATACGTATCACCGTTACTGTTTTTACGAGCAACCACTTTTAAATCTTTTACAAGCAAATCCAATGCTTTTTGAATAGCCAACCGAGGATAAGCATTATTCTGCAACCACCAAAGCGCTATACCGTCGAGCGTATCCGAGGACCGCGGCGATTCGGCTAAGTAGCGAAGAATCTCCTGCGCTATGTTGTCTATTACTCCATCGTCATCATCACGTTCGCTCATAATCACAACATTACAAAATGTGTTCCAACTACAATAACGCTTTAGAAATTAACTACTTAGAGAAAAAGCCTGGGGGATGTGGGGCAATTTGGTCCCACACAATCAGGAAGGAGCATGAATATTGCGGGACATTTACGCCCCATGGGATAAAATTGTGGTCGATTGGCACGCTACGCTATTGTTGACGTAGGTTGACAATACAGTATGAAAATTGGCGCCAATAGTCTCGAGTAAGAAGGGAACGATTCACACGCTTAAACCCGTTTATTTAAGCGTCGATGTGATACTAACGGCATTACTTTAAAAACCGGTCGGAGATACCGCTTTTACGCAGCTCCTTAAGCAACATATCTTTGCCTTCGGTTTGTACGTGATGCAAAAACTCTTCCGCAATGATTGTAGGCTGCTTTGCTTTCAACCAAAGAAAATACCAGTGCGTGCTAATGGGTAGTTTTTGTACATTCAACTGAGACAACCCGCTCTTACCACCAAAGGTTAGCGTATGTGCAGACAAAATGGAGATCCCAAGGCCGGCCATTACTGAATGCTTAATTGCTTCATTGCTTTCCATTGTCATACGCACGTTAAGTTCAATGTTTTCTTGTCGTAAAAAATCTTCGATGGCCAACCGAGTACCGGACCCTGACTCACGCATTAGGAATGGTTCGCTTTCAATATCACGCAAGCGCAGCTGGCGCCTCTTCGACAAAGGATGATTTTTCTGCGCCAACGCAATGAGAGGGTTACTAAGAAACTCAATGCTCTCGACGTCTATATCAGAAGGCGGATGACTAAATACATAAAAGTCATCTTCACCCCGCCGTAAACGGTCAATAATCTGCTGGCGGTTACCCACTTTTAAACGAATATCTACTTTGGGAAAACGGCGACAAAAAGGCCCTAGCAAGTGAGGAATAAAGTATTTCGATGTCGTCACCACCGCCAACTTTAAGGTCCCCGAAGCCATCCCTCGCAGGCTCGCTAGATTCATATCCAACCGCTCAAATTCGGCAAGAACCTCTTGCGCAGTTGCCACCAGCTCTCGTCCTGCTTCGGTAAAAATAATCTGCTTACCGATGACATCGTAGAGTGGCATACCGATGGCATCACTCAATTTTTTAAGCTGCATTGAAACCGTCGGCTGGGTTAAAAATAATCTATCGGCGGCACCACTGATACTGCCAGCCTCGAATACTGCCAGCACAATTTCCAATTGGCGTAATGTGCCTATTTGTGCGTGTAATCTGGAGCGCATAATTCCACCCTCATGTCAGGCCCTAAAGGCCTGTATAGCAAAAATATATGTATAGATTATCATCTATACAAAAGATAAATAATATCTATTTTTATCTATACAGCTTAAACCCCATCCTAGCGGCCATGTTCCAACCTTCTTCCCATCACGAGCTGAGGATCCCACTATGGCCTACCTACAAGACGAAACGTTGCTAAACGCTAAGCGACAATGGCTGTTCGCCTTGGCTACTGGTGTTGCTCTCCTCCTCCTCGGCAGCGGCATTCTGGCAATTGGCGGGAATGGTATTCCCTTGCTTGGCCTCGGCGCTGCATTAATCGCATTTAACAGCTACCAATACTACCAGGCGACCCACACTAAACTCGCCGCTCGGTTAACTGCAGGGGTTAAAGCCTAATGGCGTTCGACATCGTCATAGCGTTCTTCTTATTGGGGATATTTGCGCGCCTGGCAGGCAGCCCCATTCAGTTCCCGAAAGGCCTTTATCAAACTCTTACACTGTTTTTAATGATTGCTATTGGCCTGAAAGGTGGGGTTGCGTTAGCCAACCATGGCTCGCCAACGGTTATCCCACAGTCGATTGCGGTGATCGTATTTGGTCTAGCCCTTCCTTTATTAGCGTTTCCAATACTTTACTTTATTGGCCAGTTTCAGCGACATGACGCTGCCTCAATTGCCGCTCACTACGGCTCTGTAAGCGTAGGGACGTATGCTGTTGCAGTAGCATTACTCGACAGCCAGGACATTGTTTACGAACCCTACTTCCCGTTATTTGTTGTGCTTCTCGAAGTACCTGCCATCGCGGTCGGGATTGCTCTCGCCAGCGCCAAAGGCCGTGACGTCCCGCTGAACAAATTATTGCACGAAGTGTTTCTCAACCAGGGCATGGTTTTGATGGTCGGCGCCTTACTCATTGGCTACTTTGGCGCTCAACAGATTGATTCTATTGCGCCGCTTTTCATCAACTTGTTCCAAGGAGCGCTAGCCCTTTTCTTACTAGAGATGGGCATGGTGGCCGCCAGCCGGTTAAAAGAACTCAAAGGTTCGGCGGGCTTTATTCTTAGCTTTGGTATCGCCATGCCCCTCATTGGCGGCTTGTTAGGTTGTGTACTCGGCATAGCCATCGGCCTTTCAACAGGTGGTGCGATTTTACTCGCCGTTCTAGGCGCAAGCGCTTCATATATTGCCGTACCCGCCGCAATGCGCGTGGCACTACCCCAGGCTAATCACAGCCTATCGATTACTTCTTCCCTCGGGATTACCTTTCCCTTCAACGTACTACTAGGCATCCCAACCTATATTACTGCAACACAGTGGCTGACAGCTTAAGCAATCAGCCACGCCTTACCGTTAAAACCAAGGAAACCCAATGAATAAACCTCAAGTCGCTATCGTTATGGGCTCACAAAGCGACTGGCCCACGATGCAAGAAGCCGCCACGGTGCTGACAGAACTGGATATACCTTTCCATAAACAAGTGGTGTCGGCACACCGAACACCTCAACGATTGTTTGAATTTAGTAGCAAAGCTGCAGAGAACGGCTTCAAAGTCATTATCGCCGGAGCCGGGGGTGCAGCACACCTACCAGGCATGGTGGCAGCACTCACCCCACTACCTGTCATTGCAGTTCCCGTACAAAGCAAAGCGCTCAATGGCATGGATAGTTTGCTGTCGATTGCACAAATGCCACGCGGTGTTGCAGTCGCCACTCAGGCGATCGGTGGCGCCGGTGCTTTCAACGCGGGTCTTTACGCCGCGCAAATATTGGCACAGCTCGACGAAGATTTATTTGCCAGGTTGGTTAATTGGCGCGCGCAGCAAACAGAAGCTGTTCCCATCAACGTTGAGTAGACGAGTAGGTAGATTGTAAATAATGAAAATAGCAATTATTGGCGGCGGTCAGCTGGCGCGACTTCTTGCCCTCAGCGGACTGCGATTTGGTTTCACCTTTAGTTTTTTAGTTGAATCATCGAAGAAGACTGACATTCAACCCATCGAACACTTAGGCAAGATTGTTTCGATAAACGAACACGCCAAAGCAGACGATGTGTATCGTGCACTCGGTAGCCCCGATGTTATTACCAGCGAGAATGAGCAGGTCGACATCGAACTGCTGACCGCGTTAGAAAAATTTTGTCCGGTACACCCAAGCCCTTCGGCCATTAAACAGTGTGGTGACAGGCATCTCGAACGGTTGCTATTGCAAAGCTTGCAGATCCCCACCGCACCTAGCCAATTTGTTGAAGAGCGTGCTCAAGCAGCAACACAAGAGTTTGCACAATTTCCAGTGTACGCAAAGTCAACTCGTCTTGCGTACGATGGTCGCAACCAACATATTTTGCAAAACCGCGCAGATCTCATCGAGTTTTCAAAGGGACCTAATGACGGGGCTTGGATCTTAGAAGAAAAAATTCATTTTGATCGAGAGGTTTCGATAATCGCGGCTCGCGACGTGAAGGGGGAATGCGTCTTTTATCCCGTCACAGAAAACGTTCACCTAAACGGTATATTGCGTTATAGCGTTAGCCCGTCACCGCATTTGACATCCCACCTACAAAGCACAATGGAAGGCTATGCCACGCGAATTCTCGAGTCTTTGAACTATGTGGGTGTTCTCGCAATTGAAGCGTTTGTCGTCGGCGATAATGTCGTCGTCAACGAACTTGCTCCGCGAGTGCACAACAGCGGCCATTGGACATCATCAGCAAAAGGTAGCTGTCAATTCGAAAACCATGTGCGCGCCATTACAGGATTAGCGCTCGGCAAGCCAGAGGAGTCTGGTGCGACAGGCATGGTTAACTTAATCGGCGTTGAAGCTCCACCTATGCACCTTGTGGATAAACACAGCGTGGTTTACTGGTATAACAAGCAGCCTAGACCAGGACGCAAAGTGGGACATATCAATATTCGCAACAACTCATTGGATCAACTCTTAAAACAGATACACCAATTAAGTGCCGACAACAATGTACTGCCGATTGAGCTAGCAGCGAAGCTCAACTGACCTTCAATCAATTTGTATTATTTAGGCGACTCAACGGTATCACATAAGTTGATCGCCTTATGCAGCGAAATAATCATATTGGCACTATGCATAAACCATTGCGCCTCACTCTGGTTTAAGCGCTAAATGCTCCGCTGTTTCTCTGCCATATAACGGAGATCATCGAGTGTGGTATTGAGAGGGTCAAAGAACGGGTTATCTTGGAGCTGTCTTTCTAAATGGGTTGTGAATGCTCGAGCCCGATTGATAGGTGATATGGCCAGTGTCGTTAAACGCAAAAACCTAAAGCCACTACACAACGAGTAGGGAATCCACAATCCTTTAGTCTGCTCGCATTTTACGACTGAATGTGGGAGATCGTTATAGCTAACACCGACGAGGCTTCCTGGAGGAAGAATGATGTCGTTCAAAGTGATTGGACGCAGAGTTATGCAGGAATGTGAGTCCCCAATATTCACTTTTTCGACAGCGATGGGTTCATCTTCACTATTGACGATAATATTGAATGAACCGGATCTTCGAACATGGCCTCCAGCAAATTCAAAAAAATACCGCTCCGCTTCCGGACAAGTACCAATGGATAGATTTACTTCTGTAAGCGATACGTGACTTTCAAATGTTGGTAATTTCGCGCCCAACAACGATAAACAAATATCCAGCAACACCCGGCTTTCTTCTAACACACACTGGTTGCGAACCGCGAGCAATGAGTCGCTCAGTAATTTCAAGCTCTGTTTAGCCTCATCTTCTGAATCAAGACCCTCGAATATGGACTCAAGCTCGTGCATATCAACGGGTGCACGACCAAGTATTCGTTGGGCGGACAACAATATAGGGCTCAGACACTTCCGCCCTGCTTCGCTAAACAAATCGAGCGAATGCCCCCTGCTTAGCTGGCGCGGTCTATTTGCTACCTGCGCAATAAACCTGCTCGCTTGTGTATACCCACAGCCACGACGAGGGCGGCAATGCTCAGCTGATTCATTTAGCATTGCACAAAGTGGTTGGCAGAGAGGCAAGCCTATATCTGCAAAACCAGATACTATTTCATGATCAGCAACCGAATCTGATATTTTAGCAGCACGCATTGGATACCAGTAGCATTCAATTCGACAAAGGGGGCGAGCCTCTAGCTCACCCCGCTATTGTGGTTATAATGAAAAAATTGTTAAGCCGCTAGGTCAACACCTTTTTCATATTCTTTTAATTGAACGCGTGCCATGGCCAAATTGGACTGAGAACGATTTAGCGCCAAGTAAATAAATACACTATCATTAGTCTCTAGGGGTCGAATAAGGTGATAGTGTTTTCCTAATGAAATCAGAATATCTTCGATGCGATCCTTTAACTTTAAAGCGGCCATCGTTTTACGTTTCGCGCGAACCACCTCGCAGTTTCCAGCAGCAGCTACTTCAAGATCTATAGCGCTGCCTCCACCCACTGTACCGAGACACATCCCACTTTCGGAGTCGACAATAGCCGCACCAATAAACCCGTCAATACCTTGCAAGTCATCTAAATTAATAGCCATAATATATTTCCTCAAAAATAATTTTGTGTGTTGTAATTTTGAAAGCTTATACGTTGCTACCCTGAGTCAAAGTATTTAGCAAATCCAGCTAAAAAAATATTTGGTTCTTTGATATGTACCAACTTGTATTTTTCTAGAACCAGCCTATTTACGTCATTTTTCATAGAATAAGCCAGCTCACAGTGCCGATATTTCTGATGCAAGCCCATTAATACATAGGCGCAAGGACGCAATATTCATATCCCCGCTAGCAGACATCGCTAATACGTAGTCTTTATCCATCATATTCAATGCGACAAAACACACATTCCCTTCTTTTGCTTCGATAAATGTACTTTTAAACTCTCGACCCAAAATCTGTTGAGCTACAGCACTACTAACCGATTGAAGAGTACTAGCCGCAGCAGCCATAGTATCTTCTTTGAAATTTTCTTGATTACTAGCGTAACTTAGCACTGGAAACCCGTCAGAGGTTGCCAGACTGATTACATCAACTTGTGGATTCCCGTCTGTGCACGCGCCAAACAGGTCTCTTAACAAAGGTAAGTATAAATTTTCTACTGTCATTTAATCACACTCTAAATTCCAGACCTTGAAGCTCGTTGTAGTCTTCATCAACTTCGTCTTCTTGTGTACTGAGTGATAGAAAAAGTTCAAGGAGCATCAAATTCGATTCAATATTTCGAGGATCAACGGGTATGACTGGAGCAATCAACTGATAGTTGATGAGAACATTCTGAATATGCTCGACAAGAGAATCGAGAGCCTCATCATTTGCATTTTCACTGTGACTTACACCAATAACCACCGGGAGATTGCTACTAGCCGGATCAAAATGACTAATTAGCTCCTCAATTTGATCAATTTTTATTGTTTCTCCATATTTAACCAGAACTAATAGACCCCATAACCCGTTCTTCACCATGTCCCATAACATGGCAAAACGTTTCTGCCCGGGGAGACCATAAAGTCCAAGCGCCACATCGCTACCCAGTGTAAGTCGACCATAATCGATACCCACTGTGGTATATTCCTTACCTATGTCAACAGATGACTTTTCTTCTGTTGCAAATGGCGAAATTTCACTAATCACCTTGATTAGCTCTGTTTTGCCGGCACCAACTTCGCCAACAACTGCTAATTTTTTGTATATAGCGTCCATAATCATTCAACAACTTTTTTAGGATCTTGTGGCTGTTAAAAAGTTTTTGAGCACCATCCCGAATCGATCGCTATGAGTAGATTTTGCTTTCGTCTTTGGCGCATCGCTGATTTTGCTAATAGTCGCCCCGCCAGGCTTGTCTCGTTGCTTAAGCAGACCCAATGCATCAAGCTCTGCCAATCGCTCAATCAGCTCGCTTTCGGACGAAAAGAAATTCAGAGCTAATATTTCATCATAAGCAATTGACCTACCCACAAGGCGGGCGCATAGGCGAATTAAATTTGGGCTCAGTTGAATTTGACCAGGCTTTGGCCAACCAGACATAAACAAAGACTTCGTGGAGTATTTTTTGTTATCTGCTTTGAGTGTTTTTTCTTCAACCTTACTGCTCTTTGCACCTAAGGTATCGTTCGTGGAAGTTGATACTTTACTACTCGATGCCCCACTTAACGAAAAGAAGCAATTAATACGTTCTAGATCCAACGGAGATTCGCAACGCAGCCCATCTTTTAAACAAGCCTTGAGACGGGCTGATAATTCTTTATGATCTTGTTTGCTTCCCTTAAATACTTTAATCCCCCAGCTTGAAAACGCAGGAGAGGTAATTTCTCGGTTGAAAATGACGCTACAATCAGATACTCGATAGTCTTGCCGAAATTTAAATATTAAATTACCTAGTGATTCGGAATTCCCGTCGGCAACAATCAAAACGTAATTTCGGTAAACGATAAAGGCCCCAGTAAAACCATGATTCTCATTGAGGATTCTCGTTAGATTGAACACATCAATAACTTGGGAAGAATTTGTTATGTCCGCCGCTGAAGGAACAATTGTGCTCAAGCACGCAACTCGTTTCATAAAATAAACCTTAGAGCGATAACAACATCCTTAGATGTGAGCACACTTTGTGTATTAGTAACTAAATATAAACTTACGTCAGGGTTTTCTCCTTATCAAACGGGGACGGTATATTGCACTTTGCGTTGATAATCCACACTATTCCACGGGTTAATAATCAATCAAATAATTAAATATTAAGTAATGTCACATCCTAGTTCTCTTTAACTATTAGATAAAATCAACTTGTCAAAATGTAATTTCTTTTACAACCAATTTTCATACTTTTCCGCAATCGCAATTCGTCGACTGTTGATTGGAGCGACAACTAGTTAATTTTGGTGTTTTCTCCCCTCGGACCAATTTCTGAAAATCTATTCTTTTCTTCATAGATATTGAGTTAACTGTTCAATAAAAATCTAATAATTCTAATATTTTTTGATTACGGTCACTGATAGTCGCTCTAGACCAATAAAACCATGAAGATATAGACGCCAAACTTCTCCACCATTTTTTTATTTTTATTAAGCGACTCAATACAAATAGTTGATTCCGCGATCAATGTGTTTTTATTTTTTAATACCGGATAACTACTTTCATCATGTCGAAACCGAATTGACGTATATTCTCTATAGAACGATTTTCAGGTTCATTAATAAAGTGGACAGACTGGCCGTCAATCTGCATCGGTATGCGATCCAGATTTGCGTCGGCATATTTTTATAAGACAGAGAAGATGCAACCCAAACTCTCTCTCCTTATGAGTCCGACTCTATTGCTACGATTAAATTACCCTCACAAACCTGAACTAGACTACATAGAGGCTTGAATCTTTAGATATCAAAGTGAAATAGCCCTATGTATTCCAAGTTTATTTAAAGCGAGCTATGAGAAATCGATATGGTCGACCAAGATAGAAGAAGCAGCTTAAGAACATTAGCCTCAGGCGGTATTACACTGGGTATCGCCGCCAAAGCCCCGTATGTGCTTTCAAAAGGGAAGGTGACGATTCGGATACTTGGCACACACGTGACGCTTCAGGAGGAACTGCGCAAACGCGCCATGGATGACTTAGGAATCAACATTGAGTTCGAGCCTAGAGGCAGTGCCGCTGTGCTGCAAAAAGCGACGATTTCCCCGCGATCTTTTGATCTCTACGAACAGTGGTCGAACAGTATCAATGTGCTTTGGCAATCTGGCTCTATTCAAGCTATCGATAAAACACGCATAAAAAACTGGAGCGAGATTAATGCCCTCAGTAAGACAGGAAAACTATCACCAACCGCAAAGTTTGGTGCGGGCGATGCCCCCTATAAAATTTTGCATGTACAACCCGACAGCTCATTAGGTGAGAAGCATTCTGACAGAATCAGTTTTTTACCTTATGTTCACAATGTCGATTCATATGGCTACAACACCGACTTTATACCGCCCGGCATTCCCTATGAAACGGAAAGCTGGGGATGGCTGCTCGATGAAAGATATTCAGGCAAGGTAGCCATTGTCAACGAGCCGACCATTGGCTTATTTGACCTAGCATTAGCCGCACAAACGCGTGGTCTAGTGAAGATCAATGATCTTGGCTCTATTACAAAGCAAGAACTAGATTCACTGTTTTCCGTTCTCATTGATCTTAAAAAACAAGGGCACTTCAACGGATTCTGGAATTCCGTCCCAGAGTCTGTCCAATTTATGGCGTCAGGGCGCGTCGTCATTGAAAGCATGTTTTCGCCGGGCGTATCGAGCCTGAACGGTCAAGGAATACCCGTAATTTATGCTGCACCGAAAGAAGGCTACCGAGGTTGGCACGGCGTGATGTGTTTGTCTTCGGCGTCACAAGGCCGAGAAAAGGACGCAGCGTACGAATACATGAACTGGTGGCTATCTGGATGGCCTGGCGCTTTCATTGCCCGGCAAGGGTATTACATTTCTAACCCACAGCGCTCTAAGAGTTATCTGGATCCCGCTGAGTGGGATTATTGGTACGAAGGTAAACCCGCCGCGAAAGATCTACGGGGCACAGATGGCAAGGTGTCCGTTAAAGCTGGCGATGTTCGTACAGGCGGCAGTTATATAAAACGATTTAGCAATGTTGCGGTTTGGAACACAGTTATGCCTACCTATGAATACAGTTTGCAAAAATGGTACGAATTCATTAGCTCATAAATTATGTTTAAGTCTTTACGTCTTCAAATTAGCCTTGCGCTGGGTGCTCTTGTGTCTGTATTGCTGCTTCAGGTGGTATTGTCTCGTCAAAGCAGCAGTTTATTAATCCAAAATTATTACGATACTAACGCTGTGCATGCTGAAACCGATTTGGTGCGCACCTTAGAACGCAACGTCATCGACTTACAAAGAAATGTACTCATCTACAAAGAAACCGCGAGCGACGTAGCGAAATCACAGTTTGAAGACCTAATCAACCAAGCCATAGACGACCTACGTAACATTACTTTCGAGCTGAATGATAACGCGGACTCTACTAATAAATCACAGCTCGTTTCCAGAATGATGGCTCACTTGGTTGACTATCGAGATAATTTTCGCTCGGTGGTTGACGGTAGAACGCAGCGGCAACACTTACTGGAAGATTCACTCAAACCCAACTTTGACCGAATCGAAGCCCTACTCAAGCAAAAGGTTGATTCTAGTGAACACCACCCTAAGCTGGGCGAACTTCGTTTTTATCTCGCTGGTGCCAAGAGTAAGCTATTTCAATATGTAGTCTCACCTGAGTATTCCTATGTCACTCAGTTTACTGAAAAAATTAGGCTAGCTGAAGACATTGCATCCAACGCATTATTTACGGAGGAAGTCAAGATCCTTCAGACCATGACAACCGACTTTAATCGCTTAGCCCAAGTAACCAGAGGTTATATTTTTCTCGTCAATGTCGTCATGACAGGCTCAGCAAATGAGTTTTTATTCTTAACCAAGGAGTTAAGAGAAATTGCGATTGAAAATCAAATCAATAGAATAAATACCAGTGAATCACTCGCAGAAGATATTCGCGCCCAAGAAAACATCGTGGCCTCAATCACCGTTGTGTTAGCTCTCATAACGGCTTTTTTCCTATTTTTCAGAATACTAACGCCGGTCAACAAGATAACCCATGTTTTCTCTCGTCTCGCACAAGACGAAACGGTCGGAGACATACCCGCCACTACAAGGAAAGACGAAATTGGGCACTTAGCGAAAGCTGCTGACGTTTTTAGAAAGAAGAACCAGCAAACACATGAATTACTAGCAAAAGCACAACAACTAAACCAAGCACAAGAACAACTCAATGACGCTTTGATAGTAGAGAAGATCAAAGCAGAACAGGCTACACAATCCAAAAGCATGTTCTTAGCCAATATGAGCCATGAGATTCGAACACCTATGAATGGCATTATTGGGTTGATTGAGCTTGTATTGAAAACTGAACTTACAGACAAACAGCGATCCCACCTAAAAAAAGTCGCTTATTCAAGCGATATTATGATGGGTGTCATCAACGACATCCTAGACTTCTCTAAAATAGAAGCCGGAAAATTAGATATAGAAAACGCTGAGTTTCGACTAAACGACGTGATAGAAAATGTTATATCGGCCATTTTCCTTCGTGCCGATGAAAAAGCGCTTGTCTTTCGCGTACTAGTTGATAACGATGTCCCAACTACGTTATGCGGTGATGCGCTGCGAATTAATCAAGTATTGCTAAATCTTTGTAACAACTCCATTAAGTTTACCGAGACAGGTGAGATCATCGTTGAAGTACAATATGATCATTCTGAAAATCGCCTACAAGTCAGCGTGAAGGATACCGGCATCGGTATGTCAACGGATCAAGTCGATAATATATTCGACGCATTTTCTCAGGCTGACGGGTCAACTAGCCGAAAGTATGGAGGGACAGGTCTTGGACTGTCGATTGTAAAGCAGCTTGTGTCTTTAATGGGAGGAGAAATCAGCGTTCACTCGACTCAAGGCGTTGGGACTACGTTTAACGTCAGTTTTTCGGTATCAGCCAACGACCAACCTCAAACAAGTAGAGCAAAGGATAAACCCGGAGCGATTTATATCGGATCAACTAGTACGCCTTTGATACCGGAAAAAATGCTAGCAGACGATTTCGACATTGAGTATAAAAACGGTATTGACAATATTGATGTCTATCAACTTCAGGACACTACCGTTTGGTTAGAAATTCGCAGCAATCAAGACCTACAGGATAAGTTAGACTTTATAGTAGATATTGAGAAGCACCATATCACAGCCGCTTTAGTCATTGACATGCAACCCAGCAGTTTAAAAAGTAAAATAAAAATTCATAGTCACTTACCTCTGTTACGACATCCATTTTCACCCAGTGATTTCCGTCAATTCGTCACCTCTTTGCAATCTAATGTTGATATACAAAGCGACACCGAAGATACAGAAGAATCCGTTCAGTTTAATGGTCATGTTTTACTTGTAGAAGACAATGATATAAACCAAGTTGTTGCAAGCGGCATGCTTGAAGATATGGGGTTAAAGGTAGATATCGCAGAAAACGGAAAAGAAGCTTTAGAAAAAATAACCTCCGCAAGCAAATACGACCTAATATTAATGGATATTCAAATGCCAATAATGGACGGCTATAGTACAACCAGGGCGCTACGAGAAAAGGGGTTTACCGACTTGGTGGTTTGCGGCCTATCAGCAAATGCTATGCAAGACGACTTTGATTTAGCCCTGCAAGCGGGGATGAACGACTACATCACTAAGCCCATTGAATGGAAGAACTTGGAAAATACATTAGCAAAATACTTAAAGTAAAGTGGCGACCACAAAGTGGCCGCCGAAACAGTGCTTGAACTAAATATCGAATCGATCGGCATCCATGACCTTCGTCCAAGCGGAAACAAAGTCTTCAACAAACTTTTCTTGCGCGCCGTCTTGAGCATAGACTTCAGATATGGCGCGTAGCTGTGAGTTAGAACCAAATACTAAGTCGACTCGAGTTGCTGTCCATTGAGATTCTCCGCTGGCCCGATTGATTCCCACATAAGTACCAGACTTATCCGACTCAGGCTTCCACTCGACCCCCATATCAACCAGGTTCACGAAAAAGTCGTTGGTCAATGTACCGGGCGTTTGAGTAAAAACCCCATGCTGCGCTTTGTCGAAATTAGCATTCAAAACTCGCATACCGCCGACCAATACTGTCATCTCCGGAGCGCTTAAACCTAACAACTGCGCTTTATCAATAAGTAGCTCTTCAGCAGATACTGTGTACTGTCCTTTCGAGTAATTACGGAAACCATCAGCGATGGGTGCGAGTACTGCAAACGATTCTGCATCGGTTTGTTCATCGGTTGCATCTGTGCGCCCTGGTGTAAATGGCACGTTCACCTTGTGCCCTGCATCACTGGCTGCTTTTTCTATCGCCGCACAGCCTCCTAATACAATGAGGTCTGCAAGAGAGACTGCCTTGCCTGATTGAGAAGCATTGTAATTCCTTTGAATTTCTTCGTAAGCATCAAGCACTTTTTTCAATTGTAGAGGCTGATTCACTTCCCAATCTTTTTGCGGCGCTAAACGGATTCGAGCGCCGTTCGAACCACCACGCTTATCAGAATCACGATACGTGGATGCTGACGACCAAGCGGTATAAACCAATTCCGATACACTTAGTCCGGCATCGAGAATAGATTGTTTCAACGCGGTCACATCTTCGTCATCGATTAGCGCATGATCGACTGCTGGAATAGGGTCCTGCCAGATCAGGTCTTCGCTAGGAACTTCACTACCAAGGTAGCGAGCTTTCGGTCCCATATCGCGGTGCGTTAATTTAAACCACGCGCGAGCAAATGCATCGGCAAATTGATCCGGGTTTTCATGAAAACGTTTTGAAATCGGCCCGTAGATTGGGTCCATTCGCATTGCCATGTCAGCCGTCGTCATCATCGTCGTGACTTTTTTTGACACGTCATGTGCCGCTGGTGCTAGATCTTTTTCGTCAGGGTTAACAGGAACCCACTGCCATGCTCCTGCAGGGCTTTTGACCAAATTCCAGTCGTAACCGAAGAGCAAATCGAAATAGCCGTTATCCCATTGGATGGGATTCGCTGTCCAAGCGCCCTCGATACCACTTGTTATCGTATCGTCACCTTTACCGCTGCCGTGTTTACTCGCCCAACCAAATCCCATTGCTTCAATGTCCGCGGCCTCTGGTTCTGGGCCAACCAACTCAGCATCACCTGCACCATGGCATTTGCCAAAGGTATGTCCGCCCGCAACTAGCGCAACGGTTTCTTCGTCGTTCATCGCCATGCGCTCGAAAGTTTCGCGAATATCTCGGCCTGAGGCCAACACGTTGGGCTCACCATTAGGACCTTCTGGATTTACATAGATCAACCCCATTTGTACGGCAGCTAGAGGGTTTTCTAGGTCACGATCACCAGAATATCGTTCATCGCCCAGCCACTCCGACTCCGCTCCCCAGTAAACATCTTCCTCTGGCTCCCAAATGTCTTCACGACCACCAGCAAAGCCAAAGGTTTTAAGGCCCATGGATTCTATAGCGACATTACCGGCCAAAATAAACAAGTCTGCCCAAGAGATACTATCGCCGTATTTCTTTTTAATGGGCCACAACAAACGTCGAGCCTTATCGAGGTTAGCGTTGTCCGGCCAGCTGTTTAACGGCGCAAAGCGCTGGTTTCCAGTGGATGCGCCACCACGTCCATCAGCCGTTCGGTAAGTGCCCGCTGAATGCCACGCCATACGAATCATGAATGGACCATAGTGACCATAGTCGGCGGGCCACCACTCTTTCGAATCAGTCATCAACGCTTCAAGGTCTTTCTTGACCGCGCCAAGATCTAGCTGTCGAAAGGCTTCGGCATAGTCGAACCCTTCATTCATAGGGTTTGACTGCTTACCATGCTGATGGAGTATTTTTAGGTTTAGTTGATTCGGCCACCAATCAACATTCTTGGTGCCGCTGCCTTGCTTTGTATTCCCGCCGTGCATTACTGGGCATTTACCTGCACTGTTGCTCTTGTCATTCATGGTGCTATCTCCAAATCAAAGTATGGGGAGATCCTAGCGTGCCGGAATCCATACATATAATTGAACAAATTCAACGCTATGATTAATTAAATTTATGGAGCGATAGGATAACGGTATAACGAAAAACACCTGACGGCCGTCAGGTGGGTAGAAGTATAGACCTTGTTAGGCCGCTGGAGGGGGGTCCATGATAAATTAACTACGGATCAAATCGCAGCAACAGCTCGGTACCTACTGTGCTGCAACATCAACCGAGACGTGAAGAACTGGATCCTCACCCCCACCGTAAACGATCCCTTTTAGCGGTGTAACATCGGAATAATCACGCCCCCAAGCGGTGATGATATGCTGCTCTGTCGCCAAGGTATCATTGGTAGGGTCAAACTCTACCCAGCCTTCGGCGGGCGAATAGACCGAGATCCAAGCATGACTTGCATCCGCACCGACTAATTTTTCTTTTCCGGGGGGTGGCAGGGTCTCGATGTAGCCGGATACATACTTTGACGGAAAACCCAGCGCGCGCAGACAAGCAATTTGGAAGTGTGCGAAATCTTGGCAGACGCCTTGTTTCTTTTCCAAGACCTCAATCAAAGGCGTTGATACCGTCGTAGACTCGGGTGAGTATTCAAAGTCGCGGTAGATACGCGATGTCAAATCCATCACGCAGGATAACAATGGTTTGTCATCCTCAAATGAGGCTGCCGCGTATTCGCGAATTTCGTCATGTTGAATTCGTATCAGCGGCGAACTCAGTAAAAACTCGCGAGCAAGAATATCATCGGGCTTTGTCGAGTGCTGTATTTGAGCCAGCGCTTCAGCACAGCTAATGCCGAAATCAAAATTCTGCGAAATAGGCTGGTCTTTTGTTTCAATATCACTGACTACGGTGATAGTGAGTTTCTTATGCCGCTGCTGGATTTCAAATTGATAGGCTTGATTGCCAAAATAATCAACGCGTTGAGAATGCACAGCAGGTCTGGGCGAAACAATAACGTCGCTACTAAAACAACGTTGTCGACGGGTAGAACGCGGTGTCATGTGAGCTAGGTTGTAACAGTGTGTTACTGCTTCAACGTATTTGTATTCAGTAATATGCTTAACTCGATAGCGCACGCTAGTTCTCCCACATCGATAAAACAAGCTGCTGGGAACTTTCGCGATGATCGAAGTATTTATCGCTAATTAAATCACTCATTGATGACAACAAGGTGTTTAATTGAACTAATTTTTCAGCCAATGCTGGGCGAGCTGAATCAGTTAACTGGCACAACTCTTTTAATCGAATCAACTTCACTAAGGTTTGCGCTTGCAATGCAACACTCTGATGCTCATCAAGTTCATTGGAAACGCCTTCCGTACTGAGCTCTGTCAAATGTTGGTACAATTCATTGAGCTGGAAGAGTAATGAACGTGGATTAGTTGAATCTAGCATGATGAGATCCAAACAAGATTCAATATTAAGATCAGCGCTATAACGGCGGCGATAATTAATTAAATTTTCTAGGCACAGCAAAGTACCGTACAAAAATAGTTTTTCATCACGCTCAGGCGCCGACTGAGCCAGCATGTCATTAATAACCATGTTAGTTTGAATAGAACGCTCCAAGCGACGACCAATTTGCATAAAGCGCCAGCCCACACCACGCCCCATGCTTTCATGCCCCAATCCAGAAAGCGCCATCAACGCAGTAACTAATGGATCCAGCGACTCTTCTGGTGCAGTCATAATGCCTTGGCCAAACGAGCCTTGCAGGTCAAACAAAATATCACGTATATCGTTAATGACTCGCAACGTGTCTGATGAAACCAGCTCTTTCGATTCATCAGCACAATATAACATTGCGTTAAGATTCGCCGCGATGCTGCCTGGCCTCGCCGCATCGACAACCACATGCAAAAGCTCAGTATATGGGTCATCTATTAATGCGTCATCGGCATCAGTAAACCCCGGGTAGGTTGTAGTGACTTTAGTAACCGCTGTTAGCAATACGCGTTTAACATCGCGAGATAAAGGCTCTTCCCCATTCAACATCATGAACACGGTGCGTAATAAGCGTAATGACGCTTCGGCCCGCTCCGCATACCGCCCCATCCAAAATAGATTTTCCACTACACGGCTGGGGAGGCGAATAACCTCGGCATCTTTTTTCGCTTCGACTCGACTCACCTGCGTTTCTGCAACCGATGGCTCAGAGGAAATAACCCAGGTATCTTTACTTTTACTGCCCGCCTGATTGGATATATAAAAGGCTGATTCCTCAATGCCGACTCGCGTCAGCCCGCCAGGCATCACCGAGTAGGCTTTTTCGCTGGCGGTAACAAAACTCCGCAACACTGCCGGACGAGAGGTAATGACATTATTGTCGTAGGTGGGTAGAAAGCTCACATCCAAAATAGGCTGAGCCACATACGCATAAGGGTTCGTTTTAATGGCGTTGAGAAACTCTTTTTTCTTCTCTTCAGTCAGCCCCGCTACATGAACACTCCGTTGCCCCGTACCACGATACGCGGGTTTGATCACCAGCTCATCGAAATGGGCTTCAATGAATGCCATGTCTTGCGCATTACCACACCAATAGGTTTCAACCGTTTGCATGCGCATGTCGCGGCCGAGCAAATGTTTAGAGATATCAGGTAAATAGCGCAAAAAAATTGGGCTTTCCAAAATGCCGGAACCGAGAGGGTTTGCGAGAACCACGTTGCCAGCACGAACAGCTTCCAGTAACCCCGCGACACCTAAAAGGGAATCGCCGCGCAACTCAACGGGATCACAATACCAATCGTCAACGCGACGCAATACAACGTCGACTCGACTTAGCCCCTGCAACGACTTCATCCACAAAAAGCCGTTGCGCACGACCAAGTCGCCACTCTGAACTAACAGAAACCCTAGATAATTTGCGATAAACGCATGTTCAAAATAGGTTTCGTTGTGCGGCCCCGGAGTTAAGACAACAACGCGGGGCTGTTTTTGATTCGGCGAAATCGCGTATAGTTTGGCGCGTAAGCGTTGAAAAAAGCTGGCCAACCGGTGTACCTGGCTCTCCCGATACAAGCTTGGAAAGACTCTCGACATGACGGTCCGGTTTTCTAAAGCGTAACCAGCACCACTAGGCGCTTGAGTGCGGTCGGTCATGACGCACATATTGCCATCGCTATTTCTTGCCATATCGACGGCGTGCAATATTAATTGGTGTTCGTCAGGGATGGTGATGCCATCGCACGAACGCAGAAAACCGGGGTGGGAAAAAAGTGCTTCAGGTGGAATGACACCTTGAGAAATAAGCTTGCGAGGGCCATATAGGTCCTTCAACAGCAGGTTAAATAATTCCGCACGTTCCAGTAACCCTGATTCGATCTCTCCCCACTCTTCACTGCTGATAACGAACGGCACCAGGTCCAGCGACCACGCCGAGGCAGCGTTATTGAGATCGTCATAGATATTATAGGTAGCACCATCGTCACGGAGAATGCGGCGAGACTTGGCTTCTTTTTGCTCAAAGTCTTCAGCACCCACGCGCTCGATAGTTGATAGCAGGTCCTGCCAGTGTGGCTTTACCGTCCCGTCGGGCAGATAAACTTCATCTCGGCTCATATTGGAGGATCTGTATGGTAATGGTTGGAAGGTGTCTTCGACTAACAGATTGCTGCTCTGAGACACATTAGTATTCTGGGACAAAAAAGCGCTCTAACGGTAAACAAATTGGGGCGACATTATCTCATGGGCTGACAAGATAACAATAGACCCCAATTCATCTCCCTGCTGTCCCTGGCGGAGCTTATTCTTGGAATCATTCACGCATCCGACGTAAATCCAAAGTATAAGGGTACTCACCGGGCGACTCTTCCGGGGGTGGCCCCATCGGTTTAGGATCGACATTGGGGAAAAATTCCCGCATCGCATCCACATCCGGCCTTGGAGTGTAAGGGCCTTGGCTGTGGCTGACATTGTCAAAGCGGTTCACACGTCGCGATTCAGCCTCAAAGGCATTTACCGGGAAGGTTTCGTAACTGCGCCCACCTGGATGCGAGACATGATAGGTACAACCACCAATAGAGCGCCCATTCCACGTATCTATCAGATCAAATACCAGCGGTGATTGCACGCCAATCGTGGGGTGCAATGCCGATGGCGGTGCCCACGCGCGATAGCGCACACCCGCAACGTACTCGCCTTGCCTACCAGTATCCGCTAACGGTACACGACGGCCGTTGCATGCGAGCACATAACGGCCGTCGGTTAGTCCAGTCACTTTTACCTGCAGTCGCTCAACTGACGAGTCAACATAACGTGCGGTACCAAAGCTGCCAATTTCCTCACCCAGTACATTCCAGGGCTCAATGGCCCATCGCAATTCAATTTCGACATCGTCGATTTTGACTCGCCCATAGTGCGGAAATCTAAATTCTTCAAAAGGTAAAAGCCATTCAGCCTTGAAAGGAAACCCTTGTGTGTTTAAATCTTCCGCAACCTGTTTGATATCTTGCCAAATAAAATGGGGCAGCATGAATTTATCATGCAGGCTAGTTCCCCAGCGCACTAAACGGTGTTGATAGGGCTGTTTCCAAAAACGCATCAGCAAACAACGGATAAGTAGATTTTGCACCGCCGACATCTGATAGTGCGGCGGCATTTCAAACCCACGAAACTCTAAAATTCCCAAACGCCCACTGGCGCTGCCAGGCGCGTAAAGTTTATCGATACAAAACTCCGCACGATGCGTGTTACCTGTTACATCAATCAATAAATTACGCAGCAGCCGATCAACCAGCCAAGGCTGCTCGCTTGCACCTTCCGGCATCTGCTGAAACGCGATCTCTAGTTCGTAAAGTGCTTCGTCTCTACCTTCATCAACCCGCGGAGCTTGACTCGTCGGACCAACGAAAGCTCCGGAAAACAAATACGATAAGCTAGGGTGATGCTGCCAAAATGTAATAAAACTCTGCAATAAATTAGGCCGCCTCAGTAGCGGGCTATCACTGGGTGTGACTCCACCAAGGGTTATATGATTCCCGCCACCGGTTCCAGTGTGTCGCCCATCAATCATGAACTTTTCTGTCGATAGCCGCGTTTCTCGAGCAATGTCATACAATGCTTTGGTATGAGTAACCAACTCTCGCCAATTGTTCGCCGGATGAATATTGACTTCGATTACGCCCGGGTCTGGGGTAACCAACAACTTCTGCAAGCGAAAATCTTTTGGCGGCTCATAACCTTCGATTACTACTGGGAGCGATAATATTTTTGCGCTCGCTTCGATCGCGCCTAACAATAATAAATAACTTTCCAAACAACGCATCGGCGGCATAAAGATATGCAACTTACCATCACGCGACTCAATGCATAACGCGGTAATTATCCAGTCTGGAATTGGCTCACTTTTATTTTCTGCTTCGCTTTCTATTTGAGGGGAGACTTTCTCACCGGACACCTTTGTTTCAGTGATCGGCGCCACAGGCATTGCCATTTGATCGTGACTTTTCAGTGGTGAGCGCTCTTCCATCGGATCGCGTTCTTTGGTGTAGCGATCTTGCACCTCGATTTCGCCCAACGGCAAACGCAAACCCATGGGTGAGTCACCGGGCATTAAAATCAATTCTTGGCGGCGAAAACGCCAGCTACTGCTCAGCCATTGTTGATTGAAATCATCCCACTGAATAGGCAATACGTAACCGGTTGGGCTATCTAACCCTTTCTCCAACAACGACAGCAAACGTTTTCGATCAAGGTCACCCTTTTCTTTTGCCTTTTGCAAATCTAATTGAATAGGTAGCTTTTGCTCTTCCGTCAAATAGTGCAACACATCTTCGAACGCAGGGTGTAAATACTTATCGGCCAAACCCAACTGTAAAGCAAGCTGCTGTACAAAACGCTTTGCATCATCGGCGGTGTGGCCATAATCTTTATCGATGCGGGCTAGTAGGGATTTATCTCCCCACATTGGCTCACCGTCCGTGCGCCAAAACAAACCCAATGCCCAACGTGGAAGCTCTTCTCCGGGATACCACTTTCCTTGCCCGTAGTGCAGCATACCTTGAGGCGCAAAGTGGCCTCGCAAGTTAAGAAGCAATTGTTTGGCGAGTTTTAATTTATCAGCACCTAGCGCCTCTGTATTCCACTGCGCGCTTTCCATATCGTCAACCGACACAAAGGTCGGTTCACCACCCATCGTTAGTCGAACATCGTTGTCATTTAATTGTGTTTCGACACTATCACCCAGTGCAATAATGTCCGCCCATTGCGCATCGTCATAGGGTTTAGTGACTCGAGGATCTTCTAATACTCTTATAACTTCATTGCTGTAGGAAAACTCTACCTCACATTTATCAGTCGCACCGCTGATTGGCGCAGCAGACGAGGGGTCAGGCGTACACGCTAAGGGTATGTGGCCTTCGGACGCGAACAGACCCGACGTAGGGTCCAGCCCTACCCAGCCCGCACCTGGTAAAAACACCTCACACCAGGCGTGTAAATCCGTGAAGTCTTCTTCAGGACCAGACGGACCATCAAGAGATTTTTGATCCGGTGCTAGCTGCACTAAATATCCCGATGCAAAGCGCGTTGCCAAACCACAATGTCTTAAGAGTTGAGCCAATAACCAAGCCGAGTCTCGACAGGACCCAGTCCCTAACATCAATGTTTTTTCAGGCGATTGAACACCTGGCTCAAAACGGATGCAGTATTCCACCGCGTTGTGTACTAATTGATTGACACAAACTAAAAAATCATTGATCGGTTGCTTGCCTTTTGGCACATCGGCAAGCATTTTTTTGAACATCACACCCGCGCGGCGCTTGACCAGATAAGGTGCTAGCTCTTTTTGCAAGCTCGTCGAGTAGTCGAATGGATATTTTTCCGCATACTCTTCAACAAAAAAGTCAAATGGGTTGATCACCGTCATATCGGCAATGACTTCAACATCCACTTTGAGCTTTTTGGTTTTTTCAGGAAAGACGAATCGTGCGAGGTAGTTACCAAACGCATCCTGTTGCCAATTAATAAAATGCTCTTTTGGCTCGACTTTCAAACTATAGGAATGGATTTTTGTCCGGCTATGAGGTGCTGGGCGCAAGCGAACAGTATGCGGGCTCAAATTTACCGGACGGTCAAATTCGTAAGATGTCTTATGTTGTATAGCAACCCTGATGGTCATAAATGGCGTCTTCTATAAAATAAGGGTAGCTAGCCTATTCCCAAGCCGGGAACCAGGTTTCGCAAATAATGGTATGAATATTAATATGACAAAGTTGCAACCAGTTTAAATGGTCGGGGAGCTTTTCATTGAGCTTCGCGGCCTTAATCTTGCCGATTTTATTTTCCAACATGGCCATTTCGTCTAACAACCTTGTTGCACTAGGCAAAGGCTTGGCATGCTCCACAAGTGCTTTATGGCAATACAGGATGGAACGGGGAAACTGAGGGTTCTCTAACAAAAATTCAACCACTTCGGTTGCATTGACTTTAGACCGTACAATGCGGCGATAAGATTGGTCTGCATTGAGTGACCGAAGCACCTGACCAAGGATAATTTGACGGGTATTGACGGCCGCATCTTCGTCAGCGAGATCCGAGTACGCCTTGACACCAGCCTCTAAGATTCGAGTGGTCATATCGGCCCTTTCTAGGTTCCGGCCTAGTGACAAAAAGCGCCAAGGTGCATCCTGAGTCATGTTGCCAAATAGCAAACCCAATATTTGCTGACACCCCTTTATAATTTCTTCAAGAAATTCGTGGCGCTGTTTACGACCTACACCCTGCTGGACATTTTCCTTCACAAAAAGATTGAGCTCATTCACCAACTCCCAGGTATCTTGCAGTACCACGTCACGGGTGGTTCGCACATTCTCTCGAACGGCATTCAATGAGGAGACGATTGATGAGGAATTTGTTGTGTCAGCGATTAGGAACTTAACGACATTCTTTTCATCCTTCACTGAATAGCGTTCTAGAAAACTATCCTCTATACCGTTAATCAATATTAGGTTATACCAGCTGATTTCTACCGACCGTGGTAGATCAAACAACAGTGTGTCATAAATTGTAATCAAGCGAGCAGTCGATTCGATGCGCTCTAAGTAGCGCCCAGTCCAATAAACGCGCTCAGCAACTTTAGATAGCATTATTTTTTAGCTCCTGCGGTATCGACGATCCAAGTATCTTTGCTGCCCCCACCTTGCGAAGAGTTCACCACCAATGATCCCTCCTTCATCGCAACTCGTGTCAGCCCCCCCGTTGTGACATAACTGTCTTTGCCCTGCAAAATAAATGGACGCAAGTCTACATGGCGAGCGCCGAGCTGATCTTTACCTACCAGAGCCGGTGCAGTGGACAGCGCCAACGTTGGCTGCGCAATATAATTACGTGGGTTTTTGTTGATTAGGACAGCAAACTCATCGCGCTCTTTTTTGGTGGAATGTGGGCCAATGAGCATGCCATAGCCACCGGATTCGTTGGCTGGCTTAACAACTAACTTGTCGAGGTTTGCTAACACATACTCACGCTGTTTATCGTCATAGCACAAATAAGTTTCAACATTTGGAATGAGCGGATCTTGATCTAAATAATATTTAATGACCTGAGGGATATACGCGTACACGACCTTATCATCCGCAACGCCGGCACCCGGAGCATTGGCTAAACTCACGTTACCTTTGCGCCAAGCGCGCATCAGACCTGCCACCCCCAACACTGACTGCTTGTTAAACACTTCAGGATCTAGGAACTCATCGTCTATGCGACGATAAATCACATCAACCCGCTCAAGCCCGGCAATGGTTTTCATGTAAACACAGTCGTCTTGCACGATGAGGTCGCTGCCTTCAACCAGCTCTGCGCCCATTCGCTGTGCGAGAAACGCATGCTCAAAATACGCTGAATTAAAGATACCCGGTGTCAATACAACCACCGTTGGCTTTTTCACTTTACGGGGCGATATGGAGGTCAACATATCGAGCAGCTTGTCCGGATATTCCCCTACCGGCACGATGTCGACATTTTCAAAAATTTCCGGCAGTACCCGCTTCATGATGGAGCGGTTTTCTAGCATGTACGACACGCCTGACGGGACTCGAAGGTTATCCTCAAGCACATAGAACTCACCGTCAGAATCTCGGACCAAATCAGTCCCGCAGATGTTGGCCCAAACGCCATAGGGAGGCGTCATACCTTCACACTCTTTACGGTAGTTTTTCGACTGCTTCAGCACAAATTCAGGGACGATGCCATCTTTTAAGATTTTTTGCTCGTGGTACAAGTCATCAATAAACATATTGATTGCGCGTAAACGCTGCTCGAGACCTTTAGCGGTTTTGTCCCACTGCTGCTTACTGATTACACGAGGAATGATATCGAATGGCCAAGCCCGATCGATATTGCCTTCTTCGGTATAGACGGTGAATGAAACCCCCATCTCTCTTATGGTGGACTCGGCAAGCTGTTGTCGAGAGTTAAACTCTTCTCCATCAAGAGATTTTAGATAGGAAACGATTTTTTTTGAGGGCTGCCTTGCATGACCCTTAGGGCTGACCAGCTCATCGTAAAAATTAGATGGCTGATAGTTTTTCCACGCTTCTTTCATTCCTTAGCCTTATCTCCTCGACATTTAGACCAAACATAAATAAGAGCAATAATTACGCCAGGCGCTATTTTACGCTCACATATCTGATCTTTTAAATTAGGCGGACAGCATATAACACTCTATTGTTGCAGCTTTCCTTCTCAGAAACATAATTGCCGTTTCGTTGATATTAAACAAGTTCTTTGGCAGGGTGGTCTAGAACGTCATTACCAATTGTTTTATTGCACTTACTTGGTGCACCACCTTTGCAAGGAGAGCCTAAGGTATGCGAACTCCCGTCCAGCTACTGAGTGTCATTGGACTTGCGTTTGTGGGATACCACCATGCTTTGTCTTTGCCCCTGACTGAAGATTATGTAAAAAATGAGCGGTTAGATATTTCACTAATGGGCCATTGGCGTGGAAGCCAGTTCAACAAGCACAATGAACTGAGGTCGTGGCATCACCAAAGATCGGTGGACGGCCGTTATATCATCGACTTCATCTACCACGGTGAGAGCCAAAGTGATTTGCTCGAAATCAGGCAATCTGGACATTGGTGGACGGAAGACGGCGTATTATATTATCAAGCCGACCAGTTTAGCGGCCTCCACGGCTACCGTTACTGGCATATATCTGAGGACTGCGTCAGCTACGAGCTGATACACAAAACATCCGCTATTGATGTCGACATAGGCTACACATTCACGGAATGCCAAAAACCATCCACCAATAACCCGCCTAGAGAAGGGAAACCCGGTCGAACAAACAGAATGGCTACGCCGTTAAATCCCAGCCTAACAAAAGAATGGTGATTGTAATAAGGCCGATAAAAACGTTCATCGGCAGACCGACCTTAACAAAATCCGAGAACTTATAACCACCAGGACCATACACCATCAAGTTGGTTTGATACCCCAATGGCGTAGCAAAACTGGCGGATGCTCCTATCATGATCGCAAACACGAAAGGCTCAGGATTGAGTCCCGCTTGAGCGGTGATCTGTAAAACAACCGGAAGCACCAACACCGCAGCAGCATTGTTGGTAATGGTTTCAGTCAACATCGACACCACCAGATAAACCAGTACCAACATTAACCACGGCCTACCGCCACTCATACCAACAATTGTTTCCGCCAACACCGCCGCGACACCAGTCTTATCGAGCGCGACTCCGAGTGCGAATGACGCGGCAATAGTAATGAGTACCGTAAGATCTAAGCTTTTTTCCGCTTCGTTTAGTGAGCAGCAGCGAAGCAGCAACATCAGTCCAGCACCTAACAATGATGCGTTTAACATGGACGTAATTCCAAAACCGGCGGCTAACACAACCACACCAAGAATGGCCCAGGCAATATATGCGCGATCATGACGGGGGGTAGCCGTATCAAGATCATTAATAAGTAAAAAGTCTTTGTTATATCGCTGCCGGCTAACGAACGCAGGCCGCGCTTCGAGCAGCAACGTATCGCCTGCTTCCAACTTAATCGTCCCGAGATTTCCTTTGACGCGTTCACCGCCTCTAGCCACAGCCAGCACCACGGCACCATATCGATCACGAAAGCGCGAATCACGAATTTGTTGGCCAATGGATTCGCAATGCGGTGACACGACAGCTTCCACCAAACGCCGTTCAGATCGGTCAACCGCAATCGCTTGTTCATCAGAATCCGCTTCCGACGGCATGATGCCGTTAATGCGTAAAAGATCAGAGATAGCTTCGGTATCTCCAGCAAAGACGAGACGGTCGTTGCCACGCAGTACCTGTTCTGAGGGCACAGCGGTCATGACAGTATCAGCGCGTTCGATCTCGACAAGGTAAACGCGACGCAGGTTACGCAACCCTGCATCTAAAATGCTTTTGCCTACCAATGGGCCATTCGGGTCTACCATCACCTCCAGGGTAAATTCCCGCAGATTGCCAAACGCTTCTTTTTCACTGCGGTCTGGCAACCATTTCGGGTAAAAAATCCACATAAATAGCAAGCCCAGAACGGCAACTGGCAAACCAATGAGGCTAATCGAAAAAAGCGAAAATCCCGCCTCACCAGTAATAGACTGATATTGGCCGTTTACGATCAGATTGGTACTGGTCCCGATCAACGTCAGCGTACCACCTAAAATGGCGCTGTAACTGAGGGGAATCATCAACTTAGAGGGGGCAATATTAATTTTGCGACACCACGAATGCAGTGCAGGAATCATTGTCGCCACCACGGGCGTGTTGTTGAGAAAACCACTCAACAACACCACAGGTAAAAATACCCGACTCATTGCAGAACGCACGCCCTTTGGATGGCCCAATATTCGATTGACCAAGATATCGATTCCACCGGATGCATGAATACCGGTTGCGACAACAAACATCGCCGCGACTGTCACCAAGCCTGGGTTCGCGAACCCAGAGAGCGCCTCACTGGGCTCAAGCACACCCGCCAGGCTGAGTGCCGTTAGCGCCCCCATCATGACCAAATGAGGTTGAACCCTCGTCAGCGTCAATACTAATAATGCGCCAAGGGTTAAACCTAGCGATAACCAAGCCTGCCAGTCCATAAATTGCGATACACTCTAAAAAGCTATGTCTACTAGAAAGATCGTACTAGAAAGAACAAAACCCGGAAGGATAGTGGCAGACCCTTAGCCAGAGCAACCAATTAAGTGGCATATGGTACTTTCTTTTGGATATATAGCCCCCACTGCCGAGCATTTACAAACAAACTGACCACACAAAGGAACCGACATGCTACCCGTCTATGACGCTCAGAACGGCCTCGAAGCCCACATGATCTTAAACCTATTGCAACAAGCCGAAATACATGGGCGGGTTGAGGGAGAGTTGCTGCAAGGTGGCGTTGGTGAATTACAAGCAATGGGCATCGTGCGCGTCATGGTGGATGAAGAGGACTATCATCAAGCAAAACAGTTAGTGGACGAATGGGAACGTACTCAGCCCATTCCAGAACCAGCAACAAATGACCCCACAGCTAGCGCAAAGCAAACGCCCTTGCAGAAAATCAGCACACTGATGCTCACCTTCCTCGCAGGCGTCGCAGCGACAACCGCTTATTATCACTCACCGGTTCAAGAAGATGGTATTGATTATAATGACGATGGCCAGCTCGATGAAATATGGACTTACGTCAGCTCGCGAATTTCAAAAACAACACTCGACCGAAATTTCGATGGCCAGCCCGACTACGTGTATACCTTTGATCGCCGTGGCATATTAGATTTCGCCACGGCGGATAATAATTTTGACGGCAACTTTGAAACCCGCGTGAAATATATTCAGGGCAATCCTCGCTGGGAAAAATCTGATAGCACTGGCGATGGCTTTTACGACATTCAGATCAACTACTTACATGGCCAAAGGCACAGCGTCGATATTTATGACTCCAGATTAAAAAGACGTGTGAAATCCAGTCTCTACGGGCCATTTAAGTTGAAAAAAACGGAGCTGGATAGCGATCTAGACGGTAAATTCGATACCTTCATCACGTATGACCGCTTCGAGGAAATTGAATCACAAAACAAACGGTAAATATTAGGCCTATTTCACTGCTGGGGAACATACGCAATGCAACAACTCATCAGAAGCGCGACGCTTCTTTTTATTACCTGCTTATTGTCATCATGCGCTTACTTAAAGCACGCAGCTGTTCAAGCAGAGTACGAGCGACTACACCATGCCGAACCAGGGCAAGTTAATTTAAAGCACATGATCAGCCGAGATAACTTTTTTATTATTGGCAAAACGGTAGACAACCAATTCAGCTTCACCGAAACCCCTATTGCAATCGCTGCATTTTCAAGCAAGTTCAAACCTAACGAACACGTTGACACGCACTTTTCACTTGGGTCAGGAACCCATTTTGGGTTAAACCTTCCAGATGGCACCTACCAGATATTGGTGTTTTCCGATGAAAATAATAATCAGCTTTTCGAGTCCACGGAAGTCATTGGTGATACGTCAATTACCATAGATGAAAGCGTCGCACCTCAGAAAGTTATGGACCGAGTCGAAATTATATTATCTGAAAAACAAACTATTTCCTGGGTAGAGCCGTTTTCAAATCCTCAGCCCAACCTACCGCAGCGTTCGCTATTTTTTCCTAGCGGTGCAATCAGACAGTTTGACGACCCGTTATTTTCAAAAAATATGGCGCTATTGGGAATGTATGACCCGGCGACCTTTCTTGAATATGCGCCAACCACATTCTTCGCGCTGGAAGAAGACATTCCCTACAAAATACCAGTTGTGTTTGTACACGGCATTGATAGTTCGATTCGCATTTTCGAGCCATTCGTTAGCCAAATAGATTCCTCGAAATTCAAAGCTTGGTTTTTTTACTACCCGTCCGGAGGGGACTTAAGCCAACTCGCGGCCACCTTCCATCGCATATTTTTATCCGGTGAAACGGTAAGAATAGATAAACTAGGCATGGTGATTGTTGCTCACAGCATGGGCGGCCTCGTCGTACGTGAAGCGCTCAATATTTACCAAAATAAGCCTTCAGAAAACCCCATCGACTTATTCATCAGTATTGCCTCACCTTTTGATGGCCACCCCTCTGCAGCGAAGGGAGAAAAGCTCGCCCCCATGGTGCTTCCATCATGGCGCGACTTAAACCCTGAAAGTGCATTTATTCAAGGGCTCTTTAGAAAACCATTACCCGATTCAATCGAACATCACTTACTTTATGCTTTTGACAACCCTTCAACACTGAAAATGAATAGAAACAGTGATGGCGTAGTCCCATTATCTAGCCAACTTCGGCTTGAAGCGCAGCAGCAAGCGACCGCACAACAGGGATTTAATAGTGGGCATGTCGAAATAATGACAAATGAAAACACGATGAATTATGTACTCGACGTATTAGCAAAAATAGACAACTACTATCCAGAACCGCATCTCAAAGTGATGAAGCGCGGAGGCTACGCCATCAAACTAGACGACACTTACAGTCCAATCAGCAAATATGTCATTAATAACTTAGGTCAATACTACATGGCTTTAACGAAAGGCGACTTAGCTCCACTCGACGAGCGGCAAGAAAGGCTCCTGCAGGCTATTTCGGGTGATATAGCGCCCGAATCGAAGATCTTTGCTGATTGGATTCGCTTCTTAGCCAATCACCCCGAAATCGTTGAACATCAATAATCCCCATCATTAAACAGGGGTAGTCTCGAGTTCTTCTAACTTATTGTCACAAACTCTACAACGCTATCGTTGGCAACGACTAAGTTTGAATAATTTCTGTCACCGAATTATTTTTGCAGCAAAACCAACAAAAAATTATGACTTCGCAAAAAAACCTGTCACCTTTCAGACAATCATCGAGATCACCGTTTGATTCAGCCAGTTAAATACCGATATATCAATAGCTTACATTACCAGCATCTTAAATAGTTAAGTGGCATAGCTCATGCACATAACCTCTATGAAAGCCGTGGTCTGCGGCTTGCGCATTACATTCATCAGGTAGTTCACATGGCACCATGAATTACCAATTTAAAGGGGTATCAGACAATGGCCAAAATTGGATTATTTTTCGGAACAGATACGGGTAAAACTCGTAAAGTCGCAAAAATGATTAAAAAGAAGTTCGAAGATGACGAGCTTATGGCTAAGCCTATCAATGTAAATCGTGCCGTTGTGGAAGAGTTCGCCGAGTATGAATTTTTAATCTTGGGCACACCCACTCTCGGCGAGGGGCTTTTACCGGGTTTGTCTGCGGACTGTGAAAACGAAAGCTGGGAAGAATTTTTACCGCAAATTGAAGATATTAGTTTTGAAGGGAAAACAGTCGCTATCTATGGCCTAGGAGACCAAATTGGGTATCCCGATGAATTCGTCGATGCAATGATTGAAATATACGACTTTGTACAAGACCGGGGAGGCAAGGTGGTAGGCAGCTGGCCAACCGATGGATATGAATTCGAACACTCGGAGGCTATCCTTGAGGACAAGTTTGTAGGGCTTGCGCTGGATTTAGACAACCAGGCAAATCTGACCGAACAACGTTTGGATTTATGGTTAAGTCAAATCGCCCCTGAATTTGGACTTCCTCTTTAGTTAACTCAACACCAATCTGACAGCCCGCGCTTCTGATTAACAATGGCTGTCAAATCGAAAACTCCTAGCTGAACGCAAGTTCAGACTATTCTCCAAGTGATTGCTTTAATCACGCTGGGAGCGCAGTTGTAATCGGCTAGCACTGTCCTTATGCGTTCACGGTGCAACACTGCGCTTCCCAGACTTTTTCTCGTCTTGCCGTGCCTCGGTACTTAACAATAATCTACCCAGCAAAAAAAACCATTGCCATCCACTGGAAGAAACGACAATGGCTAAAAATATAGCTACAAGATATACGAAAAAAACGACAATAGATTTCTCAGATTACCGATGCCGAAAGTGAACTTCTCTCTTGGTTAACCCCAGCTGAAGTGTGACTCTCCGGCGATACAACCTTGGTTATTTCTAATTTATTGCGATCAGGAACATCCTGATCTTCGACAACGACCACCTCACAGCGAATCAAGCCGTCAATTTTTGGCGCTTCGAACATAGTATCGCACAATAAAGTTTCAAGAATACCGCGCAAACCTCTCGCACCTGTACCACGCTCTACGGCTTGCTCAGCAATAAACGTGAGAGATTCGTCACTAAACACCAGCTCAACACCTTGGTAGGAAAATAGCCGTCGATATTGTTTAACAAGGGCATTTTTTTGGCTCCGTTAAAATTCGACGTAACGCATCTGCATCAAGATCTTGTAGAAAAGTCACAATTGGAAAGCGACCAATAAACTCAGGTATTAATCCAAACTTTTGTAGATCGTCTGGTTGTAGGGCCGCCAATAATTCGTTATTGGAAAACTCCGACTCCTTCTTAAGTGGTGCATTAAACCCAATACCGCTCTCACTAGGCACGAGACGTTTGCTTACCAACTCAACTAATCCAGGGAATGCCCCGCCTACGATAAATAATATATTTTGCGTGTTGAGCATAACCTCTTCACCATGCCCTTCTCGTTGACCTGGTTTCGTTACGCGAATTTCTGCACCTTCGATCATTTTCAATAACGCTTGTTGAACACCTTCACCGGAAATATCACGTACCGCCGTACCACCATCACCACGCTTTGCGATCTTATCAATCTCATCAACGTAGACAATACCCCATTCCGCCTGCTGCACATCCCAATCAGCCGCCTCAAGCAAACGCTTCAACAAACTTTCGACATCCTGTCCGACATAACCGGCCTGGGTCAAAGCAGTTGCATCGCCAATCACAAAGGGGACGCCAATAATTCTAGACAGCGTCTTCACTAATAAGGTTTTGCCTGCACCAGATGGCCCCGTCATCAAGACATTGGACTTTTCAACATCGACATTTTCTCGTTGCGGTTCGGTGGAAAACGGCTGTTCAACATCTTGATTGTTAAGTCGTAAGTAATGATTAAACAGAGCTACTGACAAGGTTTTTTTCGCATCGTCCTGACCAATGATGTACTCATCAAGATACTGTTTAATGATATGTGGCGCTTTTAATTCCGGACGAACCAGGGCCGCTCGACGCCCCCAACTGCTGACCACTTGATGCGCAAGCTTGACGCAATGCTCACAGATATGACCTTCATTACCTGCGATAAGTGGAACATCGGCACTCTTTTCAATGCCACAAAACGAACAAGTTAACGGTGCTTTATGCTCATTGGAATCGCTGTCTTGTGTCATTAGAATTACCCCTATGGTTCAGTAATTGTTTCTGGCTTGCCTATCGTCGTACTATTGCCCGCTGAACCTTGCTGAATGAGTTGTTGAACCCACTGCTTGGTGTAGCGCGATCGCTGCCTGTCTTGCAGTTGTTCTTTAAGCTTTGCCACAATATCTTTGCGCTGAGCCATACCTGCTGGTGAAATTGCTTCGCAATACAGAATATGAAGCCCAACGGGAGATTCAATAATTTCGCTGATTTCACCCTCGCTCATTGAGAATAACGTTTCATCTAGCTGAGGGAAAAGCACACCCCGTTTTAATTCACCTAGTACACCACCCTGTAAAGACGATGGACATTCAGAATGCTTCATTGCTTGCTCGCCAAAACGACTAGTATTTTTAATCAAGCGTTTACGGATGAGCGCTAAACGCTCGCGAGCAGACTCGTCTGTGTTTTCAGTGAAATCAGGGTTAATAGTAATGAGGATATGTCGCGCTTGGCGGGTTTCAGGCTTTTCGAATTTATCTGAGTTCATGTAGTAGTAGAGATCAACTTCCGTATCATCTACTTCTGGCGCTTTAGCACCTACACGCCCCAAGACTGCCTCGACTCGAAGCTCACGCTCTAGAGAGTCACGCAAATTATCAAGGTCAATATAATTTGCTTCTAACGCACTTAAAAAGGCGTCTTCATCTTCGTACCGAGCTTTAATTTGGTCAATAGCCACCATTATTTGCGATTCAGGTACTTGAACACCTCGAGCTTCTTCACTCGACAGAACAGCCTGCTCTAATACATATTCCTTAGCGGCGATATCTTTAACTTGTTTTTGCTGGCTTTCATCCAGTTTTGCAGGTAGTTCGCCAAATTGCTCGGTGGCAATTCGTAACAAGCGATAGTTAACGCTTGAAGGAAGACTGGATTCTGCAAACACGCTCGTCATCATAACTCTCGTTTGTTTACTCTACTGCTCGCGCGGCGTTTACTTCCGCAGCGTTTACTTCCGCAGGTTGTTTCTCTGTAAAACTGCTCTCTTCTACAGGCTCTATATCCGCCAGCGCCGCTTCAGGCACCTTGAATACCCGGCCATTAAAGCGTACCTCGTAAAATATCATTCCGGGCTCGCGAAGCACTTTTTGAATTTCGCCTTCATCGCCCTCTTCTACCGGTGTTTCACCTTTTAAATTAAATGACAGTGCTGCTTTAACTTTATCGCGGAATTCGTATTTGTTCGGGATCCATTCGACATCGGCACTAATCAATTCTTCTTCGCGACAGCCTACTGTCCTACCAGCCTCCAAGAAGTGTACGCGATAGATCAATTGATCCTGTAGATACGTGCCCACATCATAAACAGCGCCTACTGCACCACGTCGGATAAGTAACGTGCCCACATCCAAACCAGGGTAAGTCCCATCGTTTCGGACGTTGCGAATTAAGCGTACTTCTTGCCCGTACTCGTAAGCAGGTTTCATAGGGGTAGGCGCTCGTTACTTAACTAATGAATCCAATGAAACAAATGTAGTTTGCGGCTCGTGCATTTTGAAAACTTTAAACACTTTTTCAGTGAGCGCATCAGATTCGACAAAGTCGTTATAGGCGCGAGTTAACAATGCTTTGTATACTGCCGCCAAGGCTTCATCATTACCTTCGTAGTCTTCCACAGCTTGCTCGCCATTATTCAGGTAATCGTGAAAGCGCTGCATAATATGCAGCCGATTAACGTGAACGACCTTTTGATCAAAAGGAATTTCAAAGTACTCTAGAAAATCTTCAGCCGAACTGAGTTCGTCCATCGCGTCTTCTAACTCGAGCTTGTCATCAGCACTCATGATATTTCCTCTTTGATTTATCTCGTTAACACTGGGATGCAGGCACTGCTTGTTTTTCGGTAACAACTGCAGGCCCCATTGCTTGCAATAGCACTCGCGCACCGAGTCGATCTTTGTTATCCAACTCAATGACCTTATTCAACATCCTTACACCGAGTTCCATATTGCCTAAACGCAGATTTAGGTACGCAGCACCCTTAACAGCCAGTAAATAAAAACGCACCATCGTAAATGACTCCATTACACCGCGGGCTAAATGAGCGAACTGAATTTCACTCCAGTGGCTGGGGAATTTTATGGTAGGCGCTACAACCGACATCACATGGTCGGCAATATCTATGGCATCTTCGTAACGGTGTTGGTAATAATAAAATCGATACAAAGCGACCAACACTGACAAGTTATCAGGGTCAATATCGAAAGCGCGCTGCAAATAAGGCTCAGCTTCACCTTCTGAATAAGCAGCCGCGGCTTTCTCAATTAATTCAGACACTTCTTCCGACATCGGTTTGTCGAAATACATTAACTGTGATTCAAAATCCTGTAGGTCCATTTTCCTATACCTATAATGAGATCTACCAAGACACACAGACACCGTGTGTCACCCAAGCTACCGCACAGCTACTTGGTTTGCGAGCAAACCTTTGGCACAATCGTTTTCACATATTTCGTTGTCCGCATCGCACTGAACTTCCTGCTCAAAGACTTTTTTTGCACCTTCAACTTGCAACTCCAATGCATCAAGACGATCAAGCAAACAAGCAATCACTTTGGAAACGGGGTCAGGGATTAAATGATGATCGAGATCCACACCGTACGGATTGGGTTGCCCAGCGCTGCGTATTTTCACTACTTTTCCGGGAATACCCACAACCGTACAACCATTGGGTACATCTTCAACCACCACGGAGTTAGCTCCGACACGGGCATTTTCACCAATTGTGATATTGCCAAGCACTTTCGCGCCTGCACCGACCATCACACCATCCGATAAGGTTGGGTGACGCTTGCCTTTGTTCCAACTGGTACCACCCAATGTGACGCCGTGATACATAGTGACATCGTCACCAATCACTGCAGTTTCACCGATAACAACACAAGCACCATGATCGATAAAAAACCGTCGACCGATAGTCGCACCAGGATGAATATCGACGTTACTACAGAAACGCGCAAAGGCAGATAACCAGCGCGCCGAATAGCGCCAGCCCGCATTCCAAAGCTTATGGGATAAACGATGAATAATAATGGCGTGTACACCAGGATAAGTCGTTACTACTTCAAACGTGGTACGTGCAGCGGGGTCGCGCTGAAATACACAGGCGATGTCGTCTCGCCATTGCGCCCACAACCCTTTAGGCTGTTCTAATTGATCGCACTGAGCATCTGACATGGTACAACTCCAGGTAAGGAACCTTGTTCGTTGCTTTTGGATGAATTAACACTGATAGCGTCGCCGATACCTTCGCTGATACTTTCACTAATTGACGGCAACGCTGCGTGCAGCTCAATTAGTTCATCAGGTGTAGGAGCGCGCTTCGTCGCAGTGACTAAAACGCGGACTTGGCTTAATAAGGTTCGCAATTGTGCTTCGAGTACTTCGATACCCAAGTCTCGATACACATTGCGCAACATATGGGTACCACTGTGTTTACCCAACACCAATTGGTGGCTACGCCCTAATTCTTGCGGATCTAGCCCTTGATAGTTTTTAAAATCTTTTAATAAACCATCAACGTGTATTCCGGCTTCGTGCGTAAACACACCCTCGCCAACAATACTTTTTTGCCAAGGCACTGTCCGACCGGACGCTTGCTCAACCATTTTCGATAACGCTGACATCGCAGTTGCATCTATGCCGGTACTAATTCCGTGAAGATTTTTCAGCGCCATGGCACATTCTTCAAGCGGCGCATTACCGGCGCGCTCACCCAAACCGTTAACCGTGGTATTGATGTGCGTTGCACCAGCGGCGACAGCAGCTAAGGTATTGGCGGTTGCTAACCCGTAGTCATCGTGGGCGTGCATCTCCAATTGCAAATTGGTCGCCGCACGTAAGGCAGATATTTTTTGAAAGGTAACAAAGGGTTCGAGAATTCCTACCGTATCCGCGAAGCGTAGCCGCGTCGCACCGGCTGCTTCGGCAACGCCAGCAACGGTAATTAGAAAGTCCATATCCGCACGCGATGCATCTTCGCAGCCAACACACACTTCAAAACCAAGATTGCAAGCTTCGGTGACTAAGCGAGTTATTTCTGCCAGCACCCATTGTCGATCGCGTTTTAATTTACCTGTGATTTGCTGGTCGGAAACCGACACCGATAAATCAACCATCGTCACGGGTACATCTTTTACTGCCGCAAGATCTGTGTCAGTCATGCGACACCATGCCAAGGTTCGAACCCCTGGCACAGCGGCAATGATGTCTCGCATCACGGAGCGCTCTTCTTCTCCCATGGCTGGGATGCCGATTTCCAACTCCGGCACGCCAATTGCCGCTAACTGCTTTGCAATAGCCACTTTTTCTTCAGCACTAAACGCTACGCCTGCGCTCTGCTCACCATCGCGTAGGGTCGTATCATCAATAATCACTTTATTGAGTGATGCGCTCTTTGTATTGTTTAGTGCTGTGTTCATGCTTAACAACTCATTCAACAGTAAACCGTGGCTTAATAAAACAGGGACTAAAAGTTAACGGCTAACCATTAGCAGTTAGGCGTAAACGGGGGCGAATGCTTGCTCTGGGTTTTCCACTGGACCGTTTTCACCCCAGTAAGGCGACAATTTGCGCAATTGCGCAACAATGGGCGGCACCGCTTCGATGACACGCTCGACTTCTTCCATAGTGTTGTAACGTGAAAGAGAGAAACGTACCGTACCGTGCGCTGCTGTATAGGGAATTCCCATTGCTTTCATTACGTGTGAGGGTTCGAGTGAGCCTGAAGTACAGGCAGAACCACTTGAAGCAGCGATACCCATTTTGTTCATCAGCAACAAGATGGCTTCACCTTCGATGTACTCAAACGCAATGTTTGCTGTATTGGGTAATCGATTGTCGACATCACCCGTCGCAAACGAATTAGGAACTGCAGCGAGAATGCCTTCTTGCAAACGATCGCGCATGGCTTTAACCGCTGTGTTTTCGTGCTCCATGTTTTCTTGTGCAAGATCACACGCCACACCTAAACCGATAATACTCGTTACATTTTCAGTACCCGCACGACGACCACGCTCTTGGTGACCGCCTCGCAATAATGGGCGGAAACGTGTTCCACGTTTTAGATACAACACACCCACACCTTTCGGCGCATGTAACTTGTGGCCGGATAAAGACAACATATGGATTTTGGTGTCTTGTAGATTCATTGGAATTTTTCCAACCGCTTGCACCGCGTCGGTATGGAACATGACACCGGCTTTGTCAGCCATTTCTGCCATTTCGACTACTGGGAAAATGGTGCCGGTTTCATTGTTCGCCCACATCACGCTAACGACGGCCACTTTGTCGCTGAGCAATGCTTCGTACTTAGCAAGGTCAAGACGACCCTGTCCATCCACTTCTAATTTGTGGATGGTGTAGCCTTCAGTAGCCAAGTAGTCGCAAAGGTTTAATACAGCGGGATGTTCAACGGTGGTGGTAATAATTTCACGGCGCTCGGGCTGCGCTTTAAGTGCCGACATGATGGCCGTCGAATCCGACTCGGTACCGCATGAAGTAAAAACCACTTCAGAGTCGTGCTCTGCCCCTAATAAGTCTTGAACACTTTTGCGGGCTTTTTTTAATGCAAAGCCCACTTTGTTGCCAAAACTATGAAGTGATGAAGGATTGCCGAACTGCTCGGTAAAATAGGGCATCATCACTTCAACGACTTTGGGATCACATTGCGTTGTAGCATTGTTGTCGAGGTAGACGTCAGCAAGTCCTGGATTGCTCATTGCGCACCTCCCATTTGTACCGCAGCGGGTTTTTTCTCAACAGGGATGACTTTGACAAACTCACCCAAGGCTTCGATTAATTTCTGTTGTATACCACCGACTGTCATCGCGGCCATTTGGCAACCGCTACACGCACCAACCAAATTCACATAAATATTTTTACCTTCAACATCCATCAACTCGACATCACCACCGTCGGCGCGTAATGCAGGTCGGATATCGTCAAGCACTTGCTCGATTTTTTTGATACGCGCGTATAAACCCGCACCCGGTGCAGCCTCGGCTGGCGCCGATGATCTCGTATCAATACTGACTAGCGGTTGTTGTGGTGTAGAGGTAGGCGCGGCAGCGGCAATACTCACTCCCGCTGGCGCGAAGGTTTCACCGCGCGCCTTCAATTCATCTTCAAGAATGTACTCAATACTTTCGTGACAGGAAGAACAACCGCCACCAGCTTTAGTAAAGTTAGTCACATCCGCTACAGTGCTGAGATTATTGGCTTTGATCGTATCGCGAATCATCACCTCATCGATGGCAAAACATTTACACACCAAAGCACCTTCTTCGTGATCATCCACCCACTCTTCACCTCGGTAGTCCGCCACTGCGGCTTGTAGTGCTTCCCGGCCCATGACCGAGCAATGCATTTTTTCGGGTGGTAGGCCATCGAGAAAATCAGCAATGTCTTGGTTGCTGATTTCGAGTGCTTCATCGAGCGTTTTACCTTTTACCATTTCGGTAAGCGCCGATGACGACGCAATGGCAGAACCGCAACCAAATGTCTGGAAGCCTGCATCGAGAATAATTTCTGTCTCAGGTTCCACTTTGAGTGAAAGGCGAAGTGCATCACCACAGCTAATTGAGCCTACGTCGCCGACGGCGTTTGAATCCGCAAGCGCTCCGGCATTTTTGGGGTTATAAAAATGTTCTTTAACTTTTTCTGAGTAATCCCACATGATTTCGGATCTCCTGCAAATGTTTGAGAATTAACCGGGTCGGCCCACCGGTAATGAAAGATAATTCAACGCTTACGCACTAAAAGATTTTCCACAGCCACAACTGTTGCTGGCGTTGGGGTTTTCGAATTTGAAACCAGTGCCTTCGAGCCCGTCGAGAAAATCGACAGTGACTCCGTCCAACAAGGTTGCACTGTTGGCATCCACCAAGACTTTCACGCCTGTGAAGTCCAAGACCGAATCATCTTGCGCGACACTTTCTTCCAACTTCATACCGTATTGAAATCCTGAACAACCGCCGCCTTCGACTTGAATGCGTAAACCTGCAATCGATTTTTCAGAGGAATCAATGAATCGTTTTACGGCATTCACTGCACTGTCAGTTAATGTGAGCATCTTTGTCACTCCAATGTCTGCGTTTACATGTCTGCGTTTACATGTCTGTGTTTACATGTCTGTGTTTTAATGTCTGTGTTCAAGCGAAGCTTTAATTGAGCACAGAAATTTTATCTACAACAGAGAGATTGCAATCGATATGCCACAGGTTGTGGGATTTATTTATTGTTATAAAACAACAAGTTAAGGAGCGGTAAAGTTGCAAAACAGCGTGTCGGAAATGACACTCGACACGTTCTTTGTAGTACTTGCTACAAGGCAAGTAAGTGGTAGCGAACAGCCTCGTCAAAGAGGCGCGTTCCACCCCCTTCAGAGACCACAGCAGACAAGGCTTGTGGATCATTCACGCGCACACCCGCAAGGTAGTTGACACCCAAGCTAGACCAATCGGCTAGCCACGGCAAACTGGGGCCCAACAACACAACCGTTGCGTGCTGACTTAACGCCAATAACCTCGGGAGCGTTTTGTTGGCAATACTACTCGCGGTAATAAACACCCAATCACAGGTGGGCAGCACAAATTCCGCCGCCGACTCGGGTAAATCATCCGGCCCAGGTCGCTTTTCGATACAGGTAAAGTCAAATGATGAAGCGAATTGATCTAATCCAGGGTACCTGCCGATGATTGCCACCTTGGCATGCGTAAGCTGATCGGAAAAATGTTGGAAAACCGACAAATGGGGATCGCTACCACAATGAATTGATTGTGCACGAGACAATAATTCATTTTCACTGTGATTAATGATGGCATTACAGACAGCAACCCCGACGGTTGCAGCGCACCTGTCCCATTGAGTTACCCAGGGTATGATCTCTTCTACAGATCGACCGACTAAACTACCTGCCCAGGGCAAGGTTCTCGGTGGGTCCAACGGGCTAAAGCAGATACCGGTACTAGCATTGAGTTGATTATCGTGGCTAATATTTGAATCGCTACTAGCAATGCGCGCATAACTCCAGCTCAACCCCAACATAACTTGCTGGATCAACAACGGCGCTGAAGGTTCACGACCAGGAAAGTGATCCAGAGCTTCTCGAGCGCTGTCACATAAGCGTTGATAAAACTGCGCACTGTTCATCATGCACTAAGATCACGAAATTAAGTTAAAGCCGCTAAGTTTTGCAGTTCGGTTTTGATGGCCTCGGCACTGCCCCACGCCGTAATGGACTCAATAAACCAGCGCTTATCGGTTGGATGAGGAGCAACAATATCGAACTCTGCATACAATTGTCCGCTGTCATGAATCATGACATGACCTAATAAATCACCATTTGCAGAGCGCCATTCGGCGTATAGTGACTCGGCACCGTCATAAGGGTCTTTGCGCAACTCGCCATTCACCATCGGTTGAGCTAAGGCATCGGCTTTATTGTCGAACCCATATTTTTTCAACTGAGCAACCAGCGCTGCACAGATTTTTTCAATGGTAGGTTGATCCGACGCCAACCTCGCATTTAACTTTGAATCAGTTTCTTGAGATCCGACATCAACGGCTGGACTAGTCATGGACGATCACTCGTTACCAGACTTCGGCAGGGGCAATTTTTTCGGCAACCGGAGTACCGGCAACAAAATGCTGCTCAACAATGTTATCGACATCCTCCGGTTTCACTCCTGCATATAACACAGCGCCGGGGAACACCAGCAAGTTGGCACCCACACCGCAGGGCCCCAAACAAGCCGTCGGTACTAGTGATACTTTCTGCATTAAATTGCGTGACATAATGCTTTGCGACAATTGCGGCATAATCGCTTGCGCACCTTTTTCGGTACAACTACTGCGTGGGTGACCGGCAGGCCGCTGCTGCGCACAGACAAACACGTGATATTCAGGTTTAGGCATAGTGAATTCTCCCGATGGTTGCTAATTACCTAGCCAAAATTACCCGGCTGTAGTTACCCAGCCAAGGCTTCGTGGGTGTGGCATTTCTTCGGGCACACCCGTGCGCAAGAAACACATCCGATGCAATCCATGGCATTCTTAATAGTCATCACCATCATTTCATCGTCGTCATCATAAAAGTCATCGTCATCATCGACGACGTCGGTTCGCTCTGTTAACTCAAACACATCGCGCGGGCAGACTTTGTAGCAACGCCCGCAGCCAATACAGGTTTCTGCGTTGAGCGCTGTGACGAATTCAGGAACCCAATCCTCACCACCACGGGTGCGACCTACTATCACATCTGACATGTTGTACTCCTCTGTCAACACGCGGCTTTCGTTACGAACTTAAGTTACGAACGTGTGTTACCAACTAATGTTACGCACTCACCGCATCAAATTCGGCTTTCTTTTTGACCCACTCTTCACAGGCCGCCACGGTTTGTTCAGCCAATGGCGTTAATTGATTGAAATCACTTAACAAACGATCTTCAACCAGGTCATGAACCTGTGATGCAAATTCCATCGCAACACGCTTTTTGCTGCTTACTTCCTTTTTTAGCGCTTTTAATTCTTCATCTGTCATAACGACCTCTCTCTTACAATTCAGCAACTTCTCGGTACTTGGTAACAATTTCCACAGCGGAGCCAATATTTTTTTCCAAATCTTTGACTAGCGCCTCTAATGAATCAAAACCAAAACGATGCACATCGCGTAAGGTTTTGTTCAAAACAACTAATCGACCCACAGTGATTAATGCCTTACCAAATCCTTCGTGGGTTAAGTTAATCAACGGCACGGCCATCAATTCCACTTCACGCTCAATACCAGCAGCGACCGCATTGTAGTAAGCTTTCAAACGGCTAATCGTTACTTCGTCAGGGTCGCCAACGACCGGGATTTCACGTCGACGCTCTTTAGTGAGCACGATAGGGTCAAGTACACGATAATCTTCCCACGTGTCATAAGTGCCATAACTATCCAGCGCACGAAGCTGGGTAACAATTTGCCGTACCATCAAGTTTTCCATTAATGGATCGCTGGCTTGAATAATTGTCTCGCTCATAATGTCCTCGTCTTCGCTGCTTTCGCTTGCTGGTTGTCTATAAAGTGAATGTAATTACTCAACCCATCCTTCGGATTCCATCGCATCAAATCGGCCCACATCGGGAGATTGAATGCGTTTCAACGCTTTGGCTAACCAACTCGATGGGCCTTCTTTTAACTCTTGTTGCAAAGCTTTAATTAACTCGTTAATTTGCGCGCCTTCGGTCACCTTCACCGGCTGAATACCTAAGCTCATTAATTGGCGCACCGCCGATGCACCACACGCTCGGCAATAGACGGCAATACACCCCGATAACACTTCTAACTTGATTACCAACTTATCTTCGTTGCCGTCTTGATTTAGATCGCCAAACTCGGTGACATTCAATAATTTCGAGTCGTCTGGCCCAACGCCGTAAATAGCGAAGCAACTAGCCGAACCAAAATGCTGATTAACCGATTGCCTGTCGGAAGTGGCAAATGCGACTTTCACTAAGTGTGAATCTGTATCGTCATCTAACACTCGAAGTTGTCGGGTGACATCACTACTCATTACGACCACCCATCCGCCACCACCTCGAGGTACTTGTCTTCGCGTTTTTGCGCATATTTTGAATAGTACGGCTGAGTTTCAACATGATGAGACATGGATAAATTCGCCAAATCAAACAGCGCTTGGCTGGTACCGCGATAGCCGAACCAACAACGCTGAAAACCACCGACTAAATCGTATTGTGGGAAACCAATGCGCAAAATAGGCACACCTAAACGTTCCGCGCTGTCTACTCCGTGGCTATTCGCCAATACCAGCTGCACGTGATTTTCGCGAGCGAGTTTCTCCATATCTTCCAAGTCGCCAATTTGCACACTGGTTTCGCCTAATGTGTCTAGCGCTGGGCCTTTTGCCGGACTGACGGCGGCGATAGTGTCTGCACCCATACCATTTACCAAACGATGGAAACCCGCCAACATATCTGGGTCCGATGCAATCGCAACGCGTGTTTGCCCTAACATAAAATGTGTATCGAGCATGGCGTCTTGTAATTGGCGACGCTGCTTTTGCCAGCGCATTGGCACTGGGGCCCCGCTTAATTCTGCAATTCGACTAAACCAGGCATCGCATTCGTCTAGGCCAAGCAGATGGCCAAAACAAAAACTCGGCACCGCGGTTTTTTTCTCAATCAACTTGGCGCTGCTTGCCATGCTTTCGCCAATGGCCAAGGTTGCGATACTTTCACCCGCAGTTTTAATGTCGTCTACCGACACACCACCGGTAGTCAATGCGTTGTATTGACCATCATCTAAATGACCGTCGAGCGAACCTGATAGATCAGGGATGAGTAGCGGCCTTAAACCAAAACTTTCAATACTTTCACTAACAAACTCCAAGTCGCCTGGCGTTAAGTTCGCACCACACAACACGTTGACTTGCTTTTTTCTCAAGCCAACCTTATTAACTTTTTTGGCTTCGCCGCTTGCATCGGTAATCTCTTCGATCGTTTTTGGCACCAACGTATTAATAATGCCTTTCACCTCCGTGGCGTAACCGCTTTCAAAGCTGCCCGCAAAATCAGGCGTATTCACCGCGACCACGGCGACATTTTCATACTCTGGATATTTCTGTCTAAAGTCGTACACCGCACGATTAATATCAGCGCCTTGGGTTTCGGCTAAACCCGTAGTGACTAAACCAATAATTGATGGGCTGTTCTTTTCTGAAATAACTCGCAATGCTTCGGTGATATTTTCGTCCGCACCCATGATCGAACTCACTTGGTCCATTGCGGTAGTTTGCAAAGGCACCGGTTCGCGAAAATGGCGAACAAAAAACACTTTCGCGAATGCGGTACACCCTTGCGAGCCATGCATCAATGGCATAGCACGAGAGATACCCAAGAATGCCAAGGCGGCGCCCGTAGTTTGCGAAGTTTTTAGCGGACTAACCGAAAGCGCTTTTTTACGGCGGTAAATTTCTGTCATAACTTATCCAGCGGCTACTAGTGAGTTATCGGAAATTGTATTAGCAAGTGCGGGGCTTTCTGACCAAGGAGCAGGTCGACGCACCGCTTCCCATACTGGGCTTTCAAGAGTCAGTGTTAATTGTCGAACCAATTCCAACATGCCTTCGTAACCGGCATAAGCAAATTCACGCTCTTGGTTAATATCCAAAAATGGAATGCGCGCTTTTAATGCGGTGTACATGTTGCGGCCACCGGCAATCAAGATATCGGCTTTGTAATCCTCAACCGTTTGCAGGAGCACTTTGGGGTTACCTTCGTCTAGCATCTTGACGTCGTCGCCCATTAATTCGCGAATGCGGGCTTTGTCTTCTTCGGTCGATTTTTTGGTACCGGTGGCAACCACTTTCATGCCCAAATCTTGGAGCGCAGAAATCACCGACCACGATTTCACACCACCGGTGTAAAGCAGCACGCGCTTACCGGACAACCGATCACGCCAAGGCTCGAGGGCTTCGCGTACACGATTTTCTTCTCGCTCAATTAGCGCTTCGGTGCGTTCGGTTAAATCTGGGTCATCAATTAAGCGGGCAAAGTCACGCAACGCTTGGGAAGTATCGGTAATGCCGTAGAAGCTACCTTCAAACCAGGGAATGCCGTAGTTGTCTTCCATTTTGCGTGCAACGTTCAGCATGGCTTTGGAACACACCATCATGTTCACTTCGGCGGCGTGCATGCTTTGCACTTCTCTAAAACGCGCATCACCACTTAAGGTACACAACACGCGAATACCTAGCTCATCAAGCAATGGCAGCACATGCCAAAATTCACCGGCGATGTTGTATTCGCCAATGAGATTCACATCGTGAACTTTAATACCCGGGCGCTGGACTGATTCGGGAATCGGATCGGGATCACGCGTACCGATGACGTGTTTCACCATCGATTCGCCCGCAATGCGGTTACCTAAATTTTTGGTGCCGTAAAAACCCGCCGCATCCACCGGCACCACGGGTACACCCCATCGCTCGGTGGCCGTTTTGCAAATCGCATCAATGTCGTCACCAATCAGCGCGGGCACACAGGTGTTGTAAATAAATACCGCGGGTGGGTTGTAGTCAGCCACTGCTTGTTTGATCGCGTGGAACAGACGTTTTTCCGCGCGCCCCATCACAATATCTTCTTCGGTCAGGTCAGTGGTCATACCGATACGATACAAATCGGCACCACTGGAACGCGTACCGCGGTTATCCCAAGAACTACCCGCACAGGCGATTGGGCCGTGAACAATGTGCGCTACATCAGCAATCGGTAAAAGCGCAATCTGCGCACCGTCAAATGCGCAACCGCCGGCAGAAGCTCCCGGCTTTGGTTTTGCACAACCCGATTTTTCTTTCTTGTTGTGCTCGCAGGCCGGTTCATCTAACAACTCAGCAATGTCTTTTGCTTTCATCCGAACAACCCTTAACGCTCGTTGGCTTGATTGCGTATGTCGGTTATGCCTCGGCCATCATTCGGCGAACCATACCAACACGCACCCGTTGAAAGCTTAGCTGCAATACTCAGACCAGCCATCTAACCCTCTGTTTTATAACGTTTTATATACACATTTGACGTGTAGCAATTGCAACAATTGAGTTTTGTTTGCAACGAACACGACAAGCACTTGCGGCTATCGACAGGAGACAAACCCGACAAAAACACTACAACGATTCCGCATCAACGCAGATCGCATCAAACAGTCGAACTAAAACAAAATAATTTGTCGGCTTTGCAACAACGCGTCGTTGGCTGAATTTGGAAAAGCAAGCCACTGCATCGTAAGTGATTGATTTATTTCGCTTCTTTTTCTGCTCTGAATTTACAACGAAATGGGCGCGCGGATTGCATTACCAGTTCCATGTGTTCATGCCCGAGTGAAATTCCAACGAGCCCTTGATGTTATGTGAGTGATGTTATGTGAGTGCGATGCTGGGAAATCAGTTCAGTGATGAGGAGTGACTTATGTACGTTTGCGTTTACCAAGGCATCACCGACCGCCACATTGAAAAAGCGGTGAGTGAAGGCGCTAAGCACTTAAACGATTTACGTTCGAGCTTACAAGTCGGCACCGTCTGTGGCCGCTGTAAACACTGCGCGCATAAATGTTTGAGCGAATCACTACAAACCAAAGAGGCCAATTGCAGCCCGGTCTACGCCGCTACTGCTTAAGCCTCGAATAGAGATTATGGCAATACTCCTAACGCATAAGCACTAAGGTTCTATCAATAGTTTCATCCATAAAGAGGCATTTGATCTATGAAAGGTGATAGCAAAGTCATCAGCTTACTCAACACCCAACTCACCAACGAGCTAACCGCCATCAACCAGTACTTTCTACACGCGCGCATGTACGACAACTGGGGATTAACCAAACTTGGCAAACACGAATACAAAGAATCCATTGAAGAAATGGAGCATGCCGACAAGCTTATCGAGCGTATCTTAATGATCGAAGGGCTTCCAAACCTTCAAAACCTCAACAAGTTGATGATCGGCGAAAATGTGCCTGAGTGTCTACAGTGCGATTTAGACTTGGAAAAAGGCTCACACAAAGATTTAGTCGAAGGCATCGCTTATTGTGAAACAGTAAAAGACTATGTCAGCCGCGAAATCTTCGAATCTATCCTTGAAGACACCGAAGACCATATCGACTACCTAGAAACACAACTAGAGCTAGTCGCTAAGGTCGGTGTAGAAAACTACCTGCAATCACAGATGGACGCTGGCGAATAGTCTTTAGTATAGGGAATTGTAAGCATGCCAAGCGCAGAAGATTTGCTTAATCGTTTCGCCGATGAATTTACATTAGACGACGAAACGATGGATAACACTCACATCGAGTTCTTGTCTTTAGTAAAAGCAGCCAGTGACGCCGACCAGCAACAATTTCCCGCCGCGATGACCGCGCTTTTAGAACATACCAAAACACACTTTGCCGATGAAGAAGCCCGCATGACCGAAATCGGACACGGGCTTCTAAGTGAACATCGCGCCGATCATCAACGCATATTGGGCGACATGGAAAGACTCTGCCTGCGCGCCAATGCCGGCCGCCCAGCAATGGCGCGCGCCTGGGTCGGCGAAAGCCTACTCGTTTGGTTTTCCACACATGCAAAAACCATGGACAGCGCATTGGCGGCAGAGCTGAATAGCACAGCTACTGCCTAGCCAATTTTTTTCGCCGCATGTAGATAAACATTTCTCTAAATCTATCGCTAAATTTAGAGAAATGTTCAAGAGCTATTTAAGCCTTAATATTAAGCCTTAATGCAGTCCGGACAATAGCTCACACCACGCGCGAAACCATTTGCCTTATCAAAAGCAGCTATCGCCTGCGCAAACGACCCCAAATAACGGAATTCTGTATTCGGCACTATAGTTGCGCACTCTTTACGGTGAACGATATTGTCTTCTTCACTTTTTCTATCCAAGAAAAATTCTGCCATTTCACACCTCGATTTATATCTGGTCGATTAATCTCTATTAAGAGATGTTGTCGTTTAATTGGCCTGATGAGATCTACTGATTAACCGCTTGTTGTCAGCCGCTGCAGACTTACCTTTAAGGCCTACAGGTAAAATGCGAATCTTGTACCAAATACCTCTGTATAAACGTCTCTAATAATTCAATAAAATCAAACAGTTATAAAACTTCTGTTTTGAAGACCATTAAAGATTTTGTTTGATCTAGATCATTGACAGCATTTTGGTTGCAATACCGACATTATTGTTGGAGGATTCGTCGGTGCTTGTGTTGCGAGCCAGCGATTTCTATCTCGTTATTCGCATTCAGCAAAGCTTTCAGAAAGGAAGCGAAGATCTAGCGTATTGACTTCAATAAACGCTAAACTCGATAAAAACGCCCATACAATGAATTAAACGCCATTTAAATATGATTATAAATTTGTCAATCATGTTACATAAATTGACGCTCTAGCAAACCAGATTACAAATAAATCAAGGAGAAGATAATGCAGTTAGAGGACTTATTTTTTGCGCCCGAGGACCTTTACAGACTAGGTAACTCTTCGAGCCCGCGACTAACAAATGTTCGGCGCCCTAAAGATATTGATACGATGGAAGTGAATGGCATTACCGTTGTCATTGCAAACGGAAAGGGAGTTTCGCTCTCAACCAAAGAGCGCTTAGATAAAACCCAAATGTCAGGTTGGGTCTGGAAGATTATTAGGGGAACCCAAGTTCCTTCTGGTTTGAGATTAATCAACGATAGACCGGGCCACTACTCTATATGCCCAACCGCGAATATGCCTTTAGATGAATTCGTTGGTTTACTGTCTAAGTTGGCGCTCAAATGCCAAAAGGTTTTCAAGAAAGAGGTAGTATAGATGGCAACAATAAGAGAAATGAACATTAGCTCAAACGACTGGGAAACACGGTATATTCTAGAGTCGCTCGCAGCTGAAATGAATAGATTGAAAACCATTAACGCCACCTCGGAAGACGAAGATGAAGCCGCCGATGCAGGAAATGACTATATTGAGATTTCCGGGTTGTACGAACGCTTATGTTCGGAAGCAGTAAATGTATTTGGCGAGCAAATACTTAACTTTTCTAGAGAGTCCATATAACGACAACAAAACACATGCAACATAGCTGCATAAATTACGGCTCGAATGCTAACTTAACTGGGCGGAGTACGAGCCGAAGTTTTAACTAGGGGTTATAAGTGAGCAAAAAAACCACAAGCGTTACTCTTGACCGAGCTCGAAAACTTAGAAGCCTATCCAATGCTCAAAAAGTCAAGAACATGACTGATAAAAAAATCGACAAGATAATTGAGAATGACCCAGACCTATACCAGCTGACCGATGAAGAACTGGCAGAGTTTAAGGTCGCACGAGGAAATAACAATAAATATGAGCAAGAAACACACTAGCAAGCCAAAGGGATAATGGGTAAATTTCGTTTAAGCTGCTTGTAAACCTAACCTCTCTTATCTTTTCGTCCTATTCATAGTTTTTCTAGAACAGATCATGAACCGAATTTATATAACAAGGGAAATTTTTAGTTGGCATGTAAGCAACGATAGCTGTACTTATGCGATGCAAGCCGATTGGAAAAGGCCTTACGAATATCTTGACCTTGCATACAGAACACTAAACAACCATCTAGACAATCTAGAACTCATTGATTGCGTGTCAAATTTGAAAAGAGCTATAGATCACCGAATTAAAAAAATCTCTTCCGATTATAAGTTTAAGCGCCTCAATGTATTCAATTATTCCAAAGGTGACCTCGATAAACTTACACAGCTAGGCTTAGCCAAGCCAGCGATGCTCCATCAAATTAGAGCAATCAGGAACGCTATAGAACATCAGTTTAGTGAGGCTCCCAATAAGACTCGGTGTTCAGAGCTCGCAGATTTTACATGGTATTTCTTGAGGGCTACTGATGAAATCACTCGTTCAATGCCAACCGATATCCAATTTTGTGATAGCTATATACCCGGCATAGACACAAAAATATGGGCAAGGTTCGTATGGAACACATATACTGAGGCTCTATGGAGTAAAATGGAGTTCATTAGCAATTTACAGATAAAACATGTCTGTTTTGATCAAACAGAAGGTTATATCCCAATCGATGAAGTTTATATTTCTAAGCACGATAGAAATTTACAAAACCCGAAATTGGATGAAAAGGGAATTTCTGAACTAGAACCTGACACAATTTTGACTATAGCCGGCATTTACAATTTCGAAGACAGTTCCGCTCACAATATAGTGCAAGCATATTTCAATTGTGATAGAGGGGTATGAAATAATAGTTAGATCAGTATCAGCTATATTTAGTTTTTTATATGTTTAGAGCTGGCAGAGTGAGTGTCTTTATAATATTTCGAATCAGCACAAAACAAACACTATTTTGAACCATGACTGGAATTAAACTTGGCTGGGGGCTTCACGATACAGGACGAATGCTTCACATTGCGGATGCAGATCGAGGTAAGCAATGCAACTGCATTTGCCCAGACTGCAAAAACCCGCTAATTGCAAGGCAAGGTGAAAAAGTAGTATGGCATTTTGCACATGCAGTTCCAATTGAATGCAACGGCGAGAGTGTTCTGCACCGTGCTGCAAAGCAAGCGATTGTAGATGCGGCAAACCAACAAGAATCAATCAGCTTACCAGATAAATCTGGGATAGTGACCTTGCGTTCTTCACGGGGTAAATCATTCCAAAGAACATGGAGCATGCAACCCCAAAACCTTCGACTTTTTTCGGCAAAGCAAGAGGTAAAAATACGCCCCGACCTCATTGCCGATGTCCTTACGCAAGGAGAAGGTGAGCAAGAGCTGGCAATTGAAATCTATGTTACACACGCAAAGACCGAGGTTGAGGCAGACAAATACGAAGACGTAAAGTTATCCTGTATTGAAATAGACTTATCCGAAATACCTTGGAATAGCACTTCTGAGGAAATAAAAGATGCTGTTTTACAAAAGGCACCAAAAAAATGGATATATTGTGACTACGAATACTTGCTTATAGAACAAACAAAAAAGGAGCTTAGATCATATATTAGTAATACTGAGCGCCTTGATTTCGTAGCAGTTGAAGACTTTTGCAAAAAGCTTGGAAAGCAAGGCAATAGAATTTTAAAGCTCTTTGATTGGCCCATAATTACTGGCACATATCGTAAGAAAGGAAAAAGTGGGCTTACAGTTATTGAGCACAAAACCCAACCTAAAGTCACCATCCTTCATGACGACTGGAAGCGTGATCACAACGTATTTTCTGTAACAGGCTTAGTCAACGGCAAAACAAGATTACCCATACATTTAGTCTTGCGCGGCACCCCGAATGTTAGCTTTGATATCGAAAAACCCGCATTGGTCATTTGGCTTGAAATTTATGATGGAGAAATAGTGGAGGAGTTTTGTGAGCTAGAATGGATAGGCATTGATACATGGATCAGTAAGCTTGAGCAAATCGCTAAAAAACGATGCGAAGAGGAATTTTACAGGAATGAGAAAAAACATAGCGATATTAGTGAATTCTCTGAAAAATTTAGAAATGGCAATGATCTATTCAAACTGCAATTCATAGCAGAAAAACTTAATATCAAGAAACCTGAAAAAGAAGGTAGTTATTTACCGAACTGGAATACTACTTGGTCGGTTTGGAAAAGCCTCGTGTGGTACTACAAAATCTCAAGAAAAACAGGCTTTGAAGTGAGTTTAAAATCAATTGCAGATGATGCGTGGATATCCGAGCTGCTCGATTGGCCTGAAGATCAAGCCTCTATCGATGCAAGACAAAAAAATCTCTGGTTTTGGTTTAAAGATCTTGAAAAGGTTGGTATAGCTCGTCATCAAGGTAGACAACGGTTCCTAATTGCCGAGCAACTACCTAAAAATTTTATACCGTGGCACAAAGTGCCATAAGCCTAAATGTAGAATTTGGTAAAAGGAGACGGAGGGAATAATTTTTGACCAACACCGCAATTGATCAATAAACATACCCTCTATCTCTTTTATTTACACATCTGTTGTTGATTTATCCGGTATTTATCGTCAACGCGTTTCTATAAATTGTTTTTATGAGCTCTCATACAAAGGAAGACAATGAAAGAAATTGAGCCTAAAGGACGGATTAGTGATATAGCTGACGTCCTCTCAGAATATGCTAGTGACTACAGAAATTTATGGTTTAGGGGTCAGCCAAGCTACGAATATAAATTGAGGCCAAGTATTTTTAGGCAAGGCAATGAGTTCGGAATGGTATTCCATGAACAAAAAATGTTTGAGGAATTCAAACGTAGGTACCCAGACAAGTCGGAGCAGCATAAAACAACTTATGAATGGTTAACTCTAATGCAACACTATGGACTACCCTCAAGATTATTAGATTGGAGTAGTAGTCTAACCGTCGGTTTATATTTTGCTTGTGTTTCAAACCCTGACGATGATGCAGCACTATTTGTCTTTGATCCTACTTATATGGAAAGAGACTTCCATTTTAATGAGTTTATGAAAATGCAGGTGGAAGAAAAGACAAAGCATGAATTTTATAGGAGACTAGTCTTTAACACAGAAGGATTGATAGAAGACAGTACGAAAATTAATGGTATTTCTATCGCCCAGATAAAAAATGACTTGCATACGCAAATTAAATTTTATGGCCTATCTACAGGAAGCACGGAAGATTTCAACAGTCTCACAATTATACAAAAACTACAAAATACCGTAGATCATGAAGGGAAGCCTGTGCACATGATTGAGCAAGATGTAATCAGCGCGTTCTCCAACATTATCCCATTTAGATCTCCACATCTAAATCCTCGCATAAGGCAGCAACATGGCTTTTTTACGTTTCACGGCGGCATGTTTATAGAAGGCCAAGAGTTCATTAAAGTGGATGAGATGGAAACACACACTTATAGTGAAAACTGTCTTTTAAAAATTCGAATATCATCGAAAGAAAAGCGAAATATTCTAAAAGAGCTCGCTTATGCGGGTATTCGGGAGGCAACTTTATTCCCGGAAATGGAATATCAAGCAAAAGAGATAAAGGAAGAGTTCTCGGAGAGTTGTGGCTCATAACGAAGGATGCTTCGGTCACTAAAAAACATGGTCTGCGCGGGACGCGCTTTTCTTAGCGCCGCGTGCCCCTCGCCACGGCGTTCCCATTTCAAGCCGTCGAGTAACGGAGCAAGCAAGAGATAAAAGCTGAGGCTGTTTGAGCGGAGCGAGTTTCCGAAGCTTCTCTTGATGGCGAGTAACGCAGAGAAGCCGAAGGCCGGCTTGATGGGTGGGCTTTGATGTACAGGGACGTTCGAATGCCGCGAACGCATGGATGCGTAGGAGCGGTCTTGGTTACTTCTTTGACTCAGAGCGTCCTGCTCTTCGGTCTTCGACCAGCACAAAAAGCGGCTGCCCAATTTTGTTCCATACAAAATTGTCCCCAAATAAAGAAGTAACTCGCCCAAAGGCGAACCTTTATTTAGCTTTATGGATTAATCAAAAGATTATGAATCAGAGAGCTTCTTGCTCTCCTGCTCCAACCTCCATCCCACCGCATCCCTAACCTCCGGATCACTATCCTCCTTCAAAGGAAGTATCGCTTCCAACGGCGCATTTTCAACCGCCGCCAACCGCACCGTCCAATCACTATCCTTCAACAAACGAACAACACTTTCCCCATGTAAACGACTTGCGACTATGCGCCGGATTTCCGGTTCGGGATCAGTTGACATTAATTCCAGCGTTTCTTCCGGCAAACGATTGGCCACCATTTTGCGCACTTGACGATCATCATCACGAATAAAACGAAATAATCTACCGGCCGGTAAACGTTGTACCACGTAGGCGCGGACTAAGTAATCAGGATCGCTGGCGAGCTTCTCTAAATGTTCTAGCGGCAAGCGATCGGCAACGGTGATTCTTACTTCGCGGTCTTCGTCGTTCATGAGTTCTGACAATCTATCGCGAGGTAATCGATAGGCGACTGCCCTTCTTACGGCTTCGTCTGGGTCGTAGATTAGTTCGTCGAGCATCGCGACGGGGATGTAGCGTGCGGCTATTGCGCGGCGTTCCCAGAAATCATCACCTACATAGAGTGGTGCGAGTTCTGGGTTTAAACGGAGGAAGCGATCAATTTGGCGGCCGCTGTCGACAACCACGCAGGCATCGCCCGGACAGCAGCGTTGTGCCGGAAGGAGGTTTTCCGAGTAGCGGCAGGAAATACAATCGGCTCTCGGGGTTAGGTCGTTTCGGTCGTCGCTCATTGTCTTCAATTAGGGTTACCGGTATTTACATTGAGGGACGTTTGTTTGCCTTCAATTAATGTTTTGTTCTATGAGTCTTCACATACCCTTATAGTAGCTACAGACTTTTAGTCTTCATACAACTCGGCAAGTACCATTCCAGATGCAGCTTCTTCGTCGTTAGTTAATACCGAACAATGATCAGACGAATTAACGAGATATACATTAAACCCCTCGCATTCGCGAAAAGCTTTGCCCATATTCACGTCGTCATCTGAGCAGTAAGTGAAGTGCGCGTCGCTATGTTCTTCACGCACTTTTTGCATAGTCGCTTCGGAGAGGCCTTGTTTTTCAACGAAGGCCACTACGTCATCAATCACTTGCATTTTCATTTGATGAACCTCTTAACCAAAAGCCTTAACCATTACCTTCAACTGCAAAACGAACACGTTCTTGCGGTTGTTCACCCATGATTTTCGCTAACCAGGGTGGTGGTGTACCACCGATAACGGTTTGTAACTCAGCCATTAATTCTGGAGCTGGGCGGACTTCTTTTAACTTCATTGGATGAAGCCCTGCACGAACCACTTTGGCTGTGGCTGGACCACCAATCGACGCTGTACACAGCACGTGACAATCTTCGATTAGATTCGCGCGAATGACATTTTTGTCGTCGTCGGGGTCAACTTTGGGAACGCTACGAATATCGATTAAACGAATTTCGCTACCGGAGACTTGGTAGATGAGAAAACGGGCGCAGGAACCGAAATGGCCATCGATTTTATCGCCATTGTTTGACGTGCAAGCAATACGAATAGAGCCCGGCATGTCGTCTTCGGCGTAGTCGTCAATTTCAGGTAAAGGCTCAGCTTCGAATTCAAAGCCTCGACCTTTTAAATAATTGACTGCGCGGGTGAGTTCGTCATCGCTTGCATTGGCGAGTAAATCGTTTGACGCGGAAACCAATTTACCTTTACGCAGCTTTGACAATTTGTTGGCCGTAATAGGATGGCCAACAGCTTGCAGTAGAATTTTTAACAGCGTACTCGCTTCGGTATCTGGCAGTTCACGTGCTGCCAGACCAATGCGTAGTGCGACTTGTTCTGATAGCGGAGAAGACATGTTAGGCCTCCTCTGCGCGCTTCGCCCTAACGGTTATGGGTAAACGCGGGCGTTCGGTAAAAGGTTCAATATAATATGATGATCCATCCGCTAAGGTAAATTTCCCACCCCATTTGTCATCATCCTCATATTCGACAGATACGATTGTATCTTCTAAATCTTTTTTCGCGATATAGAGCGTTAGTTGCCCAGTATCATTTTGGCGAATCATTACGCTTGGCATTGCGTATCTCCCGTTATGCACACTTAACAATATGTGAACGCCATTAGCATGATAAGCAATGGCGCGCTCACAGATGATCCGCAGCGGGGTTGCCGCTGCGGAATACTTCTACTCGTTAGTCAATTAACGAACCAAGTCGTAGTTGTAGTCAGTGGTTTGCATACCACGGGTTTTGTCATCCAAATGCTCAAGCTCAGTGTTAACCAAGGTAGTGAGAATTTGCATAGCACCTTCGTAACCAAGAGTGGTTTGACGATGCAAATGATGACGATCGAAGATTGGGAAGCCGATACGGATTAGTGGCACTTCATGCTCTTCGCCTTTGTAAAGCGTATCGCGCTGAATGAACTTACCGTAGCTGTTACCAATCATGTAGTCAGGCTTGTTGGTGAATACGAGTGAACGCATATGCCACAAGTCTTTACCGATGTGCACTTCACTGTTAGCACCGTATGGGCTTTCCGCCAAGATAGCTTCCATGGCTTTTTTCCAACGCTTGTTAGCGTTGTTAGCTAATACGTGAGTAGGCTCACAACCGAGTTCTAATAAGAACTTAGTCATACCCATGACAAAATCTGGGTCGCCCCATAGTGCGTATTTTTTGCCATGTAACCAAGCGTGTGAGTCAGTCATCATGTCAACAAGACGACCGCGCTCTTTGGCGATGCTATCAGCAATTGGTTGACCAGTGGTTTCGCTAACTTTCATTAGGAATTCATCTGTCCAATCAAGACCCATTGGGATATGTGAATCTTTTTCACCAGGTGCTGCATGGTTCCAAGTATTTTTAACGAACTTCAAGCTCTTGGTTGACTGCCAAGGTTGTAAGAAGAACGTGTTTTGCGCGTTAGGCGCATCTTTGATTTCGTCTTGCGTAGTACCACCGGCATACATACGGAATTCACCGTCAGCTGGAGTATCCAAAATTTCTTCTGGATCAGACAACATTGTGAAGTCAATGTCCATTTCATTAAGCATGCGCTTAATAACACGGTAGTTGCCAAGATAAGTTTCGAAGCCTGGAACGATGTTGATTTTACCATTGCTGCCTACTTCTTTATCTTCCATATGGTTCAAAGTGAAGTAACGGATAATACCTTCAAACATGTTATCCCAACCTGTGGTATGGCTACCAACAAAGCTTGGAGTATGAGCGAAAGGTACTGGGTAATCGTCAGGGATATGACCTTCTTTACGAGAGTTTCCGATAAAGGCGTTAAGGTCATCACCGATTACTTCAGCCATACACGTAGTAGACACAGCGATCATGTCTGGCTTGTAAGTCGCTTTACAGTTTTCTAGTCCGTCAAACATGTTTTTCTGACCACCGAATACTGCCGCGTCTTCTGTCATTGAGTCAGATACACAAGAGATTGGCTCTTTGAAGTGACGGTTAAAGTAAGTGCGGAAATAAGCAACACAACCTTGGCTCCCGTGAACATAAGGCATGGTTTTTTCAAAACCTAATGAACACAATACTGCACCAAGTGGTTGACAGGCTTTAGCTGGGTTAACAGTTAACGCTTCGCGAGCAAAGTTGAGTTCTTTGTATTCTTCGGTTGTTGTCCACAAAAAAGTCTCGTCGATTAATTCTTGTGGATGAACTTCCTCGAACTGCTCTCGTTTGTTTTTCAGGCTATCTTTGTAGTCCTGATCGCGGAACAAGGGATAACTGGGTTTGATGTCTTCAACTGATTGACTCATGGTAATTTCTCCTCTCGCGCCACTAATCTGTGGTCCGGCGAGCTAGGTTGAGTAAGTGGTGGGTTGAGTACACAACCCACCAAGGTTAGATACCTACGTAACGACTATTCAGATCGATTAAGCAGTAGCTGCAACTGATTCAGTTTGCTCTGCTTCTTTCTTCCAAGGCGCTTGTAGCTTATTCCAGCATGGGTTGTTCAACGTCATGTCCATATCACGAGCGAAGATAGCGAAGCCATCGAAGCCGTGGTAAGGACCTGAGTAATCCCAAGAGTGCATTTGACGGAATGGGATACCCATTTTCTGGAATATGTATTTTTCCTTAATACCTGAGCCGATGAGGTCTGGCTTAACTTTCTTCACGAACTCTTCGAATTCGTAGCCAGTTACATCATCGTATAAGAGCGTTGCGTCACCCATTTCTTTGAGTGTGCGGTCGTAGTCATCGTTATGGCCAAATTCATAACCAGTACCAACAACTTCCATACCCAAGTCTTCGTAGGCGCCGATTACGTGACGTGGGCGTAAGCCACCAACGTACAACATAACTTTTTTGCCTTCTAAGCGAGGACGGAATTTAGCGATAACTTCTTCCCACTCAACTTTATACTTCTCGATAACTTCTTCGCATTTAGCTTGGATAGTTTCGTCGAAGTAAGAAGCGATTTTACGGAGTGATTCAACAGTTTTGGTTGGACCAAAGAAGTTGTATTCAATCCAAGGGATCTGATACTTCTCTTCCATATGACGAGAGATGTAGTTCATTGAACGGTAGCAGTGAACTAGGTTCAATTTAACTTTAGGCGTTAATTCCATTTCTGAAATCGTACCGTCACCAGACCATTGAGCAACAACACGTAGGCCCATTTCTTCTAACAAGATACGAGATGACCATGCGTCACCACCGATGTTGTAGTCACCAATGATGGCTACGTCATATGGAGTGGTTTCAAATGAATCGTCTTCGTCACGAGCACTTAATACCCAATCGCGAACCGCATCGTTAGCAATGTGGTGACCCAATGATTGAGAAACACCGCGGAAACCTTCACAACGAACGGGTACAACAGTTTTACCGTGTTCTTTAGTTTTTGCTTTAGATACTGCTTCAATGTCATCACCAATCAAACCGATTGGACATTCTGATTGAATTGTTACGCCTTTGTTTAATGGGAAAAGCGTTTCAATTTCATCAATAGTTTTCGAAAGCTTTTTGTCACCGCCGAAAACGATGTCTTTCTCTTGGAAATCGGTAGTGAAGTTCATGGTAACGAAAGCGTTAACACCCGTAGTACCGATGTAGTAGTTACGACGTCCAGCACGTGAGTACTGACCGCAACCAACAGGACCATGAGAGATATGAATCATATCTTTTACTGGACCCCAAACCACACCTTTAGACCCAGCGTAAGCACATCCGCGAATAGTCATTACACCTGGCAAAGATTTTTTGTTCGATGTAATACATTTTTTGGATTGCTCTAATTCAGGATCATTAGGCGATAAATGCTTCGCACGATCCTTTTTCGCTTTCTCTGGATAAACTTCAAGTACTTCTTGAATCAACGATTCAACTTCGTCTCTAGACATTACGGCCATGGTGAGCCTCCTCTAATTTGGGTCTGTTAATACCTATTTGATTTCCACTGTTTTGATAACCAAATAGGTATTAACAGACCCGGGTTGCGGGTGCAGATATCGAAAGATATCTGATAGGGCCAATCTGCCCTATCCCGATCTGACCCCGGAGCGAAATCCGGGGTTACCACTTTGCTGTAGAGAGGAATTAACCTTCGTCAGCAGCTGTTTTACCAACAATGCTCATGTCTTCTTCTTCCATGATGCCGAATTCCATCAACAACTCTTCGAGTTCGTCCATGGTGATAGGCGCAGGAATAACAAGCTTTTTGTTTTCGATGATTTTGTTTGCAAGTGCACGATACTCATCAGACTGTTTTGCAGCTGGATCGTACTCGATGCAAGTCATACGACGGATTTCAGCACGTTGTACAACGTTGTCACGTGGGATGAAGTGAATCATTTGAGTGCCTAATTTAGCAGCCAACGCTTCGATTAATTCATCTTCACGGTCAGTGTTACGTGAGTTACAGATCAAGCCAGCTAGACGAACACCGCCTGAGTTTGCATATTTCACGATACCTTTAGAAATGTTGTTGGCAGCGTACATAGCCATCATTTCACCAGATACAACGATGTAGATTTCTTGTGCTTTGTTTTCGCGGATAGGCATAGCGAAACCACCACATACAACGTCACCCAGTACGTCGTAGAAAACGAAATCTAGATCGTCTTCGTATGCACCTTCCTCTTCAAGGAAGTTAATTGCAGTGATAACACCACGGCCTGCGCAACCAACACCTGGCTCTGGACCGCCAGACTCAACGCACTTAACTTCGCCGTAGCCAGTTTTTAATACATCTTCTAACTCGAGATCTTCAACAGTTCCCGCTTCAGCCGCCATTTCCATGATGGTGTTTTGCGCTTTCGAGTGAAGGATCAAACGAGTTGAGTCTGCTTTAGGATCGCAGCCTACGATCATGACTTTTTTACCAGCTTCAGCTAGTGCAGCCACAAGGTTTTGAGTGGTAGTGGATTTACCGATTCCACCTTTACCGTAAATTGCACATTGACGCATTGCCATAATAATTCTCCTCGGATTTAACAGGCGTTCGTTCATCTATTTCGGAGCAGCAGAGAAGGCCACATACCTGACATAGCTCGTACTGCCTGTAGCACTGCCTTAGGTGCAGCGTTTGTGCCAGCCGGGGCAAAATTTCGTAACCTATTGTTTTAATGAGGATTATTTATTTAACCCGAGTATTTCCCTATGGTGTTCTACCCGACAAAAGGAGGGAAGTGTCGCAATAACAACAAGAGTTTTGAGGGATTTTTGTAGCGAACAACAACAGCATTTTTGCTCGCTTAATGTTGTCGAAAACCATACAAAATAGAGTCGCGCGAAGGTGTTTCTTTATGAATGTGATATTTACTTCAAAAAGTTTTACGGGAAATCAATGACTTACTGGTGGCGCACTTTTTGAAAGCTTTAAACACTTTAATGACGTCGCAAAACCATTTACTGGCGATAACAATTAACGGCACGAGGCGCCCACTATGAGTGAATCAACATTCGATACTATTGTTTCAGGTTTAAAATCAGGAAAGATTGTTCCCTACATCGGTCCAGGCGCGCTTGCAGGCGTAACCAACAGAGCCGACGGCACACCCATTCCCGCGGATAGCGAAAGCCTTATCCTTGCGATGAACAACGGTACGCCCATGGCGCCAAAACTGATGTACGAATTCCCACGTGCTGCTATGAATTTAGAATTGAAGAAAGGCCGCAAGTTTGTAGAGCGTTTTCTAACAACGACTTATGGCGAAAAACAGTATACCGCCTCTAAACTGCATGACTGGTTAGCAAGCCTTGGCCTGCCCTACATCATCGACATTAACCGCGACACACAATTTCAAGATTACTATCAAGACCGCGCCCATAATTTAGTACTTGGTGTTGCACGCATCTCAGGTACCGATTACCGTTTTCGAATCTTCCAATTCACCGATGGCCAATATGAAGAGATTGATGTCGAAAACGCAGACCCAGGCTTACCTATTTTATTTAAGCCCATGGGTTCACCTCGACCAGAGCCAACATTTATTGCCTCTGACGCGGACTATGTCGACTACATTACCGAATTGATGGGCGGTTTTTCTATCCCGTACTTCATGAAAGACTACCGCAAAGAAAGGCAGTACCTCTTTCTGGGCATTAACATGACCCGTGACACCGAACGCATGGTATTGAGCGACATCATCTACGCCGCCGACAAACCCACCGGTTGGGCACTCATCCCCAACCCCACCGAAAAAGAACTCCGCTTTTGTAAGAAAAAAGGCATCGAAGTCATCGACGCGGATTGGGACAGCCTAATCAGCGGTTCGCTAGACGAAAAAGTCTCTGCATCAGCTGCGGGTTAATGGTTTTTTGCGGATATAGAATTTAGCGCTGAATCCGTAATCTACAACTAGGGCCTGGTTTCAAAAACGTATAAACCCATCCATGGGAATTCTCATGTACGAAAGTCCAAAACATCCATGTTTTGAAGCGTTTTGAAACCAGGCCCTAGCCGCAGATTACTCGCAATGTAAGAATCATAGACTTGTGTGTACGAATTATTGGCAAAGCCAATAAGAGCCTACAGGAAAATACAAAGGAAAGAAGATTCAAGATTTTGCCACTGGGCAAGGCCAGAGCTATTTTTTAAGCGGAGCGGCAGAAAATTGCTCCTGCATTTTCTGCACTTCCGCCGTCCGTGGCGGTCGTACACGTAGTACGTGAGCATTGAAAAATGGCGATAACGCCGCCCAGTGGTAAAAGCTTGGATCTGACGCAAGAACTAGTCGGATTCACCCCACAGATACTCATCTATCTCGCGCATCAAAAAATGATTATTCTTCACATCCTTCGCAATCTGCAACGCCTCATCCTCACTATAGCCATGCAAATTAAAACTTAATTCGCCAGCGGGCTCGCCGTCATACATGAGCTTTAAACTCAGTAGCCATCCATCATCAGACATGGCAGTTAAATTGATCGCGGCTTTCAGTCGATTTTCCAACGCAGTAATTAGGCTGACGGGTTCTATTGCCACACTTAATACCACCTGCCATTAACAAATATCAAAATGCGATGCGAGCATGCTGGATAGCTGTGCCACACTCAAACCTTCGAAGGTATTGTAGATACTGGTTTCACCACCCACGTCCGGAAACTCTAAATGTGCGCCATAGCAGTTTTGCTCTTGCCCATAGTTGTACAGATAGGCTCTTAGCCCCTCGCACTCGGGATGCTCAATGTAAATCGCTTGTCGATTGACGGTTTCGTTAATATTAATTTTAAACGACGCTTCGCCAAGGTGGTCGACTAACACCAAGAGTAAACTCTTGATTCCCATGTGTTTATCGAGCGCCCATATATTCGGCATGTCCTCATAAGGGCTCGCACTGACAGGACGTTGTTGTGTGTGCTTACGCTTAAAACCTAGCATAATTCCTCCACCTTCGGAGTCTATTGGATACGGCAACTTCTCTAGGAACATTTCAATTAGTCCGTTGCAATAGACAAAATGCAATAGCCACGCCAAACGCGTTGTCCGCTATCTGCTTGATTTTATTAGTAAGATACATTTTTGTAGTTGGCTTTTACGATACAAACCGGTGAGCCCATCAACTCAGTGTTGGTTTTGCGACAACAAAAAGTTAGAGGCTATGTTGTTACTGTGCGTTGAACTTTCGCCAGGCATCAAAACCACCTGCAAGGCTGTAGACATTATTAAAACCAAAATTGGCAAAGAGCTCGGCGAGATGTTCACTCGAATGACCGTGATAACAGTAGATAACAATATGCTTATTCTTGTCAGCATTCTTTAGCAAAGACTCCACTAACGCATCGTGGGCATGCAGTGCGTCTTCCATGTGCTCAATCTTATAGTCTGGTGTTGTTCGGCAATCTAATAGCACGCAGCTATTATCCGTTAGGGTTGATTGCAAATGTTCGACTTCCAGAGTTTTAAAAGCGGGCATGGTTTAGTCCTCTCGTTTGCTATTCATCTTCAACTATGCGCATTGCCATCTCATAGACCACACTGCCACCAACTTGGTCGAGGGGGTCGAGTTCTTGTAACTTGGTCAACACTTCTATGGCCAACTCAATATTGCCCTTGCGAAGGTTTACGAAACCGGCTGCTTTTAAGCTGTACAAGTATAATCTCGTTGCACCTGTAGCATGTTGCCAGTCGGCCGTGTCCGCTTTAAGGGTTCGCCAATCATTTTCAAAGCCGACTATTTTCGCTGCAGTCTCCAATACGCTGTTTATAAAGCTCAATGACTCTTCAAAGCGATTGCTATAAGCGTAAAGTTTGTAGAGCGCCACTTGAAGTTCTAACTCCTCGGGCAGCTCGGCCTGGGCTTTTAATAATAAGGTTTCTGCTCGTTGCCAGTCATCGGCAATATTGAGCGATTCACGCATCAATTGCTTAATCGCCAAGGGTACCACTGCATCTTGGCTAACGGGTATGTCTGTTAGTAAATCTCGCAACTGCATGTTTATACCGCCACGCTCTCGTGCCGCGAAATCACCGAATGATAACCTTCTTCCATTAACACTTGCCGGACGGTAGGGCGTTTAAGCATTTTGTGATAATGGCTTTGGCACAACAGTGGTAATTGAATATCAACCTGCTCAGCCCAAAATTCGATATAGAACAACGCGGCGTCAGCAATATTAAACTTCCACTGATGCCAATTATTCTCACGCATTGTTTTCTCGATCCAATCGAAGTCTTTGGTGACCATTTCCACGCCTTGCTCACGCACTTTCTCAGCTTCAACTTTATCGGCGGTATACTTGTCTGTGGTAAAAATGCGGGTGAAACCTTCCCCGTGAACCTTTCGGGTAGCAAAATCCAGCATCTCCATTATCGCTACTCGCTGCTCTTCATTATCACCAAGTAAACTACTACGTGGATATTCTTTCGCTATCCACAAGGCAATTGCAACAAAGTCTGTTAGTGCATTGCCATCCGTAGTCACGAGACTGGGAATTGTTCCTCTGGGGTTTATGGCTAAGTACTCTGGCTTGTATTGGTCACCCTTTATGAGATTAATCAGGTAGGCCTCAAAGGTGACCTCAACCTCCTCCAACAAGATATGGATGCCAGTGCTACAGGAGCCTGGTGTAAAATAGAACTTTAAATTTGCCATCTATTCAATAACCTTAGCTGGACGTGTCTTACTAGCTTAGTTGCCAGAAAGTGCGGTGCTATAAACACCATTTTCACGAATCATTTTTTTAAACGCTTTCATTACTGGGCGGGATATCATTGTTTCAGCCAACAAGCGTTTTTCATAAATATTAATACGCAGCTGCTCATGCTGCTCTGCTTCCCAGCTACCCGCCATGACAGCACAAGCCTCTTCAATCAGCGCATGCATGTCTTCGTCGAATAACTTACCTGGGATGTCTTTCGTTACCTCGTATAACAGTCCGATTACCCACTTATCCTCTTCCGTCATCTTGCATTTGCCGTCGAGGATTTTTAATTTAATCGTTGTCACACAATCCACATCGAGCGGTTCAAATACTTGCTCTGAAAACCATTGCCTTACTGCCTGCAATGGCAAATCGGCAGAAACTAGTGGTTGTTGCACACTCGACATGTCTATTCCGATGTCACTGTTTGACTAAACTCTGCCAACGAATCTTCTACACCTAAATAGGCAAAATCATCTACCGATTGCACACCAATTGCTTCTAGCTTAGCTATGGGCCCATCGCCAATTTTTGCACTGAACACGGCACTACAGTCGCTAATCGTTTGCAGTATTTTTTGCATCGCTGTTTGGCTGCCATGTTGGCCGTGGCAATAGTTATCAACTTCGCGGCGCTCTAACAGTACGGGTGCAGCTTCGCCAAGCTCATACACCCAAAACTCTTTCGCATGACCAAAATGGAGGTTAATGGAGATACCATCTTTACTGGCTACAGCCACTTTCATTGTATGCTCCTAGTGCTATCTCTGTTCATACCTCTAAATATGCTGCAACGTTCAAACACTTCGAGAGTTGGCTTAACTTGTTTATGGTGGCAGTATTTGGCTACCAATTTTGCTAAACCTTTAATATCTCGCCCTGTCGCTTCGGGAAATAATTCTGCCAATATGCCAAGGAGAGTATCGTCAATGGCTAGTTGAAATTGCTCGGTCATGACTTGCCAAATTCGCCGACGGTCTTCCAGGTCCGGTGCGTGGTAGCTAATCATGGCGATACACCGAGAAATAATCGCTTCGTCTATATCGCCCACACGATTAGTGGTTAAAAACAATAAACCGTTGAAGTATTCAAGTACGCGCAAGAAAACACCCACTACAGCATTTGCAGAAATATTGTCGTCTCGTCGCTTGATATAGACATCGGCTTCATCGATTAACATCACCGCACCCCAGCGCTGTGCACGCGTGAGTGTGTCTTTTAAGCATTGCTCCATTTCCGCAACGTTTAGGCCGAGCTGGCCCGAATGGACGCGATACAGTGGTCGTTTAATAATTTCCGAATACACTTCCGCCGTCAGTGTTTTACCAACACCTGCTGGTCCGGCGCACAACACTGTAGTTCCCCCAGATTTACCTTCAACGATATCGTCCATCAACATATCCATTTCTGCAGTCAAAATATCGATGAGATCCGTTTGTTCCGGCGGAAGAATTAATTTGTCTTTTAATTCAGGTTGGTATTCGTAAGGTGCGATGTCGTCCACGTGTACCCACAAATGATGATGGAGGTCTAAGTGGAAGAATAAAATATAGGCGTGAACAGGTAATTCCGTAAACGAGCCAGGTTTTAAACGCTCCTGAAGTTTTTCAGCTTCGCGTTCGACTTTATCGTCATAGTTCATGCTTTTACCTGCTTTGCGCAGGTACTTACTTAATATATTGCCGGTAGCATCGATTGTCAGCGCGCGCTCTTTAATCACATCTTCATCATTAACCAAACGCGCTGAACCACCACTACTGGACAGTACGACAACGCTTTTTCGTGTCCAATCGCTACTTCGGTGCGACGCGCTTGGATCCTCGGTGTATATCCCGGTGCCGCGACCGGAAAACTGGCGGCCGTAATCAGATCGCCAGGCAAAATACTTTTCGACTGATTGCTGGTAGTTGTCGACTAATGCTTGTGTTTCTTTGAAATAGCCCCTTTCTGCGAACATTTCTGCAATGGTTTTTCCAACCATATCGCGCTCGCGAATAATCAGCGGTATCGACACGATCTTTGCCATTGAGTTGGCTTTTAATTCCAACACAATGCGCCCCGCTTCTTCTTCGCCAGGCGGCGTATAGTCGATACGCGTGACCAAGTAGGCTATGGGTTTCCCATTAGGGTTTGCTTGGAATAACCAGCCATTAATGGCGTTATCAATAAGAAACTCTGCGATACCCGCTACTAGTTTTTCTAGTTCACCTTCTCCATAGGTAACCCCTGGATCGTTCAATGCTTGCTTTAATGTGTCCAGCTGAGCTGCTTTGCCACGCATAGTCGGCCCGGCTTGCTCATAAAGGTTTTGTAAGTAGCCTAGTTCTTGAACGGATAACTGGCTGGTGGTTAGCTCTGCTCGGTTACCAAACTTTAGTTGATCGGAGACCACGGTCATATCCGGGAATTCGCTTAACAAAGCTTCGGCGAATGGGCGTTCAATTTGTAACTTCATTGATCAGCACCTCGTTGCTTTTTCAGCTCTGAATAGGGTGAATAGCTCGCTAGTCGATGATCAATAATGGGATTGCCCACAGTAAAGTGATACACACTTTGTAATCGCTCGGTTTGTATACCCAACAGATCATGGACACCATCATCGAAAAAGCACCCAATACCTGTGCCGCGCATGCCGACTGACTCAGCTTCTAAGTAAAGAGTTTGGCCGATCATTCCAGCCTCAGACAAAATGGCGCGATATCGCCAGGGCTTTGCCTCAACATCAGCAAAATCCCCCAGCATACCCAGGCTAAATGCGCCATCTCCCGCAATGGGTTGTTGGCAACTTAATTTAGATGCCGTGCGCTCGGCTTTTGCAGCAATTAGTTGATAAAGCGGAAAATCTCTTTGGCCAGAATTTGGACCATCGTCTAATGTTTTCCACAAAAATTGATCACGCAATTCCGATCGCATCATTGCCTCTCCGGATTCGCTGCGCGGAAAAGCGTATAAGCCCGGCGCGAAACCTTCGACGCGATGTATAAATAAAACGCAATGTACTAACACATCACCGGTTAAGCCACTCCAGGGTAAAAAATCTTTGCGCGGTAGTGTTTGATCGAGAATTCGATAAAAGTCATCTTTTGCCAACACAGATTGTCCGTCAAAAGCTTGAGCAGAGCGGCGTGAACGAATAATACGAGCTGCAGACTCTTCACAACGTGACGCCAAAGCAGCCGAATACACGTTTAGCGTTTGCGTCTCTTCAATCTCTATGCCTTCGGGCTTTTCACAGAGCGCAAAGGTTTCATCGATAATGGGCCATTTGTAGAATGGATGTTTATCCAACAAGTTGGGCTTACCGTACCATTTTCCTGCCGATACATCGGCCAACAGTGTTTCAACGTTGTCCTTTTCAGCTCCCTCAAAGCTGTCTAAATTGCTCGTATTTAAACGCAACAATACTTCAGGGTATTCCTTTTCGACTTCGGCGAAATCGTCAGCGCGATCAACACCAAGTAATTGTGCTAATTGAGCATCAGGTGTAGCGGGTAGTGCTTCGACACTGCCACCTTGCAGACCTGCCGCATAATTTAATGCGGCAACCGCGTGACCGATATCCAATTGGCAATAGCGATAGGCCCTTTCGCCGTACTTCCAGGCTTCGCGCCAAGCGATCGAACTTAAACCGAGATATACAACAGGTGAATTTTCCGCAGGCGTTGCCTCATCATGCTCTTCACAACGAAAGTCACAACGCAACTCAAGCGCATGCAATTCAACACAATAATGATATAAACCATCGGCTACACCGGGCACACCAAGCAATATCAAATAGGCTTCGGTGGGATGTAGATTGCCGCTGGATGGATTACAGCGCAGTGACCAACGTGCCGTGCCAAATTGTTTCCACGCCGACAGCGCTAAGGACGTTTCGAGCCAGCCCGCAATCCACTTCAGATTAACCTTTTCGGCAGCCACTTTTTGTGCCGCACTGTCGGTCAACTGCGCATAGGAAACCGACAACTGATCAGCAACGAATGGCAGCTCTACCAGCGGCGCACCATCATATCGCCGAAACGGATTTGGCTGATTATCCCAATCGATTGTTTCTGGTCCTTTGGCGTAACCAGAAAAATGATGTTTTGTACGCTGATGATAATCGCGGGCATCAGAAACGCCCGAAGACGTTTCAGTGGCAGAAAGTAACGGCTTATTCATTGCAAAAACAATGTCTTGAAATGGGTAACGTCACGATACGGGCGATGCGCTTATTTCATCAGCTAGGCATGTAACGGGCGGGCCCGCTTGACCATGCTCATCGCGAAAGCTCACCAAATACAATTCCGTTTGTGGCTCTTCTTCAACATAACCGGTATTAATCAACATACCCATAGTGCCTGGTGTTGCGAATACAACATCGTCATCAACACCCGGAACAGAGCCGTCATTCACAATTGTGGTGGTGGCAAATACCGCATCACCTTTTTGAACACTACGCAGATGATTCATAGTGGATCCCCGCTAAAAAATTAAACCGCACCCCAAGCTTCGCGTTTTTCTTCCGTGACATCTGCAAGTAGCTGGTCGAGTGATTTAACCGTGCCTTTAGCCTTGTAGCTTTTCAATTCAGCGTACACAGTGGCTATTTTGTCTGCTGGCTTTTGGCCTTTAAAGTCACTCTTTTCTAAAGCTAGTTCATCAATTGCCTCGTTCCAGGGTACACCTTGTACAAGAGGAATAATGATTGCCTTGGCGGAACCAATTTCATAAATTGCATTTTCTTTGGCGTTGACCACGAATAGTAAAATCGCAATGTCATCAGCGAAATCCGCTTGATAACGATCTAGGAGAGTAGGAATATCCTCGACTTGATCAAGGCTAGCAATCAGCATGTGTATTTTATCGTCAGCGAGAACAACCGCCCCTTTGATGGTTACTTCCGGTGGGTTTGGATGACCTTTATCATCTAATCCGCCATCGATAATAACCAAATCCCCACGGTATCCCTGCATCGAACCATCTGACGTTGGCTCGATGAAATTGGTGTTAAAAAATAGATGATTCGCTTGGTAGGTTTCTAAAATCACAACGGTCTCTCCAGTTCTAGATCGCAATAACTGCTGTTGATGACACAGGGTCGATGTTTAGCTAATAGACTTAACTAGTAGAGAGTATGGCAAGTTGCGTGCCGATCACGACAATTTTAGATTCGTCGTATAAACAACAACTTACAAGGGGCACCACAATTTTTTGATGCGACATTTTGTTAAATAGCTGACAAAGCGATTGCTCGATCATGAAATCACTTTGTCTGAAATACGACAGTGAAGCACGTTGAAGCCTAATAAATCAGGGGTTGTTTTTGGTTCAGTTTTTGCACTTAGGCATATATAGCGCGAACATATACCTTAATGACATTCGGGTAGTGTGTTTGAGAAAGGACTGTCTTAGGAGAGAACATTTTTTTAGAGAGGAAAGTGTAATGCCACTACAAATTAACCTGACATCTGCAAGCAGCGAAGCGCTCGATAGTCCAATGTCCAGTGCGATTACCAACCTAGCGGCTAAAATTAAATTACATTCTATACATGGTTTAGTACCAAGCGCCCCTAATCTTGATATTACTTTCATGATCCCAGGTAAATTAGACAAGCCTAATTTTACGGGCATGAGTATGGGTGGGTTTGAATCGACCGAAAACACGTTGTTTTTCCAAAAGCCCGTACCAGAAGATTTGATCAACTCGCCTAAAGCAAACGATTTTGTTCGTTTGGTGTTGGAAGATGTAGTTGACAATGCGGCCGAATTTTTTGGCGAGCATGACTACGCCTTCCATCGCAGCGAATGGAGTCAGTTCGTCAATAGTCTCAGCCGTGTTAATTAGACGTAGCACGATCAATCTAATTAGCCTCAAATATTAAGAAGGTTTATATGCGATATTCGCCTTACGAAAACGAGTACAAAACCGCAGCCATGATGTCTGAGGCAGCAAAACTCGAGTATTTTTTAACGCGTGTGTTTGAAGCGGAAGAGATATGGGGGCTAGATGATGGCTGTGAATGGGTCACCATAGATCACGGCGACGACAACATCATGCCTATTTGGCCCTACGAAAAGTTTGCACAAGATTTTTCCGATGCACATAACGCAGAAAAAGCAAATACACAGCTGGGTATCACTGCCGAGTCGTTGGAAGACTTCCTCTACAATACACTGAGCGAGCTGATTGATTGCGATATTACTCTGTCAATTATGCCAGATGCACAATCGCCAGGCTGCTTAATTTCACCACACCGCTTGTATGAAATTCTAGAAGGCATGATAGATGCCGGAGAATATAAGCTGGATAGCTAACTTTAAAAAACCTAATCAAATCTCAATTAGGTTTTACTCGATGGTCTTTGGTCTTTCTCAAGGACACTAAGCAATATTGTTTGCTTGCATCTCTTCTCCACCACGATAGCGGATTCGTGCCTGCTCATCAGCCCCGAGAATTTTAGCCAACCAAGGCGGCGGGGTGCCTGCCATAACCGATTGAAGTTTTGTTAACACCTCACCAGCCTGACCACCTTCAATTTGTTTGATAGGGTAAACGCCTGCGCGAATGACTTTGGCCGCTGCCGGGCCACCAACCGATACGACATACAGCACCTGGCAGTCTTTAATCAGATCCGCGCGGAATGCATTACGATCATCCGAAAAGTCAGCTTCCAGCGCTGATCGAATATCAACAAGGCGATAGGCTTCTGTATTCACTTCATAGACTAAGTAACGAATGCAAGAACCAAAGTGCCCATTTAACGTGTCGCCACCATTGGAAGCAATCGCTACGCGTATTGAATTCGGTAGTGGAATAGGGTCATTTGAGATTGCGGGTAGATCTTCTTCATCATTTTCACCCCACAGTATTCTGACGGCTTCTTTCAATGCGGGTAAACCGATACCGATGTCTTCGCCGTCTTCTTCACCATCAACACTGGCAAAGCCCGTTTTAAGGTCTGTTACCGTCACATTTTTCAATGCTTCTTCGGTCAATTCGCCTTCTATACGACGATGTAATATTTCGAGTAATTGGCCAACACCAATATCCGGTAATATGCGCGCGGCTAACGCAATCTTTAATGCCACATCACGAGTTAAATTCGGGCTGTCAGACATACATTGGCCTTATCTATGCAACTAAGCTATTTGAAGACTTACGTTAACCTAGTTATGCAAATCAGGGTTAAAGAGAAATTTGCGTTAGCGAAGACTGATTAAAAGCCTGCCATTCAGATTGTGTGTACGCTTTAATGGTCAGCGCATGCAACTCTCCAGTTGCCAAACAATCAGAAAATCCCGCTAGCACTAACTGTTGCCTTTTAAGTAAATTCAATCCTTCGAAGCTTGGGCTTACGATAACGGCTGTAAAATTGCAGTCAGCACCTTCGACCTTAATTTCTTCTGCATCGGGTGTTACTTTGCGAATGCGTTCGACAACTTCAGCTTCTTCCATTATTCAACCCCTATTACACAAATATGTAATTAAAATATCAACTACGATGCTTCTTTCTCTACGGCTGCATCCAACATAGGCTGCAATGAGCCATCATCCACCATGGCACAGATAATATCGCTGCCGCCAACTAATTCGCCTTTGATAAACAACTGAGGGAATGTTGGCCACCCTGAAATTTTAGGAAGACGCTCACGAATAAATGGAGCTTGAAGTACGTTGATGTAAGCAAGAGGCGCGCCGGTTTTTTTCAATGCCGCAACTGCCGCGCCTGAAAACCCGCACTCTGGTGCATCTGGCGAGCCCTTCATATAAATAAGAACGGGGTTGCTAGCCAATTGCTGCTGAATCATTTCTTCTGTGCTCATAATGTTTTCCTCACAGTGGATATCACGCAGATACGGGATAGATCACACCTTCTTGAATATTGGTAACGAAATTTTTAATCATACGCAATGTTGGCAAATCTCCAGCAACATCTAAGGGTGAGAACCCATCGAGCGTGGTCAAGCTAGGGTTTGCGCCGCAGTTAATCAACATATTGATCATTTCGTGGTTACCTTTAGATGCAGCGTAGATTAACGCTGTTGCACCGTTGTCATTTTGGTTATCCACGTCTATGTCAGCCATGATGAACAATTTAACTAATTCGCAATCGTCAAACATACAAGCCATCCATAGCGCATTGTTACCATCTGCATTTTTTAGGTCCACAGATGCACCGGCATCAATTAATTGATTACACACCCAATATAGCCCCTTACGTGCGGCCACCATCAATGCCGTTTCATTGTTGCTTAATCGAGAGTCTAGGTTTTCGGGATTAAATCCTTCGTTAGTGAGCCAGTTGGTAAGTTCAGGCGATAGTTTTTTCATAGGAGGGTTAAGCGCTTGGAACCAAGCTTCGTATCCACCTTCTAGGCTGTAGCAGCAAGAAAAGCCAAAGTCACTGAAAAGTTGAGCCATATCACGACTAGAGTGACCGTGATAGCAGTAGATAATTATCGGCAACGACTTGTTGGTATGCTTTAATAGCATCCGTAAATTGCTGTCATCTAAATGTAGTGCGGTAGGATAATGCCCCATGGAATAGGAGCGAATATCACGCATGTCTAACACAATAACATTTTGCTCCGCGATCATACGCTCGGCAGTTTCAATATTCAGTACTTGCCATTTACTCATTGGACTTCTCCTCGCTCGCGGATATCGCCGTTACTAGATTGATGTCAATTAATCTTCAGGCCCAAAGCATTCGTCATAGGTCGAACACTCTTCGCAAGTTGGCGCGCGGCAAACATACCCGCCTTCCTGCTCACATAACTGCTTGTAAAAAAATCGCTTCCAGCGCATATCTTTTACATTTTTACTGACAAGCGTGGGGAACATCAGCGTTAGCAATTCACGCAGTTCTGCGCGTGTCGCCAAACCTAGGTCCTTCCAAAGGTGTTCTCCACCTAAACAGCCTGCTGCAACAATTTTTGCAAAGTAATGCTCCCATTCACTATTACTTGCCCGGTGCTCAGTTAACAGGCCCACCAAATCTGCGATTTCTGCAGCTCTCAATTCCATTAGTTCTTCACGAATCTCGCCATTACGCCAAATCGGTAGGCTTCTATCAGCTGTCAATGTAAGAAAAGCACCTACATCAATAGAATGGCTAAAATGCTTCAACAGTAATTTGTTGAACGTTGCCTCGGATAACCCTAGATAATTAGGTAAACAACCATGGCCTCGTCTCTGTCCAAGCAGTAACTGGTAGAAAAAATCCGCGCAGCGTTGTTCATTCTTTGCTTGATTTGCCGCTAGATCTAGATGCTCTAGCGAACTATCCTCATTTATGGACATAGCTGCTAATGATTTCATCGATGCCTACTCCACCGCACACGCAGCTTGTGCATGATTGTTGGAACAGCTCTCCAGGTCTCGGTCAGTACCAGCTCTCGGGCGACTATCGGTTAACGTGATGCTCATACTCTCGCGCAACCGATATTCATCAAAGCCCGCGATTTTTCTGCCATTAAAACTGATCAGCGGGCGACGAATTAATATCGGGGCATCGCATAAAGCCGCTAGTGCTTCATCGGCAGTCATAATATCTGGGTTAACCCGGCCACTTTTTACTTTCGGAGCGGCTCGGTTAAACCATTCACCCACACTTAAACCTTGCATATACGACTGTAATTCTTCTACTGTCCACGAATGGGTCAGCAGATTTTCAACTTTTAATGAGTAGCCTGCCTTTCTTAGCAAACTTTTTTGTTTGCTATTGGTAATACAACCCGGTTTCTCGTAAAAAATTATGGTCTCCAATGCAATCCCCTTTTTATCGAGATTGTATCTCAGCCATTGCCTCGTCCATCATTTCTGGTGGAATGCCGGTCAACGACCCCAATACATTCAGGGGTGCCCCACTCGCATCGAGAATAGCTTCTTCAATTGGGCAAATACTCGCGCACTGAGGGTGAGCATAATCGTCTTCGCACTCAGTACATTTTTTGGGGTTAATTTTAAAATGGGGAGAGCTTTGATAAATTGCATTGCTTGGGCAGACGTCATAACAAGCCCAGCAATTAACACACGATTCAACAATGGATAATGCCATGTTCTTCTCCCAATTCTGTCGTTAAATGCTATTAAAAAGGCAGCCAAGGATGCTAGTAGCCGCCTACAAGCTCCCAGGCTGCAACAAGGTCATCTCTACGCTTCCTGCACTTGCGCCACGGGTGCCTCACCCTCGAGTTTTCCAGCAGCGATCATTTCTTTATACACCGCTAACACAGCTTCCTCGATTGGCTCCATCGCATGCTCACCATTTGGTACAATACCGGCGTCTTCTAGGAGAGACCAAGGCTCGTAACCGATTTTCGAACATAGCACTGCTTCACAACCTTTAAGTGCTCGGATACTGCCATCGAGGGCTGATTCTTTTTCGCCGCAGGTATCACCACCAATGCAATACTGGTCTACTTTTCGGTGGCTAATAAAACGTACGCCAGTGGGGGAGGCTTCATAGATTAGGAATTCAGTCGCATGACCAAAATGTTGATTTATTAAGCCACCACCACTGGTAGCTACAGCAACCAATACAGGACGATAATTCGGGTTAATAATATCCTCCGGAGCGGGTACGGATACGGCCGCAAGACGCGCCTTTTTATCACGTTTTTCATCCAGCTCTTCAAGAATCCCATCGTGAACGACTTTACGTGTCTTCATTGCTGCATCGTAGTCAATATTCATCTCTGCGATTTTATCGAGTGTAAATTCTTCACCTCGGTCTTCACCGAGTAACCCTACTGCATCAGCACGACACTGACGGCAATGCCGCATCATATTCATGTCACCAGCACAGTCGTCCTGCAAATCCTGCAATTCTTCAGCTGAAGGCCCGCGTTGTCCCATGATGCCGTAAAAGGTTCCATGTTCCGCTTCAGCAATCAATGGCATAACGTTATGAAGGAATGCGCCTTTCTGTTTTACTATGCGGCTGACTTCTTTTAGGTGCTCATCATTGACGCCGGGAATCATAACGGAATTCACTTTGACTAAAATTCCACGCTCAACTAGCATTTCTAGGCCTTTTTGCTGTTGATCAATCAGAATTTTCGCCGCTCGTTTTCCGCGAATACGTTTGTTATTCCAGTAGATCCATGGATATATTTTTTCCCCAACTTCTGGGTCGACGCAGTTGATCGTTATAGTGACGTGATCAATGTTATGTTTCGCCAACTCGTCCACAGCATCTGGGAGAGCCAAACCGTTGGTTGATACGCACAATTTGATGTCTGGCGCCTCATCCGAGAGACGTCGAAAAGTTTCAAAGGTACGCTCCGGATTTGCTAGTGGATCGCCTGGACCGGCTATTCCTAACACCGTCATTTGAGGAATTGTTGCCGCAACAGCTTTAGTTTTCATTACGGCTTCTTCCGGTGTCAAAAGTTCAGACACAACACCCGGCCGAGATTCGTTCGAGCAATCGTATTTTCGGTTACAGTAGTGACATTGAATATTACACGCAGGTGCCACGGCGACGTGCATACGTGCAAAATAGTGGTGGGCGTCTTCAGAATAACACGGGTGATTTTGTACTTTCTCTCTAATTTCGTCGGAAAGATGTGACATCTGATCATCAGTGCTGCCACACGATCCTGTAGAACATCCACCACCTTCGGCTGGTACTGCAGTCGCTTCTTCTTGTCCTAGAACGGTAAGCTCCATAACGAGAACTCCTATTCGCTCCCTATTAGGGATTGGTTGGGTAACATGAAGAACACTTAATTTTATAGTGGTGTAAGTCGCTCGCTATTCGCACCACCATGCGTCTTCATACAACGTTCATTTAGCTTTCACCTATTGTGGTTGCAATGCCTATGCCCATTCTGTAACTCGTTGTTTTATCTAACTTTTAGCAATGGTTATTGATCGTTTTGTGGGGTTTAATACACGCCAATTTTTTGCAATTGTTCTTTAGTCGACACTTCGTAAGCATTACCTCTTTACTCTCTTTGCTTGCCGAGTTGATGAATTTTGAGCAAGCACGTGCCCTACGCGACCTCTCCTTGTACCAAAGAAGGTGCGCAATATTAAGAAACTGCATGAGTCTAGAATTGAGTTGATATGTCTCGTTAAGTATCAACGAGGTATAAAAATTACGTCATAGCTTCCGTACGTTAATTTTCATAGTTTGAATTCGATAAGCAATTTGTCTTGGTGTCATCCCGAGCAGGCGAGCAGCTTTTGCTTGAACCCAACCCGCTTGCTCTAAAGCGGCTATGAGTCGTTCTCTCTCGTCTAGATCTGGATCATCAATATCCGCCGCCGGAATTGGCTTTTGTACCGGCTGCACACTCACATGATGAGTACCTTTTAAGCTGATGACGTCTGCGTCGATCACTCCTTCCTCGCTCATGATAGCTGCACGCTCAAGACAATTTTCTAGTTCGCGTACATTACCCGGCCAATCATAACTCATCAATTCTCGATTAGCGTTGTCGGTTATACGCAACGGTCGCCCTTGCGCCTTTGATATTTTGTCAACTAAGAATGTTGATAATTCGGGTATATCAACAATACGTTCGCGAAGAGGTGGCAACCGAATTGCCATTACATTCAACCGATAATATAAATCTTCTCGGAATTTGCCTTTCTCTACCTCTTCTTCGAGGTTTCTATTAGTCGCGGCCACAATTCGTACATTTACTTTGATGGTTTGGCCTCCACCAATACGTTCTATTTCGCCTTCTTGCAAAACTCGCAGCAGTTTAGCCTGGAACATAGGCGATATTTCTCCAATTTCATCCAGAAATAATGTGCCTCCGTCGGCCTGTTCAAACCGCCCTTTGCGTTGTTTTACTGCATTAGTAAATGCACCTTTTTCGTGACCAAATAATTCAGATTCTAAAAGCGTTTCGGGTAATGAGGCACAATTAAGCTTGACGAATCGCTTGTGTGCGCGCGGGGAATTGTAATGAATAGCACTGGCTATTAGCTCTTTACCGGTGCCTGATTCGCCGAGAACCAAAACCGTACTATCCCACTTGGCAACACGTCGAACTTGGTCAAATATGCGACGCATGCTATCGGTATTTCCGACAACCATGTTTTCAAAACCGTAACGTCCACGCACCTCGCGACGCAACTCATCACGTTCATTGGCGAGTGTTTGACCTTTTTCAACGTTAACGAGTAAACGGGTTGTTTGAGACAGTAAATCAGATACAGCTTTTAAGAACGCAGTACGCTCGGGGAGGTAGTCATCTGCCGGTACATCAGGTTGCGCTGCGAGCACTCCGATAGCAGAACCGTCATTGTCGCGAATTGGCACACCAATAAATGGCAATTCCATTTCATACAGAGATAGCTTGTCTAGGAAACGTGGCTCTGCTGACACTCGGCCGAGTACGATCGATTGATTGTGTTGAAGAATCCTACCGACCACTCCCTCACCCGATTGATAGCGTATGGAGTTTGAAGCCTTGATGACAGATTCAGAATCACAATAGATTGCACCCACTTGTAAAATACTGTGTTCTGGGTCTGTGAGCGTCACTATGCCATGGAGCAATCCAACTTCATTATGAATAATTCCTAGTATTTGCTTTAAGGTTTCTTCAATGTCGGTCACGCGTGACAATATCTGCGCGATGTGGCACAACGCATTAAACTGCCGATCGATGAGCTCACCGCGACTATTGACACTAAATCCAGTACTAACAAATCGTGACGAATCCATGATCAAACCTAAATGCTCGTTCAGATGGCAGAAGTAGGCAGTTGAATGACAACCTTACAACCGGCTTTGTATTTGGAATCTATGTACACAGTGCCTGAATGATCACTCACCGTTTCCTGAATCATCGGCAATCCCATTCCACGAAAGCCATCGTGTGTCTTTTTGGTACTAAAGAACGGTTCAAATACCTTCAGCAACAAATCCTCTGGAATTCCCGGACCTGTATCCGTTATTTCAATGGTTAGTTGACTAGCATCGGCTTTAGTAACAATATCGATCTCTCGTTCTGCACTATGACTTTCTGATAGTGCGTCGATTGCATTGGTCAAGACCTGTCGGAACATACTTCGTAATCTGCGTTCTTGACCAATAACACAAGGAAGATGAATAGATGGCTGCCAGTCGATTGTAACCCCCGCTCGCAACAACGAATCAGTTGACAAAGACAGCACTTCTCTAATGATTTGATTGATATTAACCGGCTTTTTACTTTCATCAATCGGTGGAGGTAAAGACCCGATAAGGTTTTCAAGCGCTGATCGCCCGGCGTCCAGAGCCTCCTCAGCCGCAGATAGAACCAAGTCATCTTTATCCCCATTCGCCGCACGTCGCTGTAGCGTACTAACTGCTGCCGAGATTAAATTAACGGGGCCCTCTAATTGGTGAATGGCGCCGTTAACTGTTTCTCTCATACCATGAACGAGGTCCTCCTCCGCCATTAATGCTTTCAGAATGTTTAGTTGCATTAATTCCTGATTGCGTCGCAAATCTGTAATGTCATTAATCATCAACAACAGGTAGTGGGAGCTTTCTTGCTCAAAAAACACGTCGGCGCTTTCGCTATTAATATCGATGGTTGTACCGAAACAAGACAATCGCTTAGGATGTCCATCGCCTCGGTCAATCGTAATTTCCTTGCGATCGAATGCTAAACGGTCAGACTTCAATTTGCTTACCGCACCTTCAAGTTGCTTATCAAGCAACCCCACAAAGTCCACGGTTGAGCCCTTCTGAATGTATTCTCTAGAAAGACTATCAAAACTCGGATTCGACAATACCAGTCTGCCATCAAGCCCTAACAGAGCCATCGCCGCTGGCACAGAATTGACTACTGACTCAATCATCAGCTTTTGGTTTAAGACTCTTTGCTGAAGCTCATGAACATCAGTACCGTCTCGATGCATACCCAAGTAGAAGACGGTCGCTCCTTGATCATTTATAACCGGCGCAACCGTTAGCTCGGCAAGATACAGCGATTCATCCTTTCGTCTGTTAACTAGCATACCCGACCAGGGTTTTTGTTGCGCCAACCTCCCCCAAAGCGCTTGATAAACGATGCGAGGCGTAGTGTGATTGGACAGGATGGACTCGTTTTTCCCAATGACTTCGCTTTCTAAGTATCCTGTGACTTGAGTAAATTGGCGGTTCACATAGATGATATTCGCTTTCAAATCTGTGATAGATATAGCGACAGGGCAATGTTCAACGGCTTGAAAAAAAACTTCTTCTGAAAGGCTTTTTGCATGCAATGGACTACCTTCTGCGCCGAGAGCAGACGAATTTATGGCGACGGAGAGAGACGACGCCCCGGCTGTTGGTTTTGTTTTACTCATTGAATTCCTCACTAACTAATCGGCTAAGGTAGTGACTAGATCGCGTACCGCTTACTAGACATTACTATCACGCTCAATGCAAAGGAGCTGATTGATTGCCCCTTTTGGTCTCTCCCAAAACACCAGAGCAAAACTCTAGGTTTTTGCCTTTTTTTAGTTCTAAACTTTTCTTAAAACATCAAGGCTTTATTCCAGACAATTTATGTAAACTATTGATAACGTTTACACTGACAAGCATGTTGTTAGATGTTTGATTACGAAATTGCAAGATGTATGCCTAGCGACAAAACCAACGTCAAACCACCAAAATGCTACAAAGACCAATGACTTAGTTGTCATCATTACGACAATGCGTTCGAATACACCACGTATTTTTTGTCGCAAACACTACAATTCATCATTATTATTGCGCACTTTTTGGGCGTAGCTATCTATTCTTAGATCATTTCCAATCTCTCGCGTTTAAAAACTCCGTGGCACGGTTAATGCAAATTACTCCATTAGATGGTTGGCGTAGGGAAATTTGTTGCAGACGGAACAAAGTCTATTGCCAATATATTCCCGTGAAACACTATTAAATTTTGTATCTATGGTCGCGAGATGAGTCATGGAGTATCTAACGCTACTTGGCAGCACTGTTTTAGTTAACAATATTGTCCTCGCTAAATTTCTAGGGCTTTGTCCGTTAATGGGCGTCTCTAATAAATTGAGTTCTGCAATCGGAATGAGTCTAGCCACAGCGTTCGTCTTAACCCTATCTGCTTTTTGTGGATGGTTCATTGAAAATATTATATTGGTTCCACTGAACATCGAATTTCTGCGCATTCTTTCATTTATTTTGGTGATCGCTGCAATTGTGCAGTTTACCGAGTTACTCGTTCGCAAATTCAGTCCACTGCTACATCGATCTTTAGGCATTTTTCTTCCTCTTATTACTACTAACTGTGCCGTTCTAGGCGTGGCTTTGCTGAACGTTCGTGAATCTTATAGTTTGCTAGAAAGTTTGGTGTACGGATTTGGCTCTGCTTTAGGCTTTTGTTTAGTAATGATTATTTTTGCGGGTTTACGCGAGCGATTAGCGCTCGCTGATGTCCCGGAAACTTTTGAAGGCACGCCTGTAGGTTTAGTAACAGCAGGTGTCTTGTCTCTCGTGTTTATGGGCTTTAGTGGCATGCTTTAACGCTGCGCGCTACGAACAATGTGAGGAATTATGATGTTCACATCTACCATTGTTTTATCTTTACTTGGAGTTGGTCTCGGCGGTTTGTTAGGCCTAGCTGCAAAGGTTTTTTCTGTTGGTGAAGAAAACCCCCTGGTTGAAGACATTGAAGGAATGTTACCAGGGAGCAACTGCGGTCAATGTGGCTTCCCCGGTTGTAAGCCAGCGGCCGAAGCGATTGTTGATGGTAGTGCAGACCTAACCTGTTGCCCTCCCGGTGGTAAAGCGTTGGTTAGTAGCCTGGCAGAACACCTTGGAATGGACCCAAGCACAATCGGCGAACCGGCAGCCCCAAGCCTTGCTTATATCAAGGAATCCTTGTGCACTGGTTGTACCCGATGTTTCAAGGTTTGCCCAACCGATGCCATTGTTGGCGCCAACAAACAAATTCATTCTGTTATTGGCAGTGCCTGCACAGGCTGTGGAAAATGCAAAGACGCTTGCCCTGAAGACTGTATTTCCCTTGAGCCTGAAACTGTCGATCTCGATTCGTGGCATTGGCCAAAACCACAATGGGCTTAAGTAATGTTTAGATTTTCTCCCATTAAAGGTGGTATCCACCCTGACTCGCACAAAGATCACACGGCGAACCGTGACATCTTAACGAGCATGCCTATACCTGAGCGTTTGTACTTGCCGCTTTTTCAGCAGGCAGGTGCAAGTGCATTACCGGTAGTTGGCATAGGTGACCCCGTGTTAAAGGGACAACAAATCGCGGTTACCGGTGGTGGTTTATCGGCGCACATTCACGCGCCGACGTCAGGAAAACTAATTGCCATAGAAGATATCGTTGCACCTCACCCATCTGGTTTGCCGGCCCCCGCCATGGTACTTGAGAGCGATGGTGATGATTTACCTTTGGAACAACCTTCGATCTGTAACCCTTTCACGCGTGACCCAGAAGAATTAGCCACCGAAGTGGAGCAAGCAGGTATCGTTGGTTTAGGCGGTGCAATTTTTCCATCTGCTGTAAAACTTCGCCAAGGGCGCCGTTTTGAAATCAAGACATTGATTATCAATGGCGGTGAGTGCGAGCCTTACTTAACGACCGATGATCGATTAATGCAAGAGCGCGCAGAGCAAATTGTCGAAGGTGCTCGTTTAATTCAACACATTATTGAAGCTTACGCAGTTATCATTGCCGTTGAAGACAATAAGCCCAATGCCATAGCTGCTCTGAAAAAAGCCGCAGCACCCCACGGTAAATTGCGCGTTGCTGTTGTACCGAGCATGTACCCTATGGGATCAGCCAAGCAGCTCATTCAAGCAGTTACCGGTGAAGAAGTACCAGCGGGAATGCGCAGCAACGACGTGGGCATTCTTGTTCACAACGTTGCGACGGCCTATGCCATTCAGCAAGCTCTATGTTTTAAGCGCCCCCTAACTTCGCGCGTCGTTACAGTCGGCGGTAGCTGCATTGCCAGCCCTCACAATGTTGAGGCACTTTTCGGCACACCCATTTCACACTTAATCGAGTATTGCGGTGGTTTAAAACGTGAACCCGCACGTTTGATTATGGGCGGGCCAATGATGGGGCAAACATTACCTTCCATAAACACACCGGTCATGAAGGGCACGTCGGCGATTCTGGCATTGTCGCCTGAAGAAGTTAACGAAAAATCTCCAGATCCCTGCATACGTTGTAGCCGCTGCGTTTCTGCTTGCCCCATGGGTTTAGTACCTCTAGAAATGGCAAAGCACGTAAAAGCTGATAGTTTTGATGGCGCACAAACTTACGGACTTCGCGATTGCATTCTTTGCGGTTCTTGCTCCTATGTCTGCCCGTCGCATATACCCTTGGTCAATTACTTTGAGTACGCTAAAGGCGAATTGAAAAACCAAAGAACGGCTGCACAAAAGCTTGCCTACACACAACAGCTAACCAAAGCGCGAGAAGAGCGCATCGAAAAAGAAGCGGCCGCTAAGAAAGCGGCGAAGAGCAAAAAGCGTCGTAGCCGTGATCGCTCCGCTTCCAAAAGTACTCCTAGCAGCACTCCAAGTGAAACTTCAAGCTCCGAGCCAACAGCGGAAAATGATTCATGAAAACTACCGCTGACTTATTAATGGCCGCAGCCCCACATGCGCACGACAAGTCATCTGTCGATCGCATTATGCTGCATGTTTGTCTTGCACTATCTCCAGTTACCGCATGGGGATTTTATTTGTTTGGCTGGCCCGCGATTATTCTATGGACCATTACCTGCTTAAGTGCGGTCGCTTCAGAAGCTTTTTGTCTTTGGCTACGTGGTTACAAGATTAATCGTGTAAGTGATGCTTCTGCCCTATTGACTGGATGGCTACTCGCATTAAGTTTGCCACCTTGGGCGCCATGGTGGATTGGTGTTGGAGGCAGTGCTTTAGCGATTATCGTGGGTAAACACTTATATGGTGGCATCGGGCAAAATATATTTAACCCTGCCATGCTTGCGCGGGTTGCTCTCCTAGTCTCTTTCCCTGTGCAAATGACCACATGGATCTATGTCGAACCAATAAGCCATATTCCAGCACCTGATCTTGTCACATCGCTCAGCATTATTTTTAGTGATGGTGGAGAATATCTATCTTCCACCAATCAATTAACTGACGGCGTTACAGGTGCAACAATTCTGGGTGAACTCAAAACCGCCTATACGGCACATACTGTCGCCGAAGTGAGCTCAACACACTTTCAATGGTGGCCCGCACTAACCGGCATAACTAAGGGTAGTATGGGTGAAACATCAGAAATTCTTATTTTAATTGGTGCTGCGTGGTTATTGTTGCTGCGCATTATTAGTTGGCATATACCCGTAAGCATAATCGCTACTATAGCGATGATATCCCTGCTTTTCCACGTCGGAGATCCAGATCGTTACGCGAGCCCTATTTTGCATTTGACTAGTGGTGGTTTGCTATTTACCGCGTTTTTTATCGCCACTGATTATGTTACTTCACCATCGTCACCATTCGGGAAAATTCTATTCGGTTGCGGTACAGCACTGGTGATGTTCGCTATTAGAAGTTGGGGAGGATTCCCTGAAGGCGCAGGCTTCGCGGTATTGTTTATGAATGCGTTAACGCCGTTGATTGACCGCTATTGTAAACCGCGCGCCTATGGTCGTGACTTCAAAGGCAAGGCCAGGAAATTGTTGAAAAATGCGCGAAAGGTTATCTAAGCAATGGATACAGCTCCCTCGCAGAACATCACACGTTTTCACTCGAAACTGAGTTATCACGCCATACTGCTGGGCGGCGTGTGTGCGATAGTCAGTATTATGTTGTTGTTTGGTAATGAGGAAACAAAACCTAGAGTTGAAAAGCTGATTGAAGCCGACAAAGTCGCACTGCTTACGGAAGTCTTTCCCGATTCACTTTATGACAACGAACCGCTAAGCACGACGATACAACTAGCCGGATCAGCCGACTTTTCCGCTCCGATAGAAGTTTCTACAGCAACGCTAAACGGTGCATTTAGTGGCGCTATATTACAAAGCGCCGTGCCCGGCTGGGGTGACAATATCTATTTTATTCTTGCTGTCGATCAAAACATGAAGATTACTGGTGTTCGAGTGGTTAGCCACAAAGAAACACCAGGCCTAGCTGACGGCATCGAGCGCAATAAATCGGATTGGATCAACAGCTTTTTAGGTAAATCGCTCAGTAATACTCCAGGCCCCGATTGGCGAGTTAAAAAAGATGGTGGTGAGTTCGATCAGTTTACAGGGGCGACTATTACACCACGCGCAATGGTGAATGGTGTTTATCACGCCTTGCTGCAGTTGCAACAGTGGCGCGAACAAACACCTCGCGAAGCATCTGAATAGTGAGTTGTTGATGCCACTTTTTATAAAGCTAGTGGTATTGATATTCGTATAGAGGTACTTATGAATCAGTCTTATCAAAAAATATTCAGTGATGGATTGTGGAACAATAATGTTGCCATGGGGCAAATGCTTGCTTTATGCCCCTTACTAGCGGTGACCACCTCTGCCACTAATGGTTTGGGTATGGGAATAGCATCGATGGTAGTACTGTTTATTACCAATATCTTTATTTCCGCATTGCGACATTTTATTGCGCCTCAAGTACGTATCCCTGTTCTGATTGTCATCATTGCTTCTGTAGTAACCCTCGTTGATATGGCTATCAACGCTTGGTTGCACCCGCTATATAAAGTACTCGGTTTATTTATTGCGCTAATTGTTACCAACTGCGCCATTCTTGGTAGAGCGGAAAGCTTCGCAGCAAAAAATTCCATTTTTGTCGCAGGTGCAGACGCTGTAGCTATGGGTTTAGGTTTTACTTGGGTGTTGGTTGCCATTGGCGCAATGCGAGAAATTTTTGGAAGCGGTACTTTATTTTCACATGCCTCCTTATTGCTAGGTGAAAATTTCGCTTGGCTCGAAATCACTGTCATACCTAACTTTTCAGGTATTTTATTATCTGTCTTACCACCGGGTGCGTTTATAGCGCTCGGCTTATTGATTGCTATAAAACGGGTTATTGATCGGAAATTTGCCGGCAGCAAAAAATCTTCTGATCTCGTTATGCCAAGTAATGTTTAATCGTAATTATCCATTAATGAGTATATAGCCATGAAAGTCAGTGTTGTGTACGCAGGATATACCGCGCAGTCATGGATTGAGCTCAATGTTGATGACGACTGCATAATTAGGGATGTCATTGAACAGAGTGGGATTCTCAGCAAATTCCCAGAAATTGATTTGGATTCAATGAAGGTTGGTGTTCATGGCAAGGTGACGCCGCTCAAGAAGGGTCTATCCGAAGGAGACCGGGTAGAGATTTATCGGCCCATTACGCGTGTACTGGATGACGACGATGATGATGACGATTAATAGCCTATGAATACTGCAGCCCAATTAGCCTGTGTCGCCGAAGCACAAACCAACGATGACGACTTACTTGTGGCATTCGCCTCCTTAGACGGCGATATGGTCGACCAGCACTTTGGTTCCGCTCAAGCTTTTTATCTGTACGCCATTAACAATGAAGGCGCTGAACTTATTGCCTCACAAAATTTCGGTATCGAAAAGAAAGATGGTAACGAAGATAAACTAAAACCTAAACTCGCCTGGTTAGCCGGTGCTGATATTGTATATTGTGGTTCGATTGGTGGGTCAGCGACCCGCCAGTTAATTACTCTTGGCGTTCACCCTATCAAAGTTAAAGGTGGACCGGACGTCGAAGAGCTTATCGAAGATATACAAATACAACTGGAGGGTGACAAAGAACCCTGGTTAGAAAAACTCATTCAGCGCAAAGCAAAATCGCAAGACGAAAACCGTTTTGATACTATGGATGATGAAGAGTGGGATGGGTAGTTCCACTAAAACATCATGGCGACTATTCAAATTATCGTAGGCACAGTAGAAGGTAACGCTTGGAAAGCAGCACAGGCAGCATCAGCGATCTTAGAGAAACTAGGGCACCAAACTCAAGTTAATGAAGAAACCACCCCTCACGATCTTACGCGTGACAAAGACGAATTACTGCTAGTGTGCTGCTCTACGACAGGCGACGGTGAAGTACCCCGCAATATCTATCCAGTTTATTCCGCATTGAACAATGAAGTGTTGGACTTATCGGGGAGACATTATGGCATCATCGCTTTAGGCGATAGCGGTTTTCCTCGCTTCGCACATGCAGGTATGCTAATCGAAGATGCCTTGTACCGGTCTGGAGCCAAACCCATTGGCAAATTACTACGCATCGACGCACAGGTTGATGACCGCCCTCAACTTACCGCCGCGATGTGGGCAAAAGATTGGCTCGCAGGTTAATTTCGCAACATGAAATATAGTGAAGTGATGAAATATTGCCTGTCGTTTCCTGAGACGAAACGTCAGCCCTTGAGCGCGGATGGAAATGCTTTTGCGTTGTTAGCTGAATCCAGTCCGTTTGGATATTTCGAAACAGGCGCCCCCATCCAATGGCGATTTTCTTTGCGCGTAACGGAATCTCACTTTAACGACCTTCCCAACCCACCTTTAGTTCGCAAGGCTAATAAAAAGGTGAAGAAAGAAGATAATGATTATTGGATCACTATACAACGTGTTGAGAACTTTGATGAGACGCTGCTGAAAGAATTGATTCAATGGTCGTATCAACGAGCGCTAGAAAACAAGGTAACACACTAATGACACAAGAAACGTTGCCTGTTTACGGCGTAGACGATGCAACTTACCAAGCCGCGGGTGGGCTAGAAGGTATCACTCGAATCGTCGACCGTTTTTACGATTTAATGGATAGCCTACCCGCAGCTAAAGTCCTGCGTGACATGCACGGGGACGATCTAGCACTATCGCGACAAAAACTAACGTATTTTCTATCCGGCTGGATGGGTGGGCCAAAGCTATTCGCTGAACATTTTGGCCCGATTAACATTCCTATTGCCCACAGCCACCTACACGTCGATGAAGAGTCTAAAAACAGCTGGTTGCACTGCATGGATCTCGCGCTTCAACAGCTCGATTACCCCAATGACTTCCGCAATTACTTGATGCAAAAGTTAGCTGTTCCAGCGGAAAGCATTCGATTAATGTCTGGCCTTCATCCAGGCCACGCTGCCACTAAACAAATCCCATAAGGAATCGCGTGTGTTATTAATAGAAGTGTCCAAAGAACTAGCAAAGCCGTTATCGCGACACGTTTACTCAAAAAGTAGACCCAATATTAATTTACAACCCGATTTATTATGGAATGCCGACATCGCCCAAATCGGCAGTAATGCATGTGTTGTCGCACAAGAACAATATACCAATTATATTTTAGTGCTTTGCGGTTTAGATAAAGATGACTTTGCGCAGTTCCCATTGTTATTCACTGATCGTCTTTGGCGTGAAGCAGTCGCCATTTGTGAACAAGCAAACCTTTACGAACGATCTATTTTAAGTAGACATTTAAAACAGATTTTTGATTCCCAAAGCTATCGACTAAATCCAGAGCCTTTAGAAGAAGGGAAGCTGCTTAATGTGATTGAAAAGCTGGAACGCCGATTTTTATACGATAAAGAACCTTTGCCGATGGATGGCAAGTCAGCGTTTGAATACACCTTCCCAATCAATACGCGCAAGCCAAAAAGTCAGCAGCAGAACGATCAACCAAGTGCCGTCGAGGCTCTAGGCAATTATTGCTTAAACCTCGTGGAACACAGCGTCGAAAATCAACCAGCTGAACCAGACCCGGTCATATCGACAACCGACAACCGACAACATTGTGAAGGTTAACTTTTCACAACATAGATAATCGCAAATTTAACTATTTCAAGTCCTGTAATTTAAGTGATTTTTGTAGTTTTTCTGATATATATCCTCACCCATTACTTCTATGTGTTTTTGCATATAGCCTCCGAGCATTTCTGCCAACGGATTATCTTGCATTACCGCTGCAAACGCTTCTACGCTCGATAATGATTGCTCATCAGCCACTTTTCTTAATAGGTATTGAGACGCCGACGCTGGTCGCAAACTAGTCCTTGGCAATACTTGCAACCAAGGATTCTGATGAAGTATTTTTTTCGCCTTTCGCCACGTTGCATCTAATAGTATGTAAAATTGATCGTCGGATTCCTTAATTGATTGCTCAGCATGTTCTAGCCCATCGCTTGGAAACAGTAGGACCATATGTTCTTTTCTTAATGGAGAAAATAGCTCCCCCTCCTTCACTAGCACATTTGGGTAGCGCTGCTTAATTAACGAAACAGTGGATAAGGTCCTTTTGCGCTCGCCAGGATGACGAAGAATGATAATAGGAGGAGATTCAAGCTTCGGTTCAATAACACCACAGTTACACACTTTTTTCGGCAGGCCACACCCGAAACAGTAGCGAGTTTTCACCAAAGAGTGATGATAAATTTGCGTCCGCTTTATTTTGCTTTCTGATTTATGAAACTTTACACCGATAATTGTGCCTTTCTCATCGGTATAGAGATCTATATACCGTTTAGCAAGACCGCCTTCCGCCTTGGTAGAATCGAATACTGGAATACTGTAGCGATCTTTAGCAACCAGAGTAGGTTTACCTGCTGTTACTAGTACGTGTCCCGTATCACCGGATTTTGGCAATATATCTTTGCGCCACGCCAATAGACATCCTTCGTTCAGCTGACTTATCTTGTTACTACCGATTTCTTGTAGCGATGCATAGTAGTGAACCGCTTTGGGCCGTATCAATTGATAGGGAAAAGGGAGTTTTAGTTTTTCAAACGCTAGATTAATCAGACCAGAACAATCACAAGCTATCTCGGCGGCGGTTACGCTCGCTTGTCGAGAAAACGACTTATTGGAGATTTGAAGCCAATTCTCGAGTAAATTTAATACATTCATACCTAATCATGCTGACTAATGAAAGGGTTGTAATTCTAGCAGGTTTATAGACGAAACCTTGTGGACCATTCACATCGAGGGAGCATTCTAGGAGGATCTAGCTCTCTACTGAGAAAGGCTGTAAAGTACATCAGGTATAGCACAACAGGAACAATAGCGACGCGCATTGAATAGTACGCTCAACCAATAATAAATAAAATTACATAAACTCGACAACAAAAAACGCGACAGGCAGGAGTTAGCTTATGACGGAATATACGACAGATACCAGTAAATGGAGCATTTCAATACATAGAGTATCCTCTAGCACAGCAGAGGTTTGGGTTGGGTCGCTATTTCCTACATTGATCAAACCTAAAAAAGCGCGTGTCCAACTACTCGAAAATGGCAGCGTGATTAAAACACGTAATATCAACACCAAAAGCTGGAAACGGCCGTTTCGAAAGACTACTCAACGATTCTGCACCACCGTTGAATTTTCCGGCTTATCAGAGTCCTCTGAATATACCGTTCGGTTTGAGCGCTTTGTCGATCCATCTGAAATGACCAAACCTTCTGGTTGGATGCATCTACGCAGCGCCTACTTTAAGACACTACCCAGTAGAATACCGACAAAATCTCAAGTGCCTTTCACTATTGGGTTAGGCAGCTGTTTCTACAACCACCGGGATGGCGGGCAAGCCGCTGGTGCATACCAGGCGCTGTACGAGAGAGGTAATGACAACGTTAAACCCGACGTCACTTTTTTGACCGGCGACCAAGTTTACTTGGATATTGGCTTCGATTCACTATCACGAAGGCCCGAAGAAATCCGGCAACGCATTGGTGATGACTACGCAGCACATTGGCAAGCTCTAGGAGGCATTCTTAATCGAGGTGGTACCTGGATGCTGCCAGATGATCACGAATACTGGAATGACTACCCCTTTCACGATTCACTAATTCCGCAATTGCTTGCACTAAAGCTAAGTAAGGTAAGAAAAGCGTGGACAGATGCGTCCAAGGATGCTGTCAAAAACATTCAACGCTCACCCAAAGTCGAGTTCTTGAAGTTTGGCGACGACCTATCAATTTGCTTAGCGGATTTGCGGTCCTACCGATCCAAGTCCAATTTTCTTCCAAGCAAGCCATTCAATGAGCTTGTCAATTGGGCGGAGTCTTTAAAGGGACCTGGAGTACTCGTTATTCCGCAACCTTTGATAGTAAAAACCAACAACACCGAAAGAAACTTATTAAGTTTTAAATCGCAGTATAAGCGTTTATTAGAAGCGCTGGGCAGTAGCGGTCACGATATTGTGGTGTTATCAGGAGATGTTCATTTTGGCCGCATCGCGTCTTGTCAACTCGGCAATAACGGTGCAACACTGACTGAAATAATCTCTTCCCCAATGTCAAACTTAACCTATTTGAATGGGATAGCGACGTCCAAGTCTGAACACAAGCCGAAAAAATTTCCAGAAGAGCAAGTATTACCCGATAGTTGGGCGCAAGTAAAAGTTAACTACAGTAAGAAGCTCGATGTCAGTACAAAGAAAGGGTTTATATTTTCAGCCTACCCCAAAACGAGGACACGAGAGCATTTCATGACCATTAGCTGCCATCGAGATGGCGGTAAGATTAAACTCAACGTGCAAGCTTGGCGCGTAAGAGAGCGAGCCGGCAGTAAAAATTTGCCAAAACCTGAATTTTCGAAAGCACATACTTTTAGCTTGAGTTAATTACGAACGAAGAATCGCGCTAAACTACCAATTCGCTCGATTGCTATAGGGCTAGCCAAACCGGCTAGTTGCGCTAGCCCCTTAGCTGATAAAACGAACACACATACTGATAAGTCGCGTTATGATAGCTAATCACTGCGCTTAGCGTTAGTATTCGGCTTTAGGGTCAAACGCATCTTGCAGCCCATCACCTAAAAAGTTAAACGAAATGACCGTCGCAAAAATTAATAGCCCTGGATAAACGGCAAGCATTGGAGCCTCCCAAATCAATTCTTGTGCGTTGGTAAGCATATTGCCCCAGCTCGGCATGGGGGGCTGAATACCTAACCCCAAGAAACTCAAAACAGACTCCAATAAAATTACGTTCCCTACCGATAGGGTGATAGCAACGACAATGGGGGAAATAAGGTTTGGCAGAATGTGTTTAAACATAATGTGTATATGCCCCGCCCCTACACCTTCAGCCGCTTTAACATAGTCACGCTCTTTTATGCTCAGCGCGGCACCTCGCACCAACCTCGCAACAGTGGTCCAGCCAACGAGGGCAACAATAACGACAATGCGATAGAAACTGACATCTTCCGAGTCAATCCAGGATTGCGGCAAACCAATCTTATTCAGATCGATTGCTGCTAACACAATCAACAGTGGCAACAACGGCAAGGCAATTACACCATCCGTTAAGCGCATGAGGATGGCATCAAGTCGACCACCATAGTAACCAGCAAACAAACCGACAATCGTTCCTATACTTGCCGCTGCACAGGCAGCAGTTAACCCCGCGTATAAGGACACTTGCCCGCCATACAACAAGCGTAAAAATGTATCTCTCCCTAATTCATCGGTGCCTAGCCAGTGCTCACTGGATGCAGGACTCATACGGTTAAACAAATTAACAGCATTGGCATCAAGTCCAAGCCAGCTCTCAATCATCGGCGCTATAGTGACAACAATTATCATAATGACGAGCAAAGCAAAACTTGCGATTGCAAGGGTGTGACGTCGGAAGCGACGCAGCGCTAGGTAGAGTGGCGAATTTCTATTCATGCGCTCACCCCGTGAGTAGACGTGGTGTTTCCGCCGACGCTAATACGGGGATCAAGCCAAGCGTAACAAATATCCGCAAGAGCATTCCCCGTAAGGGTCAATGTAGTCGCGAACAACAGCGCGACCAGCGCCAGGTTGAAATCATTTCCCATTACGGATTCAAAAATTAGTTTGCCCATACCGGGCCAAGAAAAAATAGTCTCGGTAATAAGCGCTCCGGAAAATAGCGTGCCAAAATCTAACGCAAGAATTGTTACGACAGGAATCATTGCATTGCGTAAGCCATGCACCCAAATCACACGCAAGGTGCTTGCGCCCTTTGCCCGCGCGGTACGAATATAGTCTTGCCGCAACACCTCAAGCATTGAAGCTCGAACATAACGTGCGTGACCGCCAACGCTGGCGACTGTGATTGTCGCCGCAGGTAAAATCAAATGACGTAACTGTTCAAAAAAGCCGGCGTCTGCAGGTGCCGTACCACCGGCAGGCAGCCAACTCAATTGCACCGCAAACAAAATTAACAGCATCAATGCCAGCCAAAACGATGGAATTGAAATACCCGCAAATGCAAAAAGGTTTACGCCATAGTCAAAAATAGAACGAGGTTTTGAAGCTGCTAATACGCCAACAGGAATCGCGATCGACACTGATAAAACGAGGGCCAAGCCTAGCAACATAACGGAATTTTTAAGCGCCGGAATGAGTACTTCCAATACAGGCTGAGAAAACAAACGAGAATAACCCAAGTCACCCGACAGGGCCGAAACAAGCCAATTCCAGTAACGCTCGTAGATAGGGAGGTCCAGCCCATAGAGCTGACGAAGATGTTGGGCGTCTGCCGATGTTATATTTGGATTAGAGCTAATCATTAGGTCGATGGGGTCGCCAGGCATTAGTCCCATCAGTCCGTAAATCAAAAACGACATAACAAAAAGCACAATCAGTGATTGCCCAATGCGCAGCATAAAAAATCGAGTCATTCGATTTCTCCCCTGAAGTGGCAAGCGACTAATTGATTCTGTGATCCGTCGATTGCTTCTAAGTTGGGGCATTGCTGACGGCATATGGGTTGCGCATGAGGGCAACGCGGATGAAAAGCGCAACCCGATGGAGGGTGCAATGGACTCGGTGGGTCACCATGGAGGACTTGCCCCATTGGCGTTTTCTTGTAGGTCATCCTAGGGACAGACGCTAGTAATGCTCGTGTGTACGGGTGCTCAGGTTTTCCGAACAATTGATCACGCGAAGCAACTTCTACAATCCGTCCTAAATACATCACCGCAACACGATCAGCAATATGATGCACCACCGCCATATCATGGCTAATAAAAAGATAAGTAAGTGCGAATTTTTCTCGCAACTCAACCAACAAGTTGAGTATTTGACTTTGCACCGACACATCAAGCGCCGACACAGGTTCGTCAGCCACTATAAACCGGGGGTTCAGAACTAACGCTCGCGCAATCGCAATTCGTTGACGCTGGCCGCCGCTAAATTCGTGTGGATATTTTTTAAGGTCTTCTTCACCTAGACCTACTGACTCTAGGAGCTTGATAGCTTCTATGTCTTGCTGCTTAACGTCGTAGAGGGCGTGAATTTTCATCGGCTCGGTGAGAATTCCCTCCACCGTATGCCGAGGATTGAGAGAACCTACGGGGTCTTGAAAAATCATTTGCACTTCTCGACGGAGTGGCTTGAGTTGTTTACGATTTAGCGCAACCACATCATCTCCGGCAATAGACAGATCACCCTCGGTGGGCTTGTCCAATAACGCAAGAATACGACCGAGAGTTGATTTTCCACAACCACTTTCACCGACCAATGCGAGCGTTTCACCTTCGCGAATCATCAAACTGACATCCGAAACAGCGGCAACACCGGGCGGATAAACCCGGCTGATATGCTTTGCATCGATAAGCGGATTCGCAGGCACAGTGTTGGTTGATTCGCTTGCCTCAGTCATCTAACTCACCCTGACACAATGAGAAACAGGCGGCACGATGAGTAGGGGAAATAGAAATAAGCTCTGGAACCTGCTGACACTGAGCAAAAGAGATTGGGCACCGCGGTTGAAAATAGCAACCCGCCGGCCGCGCAGCAGGCCCCGGTACGCGACCAGCAATAGCAGGCAGGTGTGAAACGCTCACACCAATTCGAGGGGTTGTCTCTAACAATGCTTTTGTATAAGGGTGTATTGCATTGGCCAAAATATCGCGAGATGTTCCGTATTCAACAATTTTTCCCGCGTACATCACGGCAATATCATCTGCCATACGTGAGACAACATTAAAATCATGACTGATAAATAAAATTGCCGTACCGTGTTTCGCTTGCAACTCTTGCATGAGGTCAAGAATTTGAGCTTGAATAGTGACACCCAACGCGGTTGTAGGCTCATCAGCAATTAAAATATCCGGCTCGCAGGCGAGTGCCATCGCAATCATCACTCTTTGCCGCATACCACCCGATAACTCGTGAGGATAATTTTTTGCGCGCGCTTTGGGATCTGGGATACCTACAGAGGCGATAACCTCAATGGCCTTTTCCTGTGACTCCCGCTTAGATAGCCCACGATGTAGGCGAAAAGATTCAGCGACCTGAGCACCCACCGTAAAAACAGGATTAAGTGCACTCATCGGCTCTTGAAAAATCATCGCGATACGATCACCTCGTATACGACGCATAATTTTTTCGTTAACGTGTGAGAGGTCTTGTCCCTCTAGTAAAATTCTACCCGAGAGAATACTGCCAAATGAAGGTAAGAGATTCAGTAACGCTAAAGCAGAAAGAGATTTACCACATCCACTTTCTCCAACTAACGCCAAGGTCTTTCCGCGCTGCAAGGTAAAACTAATATTTTCAACAACACGAATTAAACCGTCATCAGTATCGAATCCGATACTCACATCATCAACGGTTAAGAGCGATTGTGATGATTTTTCCGCAGTGCTTTCCTTGTCTAGCGGTTGTCCCGCTAGACTCATTCAGCTCGACTCCAATATTCAATTGCTTCCGTAGAAGGATATTGGTGGCCAGTGGGCACAACACCCTTTAACCACTTTGGCCAAATATGGGGATTAGCGCGGAAGTACAAAGGCAGCGCAGGGAGTTCTTCAACATAAATATCCTGCATACGTTTCCACAATGGCGTTCGCTTTTCGAAATCCAACTCTTCTTCTAGCGCCGCTAGCAGCTCATCCATTTCCGAATGTCGAAATCCCGTGTAGTTCTGGCCAGAATAGTTATTAGCTTCTGTGGGGATTTCTGTTGAATGGAGTTGTGGGCGAGGGGGATTTTCTGGCGAGCTCATCCATGCATACATAACCATCGCGTCAAATTTACGCTCACGTGTTGTTTGGCCAAAAAACACACGTGGCGGCTCATTGCGAATTCGAATATCAATCCCAACTTGTTTCCACTGACTCTGCAACACTTGCTGAACCAGCTCACGCGTTTTGTTACCTGCTGTTGTATTCAACTCCAATCGTAATGCGTCACCGTTAGCATTGTGACGAACACCTCTCTTAATAATATTCCAACCAGCCTCCTCTAGGAGTGATTTCGCCTTGTTTACGTCAAAAGGATATCTTTTTATGTCTGGCGAATAGACTTTATCCAATGGGCTAATATCGCCATGCGCTACAGGTTGTATCCCATTAAATAATTGCTGGCTAATTAACTCTCGATCAATCGCATACAACAAGGCTTGACGGACGCGCTTGTCTTTAAGAATGGGATTATCCAAGTTCAAGTCGATGTGCTCGTAAATTAGTCCCGGTTTATAAACAATTTCAAATTTTTTTCCGTGGCGCTTTTTAAACGCGATGGCTTGATCAAGTGTTACACCAAGCTCACCGGCAATCATATCAATATTACCTGACAATAAATTGGCTTCTAATGCCGCGGTATTTTCGATCGTGCGGACAATGATTTTGTCGAAATACGGTGCTTTCCCGTGCCAGTACTGGTTGCGCTCCAACGTAATACTTGAACCACGCACAATATTGGTAACGCGATAAGGCCCTTGATAGAGGCCCGGATTGGTTGAATCCGAATCGTATTTTGTACGGTTTTTATATTCTCTGGGATCGTTTTCAAAGATATTGCGCTCGAGATGGGCAGGGAGTAGATAGATATCGTTAATACGATTGTAATCGTAGGTGCGTTTATCTAGATGAAAGGTAAATGTTTTGTCATCCTTAATATCTAACTGATACATGCGCCGGTAGAGCTCCATATTATTAATACCGACTTCGGGGTTTCGACCGACCTGCCAAGCAAATTCAATATCTTTCGTTGTCACCGGCACACCATCCGCCCACTTTGCATTTTTAGGTAACGTGAAGGTCATGGACATTCCCGGCTTGCCATCCGGCGTTTCCTCTAACACCGCCAAGCCATTTTCTAAGGTCGGCAATGTCTCACAAAACAGGCAGGTCATATTCCAATTCGCATCAATGGTTGTAAGCTGACGCTGCGCCATGGCTAATACATAACTTTTCGCTACCATCGACTCTATATTCGGATGTAACGTCGCGGGAAATTGAGAAATACCAATAGTAAGTGTTTTATCTTCGGCTCTAGCAACATCAACTGCCAAAAAAGACAATAAGACACTGAACATTATTAAACATAGACGGTGTATCTTTTTCACCACACTAATTCCTCAAGCGAAATTTTATCGAGACTAAGCGTTTCGAGCCTGCATACGGCAGGCAACGACCACTCTTTTACGACAACATTATAATCGGCTTTGCTCCCACGGCACCTGACGGCAAGCAAGCCACAAACTGTATACAATTCAACCAGTTGCAAGCCAATTCACTGCTGTGCAGTGTAGCAATACATGAGCCAGAGGAAAAATCCTGTATTATCAAGAAATTAGCGGCCACTCTCACATTAAGCTTCACACCAGCGAAACACATAGGTTGCTCGCGACGCTTATCTAGATCACTCCTAAATATGATGGGCTATTACAGATGTGAGTCTATTCACAGAACCTCAATACACCGAATTATTCACTTTACGCTCAACCAAACCAACCAGTAGACTCCCAGTTGGATGGCAATTTTGCACGACCACCCCTGCACCACCACGGTTCGCGAATGCCATACCAGACTAATATTGAGTCGAATAGAGCCATCACCAATCGAGAAATATGAACACGGAATCGTTACTGTCATTTTCTATATGACAGACGCGTAAAAGGAGCTATTCGCTAGATGTCATCACGACACGCATCGTTCCCAAACAATAGATCAGCCCACCGACCGTCACTACGCCAATTGGCGGTCCTGGTGATTAGCGGCGCATTACTGACCTTCTCTGCAATAGGACTTGCTAGCAATATGTTTAATATTTTTAAAGCCGATACCGTTCACCTCTGCCCCGATGTTGTTGGTAGCCTGAAGAACGAAGGTAAGCCTGCGGCAGGTATTCGTATTGTGCGAGGCTTGGACTTCGCGGACAACTATCAAGAAGATGAAGTTGTAACCGACGCTGACGGCAATTTTCAGTTTCCGAAAATAGAAAAAGAAATCCGCAACGCCAATAGTTTCGGCACCGCCAGCATTATGCAAGTGATCACGGCACACCTTGATGACCGTGAAATTATTCTTTGGACCACGGTAGCGCCGAATATCATTCCGCATAAAACCATTACTGAAAAATTGTCAGCGCTGCATTGTGACCTAAGCAATCCTGAGGAAGGTTTCAGCTTCCCCAATCAGGAGTCTAGCGACGGCGCCACCCACGAGGTATTGACCATTTGCCGCTGGAAATAAACAGCGATAGAAAACACCGAATATAAACATAAATACTAAAAGGATTTATCATGCCCAAACTGACTGCATCAGAAGCAGCGAACTTAGCAAGTGGCGTTTACCAACTGCGCAGCAAAATGCCCGCGCGCGCCTACGCCGTTACCATGCGCCCGCTCCTCCCAGAGAATTTTCATTTTGATTTTGAAAACGAAGGCCGCATTGAAGGCATCAGCGGAAGCATTCTTAAATTCAACAAAAAAACCGGCTTTGCGATGGCAGGAACGGGAACAGGCCCACGCAGTAATGAAGCGGTTATTTCTATTCGCGGAACGGAATTCACCTCAACACATGATTGGCTAACCAATGGCCAAATCGGTTTAAAACCAGCAAGCAATAAAGCCATGGCCCACGCGGGCTTTAACAATGCCTTTAATTCTATTTCCGGCGCCATTCAAGAATTTACCAATGGTTTGAATGGCGTTAAAACTATTCACTGCGTAGGTCACAGCTTAGGCGGCGCGATCGCCACTCTTTGCGCAGATTGGATTTCAGAAAACACCGCCCACAACACCATTTTGTATACTTTTGGCGCGCCTCGTGTTGGCTTAGAGGATTTCGCCGGAAGGCTCACTCGAAACGCTAGCCTTCCACAAATTTATCGCACCGCTAATTCGGCAGACCCAGTTCCGATGGTACCTCTTTGGCCCTTCATGCACGCGCCATTGGGAGGATTGGAATACCGCAGTAATAATACTGGAATTTTTGATTTTTCTGCACACGGAATGGATGCCAACCAAGGCGCAAAGCCCGGATATATTCAAGCCGTATCGGGACGCAACTGGGAAGAGTTTGCTTTTCGTGGCGGAAAATATCTCAATCAATCTATTCAACTGCAATATAACCGTCGCCACGAAACATCTTTTAACAAAGATGGCTTAGAAAAAATCACAGCAGCCCTTATTGCACTCTTGAAAAAAGCGGGCTACCTCGCACTCGTGCAAATGCAAGCCGCCCTTATGGCAGGCTTAACATTTTACGATTTTCTCGCTCGCACTGTTGCTGAAATTTATAAAGCCTCAGAAAATAATGAAGCGGATGTAAAAGGTCTACTCGGCCACATGCTAGCGTTTATGGGAGATTTGACAACGATTATTAAAGAAATCACCTATCAAACAATAAAAACGATTTTCGACAAGTTGGTAGCCATTTTAAATAGAATGGCACACCGCGCCGTACAGACTTTTTCTAAATAGAACCTCTATACACTTCAACCGCATTTGGGACGATCAATGCGGTTTAAAAATTCAACTAATTATATCATTCGCCCGTCTTTCCCATGGCTCGCCCAAAACTCGCGGAATTCCTTGCGCGGGTCATTTTCGGCAGCAGGACTATCACCAAACACCATCGTTGTGCGCTTTTTGACGTCGTAAGCCGGCCACTCGGGTGTCATTTTATTATTAGGGTTACCAGTAGCTGCAAGGGAAATCCAAGCGCTTGCGATTTGGCTGGCGAGTTTTTTATTTTCACGCGTGGGACCAGCAAGCGGGAAGCGAACATCATTCATAGAATAGGCAACGTCGACACCATGCACCGCACCATAAATACCACCATAAGCAGGGCTGCCTTTGGTCCATAAATATTTATAAATCGGCGCCCCGCCTTGCTTGGCTTTCAAGTCCGACATGATGTGCGCACTGCGGCGGAAAGTGGCATCTGTAATTGAGCGTGAGTTGATGATGTAAGGCGTGGCTTTGGGATCTTCTTTGCGATACATCGCTAACAAGTCACCCACTTCGCTTTTGTCGACACGCTTTTCTAAATTAGTTTTTACGTCATCCCATGTCATGTTGAATTTCACTTCGCGATAGCTGCGCTCATCCAACACGCTTGATACAATCATTGGAATATCTTTCGCTAAAGGGGGCGCATCTGGAGAAAATGGATTTCTTGGAATTGCTTCCCCTATGACAGGAGAAAAAGATTTTGGCGCTTCACCACGTGACCGCTCAAATGCTTCTACTTCCGCTTGCGCATTCAATAACGTGGTGAAAGGGACCTTTTGTAATTTTTTAATTTCCTTGCGTTTAATACCTAGCTTATTTAGAAACTTGTCCGACACTTCGACTGCATCTTCTCGGCTCATTGTCACTAAGCTTGAACCACTCATGACACCTGCACTGCGATATAGGCCTTTCGATGATGGCATAGCCAGCATGTGACTCACTTTTGCACCACCTCCGGATTGGCCGAAGATCATTACCCGATCAGGGTCACCACCAAAGCTTTCGATGTTTTCTTTCACCCACGCCAATGCGGCGACGAGGTCTTGCATTCCGACAGACCCTGAATCGGCGTATTCGCCTTCATCACCGAGATACAAGAAACCCAGCGAACTAAGACGGTGATTAATGTTTACCACGACGCAATTACCCATCTGAGCTAACATCCAACCATCATTACCGGGGGTATTGCTAGAACCACCGTAAAAACCTCCACCATGGAATCGCACAATCACCGGCCTTTTACCACCGGACTTAGGTTCTGGAGTCCATACGTTGAGAACCAGGCAATCTTCTCCCATACCGCCAGATTGCACATCGTTCAAGATCAGGTCGGCATAGACGTGGCGACGATTGCCAGGGATTTGCGGCGCGATCTGCCCGTAGGCAAAGGCGTCTTTCACACCCGACCACTTTTTAACCGGTTGCGCTGGGAGAAAACGGTTTTTTCCGCCGGTGTTATCTCCGTAATTGATTCCTTTAAAGTACGCAATTCCGCCCGAAACCAAGCCGCGCACCTTACCGTTGGCTGTTTCTACGATAGGAAAGTAATCCGCCTCGGCACCAACGGCCCGCCCGAGCCATGCTGATGTGGTCAGTGCAGTAGCACCAAGCAAAAAGTGTCGTCGCTGCATATAAAAAATCCCTCAGAATTGGAATAATGACGATTATTGAAGTAAGTACTTATTAACCGAGAGTACTTTTTATAACACTATGCTTCTCGGTATAGTGTGGCTGTAGGATAACAGCCAACGAGAGATAGAAAACGTCGCAAAACATCAATTTTCGTAATGCTTGGCTCCATTAGCGACGACATAACTGCCAGGCGCACACCCCAAGGATTGATTGCAATGCATATAGGTCAAAGCCATTTCATGAGTGTTGTTGAAAGTACTGTGAGTGTTCTCGCTGGCTATCTACTAAATGTGCTGATTCAGTTTTTGGTTTACCCTCTTTTTGGCATTGAGGTTGCAATACAGCATGCATTCATCATCGCTATTATCATTACGGGTTTAGCCTTTGTGAAAAACTATTCGGTAAGGCGATTATTTAATCGCATTCATGTCAATCAACATGTAGACACATCGGCTAAAGAATTATGAAGCAGTTGTTCATCGCCACCATCAGTTTTTGCTTATTGCTTAGTAATCCAGCAATGGCGGACACCATTCGCGCAGCGGTGGCTTCGAATTTTATGGCACCGATGAAAGAGATCGTACAATCCTTCGAAGCACAATCAGAACACAAGGTATTGGTAAGCTACGGTTCCTCTGGAAAGTTTTATGCGCAAATTCAACACGGCGCTCCTTTCGATATTTTTCTCTCCGCCGATTCAGATAAACCTTTGAAACTGACTGAGGTCAATCTCGCAGACGACTCCGGTCGATTTACTTACGCCATCGGCCGACTAGTACTTATGAGCAGCCAAGGCGGAGATGCGAAACAACAACTTCTCGATAAACAATTTAAACGCCTTGCAATTGCCAACCCCAGGCTCGCACCTTACGGTGCCGCAGCGCATTCGGCATTAACCTCCATGGGATTATGGGAAAGCGCCCAGCCTAAGCTAGTCATGGGTGAAAATATTGCGCAAACATACCAATTCGTAAGCAGCGGCAATGCGCAATTAGGTTTTATTGCAGCCTCACAAATTATTGATGATGGCACGCTTCCAGCCAGCGCTTGGTTAATACCGGAAAGCAACCATCAAACTATCGCTCAAGATGCCGTATTGCTGACAAGATCAACTCAAAAAGCGGCAGTAGATTTCTTAAAATTTTTGCGTAGTGACCAGGCGATCACTATCATCCAACGTTACGGCTACGACACACCGAGCGAGCAACAATAGTTGCATGACCACTTTATATAGGTAACCAATGCATTTTAGCGATGCCGACATCAGCGCCATTTGGCTGACCCTGCGACTAGCGACCACAGTGACAATTTGTCTATTGATCGTCGGCACCCCCATCGCCTGGTGGCTTGCTAACGCCAAAGGGCGATTAAAAAGCTTAGTTAGCGCGGTTGTTGCGTTGCCTATTGTCTTACCGCCCAGCGTCATCGGTTTTTATTTATTAATTTTTATGGGGCCCAGCGGGCCGCTAGGCAAACTCACTACCAGCCTTGGCTTAGGCACCTTACCTTTTACGTTTAGCGGTTTGGTGATTGCTTCAATTATTTATTCGTTACCGTTTGTCGTACAGCCCATACAAAATGCGATTGAAGCGATTGGCAAACGCCCGCTGGAAGTTGCCGCCACACTGCGCGCTGGCCCGCTTGATCGTTTTTTTACTGTTGCGCTACCTTTAGCGCGGCCCGGATTATTAACCGCAACCGTACTCGGTTTTGCACACACTGTGGGTGAGTTTGGCGTGGTATTAATGATGGGTGGCAATATTCCCGGTGAAACGCGAGTTGTATCAGTACAAATTTATGACCACGTTGAAGCACTCGATTACGCTAGCGCCCATAGCTTGTCGTTGTTAATGGTTGGTTTCTCATTTTGCGTTTTGATTGCTTTGTATTTATTTAACCCACGTGCTTCTTTTAGTACAGGGGTTAAAGCGTGATCAATAATCTTCCTTTACCAAAACAAATCACCCGGCCCGGTATCGATGCGCGATTTGCATTGTCTTTTGCTGATTTCACCTTAGACGTCGACCTACAACTTCCCGCTCAGGGAGTGACCGCACTATTTGGTCATTCGGGCTCGGGAAAAACATCATTGCTGCGCTGCATTGCTGGCCTACAGAAATCCCATAATGGTTTATTACGAGTCAATGGTGAACTTTGGCAGTCTGAATCTAGCTTTGTACCTACACATAAACGCCCGATTGGTTATGTTTTTCAAGAAGCAAGTTTATTTAACCATTTGAGCGCTGAGGGCAATTTGCATTACGCGCTAAAAAGAGCGCCTAAAGCTCATACCGACATTCAATACGATCACGCCATCGAATTGTTAGGTATCGAACACTTATTAAAACGCCACCCCGAACAATTGTCAGGTGGTGAAAGGCAACGTGTTGCTATCGCTCGCGCACTATTAATTCAACCCAAACTATTGCTAATGGATGAACCTTTAGCTGCGCTGGATTTGCAGCGCAAGTTAGAGATATTGCCCTACTTAGAACGTATAAAGCGAGATTTGGAATTACCGATCATCTATGTGAGCCACGCACCGGATGAAGTTGCGCGTTTAGCTGATTACTTAGTGGTAATGAAAGAAGGTCGTGCCGTCAGTAGTGATACATTGAGCAATGCCATGACCCGCATCGACTTCCCCATTCGACTTGGCGAAGACGCCGGTGCGGTTATAGAAGGCACTGTTATCGAACGCGATCTCGAGTGGCAATTGGCCCGAGTGAGTATTCCTGGCGGTGAAGTTTGGCTACGTGACGGAGGCAATGCGATTCATAGCCAGGTACGAATACGCGTATTAGCGCGGGATATTAGTTTGTCCAAAACCCAGCATGAAGATACGAGTATTACCAATATTTTACCCGCGCACGTTCTCGACATTGGCGAAGATGAACACGACGGTTCACTGCTAGTGAAATTACTGATTGGCGCGAAAGGAAACGGTAATGATGAGGTTGAAAAAGAAGCGAATGGCAGCGTCTTACTATCAAGGGTATCGCGCCGATCCGCTCACAACCTTGAATTAAAAACCGGCATGGATATTTGGGCGCAAATTAAATCCATCGCCGTCATTTAACTCTGCCCGGCTGCACTAACAGCCGCGTGGTGTTCAGGGTCTAAACACTCCGTCTCTTCGTGAGGCAAGCCAGCCGCAAGGTTTCCTTCCAAATAATCAATCACCGCTTTTTCAGGATTTTTTTCTGCGGTAGTCACTAATTGTGTATCGCGCTCCGCAAGGCGACGAGTTACACCCTCACCTGCAGAGCCAGCAATGGCTACGTCCACACCATGCACGGGGTGACGATTACCATCCCCTCGCACATGCCATTCATGTAGGCTTCCCGGTGGGTCAACGTGAATATCCCAAACATGCTCTGGCTTATCACCTTCCACCGCATACACTTTCCATGTTTCTGCACGGCCCGCATGAGGTGATACTGTACCGTCTTCGTTAGTCGCTACGGCAATTAAAGGGGTTGTCATTGAATCTCTCCGCGAACGCTAAGCTGCGTGTTGTGACACTTTTTGGATATGAGCGAGTAGTTCAGGCACGACTTGTTGGGTCCATTGCTCAAGTCGCGTCGCAGTTTCCATGCTTTGTGTGCGCTGATCAATAACCAACCCAACGAAACGACCATCAACCACTGACGCAGAGCTCTCAAAGGTATAACCATCGGTACTCCAATCGCCAATCATGGTGGCTCCCATCGACTCGAAGACTCTATACAGGGCAATGAGTGAACTCGCGAATCGTTCTGAATAGCGCTCTTGAGCACCCAGCCCATAAAACGCGCAGCATTTTCCGCTCAAGTCTTGTCGTCCTAAGACATCTAAGAATTCTTCCCAGTTTCTTTCTAAACACCCCGCACTTAACCCTGGAATATCGCCCACCCCATAGCTGGGGGTCCCCAAAATATAGGCGTCGTACTGCATAAAATCTTCGGCATTAATACGGTTTACGTTAATTGGCTTAGCTGCATTTTCGTCACCAATTAATTTATGCAGTTTTTTGGCGATGAGGCGCGTCGTGCCCGTTTCCGTTCCGAAAAACATACCGATCTTATTCATAGTTACTCTCGTTAAATTTTAAGCATTTAACCTCATGCACTAAACCTCGTGTATTAAACATTCAGCTTTTAACTTTGTGGATGTTTAAGCTACATGACATGTCGATATGCCTCACGCAAAATTTCGCGCTCTAAGTAAGGAAGGGAAAAACCATCTGGCAATTCAATCCAACTATGTCCATAGGGAACATTGGGCAAATCGCGACCAACCACCATGACTAAGAATACCGGCAGCAAGCCGCCCGAAGCATATTGCTTTGGAACCTCCAAAAACAATTTGAAGTCTTGCATTAACATTAGCCACTGTTCTGGCAGCTGCAGATGCTCTGCGACCTGGCGAACGGCAATCGATGGATGAAACACTACTTTTGCTTGTGGCAAATCACTTATCACTGACAAGCGCGGTAGAACCAAAGGCCCGCAAATGTTTCCCGACGCAAATTGCAAAAAAGTTAATCTGCCGCTGGACGGATGCTTATGACAGACGATCGCTCGCAACTGTGCGTCACCCACCGGTATTTCCCTAATTAGCTTAAAAGATCTATCAAGAACGCGCTTTTAAAAAACGCAAAATATCGATATTCGATGCGAGGTCCAACGCAGAAAAATCATCTTTGCTACGCAAGCGTGTATTCGCGCCCGCCGCAACCAATTGTTTGACCGCTGCTGTTTTACCCGCCGAGCTTGCATACATTAATGCGGTAACACCGTCTGGGTTTTGATGATCAAGATTTGCACCTGCATCAACGAGCATTTGAATCACGCGCTCGTTACCAGAAAAACAGGCCAACCAAATCGCACTATTGCCATCACTATTCACTGCTTCGACATCCACATTGGCAGAAAGCAAATCACTGACATGCTGTTCATTGCCATCCGCAGCAGCCGACATGAGCGGCGTACGCTTGTATTGATTCACAGCGTTCAAGTTGAGCTCATCAAAACCCGACGCCGACAACCAACGTTTTGTCTCGTCGCTGATCGTAAACGAGTTTATTACTGCGCGACCATTGGCATTGGGTGATTGAGCAATTGGCATAGTGCTTTTTGGTTAACCTCGATTTCGTATTACGCGAAGCGGTCTATACTCGCAGCGATCTATACCCTGAGTAGCGCTTTAACTAGACGCTCACTTAATTGATCTTCGGTAAATTGCGCTTCATTAGGTGGGTAGAGGCTATCTTCCTCAAACTGAAACCCGTTCTCTCGAGCGAGAGCAAACATTTCTTTCATTTTTTGACAGGCCTTTAATTGCTCCCCTAATGCTGAATCTGATTTTGCTTTGGCGGAAAACGCCGCAATTTGCTCGACTGACATATCCAAATCTCTCTGAATTAAATGATTCAAGTTCCTGCGGAATACACAGGCGTTTCGGGCACCTAGCTCTAATCGACCGGCACCTCTCAGAACCAAGGTGGTAAGAACCACAATGGCTGGTTACGAAATAGCAATTACCAGGCCCATTTTCGGAGCAAAACAGCATAGAAATTTTGCTACAAAATCAATAAGTTGGGGAGTTCAGAGTACTCTCAGTGTTGTACTGATGTCGGATATGCGACGGAAGCGTGGGTGCTTCATGGAAGAAAAGCGACAATCTCGCGGACTCGCCCCACTGCGTTTTACACATAACCTTAGGCCAGACTATTCTAATAGATCCGTTGCAAAACAAGCCGACCGGTCATATTATTCTCACCCATGAGCAAACATGAGATTAAAAAAGATCATCTACTGGACGCCGGTTTGGAAGTCATGAAAAACCAAGGTTTCCATGGCACCAGCGTTAAAGACATTGTCGATGCTGCCGGTGTGCCGAAGGGGTCTTTTTATAATTACTTCCCCAGCAAGGAAGAGTTTTCAATTGAGGCTTTAACCAAGGCCTCAATCGAAGCCAAAGAGCATTCGCAAAAATTGCTAGGGAATAAACAGTTGACGCCCCTTGAGAGGTTAGAACGGTACTTCTCAAGCCAGGTTAACGACTGTTGCGCGGACGGGTTTTCAGTAGGCTGCTTCATGGGCAACATGTGCCAAGAAATGGCCGACAGTAATGAAAACATACGTTCCACTTTACGAACGGCACTTGCCGAGCACACATCCCTGATCGAGCAGATCATTAAAGAGGGTATAGATACCGGCTGTATTGATGCATCGGTTGACCCTAAAAGCACTGCTGAATTCTTATTCAACGCCTGGCAAGGCGCCATGATGCGGATGAAAGCAGCTAAATGCCGCGAGCCGCTAGACGCCTTCATGGCACAACTACCGCGCTTGCTGTAACTAACACTTCATTTTTTAGGCCCTGGATTAAGACGACCGGTCATCTATTGCCATTATTTCAAGACGACCGGTCAGCTAAACGGAGTGCAACATGAAAAATTCCTTACTTATCAATCTATTAGCTGTAGCCATAGTTACCGTATCGGGCACTTCTCACAGTGCTACCAATCGCGATGAACCGCTTCCCAGCTGGAGTTTTGCATTTGAAAACGACATCTTGGCGGGTGGCGATTCTGATCGCGACTACACCTACGGGCTTAACTTCACCTTGAGCGACAACAGTCTTGCGCAGTCTCGATTTACCCCGCAACCGGTGCTGACAGCTATCGATGACCTTGTTGGGATTGGATCAAGCAATCAAAACCGCTACAGCTTAGAGGTTGGCGTCTATGGATTTACACCCGACGACATCACGGTCGCAGAACCAATCTATGATGACCGGCCATACGCCAGTTTGCTTTATGCGCAAAGCCGCCACGAACGCATTAACCTAGCAGAAGAGTACAGCTGGACGAGCAGCTTAAGTGTCGGAGTCCTTGGGCTAGATTTAGCAGGCAGTGCGCAAAATCGTTTTCATCGCGCCATCGACGGTAATGAAGCGCAAGGCTGGAAACACCAAATCAGTGACGGTGGCGAAATTACCGCCAGGTACACCGTCGCTCGACAGCAAATCGTGCATCGCACAGCGCGAACTGAAATCAAAGTGACACACCAAGGCTCCGTCGGCTACATCTCCGAGGCGGGTGTTGGGCTCAGTATACGTGGAGGTAATTTCGCCGATAGCTGGTGGAGCTTTGACCCGGATTTGGCAACCTATGGTGAACGTGGGGTGCAAGGGCAAAATCATTCCGCACCCGAAGCCTACTGGTGGGCCGGCTTTAATATCAAAGCAAGACTTTACAACGCATTTTTACAAGGTCAGTTTAGAGATAGCGACATTAGCTACAGCAGTAATGAACTACGCCACGGATTACTCGAAGCCTGGGCAGGTTATACACTAGGGTTTCGAAATGGCTACCGCCTGAGCTACTACGTCCGCGGACATACTTCCGAAATTCGTGAAGGTCATGGTGATAGGCATTTAGTATGGGGAGGGATTGCCGTCAGCAAACAGTTTGGTCGCTAATAACCATCGGGTGGTAAGTTTGGGATATGCATCACTAATTGCTCTTAGCTTTTGTGTGACGACCTGTAACTCTTAAGTCTGCCATAAGCTTGCTCCCCTATAGTAACCATCAACAACTCATGTAACGCATGAATGATGGTTACTATATAGGAAGCCAAGTTATGTCTTTAACCGCCGCCAACCAACGGCAACTGATAGAGGAAAACCCCGCGTTTGGCCTGCGCTATCAACGCGTACAACAATTGCTGCTGCCGCAATCACAAGTCGCACTGATTTCTCGTTCGAACACCCGACGTTCAGAAACAGAAGATTATATTAAAGAACGTTTTCACCAGACCTACGCCGCAAACGTCACCGAATTTTTACCCTGTCTAGTGACTTTAAGCTGCCAACAACAGATATCAGCCGTTGTCGGCACTCGCACCGCCGATCGAGATTCACTATTTCTAGAACAATATTTAGATTCACCCATCGAGTCAACTCTAAGTACTGCAACTCAACAGGTTATAGCACGTGAAAAGATTTGTGAAATTGGCAATCTCGTCGCAAAACGCCGTGGCGCATCACAATTACTTTTTCTATTGCTCGCCGACGCACTAGAACAACACGGCGCCGTATGGATGACCTTCTGTGCCACACCGCAAGTCAAAAAAATCATCGATCGTTTTCATTGTGAGATGATTGACCTTGGTCGAGCAAATTCTTCGCGTTTAATTAGTGATCCAGCCCAATGGGGTAGCTACTACGACAGCCGACCACACATTCACGCGGTACATTTACCTAGCGCGCTCGCCTCTGCAAGAAAGCAATTAATTTACAACGGTATCTTATATCTCTACCGCAACCAAGTGGCTGATCTTGCGGCACAACTCAATGGATATCACCAATGAATTTACATGACGTTCTGTTAAAGCGGTCAAACGACATTGTTTTAAATGATGGCAAGCGATCACTGACTGCTAGTGAGATGATCATACAAGCCAACCGCTTAGGCGACTGGTTACATGCCAACAACATTCGATGTGTCGGTTTGTATGGTGACAATAGTGCAGATTGGGTTATCGCCGATTATGCTTGCTTATCCTACGATATTGCTATCGTTCCTTTACCTACTTTCTTTTCGAATCAACAACTGACTCATGCTATTCACCAATCCGGTGTAGATTGCATCCTAACGGATCAACCTTTATTGATCGACAACCTCGGCATAGTCGGTTATGAAGATTCCAAAAAATCTGAGCAACATCCGGTTCTATCTCAGTTTAGCTATATTTACCCGAAACCAAATAAACTAGACGAGGCATCACCTCGAATACCCAAAGGCACACAAAAAATCACCTTCACTTCCGGCACTACAGGCAGCCCGAAAGGCGTTTGTCTTAGCTCAGATCACTTATTTCAAGTTGCACAAAGTCTTACAAAAATGATTGGCATACGCGCTCCTCGACATTTGTGCATTTTGCCACTCAGTACTCTGCTAGAAAATCTTGCGGGTATTTATGTTCCTTGGTTATCAGACGGCACTGTTTTCACACCATCACTATCAGAAGTTGGCCTGTCCGGTAGCTCGCAGTTAGATCTCGGCAAACTATTGGCCAGCATTGAAAAATGCCAACCGCATTCGCTAATTTTAACCCCAGAGCTGCTCACTGCATTAACGGCAGCCTGCGATTTAGGTTGGCAAGCACCCAGCAGTTTGCAATTTATCGCAGTGGGTGGCGGGAACGTTTCAAAGCAATTACTGGTTCATGCACGAAAACATGAATTACCGGTTTATCAAGGTTATGGACTTTCAGAATGTGGATCTGTGGTCAGCCTAAACACCCCTTCCAATAATCTAATAGATTCTGTTGGAAAACCCTTACCACACTTAAAATTAAATATTCTTGATGGCGAAGTGGTGGTTCAAGGCTCATGCTTTCTAGGGTACTGCGATGAACCTAAATCATGGCACCCAAGAGAAGTAATGACTGGAGATTTAGGATCACTCGACGACGTTGACTTTCTCAGCATTAGCGGACGTAAAAAACACCTATTAATTTCTTCTTTTGGTCGTAACATAAGCCCTGAATGGATTGAAGCAGAATTACTCGCCGGCCCGCTACTGCAACAGTCTATTGTGATTGGTGACAACAAACCCTATTGCACTGCACTCATTCTAGCGCGAGAACCACAAACCACCGACAACCGCATTCAGCAATGGATTGATCAAGTAAATTCAACGCTGCCAGATTACGCCCGTATAAAGTATTGGCACCGCTTAGATCAAAGCCTTTCAACTATCCCTGATCTTATGACCAACAACGGGCGATTAAAACGTCAAACCATTCATCGCTACTTTGATAACACTATCGAAGCGCTATATCCAAAACAAGAGAATGTATCATGACAACTTTTTATGCCGTATTACAAAGAGAAACTGCAGATGAACAGGCGTACATGTACGACGCACCCATTTTTTCCCGTTGTTTTGCAGGAGATATTACTTTAGAAGAGTATCGACGTTTTTTAACGTGTGCTTATCATCACGTAAAACATACTGTGCCACTTATTATGTCAATGGGTGCTGGATTACCGGACAGCAAAGAATGGCTGCGCGAAGCAAGCGCACATTATATCGAAGAAGAAATTGGTCATCAGGAATGGATTCTTAATGACATTGCCGCTTGCGGCTTTGATAAAGAATCTACAAGACACAGCAAAGCAAACCTACCAACAGAATTGATGGTCTCCTATGCTTACGATACCATCAACCGCGTAAATCCGATTGGATTGCTAGGAATGATTTTTGTCCTAGAAGGTACTAGCATTTCTGTAGCAGACAAAGCGGCTGAAGCCATTCAGAACGCGCTCGGATTACCTAACAAAGCGTTTTCCTACTTGCGTTCTCACGGTGCACTGGATCAAGAACATATCGTATTTTTCCAAAGCCTCGTTAATCAACTTGCTGCCCCTGAGGAACAAACATTAGTCATTCACTGCGCTAGACGTTTTTACCACCTCTATGGTGATATTTTTCGTTCAATACCTGTTGCTGAAGACCAAGCGAACGCCGCTTAACATTGCAATGAGATCGATTCAGTCAATTTTAGTTTCGGGATATCGCTATGCCATCTTATATGGAAAACAAAACTGTCCTTCTAACCGGTAGCAGCGGTGGAATAGGACAGCCTCTCGCCTCCGCATTAGCGGCAGAAGGTGCCTCACTCGTATTTGTCGGTCGAGATAAACAAAAACTACAAACACAATGCGACCAGCTTCCAGGTACCCATCGCATTATTGTTGCCGACCTGAGTCGATCTGAAGGTATTCAACAATTTCAAATGGAAATCAACACCTTTAAAAAACTCGATATCATCATTAATTGCATAGGCGTTAACGATTTCAATTTATATGAAGAGCAAGACTATTCACTGATACACAATATGATTCAAACCAATCTATTGGGCCCCATGTTTGTCTGTCGTGCAGCATTGCCATTGCTACGCCTTCAATCACACGCCACCATTCTCAATATCGGATCAACGTTTGGGAGTATTGGCTATCCTGGTTATGCGGCATACTCGGCGAGCAAATTTGGGCTAAGAGGTTTCACTGAAGCATTACGCAGGGAATTACTTGATAGCGACATTACTGTTCACTATCTCTCACCGCGCGCCGTAAAAACCCCCATGAATAGTGAGAGTGTCGACTCTCTCAACGCTATGCTTGGCAATAGTGTTGATGACCCACAGACCGTAGTCGACGCAGCTCTTCATCAACTACAACGAGAAATCGGTTATGACCAATATCTAGGATGGCCAGAAAAGCTTTTCGTTCGCCTCAATGCACTGATGCCTAAAGTCGTTAGTCAAAGCATTGCCAAACATTTACCCACTATTTACAGCTATTTTCCCTCCGCCATTCGCTAAATGCGTACTACGAGAACAACGAGGTAATTAACATGAAGAATCTTGCAGCAATTATTAAGTTTTTCGCACTGGCATCCATATTGGGTTTTTCATCTAACCATCTATACGCGAGTGATTACGAACAGATACACAAAATCCAACAAGCTTGGGGTGTTGCCAACTATCAACTACAAGGCGACACCCAATTAAAGGCTTTTGAGTCCTTATTAACCGATATAGATTCACAACTGCAAGCATCACCCAATGACGCTCAACTGCTAACATGGCGTGGTATTACTAAATCCAGTTACGCTGGCGTCAAAGGCGGGCTGGGTGCCCTTAGCTTGGCCAAGGCATCGCGCAAAGATTTAGAGCGTGCTATCGAAATCGATGGCAAAGTATTAGACGGCTCCGCGTACACTAGTTTGGCAACACTGTATGCTCAGGTGCCTGGCTGGCCTATTGGATTTGGCAGCAATAAAAAAGCCAAAGCATTGTTTGCTGAAGCACTAAAGTTGAATCCCAAAGGGATCGATAGCAACTATTTTTTCGCACAATTCATGTTCGATCAAGGAAACTATACCACCGCTGACAAACACTATCGTTTAGCGCAACAAGCCGCCGCTCGACCCGACAGACCGATAGCCGATTCAGGAAGGCAAGAAGAAATTCGTATAGCCTTGATCCAAGTGGCGGAAAAACTACGTTAAAAGGTCTAGAATGCTTTCATAGCAGCATTTTCTATTTCAAATCTTCGATAAATATAACTATGAACATATTGCTGATTGAAGATGATCCAGGATTGGCCAGTGGTTTACAGAATGCGTTGCAACATGCCGGCTATGCCGTCAATTGTGTTAATAATGGACGCGCTGCGCTATCGATCAGCAGCAGCCAACCCTCCGATTTGATTATTCTTGACCTCGGCTTGCCGGACATGGACGGACTTGTTGTATTAAAAAAGTTACGCAACGAACATAAGCATATCCCGGTGTTGATTTTAACTGCCCGCGATACGGTTGAAGACAAGGTTGGAGGGCTCGACAGCGGTGCGGATGACTATCTAGCGAAACCATTCGAATTACCAGAATTGCTCGCCAGATTAAGGGTCTTGGAAAGACGAAGCACGGCTAATACTTCTAATACCCTAACGGTAGGCAACGTTAGCCTTGATACCACCTCCCATATTGCCTACCTAGACAACCAAGAAGTCGACATGGCACGACGGGAGTACATGCTCCTAAAAGCATTGATGGAGAACTCTGGCCGAATACTTACGCGAGAATCCTTAGAAAATAAACTCTACAGCTGGGGAGAGGAGGTCAGCTCCAATGCGCTTGAGGTGCATATCCACCACTTACGTAAAAAATTGGGAACACAATTCATCAAAACAGTACGTGGTGTCGGCTACACGGTGAGACACAATTGAGATCTATCCGTTACTTTTTGATCGTCATACTTTTGGCCACAGTAACCCTGGTTAACTTTATCGCCGCGTTACACGGCTACCGCGCTAGCATGAGCGCCATCGATTCAATGATGGATAGTCGCCTCAAAGAATACGCACAGCTTTTAGCAACAGCGCATATCGTCGATAACGACAGGTACAAAACGCGAAGTGACTCTGCGCCTTACACCCAACCAAACATAGCGAGCAACATGCAACTTCAAGTTTGGCGAGGTAACCAGCTGGTTAAAGCATCACTTTCAAGTGACCAACCGATAACGCAACCCATAACGGGATTTCATAACACAAATGTCAATGGATATCGATGGCGGGCTTACACTCTACTTAGCAACGAAGAGGATGCAGATTTGACGCTGCTAATTATCGTAGCTGAGCGCATGGACCAACGCTATTCGCTTGCAGAAGCGGTGACTATTGAATCTGTCTTTCCTATTATCATCGCTATTCCAATATTAGGCCTACTTATTTGGTTTGTCGTTGGCCGAGGCTTAGCGCCGCTCGCAAAATTAACCTTGCAATTGAAGCGAAAGCAAAGTGATGACCTATCACCTTTATCGAACGAAGCACCGACCCGTGAGTTGATTCAACTCGAGACGACGATCAATGATCTACTTCAACGGCTAAACAATACACTCGAACAAGAAAAGCGCTTCTCATCCAATGCGGCTCACGAACTACGTACACCTATCAGCGCAATGAAGGTTCACCTCTATAATTTGAGCCAAGATTTAGTGAACGAACCTGACTCACTAAAACAAGTTCGTCTAGGCCTAGATCGACTGAGTTACCTTGTCGAGCAAACCTTAAGCCTCCATCGCAGCAGTCAAAGCCAAACCAGTGTCAACCGTCAATGCATCAACCTTACGCAAATCTTGCAAGACGCAATAGGGCATCACTATGATGCTATGGAACTCAAGCAGCAAGATGTCGAACTAATTTATCCTGAAAAGGCCGAACTTGCGATATACGGCAATCAAAATGCAATTGAAACGCTAGTCAACAACCTCTTAGGCAATGCAAATAAATATTGTCCACCTCATGGATCTATCATTATCACAGTCGAGAAAAGTCAACTGGGCGGAGAAGACCACATACGGATGACCTTCGAAGATAGTGGCCCCGGAATATCGGATGATGAAAAGGATATAGTATTCGAGCGATTTTACCGTTCTGGCGGTGATCGCCATGCGTCTGGAGAAATGGGCTGTGGATTGGGTCTTTATATTGTGAAACAAGTTGCCGATACGCATGGTGCAACTATTACCATAAGCACTTCTAAACAACTCGGAGGGCTGGCAATTTCAGTGACATTCGATCACGCTTTACTATGCAAAAACAACGCTCCCGACAATCAAAATGACAATTAATTTCTTATTCAAATACACGCAAAAAGTATCCAGCCGTCTACGAATATTACTGATCTTGACATTCTGGTGTACCAACCTAAGCTATGCTGATAAGCCGACATTTGAAATCATCATCGAAAACCATTTATTTATCCCAAGTGAAGTGTTTGTGCCAGCCAACACCAAAGTTAAGCTCATTGTCCACAATAACGACCCAACGCCTGAAGAGTTTGAAAGCTATGAGTTAAACCGAGAAAAAGTTGTTATGGGAAAACAGAAAGCCGTTATTTTTATTGGCCCTTTAAAGCCTGGAAAATATCCATTTTTTGGCGAATTTTTCCCTACCACTGCCCAAGGCACTATTATCGCGGTAGACGAACAATGATTATTACATCAGTCATTATCATACTCCGAGAGGCTTTAGAGGCAGCGTTAATTATCAGCGTACTTCTAGCATTTAGCCGCTATTCAAAACTCCCCATTACTTGGCTTTGGAAAGCGATAGCTCTCGGCACCATTGGTTCATACCTATTGGCAAACATTCTGCCTTGGCTGTCTGAAATTGGCGAAGGTGTTGCCCAAGATATTCTATTTGCAACGATTCACTTTCTCGTTGTTGCCGTTTTAGGCCTGGTTGTTTGGCTATGGTCAAACCCCAGCCAAACCCACCTTCTACCTTACCTAATGCTATTTGCTATTAACTTAGCAATTCTACGGGAAGGCTGTGAAATAATAATTTACTATACCGGCTTTATGAGTAACGCCGATCTATTAATGAATGTGTCAGTAGGCGGCATCATAGGCCTGGCAATTGGAGTGAGCATCGGCGCCATATGCTACTATTTACTGCTTTCGCTACGTAATGGCCATTTCATCCCCGTAACTTTTATCCTGCTAGGGCTCATCAGCGCAGGGCTTGTGTCTCAAGCCATTACGTTGTTATATCAAGCAGACATTTTAAGTAGCAATGGCGCGCTTTGGGATAGCTCAGCACTTATTCGAGAGTCGTCTCTTATTGGTCAGCTACTCTATGCCGTAATGGGTTACGAGTCTACGCCCAGCGCGTTGCAAGTTAGCAGCTATTTTTGCATCGCTGGTATTTTTCTATTTCTAGCTGCACGCATAAAAAAGCAACCGGATAATTAATTGTTATGCCAATAGCGTTAAGAGATTTCATATTAATTTTTGTGCTGATCTATTGTGGTTCTGCATTTTCTGACGGTGTCACAATTGATCGAATTTACGATCCCTATGTTGAATTTCACGAGCGAGAGATCGAATGGCGCTCTACGTTTTTTCACTTTGACGAATCGGACAATGTGAGCCTTCATAAATTGGGGTTTGGCTACGGCTGGACGGATAATTTTTTCTCCGAGATTTACGTGATCGGAGAGAGAGAAAGCAACACTCAACTCGAGGCAGTAGAGATTGAAGCAAAATGGCAACTCACAGAGCAAGGCGAGTACGCCGCCGACTGGGGACTATTGGTAGAACTCGAGAAGGAACACGATGATTCAATCTACGAATCCAGCATCGCGTTATTGCTAGCCAAAGATATACAGCGCTGGACTATACTTGGCAACCTAGGTGTCGGCTATGAGTTTGACGACGACATTGAAAATGAATGGGAAAGTAGCTTTAACGGCCAGGTACGTTATCGTTTTTACCCACATCTTGAGCCTGGTATCGAATGGTACCTATCGGAAGACACTCAAGGGTTAGGCCCTGTAGCTGGAGGAACTATTAAGCTTAAGGGTCGTAGCCAAGTGCATTGGGAGAATGGCCTCATCGTTGGCCTAAACGATACAACTCCCGACTACACCATTAAGTTATTAGTAGAATATGAGTTTTAATAATTGGCGTTAAGCTCTCAGAACACCTCAGCGTCCTGAGAGCCTCTGGCCTTGCCACCGCGGCCACACCATGAGGTCAAAGGGAGCGCTTACCGGGATATATACCGACCACAGGGTGAGCCTTTATGGCATAAAGCGCGTAAAACTTCTAAATCCATTTTGCGCAGAGATCACCATACTGGGAGTGGATTTACCTGTCCCTGCCGGCATTAGCTTGGGGTGCATCCTGACAATAGCGCCCAAGCGAGACTCTTGAACCTCTTTACTATCGACCATAAGCACGTGCTGACCTTGCTTCAACAAGGTCTGAAAGCGCTTAAATGCTCGGTGAGGCAGGTGCATACCTATCAACCCACCTTCCCAGGTGCAAAACCCTAGTATGACAATGGAAAGAAACAAAAATGGTGCCCAGCTAAAAGTTTCATACCAGCCGAAAAAATAAGCCAAACCAAGCACGCTAATTGACAGCAATATACCTACCACGGCACCAATCTCAGCAGTGAGCACAATGTCTTTCCGGAGAAAAGGATCAACACCATTAATATGTCGCTTTTCTAACTCAAAGTCGTCTTCAGTCAACACATGAATTTGCGGCCTGGAAAAACCGCTTTCTTCCAGCTCATTCTCGACCCGCTGCAATTCACTTATATCATCAGAAATATAGTAATGGCGCTTCATTTGTCACCCTCCATAATGTCGTTGACGTTGGATTACGTAACTCAATACTTCAAACGTTAACTAGGGTACGCAATTCAAACCGAAATTGGATCAGCTGTTTAAGATTAGCTATTCATGACAAAAAGATTTGAAAGACTCGATAATTATGAGACCCACATTTTTAACGCTAATGCACCATACTTAGTTAAATCTGTTACATAAAACTAGCCTGCTAACAAACAAACCCTATAAAGCGGACATTTGGACACAACGAAAGCCACCCCAAATAATCCTTAATAAACTTGATGCATAACCTCTAATAAAGGAGATTGGTAACACAACACGTATTGCAACCAGCCGCTGGTTTACCTGTACTTCTCAACGGACTGATATTGAATGAATAGAAGAATACGGCGAGCACAGAGGTGCTTTAGTATTTTTTCAATCCCTTTACAATGCTGGCTTCAATTGCTCTATATACAATCCACAGTAGTCATTAGGAGGCCTCCATGGGCTTTGCACTCTCTAGCATGCAGGTTCACAGCACCGCATTTGCCAACGGCACCGATATTGCCAAACAGTTTTCGACCGAAGGTGACGACGTTTCACCGCCGCTCGCTTGGACAGACGCGCCGGAAGGCACAAAAGGCTTTGCTGTTATTTGTCACGACCCGGATGCACCCTTGATCAGCGCCAATGGTACGTACGGCTTCGTTCACTGGGTACACTACAACATTCCAGGCAATGTCAGTGAATTACCCGAAAACTGTAAGGCGCACACAGATGGGAAAAATGATTTTGGTAATGTCGCATACGGCGGCCCAATGCCACCAGATGGACACGGCACCCACCATTATTACTTTTGGGTAATTGCGCTTAAGGAAGAAACCCAATTTGAACCAGGTCTAACCATGTGGGAATTACTCGAAAAAATAGAACCCATTGCCATCGGGATGAACCGTACTATCGGCACGTATCAACGCGATTAATACCCCACCTACCGAGGCAATAAAATGACTTATTGCCTCGAGCATACCGTTCTTATTTGACATTCACTGTCACCTTGTTAGCGTGTTGGTTCCTTTTGCATCAACCGACAACCAATACGCCACAGCATGACCACTCATCATGACTACTAATATAGCGACCCTCGACTGGTCAGTTATTGTGCTTTATTGCGGTGGGCTTATCGCACTCGCCCTGTGGTTATCGCGAAGCCAAGACAGCCGCGAAGACTATTACGTCGGCGGGCGAAAAATCGGTGCATGGCCCGTAGGCTTATCGATCATGGCAACGCAATGTTCGACCAATAGTATTCTTGGCGCTCCGGCGTTTGTCGCTTTCGCTGCTGGTGGAGGCCTCATATGGTTGCAGTATGAACTTGCTGTCCCACTGGCCATGGTGGCGTTGATGCTGTTTGTTATGCCCTTATTTCGCCATTTGCGCCTGATTTCCGTATACGCTTACTTAGAACAACGCTTTGATTTGCGAACGCGCCTCGCTTTAAGTGGACTATTTTTATTTGTGCGCGCATTTGCAACAGCAGTTACCGTTTACAGTATCGCCATTGTCATTGATTTAATTACAGGGTTAGGCTTTATACCCAGTGTTTTGTTGCTCGGTATTTTTACCATTATCTACGATGTGCTCGGTGGTATCCGGGGCGTAATTTACAGCGATGTTCTCCAACTTGGCATTCTCGTTACGATGCTAGTGTTGGTTCTGCTATACCTTGTCGACGATGCCGGGGGCACACAGAACCTTTGGCAACATTTTTCAGATGAACGAAAAACAAGCCTAGACTTCTCCCATCACGGCTTTGGTGACGGTCAGACTTTTGCGTTTTGGCCCATGTTACTAGGTGGGCTCTTCTTGTATGTCTCGTACTACGGGTGCGACCAGAGCCAAGTACAGCGACAACTGAGCACACGAAATATTGACACCACCAACAATGCATTACTGATCAACGGGTTACTGCGATTTCCCTTAGTATTGCTATATTGTTTTGTGGGGGTAGGAATCGCTGTTTATGCTACACAGCATCCAGAGTTTATAAATTCACTGCCTAAAAATAACGACTCACCGGAGTTCAACGTCGCGGTCCCGCTATATATGATTAATGCACTACCCACAGGGTTAGTGGGTCTTAGTTTAGTTGCGCTTTTCGCAGCTGCGATGTCTTCGCTGGATTCCGTATTAAATTCGTTAAGCGCCACGACTATGGAAGATTTTGTCCGCCGATTTCACCAGGGTCGCTGGGATCATCACAGAGAATTGATTCTTTCACGCTGGATCACTGCCGCCTGGGGCGCTGTGACATTAACGATGGCGTTTTTTGTTGGCGATATTGCGCCCACTGTGCTTGAAGCAATCAACAAAGTCGGGTCCCTAGCCAACGGACCAATACTCGCGGTTTTTGCGTTAGGCTTTTTAACTCATCGGGTTCAAGGTCCGCATGTCATAGGCGGACTTATAATCGGCGTGGCTTTAAATAGCTACTTGTGGCTTTTCCACCCCAACATCTCTTGGCTTTGGTGGAATGTGATTGGGTTTTTATGCACATATTTTTTTGCGTTTAGCACAAGCTTTCTCATCAAAATTGATAGATCGGCAGCTACACTTGAGATATACGAGGGCGCGATTAAAAATTATCTTTCGAACGAAGCTGAGGTGAATTGGTACTATCGAAGCCTTTGGTTAGCATTGTGGTTTCTAGCGCTCTTGCTCATCTTAATCGCTATTAATTAAAGCATCGGAAGCTGTCAATTTCGCTTTAAGCAAATCAACGCTCGTCCCACTTAGCACGGAACGAGCATCGATATAGCGATCAATCAAAGCGTTTTTAAATACTCTATAAGCTGCCACTTTTCAGCTTCGCTTAAGTGCGTACCCCACGTATGCCCTAGGTTGGAATTTCCTGGTTGTATTTCACCTTGCGCATTATTGACTTTGAAAAGGTTGAGACCTTCATTGGTTTTGTAGCCAACATGCTTAGGATCAAACTGTCGACTGCCTACCCAAAATTCCTTAACACGCTCTTCGGGTTTTTGTAGTAACTCCCACAGGTTAGGTACTGAACCATTATGTAGGTAAGGAGCCGTCGCCCAGATACCATTTAGTGGACGCGCTTTATAGACCAAACCAGCAAGATTTTTCTCACCGTTTTCTAAATAAGGGGAAGATGAATCACTGGCCATGACCGTACGTTTTTCCAAATTTTCTTTTAGGTATTCTTCGATAGATTTACGGATCTCCTCCGTTTTATCCACCTCATACTCACCCACTTCCATTGGCATGATGCCCGCTTTAATTGCAGTGATAGGATCACGCAGTGCAACCCCAACTACACCGTTGACGGGTATTGCTATCGCGGCAGTCTCCTCTTCGAATCGATCCCCAAAAATAATTTTATCGCGAGAACCTTCGAGGATTAATGACTTAGCTCTGTGATGCTGAGCGTTCCAGGCCATCATAGGGTCCGTACCGACAACATCCAGTGGTACTTGCGTGGCGATATATTTCAGCCCTTCGTCTTTTGGTAACACAACGTTGTGGCATGATTTACAATTTGCATCAAATAGCTGTGCACCACGCGCGGCATCACCCTCACGTATGGCGGGAAGGTGTTCCTCAGGCCACCGTGGAGAGCGTAGCGCTTTCACCCAAGATTCGAGATGACCAAGCCCTTCCATATCCACCGTAGAGCTATATCGATATTTTTTACCGTATAAACGCTGCCACCAGGGCGCTTTTTTAATTTTTAAATCACCAAATACACCGACGACTTCGCCCATATTACGAACCAATGGACCCACCACCGGTGTGTTGGGAGCAGACGCGTTCCATTGCACGACGTCAGATTGATGTGTTCCCCAAATAAACGGGTAAGAAACGGGTGAACTCGGTGGATTACGATTACTGAGATCATTTAACGCAAAAGCTGACCCCGCATTTTGAATGTTGCCAAACGCATCTAAGCGCGCATAACTTGTGAAGTCAGCAGGGAAGTCGTCGGGTAAATTATTGACCACTTGCCTTTCTGATGCTGCGAGGCTTAATTGCGCGAGTTGCTCACGCAAGCCTTCTGCTCGCGATTCTGAATACTCGTCTTTTAGAACGTTGCGAGCAAAGCGCTCAAATTTTTCATCGTCTTCATGAGTGGCATTCAGTGCGGCAACCACATCACTATAAAATTTCACAAAGTTCGCTAATGTGGGGGCACCCTCGATTAAGATTTTTGTATCTTGATAATCTAGCTGATTGGTATGACACGCCGAGCACGTCATACCCACCCACGCCACATCACTTTCTTTGTCGACATCTAACGCAAAACCAATAGGCAACCCTGCGGGGTTGAGCTGTGATGCAGGCATCGGCAAATAACGCAGAGATTCCATATTCTCGGCAGAGCGAAATAATTCTTCCGAATCAGCTTGCTCTAACCACGCAAACCAGCTGTAAGGCATAATGCGCGAACCTTGGCTGGTAAACCAAAAGCGCATGCGAGTTTCTGCATCCCACGCTTGCTCTAATTCAACACGAGCGGGGATTGTCCCCACCGCAGGGGTCAGCGCGACATCTGTCACATCACTGTAATAGCCTTTAGTCGAATATAACGAGGTACACCCTACTATCCCCAAGGCTATACCACTCAAGACTCCCGTCAATTTCAGTGTTTTTTTGTTCATAGCTACATTCCTTGTCGAGTAATTTCATTGTTTGCCAACATGCTGATTAGCCATTGGCCGACAGACATGGCAAATCATAAGAGAGAGGAGAAAATATCGCGGGCGCTGTGGGCTAAATTCGCTCGCTTATGGGCTCGACACGTTAACCGAACTATTGAATAGCTGCAAAGCAGAATTGCGAATTGTTAAGTGTGAGGTAGAGCCGCACGTCAAAAGCAGGATTTTTGTACCAACAATCATCAAGCAGCGCTAAAAAGGTATGAGTTAGGCATTATTCCGCCTGAGAGGAACTCACGCCAAGACAAATAATACCTGTAAAAACAACAAGTTATAAAAGAACACAACAATCAATGCCGACCCAAAAGGTTCATATTTGACCTGTTTTATTTTTAAACATACACTAGCAAAGCTAGGTGGCTGCAGACACAGCACCCCCACCACCTGGCAAGTACCGAATCTTAAGACAAGGTCTCAGGCTTATGATTACCAGCCCGCAACAAAAGAATCGTGTTCAAGCGAATATTGATAGCCTCAATGCTCGACTCGAAGCGCCAGCCAAGCCTGGTGTTCCACCGCACTTGCTCGCCGTGGAAGCGGCGCAAATTAATGAGGATATTGCCCTCCTCGAAGCTGAGATCGAAGAATATGATGCGGCCTGCTGCACCCCGCTACACGACTACACCTTCTCTACCTATCAAGATTTTCTCAAGTTTCCCATAGTGATTCGCTTAGCACGCGACATGAGCCAGCAAGCGTTCGCCGATTACGTGGGCATTAGTTTGAGCCAATTAAAGCGTTACGAAGCGCACGAATACCAAAACGCATCCACCCAGGTGGTGAATACGGTGCTAGAGCGTTTTCAACTTAACTACCAAGGTAAAGTTTCAGAGGTCGGCTGATGTATTACGCTATTGGCGATTGCCACGGTCATATCCAGCCGCTGCGTGCTTTAGTCGAGGCTATACCATTGGAAGCTAGCGACAATTTAGTGCTACTAGGCGACTATATTGATCATGGTCCCGCCAGCCGTGACGTTCTTGATTACCTGATTCGCTTAAGACACCAACCGAACGTACATTGCCTGATCGGCAATCACGAACTCATGATGCTCGGTGCAGCTGAAGACCCCGATATCGAGCGTGAGTGGCGGCGACAAGGTGGCGAGCAAACATTATCTAGCTTAGGGGTCTCCACTGCGCGTGCAATTCCCTCTCGTTACCTTACGTTTTTACGAGAGTGTCTGCCGCTTTTAAGCACCCGTGACGCGCTATTCGTTCATGCTGGAGTAAATCATCACAAACCTCTCGGTCGCCAAACAGAAGAGGAGCTGTATTGGCAGCACCATCAGTCACCGTATCGGCTAGCGGACGGTAGGCGTATTGTCAGTGCGCATACTCCTCGCTCACAGCCATTAATAACCGACCACTTTGTTGGTTTGGATACGGGTATGGGCCAAGGTGGGCCACTCACCTGTATCGCACTAGAGACCAACAGCTACCGACAAGCCGATGCAAAAGGGGGCCTAACCCCATGGCTTCCAGTTGCCGCGGTAGCTTAAGCGGTATTCAACGCCCAACTGAAGACCGACAAAAAATCATAGATTGCCGCTAAGCGCAAAATAGCGCACACTCTTCCAACACTCATCTGTATATAATCACAGTACTCAATAGTTACCCTAAACGGTTTTTCATACACAAGAACATGGACGATTTACGTTTCTCACAGTACGGCTTACTCGCACCCAGAGAAGAGCCCTACTTGCTATCACTCGACGACATTCGTAGCCAATTTGGCAGCGCTAATCACTCACGGCGCAATATTTTTCAGGGCTTGAGTGCCGCCGTCGATAATATGCTGAGTAGTAGTGTCGAACGCATTGTGGTGGGTGGCAGTTTTGTATCATTGAAAAAACATCCACGCGATGCGGATATCGCTTGGTGGTTCAACAACAATATTAATTGGCAACAACTCGACGATTGCTTTCAGCAGCCTCATCGCCGGGCAGCGCGAGCTAAATATCTCGTCGATCAGAAAATTGATGGCTTGCGCGAATGTGCTTATGAAATGAGTCACGAGTATTTTTTGCGCAGCAACACGCGAATGCCCGCCGACAGCCAAACAGTTGGTATAGTATTAGTAACTTATTAAGCGCCCCAAGCGTTTAGCTTTAGCAATACAATTTCCCCAACCCTATTCACTAAAAACGAAGGAATTAAGATGACTCGTACCGTTGTTATCACCGGCGCAAATCGCGGCATTGGCCTAGCATTAACTGAACATTTTCTTGCAAAAGGCGACACGGTGTATGCGTTATGTCGAAAGCCATCGGCTGAATTGTCGGCTACCGCAGCGAAGGTCATTGCTAATGTCGAAGTCACTGGCACCGATAGTCTAAAAGCACTTCGCTCCCGACTCGACGGCGTTCAAATTGACATTCTCATTAATAATGCCGGGATTCTTGAGCGAACATCAATCGAAAATATTGATGACGCAGCGTTTGAGCGTCAATACCGAGTCAATTCCTTAGCACCACTCAAAGTCACTGCCGCCTTGCGTGACTTAATGCCAGCGGGTTCAAAGCTCGCATTAGTTACCAGTCGCATGGGCTCCATGGCGGACAATAGCAGCGGTGGTCAGTACGGCTATCGCATGTCAAAAGCAGCGCTCAATGCGGCAGGTGTTTCGCTCGCCCATGATCTCGCAGGGGATAATATTGCCGTCGCTATTTTACATCCTGGTTTTGTTCAAACTGACATGGTCGGAGGGATGGGTGATGTTACGCCACAACAGTCCGCTAGCGGGTTGGCTGCGAGAATTGAAGAATTGACTATGGAAACTTCAGGAACGTTTTGGCACGCCAATGGCGATCAGCTTCCTTGGTAAGTATTTTAGAAAGAACTGCGCAGAAAAATCGAGAATGGGGTTACGTGTTTATCGCACGTAACCCACAATAGAAACGTAGTGGGTCAACGAACCTACTAAAACAAACAAATGCCAAATTCCGTGTGCATGTCGCAACCTATCGGCGTGATCGAGAATATAAAACACTACGCCAACGGTATAAGCCACTCCACCTGTTGCTAACCAAATGACACCCGCCTTGCCGACATTTTCAACCAATGTCGAAAAATGAAATACGCACACCCAGCCCATAAACAAATAGATAATAATTTGCAGTGCTTCGATACGCTTTGGGCTGAGCAGCTCAATCGCTACTCCAATGAAGGCCAATCCCCAAACTAATGCCAACATACCGTAACCGGCGCTGTCACCAATGGAGACCATCATATAGGGTGTGTAGGTGCCTGCTATCAATAAATAGATCGTAAGGTGATCAAATTTTCTGAAGACGCGCTTTAACCGAGGCGGATGGAAACTGTGGTACAGAGTAGACATAGTGTAGAGCAACACCAGAGTCGCCCCAAACACAGCAAAACTAATGATCGTGGCGGTATCGCCAGTATTAATGGCAACGGTCAACAAACCGCCAAACCCGACCAGGGCCAATATTGCCCCTACGAGATGCGAAATACTATTAAACTTTTCACCGTGATACATACAACTTCCCTTGCGATACTGCTTCAGTATAGACCAGCTATTTTCAGTTAAGTGCCGAGACTGCCGACTTCAACACCTTACTGTAGAACAATTCACCCTATACCTTTCGTTTCTCTCGACATTTAAATATGAAAGCTCCCAGGGTACCGCGAAGCGGGGGTTGAAAACCAAAGATAAACTCGACTACAAAGTTCTGTCGTATCAATACCGACTATTTCCGCTGGGTTTCCGCCAACCTTTCTAAACGCAAATTCTGTTGAACTGGTGACATTGGTTGATATGCTCAGCCCTAGATAATAATAGGAGGATGCTATGAAGCCCCCATGCTCATCAGAACAATCACGAGTGTCACTTTATTCGAGTATTGCAATCACAATGACCGCCTTGTTTACGGCGGCGTGCAGTACAACCCCTAGCAGTAACCATAGCGTTTCGGATTTTAACGTCCCTCGAACTGAGTACGGCCAGCCGGATTTACGTGGCGTTTGGAATTTTAGCTCCAATACACCGCTCGAACGACCCGACGAATATGGTGATCGAGCGGAACTCTCTGCCGCGGAAGTGGAAGCACGTCATGAAGCGGAAGTGGCTCGTAGAGAGTCTCTCGAACAACGCGGTGCTGGTTCAGGCAGCGGCAGTGGCGTCGGCGGCTACAACCAGTTTTGGGTAGAGAGTTTGGCCCAGGGCGACAACTATCGCACATCGCTGATTATTGAACCGAAGAATGGCAAATTACCCCCTCGAGTGCCTGGCGCGGATGTATCCTTTGGTGGCCTGGGACCAGATTCTAAAGGTGAACTACCCGTGCGTTTTCGGGTTGGCGGAATCGGAAAAGACGGCCCAGAACAACGAGGACTTTCCGAGCGTTGCTTAAAAGGGTTTAACTCCGGCCCCCCTTTCATGCCAAGTATGTACAACAATAACTTACAAATTTTTCAAAACAGCGACCACGTGGTGATTCTCACAGAGATGATTCACGATGCACGCGTCGTTAAACTCCAGGACCGAAATCACCTCCCAAATGAACTTAGCCGTTGGAGCGGAGACTCGATTGGTTATTGGGAAGGCGACACCCTCGTGGTAGAGACTTCAAACTTCACCGATAAAATCCAAGCATTCCGCGGCACAGGGATTGGCTCCGATATGCATCTCACTGAACGCTTTACTCGCACAGGGCCAGAGAGTATCGAATATAGAGCCACAGTCGATGCACCTAAAGCGTTTACGCAGCCAATCACCGTCTTATTTCCGCTGGTCAAGGTCGATGGCGAAATTTTTGAGTACGCCTGCCACGAAGGTAACTACGGCATGGTTAACATTTTACAAGGCGCTCGCGTCGAAGAGCTGAAAACCCAACAACAAAAATAATAATTAAGGAACCACTATGTTTTTATTGTCGCGAGTGAACCTTTGCGCACAGGTACTAGGCCTGATGGCCGCCTGCGCGAGCCTGCTAAGTTATGCAGACATCCCGCGGACACCAACAGGTGAACCCGACCTCAACGGCATTTGGCAAACCATCGGATCCGCTCATTGGAATCTCGAGGCCCATAGCGCTAGCGCTGGACCTATACCAGAGATGGGTGCGATTGGTGCCATCCCCGGTGGTCTCAGTATCGTCACGGACGGCGAAATACCTTATACAGATAAAGCACTCGCACAGCGTGAAAAAAACCGTGCAGATTGGTTGGCCAATGACCCACTCGTAAAATGTTATTTGCCAGGTGTGCCGCGAGCGACCTACCTACCCTTCCCACTGCAAATCGTACAGGGCCCCGATACGACTTTGATTACCTATGAATTCGCTGGAGCGGACCGGATTGTTTACATGAACCGTCCAGACTTCGAAGCCCCTGTTGAAAGTTGGATGGCGCACAACCTCGGTCACTGGGAAGGCGATACATTAGTAATTAATGTCACTGATCAAATGCCAGAAACTTGGTTTGACTACGCCGGCAATTTTCATAGCGCACAACTGCAAGTAGAAGAACGTTATCAACTGGTAAGCGACAATGTCATTATGTATAGCGCCACCATGACAGACCCCGAAGTCTTTACCCAGGCCTGGACCATTGAATTGCCGCTCTATCGCCGCCTCGACAAGGGCGCTCAGCTATTAGATTTTAAATGTGTTGAATTTGTCGAAGAGCTGCTCTATGGCCATTTACGCAAAGGCAGATACACACCTAAATAGTACCGACTATCTTTCCCTGTTTGAGGTCGCTGATGGATTAAGGAATAATCCCTAGCGACCATTGGAAGCGATGAAGCTTCCCGACATGATACACGTGAAAGGACTTCTAGTTATGATGACAACCGACCACCGTCGCGACCTTGTTATCTCTTTCTTAACTCTACGCAAATCTATTGGTGTACTAGGTATTTCTCTGCCATTCGTCATGGTGCTGGGGCACGTGATGCTTGGCGAAACTCCCGTACTGCCGGACCTCAGTAGTTATTACTTTGGCCCGATGGGTGACGTATTTGTCGGTATATTGTGTGCGACCGCCGTATTTTCTTTTGCGTATCGTGGGCCAGAACGCAAAGACGATATCGCAGGTGATATTGTGGCCGTGTCCGCGCTGGGTGTGGCGTTTTTTGGTGGCGGCCAACTATCACCAACGCCGGAAGGATTAATCGCACAGATTCACTCTCTAGCCGCTTTAGTCTTTTTTCTTACTCTCTCGTATTTTTGTATTTTTCTTTTTACCAAATCTGGCAGCTCGCCCACGCCGCAAAAGCTAAAGCGTAATCGCATATACAAACTATGTGGCTACACAATGTTATTGATGATCGCGGGGATGGGTGTTTATATTTTTCTACGGGAACAGCATCCCCAACTAGCGCAATATAATATGACATTTTGGATGGAATCGGTCGCTCAGGTTGCCTTTGGAATCGCTTGGTTTACAAAAGGTGAAGGGTTGTTAAAAGATAAATAACTTTGCGTTATTGAATTCGCAAAATAAACCAGTAGATTTTTCACCACCCCCTATTCATGGCAATCTCACTCGTTTATCTTGAGCTACTGTCAATCTCTACATTAGCGTGTAATCCATACCATGAATTCAACGCTCGTGATAAATGGTTCACATGCTCGCATGGGTAAGCTGCGTACATCGAATAAGCCCACAACTTTAACGTAACGTATACAAACTTTTGCATACGGCCAGAACCCAAATAAGTAAAGTAACTATTAACGAGCCTGCTTATAAGGAACATTACTAGTCCGATACCTGAAGTTAATACATACTTAGGGCTACCGCTAACAGTAAAATTATTGCTGCATTAAACATATAACTAGCGAAGCATTTTCGGGTTCCCACGCTGCATGGTGTGCCCGAAGCAACGACAATAATTAACGGGTTCGCAATCAGGGACATTATGCGCAAGCTTCCCATTAATCACGCAGCATTCATTATTTGGTTTTGCAGCCTAGCCGCCACCATCGTAGGCTCAGCTGTCATGCTTGGTTGGTGGCTCCAAATTCCGCGCCTCATCCAGCTTCAACCTGCTTTTTCACCCATGCAGTTTAATACCGCTCTTTGCATTGTTCTTTTAGGCGCCAGCACGTTTTTTAGCCTTTTTAAACGCAGTCAGGTTATTAGTAGCATTTTCGCTGCTACCAGTTTTTTAATTGCTAGCATCACCCTAGTTCAATACTTTGCGCTCATTGATTTAGGAATTGACCAACTTTTTAAGAACGCTTACCTCACAACAGCGTCACTGCACCCAGGAAGAATGGCCGGTAATACCGCCGCTTGCATTTGCTTAATCAGCGCTGCCATTATTCTCAGAAGTAGTGAACTCGTGTCGATCCCCAACCGCTCTTCATGGATCGCTGGAATTACCGCCGCTGCATTAGGTATATCCTCCGCCGCATTCGTAGGCTATCTAACAACAATATTTGGTCCCATCGGGTGGGGAACTGGCACATACATGACGGCACATGGGGCCGGCAGCTTAAGCCTAGTATCTATAGCACTGCTAATTTTAACCTGGAGATCAATTGCTGGATTTAAAGAATTCAGAATAACCCTAATGGCTACCGTAGCTCCATTTACCATCATGGTGGGTTTCGCGATTTTTTTTCAATTACGAGACGAACGTAGTAGCGGGCTAAAACAAATCGTTGAGCACGATACGCAAATACTGCAAATAGCTATCATTAATAGTCTCGATGACTTGTCTAACTGTATCGACCGCAACAGCGAACTCTGGGCAGACCTCGATGGAGATAGAGAGACCTATTGGCGCAACTATACTCACGCCTTACTCGCTGACCATAATGAATTCAATTCCATTGAGTGGATTAAACCGGATAAAACGATTGGCTGGGCGGAACCGGAAACAACTTCAAGCGAGCATGTTGGTTTCAATTTCGCTTCCAACGAAAAAGTAAGTAATGCACTCGACCTAGCAAAAGATAAAGGCACCCTCTATTCAAACTTAGTTTACAGCCCCATTATTGGACAGTCCGTACTCCTACTCTCGCCAATATATCAAGAACGTGATTTTAAAGGGTGGATTCTTGCTCGTATTGACATGAACAGACTCCTAGACTCATTCACACCACTCACCAACAGATTAGGCATTGCCGCACAAATCCAGCAACAGCACGGTACAACATTAACTAAAGCAATCGATATAGATCCTTTTTTTGCGTCAACTGAGACATTAAACATACCCGGCCAAACATGGGAGCTGGTGGTTACCCCAACGCCCTCATTTTTCAGTTTTCATCATAGGCCGCTAAGCTATGTTACTACTATGCTGGTTTTTATCAGTGGCGTTCTCATTATCTGGTTGATGCATATATTATTGAAAGGTGCACAGCGCTCACGACAACTTACACTACTGCACAACCGCTTAGATGGAGCAGTCAATGCGTTGATGGACGGGCTTATCATTGTAAACAGTTCAGGTGTCATTCTTGACATTAACGACACTGCCGCAACCATGCTTGGCTACCTTCGAGAGGATCTCATCGGGAAAAATGTGGTAAAGCTTGCACCCATCGCAGCGGATGCGGCATTCATACAAAAAATTGAAGCGCAATTTGCTGAACAGCATAACTCTCCCCAACCGAATAATGGTCTATCGACTACGGTACGTGGAATGAAGCGCAGCGGGAAAGAAGTGCCGCTAGAAGCAAAAATATCGAGAGGCATTGATGACGGGAAAATATTCTACACCGTCGTCATTAGAGATCTATCCGAGCAACTCGCCACCCAAGAAAAACTCGCCGAACATGAAGCTATGCTGCGAGCTGCCATCGAAAATTCTCCAGTCGCTATGGCAATTACAGACGCCCAAGGGAATTATATTGATATTAACAATGCTTTTTGTCGTTGGCTGGGTTATGACAAAGACGAAATCATCGGGCGGTCCTTCCTGGATTTAGTACCCGAGGAAACACGGGAAGAGAGACGAGCGTTATTTGACCGATTATTAATCGAGCCTAACGAGGTTATGCTGGCAGAGAAACGCTACCTACGGAAAGATGGCGAGGTTGTTTGGGGGTATTTAGCGGCCTCCCCCGTACTCAATAACAAGGGTGAAATCACCCATATCGCTGCACAGATTCTTGATATCCAAGAAGAAAAACGATTAAAAGAAGCGCTCGAAGACCAAAACCAAGAATTATCCAGCATCAACCAAGAATTGAATCAGTTTGCCTACATCGCATCACATGACCTCAAAGAGCCGCTGCGAACGATGCGAACGTTCAGCAAGTATTTACTTAAAGATTTACAAAATGGCGATACCACGCGAATTAATGAAGACATTGAATTTATCAATAGCGCATCTGAACGCATGACTCGCCTCATTGATGATCTCCTTCAATTGTCTAGAGTATCGAACAAGACACTCGAGTTCAGCGACGTTAATCTCAATGATTGCATGGATAACATAGTCGCCCAGCTCGACGGTTTAATTAAAGAAACTAATGCAAACGTCGCGTATGACCACCTACCAATCGTCAGGGGAGACGACACACAATTAGCTAGCGTGTTTCTCAATCTAGTTAACAATGCGATTAAATTTCATAAGCCAGGATCTACACCTCAGGTCAACATAACCCGTCTAGACGAGAACACAAAAGGAATGTGTACCTTAGTGATAGAGGACAATGGCATTGGTATACAGCAGGACAAAACGGATGAAATATTTGGTGCGTTCAAAAAACTGCACGCAGTATCTGAGTATGATGGTACCGGTATCGGCTTAGCTATCGTTAAGAAAGTGATCGAAAGACATAACGGGAGAATATCAGTAGATTCATCACCCAATCGCGGCACGCGATTTACGATAAACCTTCAACTTGCACAACAAGAGAGCTCGATCGCTCATGCAAGCTAATCAATCGATTGACAACAAAAATATTGCCAGCATCATGCTAGTCGAAGACAGCCTTGCCGATCAAACGTTGATACGTAGGGCTCTCGAAGATGCAAATATCCAATGCAATCTGCTAATTGCCAACAACGGTATCGAAGCACTTCAAATCCTCAAAGATCAGTCCACTAATATAGGCGAGCGATATAATGATCTTCACCTACTCGTCCTACTGGATATCAATATGCCATTAATGGGTGGAATTGAAACGCTACAAACCATACGAAACACTGAAGAACTTAAACACCTTCCGGTCGTCATGTTAACGACCTCGTCAAGCGATCACGATATTAGACAGGCATATCGTAGTGGAGCTAACGCCTATTTAACGAAGCCTATGGAAGAGAAAGACTTCGTATCTATTGCGAAGAAAATAGAAGAGTTTTGGTTTAATTTAGCAAAACTACCCGCGTTGTAAGTAATAGTAGTAGGAAGCAGTAGATGTCAGATACCTCTTTTGTAACACGCATTCTTATCCTTGATGACAACCCTGCTGATCTTCGGCGGGTGGAAAGGATTCTCGACGAGATAGACGGTTCGGCATACGAGGCAAGTAGCTTTACGACCATTAAAGACGCGTTGACATTTTTGGATGATCAGCAAGACCAAATTGATGTGTGCTTAGTTGATTATCGACTATTTGGCCAAACAGCCTTCGACTTTATCGCACAATTACAAACGAGAGATATCCGTCAGCTACCCATTGTCATTATGACCGGCTTTGAAGATAAGGAGATTGACCGGAAGCTAATGGCTTTGGGTATTCAAGATTACTGGGATAAAAATAACATTAGCCCAAACCACTTGGAGCGCTCTCTCCGCTATGCCCGTTACCGCTTCGAACAACAGCAAGATATGCTATACAGTCAAGAGCAAGGCTCGAGGCATGTTTTTCAGGTTTGCCAAGATATTAAGACACCGCTAAGTGACATTGGAGGTTACCTTAAAATTGTCGAAAACAATTGGCAAAATGCTTCAGATGGAGACACCAAGGGCAGAATCAACGATTGCTTTGAAAAAATAAATCGTTCTTATTCTCACTTGAAGAATCTTGTGGAGAATTTAACGGGTTATTCAGAGATTGATTTAGACAACCTTGTGCTTTATCGTAAGCCATTCAAGCTCGCTGAGCTATTCAGTGAACTCGAGCAAAGCTATGCTCCTATAGCCAAAAATAACGAAAACACGCTGTCAATTTTTTATCCTACAGACATCATCGCCTACGCAGACTTAAATAGAATAAAACAAGTTGTTGGCAACCTATTAAGCAACGCAATTAAATTTACGCACTCTGGCGAAATTACTATTAGAGCCTCGAGTGAAAAGGCACAAAACACGTCACAACTGGTAATCACGGTAAAAGATACGGGCCAAGGCATGGCTGAAGAACAAATCGAGTATTTACAACGCCCACATTACGACGAACACAACGAACATAAAGTTTCGCATACATACGGTTTAGAAATAGCGCGCCATATAAGTGAACTCCATGGCGGCCAGCTAGCAATCACGAGTGAATTAGGGAAAGGGACTGAAGTGAGCATTTCAATCCCGCAACGCAGCAACCCCAACTATGGATAGACCCAGCATGAAAAAGAATCGTGAATTACTCATCATCGAGGACAACCCAGCAGATTACGCACACTATTTACGCTTGCTCGATTCATCCAAGCATATCTTTACCGATTTTTATTATGTAAATGGTGTCGAAAATGCTCTTTTGCACCTGGATAGTGTAACACCAGCCTGCTGCATCATGGATTACAGCCTTCCGGATGGAAATGCCAAAGACTTGCTACAAAGAATTAAACTCAAATTTGGGGAGTTACAATTCCCAATTGTGGTCATAACCGGCCAAAGTAATGAATTAATAGCCAAAGAACTGATACAGCTAGGCATACAAAACTACTTACTAAAAAGTGACCTCAACGAAGCGGTTTTGTCCAACGCTCTCAATGACACCGTTTCTCGTTTCGCAAAAAAGGCCGAAATCAATTTCAAATCTAACCATGATCAACTTACAGGGCTCATCAATAGTCTATCTTTCGACAAACATATAGAAGAAGCTGTCGAGCAATTCCGTAAATTTCAGATTCAGTCATGCCTATTGAGAATACAAATCACCAACTTAACCGATATAAATGATCAATTTGGCGAAGATATAGGCGACGAAGTTATTAAATTGATTAGCCGCAACATAACTCAAAACCTTAGCAAAGGAGACATCGTAGCACGCTTACACGGCAATGAATTTTCCACCCTCCTAAATACTTGCGAATCGCATATTGGCCACTACACTTCGCAAAAATTTACTAGCTTACTTTCTAAAACACAAAATATCGAAGGAAACTCTGTTACTCCCAAATTGGCGATTGGCATGTCAGTAACTAATGCCACGACACACCGCTCTGCCGACCTACTTAGACAAGCGAATATTGCAGTCAAACAAGCTATTACAGATAACTTAAATTATAAGAAATATTTGCCAGAAGTAGACTTGGCGAGGGAGCACAAAGAGATAGAGCAAGGGAAGATAAAAACATTAATAAAAAATGGTGATTTTAGCATCGACTACCGGCCAGTGTTCTGCGTTAACCAAGAAGCCATTGAATCAATTGAAATGTTGCCAAATTTTGGAAAACATTCTAAATCTTTTAATGAAAAAGAGATTTTTTCGATTTGCAATCACGCAGACATCATGTCGGAATATTACAAAAACTTTGTCCCGCTCGCACTAGCTAAACTGCTGGAGATACAAAAAGCGTTTCCTCAACTTAAATGCGCAATTAATCTTAGTGCAAAGGCTTTAAATAACCATTCAATTACAAATACCATCATTACACAGGCAGGAAAATTTGGCCTTACCCCAAGCGACATCATCATTGATATCGCAGAACAACAATTAGCCCAGAGCATGCATGATATAAAGATGTCTGTAGACTCTTTAGCCAGTGGAGGCGTTAATGTCGCAGTCGATCAGTATGGTACCGGATTCAGCTCGATTGAATATATCGGCAGCCTAAACTGCCAACAACTAAAAATAGATAGACGATTACTAGCACCGAGGACCGACGGTGTATCAAGGGAGACACTTATCGCCGCTATATGTAGCCTTGGACACACACTTGGGTTACATGTTATTGCCGAGGGTGTCGCTGATGATGAGACTTATCGGCTAGTCGAGCGCTGTGGTTGTGATGCTATTCAAGGCTATCATCTCAATGATATGGATCAATTTCACCAAGGGGCCTCACGCACGCCGACGGCTGAAAGCCGATAAATACAGGTTAACACAACTTCCAAACCGCAATCTCACATGCGCTTCATCCAGACTGATACAGTGAAACCCGCCGAAACTCAGCAGATTCATCTAAGTCTGGGAGAGTACATGATTCCTTTTCCCCAAGTTTTCTGTATCCATCATAAGAGAAATTTTTAATTCTAGAATCACCGACCAACACGCTAGCTGCTCGCTGTTGAAAACGCTTTAACCAAGGTAAATTCTCTCGGTCATATAAAACATCTGCTGCTACGATCAAATCTACTGAATCGGGCACCTTCTCGAAATCGTCTTCTATTTCTAACACAACATTATTTAACATCGCGTTAGATTTAGTGGCCATAATCGCCAAGGGGTCTATATCGCAAGCAATCACTCGCTTTGCACCAGCCATTGCCGCAGCAACTGCAACAACACCTGAACCGCACCCAAAATCCACAACTGTTTTATCGTCAACTAATTGAGGATTACGCAAAATATATTGAGACAGAACCGCACCGGAGGCCCAGCAAAAAGCCCAGTACAGCGGGTTTTCCATGATAGCGAGCGCCACGTCGTCAGGCAGCCGCCCACGTGGGTAGTCAGCATTAATCAGAAATAGGTCAATGGGTGTTTCAGGTACCTGAAATACCTCTAACGATGCCGACGGCAATAGCGCTTGAAGACTTGAAAGCAGTTCAATATTGAGTGAAGTATGGGTCATGGGTTCAGATTATCATCACCGTCTAAACATACTGGCCTTACCCGCGCCGCCAACGGTGATATTTTTCAACCCAGGTCAGCAGTTTTTCAGGCGTTCTGGCTTTCTTCCACTCGCCAGCAACATATTTGTTTGCTTCAGACCAGGTGGGATATGTATGTATAGTACCGAGTATTTTATTCAGGCCGATATTGTGTTTCATTGCGATCACAAACTCCGCAAGAAGCTCGCCAGCATGAGACCCCACAATAGTAACACCAAGAATTTTGTCCTGACCAGAGACCGTAATAATTTTAACAATCCCTTCTGCTTCACTCTCAGCAATCGCCCTATCTAAATCATCGATGTTGTATGTCGTCACTTCGTAGCGAATTCCAGCCTCTTTTGCTTCCTGCTCATTAATCCCTACTCTAGCCACCTCAGGATCTACAAACGTGACCCAGGGAATAACCCTGTAATCCGCCTTAAACTTTTTAAACCCACCAAACAACGCATTCACTGCCGCATACCATGCTTGATGAGATGCCGTGTGTGTAAATTGGTAAGGCCCTGCGACATCACCGGCAGCAAATATATTGGGGTAGAGTGTCGCCAAGTACTCATCTGTTATGACGGTTTTATTGGTATCGATACCCAGCTCTTCCAAACCGTAGCCGGTTAATCGAGCAGAACGACCAACAGCACAGATCATTTCATCATACGCAAGAGAGATCTCCTCTCCTTTGTGTTCCACGATGAGATAGCGTCCCTCTGGCCGCTGCTCGCAACGCAGCGCTTTGTGCTCAGTTAAAACAGCAACGCCTTCTTTAGTAAGACGTTCTGACACCCGCTCAGATATGTCTACATCTTCACGAATCATTAACCTAGGCAACATTTCGACTTGTGTTACCTGACTTCCGAGACGCTGGAAACTCTGTGCCAACTCACAACCAATAGGACCTCCTCCCAGAATCAACAGCCTCTGCGGCGGCTTTTCATATTGGGCAAACTTTTCCCATAACGTGTCGCTGGTAACGTAACCACTATCCTCGATACCTGGCAGCGGCGGCACAAAGGGGGAGGCACCCGCGGCAATCACAATACTTCGCGTCGTGACCCTTTGCGCACCTGTTTTCGTTTTTATTTCAACGGTCCATGGATCAACAATTGTTGCATATCCATCGACGACATTAACGCCAAGCGACGTATACCGTTCTACACTGTCGTGAGGTTCAATGGCTTTAACGACTGATTCAATGCGTTGCATCACCGCCTTAAAAGACACTTGCGGTGTACTCGCCGATAGACCAAAGCGATCGGCATTTGCTATTTGGTGAGCCAAAGTGGCTGATTTAATTAATGCCTTACTCGGCACGCAACCATAATTCAAACAATCACCGCCCATTTTGTGGGACTCTACCAATGTCACCTTCGCTTTAACCGTCGCTGCAATATAAGCACTCACGAGACCCGCTGCACCACCACCGATGACCACCATGTTGTTGTCAAATCGCTTGGGTTTTTTCCACCCTTTGTAGACACGCTGCGATTTAAACCAAGACACAATTTTTTTCGCAATAAGAGGAAATAGGCCTAGCAGTAAAAACGACCCGATTAATGTAGGAGACAAGATGCCCGAAAGCTGTTCAATATCAGCCAATTGAGTTCCAGCATTAACGTATACGATAGTACCCGCCAACATTCCCACCTGACTCACCCAATAGAAAGTCCACGTTTTTATTGGCGTTAGCCCCATTGCGAGATTAATAAGAACAAACGGAAATGCGGGAACCAAGCGGAGCGTAAAGAGATAAAAGGCACCTTCTTTTTCAACACCTTTATTAATCGCTTTTAACTTTGATCCAAACCGCTGCTGAACGGTATCGTGTAACAGAAAGCGAGAAACTAAAAACGCAAGCGTTGCGCCCATCGATGAGGCAAATGAAACCAACAGCAGCCCCATCCATAAGCCAAACAGCGCCCCACCCGCCAGCGTCATCACCGCCGCCCCTGGTAGAGATAACGCGGTCACTATGACATAAAGAATAAAGTAGGCGAGAGGCACCAATAGCGGGTTTGCGGAATACCACTGTTGAAAAGTGTCTTGTGATGCTTTGAGTTTTTCGAAACTTAACCACTGATGCAAATCAAGTTGGAAAAACGCAGCCACCACCAGCAAGAGCAAAGCCACCAATCCAATTTTTTTCATAATATTCCTTGTTATTAACTAACCCTAATTTATCAACTATCTCGCGACTCAGTTACCAAAGACCAATCCCTAGGATCAATCCGATAATACGCCTTTAATTGATCAAACAATTCTTGATGATGACGTGACATTCTTTCTGGCTCTTCAAAGAAGGTTTCCGTCGCGACTGCAAAAAATTCAGCGGGATTCGTGGCACCATACTGATCTATAACACTTCGCTGAGCCGGGTCCAAACGCTGTAATGACTCAAACTCTTTTGCCAAGACCTGAGCCCATTGCTTGTAAGCGCCTTGCGTATATAAAAGGGGAGCCCCATTGGTGACTCCCGATTCGTGATCCAACTGATGTGCAAATTCATGCAAAACAACATTATGACCGTCTTTAAAGTTTCGCACACCTTCAGCCACCTGGTCCCAGGCGAGAATAACTTTACCGCTATCCCAAGACTCACCGAGTAAATGATGCGATTGTTCAGACACCAACCCCAGTTCGTCTCTTACTGTTCGATTCACTTTAAAAGACGATGGGTAAATATAAATATAGTGAAGCCCAGAATAGCTTCGGCTAGGGCGATTCAAGACAAGTAAGCACGCTTGCGCGGCAATAATAACGCGCATCTTTTCTGTTACAGCAAGCCCCGCACAACCGACAAATTCCTTTTCAGATAAAAACACCTGAATATGGCCATGCAATTCTTGTTTTATTGAATCAGCTAATTGGGTATAAATGGGTAAGCTTTTTACTAGAATACCTTCCCACTGAACAGGGAACTCTCGATTCACTATACGGGCCCGCTTTTGCCTGGGCCATATGAACAGGTACCACGCACTGAGCGCGATTATAATAAATAGGCTTGTCAGTACGATACTGCTAACCACAGGGCAAAACCAATCTACTTACTGCCTAAACCAGTATGCGCGAGTAATTTTTCAACCTGAGCTTCCAGCAGGGCAATTCGTTCTTCTAAAGCAACGGTGCTAGGCGAGGCTGCTTTAACGACAGGAGCGGTCTCCACAAAGCTGTCGGCGTCAACATCGCCGCAGAGTAGATGCATATAACGATCTTCTCGCTGTCCAGACTGACGAGGTATTTGTATCAAAAACGGCGTAACTTTTTGACAAAGAATTTCAAGCTGAGTACTCACAGACTCAGTACTATCAAAGGCAGCCATCCTCTGCGTGCGCGCAAACAAATCGCCCACTGTCTGAGGGCCTCGCAATAACATGATGGTGAGTAGTGCTTGCTGCGGCTTATCTAGATAGAGGTGTTTGGATAACCGTTGATTAAATCTGTCAGCTCGCGAGCCATATTCAACTTCGATCAAATCTCGATCCCGCAGACTATTCACCACCTGCTGCACCTCGCCGGATGAATAATGAGTGACTGGCTCGCGGCTAGTTTTTTGATTGCATGCTGTCACTAAGGCATTGAGAGTTAGTGGATAGGTCTCAGGTGTGGTTAATTGCTTTTCCATAAGCGAGCCCAACACCCTTGCTTCTGCCTCACTCAATTGCAACAATTCTTTTACCGAATTCTCACTCATAAAACGCAGTTTCCCCTACTTAGTATTCATCGCGCAGAATATGGCATAAAAGCTATCACGCCGCTGCTTCGTATTGATCTCGTTGCTTTAAAATCGCACTGCGAATCTCGGTAGCACTGCGCATTCGTTTGACGGTCTCAAATAGCTCACTTGCTTCGGTATAGTACTGACGCAAATATCCCAGCCACTGTTTTACCCGATTCCCTACATAACGTGGGTCATAGGCCTCATGTGTAATATCACTAAAACGTAGCAGCAGGGCTAGCACCTGAAACCATGATAAGTCTGATTGATCACTATGGTTTTTTATAAGCAAGGCTAATCCCGGTCGTGATAATAGACCACGACCGAGCATCACATCATCACAACCGCTTTGTGCAACGCATTGCTGATAATCGGCAAAAGACCAAATTTCACCGTTCGCATAGATGGGTAACTGGTGACGCTCTTTCGCAGCCCTAATCTCCGACCAAAATGCAGGTGGTTTATACCCATCAACTTTGGTACGCGCATGCACCGTAAGCTCGTCCGCACCGGCCTCAACAATGGCATCAACTGTATCGATAAACTGGTCGGCATTGTCATAACCCAAACGCATTTTCACCGTCACCGGTACAGTGTTATTCACCGCATCACGAACCGCACGGGTAATGTCATACACCCGTTGCGGTTCACGCAAAATAATTGATCCACCATCGTTTTTATTAACCTGCTTGGCAGGACAACCAAAGTTGATATCAATACCTGGCGCCCCTAGCTCTGCTGCACGCTCTGCATTAACAGCCATAAATTCTGGTTTGCCACCCAGCAACTGTACGTAAACAGGAATACCGTTTGCGGTTTTACCTTGGTTTCGCAACTCTGGACATAGGCGATAAAAAACGCGAGGCGGCAAACGCTGGTCCGTGATACGCACAAACTCTGTCACACACCGATCCACACCACCCACCTCGGTGAGTAAGGTACGCATGGTATGGTCTACAACTCCTTCCATCGGAGCTAAATGAATTCGCATACTGTTAGCAGAATCAAGACATTAAGGTTTGAATCAGATATTGACGCAAGCGTGACGCTTCATAACACACGGCCACGATACAACTAGCCTCCACTATGCGTAGAGTCAGACTGATCATTTTGTTTGGCGCGCTCTTCACGCAGCTTATCACGAACATTCATCAACACTTTACCGTAGTGATTGTGTCCTCGACCATCGCGACCACAACCCCAGTGATAATCGTACACACTCGTTTCCACGATGGGCTGATCGTCGGTTGCCAACAATCGTTCAGCAATGTCCTCATGCGTCCGTGCTCGTATGTAAACAGCGCGAGTCATGACAACTTCGCGTACTTTCGACCAATCTTTACGTGGCCGCCGAAAAAATCCACGGCCAATTTTTCTAGCTGCCTGCGCGGTAGCAGCAGACGCAATTTTTGATTGCAAGCCTGCGCTATCGAACTTCATCGCTTGATAGTAATGTTCAACCGTTGGCCAGCGGTGGCCATCCAATTCAAAACTAAAAGGTGAAACACAGGATAACGATTCGCTTGCGTCGTCGCGCGACAACCGAAACGTTTCGACATCGGGTTCTGGCTGAAAAATTGGCATAAATTTACAACTTAGCTCTCATTGGAAGTTATCTGGGTTTGACTAAAGCGGCGCGAAGCTCACGCAATGCAGCTTGAACTTTCGCTGAATGATCTGGCCCTAGCCTAAACAACAATTTATACGGCCCAGGTTTCGCCTGTAGTTGCGGGTCTTGAAATTCATAAAACACTTTGGGTTGAATGAGTACCGCATTGAAGTCATTTATTTTTACAGCGTTAACCGCATCAATGGCTCGCAGCGTCACATTCAGGAAACCACCGCGATCAACGCCATACTGCTGGTAAGCTTCATCCAATAACGGGTAATAATGATGGTAAAGTGCCGCTACACGCTCTTTATCCACAGCAACCAGCGCATCGACATAAGCGTTATAACGGCCATAATTCGCCGGATCAATGCGGTAGCGTTGGCCAATTTCAATATTTAACGGTTCGTCGATCGCGATCACTTTCATTGGCGGCGCAGGCGATTCAAGCGGTCGGTAATCCTTCACTACATTCCCTTCATCAAGCGCAATAACTGCGCGCACGAACTTTAAGAGAACGCGATCTGGAATCAGTAAAGCACTGAGTTTTTGTAGAGGATCTAGATCCGATGCTATGTCCATCACAGCCGTATCGCTTTCATTTAAGCTGGGTAAGGCAGGTAACGGGGGACCAGGAGGGTCCATCGGCGCCGGAACAACCTCTTCTTCAGCCGTCTCTTCCTGGGTTGTAACGGGAGTCGACAATGGCGCCGGTTTAGGCGATGCATCTCTTGCTATTGGTTGGATAGGTGCAACTTCTATCATTGCAGGCCGCGGTGTTAGCTCTTCCTGCGGAGCTAACACTAACCAGCCAACCGCGAACACTAAAACCACAACAACCCCAACTAGCACAACGGTTAGCGAATTGACTCGACGACTCTGCTGTTCTGACATGAATACCTTCCCCACAAATAGAGTGCGATTTATAAGTGATCCTGCGCCAAACTACCACCCCTAAGCAACCCAGGCCCTTAAAAAGACAGAATTGAACATTTTTGCACGAAAGTTAGCCACCCACACGCGCACGGCGACCTTTCGATTCTTGTCTATACTGTTGAAACAAGAGCCACATTGTGAGGCCTGATAGGTACTTTGAGCATCACAACTTATGCTCTATCTACGAGAAACAATCACCATCAAAAGTGCCACAGACGTTGGCTTGCTCTTCCCCATTAAAGAGGGAGAACCATTATTCTTTGCTGCAACTGAGTTTTAACTCCCTGAGGTTTTTCATGCGTTACCAATTGAGCCTTATCATGGATAGTTTTTTGCGAATGCTGGGCTGCCGCAGCATCAAGAGCCAGTTTGCAATCGCCTCACTAGCCATCATAGCCCTTGCCATTGGCTCTACTCTTACTCTCTATCTCACCCTATCAGCCAGCGCCGACACGGTAAACCTGGCTGGCCGGCAGAGAATGCTGAGCCAGCGGGTGGCAAAAGAAGCCTTTCTAGTCCAGCAGGGTGCAGAATCCCAGGCGACTATCGATGCAACTATCGAGCTATTCGAAACGTCGCACAGAGACTTGCTAGCTGGCAATCCTGCCAAAGGTATACTCGCACCACCGAATGAAGCGGTAGAAACAAAACTAACGCAAGTCCAACGCGCCTGGAGTAACTATAAAGATCGGATCAAGCAGTACATTAGTTCTGGGAGCACCTCCGAACTTAAAGCCCTGAACGAGCAAAGCCTAGTTGTCTTAAGGACAATGAACGAGGCAGTTGGCCTCATGGCTAGCGCAGCCAATGCGAAAACACAACGCTTTCAAACCGTCGCCCTACTATTTTCTATCGCAATTTTGTTAACCTCTTTGATTAGCCATTTTCTTGGTATGAACTGGTTAATGACGCAAATCAATCGATTGCGCAACCACCTAAATGAAGTCGCCAGCGGCAACTTTTCTCGACCCATTCACGAACCTGCTAGCGATAACGAAGTGTCGGATATGTTCTCCGCCTACAATCGCATGATCCAGCAAGTCGGCGCCCTCTCAGGCTCCGCCAAGTCATTGTCACATAGCATCTCGCAACAAACCGATTCATTGATTAGTGCATCGCGAACGGCGGCGTCCAATACAGCCAAGCAAAGTAAGGAGATCGAGCAAGTAGCAACGGCGATGAACGAAATGTCAGCGACCATTCGAGAAGTCAGCGATCACGCGAACGACTCCGAGCGCGACGCCAACGATGTTGCGAGTGAAGCCACTGCCAGCCAGTCGATAGTGGAAAGTACATTTAACGGCATCAACAACATGAGCAACAACTTGAATGATGCTGTCGGTGTAATGCAGGAGCTTGATAAAGAAAGCCAAGAAATTGGCAACGTGCTCACTGTCATCACCAATATCGCAGAACAAACCAATCTACTGGCGTTGAACGCGGCTATTGAAGCCGCACGGGCGGGAGAACAAGGACGAGGCTTTGCAGTCGTGGCGGACGAAGTGCGCACACTGGCGCAACGCACCCAAGAGTCGACCGAAGAAATCGAAACAATTATTCAGCGCTTACAAACACAAGCACGAAAAGCAGTAGAAGTGATGGAAACAAGCACTCAAAGTGCGCAAACCAGTTCAGAACAAATCAGTGAAGCGAAAGAAGCTCTGACACACGTGGTTGCCGCGATAAAACAATTCCACCAAATGAGTTCGCTCATCGCAACCGCAACACAACAACAAGCTGAAGCCAGTAATGAAATCGATACCAGTATCAACAGAATTTCCTCAGCCACATCAGAAAATACGCAAGTCGCTGCTGACGTCCAATCTGTTTCAGAAAATATCTGTCGCGACGTCGCCGCACTCAATGAGGCCATCGATAAACTGAAAACCGACGACTAAACGCTACAAAAGCTGGTCGTTTAACGGCGCTTTTGATGGCGCTCGAAGTTTTCCTGACGTTTTTTTTCGCTTTTCTTTAACAACACATAAGTGGCACCCACACCACCATGTTGCTTTTGAGCACTATGAAATGCCATGACTGCCTCTAACTGTGGCAACCAGTGCGCAACGCAACTTTTGAGCAATGCGGGCTGAGGCTGACGGTTTTCACCCTTACCATGGGTTATCAATGCACAGCGAATATCGTGTGCAACACAATCTTTTATGAACTCCGACACAGCAACGCGAGCATCATCGACTTTCATACGATGCAGGTCTAGTCGTGCATCTATTGCGTACTTTCCTAATCGAAGATTCCTATAAACGCCGTGCTGAATACCAGGCCGCTTAAACTCGAGTATATCGTGAGGACCAACCGGTGCGACGAAATCGCCTGACAGCGAGTCAGAGGCTACAGACACCTGCGTTTGCGCAGCGCGCCTACGATGACCAGATGCAGCGTCCTTATTATCACGCTTGTCCAACAATACTCGCTTAGCGGTTTGTAATGGTTTGACATCGCCCATCGCCTGAGCGAACAAATCTTCATCATCAGTCATGTCGTTAAAGCACAAGAAGTTAAAGCACTAACTATAACATGGAGAAAAATATCGTGAAGAGCAATGAATCACTAAATACTAAAACGCAAAAAACCCACCAACGATGAGGGGGAAGCTCTCATCGCGATGGGAAGAATAAAGAACGCTCTTAGGCAGAAACGAACTGTTTATCAAGCGTACGCAGCATTGCCCAACGAGACCAATACTTGCGGCTCCCACGATAACCATCATCAACCTCCCCGCCCCATGTGGGATTGTCTTGTATCGCCCACTTGAGTTCTTCATAGTCAATACGCGTCATCCGAAAGGGCTGCCACTCCAGTAAATAATTTTTGGTGCTGATAATTTTACCCTCACGCAACATGGAGTTGAGCATGGTAAAAGGGGGTAAAACCCCATAAAAACAGGCTGCCTCGACAAATAAGAAATAACCAAGCTCTGTTCGGAAAGGGCCTGCGGGTTCACTCAACCCCTTTTCAAGAAATTTACGTTTCGTAAATTGAATATCCATATTAACCTCTCTAAATTTCAAACCGATTATTTCTACACCAAACCGCGCCCGCTAGTAGCACCATTGAAAAGCAGATACTCGTGACAACTTGAACACCATCGTAGTACGCGAGCAGCGTACTAAAAGACTCCCCTCGCCACACACCTTCAAGCACAGGGTGGCCGGTATCAAACACATACTCAAGAAAAGCGCCGATATATTTATCACCCAATAAAAAGTGCTCAAGCACGCTAATAACAAACGGAACAATTAGCGCCATAACGATCGGTAAACGCCGAGAAAAAGCAGAACAAAATAACAACCACGCGGCAATCGGAAGACCATTAAATGCAAACATCAGTATGCTCAGCAGCTGTCTAAGCACCATGGAAATAGGGTTTATTTCACCCAGCATTCCCCAAAAACTATAGTTCTCACTAGCAGAGTAGATCAACGCAAGGGTCAGAGACCCAGACACCTCAGCTATCACGGCAAATATGAAAACCACCAACGGGATGACCAAAATACCGTACAGTAATTTGCTCAGCACGTTTGCCACTTCATCCACAGGCAAGCTTTTCCAAAATAGCACGCTGCGATCATTACGATCTGAATACAAACATTGCAAAAGATAAAACCCACTTATCAACGCGGCCACCACCATAAAAACAACACTGATAACATGAAGCCCACTACTCATAGCAAACTGCGCATCACTCAAACGCAGAAAATAGCTACTGTCTTCTTTGTTGTTTAGCTTCCATCCGCGGTCATGAAATGTAATTTCACCGGAGCGCTCAGCGCCATCCATTTGACTCAACTGTTTTGAATGATCGATCACCTCGACGACATGGTCGATCCCACCATTGATAAAAAGAACACCCAACCCCAAGACGTTCTGTGCCACCAGTAGCGCCGCCAGCACTAACGGCAACCAAAGGGTGATACCCTTATTCTCCCAATATTCACGCAACATTAGCCCTTGATAGCCTGTAAAATTTCTAATCATCTTTATTGCCATTTAGGTTAACTGAGACTGCATCTTTGCCAGAAAAATGGTGTCAATTTTTGCCTCGCAGAGATCGCCAAACTCCCGCAGAGAATCACGATCAGCGTTCTCAAATAGCATTGCTGTACGCCCCATGCCTGGCTGTTCATATATAGGGCTAAATGCACGAGCTTGTTCTTGTTTGAGTGATGGTACTAATACTTCGCAGTAACGTTCAGCAATCTCATCTATCGTTTGGTGAAGCACTATTTCACCGTGCTTTAAAAACACAACATCCGTTAGTAAATTTGTAACTTCTTCAATCTGGTGGGTCGCTAGAATGATGGTTTTCTGCTGATCGAAATAATCATCCATTAATGATTTATAGAATTGATGACGATAGACGATATCCAGACCCAGCGTCGGCTCATCTAATACCAGCAATGGGACATCAATAGCCATAACAAGCGCTAGATGTAGTTGCGTCACCATACCCTTCGACAATTTTGAGACAGGCTCGCCTGGGTCAATATCTGTTTTACCCAGCAGGTCTAATGCAACAGAAGGTATAAAGCGTGGATGCATCTGCTCAAGTAACTTTATTGCTTTCGCCGCGGTAATCCATTTGGGCAGGATTGCTGTATCCGCAATAAAGCACACCTCATTCATTAATGTTGAACGAGCTTTTCGCGGCGACATTCCAACGACACTGATATCACCTTCGTACGTTGCTAGGCCCAGTAAACATTTCAAGGCCGTCGTTTTGCCCGCACCATTGTGGCCAACCAAGCCAACGATTCGCCCTGCCGAAATATCAAGATTAAGGTTATTGAGTACGGTTTTCTTGCCGTAGCGCTTGCTTAGCCCACGTACTTTTATCAGCGCATCAGTCACTTGTTGCTTTCCTCATCCTTTAACAAACTTACCAACTCGGCTTTGCTGAGACCCAGTTGCGCAAGCCGTGCTAACAATTCGGGAATTTCTTTTTCAATAAATTGCTTACGTTGAGCTTCAAGCAATTGCCGTTTCGCCCCTGTCTTTACAAACATACCTAAACCTCTTCGGGCTTCTAATAGGCCGTCTTCAACTAGCTCTTGGTAGGCTTTGCTGACTGTTAAGTGGTTAATTCGATAGTCGCTAGACACCTGCCGAACAGACGGAACCGCCTCACCTTCCGCGAAGCTTCCATCAATAATGAGGGAGATGACTTTGTCACGTAGCTGCCGATAAATCGGCTTTGAGTCATCCCAGTCGTCGAGCTGTGTCATGAGTTACCATTTAGATCATTGAAAAAGCAGAGACCGAATCTAGCCCCTGTTATCTGGTGTTATATATCACTATAACACCATAACCACAAAACCCCACCCATTCACGTAAAGAAAGGTTAATAATCATTCGTGACAGATCTAGGTTTTCAGGCAGGAAAAATTAACGGTGCTAGGATTTAGAAAAGACCTAGGAGAAAGCAATGCTCGACACCAGTACGCGCTTTGGTAGATATTTTGCTCTATTCACATTGATACCAGCCCTTTCTTTTGTCGCCGACGCTAACAACACAACCTCCGTTGCGGAGCAAGGCAATACCAACCGACGCATATCGCTTTCAATTGCCGATGAAGATCAATTCATTCAAATCAACGAATCCTTAAAAGTCACCCGACTAGGGATATCTGAAGCCTACCGAGATGCCGACCTAGAACGCCTTATCAGTTTTTACCACCCACAAGCGCACCATACTGTTTCAAGCGTCACTAGCCGGGGCAAAGAAAAGATCAAAGAAACGCTCAGCTATATTTTAAAGCTCGACGCTCGAATTCACCTGCGCGTTGAATCTCTTGATGTCGATGCAGACGGACTAATCGTTGAACACGGAGAGTACGACTACAAGGTCTCCTCTGCTTACACCATGGAGCTTTCATCGACTTATAGAATTAAATGGATCAAAGAAGATGGCCGCTGGCTAATTTACAGATACCACGCAGATGAACCAACATGGCTACCAAGCGAAGACACCAGCGACTCAAGTGAGCAATAAACGACATAGTACGCCATCATTCATTGGCAACAAGGCTACAACATTTTTTGCAATGCTGGCGTATCTAGTCGCCACACCATTAATTGAGGTTCCGGTTACCGCCCAAGAAGCCACATCAACCCAGCGGGAGTTGCAAACAACGTATTCTGAAAGTTTATTGAGCGACAAAGAATCGGCAGACATCATCACAAACATCGAATCAGCCCGCCAAGCCTATTACGAAAGTTACACTTCAGGTGATGCGAAAAAACTTTCAGAGCTTTACCACAAGGATGGGAGTTACACCGTCGCCGGTGTAACCACGCAAGGGGTCGATAAAATTATTGAGATACTAGTGTTTGCGGTAAAACTCGATGCCAAGTTGACACTAACCGTTAAAAGCATCGAAATGACCACCCCTAATAATATTATTGAACAAGGGGTTTACAATTATTCTGCAGAAACACCGCGACAATTTAAATTTTCATCGACTTATCAATTGGAGTGGCAAAAGCAAGACGACAAATGGCTGATAAAAAACTATATCGCCTACGAACGAGAAATGCTGAAAATCCCTGACTTGGATAGTTTTAGCTCGGCACCGACTAACTCGCCATAACAGCCGAGCAAAAACCATCCGTCGTACAACGTTATTTAATTAAACGCTTTTCAATTAAATCGTCTACTACACTCGGATCAGCTAAGGTAGACGTATCACCTAAACTGTCGAGTTCGTTAGCGGCGATTTTTCGTAAAATACGACGCATAATTTTACCTGAACGCGTTTTAGGCAAACCGGGTGCCCACTGAATGTAATCAGGTTTAGCAATTGCGCCTATTTCTTTGACACATAAATCAATAAGTTCTTGCTGCAGCGTATCAGTAAAACTTTCTCCAGCCATTAAAGTCACGTAGGCATAAATCCCCTGGCCTTTAATGTCATGGGGACAACCTACCACGGCAGCTTCCGCCACTTTATCATGCAACACAAGCGCACTTTCGACTTCAGCAGTACCCATTCGATGGCCACTGACGTTAAGCACATCGTCCACCCGACCTGTGATCCAGTAGTAACCATCTTCGTCGCGTTTAGCGCCATCACCCGTAAAATAATAACCTTTGTACGTTGAATAGTACGTTTGCACGCAGCGTTCATGATCACCATACACGGTGCGCAACTGGGACGGCCACGCACTCTTAATGGCAAGGTTCCCTTCACAAACGCCACTGAGCTCATTACCTTCGCCATCCAAAATAACAGGCTCGACACCAAAGAAAGGCAAGGTTGCTGAGCCGGGTTTTAAATCAGTCGCCCCGGGTAAAGGCGTTAGCATGTGAGCGCCGGTTTCCGTTTGCCACCAGGTATCGACAATAGGACAACGTGATTCTCCCACTACGTTGTAGTACCACTCCCAGGCTTCTGGGTTGATAGGTTCCCCAACCGTACCCAGCAACACCAAAGATTGACGGGAGGTTTCATTAACAAACTCGTCGCCCGCTGCCATCAATGCACGGATTGCCGTCGGGGCGGTATAAAATTGTTTCACTTGATGCTTGTCGACAACTTGCCAACAGCGCGCCGCCGTAGGGTAATTAGGCACACCTTCAAACATTAATGTAATTGCGCCATTTGCTAGCGGACCATAAACAATATAAGTGTGGCCTGTCACCCAACCAACATCCGCAGTACACCAATACACATCCCCTTCGTGATAATCGAAGGTGTATTTATGCGTCATAGACGCCTGCAGTAAATAGCCGCCAGTGGTGTGAAGCACACCTTTAGGCTTACCCGTTGAGCCTGATGTATAAAGAATAAATAATGGATCTTCTGCGTTCATTGGCTCGGGCGGGCACACTTCAGCCGCATCCATCATGGCCTCTTCATACCAAATATCACGCTCGGCATCCCATTCAATATTGCCTCCGGTGCGCTTAACCACAAAACAGGTGTGCACACATTCGCACTGAGCCATCGCCTTATCCGCATTGGCTTTTAGTGGAATCGTCTTGCCTCCTCGAATACCTTCATCAGCCGTAATCACGACTTCACATTCTGCATCAAGGATACGATCTTTCAGCGCTTCCGGTGAAAAGCCGCCAAACACAACAGAGTGGATTGCCCCCAAGCGCGCGCAAGCCAACATCGCGTAGGCAGCCTCCGGAATCATGGGCATGTAGATACACACACGATCACCTTTTGAAACTCCCCGTGCTTTCAGTGCATTGGCAAGCTTACAAACTGCTGTGTGCAACTCATCGTAGGTGACGGTTTTATCTTCGGACGGATCGTCTCCCTCCCAAATAATGGCAGTTTGATCACCCCTCTGCTGTAAGTGGCGGTCAATACAGTTATAGGTAACATTCAGCTCACCCTCTTTAAACCAGCTCACTTCGCCTTTGTCTAAATCGAATTCACGAACCTTGGTAAACGGCTTACTCCAATCCAGGAAGCTATTCGCTTGCTCAGCCCAAAAGGTCTCAGGGTCACTGATGGACTGTTGGTACATTTGTTGGTAGCGCTCTTTGTTGATATGCGCGCTGGAAGACCACTGCTGTGGCACTTGATGAAGCTTGGGTAGATCCGACATTCATTCACCCCTATCGTGTATTCGTTGTTAATTCTTATTGGCACTCAAACACTGGCATCAATGGGTCAGCCATCAATTTTGAGCCATTGTAGCCCGTCTAGATGAGCATCAGAAGTCAAGAAGATGGTGAAGCGTTGTAAGAATTGCGAAAAGGGGAATCAAAAACGCCCCGGGCGGGGCGTTTTGGTGGGGTTATTTTACTTCTTTGAGCTGAACCGGAATGGTGTTTGCCGTGCGCTCAACCGTATTATCTTCGTTGAGATATACCAATTTAGGCTTAAAGTCTTGGGCTTGTTCTTCGCTGAGCTGCCCGTACGCCGCGATAATCACACGATCGCCCACTTGCACCTTACGCGCCGCTGCACCATTCATGGAGATAGTGCCTGATCCCGCTTCGGCGATAATGACGTAGGTTGTGAAACGTTCGCCATTATTGACGTTATAGATGTCAATTTGCTCAAACTCGCGCAGCCCAGCAAGCTTGACGAGGTCCGCATCAATCGCACAGGAACCGTCGTACCAAAGCTCAGCTTGGGTAACGCTGGCCATATGTAATTTGCCTTTTAAGAAAGTGGATAACATATCTACCTCGCTTTCACTTTGGGTTGCCGCAGCAGGCCGGCTATTGTGCCTTTTTTAGCCATCAATGCAACCGCGTTTCCTGGCGTTTCCGCCGACTATTGTAAAGTTAATGATAGGTTGTCTATCAGCCTAGCACTCTCAGTAAACATCGCACCGAGCACCGTAATGTCATTGTCATCGTGAGCTGCCGGCTCCAGTGTTTTACTGTTGCTGATACTCAGATAATCTACTCGAAAGCCTGCCTGTTCGATGCGTTTCGTACCCTCTTGTTCGAGAGCTATAAAATCTTTTTCACCCTGCTCTATGCGATCCCGCAACCAGCACAGTGTTTGATACAACACCCCCACCTTGGGGCGCTCGTCGTCGGTGATATAGCCATTGCGAGAGCTCATCGCCAAGCCATCATCTTCGCGGAAAATATCACCAGCAACAATTTTTACTGGAATACAGAGATCCTCAACCATACGACGAATAACCGCCAATTGCTGAAAGTCTTTAATCCCAAACACCGCTTCGTCCGGCTGTACAATGTTGAACAGCTTACTAACGACAGTCGTGACGCCTTCAAAATGCCCGGGCCGACTAGCACCACACAGCACATCGGTCATAGACGGAACAACCACTCGAGTCTGCTCAGCCATGCCGTTAGGGTAAATCTCTTTTTCGTCGGGGTAGAACAAGTAATCACAGCCGGCTTCGGTGAGTTTAGCTGTGTCCGCCTCATAAGTACGTGGATATTTGTCCCAGTCTTCGTTAAGACCAAACTGTAGTGGGTTGACGAAGATACTCACCACAACCACGTCGCACTGCTGCTGAGCAATCTTAACCAGCTCAATATGAGCTTGATGGAGATTCCCCATAGTTGGCACAAAGCCGATGGTTTTACCGGCTGCTCGCTCTGCATTAAGCGCCTCGCGAACCGAAGCAACGTGATGGAATATCTGCATACTGTTTACCCCTGCGCGGCAGGAAAGCGATGTGACCCTCAACTTTTAGCACTCAAATGGCATATAAAGTCACAAAGCTGTACAAAACGTGGCCGGCGATCATACACAAGGATGTTACCGATGTACACGTTTTGACGACAAGTAACGGTTACATTTTCAGCATGATTTCTGCCAAACAATAAGGCGGCCAAATAAGGAGGGAGTGCTAATAGCCCTAGGGTGTCCGAGCGCCCGCATAAGAGTTCGAGCAACAGCCCTATCAGACACACGCGCCGTTATACAGGTCTAATAGAAGCCTTATCTTGCGCGTCAAAACGCGGGCGCGCCGATTAGCCGCTAGAAATCCTGACTAAAGTATTCTGGCGCAAGGTTTTCGAAACGAGTGAACTGACCAACGAAGGCGGCTCGAATGGTACCAATTTCACCATTTCGCTGCTTGCCGACAATGAGTTCGGCGATGCCTTTTTCCGGACTCTCTTCGTTGTAGTACTCGTCACGGTAGATGAACAAGATGATATCCGCATCCTGCTCAATCGCCCCGGACTCACGCAGATCCGAGTTCATTGGGCGCTTATTAGGACGCTGTTCTACACCACGATTGAGCTGAGACAGGGCAATTACGGGGCAGTCGTATTCTTTAGCGAGCGCCTTGAGAGAGCGAGAAATTTCTGAGATCTCTTGGGTACGCCCGTCGCTGGTACCGCCCGTGTGCATCAGCTGAATATAGTCAAGCATGATCAGCGCAGGACTACCGTGCTCACGAGCGATTCGGCGAGTTCGTGCTTTGACATCCTGAGGCGTTAAGCCTGGTGTGTCATCAATAAAGAGTGGGCGATCTTTCATTTTTCCGACCGCAGCAGACAGCTTTGGCCAATCTTCCTCGGTCAACTTACCGTTGCGGATCTTGCCCGCATTAATACGCCCAATGGACGACAGCATCCGCATGACCAAGGACTGGGAGGGCATCTCCATACTGAATACCAGTACCGGATTATCCTGATGCAAAATGGCATGCTCAACAAAATTTAGCGCTAGCGCTGTTTTACCCATCGACGGGCGCGCCGCAAGGATAATGAGCTCACCGTTTTGCCAGCCGGAGGTTTTCTCGTCGAGGTCGGTTAAGCCTGTTGCCAATCCGGTGATAGCCTCATCGGAGTCAAATAGCTCACTAATGCGGTCAACCGAACCTTTGAGAAGATCATTAACGCCCATAAAACCGCCCTCTTTCGGGCGGTTCTCTGCAATTTCGGCAACACGCCGCTCAGCCAACTGTAACAAATCATCCGAATCCAACCCCGCTGGGTTCATCGAAGACCGGCTGATTTCATTGGCGACAGAAATCAGCTTCCTGACGGTGGCGTGATCGCGAACAATCTTGGCGTAGGTGGTGATGTTTGCTGCGCTAGGCGTTTGTTGCGCCATTTCCGTGAGGTAGGCAATACCACCGACCCGCTCTAACTCACCATGCCGAGAGAGTGTCTCAGACAGTGTAATAACATCTAACGGGTGTGATTCAGCAGCCAGCTCACCCATCACCTTAAAGATTTGACGGTGGCTGTCTTGATAAAAGTCTTCTTCATTGACCAACTCAGCGACCGCATCGAAGCGCTGATTGTCGAGCATTAACCCACCGAGCACGGATTGCTCTGCCTCAATGAAATGTGGCAGCGAGCGCTCACTATCTCCACTTTGCATGGCATCTAGCAAGTCAGCAGGCTCGAGGTATTCGAGCGGGTATTCTTCGGGTAAATCTAGGGCCATAGTGAAGACAGAATCATTAGACTTATAGGTGGCACAGAACAGCTAATACTAATCAATCCTACCGCCTTTTCATACAATCAATGACACCCACTTAACCGGATTTGGATACAGGTGACCGCGGTAACCGACAAATAAAAAAGCGAGCGCTCCGTTGCGCTAATTGCACAACACAGCACCCGCTCTATTATTCACTCGCTCTTGCCTAGCTGGCGGCGATACATGCTCCAAGAAGCAATCGATGATCAACAGCGACCGATGGATGTCGACTGCTGAATCTCTTCAAGCGCTCGAAGCACTTAGCGCCACACCCATCGAGCTTATCCCAAATGAGACCCCGATAGATGCCTGAGGCTGAGCTGGCAGTAGAACTTACTGCTAGCCCTTACTCTGCAACAACAGTCAAGGTAATAGAAGTCGTTACTTCTGAGTGCAACTGCAGATCGATTTGGTATTCACCCACTTCGCGCAACGTACCTTCTGGCAGCTTCACTTCAGCTTTCGCTACTTCAACGCCTGCAGAAGAGATGGCATCGGCAATGTCTTTAGTACCGATAGAACCAAACAACTTGCCTTCGTCACCTGCATTCGCAGTGATGGTTACGCTTACACCCGAGAGTTGATCAGCGCGTTTCTCTGCTGCAGCAACTTTCTCTGCTGCCGCTGCTTCAAGTTCAGCACGACGCTCTTCAAACTCTTTAATGTTCGCTTCAGTCGCAGGCACAGCTTTACCCTGCGGGATTAAGAAGTTGCGACCAAAGCCTGCTTTAACAGCGACTTTATCGCCAATTTGACCGATACGGCCAAGCTTTTCTAATAAGATAACGTCCATCGTTTTTCCTCACAAAATTCGCATCAACGATGCGGTTTAAATACATTCAGTCTCGCGATTGAGTAGACGGCCGACTAAAGCGGCTACGGTAATCCACCCACGCATCAAAAAACCCTACCAAAAGCGCAACTAGGCGCGTCGGCTCGAACAGCAATAACAGGTAAAAGCCAACCAACCATGGGGTACCCAGTCGTCGGTTCGCTACCAGGCTATGAGCAACTGCACTGGCTACCATCAACAACGGTACAGTTACCAAAAAGCCCCAAGGCGCCGTTTGCATTTGTGCAATGAGCAACGCTCCAAACCCCAAAACCACAAGGGACTGGGTTTTGCTTAGCCGAAAGCTATAAAACTCCTGGCGAAAACCACCGGGGTTATACAGCAATGCTTGCCACCAACGAGCCAACACCAGCGAAAGCAATGCATCGACTACGATGCCAAAGCCAAACATGCCAGCGACGAACCAAATGGTTATAGTCTGCAGGTCATCAGGCTCTATGCCACTCTGCTCTGCATAACGTTTCAGTTCTTCATTAACCGCAGCGACAAACTCTGCGCTCTGCTGGTCGAAACTGGAACCAAAAACCAAACTCGCGGTAACAGCTAAAACTACCAAGCCCATACTAGCGGCCGGCCAGGAATTTACATTCCTCAGCACTTCCGCTCCACCCATCACCACCACGATGATGGAGAAATAGATGAAGGCCAAAGGTACTAGCGCTGAATCGAGCAGAGAGAATACAATCCACGGTAACAGTGCCCAAATGGCGACACTAAAACCGTCTAGCAGGCCTCGACGTAGGGTTACGAGAGCAACAACTGCCGGACCCACAAACGGTACAATCCAGCAACACAGCGCAACTATCGCCGCTTGTGCTCGCCCACGCATCACGAATTCAGCCAGGGCTCGCATGACTTACCTCACCTGTTAAGGCCGCTAGCTAAGCAGCCTTTTAGTTGTGGTTATGCCTACTGGTCGTGGCTATCTGTATAGGGCAACAAAGCCAAATAACGAGCACGCTTGATCGCACTAGAAAGCTGGCGCTGATACTTCGCTTTAGTACCCGTAATACGACTTGGAACAATTTTGCCAGTTTCAGAAACGTAGGCTTTCAATGTATCCAAATCTTTGTAATCGATCTGCTTAACACCTTCAGCTGTGAATCGGCAGAATTTACGACGTCGGAAAAATCGAGCCATGATTATTCTCCTTGCTCAGCTTCAGTGTTATCGGATGTGTCCGCTGTTGCTTCTGAGTCGCTGCTGCTTTCGGCAGTATTTTCAGAAGGCTCTTCGCGACGCTCTGTACGGCTCTTACGTTCACGGTTCTCTTTCTCTGCTTTCGCGATAGGAGACTGCTCAGTAACCGCTTCGTCCATACGCATAACCATGTTACGCAGTACGGCGTCGTTATAACGGAAGTTAGTAGTGAGTTCTTCCAAAGCTTCTTCGGTACATTCAACGTTCATAAGAATGTAGTGAGCTTTATGGATTTTGTTGATTGAATAAGCAAGTTGACGACGGCCCCAATCTTCTAGACGGTGAACCTGACCACCAGTAGAAGTGATTGCCGAAGAATAGCGCTCGATCATACCGGGCACTTGCTCGCTCTGGTCAGGGTGGACCAGAAACACGATTTCGTAGTGACGCATTGAAGCTCCTTACGGGTTAAAGCTTCCCGCTAAACGCATTGTGGCGTCGCAGTGAAGCAAGGAGAGCCGACCAACTTCCAATCTATAAATAGACCTGTGGCCAGCGGGGCCGCGTATTCTATGGAGTTAGGGGGGGCATTGCAAGCAATTTGGCTAGAAAAACGTCAACAGAAAAGCCTACTCGGCACCTCGCTGCCGCAAGGCCTCAAATAAGCAGACACCCACAGCAACCGAGACATTGAGACTGCTAACTCCACCCTGCATAGGAATGCTGGCAATAAAGTCGCAGCCTTCTCGCGTGAGCCGGCGCATACCTTCACCTTCTGCACCCATCACAATCGCCAGCGGGCCTTTTAAATCAGTCTGGTAAAGCGACTGGGTGGCCTCACCTGCACTGCCAACAACCCATACACCTTTGTCTTGAATGGCCTTTAAGGTACGAGAGAGGTTTGTTACGGAAATATAGGGCACCAATTCGGCCGCACCACTAGCCACCTTACGCACAGTCGGATTGATACTGGCGGAATTATCTTTCGGCGCAATAACCGCATGCACGCCAGCGGCGTCAGCAGTACGCAAACAAGCACCCAAGTTATGTGGATCAGTTACGCCGTCTAACACCAGCAAAAAGGCAGGTTCGGATAAATCATCCAACATGGATAACAAATACTTTTCATCATAAACCTCACCAGGTGTGCACTGCGCGACCACACCCTGGTGATTTCCATCTACCCACTTATCCAACTGATCTTTAGACGCAGCACTAACATCGACACCCTGCTTTTCTGCCAGCGCAATTAACTTTTGCAGCTTTTGGTCGCGACGCCCCTGCGAAACATACAGCACTTGAACTCGAGTTGCCGCTGTCTTTAATAATGTATGTACTGAATGAATACCAAACACCCACTCAGGTTTTGCTTGATTTGCTTTCTTACTCATAATTAACTTTATAGAAACGTAAATCGGAGGTTAGCGGCGACGTTTGCGAGCGGAGCCTTTCTTTTTGGAATTGCTAGATTTTTTGCCTGTCGACGTTTCACCACGTTCCGAACGATCCTTTTTCGTCGATTTAGACTTTTTGCCAGCACGATTCTTTTTGTTCGGCCTTCGAGCGTCATTCATCGCTTGCTGTGCTTCTTGCTTACTGATGCGATGAGTCTTCGAACCTTTCGCCTCAATAAGCTCAAAGTCGATTTTGCGATCTTCCAGATCAACACGCGCTACCTGGACAGTCAACTCATCACCTAAGCGAAACACGCGACGCGTATTTTCTCCCACCAAACGCATCTTGGAAGGCTCAAAATAATAATAATCTCTAGGCAACGATGTAATGTGCACCAAGCCTTCGACATATAAGTCTTCCAGCTCGACAAATAAACCAAACCCAACAACGGAGGTAACAACCCCCTGAAACGTATCGCCAACATGGGCTTGCAAAAACTCACACTTCAACCAGCTAACGACATCTCGAGTCGCATCGTCAGCGCGCCGCTCCGCCAGCGAAGTATGCTCGCCCAACTGCAGCATCATCGCCATATCGTAGGGGTAAATTTTTTGCTTGGCGATTACCTTCGCACCAGTTACACGCTTTACGCTCTTAGTGTCTTGCCTTGAGCGAATAACATGGCGGATCGCGCGATGTGTTAACAAATCCGGATAGCGACGAATAGGTGACGTAAAGTGGGTATACGCCGTGTAATTTAAGCCGAAGTGACCTTCATTTTCAGGAGAATAGACCGCTTGCCGAAGACTTCGCAGCATCATGGTTTGAATCATGTGCGCGTCGACGCGATCCTCAATCATTGCCATCAGTTCTTGATAGTGTTCAGGCTTAGGTTTGCGACCTCCAGGTAAGTACAACCCCAGTTCCGCTAGATAGTCCCGAAGATTTTCGAGCTTTTCGTCTGTAGGGCCTTCGTGAACGCGATACAAACCCACCAGTTCGTGTTTTTCTAAAAACTTTGCCGCACACACATTGGCGCACAACATACATTCTTCAATAATTTTGTGCGCATCATTCCGTACGACAGGAATAATTTTTTCGATCTTGCGGTTTTGATCGAAAATAATTCGAGTTTCCACCGTTTCAAAGTCAATCGCACCACGCTCATCTCGCGCGCCACGCAACGCTGTATACAATGAATGTAATTCATCAACGTGTTTCACCACATTGTGATAATGCTTGCGGATACCACTTTTGTTATCGCCGCGCTCCTCCAACATCTGACCCACTTTGGTATAAGTCAGCCGTGCGTGAGAATGAATCAACCCCTCATAAAACTTATAGCCACTGACTTTACCCGCCTCACTGATGGTCATCTCGCAAACCATCGTCAAGCGATCCACCTCAGGGTTGAGCGAACACAAACCGTTCGACAACGCCTCAGGCAACATGGGAATAACGTAGTCAGGGAAATAAACCGACGTACTGCGCAGCTGTGCTTCGCGATCAAGCGGGGAATCAATGTTCACATAGTGTGATACATCGGCGATCGCCACCCACAACCGCCAACCACTTGGTTTGCCGCCCGACTTTTTACGTTCGCAATAAACGGCATCATCAAAATCTCGTGCGTCTTCACCATCAATCGTTACGAACGGAAGTTTACGCAAATCGACTCGATGTTTTTTATCGGATTCATCCACTTCGCTCGGCAACTGGCTTGCCTCATCGAGCACATCGCCAGGCCATTGATTGGGAATGCCGTGACTGCGAACTGCCACATCAATTTCCATTCCCGGCGCCATGTGATCACCCAACACTTGCACAATCGGGCCTGCCGGAGGCTGGCTACGTGTTGGCTGCTGTTCGATATCCACAACAACATATTGACCAGATTCCGCGTCGCCTTGCTCTCCAAGCGGTACAAGAATATCTTTCACTAAACGCGGATTATCGGGGCGAACAAATTGAATGCCGCGCTCTTTATAAAAGCGCCCAACGACTTGGCGCGTATTGTGGGACAACACCTCAACAATCGAGCCTTCTTTTTTGCCTTTAAAGCCATAACCTGAGGACCGCACCAAGACTTCATCACCATCAAAGACCTTGTCCATTTGACGCGATGTCAGATAGAGGTCTTCACCTCCGTCTTGAGGGATGAAAAACCCATAACCGTCTCGATGACCTTGCACCCGCCCGCGCAATAGATGCATACGATCAACCACACCATAGGCTCTCCGACGGTCTCTAATTAACTGACCATCTCGCTCCATGGCGATCAACCGCCGACGCAACGCCTCAACATCATCAGGGTCACTGAGATTAAGTAACGCCGTTAGTTCGTCATGCGTTAGCGGTTTGCCGACGTCGCGCAATTGCTCAAGAATATACTCTCGGCTGGGGATAGGATTTTCGTATTGCGATGCTTCGCGCTTCGCATAGGGATCGGAGGAAGGTTTGCTACGTTTTCGTTTACTCAAAAGATGTGCTCAATAGATACTAAAGAACGGATACTATACGCCGCTGAACCGCCACTTGCATCTATTGAGTCTCGATAGTGGCGGCCCAAACAGGCTATTCGTCAAGCTTAAGCGCCTCAACCACATCCTGCCACTCAACCACCTTTAAGTTTTGAGGCAAATAACCACTACGCGTGTCATTTAAAACGTTGAGACCATCTTGGACTACCAACACCTCTCGCAGCGAGTCTACCGCTAAACCGTCGGTACCACCGGATCCATCGATACCAAGCCCGATGTTTGGCGATATTTTTACACTACCGCGATAACCATACGGAGGCAGTCGATCAAAGATCGCGTAGGTTGAATTTCCCTGGGAAGACGCTACCAGATACCCAGAGTCGCCTTGGAGGTAGATATCCAAACCCTCCACGTCTGCCACAAGTCGCTCGCCGTCAATGGCATGAACCAATGTCAGGGCCGTATTGGCGGCCGGGAGAGTGGACGTTACGTAAATACCGTCATCTTCCACACCGACAAATAAACGCTGATTCGCATCGTCGGCGACGCAGCCTTCAGGCTGATCATCAGTGACAAATTCGCGCAACAATGAGGAGGTAATCGAGCCCGGATTAATGTTGAGTAGCCACTGCTGATAGCGCCCATCCTTATCATTCACAAACACAAACACTTGCTGCTGATGTTTATGCATACACAAGCCGTAAGGGTCGTCTAAACCTGTGGCAACCTCGGCATTTTCCAACCACGTCACGCGGCCTTTCTTATCAATGCCAAATAAGCTGATGGATTTCAATGTACGATTACTTGCCGCCGCAATGGCAACAAAATCGGGATGATTATCGACAGGGCGCAAATCTACATTGTTGACTCGCCCCACAGGGATGAACTGTTGCTGCTCTCCCGTGAAGTCGTACACTCGTAAACCAACGCGCTTATCCGTTGCCAATATGCGATGATACTTTTCATTGCGAACGCCGCTCCACACAACCGGATCATCCATGACATCGCCTGTTAATTCGGCAGGTGTTGTTTCAAATTTCGGAGTGATCTGAGCAACATTGCGCGAGTTGGCTCTAAACCCGTCGACACTGACAACAAGCTTTTCCTCAACCCACAAGCCTTTATCGGTCACTTCGACGCTTTCTGCATCCGCATTCAAATTACCTATTGGCTCAACGGCCGCCACAAGCTTACGCTCATCTTCGAGCTCAGGGTCTGATGCAAAGCGCCACAGCCCAACCCCCTCTTCCATGACAAATAAGTCAAACGTATTGGGCGGGGAGTAACACATTTTGCTGTTCAGGCTTCCAGCCAATGTTCGCACAAGCTGTAATTGTGTCGTTTGCAAATCGATCAGCCATTGCGCCAAATAACCTTTGTCATCGAAGGTAATCAGTGTTGGCAAATTGTCATAGGACGACAAGCAAACCCCGTCGAGCTGTTGCGTAGAAAAATAATGCCCGATCAGCAATGAGTACTTCTCACCCGATTTCTGCCACACAGATAAAAGACCGGACTCATCATCCAATGTCACCGCCAATTCACGCGGCGTGGAATTCCATCCGTAACTGGCCCGCTGCACACCCTGATGCAGTACGCCGGGATCAATTGACGCTAAATCGTCCAGCGTTTTTAATGCGTGTGTGGTCGCAGCAATTTCTGGTGGCACGGTCTGATGCACACAGCTCACCATCAAGTAAGCTGCTGCAACGGTTACAACAAAACGTTTTATCACTTAAAACCTCGTGTAGCTCAAACCCAGTACAAACGTGCGACCGTATTCTTCGTACTGACGGTTGAAGCTAGCGCCACCCTGGTAAATGTAATAAGGCTCATCAGTTAAGTTCGCGCCTTCGAGGTAGACCTGAAAGCTTTCATTGAAATCATATTTTAATGAAAGATCGATTTGCGCATGCTCATCACGATAAACATCTAACGCTGATGAACCACCGATTTCCTCTAATCTTTCCGCCGTGTAGTTGTAGGCAAGCCGACCACTAAAACCGCCCAGCTGGTAGCCCAACATAAGATTTGCCACAGTATCGGCAGAACCAATGAGGTCGCGGGTCACACCATCTTCGTAATCCGCCTCGGTATCAGTGAAGGTTGCGTTAACTCCGACGGTTAAGCCGTTGACAAAGTTTTTGATGTACGCCAACTCAACCCCCGCAACCGTCGCAGATTCACCATTGCGATATTGCGTAGCGTCAACATCGTCGATATCCGCGGCTGTTAAGTCTGGCGTAAGGATTAACCAAGGCGCTAGGTTGATAGTGTCAGACACATTGGTTAAGGCAATAAAGTTATCGATGTCTTTATAAAAGAATGCCGCAGACATGACACCAAGCTTACCGGGATAGTATTCAGCACTTAAATCAACGTTAAACGCCTCGTAAGGATCTAAGTCAACGTTGCCCAACTCTTCAATCTCTAACTTCACTTCGCCGTCTTCATCTTCAATTTCCGCTAAGGCCGAGGGATTAATCGCACCAAAGCCAGGACGACTGATGGTTTGACTCAAGCCACCACGAATAATTAAATCATCCGTCGCCTTATAGCGCGCGACAATACTTGGCAATGCATAGTCGTAATCACCATCGAAAGACACACCGTCGGCACTTGCGACAACATCATTTTGATTGCCATCCGCCAGGTCTGCGGCGGCAAATGCAGTCGATGGATCGTCAGTTTCATAGATGCTTCCCACCGCACCTCTGGAAGAAAAATCGGTTTGCTCAAACCGCACACCACCGACAAGACGCAAACGATTGATATCGACCTGAGCCATTACATAGGCAGCGAAAATTTCTTCGCTCATACCGTAATCACCAACACTCGACTCAACGACACTTTCTTCAGCATTCAGACCGGTACTTCCCAAAGCAAATGCTGTTGAACGCAACGCATTGGCATTTAAACCAAAACCAAAGTTTGCTAGAGAATAATCTGGTGAGCCCGCCACGAAGTCACTGGCGCTCAAGAAGTCTAAGTCATCGTAAACCCGGATATCTGAACGACGCTCTTTTTCGCGATCACGATATTTAAAACCAAACTTCACTTCACCTGGATTGCCGCCAAAATCAATGTCGCGGGCAACATCTAGCTTGAAACTAAGCTCTTCATCTTCCACCAAGTTGTTCTCGATGGCGATATCATCAAACTTAAAGTTATTTGCATCATAGGCTTCGGCAGCCAATGAATAATTAGGTATCTGCCCCAAGTTTGAATAGGAAAACGCGTAAGGATCATCCGTCTCAATTTTTGAATCCACCCGATTAGGCTCGTCTTCTTCAGCCGTTGAAAAACCTAGAGCGTAATCATAAGACCAAGTACCTACTTCAGTCTCGCCACCGAGCACCAGCGAAATAATTTCCTGTGTTTCAATACGATCTTTCATGCTGCGTTTGTATTCGGCTTCAGTAAAGCTCGCACCGCCGCCGATAGCACTGACTGTATCCGCATCGGGTTCAATTTCAATACGATTACGAATTTCGGCGTCCTCAAAATCACTGTATAACGTTCGCAAGTAAAAGCGTTGTGACTCACTGGTGCGCAAGTCAAAATTCAACGCAAAGCCAAGTCGTTCCCGCGAAATTTGATAGTCTCGTAGCTCAGCCTCTTCAGTTACTGGCGCTCCGCCAACAATCTCCCAGTCGCCATCTTGTTCCGTATTTTCCGAACCAAATTCCCTATCCTCATAAGACAAAGACGCAGCGATTGCCAACTCGTTTCCATTCGACAAATCAAAAGCGTTGGAATAGGTCGCTGAAATTTTCGGACTATTCTCTTCTTGCAAATTGTTATGGTTATTCTCGACACTAAATCGCATGAACTGGCCATTGCGATCAAAACCGCTAAGACTTTTTACGTTGATACTGCCACTGATAGACCCCGCATCTTGATCCGGCGTAAAGGTTTTGTTGACCTCGATTGTTTCAAGTAAATCAGCAGGTATAACGTCTAGCGCTACAACACGCTCCCCCGAGTCAGGGGCTGGCACATTCACGCCATTAATGGACACTGTATTCAGGGATTGAGGTAACCCACGAACAGCAACGAAACGACCTTCCCCTTGGTCCCGCTCAATAAAGACACCCGGCGCGCGCTGAAGCGCTTCCGCTATGTTTTGGTCTGGAAGATCACCCGCACGATCAGAAGAAATGACGCTCATCGTGGTATTGGCTGAGCGCTGACGATTGAGGGCCGTCGCTGCTTGACTCGATACACCGTAAACAATGATGTTATCCATGTCCGCCACGTTTTCACCAATGCGAACGATTTGCGACTCGACCTCGTCGTCAACAACAAGCGTTTGCGAGACCGCGTCTGCGCCAACATAGTCGACTTTTAACGTATAAGTCCCCTCAGGCACATTTCGGAAAACAAATCGACCGTCTTCACCGGTACTCACTGTTCGATTAATTTCCTCGAGACGAACCTGCGCGCCAGCGAAGTTCACTTTTTGCTGACTGTCCGTTACGCGACCTTCAACGCGAGCAGCTTCAACAGAAATAGATGTAGTAGCAGAGATAAGGCTAGCGACTGCCACACTCAATAGATTTTTAGGTAACGTTTTAAGACACAGTGGTTGGTTCATGCAGCCCCCCAATTGACCGTTTGCATGTCGTAAAAGGCGTCACCTTAGTCAGGGGATATGGCAGAAAAGGGTCAGTTTTATGAAGTTAAAAAGACAACATTGTGACCGATTAGTATGTTCAACATACTTAAAAAGAATCAACACCAGCTCGAGATTAGCGATCAGAGAGGGCCAAATAGAAACTTTGACTAACCGAGCATCGGCCAACCAGACGAGCGCTATTTAAAATGTGCGCCTCAACCTATAGGCTCGATTCAACAATAACGCACTGCCATCGCAGATGGACAGCTGATCAAAGCCTTCTATAGTTGTAGATATATGCGCGCCCTTCTTCTGATAGCTTTTTTTCTTTCGATAGCCAGCACTTCGACTACAAGTGCTGACACAACACCTGTCAGCCCAACAATCAAAAGCGGAACATTAATTAGCAATCAAAACTTTGAATACTTGTTGATGCCCGCCAGCTCTGATTGGGGCCAGATAGCCCAGATCCACCACAATAACGCATGGCAAACACCCAAAATAGACACGCTAAATATCAGAACCAATGGCACCCTTTGGATACGCTTTAACGTAACAACAAATGCCAATAGCCCACAAAATTGGATGCTCGAGGTTCTTTGGCCTCACATTTCGCTAGTAGAACTCGCGGTCTACAGCAACCAAAATACACTCTCAAAAGTTTATCGCGCCGGGAAATCTACCCCCATCACCGAGGACAACGCACACAAGAACATCGTGCTTCCTTTAAAACTGCAGGAAGACACAACAACTGTCTATTTACGAATTCAAGACCCCAACTTTATTTATATTCCGTTGATGCTCTTCTCGGATAAGGCCTACCAAAAGCATGACCTAACACGCACCATCATGTTCAGCATGGTCTTCGGCATACTGCTCGTGATGATTCTGTACAACCTGTCACTGTATTTTGCCGTACGGGACTCGATGTACCTCTTTTATACCAACACCGTATTTAGCAGCTTCTTGTATTTACTCGCCGTAAGCGGCTATGGGCGATTATTGTTATGGCCAACTAACGATTGGCTGAACCTCCACGCCTCCCCCGTTTTCGCATCTTATTGTTTTCTCTCAGTCACTTATTTCTTTCGCATATTCCTCGACCTACCTCGATATACAAACTGGCTTTTAAAAGCCAACACAGCAATGCTGATAGGGCTATCAGCAGTATTAGTCTTTACCCTCACTCCTTACCTAGGCTATGCAATGCTGCTGCTAGGCAGCCTTTCAGGCATCCTTGGAATTTTAGCGATAGTTACATCGTTCGTCGTTTGGCGGCGAGGCAATCGATCAGCCATTTACTTTGTTGTGGCATGGACTGGCGTTGCCATTAGCACCACATTTATGGTCCTAACACTGCAAGGTGAAATAAATTACTCGCCACTATTGGAATACACACAGGCAGGCAGCTTTGTACTTGAAATTGTTCTTCTGTCTCTCGCCTTGGCTGATCGAATCAGACGTCAACGCATTGCAAAAGAAGCGGCTCAACGCTCCTTATTGCAGCTTCGGGAGAAAACCAACAAAGAACTAGAAGACCAAGTCAAACTACGCACCGAAGAACTAGAAAACGCGATGACCAAACTTCAGGTTGCTAACAGCGAGCTCGCCAAGCTAACCAAAACCGACCCATTAACCGGCGTCAACAACCGCCGGCAATTCGACGAAGTGGCTGAATATGAAATCGCGCGAGCAAGCCGCACCGGACAACCGCTATCCTTAATGATGGTAGATATTGATCACTTCAAAGCCATCAACGACAACTACGGCCACCAAGCAGGCGACAGGTGCTTAACCCTCGTCGCCAGCTGCATCGCAACAAACGTACGCAAACCAAATGACATGGTGGCCAGATACGGCGGCGAAGAATTCGCCCTCGTACTGCCAGAAACCGATGAACCTGGAGCTCATCATCTCGCTGAGCGAATTCGTAAAGCCATCGAAAATATCTCAGTCTTACACGAAGGCAAATCCATAAAAATGACAGCCAGCATTGGCGTATCCACCCACCAGCCCAGCAGCGAAGAAAGCACCCACAAGCTAATACAACTCGCCGACACCGCCCTCTACAGAGCCAAAGAAAATGGTCGCAACCAAGTTGCCCTAAGCTCAGAGAACTACCCCTCAAACACTGTTTGACACAACTACAAAGGGCCTCTAAGATTCGCGCCCTTAGCACTATCAGCTGCAAAACACCCCAATATTCCGAGGTGGTGCGTTCGCATAGGTAAAGAGCGTAGGCGATGTGCAGGATGCACAAGTGTTGCGGGAGGCAGGAGCCGGGAGCGACCACTGTGTGTCGGGGTAAATACACAGAACGTGCAGTTAGCAATAATTTAAAATCCACCTTCAAATGCCCAGGTGGTGAAATTGGTAGACACGCCAGCTTCAGGTGCTGGTGGGAGCAATCCCGTGGAGGTTCAAGTCCTCTCCTGGGCACCATATATACTTCGCAAATAAATCGGCTGTAATTTCCGGCTACAAGGTGTAGAAATCTAACCCGGACTTGATCCTCGAGGTTCACTAAACGCGACCAAAGGAGCGTTTAGCAACAAGGCAATGCTTTTCCAATTGCCGCAGCCCCAACGGGGTAAAACAGCCTCAAGCTGTTTTATTAACTCCTCTCCTTCTCACCACTCCTTCAATTTGTAAGTTTCTTTAATTACTTCGTAGCACGCACAACTACGAGGGTGGCTTTTAATAGACACGCTGTGAACCCATCCATGGGACTCTCCGTCGACGTCCTGTCTCCGAAGGTCTATAAAAAGCCACCCTCGCAGTTGTGCTGGTATGGTGTTAACCGATTGTCTGGGGGAGGGAAAGGTAATGGTGTTGCAGCATATCACCACGTGAATGCTGAACAATTGCTGATGCATCTCAGTAATGATCAGCAGCGTCGTTTAATACCCTCTGCGATTTTTAGCTTTTTGTGTATTTGTAGCAATTATCGTTTTATTCGCCTTCTTTAAACGTTCTTTAGCTTCTTCCAGGGTTTTAACTATTTTCTTATTTTCAACGTTCTCACTCATGATCCTTTCCTTTTTTCCTGCGCTCTAATTCAAGCTCGTCAAGCTCTCCGCTTCTAAGATGTTTTGGCTCTTCATGATCGGACTTGCCATTCCTTTCTTTAATTTTTTGAGCTGCTTTTTCGAGACGTTTTTTGGCCTCTTCAATTGATAAATCATTGTGATCGACCATATTACACCTCAACCTTCATCGAACAATAAACACCAAATCGTTTCTTGCGTGGCTCAACGTATTCATAACCAAAGGAGCAGTAATAGTCAGATAACTGTTCGCTTAGTGGGTTCATAATTCTCACCTCATCGGCACCTAAGAGAATTGCATAGAATTGAGCTGCCGTTGATATTATCTCGAATATCTGAGTATTCTTCTTATGCTCTGTATAGGGCGTTGCTTCGATAATATCAATCTTTAATGCTGACTTACTAACGGTAGGTAGCCCATAGGAAAGACCAGCCACATTACTGCCGCTCTTCACACATAGGTCAAATCGCTTAAAACAACTTTTACGATTATAAACAGAATATGCATCACTCCACCTCCATTCGCTACGACTGGGCGAGTCATCCTGAATCCGCCACGCGTCAGCTTGCATTACATCCTGCACACCTATAGGCCCACACTTAAACCAAGGGTATGTTTCGTTAATCTGACCGTAAAGAACGTGTCTCAGCTCCGAATAATAGTTTCGCACCTCTACAAAATTAAGCTGTGACAAATCCTTGTTTCTTGCGTTATTCATAGCATTTCCTTTTTCAAAACTGGACAAACCAGATTAGTTGTCATTTCTACTATTAAAAAATTGTTTTCTGAGAGAAAGCTATTTCCCAACAACAAAAAAATCGCCCACCTATACGAATGGGTTATTTCCAAAGCCTGTTTCCGGCCTTTAGCGGACATACAGGATTTTTACTCGGCCCCCGAACACTGCCCCCTTATCTGCGACCTAGGTGACCGCGTCCTCCCCAGGTACGGGTACAGCTGGGAGGACAAATTCAGGCATTGCACATAATATCTCAACACTCATATCTCATCCTTCAACGGATGAGTGGGAATGCTTATGCTTAAATCGTAATTGAATATTTCTTTTCTCTTAGCTTGAAAGCAATATCTCCGCCTTCCAATATGTCGCATACGTGCTCGCGAATACCCTGGGAATCAAGAATATATGGTATTGAAGAATCACGTGGTTTGGAGTTTTCTAAACTGCCAGTTTTATATGCGAATTTCTTGTCATCACGGTTTTCGCTTCTAGTTCCATGTTGATTAGCCACAATAACTAACTCACTATCAGCCCCCACCACTATATTGGGGTTGTGCGTGGCCAAAATAATTTGCCGTTTTATCTTCTTTTTCTCTAAATATTTTACGAGATCCAAGTAAATTGCCCTGTTATCCAAATCATCTTCAGGCTGATCAATGAGAATCGGGCATTTTTTTATCGCTAAAATCGAGTAATAATTTCAAAATAACGAAGGCTTTTTTTCCATCCGACATATGTTTGAAGTTATCATCTTCATAAACCAAGTCATAAGCGACATCATAAAAACATTCAGATAAAAGACTCGAAACTAAGGATTGTGCTGTGTATCCGCCTTTGAGTGTTACAGCTCCAGAAAGTAAGGAGTTTAATAAACTAACCAAATGCTGCATATATTGGTCGTTATCCTGATAGGTGAATTCAGCTATGCTGCGACTGGAAGAACTTTGAAGATTTAATGCCCCTTCGAGAATTTCTCGATATCTTTTTTCACTGAAGTTTGATACAGCGTTAATATCTAGTCCGTCTTGGCTAGTATTGAGTTGCGGCAAAAGCTCGTCAATCTCAGTGAAATAGGCGTTGTGATTCGAAATTATACTCTCCTTGATTTGATTCCACTTCTTTTGAAGCTCCCCTATTTCACTCAATGTTGAGTTAATCTCGCTGAGCTTTATTTTTTGTTCTTTAATAAGATCCTGTATTTCTTTCAACTGGGCTGAGTTTTGGTAGGCTTGTGAAGCTTTTTTATACGTCTCGTCTGATTTCGCTTGCTCCATCAACCTATTACTCTCTTCTATAGATCGAGTAATTTCATCAAGCTGAGAGTCCAGACCTCCAATCCATTTCGTTTCAATTTCCTGACTAAGAACATCATATAGCTCATTAATTTTATTTCGTTGGGAGTCTGAAATCGTTGCAAATTCTATCGCTATGTCCTTCCTCACTAACGAAATGCTTTTGAGTCGCTCAATCTGCTGCTGATCTTTGAACAGTCTGTCTCTGATATTCAATGATTCCTCGATAAGAAGCTTTTGCTTATCGTAAATAGCTCTTTCTTCTTCAGATAAAGAAAGGGTATCAAGCTCTACTAATTTATTTTGGAGCCTCAAGATTTCATCCTCGACACCCTTCTTATCACCTTTATCTAAAAGTATGCCTTGACGACGTCTAATTTCCTCAGCACCTTGAAAGAGATCATTGATTTCAGATGAAATAAGCTTTTTAAGCTCGGATCGCCTTGTAGAATGCGACTCCAAAACAGACCCTTTTCCATTAATGCTTAAAATATCCTGAATTAGCTTGCTTAATTTAGCGTTATTAGTTGCAAGCTGAAACATATATCCCTGCTGAAAGAATTCAATTTCTCGGTTGTCGTTAACTTCGCCATCCTTCCAAATTACCGATATAGAAGATGAAACATTTTGCACGAAAGTCCCGTATTCGGGTTTATTTACAAATGATATTGGTTCTTCTGTTTTTAGTTTTTGTGCAATAGCTGTAAGAAGAACAGATTTGCCCGTAGACCTTCCGCCAATAATGGAGTTCATATTCCCATTAAGCTGAATGGTTTCATTTAAGATCAGTGGATTTTGTATTTTTATTCTGTCTATTACTTGATATCCAGCCTTATCGTCAGGCTGATTTTCCTGAACAGATACTCTAGACGGTTCATAAACAATTTGTTTCAACCCTTCAAAAGTAGGGTCTGACTTAATCCAGGTGTTACTGTTGCCGATACGATCTTTATTTCCTGAATCTGAATAGTGATGAGCATCACTGCAATCAAGAAGTAGATCATTAACAGACTGCGATGATAGCTTCTGCTTTGCAGCGTGAAATTTGTCAACTGATTCAGCTGAAACAAAGACTATGTCTGCCTTGTTTATAATATCCTTCTTTGAAGAGATAGAGCTGTCAGACCATCGCAAACTATCCCATTCCGTTTTACCAACAGCTAATAAATACCTCCCCTTTAGGAAGCTGTTACTCTCCAGTCGGTCAATTAGCTCTCCTTCATCAAGGTTTAGGTTTCTAAACCCCTCCATAAGGTCAGAACCATATCTAGCTAATTGATCAGGCGGTACTGTGGCTTTAATACTAGCACCCAGTGCTTCGAGTAACCGTTCCTGACCAAGAGGCTCCTTCCCTCCCTGGCGCAAGCCTGTAGCTTTGATGTAACGTATTTAAAAATTGGCTTTTTATTACCCCAGGATCGAGCAGATCTGAAAATACCACGTGGAGATTGATTCGCTTATATGAGCCGAAATCAACGCCAGCAAACATGGAGATTCTGAATTCCACGACTGGTAGCAATAAATCTATATTATTTAACCGCCCGTTATCCGTCTTTTCTCTAAGCAGTCTCTCGTACCCATCAATGAACATATAGTCATTGATACCCAAAACTTTAAAGTCAGGGGGAAGGCTTTCTAGATCCTTAATGTAACGATCCCAAACTGCATCATCACTCCCTTGTCCAAACTGGTTCTCTATCGAATACGGGGTATGAATATGCAAGTCCCACTTTCGCCACTCTGATCCTTTATCGTATTTATTGTCCATATTGCCCTTGTAAGTTAATTGGTTGGCGCTCTATTATTTAGCGTCTACTGAGCGCGAGGCAGCTATCAAATATTTATTTATTCAACTCTTGTTTCCAGGCGCTTTTTCAAAGCTAGACCATTCACGTTATTGATGGACAATGATCAGATAACAACTTAACAGAAGAAAAACGTCCGCTTTGGGTCGAAAGCGCACATTACGTCCATCTAGGCGAGAGTTTGGCTTTTAGCGGCGAGGGAGCAGAAGGACGTCCGGGCATCGAAATAGGATTAGTTTTCCTGAACAATTCCCAAGTCATCAAAACATCGCTGGAAAGCGTCCAGCAAATCCGTGATCTCAGGTTTTCTCAAATCACTCTTAAGCACATACCCCAATTCCACAAGCTTTCGATGGCTAGGGTAAACTCTGCTTCGGCCACAGTCCAGCGCGCCAAGAACTATATTCTCGACACGCTTAAGCGATGCATCTCGCCTTGTCTGCGTTTCCCACTTTCGATAACGTCGCTTAAGCTCAGCATACTCTTTGGGGAAATGGTACTCCAATACTGTATAGGTAATTTTATGTTTTTTCCCAAATGCGTAGGGCCAGGTGGTGGCTTCGGGTTCTGATCCAGTACTGCCAGGAGATCCATTAATACTCTTTTCTTAGCAATCTTCGAAATGTTGGATTTGGCGACAAAATAAGGCTTAACCTGAACTTGCCAGCTTTCATAAAATGACAACAAAACCTGATCGGTAGTGAATTGATCTTTGGGTATGTCGATTCGCAGCACACATCTATTATGTGCTGGGACATTGTTTCAACGCTATTGCCGCGCCGCTTCCATTAAGGGAGGTAGTGACTTTATAACATCACACCGACTCTCGCAGGCCGTCGCAAAAAACCCAATTTGGAATGCGACTAGCTGCTGACCCGCACCTCGCGCGTGGACCCCATACCGCTACCTTCATTCACGCTCAGGCCCAACCGTTTCGCTCGCTCCCAATATTGTCTTTTCTTTACCTTCCTGGCTTGCGGTCTCGGCGGTGTATACGACTGTGATTCTCACGTGCATCACCGATACGTCACATGATCCCTGCACCGGAGTGTTGTCCACATCACCAACAGGCGTTAATCTAATGATCGTCAGCGCAACACAACTCAATATTAGTTTCGATAGAAACCTTTTTACCCGCTTTATTGAGAACATTTTGTTACCCCCTCACTGTTATGTGTTATTTGGGGCTATCGTAACCCTGCCTAAAAGCACGGAGCGGCCAAAAAGAATATTTTGCGAAATTCGCGTTTCGGCCGGAAAATTTTCTTGAGTAAGCACCGAATCACTTTTATTTTTCCGCAGAAAAGCTGGAAGGAGCCAGAAAAATGCCCGGAAAGTACGTATACAACAGCATTACACTAGCCCATAAATGTGCATTGCTGCTTAGCCCAGACAATATTTATTCCATTGCATACCATAACGCCCAAGGAAACCCGACAAACAAAGACGGTAGCGAGAAAGAACGATGGGTTGGCAACACATTTAAAGCTGTTGTTGGCCTTAAAAAAGATACCGTCCGAAGCATTGCACTTGGCGGATTCCCCAACGGCGCCCCCAATACAGATTATGGAGAGACGATAGTAGCTAGCTTGCGGAAATTCAGAGAGGAGATGAAGCAGAAGCTCGGCACCGATCATCGCTTATTTCAACATGAAGAAGTCACTGCGGAAGACTTTTCTGTCGAAGTGGATTTAGGCAAAGATGGTCGCAATTGCGTCGGGGAGGCTTCAGTCTGGAATGTCGCGAAGAAATTGGGACTTAGCCGCGAAGAAAGTTATATAGCGATAGAAAAAGAACGGAACATGCGGCCCAAAGAGAATTGCAGTTATTTCCTATCAGAAGAACTCGCAACGATGACACTCGATAGAGCCGCCGGGGCCTATCTAATTATTACACCAACAGCTTATGGAAGCTCCACAGGGATTAGATTACTCACTATGCGCATCTCGCATGTCATGACAAATCCATACGGTTCTGGTTGTTGTATACGCGTAAAAGTAAACCTACCCAATCGCCATTCAGACAAGCCATCTATGCGCTACCAATATCGCGGCCATTTGATTCCGACTAATGGACAACTGGGGTGGTCAATGCATCTTGGGCAAGCGCCATACACGGTAGACCTGGAAGAAGAGATGTTTCAAGCAGGCAAGCAGATCATTGAGCCTAGATGGGGCGAAGGTGGTGAGGTGCAACGCAAGATAAAAGCTGAATCGGATCACCCAATTCATCTAGCTGACGACATGCATATCCAGTTAAAAGAGCCACACCGAGCACGACCGACCATCGGCCTACTTTCATCATTGAGTCAACGCACTCTACACGACGATGTGGATTCAGTGCGAACACCATATTGCTCCCTTATTGTTACCTCCGGCATTTTTCTTGGCGATTTTACTGACGAAGAGCGCAGGTTTATGCAGGAAGGCATCGGCATATACCGAACATTGGAAGAGGCTCGCACGAAATTGTTAGCATTAGTGCAAACCGAAGAACAGATTCACGCAATCAATGATACGTGCGACGCATACGAAAAAGTGAGAGAACGGCATGGATCAGAGATGATGTTCAAGTGCCCTAGCTTACCTTCCTTGTGATACTTCAGGACGCCATCATCTCAGCGCGATGCGGTAAAGGCTTAGCCGCAACGGAGCAAACGAACCCAACCTCACGAATAAGGAGCAGCAGGCAACTCCATCAACTTATTGCAACGAGGCCGTTCAATAGCTAACAACCCGACCAGGTAATGACTTCACCCGAACACACCAGCAGCTCATTAAGCTCTCAAATGAGCATACCTGCTAACCCGTCTTGACGCTCTAGGAACGAGCACAGCCCAACTCCACTCGTGCCCGCCTCCCAGTCACACCCACTCTTTTTCGCCCTCCATACACCCAAACGCGCCTTCATACCAAAGTAAACCGAGAGGTAAACTCTCAGTTTTTTGATACACCAGTATCAGTATTTTGATATTCACAAATTTCTGAGACACCAGATATAACCTAACCAATTGTTTTATAAAGAAATTTTAATTGGCACGCTACTTGATATCTCTCAAATCGTAATTTGACGCCGTGTTCAAACAGTAGTTGGAGCACATCCCAAAAATTTATGGTTTAGATCGAGATAAGGCGATGCTGGTTTTAAGAAACTCCCATTCACAGCCACCGTTAACGGGTAATTTGGCAACGGCATTTGTATCCAGGGCACAGACACTTTGGAATCAAGGCGATGCAGAGCAGTTGGTTCAGCTTTTTGCCCCCCACTGCGATTGGTATAGCTGTAATCAAACACTGCTTGGGCAGCAAGCGTTGTTTCAATCCCTCCAAGACCAGTTCAAAAGCCGCTCCCACTGCCAAGTGGCGCTTAAGCTCCGGTCTCACTCGTTCACTCGACTCTCTATTGACTACCAAGCCTATCGCCAAGACTCCAAAAACCTGCACGGCAAACGAGGCAATGGCAGCGCATTAGTTCAACTGAACAGCAACGGACTTATCTCCGAGTTAAAGATTGTTGGTAGCCAACCGACGCCATCACATCAAACACTAACGCTATCGGTGCGGCCTTTTGTTGGCGGAGGTAGCCATGAACACTAATGTCGAAAAAGCCGATCAGCCCTACTCACTGCTATTGTTTTTGGTCTGCATTCTTATCACCGGGTTTTCTGCTGAATATTCTGATGCATCGATTCGCACGAATTCGCCGAGTCAATTCAGTTTTACCTTTGACAACGATGTGCTCGTGCCGGGAAAACGCGATCAAGACTATACCGCAGGCATCAGTGTCGCCTACAAACAGAAAAATCGCTTCGAATCCATAATCAGTTTACGACCAGCACTTGACGCCGTGGATGGGTTCTTGTCCGTCGATGATGGAACACAAAGCAGTTATGCGATTGAAGCCGGGCTATACGGTTTTACGCCGGAAGAAATCAGCCAAACCCAAGCCACTAAAAACGACCGCCCCTTTGCCAGCATTGTGTATTACTCGCATGCTCAGGAGCGCGTGAATTTTCACGGTCGTGTTGCATGGCAGAGCACATTAACACTGGGTGTTTTAGGCCTAAAAATTTTTGAACAATTGCAAAGTGAAGTGCATGACGTTACCGATAGCGAAGAGGCGCTTGGTTGGCATAACCAAATCTCGGATGGCGGCGAGTTAACCGCACGCTATCAATTGGCAAAACAAGTTGCACTGACACCTGAAGCCAGCCGCATAGAAGCCAAGCTAACGCGCCAAATTTCGCTTGGGTATATCACCGAAGCTAATCTAAGTCTCAACATGCGAGTTGGTAACTTCAATTCGCGCTGGTGGGCATTCAATCCAGAATTAACCAGCTATGGAGAAAAAAGCGCCGTAGAAAACCGCCACTCCGACAACTTTGTTTTCTTTGGTGCCGCTATAAAAGCCAGGGCATACAACGCTTTTTTGCAAGGCCAATTCCGCAGCAGCAAGGTCACTTTTAACAACGATGAAATTAAACACTTTTTAGTGGAAGCCTGGGTGGGATACACCAAATCACTCTTCAAGGGATACCAACTGACTTACATGGTACGTGGACATACATCGGAAGTGAAAGAAGGAGGAGGTGATCGTGACTTAATTTGGGGCGGTTTAATACTTAACAAAACATTCTATTAGTGATCAACATTTTTGGAGAACATTATGTCAACTATCAAATTGTATCGTCATCCTTTATCCGGCCATTCGCACAGAGTCGAGCTATTACTTTCTCTGCTGAATATAGAGGCTGAGATTATCGATGTAGACTTATTAAACGCAGAACATAAAACACCGGAATTTCTGGAGAAAAACCCATTAGGACAAGTGCCGGTTTTAGAAGACGGAGACGTAACCATTTACGACTCCAATGCAATTCTAATCTACCTCGCTACCCAATATGACCAAGACAAAAAATGGCTCCCTAGCGATCCTGTCGGTGCCGCTCTAGTAGCGCAATACTTGTCAGTTGCTGCCGGTCCTGTTGCGTTTGGCCCAGCGGCTGCACGCTTAATCACTGTGTTTGGCGCACCATTAGATGCACAGTTCGCCATCGCGACAGCCAAAAACATTCTTACCGCATTGAATAATCACTTAGCGAAAACTAAATGGTTAGCAGCAGGCCACCCAACCATCGCCGATGTTGCAAACTATGCGTACATAGCACATGCACCTGAAGGCAATGTTGACTTGTCCGATTTCCCACACGTGAAAGCCTGGCTTCAACGCGTGGAATCTCTCACTGGCTTTGTGCCAATGCAATCAACCGCAGTAGGGTTGGCGGCATAATATGATGACCACATCTCCCTTTCATCGCGGTGAACAATTCATTCAAAAGCGTTTAGGCGTTAATGATCAAATGGAGCGTTTTGGGCAAAAAGTTATCCGTAACTACCTGCCCGACCAGCACATGACATTTTATCAACAGCTGTCCTATGTCTTTGCTGGCTCTGTTGATGAAAAAGGGTGGCCCTGGGCGTCGATATTAATCGGCGACCCAGGATTTATATCCTGCCCAGATCCAAAATTTTTATCTGTCGACGCCGCAACCATACCCGGCGATCCACTCCAGCAAAGCCTAAAGCACGGAAAAAAGGTGGGCATGCTAGGCATAGAACTGGCAACACGTCGTCGAAATAGACTTTCAGGAACCGTTATTGCCACCACAGACAATGAATTCAGCTTGAAGATAGATCAATCGTTTGGAAACTGCCCGCAATACATTCAAGCGCGCACACCAAACAAGGATAGCGATCAAACGCTTTCGACAAAGCAATCCACGTTTACAACGCTGAATAGCTACGCGAAAACGTTGATTGAACAGAGCGATACGCTGTTTGTCACCAGCTATGTCAGCAATGCAATTTCAGGTAGCGACTTTGGCGCGGCTGAAGGTGTCGACGTCTCTCATCGAGGAGGAAAACCCGGATTTGTAAAAGTAGAAGACGATAAGGTATTAAAAATCCCAGACTACGCCGGTAATTTTCATTTCAATACCTTAGGCAATTTGCTAGAGAACCCCAAGGCCGGGCTGTTGTTTATCGATTTCAACAAAGGCCACTTGCTGATGCTAACGGGTCGAGCGGAAATCCTTTGGGACTACCCCAATCTAGAATTTTTTGAAGGCGCCGAGCGGGTTTGGGCCTTCTCACTTGATCATGGTGTACTTCTCGAAAATGCACTACCACACACGTGGTCAGCACCATTATTTTCAATCAATTCAGAACTAACCGGCACCTGGCGCGAAGCTGAATTAAAACGCGAAGCCGATAAATTTCGACATGAATGGCGACAACATATGGTAACTCGTGTTGAGAAAGAAAGTAGTGATATCACATCATTCTACTTAAAGCCGAGCACAACCGCTGGCGACACTCGTCGCAACATAATGCATTCCGAAAACTCGGCAAAAGCTCACTTTAAAGCCGGACAGTTTTTAACGCTAAAAGGGGCCATTGACGGAAAGGAAACCATCAGAACCTACACCGTATCAAGTGCGCCCAATGACGAAGAATATAGAATCAGCGTTAAGAAGGATGGTGTTTTCTCACAGTATTTACACGGCCACTTGACGCCCGGTTTCAGCATCAATGCAAAGTCACCAACCGGGGATTTTTTCGTCGTCACACCTCACAAGCGCCCAATCGTTCTCATTGCTGCAGGTGTCGGCATCACACCCATGGTGTCTATATTGCGTGATTTATTGTTCACCCAATTGAAAAAAAGACAGGCCCTCCCCGTTACCCTCATCGCAGTAGCGCGATCAGCCGAAGAACGGGCATTTTTTAAAGAACTCGGTGAGTTGGCTAGCCGTCTCGTACAAGCCAACATTATTTGGTGCCTTACACAGCCAGAAAGCCATTTGGTGCAGGGGCAAGACTATGACCATCACGGTCGCCTGACCGAGCAGGTACTGCAAGCACATCTTCCTCAAGGTAAGGAGAGTGATGTCTATATTTGTGGGCCAACTCCATTTATGCAATCCGCCTACACCTGGCTACGCAGGCTGGATATTCCGGACAACCAAATCCATGCCGAAGCGTTTGGCCCCTCTTCGCTGCAACGAGAATTAGCCTCTCACGCATCCGTTGATTATGCAGACGAGGCGCTGGTTTCAGTCCTTGATCGAAAAGGAAACCATCTTCTAGAACAACACTGGCAACGGTCAGATGGGACGCTACTCAATTTTCTGGAAACACACGGCGTTGAACCTAACTTTGGTTGTCGCAGTGGTCGGTGCGGCAGCTGTCGAGCCAAACGGCTAGAAGGCAATGTACTTCATTCGAGCCCAATCAGTTCTGATTTGAAGGACGATGAAATTTTACTGTGTGTCGCAAAGCCATCGGCTACCGACAGCAGCAATGACACTCAGTTAGTCATTGAGTTAATCGAATAACTGCGTGGTTTAACCAACAAAGAGATTGAGGCAACTCCTATGTTGAATATGAATTTTAATGAGCGTGTAGTCATTGAAACGCGCAACAAAGAATGGCAAGTAAGCCCAAAACCTGGCGTTTTGAGAAAGCCACTTGCGCGAGAAGAAGCTGAACGTGGACATGCAACGAGTATCGTCAGATATGAAGCAGGCGCGCACTTCCACAAGCACGGCCATCCGCTCGGCGAAGAAATTTTTGTGTTAGATGGCGTCTTCTCTGACGAAACCGGCGATTACCCAGCAGGCACTTACATTCGTAACCCCAAGGGTTTTAAACATGCGCCTTTTAGCCGCGAGGGCTGCACCCTATTTGTAAAACTTCATCAATTTCAAACTGGGGATACCACGAGTCTTCGCATTAATACCAATGAAGCTAGTTGGGTTCCTGGCGAAGGGCATCTAGATGTCATGCCCTTACATCAGTTTAACAGCGAGTCGGTGGCTTTGGTGCGTTGGCCCGCAGGAGAAAAATTCGATTTTCGGCTGCACGCTGGCGGTGAAGAAATATTGGTGATTAGTGGCGAATTTATCGATGAAAGTGGCCGCTACCCCAAAGGCACCTGGATCAGAAATCCCCACCTAAGCCTGCATAAACCCTATGTCGAAGAAACGACGTTGATTTGGCTAAAAACAGGCCACTTACATAACACACCGATTCACTAACGAATAATCATTTAGCAATGCTACACACTGACAATATTCAACAACCCACAGGAGTATTCAACATGAAACCTTTTGACGGCATCAAAAAATTATCACTTTATCATTTTCAATCATGCCCGTTTTGCGCATCAACCCGTAGCGTGATTAAAAAAACCGGACTGTCCATTGAACACCGCGATATTCAAAAAAATCAATCCCATTGGGCCGATTTAGTTGAGAACGGAGGAAAGTCACAAGTCCCTGCACTTCGGATCGAGCGCGAATTTGAACCGACTCAATGGATGTATGAATCAGGTGATATCAATGAGTTCTTAACACTTTACGCTCAAGAAATACAACACAAGAAAACAGCATAACTAAACAGTACAACGGGGTATTACCATGAAAAATAGTATCGATTACCGAACCGTGGATGTGGCCATCATTGGATTCGGCACAGCGGGTATGTCCGCTTACCGCGAGGCCCTGAAACAAACTCAAAACATTGTGTTTATCGAGGCAGCACACTTTGGCACTACGTGTGCGCGAGTCGGGTGTATGCCAAGTAAACTATTAATAGCTGCCGCCGAAGCGGCACACAATGCCGAGTCCACCGCGCAGTTCGGTATTCATACTGCGGGTATTACCGTCGATGGTAAACAAGTGCTCAAACGTGTCCAAAGTGAAAGAGACCGATTTGTAGGTTTTGTTAATGAAGCAGTAGAAGAGTTTGATCCAGCCCATAAATTGCTTGGCCGCGCACAGTTTAAAGATGACAACACATTGATCGTAAATGACGACATCGAAATTACTGCGCGACGAATTGTTATAGCCACAGGTTCTCGCCCCGCCTACCCCGCTTTATTAGCTGAAGCAGGCGACAGATTGCTAACCAATGATTCAATATTTGAGCTAAGCGACTTACCCAAATCCGTCGCGGTATTTGGGCCAGGGGTCATTGGACTAGAACTCGGTCAAGCATTGAGCCGCCTAGGCGTCAAAGTGAAAGTGTTTGGCCGAAGCGGCAGCGTTGCCGCTATTAGCGATCCGGTTATTCGAGAATACGCAAACACCACATTTAACCAAGAGTTTTATCTGGACACACGCGCGAATGTCAAAAGCACCGTAAAACAGGACGACTCCGTCTTGATTCGCTATATCAACAAAGATGGTTTGGAGATTGATGAAACCTTCGATTATATTTTGGCGGCAACCGGCCGCAGACCGAATGTCGACAACATTAGTCTTGACAATACCACACTAGCGCTCGATTCCCGTGGTGTGCCTATTGTTGACCGCTACACAATGCAAACCAGCGTCCCACATATTTTTATGGCAGGCGATGCAACAGACGATCAAACCTTACTGCATGAAGCAGCGGATGAAGGTCGCATTGCAGGTAGTAATGCGAGCAGCTTCCCTGATATTCGTTCTGGCTTGCGTCGTTCGCCACTTAGCGTTGTATTTACTGACCCCCAGGTGGCCACCGTAGGTTTGAATTTTCAGCAAGTAAATGACCAGTACGCGTCCTGTTTTGCCATCGGTGAAGTCAGCTTCGAGAATCAAGGTCGAAGCCGAGTCATAGGTAAAAACAAAGGTCTTTTGCGGGTTTACGCCGCTCAAGGTACCGGCATATTGTTAGGTGCAGAAATGTTTGGTCCAAGTGCCGAGCACATCGGCCATTTGATGGCTTGGGCGTTACAACAACGACTTACTATCAATCAATTGCTTGATATGCCTTTTTATCACCCCGTGATAGAAGAAGGCTTACGTACAGCCTTGCGCGATGTCGCCTCGAAGTTACATCTAGGCCCGGAAATGGTTGCCCGCTGTCTAGACTGCGGCCCCGGTGCATAGGTTCGCAGGTTCGCAGGTTCGTTAAACTACCCCGCTGCGTGTACAGCCAGCAACACTATCAACTGAAGATATATTTTTAACACCCCGTCAGTCCCCCTTTGCCAGTTGGGCGCTTTTACTGAGTGTATTTGCGTTCGCTGGCATTTTTTAAATACATAAATGCAGCCATGGCTGGTTTATACGCTAAAACCGCCAGCTAAGCGCACGGTTTACCGCGTCTGGCATTCTATATACACTTCAAGCTTGCAAACATCTATCGTTCTACCGAACACTAATATTCCATAACAATAACCCAGGATGTTCCAATGCGCTTATGTCTAGTAGTCGCTAGCTTTCTTTTGGTTTTGGTCTCGGCCTGCGGACAGCAGGAAGCTCCGAATATAGCCAACGCAAAGCCTTTTGACCCAACTGAAACGAACGTATTAGCTGCTTGGCTAGACGAAGAGTTCGCTACGCAACTCAATTTTTCGCCTCAATGGAAAACACAGCTTGGCGATAAATCTGATTACGACAAATTAGATGATCCATCGATTACTGCACAAGAGCAGAGGCTCCAGTGGCACAGACGTAGTGTTGCGGAAATGGAGTCCCGTTTTGATTATCTAAAATTAAGTGCTGAAGGAAAAGACTCCTATGACTTGTGGCGGTTTGGGTTAGAACGTGCAGAAATGCAATATAAATGGCGCACATACCGTCTGCCCTTTGTTCGTGGTGGCGCTCATGCTTATTTACCTAACTTCCTCATTAATTTTCATAAGATTGAATCGGCTTCCGATGCGCAAGATTACATAGCGCGGCTTGATAAACTTGATGACGTACTCAACACCTACTTATCACTCACTAAACGTTCAGCAGATAAAGGGATACGAGCAGCACAATTTAATTATCAATTTGCTATTGATGAAATCCAGCGGGTCGTCAGCGGTGAACCCTTTGACTCAACGGGAATCTCACCACTTTGGAAAGACATCAGCAGCAAGGTGACTAAGCTCGCTGAAGACGGTTTAATCGACGACAATGCGGCATCAGAAATACTCGCTTCTGCTCGAGATATTCTATTAACGCAAGTCGGACCAGCGTATGACAATGTAGCAAATTGGCTAGACACCGATAGGAAAAACGCCCCACCAGGTCAAGGCGTCTGGTCGTTACCAGAGGGCGACGACTATTATGACTATCGATTATCACTCAATACCACTACGCAACTCACTGCGGATGAAATTCATCAAATTGGTCTCACAGAAGTTGAGCGTTTACGCAGTGAAATGCAGACACTGCTTGAAACTATTAATTTCGACGGGACGTTGGACGAATTCTTCATCTATATCCGTGAAGATCCGGACAACCGACTGACCTTGCCAAACACTGATGAAGGTCGGCAGCAGTATATTGATCTCGCCACACAGTATCTCGATAAGATTAAACAAGAATTACCAAACTATTTTGGCATACTCCCAAAAGCCGACCTCATCGTAAAACGAGTTGAGCCATTTCGCGAGCAAGATGGCGCAGCCCAACACTATTATGCCGGCGCACCCGATGGCTCAAGACCCGGTATTTTTTACGCGCACTTATCGGATATGAATGCCATGCCAGTTTATCAACTCGAGGTTATTGCCTATCACGAAGGCAACCCAGGGCACCATATGCAAATTTCCATTGCGCAAGAACTTACGGATATTCCTCGCTTCCGAACCCAAAGTTTTCATACCGCATATGTCGAGGGCTGGGCACTGTATTCAGAGTTTCTTGCAAAAGAAATGGGTTTTTATCAGGATCCTATTTCAGATTTTGGCCGACTAACAACCGAGATGTGGCGAGCTATAAGATTAGTCGTTGATACCGGGTTGCACGCTAAACAATGGTCAGAGGAAGATGCCGTGCAGTACTTTCTCGCTAATTCACCACAACCAGAGACGACTGTGCGCTCAGAGGTGCAACGCTACTTATCTAACCCAGGGCAAGCGACCGCTTACAAAATCGGTATGTTGGAGATTTTGCAATTGCGCAAAGAAGCGAAACAATTGCTAGGCGAAGAATTTGATATTCGCGGTTTTCACGATACCGTTTTAGGCGGGGGTTCACTACCGCTACCGGTGCTTAGAACGCGCATTTTTCGCTGGATAAGCAACACAACACGATAGCCACACCAGTACTTAGACAGCCGATACCATCTAAACGGACAATTCGATTATGACAGATTCAACTATTTATCTTCCCAAAGAGTCACAAGGCACAGCTCCCAGCTACCAGCGCTTAAAAGGGAGAAATATTTTAATTGTCGGTGGCGGCCAGGACGAACGCGGCGTTGAGGATGCCCCTATAGGCAACGGGCGGGCCATGGCTATATTGTTTGCGCGCGAAGGTGCGCATGTTTCGGTTGCTGATAAAAATTTGGCGTCTGCCGAGCGCACTTGTGAAATTATCACTGGCGAAGGAAACACCGCATTCCCGTTGGCATTAGATGTTCGAAATCCAGAGATGATTGAGCGAGAAATCAAAAGCGCGCACAACACAATGGGCGGGTTAGACGGACTTGTTTATAACGTTGGCTTTGGGAATGAGATGTTTTTTGACAACATGACAGCTGAAAGCTGGGATAAAGTTATGGAAGTGAATTTGCGAGGTGCCGCCTTAACAATAAAAGCTGCGCTTCCATTAATGGGCGATGGTGGAGCGATTTCGATAACATCTTCCACTGCATCCATTAAACCCGGCAGCCAAATACCGGCTTATGATGCATCCAAAGCCGCGCTTGCAGGGTTGATGAGGCACACAGCTTTCGAAGGAGCAAAACGAAACATTCGCGCAAATGTCGTGGCACCCGGCTTAATGGATACCGCCCTAGGACGAATAGCCTCACAAAAAAGACCATCACGCGCAAAAACACCCATTCCTCTCAACCGCCAAGGCACAGGCTGGGAAGTCGCTTACATGACTCTGTTTTTATTAAGCGACGAAGCGGCGTACATCACCGGTCAAGTTATGGTTGTTGACGGCGGGCTTACCAGCATCCGATAGCGCTTGACTCAACTCTGATAGCCACAGACCATTCACACTGTTGTGCCGATTAGCCCAGCGATCGGCGTTAACAAGTAAAACCAACAATTTCAGAAATAGACCTCGTTAGGAAATCACAACAGGAACCTAACTCTATCACCGCTCCATTTTAATTCCGCTCACCTCGGTGCGCATTTTTCCCAGCTTTGAGCGCATGTAGGCGCTTACAGATTGTACTGCACAGGCTTTTTATCAATTCGCCATCACATCAAAACAAATCTAATAATGTAACCAGCTGATAATGCGAGCCAGCCGCATACAGCTGTTGCACCACTACATTGGCACACTCAGGTCACCCAATTAAGGAAAGTCCGCTATAAAAATATTTCAAGGAATCGCCCATAAGAGATTTTTTCTCGATCAGATTAATGCGCAAGCTGAAACGCAGTAATAGACGCTACGACATTTGAAGTTCAACGCGCCACTAAAACCGCAAAGAATACACCGAAAACCAAAAAGCGAAGTTTACGGTCATCACTGCCTTTGAGTGTGATTCGGTGTTTCTATACATTAGCGCCCCTCAAAAATATTCGTTGGTAATTAGCAGAGACAAAGGGCATGAAAATCATCAAGAAAGGATTCGTATTCGTTTTATTAGTCGTTTCTAGTGGAAGTTTTTCCGAATCCGCCATTGAGAATAGATCGCAGCTCACTCAAAGCAAGACACAACCCACAGCAGATAGCCTGTTCTTTCCTCATCGCGCCTCTACGACTCATAACAATTTGGCAAGCACGAATAGCTTTGAAAGTGCAGAAATATGTCGTGGATGTCATCAAGAAATTTATAACGAATGGCGTTCATCGATGATGGCAAACAGTTGGGAGGATCCTATCTATCGCGCACTGCTTAAAAAAGCCAGCGAAGAAACCGATGGCGCAATTGACTACTTTTGTACTGGGTGCCATTCTCCTGCCGGTTTATTAACAGGGAAAATAAATTCTCAGGTTAATCGCACCTTACCAGAAGAAGACTCTATTCATCTACCGGGCGTAGATTGCGATGCTTGCCATCGAATGACTGGGATATCGGGGCTAACCAACGGCGCTTATATTCTTGATGCCAATGCCGATGTAAACGTCAAGCGCGGTCCCCGCCGTGATGCTGAATCGCCTTACCATCAAACCGAATACTCAACCCTTCACAAGCAATCTGAAATGTGCGGTGCCTGCCATAACGTAAGCCATCCGTTTAATGATATTCCAATAGAACGCACCTATGACGAGTGGTACGAAAGTGCCTACCGAACGCAGGGCATTGAATGCCAAGACTGCCATATGCCGCGAGTAAAAGGCCGAGCTGCGATTATGGGGCCCATGAGGGAAGATCGAGCCTCGCATCATTTCTCTTCAGCAAACACAACCATCATTGAACGATTTGGCGATCATCAAAGCGTAGAAACCGCACGTAAGTTTTTACAAACTAGCGCCACCATAGAATTTGTTGATCTACCCCGACAATTGTCAGCTGGCGGTGTTCACAACATACAAGTCAAAGTCACGAACGTTGGTGCGGGACACAAGCTACCCACGGGTTTTCCTGAGGGGCGCGAAGTGTGGATCGATTTCCAAGTGTTAAACCAGAACAACGAGGAGATGTATCGACTGGGTCAGGTATCAAACGGCAAAACCGAACCCGGTACAAAAAATTTTAAAGTTCATCTAGGTAACACTCATGGCGAAGAAGTGGATATCGAAGTATGGACAGTCGACCGTATTCTTTCTGATAACCGGATACTACCGAATGGTTATGCGACAGAAACCTATCGCGTTCCTGTTCCAGATAATCTCAATGGCCTCTTAACAGTCAACGCTACACTCTACTATTGGCCTTTTTCCCAAGCCTTCGCAGACCATTTATTAGGCAAAGATAAAATCAACGTTTCTATTGAGCAATTAGCTACGACGTCTCAAACTATTCAAATCCATTAGCATGAAGCGAGTTTAGGGCAAGCTGCTGCCTGCATGGTGCCTATATGGCGCCGTCCATTTAAAAGCGGTACGATTGCAAGGACGACAACAATAATTGATAGGGAACGTTATGAAGAGCGGACTTGAAGCAAGCACAAACACAACTTCATGGTTTATAGCCATTATTCTATCCATCATTTCTCACGGCACATTAGCGGGTATTGTGGAGTTCAATGACGCTATGCGAAAAGGAGACTTTGCAACAGCTGCCGCAGAGACTCAATCAATTTGGAGCGACTACGACAAAGGCAAAGAGTCGGCTCCAACCCTCGCCCGAGAATTTGGTTTCGTGAACTATATGGCTGGGAATTACGATACCGCAATGGAGTTCGTTAACCAACTTAACGCCAGTGAACTTGTCGATAATCAACCCAAGGTCACCGCTATTCTTGCTGCAGCGATTAACTACAAAAAGGATGGTGATATTAAAGACTTGCCCGACCTATCCACAGCACTAACCGATCGACTCACGGTAGACGGGTTAGACAATATTTCGCTGATTGGTGCGGACTTGCTATACCAAAGTTATTGGGAAAAAGGAAAGTGGCTGGAGATTGAAGAAGCCGCGAGCTTATCGAAATCTCTTTATATGCGCGGAGGAGACCAGCTACTGATTCGCCAATATAAAGCCGATTTGATCACCAGCGCTGCCAAGTTCCTAACAAAAGGCAAGGTCAATCAATACAACGTTATGGGTGAATTGCACGATACAATCGTCGACGCGATCAATAACAGTCAGCCGGGAATGAAACGTAAGGGATTAGCAGAATTAAAGTTTACGGCTCAAGCGTGGGCAAACGCCATGTTCATGGCCTACAAAACCTACCACCCACGCACAGGCACATATATCGACCAAAATGAGAAGATACGTAGCTTTGCTATGCCGCGTGTTTCTATTTTCGATGATGAGCCGTCGAGAGTCGTTTCCAAACCTTGCGATGTCGATTTAAAAACTCCCACTCTACGTTACCCACCCAACGCAGCCTTCCGGGGTTCAGTTGGTTCAGTGGTAACGCTGATAAAATTTGACGAAAAAGGAAAATCAACGTCCGCCAAAGTATTGTCTGCAGTCCCAACCGGGATTTTTGCGCGAACAGTTATGGATAAATCAGACAAATTTTATTTAGAGAAACTCGACACGTCTGATAAGGATTGTCAGTTCCCTGAGCGCCTTGTGCAATCGTTTTCATTTTATATTCAATAACGCATCAGGGTATAGCAGGGCATTCCGCTAAAGTCGTTTGGTTAGCGAGTGCCCTTAACAACGTCTACTCCAACCGCTGTTTCCTGTATCCAGTCGAGTAGTTCTTGCGCCTGGAACGGCTCACTAAAGTACCACCCCTGAATCAGGTCGCACCGCAGCTGCCGCAGTAGTTCATACTGTGCAGCGGTCTCAACACCCTCCGCCACGACTACCATGCCTAGCCCGTGCGCCATTGCAATGGTTGCCGTCACCAACTGCACGCTAGCCTGCTTTTCCTCAAGATCTGCTATAAACTCACGATCAATTTTAAGGGCGTTAAATGTGTATCGTCTTAAATAGCTAAGCGATGAGTAACCGGTACCAAAATCATCCATAGCCAAGGTCACTCCCATTTCTTTTATCGCGTGCAGCGTATCATCGATGTATTGATGACCACTCATCAACACACCTTCAGTTATCTCTAACTCTAGCAAATGACTATCGACACCAGAGCGCTCTATTTCGTCTTTGACCTGTTGAATCAAACGGTTTGAAATAAACTGGCGTGGTGACAGATTGACCGCCATGGTGAGCGGCCTGCCGGCAAGTGCGTTAATGTCTTTAAGTGCGGCAAGCGCTGACCTCAATACAAACAAACCGATGCTTTCAATTTGTCCGTTTTGTTCGGCGATAGGTATAAATTCTTCTGGTGCGACATTTCCTAGCTCTTTGCTCGCCCATCGAATTAGCGTCTCAAACCCTACCGTGGCTTTTGTTGCAGCATCCACTTTGGGTTGATACACCACATACAACTCATTTCGTTTTAACGCGTTGCGCAATTGCTCTTCGACCGCTAACTTTCGAGATACCGCATCATGCAAGCTTGGCGTATAGAAAGTAAACTGATCATCGCTTTCTTGTTTAACATGATGCGTAGCGGCTTCTGCGCATTGCATTAGCACCTCCGCCGTCTCTCCATCACTGGGATATAACGCGATGCCAATCCCGGCTGTGAACACAACGTTGCGATTTCCTACCGACACGCCGTTCTCTAAATTTTTGAGAACACTTTTCGCCACTAGTGCTGCATCAGCCACGTCAATCAATGCGGGGATAATCAATAGGAATTGATCACCACCCACCCGCCCTAGCAAGCTATCCGCCGGTGACACGGCAGCAATACACTCTGCAATTTGCTTTAAGGCTTCATCACCCGCTTCGTGACCTAACGTATTATTCACTTTTTTAAAGTCATCAATATCAATCGATAGCGTTGCCAACTTTTGATTACCATGGCTAGATTGACGCACAAATTGACCCAGCCTCTCATGAACCAAAAATCGATTCGGCAGCCCAGTAAGAGGATCGTAATAGGCATAGCGCAAAACTTTCTCGGCCTGTTCTTTTACCTTTTTCTTTAACAACACATTCCATAAAAGAATCATTACCGTGATAACAACCAGCACAACAACGATGTTTCGTAATAGCTCATCGCCTATGACCGGCTCGTAATCGATTTGCAGCCAACGTTCTGATATTTCTTGTCGTTGCCTTTGATTAATGCTGTCTAAGCCTTTTTGAAGGATTGAAGCAAGCTCTGGCCAATCCTTACGAGTCGCAAAGTGTAGGTAGTCGATCTCGGAGGACACTGGCGCTGCCACTTTGATATTGGCGAGATTCAATTGACGAATCCAATAGGTAGAGGATGCAACATTACCCACCAACGCATCGACTTCACCACCAGACAGCGCTAACAATGAAGATTCGAGTGTCTCATAGGTAACGGGTTGTATATCGGAGTGCTCCAACAAATAACCATGATGCGAGCTATTGACCTGCACACCCACGGACTTATCACGAAGATCGGACAAGCCAAAAACAAACTCCTCAGAGTCACGTGTAATGATTACTCGGTAGAATTGTAAGTACGGCTCTGTGTAGTTTAGGTATTGCTCTCGCGCTTTAGTTTTTCCCACTGCTGGCAGCACATCAATGTCACCTCGTTGCGCCGCGACCATGATGTCATCCCAGCCTTTACCTTCAACCACCTGCATATCAAGGTTTAATCGTTGGTTAAGTAGGTCAAGGTACTCTGATGCCATTCCAGCGTAACGACCATTCTCCATAAATTCGAACGGTGCAAATTCTGGATCAACACCAACACGAATCTTTGGGTGCGCCTCTATCCACTGAAGCTCTTGGCTGGTTAACGAAATGTCGACAAATAGATCTTGATAATTTTGCGGCAACCACGGCTCACGTAATTGTAAGTGCGTATAGTCTGAAATCGTACTTAATGCTTTATTGAGAATTGACTGAAGCTCTGGCCAATCGCTTCGAACGGCTATCGACTCAGCTGCACTATCACGATCATACAATGCTGCATATTTGAGGTTGCTCAGTAAGTATTTTGTTCGCAGGTAATGACCTGCCGCGAGAAACGTAATGGCCGCGTCCGCTTTACCTGTCGATACCGCGCGCAACCCATCTAACATGGTGTCAACAAAGACCACTTCTGCGGTGGGAAACTCTTTTATAATGTGGGCGCTGTATTGATATGACTTAACAAGCGCAATTCGCTTCCCGCGAAGATCACCGCGCCTGTTAATATCAGTGCTCTCACCACGGGTTACAATAACTAACGATTTCTGTATGTAAGGCCCTGTAAACTTAAACCACTCCGCTCTCTCTGTTCGATTAACCATGGTCGCAACAACATCAACCCGCTTTTGCTTGGCGTCGTTATATAGCGACTGCCATTGGGTTTCATGATACTCGACAAACTTTATACCTAGTCGCTCCTCAAGCAACTTAAACGTTTCTATGGCTATACCTTCAATATCGCCACTATCATTTTTAAAGCTATAAGGAGGAAAGTTTCCATCGTATGCCACCGTGATGCGCGGGTGCTCTTGTAGCCACATTCGCTCTTGCTGGCTTAAGTTTAGGGAAGGATGAGCGTCGGCAAATGTCTCAGCGATGGTGATGTTGAGTGCAAGAAAAAAGGTTACAAGCTGTATCACCAATTTTGGACACATAAGGATTACTCTCGACTCAATATATAATAGCGGTATAACAAAGGTTACATAGATAACTCTTTTTTGTAGATAACATGTTTAGGGTATAGCGATTGGCGCACTTCTCGTTACAGCGCCATTATATCTAGCGAACAACTCGTTTTACGTTGAAACACTCGTCCATTTTTACTTATTCGCACCTATCTATTGTAGTTGTTTTCTCACCTGCCAGCTTTTTCCAATCCTCTGAATTGCTTGGTGCTCTAATGATTAACAATAACCTTTCTTTATTTTACTAAGCACTTCCAACCGATATTTCTTAGAATTTACCGATACGCGGAATGCCTGCTTGACAACGCATAGGCATTCCCTAAGCTTGGCGACACGAAAACAATAACGACTACTCGTCAATCAGCGGGACCAGACCTCCATGAGTAACGAAGTATCTACTCCTAGCAATAACACACCTCCCCTTATGACTCGCGATGAAGCAGTCTCGTATTTAATTGAAAACGATCCACGTTTCGCAGTCACGGAAGAAAACATCCGAGGCGTCCCCCATAGAGTTTTCAAAAACACACCAGTGCATCTTCGGGAACTCATACAGCGAACCAAAGACAATTACATCACGGATGGCGCTGAAAAAGAGGTGCTCGTTTATCAGCAAGAGCGCTGGAGTTACGATGACTTTTGTCACGAAATCAAATCAATCGCACATGCTTTAACCCACCAACTCAATGTAAAAGCTGGCGACCGCGTTGCCATTGCTATGCGTAATTACCCAGAGCTTCCAATGCTGCTTCTCGCCATCACATCGATTGGCGCTATCGCAGTCCCGCTGAATGCATGGTGGACGACCGAGGAACTCGAATACGCTATCGGGGACAGTGAAGCAAAAGTTGTTTTTGCCGACAAACCGCGTTATTTAAATATCGACCCCATCAAAAAGGCCCTAGACCTAACGTTAATCGCAGTGCGTGATTACGAAGGTGATGGCGAAGGTGAAATTAAATATCGTGAGCTTCTAAGCCGCGCCGACGCCAGTGAATGGTCAGACGTAGAGATTGATACCGACCAAGACTTCGCGATCATATATTCCTCTGGTTCGACAGGTCATCCCAAGGGTGTCGCCTTAACCCACCGCAGCGCCATCGCCGCCGTATATTCATGGATTTTTGCGCGGGTCGCGGGACCATTAATGGAGCCACCAAAAGATAAAGCGCCCTTAGCACCCTCGTGGTTAATCATCACCCCACTGTTTCATGTCACCGCATTACAAGCTAATTTTTTGCAGGGCCTGGCACTCGGCGCAAAAATTTCACTCATGTTCAAATGGGATGCGAACGATGCTGTCGACATCGTAAACCGAGAGCAAGTTACCCGTGTGTCCGGTGTTCCCACTCAATCAGCCGAACTGATGGAAGCCGCCGTGGCGCGTGGTGAAACATTGCCAAGCCTAGAAGGTCTCGTCAGCGGTGGTGCGAAGCGTCCTGCCGCACAGGTCGGACAACAAGCTGCGGTATTCCCTAACGCGCAAATTAGTGCCGGTTGGGGCATGACAGAAACCAACGCTTTAGGCCTGTCCATTATCGGCCAAGTCTATCTCGACAACCCGGAATCTGCGGGACGCGTCATTCCCCCGCTGCAAGAAGCTCGCATAGTTGACGACAACGGGATCGATGTGAAGCAAGGTGACATCGGTGAGTTGCTCATCAAAGGAGCAAATACCATGCGCTGCTACCTCAACAAACCTGAAGCAACGGCTGAAAGTTTGAAAGATGGCTGGCTCTACACCGGCGATCTAGCGCGTCAAGACGAGGAAGGCCTCTATTACATTGTGGATCGTAAAAAGAGCATTATCATTCGCGGCGGAGAAAACGTTTCCTGTCTAGAAGTCGAGGGAGCAATCCATCAACATCCACACGTCGCCGAAGCGTGCGTATTTTCAATCCCGGATGAACGCCTCGGAGAAATTATTGGCGCAGCAATTCAGCCAAAACAAGGCAAGCCATTAGAGGCCGATGAGCTCGCCACGTTTTTGAAAGATCATTTAGCCAGCTTTAAGATTCCGGAACGATATTGGTTTATGAACGAGCCACTACCTCGCGGCGCAACCGATAAAATTGAGCGCAAAGTCATTCGTGCAAACTACCTTGAAAAGTATATGTAATTAACCGCGCCTACCCAACGTGCCTATTTTTTGCCGACAAATCTGCCTCGTTGCTGAGCATCACGCCGCCACCGTAAACGCCATCGGTCATGTGTTGGGGATAAAGCCCTGCCACCAAGACCCTGAAGTAGCTAAGTTCGGATTAGAAAACAGTCTATTTGCCCTAGGCTCGCAATTTTTAGAAATCGTCTCTCCTATTCAACCCAATACAGCCGCTGGGCGCTTTATCGCAAAACGCCGTCACCAGGGTAATGGTGACGGCGGCTACATGGTTATTTGCCAGGCCACGGATAAAAATGATCAGGTCCTGGTTCGCGAGCGTGCAGCACAACACAATGTTCGCGTGGCTTATGAGTCCGACCGTGGTAGCTGGAATATCATGCAGCTACATCCGCGTGACATGGGCGCCGCGTTTCTCGAAGTTGACTGGGACGAACAAGCTGACCCTCAAGGCAACTGGCAACCCGCTGGCGGGGCTACCTGGCGAGATATCGCCGAAAATCAACCTCAGTACAGCATTCAAGCAATAGAACTCCAAGCGCTCGACCCGCTTGCACTGGCCGAAAAATGGTCCGCCATTACTGGGTCCAAGTACCATAAGAACAACAATGGGTTCATGCTAACCCTCGCCAATATGGCGATTCGCTTTACCGCCATCCCCGATCAAGGCACCCCCAGCAAACAAAGCCAACTGGCGGGCCTAACAACCATCGATATCGCCGTATCAGACCTCAATACGCTCAATGAAAGAGCGGCAAACTGCGGCCTAAGTTTAGAAAACAACCAGATTCTGCTCTGCGGTACGCATTTTCGTTTTTCGTCGCTTTGACCTTGATTCTGGCCCAGGATAAATCAAGTCGCTAACAAATAATCACTGTGGCTTATGGATTTACCAATCTTTGTATAAATATTTTGTATTTATTTGATTTAGATTGAAGACTTAGCACATCAAATCACCCATAATATTCGCCCAAATTCGAGGGGTGGCGCTCGGACGGGTCAACAAGATCAAGTATCAATTGAGCGGCACTTTAATAATCATTTTTATTTATTATTGCTACATCGAGGAGAGCCATTTTGAATCACTTAACCCCCCATGACGACATGAATAAATTGGCGATGTCGGAAAAAGCTCGCCCGCTTTTGGATGCCGTTAAAAAGCACCTTGAGGAAAACGTCGCGCCGATTCAAGAAGAGTTTTATCGCCTCGGCGAAGAACAAGAAGACCGCTTTACCTACCACCCGCGCCAATTAGAATTACTTGAAGGCGCGAAGAAAAAAGCAAAAGACGCAGGCCTTTGGAACTTCTTCCTACCGGATGCAGAAACGGGCGAAGGCCTCAGCAACCTCGATTACGCCTACATTGCGATTGAGCTGGGTAAATACCCTCTAGGCCCACAAACACTCAACTGTTCTGCACCTGATACCGGCAACATGGAAGTACTTGAGCGTTTAGGTACTCCAGAGCAAAAAGAACAGTGGTTGAAGCCTTTGTTAAATGGTGAAATCCGCTCATGTTTTGGCATGACCGAACCCCACGTTGCCTCATCTGATGCTCGCAACATCGAAACGCGTGCAGAATTGGTTGACGGCGAGTGGGTGATCAATGGGGAGAAGTATTACATCTCAGGTGCTGGCGACCCACGCTGTAAAGTCATGATCTTGATGGTGAAAACTAGCCCAGAAGCTGAGACGTTCCGTCAACAATCTCAAATTCTTGTACCCATGGATGCACCCGGGCTGACGGTTGTTGGTCCCATGAAAGTATTCGGCCACGACCACGCGCCACACGGCCACATGCATTTGAAACTCGAAAACGTTCGCGTACCTGCGGAGAATGTTATTTGGGGTGAAGGTCGCGGTTTCGAAATTTCGCAAATTCGCCTTGGCCCAGGCCGTATCCATCACTGCATGCGCGCCATCGGTAATGCCGAAAAAGCATTGAACCTTGCTATTGAGCGTGGCCTCACTCGTACTGCATTCAACCGCAAGATTCTTGATCTCGGTAAAAACATGGAAACCATTTCGCGTGCACGCATCGAAATCGAAGCGATGCGCTTGATGGTGTTGAAAGCGGCGAAAGCAATGGACTTGATGGGTAACAAAGAAGCGCGCATTTGGGTATCAATGGCAAAAGCAATGGTGCCCGAGAAAGTGTGCAACATTATTGATCAAGCGATTCAAATTCACGGTGCTACCGGCTTGAGCCAGTGGTCTGACTTGTCGGAAATGTACATGCAACAACGTACGTTACGTTTCGCGGATGGCCCGGATGAAGTACACCACAATGTCATCGCGCGCGCCGAAGTGAAAGCGTTCCAACAAGCAAAACACCCTCAAGATTAAACCCTTCGTTTTAATCTTAATCGATAAACAGGCGCTCTAAGGAGCGCCTGTTTTGCTTAGAGCTTTTATCCCCCCGCCTACCCACACCTTGGATACTCCACACCTTGGATACTCCACACCTTGGATACTCCACACCTTGGATACTCCACACCTTTGGACATCGAAAATCGCGACGCTTTTTAAGTGTAACTGGTTAGCAATTAAAGCGGTTCTTTACCCGCCATTACAACACGGGTCCACTGTCACCGAGAAACATTGTCATCGAGACACACGTCACTCTATACTGCTCACGGAAAAAAAATCACGAATGAGGTTTTCCATGATTAAGTTACTACATAACGTTGTTTTCACACTGCTAGCGCTGACGTGCTTTAGTCACATAGCGTCCGCCGAAACGTCAACACCGAGCAACACCACGCAAGCATCTCCGTTCGCGCACATACCGCAAGACGTGCCTGTGGTAATGCTAAATATGCTGAAATTCAGTGAATCAGCGCATTACGATGATACAAAGGTAAACATGACTGGTCGCCAGGCCTACGACAAATACAGAGAAGGTGCATCAAAGCTAGTGGCAAAGGTCGGCGCGAAGCGCCTTTGGATTGGTAATGTGAAGGCAGGCATCATCAGCCCCAGTGACGAGCAATGGGACGAAGTGTTTCTCGTTCAGTACCCATCCATTGGCGTGTTTCTGAAAATGGTCAATAGTGAAGCCTATAAGGCTGTCGCTATTCACAGAACCGCCGCACTAGACGACTCACGACTCATTGCCATGATCGCGAAGTAGAATGACCACAACGGGAATTAGGAAGGACGCTTAAACTTACGTTTTGCGGTTTCAACTCGCTGGCGTACCACGCAGTCTTTCACGTGATCATTAATCATTCCCATGGCCTGCATGAAAGAGTAAACCGTTGTCGGCCCAACAAACTTCCAGCCCAACTTTTTTAGCTGTTTAGATATCGTGACTGATACATCAGAGGTGGATACAGATTGAGGCTTACCCAAGGTTTTTGGGTCTGGCTCAAAGGACCAAAAGTACGCCGCTAATGAGCCATGATTTTTGATCATTTCCTTCGCCCGCTGGGCATTGTTAATAACAGCCTCAATCTTTCCGCGATGCCTGACGATGCCCGCATCCTGCAAAAGCCGCTCGACGTCCTTTTCAGAAAAGCGAGACACCTTATTGAAATCAAAACCTTTAAAGGCTTTGCGAAAGTTCTCTCTTTTAGCCAGTATCGTTCGCCAACTTAATCCCGACTGAAACCCTTCCAGGCATAGCTTTTCGAACAGTCGTACATCATCATCAACAGGAAAGCCCCACTCGTTATCATGGTAAGGAAAAAATTCATCAACTGATCCACACCAACCACACCGTGGCTTTCCGTCGGGCCCCTTTACTGTCTGGCTCACTTAATAGCCTCCTACAACAGATACGTTACTTTTTGCTATGTGGTTATGCGCTAAAACAAATCCACGCTAACGAAATCCACATGGCCAGAAGTACAAACCAGCTAGCCATATAACTTCCCAATCGCAACGGAATCTTATTACTGGTGATATGAATAAGTGTATGCAGAATACGTAAACCAACATACGCCCACGCCAAGCAAAGGAAAACCACTCCCGTTTTTTGCACAACAAGCGCCGCCAAGCACGCCGCATAAAATAACACCGGTGCTTCAAATTGATTAGTCACATTCCGAGACAACTGCTGGCTCCGCCGATCCTCTTGAGAGGGGCCGTTGTATGTCTTGTAATAGGTTATTGGCGTTGAGCCGCTCGACACCGCGCTCAAGCGACTAAAAAAAAGACCAAACACCGTCAGGCCGCTTAACAACACCATGGCAAACATGGGAAACACTAAATCCGTATCCATTAAATCCTCGCAGTTAATACTCACTGGTAATGACTAAATATTCTATCTAGGCGCCGAAGACTCTAGGCGAAATTTTAAGGAGGCACAACGCCTCAACGAAATGACGCACAGAAAAGGCGCATGAAGAGATTTAGCGAGTACCATCAAACATAGTTAAGGTGCTTAACCAGTAAAAAAGAACCCGTCGACGCTCTCCAATATTACAATTTTGCTGCATAGATCATCACAAAATCGATAACTTGCAACATTCTGTCACTTATCACCGTGTTTCCATACAAGAAAGCCTCGACAATCCTCTAAAACGCCTATAAAGTGACCCGTAGCTAGAAAGTAAGCCTACGATTTAAGTACTCCATCTTCGTCGTTTTACCTGTAAGACCTCGTCCTGATAGTAAGAAAATCCAGACTCTATTTTTGGCACAACCGTTCAAGCCCCGATAGAGGCTAAATTGAACACCATTTTTTAATACCCTAATTCAGGAAATTTTTTATGTCAGATACAGTAAAAGGCACAGTTAAGTGGTTTAACGAATCAAAAGGTTTTGGCTTCATCGAGCAAGAAGGCGGTCCAGACGTTTTCGCTCACTTCAGCGCCATCCAAGGTTCAGGCTTTAAAACTCTCGCTGAAGGCCAACAAGTTGAGTTCACTGTAACTCAAGGTCAAAAAGGCCCACAAGCTGAAAACATCGTTGCTGTTTAAGCGTTCGACGCTAAGGTAACACCAAGAAGGGGTAAGCCGTTGGGCTTACCCCTTCTTTTTTGTCCGCTCATTTCTATCTAATCTACCGCTGCCGTAAAAATCCCTCTCGCTCGTCTAAACTCACTAGTATCAATCAGCAAATTCTTACGAGAATACCCAGAGATCGAACCCCTTTGGAGTCCCATGCGGTACCGGTACATCCTATTACTATGGCTCTGCCTAACAATTAGCGCTCCCACCATGGCTAACGTGGTGCTTTCGAACGAATTTACAAGGCTATCACTTGGGCAAGGCTTGGAGATTCTCGAAGACCCAACCGCTAGTTTGACGCTAGATGGCGCAATTCACTCTCAGAGCTGGGGAATATCGCGCCAGGATGTACTGAGTTTTGGCTTTTCCGGGTCCGCTTACTGGGTTCGTTTTGAGCTTGAAAACCCCACCTCACAAGATCTACCTCTGATTGTTGAGCTCGGGTCGCCGCTAATCACCGAAGCCACTCTATACCTCTCCCAGCCACCAAAGTCTCCGAAGGCAGAAGGATTTCGCGCGCTTCATACAGGCGCTGAAACACCGGCGGCATCCCGGCCCCTCGACCACTCGGCATTATTATTTTCGTTTGATGTACCAGCCAACAGCACCGTGCAAGCCTATCTGTATGCACGATCTAAAAGCTTACTGCTCATACCTATAACCCTATCGACACAGAACGCCTACATCGAATCAAACAACGTGTCTGCCTTATGGCTAGGGACGTTCTTTGGGCTGCTTCTTAGTATCGCCGCGTACCATTTGATTATCTATTTCTCTACCAAAGAAATAGCCTACTTTTATTACTCACTTTTTTGCTTCTCGCTGATGGGGATTTATCTTTCACTGCAAGGAGTGACTGCAAATTATCTATTTCCCGAAAACCCCGAGCGATTCGAGCGACTGTTAAATGTGACACACTATGTCAGCATTTTCGCCAGCGTGATGTTTTCCTATCACGTCCTCGCGTGCGACGAATGCAAACGGATTTGTGGGAAATTACTGAAGACTGTCGCGATAGCCTGCATTCCCCTCGCGTTAATTAGCCCCCTCATGGAAACCGCTCTGAGCGTGAAGCTCGTTTTTGCAGCATCTTATATTTCGATTGGAGTGACAGTTTACTCAAATATCATGCGATGGTTGGACGGGTACCCACCTGCAAAATTCTTGCTAATCGGCGCCCTGATTGCACATGCAGGAACCGTCATATCTCTCGCTTCATCCAGCGGCCATCTACCGAGCAACGCATTCACCACTTATTCGTCCTATATCGGAATCTCAATCATGAGCATGGTGCTAGCGTTTACCTTGTCGTACCGAATTAACCTAGATAAACAATTAAGCGACCGCACTCAGAAGCAGATGCTTGAAGCGCAACAACGCCTCACCGGTGAGCTAAACGAAAGAATTAAAGAACGAACACAAGAGCTGGAGGAAGCGAACGAACGATTAACGGTCTTAAGCCAAACGGACGGCCTCACTGGTTTGTTAAACCGGCGTGCTTTTGATTTGGCCTTCGATAAGGAGGTACGACGCTGCGAACGCGACCAAGCCCCACTCGCCGTTATGCTACTCGACGTGGATCACTTCAAACATATCAATGACAGCTACGGTCACAGCACCGGGGATCGCTGCCTAACGGATGTGGCCAACGTAATTCAGAACAACGTGCAAAGACCGCAAGATATTTTGGCTCGCTACGGCGGCGAAGAATTCGCGATTGTCCTTCCTGACACCCCCATTGAGGGCGTCCTGCACATTGCCGAGACTATTCGAACCAGTATCAAAGAGCATAGGTTCTCCGTCGATGACAAGGAGCTAACACTCACGATCAGTATCGGTGTGGGATATCTCCAGCCTTCTGGAGTTGGCGTAAGAGATACTCGTCAACGCCGAGATAAATGCCTCGATGCATACACAAACCTTGTGGATCAAGCCGATGCTCAATTGTACCGAGCAAAGTCGAGTGGCCGTGACAAGGTCATGCATATTTCGACTGATTCAACATCGTCTTCAGCCAACCTACACTAAGGCATCCATACATTTTCAATTCTTTACCCCGTAGCGTTTCCGTAGGCACCACTTAATCCTGATACTAGTGGGCCTAACAATAACGTTTAGCAATCCAGAGTTTCACTATGCCGTTCCGCCGTTATCGCACATTAACGCCCCGATCATCCCTCTATGCTGCCGCCACCTTTTATTTGAGCCTGCTGTTTGTTGCCAGCAGCCACTCTCTAGAGGAGGCGCCTGAACACCCTGGCTCAAAGGTCTATCAGCAACATTGCGCTGTTTGCCATGACCGACCTGAAGAAACACGAGCCCCGTCATTTGACACTCTCACGCAAATGACGGCTGGTACCATCACAGCGGCTCTGACCAGCGGCAAGATGGTCGCTCAAGGAAACGCTTTGAACATCACACAACGTAGTGACTTGGTCGGGTTTCTCACAGCAGAAACCGAAGGTGATGAGTGGATAGCATCAATGCGCTGCGATAAATCTCCAGCTCGCGCGATCAATTATGACGAAGTCAGTGTGCGAGGCTTTGGATTCGATTTACGCAATCAACGCAACTTAACCGCTGCACAGGCTGGGTTTGAAGGCACCGAGTTAAATCAAATCGAATTGGCCTGGGTAATGGCATTTCCTGGTGTTACAGGCATGCGTTCACAACCCGCTATTGTCGATAACATGATGTATTTGCCCGTTGCCGAAAATGCCAAAGTCTATGCCATTGATTTAGAAAACCCTGAATCACCCTGCGTACACTGGGTATACGAAAGCGGCTCTATTTTACGCAGTGGTGCCGCGTTCGGAGAACAGAAAAATGGCCGTAAAATTATAGCCATTAATGATTATAACGCTGCCGTACACGTGATCGATGCCACCACCGGTGAGCGCCTTTGGAAAGAACAACTCGGACAATTCAAATTATCGTTAGGTACCGGCACGCCTGCGATCCACGACGGTGTCGTTTATGTTCCGGTTTCACAAAACGAAATCATGCAAGGTGCGATTGAAAGCTATGTTTGCTGCTCAACCCACGGCATGGTGGTTGCGCTCGATGCAACATCAGGCGAGCGCCTGTGGGAAGCTCATACAATGGAAGACGCGAAGCCTGTTCGTGATCGAGGTGACGGCCAAATGCTGTGGGGACCTTCCGGGGCTCCGATTTGGAATTCTCCTGTCATCGACGACAAGCGCGGTTTACTTTATGTGGGCACAGGGGAAGCAACTTCAGCGCCCGCGCACAAACATACTGACGCAATTCTCGCGATCGAACTAAAAACTGGCAAAATTGTGTGGAGTTTTCAAGCCACCGCAAATGATATTTTCCTCGCCGGTTGTGCATACCGTAAAACCCTCAATTGCGAAGACGATACTGTGTATCTAGACGTCGACTTCGGCGCCTCCCTCATTTTGGCAGAACAAGCAAACGGCAAAGATATTTTGCTGGGAGGACAAAAGTCCGGCACGTTGTGGGCACTTGATCCAGACGCTTCCCTGAAAGAAGGCAAAGGTATTGTGCAATGGCAAGCTCAATTCGGTGAAGGGTCACCCGGTGGCGGAATTCACTGGGGTATCGCGACCGATGGCAACCAAGTCTATGCGCCAATCAACCGCGCCTATCCACGCGGTACAAAAGGCCCCGAGAAGCCAGGGATTCATGCTGTCACGCTTAAAGATGGCAAACGTCAATGGACCTATCAAACCCAACCCAACTGTGATGGCCCGCGCGCCAATTACGTTATCAATTGTAAAAATCGACTAGGGTTCAGCGGAGCACCCACAATAATAGAAGGTGCGGTGGTCACAGGCAGTATTGATGGTAGGTTATTCGGGTTCGATGTGAAGACCGGCGAAACACTTTTTGAATTTAACACGGCACGTGAATTTGAAAGCATCAATGGCATTAAAGCACGAGGTGGAAGCATTGATAACGCCACTATTGTTGCTACCAACGGCTTGCTGTTAGTGCAATCAGGTTATGCGTTATTTAATCAAACCCCTGGAAATGTTTTGTTGGCATTTAAGCCATCAAAAAAATAGATCTCAGTTACCTATCTCGCCCCCAGGGAAGCTACATTCATAGATACAAGGACACTGGCAGATATCACAAATGGCAGATATCACAAAATACCTTACTAGCGTGCTGGGCCCTATCCAGCACGCTTCACCCTTTTTACCCCATCAAGCGTAGACTAGCTTTTACACGATCAATGAGAACGCTGCCCCCAAATTAAAAAATAGCCAACAACAAATAAACATAAAGCACATCGTTTTATAAGAATGTTGGCACAGTTTTCATATTTGGGAATTTTCTGACAATATTTCTTTCCGACCTCTGACACCACGTCCATTGCTCAATGTGATGTGTTAAATTCTAGAAAGGCTCATGTAGAGCTCTATAAAAACAACAACTATTCTAGGAGAACAACGTGAAATATCAGATAGCATACATCGGTAACAACCATCTTCACCTAGAGGCGCTAACGCACTATAGCTACCCGTTTGGCGCTGAAGTGAAACAAGTCGCAGCTAGCGATTCAGTTTTCGCAAACTGCCGAATTCACATCTGATAGTCGTAGACCATACCAGCAATAAAACTGTCCTTCGTTCACACCCAAGTCTGGGAGCGGCATCCATTCCGATCTTTGCGCTAATAAACCATCAACAAAACCCGGTTCACAGTATTTACGAGCATAACTTCGACGAATATTTACACTTTCCCATTATTGAAAAACAACTTACTTTTCGGTTTTCAAATATTTTCGCAAGGCATTCATTCAACGAATTCTCACAGACCGATCAGTTTATCCAAATACCCGCAAAACTAAACCCAAATCACATCAAGCTTAGTAAAGAGTGTGCTGATTACCTTTTAGAAAATGTCAGCAAAGCACACAGCTTGGCGTCTATCGCCAAAGCAGTCGGTACAAACCGAAATAGTTTGGCTGTTGCTTTCAAAGCGGTTCACGGGTGTGGAGTTTTTTCTTGGTTTAAACAGAAACGATTATTTATGGCACGCGATGCACTTTGCTATTCAGGTGCCAGCGTTCAGTCGGTCACCTATCAATTTGGCTTCAGTGATCCTGCAAATTTTTCGCGAGCGTATAAATCAGAATTTGGCATATCACCAAGCAAGGCGAGAAATATGTTGATTACCGTTGATGACACAAAAGACAGTGAAATCGAGCAAGATAAAAGCGAACGCGTATAGAACCTAATCCTTTCGGTGCCCTTCCCAGGAAATGGGACCCTCGGGCACCGATAGATACTATCAATCATTGAGTATCGTTTTTACTCTATACAACCATTGAATCAATTGAGATACATCGCTCTTTTTCAAACTCGATTTCAGGTTGCATCCGCATTCACCAACAATCACTACCTCTTTAGCGACTAAAGTAACATCGAGACTAATTTCATTTTTCCCTTGATCAAAACGAAATTCCCACCTATTGGGATTCGTCGATTTATCTTTTCCAGAGGAATCAAAGCTCGCACCAATTGAATTAAACACATCCACCGAATTTTCCATGGTCTTACCTTTTATAGAGTCAACATGAACCAAGCCTTTTGGCCGACATACCTCAACAAAAAGATTATAGCCTTCCAGCGGACGATATCGTCCAGAATTGACGCAGAAACAGATCTTCATGACGCAAAGACAATCATTCGTCTCTTGGCTGCCATTGAATTACATTTAGGTAAACATCGAATTTATGAATGCAGCATAACCGCTAACATGGAGCAATACGGAACTTTTATAAACGAAAGTGGTTGATTACGTCCAGATACAATCATCGCACAACCAATTAAAACATCAGCCAATTACCGGCAGCCATCTACAGCACCTGCGCCACGGCAAATTAAATCGCTGCTCCATTCAACTACCTACAATTTTAACTTTTTATTTTTCTTGGTATCGCTTTTGCTCTGACACATTTCAAGCCGATTTCAATTGGAAGATTTTTTATATCAGACCAATAGATCTCAAACTAATGTGTTACAAGTATTCAGGAGATAATAATGGCAACATTTACTCTGTGTTATTCAGGTACAGATTGTTTTTTAGATCAAGCACTGGTCTTTCGTGAGCCGAGGGAAATGTATTCCTATAATCCGTACTCGGGGTACGTTCCAAGCAAGATCCACAAACTGATCTCTGACAAAAACCCCGGTGAGCACCTATCAGTAACGATGAATGGTTGTGGTGGGCCCTATGGGACGAATAGAGACTTACTGCCTATCCGTGCATGGACGATCGAATCCGAACCCGAAACTGGCGACTCTTGGGCAGAATGTAGGCGCGCCCCTGCGTTTATTAATGATTCAGTGACGGGCGCATCTCTCGAATATATTACTGTGGCCGGACTAGCCGAAATGCTGGGCGTCACATTTCATATGGTAGAAGTTGGCAATTTAAACAAGCTACTCGATGAAGAGTGGTTACCGCAAAATACCGACAATTTTACTCGCGCCAATCTAGCGTATCCGCAAACCGATAACGGCATGTGGAACAATAACGACAGCTCAACAGCGGGCCACTTTTGTTTGCGCTGGAGCGAAGAAGACAATATTAAAATTGAATTATTTTTACAAAACTTCGATCGAGTTGTCTTGCTCGGACATAGTCGAGGCGGGGTTTCCTGCATCATTGCAGCAAACTACCTTTCTGAATGGTTCCCAAGTCTCGAAATAAAAATATGCGCCCTGGACCCAGTCCCCGGTACCGGAGATTGGTGGCCAGCACTCACGCATTTGCCCGGCGCTAAGAGCCTTGAATATGTGGGCATCTACGCGATTGACGAGACCTCATCCGGATTTAATGGTGTCGTGCCACGCGTAAAATCATCGACTGAAGATGAGGTTATTATATGGGACCCACTGTCCCCCAAAACCGATCTTATCCCCAGTGATGTTTGGAACATAAAAAATTACGAGCTACTGTACACACGGGGACGCCATGCTACGGTACCGGGCTCTCGAAGCGCACAAGGAAATGGTGAAAGCGACCCCATCGATAATAATGTCGGTTCTAGCGGCAACCTCACAGACGCTTATGTTATTTCTAAACTTAACGAATGGGGCGTTGCACTCAGCAAACCTGACAAAGACGATGTGGCGCTCTGGATAGGCATGATGAATAGCTATTCAGCCCATTTTGCCAGCATGCGCGACAGCAACTACGGACCTAAAAAAATACTCGGAAAGATGAACGGTTGGTGGTATTACAACGCACGAGGAATTTCTTCAACAGATGGCCGAACACCTAGCGCCTGGATGTACATGGAAGCCTTCATCGAGTTAGCCACAGGCGACGAAGCAGCGATAATCGATACAGAACGCGGCCTGATTGATATGGGAGTTAGAAACCGCTACTACGCCAAGTATGGCGGCACCGGTAAAGTTCATCCCTGGGTTTATTTAGCCGACGCCTGCAAGCCGTAAGTTCATGCAACTCTGGACGTGCCACACTGTGTCTCATGTTTTATAGTCACGCTTTTTGTGGCATGTTCGCCAACGCCTCCTCATGACTTCCTACAAAAACAAGCCTTCCAAGCCAGTCAATGAAACTGCTTTGTGGCACGTCTACGACTGGTTTAAAGGCGAGTTAGTTGACGACCCTGCGTTAATAAACCATAACGTATCAGCCAGCACATCCCTCTCTAGCCAGCATTCAGCCCTTCAATCCCTATCTCAAAGTCACCGCGCTTCACTAAAGCAATTTGAAAGCTCGATGTCTTCCGCCTGTAACAAAATCAAATAGCGAATCGAGCTATTTGTCACAGCGTCATAATTAGCTGTCACTCGGTCACCTTTAGCACCGGCCTCAATCTTTTGTGGACGATCTGCTCTATTCTTTTGCCCAGGGCGGACGTTTTCGTCCGGCTTTAAATTAATTACCAAACCGCGAAAGAGGGAAGAACTATGGAAGATGAAAATTTTTGTTTGAATTGGGGAGTAGTGGGCATGTCTCCCGCCGTTTCGATGGGCCATCTTTATATGACTACTGCATGGAATACGGGCCAAAGCATGGCTCAGTCTGTCCAGGCACAACTATTTAGCTACGCCACCATGCAGGCAGCCACAGTCCGCTCTGTTGATGCCATTTTGGGTCAACCTACGACTCGCCCCAACAATATGTAGCGCCTTATTGAGTCAGTGTTAGATAGAAAGACTGTTGCTGATTCACAAGCTCCGTCTTGTCAGGGCATTGGAAACCAATACTTTCGAGCAGCGCCTCGGAGCGAGTGTTGCCGGGATACACCTCGGCCAGCACTCGCTTCACACTCATGCCGCGCAGCATCTCAATCAGTGTCAACACAGACTCCTTCGCATAACCCATACCCTGGTAAGGCTTCCCGATCCAGTAGCCGATCACCGCTTCCAAGCCATCCACATACTGACAACCAAAACTAACGACACCGACGAGCCCAAATGCCTGATGGGTGATAGAAAATTTGAACGGCTGCCGAGTATTTGGGTTGTAGATGTAGTGTATAGCTTCATGAAGGTTGGTAACCACACCACAGCCCAACGTCTCACACACTTCCTCATCAAGAAATTGAATTAACTTTGCACCATGTTGCTGATCTAGCGGCTCGAGGCGGATGAGTGATGACCGCTTTCTCGGTGATAGCAAATTACGGTGTTTAACAGATTGGTTCAACATGGCCTGAGTCCTCTTACAAATATTTTTATAGCGTTATCGTGCTTCTAACACATCGACTTCGTCTGCGTGCTCGAATAAAGTCGGTGAACTAACAGGCTTGAAAACCCTTAGCATGCCCAACGTATAATTGAACAGTAGCGACTCTTCTCGCCCCAACATGTTGTAACAGTAGCTGGATTCAGGCTTACCAGTATTTTGTAACGGAACGGGCAGCACAAAATTTCTGCGTAAAAACTGCTGGCTAAAGCGTGACGACTCGCCATCGCGCTCTCGACGAATCATCTGATATTCGATGGGCTCAGGCTCACCTGCCAAGCCGACAATACCATTCACACTTGCCGCCAACCCGCCCTGCTCGATGTTAAGGTGCTCAGGGTTGAGTAACTGCCCAGACGACAGCAATAATTGCAATCCAAGCGATTCTTTCGCCTTTCCAATACTCTTCAATGCACGCGTCAATACATTGTTTCCATTGTTAGCCGATGCCTGCTCTTGATTAATTTCGACGCCAATTCTTAAGCCACCAATAGCAAATATATGGCGATGTAAATCCTGAAGGCGACGCTCTTCGGCCGGCTCATAGACGTCGAGGCCGCCCCAGGGAGATTTAGGTACTATCAACCCTGGATGATCGTTTACCGGTTCAATAAAAAAGCAGGCGCTATTCGACTCACGTCCATCGACATGAACCAACGGCAAACGGCCGCTATACAGCACTACCGCACTGCTGTTTAACGGCGCCAGAGGGATGAGTGATTTTTCCAGACCGCTAAAGGGCGTATCATCTTTGAGCCACTTAATCGTCCCAGGAATAATTAGCCAATTCTCGAATCGCTCTTGGCAACCAATAATCGCTTGCAACATGTGCTTAATTAGGCGAGTTTGCGACAACGTATATGCACCTGTTTCGGAATCGCAAAAATACCCATCTGGCGCCATAAAGACCTTTAGCACATCGGAATTTCTATCCGCATGAATCACGGCTGCGCTTAACACGTCATATAGCGTCGTGATACGTGTTACCGCGTCACAACGCAACAACTCAGGGTGCTGTTTCGCCAACGCCATGACGGCCTCATAAACGCCATCACTATCCACGAAACCGCGAAAGCCACTATCGCGTTTTATTAGCGACGGCCGAGCATCTTGTTGTTGCCATAATTCATGCTGACCATCTTTCGATCCCACTAATCGAGTCGTCAATTGCCATTGGATGATTTGAATTTGGCGAAATTTTTGTTTGGAATGTTCCATACTTTATCCATCACTATGTCCGAGTCGATCCTTAACTCAAGGTGTTTTGGCTATCCGTTGTTTGGCGATTCTTACAAGCGTTATAACTTAGAGAAAAGAGCAAGTTGAATGCCAAGTTTCACAATCGCTTATTCATAGTGACACCAGGCACCTAAGTTGCATGGAGTGGATAACGAAAACGGCTAGCTAGGTATCTTTTAGAGGAAAATCGCATGTCGGAAACAATAGAAATACCGAATTTTTTTTCGGTTCTAGAAAACATCAAAGCCATTTTTAGTGAAGAACTCAATACACAACAAAAAAATAATTATCGCTGCCTCACCACCTGGGCTCTTAAGCTACCTGTACTAGAACAACAATTAGCCGGTGGAACGTTTACCGAAGAGCTTAGGTCAAGCCTTATCAAGATGCTCGCGCCCACACAGGATGCATTAACGGATATTCACTTTAGTATTAAGTGCAAGAGAGATCGCATTGCTTCTCTCAGTGAAGCAATCAATCAATTCTACCTTTCATTCAATAAGCTACCCACAGCGCGACCCATATCGTCCATCGTACAATGTTGGCAGGACGTTCACGGCCAGGGATCTTTACCCACGTTCCTGCCCCTTCCTCCGCCACTCAAGTCGAACAACAATAACAACGCGCAATGTTCTAACGATGATCTATTTACTAACGATAACGACATCCCGTGGACCTATAACGATACACCAGCGTGTTAGACCGCACCGTCGATATAAGTTCTAAAAAACCAAGTGAACCCAATAAGTGTAGGTACATTAGGCGATGCAAAGTAACCCTGAGACAGAAAATGTAACAACTTTAGATACCCCAAAGTTTTCGCTGACCAATCAAAGAATTGCACTCGAGTACCTCAACGAGTTCATAAACGATGCGCCGACTGACAGCACAATATCCACCGACACATTGCAAGAAGTATTATTGGGCAGCAGCGTCTTCACTCTAACGCCAGAGAGCAGCGAAGAGCACCTAAACTTGCTTATCTTCCTAGCTAGCCGCTTTGAAAAAGTGATTGATGAGTTCGCGCAGCTGTATATGCTTGGTCCAGCAGAAAGCTTGTTGGAGTTTACGTGGCTACAATCGGAGAAGAAATTAACAGCAGACAGGCAGCGAAGTCGTCTTTACTTTATTTACAATGTCATTATGGATTTCTACAGCCAAGCAACCCAAAAAAACCAAGGATTACCGATACCCTATGACGTGCAACCGATTCCATCCTTAGGGCCATAGGGATAGAGAGTTTTCAAAATTCGCTAGATTAACCAACTTTGCAAAAAAGGCTCCGATGTCATACATGGGAGCCTAAAAGCGTTTCTAAAAATGTAGCCAGCGATTCTTACTTGCTATCTTCACCAGCAACCTTCGGTGACAAAGTGAGGTCAATACATTCCTTTAGAAACGTATTCACTGAATCAATTTTGCTTTGGTCATTTTCATTCAACGAATCTATTAGTGGTTTATACATATTCTCGCCTATTTCGGGATTCGCTAGCCACTTCGCATACGTTGATCCCATCGCCGTCATTTTTACGATACCTTGATGCCGCATCTCATCGATATAGTTTTGAGCACCTAAGGACACAGACTGCGCAACACCGGCTGAGGCCGCATTAAAATATGTCACACCATCTTGAGGCTCGCTAGGTTTCTGATTATTTGAATCAACCACAATAGAATCCTCTAGTTGCCATTATTACTCTTCGCTGCACTGCTATTTATCTTCACAATTGCCAGCCAATTGATTAGCTGATCGATATCTTCCACTTGTATCTCAGAATGTAGATTCTGACTTGAATTATCGATCATCATAGGTGTAATACCTACTTGTATCTGGAAAGTAATCGTATTTTGCGTTTTATTGTATTCAAAAGCCCAGGTGTTTTTTGCATCATCCGGCATCCCCTCAATCGGATCAAAACTTCCAACAATTGCGCTGGACACACCTGCATTTTTACTAGAATTGGTATTTGGGGTTCCCATCATTTATCTCCGTATGACACTCAATGTTTGACAATATGGATTAATTAGCTTTGTAGTATTTTTTGGCACGTCGAAACCATCGCGGCATTTGATAACGCCTGAGAGGCGTATTGGTTCTGCGTATTATTTAGCAAAGTCAGCGACTGAGCGTTTACCAGCCCGCCAAGCGATAACGTATGAAGCGTGTTAATGCTTTTCTCTTCTACTTCGCTATTTATTGATTTAGAATCTGTGATGACTTTTTCGGAATCCGCCATAAATTTTACCTCAATGTAATTTTAGTACGCCGACACAAAATGCCGGCGTATTACTTCACTACTTGTTTGACTCGAACATTTTTGTAATACCGAGTGTCGTCGCAGCCTGATATGTCACATTCGCCTGCTGTTGAGCATACACAGCATTAGCCGCTGCCATTGCTACGGAATTACCAATAGTTTGATACAAACTTCCCATTGCCATCGCTGGGGCTTCTGCTAACACTTTCGTGTTTGCAATCGTCACAGCGTCGACAATTTTCCCATTAACACCACTATCCGTTTGACTCATGAATTACTCCTCGTAGAAAAAGGTACAACTACTTACGCTTTATCTATTTGTTAGATTCAAACATCTTAGTAATACCCAATGTACTAGCCGCCTGATAAGTCACGTTGGCTTGCTGCTGAGCATAGACGGCATTTGCCGCTGCCATAGCCACTGAGTTACCAACAGTTTGGTATAAACTACCCATAGCCATTGACGGAGCTTCAGCCAACACTTTCGTGTTAGCGATCGTCACTGCATCGACTACTTTTCCATTAACACCATCATCTGTTTGACTCATAAATTACTCCTCGAATTAAAAACTAGTAGCGCTACTGGCCACCTAATTATTTGTTATCCTCAAACATTTTTGTGACACCCAGGGTGCTAGCTGCTTGATAAGAGACGTTGGCCTGTTGCTGTGCATAAACTGCATTCGCAGCAGCCATTGCTACAGAGTTTCCAATAGTTTGATACAGGCTACCCATAGCCATGGCAGGCGCTTCGGCCAACACTTTAGTATTGGTAATAGTAACCGCATCAACCACTTTTCCATTTACGCTATCAGTATCAGTTTGTGACATAATTTTCTCCAAATTTAATTTATTCTGCTTTGCAGATAGGTTCAGTATTTAGATGGGTGCTGAATACTATTCGCAGCAAAACACTTCGACTAGATTAAACACCTGCATATTACTGAGCATCAAGCATGCCAATTTAAAATTATTTCAAAACCTGAATATCACCTTGCACAGCGCGTATTTTGAGTGATTCATTTATCTCTTCCACAAATGCGCTATTTATCGAGGTACAATTCGGCCATATTGCGCTGGATTTTGGAAATTATCATCCAGTTTTTATAATCCCAATTTTTTATCCATTGGAAACCGCTTTACCCCCGATTCAATAACGCTGTTTAGGTCATCGCCTTTGTTCAACTTCATTTTTTCAAAGCCCATATTCTCAAATAGAGACACGAGGTCTTTATTGATCAGAACACTAAAAACCGTATGCGCTCCGTTACATTCAGCATAACGGCAAAGTCGAATTATCGTCAGCTCTAACATGACGGGATAGATTACGCTAAATAATTTTTCTTCAGGCAGGTGTATGGTATTCGGAAGAACTGCTTTCGATGGGACAAGCTGAATATAGATTAGCTGTAACTTAGAATTATGTTGTTTCGCGACTAACTCAGAAAAAACAGTTGATTGATAACTTAACGTTTCATGAATAATGACACTTTCATTTCGACAAACCGGCTCTCGACTAGCCCTAGGGCCGGCAGTATTTTCAGGGGATTTCTTAAGCTCCCAGTAAACAGCGGGCAAGAGACTTTTTAGATCATCTATATTGGAGCTTTTACGGTATTCTAAAGATGTACTGAATAGCCATTCGAGTTCTGCCGTAGGCAGTATGCGGAACTGCTTCACATACCTAACATCTTAGTCACATCATCAAGCTGGTCACTTTCATCGCATTGATCTCGCTCGGTGGTGTGTTCAGCCGAGGAAAATAATGTGTTCTGGCTTGCGTAAAGCTGATTTATCTGTTGCCAAAGGGCCTCTTGCGATATTGATGGCGGCGGCTCCTTGTCAGGGCTAATTAAAGACGGAACCTCAAGTGGAACGGGCTTGAACGGCTCCAATTGACACGTTGCAAGTGCTTCATTAAGAAGCTTATTGGACAATTCAACAAATGCTTGAGCTTCTTCTGACATCCGCTGTGTTTCCGGATCATTCTTAGACTTTGCACCATCACTACTACTTGCACCGCTCATTACTTTCTCCTAACGTTATTGACCTACTTGACTTCTAGCGCAGTAATCACCGATGCCGCAGCCGTACCAACCGCTGTTAAGTTAGCAACAGCGAAACTAATATTCGCCTGCGCATTTTCTATGATCGCAGCGTAGGCCACATTCTCTGGCTCGGCTACCCACTTTGCAGAGGCGACACCAATGACAGTCGTTTCTACCGTACTAATGTTTCGCAATGTATCCACAGCATCCTGAACAGCCTGCTCCATAGACTGCGCGATACTTGCCTGCATTATTTCAACCGCAGTCTGCTCAGACATATAACTTTCTAACTCTTGCTTTCTTCCGTTTCAATAAAATGCATAATCGCAGCTATCTTCTGATCTAGATCTCCCTCTTTGGGCAGTATCACCTTCGCAAGCGCGGCTGTATATTTTTCATTGTTAATAAGAATCTGCCACATTGCTTTGAGTTGTTTATTTTCCGGCGGCGAAAGGTGACTTTTCTGTCCACTCTCAAAAGCATCTAAAACCTGCTTTATAAACTCGAAAGCTTCATTTCCACCAGGTTTTGCCGCCTGCTTTAGCTGCCCAGAGGAATTGAAGTATGTTTGAAATATAGCTAGGTCTTGCTTTTGTTGCTTCGTTGTTTTTTCAATTAGATCGTTGAGGTTCATTTTTCCAGTGCAGTGCGGCAAAGAGCAGATATGTTAGACAAAACGTACTAGGTTCTGCGAATGTTTCTTAGTATTTCCTTTTGAAGATCTAACAAGCCCTTTTGTGATTGCCGAAGTAGTTCATGCTGTTCTCCACGCACATTCCTCAAATAGTTTTCCATAAAAAGGCTATTAGTCATCAATCTATCACTCTCTCGATCATCGCGGAGTTGTTCAGCATGCTGAGGTACATCAATATCATCCTGCTGGACCTTCACGGGATCACCTAAGCATACATACTCTCCCTCCTCATCGATAGTTGCTTCAAATACGTTGCACCCCTTAACCATCTTCGCTATCTCCGCTCGAAGTGCATTCATTTTGCACGGCTCTTATATTTTTCTCAGCCAATTGCATTCGCTCTAGTATTAGATTTTGGGCGTCTACCCCAGCAAAAACTGTAGCTTGGTCTTTCAATCCAACTCCCCCCACTGACGAAGTCGTTTGTTGCATTGATGCTCGTCGCTGAAGCTGATCCAACACTTTGTTTTGTCTATCAATCAGGTCATCCACAAGCGCCTTCATTCGCACATCCTGCTGTCGTTGCAGCTCAGCCACTGCACGGCTTTCTTGATTTTCCTCCGCTGGCTCATCGTCGGGATTCGTTTGCGACTCAGTATTTTTGATAGATTTCCAGCGGCTAAACATGTGGCCCCCTTAAGACAACTCTAACGATGGGCTAACTTCTGACTGACGCTGGCAACGCCGCTCTATAACTTTTCTATGAACACCTAACATTTCTGCCGCCTTAGTTTTATTCCCTTTTGAGGTCGCCAACGCCTCATTCACAAGCGCATCAACCATCGCACGAATCTTATCTCCAGTCGCTAAAGCTATTGCTGTTTTAGCCACGTTTTCTAATGGCTTTTCGTCGAACTGGCATTCTTGCATCGCTTCTATAGCGCTTGCCGTAATATATGAGTCATCTGCCAATATACATATTCGATCGACCGTGCTTTTCAGTTGTCTCACGTTACCCGGCCAACTGGCCCGCTGAAGATAACGCAAAGCGCATTCGCTCAACGTTATCCCCGGAACTGATTGAGCGAATGCGCTCGCCAAAAGTGGTATATCTTCGCGCCTCGCCTCAAGAGGAGGAATTGATACTTCAAATGTATTGATTCTATAAAATAGGTCTTCACGAAACGCTTTTTCCTCAATTCTTTGCCGCAAGTCTGCATGCGTTGCGACCAATGTTCTACCGGTGTATTTTTGCTCCTTTTGTGCACCAATCCGCTGATAGCAGCCGGTTTCTAGCACGCGCAGTAGTTTCGTTTGTTGAAGTAGCGGCAGTTCGGCAATTTCATCCAAAAACAAGGTTCCACCGGCGGCCTCAGCTAAAAAACCATCTTGCGCTTTATCGGCGCCTGTAAATGCGCCGCGCTCATGACCAAACAGCAATGACTCGAAAAGCGTTTCAGGAATTGCACCACAATTAACGGCCACAAAAGGCCCTTTTCGACCACTAAGCTCATGTATCGCGCGCGCGAAAAGCTCTTTACCTGAACCCGTCGGCCCATTTAAAAATATGGGTCTATCTGCGGTCGCAATTTTTTCAAGCTTTTTTGCCAGCGATTGCACTGCCTCACTGCGACCAATTACTCCTGGAAGAATTTCATCGGAAGTCATCTTCGTACCACTTTTCCTTCAAGGTCAAAAAACCAATGTGTTAAATTATTTTCACACACTCAATTTAATCTTCTCTTGTTTAGCGGTAATCAAATCCTGTGCCTTAATCACTAAACCGTTAAATATTTTTATCGAAAAAGAGGCTGATGACAGGCTGGCAATTCCCACGTCAATATGCCAATGCAAAAGATCTTATTGAATAGATAGGAGGAGATAGCGTGTCTCATTAACCAAAGCAGGATCGATTGTGGTAGGCCGTTGCTGACCGGTAGTTTTACGTTGAAGGATGATATCGACCGTACCTCCCAGGTTGAGCGGCACTTCATTCATGGGAAAATCAAAGCAGATCCACTACGATTTGAAACAAGCTACACCTCTCTCGGTTAGCTTGAAAAGTCGTATAACGACAGACAGCTTTTCTAGGTAAACCATTCAGTCCACCGAGACCGCATACCATTAGGTCTAAGAATTACTCTTTTAATTCACCAATAACGAATCGCGTGCCAGAATAAGGCTACTGGACAGCGCCTACAAATCGAATTTAAATTGCTATTAGTGATATAGAAAAGCCCTTTTAATAACCAAAGTAATTTACTCAGGTATTACCCCTTCGTATCGTCTGATGACTGAGCCGACAAAAGTGCTAACTCCCCCGCAAACCACCCTAAAATCTCTGTAAAGCAATGAAAAGTGAGACTTTTGTCACGCTTTTCTTACACTTTTTCCTGAATTATGACTATCATTAATACTGTGAATCCAAAAATAAGCCCTGCATAAGGAAGTGCCTCCGTAGCTAAATGTCCTCAAACTGATTAGCTGGGCGCAATAAAATAGGGTGATTTATGAAGAAAGCAACAAGAGCACCAGAGGCGTTTGTAGCTGGATTTTCCTTTGATGTAGTTACGTGGAGCATCGTCGCAGCGATTTTGTTGTTGGTTGTTTTTCAACCGCTACTAACCAGCGTACTGCTTGTCTCCGGAACATGCGTTTTCTTTTGGCGTCGCCTTCGTGCGCCAGATGTTGAAGGTGATCTTAAAGCCTTGCGTGATATCCGACATGATTTAGGTGTAGACGATCTCCAACGAGCGCTTGCGGCAAAAGGCGTTGAAGAAGACATCGTCCGTAAGGTCTATGACTTACTCCAACAACATATTCCCTGCGAGCACGAAGTACCGCTACAACTGTCTGACAAGTTACATAAAGACTTGCACCTTGATGATGACGTTGATTTGATCGAGGAAGCTGCTCAAGCAACAGGTCGATCACTTTCTCGCCCTAAACGTAGCCCATATTACGGTAAGGTCACGACGGTTGAGAATTTGATTCTGTTTTTAAATTATCAGCCAAAGCTTCACTAAGCAGACACAGATTTAGATAAAAGGGTGCCCTTCAAGGCACCCTTTTTTATTTGGCTGCTATTACTGTGGCTTTAGTAGTTGCTTTCACCAAGTGTTTTCTTCCCCAATCATTTCCACCTCTAACAAAGCCACCCACCAAGAATCCCCGCGTGACATCTGCCGTATATGCTTAATTCGTATAAATCTTACTTTCGCAAATCGTGGCATTTTGTCGAGAACCGTAATACCCTACCGCCTGCGCTCGTTTATGGATGAAGGGCGTTCAACTATAGCATCTTCATGTTCGCCATCTTTGAGTGCAAAAGTATCTTTAGTTAGTCAACTAATCATTTATTCAAAAAGGAGTTTTGAAATGAAATACTTTGCCATACCGCTACTTATCCTCTCCACTTCAGTATGCCACGCTATTCCAAATATTGCGGTTAACCAGGATCATTTATGTTTAAAGTCGAGTTTAAAGCTACCGCTCATCGAAGGAGGCAATTTAACTCAGCAGACAACGTATTCTGGCCCTCTATTAAATTTTGATCGCGATGCTAATAGCCGACTCACGGCTAAAGACGGGTCGTCCCCGTCTGATGAAGTGGTCACTTATGCGAATTCTACGGCTGATATTTCAAGCTTCGGATTCGATTTATTCACTATTGCTGAGTTTTATTTCCCAGGCAGCCCATCAACACCAAGTCAACAAACTTGGAACCCAAACCAAGATCCAAAACATGTCGCAAAAGGCGCTCTTCAATGGCGTTTTCGTTCGGACAGTAACACGACCGCTTACATGATCTTTCAAGTTCGCGGAATACAAGGGTTTGTTCAAGCGAAATTAGTCGATATCACAACCAATAACATTGTTGTCGACTACCAGGAAAGCAACTACGTAGAACACCATAAGGTTGGAGATTTTAAAATTTACGCCAATCATATCTACACATTAACGGCAAGGTTGTCAGAGTCACATCATCAAGATGATGACGAATCAGCGATCTCGTTTTATTTTAATGAGCCGGTAAATTGGTTACGCGCAACTCGCAAGGTAGGTGGCTGCTAGTACTATTGGTGTTCATCATTCAAATAGGCCCTTACTTGGGCCTATTTTTTTACAATATTGTGTTGCTAAAAAATCACTTCCCTTTAAAAACTGGCGCGCGCTTTTCAACAAATGCGGCGGCGGCTTCTTTGTGATCCTCTGTTAACGTACATTGCATGTGGTGTTTGGCTTCTTGGTCAAAACAATCCGCGAGATTAGCACCACTCACAGCAAGATTAATATTTTGCTTTATTCTAGCCAGGGTGAATGTGGGACCGTTTGCAAGCTGCTCAGCCAATTCACGTGCGACCCCTTGTACTTGGTCTGGTTCAACAGCGCGATTCACTAACCCGATCGCCAAGGCTTCTTCGCCAGTTAATACCGGAGAAAGAAAATACAGTTCACGTGCCTTCGCTGATCCTACAATAGACGTTAGAAAATAGCTGCCACCAAAATCTCCGGACAAACCTACTTTGGCAAACGCTGTGGTGATTTTTGATGAAGTCGAGCAAACACGAAAATCACACGCTAACGCCATAGACAATCCGGCACCTGCCACAGCACCGTCGATTGCTGCAATCGTGGGTTTAGGCATCTGATGTAACAAACGTGATGCGTTCATACGATCACGCAAACTGTAGTGTCGATTTCCGTAAGGCAAATCTTGTCCAGCGCCCTCGTTCATTGCCTTGACATCACCACCGGCACAAAAATGCCCACCTGCACCCGTTAACATAACCGCACGCACATTCGGATCATCGGCCGCTGCGGCTAATGTGCTCACCATATTTTCTAAAAGTGCTGGGCTTAATGCATTTCGTCGCTCGGGGCGGTTCATCGTCAGCACCAGCAAGCCATCTTTATTTTCTACTAACAATTCGTTACTCATCGCTCTCTCCAATGTGTTTATTTATTTATTTATTTAATTAGACTGGCTACTACCAAGAATCTATACAAGGGCGCTTTCGCCCGGACAGTGGCGGACGGAGTTGCGCTGACCGCAAACCCGCTAGAATAGTTTTGCGAGTATCAATGGGATCGATTACAGCATCCACCTCAAGAGAAGACGCAACGGCCATCGCCTTACCTTGCTCATACATTTCATTGAGCAACTTATCGAACAATGCTTTTTGCTCTTCGGGGTCATCAATTGCATCCAACTCTTTTCGAAAACCTAAACGCACTGCGCCTTCCAGTCCCATCGGCCCAAATTCACCCGTAGGCCAAGACACTGTGAAGAAATTGTCCAGGGTACCGCCGCCGAGCATTGCCATCGCACCCAGGCCATAGCATTTGCGCAATACCACGCCGAACATCGGTACAGTGATGGAACGCGCCGTCACATAAACGCGCGAGACGTGTCGTACCAACGCAGTTTTCTCGGCTTCGGGCCCCACCATAAATCCAGGACAGTCGCAAAGCGATAGCAAAGGAATATCAAAGCCATCGCACAATTGAATAAAGCGGGCGAGCTTATCGGCGGCATCAGCATCAATCGCGCCGCCTAAATGTTTTGGATTATTGGCAATAACGCCAAACGGTTTACCTTCGATACGGATAAACGCAGTGACGACACCCACACCAAACTCTTTGCGAATTTCTAAGACTGAATCAATATCAGCAAGATTGTCGATCACATCGCGAATTTCATACACTCGCAAACGATTTTCAGGGATCACATGACGCAGATTTCGCTGATCGGGTGCCTGCCAATCTTTAATGGCTCCCTGAAAGTACGACAGGTATTTTTTCACCACTTCGCAGGCTTCTTTTTCGTCTTTGACGCGTATGTCGATCACACCATTCTTGCACTGCTCATCGATCGGACCAATCGCTTCCGGCGGATAGACGCCCAAACCACCGCCTTCGATCATCGCGGGGCCGGCCATTCCTATGTTGGCACTTTCGTCACCAATGATGACATCACAGCAACCAAGAAACGCCGCGTTGCCCGCAAAGCAACGGCCAGAAACAACACCCACTAGTGGCACCTTGCCACTTAAATTAGCGAAGGAAGTAAAGGTGCCGTTCGAAATACCGGCATGCGTAATGCGCTCCGTATCACCAGGACGGCCACCCCCGCCCTCCCCGAAAATAACGACCGGAATATTCCAGTCCTCAGCGGTATGAAACAGTCGATCTAACTTTCGATGATGACGCTGACCTTGCGTTCCGGCCAACACCATGTAATCCCCCAACGCAAACGCGCAGCGTGATAACGTTTCATCAAACAAATCACCGTTGATGGAACCTAGCCCCGTTAAAATACCATCGCCACTGGTATTTTTTATAAGATCTTCTAGCGAGCGACGCTGACGCTGGGCTGCAATGGCAAACTCGCCGTATTCGATGAATGAGTCGGGGTCGCACATTTGAGCAAGATTTTCGCGCGCGGTTTGCTTTCCTTTAGCGTGACGTTTTGCCACTGCCTCTGGCCGATTTTCATCAAGCCCAAAGGCTCGGCGCTCTTCTACTTCACGTAGGTCATCACGAATTCTATCGAGGTCAATATCACTGAGTTCGCCATTCACACTCTGCTCAACGTCACTAGGGTCAACGACGATAAACGCCTGTGATTCCATTAACGTTTCGCCCACACTCGCTATAATATCGACAACCTTACCGGCCGTTGTCGCAACAACAACATGTTCCATCTTCATCGCTTCGAGAATTGCCAGCTCTTGACCAATGGCTACCTCATCACCGATTTGAACACTAAAGGACACCACCGTTGACTGCATGGGTGCGACAACCGCATTTAACCCTTCAGGAATGAATACAGCCTGATGAGCTTGTTGTGGATTATTCGTATTGAGTTCTTCATCGACAAATAATTGCGCACTCTGATAAAGCGCTTCAGCATTTGCTTCAATAAAACCGGTCGACACATTGTTGTTAATAACATCGACATGCGACAACAAGGCACGCAACCAGGTGAGATTCGTTTCCAAACCGACAATACGCGTTTCACTTAAGGCGCGCGCGGCTTTGGCAACAGCAGTCGAAAATTCATCGACATCGGTAGATACAATAATTTTCGCGAGCAAGCCGTCGAAACTAGCGGATGTTTGATATCCGGAATACGCAAACCCATCTACACGAACAGACGCACCAGTTGGCGGTTCATAAATCGAAATCGTTCCACAGGTTGGTGACGCGTTAGCGCTCCCATCCATACGTTCCATATTAATGCGAGATTGGATAGCATAACCTTTCGGCATTGCTGGAAGAGAGAGACCGGCCAAGGCTTTACCATTCGCAATAGCAAGCTGACAACGCACCAGGTCGGTATCAAATATTTCTTCCGTTACCGTATGCTCAACTTGGATACGCGGATTGGCTTCAATAAAAAACAGATTGTCTTTTTCGCTATCAGTCGCTAACAAAAACTCGAATGTGCCTAGCGAACGATAGCCGACGCCGTTAGCAATTTTTTCAGCATAATCCACCAGTGCTTTACGCTGAATATCGGTTAGCGAAGGACTTGGTGCAATTTCAATAAGTTTCTGGTGTCGTCGCTGCAAGGTGCATTCACGCTCAGCGAAATTTATACAAGCACCTTGACCATCTCCCAAAATTTGCACTTCGATATGTCGAACCGCTGGTAAAAAGCGTTCAACATACACATCCGCCACACCAAAAGCAGCTTCTGCTTCTGAGCGGCAACGCTGCCACGCATCCGCTACATCATCGAGTTGATTGACGACTCGCATGCCGCGACCACCGCCACCAGCAACGGCTTTAATTACCATGCTAGCACCGGCTGGCAAACTTGAAAAAAATGTTTCAGCTTGAGCTCGTGATGTATTTTCACTAGTACCAGGGATGGTTGGCACACCTAATTCTTCTGCGCGCTGCTTGGCAGCAATTTTATCGCCAAGCAAGGACAAAGCTTGCGGCGTTGGGCCGACGAAAATTAATCCGGCGTCTTCCACACGCTGCGCAAACTCAGCATTCTCTGAAAGAAACCCGTAGCCAGGGTGAATCGCATCTGCACCCGTCGATTTAGCGGCAGCGATCACCGCCTCCATATCTAAATAGGCACGCGCACCACTACCCGGCAACGCGTAAGATTCATCAGCACGCTTGACGTGTAAGTTTGTCGCATCGTCACGCGAGAAAATCGCCACCGTTTTGATGTTCATGTCCGCCGCCGTGCGCGCGATACGAATCGCGATTTCACCACGGTTGGCGATGAGTAGTTTTTTTATGGTCAAAGTCTCAGAGCCTATTTGCTCGTTAGACATAATACGCCCTCGAATAGCAGCTAACTTGAATTCTTATATAAGACTATAAATCAATTTTATTAAGTTAAGCTGTAGCTTTATAGAATTGTAATAGGTGAGTCTAACAGTCAACGACGGGATTCTAAATGCCTACAATTTGACGACTATCAAATCTACATTTACAGGTCGTTATTCCGTCAAATAGCCAATTGTGGTAACGTCTCACCCCTCTTAAAAACCTAGTAAATTCTTGCTTTAACACCCAATTCGGACTAATTCTATGACTCAACCATCACCCGAAGCTGTTGCAGCTTACGTTAACCAAGCTTCCACCGACGCGTGGGACGTGCCCGGTCTTGCGGCCGACATTCAAATTCGCCCTATTAGCAAAGTCGGCATTATCGGTGCTGGTACTATGGGCGGCGGTATCGCCATGAACTTCGCCACAGCCGGCTATGAGGTGGTGATTGTTGAGACTCAACAAGAAGCGCTGGACCGTGGTTTAGGTGTGGTACGCGCCAACTATCAGCGCAGTGCCGATAAAGGCCGCTTCCCACCCGAAGAAGTCGACATTCGTATGAACCGCTTCAAAGGCACTTTGGACAAAGGTGATCTTGCGGATTGCGACTTGGTGATCGAAGCAGTGTTCGAAAACATGGACTTGAAAAAGACTATCTTCACCGAACTCGACGCCATCATGAAGCCAGGCGCTATTTTGGCGACAAACACCTCGGCACTAAACATTGATGAGATTGCCTCCGTCACCAAGCGCCCTGAAGATGTTATCGGCCTTCACTTTTTCTCGCCAGCCAACGTCATGAAATTGCTCGAAATCGTTCGCGCTGACCACACGCAAGATGACGTCGTGGCTACATCAATGGATCTCGCCAAGAAAATCAGCAAAATTGCCGTTTTGGTTGGCGTGACTCCAGGCTTTGTGGGCAATCGCATCTTGCGCATGCGCCAAGCACAGGCCAACAAATTATTAGAAAAAGGCGCGATGCCTTGGGATGTGGATGCAGCCATTAATGCGTTCGGATTCCGCATGGGCCCTTATCAAATGTCTGACCTGGCCGGTCTTGATATTGGTTGGCAAAAAGGCGCGAAAACCCATTTGCCTATTCGTGACGCACTCTGCGAAATGGATCGCCGTGGACAGAAAACCAAAGCCGGTTGGTATGACTACGATGAAAACCGCAAAGCGATTCCATCGCCTGTCACCGAAAAAGTCATTAAAGATATGCTCGGTGCTGAGCCGCAAGAGATGTCCGAACAAGATATTATCGAAACCTGTATCTACCCGATGATTAACGAAGGCGTCAAAATTCTCGAAGAGAACAAAGCGATTCGTCCATCAGATATCGATATCGTTTGGTTAAATGGTTACGGATGGCCACGCGACAAAGGCGGCCCAATGTATTGGGGTGATGTTGTTGGCGCCAAAGCGGTGTTAGCGAAAATGGAAGAACTCGGTGCGGAAGACCCAATGTTTGCACCGGCAGAAACCTTGAAAAAACTTGCCGCAGAAGGCGGCTCTTTCTTAGAGCTTGATCTCGGCGGTTTAAAAACGGCATCCTCTAAATAAATTTTTTCTCGATCCAAGTAAAAAGGCGCTTTTAAAACAAAGCGCCTTTTTTATATCGACCCTATCTATATCTGCCCTATCTATACCTCAACATTATCAATAGATTGCTGCTGGTTTTTTCGTAATACTCGCCAAGGAAAAAAGTAAACGGCATAAACCAGCGCAAATACGCCGAACGACTCCAGCTCAAAATAACTCAGCCCCGCAAACACAAATATTAAAACATGCATGCGGATGACATTTTTATAAGGGCCGATAAACACATCGTTGAAGGCACTATTTTTTGATTTTTGCCTACCTAACATCGCACGTTTGCTTTGATGACGACCAGGTGCGGGAGACACTTTGACGCGTGACAGTATATGTTCAGCCGACAATGGCTCATCTTGTTGAATCTTTTCAGCCAAGCGCCGTGCTTTGTTGAGGGGGCCAAATAGAGCGTAACGCTCTGCGAATACCACAGGAATTAAAAATACACCAAACAATGGCAGCAGCTGGGTGAGCGCAATATTCCACAGTAAGACGGGATTCATAAATGCGCGTCCAAAGGTGTTACTCTCAACCCCATCCAACGGAAAAAAGCTCGCAAGAAAGGTCGCATGACCGGCGTGAAAGCCACAAAAATGCAGGGTAAAAAAGCCCAGAAAGAAAATACCCGCAAAACCACCAATACCCAGTGCAAGCCCTCGCTTATCGCTCGGGAACTCTGGATGCCCCATCACACGCCAACCGATATACACACCGCTAGCGATAATACTGACGATAGTTAAGTAACCCACCACCAAACTACTCAACCATAAACTCCACACCAAATCCGTCGTTGTCCAGCTGAGCCCCCAAGCACATCCCAAACCCAACAAAAATGCGGTGATATCAACAATAAAATAGCGCTCTAATTGCGCAAGCAACACGTTCATCTACTCTCCCCACAACCCCAATTGCTAACACCTAAAACTTCATCCCACAGACTAAGAAAATCGCTCCCTGCATTCAATGTTTTATTATCGAGACCTTTACTATACAGGCACACTGCTCAAGTCACCCACACTGCGTTTCTTAACAATTTCCTGACAACACACAACATGCTATTTAGGAATACTCGCTTTATACTCGACATCAATTGATTTGCACCACAAACTATTTGCAATAACCCATTCAAAATGCGGAGAATAATAATGATAGCGACTCACGTTAAAACCGCCTGCCTAGCGCTGATAATTGTCATTACCTTTGGCAACGTTGCACAAACGATGGCACGAGAAATTGCGCCACTCCCCGAACGAGTTAAACCTGAGAAAACCTGGACAGATCACACATGGACGGGTAGCGACGGAACAAAGTTCCATTATGTCGAACAGGGCGAAGGAACACCCGTCATCCTTATCCACGGCCTGACATCATCCGCCATTCAAAACTGGTTTAACCCCGGTATTGCACAAAAACTTGCAAAAACTAACCGCGTCATCGCCATCGACATGCGCGGCCACGGTGACACAGGCCCAAGCCCAGAAGGCAGCACCGGTACCATGATTCAAGACATTGTGGACTTTATGGACTACTTGAAAATAGAGAAAGCCCATATTGGTGGATACTCCATGGGAGGAGCCACGACATCGGGGCTACTTGATATTGCGCCAGAGCGTTTCATCACCGCCTCAGTTATGGGGATTGGTATTAAAGAAACGCCGGAATGGCATGGCAAAACACCGCAAGATCCAGACAACGGCCGCAGCACGCGCCCTCCTCGTATCGACCTTAGCGCCGGCGCAGACGGCGTACCGCGAGGTGCACCGAAAGGCGCCCCCCACCCCAACCCTGAAGTCGACCTCACTCAAATTGACTTCCCTGTATTGGCACTCAACGGCGGTAATGATTTCCCACTGGCGAAAACACATCGTATGTGGCGCGAGCTGCGGGACTTCACCTACGTTGTGATTCCTGGGCGCAATCACATTGAAGCACCCCGCGATCCGCTATTTGGCGATGCACTGGTACGATTCATTACGTCACACAACCCATAAGCGGTATACAAACCCTAGTGTATTAGCACCAACACCACCGTTAATAAGAGGCGAACATGAAAGCCATTCAGCAACTTATCTGCCTATTTTTCCTTAGCTGTTTAGCCATAGCCACGATTGCCCAAGAAGGCATCAGCAGAACAACGGGTGAAGCGGCGCAATCCGCGTCTGGAAGGCAAGCATCCGGACTCGGTCGCGGCCGACCAGACACCCCGTTATATTTCGCTTCTTCAGCTGCCGCGACACGCGCCATTGCGCTGTGCAGCGGCCTCTGGGATGCCAATCAAACCATTCAAGACATCGATAATTACAGCCCTTTACGACAAGACGACGCAGAAAAGTTTACTACCCACATCGACGAAAAAAATAAAACAATCTCAATTCAATACGCCGACAACATGCCACCACGCCATGTGATCTGGCGGCCAGTACTCGGCTGTACGCAACTGCCCGTTGGAGCTGAGTTAAGTGCAGCGGCTTCGCTACCGCAAATAAACAGCAAACTGCGAGCGCCCAACTTAGATGATCAACCCTGGCCGACTGGCGATCAAAATGCGCGAGGATCACTTCCCAATAAACAGCAGCAGGCACTCGATGCATTGGTCGCCAAAGCCTTCGACGGCAACACCTACTCCGGCAAAACCTGGGGCGTCATCGTGGTTCACAAAGGTAAGATAGTGGCCGAGCAATACGACCTCGGCTACAACATGCACAAAGGTGCGCAAACACACTCCGCTGCCAAAAGTTTTGCTTCAACCTTAGTCGGTATCGCAGTGAAAGATTACGGTTTACAACTTCAGAAAAAGGGCGTTCTACAAGCCTGGCAAAACCCGGCGGACCCACGACACCAAATCACACTAGAACACCTATTGCGTATGAGCAGCGGGCTATACGGTGAAGGTAATGGCAGCCCACAAGCGGACATATACGCAAATGGCGCTACTGTCGAAGGGCGTGCGGTGACCAACTTCCTGCACACATTACCGGGCACTCGATTTGTCTATAACCCACCCGACACCATGCTTGCAGTCAGGGCCGTACGCGAAAAAGTAAACAACGACCAAACCTTTTGGGCGATGCCCTTTACCGAGCTTTTTTGGAAAATTGGCATGACGCGCACAACGCCCTCGAGCGATTGGAACGGTGACTTTTTAATGTCGGGGCAAACCTATAGCACGGCACGCGACTTTGCGCGATTTGGTCTGTTGTACATGAACAAAGGTCAATGGAACGGCGAACAGATTCTTCCGAAAGACTGGCATCAACAGGTGAGGAGCAAAGGGCCAGTGCAACCCAATATGGGCGGACGTGGCTACGGATTACAATTTTGGCTGTACGGCGGTTTATCCGGCTTACCCGAAGACGCCTACACCCCAGGTGGTGGACAAGGGCAATATGCCGTCATTATTCCTTCACGAGACACCATCGTTGTACGACGCGGTTACGACCAACCAAGAGCTGGCTTTAAAATTACCGAATTTACGGCCGACGTACTCGACGTATTGCAAGACTAACGTCAATTCAATGCGAGCGAGGCCCATCACCCCTCGCTCGCAATACACCCACTTTTTATTCTCAAACCACCTATCACAACAACACACTGCAGTATTTTTATAACCCCTATCAACGCTACACCACCCTTTTTCAGCAGCCAAACCGACTTTACACCGGGACAGAATTTCTAACTCTCTGAAATTACGAAAGTTTCTATATAACCAAACCGAAAAACCGTTCGTCTTATATGAGCGTCACGCTCATATTTATTGGCGCGCATTTCATCTTCAACTATAAGCTGTTGATTTCAAGAGCATTAATCGGTCTAATGATTTTCACTGAAAAAACTTCGCAGCCAAATAAATAAATGAACAAGGCTGCAGAATAAAACTGTTAACACTCTATGGTCTCGAAACTAATCACAAGAAAAGAATTAGTATTAGGTCTAGTAATTGGGCTTGCTATAGTAACTGCGCCAATTGTTTTAATTCGAGTTGTATGGGATTCCGGATCCGCAAATAGCATGCGAGAAGCGAGAGCTCTCCTAAAAGCTCATGGCGCGCGAGAATACGAGACGATAGTGAGTGAATGTAAGGCGCTAATGGATAAAGGTAAGGAAAGTGTATATTTCTATCCAGAAATTCCAAAAGTCTTTAATTCAGTATCCCCTAACTACATTAGTGCTGGTCCCAGTGGTTGCGAAGTGAACTTGTATAAATCACCGGGCAAAGGAATCGGCTATTGGGTATCCAAAAACAATGGCGAATATACGCTTAGCTGGAGTGATCATTTTAAAAGTTGGGATAGCTACGACATTGATTTTCCAGCGAAGGGTGTTAACAAGCACAGGCAGCTGGACGGCGCAAAAGACGCGCCGCCACAGCTGTGAGCGTTAAGCATCCATGAAAGTCATGCAATATAAAAAATATCTGGCTTTTTTTTTCGCAGTTGCGAGTATTCTATATATTATCGATATCAGTTTTTGGTCTGATTGGCACCAAAAAATGGAGTTACCTTGGTTTATTGGCACAGTAATTGTTAAATTGTTCTTTTTGGTTGGTTCCGTACTATTTCTGTTTAACTATAAAATTAGTAGGCACCTAATTTTAAGTTCATTAGTATTGGATTTACTATTATCGTTTACTGTATATCCACTTCAAAGTAACTCTTATAGTTACTTTTTGCTTGCATGGGTAATAATATTGTATTTCCTATATTTTCGCGAAACGCAGGAACATGAAAGTAATGCTTAACAAGGCAACCCAGCGCCCACAAACCGCAAAAAGCGCGGTTTGTGGTGGACTCGCTACACGTTGTTTCGCTCGCCGCTGGTTGCGGCGTTACGTGTAATTTGTACTGAGCATGAATTTACTATTTGTTTGTAGCGAGAATAGATTAAGAAGCCCAACAGGCGAAGAGGTATTCTCAGCATATGATGGAATTGCCGCGATTGGTTGTGGTACCAACAAAGATGCGGAAACACCTATCAGCGGTGATCTTATTGAGTGGGCCGATATCATTTTTGTTATGGAAAAGTCCCGTCGCAACAAAGTTAAGAAAAAATTCAAAGAGTTATTGGCAAGTAAGCGCCTTATTTGCCTAGACATACCCGACAACTACGATCGCATGGACCCTTTTTTAGTGCGGTTGCTAGAAAATAAGGTTTCTAAACATGTCAGGCTTCGGTAAGGCTACACGTAACAAATCAGGGTTGTCGCCGTTGGCTGGGACGCTCCTGACGTCGCGCCCCAACCTGAGGCGTTAAATATACACGAGATTAAAAGAATGGAAGGTGTAGTAGCTTACATAGAGGACGAAGGTGGCGAGATAAAATTGACGTTTGATGATGTCAGTTGCCGAGATGGAGAGAATCCTTCAACTTGGAATAAAGAGTTTCTATTCACTTCTGCTTCATTTGATCGCGATGCTATTTCTAGCTTGAGTTTGTCCAAAGAGCAATTTGCCGAAATCGGTGAAAATCTAATAATTAGGCTTTTAGCTCTGAATGGGAAAATTCAATGAAAATAATATTCAACAAGTCGCCGAAGTCACTCCGGGCGCTAAAAAACGCGCCCTCCGCGGGACATGCTCTGCTTCGCGCCGCATGCCCCTTGGCTCAGCGTTAAGGTTACACAATGAGATTCGCAATAATACTAGCGTTATTAATTTCTGTTTCAGCGCTTGCTCAGATACCAAAAGAAGTTGAACAAGAAATCGAATCACTAAATGAGCAAATAGCTGCGTCGGGAAATATTCGTGAATTTGTAGAGCGAATTGTGGAAAATCTAAATAATCGAGAGTGTCGTCAGCTTGCCGAATTACTTTCCCCAAAAAGCAAATATATTGATGATGTTGAGTATTTTTACGCTAAATGCGTGGTGAATACTCGGGATTTTGGCAAAATTGGTAAATACGAGATTGAACGAATGGCATATATGCCGCTTTCCAATAACGGGATGCCGCCCCTAATCCCGGTTCAGAAACTATCGTTAGCTGAGGGGCGCGAGCTGAGTATACACTTATATCCTAGTGGTGATAGGTTTGAAATTGTCGATATTAGTTTTGTATACGGTAGAAAAAGGCCTTTGTCTTGGTAGCAAAAACCTTAACAAGCAAGCCCAGTCCGCCGCAAAAAGCGCGGCCCGACTCGCTACACTTCGTTTCGCTCGCGGCTGGCTTGGGCGTTAGAGTTACTATATGAA